>NZ_FMYF01000004.1 GCF_900092135.1 Raineyella antarctica | reverse complement strand
GAAAGGTGTGGAGCTGACCGATACTAATAGGCCGAGGGCTTAACACAAACCATCACGCTTATAAGAGTTTTCTGCGCAAGATGTTCGCGTCCACTATGTTGTTCCCGGAACACAAGCACCGGGTCCTGACACCCACCTGTTGTTCCCCCTTTACGGGGGCCGGCGGGGTGGGGACAGTTGAATAGAGTGCTGTTTCGACAGTGTTACGGTGATCATGGCGAAGGGGAAATACCCGGTCACATTCCGAACCCGGAAGTCAAGCCCTTCAGCGCCGATGGTACTGCACACGGGAGTGTGTGGGAGACTAGGACGTCGCCGGACAACACACCACCATCTCGTTGGTGGAACGGCTGGAGGCCGGTACCGTTAGGTGCCGGCCTCAGCTGCGTTTACAGGGATTTTTGCGGATCGAAAGGACTCGCCATGGGCGACGACAACACCGGGCGTCACGACGGTCCCGGCCGAGGTGGGCAGGATCGCCCAGGAGGCCGCGGAGGTCGCCCCGGTGGCGAGGGTCGCGGCGATCGAGGCGCCCAGGGCGGTGGCCGTTGGAACAGCTCACGACCCGAAGGCCAGGGCCGGGGTCCGCGCAGCGAAGGCGAAGGCCGCGGTCCGCGAGGCGAAGGGAGTCGTCCCTGGCGTGACCGCGACGACAGCCGGGGAGACCGATCGGGCGGACCCGCCCGCGGTGGACGACCCTCTGAGGAGGGTCGCGGTCCCCGCAGCGGCGCAGACCGTCCCTGGCGCGATCGCGACGACAGCCGGGGAGACCGTTCCGGTGGACCCGCCCGCGGTGGACGACCCTCTGAGGAGGGTCGCGGTCCCCGCAGCGGCGGAGAGCGCCCGTGGCGTGACCGTGACGAGTCCCGTGGCCCCAACCGTGGCAGCCGTGCTTCTGACGGTCCGCGTAATTCCCGTAGTAGCGGAGATCGACCCAGCGGCGGAGACCGCCCGTGGCGCGATCGTGATGACAGCCGGGGACAGCGTTCGGACGCCCCTGGTCGGGGCTCGCGCACCCCTGACGACGCTCGTGGGCCCCGCAGCGGCGGCGACCTGCCCTACCGACCGGCGGACGGCCGTGGCGGTCGACCTTCTGACGATTCCCGGGGTTCCAGGACTGGCGGGGACCGCCCGTGGGGACAGGACGACCGAGGTGGGCGCTCGTACGATGCGGGTCGCGGTTCCCGCAGCGGCGGTGACCGTCCCTATCGCCAGGGTGACAACCGTGGCGGTCGACCTTCTGATGACTACCGGGGCTCGAGCACAGGTGGAGATCGCCCATGGCGTGAGCGCGACGACGACAGGGGACAGCGGCCCGGCGGACCTGCCCGCGGGGGGCGTCCCTCGGATGAGGGCCGTGGTTCCCGCAGCGGCGGCGACCGGCCCTACCGGCAGGCCGACAACCGCACCTCCGGCCAGCGCAATGAGGGCGGCTGGGATCGCCCCGAGGGCGACCGTTCCCCCCGCCGTGAGAGCGATCGGGGCGGATCAGAGCGTTCTGGCGGCTTCACCGGGGGTCCCCGCGGACAGGGGGCTCGCCGTCCCGATGACATGCGACGTGGTGGCAGCACCCATGGTGGGCAGATGCGACAGGGAGCGCGCCCCGAGGGTGGCCGTGACAGCGGTGGCGCTGGCCGTAGCTGGCGGGACGACCGGGACCAGCGCCAGGGGCGCGGCCCGCGCAGCGATCGGGAGCGGGAGCCGTTGCCGCCCGGTCTGGCCAGGGCCGAGGACGAACCGCCGGTGCCCCAGGACGCCGATCCGAGCCGTCTGCCACGGGAAGTGCGCGCCGAGCTCCGGAGCCTCTCCCCGGAGGGCGCTGAGTTCGTCAGCAAGCACTTGGTCGCTGCCGGTGATCTGGTCGACACCGATCCGGCTCTGGCGCTTCGGCACGCCCAGGCGGCGAAGCGTCGCGGCTCACGGCTCCCCCTGGTTCGCGAGGCCTTGGCCGAGACCGCGTACGCCGCGGACGAATACGCCATTGCGTTGAACGAGTACCGGGCCCTGCGGCGGATGACAGGGGACAGCGCCTATCTTCCGGTGATGGCGGACTGCGAGCGCGCTCTCGGGCGGCCGGAGGAGGCACTGCGACTCGTCAAGGAGGCCAAGCTGGTCGACATGACCCAGCGGACGCGCGTCGAACTGGTGATCATCGAGGCTGGCGCTCGCGAGGATCTGAAGCAGGCGAAGGAAGGCCTGCGGATCCTGAAGGTCGCGTTGGGCCATGCTGGCCGTGACATCCCTCATGAGGCCCATGCGAGGTTGGCCTACTCGTACGCCGCGATGCTGTTGCGCAATGGCCAGGAGGAGGCGGCACGCGAGTGGTTCGTCACCGCCGATGGTCTGGACGTGGCGCGCGAACTGGATGCCGAGGACCAGATCGAGTTGCTCGACGGCGTCGACTTCGTGTTCGACTTCGATGATGAGGACGAGTCTGATGAGGACGAGTCTGATGAGGACGAGTCTGATGAGGACGAGGATTCCGAGCCCAGTGTGGACGACGAGCCCGCTGATGAGGATGGCGAGGACCACGATCAGCCTCACGAGGACGACACAGAAGGCCTGACTCCTGAGGTCGTGACTTCTGAGGTCGTTCCCGAGGGCCAGGAAGCGCTGCTCAACGAGGCCGGGGAGGCCGACGACAGCGCGGAAGCAGAGGAGAAGGAACGCAATGACTGAGGTCGTCGCCGGTTATGACGCGGTGCTGTTCGATCTCGACGGGGTCGTGTACCTCGGTCCGGAGCCGGTGCCCGGCGCGGCCGAGGGCATTGCCCGCCTGCGTGACCGCAACGTTCCGGTCGGCTTCGTCACCAACAATGCGGCGCGCGCACCGCAGGCCGTGGTGGACCACCTGAACGCCCTCGGCATCCCGTGCACGGACCAGGAGGTCGTCACTGCCGGCCAGGCCGGCGTGCTGATGCTCACCCAGGAGCTGCCTGCAGGCGCCTCGGTGCTGGTGTGCGGGTCGCCGGCGCTGGTCGAGCAGGTTCGCGATGCCGGGTTCGCCGTTGCCCTGAGCGCCGATGACCACCCCGATGCGGTCATCCAGGGCTACTTCCCCGAGCTCGGCTGGCCGACCCTGACGGAGGCGGCCCTGGCCGTCCAGCGCGGGGCCCGCTGGTTCGCGACGAACCTCGACCCGTCCCGGCCCACCGACCGTGGCCTCGAGCCCGGCGCCGGTGCGCAGATCGCGGCGGTCCGGCTGGTTGTCGGTGGGGAACCGCGAGCCGCCGGCAAGCCCGACAAGCCGCTGATGCTGGCGGCAACCGCTCGGCTGGGCGCGGAGCGACCGATCTTCGTCGGCGACCGGCTGGACACCGACATCGCCGGCGGAATCAATTCCGGCTTGGACACCATGCTGGTGTTCACCGGCTCCCACCGAGCGCCGGAGCTGTTCGACGCCGTGCCCTCGCAGCGCCCCGACCACGTCGGGCGGGACCTGCGTGACCTGCTGGCGCCGGTGCGTACGGTCAGCCTGTCCGATGGGCGCGCCCGCTGTGGCGACGCCTCCGTACACCTCGAGGACGGCAGGGTCCGGATCGACGCCCCCGGCGACGCGATGGACCTGGTCTGGGCCACCGCCCGGCTGGTGTGGGACGTACGTGACGCCGGTGGGGTCGCCGACCCCGGACAGGTACTGGAGGCGGTGGCGGGGGAGCTCGCCAGGTGAACGAGGACGAGTTGCTGCCGCTGGCCCCCGGACTTCCGGAGATCGACGGCGCCTTGGTCGCCCTGGCTGATCGACCGCTGGCCGGAATATCGCGGCCAGGCGCATCGCTGGCCGGAACATCGCGGTGAGACTCGATCGGGTACTGGCCGAACTGGCCCTCGCCCGGTCCCGCAGCCACGCCCAGGAGCTGATCAAGGCCGGCCGGGTCCGGGTGGCCGGCCGGGTCGTGACGCGTCCGGCCACCGACGTCGACCCCTGTGGCGAGTTCGACGTCGATGGCGAGGAGTGGGTCGGACGTGCCGCGCACAAACTGCTCGGCGCCCTGGAGGACCTGCCGGTCCCGGTGGCCGGCCGCGGTCTCGACGTGGGGTCCTCGACCGGCGGCTTCACCCAGGTGCTGCTGGCCCACGGCATCCAGGAGGTGTACTGCGTCGACGTGGGGCACGACCAGCTCGACGAGTCCTTGCGTGCCGATCCGCGCGTCCACGTACGAGAGGGCCTCAACGCCAAGGAACTGAACCGGGGAGACCTGGACGGGCTCCCGGTCGACCTCGTCGTCGCCGACGTCTCGTTCATCTCGCTGACGCACCTGCTCCCGGCCATCACGGCTGTGGCCGGCCCGCACGCGTACGCTCTGCTCATGGTCAAGCCGCAGTTCGAGGTCGGAAGGCAGGGACTCGACAAGAAGGGCGTGGTCCGGGACGAACCTGCCCGGCTGGCCGCCGTCGAACACGTCGCCGCAGCCGCACGGGACCTCGGCTGGGAGGTGACGGGAAGTGCCGCCAGTCGCCTTCCCGGACCTGCCGGGAACATCGAGTACTTCCTACGCCTGGCCCGGAACGGGCGGTGAGCCCAGGGGACCGGCCCGGCGGGGAAGGCCGACACGACGCGACCTGGCAGGGCCACCGCCGCGGCACGCCTGCTTTCACGCGCCTGCTGACCGCGATGTTCTGCGCCGGAGTGGCCACGTTCGCCCAGCTCTACGCGCCCCAGGCCGTCCTGCCGGCGATCAGCGCGGGCCTGTCGGTCCCACCGGCCCAGGCAGCACTCCTCGTCTCCGCGGCCACCGGCGGTCTCGCCATGTCGGTCCTGTGGTGGTCCTGGTTGGCGGACCGGTGGGGCAGGGTCCGTACGATGCTGCTCGCCATCATAGTGGCGACACTCGCCGGCGCCGCCTTCACGTTCGTCGCCAGCTTCCCCGTCATGGTGGCCCTGCGGTTCGTGGAGGGCGCCGGCCTCGGTGGCGTCGCAGGCGTCGCGGTCGCGTACATCACCGAGGAGACGCATGCCGCCTCCATGGCCGCCGCCACCGGGCTGTACATCTCCGGGACCTCGCTGGGCGGTCTGTCCGGCCGGCTCCTCTCCGGACCCCTCACCGACCTGACCGGTTCGTGGCGTGTCGGCGTCGGCTCGGTGATAGCGCTCAGCGCGGTCGCCGGGGTCCTGTTCGCCGTCCTCGTGCCACCGCCTCGCCGGTTCACCCCGCGGCGTACGTCCCTGGTGCAGGTCTCACGCCTCGCCCTCGCACACCTGCGCAACCCCGGCATGAGGACGGTCTTCGTCCAGGCCTTCTGCCTGATGGGGGCCTTCGTCACCATCTACAACTACCTGGGGTTCCGACTGGAACGTCCGCCGTTCGCCCTCTCGCCGACCGTCACCTCGCTGCTCTTCCTGTCCTACCTGGCCGGCACCTGGTCGTCCAGCCGCGCGACGAGGTCTGCCGTACGCTTCGGACGCCGCACCGTCCTCCTGGGGGCCGGCACGCTGATGCTGACCGGACTCGCCCTCACCTGGGTGGTCGACGTCGCCGTCATCATCGTCGGTCTGGTCGTCCTGACCGCGGGGTTCTTCGCCGGCCACGCGATCGCCTCGGCCCTCGCCGGCATCATGGCGGAGGAGGGGCGCGCCCAGGCGACGGCCCTGTACAACTTCTTCTACTACGCCGGTTCCTCGGTGCTGGGCTGGGTCGGCGGGTACCTGTTCAGCGCTGGTGGCTGGACCGCCGTGTCGATGTTCTGCGCAATCGTAGTGGCCGTGGCGATGCTCGTCGCGTGGTCCGGCCTGCGACCATCGGTCGCCCGCACCCCTTAGGCTGGCCGGGTGAGCACGCCAGATACCGGTCACGTCGTCACCGCTACCGACCCGAACATTGTGGCGGGGGACAGGCGGGTCGCGGTGATCACCCACACCCATCGGCCCGAGGCGGTGCAGGCGGCCGCGCAGTTCATCCACGCCGTCTCCGCCCGGGACGTGACCTGTGTGCTCCCGCAGGCCGATGCGGCGGAGATGGACTCCGCCCTGACCGGCGCGGGCCTGCAGACCGACCTGCTCGACTCGGAGGGCACGAACGGGTGCGAGCTCGTGGTGGTCTTCGGTGGTGACGGAACCATCCTGCGCGGCGTCGAATGGGCGCTGAGCGTCGACCTGCCGATCCTCGGTGTCAACCTGGGACACGTCGGCTTCCTGGCCGAGGCCGAGTCGTCCCAGATCGACCAGGTCGTCTCCGCGGTCAGCAAGCGGTCGTACCACACCGAGACCCGACTGACCGTACGGGTGCGTGTCCTGTCCGGCCCCGGCGGTGACGTGCTGTGGGAGTCGTTCGCGGTGAACGAGGCCTCGCTGGAGAAGGCCTCCCGCCAGCGGATGCTGGAGGCCGTTGTCGCCGTCAACGACCAGCCGCTGTCGCGCTGGGGCTGTGACGGCATCCTGGTCGCCACGCCGACCGGCTCCACCGCCTACTCCTTCTCCGCCGGCGGCCCGGTCACCTGGCCGGGGGTCGACGCCATGCTGATCGTGCCGCTCAGCGCCCACGCCCTGTTCAACCGGCCGGTCGTCGTGCCCGCCGACGCGCACGTCAACGTGCAGGTGGTCGAGGCCGAGCAGAACACCGCGGTGGTCTGGCTGGACGGACGACGCTCCTTCGACCTGCAGCCCGGCAACGTGCTCGAGGTGACCCGCGGGGCCCACCGCCTGCAGCTCGCCCGGATCGCCCCCGACGACTTCACCGGCCGACTCGTCCGCAAGTTCGGCCTGAGCATCCAGGGCTGGCGGGGCGCGGCGGAGAGCCGCGGCGCATGATCAGCCAATTGCGGATCGTCGACCTCGGTGTGATCGCCGAGGCTTCCCTGGACCTCGCCCCCGGCTTCACCGCCGTCACCGGCGAGACAGGGGCCGGCAAGACGATGATCGTCACCGGCCTGGGCCTGTTGCTGGGACAGCGGGCCGACCGGGGCCTGGTCCGGCGGGACGCGTCCGGCACCGAGCGCACGGCCCGGGTCGAGGGCCGCTTCGGCCGCCTCGACGACGACATCCTGGCCCGGGTCGAGGAGCTCGGCGGCACCCTCGACGACCCCGACGACGACCCCGAGCTGGTGCTGGCCCGCTCCATCGGCGCGGCCGGACGCTCCCGGGCGTACGTGGGCGGCGCCCAGATGCCCGTCGCCTCGCTGAGTTCGCTGAGCGAGGAGCTGATCACCATCCACGGCCAGTCCGGCCAGATCCGCCTGGCCCGTCCCGACACCCAGCGTGACATGCTGGACCGCTTCGGTGGGCCGGAGCTGGCCACGCTGCTGGCGGACTACCGCGCCACCTGGCGGCAGTGGCGGGAGGCCGGGACAGAGCTCGACAGCCTGCGGGCCATGGCCCGCGAGCGGGCCCGCGAGGTCGACATGCTGCGGCACGCGCTGGACGAGATCGCCGCGGTCGACCCGCAGGCCGGGGAGGACACCGAGCTGGCCGACGAGGCCCGGCGACTCCAGGCCGTCGACGACCTGCGCCTGGCTGCCGGCAAGGCCGCACTCGCCGTCAACGGTGACGACGTCGACTTCGACACCTCCCCGGGGGCGGTCTCGCTCGTCGGCGTCGCCCGCCATGCCCTCGAGGCGATCGCCGATGCCGACAGCCGCGCCGCCGAACTGGCCCGGCGGGCCGCCGAGCTCGTCTTCCAGCTGGGAGACCTGGGCGGCGACCTGGCCAGCTACCTTTCCGACCTGGAGGCCGACCCCGGCCGGCTGGAGGAGATCGCCGGCCGCCGCGCCGCACTCTCCGAGCTGTTCCGCAAGTACGGCGACACGGCCGAGGAGGTCGTGACCTGGGCGGAGGCCTCGCGGTCCCGCCTCGACGAACTGGTCGGCACAGACGACCGGATCGACTCCCTCACCGTGCAGGTGGACCAGCTCCGCTCCCGCCTGGAGGCCTTGGCGGGCGAGCTGGGGGCTGCGCGTACGTCGGCGGCCCGACGGCTGGAGGAGTCCGTGGGGCGCGAGCTCGCGGCCCTGGCGATGCCGCACGCGCGGCTCATCGTCGACCTGGCGCCGGTCGAGCCCGGCCCGTGGGGGGCCGAGACGATCGAGTTCCTCTTCGCCGCCAATCCCGGTGCGGACCCCGGTCCGCTGGGCAAGGTCGCCTCCGGCGGCGAGCTGTCCCGGGTGCGACTCGCGCTGGAGGTCACCGTCGGCGACCACCCCGATCGCACGCTGGTCTTCGACGAGGTCGACTCCGGTGTCGGCGGTGCCGTTGCCGTGGAGATCGGGCGGCGCCTCAAGCGGCTGGCGGCGACCTCGCAGGTCATCGTGGTCACCCACCTGGCACAGGTCGCGGCCTTCGCGGACCGGCACTTCGTCGTGGTGAAGTCCTCCGACGGCAGGATCACCACCAGTGGCGTACGCGAGGTCGCGGCGGGCGACCGCGCGGGCGAGCTGGCCCGGATGATGGCCGGCATCGACACGACCGACAGTGCCCTCGCCCACGCGGAGGAACTCCTCGCCGTCGCGACCGAGTCCGGCCCGCTGGCCTGACACCCCCGAAAGGGATAGGGTGGAGGTCCGTGGGCCACGCGAATCTAAACCAGCATCCAGTTGACACCAAGCACATCTTCGTCACCGGAGGTGTCGCCTCCTCACTGGGGAAGGGCCTGACGGCCTCCAGCCTCGGCAGCCTCCTGGTTGCCCGCGGCCTGCGTGTCACGATGCAGAAGCTGGACCCGTACATCAACGTGGATCCCGGCACGATGAACCCGTTCCAGCACGGTGAGGTCTTCGTCACCGAGGACGGCGCCGAGACCGACCTGGACATCGGCCACTACGAGCGCTTCCTGGACCGGAACCTGATCGCCGACGCGAACGTGACGACCGGCAAGGTCTACTCCTCGGTGATCGCCAAGGAGCGGCGGGGCGAGTACCTGGGCGACACCGTGCAGGTCATCCCGCACATCACCAACGAGATCAAGGACGAGATGCTCCGCATGGGCGGGGACGACGTCGACGTGGTGATCCACGAGATCGGTGGAACCGTCGGCGACATCGAGTCGCTGCCCTTCCTCGAGGCGGCCCGCCAGGTCCGTCGTGAGGTCGGCCGGAACAACTCGTTCTTCCTGCACGTCTCGCTCGTCCCCTACCTGGGCCCTTCCGGGGAACTGAAGACCAAGCCGACCCAGCACTCCGTCGCAGCCCTGCGCCAGGGCGGCATCCAGCCCGATGCCATCGTGTGCCGGTCCGACCGTGACATCCCCGGCGGCGTCAAGCACAAGATCGCGCTGTTCTGCGACGTCGAGGACGAGGCCGTGGTCTCCTGCCCCGATGCCCCCTCCATCTACGACATCCCCAAGGTCCTCTACGACGAGGGCCTGGACGTGTACGTCGTCCGCCGCCTCAACCTGCCCTTCCGGGACGTCGACTGGACGAAGTGGCACGACCTGCTCGACCGCGTGCACCAGCCGCGCAACGAGGTCACCATCGCACTGGTCGGCAAGTACATCGACCTGCCCGACGCCTACCTGTCGGTCACCGAGGCGCTGCGCGCCGGTGGGTTCGCCAACTGGGCCCGGGTGAAGATCCGCTGGGTCGCCTCCGACTCGTGCGAGACGGCCGAGGGTGCCGCCGAGCAGCTCGGCGACGTCGACGGGATCTGCATCCCCGGTGGATTCGGCATCCGTGGCGTCGAGGGCAAAATCGGAGCGGTCCGC
Organism: Raineyella antarctica; assembly: GCF_900092135.1. Taxonomy (GTDB): domain Bacteria; phylum Actinomycetota; class Actinomycetes; order Propionibacteriales; family Propionibacteriaceae; genus Raineyella; species Raineyella antarctica. The sequence goes on along the minus strand of NZ_FMYF01000004.1, from coordinate 364,561 downwards.
TTCGCCCGCGAGAAGCGCATCCCGATCCTCGGCCTGTGCCTGGGTCTGCAGGTGATGGTGATCGAGGTCGCCCGGGACATGGCCGGCATCGAGGGTGCAGACTCCTCGGAGTTCAATCCGGGTGCCGAGCACCCCGTGATCGCCACGATGGCCGAGCAGGAGGCGATCGTGTCCGGTGAGGGCGATTTGGGCGGTTCGATGCGGCTGGGCTCGTACGAGGCGACGCTGGAGCGCGACTCGGTCGTCGCCGGCCTGTACGGCTCGGTGCACGTCACCGAGCGCCACCGCCACCGCTACGAGGTCAACAACACGTACCGATCCCAGCTGGAGCAGGCCGGCTTGGTGGTCAGCGGCACCTCCCCGGACCACCACCTGGTCGAGTTCATCGAGCTGCCGCAGGACGTGCACCCGTACTTCGTCGCCACCCAGGCGCACCCGGAGTTCAAGTCGCGTCCGACGCGTCCGCACCCGCTCTTCGCCGGGCTCATCGCGGCTGCGCTGGCCCGACGGGACAGCGACCGGCTGCCCGTCGACGAGGTCTGACGTGCACCCGCCCATCGTGCTGAGCGGTGACGAGCTCAGCGACGTCCCGATGGCGTGGCCGGTGGCGTCCCGCCGCCTGGTGGGCGAGGGCGCCGTCTTCGACCTGGTCCGCGACCAGGTCGTCGACCCGGGCGGAGCCGAGCTCCGCCGGGAGTGGATCCGCCATCCCGGCGCGGTCGGGGTGATCGTCCTGGACCAGGACGACCGGGTCGTCCTGGTCCGCCAGTACCGACACCCCTCGGGGCTGCGGCTGGTGGAACCCCCGGCCGGACTGCTGGACCTGGACGGGGAGGACCACGTGGTCGCGGCCCAGCGCGAGCTGGCCGAGGAGGTCGGCCTGGCCGCCGCCGACTGGCGGGTCCTGGTCGACATGTTCACCTCACCCGGCGCCAGCCAGGAGTCGGTGCGCATCTACCTGGCCCGCGGCCTCAGTGCCGTCGACCGCCCCGAGGGCTTCGTCGCCGAGGGGGAGGAGGCCGAGATGGACATCGTCCTGGCCACCCTGGACGACGTGGTGACCGCCGTACTGGAGGGCCGGCTGCAGAATCCGGTACTCGTCGCCGGTGCGATGGCGGCAGCAGCCTCCCGGCCCCGGGGCTGGGAGAACCTGCGACCGGCCGACGCGCCGTGGCCGGCCCGGCTGCTGCGGGCCGAGTTCCTCGCCCGTGCGCCGATGGACCGGTGACCCCCCTGGAGGACCTCTGCGCCACCTACCTGGCGCACCTGGGTGTCGAGCGCGGACTGTCCGGCAACACCCTGTCCAACTATCGCCGCGACCTGGACCGCTACCGGGACTACCTCGAACGTGAGGGCATCACGGCGATCGCGGGGATCACCCCGGCCCTCGTCGGCGGATTCGCCGCCCACCTGTCCGAGGGCGACGCCACGCACCGGCCACTGGCCGCGTCCTCGGTCGCCCGGGCCGTCGTGGCCGTCCGGTCCTTCCACCGGTTCATCGCCCGGGAGGGCCTGACCCCGACGGACCCGGCCGCCGACGTACGTCCCCCCTCCACCGGCCGCCACCTGCCCAAGGCGCTGGCAGTGGACCAGGTCGAGGCGCTGCTCGGCGCCCCTGATCGCGACACCCCGGTTGGGCTGCGCGATGCGGCCCTGCTGGAGCTGCTCTACGGCACCGGTGCGCGCATCTCCGAGGTCGTCCGGCTCGACGTCGACGACGTGGGCCGGACCCTGCGGGCACCGGCCGACCAGCCACGGGCGATCCGGCTGCTCGGCAAGGGGTCCAAGGAGCGCCTCGTCCCGCTCGGCTCGTACGCCGCGGACGCGCTCGAGGCCTGGCTGGTCCGCGGACGGCCCGGCATCGCTGCTCGCAGTGCCGGGACCCCCGCGCTGTTCCTGAACACCCGCGGAGCTCGCCTGTCCCGGCAGACGGCGTGGGAGGTCGTCCGCCGGGCCGCCGAGGCCGCCGGTCTGGACGTCGAGATCTCCCCGCACACGCTGCGTCACTCGTACGCCACGCACCTGCTGGACGGGGGAGCCGACGTCCGGGTCGTCCAGGAGTTGCTCGGCCACGCCTCGGTGACCACGACGCAGATCTACACCCTCGTCACGGTCGACCACCTGCGCGAGGTCTATGCGGAGGCGCATCCGCGCGCACGTTAGGGCTACACTTGTCGTTTGCTGCCCAGAGGCGGCCGGCTGCCGGGTGCGGCTAGGATGGCGACAATTGATCAAGGGAGGGTTCTGTGGACCAGTCCGGTGCAGCACGTTCAGACGGCTCGACCGCACTGTTCGACCCCGACGACTCGGTCGCCGAGGCGCAAGACATCGGCCCGACGGGACGCCCCTGGCCCGTCCTGCCCGAGCCCGCACCGCCGGCTCCGGGCCGCAAGCGCGCCGAGATCATCGCCATGTGCAACCAGAAGGGCGGCGTGGGCAAGACCACGACGACCATCAACCTCGGCGCCGCACTGGTCGAGACCGGCCGCAAGGTCCTGCTGGTCGACCTCGACCCGCAGGGGTCGCTGTCGGTCGGGCTCGGCGTCAACCCGCACACGCTGGAGCTGAGCATCTACAACCTGCTGCTCGGCAAGGGTGTGGATGTCGACGACGTGATCGCCGGCTCCCCGGTCGAGGGCATGGACATCCTGCCCAGCAACATCGACCTCTCGGCGGCGGAGATCCAGCTGGTCTCGGAGGTCGCCCGCGAGCTCACCCTCAGCCGGGTGCTCGAGTCGTTGCGCGACCGCTACGACGTGATCCTGGTCGACTGCGCCCCCTCGCTCGGGCTGCTCACCGTCAACGCCCTGACCGCCGCCGACAGTGTGGTGATCCCGCTGGAGTGCGAGTTCTTCGCCCTGCGGGGAGTGGCGCTGCTGACCGACACCATCGCCAAGGTCCAGGACCGGCTCAATCCGCGACTCAAGGTCCTCGGACTCGTGGGTACCATGTACGACAGCCGTACGCTGCACGCCCGTGAGGTCCTGCAGACCGTCGTCGATGCATTCGGGGACCAAGTCTTCCACTCGGTCATCCGCCGTACGGTAAAATTTCCTGAAACAACGGTCGCAGGTGAGCCCATCACGACGTACGCGTCGAGTTCACCCGGGGCTGCCGCCTACCGTTCCCTCGCAAGAGAAGTGTTGGCGCGTCTTGGCGCCTGATTGCTATGTCTGATTATGAAAGCCGCCGCGGTTCGCTGGACCCGGCCCACCCCACACACCTGGACGACGACCCGGAGGTCGAGCGAATCATGTCCACGACCTCAACGATGGGCGCCTCCGAGGCATCCCTCGGCGAAGCCCAGCAGGTCACGCTGGGTGACGCAACAGAACAGGCCGGTTCGAAGCGTGGGCTGAACGGGCACGAGTCCTCCGGCCGCGTCCGCCACGACGAGAAGATCACCGTCTACGTCTCCGGCGACGAGCTGATCGCCCTGGAGCGGGCCCGGCTGGAGCTGCGCGGAGAGCGCGGCCTGTCCGTGGACCGCGGCCGGATCGTCCGCGCTGCGGTGGCGATGGCGCTCGACGACCTGCGCCAGCACGGCACCGACAGCCAGTTGGTGCAGCGGCTCCGGAAGAAGTGAGCGCCGGGTCCCGAGATATTCCACCCCAGGCCGGAGAACCTCGAGGGGCCCATCGGCCTCCTGTTGCAGCCCCTCTCCACGTTCGAGCAGGACACCACGGGGGTGGACCTGCGCCCCACGTCGGTGGTGGCGCTCGTCCCTCGCCGCCGGGTTCGCGAGGCGCAGCGAGGCCTGGCCGCCCCGCACGCCCGACAGTCCTGCCCGCCGATACCCGTGCCACTGAGACCAGTGCCACCCCACAACCCTGCCACTGAAACCAGTGCCACCGACAACCGTGCCACCGACAAGCGTGCGACCGAGCACCTTGCGCGTGAGCACCGTACAACCCTGAGGAGTCCGATGAGCGAGACCGAAGACCAGACCGAGGGCATCCGCCTGCAGAAGGTCCTCGCGCAGGCCGGCATCGCGTCCCGCCGGGCCAGCGAGGAGTTGATCGCCGACGGGCGTGTCGAGGTGAACGGCCGGGTCGTGACCGAGCAGGGGCGCCGGGTCGATCCGGAGACCGACGAGATCAGGGTCGACGGCTCGCGGATCCCGACCGCCCGCCGGCACATGTACACCGTGCTCAACAAGCCGCGCGGCGTCGTCTCCTCGATGGAGGACCAGGAGGGTCGCGAGGACCTGACCGACTACATCGACCGCCGCAACGTCCGCCTGTTCCACGTCGGCCGCCTCGACACCGAGACCGAGGGCCTGATCATCCTGACCAACGACGGTGAGTTCGCCCACCGCCTGGCCCACCCCTCGTACGAGGTGCCCAAGACGTACGTCGCGCAGGTCCTCGGCCACGTGACGCCGCACACCCTGAAGCGGATCCAGAAGGGCATCACGCTGGAGGACGGCCCGGTCCGTCCCGACAAGGTCAAGGTGATGCAGACCATGGCCGACGCGACCCTGCTGCAGATCACCCTCCACGAGGGACGCAACCGCGTGGTGCGCCGCATGATGGAGGCCTTCGGCCACCCGGTGCAGAAGCTGACCCGGATCGCGATCGGGCCGGTGCGGCTGGGCCGGCTGCAGCCGGGCGAGATGCGTGACCTGACCGGTGAGGAACTGGGGAAGCTGCTCGACCTGGTCGGGATGTGACCATGGAGCACGGCCAGGCAACGACCGGTACGGCGCGCAGCAGGCGGATCTACGGACTGGAGACCGAGTACGGGCTGACCAGCAGGCCGCGCGGCCAGCGATCCGTCGGACCCGAGGAGATCGCCCGGCAGATGTTCCGCGGCATGATCGCCTGGGGGCGCTCGAGCAACGTCTTCCTCGGCAACGGTTCGCGGATCTACCTGGACGTCGGCTCGCACCCCGAGTACGCGACCGCCGAGTGCGACGACCTGTACGACCTGGTCGCCCACGACGCGGTCGGCAACCGGCTGGTCGAGGACCTGCGCCGGCTGGCGACCGACCAGCTCGCCCAGGACGGCACGCCGGTCGAGATCTTCCTGTTCAAGAACAACGTCGACTCGGCCGGCAATTCGTACGGCTGCCACGAGAACTACCTGGTCGACCGGTCGGTCGACATCAACCGCTACTACCGGCTGATCCTGCCCTTCCTGGTCAGCCGGCAGCTGATCGCCGGAGCCGGTCACCTGTCCCGCACCCGGCTGTACGAGCGCCCCGACCGGGGCGGGGACGGCCCGGCGGTCTTCCAGCTCAGCCAGCGGGCCGACCAGATGTGGGACACCGTCTCGTCCGCGACGACCCGGTCGCGCCCGATGATCAACACCCGCGACGAGCCGCACGGGGACCCCGAGCTCTACCGCCGCCTGCACGTCATCGTCGGCGACTCCTCGATGTCCCAGACCACGACGCTGCTCAAGGTCGGCGCGACCGAACTGGTGCTGCGACTGGCCGAGGCCCGGATCGAGCTGCCCGACCTCACCCTGGACAACCCCAACCTCGCGATCCGCCAGATCTCCCGCGACCTCACCGGTCGCACCCCGGTCGAGCTGGCCAACGGCCGCACCACCACCGGGCTGGAGATCCAGTCGGCGTACCTCCAGGCGGTGCTGGACCACCAGGACCGCCTGGGCCCGATGCAACCGGGACTGCTCCGCGCGCTGGAGTTGTGGCAACGTACGCTCACCGCCATCGGGGCCGGAGACCTGGACACCCTGTCGCGGGACATCGACTGGGCGATCAAGCACCGGCTGATCTCGCGCTACGCCGACCGCCACGGCCTGGCACCCGACAGCCCGCGATTGGCGCAGCTGGACCTCGCCTACCACGACATCGCCGACGGGCGCGGACTCTTCCGTCTGCTCGACGCCCACGGGGAGGTCAGCCGGGTCGTCGACGACGCGGCGATCGAGCGGGCCCTGACGACGCCCCCACCCACCAGGGCCCGACTGCGCGGCGCCTTCATCGACGCGGCCCGGGCGGCCGGTGTCGACTACCTCGCCGACTGGATGCACCTCAGGATCAACCGTGGCAACCAGACCCGCGCGCTCACCCTCCGTGATCCCTTCCAGCACACCGACGAGCGCGTCGACGCGATGATCGCAGCCCTGGACGAACCACTCTGGTGAGGAACGCCCCCGTCCGCTCCGTTTCCGAGGGGACCGGGCCCACTCGGGTAGGCTGCCTCGCGTGATGGACTTCCTGCGCGCCCACCCTTCCCGTTCGGCCCTGGTGGCCGCCGTCCTCGCGATCGGGGTCGGCCTGACAGGCTGCTCGGGCGGGCAGGGATCGACGAACCCGTCGGCCACGCCCAGCGCCTCCAGCTCGCCGGCCACCGAGCCGTCGCTGGCCCCCGACCTGTCAGGGATCAAGGTGGAGGGTGACTACGGGAAGCAGCCGACCGTCACCTTCCAGCCGTTCACCATCGCCGAGACGCAGTCCAAGGCGCTGGTCGAGGGGAAGGGGCGGACCGTCACCGCCACCGACACCGTCAAGGTGCACTACCTGGGCGTCAACGGCCGGACGGGTCAACCGTTCGACTCCTCCTACCCCAGCGGACAGCCCGTCGCCTTCCCCCTGAACGGGGTGGTGCCCGGCTTCAGCAAGGGCCTGGTCGGCAAGAAGGAGGGCTCCCGCGTCCTGATCGCGATGCCTGGCAAGGACGGCTACGACTCCGGCGGAGGCAACCCGCAGGCCGGCATCCAGGTCGGCGACACCCTGGTGTTCGTGGTCGACATCATGGGCTTCCAGCTGACCGAGCCGCAGGGCAAGGCGGTGACCCAGCCCGCCGGGCAGCCCACCATCAGCGGCGCGACCAACGACCCCCAGGTCAAGGTTCCGGCCGGGGCCCCCCCCAAGAACCTCCTCGTCCAGCCGCTGATCAAGGGTGAGGGACCGCAGGTCACCGAGAAGTCCACCATCACCGTCAACTACCGGGCCTGGCTCTGGAACGGCGGGACCAAGGTCGACGACTCGTACGCCACCCGGCCCGACACCGGCCAGCTGAGCACCTTGATCCCGGGGTGGAGTGAGGGCCTGAAGGGCCAGACCGTCGGCAGCCGCGTGCTGCTGGTGATCCCGCCGGACAAGGCCTACCCCGAGGGCGTGCCCGAGGCGAGCGTGCCTGCCGGCGCCACTCTCATCTACGTGGTGGACATCCTCGACGCCTCCTGATCGGTCCAGACCCACGGCTCGCGGGGGAGCGAGCCGGGGTCGAACCGGTCCAGCAGCACGGCCATCGGGACGGGTTCGCCGGCCTCGGCCAACCCCAGGGAGCAGGCCAGGCGTGATCGCACCGCGTCCGGACCGACACCCCGGGCGGCCAGGTCCGCCAGCGTCACCGCTCCGTCGCGCTTCGCCAGGCGTCGCCCTGCGGCGTTGAGCACCAGCGGCACGTGCGCGTACGTCGGCACCCGGCCGCCCAGCCTGGACGTCAGCCAGGCCTGCCGGGGGGTCGAGGGGAGCAGGTCGTCGCCCCGGACGACCTGGTCGACCCCCTGGGCGATGTCGTCGACGACCACCGCCAGGTTGTAGGCATGGGCGCCGTCGTTGCGACGGAGCACGAAGTCGTCCACCAGGCCCTCGACCGGCCCCGCCAGCTCGTCGACCACGCGGACGGTGCTGCCGTCGGCACGTACCCGCAACGCGGCCGGACGGCCCGCCGCCCGGGCCCGCCGCTCGGCGGGGGAGAGGTCGCGGCAGGTGCCCGGGTAGGCGCCGGGGGCACCGTGCGGTGCACTGGCCGCCTCGGCGATCTCCCGCCTGGTGCAGAAGCACGGATAGGTACCGGGATCGGCGTCGAGCAGCCGGATCGCCGCCTCGTACAGCTCGATGCGCTCCGACTGGCGGACGACCGCATCGTCCCACTCCAACCCGAGGGCCTGCAGGTCGTCCAGCTGGCGCCGGGCGATAGCTGGGTCGTGGGCCACCCGGGTCACGTCGAGGTCCTCGATCCGGACCAGGAACCGCCGGCCGCTGTGCCGGGCGAAGAGCCAGGCGAGCAGCGCGGTGCGCAGGTTGCCGACGTGCAGGTCGGAGGTCGGGCTGGGGGCGAACCGTCCAGCCCCCACGACGTCACCGGAGGGCGGCAGGCTGGTCACGCGATCGGACTCCTCGGCTGGCAGGACTCTGGCTGTTACTCTCGCTGGGACGAGGGTATAGGGACGCTGGACCCGCTGGAATCCGAGGAGGGGCGATGGCGACGAGCAATGCCGAACGTCGCGTCAGCCTGACCATGCTGCTGCTCAGCGCCGCCCAACCGCTCACCAAGGCGCGGATCCGAAGCCTGGTCGACGGCTACGCCGGGCTGGGCGACGCGGCCTTCAACCAGGCCTTCGAGCGGGACAAGCGCGCCCTGCGCGAGATGAGCCTACCGATCGAGACCACCGGCACCGGAGAGGACGAGGGCTACCGCATCCGGCCGGGTGACTTCCAGCTCGAACCGGTCGACCTGACCCCCCAGGAGGCCGCAGCGGTCGCGTTGGCCGCTCGCAGCTGGCGCCAGGCCGGCATGGCAGCCTCGTCCCAGCGGGCCCTGATGAAGCTGCGCACGATCGGCGCCGAGCCGGACACCGAGGCCCTGGCCTCACTGTTCGCCCCCACCGAGGTCGCCGACACCCGTCCCGGGGCCACCCGGGAGCTGGCCGTGCTGCGCGACGCGGTCGCCAGCCGGCGGCGGGTGACGTTCGACTACGCGGACCGCGGCACCCGGCGGGTCGAGCCGTGGGGCCTGGCCATGGCCAACGGGCAGTGGTACCTCTTCGGTGCAGACCTGGACCGGGGCGGACAGCCGCGCCGGTTCAAGCTCGCCCGGATCCAGGGCAAGGTCGTCGAGGGCACCAGCCGGGCAGCCTTCCCCGAGCCCGACCGGGCCCAGAGCGAGCGGATCAGTGCCGAGATCGCCGGCCAGCGCGCCGACGACGAGGCGCTGGTTGCGATCCGGCCCGGACGCGAGGCGGCCCTGCACCGCCACCTCACCCCGACCGAGGAGCCGGCGCCGGAAGGCTACCGGGCCTGGCGCGTCGCGTACGGCTACCGCCGGACCTTCGTGGGCGACCTGGCGGCGCTCGGCACCGATGTCATCGTGCTCGCGCCCCACGACCTGCGTACGTCACTGGTCGAGCACCTCACCGCGATGCTCGAGGCCCCGGTGGCCAGGTCCACAGGAGGACGACATGGCGACGGCAGCTGAACAGGTGCCCCGGCTGCTCGCCCTGAGCACCTGGCTGCACGGCCAGGACGAGACGACAGTCGACGAGGTCGCACGCGAGTTCGCCATCACCCCGGCGCAGGCCACTGCCGACATCCGCCTGCTGACCATGTGCGAGATCCCCGGACAGCTCGGCTTCTACCTGCTGGACGTCGACCTGGAGGCACTGGACAGCGAGGGGGTCGTACGCCCCGGCATCGACAACGCCCCGACCCGGCCCGCGCGGTTCAGCGCCGACGAGGCCGTGACGCTGCTCGTCGGGCTGCGGACGCTGGCGGAGACGGCCACCGACGACACCGCGGCGATCGTCGAGAGCGCCCGGGCGAAGATAGCCGCCGTCGCGGGGGAGCACACGCCCATCGCCGACCGGATCCAGGTGACGGTCTCCTCGGCCACCCCGGAGGTCCGCGAGTCCATCGGCCGGGCGATCCAGCAGCACCGCAGCCTGGCACTGGCCTACGTCGACGGGCAGGGCAGGCGGACGACCCGGACGATCGACCCGCTGTTCACCCGCATCATCGACGGCCAGCACTACCTGGAGGCCTGGGACCTGGACCGTGCCGACCGGAGGTCCTTCCGGATGGACCGGATCCAGCGGGCCGAGGTACTGGCCCGTGCCGCGGCCGACCACGCCGGGCAGATGGGCGCCGACTGGACCCGGCGGCTGGCCGAGGCCGAGCAGACCACCCTCTGGGTCCGGGCCGCAGCCGCCTGGATCGTGGAGTACTACCCGACCGGGTCGGTTCGACCGGCCGACGCCTCGGATGCTGCCGCGGTGGGCCGCGAGCTGCGGGACGGCGACCTCGTGGTCACGCTGGGGGTGCTCGATCCGGCCTGGCTCAGCGGACTGCTCCTGCGCTGCGGGGCCGACGCGGTGGTCCTCGACCCGCTCGGCGCCGATGCCGGGGCCAGGGAGCGGGCCGCGAGCACCCTCGAGGTGTACCGCCGGGGAACATCTGGTGAACTTTTCCTGCAGGGCCGTCCGGTAGGGTCGGGCGCATGATCTGGGTCCTGGTATTCGTGGGCATCGCCCTGCTGGGGCTCGTCGGCCTCGTCGCGTACGCCGTCTGGCTGTGGCACAAGGCCGAGGACGTCCTCTCCGAGGTGGAGATGGTCGGGCGGCAGGCTGAGGAGATGCTGGGGCTGCTCGACGAGATCGCGCCGATCGAGCCGGCCCGTGCCGTTCCGGGACACTCGCCCGTTCGGGAGGACGACGAGGACGACGTACGATCGCATCAGGCGGATCTGGACTTCGAACCCGACTACTACCCGGGCGGTCGCTCCCGGGTCCGCCACTGAACACCATTCACCGAGACTGAGGTCGACATGTTTCCCCTCCTGCTGGGCCTGGGCCCCTCCGAACTGCTGATCATCCTGGCGATCGTCCTGCTCCTCTTCGGCGGTTCGCGCCTCGCGGGCCTCGGCAAGAGCACCGGCCGTGCCATCAAAGAGTTCAAGGAGGAGACCAAGGACATCAAGGGACAGTCCAAGGCGACCGACGTGAACGACCCCAAGCCCGTCGAGGGCCAGCAGGCTCGACCGGCCGCCGACCAGGTGCGCGAGGACGACGGTGTGCACGAGGCCGAGATCGTCGATCCGGAGCACAAGAAGGGTCTCTGAGCCCCGTGGCCGAGTCACTGGACCCGCACCGCGCAGAATCCTCGGACGTGGACCCGCCCGTCCAGACTGCGCAGCCGACCAGGCGACGCCTGGCCTGGCTGCGCCCACCGGTAATGTCCCCCGATGGGCGGATGACGCTGGTGGACCACTTCAAGGAGCTGCGCTACCGGGTGATCCTGATCGTCCTGCTCATCCTCGTGGGCATGGGTGCGATGGCGTTCTTCTACCAGGAGCTGTACGCGTTCCTGCTCGAGCCGTACATGCGTGCGGTGGCGAGCATCAATGCCTCCCGGCCCGACCAGGAGGTCCTGGTCGTGAACGCGGGCGTCTCCGCCCCGATGACCCTGGCGATCAAGATCGTCGCGATCGCCGGGGCCGTGGTGACCAGTCCGCTGTGGCTGTACCAGGTCTGGGCGTTCCTGGCGCCCGGCCTGCTGGCCAAGGAGAAGAAGTGGGCGGTGGCCTTCATCGCCGCCGGCGTTCCGCTCTTCCTGACCGGCGTCGGGCTCGGCTACTGGATCCTGCCCAAGGGACTGGTCGTGCTGCTGGGCTTCACCCCCCAGCACTCACCGGTCGCGAACATGGTCGAGATGGTGCCGTTCCTGAACTTCATGCTCCAGATCATGCTGGTGTTCGGTGTCGCCTTCCTGCTGCCCGTGGTGATCGTCGCCCTCAACTTCGCCGGCGTCGTCACCGGCAAGCAGCTGGGGGCGGCCCGCTCGTACGCCATCGTGGGCACCTTCGTCTTCGCCGCGGTCGCGACACCGTCCACCGACCCGATCTCGATGCTGGCACTGGCCCTGCCGATGGCCCTGCTCTACGTGGTGGCCGAGATCATCTGTCGTGGCAACGACCGGCGCAAGGCCAAGCGGAACGCCGACGACGAGCTCCTCGACTCCTCCGCGAGCGGCACCCCCGGTGACTGACGAGAGGTGCGTCCTCTCGCTCGTGGTCAACCCGAGCGCCGGCCTGGGCCGGGCCCGCAAACTGCTGCCGAAGGTCGTGACCGAGCTGGTCACCTCCCTGCCCGGCGTCGACCTGCGGGTCCACCTGGCCGAGACCTTCGCGGAGGCGCAGGCGCGGTGCGCCCGGGCCGTCGCGGAGGCCCGCCCCGCCGAAGGGGACCGGCGTGCCGACGCCCTCCTGGTGATGGGCGGGGACGGCATGATGCACCTCGGCGCCAATGCCTGCGCCGGCACGACCACCCCGCTGGGACTCATCCCCGCCGGCACGGGCAACGACTCCTGCCGCGGACTGGGCCTGCCGCCGGCCAATCCGGTGGCAGCGGCGCGCCTCGTGGTGCGCGGGGGGACCCGGCGGATCGACCTCGCCAAGGTCACCGGCGCGCTGGTCGGCGGAGTCGGGGCGGACGGACTCGAGCACGTGGTCTCGATCGTCTCCACCGGGTTCGACGCCCTGGTCAACCTGCGCGCCAACCACACCACCTTCCCTCGCGGCCGCCTGCGGTACGCCTGGTCGGCCACGGTCCAGCTCGCACGCTTCGAGCCCCTGCCCTATCGGCTGGTGATCGACGGCGAGGCCCGCGAGTTCCCCGCCATCCTCGTCGCGGTCGGCAACGCCGGCTACGCCGGTGGCGGGATGGCAATGTGTCCCTCGGCCGACGTCACCGACGGGCTGCTGGACCTCACGATCGTGCACCCGGTGAGCCGGGCCACCTTCCTTCGGCTGCTGCCGTCGCTGTTCAACGGGACCTTCGTCCGCGACCCTGCCGTCGAACAGCTCCGCGCCCGCGAGGTGCGGGTCGACGGCGAGGGCCTGTACGGCATGGCCGACGGCGAGGAGCTCGGGCCGGTTCCGCTCGTCATCGAGGTCGAGCCGCAGGCGCTGACGATCTTCACCCCGACCGTCCGGCAGCTCAGCCGACCCCCGTTGCGGCTGCCCCGCCGCTCCTGAGGCGCAGGCCCCCGGCCGCGCGCTATCTTCGGGACATGGACGCAGCTGAGGACCTCACCCCGGCCGAGAAGTACGCCAGGTTCCGGCGCCGCCAGGCGTTCCCCGAGCTGCGCGACTTCTCCGATGGCTACACGTTCGACTTCGACGAGTACCAGGTCGAGGCCTGCCAGGCGGTCGAGGGCGGCGCCGGGGTCCTGGTCGCCGCACCGACCGGTGCCGGCAAGACCATCGTCGGTGAGTTCGCCGTGCACCTGGCCCTCGCCCAGGGCCGCAAGGCCTTCTACACCACCCCGATCAAGGCGCTGTCCAACCAGAAGTACAACGACCTGGTCGAGCGCCACGGGATCGACAAGGTCGGCCTGCTGACCGGGGACTCCTCGATCAACTCCGATGCGCCGGTCGTCGTGATGACCACCGAGGTGCTGCGCAACATGATGTACGCCGGCTCCTCCACGCTGAGGGGACTCGGCTTCGTGGTGATGGACGAGGTGCACTACCTCGCCGACCGGTTCCGCGGCCCGGTGTGGGAGGAGATCATCATCGGGCTGCCGGACTCGGTGCAGCTGGTCTGCCTGTCGGCGACCGTCTCCAACGCGGAGGAGTTCGGCGACTGGCTGGCCGAGGTGCGCGGCGAGATGGAGGTCGTCGTGTCCGAGCGGCGGCCCGTCCCGCTCTACCAGCACGTCCTGGTCGGCAACCGGCTGATGGACCTCTTCGCCGACGTGGCGCCCACGGCCGACCTGGAGGACCGCGCCACTTCGTACGACGTGAATCCCGCGCTGGTCACCATCGCCAAGGACGAGGCACGCACCGTCCGGGACGACTCCCGGCGCCCGCGCGGCAGGTCCGGCAAGGGCAAGCGCACCAGCCGTGCCGGCAGTGACCGGTACGGCGGCGGGGCTGCGCGCGAGCACCAGGAGCGCTCCCGCTACCGGCCCGCCCACCGGGCCGAGGTCGTCCGGGTCCTGGCGCACGCCGACCTGCTGCCGGCGATCGTGTTCATCTTCTCCCGCCAGGGCTGTGATGCCGCTGTTCGCCAGCTGCAGGCCGCGCACGTGCACCTGACCAGCCCGGAGGAGGAGGCAGCGATCCTGCGCATCGCCCAGCGGCACGTCGCCGGGTTCACCGACGAGGACCTGCGGGCACTGGGCTACGAGCTCTTCCTGGACGGACTGCTGCGCGGCGTGGCGGCCCACCACGCCGGGGTGCTGCCGGCCCTCAAGGAATGCGTCGAGGAGTGCTTCGAGGCCGGCCTGATCAAGGTGGTGTTCGCCACCGAGACCCTGGCGCTCGGCATCAACATGCCGGCCCGGTCGGTCCTGATCGAGAAGCTGGTCAAGTTCAACGGCGAGGCCCACGTCGACATCACGCCGGGGGAGTACACCCAGCTCACCGGCCGGGCCGGTCGGCGGGGCATCGACGTCGAGGGCCATGCCGTCGTGGTCTGGCAGCCGGGGATGGACCCGCGCGCGCTCGCCGGCCTGGCCAGCAAGCGTACGTACCCGCTGCGCTCGGCGTTCCGGCCGACGTACAACATGGCCGTCAACATGCTCAACCGGATGCCGCGCAACCAGGTCCGCACCGTCCTCGAACTGTCGTACGCACAGTTCCAGACCGACCGATCGGTCGTCGGCCTGGCCCGGAAGCTCGCCCGGACATCGGGGGACTACGACGACCTCGCCGCCCAGGCGGCCTGCGAGCTGGGTGACTTCATGGAGTACGCACGGTTGCGTGACGAGATCCACCGGATCGAGACCGCGGCCGCCAAGCAGGACCGGGCCGTGCACCGGGACGAGAGCGAGCGGCTGCTCACCGCCCTGCGCCCCGGTGACATCCTGCGGGTGCCCAGCGGCCGGTCCCAGGGGTGGGTGGTGGTGATCGACAACGGGCACATCAGCGCCCAGGAGGGGCCGCGCCCCACGGTGATGTCGATGGACCGCCAGGTGCGCCGGCTGTCCCTCACCGACTTCCCGACCCTGCCGGAGACCATCGGCCGGGTGAAGGTGCCCAAGCACTTCCAGTCCCGAGACCCCTCGCACAGGCACAGCCTGGCCGCGGCCTTCAAGCAGCGCCTCGACCAGCTCGACAGCACACCCCCGCACGTACGTCCGATGGGCTCCCTGCCGCCCGCCCAGCGCGAGCAGATCGCCAACCTGCGCGATCGCCTCGCCGCGCACCCCTGCCACACCTGCCCGGACCGAGAGCTGCACGCCCGCTGGGCGGAGAAGGCCCTGCGCGCCGAGCGGGACGCCCGCAGCCTGGAGCACCAGGTGTCCCGGCGTACCCGGTCGATCGCCGAGCGCTTCGACAAGATCTGCACGGTGCTGGGCTCGCTGGGCTACCTGCAGGCAGGGGAGGGCGACGACCTGGAGGTCACCGCCGAGGGCCGTACGCTGGCGCAGATCTACTCCGAGGACGACCTCGTGGTGGCCGAGAGCATCCGGGACGGGGCCTTTCATGGCCTGTCGGCCCCACAACTGGCCGGTGTGCTGTCGGTGTTCACCTATGAGCCGCGCAAGGGGGACGAGAACCGGCCCCAGCGCATGCCCGACCTGCGCAGCCAGGAGGCACTCGACCAGATCCGCCAGGTCGCCCGGCGGATCGCGCTGGTCGAGCGCGATGCCCGGCTGGAGTCCGACATCGACCTGCCGACCGGCTTCGCCCGCCCGGCCCATGACTGGTGCGCCGGGGAACCGCTGGCCGACATCCTGGACGAGACCGATATGAGCGCGGGCGACTTCGTCCGCTGGGCCCGCCTGGTCATCGACCTGGCCGACCAGGTCGCCACCGCCGCCGGCCCGGGTGATCTCCGGGAGAGCTGCCACGAGGTCAGGCACCGGATGCAGCGCGGGGTGGTCGAGGCGGTGGTCGCGCTGCCAGACGAAGACGGCGACGAGGACGAGGACGGCTAGGCTGGCCCCCATGAGTGTTGCCATCCGCGTCATCCCGTGCCTGGACGTGCACGACGGGCGGGTCGTCAAGGGCGTCAACTTCCTGAACCTGCGCGACGCGGGTGATCCCGTCGAGCTCGCCGCGCTGTACGGCCGGCAGGGCGCAGACGAGGTCACCTTCCTCGACATCTCCGCCTCCCGCGAGGGCCGCGCGACCACCCGTGACGTCGTCCGTCGCACCGCCGAGACCGTCTTCATCCCCCTCACCGTGGGCGGTGGCGTCTCCTCGGTCGAGGACGTGGACACCCTGTTGCGGACCGGGGCGGACAAGGTCTCGGTGAACACCGCGGCGATCCGGCGCCCGGAGCTGATCCGCGAGATCACCCAGCGCTTCGGCAACCAGGTCCTGGTGCTGTCCGTCGATGCCCGGCGCGAGCCGGGCATGCCCTCCGGCTATGGGGTCACCACGCATGGCGGGACCACGTCGGCAGGGATCGACGCGCTGGACTGGGCCTGCCGCGGGGTCGAGCTCGGGGCAGGGGAGATCCTGCTCAACTCGATGGACGCCGACGGCACCACCATCGGCTTCGACATCGAGATGCTCACCCAGGTGCGCCGGGTCGTCGACGTGCCGCTGATCGCCTCCGGTGGCGCCGGGACACTCGAGCACTTTGTCGAGGCGGCCGACGCGGGAGCGGACGCGGTGCTCGCGGCCAGCGTCTTCCACTTCGGCACCTTCACCGTGAACGACGTCAAGGATGCGCTCGCCGCTGCGGGCCACCTGGTCAGGAGGGCCTGAGATGGGACGAGTGGCATGGCTGCCGTACACCGACCTGGCGGATGCGGAGGCGCACCTGGGCCGGCTGCCCGAGGGGATCGACGTCGACTTCTTCACCGACGAGGACGCCACGGGTGACGAGGTCCGCTGGCCCGACAGCGTGGCCGAGGTCGAGTTCCTGGTGCTGCCCTACCTGTCCGGGAGCCGCGGGCTGGGCCGGGTCGCCGAGATGCCCCGGCTGCAGGTCGTCCAGTCCCAGATGGCCGGCTACGAACACCTGGTACCGCTGATCCCCGAGGGGGTCACGCTGTGCACCGGCGCCGGCATCCATGACACCGCCACCGCCGAGCTGGCGCTGGCGCTGGCCCTCGCCAACCTGCGGGAGATCGACGTCCATGCCCGCAACGGGGCGGACGCCACCAAGCGGTGGCAGCGGTGGTTCAGCCGGTCGCTGGCGGACCGCCGGGCGATGATCCTCGGCTACGGCCGGATCGGGCACGCCATCCGGCGGCGGCTGGAGGGCTTCGAGACCGCGGGGACGACGCTGGTGGCCCGGCACGAACGTACCGGTGACCTGGGGGCGGGTGAACCGTACGTGCACCCGTTCGAGCACCTCCCCGAGCTGCTGCCCGCCACCGACGTGGTGTTCGTGATCTGCCCCCTCACCGAGCAGACCGAGCACCTGCTGGATGCCGAGGCGCTGGCCCTGCTTCCCGACGGAGCGCTCGTGGTGAACGTCGCCCGTGGACGGATCGTCGACACCGACGCGTTGCTCGCCGAGTGCGCCTCCGGGCGTCTGCGGGCGGCCCTGGACGTGACCGACCCGGAGCCCCTGCCCACCGACCACCCGCTGTGGACGACACCGGGAGTGACGATCACCCCGCACGTCGGCGGCTGGGCGGATGCCTTCACCCCGCGGGCGGACGCGCTGATCGGATCCCAGCTGCGGCGGTGGGCCGCCGGCGAGCCGCTGCGGAACACCCTGTGAACGCTGGCGTTCCGCTCGACGGCCGACCCGTCGGCCGGTTCCTGGCCGAGTACGGCCTCCCCTTCGTCGTGGCGGTGCTGCTGGTCCCGTTCATCATCACCGGGGGACGGCTGTGGCCCTGGGACCCGGCGATGATCGACCTGGACATCTACCGGATCGGTGTCCACGCGCTGCTGACCGGCGGGGACATCTACTCGGTGCGCAGCCCGGGCTGGAACCTCTACTACATCTACCCGCCGTTCGCGGCGCTGCTGATGGTCCCGACGGCGTTCGGGCCGATCATGCTGCTGCGGCTGGTCTGGGTCGCCCTGATGGTCTGGGCGCAGCAGTCCGTGCTGCGGCGCTGTGGCGTCACCCGCGGCTGGACGCTCGGACTCGTCGGCGCCGGTGCGCTGGTGGCGATCGAGCCGTTGCGTACGTCCCTGGGCTACGGCCAGGTGAACACCGTGCTGATGGCTCTCGTCGTGTTCGACCTGCTGCCTGACCGGGCCCGTCGTTGGCCGCGAGGTGTCGGCATCGGTGTGGCGGCCGCGATCAAGATGACCCCGGCACTCTTCGGGGTCTTCGCCCTCTTCGCCCGCCGGTCCCGCATGGCGTGGACCAGCGCCGGCACGTTCGTGGTCGCGACCCTGGTCGCCTTCCTGGTGCTGCCGAGGGAGAGCATGAAGTTCTGGACCGGCCAGATCCCGGCGGGGACCTCGGGGCCGCAGTACGTCGGCAACCAGTCCCTGACCGGCCTGACCACGCGGTTCTTCGGGCTCGATCCGGCCGCCCGGATCGCCGGCATCGCCCTCGGGGCCCTGGTCTGTGTGCTGGCGCTCCTGGTCGCCCGCTACTGGTGGCTGACCGGGCACCAGGTCTTCGCCCTGGCCCTGGTCGGACTGGCCACCAACCTCGCCTCGCCGCTGGCCTGGACCCACCACTTCGTCTGGGTGCTCCCGCTGCTGGTCGCGGTGACGACCGACCACGGCCTGCCCGTCTGGGTCCGGCGGGTCGGACTGGCCTGGGGGGTCTGGATCAGCCTGCAGGTGCCCCTGACGGTGCTGCCGTACACCTTCGACGCCGCGGCGCACTACACCTTCTGGCAGGACCTCGTCGCGAACGTCACGCCGCTGGTCGGCCTGGGCCTGTTCATCGGCCTGTTCGTCGCGCTGCTGCGCCGCCCGCGCGGTGAGGCCGCCGCCCAGGAAGCGGCCCTCACGGCCGCCGGACCGGGCGAGCCGTCTACGGTGGCGGTATGAGCGAGACCGTACGAGGAGTCATCTCCCGATCCAAGGATGCCGACGTCGAACTGGTCGACATCGTCATCCCCGACCCGGGCGCCCACGACGTGGTCGTCCGCATCCAGGCCTGCGGGGTCTGCCACACCGACCTGGCGTACAAGGAGGGCGGGATCGGCGACGGCTACCCGTTCCTGCTGGGCCACGAGGCCGCCGGCATCGTCGAATCGGTCGGCGAGGCGGTCAGCCATGTCGTCGTCGGGGACTTCGTCGTCCTGAACTGGCGCGCGGTCTGCGGGGAGTGCCGCGCCTGCAAGCGCGGCCAGCCCCAGTACTGCTTCGCCACCTTCAACGCCTCAGTGCCGATGACCCTGACCGACGGCACCGTACTGTCGCCGGCCCTGGGCATCGGAGCGTTCGCCGACAAGACCCTGGTGCACGAGGGACAGTGCACCACGGTCGACCCAACGGCCGACCCGGCGGCGGTCAGCCTGCTCGGCTGCGGCGTGATGGCCGGACTGGGGGCCGCCGTGAACACCGGCGAGCTCAAGCGCGGCGAGTCGGTCGCCGTGATCGGCTGCGGCGGTGTCGGCATGGCCGCCATCGCCGGGGCCCACCTGGCCGGGGCGACGACGATCATCGCGATCGACATCGACGACGCCAAGCTTGAGCAGGCCCGGCACTTCGGCGCCACCCACGTGCTCAACTCCCGCACCCTGGGTGCCGGCGAGGGGGAGGACCAGCCGCTCGTCGCCGCGGTGCGCGAGCTGACCGGCGGCTTCGGCACCGACGTCGTGGTGGACGCCGTCGGGCGCCCCGAGACGTACGTCCAGGCCTTCTATATGCGCGACCTGGCCGGCCGGGTCGTCCTGGTCGGCGTACCCACCGGCGAGATGCGCCTCGACCTGCCGCTGCCGGACGTGTTCGGGCGCGGCGGATCGCTGAAGTCCGCCTGGTACGGCGACTGCCTGCCCGAGCGCGACTTCCCGCTGTACACCGACCTGTACCAGCAGGGACGGTTCCCGCTCGGCGACTTCGTCTCGGAGCGGATCGGCCTCGGCGACGTCGAGGCTGCGTTCGCCCGGATGAAGGCGGGCCAGGTGCTGCGCTCGGTGGTGCTGGTATGAGCGGTCCTGGGCGGGGCCTGCGGATCGACCGGGTGGTGACGTCCGGGACCTTCGCCCTCGACGGCGGCGAGTGGGAGGTCGAGAACAACGTCTGGGTGATCGGTGACGACCACGAGGCGCTGGTGGTCGACGCCGCCCACACCGCGGCTCCGATCATCGAGGCGGTGGCCGGTCGTACGGTGGTCGGGATTGTGTGCACCCACGCCCACAACGACCACGTCACCGTCGCCCCCGAACTCGCCCGGGCCCTGGACACCCGGATCCTGGTGCACCCCGGCGACCAGATGCTGTGGGAGGCCAGTCACCCCGGGGTCGCCCACGAGGACCTGGCGGACGGGCAGGTGCTGACGGTGGCGGGCACCCAGGTGCACGTCATCAGCACCCCGGGGCATTCGCCGGGCTCGGTCTGCCTGTACCTGCCGGAGGCGGGGGAGCTGTTCAGCGGTGACACCCTCTTCGAGGGCGGCCCCGGTGCGACGGGACGCTCGTTCTCCGACTTCGGCACGATCATCGACTCGATCCGTGACCGGTTGCTGACGCTCCCGCCACGGACCCGCGTCCGCACCGGCCACGGGGATCCGACCTCCATCGGTGCGGAGGCCCCGCATCTGGAGGAGTGGATCCGGCGCGGCCACTGAGCCCCCGGGCCGGCCCCCGGCCCTAGTCCTCCGTGCCGAGGACGCGGGCCGGGAGCCGGTCCCAGGTCTCCCCGGTCGCCGCCATCTGCCAGAAGGCCACCTCGTAGTACAGGGAATCGGCGAACGCCTCCGCCATCCGCTGCCGCTCGGCGGTTCCGGCGGCCGCCGCCAGGGCGTCCGTACGCCGCCGGTAGTCCACCACCAGCTGCTGGCACTCCTCGGAGGTGTAGAAGTCGAACCACGCCCGGAACGGGTGGTCGGCTCCCGGCGCCTGCTCCCGCTCGGCACGCAGGGCGGCCCACGTGTACGTCCACTGGCAGGGCAGCAGGGCTGCCATCAGGACCCCCAGCGTGTCGTGGCCCGCGAGCTCCATGTGGTTGGCGTACGCCTTCGCGGTGGGAGCCAGCCGGGACTCCTGGCAGGCCTCGTAGTCGACCCCGAAGTGCTCGACCAGGGCGCGGTGGGCGTCCGGCTCCTCCTCCAGCATGATCCGGGCGCCGTCCATGAAGAACGCTGTCCAGTCAGGGGTCGGCGCCATCGCCTGGCCCAGCCCGTAGCAGCGCAGGAAGGCCTGGAGGTAGCCGACGTCCTGCCCGACGTAGTGCACCACCGCGTCGCGGGTGGCCGTGCCGTCCAGCAGGCCCTGGAAGAACGGATGCGCCCAGAAGGCCTCGAACAGGTCGGCGTGGATATCGCGGAGCTCGGCGGTGAACGACATGCAGACACCCTAGAGGAGCCGGGCCGCCGACTCCGGCGCGCTCGGGTCCGCCGAGCTTCCACATTCTGGGAAAAATCTCGGATCGGTTGACAGCGGCGCGGATCTGCGGAAGATTACGTGCGTGCTCGGCATGATTCTCGTAGTTGGCTAGCGTGTCCGGTGGGCAGAGGCCCGACCAGACACGCTCCCTCGCGCGCCACCTGGCGGCGGGGGTTTTTTGTTGCAGAATCACTGTCGACCAACCCTGATCACCCAGAGGAAGTAGAGAGGCCATGGAGGACAACACCGCCACGTCCACCACACCGATGTCGACCGGCGCCGAGGCGCTGGTCCGCTCGCTGGAGAAGGTCGGGGTAGATGTCATGTTCGGGCTTCCCGGCGGGGCCATCCTGCCGGCGTACGACCCGCTGATGGACTCCGGGCAGATCCGGCACATCCTCTGCCGCCACGAGCAGGGTGCCGGGCATGCCGCCCAGGGCTACGCCATGACGACCGGTCGGGTCGGCGTCGTGATGGTCACCTCCGGCCCCGGCGCGACCAACCTGGTCACCCCGCTCGCCGACGCGATGATGGACTCGGTGCCGCTGGTCGCGATCACCGGTCAGGTCGGCTCCGCCATGATCGGGACGGACGCCTTCCAGGAGGCCGACATCCGCGGCATCACGATGCCGGTGACCAAGCACAGCTTCCTGGTGACCAAGGCCGCCGACATCCCGCTGGCGATCAAGGAGGCCTTCTACATCGCGTCCTCCGGCCGCCCGGGCCCGGTCCTGGTCGACATCACCAAGGACGCCCTGCAGGCCAAGGCCCACTTCGAGTGGCCCGAGGAGATGGACCTGCCCGGCTACCGGCCCACCACCCGGCCGCACCACCGCCAGGTGAAGGAGGCCGCCCGGCTGATCGCCGAGTCGCGTCGCCCCGTGCTCTACGTCGGCGGTGGCATCATCAAGGCCCACGCCCACGAGGAGCTGGCCGAGCTGGTCCGGATCACCGGCATCCCGGTCGTCACCACGCTGATGGCCCGCGGCGCCTTCCCGGACTCCGACCCGCTGAACTTCGGCATGCCCGGCATGCACGGGACCGTTCCCGCGGTGGGAGCCCTGCAGCAGGCCGACCTGCTGATCGCCCTCGGCACCCGCTTCGATGACCGTGTCACCGGGCAGCTGGACTCCTTCGCCCCGGGGGCCAAGGTGATCCACGCCGACATCGACCCGGCGGAGATCTCCAAGAACCGGATCGCCGACGTGCCGATCGTGGGTGATGCCAAGGAGGTCCTGGTCGACCTCAACGACACCCTGCGGGAGACCGAGCTGCCCCACTACGAGCCGTGGGTCAAGCTCCTCACCGACATGGCCCGCAGGTACCCGGTCGGCTGGGAGGAAGGGTTCGACCGCCTCTCCCCGCAGCACGTGATCCAGCGCATCGGCCAGATCGCCGGCCCGGACGCCTACTACGTCACCGGCGTGGGCCAGCACCAGATGTGGGCCGCCCACTTCCTGCCCTTCGAGAGGGCGGGGCACTGGCTCAACTCAGGCGGCCTGGGCACGATGGGCTACTGCGTCCCTGCAGCCATGGGCGCGAAGGTCGGCCAGCCTGACGCCGTCGTCTGGGGCGTCGATGGGGACGGGTGCTTCCAGATGACCAACCAGGAGCTGGTCACCTGTGCCCTGGAGGGCATCCCGATCAAGATCGCGATCATCAACAACGAGTCGCTCGGGATGGTGCGCCAGTGGCAGACACTGTTCTACAACGCGCGCTACTCGAACACCGACCTGCACTCCTACCGCATCCCCGACTTCCCGAAGCTCGCCGAGGCGATGGGCTGCGTGGGCCTGCGGGCGGAGACCCCCGAGGAGGTCGACGCGGTGATCGAGCAGGCGATGGCGATCAACGACCGTCCGGTCGTGGTGGAGTTCGTCGTGCACAAGGACGCCATGGTGTGGCCGATGGTGGCCGCCGGCACCAGCAACGACGACATCAAGGTTGCGCGCGACATGGCGCCGAAGTGGGAAGAGGAAGAACTGTGAGCACGCGTACGATGAGCGTCCTTGTCTCCGACAATCCGGGTGTCCTGACCCGGGTCGCGGCGCTCTTCTCCCGCCGCGGATACAACATCGAGTCGCTGGCCGTCGGCCCGACCGAGAACGAAGGCATCTCCAGGATGACGATCGTCGTCGATGTCGACGACCACGTCCTCGAGCAGATCACCAAGCAGCTCAACAAGCTGATCGAGGTGCTCAAGATCGTCGAGCTGGAGCCGGACGCGATCCGTCGCGAGCTCCAGGTCGTCAAGGTCCGCTGTGATGCGAACACGCGCAGCGAGATCCTCGACATCGTCCAGTTGTTCAAGGCCAAGACGGTCGACGTCACCCCTGACGCGATTACCCTGGTCGTCACCGGCAACCCGGACAAGCTCGACTCCCTGCTGACGATGCTCGAGCCGTACGGCATCCGGGAGCTGGCCCAGTCGGGCCTGGTCGCTCTCGGCCGCGGCGCGAAGTCGATCAGCGAGAAGCCCCGCAAGGAGCGGGGCCAGCAGACCCAACGGTGATACACCCCCGCCCCGTACGCGGCCGCCGGTCTAGGCTGGCAGCTACGGGGCGGGTCCCCGGCCACCCCACTAAACAAGGAGTTACCTCAGTGGCAGCTGAAATGTTCTACGACAAGGACGCCGACCTGTCCCTCATCCAGGGCCGCAAGGTCGCGGTGATCGGCTACGGCTCGCAGGGCCACGCCCACGCGCTCAACCTTCGTGACTCGGGCGTCGACGTCCGGGTCGGCCTGCAGGAGGGCAGCAGCTCCCGCGCCCGCGCCGAGGAGCAGGGCCTGCGCGTTCTGACCCCCGCCGAGGCTGCCGCAGAAGCCGACGTCGTGATGATCCTCGTGCCGGACCAGTTCCAGGCCGACATGTACGCCAGCGAGATCGCCCCGAACCTGAAGGACGGCGACGCGCTGTTCTTCGCCCACGGCTTCAACATCCGGTACGACCTGATCAAGCCCCCGGCCAACGTGACCGTCGCGATGGTCGCGCCGAAGGGCCCGGGCCACCTGGTCCGCCGTGAGTACGAGAACGGCCGTGGCGTCCCGGCGCTCATCGCCGTCGAGCAGGACCCGAAGGGCGAGGGCCAGGCCCTGGCGCTTTCCTGGGCCGCCGGCATCGGCGCCGCCCGCGCCGGCGTCATCAAGACCACCTTCACCGAGGAGACCGAGACCGACCTGTTCGGTGAGCAGGCCGTCCTCTGTGGTGGCATGTCGCACCTGGTGACCGCCGGCTGGGAGACCCTGGTCGAGGCCGGCTACCAGCCCGAGATCGCCTACTTCGAGTGCCTGCATGAGCTGAAGCTGCTCGTCGACCTGATGTACGAGGGCGGCATCGCCAAGATGCGCTGGTCGATCTCCGACACGGCCGAGTACGGCGACTACATCGCCGGCCCCAAGGTCATCGGCGACGCCTCCAAGGCCGCGATGAAGGGCCTGCTGGACGACATCCAGTCCGGCGCCTTCGCCAAGGACTTCGTGGCGGACCAGAAGAACGGTCGCAAGAAGTTCCTCGAGTACCGCAAGGCGGGCGAGCAGCACCCGATCGAGGCAGTCGGCCGCGAGCTGCGCGGCCTGATGGCCTGGGTCGACGAGAACCAGGGCACCGAGGACTACGTCGAGGGCCAGGCGGGTCGCTGACCCACCGGGTCGTCACGTACGACCACCCCTACCGGGCCATCGGGCCCGGCCGGAACAGCACGAGGGCCCGGGTCCCATCTTCACGATGGGACCCGGGCCCTCGGGTGTTGTCCGTGTAGGGGGAGCGGTGTCAGCGCCGGGCGCAGAGCAGGACGCAGGCGTCGGGGGCCAGGTACACCTCGGTGCAGAGCAGCCGGCTCTCGTGCATCCAGGCCTGCAGTGCCATGGTGTCGAGCCGGTCATCGGCGAAATTGCGGTGCCCGTGCACGTCGTCCAGGACGAGGAGACCCCCGGGGGCCAGCAGGTCGACCAGCCGTTCGCGGGAACCGCCGGCTGTACCGATGTCGATGGTGACCAGCGACAGGGACGTGATGCCATGGGCGGACCAGCCCATCGTGGACCAGTCGCCGGGGAGGACCTCCACGCCGGTGCCCGCGAAGAGGCGGGTCGCCTTCGCGGCGAGGGCGGGGTCGCGTTCGACCGTGACGACCCGCGTCGAGGCGGGGGCGCCGGTGCGGAGCCAGGCGGTGCCGACCCCGCAGCCGGTGCCGAGGTCGGCGATGACCCCTTGGCGGGAGGCCGCCAGGGTGGCCAGGAACCGGCCGGTCTCCGAGCGCGTCGACTCCAGGTACCCGATCCGCAGGGATGCGCTGAGGGCAGCCCCGACGAGGTCGGGGGTGTCCCACGGGGAACTCAGGACTGGCACGGGCCGACGCGCCCGGAGGGGGTCAGGAGACCTTGGCGACGATGGCGTCGCCGATCTCGGTCGTGGTGCGGACCTTGTTGCCGCGCTCGGCGATGTCGGCGTTGACGGCGGCCACGATCTTCGCGGCCTCGTCGGGGCGGCCGAGGTGGTCGAGCATCATCGCGACCGACAGGATGGCGGCGGTCGGGTCGGCCTTCTGCTGCCCGGCGATGTCGGGGGCCGAGCCGTGGACCGGCTCGAACATCGACGGGTAGGCGCCGGACGGGTTGAGGTTGCCGGAGGCGGCCAGGCCGATACCACCGGTGACGGCACCGGCGAGGTCGGTGATGATGTCGCCGAACAGGTTGTCGGTGACCAGCACGTCGAAGCGGGCCGGGTCGGTCGCCATGAAGATGGTGGCGGCATCGATGTGCAGGTAGTCGGTCTCGACCTGCGGGTACTCGGCCGCGACGGACTCGAAGACGCGACGCCACAGGCCGCCGGCGTTGACCAGCACGTTGTGCTTGTGCACAAGCGTCACCTTGTTGCGGCGGGTGGTGGCGTGCTCGAAGGCGAAGCGGACGACGCGCTCGACACCGTACGCGGTGTTGACCGAGACCTCGGTCGCGACCTCGTGCACCGTGCCGGTGCGGAGCTTGCCGCCGTTGCCGGCGTACAGGCCCTCGGTGCCCTCACGGACCACGACGAAGTCCACCAGCTTGCCCTCGGTCACGTGCGGGGCCAGCGGGGTGGGCACGCCCGGATAGAGCTTGGAGGGGCGCAGGTTGACGTAGTGGTCGAAGGCGAAGCGCAGCTTGAGCAGCAGGCCGCGCTCCAGGATGCCGGAGGGGATGCGGGTGTCGCCGGGGGCGGCACCGACGGCGCCGAGGAGGATGGCGTCGTGCTGGGCCAGCGACTCCATCTCGGACTCGGGGAGCACCTCACCGGTGCGCAGCCAGCGTTCGGCGCCGAGGTCATAGGTGACCTTGTCGAAGGCGTCCGGTCCGGCAACGGCGTCGAGGACCTTGAGACCCTCGGCCACGACCTCGGGGCCGATACCGTCGCCGGCGATCACGGCGATGGACGGGCGATCAGCAGAGTTCTGAGTAGACACGCGGTCAGGTTATCGGCGACGGGGCCCCGGCGGTGCCCGATCTCACCAGCACTGCCGGTGAGCGGCACGCGGGCCCTGCCGGTGCACGGGACAACGGCACCGCCGACGATCCGGGATGTCTCACCCGTCTTCCCTGCTGGGGTCAGGGCGGGAGGGGGGACTAGATTTCTCCCCATGAGTCTTTCGTTCGACGTGCACCCCCATCCCTCCCCGGCATCGGCCGAGGAGCGAGCGGTCGTACTCGCCGCCCCCGGATTCGGTCAGCACTTCACGGACCACATGGCCGTGGCCACGTGGACGGTCGAGGGTGGTTGGAGTGACGCGAAGGTCGTACCGTACGGCGTCGAGCAGTTCGCCCCCGCCTCGGCCGTGTTCCACTACGCGCAGGAGGTCTTCGAGGGCCTGAAGGCGTACCGCCACGCCGACGACTCCGTCTGGCTGTTCCGCCCCGAGGCGAACGCCCAGCGGATGATCGACTCGGCCGAACGGTTGGCCCTGCCGCCGCTTCCGGTGGAGGACTTCATCGCCTCGATCGAGGCCGTGGTGAAGGCGGACGCCGCTTGGGTGCCGACCGGGGGAGGGGAGGACAGCCTCTACATCCGCCCGTTCACCATCGCCCACGAGGACTTCCTCGGCGTACGGGCGGCGCACACGGCGCGCTACTACTGCATCGCCTCTCCGTCCGGCCCGTACTTCTCGTCCGGCGTCGAGCCGGTCGACTTCTGGGTCTCCCGTCGCTTCACCCGTGCCGCCGCCGGCGGGACCGGCTCGGCCAAGTGCGGCGGCAACTACGCCGCCAGCCTCGCCGGCCAGGAGGAGGCGTACGCCCACGGCTGCCCGCAGGTGCTGTTCCTCGACGCCGCGGAGTTCCGCTACGTGGAGGAGTTCGGTGGGATGAACTGCTTCTTCGTGACCGGTGACGGACAGTTGCACACCCCGGCGCTGTCCGGATCGATCCTGCCCGGCGTCACCCGCCGCTCCATCCTGGAACTGGCACGCGACAAGGGACTGGAGCCGGTCGAGGAGCGCATCGAGGTCGACGACATGCTGGCCCGGATCCGCTCCGGTGAGATCGTCGAGGCCTTCGCCTGCGGCACCGCCGCCGTCGTGGCCTCCGTGCGGGCGTTCAAGGACGGCGACGAGGAATACGTCGTCGGCGACGGCACCTCCGGTCCGCACTCGATGGAGATCCGCAAGACGTTGCTCGATATCCAGTACGGCCGGATCGAGGACACCCACGGCTGGATGCACAAGGTCTGCTGACCGGTCCGGTCGCACGGTGGCCGGCGGCGGGGCGGTCCCTCCTGAGGGGCCGCCCCGCGTCACGTTCCGCCAAAACCGTCTCACTGGGTGGGCAGGGGGGTGGCCAGAGCGGACTCATTGGGCAACAATCACCCTGTGTCGTATCGCACGCTGATTATCCGCGAGCGCGCCTGAGCCCTCGGGGCATCGGCGCGCTCAACCTCCTGTCCTCACGCAGGAGGTTTTTTGTTGCCGATGCACGACACGATCACCGCACCCGACCAGAGGACCGCGCACCATGGCTCCTACTCTTCCGACCGCACCCCAGACCTTCCAGGTGTACGACGTCACACTCCGTGACGGTTCGCAGCAGGAGGGCATGCAGCTGTCGGTCAACGACAAGCTCCGTATCGCCGCGTACCTGGACGAGTTCGGCGTGGGATTCATCGAGGGGGGATGGCCGGGCTCCAACCCGAAGGACTCCGAGTTCTTCCGGCGCGCCACGAGTGGTGAGCTCGAGCTGCGCAACGCCGAGCTGGTCGCCTTCGGCATGACCCGCCGGGTCGGCGGCCGGGCCGCGGACGATCCGCTCATCGCCGCCCTGCGCGACTCCGGTGCGCGCGTGGCGACGCTGGTCGCCAAGAGCCACGTCGGGCACGTCGCGAACGCGCTGCACACCACGCTGGAGGAGAACCTGGCGATGCTGCGCGACTCGGTCAGCCACCTGCGGTCCGAGGGGATGCGGGTGATCATCGATGCGGAGCACTTCTTCGACGGCTATCGCCTCGACGGTGCGTACGCCCTGGAGGTCGTCCGGACGGCGGCGGAGGCCGGCGCCGAGGCGGTCGTCCTGTGCGACACCAACGGCGGCATGCTGCCCAGCTGGATGGGCGAGGTGGTCAGTGCCGCCGTCGAGCTGGGCGCCCCGATCGGCATCCACTGCCACAACGACTCCGGCTGCGCCGTCGCGAACACCCTCGCCGCGGTCGAGGCCGGTGCGATGCACGTCCAGGGCTGCGTCAACGGGTACGGCGAGCGGACCGGCAACGCCGACATCATCAGCGTGGTCGCCAACCTGGAGCTGAAGTACGGCTGGAAGGTGCTGCCTGAGGGCAACCTGGCCGAGGCGACCCGTACGGCCCAGGCGATCGCCGAGATCACCAACGTGCCCGCCGGACCGCGCCGCGCCTACATCGGCACCTCGGCGTTCGCCCACAAGGCCGGACTGCACGCCTCGGCCATCAAGGTCGATCCGAACCTCTACCAGCACGTCGACCCGGCACTGGTCGGCAACGACATGCGGATGCTGGTGTCCGACATGGCCGGTCGGGCCAACATCCAGATCAAGGGCGAGCAGCTCGGCTTCGACCTGTCCGACCGCACCCTGGCTGCCGAGCTCACCGACCGGGTCAAGGAGAAGGAGCTGCAGGGCTACACCTTCGACGCCGCCGACGCCTCCTTCGAACTGCTGATGCGTGCCCAGCTCGGGCAGCTGCCGGACGTGTTCACGATCAAGCACTGGACCACCACCTCATTCGCGGACGGCGAGAACGACGCCGACATCGTCAGCGAGGCGGTCGTCAAGCTGGTCGCCCAGAGGCAGGTGCAGTACTTCGTCGGCGAGGGCAACGGCCCGGTCAACGCGCTCGACATGGCGCTGCGCCGGGCCCTGACGCCGGTCTACCCCGCGGTGGACGGCTACGAGCTGACGGACTACCGGGTTCGGATCCTCGACGGGTCGTCCGGCACCGAGGCATCGGTGCGGGTCCTGATCGACACCACCAACGGGGAGCGGACCTGGACCACCGTCGGGGTCGGGACGAACGTGATCGAGGCGTCCTGGGAGGCGCTCTGCGACGCGTACCGCTACGGCCTGATCCATCTGCTGGAGAACACCGTGGAACCGGTCGGCGCGCGCGGGGCAGCTTCGCCCGTGGACGCGCTGGCCTGATGGACAGGCGCGAGCTCCGCGCCGGTGACGCCGAGCGCGACCAGGTGGTGTCCCTGCTCCAGCACGCCGTGGGCGACGGGCGCCTGACGATGGCCGAGGGCGAGGAACGGATCGGGGCGGCGCTCGCGGCCAGGACCTTCGGGGACCTGGACCCGCTGGTCGCCGACCTGACCCCGTTCCTGCCGTCGATGGCCGAGGACGTGGCCGCGCTGCCGGCCGTCAACCGTCCACTGGACCAGGTCGTCGTGCCCGGGGAGTCGAAGCCGCCGGGGTGGAGCCCGCAGGATCCGTTGGTCATCTCCGCGGGCTTCGACGACGACCGTCGGGTGGGGGAGTGGTCGCTGCCGCCCTACCTCCAGGTCAGCACGGGGCTCGGCGATGTCATCCTCGTCTGCCTGGAGGCCCGAGCCGAGGCGCGGCTGGTGAAGATCGACGTCGCCGGCGGCATGGGCGACGTACGACTCATCCTGCCGGAGGGCTGGGCGGTCCGTACCGACCGGCTGCGCAGGGGTGTGGGCGGGGTCCACGTGAAGGTCCCGGACCGCCCGGTTGCTGGAGCGCCGCTGATCGAGGTCTCGGGGCAGCTCACGGTCGGTGACTTCGTGGCTCGCAGGGCGAACTTCATCGACCGGTGGCTGCTGAGGCGGCGCCGCGAGAGGCGTGCCCGGCGCGCGGCGATCGAGCGCTGAGCCTCCCGCTGCACGCTGGCGCTGAATGCTGCACGCAGTTGGGGCTTCGGTGTTGTCCGGCCGGCGACGGGGTGTTGTCCCGCCAGGCCACGGTGTTGTCTCCGGAGCCGAGGGTGTTGTCCCTTGCCGTACCGGTGTTGTCCGTCGGCTGCCAGGTCTTGAACCAGGCTCGGCCAGCCGATGGGATGGGTGGCATGAGCACCCTGCAACGTGCCTTGCCCACGCTGGTGATCCCGGCCCGAGAACTGTTCACCACCGCTGACCTGACCGGTCCCGACGGGGACCGCAGCACGATCCGCCGTGCGGTTGCCCAGGGCGAGATCGTGAAGGTGTGCCACGGCGTCTATGCCCGTGAGCTCCCCGCCGATCCAGTGGAGCGACACCTGCAGCTGGTGCGCGCCTGCCTGGTCCGGACGCGCCACCCCGGCGCCGTTGGGGGCCTCTCGGCCGCGCTCGTGCACGGGCTGGCGGTCGGGGACTGGTCACTGCCGGCGCGAGCGACGCTCGTACGTCCCGGCGCGGGTGGGGGCGGAACATCCGACGTCGAGGTGATCTCCTCGCGCCTGCCGGCGGCGCACGTCTGCACCGTCGACCGGATGCCGGTCACCTCGATCGCTCGCACCATCGTCGACGTCGCCCGCCGGAGCAGCTGGCACGAGGACCTGACGGCGATCGTCGCGGCCGACGCCGCCCTGCGCAGGGCAGCGGACCCGACGGCCCTGAGGGAGGAGTGTGAGCAGGTGATCCTCGACTTGCGTGGCTGTGCCGGCCTGGCGATGGCCCGGTCCGTGCTGCGATCCGCCACCCATCAGTCCGCGGGGACGGCGGAGACGGTCAGCCGTGTCCTGCTCCAGCGGATGGGGATGCCGACCCCCCTGCTCGACCTCGTCTACCCGATCGGGGCCGACGGGATCGACTGGATCGACTGGATCGAGGAGGACGGCATCGAGCGGCTGGACGGGACCGTCCGGGTGCCGTTCAGCTGGCCGGCGCTGCGGATCCTGGGCATGGTGCTCGACGCCCCGGTGGCGGAGGGCGGCGTGCCGCGGGGCTGGGCCGGCGACCGCCTGGCCTGGGAGGCCGGTGCTCGGAGCCGGCTGCGGGGCGAGGGCTGGTACGTCGTCGAGTGGTCGCTGGACGAGCTCCGGCACCCGTGGTCGGTGAGCCGGCGGCTGGGGGCGGTGATCCGGGAGTCGGGCCAGGGGATCGACCTGCGCGAGGTCCGGGCGCCGAGCACGCTGGTGGCGCTGCCGAGGGCGCCGTTCCCGGCGGACTGCCCACCGTGGGGGTCCGAGCCGGGCGGGGACGACCCCCTGTGGGGACCTGGTCCGGTGGACGGGGGACCGCTGCTCGAGGAGCCCTGGGGCCGGCCGCTAGAGCCGCTCGACCCGTGGGACGAGCCGTGGAACGACCGGGTCCCCGATGTCGGGGACTGAGGACACCGGCCGAGGAAAACGGGCCCGACGAGCACGCGCAGGGGCTCACCGGATGTCGTCGGCGGTGACCCGGCCCAGCACCAGGGGCCGCTCGTCGACGTGGCCTTCGGGGCCCAGCAGCGTCACGGCCCCGGCCAGGGCACGCCTGGCCGCCTCGAATCGTTCGGGGGTGTCGGTGTGCAGGGTGACGAGCCGCTGACCGGTCCGGACCCGGTCACCGGGCCGGACGTGGAGCTGGATCCCGGCGCCGGCCTGGACCTGGTCCTCCTTGCGGGCGCGACCGGCGCCCAGGTGCCAGGCGGCCAGTCCGACGCCCAGGGCATCGACGCCCCCGATCACCCCGTCCGACTCTGCGGTGAGGGTCTCGTGCTCGCGGGCGACCGGCAGCGGGGCATCGGGGTCCCCGCCCTGGGCGCGGACCAGGCGTCGCCACCGATCCATCGCCCGTCCGGACGCGAGGACCTCGGCCGGGTCGGCATCGACCCCGGCGCCGGCCAGCATCTCCCGGGCCAGCGCGAGGGTGAGGTCCACGACATCGGCGGGGCCACCCCCGGCAAGTACCTCGAGGGCCTCGCCCACTTCCAGGGCGTTGCCGGCCGTCAGTCCCAGCGGGGTGTCCATGTCGGTCAGCAGGGCGGTGGTCCGCACGCCTGCCCGGGTGCCGAGCCGCACCATCGTCTCGGCCAGCGTGCGCGCCCGGTCGATGTCCTTCATGAACGCCCCGGACCCGACCTTGACGTCGAGGACCAGCGTGCCGGTGCCCTCGGCGATCTTCTTGGACATGATCGAGGACGCGATCAGTGGGATCGACTCGACGGTGCCGGTGACGTCGCGCAGCGCGTAGAGCTTCCGGTCGGCCGGCGCCAGGTCCGGCCCGGCGGCGACGATGACGCCCCCGACGTCCTCCAGCTGGGCCCGCACCCGGGCCGGTGGCAGGTCCGACCGCCACCCCGGGATGGAGTCCAGCTTGTCGAGGGTGCCTCCGGTGTGCCCGAGGCCGCGCCCCGACAGTTGGGGCACCGCCACCCCGCAGGCCGCAACCAGCGGCGTCAACGGAAGGGTGATCTTGTCGCCCACCCCTCCGGTGGAGTGCTTGTCGGCCGTCGGACGGCCCAACCCGGAGTAGTCCAGCCGGGAGCCCGTCGCGATCATCGCCTCGGTCCAGGCATCCAGCTCGGCCGGCGCCATGCCGCGGAAGAACACGGCCATCGCCAGCGCCGACATCTGCTCGTCGGCGACGATCCCGGCGGTGAAGGCGTTGATGATCCACCGTGCCTCGTCGGGGGTCCAGGTGCCGCAGTCGCGCTTGCGGCGGATCAGGTCGACGATGGCATAGCGATGCGGGTCCGGGGCGGCGTCCATGGCCCCATTGTGCCGACCGACGGGGCCCCGGCGATCGTCACAGGGGGCCGTGGCGGCCACGCGATAGGGTGGGGCAATGCGAATTGCACGGTATTCGATGGCCGGACAGGATCCCGCCTTCGGCGTGGTCGAGTTGGCCGAGGACGGCGGAGGACACCCGGACTCCGTCAGTACGCTCACCGGCGACCCGCTGGCCGGCCCGGTCCAGTACACCGGGGAACGGCATCGCCTGGCCGACGTACGACTGCTGTCCCCGGTCATCCCCCGCTCGAAGGTCGTCGCGGTCGGACGCAACTATGCCGCCCACGCCGCCGAACTCGGCAACGAGGTCCCGGGCACCCCGCTGTGCTTCTACAAGCCCAACACCGCCGTGATCGGACCCGACGACATCATCGTGCCGCCGGCCGCCTCCCAGTACATCAGCTACGAGGGTGAGCTCGCTGTCGTGATCGGCCGGATCTGCAAGGACGTCCCGGCCGCGCGCGCCGAGGAGGTCATCTTCGGCTACACCGTCGCGAACGACGTCACCTGCCGTGACCTGCAGGAGCCCGACAAGCAGTGGTCCCGGGCGAAGGGCTTCGACACGTCCTGCCCGCTGGGTCCGTGGATCGCCTCCCACCTGACGCTCGCGGAGGCCTCCGACCTGGTGATCACCACGGTGGTCGGCGGGGAACAGCGCCAGCACGGGTCGACCACGCTGATGATCCACCCGATCGCGGACCTGATCGCCTACATCACCAGCTTCACCACCCTGCTCCCCGGCGACGTGATCCTGACCGGCACCCCCGCCGGGGTGGGCCGGCTGGAGCCGGGCCAGGAGGTCTCGATCACCATCGACGGGATCGGCACCCTCACCAATACTCTCGTCCCCGCAGCCGCGGCGGGCAGCCACACCACGACGACCGGAGACAGCACCAAGTGAGCGACACCCGTACCGACCCGCACGGAATGACCGAGGAAGACGTCCTGGGCGGCATCGCTCCGCAGGACGTGCGCGTGCGGTTCCCTCCCTCCCCGACCGGCAACCTGCACGTCGGCAACATCCGCTCGGCGCTGTTCAACTACGCCTTCGCCCGCCACTACGGCGGCACGATGGTCCTGCGCATCGAGGACACCGACCTGGCCCGGTCCACCGATGAGTACTACGGGAACGTGCTGGAGTCGCTGACGTGGCTCGGCATCACCTGGGACGAGGGCCCCGACGTCGGCGGCCCGTACGGCCCCTACCGCCAGTCCGAGCGCAGTGACATCTACCGCGACGTGGTCGCCCGGCTACTGGCCGATGGAGCCGCGTACCCGTGCTACTGCACGCGCGAGGAGCAGGAGCAGCGCCAGGAGAAGGCCGGCGGCGACACCATCGGCTACGACGGCCACTGCCGGAACCTCACCGCCGAGCAGATCGCGGCGTACGAGTCCGATGGCCGCCCGCACGTGATCCGGATCCGGATGCCCGAGGGCGAGGTCTCCTTCGAGGACCTGGTCCGCGGCCACGTCAGCTTCGACACCAGGAACGTGCCCGACTACGCCATCGTCCGGTCCAACGGCGAGCCGTTGTACACCCTGGTCAACCCCGTGGACGACGCCCTGATGGACATCACCCACGTGCTCCGCGGGGAGGACCTGCTCTCGTCCACCCCCCGCCAGGTGGTGCTCTACGAGGCGCTGGCCCGGATCGGCGTCGGATCGGGTCGTACGCCGCTGTTCGGCCACCTGCCGATCGTGATGGGGGAGGGGAACAAGCGTCTCTCCAAGCGCGACAAGGGAGCGGGGCTGGAGGAGTACCGCGAGCGTGGCTTCCTGCCGGAGGGCCTGCTGAACTACCTGGGCCTGCTCGGCTGGTCGATCGCCGACGACCGCGACGTGTTCAGCCTCCAGGAGATGGTGGAGGCCTTCGACATCCGCCGGGTCAACGCGAACGCCGCCAAGTTCGACCACAAGAAGTGCGAGGCGATCAACGCCGCCCACATCAGGATGCTGTCCACCGAGGACCTGGCCGCGCAGATCACCCCCTTCCTGCAGGCGGCCCACGTCGTCGGTACGCCGGCGTCCGCCGAGGAGGAGCGGCTGGTCCTGGGGGCCGCCCCGCTGGTCCAGGAGCGCCTCACCAGCCTGGCCGAGGCGGTCGACAAGCTGGCCTTCCTGTTCACCGCCGACGAGGACATCCGGATCGAGGAGGCGGCGACGCTGAAGGCGGAGGAGGGCCCCGTGCTGGAGGCCTCCCGCAGTGCCCTGGTCGACGTTGACTGGGACCATGCGGCGATCGAGGCCGCGTTGCGCGCCTCGCTGGTCGATGAGATGGGCCTGAAGCCGCGCAAGGCGTTCGGGCCGCTGCGGATAGCGATCACCGGCAGCAAGGTATCCCCGCCACTGTTCGAGTCGATGGAGCTGTTGGGGCGTACGTCCTGCCTGGACCGGATCGACCGCGCCCTGGCGACGGTCCCGCGGGGCTGACATGGCGCGTCCTGTACATCCTGGGACCGCCAGGAATGCTCCCGGCCGGTTGGAGACCTTCGTCGGGGGGTACGAGGACCCCCGGGGAGGGTTGACCTACCCCTCACTGCTGCGCCGCGAGAACGTCGAGCCGTGGCAGACCGTGATGGGCATCATCACCGGCTTCGTCTTCTACGGGGCGGTGCTGTCCGTGCTGCCCTACCTGGTGATCTGGATCGGCTGGATGCTCAGCGGCCAGGGGAGCACCTTCGCGCAGTTCCTCGCCGACGCCCGGGCCTACCTCAATCCGGCCGGCATGGTCGCGATGAACCTGGTCACCGCCACCCTGATCCCGGTGTCCTGGCTGTTGGTGGCGAGCATCCACCGGACCCGGCCCCGCTGGCTCGCCTCGGTCCGCGGCGGGATCCGCTGGCGCTACCTCGCCGTCTGCGTCCTGCTGGCCGTCCTCGTGCTCAACGTGATGCAACTCGTCACCTGGCGCCTCACGGGCGCAGAGATCCACCTGCAGCCGCAGCACGGCTTCTGGGGCTACATGGTGGTGGTCCTGCTGACCACGTGGGCCCAGGCCACCGGCGAGGAGTACTTCTTCCGCGGCTACCTGATGCAGGCCCTCGGTTCGCTGGCACGATCCCCGTGGTTCGCCGTGGTGGCCTCCGCCTTCCTGTTCGCCGTCATGCACGGTTCGCAGAACGTGCCGCTGTTCCTGAACCGCCTGGCGTTTGGCCTGGTGGCCGCGGTGCTGGTGATGGCCACCGGCGGGCTGGAGGCGGGTATCGCCGGCCACGTGGTGAACAACATCTTCGCGTACGTGTGGGCCGGCCTGACCACCGGGATCGCGGCGACCAGGGGTGTCACCGAGATGGGCTGGCTGGGCGCGATCATCGGGGTCGGCGGTTACGCGGTGTATGCCCTCGCCGCGTGGGGCGTGGCGCGCGCGATGCGGCTGCGGACCCGCTCGGCGGGGCTTGCGACATGACCTCGGGGACCCCTCGATCCCGCTGCTGGGGCCGATTTGTCATCCGGCCGGAGGTGCGCTAAAGTTACACGTCGTTGCCCCCCGGGGCAGCGAAATCTTGGGGTATGGTGTAATTGGCAGCACGAGTGATTCTGGTTCATTTAGTCGAGGTTCGAGTCCTTGTACCCCAGCGATGAAAGCAGGTCAGGCAGGATGATTCCTGTCGGATAAGCTTTCTCAGTGTTTCGGTATTTCCGGAAATGCTAGGGCCCCGTTGTGTAGCGGCCTAGCACGCCGCCCTCTCAAGGCGGTAGCGCGGGTTCGAATCCCGTCGGGGCTACGGTCTGGATCCCTCCGCTTCAAGCGGAGGGATCTTTTCGTTTCCGTGCCGGAGGGCCGGCTGCGGTTCAGGATCAGCGCTCTGGCACCGGTCCTCCAAGGATCGGTCGCCGTCCGCGGCCCAGTCCAGGGAGCTCGGAGCCACTGCGAACGCCCGGCCGGGGGAGGGGTGGCCGCGTTTGCGGACGGGGCTCGTCCCCTGCTAAGCTCTCCGAGGTTCCGGCGCGCCGGGACCGGCTGGGGCCCCGTTGTGTAGCGGCCTAGCACGCCGCCCTCTCAAGGCGGTAGCGCGGGTTCGAATCCCGTCGGGGCTACTTCTGGAAAGACGAAAAGAAATCCCTTCGCAGCTCTGCGAAGGGATTTCTTTTTGGCTGAAGGGGTTCACGACAGGGTCAGGCGGCGACGGTCTGCTTCTCCTCGAGGACCTTCAGTACCGCCATGGACTCCTCGATGATGAGGGTCCGCATCACAGCCACGGCATTCTCCTCGTCGGAGCCGGTGGCCAGGGCGATCTCCGCGACGAGGGGGATCGATGCCTCCTTGAGCAGGTCCTTCTCGCCCAGGGACAGGCCGCCCCGTTCGAGCCGGCGGGTCAGGTCCCGAACGACCTCGGCCAGGTGGATCGGGTTGCCGGTCGAGATGAGCGCACGATTCGCCTTGAAGCGTCGCGCCCACTGGCTCTCCTCCGGGCCGGTCGGGGCGCTCAGGACAGCGGCGAGGTGCTCCAGCTCACCCAGTCCCGCCACGTCCCGGATGCCGATCTCCTCGGCCCGCTCGAGGGGGACACTGACCGTCATCTTGCCGCAATGGATGGACAGCTCGACGTACTGGCGGGCGATGCCCTTCACCATGCGCGTGGTCGTGCCGATGACACTGGCGGGGCCGTGGTGGGGGTGGATGACGATGTGGCCTTGACGGAATTCCATCTGCTCTGCCTCGCAACGCTAGATCTCTCGCGCCGACTCGACGACGTACGGGTAACCCTCCATACGCGCCGCCCCGCCCCGCCCCGAGGTGGCGGAAACCGGATCACGGCGCCGCAGGGCAGGGAGCTTCCGACGGGATCAGGTGGACACCAGACGCCCCGAGCCGCGGGGCCGGCCAGCCACCCGAGCCGACCGGTCCATTCTATCGGACAGCACCGACATGTTCCCCGGTCGAGCGGCGCGGCAGGTTGCCCGGGTGAGCGGCGCAGCCCCGTCCCATCGTCCCGTGTTTGACATCTGGCGACGTTTCAGGAGCAGACTTGTCGTCATGCGCGAGAATGACACCCGGCCGAGTCCGCAGCCACCGGGCCCGGCCTCGACGGGTGCGGCCGACGGGACGCACGTGGAGGCGTCGGGCCATGCCGGCACCCCGGCGGCAGGACTGGCGTTCGCGGCGCTCGGCGTGGTGTTCGGCGACATCGGTACCAGCCCGCTGTACGCGATGCAGACCGTCTTCGCCACGCACCACAACGACGTCCAACCGGTGCCCGAGGACGTCTTCGGCGTCATCTCCATGGTCCTGTGGGCGATCACCATCGTGGTGTCCTTCAAGTACATCACCTTGGTCATGCGCGCGGACAACGAGGGCGAGGGCGGCATCCTGTCCCTTACGCACCTGCTGCGCAACACCGTCAGCTCGACCCGCCGGATGGCCGTCGTCACGGCCCTGGGGATGACCGGAGCCGCCCTGTTCTTCGGCGACTCGGTGATCACGCCGGCCATCTCGGTGATGTCGGCGGTCGAAGGGCTGACGGTCGTCAGTCCCATGTTCGAGACCTGGGTGGTCCCCGCAGCCGTCGTGATCCTCTCCGGGCTCTTCTTCGTGCAGAAGTGGGGCACCGCCGCGGTGGGGAGGTGGTTCGGCCCGGTGATGGCCGTCTGGTTCGTCACCCTGGCGCTGTTGGGGCTGCCGCACATCATCAGCCACCCGGCGATCCTGGGGGCGGTCTCGCCGCACCACGCGATCCTGTTCATCGTCTCCCACCCCTTCATCGCGTTCATCGCCGTCGGTGCCGTCGTCCTGACGATCACCGGTGCGGAGGCGCTGTACGCGGACATGGGGCACTTCGGCAAGGGACCGATCCGGATGTCCTGGTTCGCGGTGGTCTTCCCGGCACTCGCGCTGAACTACTTCGGGCAGGGCGCGATGATCCTGGAGGACCCGGCGACCGTCGGCAACCCGTTCTTCAACATGGCGCCGGACTGGGCCACCCTGCCCCTGGTCGGGCTGGCCACGATCGCGACGGTGATCGCCTCGCAGGCGGTCATCTCCGGAGCCTTCTCGGTCGCCCGGCAGTCGGTCCGGATGGGCCTCTTCCCGCGACTGCTGGTCCGCCACACCTCGAAGCTCGAGGGCGGCCAGATCTATGTACCCGTCGTCAACTGGATCCTGTTCTTCGGAGTGCTCACCCTGATCGGGGTCTTCCGCTCCTCGGCCAACCTGGCCTCGGCCTACGGACTGGCCGTGACCGGCACGCTCATCCTGGAGAGCCTGCTCTTCCTGTCCCTGGCCCACATGGTGTGGAAGGTCCAGACCTGGAAGATCGTCGTCTACATCGTCCTCGTGCTGGGCGTCGAGCTCGCCTTCTTCAGCGCCAACCTCGCCAAGCTCGTCAGCGGCGGCTGGCTTCCCCTGACGATCGCCACTGCCGTGCTGATGGTGATGACCACCTGGCGCAAGGGCGCCGGCCTGGTGGCGAAGCACCGGCGGGAGCTGGAGGGACCGCTGGACGAGTTCGTCGAGGCCCTTCGCGACAGCGACATCCCGCGGGTGCCCGGTGTCGCCGTCTATGCCCATCCCAACAGCGAGACCACCCCGCTGGCACTGCGCTCGAACGTCTACTTCAACCACGTGGTCCACCAGCACGTGGTGCTGATCGAGATCGTCAACGAGAACGTCCCGCATATCCGGCACGTCGACCGGGTGCATGTCCAGGACCTCGGGTTCGAGGACGACGGCATCGTCCACATCAGCGTCCACGTGGGCTTCAGCGACTCCCAGGACATTCCCCGCGGGCTCGCGCTCGCGATCGGTCGCAGTCCGGAGCTGGACATCGACCCGGACGAGGCGCACTATTTCCTGTCGGTCCTCACCCTGCACCCGACCGGTGACGCCAAGATGTCGAGGTGGCGCAAGATGTTCTTCGTGCTGATGGCCAACAATGCGGCCTCTCGCACGGAGGTGTTCCACCTGCCGCCGGACCGTACGGCAGTGATGGGCGCCGAGATGGAGATCTGACCGCACCTCGGTCCTCAGCCGCGGCTCAAACGTACGGAAGGACGATGAGCGCATGTCAATCCCCCCGGAAGGGCCCGCAGCCCGACCACACGGCGCTCCCGTGGCCGCTCCCGGACCCGATACCACCATGACCAGGCCGCCGGCGGCGCCGAGCGGGTCCCGCCTCGCGACGCTCTCCTTCGCAGCGCTCGGCGTGGTCTTCGGCGATATCGGCACCAGCCCCCTCTACGCGATGCAGACCGTGTTCAGCATCGACCACAATGACGTCAAGCCGACGCCGGTGGACGTCTACGGGGTCGTCTCGATGATGCTGTGGTCGATCACCCTGATCGTCTCCTTCAAGTACGTGATCCTCGTGATGCGTGCCGACAACGACGGCGAGGGCGGCATCCTCGCCCTGACCCACCTGCTCCGCGACCGGGTGACCAACCGGCGCCGGCTCACCCTGGTACTGATGCTCGGGATCCTGGGGGCCGCCCTGTTCTACGGCGACTCCGTGATCACCCCCGCGATCTCGGTGATGTCCGCGGTCGAGGGGCTGACCGTCGTCAACGGCGGCTTCGAGCACCTCGTGCTGCCACTGTCGGTGGTCATCCTCTCGGCGCTGTTCCTGGTCCAGCGGTGGGGGACGGCGGCGGTCGGCCGGGCCTTCGGTCCGGTGATGACGCTCTGGTTCCTGGTCCTCGCCGTGCTGGGGATCGCCCACATCGTCACCTACCCCGCGATACTCCGCGCGATCTCCCCCACGTACGCGTTGGCCTTCGTGGTCGAACACCCCATCATCGCCTTCGTCGCGATGGGGGCGGTGGTCCTCACCATCACCGGCGCGGAGGCCGTGTACGCCGACATGGGGCACTTCGGACCCCGTCCGATCAAGATCGCCTGGTTCGCCCTGGTGTTCCCCGCCCTGGCCCTGAACTACCTGGGCCAGGCCGCGATGATCCTCCAGGACCCCAGCACGATCACCAACCCGTTCTTCCACATGGCCCCGGACTGGGCCACCCTGCCGCTGGTGGTGCTGGCCACCGTGGCGACCGTGATCGCCTCCCAGGCCGTCATCTCCGGGGCGTTCTCGGTCTCCCGCCAGGCCGTACGACTGGGGCTGCTGCCCCGTCTGCTGGTCAGGCACACCTCCAAGGAGGAGGGCGGCCAGATCTTCGTCCCGCTGGTCAACGGGATCCTCTACCTCGGCGTGCTGGCCCTGATCGCGACGTTCGGCAGTTCGGCCAGCCTGGCCTCGGCGTACGGCCTGGCGGTGACCGGCACGCTGATCCTCACCAGCCTGCTCTTCCTGGCGCTGGCCCGGATGGCGTGGCACGTGGCGGTCTGGAAGCTCGTGGTCTTCGCCGTGCTGGTCGGGGGACTCGAGGTGTGTTTCTTCGCGGCCAACCTCGCCAAGATCATCAGTGGCGGCTGGCTCCCGCTGCTGATCGCGATCATCGTGATCCTGATCATGACCACCTGGCGACGGGGGGCGGGGATGGTCACCCGGAGTCGTACCGAGCTGGAGGGCCCGCTGGACGAGTTCATCGAGGCGGTGCACAACTCCGAACTGCCGCGGATCCCCGGGGTTGCCGTCTTCCCGCACCCGAACAGCACCAGCGCACCACTGGCGCTGCGCACGCTGGTCCTGTTCACGCACGCCATGTTCGAGAACGTCGTCCTGATCCAGGTGGTGAACGAGAACGTCCCGCACATCCGCCACGTGGACCGGGTCGAGGTGCACGACCTCGGCGACCCGATGGACGGCATCGTGCACGTCAGCGTGCACGTGGGCTTCAACGACTCGCAGGACATCCCCAAGGGACTGGCCCTGGCGGTGGGGAAGAGCCCCGAGCTCACCTTCGACGCCGCCCAGGCACGGTACTTCCTGTCGGTGCTCACCATGCACCCGACCGGGGAGGCGCGGATGGCTCCTTGGCGCAAGCGGCTCTACGTGCTGATGGCGAACAATGCGGCCTCTCGCACCGAGGTCTTCCACCTGCCGCCGGACCGTACGGTGGTGATGGGGGCCGAGCTCGAGCTGTGAGCGCGAGGGTGGTCCGGCCCGATCAGGCCTCGGTGAAGGTGATGTCCCAGGAGTCCTTGCGCGCCTCGACGGTGACGGCGGACGGTGCCGGGCGCCGGTTCATCGCGAGGTAGACCGTCCGGGCCATCTCGACCGCGGACTTCTCGTCGCGGGCCTGCTTCTTGGTCACCTGGATCGTCGTGGTGTCGGGTTCTTCGGCGCTGCCGGCCATGGATGGGCTCCGTCCCCGGGCACGCGCCCGGTCGCAGGTTGAGGGGTGGGCCGCAACAGGAAGGGCCCGGCTCCTGGGAGCCGAGCCCTTCGAGTGAGGTCGTCATGGTGGTCCTTGGCACCATTGTGGCCGCCTGTCCACAGCGGCGCAGCCAGACACGCCGAACCGGCCGGGCGACCGGCACGGTCCGCGCCCTGTCCGGTCAGTCCTGGTCGCGCAACTCCTCGCCGACGTAGTCGGGGCGATCGTCGATGTCGGTCTCGTCCTCCAGCAGCTCGGGCCGCTCGTCGGTGAAGAACTCCCGGTCGTCCACGTCGAGGGGATCGATCTCGATGTCGTCGGCCCGATCGACCTCGGAAGCAGCGTTCTCGTCAGCCATGTCGTCCTCCCGTGGAAATTGGTTGGTAGTCAGCATCGTAGGTGCTCACCGGAGCATCCGGAGGGGATCCGCCGGGGTAGGGGCCCCGGGGCGTCGTGGTCGGCCGGGTCACCGTCGAGCGACGGCACCTCGCTAGGCTGGTGGGGCCCACTTCCCGTGCGACCCAGGAGGACCCGTGCAGTTCCTTTCGGCCTATGACCAGGGCTTCGTCAGGGTCGCGGCGGCCACCGTGCCGGTCGCCTCCGCCCAGCCGGCCGCCAACGCCCGGGAGGTCATCCAGGTGGCCGAGGACCTCAGCGGACGCGGGGTGGGCGTGGTCGTGTTCCCCGAGCTCTGCCTGACCGGGTACGCCCTGGACGACCTGTTCCTGCAGTCCCCCCTGCTCGACGCGGCCGAGCAGGCGCTGGCCACGGTGGTGGAGGCCAGCCGGGAGCTGCTGCCGCTGGTCGTGGTCGGCCTGCCCGTCCGGTGGCGCAACCGCATCCTCAACGCCGCCGCTGTGGTCCACCGCGGCGAACTGCTGGGCGTGGTGCCCAAGTCGTACGTCCCCACCTACCGGGAGTTCTACGAGCGTCGCTACTTCGCGCCCGGTGACGACATCCGCGGGGAACTGGCCGTCGCCGGCCGCCGGGTGCCACTGGGACCTGACCTGCTCTTCGCCGCGGACGACGTGCCGGGCCTGGTGGTCCACGTCGAGGTCTGCGAGGACATGTGGGTGCCGGTGCCGCCCAGCGCCGAGGCCG
The DNA here is from genome assembly GCF_900092135.1 of Raineyella antarctica. Lineage (GTDB taxonomy): Bacteria > Actinomycetota > Actinomycetes > Propionibacteriales > Propionibacteriaceae > Raineyella > Raineyella antarctica. The sequence goes on along the minus strand of NZ_FMYF01000004.1, from coordinate 320,984 downwards.
CCCTGGCGGGCGCCACCGTCCTGCTCAACCTGTCCGGTTCCCCGATCACGGTGGCCCGGGCCGAGCACCGCAAGCTGCTGGCCAGGGCCGCCTCGTCGCGCTGCCTGGCCGTGTACGCGTACGCCGCCGGCGGTGAGGGGGAGTCCACCACCGACCTGGCCTGGGACGGCCAGACCTTCGTCTACGAGAACGGCGACCTGCTGGCCGAGACCGAGCGCTTCCCGCACGGGACGCGGGCCTCGGTCGCGGACGTGGACGTCCAGCGCCTGACCGCCGAGCGCTTCCGGCAGGGCACCTTCGACGACAACCGCCGCACCCTGGCCGGGCGCACCGAGGCCTTCCGGACCATCCGCTTCGTCCTCGACCCGCCCCGGGAGGACATCGGCCTGGAGCGGGCGGTGGACCGGTTCCCGTTCGTCCCCGACGACCCGGAGCGGCTCGCCCTCGACTGCTACGAGGCCTACAACATCCAGGTCGCAGGCCTGGTCCAGCGGATCCGGGCCATCGGGTCGCCGAAGGCCGTGATCGGCGTCTCCGGCGGCCTCGACTCGACCCACGCGCTGATCGTCGCCACGCGTGCGATGGACCTGCTGGGGCGGCCGCGGACCGACGTGCTCGCGTACACGATGCCGGGCTTCGCCACCAGCGCGCACACCCGCAGCAACGCCGAGGAGCTGTGCCGGGCGCTGGGGGTGACCTTCGAGGAGATCGACATCCGGCCCGCCGCCCGCCAGATGCTGGCCGACCTGGACCACCCGTTCGCCGAGGGGCAGAGCGTCTACGACGTCACCTTCGAGAACGTCCAGGCCGGGTTGCGCTACGACTACCTGTTCCGGCTGGCCAACCACCTGGGCGGCATCGTTGTCGGCACGGGGGACCTGTCGGAGCTGGCGCTGGGCTGGTGCACGTACGGCGTCGGCGACCAGATGTCGCACTACGGCGTGAACTCGGGGGTCCCCAAGACCCTGATCCAGCACCTGATCCGCTGGGTGATCGCCTCCGGGCAGGTGGACCAGCGCACGGTGGCAGTGCTGGACTCGATCCTGAACACCGAGATCAGCCCGGAGCTGGTCCCGGTCGCAGAGGGGGAGAAGCCCCAGTCGACGCAGGACTCGATCGGACCGTACGCCCTGCACGACTTCACGCTCTACCACATGCTCCGGCTCGGTTACGGGCCGGCGAAGATCGCCTTCCTCGCCGAACACGCATGGCGCGACGCCGATGCCGGCGCCTGGCCTCCGGGCTACCGCACGGAGGACCGGACGGCGTACGACCTGGCCACCGTCCGCCGCTGGCTGGAGGTCTTCGTCCGCCGCTTCTTCGCCAACCAGTTCAAGCGCTCGGCACTGCCGAACGGTCCGAAGGTGATGGCCGGGGGCGCGCTCTCGCCACGCGGTGACTGGCGGATGCCCTCGGACGTGGCCGCCGCGACCTGGCTGGCCGAGCTGGAACGCGACGTGCCGCGCGGCTGACCCGGCCCACCGATGGCCCTCCCGCCGGTCAGGGGCTGTCGGTGGCGGGCCGTAGCATGGTTCCCGGTCGTGGCGAGCGTCCCGATCACCGATACCTACGGAGCTGCGCATGAGATCCCTGGTCAGGATCCTCTCGACCACCAGGCAACTGTGGCCCTACTACCTCGGCATCATCGTCAGCTCGGTGCTGATGACCGCCACCTCGCTGGTCACCCCGTTCGTGATCGGCCGGGCCACCGACGAGGTGATCGCCATGGCGGGCGGCAGCGGGGGAACGGTCCGCGCGGTGGTGTGGCTGGCCGTCGCCCTGCTGGTCGCGGAGGTGCTGAACACCCTGCTGACCAACGTCGGCGGCTACCTCGGCGACACCATGACCGCACGGCTGCGCAGGGTGCTGTCCACGCGCTACTACGAGAAGCTGCTGGGGCTGCCCCAGCGCTACTTCGACAACGAGCTGACCGGTACGATCATCGGCCGCCTGTCGCGCTCGATCACCGAGGTCACGAACTTCCTCAAGTCGTTCTCCAACTCGTTCTTCTCGATGCTGATCACCACGGCGGCGGTGCTGGTGATCAGCGCCTTCTACTCGTGGCCACTCGCGCTCATGCTGGCCGTGATGTTCCCGGCGTACACCTGGCTGACGGCCCGTACGTCACGGGGCTGGCAGCGGATCGAGGGGGAGAAGAACGAGCAGGTCGACGTCGCCAACGGGCGCTTCTCCGAGGTGATCGGGCAGATCCGGGTGGTCAAGAGCTTCGTGCGGGAGCGCTCCGAGCTCGATGCCTTCGACCGGCGCTACGCCCGGACGGTCGAGCTGACCGAGGACCAGGCGCGCCACTGGCACGGTCTGGACACCGCCCGACGGGGCGTGCTGAACCTCGCCTTCTTCGGCATCTACCTGGTGATCTTCCTGCAGACGGCCAGCGGCGCGTACAGCGTCGGGGTGATGGTGCTGCTGATCCAGCTGATGAACATGGCCCGCCAGCCGGTGCTGATGATGAGCTTCTTCATCGACTCCGGCCAGCACGCCATCGCCGGCTCCAAGTCCTACTTCGAGGTGATGGACGAGCCGCTGGACCGTACGGCGGTGCTCCCGGTCGCCCCGCCGACCACCGACGTACCGGATCCGTCCACCGGCGACGGGCACGTGATCGGGTTCGACGCGGTGACCTTCGGCTACGAGCCCGGCACCCCGGTGCTGAGCGACATCACCCTGCATGCCGACCGGGGGGAGCGGATCGCCCTGGTCGGGGAGTCCGGCGGCGGCAAGTCGACGATCGTCAGCCTGCTGCTCGGGCTCTACCCGCCGGACGCCGGCACCGTCTCCCTGCTCGGCCGCGACATCTCCACGATGCCCTTCGGGGAGCTGCGCAGCCGGGTCGGCGTCGTCTTCCAGGACCCCTCGCTGTTCTCCGGCACCATCCGCGAGAACATCGCCTACGGCCGGCCCGACGCCACCGAGGAGGAGGTCGTCCAGGCCGCACGCCGGGCGAACGCCGACCGGTTCATCCGGAACTTCGCGGACGGCTACGACGCCCTGATCGGCGAGCGCGGACTGAAGCTGTCCGGCGGCCAGAAGCAGCGCATCGCCGTCGCCCGGGCGATGCTGAAGGACGCCCCGGTACTGGTGCTGGACGAGGCCACCAGTGCGCTGGACACCAAGTCCGAGCGCCTGGTCCAGGCCGGCCTGGAGGAGCTGATGGCCCACCGGACCAGCCTGATCATCGCGCACAGGCTGTCCACGATCTCCACCGTCGACCGGATCGTCACGCTGCGGCAGGGGCGGGTCGAGGAGATCGGTACGCCGGCCGAGCTGGCGGTCTCCGGTGGCATCTACTCCGAACTGCTGGCCCTGCAGGCATCCAACTCGGTGGCCGACCGGGCCCGGCTCAAGGCGTACGACATCGACACCGGCGTGGCCGAGCCGGCCGATCCGGATGCGGAGTGGAGCACCTCCCCGGCCTGACCAACGAGCGGGATCATCAGGTGCCGGCCCGGGGGTGCCGCTTGAACGTCGACACCGACGCGGAGTCGGCGTCCCAGAAGCGCCAGGGCCGATCGGCCGCACCGGCGATGTTCACCCGTGGCCCTATCCCCAGGGTCGCGACGGGAGCGGTGGGCGGCAGCAGCCGGACCGGACCGTCCCCGAGCACGCCGGCGCCGTTCTCGGCCGGGCCGATACCGAGGGCCCGGCACAGGTTGCCCGGCCCTCGGGCGAGGTCGCGGTCGGACACCGGCGTACTGCGGCGCTCGGCGCGGCGGGCTCGGGCTACGTCTCGTCCGGCCACCACCTCGCCGGCGCGCATCAGCAGCGCCGTGGCCACGCCCTCGGGACCGCAGACCACGTTCGCGCAGTACGAACCGTGCAGCCGGTAGACGTACAGGTGCCCGGCCGGCCCGAACATCACCGCGTTGCGCGGCGTCCGGCCGCGGAAGGCGTGCGAGGCGGGGTCGTCGGCCCCCTCGTACGCCTCGACCTCCACCAGTCTCACGGCGACGGGGCCGGACTGCAGCACGCAGCCCAGCAGTTCCGGGGCCACGTCCAGTGCGTGGCGGGTCAGGTCCGGCAGCATCCTGCCACTCTGCCAGCATCGGGGGCCCGGTGACGGACCGACCCTCTGCACTCCGTCCCCGGGCCCGGGCTGCCTAGACTGCTGGAGACAACTCTCGCTCGTGGCGGAAGGAACCTCTCGTGCCCGAGACCGCTGGACCTCCTCGAATCGGTGTGCTGACCAGCGGGGGCGATGCCCCCGGCATGAACCCCGCCGTCCGGGCAGTGGTGCGTTCCGCCCTCCAGGCCGGTGCCGAGGTCTTCGCGATCCGGGAGGGCTGGCAGGGCGCGGTCGAGGGCGGGGACGACATCGTCGCGCTGGACTGGGACGACGTCTCCGGCATCATGCACCGGGGCGGAACGGTGATCGGGACGGCGCGGTGCCAGGAGTTCCGGGACCGGGGCGGGCGCCGGCGCGCGGCCCTCAACCTGGTCCGGCACGGCATCGACCGGCTCGCGGTGATCGGCGGCGACGGTTCGCTGACCGGTGCCGACCTGCTGAGACAGGAGTGGCCCGAGCTGCTGGCAGAGCTCGTCGCGGCGGGGGAGATCGACGAGGACATGGCCCGGGCGCACCGCAACCTGATGATCGCCGGCCTGGTCGGGTCGATCGACAACGACATGGTCGGCACCGACATGACGATCGGGACGGACTCCGCGCTGCACCGCATCATCGACGCGGTCGACGCGATCTCCTCCACCGCGGCCAGCCACCAGCGCACCTTCATCGTGGAGGTGATGGGCCGCGAGTGCGGCTACCTGGCCCTCACCGGGGCGGTGGCAGGTGGGGCGGCCTACACCTTCATCCCCGAGGCGCCGCCGGCCGACGGCTGGCAGCAGCACATGTGCGAGCTGATCCAGCGCGGCCGGGAGGCCGGCCGCCGGGACTCGGTGATCATCGTGGCCGAGGGGGCCCGGGACCGCTCCGGCCGGCCGATCACCTCCGCCGACGTCCGCCAGGCGCTGAAGGACAACCTCGGCCAGGACGCCCGGATCACCATTCTGGGGCACGTCCAGCGCGGTGGCACGCCGAGCGCCTACGACCGCTGGATGTCCTCACTGCTCGGGGTGTCGGCCACCGAGGACCTGCTCGCCGCGGACAGCACCAGCGTGCCCTCCGTGCTCGGCATCCACCGCAATGCCGTCATTCGTACGCCACTGATCGAGGCCGTCCAGCAGACCCGTGCGATCGCCTCGATGGTGGCCGCGCACGACTTCGAGGGGGCGGTGGCCGCCCGTGGTGTCGGCTTCAGCCGGATGGTCGCGACCTTCAACGCGCTCGCCGAGGCCGAGCCGCGGGTCTCGCCGGCCGAGGCCGGCAAGCGGATCGGGATCATCCACGCCGGTGGCCTGGCGCCGGGGATGAACACCGCGGTCTGGGCAGCGGTGCGGCTGGGCATCGACGCCGGACACCGGATGCTCGGGATCCAGGGCGGGTTCCCCGGCTTCGTCAAGGGGCACGTCCTGGAGTTCGACTGGGGCGACGTCGAGGGCTGGACCGCGCTCGGCGGGGCCGAGCTCGGCACCCGTCGCACCGTCCCCGCCCCCGAGGAGCTCTACGGGATCGCCCGTACGATCGAGGACAGCCGGCTGGACGGCCTGCTGGTGATCGGTGGCCTCAACGCCTACGAGGCGGTCCAGCTGATGTACGAGGAGCGGCGCCGCTACTCGGCCTTCGATATCCCGATCGTGGCCCTGCCCGCCAGCATCGACAACAACCTGCCGGACTGGAAGATGGCGATCGGAGCCGACACCGCGCTCAACGTCGCGGTGGAGTCCCTCGACCGGCTCAAGCAGTCGGCGGCCGCCAGCCGTCGCTGCTTCGTGGTCGAGACGATGGGTCGTACGTGCGGGTTCCTGGCGATGCTCAGCGGCCTGGCCGCCGGCGCCGAACGGGTCTACACCCACGAGGAAGGGATCACCGTCTCGATGCTGGAGGAGGACGTCCGGCAGATGACGGCCGCCTTCGAGCAGGGGCGACGCTTCTACCTGGCGGTCCGCAGCGAGGAGGCCGCCCAGTACTACACCACCGACTTCCTGGCCCGGCTGTTCGAGGCCGAGGGCGGGGACCTGTTCGACGTCCGCGCGCTGATCCTGGGGCACGTCCAGCAGGGCGGCAACCCGACGGCGTTCGATCGGCTGGTCGCGACCAGGTTGGCGGCCAGCGGTATCGAGGAGCTGGACCGGCAGTTCGCGGCGGGTGTCAGCGAGCACGTCTTCGCGGCGGAGTCCGACGACGAGGGCTACCTGATGAAGTCGTTCAAGGAGTTCAACGACCTCATCGACTTCGAGGCCCGACGCCCGAAGGACCAGTGGTGGCTGGCCCTTCGCGAGGTCGCTCGCAAGGTCAACACCCGTTCCTTCGCCGACCAGCCGCTCGGCACCGCCCCCGGTGAGCTTGCCGCCGCCCAGGCCCGCGGGGAGAAGGCCGGGCAGCGGCGGGTCCGCGGCAAGTTCGTCGGCTGAGGCCAGGGCTCGGCCCGGGCCTCGGCACGCTTGAGTGCCCAGGACCCCTGGTGGGGGCCCTCAGCCCTCCTGGCCGGAGCGGCGCAGGACCTCGCTGAGACGGTCGGCGGCCGCCATCACGGCGGGGGCGTGCAGCCGGCCGGGCTGGCGGGTGAGCCGCTCGATCGGGCCGGAGACGCTCACAGCGGCGATCACCTTGCCGGAGGGGGAGCGGACCGGGGCCGACACGGAGGCCACTCCCGGCTCCCGCTCGCCGACCGACTCGGACCAGCCGTGCCGGCGGACGCCGGTGAGCGAGACGGCGTTGAACTCGGCGTTCTCCAGACCGCGCTGCATCCGATCGGGATCCTCCCAGGCGAGCAGCACCTGGGCCGCCGAGCCGGCGGCCATCGTCAGCTGGCTGCCGACCGGGACGGTGTCGCGCAGGCCGGAGGAGCGCTCGGCGGCGGCGACACAGATCCGGATGTCGCCCTGGCGCCGGAAGAGCTGGGCGGACTCGCCGGTGATGTCGCGCAGCCGGGCCAGTACCGGTCCGGCGGTGGCGACCAGGCGGTCCTCGCCGGCGGCGGCGGCCAGCTCGGCCAGCCGCGGGCCCAGCACGAAGCGTCCCTGGAGGTCACGGGCGACCAGCCGGTGGTGTTCCAGGGCGACCGCCAGCCGGTGGGCCGTGGGGCGGGCCAGTCCCGTACTCTGGACCAGACCTGCCAGGGTCGTGGGCCCGGTCTCCAGGGCCCCGAGCACCAGGGCCGCCTTGTCGAGAACGCCGACACCGCTTCCGTTATCCATATTTCGATATTGCAGTCTCGCGATGTGAAACGCAAGTCCCGTTCGGCTGTGGAAACGGCATCACCGGGGGTACAGTGGTCTCACGTAATGGGACCGATGTATCAATATATGAGATTGGTCCTCGTTGATCCGGATGGAGGACATTCCTATGGGTAAGACCCTCAGTGAGAAGGTCTGGCAGGACCACGTGGTCCGCTCCGCGGACGGGGAACCCGATCTGCTCTATATCGACCTGCAGTTGGCCCACGAGGTGACCAGCCCGCAGGCCTTCGACGGCCTGCGCCAGGCGGGGCGGCGGGTACGCCGTCCCGAGCTGACCATGATCACCGAGGACCACAACACGCCCACCGACGACATCTTCGCGCCGGTCGCCGACCCGGTCTCCAAGCTGCAGCTGGACACCGTGCGAGCCAACGCCAAGGAGTTCGGCCTGCCGATCCACTCCCTGGGCGACATCGACCAGGGCGTCGTGCACATCATCGGCCCGCAGCTGGGGCTGACCCAGCCCGGCATGACGATCGTCTGCGGCGACTCGCACACCGCCACCCACGGAGCGTTCGGCGCGATCGCCTTCGGCATCGGCACCTCCGAGGTCGAGCACGTCTTCGCGACCCAGACCCTGCAGCAGGCCAAGCTCAAGACGATGGCCGTCAACGTCAACGGTGAGCTCCCCGAGGGCGTCACCGCCAAGGACGTCATCCTGGCGATCATCGCCAAGGTCGGCACCGGCGGCGGCCAGGGCCACATCGTCGAGTACCGCGGCAGCACCATCGAGGCGCTCTCGATGGAGGGCCGCATGACGATCTGCAACATGTCGATCGAGTGGGGCGCCAAGGCCGGCCTGGTCGCGCCCGACGAGAAGACCTTCGCGTACCTCAAGGACCGTCCGTACGCCCCGCAGGGCGCCGACTGGGACGCCGCGGTGGCGTACTGGAAGACCCTGCGCACCGACGACGACGCCACCTTCGACGTGGAGATCGACGTCGACGCCACCCAGCTGGCCCCCTTCGTCACCTGGGGCACCAACCCCGGCCAGGGCGTGCCGCTGTCGGCCACCGTTCCCGCGCCCGAGGACTTCTCCGACCCGGTCGACCGGGTCGCGGCCGAGAAGGCGCTGGAGTACATGGGCCTGACCGCCGGTACCCCGATGAAGGACATCAAGGTCGACACCGTGTTCGTCGGCTCCTGCACCAACGGCCGGATCGAGGACCTCCGCCTGGCCGCCTCCATCGTCGAGGGCCGCAAGGTTGCCGACGGCGTGCGCATGCTGATCGTGCCCGGCTCCCAGCGCGTCCGCCAGCAGGCGATGGACGAGGGCCTGGACAAGATCTTCACCGAGGCCGGCGCCGACTGGCGCTTCGCCGGCTGCTCGATGTGCCTGGGCATGAACCCGGACCAGCTCAAGCCGGGGGAGCGCTCCGCGTCGACCTCCAACCGCAACTTCGAGGGTCGCCAGGGCAAGGGCGGTCGTACCCACCTCGTCTCGCCGGCCGTCGCCGCCGCCACCGCGGTCGCCGGTCACCTCGCCAGCCCCGCCGACCTGAACGCCTGAGGAGTAATCGCCATGGAGAAGTTCATCCAGCACACCGGAACGGCGCTCCCGCTGCGTCGCAGCAACGTCGACACCGACCAGATCATCCCGGCGGTCTACCTGAAGCGGATCACCAAGACCGGCTTCGAGGACGGGCTGTTCGCCGCCTGGCGCCAGGACCCGGAGTTCATCCTGAACAAGCCGGAGCGCCAGGGCGCCACCATCCTGATCCCGGGCCCGGAGTTCGGTACCGGTTCCTCGCGCGAGCACGCGGTGTGGGCGCTGCAGAACTACGGCTTCAAGGTCATCATCGGCTCGCGTTTCGGCGACATCTTCCGCAACAACGCCGGCAAGTCCGGCCTGCTCGTCGCCGTCGTCCCCCAGGACGTCGTCGACAGGCTGTGGGACGCCACCGAAGCCGATCCGACCCTCGAGGTGACCGTGGACCTGGAGTCGAAGACGATCAGCGCCGGTGACATCAGCACCGGGTTCGACGTCGACGACTACACCCAGTACCGGCTGCTGAACGGCCTGGACGACATCGGCGTCACCCTCACCCACGAGGACGACATCGCTGCGTACGAGGCCGAGCGCCCCAGCTGGAAGGTCACCACCCTCCCGCTGCGTACGCAGGACTGACACCTTCGACGGGCTGACCCTCGTCGGTAGGTGGGCCCCGGGCCGGACGCTCCAGGCGTCCGGCCCGGGGCCCACTTTGTTTCTCACCGATCTGTTTCTTCCCCGGCCTGTTTCTCCCGGCGGTCAGTGCCAGGCACTGACGAGCCGTGGCTCGGCCTCGAGGGTGACCAGCGCCTGCAGGCGCTGCCCGGGTCGCAACCCCAGTACGGGGTCCAGCAGCGCTTCGGGGGACAGCCGGGTTCGCCAGCCCTCGTCGGTGATGACGGCCCATGGGCCGGTCCACGGCGTGGTCCCGGAGTCGCCCGCCACAGTGGCCCCCAGATGACGTACCGGCAGGTCCCTCGCCCCCAACATCGCAGCCCCATGCCGTCCCGCGCGGGCCTGTGCCGCGTCGGCCGGCATCGGCACCCGCTCCGCCCCTTTCCGGTCCCGGGCAGCGTCCGCGGCCGCCACCGAGACGGCCGCGTACGACTCCAGGGCCACGCCGAGTCCGCGCCAGGCCCGTCGTTCCTCGTCGGGCACCAGCACGCAGATCCGCCGACCGTCGCCCACCAGCGTCTCGATCCGGTCCAGCAGCGCGCACAGCGCCGCCCGGCGACGGACAGGCGCCGGCCACGCCCGCCACCCGGGGGCCTGGTCGGGGTCCGGTGGCAACAGCAGGTACTCGAGGTCGGCGTCGTGGGTCATGGCTCGGATGCTGGCACACCGTGCGTTCGGGCGCCAGCCACCCCGCGGGGTGACGCACGGCAGGCGGCGACGGACGATAGCCTGACCGAATGGCACAGTGCTGCATCCTCGGAGCCGGGAACTGGGCGACCGCCTTCGCCCGCGTCCTCGCCGACGCCGGCCACCGGGTGACCATCGTGGCACGGCGCCCCGAGGTCGCCCGCGCGATCACCGAACAGCACCGCAACCCGGACTACCTGTCCGACATCGACCTGGGGGAGCTGGTCACGGCGACGACCGACCCGGTCGCCGGCCTGGCGGGGGCGGAGGTCATCGTGCTGGCCGTCCCGGCCCAGCAGATGCGCAGCTACCTGCGCCAGCTGGCCACCCTGCCGGTCTGGCGGGACAGCCAGGCGCCCGTGCTGAGCCTGGTCAAGGGCATCGAGACGGGTACCGACATGCGGATGAGCGAGGTGATCGCCCAGGCCGGCGAGGTCGACCTCGCGCGGATCGCCGTGCTGTCCGGGCCGAACCTTGCCGGCGAGATCGCCGAGCGGCAACCCTCCCTCTCGGTGATCGCTGCCTACGACCCGGCGGTGGGCCGTCGCCTGCAACAGGTCTGCCTCACCCCCGCCTTCCGTACGTACACGATCGACGACGTGGTCGGTGCCGAGATCGCCGGTGCGGCCAAGAACGTGATCGCCCTGGCCGTCGGCATGGGAGCCGGCCTCGGCTACGGACACAACGCCCTCGCCTCGGTGATCACCCGCGGACTGCACCAGTTGGCCGCGCTGGGGGAGGCGATGGGCGGACAGCAGTCCACCTTCGCCGGACTCGCCGGGCTCGGAGACCTGGTCGCGACCTGCAGCTCGCCACTGTCGCGCAACCGTACGTTCGGCGAGCGGTTGGGTCGGGGACTCAGCGTGCAACAGGCCGTCGAGGAGAGTGCCGGCGTCGCCGAGGGCGTCGCGACCAGTCTGGCGGTCCGTGACCTCGCCCGCGCCCACGGGGTCGACATGCCTATCGTGGAGGGCGTGGTCGCCGTCCTCGAGGGTCGCTCCACTCCCGCGGCGATGGTCCCGGTACTGATGGAACGTGAGCCCAAGCCCGAGAGCTGAGCGGACGGCCGGACGCGCGCGAGCACGCACGAAGGTGCCCTCCGAGCGGCTGTAGGGTGGAGCCCGTTGTCCGTACCAGGAGGTTCCATGGCCGCATCCGCCCGTCCGAAGGTCGCCGTCGTCTTCGGTGGAGACAGCTCCGAGCACGGTGTCTCGTGCCTCACCGCGGCGGGCGTGGTGTCCGCGATCGACACCGAACGGTACGAGGTGGTCCCGGTCGGGATCACCCGCTCCGGTCGGTGGGTCCAGGTGTCGGCCGAGGACGTACTGGCGATGCGGACCGTGGACGGCGTCCTCCCGGAGGTCCCCGAGTCCCGCCCCGACGCCGTGCTGGTGCGGACCGCCGATGGGGCCCGGATCGCGACGCTCGACGGTGACGGGCTGACCGAGGCCCACCCGGTCGACGTCGCCTTCTCGCTGCTGCACGGCCCGATGGGCGAGGACGGCACCATCCAGGGCATGTTCGAGATCTTCGGTATCCGCTACGTCGGCTCGGGCGTGACGGCCAGTGCGGTGTCGATGGACAAGATCCGGATGAAGCAGCTGATGGCCCTCAGCGGTCTGCCGATCGGGCCCTGGGTCGGGATCCAGCCCGCCGAGTGGGCGCGGGACGAGGCCGCCTGCCTCGACGCGGTCGACGCCCTGAACTACCCGGTCTACGTCAAGCCCGCCCGCGGCGGCTCCAGCGTCGGTATCACCAAGGTGCAGCACCGCGACGGCCTGCGCGACGCCATCTGCGAGGCCCAGAAGTGGGACCCGAAGGTGATCGTGGAGGAGGGCGTCGAGCAGGCCCGCGAGATCGAGTGCGGCGTCCTGCAGGACCCGGCCGGCGGACGCCCGCAGGCCTCGGTGGTCGCGGAGATCGAGATGCACACAGCCTCGGGCTTCTACGACTTCGACGCCAAGTACCTGCCCGAGGAGCAGGTCAGCCTGCACGTGCCGGCCGACCTGGACAAGGCTGTGGCCGAGCAGGTCCGCGAGGTCTCCGTACGCGTCTTCGAGGCCTTCGACTGCGAGGGGCTGGCCCGGGTGGACTGCTTCCTCACCCGTGACAACAAGGTGCTCGTCAACGAGCTGAACACCATGCCCGGCTTCACCAGGTACTCGATGTTCCCGCAGGTCTGGGCGGCTGCGGGCGTCAGCTATCCCGACCTGATCGCCTGGCTGATCGAGCTCGCCCTGCAGCGCCCGCTCGGCCTGCGCTGATCGCGGCGGGACCCCGGCCACACGACCTGACCCGCCTGGCCGGCTTCGCAGGCCCCGCCGGCGGGCCCCCAGGTCAGCCCGCGCAGGGCCTGACCTGGGGGATGTGCTCGGCGACGACCGGCGACAGCTGGGCCAGTACGTCCCCGGTATTGCCGTAGCTGTTCGGTACCCCGATACGCACGTGGGTCCGGCGCCCGATGGTGGTGAAGACCTGGCCCGTCACCCCGTCCTGGGGCCACCAGCCGACGCCGTCGACCTCCAGGCACTGGCTGGTCGCGGTGAGCCCCGGTGGCTGGGGGATGCCGCACTCGAGCGTGATCGGTGGATCGCCCCAGGCCGCACCCAGGGTCCCGGTCGTCTCGCGCCTCGGCGAGCCGAGGACGCTCTCGGGCGTGGCCGCCACCAGCGAGGTGCACAGGTCCCGGGTCGGCGCGTCGACGACCGGATCAGGCAGGGTGACCGGCGCGGCGCAGCCGGCCAGCAGCACCATCACCCCGGCGCCGGCCAGCAGCCGGAGGGCCCTCACTCCGCGATGACGGGGCAGGTCACCGTACGGGTGATCCCATCCACCGACTGGACCGCCTTCACGAGGCGTCCGAGCGCCAGCATGTCGTCGGCGAACGCGCGGGCGATCACGTCATAGGGGCCGGTCACCCCGCTGGCCTCGGAGACCCCGTTCACGCTGCGGATCGCGGCAGTGACCTCCTCGCTGCGCCCCACCTCGGTCTGTACCAGAACGTATGCCTCGACCTTCGGTCCAGTACTCATCGTTGCCCTCTCAGCCGTGCGTCGGGGACGACCGCCCCTAGGCAATCACGCTACCGTGTCGGGGATGAAACCGACCGAGGAGTCCCCGATGAACAACCCCGCCGGCTCCGGGCACACCCCTTGGCCGTTCTCCACCCCACGACCCGGCGAGCCGGTCCCGGCGGGCTCGCCGCAGACCCTGGCCGACCTCGGAGAGTTCGAGCTGATCGACCTGATCACCAAGGGCCTGCCCCAGCACGACCAGGTCCAACTCGGCCCCGGCGACGACGCCGCCATCATCACCAGTAGGGGTGGTCGTACGCTGATCAGCCTCGACACCCTGGTGGAGGGCGTCCACTTCCGCCGGGACTGGTCCTCGGCGATGGACATCGGCCGCAAGACGGTCGCCGTCAACGCCGCCGACATCGAGGCCATGGGCGCCCGCCCGATCGGTCTGGTGCTGGGGTTCTCCGCCCCCGGCGACCTCTCCGTCACCTGGGTGCGCTACTTCGTCCAGGGCCTGCGCGAGGAGTGTGTCCGGGCCGGCGTCGCACTGATCGGTGGGGACACCACCAGGTCGCGGGACATCACCCTGGCCGTCACGATCCTGGGGGACACCGGTCCAGAGGGGCCGGTGCTGCGCTCCGGTGCCCGCCCCGGGGACCTGGTGGCCCTGTGCGGACGCGTCGGCTGGGCCGCCGCCGGCCTGGCCGCCCTGAGCCGCGGCTTCCGGATGCCCAAGGCAGTGGTCGAGGCACAGCAGGTGCCCCAGCCGCCCTACGGACAGGGCAGCCGGGCCGCAGCAGCGGGCGCCACCGCCATGATCGACGTCTCCGACGGGCTGCTGGCCGACCTCGGCCACATCGCCTCCCGTTCCCACGTGGACATCGACGTGCACAAGGGCGCGCTCGGCATGCCCGAGCCGATCCGGTCCGTCGGGCAGGCGACCGGCACCGACCCGTACGTCTTCCTGCTCACCGGCGGGGAGGACCACGCGCTGGCCGCGACATTCCCACCCGGGTCGGTCCCGGAGGGCTGGACGGTCATCGGTACCGTCCAGGAGGTACACGACAGGCGACCCACCGTCACGGTCGACGGCAGGCCGTGGGAAGGAACACAGGGCTATGACCACTTCCACTGAGGATTCCGCTTCCGCCGGGAGGCCCGCGGTCCGCGGCGCGACGCCGCTGCCGACGGCCCGGGTGCTGACGATCGCGGGCACCGACTCCGGTGGGGGAGCGGGGGTGCCGGCCGACCTGAAGGCCATGATGGCGCTCGGCACGCACGGCATGTGCGTGGTCACGGCCGTCACCGCGCAGAACTCGATCGGCGTCCAGGGCGCCTGGCCGCTACCGGTGGAGGCGATCCGGGGACAGTTCCGCAGTGTCGTCGACGACATCGGCGTCGACGCGATCAAGACCGGCATGCTCGCCTCCGCCGAGATCGTCGGCACGGTGGCCGAGCTCCTCGACACCGTGCCCCGCCGGGAGGACGGGAGCCGGGTCCCCGTGGTGGTCGACCCGGTCGCGATGTCCAAGCACGGCGACCCGCTGCTCGACCCCGAGGCGGCCGCCTCGGTCCGCTCGTTGCTGGTACCCCGCTCGACGGTGATCACGCCCAACCTGCCGGAGGCCGCGATGCTGACCGGTCTCGGGGCCGGAGCGCCGCCCGCGATCCTCGCCGGCGCACTGCTGGAGCTGGGGGCGGAGTGGGTGCTGATCAAGGGGGGGCACAGGGAGGGCGACGCCGACGACCTGCTGGTCTCCTACACCGGCGAGCGGCACCTCTTCCGCGCCCCGCGCGAGGACAACACCCACACCCACGGGACCGGCTGCACGATGGGGTCGCTGATCGCCGCCGGGCTCGGACAGGGACTCACCGTGCCCGAGGCGGTCGGGCTGGCCAAGCGCTTCATGATGGGCGCCATCCCGGCGGGCTACGCCCTCGGGGCGGGGATCGGGCCGGTCGATCCGCTCTGGCACCTGCGCGGGGCGCTCGGAGAGGGCGGTTGGACCCCCGGGCCCGGGCTGCAGGTGGCCGCCGGCTGACGTACGGCACGGCCCGGCGACCCGCCCCGGCGTGGCAGCCCCGGACCGGGGCCGCCGATGGCCTAGGCTCGTGGGCATGGCGACGCGCGCAAGTTCCCCCGCGCGTCCTTCCAGCGGGCGGTCCTCCTCGCAGACCCGTTCCTCTGGAGGGCGCTCGGGGACCTCCAAGGGATCGACCGGCAGCACCCGTGGCAAGGGTGGGTCGTCCCGTGCGCCGCAGAAGCGGCCGTCCGGCGGCCGCCCCGCTCCCCGCTCCCGCAACGTCCTGGCGATCCTCTGGGACGGCATCGCCGGCCTGGTCGCGGCCGGGGTGCGATCGATCGGCACCACGGCCAGCGACGTCCCCCCGGACCTTCGCCGGGACGGCATCGGACTGGGCCTGATCGGTGCCACCTTCATCCTGGCGGCGGAGTTCTGGTGGGGACTGCCGGACCCGGTCGGGGGCTGGCTCGACATCGCGGTGACCTCGGTGATCGGCATGGCCGCCTACGGCTCGCCGCTGCTCACCGCCACGATGGCCTGGCGGACGATCCGCCACCCGGAGACCACCGGACCGGCCGGACGCCAGGTCCTCGGCTGGCTCGCCTCCGCGCTCGGGCTGCTCGGCCTGGTCAGCGTCTCCCACGGCATCCCGGCACCCTCCACCCCGATCGCCCTGCGCGAGGCCGGCGGCGTGCTCGGGTTCATCTCCTCGAGCCTGCTGACCGACCTGCTGACGGTGTGGGTCGCGGTGCCGCTGATGGTGCTGCTCACCTTCTACGGCGTCCTGCTCGTGGTCGGCATCCCGATCTACGAGATCCCGGCCCGGATCAACGAGGCCAGGGACCGGATGCCGCGCCGCCCCGAGCGTCCCGAGTACGGCCTCGACGAGGAGGCGTACGACACCCCGATCGTCCGTGACCGTCGCCGCCGGGCCCGGCCCGACGCCGATCCGGCCGAGGACGCGACCACCACCTCGCCGGCCCGCGGCCGGCGCCCCTCGGCGGACGAGGACAGCGTCGTGATCGCCCGCGCCCCGCGCGGTGCGGACCCCGCCTCGCGGGCCGGGACGGACCTGGTCGACATCGACCCGATGGCCTTCGACACCGGCCCCGATGCCACACCGGTTCCACGCAATCGCCCGGCGACCGCCGTGGCGGCGGCCAAGGAGCGACCGGTCACCGCCGGCCTGCCCGCGGAGGTGACGGTCAACCAGCCGGTCGAGGTTCCCGACGATTCACCGCTGCCCCAGCGGGTCGAGCAGGTCGGCGACATCGAGTACCACCTGCCCGAGATGGGAACACTCAAGGCAGGTACTCCGCCGCAGCCCCGCACGCCGGCCAACGACCAGATCGTGAGCCGCCTGAGCGAGGTGTTCGACGAGTTCGACATCGACGCCCAGGTCACCGGCTACACCCGTGGTCCCACCGTCACCCGGTACGAGGTCGAGCTCGGCGCCGGCGTGAAGGTGGAGAAGGTCCTCAACGTCTCCAAGAACATCGCCTACTCGGTGGCCAGTGCCGACGTCCGGATCCTGTCGCCGATCCCGGGCAAGTCCGCCATCGGCGTGGAGATCCCCAACGTGGACAAGGAGATCGTCTCCCTGGGCGATGTCCTGCGCTCCACCAAGGCACGCAACGACCACGAGCCGATGACGGTCGGCCTGGGCAAGGACGTCGAGGGCGGCTACGTCCTGGCCAACATGGCCAAGATGCCGCACCTGCTGGTGGCCGGCGCCACCGGTTCGGGCAAGTCGTCGTTCGTCAACTCGCTGATCACCTCGATCCTGATGCGTGCCACCCCGGACGAGGTGCGGATGATCCTGGTCGACCCCAAGCGCGTGGAGCTGACCGCTTATGACGGCATCCCGCACCTGGTCACCCCGATCATCACCTCCCCGAAGAAGGCCGCCGAGGCGCTGCAGTGGGTGGTCCGTGAGATGGACCAGCGCTACGACGACCTGGCCGAGTTCGGCTTCAAGCACGTCAAGGACTTCAACAAGGCCGTGCGGGCCGGCCAGGTGGCACCCCCGGCGGGCTCCGAGCGCGAGGTCCGTCCCTACCCCTACTTGCTGGTGATCGTCGACGAGTTGGCCGACCTGATGATGGTCGCCCCGCGCGACGTCGAGGACTCGATCGTGCGGATCACCCAGCTGGCCCGAGCCGCCGGCATCCACCTGGTCCTCGCCACGCAGCGGCCCTCGACCGACGTCGTGACCGGCCTGATCAAGGCCAACGTGCCCTCCCGCCTGGCCTTCGCCACCTCCTCGATGACCGACTCCCGGGTCATCCTGGACCAGCCCGGCGCCGAGAAGCTGGTCGGACAGGGTGACGGACTGTTCCTGCCGATGGGCGCCTCCAAGCCTGTCCGCGTGCAGGGGTCCTGGGTCACCGAGCAGGAGATCCGCGACGTCGTGGAGTTCGTCACCGGGCAGATGCAGGCGGCCTATCGTGACGACGTCACCGCCCCGGCGGCCGCCAAGAAGGTGGCCGAGGACATCGGTGACGACATGGAACTGGTGCTCGAGGCGGCCCAGCTGGTGGTCAACCTGCAGCTCGGCTCGACCTCGATGCTGCAGCGCAAGCTGCGGGTCGGTTTCGCCAAGGCAGGCCGCCTGATGGACATCCTGGAGACCCGCGGAGTGGTCGGCCCCTCGGAGGGCTCGAAGCCGCGGGAGGTGCTGGTCCAGCCGGACGACCTCGACGACGTGGTGGACAACCTGCAGCACGGGTGATCGGTACCGCTCGAGCTCCGCACGGTGCCACCCTGCCGACGGCGGGGCGACGAGGACTGCCGTCGTGGTGAATACTGGACGCCATCATGAGTGGCGATTCTTCTGACCTCCTGTCGGTGCACCTGGTCTCCTTGGGCTGTGCACGCAACGACGTCGATTCCGAGGAACTCGCAGGTCGGCTGGCCGCCGGCGGCTTCCGACTGGTGGACGACGCCGACGGGGCCGATGCGGTGATGGTCAACACCTGCGGATTCATCACCCAGGCCAAGCAGGAGTCCGTCGACGTCCTGCTCGAGGCCGCCGAGCTCAAGGCGGACGGGCGTACGCAGGCCGTGGTCGCCGTCGGCTGCATGGCCGAGCGCTACGGCGCCGACCTGGCCGCCGAGCTTCCCGAGGCCGACATCCTCGGCTTCGACGACTACGACGACATCGCCGCACGACTCCAGGGGATCCTCGGCGGCGTGCACCCCACCCCGCACGTGCCGCGGGACCGTCGCGAGCTGTTGCCGATCACCCCGGTCGAGCGGCAGGCCGCTGCCAGCGGCATCATCGTCCCCGGCGTGACCCGTGCCGGCGAGGGCCCGGTGCCGGCGAGCGGCCCGCGTACCTTCCAGCGTCGACTCTCGGGCGCACCCTCGGCCCCGCTGAAGATCGCGTCCGGGTGCGACCGCCGGTGCGCCTTCTGCGCCATTCCCTCCTTCCGTGGCTCGTACGTCTCCCGCACCCTGGACGATGTCGTCGCCGAGGCCCGATGGTTGGCCACCCAGGGGGTCAAGGAGGCCTTCCTGGTCTCGGAGAACACCTCCTCGTACGGCAAGGACCTGGCCCCCGGCCAGGACCTGGAGGCGCTGCTCCGGGCCCTGTCGGGCATCGAGGAGCTGCCGTGGGTGCGGGTGAGCTACCTGCAGCCCGCCGAGATCCGGCCGGGCCTGATCCGGACGATGGGGAGCCTGGACGGGGTGGTCGACTACTTCGACCTCTCCTTCCAGCATGCTGCCCCCGACGTGCTGCGCAGGATGCGGCGCTTCGGCGACCCGGAGTCCTTCCTCGGCCTGGTCGAGCAGGTCCGCGAGGTGGCGCCCCAGGCCGGCATCCGTGCGAACGTGATCGCCGGGTTCCCCGGGGAGACCGAGCGCGACGTGGAGATCCTGGCCGACTTCCTGCGCGAGGCACGCCTCGACGTGTGCGGGGTCTTCGCCTACTCCGACGAGGACGGCACCGAGGGCGTCGACCTGGACGGCCATGTGTCCGAGGACGAGATCGAGGATCGCCGGGCGATGCTCGCCGACCTCGCCATGGAGGTGATGGAGGGGCGGGCTGCCGATCGCGTCGGTGAGGAGGTCGTCGTGCTGCTGGAACAGCGCGACGAGGACGACGGCACCTGGATCGGCCGAGCGGCCCACCAGGGGCCGGAGGTTGACGGGATCACCCTGCTCGACCTGTCCGCCGACCCCGACCTCTCCCTCGCCGTGGGTACCTTCGTCCGTGCGCGGGTCACCGACTCGGCGGGGATCGACCTGGAGGCCACCCCGATCGAGGTGCTGTCGTGAACGCCTCGGCACTGCACCCGGCCGGCGAGCCATCGCCGTGGAACGTCCCCAATGCCCTGACCGTCCTGCGGATCCTGATGGTGCCGCTGTTCGGCTGGATGCTGCTCGCCCACCCCGACGAGGCCGGCTGGCGCTGGGCAACGACCGCGGTCTTCGTCCTGGCCATGGCGACCGACTTCGTCGACGGCCACATCGCCCGGTCCCGCCAGCTGATCACCAGCTTCGGCAAGCTGATGGATCCGATCGCCGACAAGGCCCTCACCGGCATGGCCTTCATCGGCCTGAGCATCGTGGGGGAGCTGTGGTGGTGGGTCACCATCGTGATCCTCGTCCGGGAGTGGGGGATCACCGTGATGCGGTTCTTCATCCTCAAGTACGGGGTGATGGCGGCCAACCGCGGTGGCAAGCTCAAGACCATGACCCAGTCCGCCGCACTGGTGCTCTACCTGATGCCGTTGCCCCTCATCGTCGACGAGCTCTCGGTCGGCTCGGCGGTCGACGTGATCTCCTGGATCGTGATGGCCGCGGCCTTCCTGCTGACGGTCCTGACCGGCCTGGACTATGTCCGCGAGGCGTTCCGGATGCGGACCGCCTATCGCGCTGCCCAGCCAGCCGGGGAGTGAGGTGGCCTCCGGAGCGGCCCCGACCCAGGAGGCGTACGACGCTGCCGTCCGGGTCCTCGGCCTGCTCGCTGACGCCGGCCAGACGCTGGCGACCTGCGAGTCGTTGACCGGCGGACTGCTGGGGGCGTCGCTGACGTCGGTTCCGGGGGCCTCCGCGGCCTATCGTGGCGGCCTGGTCACCTACGCCACCGACCTCAAGCACGTGCTCGCCGGGGTCGACCAGGACGACCTCGACCGTGACGGCGCGGTCGCTCCCGGAACCGCCCTGGCGATGGCCTCCGGGGCCCGGGAGCGTTGCCTGGCCGACTGGGCCGTGGCCGTCACCGGCGTGGCCGGACCGGATGAGCAGGAGGGGCGACCGGCCGGCACCGTCTTCGTCGCGGTTGCCCGGGACGGCTCCGCCGCAGTGGATCAGTACCGCTTCGACGGGGACCGGCACGCCATCCGCTCCCGCACGGTCGAGGCGGCCCTGCGCCAGCTGGAACGTGCCATCGCCACTGGCTGAAAAGTACGGTGTGGTCGGAGTGGGACAGTGTGGTCCGCGCTAGTAAGCTGACGACATGACCCCTGTCACCGACATCACCAAGCCCGCGCTTATGCGCGAGCACCTGGGAGCCACGTTGCGCTCCGAGCGTGTCGCGCAGGGAAAGACCCTCCGGGACGTGTCGCGCCGGGCCGGGGTCAGCCTGGGGTATCTCTCCGAGGTCGAGCGTGGCCAGAAGGAGGCCTCCAGCGAGCTGCTGGGAGCCATCTGTGGAGCACTGCGGGTGCCGATGTCCCGGGTGATCGGGGACGTCGCGGACCGGATGGCCGCCACCGAGCGGGACGTCACCACCCTGCCGCTGCGCGTGCGCGACGCCACCGCGACCGCGGCCTGAGCGGCGGCGGGAGTTCTGTGCCGCTGGTACGACAGGTGGACTGTGCCCATGCGTGAGACCGAGTTGTGGCGACGTCTCGAGCTGCACCTGGGGTCCGGCTATGCGCGGGTCTGGGCCGAGCAGCAGGTGCTGGCGGACCTCGGGGGCCGCACGGTGGTCGAGGCGATCGCTGCCGGGGTCAACCTGAAGACGATCTGGCGGGCCTGCTGGGGGGCCCTGGAGCTCCCCGCGCGCGACCGCTGAACGACACGCCGACACCCACTCCCACTTCGAACGTATGTTCGGTAACCTTGTCCCCATCGACGACCTCGACGGTGCCGGTATCCCCAGATGCTCGCAGGACCCGAGAAGTGTCAGTGGGACTACCTAGGGTTGTCGATGACAGCAACGAACGCAGACGCCCCGGACCTCCGGGGACACAGACCTCCGGTGACGGGGACACGAAAGGGCGGTCCGATGGCAGCCAGCAACAACCGCGAGCAGGCGCTGAACGCCGCGCTCGGCCAGATCGAGAAGCAGTTCGGCAAGGGCTCGGTGATGCGCCTCGGTGATCGTGGGCATGCCGCCATCGAGGTGATCCCGACCGGGTCGGTGGCCCTGGACATCGCCCTGGGCGTCGGTGGTTTGCCCCGCGGGCGCGTGGTGGAGATCTACGGCCCGGAGTCCTCCGGCAAGACGACCGTCGCCCTGCATGCCGTGGCGCAGGCGCAGAAGCTGGGCGGGATCTGTGCCTTCATCGATGCCGAGCACGCTCTCGACCCGGAGTACGCCAAGCGGCTCGGGGTGGACACGGATGCCCTGCTGATCAGCCAGCCGGACAACGGCGAGCAGGCCCTCGAGATCGCCGACATGCTGGTCCGTTCCGGTGCCCTGGCCCTGATCGTGATCGACTCCGTGGCGGCCCTGACGCCGCGCGCCGAGATCGAGGGCGAGATGGGCGACTCCCACATGGGCCTGCAGGCGCGTCTGATGAGCCAGGCCCTGCGCAAGATGACCGGTGCGTTGAGCAGTGCCGGCACCACCGCCATCTTCATCAACCAGCTGCGCGAGAAGATCGGGGTGATGTTCGGCAACCCGGAGACCACCACCGGTGGCCGGGCGCTGAAGTTCTACGCCTCCATCCGTCTGGACGTGCGCCGGATCGAGACGCTGAAGGACGGCAGCGAGATGGTCGGCAACCGGACCCGCGTCAAGGTGGTCAAGAACAAGGTGGCCCCGCCCTTCAAGCAGGCCGAGTTCGACATCATCTACGGCGTGGGCATCAGCCGCGAGGGGTCCCTGATCGACATGGGCGTGGAGTCCGGCATCGTCCGCAAGGCAGGCGCCTGGTTCACCTATGACTCCGACCAGCTCGGGCAGGGCAAGGAGAACGCCCGCAACTTCCTGAAGACCCACCCGGAGACCGCCGACGAGATCGAGGCCAAGATCAAGGCGAAGATGGGCGTGGGGGTCGACAAGGATGCCGCGGAGGAGAAGGTCGAAGCCGAGGAGGACATCGACCCGGTCACCGGTGAGGTGAAGTTCTGAGTCCCGCCGCGCGGCGCGGTCCGGGTCCGGAGGAGAATCCGGACCCGGAGGCCGACCCGTTCGGGGTCGCCCGCGAGATCGTCCTGCGGCGCCTGGCCGACCGGGCGCAGTCCCGTCGTGAGCTCGAGCAGGCGCTGGCCAAACGGCACACGGATCCCGAGGTGGCAGGCCAGGTGCTCGACCGCCTGACCGAGGTCGGGCTGGTCGATGATCGGGCCTTTGCCGAGGCCTGGGTCAGCTCCCGCCAGGAGCGACGCCACCTGTCCCGGCGGGCGTTGCGCGACGAACTCATGAAGAAGGGCGTCGACCGCACGATCATCGATGACGTGCTGGAGGGGGTCGACTCCGACGACGAGTACCGGGCAGCGTACGACCTGGCCGAGCGCCGGGCCCGTTCGATGTCGGAACTGGCCCCCGAGGTGCGCTGGCGGCGCCTGGCCGGTGCGCTGGCCCGCAGGGGGTTCTCCGCCGGGCTCACCACACGGGTACTGGCGGAGCTCGACCGGGGCCTTCCCGAGGACGTCCCCGGCGATGACTGGTGACCCGTGCTGTCCTCGGACGATGACTCCGCCGCGGTTTGCGGGACAGTGGCGGCGCGGCTGTTGAGTCAGCATCCGGGACCTCAGTAGGATGACTGTTGAGGGTTGTGCAGTGATCCTTTGTATATGAACTTGATGGGTGCGGGTCGACGACCCCACCGACGATAGACATGGACGTAGATTCGGCCGGCATCCGTCGATGTCGGCTCTTCGGCGTATCTCGCTGTAGCGCCCTCCCAACCAGCACGGAGACGTGTCGAAGGGAGTGCACATGAACTCGATGATCGGGTTCCTCGTGGTGGGGATCCTCCTGGTGATCTTGCTGATCGCCGTGGGGGTCCTCGCCGTCATCATGCTGCGCCGGAGCCGGACCACCGGGGCCGACGAACCGACGCCCGCCCAACGGGAGGCGATCGCCCGGCTGCGGGCCGAGGCCCAGACCGAGGTCGACGAATTGCGGGCCCGTGCCCAGTCCGACGTCCGCCAGCTGCGCACCGATACCCAGGAGGAACTCGACGCCCTGCGCGCCGAGGCCTCCTCGCTGCGCGGTGAGGCGGACGCCTACCAGCGCCTCACCCGCGACGAGGCCGACAGCTATGACCAGTCGATCCGGACGACGGCCGAGGAGCAGCGCCAGCTCGCCCAGGCGGCGTTGCGCGAGGCGGAGGAGGCGCGGCTGGAGGGGGAGCGCCTGCGCAGTGAGGCCGCGACGTTCTCCCAGACCCA
Organism: Raineyella antarctica; assembly: GCF_900092135.1. Classification (GTDB taxonomy): domain Bacteria; phylum Actinomycetota; class Actinomycetes; order Propionibacteriales; family Propionibacteriaceae; genus Raineyella; species Raineyella antarctica. The sequence continues at coordinate 297,198 of NZ_FMYF01000004.1, read as the reverse complement.
GCACGACGAGATCCGCGAGATCCGCCTGAGCCAGGAACGTCGTGAGCACCGGCTCACCGAACGCGAGGAGCGGCTGGACCGCGACGGCGCCGACGTCGAGCGGCGGCGCGCCGAGCTGGAGGGGCTGCAGGCCGCCCTCGTGGCTCGGGAGGCTGCCCTCTCCGAGGCCGAGGCGGAGCACCGCAGCGCCTTGGAGCGGATCGCCGGCCTGAGTGCCGACCAGGCCCGCGAGGAGGTCCTGGCCACGGCCCAGCAGGAGTCCAGGCGGCAGGCCGCGATCGTCGCGCGGGACATCGAGTCGGAGGCCCGTCGTCATGCCGAGGTGAAGGCGCAGGCGGTGATCGTCGAGGCGATCCAGCGACTGGCCCCCGAACAGACCGCCGAGTCGGTGGTCTCCACCGTGGACCTGCCCAGCGACGAGATGAAGGGCCGCATCATCGGCCGCGAGGGGCGCAACATCCGTTCGTTCGAGCAGATCACCGGGGTGAACGTGCTGATCGACGACACCCCCGAGACGGTCCTGCTCTCCTGCTTCGACCCGGTGCGCCGGGAGAGCGCCCGGTTGGCGCTGACCGAGCTGATCGCCGACGGGCGCATCCACCCGGCCAGGATCGAGCAGGTCTACGAGCGGTCCCAGCGGCGCATCGCCGATCGCTGCCAGCAGGCGGCTGAGGATGCCCTGATCGAGGTCGGGATCCACGACATGCACCCCGAGCTCGTCACGCTGATGGGCCGGCTGCGGTACCGCACCTCGTACGGGCAGAACGTGCTCAAGCACCTGGTCGAGTGCGCCAACATCGCCGGGGTGATGGCGGCCGAGCTCAAGCTCGACGTCGCCGTCTGCAAGCGGGCGGCGTTCCTGCACGACATCGGCAAGGCCCTCACGCACGAGGTACAGGGACCGCATGCCGTCATCGGGGCCGACCTGGCACGCAAGTACGGAGAGTCCGAGGACATCGTGCACGCGATCGAGGCGCACCACAACGACGTCGAGCCGCACTCGGTGGAGGCCGTGCTGACCCAGGCCTGTGACGCCATCAGCGGTGGCAGGCCCGGCGCCCGCAGGGAGTCCCTCGAGTCGTACGTCCAGCGCCTGGAACGACTCGAGGCGCTGGCGGCGGCCCACGAGGGCGTCGCGAAGGTGTTCGCGATGCAGGCCGGGCGCGAGGTACGCGTCATGGTGGAGCCGGACAGTGTCGACGACATCGGGGCCCAGGTCCTCGCCCGAGACATTGCCAAGCAGGTGGAGGAGGAGCTGACGTACCCGGGACAGATCCGGGTGACGGTGGTCCGTGAGTCGCGGGCCACCGAGGTCGCCCGCTGACCATCCCGTCACGACGTTGCGAGGGGCCGTCCACCGATCGGTGGACGGCCCCTCGCAACGTCGTGGCGGATCCCTGGGACCGGATCCCTGGGACCGGATCCCTGGGACCGGATCCCTGGGACCGGATCCCTGGGTCCGGCTGCAGGCCTCAGAGGCCTCTCGGGACCCCCCTGTCGACCGCATTGACGTCGATCTCCTCCAGCTGGACCATCCGCCCGGCCTGCCGGGCCCGTCCGCGGCCCTCCAGGAAGCCGGCGAGGCGGGTCAGTGACCAGTTCAGCAGGATGAACAGGGCGGCGGCGACCAGGAACGCGGCGATCGAGTTGGACCAGCGGCTGGCCAGGGTCTGCGAGGACCGCAGCAACTCGGGGTAGCTGATGATGTAGCCGAGCGCCGAGTCCTTCACGATCACGACGAGCTGGGAGACCAGGGCCGGCAGCATCGCGGTGATGGCCTGGGGCAACAGGATCAGCCGACGCGTCTGCCCGATGCTCATGCCGATGCCCAGTCCGGCCTCCGTCTGGCCGCGCGGCAGGCTGCCGACGCCGGACCGGAGCAGCTCGGCGATGACCGCTGAGTTGTAGAAGGTCAGGCCCGCGACGACGGCGACCAGCGGCTTGAGCTGCACCAGCGGGCCGGGGAAGAGGTTCGCGATCACCGGGACGAAGATCGTCAGGAAGTAGACGAACAGCATCATCATCAGCACCGGAACCGCACGGAAGAACTCGATCAGCACCGTGCAGAGCACCGAGAGCGGACGGTTGAACGACATCCGTCCCAGAGCGAGGCCCAGACCCAGCACCGACGCGGTGACCACCGACAGCACCGCCGCCTGGAGGGTGTTGAGGACGCCGGGCAGCAGATAGGACACCCAGGTGTCCGGCCGCAGGAAGGGCACCCACTTGGCGCCGGTGAGCTGGCCGCGCAGTCCGTAGACCAGACCCCCCACCAGTGCCAGGATCAGCACGGTGCCGAGGATGCTCAGGAGACGGTTGCGGGCCTTCGCGCGGGGCCCGGGCGCGTCGAACAGGACGGTGGCTTGCGCTGCGCTCATCGCTGTACCCTCCACTTCGCCGAGGCCCAGGAGAAGAAGAGTCCCGCCGGCAGGGTGAGGATCACGAACCCGAGCGCCATCAGGAAGAAGATGGCGAACAGCAACTGGGGGCTGAACTCGATCATGTTCTTCATCAGGTACGACGCCTCGGCCACACCCACCGCCGAGACAACCGTGGTGTTCTTGGTCAGGGCGATGAACGTGTTGCCCAGTGGCGTGATCGCCGCGCGCATCGCCTGGGGCAGGACGACCTGGCCCAGCACCTGGCCGAAGTTCAGGCCGATCGCCCGCGACGCCTCGGCCTGGCCCTGGGGCACGGTGTTGATCCCCGAACGGATTCCCTCCGCGACGAAGGTCGCATGGTAGATCGTGAGGGCCACCACCGCCCAGGTGAACAGCTGGGCCTTGGGATCCACGCTCGGGGGCAGCAGGCGTACGTTCATGAACAGGTAGAGCCCCAGCACGCAGAAGGTGACGATCAGGGTCAACGGGGTGTTGCGGACCAGAGTGACGTACGTGGTCGCGAAACGCTGCAGGACCGGCACCGGAGAGACGCGCATGACCGCGATGATGGTGCCGAGCACCAGGGCCCCCACCGCCGAGATGAGGGTGAGTCGGATGGTCATCCAGAACGCTGCCAGCACGTTGTACTGCTGGAGCAGCTCGATCAGGCCTTGCACGGGTTCACCTCCTGGGAGGTCGATGGATGGGCCGGGCGGGGCGCGCCGGATCAGGCGCGCCCCGCCCGCTGGGGGATCAGGCCGTTCCCGGGGTCGGCGGGTTGGTGTCCTTGTTGTACTGGTAGCCCGAGGCGCCGAAGTTGTTGTCGAGGAACTTCTGCCACGAGCCGTCGGCGATCATCTTCTTCAGCGCGTCATTCACCTTCGTCTGCAGCTCGGTGTCGCCCTTCTTCAGGCCGACGCCGTAGCGCTCCTGGGTGAACGGGTGGCCGACGACCTTCAGCTTGCCCTTGTACTGCGGTTGGGCGGCGTAGCCGGCCAGGATGATGTCGTCGGTGGTCATCGCGTCCATCGAGCCGGCGGCCACGGCCTCGGCACACTTGGAGTAGGTGTCGACCTCCTGCAGCTGCACCTCCGGGTACTGGTCCTTGATCTTCTTCGCGGAGGTCGAGCCGACCACCGAGCAGAGCTTGTGCCCCTTCAGGTCGGCAGGCCCGTTGATGTCCGTACGATCCGACTTGACCAGGATGTCCTGGCCGGCCACGAAGTACGGGCCGGCGAAGTCGACCTTCTCCTTGCGGGCGTCCGTGATCGAGTAGGTGGCGAAGATCAGCTTGACCTGTCCGGACTGGATCAGCGTCTCGCGCTGGGCCGAGGGGGTCTCCATGAAGGTGATCTGGTTGTCGGCGTACCCGAGCTCCTTGGCGACGTAGCGCGCCACGTCGACGTCGAAGCCCTGGTACTGGTTGCCCACCTGCATGCCCAGACCCGGCTGGTCGTACTTGATGCCGATGGTGATGTTCCCGGTCTGGCCGCCGGGGGTGGACCCACTGGACGATCCACCACCTGAGCCGCCCGCCACGCAGGCGGACAGGGCGAGGCTCATGGCGACCGCGCCGACTGCCAAACCGATCTTTCGACGTTGCATGGGTCGTTCCTTTCGTTGCCGGGGTTGGCCCGGTTGGCGTGCGTACGTTCGTACGCCCCGTTGTTCGGTTGCTGTCAGGGTCAGCGGGGGAGGATCTTGGACAGGAAGTCGCGGGCCCGATCACTGGTCGGAGAGGTGAAGAACGCCTGCGGTTCGGCCTCCTCGATGATCTGGCCCTCGTCCATGAACACCACGCGGTTGGCGGCCTTGCGTGCGAACCCCATCTCGTGGGTGACGACCAGCATCGTCATCCCCTGGCGGGCCAGGCCGACCATCACGTCCAGGACCTCCTGCACCATCTCCGGGTCCAGGGCCGAGGTGGGCTCGTCGAAGAGCATCACCTTGGGCTTCATCGCCAGCGCGCGGGCGATGGCCACGCGCTGCTGCTGGCCGCCCGACAACTGGGCGGGATACTTCTGGGCCTGGTTGGCGACGCCGACGCGCTCGAGGATCTGCATGCCCTCCTTCTCCGCCTCCGCCTTGGAGAGCTTGCGCACCTTGGTCGGACCGAGGGTGACGTTCTCCAGGATGGACTTGTGCGAGAAGAGGTTGAACGACTGGAACACCATCCCCACCTCGGCGCGCAGGCGGGCCAGCTCCTTGCCCTCGGACGGCAGCTCCTTGCCGTCGACGGTGATGGTGCCCGAGTCGATGGTCTCCAGCCGGTTGATCGTACGGATCAGGGTGGACTTGCCCGAACCGGACGGTCCCAGGACGACCACCACCTCGCCCTTCGCCACCTCCAGGTTGATGTCGCGCAGCACGTGGAGGTCGCCGAAGTGCTTCTGCACGTGCTCCATCGTGACGATCGGTTCACCGATCCGGTGGGGAAGCGGGCCGGTGTCCTCAGGGAGCGATGCACTCATATCCGCAGGCTAGGGCCCGAACGGGCAAATGGACAGACCTTTGGTGGAGTTCGCGGGTGATGTTCGCATGTCGTTACCCGCCTGCAACCGGGGTGTACGTCGGCTGGGCCGACGTTCGCGGACGGTGGGGAAGCGGTGCCCCTCCTGTAGAGTGGGGCCGCCATGAATGAGACCTCCGCCCTGAACGAGCCCTCCTCCCCGTCCGTCGCGCCGCGCACCTACGAGGTGCGCACGTACGGCTGCCAGATGAACGTGCACGACTCCGAGCGCATCGCTGGCCTGCTCGACGAGGGCGGCTATGTGCCCGCGCCCGAGGGTGCGGTGGCCGACCTGGTGGTGTTCAACACCTGCGCCGTCCGTGAGAACGCCGACAACCGGCTGTACGGCAACCTGGGCCACATCGCCTCGGTCAAGGCCGAGCATCCCGGCATGCAGGTCGCCGTGGGGGGCTGCATGGCCCAGAAGGACCGCGACCTGATCGTCCGCAAGGCGCCCTACGTGGACGTGGTCTTCGGCACCAACAACCTCGGCTCGCTGCCGGTCCTGCTGGAGCGCGCACGCATCCGGCAGGAGGCCCAGGTCGAGATCAAGGAGGCGCTGGAGACCTTCCCCTCCAACCTCCCCACCCACCGCGACTCCGCGTACGCCGCGTGGGTCTCGATCAGCGTCGGCTGCAACAACACCTGCACCTTCTGCATCGTCCCCTCGCTGCGCGGCAAGGAGACCGACCGCCGGCCCGGGGACGTGCTGAACGAGATCCGTACCCTCGTCGACCAGGGCGTCCAGGAGGTCACGCTGCTCGGCCAGAACGTCAACGCCTACGGCACCGGCTGGTTCGGGCCGGAGGATGCGGACACCTCGGTCGACCACCAGGCCTTCGCCAAGTTGCTGCGGGCCTGCGGGGAGGTCGAGGGCCTGGAGCGGGTGCGGTTCACCAGCCCCCACCCGAAGGACTTCACCGACGACGTCATCGCGGCGATGGCCGAGACGGCCAACGTCATGCCGCAGTTGCACATGCCGCTGCAGTCCGGCTCGGACGACGTACTGCGCCGGATGCGTCGCTCCTACCGTTCCGAGCGCTACCTGGGGATCCTGGACCGGGTGCGGGAGGCGATGCCGCACGCCGCGATCACCACCGACATCATCGTCGGCTTCCCCGGCGAGACCGAGGCCGACTTCGAGCAGACCATGGAGGTCGTCCGCCGGGCACGCTTCAGCGCAGCCTTCACCTTCCTCTACTCGATCCGTCCCGGTACGCCGGCCGCCACCATGCCGGACCAGGTGCCCGACGATGTCAAGCACGCGCGTTACCAGCGGCTCGTCGACCTGGTCAACGAGATCGCCTGGGAGGAGAACAAGAAGCTCGTCGGCCGGACCGTCGAGGTGATGTTCGCCGACGGCGAGGGCAAGAAGGACAGCGACACGCGTCGGATGTCGGGCCGCGCCCGCGACAACCGGCTCGTCCACGTTGCCGTCCCCGAGGACCCGGCGCAGCGCCCGCGGCCCGGGGACATCGCCGAGACGGTGATCACGTACGCCGCCCCCCACCACCTGAACGCCGATGCCGGCATCACCGGCCTGCGCCGCACCCGCGGAGGCGATGCCTGGCAGGCCCGCCAGCAGGTCGAGTCCGCGCCCGCAGGGGTCGGACTCGGGATGCCGACGCTGCGGCCCGCCCCCGTCGGACTCGGGATGCCCGCAGCACGGGGCTGAGACCGCCCTGCGGGCGAGGAACGCCGAACGGCGGGCCACCCCGTAGGTGACCCGCCGCTGGACCCTGAGGATGCTCAGGCCTGCTGGTCGCCCTCGGTCTGGTCCTGCTGCGCGGGCTGGTCCTGCGCGGCGGGCTGATCGGCCTGCTCGGCGCCCATCTGCTGGGCCACGGCCTGCTCGGCCTGGTCGATCTGGTCGGTGAACCGACCGCCGGTACGCTGGTCGACCTCCTCGCCGACGCGCTGGATGGCCTCGTTGACCTGGTCAGGGTTGTTCTTGGCGTAGTCCTCGGCCGCATTGCGGGCCTGGTCGAACAAGCTCATGGAGTGACTCCCTCGCGTGTGACATCGGCGACAGCTGTTGCCGCCTGACCCCATCCTTACACCACCGGCCGCAGTCGGACGGTTACCGGCCCTGGGGCAGACTGTGGGAATGCCCAGAGCCTCCTCCCTGCCTGTGATCGCCGTGATCGGCCCGACCGCCTCGGGCAAGACCGCCCTGGCGATCGCGCTGGCCCGGCTGATGGGGCGGACCGGGCATCCGGCGGAGATCGTCAACGCGGACTCGATGCTGGTCTACCGCGGGATGGACATCGGGACCGCCAAGCCTTCCCCGGACGAGCTGGCGGCCGTCCCGCACCACCTGGTCGACATCTGGGACCTCACCCGCACCGCCACCGTCGCCGACTTCCAGCGGCTGGCCCGGGAGGCGATCGCCGACTGCCGTGCCCGCGGGGTGGTTCCCGTACTGGTCGGCGGCTCCTCGCTCTACATCCGGGCGATCCTGGACGACTTCGACTTCCCCGGCACCGACCCGGCGGTCCGCGCCCGGCTCGAGGCCGAGCTGGAGCAGGTCGGCTCCGAGGCGATGTACGAGAGGCTCCGGGCCGCCGATCCTCAGGGAGCGGCCAGGGTGGAACCGAACAACGCCCGGCGCATCGTCCGGGCGCTCGAGATGATCGAGCTGACCGGGCACTACTCCTCGACCCTCCCGGCGCACAGCTATGCGCTCGAGGACGTGGTCGAGATCGGCATGTCCCTGGAGCGGGACGTCCTCGACGAACGGATCGCCCGGCGGGTGGAGAAGATGTGGGCCGACGGCTTCGTGGCCGAGGTGCGCCGGCTGGAGGGGGAGGGTCTGCGGCAGGGACGTACGGCCTCGCGGGCGATCGGCTACCGCCAGGTGCTCGACCTGCTCGACGGCACCATCGACGAGGCCACCGCCAAGGAGGGCACCATCACCCGTACCCGGCGGTTCGCCCGCAAGCAGCTCGGCTGGTTCCGCCGGGATGATCGCATCCTCTGGGTCGATGCCACCCGTCCCCCGGAGGCCCTCGCGGCCGAGCTCCTGGACGGACCGCTGCGGCGCTTCGGATTGTCCACCGTGGAATGATGGTCCCCATGCGCGACATCACCTTCGCCAAGGGCCACGGCACCCGGAACGACTTCGTCGTGTACACCGACCACAGTGGCCTGCTGGACCTCGATCCGGTGGAGGTGCGCTTCCTGTGCGACCGTCGCGGCGGCATCGGGGCCGACGGTATGCTCCGCGCCGTACGTGCCAAGCACATCCTGGGCTGGGATGGCGACCCGGCGATCTGGTTCATGGACTACCGCAATGCGGACGGCTCGGTGGCGGAGATGTGCGGCAACGGGGTGCGCGTGTTCGTCCGCTACCTCTACGAGTGCGGGCTGGTCAACGAGCGCAGCATGAGCATCGGCACGCGTGCGGGCCTGCGCCGGGCCGAGTTGCTGCCCGACGACCGGGTGCGGGTCGAGATGGGACCGGTCCGGGTCGAGCCCGGACGCCTGGCACCCACGGTCCCGATCACCGTCGCCGAGGGGACGCCGTGGAGCCGGACCTGGCAGGCCCAGCCGGTCGACGTCGGCAACCCGCACGCGGTCTCGTTCACCGACGACATCGGGACCCTCGACCTGACCCACCAGCCGGTCTGGCCGATCGGTGAGTTCCCCGACGGGGTGAACGCGGAGTTCGTCCGGGTCCACGATGCCGGCCACGTCGGCATGCGCGTCCACGAGCGCGGGGTGGGGGAGACCGAATCGTGCGGCACCGGCACGGTCGCCGTCGCTGCCGCGACGCTCTCCCGCCTGGGGGTGCAGGTCGGCCCGCAGGAGCACATGGTCCGCGTCGACGTCCCCGGGGGGACGGTCGAGGTCGGACTCAGCCGGGCGACCCCGCAGGCCCCGGTGCTGGCCACCCTGACGGGCCCCGCCCAGCTGGTGTACAACGGCACGATCGTGATCCCCGACCTCTCCTGACCGTGGCGGCCCGGCGACCGCCGTCCGGCGCGGCGCGGCGGCACCTCCTACACTGGGGGGATCACCACACCGAGGAGAACAACCATCGTCACCACCCCTGCCCAGTCCGGTCCCGCCGATGCCGACGACGGCGACTTCTGGCCGACCCGCGACCGGGCCGCTTCCATCCGTGACCGACGGCTGCACGAGCTCGACGGCGATGGCGACCGGTTGCCGGCCGAGGAGACCGACGAGACCGAGTGGTCGGATGACCTCGACGAGTCCGACGAGGGACCCACGCTGTTCGGCGATGACTTCATCCCGATCGAGGGGGACGACCCGGAGGCGTACGACGGGGACCAGTTGGAGCTCGCCGAGCGGCTCTCACTGCGTCGGGTCCCGGAGATCCGTACCGACCTGCAGGACATCACCGAGGTCGAGTACCGCCAGCTGCGGCTGGAGCGGGTCGTCCTGGTCAGTGTCTGGACCACCGGCACCCAACAGGACGCCGAGAACGCGATGGCCGAGCTGAAGCTGCTGGCCGAGACCGCCGGTTCGGAGGTGCTTGACGGCCTGATCCAGCGTCGCCAGCACCCCGATCCCGCGACCTATATCGGCCGGGGCAAGGTGACGGAGGTCCGCGAGGTCGTCCAGCGCACCGGGGCCGACACCGTCATCTGCGACGGCGAGCTGTCCTCCTCGCAGCTGCGCAACCTGGAGGACCAGATCAAGGTCAAGGTCGTCGACCGTACGATCCTGATCCTCGACATCTTCGCCCAGCACGCCAAGAGCGCCGAGGGCAAGGCCCAGGTCGAGCTGGCCCAGTTGCAGTACCGCAAGCAGCGCCTGCGCGGCTGGGGCGGCAACCTGTCCCGCCAGGCCGGCGGCCAGGCCGCCGGCGGTGCCGGTATCGGTGGGCGTGGACCCGGTGAGACCAAGATCGAGACGGACCGACGCCGGATCAACACCCGGATCGCCCTGTTGAAGCGCAGGCTGCGCGAGATGGACACCACCCGGGAGACCAAGCGGGCCGAGCGCCACCGCAACCGGATCCCCTCGGTCGCCATCGTCGGCTACACGAACGCGGGCAAGTCGTCCCTGCTGAACCGGCTCACCGGGGCGGGGGTGCTGGTCGAGGACGCCCTGTTCGCCACCCTGGACCCGACCACGCGCCGGGCCGAGGCGCCCGACGGCCGGGTGTACACGTTGACCGACACGGTCGGCTTCGTGCGCCACCTGCCCACCGACCTGATCGAGTCGTTCCGCTCGACCCTGGAGGAATCGGCCCAGGCCGACCTGCTGGTCCACGTGGTCGACGGGGCGGACCCCGACCCGGCCGGCCAGGTCGAGGCGGTCCGCCAGGTGCTCGGCGAGATCGAGGCGACCGACCTGCCCGAGCTGCTGGTGTTCAACAAGATGGACCTGGTCGATGCGACCACCCGGCTGGAGCTGGCCTCGGCCTTCCCTTCGGCGATGTTCTGCTCCGCCCGCAGCGGGGCCGGGGTGGCCGAGGTACAGGCCGCCATCGAGGCGGCCCTGCCGCACCCCGAGGTCGAGGTCCGCGCCCTGGTGCCCTACTCCCGTGGGGACCTGCTGGACAAGGTCCACCAGCACGGGGAGTTCGTCACCCAGGAGCACACCCCCGACGGCACCCGTGTCGTCGCGCGGGTCCACCCCGGGCTGGCGGGGGAGTTCGCCCCCTACCTGGAGGACTGAGCCGGGGCTCAGCGGTGTCGGGCCAGGGCTGCCAGCGTTGCGTACGACAGCAGGCAGGCGCCCAGGACCGTCGCCATCCCCGAGACCAGTCCCCAGGCCAGGCCGACCCCGGCCAAGGTCGGGACCGCAGCAGCACCGGCCAGCAGGACGCAGGCGCCTCCGGCCACCAGCCCCAGCGCTACGGCTGACGTTTCACCCGTCCCGCTCGCCCGCGGCTGTTCGGGCCCGGTGGTGGTGTGCAGCACCAGGCTACCGATCATGGCCCATCCTGCGGTGATGAACACCGCGGCGACCACGTCGGAGGGCCGGTGCCAGCCGTTCACCACGGTCGAGGCGCCGGCCAGGGCCGTGTAGAGGGCAGCCAGCAGCCCCACCCGGGCGCGGGCACCGGCCGGGATCGCCAGCACCAGCACCATCCCGGCCACCGCGGCCATCGTGGTGTGCCCGGAGGGGAACGAGTTCAGTGCTGCCGCCTGCACGTTGAGGTCGGGCTTGTCGATCACCAGCCGCTTGAGGACCTGGACCGAGACCGTGGCACCGAGGGCCACGCCCAGTCCCACGACGGCGGCGCGGAGCGACCGCGCCCGTACCGACATCACCACCAGGGCCAGGCCGCCCACAGCGGCGCCGACCGCCGGCAGCGTGTCCAGCACCTGCCGGGTCCGGGGGCCGAGGAAGGTGAGGGCCTGGCCGCCGCGCAGCGCCCGTTCGTCCAGGTACTGGCCGGGAACCGTTCCCAGGGCGACCCAGCCGACCACGGCCGCGGCGCCCCAGGCCAGCACGACGGCGAGCAGGGTCCGGACGAGGGGCCTCCAGAGCGCGGTCGTCGGTGCAGGGGAGGAGTCGGGAGCCACGGGACCAGCGTACGTGGGGTGTCGAACCTCTCCGGGCGGTAGCGTGGCCCCTGACGACGCCGTACGTGAAAGGACACCGGGCATGCGCATCGGGGTACCCACCGAGGTGAAGAACAACGAGGAACGCGTGGCGCTGACCCCCAGTGGCGTGCACGAGTTGGTCCGGCGCGGCCATGACGTGCTGGTCCAGGCCGGTGCGGGAGCCGGCAGTTCCATCCCCGACAAGGACTACGCCGCGCAGGGTGCGAGGATCGAGCACGACTGCGCCCAGATCTGGGCCGAGGCCGACCTGGTGCTGAAGGTCAAGGAGCCGGTGGCGTCCGAGTGGCCCCTGATGCGCTCGGGCCAGATGCTGTTCACCTACCTCCACCTGGCCGCGTCCCCGGAGTGCACCCGGGCGCTGATCGGCGCCGGCACCACTGCCATCGCGTACGAGACCGTGCAGTTGCCCGATGGCACGCTGCCGCTGTTGTATCCGATGTCGGAGGTCGCCGGCTCGCTGGCGCCCCAGATCGGTGCTGTCGAACTGCAGGCCTCGCACGGGGGCCGGGGCATCCTGATGGGCGGCGTGGCCGGTGTCGCGTCGGCGCACGTGGTCATCATCGGCGGGGGAGTGGCCGGCCAGAACGCCGCCCGGGTGGCGCTCGGCATGGGTGCGGACGTGACCGTCCTGGACACCGACCTGGAGAAGTTGCGCCACGTGTTCTGGCGGACCGATGGCCATGTCGACACCCTGTTCTCGACCCGGCTGACGATCGCCGACCTGCTCCCGCGCGCTGACCTGGTGATCGGCTCGGTGCTGATCCCCGGGGCGCGGGCGCCGAAGCTGGTCACCAATGAGATGGTCGCCACGATGCGACCCGGGTCCGTACTGATCGACATCGCGGTGGACCAGGGCGGTTGTTTCGAGGACTCCCGGCCGACCACCCACAGTGACCCGACCTTCCGGGTGCACGGGTCGTTGTTCTACTGCGTGGCGAACATGCCCGGAGCCGTCCCGCACACCTCCACGTACGCGTTGACCAACTCGACCCTGCCGTACGTTCTGGCGCTCGCCGACAAGGGCTGGCGCCAGGCGATGCGGGACGACCCGGCGCTCGCCGGCGGGCTCAACGTGCATGCGGGCCGGGTCACCCATCGTGGCGTCGCCGAGGCCCACGGCCTGCCGCTGGCTGGTGTCGCCCGGCTGCTGGGCAACTGAGGCACGGTCATCGGGCCGGCGGCCCGATGGCGGCGCGGGCAGGAAGCGTCGGTGGGAGCGTCTAGGGTTGACGGGTGCCATCCGAGAAGCAACCCGCGGTCACCGTCGATGCCGTCCTCGAGGCGGCGGTCGGGGAGATCGGCGGCAGCCCACGGCCTGGCCAGCAGCAGATGGCCCAGGCCGTCGCCGCCGCGCTGGCCGGCCGCGAGCACCTACTGGTGCAGGCCGGAACCGGTACCGGCAAGTCGTTGGGCTACCTGGCCCCCGTCCTGACCCACCTGGCCGCCCACCCCGACGACCGGGTGGTGATTGCGACGGCCACCCTGGCGCTGCAGGCCCAGCTCGCCGAGAGCGACATCCCGCACGCCCTGGCCGCCATGGAGAAGGTCGCCGGGCGCAGCGTGCGCGCTGCCGTGCTGAAGGGCCGTAGCAACTACGCCTGCCTGCTGCGGGTCCGGGAGAACGGGCCGATGGAGCAACAGGGCCTGTTCGGTGGGGCCGACGTCGTCGACCAGATCCGCGACTCCGGCGCCGACGAGGTGTCGGTGCTGGGGGCCGAGGTCCTCGCGCTGCGCGAGTGGGCCGAGGAGGAGGCCGAGCGGAAGGGGCTGGCGGACCGCGACGACGCGCCGACCCACACCGCCAGGGGTTGGTCGCAGGTGTCGATCTCGTCGCGCGAGTGCCTGGGGGCCCAGCGTTGCCCGTTCGGCGGCGAGTGCTTCGTGGAGAAGTCCCGCGAACTGGGGCGCGCCGCGGACCTGGTCGTGACCAACCATGCCCTGCTCGCCATCGATGCGATGCAGGAGGGCACCGTCCTGCCCGAGCACTCCGCGGTGGTGATCGACGAGGCCCATGAGCTGGTCTCCCGGGTCACGGGTGCCGCCTCCGCCGAGCTCAGCCCGCAGATGGTGGAGCGGGTCGCCAAGCGGGCGATGGCCTGGATGGACGACGACACCGCCCTCGACCTGATGGACGCGGGGGAAGCCGTCGGGACGGCGCTGGCAACGGCCCCGTTGGCACGGGTCGAGCCCGGTGACTCCGCCCTGCTCACCGCCCTCGGCCAGGTGCGTGACCTGGCTCGCGACGGTGTCTCCCAGGTCGGCAAGGGCAAGGAGAGCAAGGAGGCCGACGGGGAGCGGCGCCAGGCACAGGCCGCGCTGCAGGAGGTCTTCGAGGTCGCCGAGCGGATGGCGTCCCCGTCCGAGGCTGACGTGGTGTGGGTGATCGACCGGGAGCGCTCGGGGCGCGAGCTGCGCGTCGCCCCACTGTCGGTGGCCGGACTGATGCGGGGCTCGATCCTTTCCCAGCGGACAGTGGTCTTCACCTCCGCCACCCTCAAGGTCGGCGGTGGCTTCACCAAGGTCGCCGGGTCCTTCGGCCTGCGGGCGGGCGAGGAGGTCACCGACGAGGCGCCTGGCGCGGACAAGGGGCCGTCGGCCGATGAGGTGATGGGGGAGGGCTTCGAGGGGGCCATGGCGGGAACGATGCCCTGGCGGGCCCTGGACGTGGGGTCGCCGTTCAACTACGGCAAGCAGGGCATCCTCTACCTGGCGAAGGACCTGCCGCGTCCGGGCCGCGAGGGGACGGACCCGGCGGTCCTGGCGGAGATCGCCCAGCTGGTCTGGGCCTCCGGCGGGCACACCCTCGGTCTGTTCGCCTCGCAGCGGGCGGCCCAGGCAGCGGCCGAGCACGTACGCGAGGAGCTGCCGGCCCTGGAGATCCTGCTGCAGGGGGACGCGCACCTCGCCGAGCTGACCCGGCGATTCGTCGCCGAGCCGGAGACGAGCCTGTTCGGGACGCTCTCGCTGTGGCAGGGGGTCGACGTCCCCGGGGACACCTGCCGGTTGGTGATCATCGACAAGATCCCCTTCCCCCGGCCGGACGAACCGCTGATGCAGGCACGCCAGCAGGAGGTGCAGCGCCATGGCGGCAACGGCTTCATGTCGGTCGCCGCCACCCATGCGGCACTGCTACTGGCCCAGGGGGCGGGCCGCCTGATCAGGCGCACCACCGACCAGGGCATGGTGGCGATCCTGGATCCCCGGATCGTGACCGCACGCTACGGCGGCTTCCTGCGGGCGTCCCTGCCGCCGATGTGGACGACGATGGACCCCGACGTTGCTGTCGGGGCCCTGAAGCGGCTGGCGGGGGAGTAGTCGGACGGTCTCAGATCCGGCGCAGCACCGCCACGACCTTGCCCAGGACAGTGGCGTACGTGCCGTCGATCGGGTCGTACGCGGGGTTGTGCGGCAGCAGCCAGACCCCGTCGGCGGTGCGCTTGAACGTCTTGATCGTCGCCTCGTCATCGAGCAGGGCCGCCACGATGTCGCCGTTGTCGGCATCGGGCTGCTGGCGCACGACCACCCAGTCGCCGTTGCAGATGGCCGCATCGATCATCGAGTCGCCGCGAACCTCCAGCATGAAGACGTTCCCCTCGCCGACCAGCTGCTTGGGCAGCGCGTAGACGTCCTCGATGTGCTCCTCGGCCGTGATCGGTACGCCAGCGGCGATCCGGCCGACGATCGGCACGTTGACGGCGGTCGGCATCGCATCGCGCAGGCCCGTCGCGTCGCTGGCGGCAGCGGTCCCCGACGCGGAGGCAGCGGTGGCCGCCGGAGCGGTCACCACCTCGAGGGCGCGGGGGCGGTTCGGGTCACGCCGGATGTAGCCCTTCTCCTCGAGCACCTTCAGCTGGTGGGAGACGCTCGAGGGACTGGACAGGCCGGCGGCATCGCCGAGCTCGCGGACGGTGGGCGGATAACCGCGGTCCTCCACCGTTGCCCGGATAATGTCCAGGATCAGCTGCTGGCGCGCCGTGAGTCCGGCCAAGGGTGCGGCCGGGGACGGTGCGGGGTGTTCCTGGCGCTCGGCCAGCTCCTGGCGCCTGGCCAGCCGTGCGGCTCGTACCTGTTGCTCGACCGCGCTCGCACGCGGGCGTCCCCGACGTGGCGCGCTGATGTCCTCCGGATCTGCAGCCATAGCAAGACGTTAGCCTGCCTGATCCGTTCATTCAAACATTTGTTCGAGCATGTCGGAAGGTGCGCCGAATCCCTGGGCGCGTCGAGGGGGAGATCCGGTGCGGGGAAACGTCAGACCCCTCGGGTGTGATGGAGGTACTGGTCGGGCGGGACGGTGTGCCGGGGTTGCATTCGATCAGATGTTCGGTAGAGTTTTCGAACGTAGGTTCGATCCGTTGAGGAGACCAGCATGACTGTCATTCCCATGGGCGTTGCACCGCTTCGCCACGTCGGCGCGGCCGGCCGAGCACGCCTCCTTGCCGTCGACCTGTCGGACCTACTGGTCCGAGCCGGTTCTGTGCTGGAACGCCTGTTCACCTTGGGGCTGCTGGCCCTGATGGTCGTCGCCGGCATTGTGATCGCCTGGGTGACCTTCGGTGTGATGACCGGTCTGATTGACTGAGCCGGGAGCCTGATCCTTCGCCCGTGCGGCCGCCGGAGGTGGCCCATCCACCGCCTCGCCGAGGGCTTCCCGGGGGTGGCGCGAGGCGGCGAGGGTCGGTGATGACTGCTGCTGGGGCGACGACGCGCCGAGGGTTGCCCTTGGGGGAGTGGCGTCCTATGATCACAACATCTAGTAGTTACAGGCATGTGGTTCATCCACAGATTGTGGTTGTCACCCACACGTTGTCCACACTTGTTCAACAGGCTCCTCCGCAGGTTTGTCCACAGGGGGGTCTGGGAGCTGATCCTCGGGAGGAGGTGTTCGTCGTGCATTGTCCCTACTGCCACCACACGGACACCCGCGTTCTTGATTCCCGGGCGGCCGAGGACGGATGCAGTATCCGTCGACGGCGTCAGTGTCCCGAGTGCGGACGGCGGTTCTCGACCCTGGAACAGATGCAGCTGTCGGTCAGCAAGCGTTCCGGCGTCGTCGAGCCGTTCGATCGGGACAAGGTCGTCCAAGGGGTGCGCAAGGCGTGCAAGGGTCGTCCGGTGACGGAGGACCAGCTCGCGAGGCTCGGCCAGAAGGTCGAGGAGGCGGTTCGTGCCTCCGGGCAGACGATCATCCCGGCACCTGAGGTGGGGGTGGCCATCCTGGGACCCCTGCGTGAGCTCGACGAGGTCGCCTACCTGCGCTTCGCCAGTGTCTACCGCCAGTTCGCGTCCGTCGATGACTTCGAGACAGAGATCGCCGCGCTCCGCGCGGGTTCGCCCTCGCCGCACCAGAGCATTTCGTAGCCCCAGCAATTCCAGCCCCAGCATTCGTAGCCTCCAACCAGGAGAGGGTTCAGCCATGTCCGAAACCACTCGTCCGGCGACCAGCAAGTCGCGGTCGAACCGTCCCAAGCCTGCGAAGGCCAGCGGCCTCGTGGTCGAACGCGTATTCAGCACCGAGGGTGTGCACCCGTACGACGAGGTCACCTGGGAGAAGCGTGACATCGTCCAGACCAACTGGAAGACCGGTGCCAGCGTCTTCGAGCAGCGGGGCGTCGAGTTCCCGGACTTCTGGAGCGTCAACGCGTCGACCATCGTCACCACGAAGTACTTCCGTGGTGCGGTGGGCACCGACCGCCGCGAGTCCAGCCTCAAGGCCCTGATCGACCGCGTGGTCACCAAGTACCGCACCACCGGCGAGCAGGAGGGCTACTTCGCCACCCCGCACGACGCCGAGGTCTTCGGCGACGAGCTGACCTGGATGCTCCTGCACCAGTACTTCAGCTTCAACTCCCCGGTCTGGTTCAACGTCGGCACCGAGGCCCCCCAGCAGATCAGCGCCTGCTTCATCCTGTCCGTCGACGACTCGATGGACTCGATCCTGAACTGGTACGCCGAGGAGGGACGCATCTTCAAGGGCGGCTCCGGCGCGGGCGTCAACCTCTCCCGGATCCGCTCCTCCAAGGAACTGCTCACCTCCGGTGGCACCGCCTCCGGACCGGTCTCCTTCATGCGCGGCGCGGATGCGTCGGCCGGCACCATCAAGTCCGGCGGCGCGACCCGTCGTGCGGCGAAGATGGTCGTCCTGGACGTGGACCACCCGGACATCGAGGAGTTCGTCGAGACCAAGGCGCGCGAGGAGAACAAGATCCGTGCGCTGCGCGATGCCGGGTTCGACATGGACCTGGACGGCAAGGACATCGTCTCGGTCCAGTACCAGAACGCCAACAACTCGGTGCGCGTCACCGACGAGTTCATGCGTGCGGTCGAGGACGGCGACGAGTTCGGCCTGCGCGCCCGCCTGACCGGCGACGTGATCCAGACAGTCGACGCCCGTGAACTGTTCGGCAAGATCTCCCAGGCCGCCTGGGCCTGCGCCGACCCGGGCCTCCAGTACGACGACACGATCAACGACTGGCACACCAACCCCGAGACCGGACGGATCACCGCGTCCAACCCGTGCTCGGAGTACATGAGCCTGGACAACTCCTCGTGCAACCTGGCCAGCCTGAACCTGCTGAAGTTCCTCAGCGACGAGAACACGTTCGAGATCGAGCGCTTCGTCAAGGCCGTCGAGATCATCATCACGGCGATGGACATCTCGGTGACCTTCGGTGACTTCCCGACCGAGGCCATCGCCGAGACCACCCGCAACTACCGCCAGCTCGGCATCGGCTACGCCAACCTGGGTGCCCTGCTGATGGCCACCGGCCACGGCTACGACTCCGACGGGGGCCGTGCACTGGCCGCCGCCATCACCTCCCTGATGACCGGGGCCGCCTACCGCCGCTCGGCCGAGCTCGCCGGTGTCGAGGGCCCGTACAACGGCTACGCCCGCAACGCCGAGGCCCACCAGCGCGTCATGCGCAAGCACCAGGCCGCGAACGACGAGCTGCGTACGGTCAACACCATGGACGCCGACATCCAGCATGCGGCCACCGAGGAGTGGGACCAGGTCATCACCGTGGGCTCCGAGAACGGCTTCCGCAACGCCCAGGCGTCGCTGCTGGCCCCGACCGGAACCATCGGCTTCATGATGGACTGCGACACCACCGGCATCGAGCCGGACTTCTCGCTGGTCAAGTTCAAGAAGCTCGTCGGTGGCGGCTCCATGCAGATCGTCAACCTGACCGTGCCCCGTGCGCTGGCCAAGCTCGGCTACACCGAGGAGACGATCGAGGCGATCGTCGCCTACATCGCCGAGCACGGCCATGTCGTCGACGCCCCCGGCCTGAAGCCGGAGCACTACGAGGTCTTCGACTGCGCCATGGGCCAGCGGGCCATCCGGCCGATGGGCCACGTACGGATGATGGCCGCCGTACAGCCCTTCCTGTCGGGCGCGATCTCCAAGACCGTCAACCTGCCCGAGACGGCAACCGTCGAGGACATCGCCGACGTCTACATGCAGGGCTGGAAGCTGGGCCTGAAGGCCCTGGCCGTCTACCGCGACAACTGCAAGGTCGGCCAGCCGCTCTCCACCGGCAAGAAGGAGCAGAAGACCGAGAAGGTCGTCGAGCCCCAGGTGAAGATCGAGTACCGCCCGATCCGCAAGCGCCTGCCGAAGAAGCGCCCGAGCTACACCACCTCCTTCACGGTCGGTGGCGCCGAGGGCTACATGACGACGGGGTCCTACCCCGACGACGGCCTGGGCGAGATCTTCCTCAAGCTGGGCAAGCAGGGCTCGACCCTGTCCGGTGTGATGGACGCCTTCTCGATCGCCGTCTCGATCGGCCTCCAGTACGGGGTGCCGCTGACCACGTTCGTGCAGAAGTTCACCAACCTGAAGTTCGAGCCGGCCGGCATGACCGACGACTCCGACATCCGGATGGCCCAGTCGATCATGGACTACATCTTCCGTCGCCTGGCGCTGGACTACCTCAGCTTCGACGACCGGGCCGACCTCGGCATCTACACCGCCGCCGAGCGGACCCGCTACCTCGACACGGGCAGCTACGAGCCGGAGACCCCCGAGATCGAGCCGATCGAGGAGGTCAAGGAGACCCCTTCGGTCCAGCCGACCACGTCCCTCAAGGAGACCCAGCAGGTCACTCCGGCAGTGGCCGAGCTGATCGTCGCGGAGTCGGCCCGTCCGGCGACGCACGACGCGCGCACCAGCGCCGAGCTGATGGAGGAGCTGACCGGCACCTCGGTCGACGCGCCGCTGTGCCTGACCTGTGGCACGAAGATGCGTCCCAGTGGTTCCTGCTACGTCTGTGAGGGCTGCGGCTCGACCAGCGGCTGCAGCTAGTAGGAGAGGATCGGCGGGGAGGACCTGCCGGTCCCCCCGGAGCACGAGCCGTGATGGGCCCGACGAGCGCTGCGCTCGTCGGGCCCATCATTCGCGAACGACCTCCTCCGGAGCCTTGTCGTCGCGCAGTCCGAGCCAGACCGGATGGCGCAGGATGCCGTCCGGGGTGCGCTCCTGGTAGGTGACCTCGCCGACCAGCGCGGGCTCCACCCACTGGGCGTCCCGGGCCACGTCGGTGGGGATCCCGTCAGCTGCCGGCTGCTGACGGCCCAAGGTGGCGAACCGGTCGGCCAACAGGGCGAGCTGGGGCCCGGTGAACCCGCTGCCCACCCTCCCGACGTATATCCACCCGTCCCCGTCGCCGCGAACCGCGAGCAGTAGGGAACCGATCCCGTGACCGTTGTGGCCCGGTCGCCAGCCGATCAGGACGACCTCCTGGGTGGCGCGGTGCTTGACCTTCAGCCATGTCTTCGTCCTCTTGCCGGGACGGTAGACGGAGTCGAGGCGCTTGCCGATGATGCCTTCCAGGCCCAGCTCGGCGGAGGTTTCCATGGCGTCGTGGGCCGAGACGTCGAACCACGCCGGGACGTGGACGTGCGTGCCCTCCCGGACAGCCGCTTCCAACATCTCTCGGCGTTCCGAGTAGTGCCTGGTGAGCAGCGACCGAGGGCCGAGCTGGAGCAGGTCGAAGACCATGTAGTGCACCGGGATGCGCTGCCGGGCGGCCTCGATCTCGCCCGGATGGGTCAGGTTCATCCGTCCCTGCAGGATCGAGAAGCTGGGGCGACCCTGGGCGTCCAGCGCGACGATCTCCCCGTCCAGCCGGGCGTTCCCGGTCACGGTGGAGGCCAGCTCCGCCAGCTCGGGGTACACCGCGGTGATGTCGCGACCGGTGCGGCTGGTGAGTCGCACCTGTCCACCCCAGACAGTGGCGACGGCCCGGATGCCGTCCCACTTCATCTCGAAGCCCCAGTCGTCGGTCCCCATCGACCCGAGCGTGCCGGGGGAGGCGAGCATCGGCAGCACGTCGGGTGGCGGGGAAACACCGGCCTCGGCCGTGGTCTCCATCCGGTGGATCAGCCAGTTCTTCTCCGTCCCGCCTGCCTGGGTGGCGATCAGCGCGAACTTCGCCGGTTCACCGCCGAGGCCGCCGTCGGGACGGCCGTAAAGCGTGACGATCACCTCCTTGCCCTCGCGCCACTTCTCCACCTCGATCGTCCCCGCGTCCCAGATCGTTACCTGGCCTGCGCCGTACTCGCCCCGGGGGATCTCGCCCTCGAAGCTGCCGTACTCCAGCGGATGGTCCTCGGTGTGCACCGCGAGGTGGTTCTGGGTCGGATCGGTCGGCGGCCCCTTCGGTACCGCCCAGGACACGAGCACCCCGTCACGTTCGAGACGGAAGTCCCAGTGCAGTCGTCGGGCATGGTGCTCCTGGATCACGAACGTCGGGACAGGGTTGCCCGCGGCCGGGGGAGTGACCGGGACGGGTTCGGGGGTCCGGTCGGCATCCCGCATCCCTCGGTACGTCGCGAGCCGGTCCCGGTCGGTCCCCTCCGGCTGTCCGCGGGCGGCCGAGCCCGGTGGGCCGGGGTCGTCCCCTCGGGCCTCCGTGATCCGCTGCAGCACCTCCTCCATCGACAGGTGGTCCAGGCCGGGGTCGGCGATCTCCTCCCAGCTGCGTGGGACCGCGACGGTCGGCCGGAGCCGCCCGCGCAGCGACCAGGGGCAGATGGTGGTCTTGTTCCCGTTGTTCTGCGACCAGTCGACCAGGACCTTGCCCTCGCGAAGCGACTTCTTCATGTCGTGCACCACCAGGTCGGGCATCAGTCGGTGCAGCGCCTGGGCGAACTCCCTGGCGAACGAGTTGATCTCTTCGGAGGTCCGGGACCCGTCCAGTCCGGCGTACAGGTGGAGGCCCTTGGAGCCGGAGGTGACCGGAACCACCGGCAGTCCCATGTCCTCCAGCAGATCGCGGGCCGAGAACGCGACCTCCGCACAGTGCTGCAGGCCTGCGCCCGGGCCGGGATCCAGGTCCAGGACGAGCCGGTCGGGGTTCAGCTCCTCGTCCGCGCCGGAGACGCGCCACTGGGGGACGTGGATCTCCAGCGCGGCGACCTGGGCGAGCCAGGCGAGGGTGGCCCGGTCGTTCACCAACGGGTAGCGCACCGGGCGGTGGTGGTGCTGGATCGTGTGCGTGGCCAGCCAGCCGGGGGCGCCGTGCTCGAGGTTCTTGGTGAAGAAGGCCTCGACCGGCTGGTCGGCGGTCCCCACGCCGTTCGGCCAGCGCTTGCGAGTGGCCGGCCTCATCGCCGACCACGCCACGAGCCGGTCGGCCACGGCCAGGTAGTAGCGCAGCACGTCCGCCTTGGTCGTGCCGGTCACCGGGTACAGCACCTTGGACGGGTTGGTCAGCCGCAGCCGGCGACCGTCGACGTCGATCTGGGACACGGAGCCTGTCATCCTGCCTCCTTGTCGACACTGTAGGTTGTTCCATCTCGTGGTGCTCTCAGGTTCAATGGAGACATGAGGGCCATGTGGTCGGGAGCGATTTCGTTCGGGCTGGTGAACGTGCCGGTCAAGCTGTACTCGGCGTCGTCGTCGCACGACCTGCCGCTGCACCAGGTGCATGACGCGGACGGTGGGCGGATCCGCTACCAGCGCCGCTGCGAGGTGTGCGGTGAGATCGTCGCGTACGAGCACATCGACAAGTCGTACGAGGAGGACGGCAAGGTCGTGGTCCTCAGCGACGAGGAGCTGGCCTCGCTGCCGGCAGAGGCGTCCAAGGAGATCCAGGTCCTGGAGTTCGTCCCCAGTGACCAGATCGATCCGCTGATGCTCGGCGACGCCTACTACCTGGAGCCCGATCCCAAGGCGGCCAAGCCGTACGCCCTGCTGCGCAGCACCCTCGAACAGGCCGAGCGCACCGCCGTGGTCAAGTACGCGCTGCGCCAGCGCACCCGGTTGGGCGTGCTACGCGTGCGGGACGACCTGATGGTGCTGCAGTCGGTGATGTGGCCCGACGAGCTGCGCGAACCGG
Organism: Raineyella antarctica; assembly: GCF_900092135.1. Taxonomy (GTDB): domain Bacteria; phylum Actinomycetota; class Actinomycetes; order Propionibacteriales; family Propionibacteriaceae; genus Raineyella; species Raineyella antarctica. The sequence continues at coordinate 274,424 of NZ_FMYF01000004.1, read as the reverse complement.
AGTTCTCCGGCCGGGCCGATGCCAAGGTGACCGCCGCCGAGCAGAAGATGGCGAACGCCCTGGTCGAACAGCTCTCCGAGGACTTCAACCCCGAGGGCTACGTCGACGACTACCAGCTGCAGCTGCACGAACTGGTGGAGGCCAAGCTGACCTCGGGGGAGACGACCGAGGTGGCCGGGCCGGCAGCCGGCGAAGAGCCTGCCGCGGGGGGCGAGGTGATCGACCTGATGGCCGCCCTGCAGGCCTCGCTGGACCGCAAGCGCGGTGCCGCCCGGGGTGCCGGCTCCGGCGAGGGCTCGGGGAAGGCACGCAAGGCCACCACGGGCACGTCGGCCGAGCCCACGCAGGCCACCCGCAGTAGGTCGGCCAAGGCAGCCAACAAGGCCGAGGGCGACCAGGAGGACGGGACCGGCGGCACCAAGCAGGCCGGCACGCCGGCGAAGCGACGGGGCAAGGCGGGCTAGGTCCTCACTGCCAGGAGATGACCGGCTTGTCGCCGGACAGGTCTGCGTTGAAGGTCACCGCCGACTGGGTGTACGTCTGCCGGACCACGCCTTCGACGCCCTTGCTCTTGGCCGACGCCTCGATCCGGTACTCCACGTCGATCGTCCCGGTGGCACGCCCGTCGCTCGCGAGCTGCACCTCTGTCTTGGACCAGGGATCGTTGACCAGCTGGTAGCGGATGGTCGACTCGTCGATCTGGATCTCCGATCCGGTCTCGATCGAGATCGGACAGCCCTCGGGCGCCAGCGAGCGCTGGGCCAGGCACGACGTCAGGGAGGCGCGGGCTGCGCCCAGCACGGCATCGCGGCTGTCCGTGCTGAGTGTCGCATCGCCGCCGCCCCAGGTCTGGGCAGCTGCCCCGAGCGGGTCGGGAGCGGTCACCAGCAGCTGGGGGTGCCCCAGGGTCACGAGTTTCGAGGCGGCCCCGACCGTGTACGTACCGGGGAACAGCTCCACCACGTCGGCGCCGGCCTGGTGGCCGTTGACGGTCCGGGAGACGCCCTTGCCACCGAGGTCGACCCGGGAGGTGGCCGCGGAGATCCGCCAGGTCCCACCGTCGCGGGTGACCGGCAGGTCGATCCTGACGGGTGTGCTGCCCACCGCGTACGTGACGGCGACGGTGCCCGCATCGCCGACGATCCGCGCTCCGTTGTCGTTGGCCAGTGCCGCCTCGCCCACCGACAGGTTCTGGATGCCGCCGGCCTCCTGGGCGGATCGGAGCACCTCATCGGTGAGCAGCGAGGTCTCCTCGGGTCGGATCGCAGCCGTCGCCAGGGCGGCCTTCGCGTCTCCGTCGCGCAGCGCAGTGTAGTAGGTCTGGACCACCTGGCGGGCGGCCTCGCCGTCCGATGCCAGTCGCTGGTCGAACCGCTGGGCCTGTACGAGGCGCCAACCGACGACGCCGAGGACCAGCGCCACGACGATGATGCCCACGACCAGCAGGCCCCTCCGCCGGGGCCGCCGGCGCTCGGGGGCCCGGCCCGGACCAGAGGCGTGTGGCGCACCGCTACCCACGATCGGAGGAGCCGGAGCCGGAGCCGGCACCGGGACCACAGGCATCTCCTGGGTGTCGTGATGGCCCTGGTCCGCCTCGGGCACGCGGGGGACCGGCTGGGTGGCGTCGGAGTCGTCCGACCACCATGACCCCGTCCCGTTCGACGGGGGGATCTCTCCGGCGTCCTGTTCGGTCGGGGGTACGCGCGCGGGCTCGGGCCTCGCCGGCGGGACCTGAGCAGGGCCAGGCGTACCCGCGCCGGGCTCGGGGGTGCGCTCGGGGCCACCCGGGGCGCTGCCGAACGGAGCGAAGGGCGGAAGTCCGGCACCAGCGGGGGGACGCCACGGCTGCTGGGGGTCGGTCATGCCCCCCAGTATCGCAGCAACGGGGCGGTGCCCTCGTCCCGGATCACCGCACCCCCGGCGTCCGGTCGGCGCCGGAACGCTCGGATCGGGCGCCTACAGTGAGGGCGTGCAGGGAGTGTTGTCCGGATTCTTCGTCATCGGAGTGGTCGTCGGTATCGGCTTCCTCCTGGCGCACCTGCGGGTGTTCACCGCGCAGACCCAGAACATGCTCGCCCGCCTGTCCTTCTACGTGGCGATGCCCGTCCTGTTCGTCACGATGATGGCGAAGGAGGACATCTCGGCCCTCCTGTCGACCGACCTGGTCGCCTCCGTGGTCTCGATCGTGACCGTCAGCCTGCTCTGGCTGGCCTCGGTGCGGTGGGTGTGGAAGCTGCCCCTGCCGGAGACCATCACCGGGACGTTCGCCTCCGCGTACGTCAATGCGGGCAATCTCGGCCTGCCCATCGCGACGTACGTGCTGGACTCGCCGGCCCGGGTGGTTCCGGTGATCCTCACCCAACTGCTGTTCCTCCAGCCGGTCGGACTGGCCCTGCTCGACCTGGCCACCGGCACCGCGACGCGGTTCACCGTCGGTGCGTTCGTCGGCCGGTTCGTCCGCAACCCCCTGACCATCGCGACCCTGGTCGGCGTGCTCCTGTCGGTCTTCTCGATCAGGATCCCCACGCTGCTCGCCACGCCGCTGGGGATGGTCGGCGGGATGGCGGTGCCGACCGTGCTGCTGGCCTTCGGCATCTCCCTGCGCCTGGGACCGCGCCCCGATCGCCGGACCGGGCCGGTACTGGCCTGGCAGACCTTCCTCAAGCTGGTCGCGATGCCTGCCGTGGCGTGGGCCTTCGGTGCCTTCGTCCTGCACCTGGCTGCTCCCGACCTGCTCGCGGTGACCCTGATGGCAGGGCTGCCCACCGCCCAGAACGTCTTCGTCATCGCCAGCCAGTACGGGCGGGGTGTGGTGATGGCCCGCGACACCATCTTCATCACGACGGTCCTCTCGGTCCTGACCATTTTCGGGATCGTTGCATTGCTGGCCTGATCCTCACCCGCTGTGCGCTAGCGTCGGGCCCGTGCCTGAGTACGAAGACTTCGACCTGGACCGCAGCATCGCCCAGGCCTGGGACGGCTTCGAGATCCGCCTCGGAGAGGTGATCTCGGTGATCGACGACTCCGCGGACTTCACCATCGGCTGCGCCGCCGTGGACGAGGACCAGGTCCCGTACGTCACGTTCACGGCACTGGACCGTACGACGATCCGCGCCGAGGCCTCGAGCAACGCCGTGCTGGGCGAGGCCTATCAGCTCGGCCCCGAGCAACTAGCCGAGATGGAACGTCTCGGCTGGCTCGCGCCGACCACCGAGGGGCCCCGCCCGACGGCGAACTTCTGGCTGGAGATGGACCAGGAGGCCTCGGACCGACTCGCCGCCGCCACCGTCGGGGCGCTGCGCGACGTGTTCGGGGTGCAGCATCCGATCTTCCTCGACCCGGGCGACCTGGCCGAGATCCTCACCCCTCGTCCCGAGCCGCTGGCAGCCACCACCGAGTTCGCTGCCGAGGACGTGGTGGCGACCATGCCGGCCGGACCCGAGCACCTCGACACCATGGTGGAGGCCGAGCTCACCGACATGTTCGGCCACGCTCCGCTGCGCGACCAGGAGGGCGACATCGCGCTGCGGGTCGGCTCGGCGATGCTCTTCCTCCGGGTCAGCGCCGATGGTCGCGAGCTGATCCTCTTCTCGGTCCTGGTCCACGACGTGGTGGGCCGTTCCCGGGCCACCGAGGTCCTCAACGACCTGAATGCCGAGGCGCGGATGGTCAAGTTCCACCTCGTCCGTGACCGGGTCTTCGCGAGCCTGTCGGTGCTGACCCACCCCTTCGTCCCCGCGCACCTGCACCAGGCCGTACGAATCATGAGCGACATCGCCGACGCGATCGACGACGACCTGGCCCGCAAATTGGGGGGCCGCACGGCGTTCGAGGTGGAGTGAGTGTCAGGGCGGTCCCTCCCACTCCGATAACATGCGGTCGAGAGACAGGAGGAGGACCATGCACGAAGGCATGTTCGAGGCACTCGAGCCCGAGGACTGTCGCGCGCTGTTGCGGACCCAGGAGGTCGGCCGCGTCGCCTGGACCTCGGCCGACGCGGGAATTCTCGTCCTGCCGGTCAACTACGCGATGCGTGGTGACCTGGTGGTCTTCCGGACGTCGCGCGACTCGGTGCTGGCCGATCTCGCCGAGGGTCGAGAGGTGGCTTTCCAGGTCGACGACGTCGACGTGGAGACGGGCAACGGCTGGAGCGTGATGGCCCAGGGCGAGTCCGCCACCCCGAAGCCGGGACCCGAGCTGGACGAGCTCGAGAAGGATGGTCCGGAACCGTGGGCGATCGGCGACCGTGATCTGTTGATCACGTTGCGGGTGCGCCAGATCAGCGGACGCGTGGTGGACCGCTCGGAGACGTGGAACACTTCTGACTAGGAGGCAATGATGTCCGCAGAAAACATCCGTCGCGGTGCCGTGCTGGTCGGTGTCGACGGTTCCCCCGACGCCAACCGTGCGCTGGTCTACGCCCGTGGTGCCGCAGAGCTCCGTGGTTCCGACCTGATGATCGTCCACGTTGTCGACGACGCAGTCCTGGCCGGTGCCTGGGGTGTCGTCTACGACCCGTCGGTGCTGCAGGACGCCGGTGAGGCGGTCGTCGCCGAGGCTGCGGAGAGCTGTCGGGCGGCCGGCATGCCGGCGGACCGGATCCGCACCGAGGTGGCCATGGGAAACGCCGCGGCGGCGCTGACCAAGCTGTCCCGCGGCGCGGACCTGCTGGTCGTCGGCCGTCGTTCCCTGTCGGGGCTGGAGCGCATCTTCGTCGGCTCCACCAGCGTGGGCGTCGCGGCCACCGCGCACTGCCCCGTGGTGATGATCTCTGCGGCGTCCTCGCCCGGCGAGACCGGTGCGAAGCGCCGGATCGGCGTCGGTGTCGACGCGACGGCGAACGGTGCGGCGGCCCTCGCGGCCGCCTTCGCCGAGGCGGACCTGCGCAAGGTCAGCCTGGAGGTCATCCATGCCTGGGACGTTCCCGGCGCGGTGCGCCGCTCCGGTGAGCACGCGGTCGAGGTGGCCGGCCAGGCCGCGATCGGCGGCGTACAGGCCCTGCTCGGCCCGCTGCAGGACCGCTACCCCCAGGTCCCCGTCACCACCCACCTGGTCCAGGGCCACCCGGTCAAGGAGATGGTCGCCCGCTCCAGGGAGCTCGACCTGCTCTGGCTCGGCGTGCACACGACCGCCGGTTTCGGCGTCGGTGGCGTCGTCCGTGGCGTGATGGCCCACGCCGAGTGCCCGCTGGCACTGATCCGTGACCGTGCCGACGATGCCGGCCCGCTCGACGAGGACGACGCGCTGGGAGGCGCGCCCTCCTGAGCCCGACCATCACGTTCCCCGCCGAGCTGCCGATCAGCTCGCGGGTCGAGGACATCCGGGCTGCGCTCGAGGAGTCGCAGGTCGTCATCGTGGCCGGGGAGACCGGCTCGGGCAAGACCACGCAACTTCCCAAGCTGTGCCTGCAGCTGGGCCGCCAGCGGATCGCGCACACCCAGCCACGCCGCCTGGCCGCCCGGACCGTCGCCGAGCGGATCGCCTCGGAGATGGCCGTCGAACTGGGGCAGGAGGTCGGCTACCAGGTCCGGTTCACCCGCAAGGCGCAGCGCAGCACGGCCCTGACCGTGATGACCGACGGCATCCTGCTGGCCGGGATCTCCCATGACCGCGACCTGCGCTCCTGGGACACGATCATCATCGACGAGGCGCACGAGCGCAGCCTCAACATCGACTTCCTGCTCGGCTACCTCAAGCAACTGCTGCCGCGGCGCAAGGACCTGAAGGTCATCGTCACCTCGGCGACGATCGACACCGAACGCTTCAGCCGCCACTTCGACGACGCCCCGGTGATCGAGGTCTCGGGACGTACGTACCCGGTCGACGTACGCTACCGCCCGCTGGTCGACGACGGCAGTGACGAGGGGGGCAGGCCGGCGGTAGAGCGCGACCAGAACGAGGGGATCTGCGAGGCCCTCCTCGAGCTGTCCGCCGAGGCGCCCGGGGATGTCCTGGTCTTCCTCTCCGGGGAGCGAGAGATCCGCGACGCGGCCCAGGCGATCGAGGACCTCAAGCTGCCCCGCACCGAGATCCTGCCGCTGTACGCCCGGCTGACCTCGGCCGAACAGCAGCGGGTCTTCTCCCCGCACACCGGCCGGCGGATCGTGCTGGCCACCAACGTGGCCGAGACCTCGCTCACCGTGCCGGGCATTCGCTACGTCATCGACCCCGGCACCGCCCGCATCTCGCGCTACTCGACGCGTACGAAGGTGCAACGCCTGCCGATCGAACCCGTCTCCCAGGCCTCCGCCAACCAGCGGGCCGGGCGTTGCGGCCGCGTCGCGCCGGGCATCTGCATCCGGCTGTACTCCGAACAGGACTTCGCCGCCCGACCGGAGTTCACCGAACCGGAGATCCTGCGGACCAACCTCGCCTCGGTCATCCTGCAGATGGCCCAGGCCGGGCTGGGGGACATCGAGCGCTTCCCGTTCGTCGAGCCGCCCGAGTCGGCGCAGATCACCGACGGCATGCGCCTGCTCGACGAGCTCGGGGCGCTCTCGCCGAATGCGACCCGTACGCAGCCCCGGCTGACCAAGGTGGGACACGCGCTGGCCCGGATCCCGCTCGACCCGAGGATGGGCCGGATGCTGCTGGCCGGGGACCACTACGGCTGCCTGCGCGAGATGGTGGTGCTGGTTGCGGGCCTGACCATCCAGGACCCCCGCGAGCGTCCGCGGGAGCAGCGTGAGAAGGCCGACCAGCTGCACCGGCGGTTCTGGGCGCCGATGGCGGCCGAGGGTGAGGAGGCCCCCGACCCGGACGGATCGGACTTCGTCGCGCTGCTGCGGCTGTGGGACTACCTCACCGCCCGTCGCCGTGACATGTCCGGCAACGCCTTCCGGCGGATGTGCCACGAGGAGTACCTGAACTACCTGCGGATCCGGGAGTGGCAGGACCTGCAGAACCAGCTGCGCGACATCTGCCGCGACCTGGAGATGACCCGCAACGAGCTTCCCGCCGATGCCGACCGCGTCCACATGGCCGTGCTGACCGGCCTGCTCTCCCACGTCGGGCTGGCCGACCTGAAGGACGAGAAGAAGTCCACCCCTCGCGACGGCCGTGGCCGTCCGCGGCGTGGGCCGCGCGAGTACTTGGGGGCCCGGGGCACCCGGTTCGCGATCAGCCCGGGCTCGGCGCTGGCCAAGCGTCCGCCGGAACTGGTGATGGCCAACGAACTGGTGGAGACCTCGCGGCTGTGGGCCCACACGGTGGCCGGGATCCGGGCCCAGTGGATCGAGGAGATCGCCGGACCCCTGCTCAAGCGCCACTATGCCGAGCCGCACTGGGCGATGCGAGCAGGTCAGGTCGTGGCGTACGAGACCGCCAGCCTCTACGGGGTCCCGATCATCGGCCGGCGCCAGGTGGCGTACGGCGGGGTGGACCCGGTCGCCGCCCGGGAGATCTTCCTGCGTTCGGCCCTGGTCGAGGGGCAGTGGCACACCCGCCACCACTTCTGGTCCCGCAACGAGGCCACCCGCCGCCGGGCCGAGGAGCTGGAGGAGCGGACCCGCCGCCGCGACATCGTGGTGGACGACCAGGCGATCTTCGACTTCTACGACGCCCGCGTCCCGGCCGACATCTGCACCGTGGCCGGCTTCGATGCCTGGTGGCGCAGGAAGCGGCAGCAGGACGACGCCTTCCTGGACCTGGCCATGGATGACCTGGTCCAGGACTCGGCCGACATCGGCAGCGCCGGTGACTTCCCCGACACCTGGCAGGTGGGGGAGCACACCCTCGACGTGGAGTACGTCTTCGATCCGGGTGCCGGCGCCGACGGGGTCAGCGTGCGCGTGCCACTGCCGATCCTCAGCCAGTTGCCCTCCGAACCGTTCAGCTGGCAGGTTCCCGGGCTGCGCCTGGACCTGGTCACCCAGCTGATCCGCTCGCTGCCCAAGGCCCATCGCACCCGGGTCGTGCCCGCGCCGGACTGGGCCCGCCGCCTGCTCGGCGAACTCGACGCGTCGATTGCCGCCGGTGAGCTCGACCCCGAGCGCACCTCGCTGACCCGCGCGCTCACCGCCCGACTCGCCACCGACGTGGGCCTGCGGATCGCCGACGACGAGTGGGACCTGGCCAAGCTGCCCGAGCACCTCCGGGTGACCTTCGTCGTGTTGTCCCCCCGCGAGGGCAAGGACGGCGGCGGGACCGAGATGGCCCGCAGCAAGGACCTGGCCGCCCTGCAGCAGGAACACGCCGGCAAGGTCGCAGCCACCCTGTCGAAGGCATCGAGGGCCGCCAGGCACGCCGGGTCGACGACCTGGGAGTTCGGGGAGCTGCCGCGCGAGGTGACGATCGAGCGCCACGGGACCCGGGCCACCGGCTACCCGGCCCTGACCGACGAGGGCACCACCGTCGGCAGCATCGTGCAGGACACGCCGGCGCGCGCGGCGACCAGCCACCGCGCCGGGCTGCGCCGCCTGGTGGTGCTCAACACCCCCGACCCCACCCGCTGGGTCGTCTCGCACCTGTCCAACCCGGACAAGTTCACGCTCGGCTCCAGCCCGTACGCCTCGGTCCCCGAACTGCTCGCCGACGCCCGGCTCAAGTCGGTCGCCGACCTGGTCGCCGCCGCGGTCGACCCCACCGACATCCGTGACGCCGCGGCGTTCCGGCGGCTGTGCGACACGGTCCGCCAGGACAATCCCGAGCACATGCGCCGGGTGGTCGCGGTCGCGGCCGAGGTCCTGCGGGCAGACCAGCAGGCCAGCCTGGCCCTGGCCTCGGTGCGGGACCCGGACGTCATGGCGGACGTCACCGAGCAGCGCGCCAACCTCGTCTTCCCCGGCTTCATCGCCGCCACCGAGGGGGCTGCGTACGAGCGGCTCCCCGTCTACCTGAAGGCCATCGGCGTACGACTGGCGGCACTGCCCGGGGCCGCCCTGCGGGACCGGCAGGCCATGGAGACCGTCAACGCCGTCGAGGACGCCTACGCCGAGTTGTGTGCAGCCCAGCCGCCCGGTCGGCTCCGGCCCGAGGTGGAGGAGATCGGCTGGCTGATCGAGGAGCTGCGGGTGAGCCTGTTCGCCCAGACCCTCGGCACCCGTACGACCGTGTCGGCGAAGCGGGTCCGCAAGGCGATCGAACGGGCCGCCGCCTGAGCCCGGCTGTGCCACGCCCGGACCACCTCCACGCCCGGTTCACACCCAGGCCCGGTCCACACCCAGGCTCGGTTCACACCCAGGCCCGGTCCACACCCAGGCTCGGTTCACACCCAGGCCCGGCCACCCTCCGGCGGGGCCTTGTGCCCGGCCGTCCGGTTACTCCAGAGTGGGAGCCACCACAGCTGTCCGTCGGCCGTGACATCGGGGCCGACAGTACGGGGGGACCATGGTTTTCCAGGACATGATCGAGTCGGTCGGCAAGGTGGTCGACGCCGCGGGAGTGGTGGCGATCGTCCTCGGGGCCGTCATCTCGACCCTCGTCGCCGGCGCCGCGATGCTGCGCCGGAGCTCCCCGGAGGACGTGTACCACCGGTACCGCCAGTGGCTGGGACGATCCATCCTCCTCGGACTGGAGCTGCTGGTCGCCGCCGACATCATCCGTACGGTGGCCGTCGCCCCCACCTACCGGTCCGTGGGCGTGCTCGGCGTGATCGTGCTGATCCGGACCTTCCTCAGCTTCTCCCTGGAACTGGAGATCACCGGCCGCTGGCCCTGGCAGTCCCGCCGGGACGACGGCATGCAGCCGGCCGCAGCGCCGACCGGGGGCGGCTACGGACCCGGGGTCCGACCTACAGTGGAAGGGACGCAACGACCGATCCCCTGATCAAGGAGTCCGGACCATGCCCAAGACCGGCAAGGACGGGCACGCCCGCAAGGGCGAGTTGCCCTCCACCCTGAAGCGCTCGGAGCAGAAGGCGCAGGACACGTTCGCCAAGACCTACGATTCCGCGCTGGACAGCTATGGCGAGGAGCAGCGCGCCGCCCGTACCGCGTACGCCTCACTGAAGCACACCCACGAGAAGGTCGGCGACCACTGGGAGCCCAAGGAGAAGGCCGGGCCCTCGGACGAGCATGCCGAGGGCAGCGGTGACTCCCCGGCAGCGACCGCCGGAGGCGTCGACGCCAACGCCTCCAAGGAGCACCTCTACGAGCTCGCCCAGCGGCTCGGCATCGAGGGCCGCTCGAGGATGGACAAGGACGAACTCGTCCAGGCGCTGCAGAAGGCCAACGACAGGGAGACCCGCAAGGCCCGCGGCGACTGAGGAGCCGCCGTACGGACCTGGCCCGTCACGGATCGACGGCCCCGGCTGGCGCCCGCGGGTAGGGTGAGGGGCATGTCCGATCCTCGCAGCCTGTACCAGTCCAGTCAGGACGGCTGGGACGACCTGCGAGGCAAGCGCCCTGTGCTGCTGGTGCTCCTCGACGGCGCCGGTAGTGCTGGCCGGGTGCAGCACCTGGTCGCCACGCATCTGGGCGAGCACTGCACCGGCCGCCCGATCGCCCGTTTCGACCTGGACCGGCTGACGCAGTACGCCGACAGGCGACCGGTGCTCGAGTTCGAGGACGGGATGCTGGTCCGTCCCCGGACAGCCGAGCTGATCCTCTGGGCGATGACCGACGCCGCGGGCGAGACGTTCCTGGTGCTGGCCGGCCCCGAGCCGATGCTGCTGTGGGACCGGGTGGTCGCCGCCATCACCGACATCATCACTACCCTGCAGGTCCGGCTCGTCGTCAACGTCACGGCCGTGCCGATGCGGGTGCCGCACACCCGGCCGACCCAGGTCTTCACCCACTCCGCTGACCCGGAGCTGGTCCTGCAGCCCTGGGACGCCTTCAGCGGTTCGTTGACGGTCGCCGCGACCTTCGGTACCTACCTCGAGGTCGTCCTCGCCGAGAACGGCCGCCGTACGCTCGGCATCGACGTGTGTGTGCCGTACTACCTCGGCAAGGCCGAGCACCTCGGGTCCGCCGCCGCGGCCCTGGAGGTGCTCCAGTCCTCGTGCGGCCTTAACCTGGTGCCGGCACCGCTGGAGGACCGGGTCGCCCTGAACAGGGCCGAGATCGATGCACAGGTAGCGGCCACCGAGAACGGGCCGCAGGTGCTCGCGATCCTGGAGTCGGGGTACGACGAGTTCCGGACCCTGGTCGGTGAGCTTCCCAGCGCGGATGAGCTGGGGGAGGAGTTCGAACGTTTCCTGGCCGAGCACGATCGTGGGCGCGACACCGGCGACGGTGACGCCGAGGAAGGATGACAGGTGCCCAAGAGCATCCATGACCTGGTCGACCTGATGCAGCTGGAGGAGGTCGAGCCGGGACTCTACCGCGGCGCCAATCCGCGATCGGGGCTCCAGCGGGTCTTCGGCGGGCAGGTGCTCGCCCAGGCCCTGATGGCCGCCTACCGCACGGTTCCCGAGGATCGGCGGGTGCACTCCCTGCACGCCTACTTCCTGCGCCCCGGACAGTACGACGCCCCGCTGGTCTACTCCGTGACGGCCGAGCGCGACGGGGCCACCTTCACCACCCGGTCGGTGGTGGCACGCCAGCACGGCAAGCAGATCTTCCGGCTCGCCGCCTCGTTCAAGATCCCCGAGACAGGCCTGGAGCACCAGGACTCCCAGCCGCTGGGCATCCCCGGCCCGGACGAGTGCCACAAGCTGGACGGGGGACCGGAGACCCAGCGGGTCTTCCAGCGGATGGGGCTGCCCTTCCTCGACGTCCAGCAGGAATGGGGCGTCCTCGACGTCCGCTGGGTCGGGGAGGCGGCGGAGAACGCCGCCCATCCCTCGGCGCAGCGGTTCTGGTACCGGACCAACGGACGGATCGCCGACGTGGGCCTGGAACCATTGGTCAACCAGCGCCTGCACGACTGCACGCTGGCCTACCTCTCGGACGTCTCGCTGCTCTCCACCACGCTGGTGACCCACGGCGTCTCGCTCGGCCCCGGGCTGATGGCGGTGTCCCTGGACCACTCGATGTGGTTCCACCGCCCCTTCCGGGTCGACGACTGGATGTTGTTCGAGCAGGTGTCGCCCTCCGCCGCGGCGGCGGTCGGGCTGGCCCTGGGCCGGGTGTTCCAGGATGGTGAGCTGGTCTCGACGCAGGCCCAGGAGGGGCTGATCCGCCGGACCTAGCGGCGCCCGGTGGTCGGTGCCCGTGCGGCAGGCGGCCAGAGGACGCGGGGACGCAGATCGGCCGGTGCGCAGGGCCCTGTGCACCGGCCGATCCTTCCTCGTAGCGTCCGACCTGTGGTCGGCGTCAGGCAGCCATCTCCTCGCTGCGCACCCGCAGCTGGCTGATCGCGTGCCGCTCGATCTGGCGGACCCGCTCGGCGGTGATGCCCCAGACGGCACCGATGTCGGCGAGCTTGGCCTGGCGACCGTCCAGCAGACCATAGCGGCGGCGGACGACGTCCGCGGACCGGTCGTCCAGCGTGCCCAGCAGGTCCTCGAGGTAGGCGTGGTCCTCCGCGTCCAGGACCATCTCGTCGGGCCCGGGCATCGGCTCGCGGGCGATCAGGTCGCCGAGTGCCGTGTCGCCGTCCTGCTCGACCGGCGCGTCGAGGCTGACGTGGTCGTGGCCGAAGCGGATCAGGTCGATCACCTTCTCCACCTCCAGCCCCATCTCCTGGGCGATCTCCGCCAGCTCCGGCTCGCGACCCAGCTGGCGCTCCAACGTGCGACGCACCGCGCCGACCTGGTTGACCTGCTCGGCCACGTGCACCGGGAGCCGTACGATCCGGCCCTGCTGCGCGATCCCGCGGGAGATCGACTGGCGCACCCACCAGGTGGCGTAGGTGGAGAACTTGAAGCCCTTGGCGTAGTCGAACTTCTCGACCGCGCGGATCAGGCCGGTGTTGCCCTCCTGCACCAGGTCCAGCATCGGCATCTGGCCGCGGCCGTACTTGCGGGCGACCGAGACGACCAGGCGCAGGTTGGCCTGGATGAAGCGCTGCATCGCCTCCTGCCCCTGCGCCACGAGGAACTCCAGTTCCTCATGGGTGGGGCGTCGGACGACGAGTCCTTCGCGTTCGGCCGCAGCCGCCCGGCGGTCCGCGGTCGTCACCTCGCCGGAGAGGATGTGCTCGGCGTAGAGGCCGACCTCGATGGTGCGGGCGAGTTCGACCTCTTGCTCGGCGGTCAGCAGCGGGGTGCGGGCAATCTCGTCGAGGTACAGGCCGACCGCGTCCTTGCCGTCGATGCCGTCACTGGTGCGTGTGCGGTTCGTAGCCATAGGGGTCCCTTTCGATCGCCTACGGACCATTCAACGCCGGGTACCGTGGAATTCATTCCCGCGTCCCCCTGATCCGACCCTGAGTTAGCACCCGGGGATGTCAGGGATGCCCCGTCATCGAGATGACGTACGACCGCCGCGCACCCGCCTCCCTCAGGCGCCCGACGCCCCGGTCGCCGCCTCCGCGTCCACCCCCGCGGCACCCACGACGGTGATCACCCAGGCCAGCTCGCGGGCCCGCTCCGCCCACGCGGCGTAGCGACCGCTGACCCCGCCGTGCCCGGCCTCCATCTCGACCCGCAGCAGGATGTCGGCGTCGTCGTTGGTGGCGAGGTGGCGCAGGGCGGCCACCCACTTGGCCGGCTCCACGTACGAGACGCGGGTGTCGTGCAGGCCGCTGGTGGCCAGGATCCTCGGATAGGCCTGGGCCCGGACGTTCTCGTACGGAGAGTAGCCGGCCATGTAGTCGTAGACCGCCGGATCGGTGAGCGGGTCGCCCCACTCCTCCCACTCGGTGACGGTCAGCGGCAGCTCGGGCATCAGGATCGTCGTCAGGGGATCGACGAACGGCACCTCGGCCAGGATCCCCGCGAAGGACTCCGGGGCGAGGTTCGCCACGGCCCCCATCAGCAGCCCACCGGCGCTGCCACCCTCGGCCACCAGCCGGTGGGGGGAGGTGAAGCCGGCCCCCACGAGCCGGTGCGCGCAGGCGATGAAGTCGGTGAAGGTGTTGCGCTTGTGCATCAGCCGGCCCTGCTCGTACCAGGACCGGCCCAGCTCGCCCCCGCCCCGTACGTGGGCCAGCGCCACCACGAAGCCGCGGTCGAGCAGCGACAGCCGGGAGATGCTGAACTCGGCATCGATGCTGACCTCGTAGGCCCCGTAGCCGTACAACAGGGCCGGGGCGGACCCGTCCAGCGGCACGTCGCGGCGGTGAACCACCGACAGCGGCACCTGGGTGCCGTCCTCGGCGGTCGCCCAGAGACGCTGCTGCACGTACTCGGCCGGGTCGTACGGTCCGTGCTCGGGATGGTCCAGGACCGGCGTACGGCGCAGCACGTGGGCCGGGGCGACCGCCAGGGCGCCGGTGGCGTCCAGGTCGCACTCGACCACCGTCTGCGGGTCCAGCATCGAGGTGTAGATGGCCCGGACCCGGGTGCAGTCGAGCTCGGGCAGCGAGACTGCCTGCACCGTCAGGACCCGCTCCGGCACGATCGCGCCCGGTTCGTCGCCGGCGATGACCGAGGCGAGCGACCGACCCGGGACCTGGTCCGCGGCCGGTGCGCTGCCGGTCACGGACCATGCATCGGCGCCCACCACGTACGCGTCCAACTGCCCGCCGTGCCGCACGGAGATGACTTGGTGGGTCGCGTAGGCATCGACCCCGAGGACCCGTACGCCCAGGGACGGGCGCAGTACCGGGGTCCAGTCGGCGATCCCGGTGGCTTCCAGGGGGGCGGTGGCGACGGCGAAGTCGACGGCGGCCTCCCCGCCAAGGGTGGCGTTGTGGGTGATCCACAGCCGATCGGGACCGACCTCGACGTCGTAGTCGATCCCGGGGGAGCGGGGCGTGACCACTCGCGGGGGGCTGTCCGGACGGTCCGCGGGCAGAAGTGCGTACTCGGAGCTGTCCTTGCTCGCCGCGCCGATGACCACCCAGCGCCGATCCCGCGAGGAGTCCACCCCGAGCCAGAACCTCTCGTCGGTCTCGGTGAGGACGACCCGGTCCTGCGGCGTCGGGGTCCCGAGGCGGTGGGCGAGGACCTGGAACGGTCGCCAGGCGTCGTCGCAGCGGGAGACCACGAACGTGTCGTTCCCTGCCCACACACCGCCCCAGGCGACATCCTCGACCAGGTCCGGCAGGTCGGCGCCGGTGGCCAGGTCGCGGAAGTGCACGGTGAAGCGCTCGTCGCCGGTGGTGTCCTCGGACCAGGCCAGCAGGTGGCCGTCGGGGGAGGGCTGGAGCAGCCCGACCTGGAAGAAGTCATGGCCCTGGGCGGCCTGGTTCATGTCGAGCAGCACTTCTTCGTCCGCCGGCGCGTCGGTCGGTCGCGGTGGCAGCTCGTCGGGGCCGGCAGTGGTGCGCAGCCGGACCTGGACCGGGTAGTTCTGGCCCTCGATCGTCCGCCCGTAGTACCAGTAGGCCAGCGGCCCGTCCGGGCCGTCGTGGACCACCCGGACCGGCACGCTCAGGTCGGTCTGCTGGGTACGGGCCGAGATGTCGGCCACCAGCGATGCGCGCAGCCCCTCCTGGCCGGCCGTGGCGGCATCGAACCAGTCGTTCTCCGCCTGCAGGTGGCCGAGCACCGCCGGGTCGTCGTCGCGCAGCCACTCGTACGGGTCGTCGAACGTCCGGCCGTGGTGGGAGCGGGTTCGGGGGAGGCGCCGGGCGCGGGGCGCTCCGAGCGGGCGGGTCTGTGCGGAGTCGGACACGCCCCCAGCCTAGGGCCGCCGGCCGAGGTCGCCCGTCGATCATCCGGACAGGCCGGAACGGCCGGATCTTTGCGCGCCGGCCCCCGGGCCAGAATGATGGTGCCATGGGTGCACAAGTCGAGATCCGCACGTTCGACCGCCGCGATCGCAGTCGCTACCGGCGCAAGGTCCAGCGCGACGTCGCCGTGCTGGGCCGACTCCTGGAGGAGGTGGACTTCGTCACCGAGCCCCAGCTGGTCGGGCTGGAGGTGGAGCTGAACCTCGTCGACGCCAGGATGCGCCCGGCAATGCTGAACTCGCAGGTCCTGGAGGCGATCGACGATCCCGACTTCACGACCGAACTGGGACGGTTCAACATCGAGCTGAACGTCGATCCCCGGCCGCTGGACGAGGACGGCCTGACCGGTTTCGAGGAGTCGGTCAGCGGCAGCCTGCATCGTGCGCAGCAGCGCATCGACGACTCCGGGCTCTCGGCACCGCCGGCCGTGGTGATGATCGGCACGCTGCCGACCCTGGAACCGCGGCACCTGGACATCGCGAACATCTCGGAGGGCGGCCGCTACCTGCTGCTCAACGACCAGATCCTGGAGTCGCGCCAGGAGAACCTGCTGATAGAGATCCGCGGGGAGGAGAACCTGGTGATCGAGTCCGACTCGATCATGCCGGAGGCCGCCTGCACCTCCACCCAGGTGCACCTGCAGGTCAGCCCCGATGAGTTCGCCTCGTACTGGAACGCGGCCCAGGCCATCGCCGGCGCGCAGATCGTCGTCGGCGCCAACTCGCCGTTCCTGTTCGGCCGGCACCTGGTCGCGGAGACACGGGTGCCGCTGTTCGAGCAGAGCACCGACACCCGCAGCGCCGAGCTGGTGGCCCAGGGCGTACGGCCCCGGGTCTGGTTCGGCGAGCGCTGGGTGAACTCCATCTTCGACCTGTTCGCCGAGAACGCCCGGTACTTCCCGGCGCTGCTGCCGATCACCGGCGCGGAGGACCCCGAAGCGGAGATGGAGCGGGGCCGGGCACCGCAGCTGGCCGAGCTGAACCTGCACAACGGCACGATCTACCGCTGGAACCGACCGATCTACTCCGCCCCGGACGGGCGCCCGCACCTGAGGATCGAGAACCGGGTGCTGCCCGGCGGTCCCACGGTCATCGACACCATGGCCAACGTGGCCTTCTACACCGGGCTGGTCCATGCCCTCTCGCGAGAGGCGACGCCGATCTGGTCCCGGATGTCGTTCCATGCCGCGGAGGACAACTTCCGCGCGGCAGTCAGGGGCGGGATCGCCGCGGAGCAGTACTGGCCGGGCGTCGGCCAGGTACCGGGCCACGAGCTGGTCGTTCGTACGCTGCTGCCGCTGGCGGCGGCCGGGCTGGCGGATCGCGGGGTGGACGGGGCGGACGTCGACCGGCTGCTCGGGATCGTCGAGCAACGCTGCCTGCTCGGGCGCAACGGCTCGACCTGGCAGGTGCAGGAGGTCGCGGCCCGGGAGGCGGACGGACTGGACCGTCGGGCCGCCCTGGGGTCTATGCTGTCCACGTATATCGACCTGATGCGGTCGAACACCCCCGTCCACGAGTGGCCATCGTCGTCCCAGTGATCGAATCGGCGTCCTTCAGGCCGCCGCACAGGAATCTGGAGGATCGTCGAGCGTGTGCACCGTGGTGGCCTACTCCTCGTCCGCTGAAAGTCGCGCAGCCCTCACGTTCGCCATCGAACGTGTTCGCCGGAGCGGCTCAGTGCTGCACGTGGTGAGTCGTGAACCAGCCGTTCCCCCGGAGATCGAGGAGCGCCTCTCCGAGGTCACCTGGGAGTGGGAGTACTGCGAGCCCGAGTCGGACCTGGCCAGCCGCGTTCTCCAGGCAGCGGTGCCGCCGGAGGGCGAGGTGTGGGGCGATCCGGCCATCGTGATCGGGCTGCGCCGGCGAACGGCTGAAGGGCGACTGTCCCTGGGACAGACCGCCGAGCGGGTGCTGCTGGAAGCCAGCTGCCCGGTGGTCACCGTCAAGTGCGCCTGACCGTTCCGGCGACGGCCTGAGAGCCCCGAGCAGGGCCGGACCAGGGCGCGCAGGGGAGACCCGCATTAGGCCGTGTTTGGCCCCGCGTGTCACAATGGCCTGCAGGTCTGCGCAGCGGCCGCTCTGGTTCTGCGCGCCCGTGTTATCGCGACACCGAGCAGAGAGGTTGTCTGTGTCATCAGCTGCTGAGGAAAGCTCCTCCGACCACACTCTGGGAGGTGTGCCGGCCACCGCGAAGAAGACTGTGGCCCGTAAGTCCGCCACCAAGGCGACGAGCGGGACCGGCTCGCCCCAGGGTGCGGCGACCAAGAAGGCCCCGGCCAAGAAGACCCCGGCCAAGAAGGCCACGACCGCCAAGCGCGCGTCCGCCCCCAAGACGACGGCCCCGGTCGCCGAGGCGACCATCGAGGCCAAGCTCGACGGCGACGACGTCGTCCTCACCGTCGGCGGCGGCAAGAAGGGCCGCCACCTCGACGAGGTCGACGACAAGGAATTCAAGGTCGAAGAGGCCGAGGTCGAAGAGAAGAAGATCACCGAGGAGGAGGGCTTCAGCCTCGACGAGTCCGACGACTCGGACGAGCCCGAGGTCCAGGTGACCGTCGCCGGTGCGACCGCCGACCCGGTCAAGGACTACCTCAAGCAGATCGGCAAGGTTGCGCTGCTGAACGCGGCCCAGGAGGTCGAGCTCGCCAAGCGCATCGAGGCCGGCCTGTTCGCCGAGGAGAAGCTGGGCGAGGGCAAGGGCAAGCTCGCCCAGAACGACTTCGACGACTACGAGTGGATCGCCAACGACGGCCACAACGCCAAGAACCACCTGCTGGAGGCCAACCTGCGCCTGGTCGTCTCGCTGGCCAAGCGCTACACCGGTCGCGGCATGCTGTTCCTGGACCTGATCCAGGAGGGCAACCTGGGCCTGATCCGTGCGGTCGAGAAGTTCGACTACACCAAGGGCTACAAGTTCTCCACGTACGCGACCTGGTGGATCAAGCAGGCCATCACCCGGGCGATGGCCGACCAGGCTCGTACGATCCGTATCCCGGTGCACATGGTCGAGGTGATCAACAAGCTCGCCCGCGTCCAGCGCCAGATGCTGCAGGACCTGGGTCGGGAGCCCACGCCGGAGGAGCTGGCCAAGGAACTCGACATGACCCCCGAGAAGGTCATCGAGGTCCAGAAGTACGGTCGTGAGCCGATCTCGCTGCACACGCCGCTGGGCGAGGACGGCGACTCGGAGTTCGGTGACCTGATCGAGGACTCCGAAGCGGTCGTGCCGGCCGATGCGGTCAGCTTCACGCTGCTGCAGGAGCAGTTGCACGACGTGCTCGACACCCTCTCGGAGCGCGAGGCCGGCGTGGTCTCGATGCGCTTCGGCCTGACCGACGGCCAGCCGAAGACGCTGGACGAGATCGGCAAGGTCTACGGCGTGACCCGTGAGCGGATCCGCCAGATCGAGTCGAAGACGATGTCGAAGCTGCGCCACCCGTCGCGTTCGCAGGTGCTGCGCGACTACCTGGACTGACATCCCGGCGGCCTACCGCCGAGGACGAGGGCCCCTCCATCCGGAGGGGCCCTCGTGCGCTGTGGGGGCTCTGGGTGCGCGAAGGGGGAGCGCCCTCCCGGTTCGCCTCGGCCCCGTCTGTCGGTGATGCCGTCTGTCGGTGATGCCGTCTGTCGGTGACGCCGTCTGTCGGTGGTGCCGTGGCCATCCCGTCGCTGGGGCGTACTGATCGGTCAGCCGGCGCGGGTGGAATGATGGGGCCGCAATGATGCTTGTCTTGGTACAACGAGGAGAATGATGCTTGCCGGATTCACCCAGCGACTCGGTGGGATCAACGATTGGCTCTACCTGTGGGTGGTGATCGGTCTGCTGGTCCTGGTCGGTGTGGTCATGACCGTCCGGACCCGTGCGGTGCAGTTCCGGCTGTTCGGCCAGATGCTGCGCTACATCGGTCATTCCCGCGAAGGCGGTGAGGGGGGCATCTCCTCGTTCCAGGCCTTCGCCATCGGCATGGCGACCAGGATCGGCATCGGCAACATCACCGGCGTGGCGCTGGCCGTCATCCTCGGCGGCCCGGGCGCCGTGTTCTGGATGTGGCTGGTCTCGCTGGTCGGCATGGCCACGGCGTTCGCCGAGGCGACCCTGGCCCAGATCTTCAAGGAACGGGCGGGGGACGGCACGTTCCGCGGCGGACCGGCCTTCTACATCGCCCGGGGAACCGGCTCGCGCACCTTTGGGGGCGTCTTCGCCGTGCTCCTCATCTTCTCCATGGTCATCGCGATGCCGATGGTCCAGGCCAACGCCATCTCCAGCGTGGCCCAGGGCTCGCACGGCGTCCCCGCCTGGACGATGGCGATCGTGCTGGCGGCGCTGACCGGGGTCGTGGTGATGGGTGGCGTACGGGGCGTCGCGCGGGTCGCCGAGTGGCTCACCCCGCTGATGGCCCTGGTCTACCTGGTGGCCGGGATCGCGATCGTGCTGCTCAACGTCGGATCGGTGCCCGGCTTCCTGGGCGACATCTTCGCCGGTGCCTTCGGCGTCCGCGAGGGGCTGGCCGGCGTCGCCGGCGGCGTCTGGGCGACCATCCTCAACGGCGTCCGCCGCGGGCTGTTCTCCAACGAGGCGGGTATGGGCACCAACCCGAATGCGGCGGCCACCGCCACCGTCCGCCACCCTGTGCAGCAGGGCCTGATCCAGTCGTTCGGCGTCTTCTTCGACACGTTCTTCATCTGCACGATGACCGCCTTCATCATCTTCGCCTCCGGTGCCGGGAACTACGTGCCCGGGGTCACCACGCCCACGGCCGCGGGCACGCTCACCACCGATGCCGTGCTCTTCAGCCTGGGTGGCTGGATGGCCTGGCCGATGACGATCATCATCTTCTTCTTCGGCTTCTCGTCCATCCTCGGTGCCTACGCGTACGCCGAGGTAAACATGGGCTTCCTGAGGGCGCCCCGGTGGAGCTACTGGGTCCTCCGCGTCGTGGTCGTGCTCACGACCGGAATCGGTGCGGTGCTTGCGCTGACCACCGTGTGGGCGCTCATGGACACCGCCATGGCTCTGATCACCGTGGTGAACCTGGCAGCCCTGCTGTTGCTCGGCAGGTGGGTGATCCTGGCGCTACGCGACTACGAAACGCAGCGCGCCAGCGGTGAGTCGCCGAAGTTCGACCCGGCCCAGTTGCCCCGGCTGGACCTCACCAAGATCTCCGACGCCTGGGACCGCCCGGTCGAGGAAGTTCGAGTCTCCTGAGGGCCGATGGCCGGCGGTGCGTCGCAGCAGGAGGAGGGCGGACCCGTACGGGTCCGCCCTCCTCTCTTCCTGGCTCTGCGCCGACATGGCTGGTGTCAGCGGCGGAATCCGCCGGGGTCGACGTCGTCGCGGGGCGCGTCGGTGGAGTACCGCTCGTCGCCGGTCCGATCGTACCGGCGCAGTCGTGCCCGACCGGTGCCACGAAGCTCGTCGCCCACGTCAACGCGCTCCTGGGGGAGCGTGGGCTCCTGGGCGGCGGACGTGGCGTCGGTGTCGCGGACGTCGCGGCTGGTCAGGTCGCCGCCATCGGAACCCTTGATGCCCTAATAGCGGTAGAGCTGGTCCTCCTCGGACGGATCCAGGTGGCCATTGGCCTCCATGTTGGGCGCGTCCTTGATGAATCCCTTCTGGAACGGGACACGGAGCGCGTCGCCCTCCCAAGCGGTCCGGTCCAGCGGGACGAACGTCTCGCGGGTCCCGAAGAGACCGGTGGCGACGGTGACCCAGGTCGGCTGCCCGGTCGCGTCGTCGAGGTAGACCTGCTCCACGCGGCCGACCTTGTCGCCGTCCTGGTCGACCATGGTCGAGCCGCGGAGCTGGTTGATGGTGGTCTCGTCGAACATGAGTGGTTCCCTTCGCAGTGGGTGTGAACCTTCAGGTCCTCGGTCGGGCCGATGTCGTCCTTGCATGACACCGGGCCACATCTCCAAGGTACGTACCGTTATCATTTCGTTACACACCCTGAGGGGGGTGTAACGGTCGCGCCGGGCCTGAAAGAATTCACCCGTGCGACAGTTGGTCCGACTGCCTCGGCCCCGTAGGCGCCCCAACGACGACGGACTCCCCGCCGCCCGGTGGGCGACGGGGAGTCCGTCATTGTTGGTACGGGAGGGGAATCTCAGGACAGCAGGTGCGTCTCGTCCTGGATCCTTGCAGCAACCTTGGCCAGCGCCTCGGCGTGCTCCTTGGCATGGTGGGCGCAGAAGAGGAGTTCTCCGCCGCTGGCCAGCGTTACCCGGAGGTAGGCCTTGGAGCCGCAGCGATCACAACGATCGGCGGCGGTCAGCGGGGTCTCCTGGACCGCGGTGGTCGTCGTGCTCATGGTGGCCTCACTTTCTCCGACCTGGGGCCGGTGCCTCGTGGCGGGGAACTCGAACACTGGTGCAACGCATGCGATCGTGTCCTTGTTCCCTGTGAGCCTACCGCGGCACGCCAAGACGTCCAGTACCTTCTTGCCGGACAAGGGTCATCCCTGGGTGCCCGCAGGCATGTCGCCCGCCGAACTGGTGGGCCGACGCGGGTAGGCTCGGCTGGTGCCGTCCACCAGCCGCCCCGACGAACCCCGTACGTACGATGCCCGCAGCCTGATGGTGCTGGAGGGCTTGGAGGCGGTGCGCAAGCGTCCGGCCATGTACATCGGATCGACCGACACCAAGGGGCTGATGCACTGCCTCTGGGAGATCATCGACAACGCCGTGGACGAGGCCCTGGGTGGATTCGGCGAGAGCATCGAGGTCGTGCTCGGCCACGACGGCTCGATCACGGTCACCGACCATGCCCGCGGCATCCCGGTCGACACCGAGCCGCGCACCGGCCTCAGCGGCGTGGAAGTGGTGCTGACCAAGCTGCACGCCGGCGGCAAGTTCGGCTCCGGGTCGTACGGGGCCTCCGGTGGCCTGCACGGCGTCGGTGCCTCGGTGGTGAACGCCCTGTCCACCCGGCTGGACGTCGAGGTGGCCCGCAACGGCGCCCGCTGGACGATGTCCTTCCAGAGCGGTATCCCTGGCACGTTCGCCGGCGATGGCCCGGACGCCCCGTTCACCCCCGGCGGCGGCCTGGTCAAGTCCGGCCGGGTCCCGAAGGGCACCACCGGCACCAGGATCCGCTACTGGCCCGACCGCCACATCTTCCTGAAGGACGCCAAGCTCTCCCTGGCCGACCTGCACAACAGGGCCCGGCAGACCAGCTTCCTGGTGCCAGGACTGAAGATCGAGGTCACCGACGAGCGCGGCGAGGAGCCGTCCACCGAGGTGTTCCTGCACGAGGGCGGTATCTCGGAGTTCTGCGAGTACCTCGCCCAGGACCAGCCGCTGACCGACGTGATCCGCCTGCAGGGCCATGACACCTTCGAGGAGACGGTGCCGGTCCTGGACGAGAAGGGGCACATGGCCCCGGCCGACGTGACCCGCGACCTGGGCGTCGACATCGCGCTGCGCTGGGGCACCGGCTACGACACGTTGACGAAGTCCTTCGTCAACATCATCGCCACCCCCTCCGGTGGCACCCACGTCCAGGGCTACGACCGCGGCCTGGTCCGGGCAGTCGGCAAGGCGCTGGAGGGCACCCGCCTGCTGAAGAGCGGGGAGGAGGTCTCCAAGGAGGACATCCTCGAGGGCCTCACCACCGTCGTCACCGTCCGGCTGGCCGAGCCGCAGTTCGAGGGCCAGACCAAGGAGGTGCTCGGCACCCCGGCCGTCAGCCGGATCGTCACCCGGGTCGTCGAGTCCGAGCTGGGCAAGTACTTCTCCTCCCCGCGGCGCGATGACAAGCAGGCCTCCCGGACCGTGCTGGAGAAGATCGTCGCGGCCTCGCGTACCCGGGTCCAGGCACGGATCCACAAGGAGGCGCAGCGCCGCAAGAACGCGCTGGAGTCCTCGACCCTGCCGGCGAAGCTGAAGGACTGCCGCAGCACCGACGTCGACAAGTGCGAACTGTTCATCGTCGAGGGCGACTCGGCGCTCGGCACCGCCCAGCGGGCGCGGAACGCCGAGTACCAGGCGCTGCTGCCGATCCGCGGCAAGATCCTGAACGTGCAGAAGGCCTCGATCACCGACATGCTGAAGAACCTCGAGTGCGCCTCGATCATCCAGGTCGTCGGCGCCGGCTCGGGACGGTCCTTCGACGTCGACGGGATCCGCTACGGCAAGGTCATCTTCATGGCCGACGCCGACTCGGACGGCGCCCACATCCGTACGCTGCTGGCCACGCTCTTCTTCCGCTACATGCGGCCGATGATCGAGCACGGCCACGTGTACAGCGCGGTGCCGCCGTTGCACCGCTTCGAGCTGATCAACCCGAAGAAGGGCCAGGAGAAGTACGTGTACACGTACTCGGACGCCGAGTACGAGCGCAAGCTGGCCGAGTTCACCAAGAAGGGGATCCGGTTCAAGGAGCCGCAGCGCTACAAGGGCCTGGGCGAGATGGATGCCGACCAGCTGATGGAGACCACCATGGACCCCCGGCACCGTACGCTGCGCCGGCTCACCCTCGACGATGCGGAGGGCGCCGAGGGCGTCTTCGAGATGCTGATGGGCACCGAGGTCGCCCCGCGCAAGGAGTTCATCATCGACGGCGCCTACCGGCTGGACCAGGAGCACATCGACATCTGATCGACCCCGGGCGGCCGACGGCCCGTCGACCGAGGGGTCGACGGGCCGTGGGGAGGGAGTCGGGACGGGGGCAGGGCGGCTGGATCAGTGGTGCTGGATCAGCTTGCCGGAGTCGACGTCGTAGTAGAACCCGCCGACCAGCACGTCGTGCCCGGCCAGCAGCGGATGCGTGCGCAGCAGTTCCACGTCGTAGCGGAGCCCGGCCTCCTGGTCCGGAGTGGTGCCCAGCACCATGCCCGAGATGTCGGCGCCGGTGGCTTCGCGGACCTTGTCGGCGATGAACTTGTCATCGCCCGACCCGACGGCACAGCGGCTGTGCGGGACGACCATGATCCGGTCCACGTTCAGCAGGTGCACCCCGAGGATGCAGCCGATCAGGGCATCGGGGGTGATCCGGCCGCCGGGAGTCCGCAGGATCTTGGCGTCTCCCAGTTTCAGGCCGATCATCTCCAGCGGCTTGATCCGGGAGTCCATACAGGTGACTACCAGCACCCCCGCCTTGGCGATACCGTCGAAGTTGCTGTCGGTGAAGCTGGCTGCATAGCGCTCGTTGCTTGCGAGCAGGTCGGAGAAGTCTTCGCGCATGGCCGAGAGGCTACTCCGTGTCGGCGCTCGAGCCGTCGCCTTCCAGAAGCGATTCCTGCTCACCGCTGAAGTCGTCCGCGGCGGACCCGGTCGCCGGGGCGTCGTCGGTGAGGGCGAACGTCCTGGTCCCGATCGCAAGGATGGGTTGGGCGACGGGCACGCCTGATCCGTCCCGCTTGCCGTCGGCCGGGGGCAGGTCGATCGGCGAGCCGGAGGCGGCACAGGCGATCGCCGGTGCCGGGCCGGCCCAGGCCTGCTGCAGGGCCGTCTCTCCGCGCAGGAAGCGGTGGCAGCGTACGCCCATCGTGGCGCGGCCCTTGGGCGGGAACTCCTCGAAGCGGGCGACCTTCACCGTCCCGGCATCCACGCCCAGGGAATCACCGGCGGCCGCGACCGTGACCACGACCGAGTCGTCGCGCGGAACGGCCCCGAACCAGATCACCCGGGCGCCGGCGGAGAGCTTGATCCCGGCGATCCCACCGCCGGTCCGGCCCTGGGCCCGGACGGAGCTGACGGGGAAGTGCAGCAGCTGGGCATCGGAGGTGATGAAGCACAGCGAGGAATCGGCGGCACCGTCGAGCCAGACGGCACCCGCGACCTCGTCGCCCGCCTCCAGCCGGATGATCTCCCACTCGGGCTTGCCGAGGATCTCGGGCCTGATGACCTTCACGACTCCCTGCCGGGTGCCGACGGCGAGGCCGGGGGAGTCGGCGCGCAGCGGTACCAGGGCGCGGAACTCCTCACCGGGCTGGAGCGCCAGCAGCTCCGACAGGCGTGAGCCGCCCTGCAGGTCGGGGGCCGCGGCGGTGCGGGGCAGTGTCGGCAGGTCCAGGGCCGGCAGCTTGAGCAGTCGGCCTGTCGAGGTCACCACGCCGACCTCGGAGCGTGCCGAGGTACGGACGATCGCGGCGATGACGTCGTGGTGGGTCCGGGGGCCGTCGGCGGGCAGCGGGCTGTCGTCGGTGGTCCGGGCCAGCAGGCCGGTCGCGGAGGCGACCACCCAGCAGGGGTCGTCGGCGACCTCGAGCGGGGTGGAGGTGGCCGCCGCGGAGACGCCGGCGGCGGAGAGCAGCACGGTCCGGCGCGCGTCCCCGTACTGCTTGGCAACCGCGAGGAGGTCGTTGCCGACCTCTTCGCGGCGTCGCTCCTCGGAGTCGATCAGCTCGGTCAGTTCCGCGATCCGCGCGGCGAGTTCGTCGCGCTCGCCCTCCAGCTCGATCCGGGAGAACTTGGTCAGCCGTCGCAGCTGCATGTCGAGGATGTAGTTCGCCTGCACCTCGCTGAGCTCGAATGCCTCCATCAAGCGGGCCCGGGCGGCTGCGGCATCGTCGGCCTGGCGGATGATCGCGATCACGTCGTCGATGTCGAGGATGGCGAGCAGCAGTCCTTCGACCAGGTGCAGCCGGTCCTCGGCCTTGGCCCGCTGGAACAGGGCCCTGCGCAGGGTGACCTCGAGCCGGTGCTCGAGGTAGACCTGCAGCGCCTCGATCAGGCTGAGCGTACGGGGCTGGCCGTCGACCAGGGCGACGGTGTTGATACCGAAGGAGTCCTCCAGCTTGGTCTTCTTGTAGAGCTGCTCCAGGAGAGCCTCGGGATTGAACCCATTCTTGACCTCGACCACCAGGCGGGTGGGGTGCTGCAGGTCGGAGAGGTCCTTGACGTCGGAGATGCCCTGCAGCTTCTTGCCCTGCACCAGCACCTTGATCTGCTCGATGATCTTCTCGGGCCCGATCATGTAGGGCAGCTCGGTGACCACGATGCCCTTCTTGCGGGCGGTCACCTGCTCGATCCGTGCCTTGGCACGGACCTTGAGGCTGCCGCGCCCGGTCTCGTACGCCTCGCGGATCCCGTCCAGGCCGACGATCGTGCCGCCGGTGGGGAAGTCGGGCCCGGGGATGAACCGCATGATCGCGTCCAGGTCCGCGTCCGGGTGCGCGAGCAGGTGCCGCAGCGCGTGCACCACCTCGATCAGGTTGTGCGGCGGGATGTTGGTGGCCATGCCGACGGCGATACCGGTGGAGCCGTTGACCAGCAGGTTGGGGAAGGAGGCCGGCATCACCGCCGGCTCGGTCTCGTGCCCGTCGTAGTTGGGGCGGAAGTCGACAGTGTCGAGGTCCATGCCCTCGGTCATCGCCAGCGCGACAGGGGCCATCCGGGCCTCGGTGTACCGCATGGCCGCGGGGCCGGCATCGAGGGAACCGAAGTTGCCGTGCGAGTCGATCATCGGCAGCCGCATCGCCCACGGCTGGCCCAGCCGGACCAGGGTGTCGTAGATCGCGGTGTCACCGTGCGGGTGGTACTTGCCCATCACCTCGCCGACGACGCGCGCGCACTTCACGTGGGCGCGGTCGGGGCGCAGTCCCATCTCGTTCATCGAGTAGAGGATGCGCCGCTGGACCGGCTTCAGCCCGTCGCGGGCATCGGGGAGGGCCCGGGCGTAGATGACGGAGTAGGCGTACTCCAGGAAGGACGACTGCATCTCGTCGGAGACATCGACGTCGATGACGTGTTCCTCGAACTCGTCATCGATGACGGGGGTGCTCCTGCGAGCCATCGTGGTCCTCTCCTAGGTCGTCAAGCCTCCGCGGCGCTGAACCGCGCGACAGGCGCATTGTCGCCCCCGAATCGTCCTTTTGGACGGATCGGTGGTCACGGCGTGTCGCCCGGACCGGCCGGGTCGAGGTTCGTGGGGGCGAGCTCCGCCAGGACCGGACCAAGCTTGCCACGCAGCTCCCAGCCGTCGTCGCCGGTCACCCACGGGACCGAGTGCTCACGGTCCAGCTGTCGGGCCTCCAACGTGTCGGGGGTGCCGTGGGCCAGGACCTGCTCGGCGATGGACAGGTGCCGGATCGCGACGGCCCGCACCCGACCGGGGGCATCGCGGCTGAACTCGCTGTAGATGGTCGGGTCGTGCTGGCCGTCATCGCCGAACACCACCCAGCGGATGTTCGGGAAGTCCTCGGCCAGCTGGCGCACCTCCCGCTCCTTGTGCTCGCGCCCGGACCGGAACCAGCCGACGTTCGTGGGGCCCCAGTCTGTGAGCAGCATCGAGCCCAGCGGGAAGTGCCGGCTGTGCAGGAAGCGGGTCAGCGTCGGCTGGGTGTTCCAGGCACCTGTGGAGACGAAGACCAGCGGTGCCCCCGGGTGGTCCACGAGCAGGTCGTGGTAGAGCTGGGCCATGCCGGGGACGGCCTGCCGGGCCGACTCGTGCACGACGAAGGAGTTCCAGGCGGCGAGGAACAGGCGCGGCAGCATGGTGGTGATGATCGTGTCGTCGATGTCGGAGATGATGCCGAACTCCTCGTCGGAGCGGACGATCTGGATCTCTCCCTCGGTCGTCCGGCCATCGATGGTGGAGTAGGTCAGCCGCTGCCAGCCGGGCTTCAGCCCCCGGTTCTCCAGTCGTACGTCGATGTAGCCGGAGCGGTCGGTGGGCACCTCGACCGGCCCGTGGGTGGTGTGCACCACGATGGTGCCGCGCACCACCGGCTGGGCCATGAAGTTGCGCCAGCCCCGGCGCTTGAGCAGTTCGCGGCTGAGCACACCGGCGGTGGAGCGGTCCGGCACCAGGATCAACCGTGCCATCACCCGTACGAAGGTGGGATCGCCGTAGCCGGTGAAGGCGACCACGCGCTCCTTCCAGCCCATCCGGCGGAGGAGGCGCTCCAGCCTGCGATTGGTCGCCTCCTCGAGGCGAGCGGCGAAGAACGGTCGCGACATGGTCCTGACACTACACACCCGCGAGGGCCTCGCTACGGGTCCCACCCGCCCCGGGGGACCGGTTGCGTGGCGCAGACGACGGTGGCCGGGTTGGGGTGATATGCGAGGATGGCACACGTGATACGTCCGGAGCAGAAGTCAGACATCGATGCGCTACGCCTCGCGATCGAGTCGTTCGGGTACTTCCCCGCGCTGGTCTTCGACAGTGTGATGATCTCCCTCGGCGGAGAGGAGATGGTCTCGTACGTGGTGCAGCACGAGCCGACCATCACCCCCGACGGGATCCACCGCCACGTCACGGTGGCGCTGCTCACCCCGACCCGGCTGATCATCAACCACACCGACGACGCCGACGCCAGTCCCGGTGTCGGCGCCCAGGCTGCGTCGACCAGCGAGGTCGTCACTCTCGACCACATCTCCTCGGTCAGCCTCAGCCGGATAGTCAGCGAGCCCTCGACCTACCAGCCCGACAAGGTCGACCTGCAGGAGGTCCTGTTGACGGTCGCCTGGGGGTTCGCCTCCCGGATCGACCTGGAGCCGGCGACCTGCGGTGACCCGAACTGCGAGGCCGACCACGGCCTGACCGGCCAGCTTGTCGGCGACGACCTGGTGATCCGGATGAGCGTCGACGCCGATGGTGCCGAATCGGTGGGCCAGCTGGTCAGGTTCGGGCTGGCGATGCAGCGCACCCGAGACGGATGGTGAGGCGGATGGCAGGACTCTCCTACCCCGCCGCCGGCCAGCTCACCGTCCCACGCTACGGCCACGGCACGCTGGCGGACCTGCTGCCCGCGATCGGGTCCCGGCTCGGGCTCGGCGGCGAGGACCTGGTCGGCCTGCCGCCGGCCCAGCGATGGGTGGTCGTCCTGATCGACGGACTCGGCGCCCTCCAGCTCGCCGACCACGCGGACCACGCCCCCTACTTGGCCTCACTGCTGCGCGGTGAGGGGGAGCATGCGCCGTTCGACGGGTTCACCGCGGCCGTCCCCTCCACCACCGCGACCAGCCTGACCACGCTCGGTACCGGATTGGCGCCCGGCCAGCACGGGATCATCGGCTACTCCTGCCGCAATCCGCGCTCCGGCCAGTTCCTGAACATGCTGACCTGGGAGGGCGAGGACGACCCGACCGCCCTGCAGCCGCACCCCACCTACTGGCGTCGGCTCAGCGAGGCCGGCACCGAGGTCGGGATCGTCGCGCCGGCACGGTTCGACGGCTCCGGCCTGACCAGCGTCTCGCTGGCCGGGGGACGGTTCTTCCCGGTGCACGACGAGCGGGACGAGGACCAGCGCATCCACCTGGTCTCCGCCGCCGCCACGGCCGGGGACCGCAGCGTCGTCTACGCGTACGAACGCGAACTCGACCACACCGGGCACAGCCAGGGCGTGGCCTCAGCGGAGTGGCGGCGCCAGCTGCGCCGGATCGATGCGCTGACCGAGCGGCTGCGCGACGAACTGCCCGATGACGTCCGGATCATCGTGACCGGTGACCACGGCATGATCGACATCCCCACCGACGAGCGCATCGTCGTGGAGGACGTCCCCGTCCTCCAGCGTGGCGTCGAGATGGTCGCCGGCGAGGGACGGCTGCGCCAGCTCTACACCGAACCGGGCCAGGCCGAGGCGGTCGCCGCTCGCTGGCGCAACGAGCTGGGGGACCGCGCTGTCGTCCTGACCCGCGAGGAGGCGGTTCACCGGGGATGGTACGGACCGGTCGCCGACGAGGTCCTGCCCCGCTACGGCGACGTGACCGTTGCGATGCTCGGCACCTGGGCGCTGATGACCCGCGGCCTGCCCGGGGAGTTCGGCCTGGTCGGCATGCACGGTTCGCTCACCGCGGCGGAGATGTACGTCCCCCTGGTGGTGGACTGAGTGGCCGAGCTCGTCTTCTTCACCGGCGTGATGGAGTCGGGCAAGTCGACCCTGGCCCTCCAGCTGGACCACACCATGACGGCCGGTGGTCGGCGTGGCGCGGTCTTCACCTGTGATGACCGGTCGGGCCGTCCGATCGTGACCTCACGCCTCGGGCTCGCCCGGGAGGCCGTCGAGGTCACCGACGACTTCGACTTCTGGCACCACGTGATCGGATCGCTGACCCGTGGCGACCGGGTCGAGTACCTGATCTGCGACGAGGCCCAGTTCTACCGGCCGGGCCACGTCGACCAGCTCGCCCGGATCGTCGACGA
This sequence comes from Raineyella antarctica, assembly GCF_900092135.1. Taxonomy (GTDB): domain Bacteria; phylum Actinomycetota; class Actinomycetes; order Propionibacteriales; family Propionibacteriaceae; genus Raineyella; species Raineyella antarctica. The sequence goes on along the minus strand of NZ_FMYF01000004.1, from coordinate 243,674 downwards.
CCTGGCGATCGACGTGTATGCGTTCGGGCTGCTGACCGACTTCCGGACCAGGATCTTCCCCGGGTCGCGCCGGCTGGTGGAACTGGCCGACAGGATCGAGACCCTGCAGGTCACGCCGCTGTGCTGGTGCGGTGCCAAGGGCACGACCAACACCCGGACCCTGGACGGCTACATCGTCACCGAGGGCGACCAGAAGGTGGTCGGGGACGTCGCCCTGGAGGGTACGGACAGCGCGGACGGCGGGTCGATCGCCTACGAGGTGCTCTGCCGCAAGCACCACCGCAACGGGATCACCCGCAAGGTCGTGGCGCTCGGCTCGGCGCCCGAGCCGTTGCCCTTCGCCCCCGACCAGGACGCCCTCACGCCCGCCGGGCGGCCGTCCGGGCTGCCCTCCTCCGTGCCGGGGGCTTCCGCTTCCGCACGACAGGCATCCGTGCCGACCCAGCAGAGAGGCTGACGCGCATGTCCGGATCCGATCGCTCACCGCTCATCCCCGTGGCCGGGCTCGTCGACCTGCTGTCGGCAGGGACCCCACTGACGCTGCTCGACGCACGGTTCAACCTGCAAGGGCCGGACGCCCACCAGGAGTACCTCCACGCGCACCTGCCGGGTGCCGTCTGGGTCGACGTGGAGCAGGCGCTCTGCGGTCCTCGCGGCGAGCGCGGTCGGGGCGGTCGTCACCCGCTGCCGGACTCCGACACCGCGGTGCGGGTGCTGCGTGCCTGTGGTGTCCGCGACGATCGTCCGGTCGTGGTGTACGACGGCGGATCCCAGCTCGGCGCCGCCCGGGTCTGGTGGCTGCTGGAGGACCTGGGCCACCGGGACGTCCGCGTGCTCGACGGGGGACTGCCGGCCTGGCTGGCGGCGGGCCTGCCGATCATGTCCGGGGAGACCCGGGCCGAGCCGGGGGACCTCACAGGTCGGCGCGGCCGACTCCCGGTGGTGGATGCCGACGGTGTCGTGTCGGCCCTGGCCGCGGGACATGCCGTCTGGGACGTCCGCGCCGCCGACCGTTTCCGGGGTGAGTACGAGACCATCGATCCCGTCGCCGGCCACATCCCCGGGGCGAGCAGCAAGCCGGCCGCGCTGGTCTTCACAGCCGAGGGGACACTCAGGAATCCCGGGGAACTGGCCGGTCTGTTCGCCGACGTTTCTCCCGGCGACGTGCTCTCCTGCGGCTCGGGGCTGACCGCGATGCTCCAGCTGCTGGCCCTGCGCCACGCGGGCCGGGCCGATGGCGTGGCGGTGTACGCGGGCTCGTGGAGCGACTGGATCTCCGATCCCTCCCGTCCGGTGGCCACCGGCCCGCAGGACTGACCGACCCGTTCGGGCGCTCGCTCCGGTGTCGAGCGCTCCGGGGAGCCGAGCGGTTCGGGGGTCGCCGCGGCGCGACGGTCAGTCCTTGTGGTCGTCGTTCCCGCTGCCGAAGACGATCTCGTCCCAGCTCGGCACCTGGGCACGCTTGCGCGGGGTCCGGCGACGAGGAGGCGGGGGCGGTTGTTCCCCCTCGACCGGTGAGGAATCCCCGGAATCGGCCCCGGGCCGGCGGCTCGAGGGGGCTCGGGGGGCCGGCCTGTCGGCACTGGCCGGAGGTGGTTCCGGGGGACGGGGGCGCCGTGATGACGGGGCGGGCACGGTCGGCCGGGACCGGTCGCCGCGGGGGGCCCGGCGCTCGGGCGGTTCGTCGTCGGGCGGGTCGTGGTCGGAGGAGTCGTCGTCAGTGGGCCCGACGTCGTCGGGATCGGGGACGAGCCGGGGCCCGGCGTACGTCTCGCGGTCGCCGCCGTAGCCGCGCAACATGCTGAGGGTGTCCTCGTAGCCGGTGACGGTCTCCTCGTAGTTGCTCAGCATCTCGTGCAGGGTCTGGATGTCACTGGGGCCGTCGTCGCCCCAGTCATCGTCCAGGTCCTCGTCCTCGTCCTCGAAGCGGGTCCGGCGCTGCTCCTCGGTCAGCTCGACCGTCGGCTCGGCCTCCTGATCGACCGGCGGGAGCGGGAGCTCGCCCAGCATCCAGCGGGCATCCTCGTTCGCCGCGACGGAGAAGCGACCATCGACGTCGTAGTTGAACACTGCGCGGCGGGTGGTGCCGTCCTCGGTGACCACCGCCAGCACCTGCCAGCGGCGCCGCTCCACGCGGGCGGCGTCCCAGACGACCGACGTGGGATCGATCCCGCGGGCCCGCATCTCCTCGGTGACGACGGCATCGAGGTCCCGGTGCGCGGGGGAGTCGCCGGAGCGGCGTACGTTCGAGTCGCGGGCCCGGCCGGCGATGTACTCGCGCTCGGCCATGATCGGCGCGGCGTAGATGGCCAGTTCCTGGGCCTCCACGCCGGCCTCGACAGCGACCTCTTCGACACTCGAACCGGACCGCAGGCGGTCCTGGATCTCGCGCAGTGTCAGGGAGCTGTCCATGGCGGCCAAGATACCGCTCGGGACCGAACTGCCCTAGTCCAACCCTCAACCTATACTCGCGGCGTGACCTCACCTCTCGCCTCGTACGATGCCGTGGTCCTGCTCTCGTTCGGGGGACCGGAACGGCAGGAGGACGTGCTTCCGTTCCTGCGCAACGTCACGCGAGGAAAGGACATCCCGGACGAGCGGCTCGCGGTGGTGGGCCAGCACTACGCGATGTTCGGGGGGCGCAGCCCGATCAACGACCAGAACCGTGCCCTGCTCGCGTCCCTGCGATCCGAACTGGACCGTCGCGACATCGACGTGCCCCTGGTCTGGGGCAACCGCAACTGGGCCCCCTACCTCGCGGACACGCTCGCGGAACTGGCGGCCGGCGGCGCCCGCCGCGCGCTGGTGGTCGCCACCAGCGCCTTCCCGTCCTACTCCGGCTGCCGCCAGTACATCGAGGACATCGCGGGCGCCTGTCCCGAGGGTCTGCAGGTGGACAAGGTACTGCCCTTCGGGCTGGCGCCGGGCTTCCTTGCCGCGAACCTGGCAGCAGTCCGTGCCGGGGTCGAGGAGCTGCGCGGCGAGGGCCATCCGCGTCCCCACGTCCTGTTCGTGGCCCACTCGATCCCGATGTCGATGGCCCGTACGTCCGGGCCGGAAGGCTCGCCCGAGCGTACCGGGAACCCCGGCGGCGCGTACGTCGCCCAGCTGGAGCAGGTCGGTGACCGGATCCTGGCCGAGCTGGCCGAGGACGGCGGCCCGGTCCTGAACGGGGACCTGGTCTTCTGCTCGCGCTCGGGCCCGCCGGCCGTCCCGTGGCTCGAGCCCGACGTCAACGACGCCCTGCGCGACCTGGCCGGCCGGGGCGTGGATGCTGTGGTGCTGGCTCCGATCGGGTTCGTCAGCGACCACATGGAGGTCGTCTACGACCTGGACGTCGAGGCTGCCGCGACGGCCGCCGAGCTGGGGATCACGGTGCGCCGGACCCCGACCGCAGGGACCCACCCGGCGTTCGTCGCCGGGCTGGTCGACCAGCTGGAGGCGGCAGCCGCGGATCCGGTGGCCTGTCCCGCCGGCTGCTGTCCCCGGCCGGAACGCGGTCGGCGCCCGGTTGCCGCCGGTGGGGACCCCGCGGGTTCTCACCGGCACCCGGGGTATTGACAAGCATGGTATTAATGCCCCTGTATTGAAACGCACCGGGAAGTCCCGCACCACCGCGGGGCTGTAATTGGGAAGGCACGATGGCCACTGACTACGACGCTCCTCGTAAGAACGAGGAGGATGTGAGCGAAGACTCGCTCGAGGGCCTCAAGAACCGCCGCAATGACCAGCAGTCAGGTCAGGTGGACGAGGACGAGGTCGCTGCTGCTGAATCCTTCGAGCTGCCGGGAGCTGACCTCTCGCACGAGGAACTTACGGTCAAGGTGCTGCCCAAGCAGCAGGACGAGTTCACTTGTGCGAGCTGCTTCCTGGTGCGCAAGCGGAGCCAGATCGCAAAGATCGATGGCAACCTGATCTACTGCACCGACTGCGTGCGGTCGTGACTCTGCCCGCACCTCGTGCGGGATTGCAGAAGGGGCCCGGGCATTCGCCCGGGCCCCTTCGCCGTTCCCACCCGGGTGGGAACGGTCAGATCTTCATCGCGATCTTGCGGAACTTCGGCTTGGCCCCGCTGCTGCTGTACAGGTAGCGGTTGCCGATCCGCTGGGCGATGACCTGGGTCGCGGCCAGGCCGGCGGCGCTGGCGAGGGCCCACAGGATGGCGGTCCGGACGTCGGCATCGGGGTCCGTCGGCTCCGGGGGCTCCTCACCGGTGACGAAGCGCCAGCCGGCAGTGAGCAGCTTGTGCGTACCAACGGTCGCAATCGTTCCGGCGAGGCTGGTGTAGACCTTGTAGACGAGTGTCTCGGCGAGGGCCATCGACTGTCCTTCCACGTGGTGGGCGTTGGGTCAACAGGGGCGTTGGGTCAACGTGAGCGCTGGGTCCATCCTAGGGCGGCCGTCCCGCCCGGGGACAAGGAGATGGTTAGCTAGCGGGGTGGCATATCGGGAACGACTCACACTCTCGTGGTGGTGGATCGTCGTCATCGCGGGTTTGATCCTTTCGGTGGCGATCGTCTACTTCGTCTACCAACCCCCGCAGGTCGCCGGCGCGGTCACCCTGGCCCTGGTGGCGCTCGCCGCCGCCGTGACCATGGCGGGTGCGACGCGGATCGCCGTGGAACCGTCCGGATTGCGCTGCGGCCACAACGTCCTGGAGCCGTCCTACGTGGGCGACGCCCGCGCGCTCAGTGCCGAGGAGACGCGCCATCGCCTGGGCAGGGGAGCGGACACCCGGGGATTCCTGGTCACCCGCTTCTACGTCCCGCGGGCCGTCGAGGTCACCGTCGCCGACCCGGCCGACCCGCACCCGTACTGGCTGGTCAGCTCCCGCCACCCCGAGGAGCTCGCCGAGGCGATCCGCAGGATCCGGCCGTGAGCGCTGAGCCCGCCGAGCAGGTCGTCGCCGTCCGGATCGTCCGCCTCGACCCGGACCTGCCCGTGCCCACGTACGCCAGGGCACTCGATGCAGGAGCGGACCTGCACGCCGCCGAGGACGTCGAGCTCGCGCCGGGGGAGCGCCGGCTGGTCGGGACCGGCCTGGCCATCGCCCTGCCACCGGGCACGGCAGGCTTCGTCCATCCGCGCTCGGGGCTGGCCGCCCGGTACGGGCTGGGGATCGTGAATGCCCCCGGTACTGTGGATGCGGGTTATCGTGGTGAGATCAAGGTCAGCCTGATCAATCTCGACCCGCACCAGACCATCAGCATCCGGCGGGGTGACCGCATCGCCCAACTGGTGGTGCAGCCCGTGCTCCGTGCGGAATTCACCGAGGTCGGCGAGCTGCCGGGCTCCGAACGGGGCCGTGGCGGACATGGCTCGACCGGCACACGGTCGGGCGCAGGACAGGAGAACACATGATCTTCGGACGCAAGCGCAAGGACCGGGACGCCGACGGGCAGGCCGGGTCCCCTGACACCGGGACGACCACCGCCGACGACGCGACGGCGACCGACCAGGTCACGGCGACCGACGAGGCCACCACGACAGACCAGGGCACCACGACAGACCAGGGCACCACGACAGACCAGGGCACGACCGCCGGCGACGGCGAGCAGGCCGCCGCCGGGGCGACGGACTGGCGGGGCACCGAGGAGACCGACGTATGGGCCGGCCTCGACGCCAAGGACTGGCGTACCGACGGGCCGTTCGACATCGAGGAGGTCGACCTCGAGGGTGACAGCATCGGCCGGATGGACCTGGGCGCGCTGGTGATCACCCCGATCGACGGCATGGAGGTGCGCTTCCAGGTCGAGCAGACCTCCGTCCGCGCGACCGCCGTCCTGCTGCAGCACGAGGGCTCGGCGATGGAGCTCAGCCTCTACGCCGCCCCGCGCAGCGGTGGGCTGTGGGCCGATGTCCGCCAGGAGGTCGTCGAGATCTCGCGGCAGCAGGGCGGAACCGCTGAACTCGCCGAGGGACCGTTCGGCGTCGAGGTACGCCGGATGATGCCGATGACGACCCCCGACGGCCAGCAGGGCCTGCAGCCGACCCGGATGCTCATGGTCGAGGGGCCCCGCTGGGCCCTGCGCGCCGTGGTCTACGGCCAGGCCGCCATCAACGTCGACGATCCCGGCGTCACGGCCGAACTGCGCGAGGTCCTGCGGGACACCGTGGTGCGCCGTGGTACCCAGCCGATGCCCCCCGGCACCCTGATCCCGCTCACCCTGCCGACCGAGCTGGAGGAGCAGATCCGCCAGGCGACCGCCGAGCAGGCCGAGCAGGCTGCCCAGCAGCCGGACGTCCCGGGCCAGCGCCGTACCCTGCCGGAGCCATCCGGCCAGTCGACCGCCATCCAGGGCTGACCCGGTGCCGAACACGAGCATGCCGGGCCCCAGTGCCCGCGACGAAGCAGCAGCACGCCGGACCACCAGCACCACCCAGGGGATCGACGAAGCGACGCTGCCCGCGGACGGGATCGTCGGCCCGGTCGAGGTCGGTTCCGTCGCGCACGGCGGTCACTGTGTCGCACGGCTGGACGGCCGGGTCATCTTCGTCCGCCATGCCCTGCCCGGGGAGGTGGTGCGGGTCCGGCTCACCGACACCTCGCACGCCTCCTTCTGGCGTGGTGACGCGGTGGAGGTGCTCCAGGCCTCGCCGGGTCGTACGACGCCCCGGTGCCCGGTCGCCGGGCCGGGGATGTGCGGCGGCTGCGACTGGCAGCACGCCACCCCGCAGACCCAGCGCGAGCTCAAGGCCTCGGTCATCCGCGAGCAGCTGGCCCACCTGGCCGGTATTGACGTCGACGTCGAGGTCGAGGAACTGCCCGGCGGCACCTTCGGCTGGCGGACCCGGATGGGGTACGTGACCCGGGACGGCCGGGCCACGATGCGGCGCCACCGCAGCAAGGAGCTGGTCGAGGTTCCCGCGGACGGGTGCCCACTGGCGATCGAGGCCCAGCCGAACCCGCACGCCCTGGCCGCCCCCCTTGGGCCGGACGAGCACCTCCTGCGGGTGGCGACCTCCGCCGAGGGGCGGACGAGCGTCCTGGTGGACGGAGTGCTGTCCAGCGGGGAACCCGAACTGGTCGAGCACGCGGCGGGACGCGACTGGCGCGTCGATGCCGACGGCTTCTGGCAGGGCCACCCCGCGGCCGCGGACACCCTGGTCGAGGCGGTCCTGGACGGCTTGGCCCCGGAGGCGGGTGAGCGCGCCTTCGACCTCTACTGCGGGGTCGGGCTGTTCGCCGGTGCCCTGGTCGATGCCGGCGTGCAGGTCTGGGGTGTCGAGATCGACAAGCGGGCCGTCGAGCTGGCCCAGGCCAACGTGCCGCAGGGGCGTTTCACCGCGGGCAAGGTCGACCGGGTCGTCCGCCGGATGCCGCGGGCCACCGACCTCGTCGTGCTCGACCCGCCCCGCACCGGCGCGGGCAAGGACGTCATCGACGCGGTGGCGTCCCGCAACCCGCGGGCGATTGCGTACGTGGCGTGCGACCCGGCGGCTCTCGGCCGAGACCTCGGTCGGCTGCGCAAGCAGGGCTACGAGCTGGAGTCGCTGCGTTCGTTCGACCTGTTCCCCAACACGCACCACATCGAGTGCGTGGCGATCTGCGTGCCCGCCGTGGTCATCTGAGGCCCTGCTGTGGCCGGGCTCGCTTCGTGGCGGGCCCGCTCCGTGGCGGGGCGGCCGCCACAAGGGCACGGGTCGGGCGGGGGAGGGTCAGCGGTTGGTCCAGGCCTCAGGGGTCCGGGTCAGGGCCGTCACGTGCTCGTTGAAGTGCCCGGCGGCCACATCGGCCAGGGTGGTGGTGTCCACCACGTCCCGCAGTGCGGCGCGGACCGCCACCCACAGCGTCGGCAGGTGCGAGGTGACGCCGCGGTACTCGGTGTCCTGGGGGCGCAGGCCACGGACCTCCCACAGGGGCCCGTCGACGGCGCGCATGATGTCGCCGACGCTGATCTGCTCGCTGCTGCGCGGCAACACGTAGCCGCCCCGCGAGCCGCGGATGCTCGAGACCAGACCAGCCCGCCGCAGGTCGGCGAAGATCGCCTCCATGAACTTGCGCGGCAGGTCCTCCTGCTCGGCGACCGACTCCAACGTCATCGGCTCGGGCGAATTCGCCGTCGCCAGGTGCACCATGGCGCGGATGGCGTACTCGGTGCGGGCGGAGACGTTCACGTCCCCATCCTAGGCAGAAGGCGGTCAAGGGTGCCCCACGTGCCGGCGGGCCCACCGCACCGGGCTCACTTCACCGGACGCACCCGGTCACTGGGCACCGTGGCGACCATCAGCTGTCCGTCCGCCACCCACGCGACCAGCGCCAGCCAGCCGGCCGGTGAGCGTGACCAGGAGACCAGCAGGCCCGGCAGCCAGGCCCCGTCGTCGATCTCGACCCAGTGCGTACGCCCCTCCCGGCCGGCACCGACCGGCTGCCGAGCCCCCGCCCCCTCGGCCGTGCGGTCGCCGAGGGAGCCGAAGTCGGAGCCGATGCGCGAGGACATGCCCGCAGGCTAGGGGCGGGGACTGACAGTGCCGTGGCCACGGTGCGACCGCACTGTCACGGAAGGCCGAGGGGACCCGGCGCCCGGCCGGATCCCCTCGGTGCCCAGTCTCAGCCGACGACCGGCAGGTACACCCGCGAGCCGCGCTCGGCGAACTCGGCGGACTTCTCGGCCATCCCGGCCTCGATCGCCTCCACCGAGGTCAATCCGTGCGCCTCGGCGTAGTCACGGACGTCCTGGCTGATCCGCATCGAGCAGAACTTCGGCCCGCACATCGAGCAGAAGTGCGCGTTCTTTGCCGGCTCCGCGGGCAGCGTCTCGTCGTGGAACTCGACGGCCGTGTCGGGGTCCAGGCCGAGGTTGAACTGGTCCTGCCAGCGGAACTCGAAGCGGGCCTTGGACAGCTCGTCGTCGCGCTGCTGGGCGCCCGGGTGGCCCTTGGCCAGGTCGGCGGAGTGCGCCGCGATCTTGTACGTGATCACCCCGACCTTGACGTCATCGCGGTCCGGCAGCCCCAGGTGCTCCTTCGGCGTGACGTAGCACAGCATCGCGGTGCCGGCCTGGGCGATCATCGCCGCGCCGATCGCGGAGGTGATGTGGTCGTAGCCGGGGGCGATGTCGGTGGCCAGCGGACCGAGGGTGTAGAAGGGCGCCTCGTCGCACCACTCCTCCTCCAGGCGTACGTTCTCCACGATCTTGTGCATCGGGACGTGGCCCGGGCCCTCGATCATCACCTGGACCCCGCGTGCCTTGGCGATCCCGGTGAGTTCGCCGAGTGTACGCAGTTCGGCCAGCTGGGCGGCGTCGTTGGCGTCCGCGATGGAGCCGGGACGCAGGCCGTCACCCAGGGAGAAGGTGATGTCGTACGCGGCGAGGATGTCGCACAGCTCCTCGAAGTGCGTGTAGAGGAACGACTCGGTGTGGTGCGCCAGGCACCAGGCGGCCATGATCGACCCACCGCGGGACACGATGCCGGTCACCCGCTTGGCGGCCAGCGGCACGTAGCGCAGCAGGACACCGGCGTGCACGGTCATGTAGTCCACGCCCTGTTCGGCCTGCTCGATCACCGTGTCGCGGTAGGCCTCCCAGGTCAGGGCGGTCGGGTCGCCGTCCACCTTCTCCAGGGCCTGGTAGATCGGCACGGTGCCGACCGGTACGGGGGAGTTCCGCAGGATCCACTCGCGGGTCTCGTGGATGTCGCGCCCGGTCGACAGGTCCATGATCGTGTCGGCGCCCCAACGGGTGGCCCAGACCATCTTCTCGACCTCGTCGGCGATCGAGCTGCGGACCGCCGAGTTGCCGATGTTGGCGTTGATCTTGACCGCGAAGCGCTTGCCGATCACCATCGGTTCGGCCTCGGGGTGGCGGTGGTTGGCCGGGATGACGGCACGCCCGCGGGCGACCTCGTCCCGCACCAAGTCGACCGGCAGGCACTCGCGCGCTGCGATGTAGCTCATCTCGGGGGTGATGACCCCGTTGCGAGCCCACGCCAGCTGGGTGCGGACCAGCGGGGATCCGGGCACCGCCGGATCGGCGGGTACCGCCTCGTTGTGGGCCCAGTCCCCGCGCAGGCCCGGCAGGCCGGTGGTGAGGTCATGCACCTGGGCCGCCGACCCGTACGCCGTGTAGGGGCCCGACGTGTCGTACACGTCCAGGTGGTGGCCGTTGGTGAGGTCGATCCGGCGCACCGGGACCTGCAGGTCCTCCCCGCGGACGGTGGTGGCGGTGACCCAGGCCTTGTGGCTGCCCCGGATCGGGCCGATGGTGATGTCGCTGGCAGTAGCAGCAGAGGGCAGAGAGGTGCCCATGGTTGTTCTCCCTTCGCCGGCATTACCCGGTCAGGTCATAGCGGTCGACACCCGATGCCGGTGTCCTCTCAGCCCGCGCCGCGGCCGTGTCGACGGCCCTGCGAGCTCCCGCGTGATGGATTGCGAACCCCAACGTAGTCCGCCGGGACCGGGCTGCATGCCTCGGGTGCTGTGTGGTCCATGTGAGTGCCGGGAGCCGGGGCGCTCGGACTGGCGACTTGCCCGGTCGCCGTAGGGAGCCGGGTACCGGTCTCGAGGCGGGTGCCGCCGTGGCGAGGAACACAGGGCCGGCCGCGCCACACCGATGCGTGAGCAGCCTGCGGGAGATCTCTTCTCGTGATTGGATCGTACGAGCACGGGAACCGTGATATCTTGACGTCGAGAGAAATTTGTCGAGGGAGCTGCTTTCATGAGCGTCAACAGCCTGGGTGCCAAGGCCGAACTTTCGGTCAATGGCACGAACTACGAGATCTTCCGTCTGGATGCGGTCGAAGGTTCCCAGAACCTCCCGTACTCCCTGAAGGTTCTCCTGGAGAACCTGCTCCGCACCGAGGACGGTGCCAACATCACCGCCGAGGACATCAAGGCCCTCGCCGCGTGGGATCCCAACGCCGAGCCGAGCAAGGAGATCCAGTTCACCCCGGCTCGCGTCATCATGCAGGACTTCACCGGCGTGCCGTGTGTGGTCGACCTGGCCACCATGCGCGAGGCCATCACCGAGCTGGGTGGCGACCCGTCGAAGGTCAACCCGCTGTCGCCGGCCGAGATGGTCATCGACCACTCCGTCATCGTCGAGCACTTCGGCACCCCCGAGGCGTTCGCCAAGAACGTCGAGGTCGAGTACGAGCGCAACCGTGAGCGCTACCAGTTCCTGCGCTGGGGCCAGAGCGCCTTCGACGACTTCAAGGTCGTCCCCCCGGGCACCGGTATCGTGCACCAGGTCAACATCGAGAACCTCGCCCGCGTCATCTTCCCGCGTGAGGTCAACGGCGTGCTCCAGGCCTACCCGGACACCTGTGTCGGCACCGACTCCCACACCACCATGGTCAACGGCCTCGGCGTCGTCGGCTGGGGCGTGGGTGGCATCGAGGCCGAGGCCGCCATGCTCGGCCAGCCGGTCTCCATGCTCATCCCGCGCGTGGTCGGCTTCAAGCTGACCGGCACCCTCCCGGAGGGCGTCACCGCCACCGACCTGGTGCTCACCATCACCGAGATGTTGCGCCAGCACAAGGTCGTCGGAAAGTTCGTCGAGTTCTACGGCCCGGGCGTCTCCGCCGTGCCGCTGGCCAACCGCGCCACCATCGGCAACATGAGCCCCGAGTACGGCTCGACCATCGCCGTGTTCCCGATCGACGACAAGACCACCGACTACCTGCGGCTCACCGGCCGCGACGAGCAGCAGATCGCGCTCGTCGAGGCGTACGCCAAGGAGCAGGGCCTGTGGCACGACGACGACCATGAGCCGGCCTACTCGGAGTACATCGAGCTCGACCTGTCCACGGTGGTGCCCAGCATCGCCGGCCCGAAGCGCCCGCAGGACCGCGTCCTGCTGAGCGACTCCAAGAGCGACTTCCGCTCCGCCCTGGCCGACTACGTCGAGGACGGCGACGAGGTGGCCGAGGGCAGGATCGACGAGGCCTCGGAGGAGTCCTTCCCGGCCTCCGACTCGCCGAGCTTCACCGCGAACACCGAGGGTGGGGACCCCGAGGACCAGCCGCACCACTTCGACAGCGTCCCGATCAGCGGTCGGCCGAGCAACCCGATGCCGGTCACCCTGGCCAGCGGCGACTCGTTCAACCTGGACCACGGTGCGGTCACCATCGCGGCGATCACCTCCTGCACCAACACCTCCAACCCGAGCGTCATGATCGGCGCCGCGTTGGTGGCGAAGAAGGCCGCGGAGAAGGGCCTGACCCGCAAGCCGTGGGTCAAGACCTCGCTGGCCCCCGGCTCCAAGGTCGTCATGGACTACTACAACCAGTCCGGCCTGACCCCCTACATGGAGAAGCTCGGCTTCAACCTGGTCGGCTACGGCTGCACCACCTGCATCGGCAACTCCGGACCGCTGATCCCCGAGGTCTCCCAGGCCGTCAACGACGGCGACCTCGCGGTCACCGCCGTGCTGTCGGGCAACCGCAACTTCGAGGGCCGGATCAGCCCGGACATCAAGATGAACTACCTGGCCTCCCCGCCGCTGGTGGTCGTCTACGCCATCGCCGGCACCATGGACATCGACCTCGACCGCGAGCCGGTGGGCAAGGACACCGAGGGCAACGACGTCTTCATGCGCGACCTCTGGCCGACCCAGGCCGAGATCGACGAGGTGGTCAGCACCTCGATCACCAAGGAGATGTTCACCAAGGACTACGCCGACGTCTTCGCCGGCGACGCACAGTGGCAGGCCCTGCCCACCCCGACCGGCAACACGTTCGAGTGGGACGACGCCTCCACCTACGTCCGCAAGGCGCCCTACTTCGAGGGCATGCCGGAGACCCCGGCACCGGTCAGCGACATCACGGGCGCCCGCGTCCTGCTGAAGCTGGGCGACTCGGTCACCACCGACCACATCTCCCCGGCCGGCAACATCAAGGCCGACTCCCCGGCGGGCAAGTACCTCGCCGAGAACGGTGTGGAGCGCAAGGACTTCAACTCGTACGGTTCCCGCCGTGGCAACCACGAGGTGATGATCCGCGGCACCTTCGCCAACATCCGGCTGCGCAACCAGCTGGCCCCGGGCACCGAGGGTGGCGTCACCCGCGACTTCACCCAGGCCGACGGCCCGGTGACCAGCGTCTACGACGCCTCTGCCAACTACAAGGCCGCCAACACCCCGCTGGTCGTCCTGGGCGGCAAGGAGTACGGTTCCGGCTCCTCGCGGGACTGGGCCGCCAAGGGCACCGCGCTGCTGGGCGTGAAGGCCGTCATCACCGAGTCGTACGAGCGGATCCACCGTTCGAACCTGATCGGCATGGGCGTCCTCCCGCTGCAGTTCCCGGCCGGCGAGTCGCACGAGTCGCTCGGCCTGACCGGTGAGGAGACCTTCGACATCACCGGTGTCGAGGAGCTCAACAACGGCACCACCCCGAAGACGGTCCACGTCGCGGCGACCAAGGCCGACGGTTCCACCGTCGAGTTCGAGGCCGTCGTCCGGATCGACACCCCTGGTGAGGCCGACTACTACCGCAACGGTGGCATCCTGCAGTACGTGCTGCGCCACATGAAGGCCGCTGCCTGACGCATCGGTCCCTGTACCACGCGGCGCCCCGGGTACCTCGGTACCCGGGGCGCCGTTGCGTCCGTCCCTGACCGTTGGGTGATTGTGCGAAGGTTCTCCTGCGTTCGTCCCCGGGGGAGGGCCAACCCGCTAGCGTGAGGACCGTGACGCCACGCATGCCGAGCCATGACGCCGGGCTGGCCCCGATGTTCCGCCGATTCGTCGACGCACTGGAGGCCGGGGACGTCCGTCTGGTCGAACGGTTCTTCGTCCCCGGCGACCAGACGCTGCTGGTCCGCCGCGGCGGGATGGTGGTCGGCTTCGCGAGCATCGTGGAGGCGGTCCGGGCCGATCCACTTGCCCCTTGCGGAAGGCTACTGCAGAGCCACCTGCGGGAGATCGGGCCCGACGGCACCCTGGTCACCGCCACCCATCGGACCGCCACCGGCGGCCAGGGCGTGATGACGCTGTTGTGGGAGCGTACGGATGAGGGTTGGCGGATCGCCTCGGCGCATGTCGGCGAGCCCGATCCCGCGATCGACCCGGCGGTCTGGCGCCAGGCCGGTGCGCCGCTGGCCGCCGCCACTGGCAGCGGACCGCTCGAGGGGATGTCCGTGGCCGCCGCCGAACTGTTCCCGCTGGCCGGACACAGCCTCGCATCCTTGCCCGTGGGTGCCGACGCCCCTGCGCGGACCGCGGAGGCACTTGCCGGGCTGCAGCAGGCCGGTGCCTCGGTCGTCGGCCTGGCCCGGATCGACGGGCTCGGCCTGGGCGACACCGGAGATGACCCTGCGGGGATGCCGCGCAACGCGCGCGCCGCCGGCCGGCTGCCCGGTGGGGCGATGTCGGGGCCCACTGCTGCCGTCGCCCTCGGGCAGGCGGACCTCGGTCTTGGCCTGGACACGTGGGGGTCCCTGCTGCTGCCGGCCTCCTACCAGGGGCTGTTCGGCATCCGTACGACCCATGGTGTCGTCCCCCTCGAGGGCGTGGCCGGGGTGGCGCCCAGCTTCGACTCGGTCGGGTGGGTGGCACGCGATCTGGCGGTGCTGGCCGAGGTCGCCGATGTCCTCCTGCCCCAGGCGGGCCTGCTCGGGCTGGACGAGGCGCTGCTCGGCAGGGACCTGCTCGGGCTCGCCGACCCGGACGTCGTCCGCGCGATCGAGGCCGTGCTCGACCGCTGGGACAGCTCGGTGCTGCCGATGCGGATGGTCGGCCAGGACCGCGACGTCCTCGACGGCTGGGCACAGACCTGCCGCCAGATCCGGGATGCCGAGGTGGCCGGACGACACAGGGCCGGCGACGCGGACCTGGCCGGGCTGGGCGCCGATGTCCGGACCGCGATCCGATCCGGGCTGGCGATGGACGATGCCCGGCTCCGCGGGGCCCGCCGCGCCCAGGCCGCGGCCAGGGCCGCCACTGCCGAACTCGTCGGCAACGGGGTCCTCCTGCTGCCGACCACCGCCACCGTCGCCCCGGTGCGGGACCGGGCCGGGGCCACCGCCCGCCGCGGACGCGACCGTACCCAGCAGCTGCTCTCCCTCGCCACCCTGGGGGGACTGCCCACCGTGACCCTCCCGCTGGCCACCCGGCGACGGCTGCCGTGCGGGCTCAGCCTGGTCGGACCGCTCGGCAGTGACCACGCACTGCTCGGTCTCGCCGGGCAACTGGCCGCCGCCGGCGTGATCGTCCACCCCTAGAATGCCCGCGTGCGAGCTCTCCTGACATCCCCGGCCGTACGCCTGGGACTGTCGGTCTCGGTCGCGACCGGGCTCTACGCCGTCTCGTTCGGTGCCCTCGCCGTGGCCGCCGGGCTCAGCACGCTGCAGACCTGTGTGCTCTCGCTGCTGATGTTCACCGGCGGCTCGCAGTTCGCCTTCATCGGGACCATCGCCGGAGGCGGGGCCGGTTCCACAGCCGCACTGGCCGCCACCCTGCTCGGCGTACGCAACGCCGTCTACGGGGTGTCGATGAGCGCGCTGCTGCGGCCCCGCGGCTGGCGGCGGCTGCTCTTCGCGCAGGTGACCATCGACGAGTCGGTCGCCGTCGCGTCCAGCCGGACCGACCCGCTGGAGGAGCGTCGCGGCTTCTGGACCGCCGGGCTCGGGGTGTTCACGCTGTGGAACATCTTCACGCTGGTCGGCGCACTGCTCGGGTCGGCAGTGGGGGACACCCGGGCCTGGGGGCTCGACGGGGCGGCGGTCGCGGCCTTCCTCGGCCTGCTCTGGCCCCGACTGCGCTCGCGCGAGGCCGGGTCCATCGCCGTGGTCTGCGCCCTGGCCACCGCGCTGGCCACCCCGTTCCTGCCGGTGGGTATCCCGATCCTCGTCGCGGCCGTGGTCGCCGTCGCCTGGGCGCTGTGGGGGCCCGGTGAACCCCGGGGGAACCGGCCGCTCCGGCCGACGTCCTCCGAGGTGGCCGCCCGATGACCATGTGGATCTGGATCATCGTCGCCTCGCTGGCTGCGTACGTGCTCAAGCTCACCGGGTACCTCGTGCCGGAGCGGGTACTGGAGCACCCCCGGATGGCACGGGTCACGTGGGTGCTTACCCTCGGGCTGCTCTCCGCCCTGGTCGTGATGAACACCTTCGCCTCCGGTACGGCGCTGGTCGCCGACGCCCGCGTCGCAGCCTTCGTCGTGGCGGTGGTCGCCCTCGTACTGCGGGCACCGTTCCTGCTCGTGGTCGTACTGGGGGCCGCCGCGGCCGCCCTCACGCGGGCCCTCGGCTGGGGCTGAGCCCGCCGTTCTCCGGCCTCCTCCACCCCGCAGCGCCCGTCAGGAGCCGCTTGTCGCTTCCCGGGCCACCTCCTACACTCAAGGTGTACGAACACATGTACGAATAGCGGCGGAGGGTGTCATGGCACAGGACTTCAGGGAACAGGGCTCCCCGGGGCGCGGGCCGGTGAGCCCACAGGACACCCATGGGCGTACGCCCGACGGCCGGTCGGGCCGGTCGGGCCGGGAGGTCCGGGGCGGCCGGACGGCGCGCCAGGGTGCCGGGGGAGGGGCACGGCCCTTCCTGCCCCCCGGTTGGCCGAGCGGCGTGCTGCCGCCGGGTGCGGAGGACTGGGAGCAGAGCGCGACGGCGTTCCTGCTCGACTGCTGCCCGGCCGACTTCCGCGGGTACCCGGTGCTGCGGCGACACCCGGTGGTCCTGGCCCAGTTCGCCGCCCAGTTCGTGGCCGGCCAGGTGCGGGCATCGGAGGACGGCCTGGCCCGGGCCCGCCTCAGTTTGCGCGACCAGGTCGAGCCGCCGGTCGTCGAGGAGGCGGTCCGCACCTGGCAGGAGGAGCTGGTCCGGCTGCGTGCGGTCCGCGAGGGGATCGCCCTGGTCGACGATGCGCTGCGCGGGATGGCCTTCGTGCCCCGCCTCTGAGCCGGTCCGGCACCCCGCCAGCGGGTCGTCGGGGACCTCAGCCCAGCCGGTTGAACGCCCGTACGCCCCAGCTCCGCAAGATCCTGAACATGGCCAGCGCCAGGACCGCAGCAGCCAGCAGCATCGCCAACAGCCCCGGCACGGCACCGGCGACCGAGGCGGTCCCCGCACCGGCGACCCCGAGGATGACGTAGCAGGCGACCGACCCGACGAGGGCCACCAGCACGCTCACGCTCTGCTTGACGACCACCGCATCACTAGGGGCGTCGAGCACCGGCCAGACCAGGTTGGTGAGCAGGCCGGTCTCGGCGACCACCAGCGTGAACATCGCCGCGACCAGCAGGACCAGCACGCCGCCGAGCACCCCGATGTCGGTCCGCACCGCCAGGACGACGCTGATCGGCAGCAGGGCAGGGACCACCACCAGCAGGTTGAGCGCCACCTTCGCGCCGAGCACCACGAGCGGGTCGACCGGCGCGGACCGTACGATCCACAGCCTGTCGCCCTCCAGCGAGATGCTCGGGGCCGTCGTGCAGGTCATTGCCACCGGCAGGCACACGGCGCCGGCGGCCAGCACCGGCAGCGGCAGTCCCGGGCTCGTCGCCAGTGCCCGGATGCCCTCCGGCACCCCGGCCGCCACCAGCCACGCCGCGCCGGCCAGTAGCACCACCACGCCGAAGCCGTTGTTGACCAGGTACACGGTGCTGCTGAGGAACCGGTGCACCTCCCGGACCAGGAGGGCGACGAACGGGGAGTGGGGACGCATCCGCGACAACGGGACCCGGCTGTGGCGCCCCAGTGCAGGCACGTTCTCCGCGCGTCGGGTGATGAGTGGGACGTACGCCGCCGAGACCGCCCAGAGGACCGCGCTGAAGGGGAGCAGGCCGAGCGCCAGCAGGAGGGCGGCGGCCTGCCCCGAGCCGTCGATGGCGAGGTCGCGCACCGCCCCGAACCCCCACGCCCACCTGCCCACGGTATGCGCGAACGCCGCCGGATCGTCGGCGAGCAGGCCTTGCAGCCGTTGGCTGAAGGGGATCGAGGCGAACACGACGCCGCTGGTCACCAGGAGGATGGCCACGTTCGCCACGGCCCGCCCCCGGCCACTGGGGGCGATCAGGGTGACCAGGAACGCCAGCACGACGGAGACCGCCGTCGCCGCGAGGGCCAGGGCGAGCGTCCCGGCCAGCAGGCCCGGCCAGAACCAGGCGTGGGTCGGCTCGTGCAGCCCGTACACGACCCCGCTGGGGACAACGGCCAGCACCATCAGCAGGGCGTTCTGTGCGGCGACGGCCGACATCTTGGCCAGTGCGATGGTCCGGGGACGGATCGGCAGGCCCAGCAGCAGGTCGTCGTCGCGTCCGCCGAGCACGGACCGGCTCACCCCGAAGGTTCCGCCGCTGATGACGCCGACCGCGGCCAGCGCCGGCATGACCACCAGGACCAGGTCGACCGCGCCGACCTGGTCCAGCATGGCCGCGAAGCCGAAGGAGTAGACCGCACTCAGGGTCACCGTGACCGCGGCGACGACAGCGACGAGGGCGCCGACGGACCAGCGTCGCCGGGTCCGGTTCCCGCGACCCATGGCGACCAGCAGGGCCCACAACTGGACCCGGGTGAGCGCCAGTGCCGGCCTCATCGGGCCGACTCCTGCAGCTCGAGGAAGACCTCTTCGAGCGAGGAGTCGCCGGTCACCTGGGCCGTCGGGCCGCTGACCACCAGCCGTCCGCGGCGGATGATGGCCAGGTCGTCGCACAGTGCCTGGGCGACCTCGAGGACGTGGGTGGAGAACAGGACGGAGCCGCCGTCGTCGCACAGCCGGCGCAAGTGGCCCTTGAGCGTGTGGGCGGCCACCGGGTCCAGGCCGACGAACGGTTCGTCGAGCAGCAGCAGCCGGGGGCGCCGCATGAACGCGCTGATCAGGGCCAGCTTCTGCTTCATGCCGTGGCTGTAGGACCCGATGACGTCGCCGAGCTCCTCCTCGAGTCCGTAGGCCTGGGCGTACCTGGCGATCCGGGCACGCCGTTCCGGGCCGGGGATGCGGAACAGGTCGGCGACGAAGCCGAGGAAGTCCTGGCCGGTCATGAAGTCGTACAGGTCGGGGCTGTCCGGCAGGAAGGCCATCACCTTCTTGGCCGCGATCGGGTCGGCGCGGACGTCGTGGCCCTCGACCGTCACCGTCCCGGCGGTGAACGGGAGGATGCCGGCCACTGAGCGCAGCGTGGTCGACTTGCCGGCGCCGTTGTGACCGATGAACCCGGTGATGCTCCCGGCGGGGACCGCCAGGGTGAGGTCGTCGACGGCGACCTTGCTCCCGAAGCGGTGGGTGAGGTGCGAGATCTGCAGCATCGGATTCCCCCTGCGCGGCGTCCCGTCCCGGGCGGGCGGGACCACCGACGTTCTGCCTTGCAGGATACCGGTGGGCAGGGGTGGACGCCCGCCCGGGAGAGGCAGCGCGGCGACGGTCCGGGGTTCCCGGGCCCCTCGCTCCGGAGCGTCCCCGGCCGGGAAAGTCGATGATCATGGGGGCCGACCCCTAGACTGGATCACATGCCGTTGTTGGAGAGGATCCAGAGTCCCGCGGACCTGCGTGGCCTGACTCATGCCCAGTTGGACGAGCTGGCCGCGGAGATCCGCGAGTTCCTGATCACCCACGTGAGTCGCACCGGCGGCCACCTGGGGCCCAACCTCGGTGTGGTCGAGCTCACCCTGGCCGTGCACCGGACGTTCGACTCCCCACGGGACCCGATCGTCTTCGACACCGGGCACCAGAGCTACGTCCACAAGATGCTCACCGGACGCTGCGAGGGCTTCGACCGGCTGCGCCAGCGCGACGGCCTGTCCGGCTATCCCAGTCGCGAGGAGTCCCCGCACGACTGGGTGGAGAACTCGCACGCCTCGGCAGCCCTGTCCTGGGCCGAGGGGATGGCGAAGGCCCTGAAGATCAAGGGCGAGACCGACCGTACGGTCGTCGCCTTCGTCGGTGACGGTGCACTGACCGGCGGGATGGCCTGGGAGGCGTTGAACAACATCGCTGTGCAGGACGACCTGCGCCTGGTCATCGTGGTCAACGACAACGGGCGCTCCTACACCCCGACCGTCGGCGGCCTGGCCCAGTCCCTGGCGGTGATGCGCACCGATCGGCGCTACGAGGACCTGCTCGACCTGATCAAGCGCCAGGTCAGCCGGACCCCGCTCGTCGGCCGGCCCGCGTACGAACTGCTGCACGGTCTGAAGATCGGCCTGAAGGACGTCATCGCCCCGCAGGGCCTGTTCGCCGACCTTGGCCTGAAGTACGTCGGCCCGATCGACGGACACGACGAGGCGGCCGTCGAGCGTGCCCTGGTCCAGGCCAAGGAGTTCGGTGGACCGGTGATCGTGCACTGCATCACCCAGAAGGGCCACGGCTTCCGCGCCGCCGAGCAGAACGAGGAGGACCGCTTCCACGCGATCGGCCAGATCGACGCGCACACCGGCGAGCCGCTCTCGAGCATCGTCACCGCGACCTGGACCGACGTCTTCGCCGAGGAACTGGTGCGGATCGGTACCCGGCGCGACGATGTCGTGGCGATCACGGCGGCGATGCTGCACCCGACCGGGTTGAACCGGTTCGCGGCGACGTTCCCGGATCGTACGTTCGACGTCGGCATCGCCGAGCAGCATGCCGTGACCTCGGCCGCCGGCATGGCAGCGATGGGCCTGCACCCGGTCGTCGCCGTGTACGCGACCTTCCTCAACCGCGCCTTCGACCAGGTGCTGATGGACGTGGGGCTGCACCGGGCCGGAGTGACCTTCGTGCTCGACCGGGCCGGCATCACCGGCAGCGACGGGGCCAGCCACAACGGCATGTGGGACATGTCGGTGTTCCAGGTCGTGCCCGGCATCCACATCGCCGCGCCCCGCGACGCCGCCCGGCTGCGGGCCGCCCTGAACACCGCGACGGACATCTCCGACGGTCCCTCGGTGGTCCGCTTCTCCAAGGACAAGCTCCCCGACGACATCGAGGCGATCGCCCACGTCGGCGACGTCGACGTGCTGTACGCCTCCGACGGCCGTCCCCGCGTGCTGGTCGTCGGCTATGGGCAGATGGTCGGCACCGCCATCGAGGTCGGCCGCCGCCTGTCCCAGCAGGGCATCTCGAACACCGTGGTCGACCCGGTCTGGGCGCTGCCGGTCGGCGAGGACCTGCTCGGCCTGGCCGCCGACCACGACCTGCTGGTCTCGATCGAGGACAACTGCGTCGTCGGTGGCATGGGCGCACGGCTCGAGCAGGAGCTCTCGGAACGGGAGATCACCACCCCGGTGCGGGTCTTCGGCATCCCGGACCGCTACCTGGCGCACGCCTCACGGGGCGAGATCATCGCCGAGCTGGGACTCACCGGCCAGGACATCGCCCGCTCCGTGGTCGAGCACGTGGTGCGGCTGGACCGCTCCGCGGTGGCGACGGACGACGTGTCGACGGGTGGCATGCCGACGGACGTGTCGGAGGGCGCACAGCCCTCCGGTGAGGTGGAGCCCGGGGGTCCCGAGGGCGCCTAGCCGTCAGGCGGTGGTGGCCAGGGCCTGCGCCAACGCGTCCCGGACGAGATCACGCTGCCACGGGCGGGCACCGGCGGCCGCGAGGTGTTCCTCGACCGTGGCGGGGGACAGCGGGGTCGGCGGCTCCCAGCACAGGCGGTGCCAGGTGTCCGGCGTGAGCAGGTTCTCCGGCGGCAGCTGGTGCTCCTCGGCGAGCTTGTTCATCGCCTCCCGGGCAGCCATGAACCGGGCGTACGCCTCGGGGTGGTGCCCCTGCCACGTACGGGGGGCGCCGTTGCCGCGCCGGGGAGGTCGCAGGGCCGGATAGTCCGTCGGATCCATCGCCTCGACCCGACGGACGGCGTCGGACCAGTCGTTGAGGTAGCGCTTGGCTACGCCCTTGTGGAAGCCGGACATCTCGCCGACCGTTCCCGCGGTGAGGCCCTTGCGGGTCGCCGCCGCGATGATGACCCGATCGTTGAGCAGCCGCCCGGGCGCCTTGTCCCGGCGTGCCGCGATCGCCTCGCGGGTCTGCCACAGTTCCCGGACCAGGGCCAGCTCGCGCCGGGACCGGATGTCGTGGATGCCCGAGACCCGTCGCCAGGGCTCCTCGCGGGGTGTCTTCGGGGTGCCCGCCTCCTGGACCAGGTAGGCGAACTCCTGGCGCGCCCACTCGTCCTTGCCGGCGATGCGCAGCTCCTCGGCGATCGCATCGCGCAGGTCGCGCAGCAGCTCGACGTCGAGGGCGGCATAGACCAGCCAGTCCTCGGGCAGCGGCCGGGTCGACCAGTCCGCCGCCGAGTGCTCCTTGAGCAGGTGCACACCGCAGAACCGCTCGGCCATCGCGCCCAGGGAGACCCGCGGGTAGCCGAGCAGCCTGCCGGCCAGCTCGGTGTCGAAGATCGTGCTCGGCCGCAGGCCGACCTCCACCAGGCAGGGCAGGTCCTGCGAGGCTGCGTGGATGATCCACTCGGCGTCCCCGATGGCCTCCCGCAGGGCGGAGAGGTCGGCCAGCTCGTCGGCCGGCGCCAACGCGTCCGGGTCGAGCAGGAAGGTGCCCGAGCCGCGGCGGCGTAGCTGGATCAGCCAGGCCTTGGGGGAGTAGCGGAAGCCGTGGGCTCGCTCGGTGTCGATGCCGACCGGCCCCTCACCGGCGGCGAGGGCGGCGACCAGCTCCTCGTACGCCGCCTGGGTGTCACTGACCACGGGCACCCCGTCCTTGGGCGCCCGCAGGACGGGCAGCTCCTCCTCGGGGAGGGTGGCGGTGTCCAGCGTGGGATGCTCGACCGAGCTGGGCGGGTCGGCGTCGGTCGGGTGCGGAAGGGCGGGGTCGCCGTCGGTGGGGGACATGGTCAGCGGTCCTGTCGTCGTTGGCGCAGCGGGGTCATCATCACGACGCCCTCGGGTAGCGGTGGGATCCCGCAGGTGTTGGCCAGCAACTCCGCGAAGGCGTTCAGGTGAGCGGTCACGCCCTCACCGGTGGGGGACAGGCGGGGGGTCCACGAGGCCCGGATCTCGACCTCGGCACGGGCCGGCTGCTCCTCCATGCCGCCGAAGGAACGGCTCCAGGTGCAGGCGACGTTTCCGCTGGGGGCGATGTAGTCCGCGCCGTTGGCCTCCAGGGCCTCGACCAGCCAGGACCAGCCCACCTCGGCGAGCATCGTGTCCGTCACCATCTCCGGGTCGACCTCGCCCTTGGCGTACGCCACGGCGCGGAACTGGCCCTGCCAGGACTCGACACCGGCGGGGTCGTGCAGGATGACCAGGCGCCCCGAGCCGAGGTCGTGCTCCCGGAGGCTGACGTCGGCCGCGATCGCCACGGCGTACGGGGCGATCCGCTGGGGGGAGGGGATCTCCTCCACCGCCAGCTCGGCACGCCAGCGGTGTGCCTGGAGGTCTGCCACCACCCGCTGGAACGCGGGTGGAGCAGACGCGGGATCGGAGTGAGCTGCCACCCCAGCAGCGTAGGCGTCCGCCGACGGCTTGGTGCGTATTGACTCGCCGGACCGGAGCGCGGCCGGCGGGCACCGTACGGAGCCCCGCCTCGGGCACCCCGCGGGGTCGCGGTCCCACGGCTCGGCACCGCGTCCCGGACCTCGGGCGCCGCTTCGTCCGCGCGTGCGAGGATGGCCGGGTGACTCAGAAACCGACCCTTCTGGCCGCTGCTGCTCGGGAGCAGGGGAACGCCCTGCCGGTGTGGTTCATGCGGCAGGCCGGCCGCTCCCTGCCCGAGTACCGCGCCGTCCGCGAGGGCACAGCGATGCTGGACTCCTGCCGCCGACCCGAGATGGTCGTGGAGATCACCATGCAGCCCGTGCGCCGCCATGACGTCGACGCGGCGATCTTCTTCTCCGACATCATGGTGCCGCTCGCTGCGGCCGGTGTCGGGCTCGAGATCAAGGCCGGTGTCGGTCCGGTGATCACCGACCCGATCCGGACCGCCCAGCAGGTGCACGAGCTGCCCGAGCTCCACCCCGAGGCGATCCCCGACATTGCCGAGTCCATCCGGGGCATCCGGGCCGAGCTGCCGGCGGACAAGGCCCTGATCGGCTTCGCCGGCGCGCCGTTCACCCTCGCCTCGTACCTGGTCGAGGGGGGACCGAGCAAGGACTACGCCCGGACCAAGGCGCTGATGGCCGCCGACCCGGTGCTGTGGGACGAGCTGTGCGGCAAGCTGGCGCGGATCTCGGCGACGTTCCTGCGGGTGCAGGTCGACGCCGGGGCCCAGGCCATCCAGCTGTTCGACTCCTGGGCGGGCAGCCTGGCCCCGATGGACTACGCCACCCGGGTGCTGCCGCACTCCGGGCGGGTGATGGCGCACGTGGCCGACGTGCCGAGGATCCACTTCGGCGTCGGCACCGGTGAGCTGCTCCGCCTGATGTCCCAGGCCGGCACGGAGGTCGTCGGCGTCGACTGGCGGGTCCCGCTGGACGAGGCGAGCCGGCGGATCGGCCCCCTCCACGCCGTACAGGGCAACCTCGACCCGGCGCTGCTCACCGCGCCGTGGGAGGTCATCGCCGAGCGGGCCCGCGACGTCATCCGGGCCGGCGCCAAGGCCCCCGGCCACATCTTCAACCTCGGGCACGGGGTCCCGGCGACGGCCGATCCCGATGTCCTGACCAGGCTGGTCGCGCTCGTGCACGAGGAGGGCCCGGCCCTGCGTGCCGAGGCAGCGACCCGCTGACACCACCAGCCACGAGAGCCGCAACGAAAGGAACGCCGCGATGAAGGCGCGAGAGATCAACGACACCATCCGATACACCATGTGGTCGGTCTTCCGGCGGACCGATCCCGATGTCGGGGCCGCCGCGGCCCGGGACGCCCTGGCCGCGCTGGCCCCGTACGAGGGGGACAAGGACCTGACCATCCGCGGCTGGTACGACGTGTCCGGCCTGCGCGCCGACGCCGACGTCATGGTCTGGTGGCATGCCCCCGAGATCGAGACCGTGCAGCTGGCCTACCACACGCTGCGTGCCTCCGCCCTCGGCCGCACGCTCGATCCGGTCTGGTCGCAGGTCGCCCTGCACCGCCCCGCCGAGTTCAACAAGGGCCACGTGCCGGCGTTCATGGCCGACGAGAACGTCCGTGACTACGTGTGCGTCTACCCGTTCGTCCGCTCGTACGAGTGGTACCTGCTGCCCGACGAGGAGCGTCGCAGGATGCTCTCCGAGCACGGGATGATGGCTCGCGAGTACGCCGACGTCCGCGCCAACACGGTCTCCTCGTTCGCCCTGGGCGACTACGAGTGGATGCTGGCCTTCGAGGCCGACGAGCTCTACCGCATCGTCGACCTGATGCGCCACCTGCGCGGAGCGGATGCCCGTCGCCACACCCGGATCGAGACCCCGTTCTACACCGGGCGGCGCTACGAGCTCGAGGAGCTCGTGGCCAGGTGGAACCCGACCGCCTGAGCGGTCCGGACGAGCGGCAAGGGGTCCGACACCGTGTGGGTGTCGGACCCTTGTCACGTGCCGGGACCGATCAGCGGGCCGACCCCTCGGGGTCGAAGGTCAGGCTGATCGAGTTGATGCAGTAGCGCAGGTCGGTGGGGGTGTCGAAGCCCTCACCCTCGAAGACGTGGCCCAGGTGCGAGCCGCAGTTGGCGCAGCGCACCTCGGTGCGACGCATGCCCAGGCTCTCGTCCACGATGTAGGTGACCCGGTCCTCGGCCAACGGGGTGAAGAACGAGGGCCAGCCGCAGTGCGCGTCGAACTTCTCGGTGCTGCGGAACAGCTCGGCCCCGCAGGCTCGGCAGCAGTAGATGCCCTCGGCGGTCAGCGTCTCGTACTCGCCGCTGAAGGGCAGCTCCGTGCCCGCCTCGCGCAGCACGTGGTACTCGGCGGGGGAGAGCCGGTCGCGCCACTCGTCGTCCGACAGCTGCAGGGCGGGGGTCGGCAGGCTCCGGTCCGGGGTGTGGTCCATGTCGGCCAGTGTAATGCGACCGGATCGGGCCGCGGCCCGTGACGCCGCCGCCCGGGCGCGGCACAATCGTGGAATGGCCACACAACCTGACGTTCCCAGCCTCGATGTCCCGCTGTCCGCGCTGCTGCGCGTCCCGCCCGGACCGGTCGACCTCGGATCGTACGACTGCGCAGCCACCACCGGCTATCCCGGGGAGAAGGACGGGGTGGACGAGCGGATGACCGAGCTCGGCGAGACGCTCTCGCAGCTGCAGGAGCGACTGTTCGCCAACGGTCGTACCTACCCGGACACGGCACCGGCGGCCCTGCTGGTGCTGCAGGGCATGGACACCTCCGGCAAGGGCGGTGTGCTGCGACACACCGTCGGGATGGTGGACGTCCAGGGCCTCAGCGTCGCGGCCTTCAAGAAGCCGACGCCCGAGGAGCTCGAGCACGACTTCCTGTGGCGGATCGCCAAGGAGGTCCCCGAGCCGGGGTTCCTGGGGACGTTCGACCGGTCGCACTACGAGGACGTCCTGGTCAGCCGGGTCGAGCAGCTCGCCCCGCCGGAGGAGATCGAGCAGCGCTACGACGAGATCAACGCGTTCGAGGCGGGCCTGGTCGCCCGGGGCATCGTGGTCATCAAGTGCTTCCTGCACATGTCCTACGCCGAGCAGGGCCAACGGCTGATGGAGCGCCTGGAGCGCCCCGACAAGCACTGGAAGTACAACCCCGGTGACGTCGAGGCGCGCCAGAAGTGGCCGGCCTACCAGGACGCCTACACCGTCGCCCTGGAGCGCTGCAACACCGTCGCGGCACCCTGGTTCGTGATCCCGTCCGACAAGAAGTGGTACCGCAACTGGGCTGTGGCCCAGCTGCTGGCCGAGCACCTGCAGGGCCTCAACCTGGACTGGCCGGCCGGCGACTTCGACGTGCAGGCGGAGAAGGAGCGCCTGTCGAGGACCTTCGAGACCCCCGCGAGGAAGTAGGCCGGGCCGGCCGTACCGTCAGGCGCCGATGGCCTGCAGCCTCGGGGTCTCCTCGGAGTCGTCCTCGAAGGACTCCTCCTCCGGCAAGAGGTCGCCGAAGTCGATCAGGTCCATCGCGCCGACCAGGTAGCGGTGCATCGCGAGCTCGGCGATCTCGGGACCGGCCGACATCGGGCGGCTGACGGCGATCGCACCCGCAGCCAGCGCGGACTCCGCTTGCTGGACCCAGACGTCGGACGCACTGAGGAACCACGATCCGACGGCGATGTGCCGTCGGCCCTGGTGCCACAGCGTCTCGATCGCGTCCTCGACCGACGGACCGGTGTCATCGGTGAACGCCGTGACACAGGCGAGCTTGTGGTGCAGGCCCCACTGCCGGGTGCGACGCGCCAGCAACGAGCGGCTGCGGATGTCCTCGCTGCCGGCCGAGGAGAGGACGAGTCCGTCCAGCTCGGTCACGTGGTGGTCGCTCAGCGCCTGCCGCAGCGTACGGTCCAGCAGGGTGAGCAGCACCGGCTCGGGCCCGATCGGGCGGGCCAGCTCGAAGCGCAGCTCCGGGAAGGCCGAGGTGAGTCGACCGAGCTCGTCGCGGGCGACGGCGCTGGCGCGGTAGGCGCAACCGATCTCCAGGGGGACGAGCACGACCTCCTCGGTGCCCAGCCGGGCCAGCTTGGAGACGACCTGTACGGGGGAGGGGCCACTCGAACCCAGATACGCGGCACGTACGGTGAGTTCCGGACTCCTGGCCATGAGCTCGTGGCGCATCACGTGGGTGATTTCGGCGATCTGGGGATCGCTGTGGCCATGGGCGAGCAGGACGAGGGCCGGGGCCGTCATTGTGCCGGTTCCTTTCCCCCAGCCGAAGGACAATCAAGGCTCGGCGACCGGGGCGTGCTAGACAGGAGGGCCGTCGTGGGAGACGGCGTCTCAAAAAGTGGATACCAGAACTTTCCCTGTCCAACTTGAGTATTGCAAGTTGTCGATCCAAAATGTGAGACACGGTCTCGAAGTGTGAGATGCCGCAGGCGTCTCCGGGCGCCGTGACGCAGGACGCCGACCCCAGGGTGGGGTTCCTCCCGGTCCTACGCGAGTCCGTGGCGCTGGAGCCAGTCGATCACGTCCGTAGTCACCTCGTCGCGACTGGTCTCGTTGAGCAGTTCGTGGCGGGCGCCGGGATAGATCTTGAGGGTGACGTCACGCACTCCTGCTCGCCGTAGCTGGGCCGCCACGCCCTTCACGCCCCTGCCGCCCTTGCCCCCGACCGGGTCCATCTCCCCGCTGATGAGCAGCACCGGGAGGTCGTGCGGCGTACGACGGACGACCTCGTCGCGGCTCACCGCAGCGAGGCCACCGAGCATGTCGCAGTAGAAGCCGCTGGTGAACACGGCACCGCAGCGTGGGTCGGCGACGTACTTGTCGACCTCCGCCGGGTCGCGCGAGAGCCAGTCGAAGTCCGTACGGGCAGGCTTGAAAGGGGCGTTGAACCGCCCGAAGACCAATGAGTTCATCAGTGTGCTCACGTGCCGCCGTCCCCGGATCCGGGCCTCCAGGCGGGCGATACCGAGGCCCACCTTGCCGGCCACGCCCGGATCGCCCGCAGTGCCGGACAGGACGAGCGCATCCACGTCGTCGGGGTAGCGGGTGACGTAGGCGCGGGCGAGCGTCGAGCCCATGCTGTGACCGAAGAGTGCCACCGGAATGTCCGGGTACTCGGCCCGCGCGTGCGCCCCGACCTCGGCAAGGTCCGCCACCACGGTGTCCCAACCGTCGGTGTCGCCGAAGTAGCCCACGTCGGCATCGGCGGCGGTGCCGCCGTGCCCGCGGTGGTCGCTGGCGTAGACCGCATAGCCCACAGCGGTGAGAGCCTGCGCGAACCGTTCGTAGCGGGCGGAGTGCTCGGCCATTCCGTGCGCCACCTGCACAATCGCCGTCGGTGGCCCCTCCGGCAGCCAGCGACGCACCTGGAGTTCGGTGCCATCGGAGGCCCGGAGTGCGAATGCGGTACTCACCTACGAATCTTCGCCCAATACGCCCCTCGCCGCCACTGTTCACGCGGCTCCTGCAATCACTTCGACCCAGACCTCGTGCTGCGGGTCACCGGGGAATGGCTCGGGGCAGTTCGTCAGGTGTCGCCGGAAGCGCCTCGGCGTGAATCCTGCGGGACCGAAGAAAGCCGTTCTGACCGGGTGTGTTTCACTTGGTCAGAACGGCTTTCAATCGGTGGGCGGTACTGGATTCGAACCAGCGACCCCTTCGGTGTGAACGAAGTGCGCTACCGCTGCGCCAACCGCCCGTGCGAGAGCCAACAATAGCGAGATCCGGCCGGATCGCCAAACCGGTGCCCGCTGGGGTCGGCCACCCTGGGGTGTGGCCCTGGCGCCTTCCAGGTGCCCGGCGAGGCTTGCGCAGGGCTCGACCTGTCGCCGACGGGCCCGGCGCCGGGCGTCGGGTGGCGTGGTTTGCGTCCGGCGTCCGGGCTCTGCTAGAAATCTCTACGCCGCACGGAAACGAGCGAGCGGCATCGTCAGGGGTAACAGCCGGCAACAGGACGATGACGATCGAGCGAAATGGTCGATTTGAAGTTCTGGACAAGGCTTGCTAGAGTTCCTGATCGCGCCGCAGGGAGACCTGCGGAGCAGTTGATGAGGAAGGCCACCGCAGTACCAAGTGGTCGGAATCGTTGCGGACGTGGCTCAGCTGGTAGAGCATCACCTTGCCAAGGTGAGGGTCGCGGGTTCGAATCCCGTCGTCCGCTCGGAAACGGGTCTCGCCCTTGGACCCATCGGGAGGCAGATCCACTCCCGTGTCCATCTCGGGCGGTTGGCGCAGCGGTAGCGCGCTTCCCTGACACGGAAGAGGTCGCTGGTTCGATCCCAGTACCGCCCACCGAGAACAAGAACCGTCCTGGCCGAAGTGGCCAGGACGGTTTTTTGCCTCCCTGCCGCCGACTTCGGCCCGCCCCTCGTCCGGATGCCTCGCGGCTTCGGCGGGTGGGGGAGCGGCCCGGTCGAGGGGGTGGGCAACGTGCCTCGAAAAGTCTGCTAGAGTTCCTGAGCGCGCCGCAGGGAAGCCTGCGGAGCAGTTGATGAGAAAGGCCACCGCCATCCCGGGTGGCTGGAATCGTTGCGGACGTGGCTCAGCTGGTAGAGCATCACCTTGCCAAGGTGAGGGTCGCGGGTTCGAATCCCGTCGTCCGCTCGGATCGGGTCCGGTTTCGGCCGGGCCCGTGAACCTGGTGGAGTGGCCGAGAGGCGAGGCAACGGACTGCAAATCCGTGTACACGGGTTCAAATCCCGTCTCCACCTCGGGCGGTTGGCGCAGCGGTAGCGCGCTTCCCTGACACGGAAGAGGTCGCTGGTTCGATCCCAGTACCGCCCACCGATGAGACGAGGCCCACGGATCTCCGTGGGCCTTGTCCGTTCCTCCGTACGCCCGCCCCCGGATCGGTACGTGGCGTTAACGCCGCCGCAACATGGCCCGAGGAGCATGGTGGCAATACTCCGAAGTGGGAGGAGCCCCGATGCGTCAATCCGTCCTCGCCCTGGTCCATGGCGTGCAGCCGGGTGCCGAGGCAGACATGCTCGGACACCTCACCGGTGCCTTTGCCCGGTCCGGCCACGATGTCGGCACCGCGTCCTTCACCCACCCCGACCACGCGCCACGGCTCCGGCTGGAAGACCTGCGGATGCTCGTGGTGATGGGCTCACTCGACTCGTGCACCGATGACTCCCTGCCCTGGCTCGATGCCGAGAGCCGCTTCGTGTGCGCGGCGATCGGGCGGGGGATCCCCGTCCTCGGCATCTGTTTCGGGGCCCAACTGCTGGCCCGGCTCACCGGCGGCAGGGTCGTCTCCGACGGAGCAGGGGAGCGGGGGATGGTGGAGGTGTGCTCCGAGGACCCCGAGCGTGTCCCGGCCGGCCGGTGGTACGCCCACCATCGCGACCACATCGTGCCGCCCCCGGGGGCGGAGGTGCTCGCCTCCAGCGAGAGTTGCGTCCAGGCGTTCGCGTACGGCCCCCACCTGGGCGTCCAGTTCCACCCCGAGGCCTCCCCGGCCACCATCGACACCTGGCGTACGTCCTTCTACGGGACCAACGCCTCCCTCGCTGCCGACGATCCCGCCTGGGTGGAGGACAGGGCGGCCCTGGCCGACCACGATCGATCGCTGGCCACCCGTACGGCCCTCCTGGTGCGGGGCTTCGTCCGGTCTGCCCAGCGGCGCCTCTCCGGGGCCGTCTGACCGTCGGGCCGGTGCGCGAACCCGATCAGGCCTACGATGTGACTTGTATCACACCTAGGCAACCGGGGGACACCATGACCGACATCACCACGACTCCGCCATCCACCGGATCGTCCGAAGATCTGGTGGAGGCCTACTTCCGCGCCTGGAACGGCCACGACCCCTCAGCCCTCGTGGCCGTCTTCAGTGAGGAGGGCACCTACCAGGACCCGAGCCTGCCCGAACCGGTGACCGGTGACGCCATCGCGGGTTATGCCGCGGCACTGCTGGGGGTGTTCCCCGACCTCGCCTTCTCCGTGGACGAGACCACGGCCGAGGCCGACCGCACTGTCGTCGCGTGGCACATGACCGGGACCAACACCGGGCCCTTCCCCGGACTCGGCGGACCGACGGGTGCTTCGGTGGACCTGCCGGGGATCGACGTCATCACCGTCGGACCGGGCGGTGTCACCAGTGTCGTCGGGTACTTCGACCAGTTGGGGCTGCTCGGCCAGCTCCGCGTCCCCGTGCAGATCGGTGGCGCCTGAGGTCTGCCTACCGCGGTGCGGAGGCCGGGACCGCCCGGCGCGCTAAGCTTCGGACGCGGCGCCGCCCCCGGCGTCTGCGATCACGAGCCCGTACGGCCGCACACCCGGTTTGTGTGCGACCCCCGTGCGGGGAGAAGGGAATGCGCCGTGTCCATCAACGTCACCCTGGTCCGGGAGTCCACCACCTCGCAGGAGACCCTCGACGACGGCACCACGGGTCTGGACCTGTTCGGCCAGGATCGTACGATCGTGGCCTGCCGGGTCGACGGGCAGATCAGGGATCTCCACCTGCCGCTTCCCGACGGCGCCTCGGTCGAGCCGGTGCTGATCGACAGCCCCGACGGGCTGAACATCCTGCGCCACTCCTGCGCGCACGTCGCGGCCCAGGCCGTGCAGAACCTGCACGAAGAGGCCAAGCTCGGCATCGGCCCGCCGATCACCGACGGCTTCTACTACGACTTCCAGGTCGCCGAGCCCTTCACCCCGGAGGACCTCAAGGCGCTCGAGAAGCAGATGCAGCGGATCGTCAAGGAGAAGCAGAGCTTCCGCCGCCGCGTCGTCAGCGACGACGAGGCCCGCGCCGAGCTGGCCGACGAGCCGTTCAAGCTCGAGCTGATCACCGACAAGGGCTCGGCCAACGCCGAGGACGGCTCCAGCATGGAGGTCGGGGCCGGCGAGCTGACGATCTACGAGAACGTCCGCCGCAACGGCGAGCGCGCCTGGGAAGACCTGTGCCGCGGGCCGCACGTCCCGCACACCGGCTACATCCCGGCCTTCGCGCTGACCCGCTCGTCGGCCGCGTACTGGCGCGGTGACCAGAAGAACCAGCAGCTCCAGCGCCTGTACGGCACCGCGTGGCCCTCCAAGGAGGAGCTGCAGGCCTACCGGACCCGGATGGAGGAGGCCGCCAAGCGCGACCACCGCAAGCTCGGCAGCGAGCTCGACCTGTTCTCCTTCCCCGAGGAGATCGGCTCCGGCCTGCCGGTGTTCCACCCCAAGGGCGAGCTGATCAAGATGCAGATGGAGAACTACTCCCGGCAGCGCCACCTGGAGGCCGGCTACTCCTTCGTCTCCACCCCGCACATCACCAAGGGCCACCTGTTCGAGACCTCCAAGCACCTCGACTGGTATGCGGACGGGATGTACCCGCCGATGCGGGTCGACGAGGAGCGGGACGCGGACGGCAACGTCACCAAGCAGGGCATCGACTACTACCTCAAGCCGATGAACTGCCCGATGCACAACCTGATCTTCCAGTCCCGGGGGCGCTCCTACCGCGAGCTGCCGCTGCGGCTGTTCGAGTTCGGCTCGGTGTACCGCTACGAGAAGTCCGGCGTGGTGCACGGCCTCACCCGCGCACGCGGCTTCACCCAGGACGATGCGCACATCTACTGCAGCCGCGAACAGATGAAGGACGAGCTGACCCGGTTGCTCACCTTCGTCCTCGACCTGCTCAAGGACTACGGCCTGGACGACTTCTACCTCGAGCTGTCGACGCGTGATCCGGAGAAGTCGGTCGGGGATGACGCGACCTGGGAGGAGGCGACCCGTACGCTCGCCGAGGTCGCCCAGTCCTCCGGGCTGGAGCTGGTGGACGACCCGGGCGGCGCCGCCTTCTACGGCCCGAAGATCTCGGTCCAGGCCAAGGACGCGATCGGCCGGACCTGGCAGTTGTCCACGATCCAGCTGGACTTCTTCGAGCCGGGCCTGTTCGACCTGGAGTACACCGCCGCCGACGGCAGCCGCCAGCAGCCGGTGATGATCCACCGGGCACTGTTCGGGTCAATCGAGCGGTTCTTCGGCGTCCTGCTGGAGCACTACGCCGGCGCGTTCCCGGTGTGGCTGGCCCCGGTCCAGGTGGTCGGGATCCCGGTCGCCGGTGAGTTCACCGAGTACCTCGAGGAGGTCGCCGCCAAGCTGCGGGCGCGCGGCGTCCGCGTCGAGGTGGACTCCTCCGACGACCGGATGCAGAAGAAGATCCGCAACGCCCAGAAGCAGAAGGTGCCGTACATGCTGATCGCCGGTGGCGACGACCGCGCCGCGGGAGCCGTCTCGTTCCGCTATCGCAGCGGTGAGCAGAAGAACGGCGTGCCGGTGGAGGAGGCGATCGAGGAGATCGTCGACGCCATCGCGCGGAAGGTGCAGGTCTGAACCGATGGGGTTCCAGGACGGGCAGGAGCCGGTCAGCGTCGACGCCGCGACGATGGCCGGCGACCCGGACGTGTTCGACCGCCTGTGGGTGGCGCACCGCCAGGCGTACGTCAGCGCCGACAAGCACCCGCGGGGCGAGGCCGGGGACACCTGCCCGTTCTGCACCGCACCGAGCGGCTCCGACGAGGACGGCCTGATCGTCCACCGGGGACGGACAGGGTACGTCCTGCTCAACCTCTATCCGTACAACGCCGGGCACATGCTGGTCTGTCCCTACCGGCACGTGCCGGACTTCACCGAGCTGACGGTGGAGGAGATGACCGAGGTCGGCGAGCTGACCCGGACCGCGATGACGGTGATGCGGGCGGTCAGCCACCCGCAGGGCTTCAACCTGGGCATGAACCAGGGCGAGGTCGCGGGTGCCGGGATCGCTGCGCACCTGCACCAGCACGTGGTGCCGCGCTGGCGGGGCGACGCCAACTTCTTCCCGATCATCGCGCAGACCAAGGCCGTCCCGCAGATCCTGGGCGAGACGCGGGAGCTGCTGGCCACGGCCTGGGCCGCGGGGGAGTGGGCCGCTCCAGTCACCGGCGGGACCGCCTGATGCTGGAACGCTTCCGCCACGGGTGGCGGCAGGTCGTGACGCCCCCGGCCCGCCTGCTGCTGTCCCTGGGCATCTCGCCGAACGCCGTGACCTGGGCCGGCACGCTCGCCCTGGTCGCCGTCGCCTTCCTGACGGTTCCCTACGGCCTGCTCTGGCAGGGCGCGCTGGGCATGGGCCTGCTGGTGCTGTCGGACTCGATCGACGGCCAGATGGCTCGGCTCAGCGGACGGACCTCCCGCTACGGGGCCTTCCTCGACGCGACCCTGGACCGGGTCAGCGACGCAGCGGTGATGACCGCGACGCTGGTCCACCTGGTCCAGGTCGGCGCGCCGTCCGTGCTGGTCGGGGTCGCCGGTTGGGCCCTGGCGGTCGGCCAGATCACCTCGTACGTGAAGGCGCGTGCCGAGGCCGAGGGCTTTCGTGCCGACGTCGGGATCGCCGCCCGGGCCGATCGGCTCGTGGTGGTCCTGCTCGGCCTGCTGCTCGCCGGCCTGGGCGTGCCCTGGGCCGTCGAGGTCGCCGTCGTCCTGCTCGCCGCCGCCGGTACCGTCACCGTGGCCCAACGGCTGTTCGCGGTCCGTGCCCAGGCCGAGCTCCTCACCCAGCAATGACCGCGCCGGAGACCACCATGTCCGCAGGCCCACTGCCGGCCCCCGCTGCAGTGGTCGCGGAGCAGACCCGGCCGAGACCCTCCACGCCCGGCTGGGTGGTGGTGGCGATGGCCGTCGCCGGCGGGCTCGCGATGCGCCAGGCCTTCCCGCAGCCCGGCTGGTGGTGGCTGCTCGTGCCCGCTCTGGGGTTGGTCCTCGCCTCCGCTGCGGTGGAGTCGCGAGCGCGTACGGTGCTGGCCGCCGGACTGCTCGGCGGCTGGGCCTTCTACCTGCCGCTGGTGCACTGGTCGAGCCTGTTCCTGGGCTGGCTCCCATGGCTCGCCCTGGGCACGATGATGGCCCTGGGCTGGGCGCTCGGCTACGTCGCGATCGCCTGGGCCCACCGGTGGGGCCGGAGGGCCTGGCCCGGACCGATCGGCTCGTGGCTGGTGGTGCCCGCGGTCGTGGCCGGCCTGTGGACCGCGCGGGACGCACTGTCCAGCTCATGGCCGTACGGCGGATTCGCCTGGGGCCGGCTGGCGCAGTCGCTGGCGTGGAGCCCACTGCTCGAGGTCGTCTCCTGGCTGGGCCTGGCCGGTACCGGCTTCGTCCTTGTCCTGGTGGCCGAATGGCTGGTGCAGGCCGTACGCCTGCTGCTCACCGCCGGCGTCCGCCCGTCCCTGCGGGTGTGGCCGCTGGCGGGGGTGGCCCTGCTGTCCCTCGGGCTGGCGGCGCTTCCCGGGTATCGGGTGGCGACCGCCGGAACCATCCGGGTGGCCGGGGTCCAGGGCGGCGACGAGCGCGCCGGGTACTTCATGGGCGGAGCGCCGGGCGACGTCCTGGCCGCCCACCTGAGGGCCACCGGCCTGCTCGACCCGGCGAGCAAGCCCGACGTGGTCGTCTGGCCCGAGGGCTCGGCCGAATGGGATCCCACCCGCTACCCGCAACTGGCGTCCCAGTTCGACGCCTTGGTCGCCCGCTACGGCGCACCCTTCCTGCTCGGCTCCGGCACCGAGCGGGACGGGACGAGCTACCAGTCCGAGTACGTCTGGCCCGTCACCGGGGGCCAGCGGCACATCTACGACAAGCACAACCCGGTCCCCTTCGGCGAGTACGTCCCCGACCGGTCGGTCTACGAGAAGATCGTGCCGAACCTGGTCGGACTCATCGGCCGGGACTACACGCCGGGCACCGGTAGCCCGGTGCTGCCGCTGAGTACCCGATCGGGGGTCCCGGCACCGGTGGGCGTGGCCATCTGCTACGACATCATCGACGACGCCCTGGGCCGTACCTCGGTCCGCGACGGTGCCACCTGGCTGGTCTCGCCGACCAACAACGCCGACTTCGGCCGGACCGACGAGCTGGACCAGCAGTTGGCCTTCGCCCGGCTCCGCGCCGTGGAGACCGGACGCTCGGTGGTCCAGGTCTCCACCGTCGGCCACACGGCCGCGTTCGGCCCCGACGGCCGAGAACTGGCGCGCGAGCCCTGGTACACCCCGGCCGTGATGACGGTGGACGTGCCACTGTCCAGCACCATCACCCCGGCCGTACGCTTCGGCCCCGCCTACCAAGGGATCGCCGCTACGATCGGGCTGGGCGGACTCCTCCTCGCCGGGCTGCTGGCCCGCCGCCGGGGAACGTCAGGCGGGGCCGTTGTGGAACATCGCATAAGTTAGACGCGTGAACACTGCGCGGGGGGCTCGGGCGACGGCTTCGTCGCGCCCGGACGCGAGTATGGACCTGTTGCGGGAGATCCAGGTCAATGCGGTCGACCCCGACTACACCCGTGAGCGGGCCTGGTCCCAGGGTGGCCGCAGTGCCAGGTGGATGCAACTGCCGGTCTTCGCGATCGCCGCGATGCTGTTCGCCATGTCTGCCGTGATGACCACCCGCGCCGCTCCCCAGATCGAGAAGGATCGCCAGGCCATGGTGCAGAGCATCGAGCAGTCGCAACAGCAGCAGGATGCGTTGCGCAACGAGATCGCGACGACCCAGGCCAAGGTGTACGACCTGCAGCAGCAGGCGCTCGCCAACGACGCGGGCAGCCAGCGGATCAACGCGCAGTCGGACAGCCTTGCCGTGGCCAGCGCGTCGACCGCCGTCACCGGTCCAGGTCTGACCATTGTCGTGGACGACGCGACCAGCAACGATCCGAACTCCCGCGTGATCGATACCGACCTCCAGCAAATGACGAACGGGCTGTGGCAGGCGGGTGCCGAGGCGATCAGCATCAACGGCCATCGCCTCACCACCCTGACCGCCATCCGCGGTGCCGGTGACGCCATCACTGTCGACTATCGTTCGCTAACACGTCCGTACACTGTCGAGGTGATCGGGGACCCGGAGACGCTCCAGCAGCGGTTCGTGGCGACCGAAGGGG
Organism: Raineyella antarctica; assembly: GCF_900092135.1. Classification (GTDB taxonomy): domain Bacteria; phylum Actinomycetota; class Actinomycetes; order Propionibacteriales; family Propionibacteriaceae; genus Raineyella; species Raineyella antarctica. The sequence goes on along the minus strand of NZ_FMYF01000004.1, from coordinate 206,441 downwards.
GAACCTGGTGGTCCTACCTGCAGAACAACCTCGGCATGACCATGAACATCACTCGTGAGAAGGCGCTCGAGCTACCGGCGGCCAGCCGGGTGACGCTGCGCTATGCAAAGGGAGGCAATCCGTGATCCCGATCATCGGACTGGTCGTCGGCATCCTGCTCGGCATCTTCGTCCAGCCCTCGGTCCCACCGGTCCTGCAGCCGTACCTGCCCATCGCGATCATCGCCGCGATGGATGCACTGTTCGGTGCGTTCAGGGCATGGCTCGAGGGCCGCTTCAGTGACCGGGTCTTCGTCGTGTCCTTCTTCTCCAACGTCCTCATCTCGGCGCTGATCGTGTGGGTGGGTGACCAGATCGGCGTGGGCTCCCAGCTGTCGACCGGCGTGGTCGTCGTGCTCGGCATCCGCATCTTCACCAACGCCGCTGCCATCCGACGGGCGATCTTCCATGCCTGAGGACGAGCTCTTCCGACCGAGGCCCGAGGAGGCAGTGCCCGACGACCCGGCAGGCCGCTCCGGGCACGTCCCGGCATCCGAGTCGACCGGCGGATCCCCCGATGAGGCGGACTCCGCGACGACCGTACGCCCCGCGGTGTCCTCCGACTCCGACGATTCCACGGCCGTACGCCCCGCCATCGACCCGGAAGTGGGGGAGGACACAGAGACGGTCGACGACTCGGTGGACCTGCCTGCTGCGGGACCTGCTGAAGGGACGACCTCGGCGGACCAGGACCGGCAGGCCGCGGCAAGCAGTCCGCAGTCGGACGTTGAGGCGCAGTCGGACGTTGAGGCGCAGTCGGACGTTGAGGCGCAGTCGGACGTTGAGGCGCAGTCGGACGTTGAGGCTGAGGCGGACGTTGAGGCTGAGGCGGAGCCGATAGCTGAGCCCGGGTCAGGTGCTGGGGCAGAGCCGCCACTCGCAACCGAGACGCAGTCGGTGGACGCGCCCGAGCAAGGGAATGAAGCGCAGCGGGATGACGGCGCTGGGCCTGAGACCGAGATTCAACCCGAGGTCGAGACCGAACATCCCGTCACCCCGGAGTCCGAGGGCGGTGCGGTCGCACCCGTCCTCCCCGCGGAGGACCTGACGGAGGACGTGGGCGACGCCCCTTCGAAGTCCGAGCGCGACACGCCCACCCCTTCGGAGTCCGAGAGCGAGTCGCCCACCACGCCGCGGTCGGGCGTCGTGCCCGCAGCCGCAGTCGGCACGGATGCGGACCCGGTCGTCCAGGAGACCTCCACCCCGCCGACTGGGCTGGAACCCGACGAGGAGGAAGGGGCGCCGGTCGCCAGCCTTCCGGTCGAGGAGCCGCAAGCCCCCGAGGAGTCCACGCCGCCGCGCAGTACGGGCCGGGGAGGCCACCGCCTGACGCTCAGCGACTGGCTGCGGCCGGACTTCAGCCAGAGCGTGATCGCCATCGTGCTGGCCGCCTTCTCGTTCGCCGTCGTGACCCAGATCCACACCCGCGACCAGGTCGACTCCTACAGTTCGCTGCGCCAGTCCGATCTGGTCGGCATGATCGACGGGCTCAACCAGGAGTCCCAGCGGCTCCAGGGTGAGCTGGAGTCCCTGCGGCAGGCGCAGACCGAGCTGGAGTCGGGCCAGGACAGTGCCGCGCTGGCCAGGGCGCAGGCCGAGCAGCGCCTCACCTCGTTGGGCATCCTTGCGGGCACCCTGGCTGCACAGGGCCCGGGCATCACGCTGACGATCTCCGACCCTGCGAACAACATCAAGCCCGGTACGCTGCTGGACGCCGTCGAGGAGATGCGGGACGCCGGCGCGGAAGCGATCCAGGTCAACGGCACGGTGCGCATCGTGGCGAGCAGTTGGTTCAGCACCGGACCCTCCGGGATCATCATCGACGGACAGGCCGTGTCCACCCCCATCAAGATGGAGGTCATCGGCGACCCGCACTCGCTCGAGGAGGCCGCCCGCTTCCGCGGCGGCCTGGTGAGCCAGATCACCGACCCGCGGGTCGGCGGCCACGTAACCATCACACGATCGGACAATCTTGTGATCAGTTCGCTGCACCAACCGCAGGCACCTCGGTACGCTCGCCCTCAAAAGGGTTCCGCTCCGGCCCCGAGCACCCCCGGCAACTAGCGGCACGACTTTCATCCGGACCCGGCCCGACCCGCTGACCGCGACTCCCGGCGCGGCATTAGGCTAGGGTTCAGTGTTCAGCGACAACGGCACGTCCAGACGCAGGAGGCAGGATGGATCTTCCCGAAGACCTCAAGTACAGCGAGGATCACCTGTGGATCAGGTCCGGCAACGGACGTTCGGTTCGGATCGGTTTCACCGAGTACGCCGCTGACCAGCTGCGCGAGGTGGTCTCCGTCTCGCTGCCCAGCGTGGGCGACGAGATCGTGGTGGGGGATGTGGTCGGGGAGATCGAATCCGTCAAGAGCGCAGGTGACATCCTCTCGCCCGTTGCCGGCGTGGTCAGCGCAGTCAACGCAGAGATCGACACGAACGCCGAGCTGGTGAACGACGACCCCTATGGGGACGGATGGCTCTTCGAGGTCGAGATGTCCGATGACGATGGTCTCGACGATCTGCTCGAGGCCGACGCGTACGCCGACATCATCGACTCCTGACCCCCCTTCCCGCCGAGACCAAGGAACGAATCGACTATGTTGTGCCCCTCCTGTGGCTATGAGAACTCCGAAGGCAGCAGGTTCTGCTCCCAGTGCGGCGAGCGCCTGGTCACGGCGTCCGAGGCGACCAAGGTCATCCCGATCGTCCCCGACGAGGACGAGGCGGGCGAGCTGAACCCTGAGGAGAAGGCTGCCGTCAGCGCCCTCCCGCAGGGATCCTCCCTGCTGGTGGTCCGACGCGGCCCCAACGTCGGTGCCCGCTTCCTGCTGGACCGGGACGAGATCACCGCCGGACGCCACCCGCACTCCGACGTCTTCCTGGACGACATCACCGTGTCGCGCCACCACGTGAAGTTCCTGCGCGTGGGGGACCAGGTGCTGTTGCGAGACGTCGGCAGCCTCAACGGGACGTACGTGAACCGAAGCCTGGTCGACGGCGACATCCTGCTGCAGGATGGCGACGAGGTCCAGATCGGGAAGTTCCGTATGGTCTACTACGCAGCCGGGCACGGCACGCGCTGATGGCTGAAGCCCGACACTCGATCGGGTGGGTGGTTAAAGAGCTGACGCCGGAGTTCCCGGACCTGTCGATCTCCAAGATCCGCTATCTGGAGACCGAAGGACTACTCAGTCCCGAGCGAGCACCCTCCGGGTACCGAAAGTACTCGGTGGGTGACGTCAGGCGGCTGCACTACATCCTCACGATGCAGCGGACGCATTACCTGCCGCTGAAGGTCATTCGTGAGCACCTTGACCAGATCGACCGGGGACTGACACCGCCCAAGATCGATACCCCGAGCCCAGGTGTGCCGGCGCCGCAGGGGACGGCGCCGGCGGTTCGTTCGGCGCAGGTGCCGGATGATCCACCCCCCGCTGATCCGGTGCACCACCACGGGAACACGAACGGCAATCCGGGCGCGAACGGCAACGACCAGCGCAGGCACCGTCCGGTCCGGCTCAGCCGTGTCGAGCTGATCGAGAAGTCCGGCATCTCCGAGCCCATCCTCGCCGAGCTCGAACGGCTGCTGGTCGTGACGCCACGGCGCGGCACGCACTACTACGACCAGGACGCCTTCGCCGTCGCGGTGGCGGCCAAGCAGCTGGCCAGCTACGGCATCGACCCCCGTCACCTGCGCCAGATCAAGATCGCGGCCGACAAGGAGGTCGGGCTGATCAACCAGGCGACAGCGGCCCACACGCGGCGTGGCAGCTCCCGCCAGACGATCGAGGAACTCACCCGCCTGATCAATGTCACCCACCTCGCCATGGTGCGCTCCGGCGTGCAGCGCGAGCTGGGATGAGAGCCTGAGCCCGATCCTCCGCACGGGTGGCGTACGCCTCGCCCCCGGGTAGTCTGGAGCCATGCGCGAGATGGACGTGGTCGGAGTTCGGGCCCAGATGCCGAACAACGAGCCGATCGTGTTGCTGCGCGAGGCGGGCGGCCATCGCATGGTCCCGATCTGGATCGGCTGGAACGAGGCCAATGCGATCGCCGAGGCACTCGAAGGTCTTCGCCCACCCCGACCGCTGACGCACGACCTGCTGATCGATACCTTGGCCGGACTCGGACATCGGATCAAAGAGGTGCACATCACCGAACTCGACGGTGGGACGTTCTACGCCGTGTTGCTCGTCGACGGCGTCGAGATCAGCGCCCGACCTTCCGACGCCATCGCCCTGGCCCTTCGGTGCTCCGCGCCGGTGTACTGCGCCGACGACGTCCTCGACACCGCAGGCTTCGAGGAGGAGGAAGAGGCCGAGGAGGAGGTCGAGAAGTTCCGCGAATTCCTCGACCACGTCAGTGCCGACGACTTCGAGGTGGAGGAGGGGCCGGACGGTCCCGGGGACGAAGGCGACGATCCCGATGACGACGGGGATGCCGACGATCAGCGCTCGGCGTAGAGTCTCACCTGAACCCTCAACCCGACCCTGAGCTTGAGGGGAGTCGCTGGCGTGTCGTGCTGGCGGCACCGGGTGCCCGGCTGCCCCGAGGTTAGTGTCGACGTTGTCAGCACGCCAGTAGCACCACGTCGGAAGGCGGAGATCATGAGCAGCACGTCGGGTACCACCGCTCAGGAGCCGGAGTCGCCGGTCGCACAGCAGGCCCTCTTCGACGGCAACTTCTCGCCCATGCCGGACGACGTCGGCTTCCGGGGCCCGATCGCGGCCAAGGCCGCCGACATCACCTACCGCCAGCTCGACTACTGGGCCCGTATTGGCCTGGTCACCCCCGAGGTCCGCGGCGCGAGCGGTTCGGGCTCGGCCCGCCTCTACAGCTTCCGAGACATCCTGATGCTGAAGGTGATCAAGCGCCTGCTGAGCGCCGGTGTGTCGCTGCAGCAGATCCGTACGGCGGTCGACTACCTGCGGGACCGCGGAGTGGAGGACCTGACCGAGGTGACGCTGATCAGTGATGGTGCGTCGGTGTACGAGTGCACCAGCGACGACCAGGTCATCGACGTGCTCAAGGGCGGACAGGGGATGTTCGGCATCGCCATCGGATCGGTCTGGCGCGACGTCGAGGGATCACTGGCCGCCCTCCCGGCCGAGCGCAACTCCGAGCATGCAGAGGGTCCGCAGCAGGGGGACGAGCTGGCGGCGCGGCGACGTCGCCGAGCCGCCAGCTGACCCCGCCCTGCCGGGTGCGCCAAGGCACCCACCCTCACGGCCGTCCCGACAGGGGCGGCCGTTCGCGTGTTCCTGTGCGCCGGGGCGCGGTTCGGATAGTGTCGAGGAGCGGTGATCTGTCGACTCTTTCGAGGGAGCAGCGATGGGCAGGTTCAAGGACATGCTGGCCGATTTCAAGCACAAGCCGTGGGTGGCGCACGTGCTGCGCATGCAGGACCGATTCTCGAATCGGCTGGGCAACCAGTTCGCCGGCGCGATCACGTATTTCTCTGTCCTCGCGCTGGTGCCGGTGCTGATGTTCGCCTTCGCGGCCCTGGGCTTCACCCTCACCGTGATCCGGCCGGACCTGCTCCAGCAGGTGCAGGACGCGGTGACCAGCCAGATCTCCGGCATGGGACCGGACCTGCAGAAGAACATCGGCGCACTGATCGAGAACTTCCTCAGGAACTGGGCCGGGGTCGGCATCGTCGGCCTGCTGTCGGCGCTCTACTCGGCAGCGGGTTGGGCCGGCAACCTGAAGGGTGCCATCCGGGCGCAGACCAGGCCCGACTTCGACATGTCCGAGGGCGGGCCCAATTTCATCCTGGAGAAGCTGGTCAACATCGTCCTGCTGCTGGGCCTGCTGGTGCTGATCCCGCTCACCTTCGCCCTCGCCAACGCCTCCACCACCCTCACCGGTTGGCTGGTCCGAGTGATGGGCCTCGAGGGGGTCGCCGGCATCGAGGTGGGGCTGCGCCTCGTCGGCCCGATCGGCTCAGCCGTGGCCGGCTGGGTCCTGTTCATGTACGTGCTGTCGGTCTTCCCCGAGAAGCGCTTCCCGTTCCGGGTCAAGGCGTGGGCCGCGGTGATCGGGTCGGTCGGGCTGGCGATCCTGCAGTACCTGGCCAGCTTCCTGGTCAGTAGCTTCCTCGGGAACCCAGCGGCCGCGCTCTTCGGCCCCGTCATCGTGCTGATGTTGTTCTTCAACCTCTTCGCCCGCCTGATCCTGTACGTCGCCGCGTGGATGGCGACCGCGATCCAGCAGGCCAATCCGGTCCTGCTCCAGGAGTTCGACGAGCCGCTGGCCCAGGTGGAGGAGAGTCCGGTGACCGCCGCGGACGTCCGTGCCGCCGAGGGCCGGCAGGAACGGGAGGAAGCCCTCGCTGCCGACCAGGCCGACCAGGAGGACGAGCATCGTACGTGGGGAGAGCGGCTGCGGGCGGCCAGCGGGCTGCCCATCGGTGGCCCCTTCGACAAGGAGGAGCACCGGCCGGACGCTGGCAAGCGGGCCGGAGGCGAACCCGAGTCCGCCGAAGCAGAGTCGCACACTTCCGGGCGCACCGCCGCGGGAGCGGGCCGGCCAGGGCTCGAAGTACCGGCGGGGCGGTCCGACGAGGCGATGACCTCCACCGCGATGACCTCCACCGCGGCGAGTGCGGCTGGCACTGCCACCGGCACTGCCACCGAAACAGCGACAGCTCCGGATACCGGGGCCGGGACAGCGTCACAGGTGAGCCGGGCCTCCGCCGTACGCAATGCGCGCGCCTCCCTGCAGGTCGGCTGGGTCACGGGCGCAGTGGCGGGCGTCGGGATCGGGGCGGTCCTCGCTGCGGTCACCGGGTTCGCGACCCGCTTCATGCCCGGCGGCAGGGACTCCGACTGAGTGCCCGCACGAGCAGCCGGCCGCACAAGCAGAAGGGCTGTCCGCGATGAGGCGGACAGCCCTTCGTCATGACCGGTCGGCGTTCTTCGGGCTCCCTGGTCAGGGGCGCGGCGAGGGAGGGGCGATCAGTCGCTCAGCGGAGCGGTCGACTTCGGCATCGGCTGGCCGATCTGGCGCAGCATCTCGGTGAACCAGTCCTGGGTCACGTCGAACGGCTTGCCACCCTTGATCCGCTCGAACTCGATCGCCCGCAGCTCGTCGCCACGCTCCTCGTCATGGCCGATCACGCCGGGCACGCCTTCCAGGGCCGATTCCACGGCGAGGTCGCACATCTCGGAGATCAGGTCGACGTCGTACTCGACCGGGGCGGCCGAACGGGCGAAGTAGCCGGACTTCTGCACCAGGACCTTCTCGGCGCCGAGGCGCTCGGCGAACTGGTGGGCGAACCAGCTGCCCGGGTTGATCTTGTCGAGCCGGACGTGGCCGAAGGCGTCCCGCGGGACCTCCTCACCGGCCTCCTCCATCTCGCGCACGATCGCCTCGACGCCGGCACCCTCCGACAGGAAGATCGTGACATTGCCGACCCGGTCCATGATCTCCCTGAGCCGGATCGCCTCGTCATCCACGTCGAACGCGTCCTCGGGGACGTACACCGCGTGGACCTCCCAGGCCTCGCGACTCAGGCCGATATCCGGCAGCCAGGCCAGGGTGTCGAGCCAGTTGCGGTACTCGTGGGCCGTCGCACCGGTGAGCCAGCCACAGTTGCGACCCATCACCTCGTGCACGATCAGCTGGCGGGCGACCGAGTTGTGCTCGGCCACGATGTTGCGGGCGAAGATCGCGCCGTACTCGGCGGCCGTGCGTGCGCCGAGGGAGGTGCGGATCGGGACCACGTCGTTGTCGATCGTCTTGGGCAGGCCGACGACCGTCAGCTCGTAGTCGTGTTCGCGCAGGTAGGCGGCCAGGTCCGCGGCGGTGGTGTTGGTGTCGTCGCCACCGATGGTGTGCAGGATCTCGACCCCGTCGGCGACGAGGCGGTCGGCCGCCACCTTGAGGGCATTCTCGCCGGGCTGGATCAGCCTGCGGGCCAGCAGGTCCTTCTCGTTGGTGAGCTTGACGCGCGAGTTGCCGATCGGGGAGCCGCCGAAGGTGTGCAGCAGTCCTGCGCTCTGGCGGACGGCCGGGGTGATGGTGTAGTACTCGCCCTCGAGCAGACCCTGGTACCCGTGCCGGTAGGCGATGATCTCCCGTTCAGGGGCGATCTCGGTGTAGCGCTGGATGAGACCGCCGACGGCCGAGGACAGGCAGGGTGCGAAGCCACCCGCCGTCAACAGAGCTACTTTGCCCGGCATGTGAAGACCTTTCGTTCGTGCTTGGTGTACGGACTCACCCTAGGGGGCGGCCCCCGGAGCACTCTCGGCGGGGCGGCCCTCGGCCGTGCCATCATGCAACGTGCCCGGAGGTCGACGGTGGGAGTGGGGGAGACGACATGGTCCGGTGGGTTCAGGACGGCCGCACGGCCGACCTCACGACGAGGCGGACACCGCTGCGTGACAGCCGGGGCCAGGCCCTCTCGGTGATGGTGCTGGTGGTGACCACCGCGCTGGTCCTGATGGCCGGACTGGTCGTGGACGGCGGCCAACAGGTGAGCGCGACCCGGCGGGCCTCCGCGGTCGCCGAACAGGCCGCCCGGGCCGCGACCGATGCGGCCGCCGCCGGAGCACTGGAAGGTCGCCCCGACACCGGGGTGGCGGCTGCCGCGGCACGGGAGGTGCTGGCGGCCGACCCGGACGTCGCGGGTACGGTCCAGGTGCTACCCGGTCCCCGGGTGGCGGTCGAGACCAGGTCGCAGGTGCCGACCATCTTCCTGTCCCTGGTCGGGATCGGGTCGGTGACCGGCACCTCGCGGGCCACCGCGGACCTGGTCGCGGTGCCCTGAGACCTCCTACAGGCTGGCCGCCATCTGCTCGACCGCCCGGGTCAGGATCTCCGGCGAGGTGGCGAGGTTGAGGCGTACGTGGCCCTCACCCGGCGCACCGAACGCCGGCCCGGGGTTCAGCGCGACCCGGGCCCGGTCCAGGAAGTGGCGCTGAGGGTCGTCCAGCCCCAGCGCGGTGCAGTCGAGCCAGGCCAGGTAGGTGGCATTGCCGGGCAGCTGGGTGACCTGCGGCAGGTGGGCGGCCAGCAGCCGGTCCAGCAGCTCACGGTTCGCGGCGAGTTCGGTGCGCAGCTGGGCCAGCCAGGGCCGGCCCTCGTCGAGGGCGACCGCGTGGCTGAGCACGGCCAGGTGGCTGGCGGCGCCCCGGGCCGCGTCGTACGGCACCGCGGCCAGGCTGTCGACGGCGGCGGGGCCGGCGACCATCACCGCTGCCTTGAGGCCGGCCAGGTTCCAGGCCTTGGAGGCGGAGAACAGGACCAGGGCATCTTCGGCGCCGGCCTGCGCCAGGTACGGCACGTACGGGACGTCCGGCGCGGTCAGCGGGGCATGGATCGCGTCGACCACGACCCGGATGTTGTTCTCCGCGGCGAGGCGGGCGACGGTGGCGAGTTCCTCGGCGCCGTGGGCCCGGCTCGTGGGGTTGTGCGGGCTGGACATCAGGTAGGCGGTCGGTCGCGGGCCGCGACGCCCGGTGAAGGCCTCCTCCAGTCCGGCCAGGTCCAGGCTGCCGTCGGCCTGCATCGGGACCTCCAGCAGCCGGCGGCCGGTGCCCGTGACGGCGGGGAAGAACGGCATGTACACCGGCGGGTTGACCACCACGTGGTCGCCCGGGGCGGTGACCACCTGCAGGGCGTTGCGGATGCCACCCATCACGTCGGGCATCAGGCCGATCCGGTCCGGGTCCAGCTCCAGGCCCCAGGCGTCCGCGGCGAAGCGGGTCGTCGCCTCCTCGTAGACCGGGCCGGCCGGGTACCCGGTGTCCCCGCGGTCGATCGCGGCGTGCAGGGCGGCGGCGACCGGTTCGGCGACTCGGCAGTCCATTTCCGCGACCCACAGCGGCAGGACGTCCTCGGGGTAGCGACGCCACTTCATCGACGTCCGCGTACGGAGTTCGGCCAGGGGGACGGTGAAGATCTCGTAGGTCACCCCAGCAGACTAGTGCGCCGGACCACCGGCGGGGAGGGGTGCCGAGTACGCTGGCCCCCATGGCGAAGTACTTCGACGTCCATCCGGTGAACCCGCAGTCGCGCTCCATCCAGCAGGCCGTGGACATCCTGCGCAAGGGGGGACTGGTGGCCTACCCCACCGATTCCTGCTACGCGCTGGGCTGCCTGCTCGGCAACAAGGAGGGGCTGGATCGCATCCGCCAGATCCGCCGGCTGGACGACAAGCACCACTTCACGCTCGTCTGCTCGAACTTTGCCCAGCTCGGGCAGTACGTGCAGATGGACAATGCGGTCTTCCGCGCCGTCAAGGCGGCGACCCCCGGGCCGTACACCTTCATCCTGCCGGCGACCCGCGAGGTGCCCAAGGCGATGATCCATGCCAAGAAGCGCACCGTCGGCGTCCGGGTGCCCGACCACGTCACGGCCCAGGCCCTCCTCGATGCGCTGGGCGAGCCGCTGATGTCGAGCACCCTGCTGCTGCCCGGCTACGATGAGCCGCTCACCGACGGCTGGCAGATCAAGGAGGCGCTCGACCACCAGGTCGACGCCGTGATCGATTCGGGCGACTGCGGCGTGGAGCCGACCACCGTGGTCAACTTCACCGGCGACGAGGTCGTCGTGGACCGGGTGGGGGCCGGCGACCCGACGCCCTTCCAGTGACGAACGTGTCCCCTAGACTGGCCGCATTCCGCCCCGAAGGGGGCCCGCGGAGCGACTCTAGGAGGACCCATGGCCGTTAAGACGCCCTACCAGAACGTGACCTTCCCCTCCACCGAGGGCGAGGCCTACGGCTACCTCGCCCGCCCCGAGTCCGGGGAGGGGCCGGGCGTGATCGTGGTGCAGGAGTGGTGGGGTCTCACCGACCACATCAAGAGCATCTGCGACCGGCTGGCGGCCGAGGGCTTCGTGGCGCTGGCCCCCGACCTGTTCGGCGGGTGGACCACCCATGACTCCAAGGAGGCCAGTGAGCTGATGTCCAGGCTCCCGGCCGAGGAGGGTGCCCGGCTGCTCGGCGGCGCAGTGGACTACCTGCTCGGGCAGGACTTCGTCACCGGTGAACGCGTCGGGGTGATCGGGTTCTGCATGGGCGGCGGCTTCGTCCTCGCCCTGGCCGTCCAGCAGGGGGACCGGATCTCCGCCGCGGTGCCCTTCTACGGTGTCGGCCAGGGCGTCCCCGGCTCCTTCTCCGGGCTGAAGGCCGCCGTGCAGGGCCACTACGCGGAGCAGGACAGGATGTTCCCTGTCGCGAAGGCCCACGAGCAGGCGCAGCAGATCCGCGACGAGGCAGGTGTGGAGGTCGAGGACTTCTACTACGACGCCGGTCACGCCTTCCACAATGACGAGAACCTGATGGGCACCTACAACCCCGAGCTCGCCAAGCTCGCCTGGGGTCGGGCCGTGGCCTTCCTCCAGCAGCACGCCAGCTGAGCGGCGGCTCCTCGACGCCTCGATCCTGTGGGGGCCGGTGCTTGGCACCGGCCCCCACAGTCGTTCACTACCAGCGCAGCTGGCCGATCAGTACCAGCGCAGCTGGTCGATGTAGCGCAGTGAGTTCGGCTCGCAGCGTGCCTCGGTCGCGATCCGCATCGGCGCGATCTTGCCCTGGTCACGCAGCTCGTAGAGCTTGGGCACCACCCGGTCCCGGACGGTCGTCGGGGACAGCGTGTTGAGGTAGATCTTGGTGCCCCCCTCGAAGCCGGCCAGGTTGGACACCCGCCACTTCAGCATGATCCGCCAGGGCGCAGGCTCCAGCGAGTCGACCGGCCGGTGGTACCACTCCTCGTTGGAGGGCACGTCGGCGCCGGTCGCGGAGTGGCAGGCGTGCAGCAGGTCCGACATCGACCGGACCTCGGCGTCGCTGGCCTCCCACGGCGTGGCGGCCGAGCTCTTGGAGTACACCTCGAGGGTCGGGTAGCGGTGCCCGAAGCCGGCGAAGGCGACGGCCTCGTCGTTCTCGGCGATCACCAGGTTGTGGTAGCCGGCGTAGTTGACCGCCGCGTCGTTGAACAGGTTGGGGTTGGCCCGCAGCCGCTCGATCTCCAGCTCGTTGCTCATGCCGCGCTCGTCGATGGCCACCAGTTGCTTGTGCAGGTGGTCGAACGAGGCGCCGGCGGGCTTGAGCCAGTTCTGGAACGTCGCGACGTACCGGACGTAGCGGTTGTTCCGGTACAGGTCCTGCATCCCCCTGATCGTGAACTGGGTGTACTGGTAGTGCTCCTCGGGCGTGAGCGTGCCGGAGGAGGCCAGTCCCGTGTCGTCGAACGCGCCGTCGGCGAAGTGTCGACGGGCCACGATGACGTCGTGGCCACCGCCGAAGAATCCGGCTGCGTGCTCGCGGCGCTCGTCCTCGGTCAGGGAGGCCCAGTCGCTCGCGTCCAGCCCGGCGGCCTTCATCCTGGCCTGGATGATCCGGAAGACGTGGTCCCGCCCGATGGTGGTGGCCAGGTAGTCGTCCATCCGCCGCTGGAGCTCCGCGGGCATCCGGTAGCCGTAGTTCTTGTCCCAGTAGTCGTAGGAGACGATCTCGAACAGATTGGGGATGCGTCGGAACTCGGCCACGCTGTCGTGGAGGCGGTCGGCGGGGACCCCGTCGTGCCGCTGCCAGGTGTCCCCCTCGCGCACGAGCCTGCTCTTCTCCGGCGGGGTCTCCAGGTAGCGGGACTCGCAGAACGAACACCAGCGGCCGTGGTCCTCGTTGCGGAGCGGCTGCGGGTCCGGATGGTGGATCCCGAGCGGGCGGTGCGCCCGGCCCGGGACGGTCCAGACCTCGGTCCCGGTGAACGGGTTGACCTGCTTGATGGTGCCGTCCGCCATTTCCTGCATGAGCTGGGCGGCCGATATGAACGACGAGGACATCCCATCCCCTCCTGTTCCCTGGTCGGGGTAGCTGTCGGCCAGCCTAGCGAGGCGTGGGCCGGCAGCGACGCGGGGGAGGGCGGTGCCGTCGCCGGTGGGGCTAGCCGGTGGACAGGCCGGGTACGCGGTGGCCGCGAATCTTGCGAAGCCGGTAGGCGTGGTCCGCCAGGGCCCGGTCCTCGTCGTTCTGCGGCTCCCACTGCGGGATGTCGACCAGCCGGTCGTCGTCACCGCGGACGCCGTACGTGATGGCGCAGTGGGTGGTCAGCTGGCGCTCGGGGGTGCGGGGGTCACCGGAGCGTACGTGCACGGCGATGTCCATCGTCTTGCGGTTGGTGCGCAGCAGGCGCGCCTCCAGCTCGACGACGTGGCCGATGTGGATGGGCCGGTAGAACCGTACGCCGCCGGAGTAGACCACCGTCGGCGTCATGCCGGACCACTGGGTGGCGCAGAGCCAGGCGGCCTGGTCGATCCACTCCATCGCGGTACCACCGTGGACCTTGCCACCCCAGTTGACGTCGGTCGGCTGGGCCAGGAAGCGGGTGACCATCCGCGGCGCGGTGCCCGCGGCGGTGTAGACCTGCTGGGCCATCTGGTTCTCGATCTCGCGGCGGATGTCCGCCCGGCCGATCGCGGCCCGGGCGTGGGCCCGCTCGCTGGCGGTGATCGGGTCGAACTCGACCACCGGGACCGACTTGCCCTTGCCGTCGGTCGCGACGAAGATCACCAGGCAGCTGGTGGCCTCGGTCCAGGACAGTCGCTTCGGGTCGGCGTTGCGGACGGTGCACTGGATGTGCATCGACGTACGGCCGGTGTAGATGATCCGGGCCTCGACCTCCACCAGGTGCCCGGAGGGGATGCCGTGGCGGAAGGAGACGTGGCCGACGTAGGCGGTCACGCAGTAGCTGCCGCTCCAGCCGGCGGCGACGGCATACGCCGCCTTGTCGATCCATTCCAGGATCTTCCCGCCGTTGACGATGTTCTCCCCGTCGAAGAGGACATCGGTGGGTGCGGCCAGGAACCGCAGGGTCTCCACGGGGGATCGACTCGGCACAGGACAACTCCGTTCTGATGTTTGGGCCACTATCTCATGCCCCGCAGGGGGACAGGGGAAATCCTGTGCCATCGGGGTCTCGGCCTGGGCCGGGGGGTTCGCGCCGGCCCGGCGGCTCACCTGGGGTGGGTGCGCAGACGGCGGCGGGAGAGCAGGATCCCGGCCAGGCCGACGGCGTAGATCGGCGCCTGGGTGGTCATGCCGATCGTGAAGGAGCGCTGGTCGTAGCCGCCCCCGCCGGTCAGCAGGTCCAGGGCCAGACCGATGAACAGCACGCTGACCAGGGCCGCGGTGAACCCGCCCATCAGCACGATGCCCGTTCCGGTCCCGACGCGCTGGGGCGGTTGCGATGTACGGACGTAGTCGAAGCCGATGTTGGAGCCCGGGCCGCCCATCGCCAGCGCGGTGATCAGCACGACCAGTGCCCAGACCGGCGGCACCCCGGGCCACAGCAGGACGCCGGTCCAGGCGACCAGCTGGAGGGTGATCAGCGCCAGGGCGAGGCCGGAGCGGTGCCGGGGATGGCGGGCGGTCAGCCGGCCGACAAGCGGGCCGACGGGGATCGCGACCAGGGCGAAGACGGACAACAGGGCGCTGGCCACCGCGGGGGAGTAGCCCAGGCCCGCGGTGAGGTAGGGATAGCCCCACATCAGCGGGAACATCATGGTGGAGAAGCAGGTGGTGAAGTGGATCCAGAAGCCGACCGAGGTGTGCGGTTCCCGGAGGATGGCCCGCAGGCTCGCGGTGACCGCACCGAGTGAGGCCGTCGTGTCCGGCTGCCACCGCCCGGGCGGGGCATTGCGGCCGAAGACCCACATCAGGGCGGCGCCGAGGACCGCCGTCCCGGCTGCCGCGAAGAACGCCGGACGCCAGCCGTAGGTGACCAGCACCGACAGGAACGGGACGGCGCTGAGGATCTGCCCGAGCTGGCCGAGCATGCCGGTCAGCTGGGTCATGATCGGCACCCGGTGGTTGGCGAACCAGTAGGGGACCAGGCGGATCACCGAGTTGAACGTCATCGCATCGCCCAGGCCGACCAGGATCCGGCCGATGATCGCGACCGTGATCGAGTCGGTCGAGCCGACCATCAGCTGGCCGACGGCCATCACCAGGGCTCCGGCGGTGACCACGGTGCGCGAGCCGAGCCGGTCCAGCGCCAGGCCGACCGGGACCTGGGCGGCGGCGTACACGCCCAGCTGCAGGACCACGAACATCGACACGATGCCGGCGCCGGCGCTGAAGTGCTGGGCGGCCTCGAGTCCGGCGACCCCGAAGCTGCTGCGCTGCATGACGGCCACCGCGTAGACGAGCACACCTGTCAACCACACCAACCACGCCCGTCGCCCATTCACGGGGGACATGCTCTCATCACCGGACCCCGGACCGCCCGGTGCGGTCCACTCCGCAGCGCTGACCCGCGGGCGGCTCCCTCAGTACGTGACGCGGAAGTCGCGGAACCGTTGGGTGGGCGTACGGATCTCCCGGTCGAGGAAGTCGACGCTGCCGGGGGTCATCGGGGACTTCAGCTTGCGCAGCATCGCGACGACCTGGTCGTGGGTGCCCTGCGCGACGATCTCGACGCTGCCGTCGTTGCGGTTGGCCACCCAGCCGACCAGGCCGAGCCTGGCGGCCTGGCGCTCGGTCCAGAAGCGGAAGCCGACGCCCTGGACATGACCGTGGACGACGGCGTGGAGCTCCTCCACGGAAGTGTCGCTCATGCTCCGAGGGTAGGCCCCGAGCGCACCGGTGTCACCGGCCCCGCTCATCGCGGTGGCGGTTGTCCACCGGGTCAGTGCAGCAGGCCGATGCTGGCCGGGTAGCGGTAGGCCTGGCCGTGCTGCGCGACGATCGCGCCCCGGATGTGGCACCACAGGGTCATCACGCCGGCCACCACCCACAGGATGACGGCGACGGGCAGGAGGACCACGGTGAACGCCAGGATCCAGGCGACTACGTTCATTACCCAGGCCCAGATGTTGAAGTTGAAGGAGCCGGCGGCTGCGTTGCGGACGAAGGCGCTGCGGTCCTTGTAGAGGAACCAGACCACGAGCGGGCCGATGAAGCTGAGCCAGCCGGCGCTGACGATCATCGCGATGATAGCCGACAGGTGGGCCAGGGAGGCGACCGAACGCTCCTCGCCGGAGGTCATCGAGGGTGCGCGACCGGTGGTGGGGTCGTACGAAGAGGTCTGCATGTCTCCATCGTGGCGCGCTGGGGGGCCATCGACCAGCTCGCGAGGGGTGTTCGGGGGAGCGTTCCGGGCCGGGTCAGGGACGCTCCCCCGAGCCCAGGCGGATGGTGCCCGGGGCGGATGGTGCCCGGGGGGATGGAGGTGCCCGACCAGGTCGGGCGCAGGGCTCAGCGCTGGCAGCGCGGGCACCACCACAGCTGGCGGGCGCCCGAGGCCGGATCACGCGGGTCGACGTAGTCCTCCCGACGGACCGGCCCGCCGCAGCGCAGGCACCCCTCGTGCTCACGCCCGTAGACCCAGTACGCCGGCGTACGGCGGGTGGGCAGGCCGCGGATGGGTGTCCGCCGTCCGGCCGCCTCTGCTGGGCCGCCCGTGGTGGTGGGCACCAGCACCCTGACCCCGTACGGTGCCTCCGCCCGGGGTTCGACGCCGGTGGTGGTGCGCAGGTCGCCGCCGGGGTGGGGCGAGACGTTGGCGCGCAACAGGTCCCGGGCCAGCAGGACGAGCCCGGGCAGGTCCGGCACGGAGGAGACCGGCCGATGCGGGTCCAGTCCGGCCAGGAGCAGCGTCTCGCAGCGGTAGATGTTCCCGATCCCGGAGACCAGCCGCTGGTCGAGCAGGGCCAGCCCGATCGGCCGCTCGGGATCCTGCCGCAGGCGGCGTACGCCCTCGGCCAGCAATCCCTCGGCCTGCGCCGGGTCCTGCCAGGCCGGGTCCAGCAAGTCGGGCCCGAGGAAGCCCAACCGGTCCTCGACGCCGGAGGTGGGGACGACCTCCAGCAGCCCCAGCTGGAACCCGACGACCTGGTGCTCGGCGGTCTCCAGTACGCAGCGGGCCTGCCAGCCCGGGTGCCGCCAGCGGGGGGCCTGTGGGCCTCCGGCTGGGCCGATGAGCGGGTAGGCCTCCCAGCTGCCCTCCATCTTCAGGTGGGAGACAACGGTCAGGTCACCGGCCCTCATCAGCAGGTACTTGGCCCGTGGCCGGACCTCCTCGACGGTGCGGCCGGTCAGGTCCAGCACCGCCAGCTGCGGGACGCGGAAGTCGGTCCGGGTCAGGCGCCGGCCCTCCAGGACCGGTCGCAGCCGGTCGGCCAGCCGGACCAGCGAGTCGCCCTCAGGCACCCGGCTCCGCGGGGGTGGCGGAGTTGAGCTGCCAGGACACGCCCCAGCGGTCGTTGACCCAGGCGAACAACTCGGAGAAGCCGTACGCGTCCGGCGGCATCAGTTCCCCGCCGCCCTCACCGAGGGTGGCGGCGAGCGTACGGACGTCCGCGGCGCTCGGCAGCTCGACGAAGAAGGACACGGCCGGGGTGAAGGTGAACCCGTGGTGCACGAACGAGTCGAAGGCTCGGATCGGCTGACCGGCCACGGTGAACGAGCAGGCGGCCACCGTCCCCTCGGGGCCGGGCCCGTCGGCTCCGTACAACTCCAGGGAGGTGACCTGCGTGCCCCCCACGACGGGCGCAAAGGTCTCGACGTAGAACTCGACGGCCTGGCGGGCCGAGCCCTCGAACATCAGGAACGGGGTGACGGAGGGGGTGCCGGGGAGTGTGGGCGACTCGGTCATGCCCTGAACCTAACCCCTGAGGGCGAGGAGTAGAAGCCTGCGCGCAGCAGTGCCTCCGCCAGGGGGGTGGCCAGCAGCGATCGTCCGTTCACCTTCTCCAGGGCCATCTTCTCCACCTGTGCGGTGCGCAGCGCACAGGCCAGTGCCGTGGCGGTCGGGTCCAGCAGCCGTACGTCGGTCGGGTCCTCGGCGAACCACAGCAGGGTCCGCCCGCCGCGCTCCACGTACAGCACCAGCCGGCCCTCCACCAGCACCACCACTGCGCCGGCCTTCCGACCCGGCCTGTGTCCGGTGGGTCGGACGCCGTCGGCGTCGGCCGGCAGTTCGGGCCAGGGCAGGGCAGCACCGTACGGGTTGGCCGGGTCGGTGGCGGCCAGGGCGAGGGCATGCCGGGCCGGGCGGTCCGGCGTTTCGCGCCACGGCGCAGGATCAGTGGGCGAGGGGACCTCCTCGTCGTCCGCCCGGGCGAAGCCACGCAATCGGTCGACGGTCGCGCCGGTGGAGAACTGGGCGGCGCCCAGGTGCTCCACGAAGTAGCCGCGGCGCACCTGACCGGCCTCCTCCATCCGGGTCAGCAGCCGGTACTGGGTCGCGAAGCCTCCGGGGACCTCCTCGGCCACCACCGCGCCGCGCGTGATGACGCCGTACCGGTCCAGCAGCACCTCGGCGGCGGCATGGGAGCGGACCGTGGGATCGTCGGTCGGCGCGGGCAGCAGCGACCAGCGGCCCGCCACCCGCGCGGCCTCGAACGGGGACAGCGCCAGCCCTACGCCTGCCGACGCGCCGGTGGTGCCGGCAGGAAGCGGGCCGCCCAGCTCCCGCAGGCGGGCCAGCCGCCCCGAACGGCCGAGCCCGCCCGATCGGGCACTGCGGACCCGGGGCGGTCGGGACCGCTGCCGGTGGGCGGTACGGCCCAGGCCGAGGAGGCCACGGACCGGGGCGAAGGTGTCGTTGCCGACCAGCCCGGCCCAGACCAGGTCCCACAGCGCCTGCACCCACTCGGCGGCGGCACCCATCCCGGAGGCCTCCCTCTCGGGCGCGTCCGGCAGGGAGGCCAGCACCTGTTGGGCCCGGTCCACCAGCGGGCCGACGAACCAGGCCCCGCCGCCGGACAGGGCGGCCAGCAGCGCCTGGTGCAGCGGACCGGGCTCGAAGTCCTCCGCGCGGGTCACTGTCAGGTCGGCGGTCTCGGCCGGGTGGAACGCGATCCAGCCGTCGTTGCCGGTGGCGGGCGCGGTGCCGCTCCAGAGGAACTCCCCGCCGGCCAGCAACTCGTCGAGCTGGCCGGGGGAGTAGTCGGCGACCCGGGCCGGCAGGACGTGGCTCTCCCAGGCGCTGGCCGGGACCGCGACGCCTGCCAACTGCTCCAGGACCGTCGCGACCCCGTCCACGCCGCGCAGGGTCGCCGGCGAGCCGCCGCCGGCCGGGGCGTCCAGGTGCTGCCAGTCGGCCAGGAACCGGGCGTACGCTGGCTGCTCGACCGGTTCGACCTCGGCCCGCAGGACAGCCAGGGACCGGCGCCGGATCCGGCGGAGGACCTCCACGTCGCACCACTCGGTGTCCAACGGGGTGGATCGGCCAGTGGGGGAGTGGGCCGGCCGGAACTCCCCCTCCGTCACCCGGTGCTCGGCGGCCAACCGCTGCAGTACCTGCAGCACGACCGCGGGGCCCAGCCCGAGCGCCCGGCCTGCCTCGGCCGCGGTGAACGGGCCGTGGGTGCGCGCGTAGCGGGAGACCACATCGCCCAAGGGGTCGGGCACCGGCTCCAGGAAGGCCAGCGGCACGCCCATCGGGAGAGCCACGCCCAGGGCGTCCCTGAGCCTGGCCGCGTCCTGCACGACCGCGTACGTCGCTTCGCCGCCGATCCGCAACTGGAGCGCCCGTCGTTCCTGTACCAACAGGTCCAGCAGGGCTCGCGCCCGGATGTTCGCTGTTTCGTGCTGTTTCGCAGGCTCCGCCGGAGCTTCAGGTTTCTTTGGTTTCCCGGGGGTCGGCGAACCGTGCGAAGCTCCCAGCCCCCCGCTCTTGTCAAGGTTTCGAGGTTCGTCCGCGGACCTGGATCCGGAAAGGCTTTCGTTCGAGGGAGGGGTTCCCATTTCCCGTAGGTTTCGGCTTTCCCCAAACCCCTCACTCTTTGAGGTTTCCTTGGTTTCTTCTTGATTCTCGAAAGTTTCGCGACCGCTCCGAACGTTGTCCTCCTCGGCCGCCAGGCGCGCGGCCGCCTCGTCGACGGTCAGCGGGCCGAGCAACCGCAGCGCGTCGGCCAGCCCCTCGGCGCCGCGGACCCTGCGCTGCGGGGACAGCCGCTGCAGGTCCGCCTCCACCGACGCGATCACCGCCGGGTCGAGCAGGTCGCGCAGCTCGGCCCGGCCCAGCAGCTCGTTGAGCAGGCTCGGGTCGAGGGAGAGCGCGGCGGCCCGACGTTCGGCCAGCGGCGAGTCGCCCTCGTAGAGGAACTGGGCGACGTAGCCGAACAGCAGCGACTGCGCGAACGGGGAAGGGTTTGCGGTGGTGGTCTCGACCAGGCGGACGGCCCGGGAGCCGACCTGCGCGGCCAGGCCCTTGAGGGCGGGCAGGTCGTAGACGTCCTGCAGGCACTCGCGCACGGTCTCCAGCACGATCGGGAACTGTGGGTACTTGCGGGCCACCTCCAGCAGCTGGGCCGAGCGTTGTCGCTGCTGCCACAAGGGGGAGCGCCGTCCCGGGTCGCGGCGCGGCAGCAGCAGCGCCCGCGCGGCGTTCTCCCGGAACCGGGACGCGAACAGCGCCGACCCTCCCACCTCGCGGGTGACCAGCTCCTCGAGCTCGTCGGGGTCGAACAGGAACAGGTCGGCGCCGGGCGGCTCGTCCTCCATCATCGGCACCCGCAGCACGATCCCATCGTCGGCGGCCATGGCCTGGCCGTCCATCCCGTAGCGGGCCTGCAGCCGTGCCGCGACAGCGAGCGCCCAGGGGGCGTGCACCGGCAGGCCGTAGGGGGAGTGCAGCGCGACCCGCCAGTCGCCCAGCTCGTCACGGAACCGCTCCACCACCAGCGTCTTCTCGGTCGGCAGGACGCCGGTCGCCTCCTGCTGTTCGGCCAGGTAGGCGGTGAGGTTGTCGCGGGCCCACTGGTCCAGCCCGGCCGCCGCCAGTCGCTCCTGGACCTGATCGGCGGTCGCGGTGCCCGCTCGTGCGGTCACCTCACGGCGGAAGGCCCCCACGGCGGTGCCCAGCTGCACCGGCCGGCCCTCCGCATCACCTCGCCAGAAGGGGACCCGGCCGGGCTGGCCGAAGGCCGGGACCACCAGCACGCGGTCGTGGGTGATCTGCTGGACCTGCCAGGAGGTGGCGCCCAGGGTGATCACGTCCCCGACCCGGGACTCGTACACCATCTCCTCGTCCAGCTCACCGACCCGACGTCCACCGGTCCGGCCCGACGACCCGGCCTCCGAGCCGGCCAGGAAGACCCCGAACAGCCCTCGGTCGGGGATCGTGCCGCCGGAGGTGACGGCGAGGCGCTGGGCGCCGGGCCGCCCGGCCAGCACGCCGGCCTCCCGGTCCCAGACCAGCCGAGGCCGCAGCTCGGCGAACTCGTCGGAGGGGTAGCGCCCTGACAACAGGTCCAGCACCGACTCGTACGCCGAGTGCGGCAGGGTCGCGAACGGTGCCGAGCGCCGCACCCGGTCGAACCACTCCTCGGCATCGATCTCGTCGAGGGCACAGGCCGCCACCGTCTGCTGGGCCAGGATGTCCAGCGGATTGGCCGGTACGGCCAGGGACTCGATCCGGCCGGCACGCATCCGCTCCACCACCACCGTGGTGTTCACCAGGTCGCCGCGGTGCTTGGGGAAGAACCAGCCGACGGAGGTCTCGCCCACCTGGTGGCCGGCGCGGCCCACCCGCTGCAGCCCGGAGGCCACCGACGGCGGCGCCTCGACCTGGATGACCAGCTCCACCGAGCCCATGTCGATGCCCAGTTCCAGCGAACTGGTGGCGACCACGCAGCGCAGCCGACCGGTCTTCAGGCCATCCTCGACCAGGGCCCGCTGCTCCTTCGAGACCGATCCGTGGTGGGCCCGGGCGAACTCCGTCCCCTCGTCGGGGTCCTCGTCCGGGCTGCGCTCCTGTCGGATCTCGTTCAGCCGGGCGGTGAGGCGCTCGGCGGTCCGCCGGGAGTTGACGAAGACGATCGTGGAGCGGTGCGCCGCCACCAGGTCGACGATCCGCTCCTCCACGTGCGGCCAGATCGAGGCGTGCGGCTGCAGGCCGGTCCGGGGAGCCTCCTGCTGGCCCTCGGCGAGGGCAGGCAGTTCGGTCATGTCGGGAACAGGCACGGTGACGGTCAGCTGCCAGGACTTCTCGGCCCGTGGGGCGACCACGCGGACCGGCTGGATCCCGCCCAGGAACCGGGCGACCTCCTCGGCCGGCTCCACGGTGGCGGACAGCCCGATCCGTTGGGCCGGCCGCGCCAGCAGGGCGTCCAGCCGCTCCAGGCTGACCGCCAGGTGCGCGCCACGCTTGGTGCCCGCGACCGCGTGCACCTCGTCGATGATCACCGTCTCCACCCCGGCCAGCGCCGAGCGGGCCTGGGAGGTGAGCATCAGGAACAGTGACTCCGGGGTGGTGATCAGGATGTCCGGGGGATCCTTCACCAGCCGGCGCCGCTCCTGGGGCGGGGTGTCGCCGGAGCGTACGCCGACCCGGACCTCGGGCGCAGACAGGCCGAGTCGGCGGGCGGTCGCGGTGATGCCGACCAGCGGGGCGCGCAGGTTGCGCTCCACGTCCACGCCGAGGGCCTTGAGCGGGGAGACGTACAGCACCCGGGTCGTACGGGTCCGTGCCCCGTCCTGGGCGGCCTCGCTGTCGCGCAGCAGGCTGTCCAGTGCCCACAGGAACGCGGCGAGGGTCTTGCCGGAGCCGGTGGGGGCGACCACAAGCGCGTGCCGTCCCGAGGAAACGGCGTCCCAGGCCCCCACCTGCGCGTGGGTGGGCGAGGCGAAGGCCCCGGAGAACCAGGCCGCGGTGGCAGGGGAGAACCGGGACAGCACGGACTCCGGGTCGGGGCGTACGCCGTCGCTGGCCATGGGCGTCTCCTGTGTCGAGCGGCTGCCGCAAGGCTACTGGAGGGGTCCGACACCTCGGGGCCCCTCGCCCGCCACAGGATCGCGAGCCACCCGGGGGCAACCACGCTCTTCGTGTCGTCTCAGCTGAGCGCACTAGCGTGTCGAGACGGGATGGTCTGTACCTGCGGACGTCGGGGCGGGCGGCTCCGTCCGGGGGTGAGGAGCATGACCACAGCCAGGGGATCGGCCACCGCCACAGCCTCCGAGCTGCCCGGGGCAGGGGTGCACCGTCTCGAGGCGCACAAGGTCCTGGAGCTGCTCGGCTCCGATGAGCGTGGTCTCGCCCCGGACCGTGCACGCGAGCTGCTGGCCCACTACGGCCCCAATGTGCTGCGCGAGCAGAAGCAGCGGCCGGTCATCCTGACCTTCCTGTCGGAGTTCACCAGCCCGATGGCGATCCTGCTGTGGGTCGCGGGACTCATCGCCCTGGTGGCCGGCATCGTCGAGATCGGTGTCGCCGTCTTCGCGGTCAACGTCATCAACGGCGTGTTCGGTTTCTGGCAGGAGTACCGCGCCGAGCGGGCCACCGAGGAACTCAAGAAGATGCTGACCAGCTGCGCGACCGTCGTACGCGACGGTGATGTCTGCCAGGTCCCGAGCGAGGAGTTGGTGCCGGGGGACCTGGTGCTGGTCACCGAGGGCGACCGGATCAGTGCCGATGCCCGAGTGGTCGAGGCCAACGACCTGCAGGTCGACCAGTCCACGCTCAGTGGGGAGTCGCGCCCGGTCCACAAGAACGCCCGGTCCATCGACGAGGACCTGCCGATGGCGCAGCTGACGAACATGGTCTACGCCGGCACCACCGTGTCCAGCGGTGATGGCCGGGTGGTGGTCACGTCCACCGGCATGCACACCGAGTTCGGCCGGATCGCCGACCTGACCCAGTCGGTGCACGACGAGCCCAGCCCGCTCCAGAAGGAGCTCGGCCGCCTGACCCGCCAGTTGTCGGTCCTCGCGCTGGCGCTGGGGGCGTTCTTTGTGCTGGTGGCCGTCCTGTTCGTGGGCGAGCCTTGGGGCCGCTCGTTCGTCTTCGGCCTGGGCATGATCGTGGCCTTCATCCCCGAGGGCCTGCTGCCGACGGTGACGCTGTCCCTGGCCCTGGCCGTCCAGCGGATGGCCAAGCAGAACGCGCTGGTCAAGAAGCTCTCGTCGGTGGAGACGCTGGGCTGCACCACGGTGATCTGCTCCGACAAGACCGGCACCCTGACCCAGAACGAGATGACGGTGTTGCGGCTGTGGCTGCCGGGGGAGTCCTACGAGGTGACCGGGCGGGGGTACGCGCCCGAGGGCCAGGTCCTGCTCGACGGCGTACGCCAGGACGTCGCCAGCAACCCCGGATTGCGCGCGCTGCTAGAGACGATCAGCCTGTGCAACAACAGCACGGTGCACGAGCCGGCGACGGGGGAGCAGGAGTGGAGCGTGCAAGGCGACCCCACCGAGGCGTGCCTGCTCGTCGTGGCGTCGAAGGGCGGTCTCGACGTCGACGCGTTGCACCGGGACCGTCCCCGGGTGAAGGAACTTCCGTTCGACTCCCGCCGCAAGCGCATGACGGCCGTCCACCGGGTCGACGGCCGCAACATCGCGTACGTCAAGGGTGCTCCGCAGGAGGTGCCGCAGCTGTGCAGCGGGATCATCCGCCAAGGGATACGGGAGGAGATGAGCGACCAGGACCGCCGTGACATCGCCGCGGTGAACGACGACTTCGCCCGGAACGGTCTACGGGTACTGGCCGTGGCGATCCGTACCGTCGAGGCGGGAGTGGACCCGACCGGCCTGACCACCGAGGAGGCCGAGCGGGAGCTCACCTTCCTCGGGCTGGTCGCGATGGAGGATCCACCGCGCGAGGGGGTCTCGGAGGCGGTCGCGACCTGTCATCGGGCCAGCATCCGGATCATCATGATCACCGGGGACTACGGACTGACGGCCGAGTCGATAGCCCGCAGCATCGGCATCGTGCGCGGGGACGATCCGCGGATCATCCCGGGTCCGGAGCTGGAGCGGATGTCCGATGCAGAGCTGACCGAGGCACTGCGCGGTGAGGCGATCTTCGCCCGGGTCGCCCCGGAGCAGAAGTTCCGGGTCGTCGAGGCGCTGCAGGCGATGGGGGAGATCGTCGCGGTCACCGGCGACGGGGTGAACGACGCGCCCGCGTTGAAGAAGGCCGACATCGGCATCGCGATGGGCCGCACCGGCACCGACGTGTCCGAGGAAGCCGCGGACATGGTCCTCACCGATGACCACTTCGGGTCGATCGTGCGGGCGATCGACGAGGGTCGCGGCGTCTACGAGAACATCCGCAAGTTCCTGACCTACATCCTGACCAGCAACATGGCCGAGGCGGCGCCGTCCGTGGTGTTCCTGGTCTCGCGGGGGGTCGTTCCGCTGCCGTTGACGGTGATGCAGATCCTGACGATCGACC
The DNA here is from genome assembly GCF_900092135.1 of Raineyella antarctica. GTDB lineage: Bacteria > Actinomycetota > Actinomycetes > Propionibacteriales > Propionibacteriaceae > Raineyella > Raineyella antarctica. The sequence continues at coordinate 181,276 of NZ_FMYF01000004.1, read as the reverse complement.
TGGGCACCGACGAGGTGCGCTGACCCGTCCACGCACCGGAGAGAAGACCGATGAGCACAGCCCCGAGCCTGGAGCCCCAACCCTTCCTCGCCGACAGCCATGACCGGATCCGCGTCCAGGGCGCCCGCGAGAACAACCTCAAGGACATCAGCCTGGAGATCCCGAAGCGACGGCTGACCGTCTTCACCGGGGTCTCCGGCTCGGGGAAGAGTTCGCTGGTCTTCGCCACGATCGCCGCGGAGTCCCAGCGGATGATCAACGAGACCTACAGCACCTTCGTGCAGGGCTTCATGCCAACGATGGCCCGCCCGGACGTCGACCTGCTGGAGGGTCTCACCCCGGCACTGATCGTCGACCAGGAGCGGATGGGCGGCAATCCCCGCTCCACGGTGGGGACCGCGACCGACGCCGTGGCGGTGCTGCGGCTGCTGTTCAGCCGGATCGCCGAGCCGCGACTCGGCTCACCCCGGGCGTACTCCTTCAATATCCCCTCGGTATCGGCCAGCGGCGCGATGACCGTCCAGAAGGGACAGCACCAGAAGGCCGTGAAGCGCACCTTCAGCATCCAGGGCGGCATGTGCCCGCGCTGCGAGGGGATGGGCAACGTCACCGACTTCGACCTCACCCAACTGTTCGACGACACCAAGTCGCTCGACGAGGGCGCGCTGACCATCCCGGGCTACAACGCGGGCGGCTGGAACGTCCGCTTCTACTCCGAGTCCGGCCTCCTCGACCCGGCCAAGCCGATCCGGGACTACACGGAGAAGGAGCGGTACGACTTCCTGTACCGCGAGCCGACCAGGATGAAGTTCCGGGGGATCAACTCCACCTACGAGGGCCTGGTCCTGCGGATCCAGAAGTCGATGCTGTCCAAGGACAGGGAGTCGATGCAGCCGCACATCCGCGAGTTCGTCGACCGGGCGGTGACGTTCATCGTCTGCCCGGACTGCGGCGGCACCCGGCTCAGCGAGGCCGCGCGCTCCTCCCGGATCAAGGGCCTCAACATCGCCGAGGCCTGCTCGATGCAGGTCACCGACCTGGCCGAGTGGCTGCGGGACCTCGACGAGCCGTCGGTGCGGCCGCTGGTCGCCGGGCTGCAGCACGTCCTGGACTCCTTCGTCGCGATCGGGCTGGGCTACCTGTCGCTGGACCGGCCCTCCGGCACCCTGTCGGGCGGTGAGGCGCAGCGGACCAAGATGATCCGGCACCTGGGCTCCTCGCTCACCGACGTCACGTACGTCTTCGACGAGCCCAGCATCGGCCTGCACCCGCACGACATCGCCCGGATGAACACGCTGCTGCTCGAACTGCGGGACAAGGGCAACACCGTGCTCGTCATCGAGCACAAGCCGGAGATGATCGAGATCGCCGACCACGTGGTCGACCTGGGGCCCGGAGCCGGCAGCGCGGGCGGCGAGATCTGCTTCGAGGGGACGGTGGCGCAGCTGCGGGGGAGCGACACCCTGACCGGTCGGCACCTCGACGACCGGGCCGCGCTGAAGCGTTCGGTCCGTACGGCCACCGGGGCGCTGGAGATTCGCGGCGCCAGCGCCCACAACCTGCGCGACGTCGACGTCGACATCCCGCTGGGGGTGCTGACGGTGGTCACCGGCGTGGCGGGGTCCGGCAAGAGTTCCCTGGTGCACGACTCGCTGCCCGTCGGCGCGGAGGTGGTGGCGATCGACCAGGGCGCCATCCGGGGGTCACGGCGCAGCAATCCGGCCACCTACACCGGGCTGCTCGAGCCGATCCGCAAGGCCTTCGCCAAGGCCAACGGTGTCAAGCCGGCCCTGTTCAGCTCCAACTCCGAGGGAGCCTGTCCGAACTGCAACGGCGCCGGCGTCACGTACACCGAACTCGGGTTCATGGCGACCGTCTCCACCACCTGCGAGGTGTGCGAGGGCAAGCGGTACGAGCCGGCAGTGCTGGAGTACCACCTGAGCGGTCGCGACATCAGCGAGGTGCTGGCGATGCCGGTCGACGAGGCGCTCGAATTCTTCGGGGTGGGGGAGTCGCGTACCCCGGCGGCCCACACCATCCTGCAGCGCCTGGCCGACGTCGGGCTCGGCTACCTGACGATCGGCCAGCCGCTGACCACGCTCTCCGGTGGCGAGCGCCAGCGGCTGAAGCTGGCCACCCACCTGGGCGACAAGGGCGGCATCTACGTGCTGGACGAGCCGACGAACGGGCTGCACCTGGCCGACGTCGAACAACTGCTGGCCCTGCTGGACCGGCTCGTGGACTCGGGCAAGTCGGTCATCGTGGTCGAGCACCACCAGGCCGTGATGGCGCATGCGGACTGGATCATCGACCTGGGACCGGGTGCCGGCCACGACGGCGGCCGGGTGGTCTTCGAGGGCACCCCGGCCGACCTGGTCGCGGCCCGGTCCACCCTCACCGGCCAGCACCTGGCGGCGTACGTGGGCGCCTGACCGGGATCCACGACGGCCGCGCACTGCTCACGCCAAGGAGGAGACGGCACTAAGGACGAGTGGGACTGGACGATGGTGATCCCCCTGCCGGGAATCCTGTCGGATGAGGAGATCATCGAGGGACTCACCGCCGCTCGGCGTGCTCGGTAGGATGGAGCGCCGCAATCCGCGACGACGACAGGGGACCGACACCGATGGCACCAGTGCTCGTCGAGCCCGACATCCGATTCCACGCCTCCTTCCTCGAGCTGGTGGAGGAGTGGGGTGAGGGCCTGATGCACGGCTTCAGCTTGGAGCCCGAGGACGACGTCAGCACTCCGGACGGGTTCGCCACCTGGGTTCGTACGCTGCTGGCCGAGGAGACCGTCCCCCGCAAGCCGTCCTTCGTCACCTCCACCACTCGGTGGATCGTCGAGGACGATGCGGTGCTCGGATCGGTGCAGTTGCGCCACGAGCTCAACGAGTTCCTGGCTGCGGTCGGCGGGCACGTGGGGTATGGAGTCCGGCCCTCGGCGCGTCGGCGCGGACTGGCCCGCTTCGCGATGGCAGGCATCCTCGACATCGCCCGGGAGCGGGGGTTGGGGCGCGTGATGGTGTCCTGCGACGTGGACAACATCGGCTCGCGGCGAACCATCGAGGGCGCGGGGGGAGTGTTCCAGGACGTGGTGCCCGGGCTGGCCGGGCGGCCGTACCGGCGCTACTGGATCGACCTGGACTGACCTCTTCCCTCGCCCCATCCGACGCTCACCACTGGCTCCCACGGGACGCTGTCACTCACGCTGGCCGTGCAGCGGATGGCGCCGGCAGAACGCCCTGGTGGAGAAATTGTCGGTGGGCACGCTGGGCTGCACCACCGTGATCTGCCCGGACACAACGGGCACCCGGCCCCAGATCGAGCAGACCGTGCCGCGCCTGTGGCTGCCGGGGGGGGGGAGTGGTACGAGGTCACTGGCCGCGGGTACGCGCCCGAGGGGGAGGTGGTGCTCGGCAGCGTACGCCAGGACGTCGCCGCCACTCCGGGGCTGCGGACGCTGCCGGAGACCGGAGTGCTCGGGGGCGTGACACGATGAGCACACGAACAGCCGCACCCCATGGAGGTTGGCAGATGGACGAGCAGACGGTCGGGGCGATCCTCGAGGCAGAACACCGCAGCATCGACGAGGACATCGTGCGCTTCGGCAACGGCGAGATGCCTGACGAGGCATTCCGGGCTTCGATGGACCTGTTGCGTCGCCACATCTACGTGGAGGAGGCGATGATGTTCCCCCAGCTGCGGGAGGCTGGCCTCGTCATGCCCATCATGGTGATGGAGCGCGAGCACGGCGAGATCTGGTCCGTGCTGGATGCGCTCCAGACCGCGATCACCGACGGCTCGGCCGGCGCCGACGTCACCGGCGACCTGGAGGCCCTGACCACCCTGCTGGAGAACCACAACGCCAAGGAGGAGCCGATCGTCTATCCGGTGGCGAACAGGGCACTGTCCTCCTATGACGCCACTGTCATCAAGGACTTCCTTGCCTCAGGGACGATGCCGTACGGCTGGACCTGCGCCCGCGCGGTCTGAGCGACCGCACGGCGGTGCCAACAGCCAGCCACCGTGACGCTGTTGCGCTGCGAGTGCGGCGCGGTCTGGTTCCGTACGCGGAACGGGGGCCTCGGAGCCGTACGCCTCCCGTGTGGCTGATTCGCTGGCGATGTGTCGACATTTCCCTTGCTGATCGGGCTGCTGCGGCTAGATTGGAAGGGGCCGGCGGGGCCGCCTGCCGGAGATGGTCACATCCGAGTGAAGGGACCGCGACAGATGCCCAAGAAGAACATCCTGATCCTGTCCACCGAGTACGGCACCGAGCGCGACGAGCTGGTCGTGCCCCTGGAGAAGCTCAAGGAACTGGGCCACGACGTCACGCTGGCCACTCCCAGCGGCGATCCGGTACAGACGCTCAAGCACGACAAGGACCCGGCCGACAAGGTGCCCGCTGATACGACGGTCGCCGAGGCCACCGGCACGTACGACGTGATCGTCCTGCCGGGCGGTGCACTCAATGCCGACCACGGTCGCACCGATGAGGGCATCCGCCGGCTCGTGAAGGCCCAGGCCGGAGCCGGTCGGTCGATCGCCGCGATCTGCCACGCCGGCTGGATCCTGGTCGAGGATGGACTGACCAAGGGCAAGGACCTGACGTCCTACCCCTCGATCCGCACCGATCTGGAGAATGCCGGCGCGACCTGGCAGGACCAGGCCCTGGTCAAGGACGACGCCAACGGCTGGACGCTCGTCACCTCCCGCAACCCGGGGGACCTCGACGTGTTCGTGAAAGCGATCGACGAACTCTGAGTCCGACCCGGACATCCCGCGATGACCCGGCGCGCCGCTGCCCGGCGCCCGGGTCGTCGACGGGGATGGTGGTGCATCCGAGCAGAGGAAATGGTGAACCATGGCTGTCACACCGCAGGACCCCCATGACCTGAAGCCGCCGACGGATCCCAGGCGCCGAGTGCTGATCACCGGGGCCACCGGAGGTATCGGATCGCTGCTGTTCGAGCGGCTCGACGCGGACTACGACCTGGTGCTGCACGGTCGGCACACGCATTCCGAGGAGATGGCGAAGCGGCTGCGCCGGGCCGAACTGGACGACTACCCGGCGATCGAGGCCCTGATGGACGGCGTGGACACCGTGGTCCATTTGGCCGGCGCATCGTCCCCAGAGGCCAGTTGGCAGGACGTGCTGGACGCCAACATCATTGGGATGCGCAACGTGCTCGAAGCCGCCCGCGCCAAGGGCGTGCGCCGCTTCGTCTACGCCTCGTCCAACCATGCGTTCGGCATGTACGACAGGCTGGGGGAGTGGCCGGTGTACTCGACGACCCCGCCCCGCCCTGACTCGTTCTACGGGTTGTCGAAGGTGTTCGGCGAGGCGATCGGCCGCTATTACCACGACGAGTACGGCATCGACTTCATCGCGCTGCGCATCGGCTGGTCGATCGCGGATCCCGACGAGGGCCCGGACAAGGACGTGCTGCGCGCCATGTGGCTCAGCGAGGACGACACCGAACAGGTCGTACGCTGCGCGATCGAGGCGAAGGTGCGGTTCGGCCTGTACTACGCGGTCTCGGACAACCCGAACCGGCGCTGGGACATCACCAACACCATGCTGGAGTTGGGCTACCGGCCCAAGGACCGCTGGACCGACCATTCCGACAAGGTCGAGGACCCGGATCAGCCAACCCCGGAGGACTGGCCGAAGGGCTCTTGATCATGGCTCGATGCCTCGGAGCGTTTTCCGGGATCGCTTCAGGAATCCAGGTACCCGCCTAAAGACTGACATTTGCGCGATCCTTGCACAGTGACTTGGGTGGCCGCGAAGGAGCGGGCGAGAGATGCCCACCGCCCCGCCTCAGAGCTTTTTTCGGGATAGGGTATGGGCTCGTTGGCCGCTCGATTGCTTGGCTTCGGAAACCGCGAGGTTCCCGGAGCCAAGCCCATTTCTCGCAGGGTGGCGATGAGCGCTGCCTCGCTTGGGTCCCGGGAACAGCCAAACGGTAAGGCGGGGGAGGACACCTGAGCGAGCCCACCTGGCCTCGACCTCCTACCTGGGGCCCCTGCCGGGTCACGGTTCCCAGGGGTTGATGAGCCCCATGCCGCAGCCGGCGAAGTCGCGGACGTTGCGGGTGGCCAAGGGAAGTCCCTGGCCTACGCAGATGGACGCGATCAGGGCGTCCATGGTCGGACGAGGCCGTCCTGGTGCGGTGGCAATATCGGCAAAAGCTTCGGCGGCGCTGCGGTCGAAAGGCAGGATCATGGGGATCTCGTCGATGAAGGCCTCCACGGCGCGCTCGAGTCGCTGCCGCCGCGCACCGTTTGGAAGCAGATGGAGGCCCACATGCAACTCGGCAAGACAAGGAGCCGGCAGTGCGAGATCCGCCGTGGCGAGCCCGCGAATCCAGCTCAGGACGTTGGGGTCACAGTGCGGCTTGATGACCTCCGACACGACATTGGTGTCGAGCGCCACCCGCATCAGAACACCTCGCGGGGTGGCTCGACGTTGCGCTCGGGGAGTTCCAGGTCGACAGGATTTTCGCGAGTCGCCAGGTGGAGGGCAACCAGGGCGTTGGGTACCTGTATGTCGGCCCTGATGGTGTCAGCAAGAATCTCGCGGGCCTCGGCCTCCATGGAGTGGCCCTTTCTGGCGGCGCGTCGCTTGAGTGCGTCGCGAACCTCATCGGGGAGACCCCGGACGGTGATCGTGGCCATTGCTAGCACCTCCTGGGGTAGATGCTAGCAATGGATTGTGATGAATCAAAGGATGTCGTGCAGGGGTAGTGCTTGGCGATGAAAGTAAAGCAGCAGTCGAGGGCCCGACTGCTGTGATGCCGGCCCGGCAGGGGCTGGTTGGCCTTCGCGTGCCACGACATGGTGGAGCCCGTGCAAGCACCGGCCATGGGTGACCTCGCGCCGGTCCCGGTAAACCGGAGCCACTCTGCCTTTCGTCGGTGCGATCGCCTGGAGATTGCCTCTGGAACTTGCCCGAAACCGCGGTAGCGCCGTCGATCGGCCATCTGGTTGATGAGGCGGCGAGAGCCCGGGCGGTGGCCCAGAGTCTTGGTCTGACATGACCGATAATGCACATTATGTCAGAAACAGGAAATCTGGAGCCCTGAGAGAGGACTCTGCGGCTCCCCTTCGGGCTTGCTGTGCGCGCACCCCTGCGCTGCTCGCCTCCTCCTCGGCGTGCTGGGCGTCCAGGCGAGCCCGGCGCTCTGGGTTCGCACCGCGCTGGGCTCTTCCTGTCGTCGAATCTCCGCTTGGCTGTGTCGGTGTTCGAATCGATCCGCCGACGGATTCGTACACCTGGTCCAGGTCGGCGACTGGTGACCACGGGACGGCTTGGGCGGCAAGTGTCTGACCCGTGCGCTTGAATCGTCGGTGCGTGCGGATCGGTGACGTGGGTGCCTGGAGGTCGGGTGTCGGCGTGCGCGGTGGTCCACTCGCCTGTGTTGCGACGCCCCGACCGGTCTCGGCTTTAATGTCGTAGTACTACAAAAGGACGACGCTGGGCGATTTCGGAAAATTGGAGGGGTAACCATGGTGGCACCGCCGAAGGCGCTACGCATCACGCTGGGCGCTGCGGTCGACCGCTATCTCGACGCAGTCTCCGCACAGGTGACGGTCGGCAACCTCTCCCCTGCCACCCGCGACAACTACGCCGCCGACCTGGCGGACTTCACCAGGATCCTCGGTGGTGACGTCGTCGTGGATGACATCACCGGCCAGGACGTCGACACGGCCATCGCTCGGTTCGGCTCACTCCCCGACCGACGGTTCGTCGACCCGACGCGCAAGCATGCCCCCGGGATCAGTGTGGCGACCCAGAAGAGGTTCCGGCAATCGGTCTCCAAGTTCTTCAGCCACGCGGCCCAGAACGGCTGGGTACAGCTCTCCCCCATGCAGTGGTCGGTCCTCAACCCGACAGTCCGCGGTGGGCTGCGGATCGCCCGGACGGCCCTGACCGGTGACCAGGCCCTGGCGCTGCTGGAGTTCGGACCCGGTGAGGAGGATCCTGCGACTGCCCGTCCGCACGAACGCAACTGGGCCCGGGACCGCTTCATCCTCTCGGTGCTGTCGATCCTGGGACCTCGCGTCTCTGAGCTCTGTCAGGCCAATCTGGATGACATGCGGATGGAGGACGGCCAGGTGGTGTGGCGGATCGATGGCAAGGGCGGCAAGGTACGCAAGGTCCCCCTCTCCCCCTGGCTCGTCGCACGGCGCGATGCCTACCTCGCCGTACGGCCGGCGCCGGGGCCCCAGCTGCCGCAGGACCAGCGCGAGGACTCTGCCCGGGCCTTGGTCCGTACCGGTCGGGGCGCCCGCCTGAATCCGCGGGATGTCCAGCGGTTGCTGCGCCGGGCCGAACAACGGGTCCTGCTCGCGGCGCCGGAGAAGGCCAGGGAGGTGACGCCTCATGCCCTGCGCCATACGGCTGCCACGATCATGTTGTCGGCCGGCTGGGACGTGAAGGTCGTCGCGCAGATGCTCGGCCACTCCTCCATCGCCACTACGGGACAGTACCTGGATGAGCTCCCGGGAGAGCTCGCGGCAGCGGTTGCTGCCCATCCCCTGTCGGCCTCCTAGCTGACTGGCCGGACGTCAGGCGACGTCGTCGAGCCTGCGCACCTTGGGACGTGCGGCTGCGCGCTCGTTGGCCAGGTCATGGGCAGCCTGCATGGCAAGCCATGCCCGGGCTGTTCCGACTCCGGCCTCCTCCAGTCGAACGGCGAGGTTCGGGCTGATCCCCGCGTGGCCGTGCAACACCCGGCTCAGGGCCACTCGCGAGATGCCCAGACGCGACGCCGCCTCACTCACGGTCAGGCCGAGGTGGGCCAGCACGTCCTCCCGCAAGATCTCTCCCGGATGCACCGGATTCTTCATCATTGCCATCACCTGCCTTCTCAGTGGTAGTCCTGATAATCGACCAGTTCCACATCCGCCTCGATGAATCGGAAGGTCACCCGCCAATTGCCGTTCACCCAGATCGACCAGTGTCCGGTCAGGTCACCCTTCAGCTGCTGGGTGCGGAACGATGGGATCGACAGGTCGTCCGGGCTGTCGGCCACATCGAGTGCTGACAGGATGCGGAGCAGCTTCGGCACGTGGGTGGCCTGGACACCCTTCTTGGTCCCCGTGCGATAGAGCTGCTCCAGACCCTTGTGCCGGAAGCTGACGATCACCGGCAAAGCGTATCGTGTATCTATACGCGATACAAGGGGTTGCTTGCTCCCGCCAGCTATGTGACCGACGGACCCCTTCCCCCTCCCACTCTTGCCGGACAGGCCTCTGCGAAGCATCCTGAAGGGGTGGCCGGCGCCCAACCGGCCGGTCGGCAGGAGCAGATAATGGCAAGACACCTGACCATGGCATCGGTGCTGTACGTGCTGGTGATGGTAGTGCTCGTGGTGGGGGTGGACCTGCTGTTCTTCCGGGGCCACCTCTGGCCGCGCCTGATGGCCAACGTCGGCATCGTCCTGGTCTTCGCGGCCTTCTACTTCAGGTTCCTCCGTCAGGCCTGAACGGCGTCCGCGATCGAGTGCCCGTCCCCGACCCACCGGGAGGGCATCGCTCCCCCCGCTCCTCGGGGCCTGCTCCTTCTCAGTGGTGGTCGGGGTGTCTTCCGATGCCCCGCACAGAATCGGGCAGCAATCTTCAGTCATGGCTGCCCCACAGATGCGTGTCCCGCTCCCGCCGGTGCCGGTGCTGGCCCGTCCACGAGTCGGTGCCGGGCTCATCGGTGCCGCGACCGTCCTCGCCCTCTGGGCGTACTGGCTCGGCCTGGTCCTGCCCGTCGACCTGTTCGCCCAGGACTGGTCGGTGGCCTGGACCGGCCTGGCCAACTGGCAGCTGACCTGGGTCGGCATCGATGCGCTCGAGGTGCTCGGCCTGGCCCTGACGGGCGTGGCCCTGCGCCGTGGGCACTGGGCCGCGCCGCTGATCGCGCTGGGAACACTGCCGATCTTCGTGATGGACGCCTGGTTCGACATCATGACGACCGTGACCCTGCAGGAACTGCTTCGGGAGGTCGCCCTGGCAGTGTTCGTCGAGCTGCCGACGGCCGGCATCCTCGCCTGGGTGGCATGGTCCGGGATCAGGAGGATGCGCAGCCTGATCCAGGCGGCGCTGGAGTTCGAGAACCGGCCGTCCCGTGGGTTGGGACCGGACCGGCGGTTCGCGGTCCCGATGCACCCGGCGCGATCCCTGGACTGCGGGGAGATCGTGACACGGCCGGCGCCCCCGTCCAGTCCATGGGTGGTGGCGGGCCTGTGAGCCGCGTCGGACCGGACGCTAGCGCGGGAGGGCGCGCTGGGCGCTGCTCCGGTTCAGGAAGCGCAGCTGCGGCATGACCAGGTCGACACCGACCACGCGGACGGCCGGGGCGATGGCGAGTGACCAGGCGATCGAGGCGGCCACATCGGTCGGATAGTGCACGCCATCGATCATCAGGGACAGGCCCACGACCACGGCGAGAATCGTGCCGAGGGCCACGGTCAGCCGGTACCACCGGGTGTCCCGCAGGACGTACACCAGGGCGATGACGATGGCGACGATGAAGACCATGTGACCGCTCGGATAGGACGCGTCCACCTGGACGGGGACGAAGTGGTGGGGCTGCAGGGCCGTGTCCGGGCGTGGGCGGTGCACGAGCAGCTTCACAATCGCCGAGGGCAGCCAGGTCACGGCGACCACTCCCCCGAACGCCACGGCGGGGCGCAGGTCCTTGTGGACCCACCAGATGACGGCAGCGGCGAGGATGGTGAGGGCGATCGCGGGTCCTGGGCTGAACACGTGGTACACCGCTGAGGTCAGCGCTCCGATGACGCCGACATGGAACCCGTTGAGCCACAGCGACAGGCCCCGGTCGAGCGGGACGTACTTCAGCAGGAAGCCCGCGCCGGTGATGACCAGCACGGCGATGATCGCCAGGGTGATCAGTACCAGCGGATAGGGCGAACGGCGGAAGATCCCCTCATCGTCCGCAGCCCTCCCGGGCACTCCGACGGCAGGGTGGCCAACTGTTGACATGAATGAGCCGGTCCTTCTCTCGTAGCTGGTGGTCGCCTCCGGCGGTGCCGGTCGGCCCCTCCATGATGGTCGGGCCTCGCCAAGATTTTGGGAAGTCGCCCTGCAGTGGGCCCCCACGCCGTGCTCGCTCGTCGGCACTCTCCCCCGCCAGGGTCGGTTCCGTGGTCGGGTGATGATCGCAGATCAGCGCTCCAGACGAGCCGCCCCCGGGACCTGGAGGGGGCCGTCGGCGGCAGGGAATTCCTGGGGCGGCTGCCTCGCTCAGATCGTCCCTCCACGAAGATCTGATAACAGGCCTGGGCACCTCTCCCTCGGTGATGACTCCGCCCCGCCCCCGTTCAGGTACGTGGGGGGTTCCGGAGAGCAATGAGGGGAGGGTCGCCCAGGCCTGTTATTATTGCCTCGTGATAGTGCTTTCACCCTCTGACCGGGTCCTGGCCGTGCTCCCCGACCTCATCGACGAGCTCTCCTCGCACGCTTCCTCCTCCACCACCCGACAACGCGAATGGGCCATCACCGGGGCCCTGGACCACTACACGCAAGGCGCCGGCGTCAAGGCGATGGCACGCGTCACCGTGGCCGACCTGCTCTCCCCCGCGGCCGTCCAGGACTACCTGGCTGCGGCCACCGAGGGCCGCCTGCGCCGGCGCGCCGGCGGCCCGGAACGGATCATCCCCGAGTCGCCCCGTACGGTCCGGGCCCGCGCCTCGGCGCTGCGCTGGCTGGCCACCCGCACCCAGCAACCCGCTCCCCCGGCGGTCCACGACCCCACCCCCCTGATCGAGCTGACCCCCCACCTGGCCGAACACACCGTCCTCACCGTGCGGGCGCTGCGTCACCAGGACAACGACATGATGAGCCGCGCCGCGGCAGCCATCGCCCTGGTCGCCGCCGCCGGCCTCACCAGCGAGCAGCTGGTCTCCCTGCGTACCGACGACCTCCGGAGCACCGGTACCGGCGCCTGGATCCGCACCGACCCCCCGCAGCACCTGCCGGCCGCCTGGCAGGAGGACCCCGAGGACGGCGAGGTGTACGCCCCGCTCCCGCCCTGGGGATGGGGAGCCGTACGCGTCTGGATGGGCCTGCGCCGCCGACTGGTCAGCGCCCTCGAGGGAGCCGACCACCGGGCACTGTTCGTCACCTGCGCACCCAACGGGCGCAACGTCCCCCCCGGAATGCCGCTGCACGCCCGGGGCCTGGTCCGGGCCCACCAGCGCGCCATCGGGACCCTGGCCACCCTCGAGCCCGAGATCGATGCCCCCCAGCGCCTCTCGACCGTCCGCCGGTTGGCCTGGGCCTACTGGATCACCCCAACTCCCGGACCAGCACCTCGCTGAGCGCCAGCGACCGCTGCAACCTGGTCGCCAGGTCCTCGTGCTCGGTGCGCAGCCGGGCGACTTCGGCCCGCAGTGCCTCGTTCTCCGTACGCAGCGCCTCGTTCTCCGTACGCAGGGCCTCGGTGTCGGCCCGCAGCCGGGCAGGATCCGGCCGCGGTGTCGAGGTCATCTCCTCACGAGCGGGAACCGCCGCCGGGCGGCCCCCCTCGTGCTGGGACCTCGGCCCCCGACGCACCGTGCGGCGCTCCTGGTAGTCCCGCACATCGGTGGCCCGGAACAGCCAGCCGGCACCGCCTTCGTCACGGACCGCCGGGAGCACCTCGTCCCGGGCAAGCGAACGCACCCGCTGCGGAGAAACCTGCAACAGGGTCGCGACGTCGGCCGTCGTCAGCAAATCATTCACGAAACCGCATCCTGCCATAGTTCGCGCGCTACTTGCGCCCACCACGCTCGTGCTGTCGCACGTGGCCAGGGGAACTCGTCACCGCCGGCCGACCTGTGCGGCAGCGGCGCCGGGGACGTGACCCGCGAAACATCGCCACGCCCCGTCCGGAGTCCGGACCGCGAGCCAAACATCCGAAAGCCAACGACTCCGCGAAAGCCGCGTGCTGAAGCATTGCGAAACTCGGAGGCGAACCTTTCGTGCAGCTTTCGCATCGGCCCGCCGGTCTTGCACGACATGGTTTCGTCGGGGTCAGCCGTCGGGTTTCGCGGAAGGTGCTCCGGTGTCGGCCTCGACAGTCCCCCCGACCACTCTCTCCGCCGTGCCGGCTTGGTCATCCGGACCATGCGAAACATCAGCATCGCGCGCAACCGGGGTCGTACGAAACTTCACGACGTTCGCGAAACCACGCGGTCTGCGTGTTTCGTTTCTTGTTTCGTGACTCCGGTTCGGTCGCCGGATGGCGTGGCCCGTGGAGTGGTCGCGGCCTGGGCTCGACCAGCACCACGCCAGTCGTTGGCGCCACCCGCTAGCCTTGTCGTACGCCCTCAGAGGGGAGGCCGAACCCATGCAGTGGTTCCTGTGGCTCATCGTGGCCGCAGTGCTGGGTGCTGCCGAGATCTTCACCCTCACCCTGGCCCTGGGCCTGCTCGCCGCAGCAGCCCTGGTCGCTGCAGTGGTCGCCGGCCTCGGCGGCTCACTCCTGGCCCAGATCCTGGCCTTCTCCGTGTCAGGAGCGCTCGGCCTGCTGGTCGTCCGCCCGATCGCCCGCCGCCAGCTGAACACTCCTCCGCTGTCCCGCGAGGGCACTGATGCCCTGATCGGCCGTTCCGCAGTGGTGCTGAAGGAGGTCACCGCGGACCAGGGCCTGGTCAAGCTCGCCGGGGACGAGTGGTCCGCCCGATCCTTCGACGAGTCCCAGGTCATCCCCGTCGGAACAACTGTCGAGGTCATGGAGATCGACGGCGCACGGGCCGTCGTCTACCCCCGTGAACTCCTGCCCTGATCCCCACACACTGAACGGAGGCGAGGAGCCATGGATTTCGTGCTGGTACCGATCATCGTCGCAGCGATCCTGATGGTCTTCTTTGTCATGGGTACCGTCCGCGTCGTCCCCCAGGCGCGCCGGTACATCATCGAACGATTCGGCCGCTACCGCACCACCCTGCAGCCCGGCCTGAACTTCATCATCCCGGCGGTGGACCGGATCAACAGCCGCCTCGACATCCGCGAGCAGGTGTTCACCTCCGCCCCCCAACCGGTGATCACCCAGGACAACCTCGTGGTGAACATCGACACCGTGCTGTACTACCAGATCACCGACCCGCGCGCCGCCGTCTACGAGGTGGCGAACTACCTGCAGGCCATCGACCAGCTCACCGTCACCACCCTGCGCAACGTGATCGGCAGCATGGACCTGGAGCGCACGCTGACCTCGCGCGAGGAGATCAACGCCCAGCTGCGGACGGTCCTCGACGACGCCACCGGCAAGTGGGGCATCCGGATGAACCGCGTGGAGATCAAGGCGATCGATCCACCGGCCACCATCAAGGAGGCGATGGAGAAGCAGATGCGCGCCGAGCGGGACAAGCGCGCCACGATCCTGCACGCCGAGGGCGAACGGCAGGCGAAGATCCTCACCGCCGAAGGAACCCGGCAGCAGTCGATCCTGGAGGCCCAGGGTGACCAGCAGGCAGCGATCCTGCGTGCCGACGGCGAGGCGAAGGCCATCGACCTGGTGTTCCAGGCCGTCCATCGCAACGACGCCGACCCGAAGGTACTGGCCTACAAGTACCTGGAGATGCTGCCGCAACTGGCCGAGGGCGACAACAACACCCTGTGGGTCATCCCCGGCGAACTCACCCGCGCGATCCAGACCGTCACCGAGGCGTTCTCCGACCAGTCCCCCGCCGGCACCCGTCCGCAGGCCTCGCAGGTACCCGCCCCGCCCACCGATCCCGGGGCGGATGCGCCGGATGCCCTCGAACAGGACCGGGAAGGCCCAGATGACGGTCCCCGAGCGCTGACCGGCGGCGCCCACCCGGCGTACGACGTGGCCGCGACGCTCGACCAGGCGGCCGAGATGGCCAGGCGGGCCGTCGACGATGCGAAGGCCGACGCCGCGGCCGCCGAGCATGGAGGAGCACCCGGGGACCTCTGATCCCGGCCGCGCTCCGCTGGCCCACCCACGGAGACCGGCGGTTCGGAGATAGAACAACGGGAGGATGCGCAGGAGCGCGGGCCGTCAGTCTGGCTCGCGCTCCTGTGTCCGCTTCCGGACCAGGGAACGCGCCCGGGGGAAGAACGCTCCGGTCGAGGGCCCAGAGCGAGGAATGAGAGGGCGACGAAGACGTTCTGGTGGACGGGGGTAAGGGCGCAGGCCACCCTGGCCGATCGGGTACCCGGTCGGCCCGCTGCCCTCGTACGCTGGTGCCCTCCCAGGGGAACAGGAACCGGAATGACCGTGACGACTGTGGCCGAGATCATGGCCGAGTTGGCCGAGCTCGAGGACCCACGGGTCCGGCAGGTCAACGACCGGCACGGCGACGACCACGCGGTGAACCTCACCCAGCTTCGTGGCGTCGCCAAGCGACTGAAGACCCAGCAGGGCCTGGCCGGTGAACTCTGGCTGACCCGGGACAGCGCCGCCCGGCTGCTGGCGATCCTGGTCTGCCGCCCCAAGTCGTTCGGGCGCGACGAGCTGGACGCGATGCTGCGCGAGGCGCGTACGCCCAAGGTGCAGGACTGGCTGGTCAACTACGTGGTGAAGAAGAGCCCCTACGCCGAGGCGCTCCGGCTGGCCTGGTTCGCGGATCCGGATCCGGTGGTGGCAAGTGCCGGGTGGGCGCTCACCACCGAACGCGTACGCAAGCAGCCGGAGGGCATCGACCTGGACGGGTTGCTGGACGTCATCGAGGCTCAGCTGAAGGACGCTCCCGATCGCCTGCAGTGGGCGATGAACGAGACCCTGGGAAACATCGGCATCGAGTACCCCGAGCACCGCGACCGCGTGCTGGCCATCGGGGAGCGCCTCGAGGTGCTGAAGGACTATCCCACTCCCCCGAACTGCACCTCGCCGTACGTGCCGCTATGGGTCGCCGAGATGGTCCGGCGACAGCAGGAGCACTAGCGGGAACCAAGGAGGAAGGCACGCGGCGATGCAGGAAATTCGGGCCGGCAGCCGGAGGATCATCACCGAGACGCGCCAGTCGTCCCGCGTCCGGGCGCAAGGGCTGCGCTCCACGCCTGCTAGCCTGCCGATGGGCGACCCGGTATCGGGGCGGTCCGAGACACCGACGGCAGCATCCTGCGCACCGTGGGTCGGGCCGGCCGGGAGGCCCGGTACCGGGGGAACGATCTGATGGAGCCATGAACGAGACAACCGCTGAGCCACTGCGCGTCCTGCTGTGCACGGATTGGTGGGGCGCGGTAAACGGGGTTGTCGCCAGTGTCACCACCCTCAAGCGGGAGCTCATCCGTGCCGGGCACGACGTGCGGGTCCTCACGCTTGCCGACGGTCGCTCCTCGCACCACGAGGGTGACCTGTACGGGCTCGGATCGATGCCCGCCTCCCTCGTCTACGAGTCGGCCCGCTTCGGCACCCTGCGCCAGGACCCTATCCAGCAGGACATCCTGCGATGGGCGCCGCAGGTGGTGCACTCCCATACCGAGTTCACCACCTACGTGTGGGCCCGACGCCTCGTCCGTGAACTCCAGGTGCCCTGGGTACACACGTACCACACGATCTATGAGGACTACACCCACTACTACTCGCCGAGCCTCACGGTCGGAAAGAAGGTGGCCGCCACCTTTTCCCGCAGGATGCTCAATCGGACCGACGCCGTCATCGCGCCGACGCTCAAGGTGAGCCGGCTGCTCACCGGCTACCGGGTGACCCCGCCGATCCGGGTGGTCCCCACGGGCCTCGACCTGGACTTGTTCCGTCCGGCACGCAGCGCGGACGAGCGTGCCGATGTCCAGGCGCTTCGAAAGCGTCTGCACATCCCGGAGGGCGACCGCGTCCTGGTGTCGGTGAGTCGTCTGGCCAAGGAGAAGAACCTCGAGGAAGTCCTCAAGGACTTCGCGGCCAGCCGTGTCGAGGCGATCACCCTGGTGGTCGTCGGGGACGGTCCGCACCGCTCGAAGCTGCAGGAGTTGGCGGCAGCTCTCGGGATCAGCAGGCGGGTCCGGTTCGCCGGTCCCGTGGACCACACCGAGGTGCCGACCTACTACCGTCTGGGTGACGTGTACGTCAGTGCATCGCTCAGCGAGACACAGGGCCTGACGTACATCGAGGCGCTGGCCTGCGGCCTGCCCCTGCTGTGCCGCCGTGACCCGTCCCTGGCCGGCGTCGTCCTGGACGGCGTGACCGGTTGGCAGTACGACGACAGCGCCGGCTTCGACGCCGCCCTCACCCGGATGCTGGCCGATCCGGCCCAGCTCGGCCAGCTGTCCCGGGCCGCCGCCACGCATGCGGAGCGCTTCAGCGCGCGGGCGTTCGGCTGCAGCGTCCTCGACGTCTACGCCAGCACCCAACGGCGACGCCACCTCCGCGCTGATCGGGTACTGGTCGCCGGGTGACATGAGCGGCTCCGACCCGGGGTCGGTCGACCCTCCCACCCACCAAGGCCCGCTGCGGCCCCGCGACCCCCTGCGCTGGGCCAGGCTGCTGGTCCCGCTGGTCGGCTTCGCCATTTCCGTGGCGATCATCCTCGTGGGCCTGCAGAGCGGGGTGCTGGACTCCCTGGCCAGCCTGCGGTCCTTCATCGACTCCCTGGGCTTCTTCGGCCCACTGATCTTCCTGCTGGCCAACGGCGCGTCGGTGGTGTTCCCGATCATTCCCGCCGGCCTGCTGGTGATCGCCGCCCCGGTGCTCTTCGGCCCGGTCGAGGGGACCATCTTCAACTACATCTCGATCGTCCCCGCCTCGTTGCTCAACTTCCTGATCGCACGGCGGATCGGTCTCGGTATCGTCGAGCGGATGTTCGCGCCCAGGACGGTAGAGCGCTACCTCGGCTGGACGCGCAGCGCCCACTTCACCCGGGCCCTGGCCCTGGCGATCGCCCTCCCCGTCGCGCCCGATGACCTGCTCTGCTACCTGGCCGGGACCACCCGGATGCGGTGGCGTACGTTCGTGCTGATCATCGTGCTGGGCAAGCCCTGGTCCCTGATGGCCTACGGGCTCGGCGTCAGTGCGCTAGTGGAGAGGGTCCTGCATTGGTGATCCGGGTCCTCTTCCCCACCGGGCTCACGTCGCTGGCCACCCAGTCGGGGGTCGGCGAGGCGATCCGCCACCAGCAGTGGGCCGTGCGGTCGCTCGGGCACGAGGTGGTGACCAACCCGTTCGGGCCGTTCGACGTGATCCACCTCAACACGCCGTTCCCCGACACGCCGCTACTGGCTCTCTGGGCCCGATTGCGTCGGCGTCCGGTGCTGGTGTGGGCGCACTCCACCGAGGAGGACTTCCGCGACTCGTTCACCGGCGCGAACCGCCTCGCCGGAGCGTTCCGCCGCTGGATCGCCTCGATCTACCGCCTTGGCGACGCGGTCGTCACCCCCACCCCGTATGCACGTTCGATCATCACCCGGCCGGCCTACGGGATCCGCACCACCATCCACGTGCTCTCGAACGGTGTCGACACGGGATTCTTCCGGCCCGATCCCACGGCCCGGAACAGGTTGCGAGGGGCCCTGGGACTGGAGCCTGACGCCGCGGTGGTGGTGAGCGTGGGCCTCCAGATGGTGCGCAAGGGCATCCTCGACTGGGTGGCCGCTGCCCGCCGGATGCCCGAGGTGCACTTCCTCTGGTACGGCCAGACGGACCCTCGCCTGGTCACCCGGGACGTCGCCACCGCCGTCTCCACGGCGCCGCCCAACTGCCACTTCCCGGGCTACGTGGCCAAGGAGGTGCTGCGGGACGCCTACTGCGGGGCCGATGCGTTCTGCTTCCTCACCAAGGAGGAGACCGAGGGCATCGTCCTGCTGGAGGCGCTCGCCTGCGGCGCACCGGTCATCGTCCGCGACATCCCGATCTATCGCGACTGGCTCCCCGACGGGCAGGTCACCCACATGGTCCGGGGGCACGGTGAGGCCTTCGTGAGTGACGTCGAACGCAGCGTACGCGACCTGCTGGCCGGTCGGCTCCCCGATCTGACTGCTGCCGGGCGGTGCGCCGCGGAGGAGCTTGATGTGAGGCGCGTGGCCGAGCAGCTGGACCGGATCTATCGGACCGAGGGCATCGGCGCGCGGCGCTGAAGGGGGCTACTTGGCATCGACCTGCATGCCGGGCACGCCCAGCGCCTTGCGGGCCTCGAGGATGTCGCCCTCGACGTCGCCGTCCAGGTCAGGCGTCGGCAGTGATCCGAGCTCGCCGTGCAGCAGCCCGGCTGTGAACCAGGGGAGGCAGTCGTGGTCGGCAGGGTCAGTGCCCGGGCCGGTGTCGCCATCCCCGCGCCGCCATCGCCTGCGGTGGCAGGCTGCGAACCACCGGATACATCGCCAGGCCCAGCAGGAAGGCGACCAGGTGTCCGGCGTTGGTGAAGTTCGGCTCCGCGATCACCGGTGCGCCCCACACCAGGGTGAAGCCGACTGCCCACACCCAGCGCAGCCACCCGGTGAACCAGTAGCCGGCCATCGCCAGCAGGGCCATGAAGCCGTAGCTGGCCCCGACATCGACCGAGAAGGAAATGCCGGCCGGGACCCGGTGGTGGCTGACGCTCCACGCGATGACCGCTGCCGTGAGGAGGGTGGCACCGACATGGCCGGTCCAGAAACCGGCCAGCATCCGCCAGCGGCCCACCCAGCGCTCAAGCGGGGCCAGCACCAGCGTGAACGCCACCAGCCAGCCGGCCAGTTCGAGGGGGGTGACGTAGAAGGCACTGCGCAGCAGGACGCCGACCGGGTTGATGCTGAGCTGGTGCAGGTTGGTGCTCTGCGCCGCGAGGAACTCGGTGCGCAGGGCAGGGCGGGTACGCACCAGCAGCCAGGTCGTGAACCCGAGCAGGCCCAGGTAGCCGTACGTCAGCGGAGCACTCCGTACCCACGTCCACACAGGAGGCTGCACCCGCCGCCACTGGCGGCGGAGCCACAGCGTCCAGCGCCACCCATGCCGCAATCCCGCCGACAGGGCCACGGCCACCAGCACGAGGATGAGCAGCACCACCCGACCAGAGTACGCCGTAGAAGCGGGTCATCGGCCTCGGCCGGCCCTGCGGTGGCTGGTTCCGCGGCTGGTCACCGGTGCAGACTCGTCCCCACCGGTCACTCCCGGAACTTCAGGACCTCGGTCACCGGTACCGACCGGGTGTCGTGCGAGGTGACCACGCGCACCACGGCGTACGCGCCCAGGGCCAGCCCGACCATCACCGCGACGTCGCGGACGCTGAGCAGGAAGGGGATGCCGATCGGCAGGTGGGCGGTCATCAGCCGCCAGACCTGGCTCATGATCCCCACTGACACCGGGATCGCCAGTGCCACGCTGCCCACCACCAGCCAGAGGTAGTTGTCGAGGTAGAGCCGGCCCACCTCCCGGTCGGTGTAGCCGAGTGCCTTGAGCAGTGAGATGGAGTAGCGCTGCCGGGCAACGACCATGCGGATCAGGACGTAGAGCACCACCACCATGATCAGCATCGAGGACCAGGTGACCAGCGCGACGATACGGGTCAGCAACGCGTTGAACTTGGCCACCCCCGCCAACATCTCGTCGCGGGTGCTGTGGGTGAGGACCCGGTCGGGGTCCAGGTCGAGCGGATGGTCGGAGAACAGGGCGTTGTAGTACGGCACGGCCTTGCCTCCGGCCGCGGTGGTCATCCGCTCGCTCGCGACCGGGATGGCGGGGTCGAGCAGCGACTGGGCGTTCGCCGGGGTGGTGAAGCCGAAGGCGCTGGTGGTGTAGTCGGCGATCCCGACGATCCGGAAGGCCCAGTTCAGCGAGCCGTCGCTGAGCGCGATCGTGTCGCCGACACCCAGGCGATACTTGTGCGCCGCGGCCCGGGAGAGCACCAGCTGGTTGGGTCCGAGTCCCGCCACGTCCGCCGGGAAGTACCGGCTGTCCGGGGGGACGCCGAGCACCGTCAGGGTCTTGCCGGGCCCGCCGTCCTGGAGCACCTGCAGCGGCACGGCGACGGCCTGGTGCGCCCCAGCCGGTACGCCGCTGAGGTCGGGGAACCGAAGCGTGTAGTAGTCGTGGAAGCTGATGTCTGTCTCGGCCCGGGCCAGGTAGGTGTCCATCGAGCTGCGCATCCCCAGCCCGAAGACCATCAGCAGGATGCACAGGAACAGGCCCGCCACGATCAGCAGGTAGCTGCCGAGCGTCCGCATGGCCTGGCGCAGCCGGAACATCGGCACGAACGGCATCCGCTCCAGGCGCAGCGGCAGGGAGGGGCCCGCCGTGACCTGGGGGCGGAGCAGTTCCTGCGTGGGTCGGTGCAGCGCGGTCCGTACGACGAAGACGTTCACCAGCGCCACGACGGCGAGCGGGACGCCGATGCCGGTCGCCACGATCAGTGCCGACGGCTCGACCGGCACGGCGGGGAAGGAGTAGTAGCCGGTGATGATGTCCAGGTTGGGCGCCAGGCCCCGACCGAGGACGGTGCCGAGCAGCGAGCCGAGTACGGTGACGGCCAGTGGCAGCGCCAGGTAGTAGCGCAGCAGGGCCGACTCACTGGTGCCCAGCGCCGACTGGGTGCCGATCACCACCGAGTCGCGCAGGATCCGGTCCCGGGAGAACTCCCCCAGCACGTACGCGACCAGGACCATCACCAGGATCGTGGTCACCAGTGTCACGTTCATCGTCGTCCGCGCATCCGAGATGGCGCCGGTGATCCGCGGGTTGTCGTCGGCGGGCAGGAACAGCGACATCGCGGGATAGCTGAGCGGCAGTCCGGCCCCCCGGGCCGCGGCGACCGCCCGGGCGACGTACGAGTTGTGGGCGAGGGCAGGGTCGAGCGTGACCCGCTGCAGGTGCTCGCGCAGCTTGTCGGCGGAGGCTCCGTGCAGCACGTACCCGTAGGCCGAGACGGCCTGGTCGGGATGCTGCGCGGCCAGCGCCTCGAAGGTGGCCGGTGTCACCACCATCAGGGCGAACCGCTCCGGGTCGCTGGTCTGGCCGAGCTGGGGACTGGCCAGCGTGTAGTCGGGCAGGCTGCCGACACCGCTGATCCGCAGCACCCGGCCCGAGACTGTCACCTGGTCACCCACCCGCAGGCCGAGGGCAGCCGCATGCAGCTTCTCGACCAGGACCTGGTCGGGGCCGGTCGGCAGCGTGCCGGCATCGACCGTGGCGCGGCTGACGGCCTGGTCGGACCGGAAGGCCCGGACCGTGGTGTCCTCGCCGGCGGATCTGCCGGGGACGTCCACGTACGGGGTGGGGAGGATGGTGGCCCCCACGGCCTCGGCGTCGGCGAGCTGGCCGGGGGTCAACGGGACCTCGGTGATGACCGTCCCGTCGGCGAGGCCCCCGCTGCGGGCACCCTCGTCGATGCCCCGCAGTGTCGCGGTCGCCGAGGTCAGCAGGCCGACCACGACCCCCAGTCCGATCGTGAGCAGCACCAGTATCGCGCTCCAGCGCGCCCAGGTGGTGCGGAAGCTGCGCCAGTTGCGCCGCAGGGTGAGCAGCAGGGCCGGACCGTTCACCAGTCGAGGTCTCCGGCAGCGCGCGGGTGGGGGTTGGTCTCGTTCCGTACGATCAGGCCGTCGCGCAGCTCGATCACCTGGTCGGCCATGGCTGTGATCGCCTCGTTGTGCGTCACCAGGACCAACGTGGCCCGGTACCGACGGTGGACGTCGTCGAGCAGTTCCAGCATCTGCTGGGAGGTGTGGCGGTCCAGGGCCCCGGTCGGCTCGTCGCACAGCAGCACGTCCGACCCCTTCACCAGGGCCCGGGCGATCGCGCAGCGCTGCTGCTGGCCGCCGGAAAGCTGGGCCGGGAACTTCAGCCGGTGCTCGTACATGCCCAGGTGCCGCAGCAGGTCGTCGATGTCCAGCGGACGGCGGACCAACTGGGCGGTGACCTGGATGTTCTCCCGGACGGTCAGGTCCGGCACCAGGTTGTAGAACTGGAACACGAAGCCGACGTGCTGGCGGCGGTACCGGGTCAGCCCGCGCGGTGACAAGGACGTGACCTCCTGGCCGGCGACGTGGATCGTGCCGGCATCAGGGCTGTCGAGTCCGCCGATGGCGTTGAGGAGGGTGGACTTGCCCGACCCGGAGGCGCCGACGATCACGCAGCAGGCTCCCCTGTCCACGGCGAAGGAGACGTCGTGCAGCACCTCGACGCGCGACTCCCCCGCACCGAAATGGCGCGAGACCCCCTCGACGCTGACATGGGCCGGCTCGGCCGTCTTCTCACTCATCGTGACCAGTCTCCCACCCGTCTCCATCGCGCCGGGCTCCCCCGCCTCCGGCGGCCACCAGCCCCGGCTGTCTGGACCCCTGACGGTCACGGACGGTTCCCTGCCGCCGGGCAGCGGGCTAGCCTCGGAGGGGTGAGCGCCGAGAAGCCAGACCCGCCACCGTGGCGGCTGTTCGCCGTCATCGTCACGGCGTCCTTCATGGCGCTGCTCGACACCTCGATCGTGAACGTGGCGTTGCCCACCCTGAGCCGTGAGCTCGGGGCGAACCCGACCCATGAGCAATGGATCGTCGCGGGATATTCCCTCTCGTTCGCCCTGGCCCTCGCTGCTGCCGGCAGGGCCGCCGACGTCTACGGACGCAAGCGGATGTTCCTGGTCGGGGCGAGCGGCTTCGGTCTGGTCTCGCTCCTGTGCGGGCTGTCCCTCACCCCGGCGATGCTGATCGTCCTGCGGTTGGTCCAGGGAATGACGGGCGCGATCCTGATCCCCACCGTGTCGGGGTTCATCCAGCAGCTGTTCACCGGCCCGCCTCGGGCCCGCGCGTTCGGCTATCTAGGCATGGTCGTGGGGGTCTCCACGGCGGTGGGACCCGTCCTGGGCGGCTTCCTCGTCTCCGCCCTGCCCGAGCAACTCGGGTGGCGCTCGATCTTCTTCATCAACGTACCGATCGCCGCGATCATCGTGCCGTTGGCCGCCCGTCGGCTGCCTGCGGACAACCGCGAGGCGCGCACCAGCCTCCGTCTCGACGTGCCCGGCATCCTGCTGGTCTCGATCAGCACCATCGCGATCATGCTGCCGTTCGTGCTCGCCACCTCGAGGGCGCGGGTGTCGGATGCCCCGTGGTGGCTGCTGGTGGTGGCGGTGGTCGGCATCGTCGTGTTCGTCGTCTGGGAGCGCCGAGAGGATGCCGTCGGCCACTCCGTCGTTGCTCCCGGCGAGCTCGTACGCACGCAGTCGTACGTCTACGGGACGGTGATCGGCATGCTGTACTTCCTCGGCTTCGCCGGATTCTTCCTGTCCCTGGCGCTCTACCTGCAGGCGGGTCTGGGGATGCCTGCCTGGCAGGCGGGGCTGACCCAGATGCCGTTCGCGATCGGCTCCGCCACCGCGGCCGCGCGGGCCGGGCGCTGGGTCAACAAGTGGGGGCGACGGCTGGTCACCACCAGCCTCGCCGGGGCACTGGTGGGATTCCTCAGCGTCGACGCCATGACGAACCTGCATCCGGACTCGGTGAACCCCTGGCTCCTCGGCGCCTTGTTGCTGGTCACCGGCGCCTTCTCCGGTGCGGTCATCACGCCGAACGTGGCGCTCACCCTGGAGCAGGTCCCGGCCATGCGGTCATCGACGGCTGCCGCCCTCCAGCAGACCATGCAGCGCATCGGGGCCACGATCTCGATCACCGCGATGACCCTGGCGTTCTACGCCTCCCTTCCGGCGCTCGCGCGTCGGGGGGACCACGTGGCCGGCATCGCGAACGCGACCTATTCGGGTGCCTTCTCGATGTCCTTGCACATCACCGAATTCTCTTTCCTGGCCGCGATCACGGTCGCCGTGCTGGACGGGAGGCGGCGCAGCCACCAGCAGGCCAGGGCCTGACGCCCACCAGGCCGCGACTCAGTCCCGCCTCGACAGGAAGGCCGCCACCGCTTCGGCGGCATGCCGTCCCGAGAGCATCGCACCCTGGATCGATGCGCCCTCGACATGGTCGCCCGCGACAAAGACTCCACCGCCCAGGTCGATATCGGGGCGAGTGCGCCCGGGAGGCATGGCCGGCAGGCTGCGGGGCAGGTCATGGTGGGCCACCACCTGCCAGTCGTCCGTGGGAACCCCGTAGATCAGGGCCGCATGCGTACGGACGTCCCCCTCGGAGTGCGCCGCGCCGTCCTTGACGACCGAGCACTCGACCAGATGGCTCCCGGCGGGTGCGTAGCTGGGGACGACGTTGCTGATCACGGCCGTGTTCGCCACCGGCCCCCGCCGTTCGGGGTCGACATGGAGGAACGGCAGATTGCTAGGAGGCTGCTCGGTGGCGAACCACCACGTCTCCAGCCCACGCATCGGGACCACCGGACCATCGGCCAACTCCCGGCGCTCCACCGGGTCGACGGCGACGACCACCGCACGGGCCGCCAGCCTCTCCCCCGCAGCATCGACCTGCACCCCGTCCGCGCCACGGGTCAGCGCGTCCGCGCGCCGGGACAGTCGGACGTCCAGCCCGGTGGCCAGCTGAGCCGGGACCGCCGCCATGCCGGCGGCCGGCAGGGACGGGGTGCCCTTGAGGAACCAGCCGACCAGGGAACGGGCGAACTCCGCAGAGGTCTCCGCCCGGGTGTCGGCGAGGACTCCGGACAGGAACACCTCGGCCAGGGCGCGCATCGGACCGGTCAGCCCGGCCCGGTCGAAGGAGGCCGCCAGCGACTCGTCCTGGTCCGCCGAGCGCGTGCCCGCGGCCCAGGACCCGAGCGCTGCCAGCTGGCCGGGACGCAGGTACCGGCTGCCGAAGGCCCGGGCGGCCAGCCCCGGGTGCCGGAGGGGGTCTGCCAGGACGGTCACCCGGCCCGCGTCCCTTATGGCGACGCCGCGACCGAACTCGTGCAGGTCCAGGGCTGCCAGGTCCAGGCTGGCGCGCACCTCGTCATAGCGCGGGTTGAGCAACTGGAAGCCGTGGTCGACCAGGAAGCCGTCCATCGCATCGGTGCGCACCCGTCCGCCGACGCGATCCTGGGCCTCCAGGACGACCACGGCGTGGCCTGCTGTGGTGAGCTGCTGCGCGGCGCGCAGGCCCGCGAGACCAGCGCCGATGACGATCACGTCGGTGTCCATCCGGCTCCCTTCGTGCGGCGAGTCCCTTGGGCCACAGCGGACCGTGGCGGGTACCGCCTGTGCTCCAGCCCCAGCCTAGGCCCGGATCGGGGGCAGGCTCCGCCAACCCCGCGGTGCCACGGGGGTCAGTTCTCCAGGCCCATCCGCTCCCGGAACAGCTTGCGCCGCGTCCAGGAGTCCGGCAGGTAGAACGGGAAGCCCTGCTCCGGGGTGCACTCCCCCGGCAGGATCTCGTCCGCCGGGCCGAGCGTGGAGGAGTAGTCCGCCGCCCGGGTGGAGCAGGCACCGCCGCGATGCCGCTCGCAGGTCCCGAACCTCGGGCAGGAGAACAAGTAGCACACGCGTTCGGTCATCGAGGGGCCTCCTGGGGCGTCGCGGTCGCAGCCGGTCCGGCGCGAGGAATCCAGTCTCCCTTATACGGGTGGGGGTATCAAGCGGTGGGGCTGCGATCATCTCCTCATCTGCCGAGCCGATTGCCCGTCCCATCCGCCAGTTCGGCGCGGTCGGCCGCCTGGCGCCCCTTGGCCCAGCCCTGCGGGTCACTGCCCGCGGACACCCGGTGGTGGACCAGTCCGGGGAACAATTCCTCGGTGAACCCGTCGACAGCCTCCTCTCGTGCCTGCAGGATCGGCACGAGTGCACGTCCGCCCTGGCGAGTGGCCTCCGCGGCTGCCGCCTGCGTCTCCTCCACCGACGCCGCGCGCAGCCGTTCGCCGATGCGCAGGGCGTAGGCGGCCAGGAACGACTGTCGGAACCCTCGGGTGCCCGATCCGCCCCAGGAGGCCACCTGTTTGCCCTCGGCGTACATCGCCCGCGTGGCCTGGACCAGGAGCGAGGTGTAGAGGGTCTCGACCGCGTCCAGGTCCGGTTCGTGGCCCAGAAGGGAGACCATGTCCAACTCCTTGGCCCAGACCGCGCGTGCGCGATTGGCATCGGCGACCTCGTTCAGCAGGACTACCTTCTCCTTCACGTACGGTCGGGCCACCCAGATCCGGCGGCCGGTGGGGCCGGTGGCCGGCCCCACCTGTCCGGTGGCGGCGAGCATGGCCTGGTCGATGCTGTAGCGCGCCATCAGCCGTTGGGCGGCAGCGGTGAAGCTGTCGGCCTCCGCCTCGAACGACGTCGACTCGGCCTGGGCCAGCATCTGCCGCACCCGGTGCAGGACCGAGTCGTCCACATGGGCGGGGGGCGCTGCGGTCGCGGACGCGTGGCCGGGCAACGGCAGGAACGCCTGCAGTGTTCCGAGCCGGTTCAACCGGCCCAGCAGTCCGACGGCGGCCTCCAGCACCAGGGCCCACCCTGCCGACGAGGCATTCGCCGACGAGGCAGCCGACCGGGCGCGGGGCCACGTGCTGTCCGCCGGCCACCACACCGAGGCCCCGATCCCGGACAGCTGCTCGAACCAGCGCGGGTCCACCAGCGGTCGGGCATAGCCGGCCAGGTCATCCGCCATCACGTCCCCGGCCAGTTCGGTGGCCAAACGGTCATCACCGCGGCCCAGCACCTCGTACACGTCGCGGGGCTGCCACCCGCGCTTCCAGGCCGCCCGGATCGCCGTACGTAGCAGGTCGATGATCGCCTGCTGCACGATCCGCAACTCGGCGGGCCCGGGCGCCAGGGCGACAAGGGCATCCAGCGCCGACTCGGCCGAGGAGCCGTCCCCGCGGACCAGCGCCTCGCCGGCACCCCGGGCCAGCACCGTGGCGCGTGCTGCGAGCACTGCACCCTCGTCCGGCGCCAGGCGATGGGCCTGTCGCGGCCCGGCCGCACCGGTCGACGTGGAATGGTCCCTGCCCGGCGGTTCGTGCCGCATCCACGCCGGCGCGCCCGGTGGCGTCCGCTTGCGTGCCGCGTGCTTGGTCCGGCGCCGTTCCTGGTTGTTCCGCCCCATCGGTCTCCCCCTCCGTCGTTCCTCAGCAGGACCTACGGTGCCACGGGTCACCGACACTTCTGCGACGGCGCGGATCCCGGCCGGGGACCTGCGACATCCGGGACCGGCCCGCCTCAGCGCACCCGGGCCCGGACCACGCAGAACAGCCCCCGGTTGGCCCCGCGCACGACCTCGGGTCGACCGGCGGCGTCGGTGAGCACCTGGGCCGCCTCGTCCGGCACGAGCCCGGTACCCTGCAGCAGCGCCTCGACCTCGGCCGTGGACAGCAGGTGGGCCTGGGAGTAGTACGGGCTCTCCGCCCGGTGCGCGGCAAGGTCACGCCCCTCGGGACTGGCCCGATTGAGGTAGGCCACCAGGACGACCCCGCCGGACCTCGTCACCCGCCGCGCCTCCACCAGGGCACGAGCGGGGTCGACGACGAAGCACAACGAGGTGACGAAGAGCGTCCAGGTGAAGCACCCCCTCGCATAGGGCAGCGCTTCGGCCAGCCCACGGACGACGGAGATGCCCCGAGACCGGGCGATCGCCGCCATCCGAGGAGCCGGCTCGAGGCCCTGGCCGACGCCCAGGGCAGCCGCGAACCGCCCGGTCCCGACCCCGATCTCCAGTCCCTGGGCCTGCGGGCCCGCGGCGGTCCGGACCGGGTCGAGCAGGCCGGCGATGGCCGCGAGCTCGGCACCGAAGACGTCGGGATGGGCATCGAACCAGCTGTCGTACCCGCCTGCGTGCTCGTCGAAGACGGCGACGGCGCCCCCGCCCGGGATGGGGCTCATCTTGACCGACCGAGTGGTTGCGAGGGTCGGAAAGCCAGGTGATCCATGCCGCTACCTCCCAACATCGACGTGTTCGTCCCAGTTTCACCCCTCCGGCGGGCAGCCGTCTGTCCTCCAGGACTTGGCTACGCTGGCCGGGTGACTGCTCGACCGATCCAGACCGTTGCCGTGGTGGGTGCCGGAGCCATGGGGGCGATGTACGCCGCCCACTTCGCCGCCGGGGGCCTGACCACGTGGCTCGTCGCGCGCGGGGACCGGGCCGAACGCCTGCGCTCCCCCGGCCTGAGCGTCAACGGCGTGCCCGTGGCGGCCGAGGTCGTCGACCCGGCCGGGACCGTCACGACTGGGCCTGCGGACCTCGTGGTGATCGCCGTCAAGCACCACCAGCTGGCCGAGGCGATCGAGGAGGTCGCTCCGCTGGTCGGGGAGCGGACGACGTTCCTGTCCGTACTCAACGGCCTCGACAGCGAGGAGGCGATCGCCCGGCGCTACGGTGCCGAGCGCGTGCTCCTCTGTATCGCGCTGGCCATGGATGCGCAGCGCGACGGGACCAGCATCACCTACCGGCAGGCCGGTCGGCTGGCCATCGGGACCGGCGGCGGCCTGGGCACGGCCGAGCGCCTCGTCGCGGTCCAGGTCGCCCTGGACCGCGCGGGCCTGGCCTGGGAGGCACCCGCCGACATGCGCCACGAGATGTGGTGGAAGTTCATGGTCAACGTGGGCATCAACCAGGCCTCGGCAGTGATCCGCGCCCCCTATGGGCGGTTCCGGTCCGAGGGCCCGGCCCGCTCGCTGATGCTCGCGCTGATGGCCGAGGTGATCGCCGTGGCGGGGGCCGAGGGCATCGACCTGGGACCGGCCGACCTCGACACCTGGCACAAGGTCCTGGCCGGCCAGCCCCCGCAGGGCCTGACCTCGATGTACCAGGACGTGCTGGCCGGTCGCCCCACCGAGGTCGGCATCTTCGCCGGTCGCGTCGTCGCTCTCGGCGCCCGGCATGCGATCCCCACCCCTTACAACCAGGCGATGGCCTGGATCCTGCCCTGAGGTCGGTCCCGGCAGGGCACACCAGGTCGGGGCGATCCGCTGACCGGACGGCAAGCCGCAGAGCCATCGGGCTCGGGCAAGGACCTGGACACCCTCCGCCTCGCTCCGCTCCTATACAACCGTGGCATCACGAATCGGGAAGGAAGCGATAACGATTCCTCTGATCGGGTTCGTCGCACGTGCTTTCGGGAGGCGGCGCACGCATGATGGGAAGAGGATCTGAGCTGTCCCGGACCACCCCCAGCTTTGTGGACAGCGGCGGTTCCGATGCCTGCGTCGACGATGACGTACGGCGTGGCTTGAAAGGTCGGAGGACCGTCATGTCATCAACTCGCCGGTTGCGCGGCTGGATCCTCGCGCTCGTCGCGTCGGTCGCCCTGGTCGTCGCGGGGTGCGCGCCCTCGGGGACCGGGACTCCAGCGGCCGCCCCCACCCCGGCTGCGAGCACCACCCCCACCGAAACGCCGACGGTGAGCCCGTCCGTCTCGCCCACGCCGACGCCGAGCCCGTCCACAGCGCCCACGCCGACCGCGAGTGCCACGTCCTCCCCGTCCGCCAGCCCGACCCCCACCCCCAGCACCTCCAAGCCCTCACCATCGGCCACCCCGACCGCGAAGGCGGGGCCGGCACTGATGCAGCACGGAGCCACAGGATCGGAGGTCAAGGACCTCCAGGCCCGGCTGAAGCAGATCGGCTGGTTCTCCGGGGCTGTGACCGGCTACTACGGTGACGCCACCACCGCGGCCGTCCGGGGGTTCCAGGCCAAGCGTGGCCTGCCGGTCACCGGCGCGGTCGACCGGACGACACTGAATCGCCTCTACGCGATGACCCGGACCCCCACGGCGGCCGAGCTCACCAACGCTCCCCCCGCACCGAGCGCCTCCGGCCTGGATCCACGATGCATGACCGGACGGGCCCTGTGCATCAGCAAGACCACCCGCACGATGGTCTGGGTGATCGACGGCAAGCCGCAGTCGAGGTTCGCCGTACGCTTCGGCTCCGAGCTGACTCCCACCAGGGAAGGGCAGTTCCAGGTGGAGTGGAAGTCACGCGACCACGTCTCGACGATCTACCACACCCCGATGCCGTTCGCGATGTTCTTCTCCGGCGGACAGGCCGTGCACTACTCCCCGGACTTCGCCGCCAACGGCTACAACGGTTCCTCCCACGGCTGCGTGAACGTCCGTGACTACAACGGCATCGCGCGCCTCTTCGACCAGGTCCGCGTCGGCGACAAGGTCATCGTCTACCGGTGATCCCTCTGGGGGACGGCGGGCCGGACCTGTTCAGCGTTCCTGGGGCAGTCGGGTGCGCCCGCCACGGCGGGGATTCGACGGCGGGGGCACGACCGGGCCGATGTCCCCGTCCGGGGCCTCGTCGAGGTCCACGATGACAGGGGCGTGGTCGCTCGGGCCGGTCCCCTTGCGGGCGGCACGGTCCACCCAGGCGGCCGCGACCCGCTCGGCCACCGGCGCGGACGCGAGCACCAGGTCGATCCGCATGCCAAGGTCCTGGTGGAACATCCCGGCCCGGTAGTCCCAGTAGGAGAACACCCGCGCCCGGGGCCAGTGTGCCCTGACAAGGTCGGTCAGTCCGAAGGCTGCCAGCCGCTCCCGCTCGGCCGGCGTCACATGGGTGTGGCCCACGAAGGCCGCCGGGTCGAACACGTCAGCATCGGCGGGCGCGATGTTCATGTCCCCGCACAGCGCGACCTCGGCCGGTCCCGAGGGGAGGGTCGTGGCCAGCGCCTCGAGCCACTCCAGCTTGTACGCGTAGTGGTCCGAGCCGACTTCGCGGCCGTTCGGGACGTACAGGCTGTGGACCCGGACGCCGCCGCACGTGGCGCTGATCGCCCGTGCCTCGGCCCGGCCACCGAAGTCGGGCTGGCCCGCGAAGCCGGCTTCGACGTCGTCCAGACCCACCCGGGACAGCAGGGCCACCCCGTTCCACTGGCCCTGTCCGTGGTGGGCCGCCTGGTAGCCCAGCTCCGCGAGGGGCGCGGCGAACAGGTCCTCGAAGGCGGCATCCGACAACTTGGTCTCCTGCAGGCAGACGACGTCGGGGCGTCGCTCCTCCAGCCAGGGCAGCAGGCGCGGCACTCGCTGCTTGGCCGAGTTCACGTTCCAGGTGGCGATCCTCACCCACGTCACGCTACCGCGCCCGGTCCCGGGAAGGACCCGGGCGCGGCTCGCCTCACACCACGACCCCCCTCGCGCGGGCGACGTGATCGGCAGGTCGGGCCGTGGTAGCTTGCGGCTGCCGTCGGACCCCAGCACCACCGAGGAAGGGCCCTGAGATGACCGCACTGCTGTGGCTGCGCCGCGACCTGCGCCGAGCCGACCTGCCGGCACTGGGTGCCGCCGCCCGTGCGGCCGGCGAGGATGCGGGCGTGGCTGCCGTGTTCGTCGTCGACCCGGAGTTCTTCGAGCCCGCGGGTGAGGTGCGGCAGGCCTGGCTGGCACGGACCCTGCTGGCGCTGCGGGAGTCGTACGAGGGCCGGCTGTCCCTGCGCCGGGGTGACCCGGTCGAGCTCATCCCCGAACTGGCCTCGGCGATCGGGGCCACCTCCGTACACGTGTCGAGGGAGACCGAGCCGGCCGGGGCGGCCCGGGACGCCCGCGTGCGGGAGCAGCTGGAGCGCCACAGGATCGCCTGGGTGGAGACGGGCAGCCCGTACGCGGTGACTCCCGGGCGGGTGGTGAACCGGCAAGGAGCGGGGTTCCAGGTCTTCACCCCGTTCAGCTGGGCGTGGCGTGACCACGGGTGGCGCGCCCCCGCCGAGGAACCGGAGGGCGTGCGCCTGCTGCACCCCGGTGGCGACGAGGACGTCTGGCGGATGGTCACCGAGGTCGCCGGGCGACCGGGCCTGCCCGAGCTTCCCGAGGCCGGCGAGGAGGCGGCGCTGCGCCGGTGGGCACAGTTCCTGGAGCACGGCCTGGCCGACTATGCTGACCACCGCGACCGGCCCGACCTCGATGGCACCTCGATGATGTCGCCCTACCTGGCCCTCGGTGCGGTGCACCCCCGCACGCTGCTGTTCGACCTGGCGTCCTGCTCGGGGCCCGGCGCCACGACGTACGCCACCGAGCTGGCCTGGCGCGAGTTCTACGCCGACGTGCTGTGGCGCCACCCGGAAAGCCTGGCGCGCGACCTGCGCCCACAGCTGCAGGGATTGGCGTACGACGACGACACGGAGCTGCGGCAGGCCTGGCAGCAGGGGCGCACCGGCTACCCGATCGTGGACGCCGGGATGCGCCAGCTGCTGGCGACCGGCTGGATGCACAACCGGGTGAGGATGATCACCGCCAGCTTCCTGACCAAGGACCTGCACCAGTGGTGGCCGGCCGGCGCGGCGTGGTTCGAGCAGCGCCTGATCGATGCGGATCTCGCCTCCAACGCGCACGGCTGGCAGTGGACCGCCGGCACCGGGACCGACGCCGCGCCCTACTTCCGGGTCTTCAATCCGGTGCTGCAGGGCAAGAAGTTCGACCCCGACGGCGACTACGTACGCCGCTGGGTGCCCGAGCTGCGCCACCTGCCCGGCGTGCTGGCCCACGAGCCGTGGAAGTCCCCGAAGGGTCCGGACCAAGGCTACCCCGACCGGATCGTCGACCACGACCGGGAGCGGAAGGTCACACTGGCCAGGTACCAGCTGGCGCGGGAACACGCTGACAAGTGAGTGGCGGCCGCGGCTCGCCAGCCGCGGCCGTCACGTCGCCGATGCTCAGGGTCTGGGAACAGCCGTCACCGTGAGCAGGAAGCCTGCCGGATCACCGAGCTGGTCCTCGGGCACAGTGATCGGTCCCGGTGCAGTGGACAGGACCTCACCGATCGTCGCATCGGCGGGCATCAGCACCGAACAGGTGATCGTCTGCTGCCGGGACTGGGCCTTGCCGCCACCCTTGGCCTGTACTCCCTGCCAGAGCGGAGTGGCGGGATCGTTCAGGTCGACCAGGGCGAAGGTGAACGAGGTGGGCAGCAGGACACCATCGCCCACCACGCGGGCGGCGGCCCAGCCACCCATGTCACTGCTGTGGTTGCCCGCGACCAGGACGTCCACCGTCTGCCCGTTGTCACACTCCAGCGTCATCTGGGTCACGCCGTTGCCCGCCCTGTTCGGCTGGTAGCTGGGTGCGGCATGGGCCGGCACTCCCGCCGCCATCAGCGGTACGGCGGCCAGTGCGGCTGCCGCCAGGATCTTCTTCATATCTGCCCCCTCCGGAACCGGCCCACCTCCATTGGCAGGACCATTAGCACCGTAGGTGATCTGGAGCACACGCTGCAGTGCCGGGGGGGGTATGCCTGCCTCAGCCCGGCCACAGGGAAGTCTCGCCGGGTCCCACCCTCGGTCGCGCCCCGGGGCAGCGAGGGAGTTCCTAGGGGCACTGGTCATGCACCGCACATCGCACTAATGTCGACTTATGAGCGACCAGTACAGCATGCAGGACCCACGTACGCAGTACCCGCAGGTCTCGCCCGGGGAGCAGACCCAGCCCGAGCCCGGCCTCGATGCCGAGCTGCAGCCGCCGGCGGACCACGGCGAGGACAGCTACCGCGGCTCGGGCCGCCTGGAGGGGCGCAAGGCGTTGATAACCGGCGGCGACTCCGGCATCGGCGCCGCGGTGGCGATCGCCTTCGCCCGTGAGGGCGCCGACGTGGCCATCACCTACCTGCCCGCCGAGGCCGAGGACGCCCGGCGGATCGCCTCCCTGATCGAGCAGGCCGGTCGTACGGCCGTGACCATCGAGGCCGACATCAGCACCTCGGCCGAGTGCGACCGCGTCATCCGCGAGGCGGTCGAGGGCCTGGGCGGGCTCGACGTCCTGGTCAACAATGCCGGCCGCCAGATCTGGACCCCCTCGATCGAGGACATCTCCGACGAACAGCTGGACCGGACGATGAAGACGAACATCTACGCGATGTTCTGGCTGGTCCGGGCGGCACTACCGCACCTGGAGCCGGGGTCCTCGATCATCAACACGACCTCGATCCAGGCCTACCAGCCCTCTCCGACCCTGCTGGACTACGCGACCACCAAGGGCGCGATCAACACGTTCACCAAGGGCCTGGCCCAGCAGCTGATCGAGAAGGGCATCCGGGTCAACGCCGTCGCCCCCGGCCCGATCTGGACCCCGCTGCAGCCCTCGTTCGGCCAGCCGAAGGAGAAGCTGGCCAGCTTCGGCGAGGGCGTGCCGATGGGCCGCGCCGGGCAACCGGCCGAACTCGCACCGGCGTACGTGTTCCTGGCCTCCCAGGAGTCCAGCTACGTGGTGGGCGCGACCCTGCCCGTGACCGGCGGCGGGATCACCGCCTGACGCCCGGACCATCCAGATCTGCGGACCACCAGCTCTGCAGCCCAGCTACCTGCCCCGAGCCGGTAGGGACCGTCCGGAAACATCCGGCATCCCCGCGACGTCGGCACCAGCCCCCTCTAGCGTGGAGGCAATGCCATCGCGGAAGGAACGATCCCACCCATGAGCCCCGCCAGCGACATCATCCTCGGCCTGGACGTCGGCACCACCGCGGCGAAGGCGTCCCTCTTCTCCCTCGACGGCGACGTACGCCTGACGGTCTCCCGCGAGTACCCGCTGCTGAACCCCCAGCCCGGCTGGCACATCCAGGACCCTGACGCGATCGCGCGCGGCGTGCTCGAGGCGATGCGGGAGGCGGTCGCAAGGATCGACGCGGGCCGGGTGATCGGCATCTCGATCAGCACCGCGATGCACGGACTGATCGGACTGGACGCCAGCCTGCGGCCGGTCACCGAGCTGCTGACCTGGGCGGACTCTCGCGCCTGGGCCCAGGCCGAAATACTGAACGAGCACTCCACCGGCCCGCGCCTGCACTACACCAGCGGCACCCCGACCCACCCGATGTCCCCACTGGTGAAGCTGCGCTGGTTCCGCGACACCCACCCCGACCTGCTCGCCGGCACCGCGCACTGGATCGGCCTGAAGGACTGGATCCTGGTGGTCCTGACCGGCCAGGTCGCCACCGAGCTGTCCACCGCCTCGGGCAGCGGCATGCTCGACATGGAGGCGCGGACCTGGAACCCCGAGGCGATCGAGCTGACCGGCATCCGACCCGACCAGCTGCCTCCGATCCGCAACACCACCGACATCCTCCCGCTCGCCCCGGCCACCGCCGCGACCCTGGGCCTGCCCGCCGGACTGCCCGTCGTCCTCGGCGCAGGCGACGGTCCGCTGGGCAACCTCGGCACCGGCGCGATGGAGCCGGGCAAGGCCGGCCTGTCGATCGGCACCAGCGGAGCCGTACGCATGGTGGTGCGCACCCCTGCCGTGGTGTCGGGACTGTTCTGCTACGCACTGACCAGTGACGTCTGGGTGGCCGGCGGCGCGGTCAGCAACGGCGGCATGGTGCAGCGCTGGCTGACCGAGACGTACGCACCCGGCGCCGACGACGCCGAGGCCTGCCGACGCGGGGCGATGATCCCGCCGGGCTCGGACGGCCTGCTGATGATCCCCTACCTGGTCGCCGAGCGCGCCTCGCTGTGGGACTCCGAGATTCGCGGCGCGTTCCTGCACGTCCGCCAGGCCCACACCCCCGACCACTTCCTGCGGGCCGGCGTCGAGGGCGTGGCCTACCAGCTGTGGACGATCCTGCGGCGGCTGCGGATGATCAACCGGGTCGAGGAGGTCCGCGCCACCGGGGGCGTCTTCCGCTCCCAGCTCTGGCGCGACGTGGTCGCCGGGGTGCTCAACCGCCCCCTCATCGTCACCGGGGCGGCCGAGGGGTCCGGGCTGGGCGCGGCGATCCTGGGCGCCCAGGCGCTCGGCGTGGTCGACACGCTGCAGGACGGCTACGACCTGTTGCGCGGGGACTCCTCCGAGACCCGGATCGTCGTCTCGGATGCGGCCCGGGAGGTCTACGAGACGATGCACTACGAGGTGCCCCGGATCCTCCAGCGCTACGGCCGTCTCGGCGCCGACTTCCGCTGAGCCCGGACCGACGCCCCTATCCTGAGCACTATGGACACCAACACCAGCGCCTCCACCCGCATCGCCGTGCTGATCGACTGCGACAACGTCTCGGCCAGTCACGCCGAGGCGGTGCTGGAGGAGCTGGCCACGTACGGCACGCCCACCATCAAGCGCGCGTACGGCGACTGGACCACCGGCCGGCTGGCCGGCTGGAAGCGGGAACTGAACCGGCTCGCCATCACGCCGGTCCAGCAGTTCGCATACACCGTCGGGAAGAACTCCACCGACTCCGCCCTGATCATCGACGCGATGGACCTGCTGTGGATGGGCAACGTGGAGGCGTTCGCGCTGGTCTCCTCCGACTCCGACTTCACCCGGCTGGCGACCCGGCTGCGGGAGTCCGGCAAGAAGGTGTTCGGGCTCGGGCGTCGTCATACCCCCGAGTCGCTCCGCAAGGCGGTCGACCAGTTCATCTACCTCGAGCTGCTGGACAAGGACCTCGACTCGGAAGCGGTGCCCGAACCGACCGCGGCAGTCCCGGCCTCCGCCACGACGCCGTCGGACGCCGGCGCGATGACGCCTGGGAGAGCAACGATCCCAGGGGCAGCGGCGGCTCCGGAGGACACCGCGGAGCCGGTCGCCGAGGCCGACGCCGGTCCGCAGTCCAGCGGCATCAACCTGCAGAGCGCCCTGGTCCGGGCGGTCAACGCGACCAGCGGGGACGACGGGTGGGTGGGCCTCAGCCTGCTCGGCCAGCACCTGAACCGGGCGCACACCGACTTCGACCCGCGGGACTTCGGCCATCGCAAGCTGAGCACCCTGGTCGCGGCGCAGCCCTACCTGGAGACCCGTACGTCGAACGGGACCATGCAGGTGCACCTGAAGGGCAGCGGCACGGTCCGCGGCGAACGGCGCCGGTAGGGTCCGGACCTCGTCGGCTCAGACCTGACGGCTCAGACCTCGTCGAGGGCGCGCAGGGAATCGCTGGTGCCGGAGACGATCAGGTGGTCCTCGCTCTCGATCAGCTGGTCGTCGAGCGGGGCATGGCGGTAGGCGGCCGCCCCCTTCAGGATCGCCAGCGTGAAGATCCCGTGCGCCCGCAGCCGGCCGACCGTCATCCCCACCAGGCGACTGTCGGCCGGTACCGGGATCTCCTCGATGGAGAAGTCGAGCGTCGAGGTGGACATCGCGGAGTCGATGAAGTCCACCACGGCCGGGCGGATCGCCAGTTGGGCCATCCGCCGACCGCCCATCACGTACGGGGAGACCGCCCGGTCGGCGCCGGCCTGCTGCAGCTTGGCCAGCACCTCCTTCGACCCGGCCCGTCCGACGATGAAGAGGTCGGGATTGAGCGCGCGGGCGGTCAGCACCACGAAGACGTTGTCGGGGTCGGAGTCGACGCAGGTGACCAGCCCGCGGGCCCGCACGATGCCGGCCTGCAGCAGGGTTTCGTCGTCGGTGGCCGTCCCGGGCACCGTCAACAGGCCGTCCTCCTGCGCCCGGACCGTGGACGTCTGGTCGATGTCCACCACGACGACGTCACGGCCCTCCCCGATCAGCTCGTCCGCGACCATCGAGCCGACCCGGCCGTAGCCGCAGATGATGTAGTGGCCCTGGAGCCTGTCGATCTGCTTCTGCATCCGTCTGTCCCTCCGTCGGCCGCTACCGGCCTGTTCGATGAGCAACTGCGCCATCAGTCCGACGGTGCCGAAGATGACGCCCACGGACATCACCGAGAGCACCATCGTCCAGACCTTGCCCGCCCGGCCCAGGGCGTGGTCGCCGCCGAAGCCCAAGGTGGCCAGCACGTTCACCGACATGTACAAGCCGTCGAAGAAGCTCCAGCCCTTCTGCAGCCAGACGTAGCCCAGTGCCCCCACGATCATGAGCACCGTGACGATCCCCAGCCACAGCGCGACGATCGTCGTCGCTCGCAGACCGGGCAGCGTCCGCACCGGCCCCTGCCGGGGACGCTGGTTCATGGGCGGAATCCTATTCCCGCCCGGCTGCGGGCGTGACGATTTTCGCCGAGCCGCCCAACCCCAGCCAGCTGACCAGGCCGCCGGCCGTGAGCAGCCCGGCGATCACGTACGAGGCCGTCCGGTAGCCCGCGGTGAACACGTCCGGGTCCCGGTAGTCCGAGCCGGCCAGGCCGACCAGGGCAGGCAGGGCGGCGATGGCGAGCAGGGCACCGGTCCGGGCCACCGCATTGTTGATCCCGCTGGCCGCACCGGTGAACCGGTCCGGGGCGGCTGCGAGGACGGCGGCGGTCAGCGGTGCCACCAGGATGGTCAGGCCGAGGCCGAAGACGCTCATCGCGCCCAGCACGATGCCCCACCCGGATCCGGCACCGACCCTCGAGAGCCACAGGACGCCGACAGCGCAGACCAGTGGTCCCGCACTCATCGGCAGCCGCGGCCCGGTGCGCCTGGCCAGCACCGCCATCCGCGAGGAGAAGAGCAGCAGCAGGACCGTTGTGGGCAGGTTGGCCAGTCCTGACTCCAGCGGGGTGAAGCCGGCGCTGGTCTGCAGCTGGAGGACCAGGAAGAAGCCGACCGCCCCCAGCGCGCCGTAGACCAGGAAGGTCATCAGGTTGGCCGTGCTGAACACCCGGGAGGAGAACAGCGCCAGCGGCACCAGCGGGGAGCGGGCCCGGCGCTCGACCGCGATGAAGGCGACCCCCGCCACTGCGGCCACCAGCACGCCGGCCACCAACCCGGCGGTCGGCAGCGCGGAGCCGCTGATCAGCAGGAAGGTGGTGATCGAGAGGAGGACCAGGGTCAGCCCCGCCCCCGGCAGGTCGAAGGCTGCCCGACCCTGGACGTGGGTGTCCCGCGTCTCCGGCACGGCCACCAGGGCCAGGCCGACGACCAGGGCGCAGAGCGGGACGTTGATCAGGAAGATCCCCGGCCAGCCGAGGTGGGCCAGCACCCAGCCCCCGACGAAAGGGCCGGCCGCGCTGGCCGTCCCGGAGACCCCGGCCCAGGCACCGATCGCCCCCGCCCGGTCCTCGGGCCGGAAGGAGGCCTGGATGATCGCCAGTCCACCAGGGGTCAGTAGGGCCGCCCCGATTCCCTGCAGGATGCGCGCGGCGACCAGCCACTCGGTGCTCGGTGCGAGCGCACACCCGGCCGACGCCAGGGCGAACCAGACCACACCGACCAGGTAGATCCGGCGGCGGCCGAGGCGGTCCCCCAGGCTGCCCCCGACCAGGATCAGCGAGGCGAGCGCGAGCAGGTAGCCGTTGTTGACCCATTGCAGGCCGCCGAGCGAGCTGCCCAGTTCCCGGCCGATCGTGGGCAGTGCGATGGTGACCACCGTGCCGTCCAGCAGGGCGATGCCCGACCCGAGGGTGACGGCGGCCAGGGTGAGGCGGCCCCGGCGGGAGCCCCGGGCCAGCGAAGGGCCGGGGGTTCCCGCCGGGTCGTCCTGCGCGGACCGGACCATTGCGCCAGTCTCCGCCCGCAGGACCGGTCCGGCAACTCAGGCGGGAGCCTGCACCGACTGCGGGACCTCCAGCCTGGCCATCATCCGGTCGAAGATCGCCAGCCGATCGAACTGCAGGGCATGGTCGCGGGCATGCGCGGCGAGCTGGAAGCGCTGCTCGTCGGTCATGTCGTAGATGGCGTGGTCGATCGCCGCGGTGATCGCGGCCGGGTCGCTGTGCGGCACGATCGCCGCCCACGGCCCGACGGCCTCCAGGATGCCCCCGACGTCGGTGGTGACGACCGGGCCACCGCCGGCGAGCATCGACTCGGTCAACGCGATCCCGAAGGTCTCGATGAAGTCCTTCTGGGGCTTGCTGGCCAGGACGTACGCGGCCGAGCCGGCCATCAGGTGCGGCTTCTCTGCGTCGTCCACGTCGGTCAGGAAGTGGATCCGGTCGGCCAACGGGGACTGGGCGGCCACCCGCCGCAGCTCCTCCTCCGCCGGTCCCCGGCCGGCGATGACCAGCTGCACGCGGGCCTTGGCCCGGCTCGCGGCGTAGCCGGCGATCAGGTCCTCCACGCCCTTGGCCGAGCTGAGCCGGGACAGGAACAGCACGTAGCCGCCGGGTTCCAGGCCACGCCCCGCTAGTCGCGAGCGGGTCTCGGCGGGGTCAAGGTCGAGGAACGCCGAGGTGTCGATGGCCGGGTAGGAGATCCCGATCCGTTCCCGGCAGCGGGCGGCGAAGGTGGTGCCGTGCTGCAGGTCGAGCAGGGCGGCCTCCTCGATGATCATCTCCCGGGTGTACTCCGAGACGGCCAGGCAGTGGTCCTGGGCCAGGTAGCTGCTCAGCAGGTGGGCGGCGGCACCGTACCGGCCGCTCTCCACGCAGCTGCGGACCACGTTGGTGACGTCGGACCCGACCGCCTCGGCCAGGGTGACCACGTCCATCGGCAGGCCGGTGTCGCGGGCGGCCCGGACCGCGTCGGTGACGGCGACGGTGTGCGGGCTGAGGTAGAGGGACAGGCACACGGTCGGCACCCCGTCGGTGAACAGCTCGACCAGTCGCCCGGTCAGTCCGGCGAGGTAGCGGCCGTCGGGGACCTTGTAGTCGCCCACCGGGTCGGGTCGCTCGACGGTGATCCCGGGGCTGTACGGCAGGATCGAGTCAAGGGGCTTGAGGGGCAGGCCGGTGGCCTGCAGGCGTTCGATCGGCCAGCTGAGGATGCGGACGTCGTCGAATCCGCGGTGCAGGGCGGCCTCGGCGAGGTTGCGGGCCTCGCCCGAATGGCCGCAGATGACCGGGTCGGCGCGGACGACGATGACGAGTCGGCGGTCGGGGCGTACGTTCACGGGGTGATCTCCTTGGAGGTCGAAGCCGAGGGGGGACGTCGGGCGGTTGCCCAGTCGGTGGGATGGTCGACGAGGTCGACGACGAGTTCGCCGCCTCGGTGGAGGGTGCTGCCGTCGATCCAGGCGGCGGTCAGCCGGCGACCGTCGAGGGTGACGGCGGCGACGTACTGGGGTGGTCGGTCCGGTTCGGGCGGCCGGAAGCCGCGGGTGTCGATGGTCAGGTCGGTGTCCCCCAGGTCTATCCGGGCATGGGCGTGGGCGGGTGGGTGGAGCAGGAACCGGTTCTGGCCGGCGACCGGGAACAGGCCCAGCGCGGCCCAGACGTACCAGGAGCTGAGGCCGCCGGAGTCGTCGTTGCCGGGCAGGCCGCCGCGGCCGGTGCCGAACTGCTGGTTGACCACTGCATGCACCACCTCGGCGGTGCGGTCGGGTCGGCCGGCGTACGTGTAGGCCCACGGGGCGTCCATGTCCGGCTCGTTGTTGAGGCCCTGGAAGCGGCCGAGGGCGGCACCGGCCGCCAGTTCGGCCCGCCCGGGTGCGACTCCGGGCTGGGTCACCGCCGGCTGCCCGTACCCGAAGAACCTGTCCAGCAGGGCCACGAAGGCGGCGTCACCACCGGCGAGGGCGATCCGGCCGGCCATGTCGGGGAGCAGCCGGAAGGAGTAGTTCCAGTGCGTGCCCTCGTAGTAGGTCGAGGGACGCAGCAGGCCATCCTCGTCGCAGGCAATGCGCCAGCCGTCGGCGAGCCGGTCCAGCTCGGGGGCCAGGACGGTGTCGCCGAGCCGTTCGGCGATCCGGGCGGTGCACCAGTATCCCGTCGCCAGGTCCAGGGTGTGGCTGAGCGGATGGGCCTCGCCCAGGCGCAGGTAGTCCTCGCCGTAGCCGCGGCGCAGGTCCAGCTGTAGGTGGGTGAGCACCCAGTCCCAGTCGATCCCGGGCAGCCCGCGCTGGCACAGGTCGGCCAGGAAGGTGTGGGCCAGTGCGCTGCCCTGGCGACTGAACCGGTCGGTCCCCTTGGCCATCCGGTAGCCGATCGGCAGGTTGCCCTCCTCCTCGGAGATGGTGATCAGCGCGGTGGCCAGCTCGACCGCCCGCTCTGGCAGCACGGTGGTCAGCAGCGGCAGTTGCGTACGGTAGATGTCCCACATGGTGCAGATGTCGAAGGCGAACGGGCCGTCCGAGGCCGAGGGCCAGAACGGCGACTCCCCCGGCGCGAGGCACGGCTTGACCAGGGAGTGGTAGAGGGCCGTGTCGAAGACCGTCTGCCGCTCGGCACTCGGTGCGTCGACCCGGACCCGGTCCAGCACATCGTTCCAGGATCGTACGGTCAGGCTCCGGCGGGACTCGAACGCCTCGCGCTCGTCGGGCAGGTCGCCGCGAAGGTTGCGCTCGGCCTGTTCGGTGCCGCGTAGGGAGAACCCGATCAGCAGCTCGACCACCTGCCCGGCGGTGGTGGGGCCGGCACACATGATGCCGAACGGGCGGAGTGTGGTCGGGCGGATCGAGGAGAAGTCGAGGCGGGAGCCGCCCGGCATCAGCCGGTGGTCGTACCAGAGCATGGTCCGCCACCGGGGGGCGGTGCACTCCAGGTGGGCGGCCAGTGGCGCACCCTCCATCAC
Source organism: Raineyella antarctica (assembly GCF_900092135.1). Taxonomy (GTDB): domain Bacteria; phylum Actinomycetota; class Actinomycetes; order Propionibacteriales; family Propionibacteriaceae; genus Raineyella; species Raineyella antarctica. Next base: position 138,268 of record NZ_FMYF01000004.1, on the reverse strand, counting down.
GACCTCCCCCGATGCCCTGCCCGGGCCCAGCACCTGGAGCGCGGCGCGCAGGGGGAACGTCCCACCGAAGGGGATCTGCAGCCCGCCGTGGGAGAAGTCGACGATCACCCGGGCGTCGTGGTGGGCGGGGAAGGTGAAGCGGTGCACCGCGCTGCGCGGGCCGACGGTGACCTCGAAGCGGATTCCCGAGTCCAGCGTCGCCGCGTACCACCCCGGTGCGGCCTCCTCGTCGTGCAACCGCCAGGAACGGCCGAGGTCGTCGAGGCGGTCCAGTGTCGGGGTGACGCGGAAGTAGTTGTAGTACCGACGGATGGCACCGGTCCCGGACTGCTGGAAGTGCGTGATCCCGGAGACCTGCTGGTGCTCGAAGAGCTGCTCGGGCACACCCTCGGTGCACAGGTCGTAGCGACCGTAGCCGGTCGGGTAGGCACCGGAGTACGGCGCGGCGGAGACCATCCCGAGCGGGAACGTGGCTCCCGGGTGGGTGTTGCCGATCTGCGGCTTCGGCGACCACCAGGTGGCCGCGATGCCGGTACGGGGCGCCAGGTCGGTCGGCTCGCAGCCGATGAACGGATCGACGCTGCGGGTCACCATGGGTGCTCCGCAGCGGGGATCCGGACGGCGCCGGGACGGGTCGTCACGGGCACCTGTGGGGCTGCCATGGACCGGATTCTAGGGCCGTCCCTGTTTCGTCGGCATGACGGATCGGTCACGTCTGCGTGCGTGGCGGCGCAGCGGCCTCAGCCGAGCCTGGCGAGTAGCCCCAGGGCCCGCTGCACGACCAGGTCGGTGGCCTGCTCGTCGTAGGAGTCGAGGCTGGAATCGGTGAACCGGTGGCGGTCCCCCGGGTACAGGAACAGGTCGGCGTCCTCGACCGAGGAGACGAGCTCCCGGGCGGACTCCAGGTCGCCCTCACCGGCGAAGAACGGGTCCTTGTCGTGGCCGTGCACCTGGACGGCCACCCCGGCGGGCCATTCGTCGGCGAACACGGTGCGCGGCACGCAGGCCTCCAGCAGGATCGCGGCCCGGGCGCCAGGGCGGGTCTGGGCCAGCCGCTGGGCCGGCATCACGCCCAGCGAGACACCGATGTAGACCAGGTCGAAGGGCAGGGCCGCCGCCGCGTCGTCACCACGTTCCATCACGATCCCCCCGCCCAGGGCCTCCACGTACGGGAAGGCCTCGTCGTCGCTGGAGAAGCGCCGACCCTCGAACAGGTCGGGGGTGTGCACCGTGTGGCCGGCGGCACGGAACCGCTCGGCGAGCGCCAGGATCCCGTCGGTCAGGCCATAGGCGTGGTGGAAGAGAAGGATCTGGGCCATGGGGACCTCCGGGTCGGCCGCCGGCTCGGCGGTACGAGCGGGTCGGTGAGGGCATGCGGTGGAACGAGCCTTCGGTACAGCTCGGGTCAGGTGGCGCGAGCGCTCGGCCGCGGGCACCTGCCCCCAGTGTGCCCGAACGACCGCCGGGCGTGTCGGAGCCCCGGCCCGGACCGGTTCGGGACCGCCCGGCCCTTGACGCATCCGGCCGTACTCGTGAGGCTGGGGGTAACGCACAGCAAGCCAACGCACAGGAGGACATCAGATGGGAAATCTCACCAGTTCCACGTCCACCACCCATTGGGACGGCGACCTCATGTCCGGCAGCGGCACCACTGCGCTGACCACCTCGGGCATCGCTTCCTTCGACGTCTCATGGGCCAAGCGCGCCGAAGCGGGCGCCGACGCCACCAATCCCGAGGAACTGCTGGCCGCCTCGTACGCCACCTGCTTCACGATGGCGCTGGCCAACAAGCTCGCCGGCAACGACTTCCCGCCGAACAGCATCGACACGTCGGTGACGGTGACCTTCAACGTCGGCGTGGGGATCGAGAAGATCGCCATCAACGTGAAGGGGGACGTCCCCGGCATGTCGGACGCCGAGTTCGGCGCGGCCGCGAAGTGGGCCAAGGAGAACTGCCCGATCGGTGCCGCCCTCGGCGCGGTCACGGACAAGGAGCTCACCGTCGGCTGATCCACGTCGAGTCTGCCTCGTGGACGGGTGCCCCTGCTGGATCCGGCAAGGGCACCCGTCCGTGCCCAGGACGGCCGGCCGGTCAACTCGAGCTGCCTCCCCCACGGGCCGGTGACCCGGACGCCCGGCAGCACCCGCCCGCCCACATACCCAGGTGGGTATATTTCATGGCATGTCCGACAGCTCCCCCGACGCCCACGGCCTGGTCGACCGGATCCGACAGGAGCGGGCAGCCGCGGCCGCGGCGATGACCTCGCTGGGCGGGAACACGTCGACCTGTGCGATGGGTCGCGATGGACGCCCCTTCCCCGCGTACAAGTACCACGAGGGTCGTGCTGCCGCTCTCGGGAGGTTGGGCCGCCGGCTGCGTTCCGCGGGGAGCGCCGACCTGCGGACGATCGTCGCGGGGCTGGTTGGCGAGTGGCAAGCGGAGGTCGACCGGCGGGCCGGAGCAGGCCGGGACTGGGAGGCGTACGCCGCCGGTGGCCTGGACGCCGCCCGTGCCGCCGAGTCCTGGCTCGCGGACTCCCCCGCCTGATCGTACGGCCAGGCCGCAGGTTGCTCAGCGTCGGAGGACGCGCCGGCCACCGCTGAGCACCCGCTGGCGCGCCGTCCGGTCCAGGATGACCGCACCGTAGGCTACGGCCACCAGCACCGGCACCGTCCAGAGCGGCGGGCGGGTCAGTTCCCAGGCCATCGCCGCAGCGAAGAACGGCGCGCGCTGGGTCACCGCGAGGACCCCGGCGGCTCCGACCAGGGCCCACAGAGCGACGTCGGCCGGTCCGGCAGAGGGTTGGACGAGCAGTGACGCCGCTGCGCCGAGGGCGGCCCCCGTCGCCAGAGCCGGTGTCAGCAGGCCACCGACGGCCCCGGCCCGGATATAGAGCGTCGTGGCGAGGGGCTTGAGCACGACCATGACCGCCAAGAACAGCAGTCCACCCTGGCCGGCGAAGGCCACCTGCATGATGTCCTTGCCGTTGCCCGGCAGCTCCGGCAGCAGGATGGACAGGGCGCCGACGACGGTGCCGGCCGAGCCGATCATCACGGGCAACCGCCACCCGGGTGAGGGGCGCCGGCGTGTGGCCCCGTCGCGCAGGGTGTCGAAACCGTGTCCCAGCAGCGCGGCCAGTGGCATCGCGACCAGCAGCCAGGCCAGGGTGGCGAGGTCGGGCGAGGCCGCCGGGGCGAACGCGTAGACCGCCTCCCGGCCGACGACCGGCCAAGCGGTCACGGTCGCGATCGCGGACATCGCCACCGCGGTGGCCACCGCTCTCGGCGCCCGGGTGCGCAGCAGCACCTCCAGGGCGAACAGTGCCCCCGCCGTCGGGACGTTGTAGACCGCGGCCAGGCCTGCTCCGGCCGCAGCGGCGAGCACGATCCGGCCGAAGGGCTCGTCAACGCCGAGGCGGCGCCGGACCAGGTCGGCGAGCACGGCGGCGGTCTGCCGCGGCGCACCCTCGCGACCGATCGAGGCGCCGGAACCGACCACCAGGATCTGCAGCATCGCGTCGAGGGTGATCGGCAGGACGCGAAGGCTGCTGCGTGGGCCGGGAGCCCCACCTCCTGGTGGGGCGGTCTGGTCTGGGGCGGATCCGATGGCCTTCTCCAGCGTCACCATCGGGCCGCGGCGCCGTAGCCCCCACCAGCCCAGCCCGGCCAGCACCCCGCCGATCGTCGGGGCCAGCACCCGGCGCAGCGGGGAGGCCCCGATGATCTCGTCGATCAGGTGCGGGCCGTGGGCGCCGTACGCCAGGGCCTGCACGACGTGCAGCAGGAGGACCATCCCGCCACCGACCACGCCCGCGGCCAGGCCGCCGAGGAGGACGACGGCCACGGCACGAAGGCACCCTCGGACAACCCCTGCCATCGTCTCGCTCACGGATGCTCCTGGGGAGGGAAAGGGCGCCGGTCGACGATGCGGGAGGGCCCCCTCGGGCACGCCGGCGTGGGCAGGGACGCCCATCAGGACTCCTTGACGTACTCCCGCGCCACAGCGACGGCACCGATGGCCGTACCCTCGGCATCGTTGATCACGGCGAAGGTCATGGTCACGTAGACCTTACCGCCGTCGGCCGTGATGCCCTTGGTCCGGCGGGCCCGACCGTCCGAGGCGAGGTGGCCCGACTCCATGGCGGCACCGAAGCCGTGCTCGTGGGCGGTCCGCAGGTTCTCCGGGATGATGATCTCGACGGGCTCCCCGATGGCCTGCTCGGCCGTGAAGCCGAAGAGCTCGGTGCACTTCTGGTTCCACAGCGTGATGGTGCCGGCGTGGTCGATGGCGATGATGGCGTCGCCGGCCTGGTCCAGGGCCGCGGCGGCCAGGGCCGGATCGGTGGCTTGCTCGACGGTCATGGAGGTCCTCTCGTCGCTTAACTCCGGCTGCAGTGTATTAATCATCGCGGTGGTGTGGTCAAGAGCCGGTCCCACTCTCGGTGACAGCGCCCTCGGCGACCGCGACGAGCTGGGCGGCGATCCCGCGGGGCGGCTGGCCCGTCCGCCACACGGCGTGCAGGGGGCGGACCAGGTCCAGGCCCTCGATCGGGACGACCACCAGGTGGCCGGCACGGACCAGGTCCTCGACGACCAGTTCGCTCAGCACGGCCGGGGCTACCCCGGCCCGTACGCTCGCCCGCACCCCGGCGTTGCTGTTGAGGACGAGCGCCGCCGGGGCCAGGATCCGGGGCGCCAGGGCGTGTTCCAGCACGGCCCGCGTCCCCGAGCCGACCTCGCGGGTGACCAGCGGGGTCCGGGCCAGCTCGTCGGGCGCCACCGCCGTACGCTCCTGCCAGGGGTGGCCCGGCGCGACCACCAGGTGCAACCGGTCGTGGGTGACCACGTGGTGGCGCAGGCCGGGGGTCGGGACGTCGACCTCGACGAAGCCCAGGTCCACCTCGCCGTCATGCACCAGTCGCGCCACCTCGGCCGAGTTCTCGATCCTCAGGTGCACCCTGTCGTTCGGGTGCTGGCGACGCAGCCGCGCCAACCAGCCGGGCACCAGGTGCTCGGCGATGGTCATCGACGCGGCCACGTCGAGCTCACCGGCCGCGGCCGACTCCAGCGACCGCAGCCCGAGCGCCAGGGCATCCGCCTGGGCCAGCAGGGGCCGTGCCCAGGCGACCAGCAACTGCCCGGCGTCGGTGGGCTGGCTCCCCCGCGGCGTACGCCGGAACAGCACCAACCCGAGCTCACGCTCCAGCCGCCGGACCGCGCGGCTCGCATTGGGTTCGGCCATCCCGACCGCACGCGCTCCCGCCCCGAGGCTGCCGTGCTCGGCAACGGCGACCAGGAGGCCGAGGACCTCCAGGCTCGGACACTGAGTCATATCCGAATGATAGGGGCTGCTGCCGATCCGGGGACTACCGACCATGTCCGCCCGGCCGAAGACTGGTGGCGTGACGAACCAGCTGCAGACCCCGATGGCGCCTCTCCCCCGCGTGGAGCAGGTGTCGGACCCTGCCGTCTCCGGTCCTCGCCCTTCGACCGGCCGGGCCCTGCTACCAGGACTGGTCGCCTGCCTCGCCGCCGCCCTGGTCGGGCTGGTGGTCCGCCACTTCGTCCCGGCGGCCAGTCCCCTGCTGGTGGCGATCCTGCTGGGCGTGCTGGTCGCCAATGCCCGTCGCCCGGTCGAGGCCTGGCAGCCGGGGGTCGGCCTCGCCGCCCGCCACCTGCTGCGGGCGGGGATCGTCCTGCTGGGCCTGGGGATCAGCCTGCAGGCGATCGCCGGCCTGGGCTGGGCCGTGCTCGCCCTGGTGACGGTGATCGTCACCGTCGGCCTGCTCGGTACCTACGGCATCGGGCGGGCGCTCGGGTTGCCGCGGGAGGGCGCCCTCCTGGTGGCCAGCGGCTGCTCGATCTGCGGCGCCGCCGCCGTCGCGGCCGTCGAGGGCGTGATCCGCCCGCGCAAGGAGTACGTCGCGACCGCGGTGGCCCTGGTGGTGCTCTTCGGCACCGCGATGATCCCGATCGTCCCCCTGGTCGCCCGGGTGGCGGGTCTGCCGCCGCAGGTCGTCGCGATCTGGGCCGGTGGCGGTACGCACGAGGTGGCGCAGGTCGTCGCGATCGGCGGCATCGCCGGGGGTGGGACACTGCTGGCCACAGCCGTGGTGGTCAAGCTCGCCCGCGTCGTCCTGCTCGCCCCGGTCACCGTGGTCCTCGGCATCCAGCAGCGCCGCCTGACGGGCACCAGCGGGCGCCGGCCGCCGCTGGTCCAGCCGTTCGTGGTCGGGTTCGTCCTGGCGGTGCTGCTGCGCAGCTCGGTGACCCTGCCCGCCCCCGCCCTCGCCCTGGCGGGTACCGCCCAGACCCTGCTGCTGTCGATGGCGATGTTCGCCCTCGGCCTGGGCGTGAGCCGGGCGGCCCTGGCCCGGGCGAGCGGCCGATCGGTGCTGCTGGGCCTGTGCGGCACGGTGCTGGTGAACGTACTGGCGCTGGGCGGTGCCCTGCTGGTGGCCCGGGCGGGCTAGGGTCCGGGGATGGATGTCGTACGGTCCCTGGTCCTGTTCGTCGCGGCGGCACTCGCCGAGATCGGCGGCGCCTGGCTGGTCTGGCAGGGGGTGCGAGAGCACCGCGGCTGGGCCTGGATCGGGGCTGGCGTGATCGCCCTCGGGCTCTACGGGTTCGTCGCGACCTTGCAGCCGGAAGCCAACTTCGGCCGGATCCTGGCGGCGTACGGCGGGGTGTTCGTCGCCGGTTCGCTGCTGTGGGGAATGGCCATCGATGGCTTCCGGCCCGACAGGTTCGACGTGGCCGGCGCCCTGCTCTGCCTGGCAGGGGTCGCAGTGATCATGTACGCGCCCCGCGGGGCCTGAGCTCAGCTGGACGTGGGCCCAGCGGGCGTCAGGACGGTCCCGTCCGGATAGCGGGCGAAGCGGCCGGCCTCCCGGGGCTGCACCGGGTCGTCGACCGGCAGGGTCCACCGGCCGAACTCCCCGGCCCGGTAGTCGGTGAACGCCTGCACCAGCTCGTCCCGCGAGTTCGCCACGAACGGTCCCTGCTGGACCACCGGCGCCCCGATCGGACGCCCCTGCAGGACCAGCAGCCGGGCGCCGTCGCCCCCGGCGGTCACCGGCAGCGGGCTGTCCGCCTCCACCACCGCACCCTCGGCGACCAGCGTCTGGCCATCGACCGTGAGCTCACCGTCGTAGGCGTAGATGGTCCGGACGACCTGCGCGACGGTGGCCGCCGGCAGCGTCAGGGTCGCCCCCGGCTCCAGCGTCGCATGCCAGACCGCCACCCCGGCCTCGGGCCGTGCCGCCCAGGAGTGCGGCGGCGGGGTGAGCGGGCGGGCCTCCCCGTACACTCCGGCGACGACCTTCACCCGGGACGTACGTCCCGCGACGTCCTGCACCTCGACCACCGGGGTGTCCTCGGCCCAGAACATGGCGAAGTGCGGGTCGGCCTGCTTGTCCTCGGGCGCCAGGTTGATCCAGATCTGGAACAGGTGCAGCGGGTTGGGTGCGTCGTCGTGGACCAGCGGGAACATCTCGGCATGCGCCACCCCGCGGCCGGCGGTCAGCCACTGGGTGTCGCCGGCGCCGTAGCGGGCCACGGCACCCTCGGAGTCGGTGTGGTCGACCAGTCCCTCCTCGACCACCGTGATGGTCTCGAAGCCGCGGTGCGGATGCTGCGGGAACCCCGGGACCGTCTCGCCGTGGTACATGCTCCAGCCGTCCTTGCCGGAGAAGTCCATCCCCTCCTGGCGACCCTCCCGCCCCGACGAAGGGCGCATGCTGTCGCCATCGGCGGCAGGGAAGGCATCCAGGTGGTGGGCGGTGAAGAGGAACGGGTCCACGCCCGGCCAGGGACCCTCGGCGATGGAAAACCTCTGGATGATGCGGCTCATCTGCGCTCCTCTGTGGTCGGACGGTCAGTCGTTGTAGCGCATCGCCGACCCGGGAGTATTCCCCGGGCCGTGCCACCCGGCCAGGCTGTGGGGCATGCAGCAGGGTCAGCGGTCCAGCACGCAGTTCACGCAGCCGCTGTGGCAGCACTCCCGGTCCGGGGACTTCAGGTCGTACACCAGTCGGGCCAGGCGCCGTTCCAGCCCGCGACGCACGCCGTGCAGCCAGTGCGCCTGGTCCTCGTCCGGGCCGGCCGGGTCGATCGCCCACACCTCGGCCGACGGCCGGATCCCGGCGGGCAGCGCGACGAACCCCTGGGGATTGCGGAACCCCAGCACGATGACCTGTTGGTGCCGGGCGAACTCGTCGGGCTGCAGGAGCCGCGGTCGGGCCAGCTCCACCGGACGGCGCGTGGCCGCCATCTCCCGGCACACCTGCGGGGCGACCTCGTCGTACGGCTGCCGGTTGGCACTGTCGGTGGTGAAGTCGCCCTCGGCACGGGCGCGCGCCATCCCCTCGGCGAGCTGGGCGAGCCCCAGCTCGTCCAGTCCCACGAAGCACACCGTCGCCATCCCCGGGACCTCCTCACTCCCACCACCAGCGTAGGTGCGCCGAGAGGGACGACACTGGACGGGTGGAAGACCTCCTCGTCGCGCCCGGACCCGGCCTGCCCGAAGGCCTCGTCATCCCCGGCGACCTGCTGCGGGAGCGCTTCACGCACGCCTCCGGCCCCGGTGGCCAGGGTGTCAACACCTCCGATTCGCGGGTGCAGCTCAGCCTCGACCTCGCCGCCCTGGACATGCTGACCACCGCACAGCGGGAGCGACTGGCCGAACAGCTCGCCGGGAGGCTGGCCGACACCATCCTCACCGTGGAGGCCGCCGAGTTCCGCTCCCAGCTGCGCAACCGCCGCGCCGCTCGGGAACGGATGGCCGCTCTCCTCCGTACGTCACTGGGACCACCACCACCGCCACGGCGGCCGACCCGCCCCACGCGAGGTTCGCGGCGCCGCCGACTCGAGACCAAGCATCGGCGCTCCGAGGTCAAGCGCGGCCGTTCCCGTCCGTCGGCCGACAGCTGACGGCCCCGGCCCGTGTGCCCCGGTTCCGACCCCCACCACGAGCGCCCCGCAGACATGTCGTAACTTGGCCCCGACGGCAGATCGCACGCGGGTACGAGAGTTCCCGGCCACCTGAATGCCGTCCACCGCTCGGCGTGACAACGGCGTCACGTCGAGCCTTCCCTGCCACCCGCCAAGGGGCGGACTCCTGGCGTGCATGACCAGGCATCGGGCACCAGGAGGAAGCGGACCATGAGCGATGACACACGAGAGCGACCGGGCGCACCGATGACGTGGCCGCGGCCGGTGCCGACCGTCGGCGACACCACCTCGGCCCGGACGCGCCGCGACGACCCGGCCGGCTGGGGGTTCCCGGAGGCGGACGTCGATGCATTGACCCGGATCATCGACGCGCGCCGCGACATCCGCCGCTACCGTCCCGACCCGGTGCCGGCCGCGTTGGTGGAGCGGGTGGTGACGGCCGGCCACCACGGTCCCTCCGTGGGGCATTCGCAACCCTGGCGGTTCATCGTCGTCGGCGATCCGGGCATCCGCGACCGGGCGGCCGCCATGGCCGACCGCGGACGGGTCCGGCAGGCCGCCGGGATGACCGAGGACCGGGCCGCACGCCTGCTGGACCTCAAGCTGGAGGGACTGCGCGAGGCCCCGTTGGGCATCGTCGTGGCGTGTGACCGGCGGGTCCCTGCCGACGGGGTACTCGGCCGGGCCACCTTTCCTGACGCCGACATGTGGTCGTGCGCGGCGGCGATCGAGAACATGTGGCTCACCTCGCGAGCCCTCGGGCTCGGCATGGGCTGGGTGACCCTCTTCGAACCCGCCGAACTGGCCGGGCTGCTGGGCCTGCCCGAGGGGGTCGAGACACTGGGCTGGCTCTGCCTGGGCTGGCCGGACGAGCGCCCGCCCTCCCCCGGCCTGGAGCGGGCCGCCTGGTCCCGGCGCCTCCCCGTGGAAGACGTCCTGCTGCACGACCACTGGCCCCACGCCGACCAACCCGCACGTCCCGCTTCCCACCTGAAGGTCACCGCACCGGCGGCCGACCGGATGGTCGAGGCGACCGACGGCAGCGACGAGCTGCTGTCACCACCCGAGTCCCTCGGCCTCCTGGACCGGGTCCTGAACCGGATCACCGCGATCGGCGGTGCCGCCCTCGACAGCGGCATCCTCGTGCTGGCGGGCGCGGACCATCCGGTGGCTGCGTACGGCGTCAGTGCCTTCCCGTCCAGCGCGGGACGCGACGTGGTGGAGGCAGCCGCGGCCGGCCGCTCGGTCGGCGTGGCCGCCGCGACCTCGGCCGGTCTCGCGCACCTGGTCATCGATGCCGGGATCGACGGGGGCCCGGTCCCCGGCGTCCGCCACGTGCTCCCGTCAGGCCCGCGAGGTGACCTCGCCGGTTCCGACGCCCTCGGCCGCGCCGATGTGGACCGGATGCTGGAGGCCGGTCGGGAGATCGGGCGGGAGGTGGCCCGCCATGGGCTGGTGGCGATCGGCGAGGTCGGGATCGGCAACACCACGGTGGCCGCGGCCCTGACCTGTGCCCTGACCGGTCTGGAGCCCGGACAGGCGGTCGGGCTGGGCTCGGGCGCCGATGCCGCGATGCTGGCCCGCAAGCAGCGGGTCGTCGAGGCGGCCCTGGCGCGCTGGCGGGCCGGGACACCCGCAGAGGCGCCGACCGAGTCGGTCAGCGGCCACAACGGCGTTTCCGAGCTGTTGGCGGTCCTGGGCGGTGGGGAGATCGCCGTCCTGACCGGCGTGGTGCTGGGTGCGGTCGAGGCCGGCTCCCCGGTGGTCCTGGACGGCCTGGCCGGTTCCCTGCCGGGGCTGTGCGCGGCCAGGATCGAACCGGCGGTGCAGGCCTACCTCGTCGCGGGACAGGTCAGTAGGGAGCGGGCCCATCGGGTCGTACTCGACGAGCTGGGCCTGGAGCCGTTACTGGCACTGCGGATGCGGGCAGGTGAGGGGGTCGGCGCCTGCCTGGCCGCCTCGATGATCCTCCAGGGACTGTCCGTACGCCGTCTCGCCGCGCGCACCAGCGACGCCTGACCTCGGTGCCACCGAGGCGGCATCGAGGCGGTGCCGAGGGACCCGGCCGGCATCCGGTCCAGCGACCCGCCGGATCCTCGCCCGGGTGGTCGCGTACTGAGCGGCCAGATGTTCTCGGCATAGGCTGACGGCTGAACATCCCCCTACGGAAGAGGAACCCCCCATGAGTACTGCTCGTGTCCTGCTGCGTCTGGCCAGTCCCCTCCTTGTCACCGCCGGTGGCGCGGCCTGGGTCGTCATCACCCAGCAGCTCAAGGCCCAGAAGATCGAGGTCCACCCGGACTCCGAGAAGTTCAAGGGCCGACCCGTCGCCGACCCGATCACCGCCTTCGCCCAGGCAGCGGTGATCGAGAAGCACGCGCTGAACATGGGCGGTGGCCGCACCTTCGCCGAGATCAGCGAGGAGTGGATGGAGGCGAACGCCGCCGGTGACACCGAGCGTGCGGGCGAGATCGCCGGCACCCGCGAGATGGTGATGCAGGCCAACTTCCTGCGGGCCTCCCTCTTCACCTCCGTCCTGGCCTACGGCGTGTCGGCCCTGACCGTGGGCATCGGCGTGCTGACCGGTGTGATCGCCTCCGCCCTGCCGCGCGACTGACACGGCAGACGAGACCGACTGCGCCGGGGCCCGGGCTGGCGACCCGCCACAGCCGCGGACGTCGCGGCACACTGGGGACATGACCACCCGTGACCGCAATGCCGAGGGCCGTCCCGAGAACGCTCGTCCTCGGGACGGCCTCGGACGTCCGCTGCCCCGCGGAACCAGTGGGATCGAGAAGGTCGAGTACCGGTCCCGGACCGCCGCCGAGGCCCTCGACGCCGCGCAGGACTACCTGGATCGCGAAATGCCCTTCCACGCCCACGAGGTGTTCGAGGACCAGTGGAAGGCGTCGGATCCCGCGCATCGCGGGCTCTGGCAAGGACTCGCGCAGCTCGCCGTCGGGCTCACCCACCAGCGGCGCGGCAACACGCACGGCGCGGTCGCGGTGACGACCCGGGGCGCCGATGCCCTCGAGCCGTACGCGGCCGAGGAGCCCTATGGCATCGACGTGTCCGCCCTGGTCTCGTGGGCACGGGCCCTGGCGTCCCGGCCCGAGGGAGACGTCCCGGTCCCCCGGCTACTCAGGGGCGTGTACGACGCGGAGTGATTCCTGGCGAGGACCTCCCGGGGGCCCTCAATGCCCTGCGTCACCCAACGGTCGGGAGTCGTTCACCTCGTGGTCATCCTGAGGGCTCCCTGAGTTGACGGGAGCGGGACAAGGTAGGTGAGGTTTACCTATCCCCTGAGCAGTCCCGAAGGAGAAGAATGACTTCCAACGTCTCGCGCCGTGGCTTCCTCGGCGGCTCGGCCGTCAGCCTGGGCTTCGCCCTGGCCGGCGCCGGCAGCCTCGCACCGTTCGTCCGCACAGCGGCCGCCGACACCCGTCCGTCACTGGGCTACGGCAAGCTCGTCCACAAGCCAGGCGCCGTCCTGGCCCTGCCCGAGGGCTTTGACTACAAGGTGATCGCCAAGGCCGGCGAGACAGCTGGTGGCCTGGTGCACCCGTCCGATCCCGACGCCATGGGTGTCTTCCCGGGGTCCAACGGTGGCTCGGTCCTGGTCACCAACCATGAGAACAGCGGCAGCGAGAAGTTCCCTGTCCCCCATGTCGACGAGCGCCTGGTCTACGACGCCATGAGCATCGGCGGTACCACGACGATCGTCGTCGATGCCGCCAACAACAACACCCAGCAGTACGTCTCGGTCGCCGGCACGCACAACAACTGCGCCGGCGGCGTGTCCCCGTGGGGTACCTGGCTCACCTGCGAGGAGACCGAGGCCAAGGCGAAGGCCGGCGGCCTGCAGAAGGACCACGGCTACGTCTTCGAGGTCGACCCGACCTCCCAGGCCGCCAACTACGGCAAGTCGAACGTCCCGCTGAAGTTCCTCGGCCGCTACGCGCACGAGGCCGTCGCCATCGACCCGAGCGACTGGACCGTCTACGGCACCGAGGACGCCGGCAACCCGAACGGCCTCTTCTTCCGCTGGACCGCCCCCAAGGGCTTCAAGGGTGGCAAGGAGGCCCTGGTCAACCTGGCCAAGTCCGAGGGCGGTGACACCGCCGGAGTCCTCGAGGCGATGAAATGCTTCGCCGGCTCCACCTTCGTCGGCGACCTGTCCGAGGCGACCCAGCCGGGCACCCGTTACAAGGTCCAGTGGATCGACGTCCCCGATCGCGACGCCAAGGTCACCTCCATCCGCAAGCAGTTCGCCGATGGCGAGATCACCCGCTCGCGCAAGCTCGAGGGCATGTGGTGGGCCGACGGCGGCACCTACTTCGTCGCCAGCTTCGCCCGCACGAGCGACGGCTCGGCCAAGGAACACGACGGCCAGGTCTGGTTTTACGACCCGAAGTCGCAGACCGTCACCCTGAAGACCATCTTCGCGGTCAACACCGACCCGGACGCCGAGGGCAACAACTTCGACGGCCCGGACAACATCACCGTCTCCCCCGACGGCGGCCTGATCCTGGCCGAGGACGGCGACGGCAAGTCGCACCTGGTCGGCGTGACCAAGGAGGGCAAGGCCTACCCGCTGGCCCTCAACACGTCCGGCGACTCCGAGTTCTGCGGCCCCGCCTTCAACCAGGCCGGCAGCACGCTGTTCGTGAACATCCAGGGCCCGGGCTACACCCTGGCCATCACCGGCCCGTTCGGTGACCCGAGCAACGCGAACGTGGAGAACGCCAAGCGCTGATCCCCCCGGCCCCGCCCGGAACCGACGAGTGCCGTCCGCCCATCGGGGCGGGCGGCACTCGTGCATCAGGCGGAAGCGGACAATCGGGCCGGACCCCCGTGCGGTGAGCCGAATCTGATACCTCGACTCGCCACCCTGGAGCGAGAACCGTGACGATCCCCGTCCCTGCGTCGTTCTTCGAGCGGGGCGAGGGAGGGCCACTGGCTGGGGCGTCAGATTCGGCTCACCCCGAATTGGCCGTCCCGTTGAGCGGGGATGGACTCGGGCCGCAGCGGGAGAGTCCCGCTGCGGCCCGAGTGGCGAACGCGTGTGTCAGGCGTTGACGCTGACCGACTCGGTCTGGTCCTCGGCCGCGGACGCCTCGGCAGGGGCGGCCGACGGGGCAACGGGGAGGCGCTTGACCAGCGGCGAGACGGCCACCGCAACCAGGGCGATGATGCCGCCGACGATGAAGGCGAGCTGGGTGCCGGTGGCCTGGGCAGTAGCTGCCTCTGCCCCACCGGTGGCGGCCCGAGCTGCGCCGAGCGACATGGCTGCGATCAGGATCGCGGTGCCGGCCGCACCGGCCAGCTGCTGGAGGGTATTCATGATCGCGGAGCCGTGTCCGTACAGGTGCCGGGGCAGCGAGCTCAGGCTGACGGTCATCAGCGGGGTCATGACAGCTGCCATGCCGATACAGAACAGGACATGGGCAGAGACGACGTACCACAGCGGGGTCTGGGTGCCGATGGTGCTCATCCAGAACTGGCCCACGGCAAGCAGGACCACGCCGGGGATGACCAGCGGTCGGGGGCCGAAGACGTCATACAGCTTGCCCGCGGCGGGCGAGATGACGCCCTGGATCAGGCCACCGGGCAGGAGCAGCAGACCGGTCAGCATGGTGCTGACGCCCATGCCGAGCTGCAGGTGGATCGGCAGCACCATCACGGTGCCGAGCATGGTGGCCATGGCGATGACCACGATGATGACCGACCAACGGAAGGTCGGGACGCTGAAGGGGGCAAGGTCCAGCAGGGCCGCGCCGGTCCGGCGCTGGAGCTGGAGCTGGCGGTTAACGAACACCACGAGGGCGGCCAGGCCGATGACGAGGACGACCAGCGGCACCCAGGCGCCGTTCAGGACCGCACCGATGGAGGACAGGCCGTAGACCAGGCCACCGAAGCCGAGAGCGGCCAGGATCACCGAGGGGACGTCGAACGGAGCCTTGCGGGTGTCACCATCGGTGCGCAGGATGACCAGGCCGGCGATGAGCAGGACCAGCGCGATCGGCGCCATGATCCCGAACAGCCAGCGCCAGCCGAGGGCATCGACGACGAAGCCGGACATCGTCGGGCCGAGCGCCGGGGCGGCGGAGATGACGACGGAGTTCAGGCCCATGACGGTGCCACGGTGCTTGACCGGGACGGCCGTCAGGGTGGTGGCCATCAGCTGCGGCAGGATGACGGCAGTACCGCCGGCCTGCAGGAAGCGGGCGATCAGCAGCCAGCCGAAGGAGGGGGCGAAGGCTGCGAGCACGGTGCCCGCGAGGAACACCACGATGGCGGCACCGAAGAGCGCGCGGGTGGTGAAGCGCTGGAGCAGGAAGCCCGTGGTCGGGATGACGATGGCCATCACGAGCATGAAGCCGGTGGTCAGCCACTGGGCGGTCGAGGCGACGACGTTGAGGTCGGCCATCACTGCGGGCAGGGCGACGCTGAGGGCTGTCTCGTTCAGCATGGCCACGAGGGCGGCCAGGACGAGGACGCTGATGGTGGCGGTGACACGGCCGGTGATGTGCTCCGGTTCGATCTGCTCGACCTCGTGCTCGGTCAACTCGGAGACCGAGGCCGGCTGCTCGAAGACGATGTCCTCGATGACCTTCTGGGCGCGGCTCTGCAAGGGACGGTTGTGGGTGGGGCCGCCATTGGCCGTTTCATCGGGGATCCGGGACTGATCGTCCATAGGTCACCTTTCCTCTTCATCTGTCAGACGCACCACAAGAATGCCGTGCGATGTCACACTCTGCCACAATGTCACTTTGTGACACAAAGCGAGAATGGAACGCCGCCCCTCTCCGGGAGTTGGCGGACCGTCCCCCCAACAGCCGGAAGAGGTGCTACCAAGTGATGGTGACCGCCCAACCCGCCGACGACCTGCGCAGCCGCCGACGTACGGAGACTTCCGACGCCATCCACCAGGCCGCCCTGGAGCTCTTCGAGTCCCAGGGCGTGCGCGAGACGACGGTGCAACAGATAGCCGAGCGGGTCGGCATCTCGTCGCGGACGTTCTTCCGCTACTTCACCAGCAAGGAACAGGCGGCCCTCCCCGGCCAGCGACGCCTCCTCGAGGCGATCGACACCCTGGAGCTGGGCAGCGCCGAACTCTCCTCGGTCCTGGAGGACATCGAGGGCCTCCTGCAGGCAGCCGTCGGCCAGGAGAACGACCCCGAGATGGTCGAGTACCGTCGCGTGACGCGATTGCTGGCGCGCGAGCCCGACCTGCGCGCCCTCGCGGCGACACAGGAGGAGGTGCTCACCGAACGGCTCCGCGACCGGTTGGCCGCCAGCTTCGAGGGGGCCGACCGGCTCGCGGTCCTGCTGGTCGCCGAGGTGGCGGTGGCCGTGTGGCGGGCGACCTGGCGGCACTGGGGCGAACTGGAGCTCGAGGGCGGCGAGGCCCACCCGATCGACCACTTCCGCCGCCTGCGGGCCGAGCTGCGCACGATCGTGCGCTGATCGGGCCCGGGCGGACCGGGCCGGACCGGCTCCGAGCCGGTCCGGCGCCTGCCGACCCCTTCGGGTACCCGGAGTCAGGGCCGGATCATCGTGGGCCCCGATCCGGTCAGGACGCCGCCGTCATCACCACCTTGAGGGCCTGGTGCTCGGCCGCGTGGCCGAAGACGTCGTACGCCTTGTCGATCTCGTCCAGTGTGAAGTGGTGCGTTCCCAGCTTGCCCGCCGGCAGCTTCCCCTCCGCGACCATGCGCAGCAGCATCTCGCCGGTGACGGCGTTCACCAGGCCCATCGAGATCCGGATGTTGTCGATCCACTTCTCGTTGATCGGCAGTTCGACGGCCTCGCCGTGCACACCGATGTTCGCCACCTGGCCGCCGGGGCGGACGACCTTGAGTGCCGCGGCGAACGTGGCCGGAACACCGACCGCTTCGATCGCGACGTCGACGCCCAGCCCGTCGGTGAGCGCCATCACCTGGTCGGCCCAGTCGGCGTCTCCCGAGTTCACCGTGTGGGTAGCACCGAAGTCTCGCGCGGCCGCGGCCAGCCGGCTGTCGTCGAGGTCGATGGCGACGATCCGGGAGGCGCCGTGCAGCCCGGCTGTCATGATCGCGGCCAGTCCGACCGGCCCCGCACCGACCACCGCGACCACGTCGCCGGGATGGACGCCACCGTCCCGGACGCCGATCTCGTAGCCGGTGGGCAGGATGTCGGAGATGAACAGGCCCTGCTCCGCACTGACGCCCTCGGGCAGGTGGTAGAGGCTCGTGTTGGCGAAGGGTATCCTGACGTACTCGGCCTGGGTCCCGTTGATCAGGTGGCCGAGGATCCAGCCGATGCCGCCAACGGTCTGGCAGTGGCTCGGCAGGCCCTTGCGGCAGTAGCTGCAGGTGCCGCAGCTGGTGATGCAGGAGACGATCACCCGGTCCCCGACGGCGAAGTTGGTGACGGCGGGGCCGATCTCGGTGACGGTGCCGACGGCCTCGTGGCCCAGGACCCGTCCGTCGGTGACGGCCGGGACGTCGCCCTTCAGGATATGCAGGTCGGTGCCACAGATGGTCGTGGCCTCGACCCTGACGATGCAGTCGGTGGGGTCCTGGATCGTCGGGTCCGGGACCTCCTCCCACGCCTTTGCGTCGGGGCCGTGGTAGACGAGTGCCTTCATTTCCCGCTCCTTTGCGAGAGCTTCGGCGGCTGCTCCGCCGGAGGAACCTCCTGACCAACTTACGCTTCCCCATTCGACCCCGACAGGCCGTAGGAGGCCGATCTTTCGGGCTGCCCCGGACGCTCACGTATGGTGGGGACCACAACCCGCGTCGGCTCGGCGCCTCGGACACCCCACGGCGTCACGCGGGAGCTCGTCGGCCCGGTGGTCGGCAGCCGGGTCGGCGTCCCCCGAGACGGAAGCACCCTATGTGTGGTATCGCTGGAGAAATCGCCTTCGGGCGCAACGCCGACGTCGTGGCCATCGCCGCCATGAACGATGCGATGGTGCCCCGGGGCCCCGACGGCTCAGGGGTCTGGGCTCAGGGCCACCTCGGTCTCGGCCACCGCCGGCTGGCCATCATCGACCTGTCGGCGGCAGGTGGGCAGCCGATGACCGACCCGGCCTCCGGCCTGTCCATCGCCTTCAACGGCTGTATCTACAACTACCCCGAGCTGCGCGAACAGCTGCAGGCCAAGGGGCACCGGTTCACCTCCCACTCCGACACCGAGGTGCTGCTGCGCGGCTACGTCGAGTGGGGCGAGGACGTCGTGGAGCACCTGCAAGGGATGTTCGCCTTCGCGATCGCCGAGCGTGACTCCGGCCGGGTTCTGCTGGGCCGGGATCGGCTCGGCATCAAGCCGCTCTACTGGTCGCGGACCAGCGACGCCGTACGCTTCGCCTCCGCCCTGCCCGCCCTGGTCGCGGCCGGCGGCGTCGACACCCGGATCGACCCCGAGGCACTGCACCACTACCTGACCTTCCACTCCGTGGTGCCGGCCCCGCACACCATCCTGCGCGGGGTCCGCAAGCTCTCCCCCGGCACGCTGATGCGGATCGAGGCGGACGGTACGACGACCGAGCGGACCTACTGGGAACCGGTCTTCACCCGCAGCGCGGAGCGCGCGGGCTGGAGCGACCGGGACTGGGAGGATGCGACCATCGCCGCGCTGCGCACCGCGGTGGAGCGACGGCTGGTGGCCGACGTCCCGGTCGGGGCCCTGCTCTCGGGTGGGCTGGACTCCAGCCTGATCGTCGGCCTGCTCGCCGAGGCCGGCCAGCACGGCCTGAAGACCTTCTCGATCGGCTTCGAGGCCTTCGGCGGCGAGCGCGGCGACGAGTTCCAGTACTCCGACCTGGTCGCCCGGCACTACGGCACCGACCACCACCAGATCCGGATCGACACCGCACGGATGCTGCCGGCGCTCGAGGGCGCGATCGGGGCGATGAGCGAGCCGATGATCAGCCATGACGCGGTGGCGTTCTACCTGTTGTCGGAGGAGGTCAGCAAGCACGTCAAGGTGGTCCAGTCCGGCCAGGGCGCCGACGAGGTCTTCGCCGGCTACCACTGGTACCCGCCGATGGCGCAGGCCGCCGACGACGACGTCGAGGCGGCCCTCGCCAGCTACCGTCGAGCGTTCTTCGACCGTGGCCACCGGGACGTCGGCGCACTGCTGCAACCGCAGTGGCACGTCGACTCCGACGTCTCCGAGGAATACGTCCGAAGGCACTTCGCGCACCCGGGGGCCGACACCGCCACCGACCGGGCGCTGCGGCTGGACACCACGGTGATGCTCGTCGACGACCCGGTGAAGCGGGTCGACAACATGACGATGGCCTGGGGGCTGGAGGGCCGGGTGCCCTTCCTCGACCACCAGCTGGTCGAGCTGGCCGCCACCTGCCCGCCGCACCTGAAGACCGCCCACGACGGCAAGGGCGTGCTCAAGCAGGCCGCCCGCCGGGTGATCCCGCACGAGGTGATCGACCGGCCCAAGGGCTACTTCCCCGTGCCCGCCCTGAAGCACCTGCAGGGCCCCTACCTGGACCTGGTCCGCGACGCGCTCGGTAGCTCTGCCGCCAGGCAGCGAGGGCTCTTCCGACCCGAGGCGGTCGATGCACTGCTCGCCGACCCGAACGGCCGGCTCACCCCGCTGCGCGGCAATCCGTTGTGGCAGGTCGCGCTGCTCGAGCTATGGCTGGACAAGCATGGCATCACGGGGGTGGCCGCATGAGGACACCGCGCAACGTGGTGCAGGACCTCGGCTGGGGACGCCTGGTGATGGGCCAGACCTTCGACGACCCCGAGTCGCTCGGCGAGGTGCTGCGCGCCGAGGCGTCCGGGCGGCGGGACATCTGCCTGTACCTGGGCGCCCCGCACGTCTTCGTCTCCCAGCACCCGCAGGAGTACTTCATCGACCCCAGCTTCACCTACCGGGTGGAGCTGGCGGGCTGGCGGCCACCGGCACGCGAGGTCCCCGGCGTGAGCGTCCGGGCGCCCGATTCCGCCGGCGAGTGCGCCGAGATGAACCGGGTCTACGTACGTAACCACATGGTGCCGGCCGACGTGGCCCTGATGTGGCACAACGAGGAGCATGCCGCCTCGGTGCTCTACCTGGTGGCCGTCGACGACGCCACGGGTGAGGTCCTCGGCACCGTCACCGGGGTCGACCACGCCGTCCTGTTCGACGACCCCGAGGGCGGTTCCAGCCTGTGGTGCCTGGCGGTCGACCCGGCCTGTCCCCGGCCCGGTGTCGGCGAGCTGCTGGTGCGTACGCTGCTCGAGCTGTTCCAGGAGCGGGGCCGTGCCTACGTCGACCTGTCGGTGATCCACGACAACCTGCCGGCCATCCGGCTGTACGAGAAGCTCGGCTTCGTCCAGGTCCCGATCCTCGGCATCAAGCGGAAGAACGCGATCAACGAGCACCTGTTCACCGCGGCCCCCGACGACCTGGACCACCTCAACCCGTACGCCCGGATCATCGCCGACGAGGCGATCCGACGCGGCATCAACGTCACCGTCCTGGACGCCGAGGGCGGCTACCTGCGGCTGGAGTACGGCGGCCGCACGGTGGCGATGCGCGAGTCGCTGTCCGAGCTGACCTCGGCGGTGGCGATGAGCCGGTGCGACGACAAGCGGATCACCCGCAAGGTCGTCTCGGCGGCCGGGGTGGAGGTCGCCCGGGGACGGACGGCCACCTTCGACGAGGACGACCACGCCTTCCTGGACCAGGTCGGCGCTGTCGTGGTGAAGCCGGCCAGCGGTGAGCAGGGCCAGGGCATCACCGTCAACGTCACCGGCCACGCCGACCTCGACGAGGCCCTGGCCCGGGCAGGCGGTTCCGGCACCTCGGTCCTGCTGGAGGAGCAGTGTGCCGGCGACGACCTACGCATCGTGGTGATCGACGGTGCCGTGGTGGCCGCCGCGGTCCGGCACCCGGCCGAGGTGATCGGCAACGGCACCCGTACGGTCCGCGAGCTGATCATCGCGCAGAGCCGCCGGCGCGAGGCCGCGACCGGCGGGGAGTCCAGGATCCCGCTGGACGAGCTCACCGAGGCCACCGTCCGCGAGGAGGGCTGGGACCTGGACGAGGTGCTGCCCCGCGGGGAGCACCTACGGGTCCGGCGCACCGCCAACCTGCACACCGGCGGCACGATCCACGACGTCACCGACGAGCTGCATCCCACCCTCGCGCAGGCCGCCGTCACCGCCGCCGCGGCACTCGACATCCCGGTCACCGGGATCGACCTGATGGTGCCACGCGTGGACGGGGAGAAGTACGTGTTCATCGAGGCGAACGAGCGGCCGGGACTGGCGAACCACGAGCCGCGGCCCACCGCCCGGGCCTACATCGACTTCCTGTTCCCCCGGTCGATGTCGACCTCGTGGGCCTGGCAGCCGACCCCACCTGGTCGCCCCGGACCGGACACCACCGGCCCCGGCGACGCCGTCGGCATGCCCTGACCCGACGCCTCCCCCGCCACGCCCGACCGTTCCCCGCAAGGACCCCCTGTGCCACTGAACCCTGCTCCGCTGTCCCCCACCCCTGCCTCCCACGGCCCCCGATCGGTACCCGGCTCCCCCGTGCCGCTGATGGGTGAGGAGGACCGCAACTGGATGCTGGACACGCTGTTGTCCCTGCTCCAGACCCCCAGCCCGTCCGGGCGCACCGATGCCGTCATGCAGCTCGTCGGCGACATCGTCACCGACCTCGGACTGCCGTTCAGCCTGACCCGGCGAGGTGCCATGGTCGCGCAGTTGCCCGGGGCCTCGCCGACCACCGACCGGGCCCTGGTCGTCCACGCCGACACCATCGGGTGCATGGTCGCCGACCTGAAGGACAACGGCCGGCTGAAGGTGATCCCGATCGGCACCTTCTCCGCCCGTTTCGCGGCGGGCAGCCGGGTAAGGATCTTCCGCGACGGGACCGAGCACTTCCTCACCGGCACGATCATGACGCTGCTGGCCAGCGGCCACGCCTTCGGCGACGCGATCGACTCCCAGCCCGGCGACTGGGACAACGTCGAGGTCCGGGTGGATGCCCAGGTCTCCGACGCCGAGGGGCTGCGCCGGCTCGGGATCCAGGTCGGCGACACGGTGGCGCTGGCCGCCAGTCCCGAGCTGACCGACACCGGCTTCATCGTCTCCCGCCACCTGGACGGGAAGGCCGGCGTCGCGATCGCTCTTGCGCTGGCCCGGGCTGCCTCCCGCGGCGAGCTGGTGCTGCCGCACCGCACCGACCTGATGGTGACCATCACCGAGGAGGTCGGTCACGGCGCCAGCGGCGGCCTCTCGCCCGAGGTCGCCGAACTCGTCTCGATCGACAACGCGGTCTGCGCGCCGGGCCAGCACTCGATCGAGCACGGCGTGACCATCCCGATGGCCGACCTGCACGGCCCCTTCGACTACCACCTGACCCGGCGGCTGTGCCGGATGGCGGCCGCGGACCGGATCCCGTACACCCGGGACATCTTCCACTTCTACCGCTCCGACGTCGCCGCCGCGATCGAGGCCGGTGCGATGGCCCGGGCGGCCCTGGTGGCGTTCGGCCTGGACGGCAGCCACGGCTGGGAGCGTACGCAGGTGTCCTCGCTCGAGGCGACGTACGCGCTGCTCGCCCGCTGGCTCGCCTCACCGCTCACCTTCGAGGAGTGGGACGCGCAGCCCACCGGATCGCTGAAGGGCTTCCCGTCCTCGCGCCAGCCGGCGCAGGCCGAGCAGTGGGTGCCGCTCACGCGCGGTGACTTCGACGAGCCGGGCACCCCGGCCAGTGGCGAGACGTGGCCACCGACCGGGGCCAACTGAGTCTCAGCGACCCGCCAGCACGTCGAGCAACTGCTCGGCGGCGGCGGCCGAGGAGGCCGGGTTCTGCCCGGTCACCAGGTTGCCGTCGCGGATGACATGGGCGCCCCAGTCCGGCCCCTTGGAGTACTCGGCCCCGTTGGCCCGCAGGGCGTCCTCGACCAGGAAGGGGACGATCTCGGTCAGTTCGACGCCCTCCTCCTCGGTGTTGGTGAAGCCGGTGACCCGGCGACCCTTGACGAACGGCTCGCCCTGGGCGTCGACGGCGTCGCGGAAGATCGCCGGAGCGTGGCAGACCGCCGCCAGCGGACGGTCGGTGGTGGTGAAGGAGCGCAGCACGCGCAGGTTGTCCTCATCCACTGGCAGGTCCCAGACCACGCCGTGGCCGCCCGGGTAGAACACCGCGTCATATGCCTCGGGGTCGACGTCGGCCAGCCGCAGCGTGGTGGCCAGGGCCTGCTGGGCGGCCGGGTCCTCCTTGAACCGACGGGTCGCCTCGGTCTGGGCACCCTCGTCGTCACTCTTCGGGTCCAGCGGCGGCTGCCCGCCCGCGGGAGACGCCAGGGTCACCTGCTGGCCGGCATCGACGAAGACGTAGTACGGGGCTGCGAACTCCTCCAGCCAGAAGCCGGTCTTCCGGCCGGTGTCGCCGAGCTGGTCGTGGGAGGTGAGCACCATCAGGATCGCGGACATACGGGCACCTTTCGAGCGGCGGGTACTGGTGCCCCCCACTCTAGTGAAGCCCACGGACACGAGCGGCAGCACGGCCGCGAGCCGTGGCCCGAGCGGACCAGGGCACCCGGATCCTGCCTGCCCCGGCTGCTACTTCCCCTGGCGCTTCTGGATCGCCGCCCACTCGTCCTTGAGCCCGACGGTGCGGTGGAACAGCATCGGCGTCCGCGGGTCGTGCGCGAAGTAGCCGATCCGCTCGAACTGCACCACCTGGCCCGGTGCGGTGTCGGCCAGCGCGGCCTCGACCTTGCAGCCGGCCAGCACCTCGCGCGAGGCGGGGTTGAGGTCGTCCAGCGGCTCGCCGGTCTCGGCGCCGGGAACCTCGGCGCTGAACAACCGGTCGTACAGCACCGCTGTCGCATCGACCGCATGGGCGGCCGAGACCCAGTGCATCGTCGACTTCACCTTGCGTCCGTCGGAGGCGTTGCCGCCGCGGGTCTGCGGATCGTACGTGCAGTGCACCTCGACAACCCTGCCGTCGGCGTCCTTCACCACGTCGGTGGCGGTGATGAAGTACGCCCCGCGCAGCCGCACCTCACGCCCCGGCGAGAGCCGGAAGTACTTCGGCGGCGGGACCTCGGCGAAGTCCTCCTGCTCGATGTACAGCTCACCGGTGAACGGGACCTGCCGGACCCCGTCCGCCTCGTCCTCGGGATTGTTGACCACGTCGAAGTACTCCACCACGGGCGTCCCGTCGGCCTCGGTCGGCCAGTTGGTGAGCACGACCCTGAGCGGGCGGATCACCGCCATCCGGCGCTGTGCCGTGGCGTTCAACTGCTTGCGGACGAAGGACTCCAGCAGCTCGATGCTGGGCCGGCTGTTGGTCCGGGTCACCCCGACGTACCGGCAGAAGTCGGTGATCGCAGAGGCCGGGTAGCCGCGCCGGCGCAGGCCGCTGAGGGTGGGCAGACGGGGGTCGTCCCAGCCGTCGACGAGACCCTCGTTGACCAGCGTGGCGAGGCGACGCTTCGAGGTGACGGTGTGGGTCAGCTCGAGGCGGGCGAACTCCACCTGCTTCGGCTTCTCGGCGGGCAGCGGCAGGTGCTCCAGGAACCAGTCGTACAGCGGCCGGTGGCTGTCGAACTCCAGCGTGCACAGCGAGTGCGTGACCCGCTCGATCGCATCACTCTGGCCGTGGGCCCAGTCATAGGTCGGGTAGATGCACCACGCGTCGCCGGTGCGGTGGTGGTGTCCGCGGCGGATGCGGTACATGATCGGGTCGCGCAGCTGCATGTTCTCGTGCTGCATGTCGATCTTGGCCCGCAGCACCATGGCGCCGTCGGCGTACTTCCCCGCGCGCATCCCGTGGAACTTCGCCAGGTTCTCCTGCACCGGGGTGTCCCGGAACGGGCTCTCGATGCCCGGGTTGCCGTAGCCGCCCCGCTGGACGGAGATCGCCTCGGTGTCCTGCTCGTCGACGTACGCCAGGCCGTGCTTGATCAGGTGCTCGGCCCAGTGGTAGAGCTGCTCGAAGTAGTCCGACGCGTAGACCACCTCGTTCGGGGTGTAGCCGAGCCAGGCGACGTCGGCCAGGATCGACCGGACGAACTCGTCCTCCTCGGTCTCCGGGTTCGTGTCGTCGAAGCGCAGGTTGCAGATGCCACCGAAGTCCTCGGCGACCCCGAAGTCGACGGTGATCGCCTTCGCGTGGCCGATGTGCAGGTAGCCGTTCGGCTCCGGGGGGAAGCGGGTCTGGACCCGGCCACCGTAGGTTCCCTGCTCGTTGTCGCGGCGTACGGTGTCGCGGACGAAGTCGCTGGCGGGAACGCCTGGTTCGGGGGTCGTCATGCCGGTCAAAATACCATGTGGCGCCGCCCTCCTCCGGGGCACGCGGGGCGTCGGGACGCTCGCCGGCAGGGGTCCGAGCGAGCGTCCCACCGTAAGCTGCCGGCGATTTGGGCGAAAGGGCAGCCATCCTCACGCGCTTCGGTGTTGGCTGGAAGCAACACCCCGGATCGGCCGGAGGACACCGAAGGGAGAATCCCATGAGCAGCAACGAGGCCGTCGCCGAGCAGATGCGTCACCACCATGCGCACATGGTCGTCGAGCTGGAGCGGCTGGCCACCGAGTTGCGGGCCGCCGCCCTCGAGGGCCGGGACTCCTCGCGGGAGCGCGCCGCACTGGTCGCCTGGACCGAGGACGTGCTGCTGCCGCACGCGGAGGAGGAGGAACGGGGCACCTACCCCGCTGCCGCCGGGCTACCCGAGGCCGCCCTGCTCATCGATGCCATGCTGCGCGAGCACGTACTGATCCGCGCCATGGCCGACGCGGTACGTGAGATCGACCCGCCTCTGGCCGCCGCGGCCTGGGGCCGGGCGTTGTCCGCGACGTTCGACTCCCACCAGGCCAAGGAGAACGATCTCATCCTGCCGTTGCTGGTCAGGTCCGGGACTGTCGACCTGGCGTCCCTCGCGGGACACCACGACTGACGGCCGGAGCGCTCGTCGCCGGCGGCTTGACCGGCTCGGGCTGCTTGCCCGGCGCCCGCGGCACCGCCAGGCCTGCCCCGATCAGGGTCTCGCAGATGGTGTCGGTGGTGATCTCCCGGCCCGTCCGTCCGTCCGGCATCTTCACTCCCTGCGACAGGTAGCTGCCGCGGCCAAGGTGCTTGAGCGGCCCGATCGTACTGATCGACAGTCGTCCCTCGGCCAGGGCGCGGTTCCAGGAGCTCGTGCGATTGATCGGCCAGCGTCCCGGGAACAGCCGGGCCACGCCCTGCACCCAGTCCCGTGTGCCCTTGAACAGCCAGGCGTGGGTGAGCTTGTCGAAGCCCGGATCGGAGTCCATGAAGCCGCCGATCGACAACAGGTGGACCGGTGCGCCGGTGGCCGCCAGGTACCAGCTGGCACCCAGGGCGATCTGGGCCCCGCCGCTCCAGGACAGCAGCACGATCGGCCGCTGGTCGGCGGGGTGGTAGCCGGCCTCGAGCAGTTCGTCCCAGATGACGTTGGCGATGCCGAGGGAGTACAGCGGCCCGTACCGGCGGTCCAGCGACACCCCCACCTGGAGGGCGTTGCGGAAGTTGATCACGATCCGGGCCAGCGGAGCCGCCGGGCCACCGGCGGTGTGCCGTTGCACGATCCGCCACCACCAGCTGCTCAGGCGCGCCTCCAACAGACCCTGGTTGGTCATCGAGTAGGGGTAGATCTGGCTGACCAGACCGATGCCGTCCAGTCTGGTTCGGACCGCCTCGAGCAGCGGGCGCTCCCCTGCCAGGCTCGCCTCCGGCTCGAACGCCCCGACCCCCGAGATGTAGACGATGTAGCTGAGCTTGTCGTCCTGGCCGCCCTCTGCGGCGTTGAGCAGGTCGGAGACCCGGTCCGCGCGTTCCTGCGCCTCGTCGGGACTCTGGGTGGCCCACCACCGCATCGACTCGGTCGGCGCGATCAGGACGAAGAAGAGCAAGAGGAGGAGGAACCCCACCAGGACCTGGGTGATCATCGCCTCCTCCCGCGGTGCTTCTCGCCCGCGCCGGTCCGGCGCTCCCCGGGGTGGGACACGGCCGGGGTGCCGCGGGAGGCCTCGATGGCCTCGCCCGCCGGAGAGGCGGCGGGCCAGTCGAGCTGGGACTCGCTGAAGTCGATGCTGGCCTGGTCGAGGACGAAGCGCGCGGAGTCGTACAGGGGGCGGCCGGTCGCGCGCCGCCAGATCCAGTCCCGGGCGCGGGCCAGCAGAGGGGCGTACAGGCTCTGCAGCAACCAGGTGACCAGCCAGGCACCAACCGCGATCGCTCCACCGGCCAGACCGCTGGTGCCGTAGACGTCGTCGATGATGGACCACAGGATCAGCACCGACCACAGCCCCAGACCGCGGTCGACGGCAATACCCAGGATGGGCATCGCGGTGGCGAACCCGAGCACCAGCGGCGAGGCGGCCCATACCACCGCCCAGGTGACATCGCGCGGATCCGCCCGTACGTCGAGGATCGCGGTGCCGGCGCCCCAGACGAGGAGGCCGAGCACCACGTAGGTCAGCACCAGGGTGCCGAAGTTCAGCAGCAGCGCGAAGAGCAGTCCCAGTCGTCGCATCCGGTTGACGGCCAGCACCACGGACCGGCCGAGCAGGGTCGACAGGCAGGCGCCGACGGCGACCAGGATCGCGGCCGTCTGGCCCAGCGGATCCTGCAGCATCCGGGCCACGTCCAGGTGGAGCGCCATCGCATCGAGCCAGCCGGACGAGGTGCGCGAGACCAGTGCCGCCAAGGTCTCCATCACCGTCTCCTCCACTACCGTCCGGACACGAAGCATGCTATCCACTCCCCGATGGCAGGCCGGAATTTGGCGCGGGAGCACTCGCCGGCGTGCCACGCAGCGGCGCACCGGGCCATCGGCCCCCACGACACGGCACAATGCACCCATGCGCCCCTTTCTGCTGCTGGCCACCCGGGCCGAGGACGGTATCGCCGAGGAGGAGTTCGCGGCCTTCGCCCGCCTGGGTGGGCTCAAGCCCGGCCAGCTCGACTGGATGCGGCTGGACCGGACCCCGCTGGAGACCATTGACCTGGACGCGTACTCCGGCATCGTCCTGGGTGGCAGCCCGTTCAACTCCTCTGATCCGGTCGAGACCAAGTCGGAACTCCAGTTGCGGGTGGAGGCCGACCTCGCCCGGGTGCTCGACGACGTGGTGGAGCAGGACTTCCCCTTCCTGGGTGCCTGCTACGGGATCGGCACGCTGGGCTCGCACCAGGGTGCCGTGATCGACCGCACCTATGGCGAGCCGGTCGGTCCGGTGACCGTGGAGCTGACCCTGGCCGCCCGCAAGGACCCTGTATGCGCGGGGGTCCCGAGTCGTTTCGAGGCGTTCGTCGGCCACAAGGAGGCGGTCCGCGAGCTGCCGGCGAGCGCCGTGCTGCTGGCGACGTCGGATGCCTGCCCCGTCCAGATGTTCCGGGTGAAGGAGCACGTGTACGCCACCCAGTTCCATCCGGAGCTGGACGCCGATGGGCTCTGCACGCGGATCGAGGAGTACAAGCACCACGGCTACTTCGAGCCGCACGAGTCGGAGGACCTCAAGGAGGTCGCCCGGCGCTCCCCCGTGCCACATGCCCGTCGGTTCCTGCGCAACTTCTTCAGCACGTACGCCAGGGACTGACCGGGCCCCTGCGCGCCATGGTGGGCGGGATGATCGGTGCGCGTTTCCCCATCCCCGACCAGGGGTCAGCGTGACGACCGGCGCTGCTCGCTGACGTAGTCCTCCAGCTGTCCGGCGAACGACGCCAGGTCCGGTCCCACGAACGTGCCGGGTCGGACGTCGCGCTGGACCAGTGCCCAGGCGGTGCCGCGGACCCGGGCCTCGGCCAGGTCGAGTGACCGGACCGCGTCCTGCAGGGCCCGATGCGTCTCGTTCTCGCGCACCAGCACTTGGCGGCCGTGCACGAGGGCGTCCTGGGCGACGACGTCCCCCAGGCTCGGCCAGTAGGTCCGGCGCCAGGTCTCGCGCCGGCCGGCCGGGCGGAACTCGCGTTCCAGTTGGTCGACGCAGGCGGTCACGTGGGCGACGGCCTCGTCGCTGCGCTCGACGAGCTGGTGCAGCATCGCGGGCGAGACCTGCTGGCCGAGGTCGTCCATCGAGCGCAGTAGCCTGCTGCCCGCGGGACCGGTCGAGGTACCGAGTGCCCCGAAGTCGAAGCCGGTCGAGGAGCTGAACGACTGGGCCAGGTCACGCGCCATCGCACCCAGGCCCGAGGTCAGCTGGCCGACGGTGCCGCCCAGGGCGTTGAAACCCGGGCGCGCGGCGACCGGGACGTACGTCCCCAGCCAGCCCTGTACGCTCCGCACGGCCCGGTCCACGGCCTCGATCCCGGTCCCGGGGATCGCCTGGGCGGTCCGACCCGATTCCAGCGCGGCGGTGATCGCGGGACGACCGGGCAGCGCCGTCTGCGAGAGGGCGTTGAGCAGCCCCTCCGAGACGCCCGCCGCCAGTTCCCGGGGGCTGCCCTGCTCGGCCAGCCGGACGCCGTCGGTGGTGGAGGCGCGCGCCGCGCGGGCCGAGCTCAGCAGCTCGTGCTGCAGCCGCGCGTCGGCCCGATGGTTCGGCGGCAGCGAGGCCAAGGTCTCCTGGACCGCCAGCACGGCCTGTTCGGACGTACCGATGTCGCGCCTGGCGATGGCCCGGACGTGGGGCGACTCGGACAGTTCCCGGGCCTCCCAGAACACCTCGGCAGGTGTCGTGCTCCGCTCACCCATGGTGATCGGGCGCCGCGCCCGGTAGGTCACGACGGCCCGGTGGACGAGCACGCTCAGCGCTGCGCCGCCGGCGAGGGCGGCCATCACCGCGAGCACGCCGAAGATGATCAGTGCAGTCTCCACAGGTCCTCCGGTCCGTCACCACCTGCCCAGCAGGCCACGCCTTCCATCGTAGGCGGCCCATCGTAGGCGGCGCCGGTACCGGCGGACGGCGTCGGTTCAGCCCTCGTCGCCGATGCCGACCAGGTCGCAGACGAAGACCAGTGTCTCCCCCGGAGCGATCTCGGGCCCGGCCCCCTGCGAGCCGTAGCCGAGGAAGCTGGGGATGACCAGTCGGCGCCGACCGCCGACCTTCATGCCCTTGATGCCCATGTCCCAGCCACGGATCACCTGGCGGCCACCGAGGGTGAAGGCGAGCGGTTCGCCACGTTCCCAGGAGGAGTCGAACTCCCGGCCGGTCCCCAGGGCCACTCCCACGTAGTGCACCCGGACCGTGTCGCCCTTGGCCGCGGCGGGACCGTCACCCACCGAGAGGTCCTTGATCTCCAGGTTCACCGGCGCAGGCCCCTGCGGGAGGTCGACGACGGGCTTCTCGTTCTCTGTCTCAGCCATGGCACGACCCTAGCGCCCGTCGGCCGGCACGGGCTCCGGACGCCTTGCGCGGACATGCCAGACTGGTGGGACCGACCCTGGGAGACGACGACCGCATGCTCAACGACATCACCGCCTTCATCCTCGGTGCCGCAACATCGGTCTGGGGATACCTGGCACTGGTGCCGTTCATCATCTTCGACGCGGTGGTCCCGGTCGTGCCCAGCGAGTCCCTGGTGATCTCGATGGCGTCGGTCCTCGTGCACGGCCACCGCGGACTACTGCTGGTCCTGTTCCTGGTGTCCGCCCTCGCCGCCTGGTGCGGCGACAACATCGCCTACCAGATCGGGCGGATGCGCTGGCTGCACGAGAACCGGCTGTTCCAGCGGCCCAAGATCGCCCGGGCCTTCGCCTGGGCCCGCAAGGAACTGTTCGCCCGCGGCGCCACCCTGATCATCATCGGCCGCTTCATCCCCGGCGTGCGGATCGCGATCAACATGATGTGCGGATTGGTCGGCTACTCGCGGCACCGCTACCGCAAGGTGGTGGCGGTCAGCTCGTCCCTGTGGGCGATGTACTGCGTGCTCGTCGGCAGCCTGGCCGGAGCATGGTTCGAGCACCACCAGTTCCTCGGCATCGTGGTGGCGATCGCCGCCGGGATGGCGCTGGGGCCGATCATCGACTGGGTGCTGCGCCGTACGTTGCTGCGTGGCTCGGTTCCGCCGTCAGCGGTCGACCCGGACGCCGAGCCGACGGGCCCCGCGGCTCCCGAGGGCGACGGGGCCCCCTCGAAGCGCTGAGATCTGGCCCCCTCGAAGGAATGGGATCCGCTCGATCCCGGCCCAGGATCGATCCCGGTTCAGGACCGGACCGGCGCCTGTTCCAGCTCGTCCTCCGGGTCGGCCCCGGAGGTGGCCGCGGCAGTCGTGGAGACGGCCGTCGTGGAGACGGAGGTCGTGGAGGCTGCCGGTGCGGCCGGGGCCTCGCTGCGTCCATCGGTGCGGAAGACGATCCAGCGCATCCCGACGTACGTCCAGATCCCCTCGCAACAGGCGGCGATGATCCGCGCGAGGAGGAAGTTGACGCCCAGGGCCTGCAGCCCGCTGCCCACGCCCTGGAGGAGGGCGAAGTAGTTCACCGCGGCCACGAAGACGTAGCGCGCGGACTGGGGACCGACAGCGCCATGGGAATGGAAGTTCAGCCAGCGGTTGAGGAAGTACGCCAGCACCAGCGCGGTCAGGTAGCCGATGGTGGTGGCCAGCGGGTAAGGCAACTGGGCCAGGCGGAACAGGGCGGCCAGCACTGCCATGTCCACCGCGAACGTGGTCAGGTTGAGGATCGCGAACCCGATGAAGCTCTCCGGGAGGATCCGCCGCAGCCAGCCCGGGAGGAGCCGCCACAGCCGGAGCCGCATCGCCAGGAAGCGCTCGGCTGCGCTCGGTCGGGTCGACCGGGCGGGATCCTGGGAGGTTGCGGAGGTCTGCGGCATATGTCGAGCGTACGCGGCCGCCCAATGGCGGGCACCGGTCGTCGTGCCGCAGGACGGCCGGGTGCCGGATGTCTCCGCGCCCGGCGACCCGGGACGGCGACGGTGCCGACGGCCGCCGGAGGTCAGACCAGCTCCAGGCGTCGGGCCATGTCGGAGACGAACAGCCCCTCGGGATCGACCCGGCGACGCGTGGCGATCCACTCCTGGAGCCTGGGATACATCCGGTGGAAGTTCTCCGCACTGGTGCGGGAGTCCTTGGCGGTGTACAGCCGTCCGCCGAACTCGAGCACCCGCTTGTCCAGCTCGTTCAGGAAGGTGTCCAGGCCGCGGCGGATCGGGAAGTCGACGCAGACGTTCCAGCCGGGCATCGGGTAGCTGAGCGGGGCCGGGTTGCCCTGTCCGAAGAGCTTGAACACGTTGAGGAAGGAGTAGTGACCCGACCTCTGGATGTCGCCGATGATGCTCTTGAACTCCTCGACCGCCGCCGGCGGGACGACGAACTGGTACTGCAGGAACCCCTCGGTGCCGTACGCCCGGTTCCACTCCCCGAACAGGTCGAGCGGGTGGTAGAACTGCGTCAGGTTCTGCACCTTGCCGGTGTAGTTGCCGCTCTTCAGGTACCAGGCGGTGCCCAGCGCACCGAATGTCACCTTGTTGGCCAGCCCGTTCGGGAAGACGTCGGGGAGCGTGAGCAGGGTCGGGGCGTCGAAGGCCAGCGGATCCTTGCGTAGCTTGGCCGGAAGCTGGTCCAGCTTCGCCAGCGAGCCGCGCGAGATGGCCGCTCGTCCGAGCTTCGGCGGGGCGCTGATGGCGTCGAACCAGGCGCTGGAGTACTCGTAGCGCGACTCCGACCCGTCCGAGTGCACGGCGATCGTCTCGTCCAGGTCGTGGGTGACGATGCCGTCGGCGATGAAGTAGGCCGTCTCGGTCCGGGTCATCGCCAGGCGTACGCGCAGGATGATGCCGGTGAGGCCGATGCCGCCGATCGTGGCCCAGAAGATCGAGGCGTCCGGGTCGTCCGGCGTGCCCTCCGGCGAGACCTCGAGCACCCGGCCGTCGGCCACCAGCAGCTGCATGGACCGCACGTGGTCGCCGAACGAGCCGGCACTGTGGTGGTTCTTGCCGTGGACGTCGTTGCCGATCGCCCCACCGACGGTCACCTGGCGGGTGCCGGGCAGGACGGGGATCCACAGCCCGTACGGGAGGGCCGCCTTCATCAGCGCGTCCAGGCTGACCCCGGCGTCCACGTCGACCTCTGCGGCGTCCGGGTCGATCGAGTGGATCGTGGCCAGGCCGGTCATGTCGATGACCAGGCCGCCGGCGTTCTGTGCGACATCGCCGTACGAGCGTCCCAGGCCGCGGGCCAGGACGCCGCGCCCGCCCTCGGACCGTCGATCTGCCGCCCGCCGTACGGCGTCGACCAGCGTCTCGACGTCGTACGGGTGCAGCACGTCGGCGCGGGAGGGCGCGGTGCGACCCCATCCGGTCAGCAGGTCGGACGTGGTCGGGGCCGTGGATACAGATGTAGTGCTCATCACCGACCAGCGTACGACCCCATCCGCGGCCGATGGCGGGCACCCCGGGCGTGCGTGCCCGGCAGACGGCGGCGCTCCGCGCAGACCGGCCCGGTCTGGACTGCCGCGAGGTCATTCCTCCGGCGGCTCGTCGAGGCTGCGCAGGAACTTCTCGGCCTCGGCGGCGATCTCGTCGGCGGTGGGGAGGTCGGCCGCGTCGGCGGCCGGCAGCAGCGGGTGGCGCGCCGTGAAGCGGTCGTAGTTGGCCTCCAGCTCGGCGACCATCTCGCGGGCCTCCTCGGACTGCTCGACCTGCTTGTCGATCTCCGCGCGGACGGCACCCGAGACGAGCTCGAGACCGGCGGTGGGGAGCGCGAGCTCCGAGACCGAGCCCAGGGCGTGGATGGCGGCGATGGCGCCGTCCGGGTAGTCACCGGGCGCCAGGTACTGCGGGATGCCGGCCGAAAGGCCGATCACGTCGTGGCCCGCCTCCCCCAGCCGGACCGCGAGCATGGCCGGGAAGGCGGCGCTCATCGCGATCGTGCCGAACATCGGGCGGTTGTCCGGGATCAGCTCGGGACGGCTGGCCCACTGGGTCACGTGCACCGGACGGGTGTGCGGGGTCGGCATCGGGACGCCCTGCACCATCACGGTGAGGCGAACCTCGTGGTCGTCGATGATCCGCTCGATGGCTGCGGCCATCTCCTCCCAGCGGAAGTCCGGCTCCGGTCCGGTGAGCAGCAGGAACGGGGTGCCCTTGGCGTCGGTGGCCTGCACCAGGGTCAGTTCGGGCGCCTCGTACCGGGTGAAGTGGTCGTGGGCGAAGACGATCGGCGGCCGGTTGCCGCGGTAGTCCACGAGGGTGTCGGCGTCGAAGTGGCCCAGGCGGTGGTTCTCGAGCCGGTCGGTGACCTGGTCGTTGACCAATCGCTGGATATGGCCGGCGTCGACGAAGCTCCCCATCGTCACCACCAGGGTGTGGGCACGTACGGGGCGCGGGTCGACATGGCTCTCGTAGGAAAAGAGCGGGTTCGACGTGGTCACCATTTCCTCCGGATCTTCGCGGGCATTCAGTAGTAGAACGCCCCCTCCGGCCCGAACATTCCCGCTTCCGGCAGGGGGTGGTTCCACCCGTGCCGCAGTCGATAGGCCTCGGGTATTGCCCAGCCTCCACCCCGGTTAATGCCCGAAGTCCGGGGGCGCGTGCCGGAAGACGGAATCGTGACCCGGATCACAGCTCGGGCCAGCTAGCGTTCAGGTCACGGTCCACACCCGGAGCCGGGCCCCCTCGGGGACCGGACGGGGGACCGCCGCCATCGTACGAAGGAGTAATCATGGCAATCATGCGTATGGGCTATGCCCACGTGCGAGTCACCGATATGGCCGAAGCTCGTCAGCACTACACCCAGACGCTGGGCCTGAACGAGGTCGCCGCGGTCGACAACAAGGTGTACTTCCGCGGCTGGGACGAGTGGGACCACCACTCCGTCGTCCTCGAGGAGGGCGGCGTCGGCGTCGTCAAGTACGGCTGGAAGGCCCAGTACGCCGAGGACCTGGCCGAGATCGAGAACAACGCCCAGAAGTTCGGTGCCAGCACCGAGCGCTTCTCCAAGGGCGACAACCTGGAGGTCGGTGACGGTGTCCGCATCTTCACGCCTTCCGGCCACGTCTTCGAGGTCTACCACGACATCACCAGTGGCCAGGTCGACGTCGGCAACGTCAACCCGGAGGCCTTCCCGCGTGACCTGCGTGGCATCGGCGCCCCCGCGCTGGACCACTCGCTGATCACCACCCCGGACGTCGCGCTCATGGAGAAGTTCATGAAGGACGTCTTCGGTTTCTGGACCGCCGAGCAGGTCGCGACCTCGCTCGACGACGACGCCCACAAGATCGGCTGCTGGATGACCGGGTCGAACCAGATCCACCAGCTCGCGTTCATCGAGGGCCCCGAGGCCAAGCTGCACCACTTCGCCTTCCGTCTGGAGGAGGGCTGGGAGGTCAACCGCGCCGCCGACCTGATGTCGATGGACGATGTCCCGATCGACGTCGGCCCGACCCGCCACGGCATCACTCGCGGCAAGACGGTCTACTTCTTCGACCCGGCCGGCAACCGCAACGAGGTCTTCGCCGGCGGCTACCTGTCCTTCGCCGACCGCCCCACCGTCACGTGGACCGTCGACCAGCTCGGCAAGGGCATCTTCTACCACGCCCGCGAGCTCAACGAGCGCTTCACGACCGTTCTGACGTAGTCGGCCCCGCACTCGGGCGGCGCTCCTCGACGATCGCCGCCCGAGTGCTCCAAACGACAGAAGGATGGCGGTGGACCTGGTCCACCGCCATCCTTCTGTCGTTCCTTGGGTCCATTCCGGGTCCCGCTGTCCGCCGGCGAAGGCGGACAGCGGGATTCCAGGTCTCACTTCCAGTCGATACCGGCGACCTCGTGGCGCTGGCGGTAGGCCTCCACCTTGTCCAGGTGGTGGTAGGCGTCGACGTAGCGGATCGTGCCGGAGGCCGACCGCATCACGATCGACTGGGTGTGCGCGCCTCCGTTGGGCAGGTAGGTGACACCCTCCACCAGGTCGCCCGGGGTGATACCGGTGGCCACGAAGATGGTGTTGTCGCTGGTGACCAGGTCGTTGGTGTCGAGGATCCGGTCGAGGTCGTGGCCGGCGTCGATCGTACGCTGGCGCTCCTCACTGGAGGTCGGCCACAGCCGGGCCAGGATCCGTCCGCCGAGGGCCTTCATCGCGCACGCGGTGACGACGCCCTCCGGGCTGCCGCCGATGCCGGCCATCATGTCCAGGGCCGGCATGTCCGGGTGCGCCGCCATCACGGCGGCGGCGACGTCACCATCGGTGAACAGGCGGGTGGCCGCGCCGGCCTCGCGGATGGCGTTGATCAGGTCGTTGTGGCGCTCGCGGTTCAGCACGCCCACGGTGATCTGGTCCACGCCCTTGCCCTTGGCCTTGGCGACCCGGCGCAGGTTCTCGGCGATGGGGGCGTCCAGCTCGATCACGTCGGCGGCGTCGGCACCGACGACGAGCTTCTCCATGTAGAAGCACTCCTTCGGGTTGTACATCGACCCGCCCTCGGCGCCGGCCAGCAGCGCGATCGAGTTGCGCATCCCCCAGGCGAGCAGGCGGGTACCGTCCACCGGGTCGACGGCGATGTCCATCGCCGGACCATCGCCGTTGCCGACCTTCTCGCCGTTGGCGAGCATCGGGGCCTCGTCCTTCTCACCCTCGCCGATCACGATCGTGCCGTCGATCCGTACGTGCGAGAGGATCTCGCGCATGGCTCCCACGGCCGCCCCGTCGCCGGACTCCTTCTGCCCCCGTCCCGCCCAGCGTGCCGCGGCGAGGGCGGCAGCCTCGGTGGCTCGCATCAGGTCGAGTCCGAGGTTGTGGTTGGTCAGCATGTACTTGCGGTCTTCGGGGTCCGACACTGGGTCCTCCTGGTCGTGGCATGCATTAGCGGGTGTGGACACAGCTTTTCGCGTTGCAGGCGGGTGCGCCAGCTGATCGGCCCCGGGTGCTCCCATGTGGAACAGGGACAGGCGGGGGGCCGTCCCGATGCATGGGATCCATGAAGCTTCTGGGCTAAATTGTGAGATATGAAGGACAAGGGCTTGATGACCCCGTTCGTGGTGACCGCCGACCAGCGTCGTAGTCGCCGGGGCGCCGACGCGGTCCCCGCCGCCCTGGACGCCCTGGCGGCGCTCCCGCAGCAGGACGTGCTGCTCGGGTTCGAACGTACGGCCGGTGACGAGATCCAGGGCCTGCTCTCCTCCGCCCACGCCGTCGTCGCCACCCTGCAGGTGCTGCTGCGGCAGGGACAGTGGAGGATCGGCATCGGGGTCGGCCCGGTCGAGCGGCCGCTGCCGGACTCGACCCGGGCGGCGCGTGGCGGGGCCTACCTCGCAGCCCGGGAGGCGATCGAGGCCGCCCGGGGGAACCCCGTCGGGCTGGCCGTCCGAGACAGCAGGGAGGACCTCCCGGCGGAGGACCCGGGCCGGGCCGGCTGGCAGGCGGAGACCGCCCTCCTGCTGTGGGGATACCTGCTGTCCCGCCGCTCCCCCGAGGGCTGGGAGGTCTGCGACCTGCTCGACCGGGGGCTCACCAACCGGGCGGCCGCCGCCGGACTTGGCATCTCCCCCTCGGCCGCCAGCCAACGAGCCGCCCGCGCCGCCTATTCCGAGGGACGCCGAGGAGCGGCGCTCGCCGCCGAGCTCCTCGCCCGTGCCGCCACCGAAGGAGCACAGTGATGCCCGACCTGGTCCACCTCCTGCTCGACACCGGAGTCATGATCGCCTTCGGCGCGGTCGCGGTCCTGCCCGGCAGCCCACTGGTGACGTGGGTGTTCCGCCGGATCGACCGGGCCGACGCGGGACGGGCGCTGTCCGCGGCTCCGGAACGGCCCGAGGGCATCGGCTCCGGACCCACCGGTGGACCGGGCCAGCCGGGCGCCGACACCCCAGGAGGAGCCGGGACACCACCCGGACAGGAGTCGCCGGCCAGCCTGCAGGCCGCCGGCAGCATCCTGCGTGGGGGCCGCTGGATCGGCAACCTCGAGCGGCTGGCCGTCTTCGTCAGCATCGCCGCCGGCTACCCGAACGGTGTTGCGGTCAGCGTGGCGGTCAAGGCCCTCGCCAGGTACCCGGAGCTCAAGGCGACGACGAGTGCAGCCGCCGAACGGTTCATCATCGGCACCTTCGTCAGCGTGCTGTGGGCCTGTGCCTGGGCCGGTACGGCACGCTGGGCGCTCACCCTCTACTAGGTCCGGGGACAGCCCCCGGCGACAGTTCGAGGAGGTCCCGAGGGTTGGTAGGCTCCTCGTATGCGTCTCGGGATAGATTTCGGCACGACCCGCACCACGGTGGCCCTCGTCGATCGGGGCAATTACCCCGTCGTCAGCTTCCCCGATGCCGCGGGGGACGCCCAGGAGTACTTCCCCTCAGTCGTCGCCCTCGACGGTGACCGGCTCCGGTACGGTTTCGATGCCCTGACCGCTGCGAACAACGGCGCCACCCTGGTGCGGTCCTTCAAGCGTGCCCTCGGCGCCGGCGACGTGAACGCCCACACCACCATCACCGTCGGTGACCGGGAGGTGGCCCTGCTCGACCTGATGGTGGGGTACCTGGGGGCGCTGAAGGAGGCGCTCGCCACCAACTCCAGCATCAGCGACGAGTACGACCCGGCACAGGCCGAGGCGACCGTCGTCGCGGTGCCCGCCCACGCCCACGGCGCGCAGCGGTTCCTGACGCTGGAGGCCTTCCGCCGCGCAGGGTTCGCGGTCTCCGCGATGCTGAACGAGCCCTCCGCCGCGGGGTTCGAGTACACCCACCGCCAGGGCCGCACCCTGAGTTCCCGCCGGACCCGGGTCATCGTGTACGACCTGGGTGGCGGCACATTCGACGCCTCGCTGGTGAGCGTGGACGGCGTCGACCACGAGATCGTCGGCTCCCTGGGCCTCAACATGCTCGGGGGCGACGACTTCGACGCCGCCCTGGCCGACTGCGCGCTCGAGGCCGCCGGCCTCACCCTGGACGACATCGACCTGCGGACCTACCTTGCCCTGCTGGACGACTGCCGGGACGCCAAGGAGCACCTGTCGCCACAGTCCCGCCGCATCCTGCTCGAGCTGGACGGCCAGCAGCTCACGGTGCCGGTCGCCGACTTCTACGAACGCGCCACCCCGCTGGTCCAGGCCTCGATGCAGGCGATGGCCCCCCTCGTGGAGGACCTCGACGGCAGCTCCACGTTGGCCTCCGACATCGCCGGCATCTACCTGGTCGGCGGCGCCTCCGGGCTTCCCCTCGTCCCCCGGCTCCTGCGTGAGACCTTCGGCCGACGGGTGTACCGCTCCCCCTATCCGGCCGCCTCGACGGCGATCGGCCTGGCCATCGCGGCCGACGAGGACGCCGGCTACTCGCTCACCGACAAGCTGTCGCGCGGTTTCGGCGTCTTCCGTGAGGCGGACGCCGGCACGACGGTCAGCTTCGATCCGATCGTCACCCGGGACCAGCGGGTGCCCGAGCACGGTGACGTGGTCATCACGCGCCGCTATCGCGCCGCCCACAACGTCGGCTGGTACCGCTTCGTGGAGTACACCGAGGTCGACCGGTCGGGGGAGCCTCGCGGCGACATCATGCCGTTCGCCCAGATCCTGTTCCCGTTCGACCCTGCCCTCCAGTCGGAGGGGGCCGATGTCACGACGGTGGAGATCCGGCGTACGAACGGCCCGATGGTCGAGGAGCGGTACGAGATCGACGCGAACGGCATCGTCCGGGTACGGATCACCGACCTGGCCACCGGCTACACCCGGACCCACGCGCTCAGTACGTCGGCGGCGGCCTGAGACCTCCCGGGTCGTGAGCCGGTGATGCGGTCCGGCTCAGAGGAAGCGGACCGCGGCGCCGGCCATCCAGACGATCCCGGCCGCGCTGGCACACCCGAACTCGACGAGCATGCCGATTCCCGTGGCCCGCAGCGCCTGCCCCGACGTACGCAGCGCAGTGGCCGGCTCGCGGACACGTGCAAGCTCGGACAGGAACAGGCCGGCGGCGAAGCCGATCGGCAGCCCCACGACGGGGATCACGAACATCCCCACGACACCGGCCAGCAGGCCGATGACGACCGATCGGTTCGGGATGCTGGCGCGCTTCAGGGTCCGACCGGTCAGGACGTACGTGGCCGTGACGCCGACCAGGCAGAAGGCCGCGCCGATGGCGAAGGTGACCCAGCCGATCGGGCCACCGATGACAACCGCCCAGAGCAGCAGCCCCACGAGGACGGTGATGGTCCCGGGCAGGACGGGGACCACGATGCCGACCAGGCCCACCAGAACCAGCAGGCCCGCCACCACCGTGGCCACGACGTCTGCACTCACCCGACCTCCAGAGTCTTCCCATCGACCTTGACGGGCACCTCGGTCAGGCCCCGGGGCGTCGGTCCACTGACCCGGCTGCCGTCCACCACAGAGTACCGACTGCCGTGGCACGGGCAGACGATGTTGTCACCCTCCACCTTGTTGACCTTGCAGCCGGCGTGCGGGCAGACCCTGCTGAAGGCACGGAAGTGCCCGGCGGTCGGCTGGATGACCACGTAG
This sequence comes from Raineyella antarctica, assembly GCF_900092135.1. GTDB lineage: Bacteria > Actinomycetota > Actinomycetes > Propionibacteriales > Propionibacteriaceae > Raineyella > Raineyella antarctica. Next base: position 97,947 of record NZ_FMYF01000004.1, on the reverse strand, counting down.
TCGCCGTTCTGCTGGATGTACGCCGACCCGACCGGCACGTCCTTGACCGGGATGCCACCCGAGCCCGAGCCGCCCGAGGTATCGGAGCACCCGGCCAACAAGGATGAACCGGTGACTGCTGCGACGGCCAGACCTGTCCCGCCGAGCAGGCTTCGTCGAGTGATGACGTACGACATGTTGCGCTCCCCCCCGGCACCGATCTGATCCGGGAACCCGGAACGCGCCCGGATGTGTGCCTTGTCACAGTCTAGTCCCGTGGCCTGCCACGAGCGTCGGCCAGCAGGCCTGGACGCACCTGGCCCAGCGGCAGGCGTGCCGGATTCAGCCGATGGTGAGCGTGTCGCCGGCGACGGTGACGGGCACCTCGGTCAGTCCGGTGGTCGCCGGGCCGCTCATGCGCGCGCCGTCGGCCAGGGAGAAGTGGCTGCCGTGACAGGTGCACTCGATCGACTCCGCGGTCACCCGGCTGACGGCGCAGCCGGCATGCGGGCAGGTGCTGCTGAAGGCCTTGAACGTCCCGGCCGTCGGCTGCGTGACGACCTTGTGGTCGGCCTCGAGGATGAGTCCCCCGCCTACGGGCACGCGCGAGGTGGACAGGCCACCGGCGGCGGACTGTGTCCCCGAGCAGCCACCCAGCAGCGGAGTGCCGATCGCGGCGGCGGCAAGGCCGGTCCCCGCCAACATGGTTCGGCGGCTGAACGACTGCATCATGGTGTGATCCCCCTGGGGTCTGGAGTTGTCCGCTGCCCGGAGAGGCCTCCGGCAGGCCCACCCTAGTGCCCCCGCCGGCCCCCCGTGCCCGACCGCTGCCGGTCGGCGCACCCGGCCAGGACCGAGGTTGGCCCCGCGGCAAGCTCCGGCATCGGGGAGAATGGCCGGGTGAGGTACCACAGCATCGTCTGGGACATGGGCGGCACCCTGATCGACACCTATCCTTCCGTCGACCGCACGCTCGCCCGGGTGGTGCGCGCTCACGGCGAGCCGATCGAGGAGGACCTGGTGGCGCGGCTGACCCGCCGGGCGATCGCGGTGGCCATCGACGAACTGTCGGAGCGCTACGGGGTCCCGCACACCGACCTCGATGCCGCGTACGCCCGGCTGAAGCGGTCCTGGACGACCACCCCACCCCCGGTGATGGCCGGGGCGAGGGAGGTGCTCTCGCACGTACGTTCCGTCGGCGGGCGCAACATCGTGGTGACCAACCGTGACCGGACCAGCGCGTCGGCCCTGCTCGCCGCCACCGGTCTGGACGTCGACGACCTGGTGTGTGCCAGTGACGGGTTCCCGCGCAAGCCCGACCCGCAGATGTACCGTGCCGTGCTCGATCGCAACGGCCTGGACCCGGCCGACTGCCTGGCGGTCGGTGACCGGGCGATCGATGCGGTCGCCTCCCGCCAGGTGGGGCTGGACTGCGTGATCCTCGAGACGCCGGGTATCCCCGTCGTCGAGGACGGCGAGCGGATCACCGACCTGCGCCGCCTGATCGACCTGATGGCCGGAGATCAGCCGATCTCGCCGTCCAGGTAGTACCAGGATCCGCGCAGGCGGACGAAGTGGCTGTGCTCGCTGAGCGTTCCCCGATCGGTCCCGGAGCGGTAGTGGGCGATGAACCGGACCCATCCCTCCTCGTCGCCGGGGCCGCCGGCCGTCGTCTCCAGCACCTGCAGTCGCCGCCAGGCCAGGCCGTCGTCGAGGTCGAGCGGCTCGGGTCGGGTGGCGGGAGCCCAGGTACGGAGCAGATGATCGGCGTCGCCGCGGGCGAACGCGGTGTAGCGCGAGCGCATCAGCTCCTCGGCGGTGGTGGCGGTGCGGGCACCGGCCAGCAGCGGGCCGCAGCAGTCGTCGTACGTCCGGCCGCTCTGGCAGGGACAGAAGTCAGGGGTCACGGGGTGCTCCTCGGGGACGCCGAACGCCCGGCCCGTGAGGGGCCGGGCGTTCGGGCAGGTCTGATCAGGCCAGGACGGCGAGCGCTGCGTCGTAGTTCGGCTCCTCGGTGATCTCGGGGACCAGCTGCGAGTGCAGCACGGTGCCGTCGACGTCGAGCACCACGACGGAGCGGGCCAGCAGCCCCTCCAGCGGGCCATCGGTCATCGTCACGCCGAAGGCCTGGCCGAAGTCCGAGCGGAACGACGAGCCCGTGACCACGTTCTCGAGGCCCTCGGCCCCGCAGAAGCGGCTCGCCGCGAACGGCAGGTCGGCGGAGGCGCAGACGACGCTGGTGTTGTCCAGGTCGGCGGCCAGCTTGTTGAACGTGCGGACCGAGGTGGCGCAGGTGGCGGTGTCGATGCTGGGGAAGATGTTCAGCACGATGCGGCGCCCCGCGAAGGACTCCCGGGTGATGGCGGCCAGGTCGGATCCGATCAGGAAGGACTCGGGGGCCTTCGAGCCGACGGTCGGCAGCTCGCCGACTGTCGCGACGGGATTGCCCTTCAAAGCGGTCGATGCCATAGGTGACTCCTCAGTGTTGCTCGGGAATGCCGAGTGGTGCTCGGGCTACGAGTGGTGATCGGACGGCTGAGCTGCTCGCAGTGCGAGCGCCGCCCGGCCTGCGATCTGAGGTTGACCTTACCCAGCGGCCGGACTACCCACCAGAGGCCGGTCCACCGGACGGTGCGGCAAGGACGCCCCTCAGCCGGCCCTCGGGGTGCCGGACACGACCGAGCCCAGCGACATCCCCCAGTTGAGGGCGCGCTCCAGCTCCCCGTCACGCAATCCAGAGGTGATCGGGTCGACCAGGAACGACTGTCCGGTCTTGGCTGCGTGGAAGCCATTGGACTTCAGCGCACGGGTCGCATCCCTGGCCGCGCTGGGCAGGAAACCACCGGTCGTACGGGTGTCGAAGGTGCGGACCGGCAGGTGCCGCATCGGGGTGACCAGCTCTATCCACTCGTGGATGCCGATCGTCGGGGATTCGGTCGCCCCCTCGTCGACCGCGCGCGCACGCGTGGCGGCGGTGGTCATCGTCATGTTGTGGGTCGGGGTGCCGACCAGCAGCAGGTCGACGTCCCTGGAGATCTCCCGCGGTGCCTGGTCGACGGGGTACAGATGGGCCTGGTGGCCTTCCTTCCTCAGTCCGGCGGCGATCGCCTCGGCGACGTGACGGGTGTTGCCGAAGCTCGATTCGCAGACGATGAGAACGTTCATGGCGGACCTCCTCCACGGGTGGGCGACGGAAACGACGATGTTCCAGTATCCATGACCGCCCGCAAGGACGACAGGGCCACCACGCGCCGATGTGCGTGGTGGCCCTTGTCGCTGTCGGTTCCGGGGTGCCCGGAGGGCTGGTCAGTCCAGCTGGCGGCGGGCCGCGCCCTTGTCCGCCGACTGCGCCAGGGCGCCGAAGATCTTCAGCGCGTTCGAGAGCGGCCGGTCACGGTTCACCGGCTTCCAGCCCTTCTCGTCCCGCGCTGCGCGGCGGGCGGCGAGCTCCTCGTCGGACAGCTTGACGTTGATCGTACGATCCGGGATCGAGATCTCGATGATGTCGCCATCCTCGACCAGGCCGATGGCACCGCCGGAGGCCGCCTCCGGGGAGACGTGGCCGATCGACAGGCCCGAGGATCCGCCGGAGAACCGGCCGTCGGTGACCAGCGCACACTTCGGCCCGAGCCCGACGCCCTTCAGGTAGGACGTCGGGTACAGCATCTCCTGCATGCCCGGTCCGCCCTTGGGACCCTCGTACCGCACGATCACCACGTCACCGGCGACGATGCGGCCGCCCAGGATCGCCTCGACGGCCTCGTCCTGGGACTCGGTCACCTTGGCGGGCCCGCTGAAGGTCCACTGGTCCTCGGGGACGCCGGCGGTCTTCACCACGCAGCCGTCCACGGCGATGTTGCCCTTGAGGATCGCCAGGCCACCGTCGGTGGTGTACGCGTGCTCCACCGAGCGGATGCAGCCGTTCTCCGCGTCGGTGTCCAGGGTCTTCCAGCGGTTGGTCGAGCCGAACGGCTCGGTGGTACGGACCCCGCCGGGGGCGGCGTGGAACAGTTCGAGCGCCTGGTCGGTGGTCCTGCCGCTGCGGATGTCCCAGTCGTCCAGCCAGCTGGCCAGGTCCGGGCTGTGCACCGCGTGGACGCCGCTCCTCAGCATCCCCGCACGGGCGAACTCGCCCATGATCGCCGGGATGCCGCCGGCCCGGTGGACATCCTCCATGTAGTAGTTGTGCGTGTTCGGGGCCACCTTGCAGATGCAGGGAGTGTGCCGGGAGAGCGCGTCGATGTCGTCCTGGTCGAAGTCGACGCCGGCCTCCTGGGCGGCGGCGAGCAGGTGCAGGATCGTGTTGGTGGACCCGCCCATGCCGATGTCGAGCGTCATCGCGTTGGTGAAGGCGTCCTTGGTGGCGATGCTGCGGGGCAGCACCGATTCGTCGCCCTCGTGGTAGTAGCGCTTGGCGATGTCGACGGCCAGGGCTCCGGCCCGCTCGAACAGGCCCTTGCGGGCCGCAGCGGTGGCGAGGGTCGATCCGTTGCCCGGCAGCGACAGGCCCATCACCTCGGTGAGGCAGTTCATCGAGTTGGCGGTGAACATGCCCGAGCACGAGCCGCAGGTCGGGCAGGCATTCTCCTCGATCCGGGTGATCTCGTCGTCGGTCACGTTGGGGTCCACCGCGGAGACCATGGCATCGATCAGGTCCAAGCGGGTCTCGGCGGTGCCGTCCGCGTGGATCACCGCCGTGCCGGCCTCCATCGGGCCACCGGACACGAAGACGGTGGGGATGTTGAGGCGCAGGGCGGCGAGCAGCATGCCGGGGGTGATCTTGTCGCAGTTCGAGATGCACACCAGCGCATCGGCCTTGTGCGCGTTCACCATGAACTCCACCGAGTCGGCGATCAGCTCGCGGCTGGGCAGGCTGTACAGCATGCCGTCGTGGCCCATCGCGATGCCGTCGTCGACGGCGATGGAGTTGAATTCCCGACCGATGCCGCCGGCCTCCTTGACTGCCTCGGCCACCAACTGGCCCATGTCCTTGAGGTGTACGTGGCCGGGGACGAACTGCGTGAACGAGTTGGCGATCGCAATGATCGGCTTCCCGAAGTCCTCGTTCGTCAAGCCGGTGGCGCGCCAGAGGGCGCGGGCTCCGGCCATGTTGCGACCATGGGTCGTGGCCCGGGAACGCAGTTCAGGCATGGGTCCTCCGTATCGAATGTCCGGGCCCCAGCCTAGGTCCCCCGGACCAGCCCGCGGACCGACGGCCAGATACAGGACCGCTCAGCGCGCCGCGGAGCCCGACCGCGAGATCGCCCTGAGGTGCCGCAGGACGACCGAGACCGGGGCCAGCCCGGCGTCCGGGATCTTCTGCAGCTGCCCGAGCGAGCTGTGCGCGCGCTCCGCGGCGGCGGCGTTCGCGTCGAGCCAGCGCCGCAACCTCTCGTCCACCTCGGACGCCCCGTCGGTCGTCGACAGCACCGAGGAGGTCAGGCCCTCGGCAGCCGCGTAGACATCGGCGCGGACGGCGCTGCGAGCCATCGAGTCCCACAGGTCGTCGCGCGGCAGCGCACTGATGGAGTCCAGCAGCTTGTCGATCGCGAAGTGCTCGGAGACCGAGAAGTAGAGCTCGGCCACCTCCGTCATGTCCTCCCCCGCCTCGCGGGCCAGGTCGGTGACGTCCAGCATCGCGAAGACGCTCAGCAGCCCCTCCGCCCACCGGGCGAGGTCGTCGGGGACCCCGGCCCCGGCCAGCTCCACGACATCGGCGTGGAACCGGTCGCGCTCACCGCCGCGCAGCAGCTCCTCCATCCGCTCCTCGAAGGCCGCCACCCCCGGACGGTAGCGGTCGATCTCCGCCCCGACCTCACTGCCGGAGGGACGTTCCAGCAGGAACCAGCGGGTGGCGCGGTCCAGCAACCGGCGCGACTCCCGGTGCAGCCGGGCCTGGGTCTGGGTACTGATCCTGTTGTCGAGCGCCTTGATCCGGGCCATGTACCGGTTGATGTCAAAGACCTCTCGCGCTATCACCAGCGCCCGGGAGATGTCCGGCAGCGTCGCCCCGGTCTCCTCCTCGGCGCGCAGCGTGAAGGTCATCCCGCCCAGGTTGACCACCGAGTTCGCGACGGCGTTGGTGATGATCTCCCGGCGCAGCGGGTGGGAGTCGGCCAGGTGCGGATAGTCCTTGCGGATCCGGCGCGGGAAGTAATTCCTCAGCTCGCGGGCGAACCAGGCCTCGTCAGGCAGGCCACTGGGCGCGATGGCGTCCTTCAGGGCGAGCTTCACGTACGCGACCAGGACGGCGCGCTCGGGGCTGGTGAGCCCCTTCCCGGACTTCTCCCGGACCTGGAGCTCGGCGTCCGAGGGCAGGAACTCCAGCTCACGGTCGAGCAGGCTGCGCTCCTCCAGCTGGGCCATCAGCCGGCTGTACGCACCCAGCCGCTGGCCCTCGCGCTCGCGGGAGTGCCCGAGGACCTGGTTCTGCTGGTAGTTGTCCTCCAGCACCAGCTGCGCGACGTCGTCGGTCATCTCCACCAGCAGCTGGTCGCGCTGCCGGAAGGTCATCTCACCGCTGCGGATCAGCGCGGTGAGGGGGATCTTCAGGTTGACCTCGTGGTCGGAGGTGTCCACCCCGGCGGAGTTGTCGATGGCGTCGGTGTTGATCCCGATCCCGTTGCCGGCGGCCTCGATCCGGCCTCGCTGGCTGAACGCGAGGTTGGCACCCTCGCCCACCACCCGCACCCGCAACTGGCCACCGTCGACCCGGATCGCGTCGTTGGCGCGGTCCCCGATGTCGGAGGACGACTCCTCGGAGCCCTTGACGTACGTCCCGATGCCACCGCACCACAGCAGGTCCACCGGCGCGAGCAGGATGGCCCGTTGCAGCTCCTGCGGGGTCATGGTCTCCACGGAGGGATCGATCCCCAGAGCCGCCCGCATCTGGTCGGTGACCGTGATGGTCTTCAGGCTCCGGGAGAAGACGCCGCCTCCCTCGGAGATCAGGCCGTGGTCGTAGTCCTGCCAGGACGACCGGGACAGTGCGAAGAGCCGGCGGCGCTCGGCGAAGGATACGGCCGCGTCCGGCTCGGGGTCCACGAAGATGTCGCGATGGTCGAAGGCGGCCACCAGCCGGGTGTGCTGGGAGAGCAGCATCCCGTTGCCGAACACGTCACCCGACATGTCGCCGATGCCGACGACGGTGAACGCCTCGCTCTGCACGTCCCGGCCGAGCTCGCGGAAGTGCCGCTTGACCGATTCCCAGGCGCCGCGGGCGGTGATGCCCATCTCCTTGTGGTCGTAGCCGGCCGACCCGCCCGAGGCGAAGGCGTCGTCGAGCCAGAAGCCGTAGGACCGGGCAATCTCGTTGGCGAGGTCAGAGAAGTGGGCGGTGCCCTTGTCCGCCGCGACGACCAGGTAGGTGTCGTCGTCGTCGTGCCGCACCACGCGCGGGGGCGGGACGACGCTGCCCTCGATCAGGTTGTCGGTCACGTCCAGCAGGGAGGCGACGAACGTCGCGTACGCCTCACGACCCTGGGCGGCCCAGCCCTCGCGGTCGACGTTCGGGTTCGGGAGCCGCTTGGGGTAGAAGCCGCCCTTGGCCCCGGTCGGGACGATCACCGCGTTCTTGACCACTTGGGCCTTGACCAGCGCGAGGATCTCGGTGCGGAAGTCCTCGCGGCGGTCCGACCAGCGCAGGCCGCCACGGGCGACCTTGCCGAAGCGCAGGTGCACCCCCTCCACGCGTGGTCCGTACACCCAGATCTCGAACGCCGGTCGCGGGTCGGGCATCCCGGGGATGCCGGACGGGTCGACCTTCAGTGCCACGGTGGGCTGGATCGATCCGGCATCCTCGGGCGTACGCCGGTCGTACTGGTAGAAGCTGGTCCGCAGCGTGCCCCGGATAACCTCCACGTACCGGCGCAGGATCCGGTCCTGCTCCAGCGAGGGCACCGAGGCGATCAGCTCGGCCAGCTCCCCGACGATCTCCTCCTCCGCGAGCCGGCGGGAGTCGTCGACCTGCGTCCCGGCGAAGAGGTCCGGAGACAGCCGGACCTCGAAGAGCCGGACCAGCATCGCGGCGATCCGCGGGTGGTTGAGCAGGGTGGAGCGCAGGTAGGCCTGCGAGTAGGCGATGCCGACCTGGCGCAGGTAGCCGGTGACGGTGCGCAGGATGACGACCTGCCGCGACGTCAGCCCGGCCGCGAGGACCAGTCCCTCCAGCTCGTCGGGCTCCGTACGACCCTCCCAGGCCGCCGCGAAGGCCTCCTGGAAGCGGGCCCGGGTGTCGCTGTCCCCCGCGCCCCAGCCTGCGCTGCCCTGGGGACGGAGCGCGAAGTCGTAGATGTGGAACTCGGCCCCGTCGCTGCGCTCCAGCACGTACGGACGCTCGCTGATCACCTCGGTCCCCAGGTGGGTGAAGACCGGCAGCAGGGCGCTCAGCGAGAGCCGGCCGTAGCTGTAGAGCTTGAGCCGACGCTCGTCGGGGCGACTGGTCGGGGTGGTGTAGAGGTTCAGGCGCAGCTCGCCGGGCCTGATGTCCTCCAGCTCGCGCAGGTCGGCCGCGCCGACGCGCGGCGGGAAGACCTCCTTGTACGCGGTGGTGAAGCCGCCGTGGAACGCCTTGGCGTACCGGTCGCCAAGGCCCTCGCCGAACTCCTCGACGGTGGCCACGGCCAGGTCCTCGTCCCAGTCCCGGGTGGCCTCGACGATCTGGTGCTCGACCATGTCGGGGTCGACGTCGGGCAGGACGACGTCCGGGGCGACGTGGATCACGAAGTGCAAGGTGGCGAGCGCCTCCTCCGAGGCACGCGTGGTGTACTCCACCGAGTCGCCGGTGAAGGTCTCGCGGAGGATCTCGGCCACGTTCATCCGCGCGACGGTGTTGTAGCGGTCGCGCGGCAGGTAGACCAGGCAGGACATGAAGCGCCCGAACGGGTCCTTGCTCAGGAACAATCGGGTCCGGGTCTGCTCGTGCAACTGGACGATCGCCAGCGCGTGGCGGGTGAGCTCCTCGATCGGCGAACGGAACATCTCGTCGCGCGGATAGGTCTCCAGGGCCGCGAGCAGTGCCTTGCCGGTGTGGGCCTCCCGGGTGAAGCCGGCCCGCTCCAGCACCGCGCGCACCTTGTCGCGCAGGTAGGGCACCTTGGTGACCGAGTCGTTGTACGCGTTGGAGGTGAACAGTCCCAGGAAGCTGTGGTGGCCGGTCTCCCGTCCTTGCTTGTCGTACGTCTTCACCACGATGTGGTCGGGGAAGACGCGGCGATGGACTGTCGTCCGCCGGTTGCCCTTGGTGACCAGGAACAGCGACTTCTCCCAGGCCTCCCGGGCCGAGGGCAGGGTCAGCGGCAGGGCGCTGTCCCCGGTGTCCTCGCGCAGCAGGCCCAGGCCGCTGTCCGGGACGGGGATGCGTCCGCCCTCCCGGTCGCGTCGGTAGCGCAGGTAGCCCAGGAAGACGAAGTTCCCGTCCGCCAGCCAGTCGAGCAGGTCGCATGCCTGCTGGGCCTCGGCGTTCTTGGCCGCGACGTAGGGATCAAGCTCGATCGCACAGCGCAGCGCCTGCTTGGTCATCGCCTCCCAGTCCTCGTAGACGGTGCGTACGTCGGCGAGGGTGGCGCGGATCTGGCTCTCCAGCAGGTGCACCGTGTCAGGGTCGGTGGTGCGCTGGACCTCCACGTGGATCCAGGACTCGACCTGGTCCTCGACCCGGTGGGACTTCTCCTCGACGGCCTCGTCGCCCTCCGCCCCCTCGACCTCCTCGATCGGTGCGACGTCCACCAGCCGCCCCTCGGCGTCCCGTGGCACGGACAGCTGGGGATGGGTAAGGAAGCGGATCGTGGCACCGGCAGCGGTCAGGGCCGCGGTGACCGAGTCCACGAGGAACGCCATGTCGTCGTTGATGACCTGGACGACGGTGTTCCGGGTGCCCCACCCGTTGGCCTCGACGGTCGGCGTGAACACGCGGACCAGGCACTCCCCAGGCCGACGCACCTCGCCCAGGCCACGATGGGAGAGGGCGGCACCCACCACGTCCTCGGGGCGCAGCTTGGACAGGGTCTCGGTGCTCAGGTCGCGCCAGAAGGCCCGGAGCAGGATCAGCAGGTTCTCCCGATCGTGTACGTCGGCGCGCTCGAGGGCGGCTTCGAACACGGCTTCACGCGGATCCCGATTGGCCATGGCGTCCTGACTCCTTCGTCCGGGGGCCGGGTCGACCACGAGGGTGCGGTCCGGTGCCAGCACACGAGTCTACGCGGCGCTCTCCCGCCGCGGTGCGGAATCGGAGCCGCCGGAGCGTGCGGCGGCCCCGAGCACTCGCTCGACCACCAGGTCGATGATCGCAGGGTGGTCGGCCAGCACCTCCGCGCAGCGGGCACCGGCGGCCGACGCGGCCGTCCGTACCCGGTCGGCGAACATTCCGGGGGCCAGCAGGTAGGGCGCCACCGTGACCCGGGCCACCCCGGCGTCCATGAACGTTGCCACGGCGGAGGGGACGTCCGGTCCCTCGCCGCTCGCGTACGCCACGCCTACGGGGACCCCGAGGACGCCCGACAGCATGTCGGCGGCCTGGCGGGCCTCACTGCGTCCGACCGGGTGGGAGGTGCCCGCCGCGGCCAGGACGACCGCGACCGGCTCGGCGTCGACCTCGTGGATCCGGTCCGCCAGGGCGCGGACGACGTGGCGGTGCGGCCCCAGGTGGGGGGTGACGGTTGCCCCGGACCCTGCGTGGACCAGCTCCGGGATGTCGACCAGTACGTGGTAGCCGGAGCTGAGCAGCACCGGCACGACGATGTCGGTGGGAGCGTCCGAGAGGACCCGGGCCAGCTCCGGCTCGAGGACCGAGAGCCAGCCGAGGTCCACGGTCGTGCCGGGCAACCGCTCCCGGACGGCCCGGGCGAGCAGCTCCATGACGCGGGCGCCGCCGGGGTCGCGGGTGCCGTGGGCGGCCAGCACGACGCGGGTCATGCCGCCCCGCTCCGCCCCGGGACCGCCGGGCCGCCGATGGTGACGGCGACCCGACGGCCTAGGGAGCGAACGGCAGACAGGAGCATCAGATGATCCAGTCCGGGCCGGCCTCGCCGTCCGGATCCGCGCTGACCACCATGCCGGCGGCGAGGGTGCCGCCCTGCTGGCCGTCGACCAGCAGGAAGGCGCCGGTGTGGCGGGCCCGGGCGTACGCCTCGGTCGGCAGTTCGGAGGCCAGGCGGAGCCGGACCCGGCCGATGTCGTTCAGCTCCAGCCGCTCGGTGTGCTCGCCCAGCAGCGTGTCGAGGTCGAGCTTGGCGTCGAGGGACCGCACCACGGCCTGGACCGTGCGCGAGCCGTTCTTCACCAGCACCCGGCTGCCCTCGACCAGCGGGCGCTCGGCCAGCCAGCAGACCAGGGCGTCCAGGTCGCGCGTCGGGGTCGGGGCGTCGTCGACCGAGGCGATCAGGTCACCACGGGCGATGTCGATGTCGTCGGCCAGGCGCAGCGTCACCGACTGCGGCGCGAAGGCCTCCTCCAGCTCCTTGTCGGCCAGGTCGATGCCGACCACCGTGGACCGCTTGCCCGAGGGCAGCACGACGACCTCGTCACCGGGGCGGACGACACCCGCGGCGATCCGGCCGGCGTACCCGCGATACTCGGCGAAGCGCTCGTCGACGGCACCGGACTGCGGCCGGATCACGTACTGGACCGGGAAGCGGAACGGCTGGTGCGTCGGGTCCTCGCCGGTCGGCAACTCCTCCAGCACCTCCAGCAGGGAGGGTCCGTCGTACCAGGGCGTCCGCTCCGACCCGTCGGCGATGTTGTCGCCGACCAGTGCCGAGACCGGGATCACGATCACGTCGGTCAGGCCGAGTCCGTCGGCGACGTGGCGGATGTCGGTCTCGATCGAGCGGAAGGTGTCCTCCGCGTAACCGGCCAGGTCGATCTTGTTCACCGCGACGATGACGTGCGGCACCCGCAGCAGCGAGGCCACCGCCAGGTGGCGCCGGGTCTGCTCGAGCACACCGTGGCGGACGTCGACCAGCAGCACGATCACGTCGGCGGTGCTGGACCCGGTCACCGTGTTGCGGGTGTACTGCACGTGGCCGGGGCAGTCGGCGAGGATGAACGAGCGCCGCGGGGTGGCGAAGTAGCGGTAGGCCACGTCGATCGTGATGCCCTGCTCGCGCTCGGCCCGCAGGCCGTCGGTGAGCAGTGCCAGGTCGGCACCGGTCATCCCCCGCTCGCGGCTGACGCGCTCGACCGCATCCATCTGGTCGGCCAGGATCGACTTCGTGTCGTGCAGCAGGCGACCCACCAGGGTCGACTTGCCGTCGTCGACGGAGCCGGCCGTGGCCAGGCGTAGCAGCGTGCTCATCAGAAGTAGCCTTCCTTCTTGCGGTCCTCCATGGCCGCCTCGGAGAGGCGGTCGTCGGCGCGGGTGGCGCCACGTTCGGTCAGGGTGGTGGCGGCCACCTCGGCGATGACCCCCGAGACGTCGGTCGCATCGGACTCGACGGCGCCGGTGCAGGACATGTCGCCGACCGTGCGGTAGCGCACCAGCTTGCGGACGATCTCCTCACCCTCACGGGGGCGGGAGACCGGTCCGTCGGCCAGCCACATCCCGTCGCGCTGGAAGACGTCGCGCTCGTGGGCGTAGTAGAGGCTCGGCAGCTCGATGTTCTCCCTGGCGATGTAGCGCCAGATCTCCAGCTCGGTCCAGTTGCTCAGCGGGAACACGCGGACGTGCTCGCCGGGACGGTGCCGGGCATTGTACAGGTCCCACAGCTCGGGTCGCTGGTTGCGCGGGTCCCACTGGCCGAACTCGTCGCGCAGGCTGACGATCCGCTCCTTGGCACGGGCCTTCTCCTCGTCGCGCCGCCCGCCGCCGTACACGGCGTCGAAGCGGCCCTGGGCGATCGCATCGAGCAGCGGCTGGGTCTGCAGCGGGTTGCGGGTGCCGTCGGCACGCTCGACCAGCCGGCCGTCGTCGATGTAGTCCTGGACCTTCGCCACGATCAGCTTCAGGCCGAGCCGCTCGACCGTACGGTCGCGGTACTCGAGCACCTCGGGGAAGTTGTGGCCGGTGTCCACGTGCAGCACCGGGAACGGCACCCGACCCGGGTAGAACGCCTTCGCCGCCAGGTGCAGCATCACCACGGAGTCCTTGCCGCCGCTGAACAGCAGCACGGGGCGCTCCAGCTCGGCGGTCACCTCCCGGAAGATGTGGATCGACTCGCTCTCCAGCACGTCGAGCTGGCTGAGCTCATAGGGCTGGAGGTCGCTGTCGTCGTCGAGGATGGTCACGATCTCGGTCGTCACAGGTGGATCCCGCATTCTGTCTTGGCCAGACCGGCCCAGCGGCCGGCCCGGGGGTCTTCTCCGGGGAGCACCTTTCGGGTGCAGGGTTCGCAGCCGATCGAGGGGTAGCCCTCCGTCAGCAGGGGGTTGATCGGGACACCGTGCTCGCCGGCGTACTCGATCACGTCGTCGAAGGTCCAGCCGGCGATCGGGTTGATCTTGACCATGTGGTGGGTGTTGTCCCACTCCACCAGCCTGGCGTGGCGGCGCAGCTCGTTGTCCTCGCGGCGGACACCGGTCACCCAGGCCTCGTAGCCGCCGAGCTCACGGTTGAGCGGCTCGACCTTGCGCATCGCGCAGCACTGGCCCGGGTCGCGGGCGAAGAGGTCCTTGCCGTACTTCTCGTCCTGCTGGGCGACGGTGAGCACCGGCAGGACGTCGATGATGTTCACCGGCAGCACCGTCTCCATCTCGCCGCGGGTCCCGAGGGTCTCGGCGAAGTGGTAGCCGGTCTCCAGGAACAGCACGTCGACACCGGGGTGCACGCTGGAGACGATGGCGGGCAGGACGGTGTCCCCGGCCATCGAGCAGGCGACCGCCAGGGCGTCGCCGAACTCCTCGGCCGCCCAGGCCAGGACCTGCTCGGCGGTGGCGTCGGCGAACCGCTCGGACGCCTCCTCCGCGATGGCCTTCAGCTCATCCTCCGTGCGACGGCGTCCGGGGCCGTGACTACGGGGGGCTGTGTCGGGTGCGGTTGTCACACGAACTCCTTCTCATCACTGCGTGCTACCCAGGCGGAGAAGGTCTCTTCGCCCTGTCGCTGGTCCAGGAATCGCCGGACCACTCGATCAACGTAACCCGGAAGGTCCTCCGAGCTCACCTTGAGACCACGGACGGTACGGCCCAGGCCAGCCTCCTCGCGGTCCTTGGAGGCCAGGCCACCACCCAGGTGGATCTGGAACCCGAACTCCCCGCCCAGCAGCTGTCCCTTGAGGCCGATGTCGGCGGTCTGGATCCGGGCGCAGGAGTTGGGGCAGCCGTTGATGTTCAGGCTGATCGGCGGATCGAGCGGTACGCCGTCGAAGCGCTGGTCCAGGTCCTCGATCACCCGGGCGGCCAGGCCCTTGGTCTCCACGAACGCGAGCTTGCAGTACTCGATGCCGGTGCAGGCCATGGTGGCACGGCGGAACGGGCCTGGGTCGGCCTGCAGGCCGATCCCCGCCATCGCCTCGACCAGCTGGTCGACCTTGTCCGGGTCAACGTCGAGGACGAGGAGCTTCTGGTGCGGGGTGAGGCTGACCCGGTGCGAGCCGGCAGCCTCGGCCAGGTCGGCGATCCGGGCGAAGTTGTCGCCACCGACACGGCCGACGGTCGCGGCGAAGCCGACGTACTTGCGGCCGTCCTTCTGGTCGTGCACGCCGACATGGTCGGCGGGCGTGCCGTTGCTGGTCGCGGCGGGCCCGTCCGGGAGCTCGCGGTGCAAGTACTCGTCCTGCAGGACCTGGCGGAACTTCTCCGGGCCCCAGTCGGCCATCAGGAACTTCAGCCGGGCCTTGTTGCGCAGGCGGCGGTAGCCGTAGTCGCGGAAGATCGAGATCACCCCGGCCCAGACATCGGCGGCCTCCTCGGGCCGGACGAAGACGCCGAGGCGCTCGGCGAACCGCGGGGCGGTCGACAGGCCGCCACCGATCCACAGGTCGTACCCGGCACCCAGCTCCGGGTGGCGGACGCCGACGAAGGAGATGTCGTTGATCTCGTGGCAGACATCCAGGCTCGGGTGGCCGGTGATCGCGGTCTTGAACTTGCGCGGCAGGTTGGTGAACTGCGGCTCGTTGATGAAGCGCTCGCGGATCTCCTCGATCAGCGGCGTCGGGTCGATGATCTCGTCGGCGGCGATGCCGGCCACCGGACTGCCGAGGAAGCCGCGGGGCGTGTCGCCGCAGGCGGTGATGGTGTTCAGGCCGACCGCGTCCAGGCGGTCCCACAGCTCGGGGACGTCCTCGATGGCGACCCAGTGCAGCTGGATGTTCTGCCGGTCGGTGATGTCCAGGGTGTTGCGGGCGAAGTCCCGCGAGATGCCGGCGATCGTACGGACCTGCTCGGTGCTCAGGATCTGGCCGTCGACCCGGATCCGCTGCATGAAGTAGGTGTCCGAGAGCTCGGCGTCGCTCTTGCCGGTGTGGGAGGAGTCCAGCCCCTGGGCACGCTGGGTGTAGAGGCCCCACCAGCGCATCCGACCGAAGAGGTCGTCCGGCGCGATGGAGTCGAAGCCCTCCTTGGAGTACGTGTCGAGGATCCGCCGGCGGACGCTCAGGCCGTCGTCCTCCTGCTTGTACTCCTCGTTGTGGTTCAGGGGGCTCTTGCCGTCGACGGCCCACTGGCCGTTGGGCCGGCCCTTCCGGGGGCCACGTACGTGCTCACGCGCGGCCGGGGCCGCGCTCGGCGTCGTGGTCGTGGGGGTGGAATCGTCGGACACGGGGCCTCCTCGGCATCAGGCTGAATCACACCGCGGCATCCCTCATGGGGAGGCACTCGGGGAGATGTCAACGACTCCCCGCCGGTATTCAGGGATCTTAATGATCCCATAGCAAAATGCAAAACCCGTCGGTCCATCGGAAGGGACGACCGTGGGTCCCTCAGACGGCCACGGGGTCCTCGAGGAGGGTCGTCCGCCACTCCGGTACCGGGACGGAGGGCTTGCCGCAGGACTCCGGACGCATCCGATCGGTGAGGACGGCGGCCACCTCGAACGTGAGGCCTTCGGACCCGCCGCCCACCCGTACGCTCCAGCGGCCCTCGCCCAGTGGGACGGGCCGGTCGACCGGCGGACCGGGGACGCTCCAGTCGTCCACAGCGTCACGGAAGGCGAACTCGGCCACCTGCTGGGGGCGCTGCAGACCGCTGCGGCCGCGGTAGTGGTCCGGGTCGGCCACCTCGGGGCAGATCCGGCGCTCATCGGCCGCGGCGAGGACGGCGATCGCGGCGTCGGCATCCAGGCGGGCGTACGCGTGGCCCGAGGGCAGCACCACGGCGGTGGCAGCGAACCGGTGGCCGCCCAGGTGCGTGGTCTCGAACACCCGGTCCGGGAACGCCTGGCCGGCGGAGTCGGCGACCGGACGCCCGGTGAGCGCGCAGCAGCGGTCCCGCTTGCCGTTCGTACACACCAGGAGGACCGGGCGGGTGGCGATCCGCAACTGCGGCATGGCCGCGAGGAGTCGTGCCGGAGAGGGGTCGGCCAGGCATTCCAGGGGCAGCCGGAGCAGCTGGTCGGGATCGTCGATGGTCCCCTCCACCAGCCAGGGGGCCTCGACCGGCCCGGCGGCGACCAGGATCCGTCGTACGTCGTGGTGACGATCGGGGTGCGCTCCCGGCTCCCGCATCAGGGCGAACCGTCCACCCAGCGCCGCGACCGCACGGTCCATACGGGCGCCCAGGACGGGGTCGAGCCTGGACTGGACCGCGGCCTTGGCACCCCAGGGCCCGTCCTGCTCCAGCACCACCCAGCAGGTCGCCTCGGCAGCGGTGCCGATGGCCGGTTCGGCCGCGGCCAGTGACATCTGCGAACACAACTCCCCCAGCTCCGGCGGCCGGTGCGTCATGGTGGTTCCTCCTGGTCCGGGCGAGGTGGGTCGGCTGGTGGTGATCCGGCTGGTGGCGATCCGTAGCGGTGCAGTGTCGCTCAGGCGCGAGCCGGGATCATCAGCGCCCGCAGGGCCGCCACGATGGCGTCGTCGGCGGGCAGCCAACCGACGCTGTCGAGCTCGTCCACGCCCAGCCACCGCACCGCGTCATGGGCGTCACCCGGACGGATGTCCTTGCGCGCGGGTTCGGCGAGCCACACCCGGATCCGCCAGCTCTCGGAGATGGGCCAGGCCCCGTCGGGCATCGGGCCGTGGACCTCACGGCCCACGGTGATCGGCAGGTCGAGCTCCTCGCGCAGTTCGCGGTGCAGGGCGGCGAGCGGAGCCTCTCCGGGCTCGACCTTGCCGCCGGGAAACTCCCAGCCGCCCGCCTGCGAGGTGGCGTAGCGCCGAGCCGCAAGGATGCGGGTCGGCCGGGCGAGGTCGTCGACGAGCGCCGCGCCCACGACGAGGCGGCGGCCGGAAGGGAAGCTCATGGCTTCACTCTTTCATGGCTCCGGGCCGCTCCCGCGCGACGGGTGCCGGAGTGGGCGCCGCGGCCGGGAGGACAACGCGGTGGTGGGCGGCTTCCTGCCACCAGGGCTCATTCGCCGGTGTCGTACGGCTTCCGCGTCCTCTCCTCGCCCGGATGCCCGGCCAGCGTGAACCGCTCCAGCACCTCGTAGCGCCGGGCCTGGTCGTGCAGGTGGGACTGGACCAGGACCAGCTCGTCGGCGAACCACCCTGGCGCCTCGAACGTGTCCAGCACCCGGATCAGCCGCGTGGTGTCCAGCGGCCGGCCGGCCCTGGCCAGGCTGAGGTGGGGCGTGAACCGCGCACCGTCGACGCGGACCCCGGACCGGACGGCCGCGTTCCGGCTGCGCTCGGCCAGCTGCGCCAGCGGCTGCACGGCGGCCTCCATCACGCCGAGCCACAGCAGCCGGGTCTCCAGCGCGTGGGGGAACGCTCCCCCGCCGGCCAGTGCCAGGTCGAAGGCGGGGGTGCGTGCAGCTGCCTGGTCGAGGCCCTCGACCAGGCGGTCCAGGGACCCGTCGGGCACGTCGGGCATGAACGCGGTGGTGAGGTGCCAGGTCTCCGGGCGGGTCCAGCGCAGGCGCGGTTCGGCTACCCGGCGGGGCTCGAGGAAGGCATCCAGTTCCTCGACGACCCGATCCGGCGGGACGATGGCGGTGAACAAGCGAGCACCCATCACGCCATGGTAGGGCCGGGACGGCTGCGACGGCAGGAGCCCCGTCCCCCAGCGATGGGTGACGGGGCTCGTGCCGGCTCGGAACCGTCCGGGCCTGACCGCGGTCAGAGGTTGATCATGTGGCCACCGATTCCCTCGGCGGCCTCCTTGATCGCCTCGGAGAGCGTCGGGTGCGAGTGCACCGTGCGGCCGATCTCCTCGGCGGTGAGGTCCCACTGCTGGGCGAGCACGAGCTCGGGCAGCAGCTCGGTGACCTCCGGGCCGATCATGTGCGCGCCGAGGATCTCCCCGTACGTGGCGTCGGCGACGATCTTGACGAAGCCGACCGTCTCACCGAGCCCGTTGGCCTTGCCGTTCGCGGAGAACGGGAACTTGGCGACCTTGACGTCGTAGCCGAGTTCCTTGGCTTTCTCCTCGGTGTAGCCGAAGGCAGCGATCTGGGGCTGGCAGTAGGTCGCGTGCGGGATCATGTCGTAGTTCAGCGGCATGGTCTCGGCGCCGGCGATGGTCTCCGCGGCGACGACGCCCTGGGCCTCGGCGGTGTGGGCCAGCATCAGCTTGGCCGTCACGTCACCGATGGCGTACACGCCCGGCACGTTGGTGCGCATGAAGTCGTCGATCTCGATCGCACCTCGCTGGGTGAGGGCGACGCCGGTCTTCTCCAGGCCGTAGCCGTCGGTGCGGGGCGCGAAGCCGAACGCGGACAGCATCATGTCGGCCTCGAGGACCTGCTGGTCACCGCCGGCGGCGGGCTCCACGGTGATCCGGACGCCGGAGCCGGTGTCCTCGACCTTCTTGACAGCGGTACCCGTCATCACCTTGACACCGAGCTTCTTGTAGGCCTTGCCGAGCTCCTTGCCCAGCTCGGCATCCTCGACCGGGATCATCCGGTCCAGGTACTCCACGATCGTGACGTCGACGCCGTAGGAGTTGAGGACGTAGGCGAACTCGGTGCCGATGGCGCCGGCGCCGCCGATGATGATCTTCTGCGGCAGCGTCTCGGAGAGGATCAACTCCTCGTAGGTGACGACGTTGGCCGAGCGCTCCATCCCCGGCAGCATCCGGGTCACCGAACCGGACGCGATGATGATGTTCTCGGCGGTCAGCGTCTCGACGGAGCCGTCGTCCTTGGTGACCTCGATCGTCTTGGCGTCGGTGAAGGTGCCCCAGCCGTCGAACTCCTGGATCTTGTTCTTCTTCATCAGGAAGTGGACGCCCTTGACCATCTTGTTGGAGACGTCACGGGACCGGCTGTACGCCTTGCCGTAGTCGAGCTTGACCTCGCCGTCGATGCTGAAGCCGAAGAAGTCACGCTCGTGCGTAAAGATGTGCGCGAGCTCAGCGTTGCGCAGCAACGACTTGGTGGGGATGCAGCCCACGTTGAGGCAGACACCACCCCAGTACTTCTTCTCGACAATGGCGGTCTTCAGGCCCAGCTGGGCGGCGCGAATTGCCGCGACATACCCTCCGGGACCGGCGCCCAGGACTACGACGTCAAAGTGTGCGGTCATGGCCGCAACTCTATCGACCCGCGAGTGATCCTGTCGCCGCGACCGAGAGGTGTGCCGACGGCTGCGGCTGCTGTGCACAGCATGGAGCTCAGGCCCGTGGGTTACTGTGTCGTGGTGACTTCCAGTTCGTCCTCCCCCCAGATCGGCAAGTTGATCCGAGACGCCCGCGAACAGCGGGGCCTCTCGATCGCCGAACTCGCCACCAAGCTCCGGACCGAGCCCGCCACCCTCCAGGAGGTGGAGAACGGCTCGATGGCCCTGTCGATGGAAGCGATCGACAGGATCGCCCGGGCGCTCGAGTCCGACTTCAGCGCCGGTGAGCAGGAAGTCTTCGCGCCACAGCCGATGCAGACGACCAAGCCCGCCGCCATGCACCTGACCATCGAGGGTGGTCGCCGGCTGAGGGGGGCGATCGACTGCCGCTCCTCCAAGAACGCCGCCGTCGCCCTCCTCTGTGCCTCCTTGCTGAACCGGGGCCGTACGGTCCTGCGGAAGATCGCCAAGATCGAGGAGGTGAACCGGATCTGCGAGGTGCTGATCAGCATCGGCTACCGGATCACCTGGATCAACGAGACCGACCTGGAGCTGATCCGCCCCGCCGAGCTCGACCTGGCCGCCATGGACGTCAACGCCGCCCGGCGGACGCGCTCCATCATCATGTTCTTCGCCCCGCTGATGCACTCCTACCCGGAGTTCTTCCTGCCGTACGCCGGTGGCTGCGACCTCGGCGCCCGGACGATCGAGCCCCACCTGCAGGTGCTGCGCCACTTCGGCCTCGACGTGGTCGCGACCGAGGGCTTCTACCACTGCCGGGCCGCCGACGTCCACGCCCCCAAGCGCGCCGTCATCCTGACCGAGCGCGGCGACACGGTCACCGAGAACGCGATCATGGCCGCGGCCATGGTCCCGGGCCCGGTCACCATCCGCAACGCCTCGCCGAACTACATGGTCCAGGACCTGTGCTTCTTCCTGCAGAGGCTCGGGGTCCAGATCGATGGCATCGGC
Organism: Raineyella antarctica; assembly: GCF_900092135.1. Lineage (GTDB taxonomy): Bacteria > Actinomycetota > Actinomycetes > Propionibacteriales > Propionibacteriaceae > Raineyella > Raineyella antarctica. The sequence goes on along the minus strand of NZ_FMYF01000004.1, from coordinate 77,407 downwards.
ACCACCACGCTGGTCGTTCGTGGCGTCAGGGACATCGACGTCGACGTGGAGTACTTCCCCTCCGAGGACCCGATCGAGGCGATGAGCCTGATCACCGCGGCGATCGTGACCAAGTCCGAGCTCACCATCCAGCGCGCGCCGATCGAGTTCCTCGAGATCGAACTGGCCATCCTGGAGGAGATGGGCCTGGACTTCTCCATCACCGAGGAGTACATGGCCGACAACGGTCGGACCCGCCTGGTCGACATCACTGTCCGGCCCTCGCAGCTGAAGGCGCCGATCGACAAGATCCACCCGCTGCCGTTCCCGGGCCTGAACATCGACAACCTGCCCTTCTTCGCGGTCATCGCCGCCGAGGCGGAGGGACAGACCCTGATCCACGACTGGGTGTACGAGAACCGGGCGATCCACCTGCTCGACCTGGCCAAGATCGGCGCGAACATCCAGCTGCTCGACCCGCACCGGCTGATCATCACCGGTCCGACCAAGTGGCGTGGCCGCGAGGTCACCTGCCCACCGGCCCTGCGTCCGGGCGTCTGCCTGCTGCTGGCGATGCTCGCCGCCAAGGGCGAGTCCGTGCTCCGCGACGTCTACGTGATCAACCGCGGCTACGAGGACCTGCCGAACCGCCTGAACGCCCTGGGCGCCAACGTCCAGGTCACCACCAGCTGAGCACCCTGCTGTCCCGACGACGGCCCTCGACCCCACTGCGGGTCGGGGGCCGTCGCGCGGTCCGGGCCGACGGCGGGGATGCCGCCGAGGGGAGGGATGGCGGCCGTGCTGGCCCGATCGGATCGCGGCACCCGGCAGGGGCCCGGGGCGGCTGCGGCATGATGGATCCCATGACCTCCATCATGTCCATCCAGTCCTCCGTCGCGTACGGCCACGCCGGCAACAGTGCGGCGTCGTTCCCGTTGATGCGGATGGGGCTGGAGGTCATGCCGGTGCTGACCGTGCACTTCTCCAACCACAGCGGCTACGGCGCCTGGCGCGGTCCGCTGCTCGACCCCGCCGACGTGCTCGAGGTCGTCCGTGGCATCGACGACCGGGGCGCCCTGGCCGGCTGCGACGCCCTGCTGTCGGGATACCTCGGCAACGGTGCGACCGGGGAGACGGTGCTGGCGGCCGACGCCCTGCTCAAGGAGCGCAATCCGCGGGCGATCTGGTGCTGCGACCCGGTGATGGGGGACGTCGGCCGGGGCTTCTTCGTGCGCGAGGACGTGCCGCCGATGTTCCGGGACCGGATCCTGCCGCACGCCCAGGTCGTCACGCCCAACCACTTCGAACTGGACTACCTGGTGGGGCGGGAGACGAACACGCTGGCGGAGATCCTGTCGGCGGCCGAGGAACTGCGCGAGCGCGGACCGGAGACCGTGCTGGTCACCTCCATGGTCAGCGCAGAGACCGACCCCGACACCATCCAGATGCTCGCCGTCGACGGTTCCGGCGCGTACCTGGTCACCACGCCGCGGCTGGACGCGTACTTCACCGGCTCCGGTGACGTCACCTCCGCCCTGTTCCTGGCCCACCTGCTGGCCACCGGGTCCTCACGCCGCGCGGTGGAGAACACCGCCGGCTCGATGTACGGCCTGCTGGGCCGCACCCTGGAGCTGGGCCGCCGTGAGCTGGCCCTGGTGCCCGCGCAGGAGGAGTTCGTCTCCCCCAGCACGACCTTCGTGGCGCAGAAGATCGCCTGAGCCTGGCCGCCCGGCCGGCCGCCGGTCACCTTCTGGACACCTGGATACGCGCATACTGGCCCCATGACGGTCGCCGATCGCGCATTCTTCGCGCAGCCCTTCCTCGCCCTGGCCCACCGTGGGGGCTCCACCTATCCACCGAACGTGGGGCGCGAGAACACCCTGCACGCCTTCGGTGAGGCGGTAGCGCTGGGCTACACGCACGTCGAGACCGACGTGCACGCCACCCGGGACGGGGTGCTGCTGGCGTTCCACGACGACCGGCTGGACCGGGTGACCGATCGTACGGGAATGATCGCCGACCTGACCTTTGCGCAGGTGACCGAGGCGCGGATCGGCGGCACCGATCCGATCCCGACCCTCGACCAGGTGTTCGAGACCTTCCCGGAGACGTTCTTCAACATCGACCTGAAGTCCGATGCCGCGATCGAACCGCTGGTCGAGGCGCTCAACCGCCACCACGCCCAGCAGCGGGTGAACGTCGCCTCCTTCTCCGACCGTACGCTGCGGACGTTTCGCCGGCTGGCCGGCACGCAGGTCTCGACCTCGGTCGCCCCGTCGGGGATCCGCTACACGCGCCTGTTGCCCTCGGTCGCCGGCCTCCTCGCGGCACCGGGCAACGCCCTGCAGGTTCCGCACTGGCATCCCCTGCCGCAGGCCGTCCGGTCCCTTCCCCCGCTGGTGCTCGAAGCCCTGGGCGACGACATCGACGTCCGCGGCGAGCGGTTCCGGGTCGTCACGCGTGCCCTGGTCGACGCCGCCCATGCGGCCGGCAAGGTCGTGCACGTGTGGACCATCGACGACGCCGACGAGATGCGCGAGCTGATCGACCTGGGGGTCGACGGGCTGGTGAGCGACCGGATCGACGTCCTCAAGGACGTCCTGGTCGAGCGGGGCCGGTGGCATGACGAGCACTGAGACGGACACCGGGAGCCACGACCTCGGACCGGCCGGACCCCCCGTGCCCGGACGGTTCAGCCGCCGGACGCAGATATGGTCGTGGGTGTCCTACGACTGGGGCTCCTCGGCCTTCCAGGCGGTGATCGTCACCTTCGTCTTCTCCACGTACCTGACCGGAACGGTGGCGGTCAAGAACGGACCGATCAGCGGTGCGACGGCCCTGAGCATCTCCACCTCCCTCGCCGGGCTGGTCATCGCGCTGACCGCGCCGGTGATGGGCCAGCAAGCCGACGGCGGCGGCCGCCGCCGCAGCCTGGCGGTCTGGACCGGGATCGTCATCGCCGCGACGGCCGCGATGTTCGCCGTCCGTCCCGACCCCTCCTACCTGGTCCTCGGGCTGGTGCTGATGGGCATCGGGGTGGTCGCCGCCGAGTTCAGCAACGTGTCCTACTACGCGATGCTCAAGCAGGTCTCGGTCGACGAGGACATGGGCCGGGTCTCCGGGCTCGGCTGGGCGATGGGCTACACCGGCAGCATCCTGCTGCTCCTGCTCGCGTATTTCGGGCTGATCGCGCAGCCGAACTGGTTCGGCGTGCCCGCCACCGACGGGCTGGGCGTGCGCCTGGTCTGCCTCGTGGTCGCCGCCTGGTACCTGGTGTTCGCACTGCCGGTGCTGGTCACCGTCCCGGAGCCCCCGGCCCGCACCGGCGTGCAGCGCCTCGGCCCCGTGAATGCCTACCGGAGGCTGGTACAGGACGTACGTGCCCTGTGGCGCGACGACCCGGACGCCGTACGGTTCCTGGTCGCCTCGGCGATCTACCGCGACGGGCTCGCCGCAGTCTTCACCTTCGGTGCCGTCCTGGCGGTCAGCGTGTACGGGATGCCATCCGCGATGGTGTTGATCTTCGGCGTCGCGGCGAACATCGTCGCCGCCGTCGGTGCCGGCGCCGGCGGCCTGCTCGAGGACCGGTTGGGGGCGCGTACGGTCATCCTGGGCTCGATCATCGGGCTGATCGTGTCCGCAACCATCCTGCTGGGCGTGCACAGCCTGGAGCTGTTCTGGGTGTTCGGGCTGGCGCTGTGCCTGTTCGTCGGACCGGCCCAGTCCTCGTCCCGGTCCATGATGGCCCGGATGGCTCCGCCGCAGCGCGAGGGCCAGATGTTCGGCCTCTACACCACCTCGGGGCGGGCCGTGTCGTTCGTGTCCCCCGCCCTGTTCGGCCTGTTCGCCGGCGCCACCGGCAACGACCGCTGGGGCATCATCGCGATCGTCCTGATCCTCGTGGCCGGGGCCCTGATGTTGCTGCGGGTACCGGCCGCCAAGGGCCGCTCGGCGCGGTCCTTGGCCCGAACCGCTAGGCTGGACGACGATCGATAGTCACCGATGGTCATCGGCGGGAAGAAATTTCGCTGCCGTGGTGTTCTTCGGTCGGACCGGAACATCCTAGGAGGTACCACCATGGCTGATCGTTCGTTGCGAGGATCGGGCCTCGGGGCCAAGAGTTTCGAGGACGAGGTCGGCGTCGACTTCGCTCCGCGTCGAGAGGTCGGCTTCGACTGCCCGCAGGGACACCATTTCGAGATGATCTTCGCCGAGGAGGCGGAGCTGCCCACCGTGTGGGAGTGCCCGCGGTGTGGGCAGGAGGGCAGGCGCTCCGATGGCGTCGAGGGTGAGGTCAAGGAGGCCAAGCACGTCCGTACGCACTGGGACATGCTGCTGGAGCGCCGCTCCCTCGCGGACCTGGAGGAGTTGCTCTCCGAGCGCCTCGAGGAGGTCCGGCAGGTCGGCGCGATCAGCACCGACGAGTACATGCGCCGGACCACTCCCCCGGCGAAGCGTCGCCGCTGACACGCGCAGGCATGATCGCGCCCCGGCAGCAGTTACCTGCCGGGGCGCGATGGCGTCAGGGTCGCGCGACGTAGCGCCGCGCCGGGACCGCTACTCCTCCTCGTCGCCCATCCGCTGGGCCACTGCGTCGCCGAGCAGTTCGCCGAGGCGCGCAGAATAGGCGAGCTGGTACTCTCGAGGCAGGAACTTCAGTGACTCCTCCACGCGGAACCAGAAGACCGGCGCCGAAGCGAGCATCTGCTTGACGACAGGATCCGCGAGATAGGCGTCGAATTCCTCGGGCCCGAAGCCCGGATAGATAATCCGCTCCCCGCCCATGGCTTCCAGTGCCTCCGGCAGCAAGTACCCCACGCCGAATTTCACCGTATCGGTCGCCACTCCTGCCAGCTCTCCCAGATCGGTCGCACTGAATCCCCGGGCCTGCAGCACGGTGGGGACGAAGGATTCCAGATTGGGATAGACCACGTCCGGCTCATCGTGCACGAGTGTGGTCAGATGCCGTCGCGCCGACGCCAACTCGTCCAGGGCCGCTGCACTCAACCGGATCACGGGGAGTTTGCAGCTATACACTTCGCCGTAGCCCAGCTGGTGCATCGGGCGCGTCCAGGTCCACTTCTCCGGCGCCGACTTCAGCTCGAGGGCGAGGATGCCGGAGTCGTCCCCACGGGTGGAGTCGAGGAAACGAGGGAGGTCCACAGCGAGGTAGGCGTCGCTCTCGAACAGCCAGTAACGATCGGCGGTGAAGCTCGCCGCAGCAGCGATCAGGGCGTGGTCGCCGGTCTGGTACCGAAGGCCTGCATCCCCATCGAGGAGGCCCAGTTCCTGAAGCTTTGCCGCATCCAGGGTCAGTACTTGCCAACCGACCGGCCACTGGGTGTCGCGGTCCTCCTCGCCGCGGACGTCATGCACGACGATGACGCGGTCGGCGCCCACCACCTCGACCAGGCGCTGTCTTGACCTGCGCAGCAGCTCCGACCAACGCCTGGCGCGGATGACGAACAGCTCCTCCTGGCCCTCCTGGGCCGGAGGCGTCTTCTGGAGGGCGGGCAGACCCTGGACGTGCTCGACGAAGCGGAGCCCGGGCCCGTCCTTGGGTACCCGCTGGGACTTCTCGTACGCGTCGACGACCGTCTGCGGGTCTCCGTCCATCAGGAGGTCGCCCTTCTCGAGCCACAACACCCGGTTGCAGGTGTCCAGGATCGAAGGCATCGAGTGCGAGACCAAGAAGACCGTGCCGGCCGCCTCCCGGATCTGGCGGATCCTCTCCTCCGACTTGTCCTGGAACTCCTTGTCGCCCACCGAGAGTGCCTCATCGACGATCAGGATGTCGTGCTGGGTGGCCGTGGCGATCGCGAATTTCAGTCGGGCGGACATACCGCTGGAGTAGGTCCGCATCGGCATCCGGATGAAGTCCCGCAGCCCGGTGAACTCGACGATGTCGTCGTAGCGCCGAGCCACCTCGGCCTTCGACATGCCCAAGGCGAGACCCCCCAGGATGATGTTGCGCTCACCGCTCAGGTCGGGCAGGAGGGCCGCGCCGACGCTCAGCATGTTCGGGCGGGACGCTGCGTACACCGCTCCCTTGGACGCCGGGGTGAGACCGGTGATCGCCCGCATCAGCGTGGACTTGCCTGAACCGTTGGAACCGATCACTCCGATGGACTCGTTCTCGTACGCGGTGAAGCTGATGCCCTTGAGTGCGTTCACCACCAGCATCTCGCGGCGCCGCTCGAACAGGCTGGAGCGCTGCTCCGAGCCCGCCCGGCGCCCGGTCGCCAGCACCCGGTAGTCCACGTGCAGGTCATCGACGACGACAGCGGGCATGCCGTGGTGGTCGATCGTGAAATCACTCATCTCGGCCATAGCGCTCCTCGGCGGACCAGAAGTAGACGATGCCGACGACCAGGGCGACAACGGCCCAGATGATCAGGGCCCACCAGTAGTACAGCGGGGCATGGTGGCCCGGGATGAGCAGGGAGCGCCCGATGGCGAGCACCTCGTTCAAGGGGTACAGGTGGTACGCGGTCAGGGCCGTCGGATGGTGCTTCAACACACTGACCGGGTCGAAGAAGACGCCGGCCGTGTAGAACAGGATCCGCGTGATGAAGGGCATCAGTTGGCTCAGGTCCCGGAAGTGCACCGTCAACCTCGCGACGACCAGCGCCACCCCGAGGTTGAAGACAGCGAAGATCGCTGTCAGCGGCAGCAGCAGGAACACCCGCCAGGAGATGTGCCCGCCGAACGGCATCACCAGCACCATCATCAGGATCAGGGTGGGCAGGAACGAGAGCAGTTGCTGGTAGACGACCGCGACCGGTAGTGCCAGCCGGGGAAAGCTCAGTGACTGGACCAGAGGGAAGTTCGAGGTGATCGAGCGGCCACCGATGAGCACCGCGTTCGAGAAGAACTCGAACAGGAAGACACCGGCGATGAGGTACGGCACGTAGTTGGCCGGACGGTTGCCGCCCAGGATGAACCCGAAGATCAGGCCGTAGATCAGGGCGTTGAGCAGCGGGCGCAGCAGTACCCAGCCCATGCCGAGCCGGTTGCGCTCGTTCTCGGCCTGGATGCGCGAGGAGGCCATCGCCGCAATGAAGTCGCGGCGCTCCCATACCTCGCGCAGGTAGGGCCCCAGGGGCAGCCGGGCGCCTACGCGCACCAGCCCTTCGACAGAATACGTGCGGCTCATGCGTTCAGGGAGCTTCCACCGCGGCGACGGTCGCCGACCACTCGGCGCAACTGGGCACCGCGGCGCTTCAGGCCACGGCCCGTGGTCCGGGCAAGCGACTCGAAGAAGATGCTGCTGTCCAGCTTCGACTCCCCGAACTGCCGCTCCTCGAACGTGATCGGCACCTCGGCGACCCGGTGGCCGGTCTCGATCGTGTGGAGCGTCATGTCGGTCTGGAAGAAGTAGCCGGCCGCGGCGATGTTGTCCAGGCCGATGTCGCGCAGCGTCTGCGCCCGGAAGACGTTGAACCCGCCGGTGATGTCCTTGACCGGTACGCCGAGCATCAGCCGGGTGTAGAGGTTGCCCGCGCGGGACAGGTACTCCCGCGACTTCGGCCAGTTGACCACCGAGCCACCCGGTACCCAGCGCGAGCCCTTCACCATGTCCGCCCGGTCCAGCGCGGCCAGCAGTCGCGGCAGCTCCTCCGGACGGTGCGAGCCGTCGGCATCCATCTCGACCAGGACGTCGTAGCCCCGTTCCAGGCCCCACCGGAAGGCGGCGACGTACGCCGCGGCCAGGCCCTCCTTGCCGACCCGGTGCAGCACGTGCACGTTGGCGTCGGCGGTGGCCATCCGGTCGGCGATCTGCCCGGTGCCGTCCGGGGAGTTGTCGTCGACCACGAGCACCTCGGCGCTGGGCACCGCGGTCCGCAGGCGTCCGACGATGCCCTCCAGGTTGAGTGCCTCGTTGTAGGTGGGGATACAGACCAGGATCCGGGTCTCCTCGTGGTCGACGAGGGGGCGCGCAGCCTCGGGTCGGGTAGTGGCTTCGGTCATGGGGTCGGTCATTCCTCGATGTCGTCCTGGGCGGGGGCCTGCGGCTGCGAGCGGGTGCGCAGCTCGGCGGCGCGCTTCTCGATCTGCTCGCGGGTGTCCTTGGTCCACCTCAGCCAGGTGTCCTGCAGGTCCTTCAGGCCTGCCTTGGCGTCCCGCTCGGGACGGTCGGGCAGTTCCGGCACCTGGCTGCCCCAGGGCGCCGGCGGCTCGGGGAGCGGATCGGCGACCACGACCGTCGCACTGGCGCGGGCCACCACGAGCGGCTGCTCCAGGACGTACGAGGCGGTCGGGGCGATCTTGGTGTGCTCCTCGACGAGGCGGTTGGCCTCGCGGCAGATCACCCGCGCCTCCATCCCCAGCTCGCGGCTGGTCGAACCGACACCGACCACGAACGCCTCGACCTCCAGCACGTCGCCGGCGTAGATCGGGGCCAGGAAGTCGATCTCGTTGTAGGCCACCACGGCGCCCTCGTCCGCGTCGGTGCGGATGCACACCTCCGTAGCGGCATCGGACAGCAGCGACATCGTGTACGAATGATCGACCTGGCTGCCCGAGTAGTGCGTGTGGTTGTGGCCGACGTAACGACTATGGGTCACCGTCAGGCCGATGCGGGGATCGCTCATGCCCACACGATACCGGCACCACCCCGACCCTCGCGCCAGGCCCTGCTCAGGTGACCCCGCCAGGCCCCGCTCCGGTGTCCCTGCGCGGCTCTGCCCAGGTGTCCCTGGGACGCCCGGCGGTCGGGCACGGCAGGATGGTCCCATGGCCATGCCCACACTGCTCGTCGTCGACACCGCCTACCTGTACTTCCGGGCCTTCCACGGCGTGCCCTCGAGCCTGCGCGGTCCGGCTGGGCAGCCGGTCAACGCACTGCGCGGCACCCTCGACGCGATCGCGCGGCTGGTCGAGGACCGGGCCCCGACCCACCTGGCATGCGCGTGGGACGTGGACTGGCGTCCGCGCTGGCGGGTCGACCTGCTCGCGTCGTACAAGGCCCATCGGGTCGCGACCGACGGCTCGGGGGAGGACGTGCCTGCAGAGCTCGCCGAGCAGGTGGCGCCGATCCGGGCCGCGCTGGAGGCGATCGGAATCCGGGTCGTCGGGACGAGCGGGGCCGAGGCCGACGACGTGATCGGTACCCTGGCCACCCGCTTCGCCGGCCGGGTGCGGGTCGACGTCGCCAGCAGCGACCGGGACTTCACCCAACTGGTCGACGATGCGCGCGGGATCGGGCTGATCACCCCCGTCGGGCGGACGTCGGGCTGGCGTGAGGTGCACGAGGCCGAGGTCCTGGAGGCGTACGGCGTCGCCCCGGGCTCGTACATCGACCTGGCCGCCCTGCGCGGGGACACCTCCGACGGGATCCCGGGGGTGGCCGGGATCGGCGACCGCACCGCGGCCCGCCTGCTGGCCCGTTACGGTGACCTCGCCGGCGTGCGTCGGGCCGCTGCCCTGGGGTCGGTCGAGAAGGGCGGCCTGACCGCCCGGCACGCCGAGGCGATCCGACAGGCCGGCCCCTACCTGGACGTCGCCCCCCGAGTGATCGCCATCGTCCGTGACCTCGACCTGCCAACGACGCTGGAGGACCTCGCACTGCCCCCTGACGTCAGGGACCGGGCGGCGTGGGACGATCTGGTCGAGGCGTACGGCATCGCCTCCCCCGCAGCCCGATTGACCAAGGCCCTCGGCCTGTGACCAGGAAGACACTCCGATGAGGCAGTCCCCCTCCGAGCCCGGCTCGATCACCAGGATCGCGACCCGCTACGCCAAACCCGGCCAGGAGGCCTCGTACGAGGCCATGGTGCGCGAGATGTTCGCGCTGATGAGGCTCAAGCCGGGCTTCCTCGGTGCCGACCTGATCCCGCCGGAGACCCCGGGCGAGGCCTACCACGTGGTCGTGCGGTACCGCGACGATGAAGGGTTCGAGGCCTGGGACACCAGTCCCGAGCGGGCCGAGATCCTCGCCAGGATGCATGCGGTTGCCGAGGGCGAGCCCCAGCACCGCCGGCTCACGGGCCTGGAGGCGTGGTTCGAGCCGGCTGTCGTGCCAGCCAGCATGAACCCGCCCAAGCACCGGATGGGCTTCGTCACCTGGTTGGGCATCTGGCCGACCGCGACGTTCTTCATCTGGCTGTTCAGCGTGCTGCCGGTCTTCCCCGACGGCAGTGCGCTGCTGACCAATGTGCCGTTCCTGGTACGGACATTCTTCATCACCCTGGCCATCACCGCGGTGATGACCTACCTGATGATGCCGCGGGTACTCGCGCCGATGTTCAAGGGCTGGCTGGCCGCGGGTGCCCGGAAGGCAGCGGCCTCGGCGGCCGCGAAACGGACGGGCGAAGCCCCGACCGAGGGCGGGCGACAGGCCGACGGCGGCCCGAAGCGCTGAACCGGAGGGCCGCTTCGGCGGCGGGTGGCCGTCGGCAGTGGGCGGTGGATGGACCCGCCGGCGGTCAGCCTCGCGGGGTGAGCACGTAGATGGCGTTGGCGGCCATCAGGTTGGCCACCCGGTCCGGGTAGTTGCGCAGGCGGCCGTCCGGGGTGAAGAGCTGGCGTTCCCACACGTCCAGGCCGACGACGTCGAACAACTCCTCCAGGTCGGCCAGCGTCGACAGGTGGATGTTCGGGGTGTCGTACCAGGCGTGCGGCAGTTCCTTCGACATCGGCATGTGGCCGCGCATGAGCACCCACCGGTGGCGCCAGTAGCCCATGTTCGGGACCGACACGATACATCGCGAGCCGATCCGGGCCATCTGGGACAGCACCTCCCGCGGCTTGTACGTCGCCTGCAGGACACGGGAGAGCACGACCACGTCGTACGACTTGTCGCCGAACTCGTCGAGTTCACGGTCGATGTCCAACTCGATGAGCGGGACGCCCTTCGAGATCGTCTCGACCACCGCTTCGGGGGCGATCTCCACGCCGGTACCGGTGCAACCGCGTCGATCCATCAGGTAGCGCATCAGGCTCCCCCGGCCACAGCCGAGGTCCAGTACCCGGGACCCATCGGGGACGAAGCGGGAGACCATGGCCTGGTCCGGTCGCAGGGTCATCGCACTCCTCCCCGGTCACGCCGACCCTGCGCGGCAGCGACGGACACCCGACGCAGGAAGGCCGCCACTGTCGCGTGGTAGTCCTCGATGGTCAGCAGGAAAGAGTCGTGTCCCCAGGGCGAGCGGATCTCCCGGAAGCTTACCGGCACCCTCTGCTGCTCCAGGGCGCGGACGATCGCCCGCGAGTGCGTCGTGTCGAATCGCCAGTCGGAGTCGAAGGAGAGCACCAGACAGGGCGATCCCGCCTCGGCCAGCGCCTGGGCGGCATCCTCCTCGGCGAAGGGATCGAAGTAGTCCATCACGCGGGTCAGGTAGAGGTAGGACAGCGCGTCGAAGCGCGACAGGAAGATCCGGCCCTGGTAGTCCAGATAGCTCTCCACCGCGAAGTCCACCCCGAACCCGCGGGTCGCGTCCTCCCCGAATTGGTAGCGGCGGCCGAACTTCTGGTCCATGCCCTGGCCGGACTGGTACGTGATGTGGGCCATCATTCGCGCGATCGACAGGCCGGTGTCCGGACTCGTCCCGGTCTCCAGGTAGCGACCACCGGCGAATCCCGGGTCGCGCATGATCGACTCACGGGCCACCGCGGAGAAGGCGATGTTCTGCGCGTTGAGCCGGCTCGAGGCAGCGATGATGACGGCGCTGCCGACCTGTTCGGGGTAGGACAGCGCCCATTGCAGCGCCTGCATCCCCCCCATCGACCCGCCGATGACCGACAGCAGGCGACGGACCCCGAGGTGGTCCAGCAGCGCCCGGTGCACGGTGACGAAGTCGGCGATCTGCAGCAGCGGGAAGTCCAGGCCGTACGGCCGTCCGGTGGCCGGATTGGTGGAGGCCGGTCCCGTGGTGCCCTGGCAGCCGCCGATCAGGTTGTCAGCGATCACGAAGAAGCGATCGGTGTCGATCGGCTTGCCCGGCCCGATCATGGTGTCCCACCAGCCCGGCCGGTGGTCCTCGGACCGGTGCCGGCCGGCCGCGTGCGCGTCACCGGTGAGGGCATGGCAGATGAAGATGGCGTTGCTGCCGGTCTCGTCCAGGGTTCCGTACGTCTCGTAGGCCACGTCAACCTCGGGCACGACGGCGCCGCTGGCCAGGACCAGGGGATTGTCCTGGTCGAACAGCCGGACCGACTGCGTCTCGACGATCCCGACCGAGGATTCCTCGGCGGACTGCGGACGCTGACTCATGGGCAATATCTTGTCATGTCCCCCTGACAGCGGTCCGGACCGTCCGAGCGGTGCGGCCACGCTCCTGATCGTGGGGGTGCAGGTCCGGTAACATGAGCAGATCCGCTGCGGCGCGCTGCCACCGGGTCGGCCCGAGGAGAGATCCATGTACGACCATCCACTGCTGGACTTCGGGGAGCGGTGTGCCCTGGCAGGCTTCGTGCCCATCGCGGACCGCGCCGAGCTGTGGGAGCGGATCGGGGCCTCGGAGCGAGCCTGTTCCCCCGAGGACAGCCCGACCGAGGGCGTGCTCTCGATCGATGGGATCGGCCCTGGCCGCTGGGACGGCTGGCGCGGCCACATCGCGACCGTCACCGCCAGCATGCCGGTGGACCCCGCCGACGTCGAGGCGGAGCAGGCCGAGGTGGTTCGGGAGATGACCGTCGTCTTCGGCGACCCCCACGTGATCCGTGGCCAGGAGGACGCCGTCTACCGCTGGCGGATCGACGACTGGACGGTCGAGGTCGGTATCGACGCGGTGGAGCGCAATCGGGTCGAGCTCACGGTCGCCGACCGCGAGCTGCTGGCGGGATAGCCGACTCAGAGCTGGATCCCCCGGCGGGCCATCCAGACGACCGGGTCCGTGGCCGCGTACGGGGACACTTGGCTCGTCCCCGGCGGGTAGTACTCGAAGTGCAGGTGCGGCCCGAAGGTACGTCCGGTCATCCCGACGAAGCCGATCACCTCGCCTGCCCGGACCGACTGACCCGGAACTACCGTGGTCGCCATCATGTGCGCGTACAGGGTCGAGCCGTCGGCGTGCTCGATGATCACATGCGTCCCGGCCCATCCCCCGGCCACCGGCGCGGTCACGATGCCGGCCGCGGCTGCCCGGATCGGCGTGCCGATGGGGGCGCCCAGGTCGACACCCGTGTGGTAGAGGGACCAGGTGCCGACAGCCCCGAAGCGCGCGGCGATCTGATACCTGCCGGGCACTATGGGTGCGACCGCTGCCGCAACGGAGGCGCCGGCAACCGGGGCCAAGGTGGGCACCCGAACGAGTGTGCCCTCCAGGAGTGTCCCGTTCGCTGCCGCTGCGGCGGCCTGTTCCGCCGCGAGCCGGGCTTCCTCCGCCAGTCGGGCCTGCTCCGCCAGCTTGGCTGCGGCCTCCTCGGCGAGCCGCTTCTCCTCCTCGAGGCGGGCGACCTCGGAGGCGATCCCGGCGGCCTCCTCGGCCTGCCCCTGGCTGCGCTGGTCCTGCTGCAACCGGTTGTCCTCGTGCAGCGCCTGGCCCGCGCGGACCCCCTGGCCGGCGGCGCGCTCTGCGGCGCTGAGCCCGACCATCGCCTGGTCGAACGCCGGGGCCGCGGCCTCCCGCTCGGCGCGGGCCGCGACAGCGGCCGCCGAATCCAGGTAGGCCTGCTCCGAGTTGACCTCGGCCGCCGCCGCGGGGCGTGGCGGGGCAGCCTGCGAGCTCTTGTGCCCGTCCTTGTCGGTGCCGGTGAGGGCGCCGATGCCGGCGCCGGTGGAGGCGGGATCGTGCCCGACCTGTCCGGTGACGTTGGCACCGGCGCCGACCGCCACGAGTCGTTGGTCGGAAACGGCGCGGGTCGGGGTGCCGGTGGCCGCTGCGACATCAGGCCCGGTGAGCGAACCTACCGCGTGGCTCGTCATCGCCAACCCAGCCACCAGCAGCAAGCCGATGAGTGTGACGGAGACGGCCTCGAGCGCGCTCCGCCAGAGCCCAGATGCGGATCCTGGACCGGACCCGACCGATGACGACACCGTGACACCCTCCTGTACCCGACCCCCCGCCGCAGTACGAGAACAGCCTAGGCCCACGGGGGCCTGTCGTCAGGGGGTGGGACCCCCTCGATCGGGCCACGTTGTCGGTCGGGCCAGGGGCGCCGGCCGGTGCGAGTGGTTGCCGACCAGCGCCACGTCGGGGTTCAGTACCCCCGAGGGCGGTGGACGCCAAGGTTTCCCGTCAATGCCCCATATCGCCGGTCGGTGCCCGGCCCCGGTCAGGCTCCTCAGGCCACGTCCGTGGTGAGGATCCCGGTACGTCGCTCGACGTCCTGCGTCGGAGTCGACCCATCCCGGGCCAGGGTGGCACGGAGTCGGTCGTACGAGAGTTCCCAGTCGCGCACCGTACGTCCGTAGGTGTGCAGGAACTTGGGGTCGGTGTGCGCCAGCCGCCACATGGTGCGGGCGTCGTCGCGTTCCACGTCGGAGGGGTCCGGCTCGATCCGGTCCAGCACCGCAGCGATCCGACAGACCTCCCGGCAGGCGTCCCCGGTGACGGTGATGGTGTGCCGCTCGGCGACCTGACGACCGAAGTTGGGCAGCGCGGCCAGCACCACCGCGGCGGCGACGAGGACAGAGAGGGTGACCGGGATGAGGACCACGCTGGACTGCAGGATCAGTGCCAGCACCCCGCCGAGCACCAGTGCGACCAAGAGACCGCGGACCAGCCAGCGGGCGGCCAACTGGATGATCCCTCGGCGGTCGTCACGGAACAGCGTCACGTGCACGACGTCACGCCGCCAGGACGAGAGTCCGGGCGCACAGATGGTGTACGAACGCTCCAGTCCTCCGGAGGACTCGGCCCAACGGGACCAGCCGAAGCGGGTCCTCTCGACAGCGGTGCTCATCCGCAATGCTCCTTGCGTGTGCCATACCGGGGAAGTTGCACGACAGGACAACTGTCACACGGTCGGTCAGCCAGTCGGGCGAGACACGCCGGAGGGGTCGGTGGATCGGCACGGGGCGCCGATCCACCGACCGCCCAGGATCATTCGACGGTGAGCACGACCTTGCCGGCGCGATGCCCGGTGGTGACCAGTGCGAAGCCTTCTGCCAGCCGCTCCAACGGGAGCTCGTGGCCCACCGTCGGCGACAGCGTGCCCGTCTCCAGCCCGGCGGCGGTCGCGGCGAGTGCCTCCGCGACCTGGCCGGGGGTCATGTACCACAGGGCGATACCGAGGATGGCCGCCTCGGTGCGCATCACCAGGCGCGGGGTGATCTCGACCGGGGTCCTGGCACCAACGATGGCCACCCGACCGCCACGAGCGAGCAGCCCGAGGTCGTGCTCGAGGTTGGTGCTGGCTGCCATCTCGATGACGACATCGATGCCCTTGGGCGCGGCAGCCCGGATCGCCTCTACGTGGTCCTCCGCAGTGTGGTCGAGTACGACGTGCGCGCCCTGCGTACGCGCCAGGTCGAGCCCCTCGGCCGAGCCGGCCGTTGCGATCACCCGGGCCCCGTGGGCGCGGGCGAACTGGACGCAGGCCTGGCCGACGCCGCCGCTGGCGCCATGGATCAGGACGGTCTCACCGGGCCGCAGCCCGGCCCGCTGGAACAATGCGTGGTAGGCGGTCTGGTAGGGCACGCCGATGGCGGAACCCTGGGCGTACGACACGGAGTCCGGAAGCTGCCGCACCACCGAGGCGTCGGCGACGTGGTACTGGCCGAACGCTCCCGAGGACGGCGCGAGGACGCCGGCGACGAACACTCGGTCCCCCACCGCCAGGCCCTCCACTCCTTCACCCACAGCCTCGATGTCTCCGGCGGAGTCGAAGCCTGGCACCCACGGCAGTGGGTTGTGGAAGAACTCGTAGCCTCCCCGGACCATGTAGGTGTCAGCCGGGTTGAGGCCAGCGGCCCGGACCCGAACCCGGACCTGGCCCGGACCGGGCGCCGGCACGTCCACCTCGGTGTAGGAGAGCACCTCCGCCCCGCCGTGCTCGGTGATCTGGATGGCCCGCATCCGCTGCGGGCCCTGGGTATCGGGCGTCGTGGCTGCGGGCGTCGTGGCTGCGGGCGTCGTGACTGCGGGCGTCGTGGCTGCAGGCGTGGTGCCGTCAGGCGTCATCTCACCGGGGTTCATCGTGCTCGGCCTCCCTCGTCGTCGTGGTCTGCCCAACACCCTAGCCCCGCCCCGTGACACCGGGGGCGCTCCGCGACAGAGGTGTGATCGACTGGCTGCCATGAGCACTCTCCCGATCCGCCGACAGCGGGCCCGCGTCGGCGCCTGGGTCGTCCTGCTCGTGGTGACGCTGGTGGTGTTGCTCGGCGCCCGGGCCGTGGGACTCCCCTCCCCCGAGATCCTGGCCGGCATGGTCGGTGGCATCGCCCTCGCACTGTCCGGTCGCGGACCACGCGCTGTCCCGGCGGCCGGCAACGTGGTCGCCCAGGCCGCGATCGGCGTGATGCTCGGCTCGATGGTGAGCAGCAACGAACTGCGCGCGCTGGCGCACGACTGGGCCGCAGTCCTGGCGGTCACCGTGTTGACGCTGGCAATCAGCTTCGGTTCCGGCTTCCTGCTTGCCCTCCACCCGGCCGTCGACCGGGTCACCGGGGTGCTGTCGATGGCGGCCGGTGGTGCGAGCGGGCTGGTGGCGGTCGCCCAGGAACTGGGTGGAGATGTCCGCGTGGTCGGGATGCTCCAGTACGCGCGGGTGCTCCTGATCACCGCCGCCACCCCGATGGTGGCCGCGTACGTGTTCGGCGCCGCCTCGAGTCCGCCGGTACCGGCGACCCAGGACCCTGCCCTCGGGGCGCTGGTGGGGCTCGGCTGCATGGTCGTGGGCGCCCCGCTGGCGCGTCTGGCCCGAGTGCCAGCAGGTGACCTGCTGGGACCGATGATCGTGGCCGCAGCCGTCGGGATCCAGGGTGGCCTGCCGACCCCCAGTCTTCCCCTGTTGGTGTCCACCGCGGCGTACGTGGTGATCGGGTGGACGGCAACGCTCGGCTTCACCCGCGGCGCGATCTCGATGGTGGCCCGGATCCTGCCGCTCGCCTTCGGCCTGGTCGTCGTGCTCGTCCTGGCCAGTGCGGCCAGCGGCCTGTGGCTGGCCCGGCTGCTCGGCCTGCCCGCGATGGACGGCTACCTGGCCACCACCCCCGGCGGGATGTTCGCGGTGCTCGCCGTCGCAGCCGGGGCTGGCAGCAACATCACCGTCATCACGGGGGTGCAGGCGGTCCGGCTGTTCATGATGCTGGCGCTCACCCCGGTCCTGACCGGCTGGCTGCGTCGCCGTGCCCGCCAGCCCTGATCGATCCGACGGTCACAGCCCATGCTCCCCCTCGGCCCGTTGTCGGAGTCACACAATCGCTCCCCGCGCCGGCTGTCGGATCCGCCTTCCCGCGCGACGAACCCTGCGCGTATCGTTCAACCTACGCTGGCGTAACCAGTGCCACGATCCCCTCACAGAGGTACCTGCCTTGAGCCGAGCCACCGAACAGATCCGCGCCACCCGAGACCTGCTGCTGTCCTTCCACGGACGCATCGACGAGGCGTGCGCCGCCTTCACCTGGCCCGACATCACCGGGCCGTTCAACTGGGCGATCGACTGGTTCGACGCCGTGGGCCGGGGCAACGACCGGATAGCGCTGTGGATCCGCGAGACCGACGGCTCCGAGGCCCGTTACACGTACGACGACATGGTGCGCCGCTCGGATGCGGTGGCCGGCTGGCTGGACACCCTGGGGATCGGCAAGGGCGACACCGTCATGCTGATGCTCGGCAACCAGATCGAACTGTGGGACGCCATGCTCGCGGTGATGAAGGTGGGCGGCATCATCCTGCCGACCGCCGAGGCGATCACCTCCGAGGACCTGGCCGACCGCGTGGTCCGGGCGGACGTTCGG
Source organism: Raineyella antarctica (assembly GCF_900092135.1). Classification (GTDB taxonomy): domain Bacteria; phylum Actinomycetota; class Actinomycetes; order Propionibacteriales; family Propionibacteriaceae; genus Raineyella; species Raineyella antarctica. The sequence goes on along the minus strand of NZ_FMYF01000004.1, from coordinate 59,583 downwards.
GCGGTCATCACCAACCCCGCCGACACGGACAAGTTCAGCACCGTTGCGGGCGAGTACGTGCGGATCGTGGCGGGTGCCGGCCAGGACGGCTGGATCGCCTTCGACGACGCTTACGCGCACCCGGCCGAGCCCCGCGAGGTCATCACCGACGCGGACGATCCGGTGCTGGAGTACTTCACCTCCGGCACGACCAAGGCCCCCAAGCTGGTCCAGCACACGCAGCTGTCCTACCCGGTCGGCCACCTGACCACCACGTACTTCATCGGCGTCCGCCCCGGCGACGTCCACCTCAACATCAGTGCCCCCGGTTGGGGCAAGCACGCGTGGAGCAGCTTCTTCGCCCCGTGGATCGCCGAGGCCACGATCTTCGTCTACAACTACCAGCGGTTCGACGCCGCCGACCTGATGGAGCAGCTGCGCCGGGTCGACGTCGCGACGTTCTGTGCCCCGCCGACCGTGTGGCGGATGATGATCCAGGCCGACCTCGGCGAGCGTCCGGCGTCGCTGCGCGAGGTCGTCGGTGCCGGTGAGCCCCTCAACCCCGAGGTGATCAACCAGGTCCGCAATGCGTGGGGCCTGACCATCCGGGACGGCTACGGCCAGACCGAGAGCACGGCCACCGTCGGGAACGTGCCCGGGGAGCGGGTGAAGGCCGGCTCGATGGGCAAGCCGCTGCCGGGTGTCCCGATCGAGATCGTCGACCCGGAGACCGGCCAGCCCGCCGACCTCGGCGAGATCTGCCTGCGGATGGACCCCCGGCCGCTGAACCTGATGAGCGGATACCACGGGATGCCCGAGCTGGACGCCGCAGCGATCCACGGCGGCTACTACCACACCGGCGACCTGGTCTCCCGGGACGCCGACGGCTACATCACGTACGTCGGGCGGACCGACGACGTGTTCAAGGCCTCGGACTACAAGATCTCCCCGTTCGAGCTGGAGAGCGTACTGATGGAGCACCCGGCCGTCCAGGAGGCCGCGGTGGTGCCGGCGCCGGACGCCGTCCGGCTCGCCGTGCCGAAGGCCTACATCACTCTGGCCCCGGGCATCGAGCACAGCCGGGAGACCGCGCTGTCGATCCTCTCCCACGCCAAGGATCACCTCGCGCCCTACCTGCGTGTACGCCGGATCGAGTTCGGTGAGCTGCCCAAGACCATCTCGGGCAAGATCCGCCGGGTCGTCCTGCGCGCCCAGGAGCACGATCGCGCCAAGGCCACCGACCCCGCTGTACGCGAGGCCGGCGAGTACCGCTACGAGGACTTCCCGGAGCTGCGCACGCGCCAGTGAGGCGCGCGGGGCCGGATCGCCCATCGAAGGATGGAGCGGTCCGACCGCGCGGCTCCGACCAGCACTGACCCACGGACATGAGGGTGGAGCCGGCCCGTAGGCCAGCCCCACCCTCATTCCTTGTCCTCAGTGGGCGGATCAGCCCTTGCGGCGGCGACCACCGAGCGAGGTGCCCAGCAGCGTGGCACCCGACGCGGTAACAGCCAGACCGATCAGGCCGAAGATCACCGCCGGCCCACCCGTACGCGGCAGCCTGGCAGTGACATACTCAGCGGAACGGTCGACCGGGTTGGCATGCCCACGGGAGGTGTCGCGCGGGGTCGGCAGCGCGCTGGCACTGGCCGAGGGCTGCAGCGTCCTCGAGCGTTCCGCGACGCTGAGCGGTGCCGGCTGCTCGGAGGCACCGGCCTCAGGGGCGCTCGGAACCGTCGAGGGGCTGGCCGAGGGCAGCGCAAACAGCGGAAGGGCCGATACCGACGGAGCCGGAGAAGCCGACACCGACGGAGAAGCCTCCGGAGAAGCCGACACCGATGGAGAAGCCTCCGGCGAAGCCGACACCGACGGAGAAGCCTCCGGCGAAGCCGACACCGACGGAGAGACCGAGGCGGAGGAGCCGACCTGGTTCTCGGGAACCCGGTCACGGTCCAGGCCACTATCGGTCGACGAGACGACCTCGGGGTCGGCACCCGTCAGCGTGCCAGTCTCCTGCGGCTGGACCTTGGTCGGATCCTCGATGGTGGTCGAACCCTCGGTGTGCTGGGTTCCTGCGCCACCGGGGATCACGATCTTCACCTCGAAGCTCGTGGTCGAGGCCCAGCCGGAGGGAAGCGTCAGGCTGTCGCCGAGCCACCCCTTGCTGTCGGTCGTCACGATGCCCAGCGTGGCGCCGGTGGTGTCGACGACCGTGAAGGCGGAGTTCACGTACGCCTGGCCGTCGGCCTTGAGAACAGGTCCGGTGAAGAAGATCTTCTTGGTCTCCGGGTCGATGACCCAGACGACCTTGCTGACGTCGGCCGGCGCGGCGGGATCGATGTTCCCCATGGGCGGGGGCACCCGGGTCGTCGCGGACGACGCGGTCGGGGTGGAGCTGGGAAGCACTGAAGCCTTGGGGGAGGCGGAGGCACTGGCGGACGCGGACGGGCTGGCCGACGCACTCGCGCTCGCAGATGCGGACGCGGACGGGCTGGCCGACGCACTCACGCTCGCAGATGCGGACGGGCTGGCCGACGCACTCGCGCTCGCAGACGCGGACGCGGACGGGCTGGCCGACGCGGACGGGCTGGCCGACGCACTCGCCTCCTCGGACGGGCTGGCCGACACAGACGAGCTGACGGTCGTGGTCACGGCGACGTTGGCAGCGTCGAACGCCGGCTTGGACGGCAGCGTGTCGTACTTGTACAGGTTGTACTGCCGCATGATCTTGATCACCGAGGCAGCGTACGAGGGATCTGTCGCGTACCCGCCGTCGGCGATCTCGCGGATGAACTGGTCCGGGTTGTCCGTGTACTTGAACGCATTCCCGTACCGGCTCAGCGAGGTCAGCAGTCGCCCGTAGTCCTTGAACGAGTCGAGCGGCGTGTCGTACGTGCGGAACCCGTCCGTGATGTAGGTGGCACCGGAGGCGTAGTACTCCTTGGTGCGCAGGGACACGCAACCGGCCTGGTACTGGCTGGTCGTCGTCGTGCACTTGATGCCGAAGTAGTTGTTGTAGTCGCGGGAGAGGGTGGAGTCCCCCCACCCGGACTCGAGGATCGACTGGGCGAGGGCCACGGAGGCGGGAACCTTGTAGTCCTGCTGGACCCCTTGGGCCGCTTCGACGGTCTTGGCGATGTACGTGGAGGGAGCGAGGGCTCGCGCGGACGGGGAGAAGATCGCTCCACCGAACACGAGAAGGACCGACGCTGCCGCGGTCAGGATTACTCGTATTGTTCGTGCCACGATTTCACCCTCAACCAACGTCGAGAGTATGGGCAACTATCAGTCTGAACCTCAGGTTCAGGCCTCGTACGGCCCCGGGGCGCCCGCCGATCGACGGTTCAGGGAGCGATCTCGGCCGCCGGCGGGAGCAGTCTCAGCACCCTGCGCCAGACCTGGGTCGGGCTCGCGGGCAGGAAGACCAGGCCTGCGCCCTCCGGCTCGACCGTGAGCATACCGTGCGATGTGTCGACCACCACGACGCCCCGGCCTCCCGCGTGCGGCCCACCGGGCTCGGGGTGGGGCGGGTACCACACCGTCTCGGCATGCCAGGCCCGCCACTCCCCCGACCGTAGGTCGGCAGCGAGGGCGGCCAATGGCTCGGGGGCCCGATGGGCGAGCATGTCCGCACCCTCCTGGCGGTTCGCCGGGGTGCCCCCCAGGATCGCGTCGACCACATGGCGTCGCGTGTGCACAGATGCTGCGTACTGGGTTGGCGTCCACGCCGGCCTCGGCCCCAGCCCGACGAGGCGCGCCAGCCGGGCCGGGACCTGGTCGACGGCGAGGGCGCTGAGCGTGCCTCCGTCGCCGGAGTCCCCGTCCCACCAGGCTGCGTCCTCCCCCAGCATCCAGCACGAGCTCTCCAGGCGCCCCTGCGGCCCGGCCAGCTGCGTACGCAACCGCGCCCGCTCTGCCAGCAGCACCCGGACCGTACGGGCGAGCGCCGGATGGGGTCCGTCTGGCCCCAGGACGCCGGCGTCGCGCAGGACAGCGACCAGTCGGGGATCCGTCTCCCGAGCGCGGCCATCGCGGTAGATGTCCAGCAGCGTCTCGAAGTAGCCCGGCCCGAGGCGTACGGTGCCGGCCGCCGGGTCGAACTCGACACCCATCAGGCCCCCTCGTCGAGCGGCGGATGCCAGTCGCGGACGGCCGCGGACACTGCATCGATGATGTCGTCGTAGGCACCGACGCGACAGGTCAGGGTGACGGTACACCGGTGCCGGTCCCGGACCACGCCCCAGGTCTCGTGGATCCGTGCCGTCCCGCCGTTCGGACTGCTGGCGCCCAGTACCCGGAAGCCACGGGCCCCCGCCACACGGGCCGGTCCGACGTCGACCAGCAGCCAATCAGCCACTGAACGGCCCAGCCCCTCGACCACATGGTCGCGCCACTCACTCATCGAGGTGGAGGTCGCGAACTCGGTGTGCGCGACCAATCGTGCCGTCCCGGGATCCGCCTGGTCCAGGAGGACGGAAGCGGGGCGGCCGGCGCGTGGGGGCGCCGCGGTCCAGCCCGCGGGGATCGGGGCCCGGCTCATCGGCTCAGTTGCCACCGGGGGTGGCGGTGGCCGCGATCACGTTGCCCCACGCTGCGGTGACCCCGCTGTGCCCGGCGAAGAACACCGAGCCCACCAGGGCGACAGAGGAGATGGCGACCAGGGTGACGACCGTCGAGGTCATCAACCCGCCGAAGATCGAGTCGGACTGGTCCCGCACGGCCCACACCACGGCGATCAGCGTGGCGACCATGAAGACCAGGCCGACGGCACCTGCCAGGTCGCCCGACTGGGCATGGTCCAGGACCGCCTGGACATGGGGATCGCCGGAGGCCCGCGTCGATGCCGACTCCAGGTCAGGAACCAACCGGTGCGCCAGTTGTTCGCCACTCTCCTTGGTGACCAGGCCACTTACCCCCGCGACGACTGCGAGGACGCCCACCGGCCACCGCAGGACCCGCCGCCAGACCGGGCGGAACAGGTAGACCAGGGTCGCCAGGGCGGCGATCGGCCCCAACACCACGTACACATGCAGGACCAGGACGTGGACCGGCAGACCGCCGATGAGATCGAACATGGCGGCAGTCTAGGTCGACCCGGGGCTGGCACCGCACCGTGGTTCCTTCGGCCATTCCCCTCGACCTGAGGGCTTGCTCAGAACGTGGGGCCAGGATCACACCCGGTCCGTCGTCCACGCCTTCGAGGAGGAGCGATGCACCACATCATCCGCCGTCTGTCCCTGCTCAGCGGTCTGGCCCTGACGGTGGCGAGCCTGTCCGCCGCGGCGGTCACTCCGGGGGGAACACCGTTCGGAGCTCCGCCACGGCCGTCTCGACCCGTTGCGGATCGGTGCCACGTACGACGATCGTGGTGCCGCCGCGGCCGTCCTGCATGGAAGGGTAGGAACCGAGGGCCAGATCGTCGTACTTGGCCGCCAGCCCGCGCAGGTCATGGGCGATGTCGCCCTCGGGCCGCCAGATCCGGTACTCCCCGGACACCACCGGCCGGCCCTGCGCGAGGGCGGGCAGGATGCTCTCCACCATCACCCGGAAGATCACCGGCACCCCGGCCATCACGTGCACGTTCTCGAGGGTGAAGCCGGGCGCCGCCGAGATCGGGTTGTCGATCAGGGTTGCCCCCTGCGGCACCCGTGCCATCCGCTGCTGGTCGCTGTTGTACGACATTCCGCGGACCTCACTGAAAGCCCGCACCCGCCGGTCCGCCTCGGGGTCGACCACGACCGGCACTCCGAAGGCCGCACCGATCGCGTCGGCGGTGATGTCGTCGTGCGTGGGTCCGATGCCCCCGGAGGTGAAGACATGGTCGTATGCCCGTCGCAGCACGTTCACGGCTCCCACGATCGCGGCCTGGTCGTCCGGGACGATGCGTACCTCGCGCAGGTCGATGCCGTGGGCAGTGAGGACCCCGGCGAGGTGGTACATGTTCTCATCGCGCGTACGCCCGGACAGGATCTCGTCGCCGATCACCAGGATGGCTGCGGTGGGATTGGGAGTTGACACAGGGCGATCGTAGTCCGACACCACCGACTCACTCGCAGACGACGCCGGCTCACTCGCAGGCGACGCCGTCCGAGTCCCGGTCGAGTCCCGAGCGGTAGCCGTCCTCCCCGCGGTGCAACGGCGCAGCCCCGGCCGCCCGGGCGGCCGCGCAGGAGGCGTAGTAGACGGTGCCGCTTCCCCCGGTCGCAGCCTGGTGAGGACCTGCGGTCGGGACCGGGGTGGTGGTGCGGGTCGCGGGGGCCGCCGTGCTCACGGTTGCGGGCGGCGCCTCGTGACCGGTCGGCAGGACCTGCGCCGGGCAACCGGCCAGGACCCGGCCCATCGCATCCTTCTCGGCCTGGGTCACCCACAGGGCGTACGCGCGCTTGACCGCGATCTGGCGAGCCACGTAGTCGCAGCGAGCAGCCCGGTACGGCGGCAGCCAGGTCGCCGCATCGGCGTCACTCTTCTGCTGGTTCAGATCGGCGCGGGTGGCCACCAGGTTGAGGGGGTCGTTGGCGAAGGCCGTGCGCCGATCGCTCGACCACTGCTGGGCGCCCTTCTGCCAGGCATCCGAGAGCGCAACGACATGGTCGATCTCCACCTGGCCGTCGCCGCGGGTGAACGCGACTGCCGTGCCTGAGTAACGGTCCTGGAGCACGGCGGAGGCAACCCGGCAGCCGGACGTCCCGGAACTGGTGGTGACCCGGGTGGAGTCGCGGCGCAGGATGTCATTGCGGGTGTCGCAGCCATTGTGGTCGACATCGGCCCAGGCCTGCCCGAACTGGTCGCGGGTATAGCCGGTCTTCGGCGCGCGTCCCTTGACCACCAGGCTCGCCAAAGCGGCGTTGGCACTCCCCTGCGTTACGGAGGCGGTGGCGGGTCGAGCCGTGCTGGTAGCAGGCGTGCTGGTAGCAGGCGTGCTGGAGGGTGGCGAGCTGGAGGGGGCGGCGCTGGAAGCAGCCGTGGTCGATGAGGGTCCGGGCACGGGTGTGTGCTGGATCCGGGTGCTCGGGGATGCCAGATCGGTCGTCACCGTGCAGCCGGCCAGCATGGCCACGACAACCATCCCCGATCCCAGCAGCCGCGCTGCCGTGGATCGTCGTCCTGCCTCCGCCACGTCGTCCTCCTCAGGTTCCCTGCGACGCTACGCCGTGGCGCTGACAAGTCGGTCGCGCGTCCGGAAGCACCGACCCACCAGGACCACGAGCATCCGAAGCACGGCGACCGATCGGGCCCCACGGACGTGTGTCGGCAGAGGTGACAGCGACCCGATGGTTCCTCCCCGCGGCACCATGCGGCATATCCCCGGCCGCGAACCGTGATCTGTGGGAAAGTCGATCAGCTGCCGCCGACCTGACATCTTCCCGGAGCCAGCGCCGACACGTTTCCATCGAAAGGAACCGCTATGCCCGCATTGCGGCAACCATGGCTGGGCATTGCTGCCAGCGTCCTGATCATCGTCCTGTCCCTCGTGTTCATCTCCCCCTTCTCCGCCGGGTTCTTCGGCGGGTGGCTGGCGTTCGTGCTGATGTGCATGATCCCGTTCGCCATCGTCGTGGGCGCGTTCTGGCATGGTGAGGAGCCCGCGCCGCTGGCCCGCCTCCGCCAGCCGGTGCGCGGCATCGCCTACCTCCTCACCGCCGCCGTCATCGGGGCCATCGTCGCCCTGTTGCTGTGGTCCACGGTCGGTGGACGCGTCGGCCCGCCGCTGCCGATGCTGTCGATGGCGACGATCCTGTCGGTCACCGTCTCGTTCTTCATGGTCATCGTGTTCGGCGGCTGGCCGTTCTCCCTCATCCCGAATCGTCTGGCCGCGGGTCTGGCGCTCCTCGTCGGCGTGTACGTGGTGGCGATCGGCCTGTTCGTCCTGCTGGCGAACTTCGACTTCCTCAAGGGGGCGCCGATCTACCGCGCCGATCTGGACCCCCAGGGTCCGTTCGATGCCTGGGGCGTGATCGTCGTTGCGGTCACCGCGCTGGCCTTGATGTTCCTGGTCCTGCACTTCGACCTGTGGCCGCTGACCAGGTCCGCCGGCCTGATGAAGCAGCCGGTCCTTGGCGTGGTCTGGACCCTGGGCGCCCTGGTGCTGGCCGTGCCGCTCTACCAGCTGGGCATCCGCGGCCTCGGTATGACTCCCCCCGCCTTCCTGGTCAGCGTGCCGATCCCCTTCATCTTCGGTTCGGTGGTCATGCTCAACATGCTGCAGGGATCCGCCTTCGCCAAGCTGCCCCAGCCTGCCAAGGGCGTGGCCAGTGCGGTCGTCGCCGCCGTCGTCGGAAGCCTGCTGGCCCTGCTGTACCGCGCCCTGATGCCGCTGGTCACCGGAGACATGCCGGCCGGACCGCCCACGTTCGACGCCGAGCTCTGGCTCGCCAACGCGCTGCTGGCAGTGACCTTCCCGTTCCTGGCCTTCTACGGTGACTTCTTCCAGCTCTGGCCCCTGGCCCGGGGCGGAGCGGAGCCCGAGACCGAACCTGCGAACGGGAGCCTCGCCCAGGCCTGAAGTCCCGCGCGCGACCGCTCGACCCCTGTTCGGCCCCGGCCCTCCGGTCCTACGATGGACCGAGGGCCGGGGTCGTTCCCGGCACGGGACGGGAGCAGAGATGTCCGAACACAACGTCGTCGTGGTCGGAGCCGGCCTGGGCGGTGCCCAAGTGGTGCAGACCCTGCGGGAGGAAGGTTTCTCCGGGGACGTCACCCTCGTCGGCGCCGAGCCCGAACTCCCCTACGACCGCCCCAAGCTCTCCAAGGAGTACCTTCAGGGCAAGCTGGGTCGCGACGAGATCTGCCTGCACCGGCGCGACTGGTACGAGCAGCAGGGTGTTCGCCTGATCATCGGTGAACGGGTCGACAGCATCGACCGGACCGGACACACCGTGCTCCTCGCGTCGGGTGAGACCCTGCCGTACGGCCACCTGGTCCTGGCCACCGGCGCCGAGTCGCGCCACCTGCACATGCCCGGTGAGGATCTTCCCGGCGTTCGGACGCTTCGGGAACTGGCCGAGTCGGACGCCCTCCGCGAGGAGTTCGCCCGGGGTGGCCGACTGGCCGTCATCGGGGCAGGCTGGATCGGGCTCGAGGTGGCCGCCGCGGCCCGGATGGCCGGCATGGACGTGACAGTGGTCGCGCCGGTGCCACAGCCGTTGTCCAACATCCTCGGCGAACGGATCGGTGCCTACTTCGCCGACCTGCACCGGCGCAACGGGGTGGACGTACGGATGGAGGTGGGAGTCGAGTCGGTCCTGGAGCTGGACGGCCGCGCCAACGGGATCCGGACCGACCACGGCGACATCGAGGCGAACCTCGTCCTGCTGGCCGTCGGAGCGGCCCCCCGCCTCGACCTCGCCCGGGCGGCCGGCCTGGAGGTCGACAACGGTGTGCTGGTGGATGAGAAGCTGCGCACCGCCGACCCGGCGATCCTGGCCATCGGCGACATCGCGAACGCCCAGAACACGCTGCTGGGCCAGCGGCTCCGCCGCGAGCACTGGGACAACGCCCTGCGCCAGGGCGCCCTCGCCGCCCGTACGATCATGGGCCGTGGCGGCACGTACGACTGGCTGCCCTACTTCTTCACCGACCAGTTTGACCTGGGCATGGAGTACGTCGGCAACAACTCCCCAGACGACGAGACGCTTGTCCGCGGGTCCATGGACTCCGGGGAGTTCATCGTCTTCTGGCACCGCGACGGCATGGTCACCGCTTCGATGAACGTGAACGTCTGGGACGTCAACGACACCCTGCGCGAGATCGTCGGTCACCCGGTCGAGGCTGAACGCCTGGCCGACACCTCCGTGGAGCTGACGGACCTGGTCCCGAAGGCCTGAATGGCGGACGACCGGCTCGCGGGACGGCTACACCATCGCACGAGCCGGTCGAGGCAGCGACCAGGACACCCCAGGGGCCACGGGTCGTGCAGCAGGTCAGTCGACCAGCGCGAAGCCGCCGGTCCAGCTGATGGTCCCGGCGGCGGCCAGAGCCATCTGCAGGAAGGCCATCGCCTCCATCTCTCGAGCCCGCTTGAGGCTGCCGGCGTCCACGCCGCGCAGGCCACCGGCGTCAACCAGGTCGATCAGGGTCTTCTTGGCGTCCGCGTCGTCACCGGCGACCAGGACCGCCACGTCATTGGCGCCCAGGGCGCCGCTGGCGACCACGCCGGCGAAGGTCGTGTTGAAGGCCTTCAGCACCTTCGCACCCGGCAGCACACTGGCCAGCTCGGCGGCCGCCGAGGAGTCCGCCGGCACCACCAAGGAGTCGAACGTGGCGAAGTCGACCGGGTTGGTGACATCCACCACGACCTTGCCGGCCAACTGGTCCTTGTAGGTGACCGCGATGGACTCGAGGGCCGGGAACGGCAGTGCGAGGACGACGACATCGCCGGTGATCGGCTCACCGAAGGTGGCGGAGGTGCCCTTCACCTGGCCGGCGAGTCCGGCCGCCTTCTCCGCATCACGGTCGACGATCTGCAGGCTCGCACCCGCCTTGGCCATCAGGCCGGCGACGGCCGTGCCGACGTTTCCACTTCCGATAACAGTGACAGTGCTCATGGAATACTTCCCGCTCTGCTCGATCCCGGCAGGTGCTCTGCCTGCCGTTGTGAACAACCATACCCAAAGAAATTGAAATGTAAATCAATTGATCCGGATCTTCAGCCTCCTCCCAGCCGGGCTCGCGCCAGTGCGTTCCCCCTGACATCGGCCTCACGGCTCCTGACCTCGTCGAGCCGATGTTCATGCTCTCTGTGACCGACACCGGCGCGATCACGCGACCGTGACATTGACCCGCGGATAGCCGCTGGCCCCGTCCGGGGCGACATCGGCCACCCGGTCGGTCTGCACCACTCCGGACGCGTCGTAGGCACGGGCGACGAGCGTGTGGGAGCCGCGGGTCGCCCGCCAGGGCAGGTACCACTGCCGCCAGTAGTCCAGTCCCACGTCAGGTCCGAGAACCGCCTGCTGCCAGGGACCGCCGTCGACCTGGACCTCCACCCGCCCGATCCCCCGGTGGGTCGCCCAGGCCACGCCGGCGATCGGGACGTTGCCCTCGGCGACCCGGCCGTGCGGGGTGTCGATCCGGGCCTCGGTCTTCACCGGGCCACGTTCCGCCCAGCCGCGGACCGTCCAGTAGGCCTGGTCGGCCGCGAAGGTCGTGAGGGTCAGCCGAGTGAGCCATTTCGTGGCCCCGACGTAGCCGTACAACCCCGGGGTGAGCAACCGGGCCGGGGCTCCGTGCTTCGGGGTCAGCGGTCGGCCGTCCATCGCCAGTGCGATCATCGCGTCCCGGCCGTCGAGGAGCACCTCGAGCGGCGTCGAGGCCGTGAAGCCGTCGGTTGAGCGGCTCAGCACCATGTCCGCGCCGGCAGCGGGCGCGGCCCGGCGGAGCAGGTCGGCGACCAGGACCCCGGTCCAGCGGGTGCTGCCGCAGAGGTTGCCGCCGACAGGGTTGGAGACGCAGGTGAGGGTGATGTCACGCTCCACCAGCGGCATGGCCAACAGGTCGTCGAGGGTGAGCTCGTAGGGTCGTCCGACCATTCCGTCGACCACCAGCCGCCACCGCTCCAGGTCGGGGTGCGGCACCACCAGGGCGGTGTCGATCCGGTAGAAGTCGGCCACCGGGGTGCGCAGCGGAGTCAGCCCGGGCACCTGCCCCTCCAGCCCGGCCGGTACGGGCGGTCGCGGGGAGGGGACGGGCGGTAGGACGACCGGGCTGCCCGCCACCGGCCGGATCCTGGAGCCGAGCCAACCGAGCGCACCGGCGCCTGCCAGCAGGCCCAGACTGCCCATGAGGAACGCACGGCGACTCCGCGCAGCCTGAGCGCCTGCCATGCTGGTGGGCCCGGAGTCCTCCAACCGGCGATACTGGGCGGCCAGCACCAGGCAGGCGACCAGTGTCGCCACCAGGCCGGGAAGCGCGGCGGACGCCAACACCCGCGGCCCGACCCCCGCAACCGTGGTCGTCACGGCCCTGCCCACGCCCGCAACGGTGCCGATCGATCCGAGCAGGGCCATCGAGGCCAGCGCGGCCGGCCGGGACCGTACGCCCAGCAGCCCGACCAGCCCGGCCAGTGCCGCCAAGCCCACCATGACGACAGTGAGCAGCACGGCCTTGTCGGCCACGCCGAAGACGCGGGCCGCGAACTCCTTCAGCGGCAACGGGACCAGGTCGACCACTACGGCGCCCACGGCGACGACAGGCGACGCCGACCGGCTGACCAGTCCCGCCAACAGGTGCCCCACTGCGACGCCGAGCGCCGCCGAGGTGATCCCTGCCGTGACAGCCGTCACACGTTGCACGCCTCCAGAGTACGATCACCCCCTAGCCTTCGAAAGCCGGCGGCAGACCACGGGTTGCCGACCCCTCCCACGTTCCTAGCCGACTCACAGCCGTAGGACAGAATGGGCACAAGGAACGCGACGATCCTGCGATGTGCCCCGCATCTCCGCGGTGCGAAGGAAGGCGTGAATGCCATGGCTGTCGGCCCTGTTGACGAGTCACCCGCGAACCTGATGCGACCGCGTCGACATCGCCGAAACCGTACGACCATCATCGTGGTCGCCGCGGTCGTGGTGGCAATCCTGGTGGTCACTGCGGTGATCCTGCTGTCGCGCGCCGGCTCGGCCAGGACCCCGTCCCAGCAGACCACGACGTACGAGGTCAGGACCACGTCGCTCACCCAGGCCGTGACGGCCACCGGGACCTTCCAGCCCGCCCAGCAATTGTCGGCCAGTTTTCCGGCCGGCGGAACCGTCACCGCCGTCAAGGTCGCTGTCGGGGACCGGGTGACGAAGGGCCAGGTGCTGGCGACCGAGGACTCGGCAGCCCTGGCCGCCTCGCTGCAGAGCGCCCGTGCCGCCGTGAGTTCGGCCCAGTCCCAGCTGAACACGCTATCCTCCTCCTCGGCCACGACGAACGCCCAGCTCACCTCCGCCCAGGCCACGCTGGCGGCGGACCAGGCCAAGCTCGCCCAGGCACAGTCCAACTACGACGGCACCACCCTGACCTCCCCCATCAGTGGGATCGTCGCCAAGGTGGACATCAGCACCGGCGGCGTGGCCAGTGGCACGTCCGGCGGTAGCGGTGTCGGCAGTGGGAGCGCCGGCCAGTCGAGTGGTGCGAACGGCTCCGGCGGGTCGGGTGGCGCCGCAGCGGGTATCAGCAGCGCCCAGAACAGCACCTCGACCTCCGGCGACGTCGTCGTGGTCGACACCTCGGGATGGCTGGTCGACACGCAGGTGACGGCTGCCGATCTGCCGTCGCTGAAGGCAGGCCAGGCCGCGACCATGCTGGCGCCCGATGGGAGGACCACGGTGAACGGCACGGTGCAGAGCGTCGGCCAGGTGGCTAGCACCACCACGGCGAGCAGCACCGTGGCGACCTTCCCGGTGGTGGTGGCGGTCACCGAACCCCACCAGGCCCAGTTGTTCATCGGTAGTTCCACGACCGTGTCGATCACCACCCAGCGGCTGGACAACGTCCTGGCCGTGCCGACCCGCGCAATCACCCAGGTCGACGGGGGTCCGGCCGTCCGGTTGGTGACCGGCGGGACTGTCACCGACACCCCGGTCACCGTCGGGAGGGTCATCGGGCAGCAGACCGAGATCACCAAGGGCCTGTCGGCGGGCGACCGGGTCCAGGTGCCCACTTTCAGCAACGCAGTCGCCACTGCCAGCCCGTCGGCAGGTGCGGCCCGAAGCGGCGGCGGCTTCGGCAGTGTGTTCGGCCGGGGTGGCCGCGGATGACACCGATCCTTTCCCTACGGGACATCCACAAGACGTACTCCAACGGCTCGATCTCCCTGGAGGCGCTGCGCGGCATCGACCTGGACGTCGACGAGGGCGACTACCTGGCCATCATGGGGCCGTCCGGGTCAGGCAAGTCGACCCTGATGCACATCATCGGTTGCCTCGACATCGCCACGTCAGGTCGCTACGAGCTCGCCGGGCAGGACGTGAGCACCATGTCGGAGAAGCAGCTCGCCGTCGTCCGGAACAAGTCGATCGGCTTCGTCTTCCAGCAGTTCAACCTGCTGCCGAGCCTGACGGCCCAGCAGAACGTCGAGCTCCCCCTCGTCTACGCGGGGGTTTCGCGGATCGAGCGCGCTCGGCGGGCCGCCGAGGTCCTGGAGGCCGTCGGGCTGGGCGACCGGATGGCGCACCGACCAGGAGAACTGTCCGGCGGCCAGCAGCAGCGGGTGTCGGTGGCTCGGGCCCTGGTCAACAACCCCGACCTGATCCTGGCCGACGAACCGACCGGCAACCTCGACTCCGTCTCCACCGAGGACGTCCTTCGCCTGTTGGCCGGGTTGCACGAGCGGGGGCGCACCATCGTCCTGATCACCCACGAACACGACGTCGCGCTACAGGCCTCCCGGACGTACGCCATCCGCGACGGCCTGCTCAGCACCCTCGACGGGAGCACGCTCTGATGGACTTCCGCGAGACCGTACGTACGGCGATCACCGCCATCCTCGGGCGCAAGCTGAGGTCGGCGCTGACCATGCTCGGCATCCTGATCGGCATCGCCGCGGTGATGCTGACCGTGGGTCTCGGGCAGGGCGCCCAGGCCGAGATCACCGGCCGGATCAATGCGCTGGGCTCGAACCTGCTGATCGTCTCCCCGGGGAGCACCACCTCCAGCTCTGGCATCCGGGGTGGGGTCGGCAGCGCCACGACGCTCACCCTGAACGATGCCGCCATGCTCGCCGACCGGACCGTCGCTCCCGACGTCGAGGCGGTGGCACCTGTCCTCCAGAGCTCCGCCTCCGTCGTCAGCGCGGATTCGAACTGGACCACGATGGTCGTCGGCAGCACCCCTGACTGGACCACGGTCCGCGCGCGAACCATCACCCAGGGACGCTTCTTCACAGCGGCGGAGAATGCCGCCCAGGCACCTGTGGCGGTGATCGGCACGACGACTGCCAGCAACCTGTTCGGGAACCGCTCACCTGTCGGCCAGACCATCCAGGTGAAGGGGGTGACGCTCACCGTCATCGGCGAGCTCAACTCGGCCGGGAGCTCCATCACGGGCGACCAGGACGACACGGTCGTGGTACCGATCGCCACCTTCACCCAACGCATCTCCGGTGGCTCCGGGCTGTCGGTGGCTTCGATCTACCTGTCCGCCACGAGCCAGGACACGCTCTCCGCGGCCTACCAGGAGTCCAGCGCCGCCCTCAACACCGCGCACGGGACCACGAGCGACACCCAGGACTTCACCGTCAACTCCCAGCAGACGCTGGTGAACACCATCGCCACGACCACCCAGACGCTGACGGCACTACTGGGAAGCGTCGCGGCCATCTCGTTGCTGGTCGGCGGCATCGGGGTGATGAACATCATGCTCGTCTCGGTCACCGAACGCACCCGCGAGATCGGGCTGCGCAAGGCTCTGGGTGCCACCCCGGTGGCCATCCGCCAGCAGTTCCTCACCGAGGCGAGCATGCTCGGACTGATCGGCGGCCTCCTCGGCGTGGGTCTGGGCCTGCTCGGATCCGTCGTGTTGACGAAACTGCTGTCCTTCCAGGTGCAACCCTCCTGGCCCGCCACCCTGGTGGCCCTGGTCGTGTCCCTACTGATCGGCGTGGTCGCCGGGGTCTACCCCGCGTCCCGCGCCGCGAAGCTCGCGCCCATCGACGCGCTTCGAACCGAATGACAGGACGACTGTGATGAAGCACGGACGGGCGATGAAGCAGACGAGGGTCGAGCGATGAAGCGGCGACGGATGGTCGTGGCGGGAGCCGTCACGGTGGTGGTGGCCGCTGCGGTGACCACGTACGCCGTCACCTCCGGAGGCACAGCCGCGGCCGCGGACTACCGGACCACGACGCCGGCCCGGGGAGACCTGCAGGAAGTCGTGGCCCTGAGCGGATCACTCACGCATGTCAACCAGGTGACCGCCACCTTCCCGACGTCCGGCCTCGTGACATCAGTGCTGGTGCACGCCGGCCAGACTGTGCAGGCCGGCGATGTCCTGGCGACGATGGACACCACCCCCCTGCACGCCGCCCTGCTGGATGCCAAGGCCTCCGTGGCCCAGGCCGAGATGGCCATCGAACAGGACCAGCTCAACGCGTCCAGCACGTCGGGTGCGTCGCCGTCGATCGGCGCATCGGCGGCGGCAGGCTCCTCGCCGTCGCGGACGACCCCCAGTACCGGTTCGACCGCGGCACGGGCGGCCGCGAGTGGCACAGCATCGGGGACACGGACGTCGGCGCAGTCCCAGGCCACCGCGCAGTCCCAGGCTGCTGTCCAGAAGGCCCTCGCCGCTGTGGCCAAGGCGCAGGACCAGGTCGGCGCCCAGTGCTCGAGTGTTCTGGCCGGCCTCGCCACTGTCCAGCCCTCCCAGCAGCCGACTCCCAGTACGACACCCAGCCCCAGCGAATCACCGACTCCCAGTACGACACCCAGCCCCAGCGAATCACCGACGCCCAGCCAGTCCCCGACACCATCGGAGACCCCCAGCGAATCACCGACACCCAGCCAGTCCCCGACACCATCGGAGACCCCGACCGCCGAGTCGTCCGCGACGCCGGTGGGCACACCAGCCCCCACCATCACGACGGCCCCGGTGAGCCTGCAGTCCCGGCCGACCACCGACGCCGCCCTGATCCAGCGGTGCATCGTCGCACTCGACGGCCTGAGCAGGGCTGAGCACCAGGCTGCCGGCGCGCTGACCATGGCCGCCACCGCCTCCCGTACGACCGGCGCGCACACCGGCGGCACCACGGCCGGGACCCCGAGCGGGACCACGGCCACCGGGACCACGGCCACCGGGACCACGGCAACCGGCAACCGGAGCGGGATCTCGACCAGCGCCACCGGAACGGGATCCGCGTCGGGCACCGCCGGTCGCACGGCCACGACCGCGAGTTCCGTCGGCGTCTCGGCAGCGGGTGCGGGCCAGCAGGGAGGCGGCTCGCTCACCCCGGCCGCCAAGCTTCTCGCCGACCAGGGCACCCTGGCCGTCGCCCAGCAGCAACAGACAGTGGCGCAGGACAATCTTGACGCGGCCAGTCTTTCTGCCCCGATCACCGGCGTCGTCGGCGCTGTCGACCTGTCGGTCGGGAATCGTGCGGCTGTCTCGCGCGGCATCGTCATCATCGGCACGGGAGCCGCCGAAGTGGATGCCGCCGCATCCCTGTCCGACGTCCAGCACATTGCGGTCGGCAACCACGTCCAGGTCCGGACCGTGGGGTCGGATGCCACCCTCGATGGCACGGTGACGGCCATCGGCGCGCTGCCGACCTCGACGAGCACGGCCGGGTCCACGCCCAGCTACCCGGTGGTGATCAACGTCCCGCGGGGAGCCGACGGCATTCCCGACGGTGCCACGTCGACCGCCTCGATCGTCTCGACCTCGCTCACCGGCGCGCTTCTGATCCCGTCGTCCGCATTGACCACCCTGGCGTCCGGGACGACCCAGGTCACCGTGCTGGGCAACGGGTCGCCGCGTACGGTCGACGTCTCGGTAGGGGCGCGTGGCCAGGGCAGGGTGCAGGTGCTCAGCGGGATCACCGGGACCGACGAGGTGGTGCTCGCCGATCTGAAGGCCCCCCTCCCCAGCACGAACCTCGGCAGCGCCCGCCAGGCGTTCGGCGGCGGTTCCGGTGGCCAGCAGCAACCGGGCACCGGCACGGCCAGCAGGGCCGGTTCGGCGCCTTCCACCGCGTCCGGACCGCGCGGCTGACCCGCATCGTCGCCGACCCGGACCCGGCCACGGTCCGGGTCAGGGGATGAGCGAGATCGGCCAGCTCTCACCAGTGCCACTGTTGATCAGCTCGGCTCGGACCACCCGGACCCGTAGCGGAAGCGCGTCGGAGACCGCGCGTGCGACGAGGGGCAGCTGCGACTCCTTGGCCCGAGTGGCCAGCGAGACGTGCGGGAGCCAGGAGCCCCGCTGGTAGTGGTGGTGGAGTTCGGCGCCCGTGCCGGCGACGGCCTCGGCGACCTGTTCCTGGCGGCGCGCGACGTCGGCCGTGACCGAGGCCGCGAGCGCGGCCCGACCCCGGTTGAAGGCCAGCATGCCCTGGAAGTCGAGCGGGAAGCCGCCGGCAGCGGGAAGTGCCTCCAGCGCCTCGCGCACCTGTGCCAGGTCCCAGCGCAGCGCCACCACGTACGACAGGTGGGGACGGTGACGACGATGGGTGTGGGTCAGCAGGGTGGGAATGCCATCGGACTCCAGCCTGGCCCAGATCTCGCGGATGACACGGTCACCCTCGCGATCGAAGAGCAGGCAGACGGCCAACGACATGCCCCCATCATGTCCCGCGATCCGCCGCGGGGACAGGGGCTCGCGCTGACCCGGCCCCGCCTCGCCGGTGGACCCGGGTCGGTAGGGGGCCGTCGGAGGTCGCCGTCAGAGGTTGGTCCCGTCGGCGGGAGCCTCGTCCGACATCGTCTGCCCCCCAGGCAGGTCCTGGTCGACGTCGCAGGACAGCCCGAGGGTGTACGCGGTCATCGACAGCGAGCCGAAGGAGTACCCGTCGACCAGGACGTCCGCCCCCGTGCCGGCGGCGCCGGCCAGACCCGCGACGTACAACAGGGGCAGGAAGTGGTCCGGGGTCGGCACTGCCTCGGCGAAATCACGGTGGCCCGTGAGCCCCGCGATCTCGGTGGGCGCCTCCAGCATCAGGGCACGGGCATCCTCGTCGAACCGCCGGGCCCAGTCGAAGCCGTGCTCGGGCTGCTTCCAGTCCACGCCGCGCAGGTTGTGTACGACGTTGCCGCTGGCCAGCACCAGGACGCCACTGGTGCGCAGCGCCGCCAGCCGGGCGCCGAGCTCGACGTGGTAGTCCATCGGCTTGCCGGCGTTGACACTCAGCTGCACGACCGGGATGTCGGCATCGGGGAAGGCGTGCACCAGGACCGACCAGGCCCCATGGTCGATGCCCCAGGAGTCCTTGTCCGCACCCAGCCACATCGGATGGACCGCGTCGCTGACCTCCTCGGCCAGCTCGGGCAGGCCCGGCGCCGGGTACTCGACCTCGAACAGGGCCCGGGGGAAGCCGAAGAAGTCGTGGATGGTCCGGGGACGGGGCATCGCCGTCACAGCCGTTGCCTGGATGTACCAGTGGGCGGAGACCACCAGCACCGCCCGCGGCCTCGGCACGGCCCTCCCGAACGCCGCCCAGGCCTCGGTGTACCGGTTCTGTTCCAGGGCGTTCATCGGGCTGCCGTGGCCGAGGAAGGCCGCCGGCATCACCTGGGGGGTCGCCTCTGTGCTCATGCGGGTGCTCCTGGATCGTCCGTCGTTGTCGGGTCGGCGCACCGGTCCGGCAGCCCGGCCGCGTCGCCGGACAGGACCATCATGCCGCCCCGCCCGCCGGCGGCGACCAGGGGTGGCGCCGTGGCCACCAGCCGGGAACGGCGCGCCGGTAGGCCTCGTACTCGGCACCATAGCGGCGCAGGAGAGTCGGCTCCTCGTACCAGTGCACGAACGCCACCGGTGCGGTCGCGGTGGCAGCGGCGTACGCCAGCAGGCGGAGGTTGCCGAACAGCAGGACCTGGCCGAGGAGCGCCCCGAACAGGCCCACGTACATCGGGTTGCGGACGTAGCCATTGGCCCCGGTGACGACCAGGTGCTCGGTCGGCGCCACCGGGAGCGGAGTGCCTCCGGCCCGCACGAACTCCCGGAACGCCGCGACGACCGGCACCGTTCCCGTCACGACCATCAGTGCCCCCGGCACCCGCAGCAGGCCCCAGCCGGGCAGCGGCGTACGCAACCGCCAGCGGGTGATCAGCCAGGGCACCAGCCCCACCAGGGTCCCGGGGGCTGCGACGAAGAACGCGATGCTGATCGCCGCCGCACGAGAGCGCTGCACGGCTCACGCCTCCGCGCTACCCGGTCCGTACGTGTCATCCAGGCCGATCCGCAGCGGCAGCATCATCTCGTTGTCCTCGTGCTCCAGGATGTGGCAGTGCCAGACGAACTGGCCGCCGGTGTCGGGGAAGTGCAGCCGGATCCGGGTCACCTCACCGGGGTAGGCGATCACTGTCTCCTTGCGACCGAGTTCCCAGACCTGCGGGGGCTTGGGGACCGTCCCGGACGGCACGGCGACCATCGGGGAGTGCCCCTCCTCGGTGGGTTCCGTGACGCTGATCGGCTGCCGGTTCACGACCTCGAAGGTGACCTCGTGGACGTGGATGGGGTGGGCGTCCATGGTGGTGTTGTAGATCTCCCAGACCTCGGTGGCCGTGGCCGCGGGATTGACCTCGACGGGTGCGGACCATTCGAGGTGGTGGGTCTCGCCCTTGTCGTCCACGGTCCCCAGCATCGCGGTGACGGGGATGTCCGCGGTCTCGGACGTCTGCTCGGTCAGGGACAGTTTGCGGGTGCTCGTCGCTGTGGGCAGTGGCTCGACAGGGGGCAGCACCAGGTCGGCGGGCGGCGTCGACGGGTCGCGGGTGGTCGCGGGCACGACCCGGAACTGCATGATCCGGCCGGTGGTGGAGGGATCGGCGGCCTTGAACCGGCCCGAGCCGTACGGGGCGTCGGGGCCGACGTTGCGCAACTGGTGGCTGCCGACCGGTACGCCGGTGAAGTCGACGATCAGGTCGGCTCGTTCGGCCGGGGCGAGGAGGGCCTTGTTCTTGGTCGCGGTGGTCAGGTGCACCGGGGCCGGGAGCAGTCCTCCGTCGTTGCCGATCTGCCATACGTCGACCTCGGGGATGCCGGAGAAGTCCACGATCAGTGTCCGGGCGTCGCACCCGTTGAGGAGCCGGAGCCGGTAGCGGCGCTGCTCGACCTGGTGGTAGGGCCAGGTCCGGCCGTTGACCATGATCATGTTCCCGAAGACCTCGGGGTTGAAGACCGGTGAGATGTCGCCGTCGGGGATGTACGGACCGGTGGTCCCGTCGAAGAAGGCCCTGGTGTCCGGATAGAACAGCGAGCCGTCGGCGTTGAACGAGCGGTCCTGGATCGCCAGCGGGATCTCGTAGTAGGTCCTCCCTTCCGGATCTCCCCGCTGGGGTGCCGGGCCCGGGAGCACGGCCGGCGCGCCGCTTCGTCGTACGGTGATCGTGCCGTGGTCCCCGCGCGGGTCACGCAGCAGGAAGAATCCGGCCGGGCCGGCGTAGACGTTCACCCGGGTCATGCCCAGTGTGTGGTCGTGGAACCACAAGGTCGCCGGGCGCTGGGCGTTCGGGTACTGCACGACGGCGTAGCCGTCTGCCCACTCGAGGCCGAGCCGGTCCTTGGCGGCGGTCCTGAAGAAGTCGCGCCAGCGTCCGCCGGTGGCGTACCCCTCTGGGATGTCGCTCGCGTCCGGCAGGGTCCAGGCCTCCGGGTAGCCGTCGCTCTCGTCGCCCACCCCGACTGCGCCGTGCAGGTGCACCACCATCGGGACCGGGCCCTGGTAGGTCGTGTACTGCTCCTCCGGATCGCGGAACTGCTCGAGGGGCACGAACGTACGGCCGGTGAAGTCCGGTCGGGTATCCGTCCCCCCTGGGCCGCCGCCGGGATTGGCCCAGTGCAGGGTCGGATCGACGGGCAGCAGGTGCGGCAGGTACGTGCCGTTCTCGTTCACCAGTTTGTTGATCCACTTGATCCGTACCGGCCGGCCGGTGGTGGCCTCGATCGAGTATGAGGGGGCATTGGTGAGCCCGATCTCTGTGCCATAGCCCCACACCGGGGTGGGGGGCAGGCCGGCCGGGAGGATCTGCTGGTCGATCTGGGATAGGGCAATCTCGTAGTAGTCGACCCCCACCGGACCGTCGGAGGACCGCGACATGGCGGGCGGGACCAGGAGCGGGGTGACGTACTTCTTGACCTTCTTCGGGTTCAGCGTCCCACCCGGGACGGCGGCGACCGCCTCCGTGACGCCAGCCGCAGACGTGACATAGAGCGTGAGTACACCGGCTCCGGTGTAGGCGAGAAAAGCACGACGTGTCAGCATGTTCCCCCCCCGGGAGAAGGGCGTGCGCGGGGCGTACACCCGTAGTCAACAAGTCTCCTTCCGGCGATGACCGGCCGCAATACCCCGGGGGATTCCGGTTGGGAAGATGTTGAGCCGGGCAGCCGGTTCAGGCCTGGAAGCGCCGGTGCAGCGCCGCCCGCAGCTCACCGGGGCGGGACAGCGCCATCACCAGCAGCAGGAGAAGGCTGAACCAGACGCACACCAGAGAGGGTGCCACAACACTCACCCAGCCGAGCAGCACGAAGACGCCCGGCACGAGGCCGAAGAGCATCACCAGGGCGGCCTTCGCGATATGCTCGGCCAGCTCCAGGCGGACCACCCGGACCACGATCCCGAGTGCAAGGTTCGCGAAGGTACAGATCGCCGGAATCGCCCAGGTGGTTGCCCAGGACGTTCCGCCGGTGCTCCGTTCCCACAGCACCGCGGACAGCGACAGCAGCACGACGAGCCAGACGACCAGGCTGCTGACGTTGTTGCGCCGATGGATGGCCGCCAGCACGACCAGCCACAGGGTCGCCAGCGACAGCCAGACCGTGCGGACCGGTGCCATCAGCTGCGGTACGAGCGCCTGGGCGGCGAACGAGCCGGCAACCGCCGCGACCGACAACGGCACGAGGACTGCCCAGACCCGGCGCCGGTCGAAGCGCAGCGCGGCGGTGGGGTACGCCTCCCGGGCCTCCCGGGCCTCGCGGGCCTCCCCCGCCGGTTGCTCAGGCTCCAGCGGCACCCGGCACAGCGGGCAGATCCGCCAGGTGCCCTCGATCTCACCCCCGCACGAGGAGCATCTGGTCATCATCGCCCTTCCTTGGTCGCGGGGCCGGCCGGGGCGCCGAGCCCTCGTCTGGCAGCTCGGCGGCCCCTCTTCACCACGGGGACGGCTCCCTCCTCGCCCGCGATCTCCTGGGCGGTCACCCTAGCGGCCTCCACTCCCACCGTGACGCCCCGGGCGGTGAGGTGGCGGACGAAGGCGGCGTGGTGGTCGGTCTCCACGAACGGACTGGTGAACGAGACCGTCAGCCGGTCGCCGTGGCTCATCGCACTGAACTGCGGGCGCGCCGCCGAGACGTGCAGGTAGAGCCGCCCGACGTGGCGGTCGGCCGGTGTCGGCAAGGTGACCCGGCCCAGGTTGGTGATCGCCACGGTGATCCCGCGGCTGTCGGACCTGTTCACCATTCCGAGCACGAGGTCCTTCAGCGGGCGC
This sequence comes from Raineyella antarctica, assembly GCF_900092135.1. Taxonomy (GTDB): domain Bacteria; phylum Actinomycetota; class Actinomycetes; order Propionibacteriales; family Propionibacteriaceae; genus Raineyella; species Raineyella antarctica. The sequence goes on along the minus strand of NZ_FMYF01000004.1, from coordinate 36,493 downwards.
GGGAAGAACCGCAGCACCGGGTGCCGCTCGAAACTGATCAGCCGGCGGATCTTGCGCTCCAGGCTCTCGTGGGTGAGCTGGCGCCGGAACTGGGTGTCCAGGTCGCGGCAGACGGCTCCGAGGGTGTCGGCCTCCGGGTCGGTCCCGTACGTGTGCTCCAGACGCGTGGTGGCGAAGAAATTGCGGCCCGACTCGGAGGGGAAGAACTGGCGCAGGTTGACCGGTACCGACACGGTCATGGTCCGTTCCCTGCCGCTCACCTCCCTGGTGGCGCGCAGCGACTCGAAGAACAGTGCGACCAGGTAGATGGTCAGCGAGACGCCCTCGGCGCGGGCCAGGCCGAGCACTGGTTTGACCGGCATGGACAGCTCGACCACGCGGGTGCGCAGGTCGGGGGCGTGGGTGCCATGGACCCGGACCACGCCGCTGCGAGGGTGCCGGTGCCGCGCGATCGGGCCGACGGGACCGGGCGGGGCGGCGTCGGGCAGGTGCGTCGAGGCTGACTCCACGGCCGGGCTGGCCTCGTCGATGAAGGGCACCTTGCCGGTTCCGGAGGCGAACCAGTGGGTGAAGGCATCGACGGTGAACTCCTGCTTGACCGCGGTCCCGACCGGTGGGGCGACCGCGGCGAACTCGTCGGGATGGCGCAGGCCGACGTACTCGGTCAGCAGGTCCTGGAAGAACCACAGCGCGCCGGTGCCGTCGGTCAGGGCGTGGAAGATCTCCAGCGAGACGCGCCGGCCGCGGTACAGGACCCGGAACAACAGCTCGCGGCCGTCGAAACTGTAGAGGTGCGAGACGGGCGCCGCCGTGTCCTCGGCGACGACCGGGCTGCGGTCGGACTCCAGCAGGTAGTACCAGAAGAAGCCGCGCCGCAGGACGGCCCGGAACAGTGGGTACTGCACGAAGACCCGGTCCAGCGCCCGCTGCAGGACGTCCGGGTCGACCTGTTCGTCCAGCTCGGCGGAGAGCCGGAACACCTTGGTGTCCAGCTCGGTGCGGGCGGCCAGGAAGATGTTCGCCGCATTGTCGAGGCGGACCCAGGACCTGTGTCGGGACGCTCCCGAGCTGCGGGCACTCACCGGTCGGCCCCGTCGGTGGTCGCCTCCAGCGGGCGGCTGTCGGCCATGTCCCCCTCCAGGAAGGAGATGATGTGGTCATAGGCGCGGGCCAGCGCACGGGAGAACCGCGGCAGGATGATGAACCCGTGAAGGGCCCCGTCGACCCGTTCGATCCGGGTCGGGGTGCCGGCGGCACGCAGGGCCCGGCCGTACGCCTCGCCCTCGTCGCGCAGCAGGTCCAGCTCGGCGGTGACCACGAGCGTACGCGGCTGGCCGGTGAGGTCCTCGGCGGCCAGTGGGGAGACCAGCTCCGTCGCCCGCAGGGCCGGATCGGGCTGGTACATCGCCATGTAGTCACGGACCTCGAGCGCGGTGAGCCGCAGGCCGGTGCCGTACGCCCGCACGGAATCGTACGGGGAGGTCCGCGGGTCGTGGTCCCACTGGACCACCGGGTAGAGCAGCACCTGGGCCCCGGGCAGGGTCACCCCCCGCCTGTGCAGGTCGAGGGAGACCGCTGCGGCGAGGTTCGCCCCGGCCGAGTCGCCGACCAGGGTGATGTCCTCGGGGTCCGCGCCGCCGGCAAGGTAGGGCCGCTCGAGCAGCGTCTCGGTCACCCGGAGGCAGTCCTGCAGGCCGGCCGGGTAGGGGTGCTCCGGGGCCAGCCGGTAGTCCACCGAGCAGACGATCCGGCCGGTCAGGTCCGCCATGGTCAGACATGTCGAGGTATAGGTATCGATGTCCCCGGTGACCCAGCCACCGCCGTGGAAGAACAGCAGCACCCCGGGCTTGGTGAGGGTCCGGGGGAAGAACAGCCGGACCGGGATCTCGTGGCCGTCCTCGCCGCGCACCGCCTGGTCCAGGAACCGGTACGGGTCCCGAGGCGTACGTGACAGCGCCCGCTGGGCGCGCCGCACCTTCTCGTAGTCCGCCCGCATGTCGATCCGCGGCGCGGCGAACAGGCTGAGCACGGCGCTGGTCAGGCGGTTGACGGGCGGTTGCCCCGGACTGCCCGGTCTGGTCATGGGGCAAGGGTACGGCCGGCCGGTCATGTCCGGCGGCAGGGCCGGGCGAAGGAGGACGCCGACACGCGCAACGGGGCGACGGAGTCACCCGCGGATACCGGAGTGAGTCGCCCGGCCGAGCAGCAGGAGGCCGAAGACCAGCCCTGGGGATACTTGACGTGGCCTCCCCGAGTAGTCATTGTCGACTTATGGCCACGCACATAGCCCTCGAGGCACAGTCCCAGCGATCCGGACCCGTCCCAGGGTTGCCGGCGACCGGGCGTGGTCCGCTCAGCGGCGCACTGCTGCAGGTCCTCGGGCCCGGGCGGGCCGACCCCACCGGTTTCGAGGCCCTGGCAGCGGCCTGCCGCGACCTGGAGCCGTCCCCCTCGGTGCTGCACGACGACGACCTCCAGCTCACGCTGTTCCTGCTGTACGCGCTGGCGTACGGATCCCTGGGACCCTCCTCAGACGCGCTGGAGTGGGACCTCGGGCTGCTGCGGGTCCGCCAGCACCTGGAGACCCTGCACGAGGCGGAATTGCGGCGGCGGGTTCTCAACGGTCCCCTGCCGCAGCCGGCCCCTGACATGCGCGGGGTGGCCGAGGCACTCTTCGAGCTGACCGCCGCCGACCAGGGCCCGGGACTGTCGCACTACGCCCTGCGGCACGCGAGCGCCGGGCAGCTGCGCGAGCTGCTGGTGCTGCGAAGTGTGTACACGCTCCGCGAGGCCGACCCGCACTCCTGGGCGCTCCCCCGGCTGGCCGGACCGGCCAAGGCAGCCCTGGTGGAGATCCAGTCCGACGAGTACGGCGGGGGCCGGTTCGACCGGATGCACTCCACCCTGTACGCGGCCGCGATGCGCGGCGCAGGACTCCCGGACGGCCAGCTGGACCACCTGGACGTGGTGCCGGCCCTCACCCTCGCCACGCACAACACCATGTCGTTGTTCGGGCTGAACCGCCGACTCCTGGGTGCCCTGGTCGGCCACCTCGCCGCGTTCGAGATGACCTCCTCCCTACCGAACGCCCGCTACCGGGACGCGTACACCCGGGCCGGCTTCGGTGCCGACGTCACCGCCTACTTCACCGAACACGTCCAGGCCGATGCCGTCCACGAACAGGTAGCGGCGTACGACCTGGCCGGGGGGCTGGCCCAGGCCGAGCCGGCCCGGGTGCCGGACATCATGTTCGGTGCGGCGGCCTCCCTGCTGATGGACGGACTGGTCGCCGCCCACGTCCTGACGCGTTGGGAGGCGGGCGACAGCGCGCTGCGGAAGCCGGTCGATGTCGCGGCCTGACCTGGAGTACGTGCTGCCGCTGCGCTGGTCCGCCGACGCGGACCTGGCCGACCTGACCGGCTACCTGGCCGAACTGGCCCGCAGCATCGACGTCACCGTCGTCGACGGCTCGGACCCCGAGGCCTTCCGGCGACACCACGAGGCCTGGGCCGGCACAGTCCGCCATGTCCGACCCCAGCCCTGGCCGGGCCGCAACGGAAAGGTCCGCAACGTGGTCTCCGGGGTACGGCTCGCCCGCCACCCTCTGGTCGTGGTCGCCGACGACGACGTGCGCTGGGCACCGGATGAGCTGGACCGGCTGCCCGGCCTGATGGAGGGCGTCGACCTGCTGGTGCCACAGAACGTCTTCACCTCCTGGCCCTGGCACGCCCGCTGGGACACCGCTCGCCAGTTGGTCAACCGCGCCGGACCGGGCGACTACCCCGGCACCCTGGTCGTCCGCCGCGACCGGCTGGCCCCCGACGGGTACGAGGGCGACGTGCTGTTCGAGAACCTGGAACTGATCCGCACGATCAAGGATCGCGGCGGCGTGGTCCGCCGGGCCCCGTGGCTCTACGTCGGGCGGCGACCGCCCTCGGCTGCGCACTTCTGGTCCCAGCGCGTACGCCAGGCGTACGACGACTTCGCCCAACCCGGGCGCCTGGCCACCGAGGCCGGCCTGCTGCCCCTACTGCTGGTCCTGTGCCTGCGCCGCCCGCGGGCCCTGGTCGGCCTGGCGCTGGCCGCGGTGCTGGTCGCCGAGGCGGGACGCCGGCGCGCCGGGGGCACCTCCCGGTTCCCGGCCAGCAGCGCCTGGTGGGCGCCGGTATGGTTCGCCGAGCGGGCCGTGTGCGTCTGGCTGGCCATCGGCCGGCGGCTGACCGGCGGCGTGCGGTACGGCGACGGCCGGATCGTCCATGCGGCCACGCCCCGCCGCCGGCGGAGTTCCCTACGCGCCGAGAGGACGATCGATGCCTGACATCCCCGAGCCACCGACGATCACGACCTATCCGGACGGCCCCCTGGTCATCCGCGGCCAGGTCGAGCTGCGCACCGTGGAGGGGCAGGTGATCCCGCAGCGGTCCGGCACCGTGGCCCTGTGCCGCTGCGGGCACTCCCGCACCAAGCCATTCTGCGACGGGTCGCACAAGCACAGCAGGTTCCGGGCCGACTGAGGGTCACCGGCCTAGAATCGGTGCATGGACCGACCGCAGCCAGTCCCCCCGGCAGGAGCGCCGGCATCGACGACCAGTGTCGCCTACCTCATCGTCGACTCCCCGATCGGACCACTGCTGCTGGCCGCGACCGATGTCGGGCTGGTGCGCCTGGCGTTCGCGCATGAGGGGTTCGACCAGGTCCTCGAGGTCCTCGCGTCCCAGGTCGGTCCCGCCTCCGGGGCACCCTCACCGATCCTGGATGCCGCCGTGCGTGAGCTCGAGGAGTACTTCGCGGGCGTCCGGCAGGTCTTCCAGATCCCTCTGGACCTGCGGCTCTCCACCGGCTTCCGCCGTACGGTCCAGGAGTTCCTGCCACAGATCGGCTACGGGCGGACGCTGACCTACACCGAGGTCGCCCGGGAGGTCGGCAACCCCGGTGCCGTCCGGGCGGTGGGCTCGTCCTGCGCCACCAACCCGCTGCCGATCCTGGTGCCGTGCCACCGGGTGCTGCGCAGCGACGGTAGCCTGGGCGGCTACTCCGGTGGCCTGGAGACCAAACAGGTGCTGCTGGCGATGGAGCGGGAGTACGTCGCCGAGGGCGCGTGAGCCGCCCCCAGCCCCCACAGCGCCTAGCATCGGGGTCCATGAAAGCCACTCCTGACCAGCCCGTCGCCGCTCCCGGGCTCGTGGTCGGTGGCGATGGCCTTGCCCGTCCCGCCTGGGCTACGACCGACCCGCTGCTGCGGGACTACTACGACACCGAGTGGGGGCTGCCGGTGCGCGACGAGTCCGGGGTGTACGAGCGGCTCAGCCTGGAGGCGTTCCAGTCCGGCCTGTCATGGGCCACGATCCTGCGCAAGCGGCCCGCGTTCCGGTCAGCGTTCGCCGGGTTCGACCCCGATGTCGTAGCCCGGTACGACGAGGCCGACGTGGCCCGGCTGATGGCGGACGCGGCTATCGTCCGGAACCGGGCGAAGATCAACGCGACCATCACCAACGCCCAGGCGACGATCCGGTTGCGGGACAAGGGAGGCCTGGGCCCGTTCGTCTGGTCCTTCCGGCCCGAACACACCCCTGCGCCCCGGACCCTCGGCGATGTCCCCTCCACCTCGCCGGAGTCCGTGGCACTGTCCAAGGCGCTCCGCAAGGAGGGGTTCACGTTCGTCGGGCCGACCACGATGTTCGCCCTGATGGAGGCGATCGGCATCGTCGACACCCACCTGGTCGGCTCCCATCGGCGGGGATCCTCAGGGGTCTGGCAGTCCTGATCCCGTCCGCACCGGGACCCGGGAAACACGGACCGCCGCCCCGGAGGGCGGCGACTAGACTCCTGCCATGACGCGTCCTCAGCGTGATCCCCTCCTCCCCGGACAGGAATCGGTCTGGGACTACCCCCGGCCGCCCGCGTTGCGCCGGTGCACCGAGCGCATCCGGGTGGTGCTCGGTGGGGAGACGATCTGCGATGCCCCCGGCGCCTGGCAGGTCCTGGAGACGAGCCACCCACCTACCTACTACCTGCCGCGCGAGTCCTTCCGGCAGGGAGCACTCGGTCCCGCGGACGGCTCCTCGTTCTGTGAGTGGAAGGGCATGGCCAGCTACCTCGACGTCCACGGCGGCGGCCGGACCGCTGCGCGCGCGGGCTGGACCTACCCGCATCCCTCCCCCGGCTTCGAGCCGATCGCCGGGCACGTGGCCCTGTACGCGGCGGCCATGGATGCGTGCTTCGTCGGCGACGAACAGGTCCGTCCCCAGCCCGGCGGGTTCTACGGGGGCTGGGTCACCGCGTCGATCGCCGGGCCGTTCAAGGGCGTCCCGGGCAGCTCCGGCTGGTGACGGCTCTACCTGGTCGGCGGCCCGCCACGCCCGCAGCGCTCACCCGCCCGGCTTGAGCACGACCTTCACGCAGCCATCGGACTTGCTGCGGAACACGTCGTACATCCGTGCCGCCTCCTCCAGCGGGACCCGGTGGGTGACAAGGTCCTCGGTGCCCAGCGGGTCGTCGGGGTCCTCGACCAGCGGGAGCAGGTCGGGGATCCATCGCTGCACGTTGCACTGGCCCATCCGTACGGTCAGCTGCTTGTCGAACATCGTCATCAGCGGCATCGGGTCCACCATCCCGGCGTACACGCCGCTGAGGGAGACCGTGCCACCGCGACGGACCGCGTCGATGGCGGTCATCAGGGCGGACAGCCGGTCGATGCCGGCCTTCAGCATGATCGGACGACCCAGGGCGCTGGGAAGCACCCCGACGCCGCGCTGCAGCAGCCGTACCGCGGCGTCGCCGTGGGCCTCCATCCCGACCGCATCGACCACGCCGTGCGGGCCGCGCCCCTCCGTGGCGTCGCGCATCGTGTCCGGGGTCGCCTCGTCCAGGTCGAAGGCGTGTGCGCCATAGCGCTCGGCCAGTCGGCGTCGCTCGGGGACCGGATCGCAGGCGACGACGCGGTGGCCCAGATGGCGCGCGATGCGGACGACGAACTGGCCCACCGGGCCCAGGCCGATCACCCCGAGGGTGCCCTGGGGCGGCAGGCCGGCGTACTGCACGGCCTGCCAGGCGGTGGGAAGGATGTCGCTGAGGAACAGGTAGCGCTCGTCGGGCAGTTCGTGGCCGACCTTGACCGCGTTCCTGTCGGCGCGCAGGACACGCAGGTACTCGGCCTGGCCGCCGGGGACCGCACCGTACAGCTCGGTGTAGCCGTAGAGGGTGGCCCCGGTCCCGTGGGCACGGTTCTGGGTGGTCTCGCACTGGGTACTCAGCCCGGTCCGGCAGAGTTCGCACTCGCCACAGGCGATCACGAACGGGACCACCACCCGGTCCCCGACGGCGAGGTCGGTGACCCCACCGCCGACCTCGGTGACGATGCCCATCGGCTCGTGCCCGAGGATGTCGCCCTTGTGCAGGAAGGGTCCGAGGACGTCGTAGAGGTGCAGGTCCGATCCGCAGATGGCTGTGGACGTCACCTTGATGATGGCGTCGGTGGGCTCCTGGATGGTCGGGTCGGGCACCGTCTCCACCGAGACGCTGCCCGTTCCCTGCCAGGTGAGGGCTCGCACCTCAGCGACCCGTCGCGTCGCCGGGCCGGTTGATCCGGCCCCGCCACGCGCCGCTCTCGAAGCCGTTCGACTCGATCAGCCGCTCGAAGTCATGCAGGGACCTGGACACCTGGGCGTCGTCGACCTGGAGGGCCGCACCAGCCTTCTCCACGGCCCCCTCCGGCTCCCAGTCCACCTGCTGCCGAACGCGGGTGGTGTCGCCGGCAAGACGGTGGAAGGTGACGACGCCGGCCTGGGTGGGCCCGTCGACGGTGCGCCAGGCGATCCGCTCGTCCGGCAGCTGCTCGGTGATCTCGGCGTCGAACTCACGCTCCACGCCTCCGACCTTGACGCGCCAGTGCTGCGTCCGGTCGGAGAGTCGGGTCACCTCTTCCACACCGGCCATGAGGGCGGGGAACTCCTCGAACCGCATCCATTGGTTGTAGACGGTCGAGACGGGCGCGTCAACGTCGATGTCACTACTCACGGTGTTCATCCGAACTCCTCTTGTCTAGTTATCGACATTGCGATTCACCCTAGCCGCGCCCTCCGGCGATGTGAAGGAGACCGCAGCGATCCCACCCGCGCGGGTGCAGCACCTTCCCACCGATTCTGAGCCGGCAGTCGGAGTTCCTCGCGGGCGCAGCATGGTGACGCTGTCCCTCTACCCGCGCCAGCGCGGTTCCTCGGAGTCCAGACCGGTCGGGATGCCGCACGACAGGGCCTCGGTCGAGACCGAGTGACGGGCTGACCGGGAGTGCCCGGTCAGCCCCGATGCCCCCCGGACGTGAGGTCCCCGATGTGTTCGACCACTGCGTCCGGGCGGTCATCCGCCAGGTAGTGCCCTGCTCCTTCGACGGTGACCACCTCGAGGGAATCGGCATGTCCCGCGTACCCCTGGTCGACGACCGAGGCCGGCATGCCCTTGTCCTCGCCGCCACACAGGATGCGCGTGGGAATGCTGAGGTGCTCGTTACGGAAGGCGCCGGCGGCGATTCGGCCCAGCATGGGCAGCACGAGGTGCCGGTAGACCAGCGACCCGGCTCGGGCCCGAGCGGGGTCCCGCCATGGCGCCAGGTAGGACTCGACCCGTTCCGGGGGCATGGTCCGGAAGGCGAACGCCGTCAGGAGATGACGCAGGAGTGACTGGTTGCCCGTGCCGATGAGTCGCGGTCCGAGCGGGGAGGCGATCACCGGCTGGAACCACAATCGCCAGGCCTGGGACAGCATCGGCAGTGAGGGACGCAGCCAGACGTGGGGGGTCGCAAGGATCAGGTGCGTACTGAACAGGGCGGGATGTTGCAGCGCCAGCAACTGTCCGATGACCGCTCCGTAGTCATGACTGACCAGATGCACCGGACCGACACCCAAGGCATCGATCAGGGCCAGGACGTCCTGGCACTGGGACTCCGCGTCATAACCCTCGGCAGGAGCAGCGGTCGCCCCCATGCCGCGCAGGTCTGGTGCCACGACGTGAAACGTGTCGGCAAGTGCTTCGGAGATCCCGTCCCACTCCCCCGCGTGCTGCGGGAAACCATGCAGGAGCAGGACGACAGGTCGTCCTGCGACCCCCGATACGGCAACGTTCATCTCCAGCCGTGAGGTCTGGATCACCCTCGATGCCCCCATGGCACAACGCTACGCCGGGGGCCGTGGCGTCGCCAGCAGCAGGAGACCGGTTCGGGGAAACGACCGTCAGTCGACCACGACGAAACAGGCAGTGTTCGCCCCCGGCTCGACCTCACTGCGACCGGCGTCCTCGACCTCCACCACCGTCGACGAGCCGTCGATCGTGGCGCGGAAGTCGTCCGAGGCCAGGTCGACGAAACGTACGTGGCCGACCGGGTCGGGCCCCGCCACGTCCTCCAGGACCGCGAGCATCAGCGCGTGCGCGGCCTGGGCCGCCGTCTTGCCGGTGGTCATCCCCAGACCGGCGTCCGCGATCACCCACCGGCCCGGCGCGAGCGGTGCCGCGGGCCCTCCGGCGCGCTCCCGGTCGAAGTGCGAGGCCGCGGCCTTGTGGACGAGGTCGGGGACGTCGTCGCCCAGCATCGGGTCGAACGCGATCGCGCAGCCGTGCACGTACGCCCCTGGCAGCGCGGCGACCTGGCCCCACTTGGTCCGATTGCACCGCTTGACCCGCTTGGCGATGGCCTCGTCCAGGAAGTCAGGCCAGGTCCCGTGGTCGGTCCCGGTGGCCAGCATCCGGCCGACCGAGGCGTACATCACGTCGGCGACGACCTCCTCATGGGTGGCATGGGGTCCCACCACGATGTACTGGACGAGTTCGTCGCGCATGCCTGGCCTCCCGGGGTCGAGCGCCACTATAGGGCCGGTGCCGGTGCTGACTGCTCCACCCGCAGCACGCGGGCGGAACGGTGCAGGTCAGCCCTGGACGGTGCGCAGGGTGTCGATGATCGGCGAGGTCGGGCGCCCGATCAGCCCGGCCAGCTCTCCGCTGGTGTCGCCGAGCTCGCCGGCGGCGATCGCCTCGTCGACACCGACCAGGAAGCCGACCAGACCGGCATCCAGACCCATCCCCTCGAGGGCCTCCGACTTCTCGGCGGGGCTCACATGGGCGGCGACCACCTCGCGGTGCAGGACCTCGGCCAGGTCAGCGGCGAGGTCATCGAAGCGCCAGGCCTCGTCGCCGGTCAGCTTGTACGTCCGGTCGGTCTCGCTGCCGGCGAGCACGACGGCCGCGGCATCGGCGAGGTCGCTGCGCGAGGCGCTGGCGACCCGACCGTGGCCGGCGGCGGTGAGCACCTGGCCGGTCTGCCGGGCGGCGGCCAGGTCACCGAGGAAGTTCTCGTGGTACCAGCCGTTGCGCAGGTTGACGTGGCCCAGGCCGGAGGCGGCCAGATACTCCTCCGTGGCCTTGTGGTCCGGGGCGACCGGGTTGATCGACGCCTCGGCGTGCGGGGCGCTGGTGTAGACGACGCGGCCGACCCCGGCGGCCGCGGCGGCATCGATGACGGCGCGGTGCTGGGCCTGGCGCCGTCCCAGATCCGTGCCGGAGACCAGTAGCAGGGAGTCGACGCCGGCGAGGGCGGAGGTGGCGGGACGGTCGTAGTCGAAGGTGCGTACCTCGACGCCGCGCTCGACGAGGTCGGCCGCCTTGGCCACGTCACGGACCAGGGCGACGACCTGGTCGGCCGGGGTCCCCCGCTCGATCAGGTGGTCGATCACGAGGCCGCCGAGGTTGCCGGTTGCTCCGGTGACTGCGAGGGACATGGGGAGATCCTTCCTAAGGACTTACGATTGGTAAGTACTATACTCAGGTAAGTAGATGCCGCAAACGCACGCCCGAATGGAAGGAGGACGGGACCATGGCCCAACCCTTCGACGTCTTCGACCCCACGTGTCCGTCCCGCGAGCTGGTCGACCACGTGATCGACCGCTGGGGCGCCCTGGTGGTGGTCGCCCTCCTCGACAGCCCGCACCGGTTCTCCGAGACGGCGCGCGCCGTCGGCGGGATCAGCGACCGCATGCTCTCGCGGACCCTGGCGACGCTCACCGCCGACGGACTGGTCACCAGGAGCGAGCAGCCCGGCCAGCGGGTCGAGTACTCCCTCACGTCCCCCGGTCGCCGCGTCGCGACGGCCATGGAGGGACTGGTCGGGGCCATCTACGAGGTGATGCCCGACGTGATGGCGGCCCGCGCCCAGCAGGCCCCGACCCCGGTGCTGTCATGACGTCCTCCCCCACCTGCTCCTTCTGCCAGGTGGTCGCCGGCGGGTCGACCGCGGAGATCGTCCTGTGGACCGAACGCATCGTCGCCTTCCTGGACACCCGGCCGGTCTTCAAGGGCCACGTCCTGGTCGTGCCGCGCGACCATGTCGCCACCCTGGTCGACCTGCCCGACGACCTCGTGGTCCCGCTCTTCACCGCCGCTCGGTCGGTCGCCGGCGCCATGACGACCGCCCTGGGCGCGCAGGGCTCGTTCGTCGCGATGAACAACGTCGTGAGCCAGTCGGTCCCGCACCTGCACGTCCACGTCGTGCCGCGTACCAAGGGCGACGGACTGCGCGGTTTCTTCTGGCCCCGGACCACGTACGCCGTGGGCGAGGCCGGCACGTACGCCGACCGGCTGCGCGCCGCCCTGGCCGAGGACTGAGACAGAACCCGTCAGCCGCGGACCTCCTGCCGCCGTACCGTTGGCACATGGCCGTCGAGCTGCCCGAACTCCTCGTCCCCGATGCCCGCGCCTGGCGGGACTGGTTGGAGGCCCACCACGCCGACAGTCGCGGCGTGTGGCTGGTGGTGCACAAGAAGGGCGGTGACGTGACCGCCCTGACGTACGAGCCGGCTGTCGAGGAGGCGCTGTGCTTCGGATGGATCGACGGCCAGTTGCGGACACGTGACGCGGGGAGTTCGGCCATCCGCTTCACCCCGCGGACCCGGAGCAGCCAGTGGTCACAGTCCAACGTGGACCGCGTCGGTCGACTGGAGGCCGAGGGTCGGATGACGGATGCCGGGCGCGCCGTGGTCGAGGCCGCCAAGGCCAACGGCCGCTGGGAGATGACGTACGCCGGGGCCGCGACCGCCGAGGTACCGGCCGACCTGGCCGCGGCGATCGCGGCGGTACCGGAGGCCCAGGCGATGTTCGACGTGCTGACCTCGACCAACCGATACGCCATGGTCTACCGCACCATCTCGGTCAGGAAGGCCGAGACCAGGGCACGCAGGATCGCCGAGTACGTGGCCATGCTCGCCCGGCACGAGTCGATCTATCCGCAGAAGAAGCGGCCCTAGCGGCCGGTCCTCGTCGCCCGGCCGGCCGGTGTTCGTCACCATCGAGGGTGAGGCCGCCATCCCTCGCTACTGGCTGTGGCGCCAGGTGTTCGGGCACGAGCAGCCCGACCTGGAGGACCGGTTCGCAGGTGCTCGACCAGCCGCTACGCCTTCGGTTAGCCGCGCCGCGTCGACGCGCAGCGGCTAACTGAAGGCGAAGCGGCTCTGGGTACTCCTCGGGGTTACTCCTCGACCCGACTCCGCTGTCCGGATCCGGTGACCGGTGGGACGCTTATCCAGGGGCAAGGTCCTCGCGGGGACCCATCGACCCGAACGCATCCGCCGGTCGGCGGAACCGGTGCCAGGAGAAGGACCGATGAGCACAACCGAGGCAGTGATCGAGGTCGAGGGTCTGACCAAGTCGTACGGCAGGTTCCCGGCGCTGCGGGGCCTCGACCTGCGGGTCGAACGCGGGGAGGTGTACGGGTTCCTCGGACCCAACGGCGCGGGCAAGTCCACCACCATCCGGGTGCTGCTTGGTCTGCTGAAGGCCGACTCCGGCACGGTCCGGCTGCTGGGCCGCGATCCCTGGCGCGACGTGGTCGAACTGCACCGGCGCCTGGCGTACGTGCCCGGCGAGGTCTCGCTGTGGCCGGGGATGACCGGCGGGGAGGCGATCGACCTTCTCGGTTCGCTGCGTGGCGGCCTGGACGAGCCGCGCCGGGCCGAGCTGGTCGAGAGGTTCGAGCTGGACCCGACCAAGCGCGGCCGGCAGTACTCCAAGGGCAACAAGCAGAAGGTCGCGATCGTCGCCGCGCTCGCCTCCGACGTCGAGCTGCTGGTCCTGGACGAGCCGACCAGCGGGCTGGACCCGCTGATGGAGAACGTGTTCCAGGAGGTCATCGGCGAGGCCAAGCAGCGCGGCACCACCGTCCTGCTCAGCAGTCACATCCTGGCCGAGGTCGAGACGCTGGCCGACCGGCTGAGCATCATCCGGGACGGCCGGATCGCCCGGACCGGCACCCTGGCGCAGCTGCGCGGCCATGCCCGCACCTCGATCCACGCCCTGCTGGACCGTGTCCCGGACCAGCGGGTCCTCGCCCTCTTCCACGACGTCCACCTGGACGGCAACCACCTGTCCGCCGCGGTCGACGCGACCCACGTCGGGGCGGCGATGTCCGCACTGGCGCCGTACGGCCTGGCCTCACTGACCGTGGCCCCGCCATCGCTGGAGAGCCTGTTCCTGCAGATGTACGAGGAGGAGGCCGGCATGACCGGCCAGGCCGGGGCAGGGATCACGCGATGAGTGCCGTCCGTACGACCCGGAGCAGGCCGGCCCATGCGCTGGAACAGCGCGCGGCGGGTGACAGCGCCCTCACGGGGGCTGGCCCGCTGCTGCGGACACTGGTCCGGCACGAGGGTCGGCTGTTCGCCCCCTGGGTGCTGCTGGCGACCGTGCTGTCGTCGTCCTCGGTGCTGGTCTACCCGTACATCTTTCCCACCGCCCGGGACCGGGCGGGCCTGGCCGCGGCGATCGGGGCGAATCCGGCGCTGGGACTGATCTTCGGCCCGGCCCGGGACCTGGGCACCGTCGACGGCTTCAACGCCTGGCGCAGCCTGGCCCTCGGCGGGTTCCTGGTCGGGCTGGGCGCGATCCTCGCGGTGACCCGCGCCACCCGCGGCCAGGAGGACTCCGGCCAGGCCGAATTGCTGGCTTCCGGCGTCCTCGGCCGGTACAGCCGGCTGCTGGCCGCGGTAGGGCTGGCGCTGGTCGGTTCCCTGGTCGCCGGCATCGTGGCGGCCCTGGTGACCGTCCTGTCCGGCGGCGGCTGGGACGCCTCCCTGCTGCTGGGGGCATCGTTCACCGCCACCGGCTGGATGTGCGCCGCGATCGCTGCCGTGGCCGCCCAGATCGGCTCGGATGCCCGGACCGCCAACTCGATGGCGGTCGGGACGCTGGGGACGTTGTTCCTGCTCCGAGGCTTCCTGACCTCGACCAAGGCCCCGGAGTGGACCGTCTGGGCCAACCCGCTGGGCTGGCCGGCCGAGACCCGCCCGGCCACCGGGAACCACTGGTGGCCGCTCACCCTCGCCGTGGTCCTCACGGTGGTCATGCTCGTGGTCGCCTTCGCCCTGCAGGGTCGGCGCGACTTCGGCCAGGGCGCGATCTCCCCACGTCCCGGCCCGGCTCGCGGCCGCCTGCACGGCACCTGGGCGCTCGCGATCCGCCTGAACCGCGGATCGTTCCTCACCTGGACCATCGCGTTCCTGGCCCTGGGCTTCATGTTCGGCTACTTCACCCGGTCCATCAGCGACATCCTCGGCTCGGAGAGTGCGGTGACGCAGATCCTCGCTGCCGGGGCGACCACCCACGAGGCGCTCGTCGCAGCCTTCCTGCACACCGTGCTCGGCCTGGTCGGGATCATCGCCGCCGTCCCCGGCGTGCAGACGATGCTGCGGGTCCGGTCGGAGGAGTTGGAGGAGAGGGTGGAGCCGATCATGGCCGCCGCCGTGCGCCGGCAGCGCTACTACGCCAGCAACATGGCTGTCGCCCTCCTCGCGCCGGCGGTGTACGTGCTCATCGCCGGGACGATCATCGCGCTGCTCGCCTCCAGCGCCGGTATCGGGATCGGGTTCGGCGACGGCCTGCTCCAGGCGGTCGCGACGGTGCCGGCCGTCTGGACGGTGATCTCGCTGTCGGCAGCAGTGGTCGGCGCCCGTCCACTGGTCAGCCTGGTGGCTTGGGCCGGAGTGCTCGCCTCCTTCGGGCTCACCCTGCTCGGCCCCAGCTTCAAGCTCCCGAACTGGGCGCTGGCGGTGAGCCCGTTCTGGCACGTCCCGATCGTCTCGGCCCCCGAGCCGGACCGGATCGGCGTGGTCTACATCTCCCTGGTCACGCTGGTGTTCCTCGGGGTCGGCATCGCCGGCTTCCGTCGACGGGACCTGGCCCGGTGACGGCCGGCTGAAGGGCGGACCGACGTCACACCCCTACCTCGCGCAGGCCGGCCCACCGGGCGCCCGCGCAGGACTAGCCTGAGGGCAACAGCAACAAGGAGGCTGGGTCTCATGCGTGGAAGCAAGAAGCACTGGCGCGATCTGTCGCCGGCAACCCGACGCGCCATCACCGTCGGCGCCGTCGTCGACCTGGGGCTGCGTACGTGGGCGATTGTCGACCTGGTGAAGCGCCCGCAGAAGCAGGTCCAGGGCAACAAGTCCCTGTGGGCCGCCGCCCTGTCGGTCATCAACAGCGTCGGCATCGTCCCGATCATCTACCTGGTCTGGGGACGCAAGGACTGACCTACCTGCCGACAGCAAGCGAGGGGCGGGGATCCCGACCAGGATCCCCGCCCCTCGCTCGCGTGCCGGCTACTGGGCCAGGTAGAAGATGACCTCCCGGCGCGTGCGTTCGACGAACTTCATGCCCTTCTCGACGGCGCGGTCCCGGATCGGTTCGAGGCGGGAGAA
The DNA here is from genome assembly GCF_900092135.1 of Raineyella antarctica. Lineage (GTDB taxonomy): Bacteria > Actinomycetota > Actinomycetes > Propionibacteriales > Propionibacteriaceae > Raineyella > Raineyella antarctica. The sequence goes on along the minus strand of NZ_FMYF01000004.1, from coordinate 20,765 downwards.
GCCCTCCTCGAGCGACGCCTCGTCGTCCCAGACGGATCCGACCAGAACCTCACCGGTCGTGCGGTCGACCAGCATCCGCACGGACCGGTACCCGGGTGAGGACCGGTACATCGGCTCTGCCACCCAGGCGAAGAAGGACACCACCTCGTGGAGCTGGGTCGGGTCGTAGAAGTGGCGATTGACGTTGATCGGCAGGCCTGGTGTCGGAGGCCGGTCGGAGACGTGGACCACCGGGAGATCCCACTCCCGGACCCCGAGGACCGTGCCGCCGAGCGCCTGGGTGGCCTGCCGGCGAAGCTGGTCGGCGTCCTGACGGCTCGCGACGAGGTCCTCGACGGTGTCCCAGTTGGTGAGGATCCAGGCGGTGCCGGTGCTGGGATCACCGCTCACATTGATTCCGCGGAAGCCGTTCCGATGCGAGATTCCCGGGAGGATCGTGTTGTTGATCTGTTCGACCAGCGCTGCGGGGTCATAGGACCCCTGGGTCGTCGTTTCCCTGCTGTACATGACTGCCCCCATAGTCATTGATCCCTGTCCATCAAGGGTAGATCCGGGGCGACTGCCGGGATAGGGATAGCGGGCGTCAGTCCGGGAATGCGTACGGCCCGGCGGGTCACTCCGCCGGGCCGTACGTCATCAAGGATGAGGGGATCAGAAGATCATGTCGACCAGGGAAATGGTGCCGACCGCGAACACCGCGATGCCGGAGACGATCAGGTAGACCATGAACGGGGCGCCGTCCTTGATCCGCGGATCGGTGTCGCGCATCGACAGGTAGACGGTGCAGACCGCGACGGCCATCAGGTACAGCGCGTTGAGGATACCGCCGAGGATGACCATCTGCAGCGGGGAGGAGAAAACCACGGCGAGCAGTCCCCACACCACCGGCATGAAGACCATCAGGCCGCGCATCCACTTGTCCCGGACGGGCTTGTCGCGCCAGGTGAACGCGCCGAACACGGACAGCGCGTTCGCGGTCTGCCGGCTCAGGCTGGGAACATTGGCCAGGATGGTCTTGAACAGGGCGATCGCCGCGAAGACCAGGAACACCGGTCCCGCCCACTGGCCGACGGTCGTGGTGAAGATGCTGGAGATTGTCTTGATCACGTCCCCGCCGGTGGGCTCCAGGCCCTGCGGGTTCAGGACGGCCGCGCCGAGGACGTAGAACGAGGCGGTGGAGGCGGTGTAGATGACCCAGGAGACCCAGGCGTCCTTCTTCATCACCGAGATCCAGCCACGGGCGCGGGCGACCCACTCCTTGGAGCCATCGTTCGGGCCGGTCCAGGCGGCGTAGCCCTTCTCCACGCACCAGAAGCTGTAGCTGGAGATCTCGCCGGCGCCAACGCCGGTCAGGCCGAACATCGACAGCGCGACGCCCATCGAGCCGGCGGCGATCCGGAAGGTCATGCCGCTACCGAGGTCCGCTCCGGTCCAGGCGAACGGAGTGGCCTGCAGGCCGAGGACCATCACCATCACCATGACCGTCACGACCACCACCAGGGTGGTCGAGATCGTCTCCACGATGTTGTATCGGTTCGCGAGGTGGATGGCGATCGCAACCACGACCATCAGCGCCACCCACCAGGCCGCACTGACCGCCGGCACCAGCAGGGTCAGCGCCAGTGCTGCAGCACCGAGCACGCCGGCCTGGCTGGTGACGAACTGCAGGAACATCAGCACCGCGAGGTAGGAGGCCCAGCCACGGCCGCCGATCCTCGGAGGCACCCGGTCGTAGCCCTCGATGGCGGGGCGGCCGGTGGAGATGGACCAGCGGGCGATCTCGATCTGAACGGCCACCTTCACGAAGGTGGAGACGAAGACCAGCCAGAGCAGCATGAAGCCGACCTTGGCCCCCAGGGTGGTGGCGGTGATCAGCTCACCGGAGCCGACCACGGCTGCACTCGTGATCATGCCGGGGCCGAGGAACCGCAGGCTGGCTACCCAGCCCTCGGGCGGTTCCTGGATCTTCTTGCGATCCATGACGTACGGATCGTCGTGCACATCGTCTATGAGGACTGCGGTGGACTGACTCATGGTGGTTCCTGACTGCTGCGCTGCAGCGAAGACGTACGACTCGGGGCCGACTGAGTTCTCGCTGAGGAACCTAGTAGCGCTACCTTCACACGGAGAAATTCTGCGCCGCTTGTTGCACCTAATTGGCGGCACCCGTTCGCGGCGAGCCCGCCACGAGGACCGGCACGGGCGCGGCTCAGCCCCAGAAGATGCAGGTGGGATCCCGGTCCAGCACGGTCAGCAGCGCCTCGACGTGGCGGCTCGGCGGGGCCGGGTCGAAGCGGTGGAACACCTCGTTGCTGTCGTGCCAGTAGAGCGTCCATTCCTGGCGGGACTTGGTGTAGCGCAGCCTGGCGACCGGCAGGCGGCTCCAGTCGGCTGCCCTGGCGGCCATCCACCGCGGCCGGCACTCGAGGATCGTCAGGTGCCTAGCAGCGACCTCGCACTCCACCCGGACCTCGTCCCGGAGCTGGTCGGGGACCCTGACCCGGCACCAACGGCGTACCCGCGCCACATCGAGCTCCGGAAGACCACCCACCTCTGCCATGTCCGAAAGTCTGCCCCAGCAGGGGATCGGCCCGACGACCTGCAGGATCCGTGGACCGCTGCGGGTCGTACGCAACAACGGGGTACACCGGTGCGCGGCTGTGCCACGCTGGTGCCCATGGTGGTCGCCCTGGTCCTGACCGGTGCCCTCGTCGTCCTGGTCCTGTTCCAGGTGGCGCTGGCGCTCGGTGCCCCATGGGGCCGCTTTGCCTGGGGAGGAAGCGCCGGAGCCCTGCCGGTCGGCCTGCGGATCGTGTCCGCGGCGTCGGCGCTGGTGTATGCGGTGATCGCCGGGCTGGCCCTCGACCTGGCCGGGGCGCTCGACCTGCTGCCGAACAAGCTGTCCCACGTCGGCATCTGGGTGGCGGCCGACCTGCTGCCCCTAGGCGTGGTGCTGAACGCCCTGTCCCGCTCCCGGCCCCAACGGCTCGTGATGGTGCCGGTCAGCGTGGTGCTGGTGGCACTGACGTTCGTGGTGGCCCTGGCCGGGCCGGTCCCGCGGCAGTTCGCCGGTGCGGTGGTCGATGCCGGCCAGGGGCCGCGCCACTGCACGGTGGTGATGGCGTCCTACCCGCCCCGGTGCGGACCGGACTCCCCCGTCATCGACGGCTGGGACTGGACTCGCGTGGCGCACCAGCGCTCCGGGACCGTCCGCTGGGGCGACTACCGCTTCGAGGGCATCCGCGACCGCGGCAGGATCGCGCTGGTCGGGCCCGCGGTGCCGATCGGCTGAGAGGGATCGCCCGACGTACCAGTGGCGTCCGGCCGTGCCAGACTGGTGGCATGGCCGAGCAGCAGCCGTACGAGGTCCTGGATCGGTTCACCGGCTTCGAGGTGCGCCACTATCGCGCCCATCTGGTGGCCGAGGTCGAGGTGGAGTGCTCGTTCACCGAGGCGGGCAACCGGGCCTTCGGGCTCCTCGCGGGCTTCATCTCGGGCGCCAACGGGACGAGCACCAAGGTCGCGATGACAGCGCCGGTGGTCCAGGAGCCCGCCCCGACGAGGATCGCGATGACCTCACCCGTGGTCCAGCGCTCCGGCATCGATCCGGGCCGGCACGTGGTCGGCTTCGTCATGCCGGCCGGCTTCTCCCTCGACACGTTGCCGATCCCCTCCGACCCCCGCGTCAGGGTCCGGGAGGTCCCGCCCCAAGTGGCGGCCGCCAGGGCCTTCACCGGCAGGTGGTCGGAGCGGATCTACCAGGAGCAGCTAGCGGAACTGCGCAGCGCCGTGGAGCAGGCGGGGCTCGAGATCAGCGGGCCACCCCGGTTCGCACGGTTCGACCCACCCTGGACGCCATGGTTCCTGCGTCACAACGAGGTCGTGCTCCCGGTGTCGGCCGATGCTCCTGAGGAGTCGGATGACCGCCCGGCGTGAGCATCCGCCATCCCGCTGCCGGCCGGAGAACGGCCGGGTATAGCGTGGTCGCATCCCACGGGCGCCCCAGCAGGGGCTGAGATCAAGCTACGCGCTTGAACCGTCGAACCTGTCCGGGTCATGCCGGCGTAGGAAGCGAGTACACAACACATGGCTGACACCTTCTGCCTCGGCGGGCGCGAGTTCACGTCGCGCTTCATCCTCGGGTCGGGCAAGTACAACCTGGACCTCATCCGGGCAGCCGTCGAGGAGGCCGGCGCGCAGATCATCACGCTCGCGCTGCGGCGGGCGAACACCGACACCGAGAGCATCCTGGACCACATCCCCGAGGGCGTCACACTACTGCCCAACACCTCCGGGGCTCGGACCGCCGACGAGGCGGTCCGGATCGCCCTGCTGGCCAGGGAACTGGGCTGCGGCGACTTCGTCAAGGTCGAGGTGATCCGCGACACGAAGTACCTGCTGCCGGACAACCACGAGACCATCCGGGCGACCGAGACGCTTGCCGCCGAGGGGTTCGTCGTGCTGCCGTACATGCACCCCGACCTGAACGTGGCCCGTGACCTGGTCAGCGCCGGGGCCGCGGCCGTGATGCCGCTGGCCGCCCCGATCGGCTCGAACCGCGGGCTGGCCACCAGGGACTTCCTCCAGATCCTGATCGACGAGATCGACCTACCGATCATCGTCGACGCCGGCATCGGGCGGCCGTCGCAGGCCTGCGAGGCCATGGAGATGGGCGCCACAGCGATCATGGCCAACACCGCGATCGCGACCGCCTCCGACGTCCCGGCCATGGCCCGGGCGTTCCGGCTGGCCATCGAGGCCGGCCGCGCCGGCCACCTCGCCGGCCCCGGACGCATCCTGGAACGAGGCGGCGAGGCCTCCGATCCGCTGACCGCGTTCCTCGACGGGATGGGCATGGACGAGGTCGTCGCATGAGGCACACCGACCACATGGGCTTCTTTCCCCGCCAGGAACAGCTCGAGTCACCCCTGATGCAGCAGGTGCTCGGGCAGGTGGCAACCACGGACTTCTCCGTGTTCACCACCCGCGACGTCAGGGCAGCGCTGGCCCACCGGACCCGTACGCCTGGCGACTTCGCCGCGCTCCTGTCTCCTGCCGCCGCGCCCCTGCTGGAGGACCTGGCCCTCGCCGCGAAGCGCGAGACCCGTGACCACTTCGGCACCTCGATCCAGCTCTTCACACCGCTGTACATCGCCAACTACTGCGCCAACCTGTGCACCTACTGCGGGTTCGCTGCCGACAACCGCATCCATCGGATGCGACTCACCCCTGAGGGCATCGACGCCGAACTGCGGGCGATCGCCGCCACCGGCCTGGAGGAGATCCTCCTGCTCACCGGCGAGAGCCCCAAGTTCTCCGACACCGCCTACATCGCCGACGCCGTCCGCCGAGCCGCGCGCCACTTCCGGACCGTCGGCCTGGAGATCCAGCCGGTCAACACCGAGGACTACCGCACGCTGCACGGGGCGGGCGCCGACGCCGTCTCGGTGTACCAGGAGACCTACAACCCCGTCGCGTACGACCCGCTGCACCCGGGTGGGCGCAAGCGCAGCTTCCCGTACCGGTTCCAGTCCCAGGAGCGGGCACTTCGGGGCGGCATGCGAAGTGTCGGCTTCGGCGCCCTGCTCGGCCTGGACGACTGGCACGCCGATGCCCTGGCCACCGGCCTGCACGCCGCCCTGGTGCAGCAGGCGTACCCCGCCGCAGAGATCAGCCTGTCCTGTCCGCGGCTGCGCCCGACCGTTGCGGACGCCAGCGTCAACCCGCGCGACGTGCACGAGCACCAGCTGTTCCAGATCCTGTGCGCCTACCGGCTGTTCCTGCCGTACGCCTCCATCACCGTGTCCACCCGCGAGCGGGCGATCTTCCGCGACAACGTGATCGGCGTGGTGGCGACCAAGGTGTCGGCCGGGGTCAGCACCGGGGTGGGCGACCACGCCGAGGGAGTGGACTCCGGGGACGCTCAGTTCGAGATCGCCGACGGTCGCAGCGTCGCCGAGGTGTGTGACGCCGTCCGGGCGCGCGGACTGCAACCGGTGATGACCGACCACGTGCTCGTCTGAGGCGCCCTCCCCAGTCCGCCGGCACGGCGTCGTCTGACCGGTTCGGCCCTGTTCGGGGCGGGGATCTGGCCCCGCAGCAGACAGCTCCGCGTTCTCTCGGAACGCGGGGCTTGATAGATACCCCAGGGGGTATGTATGTTGGGTGACGTCAGCGCACGAGTGTGAGCCCCCTCACCGAAGGAGACCATCCCATGCACTTCACCCAGTACTACCTGGACTGCCTCTCGCACGCCTCCTACCTGGTCGGGGACCCGACCACCGGCCGGGCGGTCGTCGTCGACCCTCGCCGTGACGTGGAGGAGTACCTCGCCGACGCCAAGGCGGCCGGTCTGGCCATCGAGGGCGTCATCCTCACCCACTTCCACGCCGACTTCGTGTCGGGCCACCTGGAGCTCGCCCGCGCGACCGGCGCCTGGATCGGCTACGGCGAGGTCGCCCGGCCGGACTTCGACTTCCGCCCGCTGGCCGACGGTGAGCGCATCAGCCTCGGCGAGCTCGAGCTGGAGATCATGAGCACCCCTGGCCACACCCCGGAGTCGATCAGTGTCCTGGTCTACGAGCACGCCACAGACGAGGTGCCGTACGGTGTCCTCACCGGCGACGCGCTGTTCATCGGCGACGTCGGCCGCCCCGACCTGCTGGCCTCCATCGGTGTCTCCCAGGAGGAGCTGGTCACCAAGCTCTACGACTCGGTCCAGCACAAGCTGATGGGCCTGCCGGACCAGGTCCGAGTCTTCCCTGCCCACGGGGCAGGCTCGGCGTGCGGCAAGAACCTGTCGACCGAGCGGTCTTCCACCATCGGCCAGCAGCGGCTGTTCAACTATGCCTGCCGGCCGATGAGCGAGCAGGAGTTCGCCGCCCTGGTCACCGACGACCAGCCGTCCGCGCCGGCGTACTTCGTGCACGACGCCATCGTCAATCGCTCGCAGCGGCCCGTACGTGACCTGGGCGCCGAGATCCGGCCCCTGGATGCCGAGGAGCTGGCCGCCGTGATCGCGTCGGGCGCTGCCGTGCTCGACTCGCGCGACCCGATGGACTTCGCGGCCGGGCACCTGGCAGGCTCGGTCAACGTCGGCTTCGGCGGCCGGATGGCGGAGACTGCCGGCATGGTGATCGACCACGAGCGCGAGTTCGTGGTCGTCGCCGATCCCGGCCAGGAGCAGGCGACCGCCCTGCGGATGGCACGGATCGGCTTCGACCGCTGCGTGGGCTACCTCCCCGACGTCGAGACCTACCTGGTCGAGCACCCTCAGTCCGCCGAGCAGTCCAGCCGACTGACCGCTATCCAGATGTTCGAGGCGATCAAGGATCCCGAGGTGCAGCTGGTCGACATCCGCAATGTCGGCGAGCTGGTCAACGGCACCGTCGACGGCGCCCGCCACATCCCGCTCGCCGAACTGCCCAAGCGCTACCGCGAGCTGGACCCGCAGCGCCCGGTCCTGCTGCACTGCGCCGGCGGCTATCGCTCCAGTGTGGGCGCCAGCTGGCTGCGCCAGCGCGGCTACGAGGACGTCTCCGACGTCCTCGGCGGCTGGGGTGCCATCGAGACCGCGACCGCGAACGCCTGACCCGAGAGGAGCACGACCATGAAGACCTGCGACTACTCCCACCTGGCCGGGGCGTACGCCACCGGGGCCACCCTGATCGACGTCCGCGAACCGCACGAGTACGAGCAGGGCCACGTGCCCGGGGCCGTGCTCATCCCGCTCGGCGAGCTCACCCGACGTACCGACGAGCTGCCGCGGCGCGGCCCGGTGTACGTGATCTGTGCCAGCGGCAAGCGCAGCCTGTCGGGCGCTTCGATCCTCCAGGCGGCAGGCTTCGACGCGGTCAGCGTCGACGGCGGAACCAGCGGGTGGATCGCCGAGGGTCGCGAGTACGTCACCGGACCGCGAAGCCGCTGATGACGGAACTGCTCTGGGTCATCCCGCTGGGCCTGCTGATCGGCACCGCTCTCGGCAGTCTGGGCGCCGGCGGGTCCATCCTCGCCGTCCCGGGCCTGGTCTACCTGCTCGGCCAGTCCCCCACGACCGCGACCACGGCCTCGCTGATCATCATCGGTCTGACCTCACTGGTCGGGTTGGTTCCCCACCAGCGCAAGGGCAACGTACGGCTGGGCCGCGGCGTCATCTTCGGCATCCTCGGCGTCCTCGGCTCGTTCCTGGGGGCCAAGCTGGCGGTCGGCCTCCCCTCGGCCGTGCTGATGTCGGCTTTCGCCGTACTGATGCTGGTGGTGGCGTTGCTGATGTGGCGGCGCCACCGCCGCACCGGGACATCGGCCGCCGCAGCCGTCGAGCCGCGGCCCCGGCCCCTGCGCCTGGTGCTCGCGGCCAGCGGGGTGGGCCTGCTCACCGGCTTCTTCGGCATCGGCGGCGGTTTCGCCGTCGTCCCCGCCCTGGTGCTGGCGATGGGCCTGGCGATGCCGGCGGCCGTCGGCACCTCCCTGCTGGTGATCGCGATCAACAGTGGCACCGCCCTGGCCTTCCGGTTGGGCAACGGGGTCGAGCTTGACTGGGTCGTCATCGGCGGCTTCACCGTCTTCGCGGTGGTCGGCTCACTGCTGGGCTCGCGGATCACGTCCAGAGTCCCCGCCCGTACGCTCACCCGCGCTTTCATCGTCATGCTGGTGGCCCTCGCCGGCTACATCGGGGCGATGAACGTGCCCACGCTTCTCAGCTGACCATCCCCAGCCCGAGTCGGGACCGCCGGCTCGAGCACCCACCACTGCCCACCCACCCGATCACCACGACTCCGAGCGCCACCGGCGCCCGGTCCCTGCACCGCCCTCGGGCGGTTCCACAGAAGAAGGAAGAGGTACCACCATGTGTCGTCCCGTCAGCTGCAAGGTCTGCGGCAAGACCACCTGGGCCGGCTGCGGCCAGCACGTCGCCCAGGTCAAGGCCTCGGTGCCGAAGGGCCAGTGGTGCAACGGCCAGCACACGGCCGAGGAGATCGCCGCGGCCAGGCCGACCGGCATCTTCGGTCGCATCTTCGGCTGAGCGCCGTTCGCCCCTCCGCTGCACGAGGGGCGCCCGGACCACGCGCACGACCTCGGCGTTCGGCCTCGGTCCTGCGCACAGGATCCCGTCCACGAAAGTCTCGTGGGCGGGATCCTGCCGGTGTACCCAGTGGCGGGTGGGCTGATCCCTGGGCTGCCATGGACCTGGCCCGCCTCGACGGATAGGTTGGCTCAACTGACCTTCTCGAAAGGATGCCTGATGAGCGCCACCCACGTGGTTGTGCTCGGCCTGATCGCCGGACTGACCATCTTCCTCGGACTTCCCCTGGGACGGATCAGGGCTGCGCTACCCAGGACCCGGGTCTGGTTGAACGCCTTGGCGGTCGGCATCCTGTTGTTCCTGTTGTGGGACGTGCTGGCGCACGCCTGGGAGCCCATCGACAAGGGCCTCGGGGACAAGGACGTCACCGCCGTCGTCGGATCCTCGGCCGTCTTCGCGATCGGGCTCGCCGCCGGGTTGGTCGGCCTGGTCCACTTCGACCGCTGGGTGGCCCGACGGGCGAGGCCCGTCCCACGTCCCGAGGGTCCCGGTGCCGCGACCGCGTCCGGGGTCGCCGCTGCGCCCCTCTCCACGGCCCACACGCTCTCGCTGATGATCGCCGTGGGGATCGGCCTGCACAACTTCGCCGAGGGGCTGGCGATCGGCAACAGCGCCGCAACCGGCGCGACCCAGTTGGCGATCCTGTTGGTCATCGGCTTCGCCATCCACAACGGCACCGAGGGCTTCGGGATCGTCGCCCCGATGGCCGCCCAGCACGAACGTCCCTCCTGGAAGTACCTCGCCCTGCTGGGCCTGATCGGCGGTGGTCCGACGTTCTTCGGCACGATCGTCGGCCAGCAGTTCTCCAACGACCTGGTCAGCGTCGGGTTCCTCTCGCTGGCCGCGGGATCCATCCTCTACGTCGTGATCGAACTGCTCGCCGTCGCGCGTCGCCAGAACATGAAGATCACCACCACCTGGGGCGTTCTCGTGGGACTGCTCCTCGGCTTCGCCACCGATGCGGTCGTGACCCTCGCCGGAGCCTGAGCGCCACACCCTCGGCGATGACCGCGCCCGAACTGTCAGGTGGTCAGGACGATGAGAACCAAGCCTAGGGGAGCGGCGCCAACGCGTGTCAGAACGGCGAGGGAAGCGCGCGACCCGGATTGGCCAGGTCCTGGATCTCCTGCGCGTAGCCACGGCCGGAATCATCACGGGCCTGTGAGTTGACGTAGTCTCCCCGGTCGGTGCCGCCGGGATAGCAGGCGCTCAGGTTGCACGCCTTGACCTCCTGGCCCCAGGTGCCCGGATAGCCCCCGGCGAACGGCTGGGCATGGGCCACCGCCGTCGACGCCAGCATCGCGGCCCCGACTGCAACTGTTCCCAGGGCGTACCGAAGACTTCTCGTCAGGATGCGCATCACGATTTCCTCTCCCGGTCACGAGGCCGGCCGACCCGCGTTCGACAGTGCTCGCGAGCTTGGCCGTGCCCTGACCGGTGTGGTCGCCGGGACGTGTCAGGGGGTGGGACACGCCCCGGCGCCCGTGATTCCCATCCGCCATCAGGCTAGGGCGCTGGCAACGGCACTGCCAGAGAGGTCTTTCCCTGCCTCGGCACCGCCGGTCGCCCCTGTCCGCGTGGTCCACGCGCACTTGCCCGGCAGCGCCTACGTGGTCCTGCTCGTGCGGTACTCGTTCACCCCCCGATTCGGCTTCCCGGCTCCGTTTTCCGTTGCCCCCGCCTCGGCCCGGACCTACGTTGAAATCACCATCTGGCCCGCCGCTCCGAGCATGGGACTGGCGAGGACCCCAGCTGGATCGGGACAGCCCGGGAGTGACTGATGACATCAGTGGAGACGGAGCGCGCACCGTACGTCGGGGCGCGGATCGAGCCGAGTGCTGACGTGGCGCCGGATGCCGACCTCGGCCCCGACGTGGTGATCTGGCACCTGGCGCAGATCCGCGAGGGCGCCGTCCTCGGCGCCGGCTGCACGGTCGGCCGGGGGGCGTACGTCGGACCGGGGGTGGTCCTGGGTCGCAACTGCAAGCTGCAGAACTACGCCCTCGTCTACGAGCCCGCGCGGCTGGGTGACGGTGTGTTCATCGGCCCGGCGGCGGTACTGACCAATGACCTGTTCCCCCGGGCGGTCAACACTGACGGCAGCCTGAAGTCCGCCGATGACTGGTCGGAGGTGGCCGTCACGATCGACACCGGTGCCTCCATCGGCGCGCGGGCGGTGTGCGTGGCACCGGTCACGATCGGGGCCTGGGCCATGGTGGCGGCCGGAGCCGTGGTGACCCGTGATGTCCGCCCGTACGCGATCGTGGTCGGCGTCCCCGCCCGGCAGGTCGGCTGGGTCGGCGAAGCCGGACACCCCCTGGTCCAGGAGGAGGACGGCTGGCGCTGCCCCGCGACCGGCCGGCTCTACCGCGAGACCGGGAACGGCTTGGAGCCGACGGCATGACGACGACCGTACGTGAGCGCCCGGCGGCCACGCGAGACGTGCGGCCGGGCACTGAGACCCCCGAGGACGACGGGACCCGGGCGGACCGGGCCCGTACCCACCCGCGGGTGGAACTGGCCGGCGTCGTGGTCGACCTGATGGACCAGGCCGACGCCGTCGCGACCATCGTCCAGCGGGCGGCCCAGCCCGCTGCGGCCGACCGTCCGTCGCGCGCCCTGGTGGACCCACCGTTGGCCGTGATCTCGGCCAACCTGGACCACATCGTGCAGTTCGGGGAGACCGGCCGGTGGCGCCATGTGCTGGGCGATTCCCTGCATCCCACCAGCACCGACGTGGACGGCGCCCGCCGTCCCCTCGAGTGGCTGACCTTGCTCGACGGGGCACCACTGGTCGCGCAGTCATCACGTCTGAGCGGCCGTCCCTGGCCGCGGCTGGCGGGCAGCGACCTGGCCGAGCCCCTCCTCGACGCGGCCGAACAGGCAGGTGTCTCGGTGGGGTTCGTCGGCGGCTCGTACGTGGTCCAGCGCCTGCTGTCCCGCCGACTGACGCGGACCCGTCCCGGGCTCGTCGTCGCCGGCATGTGGTCCCCCGACAGGTCCGAGCTGGCCGATGACGCGGCCTCGCTGCGGCTCGCCTCCGCCATTGCCGCCGCCGGGCCGCAACTGCTGATCGTCGGCCTGGGCAAACCGCGCCAGGAACTGTGGATCTCCCGCTACGGCCCGGCGACCGGGGCGAACGTCCTGCTCGCCTTCGGAGCGGTCGTCGACTTCCTCGCCGACGCCATCCAGCGCGCTCCGCGGGTCGCCAGCGACCACGGTCTGGAGTGGGCATGGCGACTCGCCCGCGAGCCCCGCCGGCTCGCGAAGCGGTATCTCCTGGACGACCCGCCTGGGCTGCTCCAGTTGCGGCGCCACAGCGCGCTGCTCCCCCAGACCGATCCACCGGCCGTCTCGCCACCCCCCGTTACCCCGGATCCCCCCCGATCCGCTCGGCGACCGGAGGCCGCAGCGGTCGGTGGGTCGCCAACGACCGAGCCGCCCAGGCCGGACGGGACGTTCGCCGCGCCCGGCCTGGCGGCCGACGTCGCGGTCCTGGTGGTCACTTTCAACAGCGCCGACCACATCGATGCCCTGCTCGAGAGCCTCCGTCGGGAGGCCACCGGCCTACGGCTCCGGGTGGTCGTGGCGGACAACGCGTCCACCGACGCGACCCTGCAGGTGCTGGGTAGGCACTCGGACGTCATCGTCACCCCCACCGGAGGCAACCTCGGGTATGCAGCGGGCATCAATGTCGCGGCCCGCGCCGCCGGTGAGGCCGAGGCGCTCCTGGTCCTCAATCCCGACCTGCAGGTGCTGCCCGGCGCGATCGCAGCGCTGCTGTCGGTCATTCGGTCCGGTATGGCGGACCTGGTGGTCCCCCGCCTGGTCGATGGCGACGGGAACGTCCAGCCGTCCCTGTACCGCGAGCCGAGCCCGGGGACCATCATGGGGGACGCCGCGTTCGGCAGGAGGTGGAGGCAACGGCCCGCGGCCTTGGCCGGCACGGACCTGGCGCCGGAGAGCTACCAGTTCGGCCACGAGATCGATTGGGCAACAGGGGCAGCGGTGATGGTCCGCGCAGCTGCCGCCCGCCGGATCGGCGAGTGGGACGAGCGGTTCTTCCTGTACTCGGAGGAGACCGACTACTTCCGCCGCGCCCGTGACCTCGGGTTCGTCGCCTGGTACGAGCCAAAAGCCACGATGGTGCACCTCGGGTCGGGCTCGGGCACCTCCCCCGAGTTGACGGCGCTGATGGCGGTTAACGTGGTCCGCTATGCCCGCAAGTACCATGGTGGCCGGGTCCCCGCGGCCATTTGGGCGGGCGTGGTCCTGGGTGAGACCCTGCGGGTCCACCGGCGGGACCGTCGCGGCGTCCTGGCCGTGGTGGCCGACGAGGGCCGCTGGGACACGTTGCCCGGCCCCACGGCGAGCACCGAACCGGTGCACGTCCTCACCGACTTCCCCCACGGCTCCGTGATCATCCCGGCCCACAACGAGTCCGCCGTGATCAGCCGGACCCTGTCCTCGATCGAACCGGTGGTTCGCACCGGCCTGGTCGAGGTGATCGTCGTCTGCAACGGATGCACCGACGACACCGCGGCCCTCGCCGCTGCCGTGCCGGGCGTCCGGGTGATCGAGATCGACGTGCCCTCCAAAACAACCGCCCTGAACGTGGGAGATTCCCATGCAACCCTTTGGCCCCGCGTCTACCTGGACGCCGACACCGAGATCACTCCGACGACGCTGCGCACGCTTCTCGAGCACCTCCGCGGGCCTGTACTCGCCGCCCGACCGGCCTTCCGCTACGACGTGGGGACGGCGAGCTGGCCGGTCCGCTCCTACTACCGGGCACGCCGCCGGCTGCCCAGCACGAACCAGGCGCTTTGGGGCGCCGGGGTCTTCGGGCTGAGCGAGGAGGGACATGCCCGCTTCGGGGAGTTCCCGGAGGTCACGGCCGACGACTACTTCGTTGACCAGTCCTTCGAGGATGACGAGAAGATGATCGTCCCCGCTCCCCCCGTTCCCGTACGGACACCGCAGGACGTGGCGTCCCTGCTGAAGGTGCTGCGGCGCAACCAACGGGGGCCGGCAGAGCTGTGGACGCAGCAGAAGGCAGACACTCGCCGTGACGAAGCTAGGGATGTTCCGCCCCCTCTCGACACCGTGACATCGACGACATGGGAGTTGCTGCGATCGGTCCATGGCCCGGTCAGTGGCTGCGAGGCGCTGGCGTATGCGGTTCTGGCCGCAGTTCCTCGGGTCCGCCAGCGTAACAATGGCCCCGATGGGCCGGTCACCGAGTGGGAGCGGGACGACAGCACCCGGCGGCCCCAGCCCACAGAACGAGGCAGGCTATGAACGGATCGTGCGTCGACCACGTCCTGCTGACCCGGTTCAACGTGCCTACGCCCGGCCCGGAGAGCCTCATCCGCGCGCAGGATGGGTGGCTCCTGCAGCGTGTGGCGCTGTTCGAGCGCTTCTGCCAACCATCGGTCGCATACCAGGACAACCGGAATTTCCATTGGATCGTCTACTTCGATCCAGAGAGCCCGTCCTGGCTACTGAGCTGGCTGCACGACTGGGGACGCGATGGCCTGTTCCATCCCATCTTGCGCACCAAGATCTCGGCGGAGGACCTGCGCACTGATCTCCGCGAGATCATTTCAGGACCAACGCGAGCCGCATTGCTCACCACCAATCTGGACAACGACGACGCACTGGCCGTCGACTTCGTTGATCATCTCCAGCGCGCAGCCGCCACTATCCAATCTTCTTGGACCCAGGACGACAACGAGGCTCGAAGAATCGCCATGTACGTTCCCAACGGACTCATCCGCCAGGGCGATCTGGTCTACAGGCGGCACGACCCTCGTAACGCGTTCTGCTCAGTCCTGGAGGAGTGGACAGACCCTGTCACCTGCTGGACGGATTGGCACAACCGTCTTCACCTGACGATGGATGAAGGATTCGTCGGTTCCCCGGCCGGCTGGCTGCAGGTGATCCATGGCACGAACGTCAGCAACCGCGTTCAGGGAAGCCTTGTATCACCGCACGGTCATCGAACGCGTTTTCCCGGGCTACTGGATGACCTGACTTCTCCTGGGCCCGCCGTCCTTGCCCGGGATATCGCCGTGGGGCGGCCCGTACGAGTGCTGCGTGAGATGGCTCGTGGCGTGGCCAAGAGGGCTGTGCTCGCGTTGGCCGGCACTGAAGGACTGACCACGGCCAAGGACCACCTTGAGCATTGGAAGCACCGCGGATGGCACTTCTCTGTTCCGCGTCCGGAGGGCTCCACTCCCCGGATTCCCCGGGCCCCAGAGCAGGCTCCCGATCAGACACGGAGGGGACGATGAACTTCGAGGACTCCATGCGGGTCCTCCTGCGACGGTGGTACATCGTTCTGATAGGCCTCCTTGTCACCATGACGGGCACCTACCTGACCTACCAAGCGATACCACCGCGGTTCACCTCGGAGGCGCGCGTGCTCCTGATGCCGCCTTCGGAGTCCGTGGGAAAGAATGGGAACCCGTTTCTCTACTTGGGCGGCATGGGGCAGGCCTTGGATGTTCTCACCCAGCTCTCCTCAGCGGCCGACGTCGTCGATCCCATAACTCACCGGCATCCCGGCAGCGAGTATTCCGTCGAGCCCGACCGGACCACAAGTGCTCCAGTGGTACACATCGTGGTGACCGGTGGCGACCCGCACGAAGTCTCCTCGATGCAGTCCGAGGCGCTGACAAGTGTCGAGACCACTCTGGCTGCCATGCAAAACAAGGTTGGCTTGTCTGACGGTCTCAAGATTCGAACCATGCTCCTGGTCGCAGATCCAGAACCCTCCATGGACACGAAGGCGCGCCTGCGCATGGCTCTGGTGGTGGCAGGCGCGGGAGGCGTTGGCACCCTCATCATGACCAGCATGCTGGACGGGGTCATCCTGCGGCGCCGCCCGCGTCGAGCGGCTCTTCCCGGTTCACCCGTACCTGACATCAGGCGTTCGGATCTCGGAGCCCAGGCGGTGGAGCGGGGTATGGACGGGGAGAACATCGTCCCCCAGAGCCCGGCCCCGGCCGATGTTCGGAGCAGCCCGCCTGGATCGGAGATGCCAGGGGCTTTGGAGGCTCCCGTGACCGCCGGCAAGGGCTCCCTCTCATGACCGTCGCGAATATCGCTCGGATCCTCTGGCGATGGTGGTACATTGCCGTCGTCCCGCCCCTTCTGGCAGCCGGTCTCACTGTCTCCTTGGCATCCAGTCCGCGGTACTACACCGCGCGGACGGAGTTCGTCTTCCTTGCCCCCGGTAGTGCAGCGGTCTCCGGGCTACAAGATGGCATGGCAGCCACCCTCATCAACTTCACTGGAGCTGTCCAGAGGCGATATGCAGCCGAACATGACGTGGTCGATGTGTCCTCCCCCACCGCCACTCTCCAAGGAAACAACATCCGCGAGGGCGTATCCGTCATGCTCGCCGATGCCGGGAACCAGTGGCAGGTGTCGTTCAATCGGCCGGTGCTGGTGGTCCAGGTCATCGATACGAGTCCCGAGGCGGTCAAGGCTCGCCTGGTCTCGCTGGCAACGGATCTGACCCTTATCACGGAGGATCTGCAGCGATCTGTCGGAGCCGATCCGAAAGACTTCATCACGATGGAGGCCCCGGTCGAGAACGCGGCGGTGGACTCATTCGGACCTACGCGATCCGGAGCCCTGAAGGGCGGCATGGCTGTGCTACTGGTTGGAGGTGTCGCAGGCATGAGCTTGTCCGTCGCCATGGAACGCCTCCGCCCCCACCGCGAGAGACGCCGGTCATGACGGCGGCGGGTCGCAGGGCGGACGACCCGCCGCCGCGCTCGCCGGGGCTCCTCCCCCGCTTCGACGCGGTCACCTTCTTGACGATCTACCTCCTCCTCCTGTGCGCTATCCCCTCATTCCTCACCATTCCGGCCTTGGGATCCCTAGGGCGCCCCTCAACGGTGTGGGGCCTCGCCGGATTCCTATGGTGGCTCTTCCACCGCCTGCAAGCGGCCGATGACGTCTGCACCGGATCACCTAGGATCCGGGCCGGGATCGCAGCGGTCGGCGGGGCCGTTCTACTGAGCTACGGAGTGAATGTCCTCCAGGGCATTCCTCCCCAGGAGGTCACCGTTGCAGATTCCGGCATCCTCCGGATGTGCAGCTGGCTGGGAATCGCCCTGGTGGCCCTCGATGGCGTCCGTACCCGTGACCAGCTGCGGACTCTGGTGCACCGGATTGCCGTCCTGGGTGTCGCGATGGCTGCCTTGGGGCTGGTGCAGTTCGTGACCGGTGACCCTGTTGTGGATCGCTTGTCCCTGCCGGGATTCGTTGTCAGTGGCGAGTTCGCATCCGTTCAGACCAGAGCGGGATTCTCGCGAGCGGCGGGCACTGCTGCACATCCACTCGAGTACGCCGTTGTCCTGTCGGCGACACTGCCGCTGGCTATCGCAGCTGTGCTTCCACGCTTCGCTCGCCGTCCTCTGCGCTCCCTCATCCCGCCGGTGGCGATCGTGGCCGCACTCATGGTGTCTGTATCACGTTCTGCTCTCATTGGGCTGGCGGTCGGCGTACTGCTAATACTGCCCAGTCTGCCGCCCCGGGCGAGGATCATGGCGATGCTCTCCGGTGCCGGCGTGACTGTAGCGATCGCTTTCACGGTCCCAGGCATGTTGGGCACAATCCGAGGGCTGGTGTTCGGCGCCCTCAACGACCCGAGTACCAAGTCCCGGTCGGCGAGCCTGCTACCCGCCTTGCACATCGCGAGCCGGGATCTCCTGGTTGGCCGAGGCTTCGGAACCTTTTTGCCGAACAATTTGATCCTGGACAATCAGTTCCTACTGGTGCTCATCGAGCTCGGCCTCCTCGGCCTCTTCGCTCTGGGCTTGGTGGTGCTGGCCGCAATGGTCGAAGGCTTCCGGCCCCTACGGTGCCGAAACGACCCCGAGGCGAGGTTGATCGGTGCGGCACTCGCTGCCGGAATCGGTGCCAATGTCACGCTCCTCTTCTTCTTCGATGGCCTCGCTTTCATCATGCCCGGAGGCTTCCTCTTCCTCTACATCGGATTAGCTGGGACCCTGAGCGCCTTACCGGCCAGCGATACTGCGATCCCCCCGCAGGCTGCGGCTCCGGCCCAAAGATGAACGTCGTTGCGGACGACGGCGGGCGTGAGCGGAACGCTTCGGCGGGGGCGCCGAGCGGACGTCATCGGCCGGACGGTACTGCGTGTGCCCTGATCACTGAGACCAACTCTCGAAGCCTCTGCGGTTTCCGCAGGAGGCGCAGCGCTATGCGTAGAGAGGTGGCAAGCATCCCGGTCAGCAAGTCGCCCCAGGCATCCTGCTGTGGCAGGTCGCCGCAGAAGTACGGCGTCACGGACCGGGCAGGAACACGGAGCCCAACGATCTCGTTCAGCACGTTGCCACCATGCACAATCTGCAGCCATTGCGGATGCCAAGTCCTCACGTTACGCACCGGACCGGCTTGGTCGATCCGGTAATGGTGCTCCACCATGACCGTCCGCAGATCGCCCTCGTTACGTTCGATCAGGCTGAGGAAGGGATTCTTGGTATACGGCCGCAGGTAGTAGCGACCATCCGCGAACTGCGCCCCGCTCGTGAGATTGATGAACTGGAAGTCCTGTTCGGCGAACTGCTGCTGGATCACACTGATGAAGTCCCGTGAGAGAGCATCGTCGTTGTCCAGTCGGGTAGTGATGATGAACGGTGCAGTTGCCCTGAGACCGACCTCTCGAGACACCGTGTGGTGATCGAAGTAGCCGGTCACGTATACAGCCTCGAATACCTTCCCTGACCTCGCTTCGACAAGCTCCCGGAACCAGGCCGGCGTCTGGTCGTCGAAGAAGACCAGCCACGTGAATCTTCCGGAGGATTGTCCTGCGACGGAAGGCAGGCAGAAGGTCAGGAACAGCTCCAGGCGCTCTCGCAGCCATGCCTCGGTCGGTTCTCCTGAATGATAGAAACTACGCACGTTGAACCGTGTTACGAGGAAGTGGTCATAACGTGCGGGATCCGGCATGGTCACAGGACCGGTCGGCTCGGCGTCTCCCGCCTTGTGGACGGCATTGTCGAGGATCATCGGTCTCCTCCAACACTTGCGCAAAGAAGTGGTCGAACCGAGGGATCAACGGAGCCGGCAATGAATTCGACGACACGACTAGCCGTCGCATCCCACCCCTGCCGGGCGTTCTGTGAAAGGAAGCGAATATCCGCATCCGACCGTGGCGTGCTCACTGTCGTCCACAAGGAATCTGATATACCCTGGGGCGTGGGTATCGCCCACACGGGGCCGGATTGGGGCAGGTCCGCACGGGCCATCGCCGATTCATTGACGACCGGAACGACCCCGGCCGCCAGCATCTCCTCGGCGACCAGCGAGATGTTCGTGAACGACAGGGCGAGTCCTGCCTGGACGCTGTTGTACAGCTCATTCAGGTCCGACGGCGCGAGCGATCCATGGGAGATGACGTCAAAACCGAGCGAGCCGGATGGCGTATCCCCTACTGCATGGATGGGCACGTCGGGATGCTCGCGATGGAAGTGCCTCAGCGCGTCCCGACCAAGGGAGAAGCCCCGCCGCGCGGCGCCCGGCTTGGCGTAGAAGACGATCCCCTCACGTGCACGAGGCTCTTCGTCCCCTGTCCGCAGTCGATACGTGTCGGTATCGCAGCCGAACGGCACGACGAGATGCGGCTCCACTTCGGCGAAGGTGCGCAAGGAACCGGCGACCATCTGGCCCAGCGCGATCGTCGTCAATCCGAGATGGTAGCTATGCTCGGCCAACGTCCATAGCGGACCACGCGCGTAGAAGAAGGGTTCGTAATCTTGGATGAAGTAGAACTTCGGAATGGACTCGGGCGAACGGCTGACAACGACATGGGCAGTTTCCCATGACCCGGCCACGACGGCATCGACTCCTGAGATGGCCGGACGGGCGCTCTTGACGTCTGCACGCAGGTCGGGCCAACCGCGCCGAATTACGGCCGCGTGGTGATCTACCGAGGTACCTGTCGTGTCGTAAAGGAACAGGGTGCACCGATATCCCAGTCGTTCTGCCATCCGCACCATTCGAAACAATGTCGTGTGGCCACCTGACCCTAGGGCAGGCGGCACGCAGACCCAACCGAGATGCAGGCCTGCGGCACCGTCAGGCGCGACGGGCACGCGCTGGGGCCGGGTGAGGGTCTCGGTTCGGCCGTTCTCCCACCGAATGTCCTCGGTCAGCAGTGGAAATGCCAACGATTCGGCGTCGACTCGGCTGTCGAGCCACTGCGCCGCACGGTGGCCAAGGCGGCGAGCGGTCGTGCCCGTCCCCTCCTCTCGGAGCTTCCGGCGGAGCTTCTGTAAGTTGTCCCAGCTGGTCATTCTTGTCCCTTTCTCCGGACCGGCCGAGATGACGGGCTCTTCACAGAAGAGAGTGGAGTCGGGGTCTGAATCCGCCGGTGTCCAGGAGTGCTCGTAGCCGGTAGTGGACCAGGTTCCGGAAGCCGAGGGCGGTGCCGCGGAGGTGTTCCAGCCGGCCATTGATCGCCTCGGTGGGACCGTTCGAGGTTCCGGGGTGGTCGAAGTAGGCCAGGACGTCGGTGCGGCGGCGTTTCAGTGTCCGTCCCAGCGTGATCACCTCACCCAGCACCTTCGGGACCCCGCTGGAGATCGAGGCGATCAGCGCATCCAACATGTTCTTGCCCTCGGCCCGTGACGGCTGCCGGTAGGCG
>NZ_FMYF01000003.1 GCF_900092135.1 Raineyella antarctica | reverse complement strand
ATTCCGAACCCGGAAGTCAAGCCCTTCAGCGCCGATGGTACTGCACACGGGAGTGTGTGGGAGACTAGGACGTCGCCGGACAACACACACCACCCCCAGGGGTGGTGCACAGATCGGGCCGATACCCCTCACCGGGTATCGGCCCGATCCGCAATTACAGGACTTTTCAGCAGCTCCTCGCATCTCGGGTCGGAGGTGCGACAGGCGGCGTAGCCTCTCGGGGGTGCGATCCTGCGAGACGTGCGTTCCTGGGTGGTCGAAGGAGTCCTTGAGGTGGAGAACAACCGCGAGTCGATGGAGCTTTCGCTCGATGCCCCCGAGGACGAACTCCGGGAGGCGGCGGTCCGTACGCCCATGACGGGTCGACACCGCTCGGTCGTGGCTGTGGCGGGGGTGGCCACCTTGGGCTCGCTGCTCTTCGGCTACGACACCGGGGTGGTCTCCGGTGCGCTGCCGTACATGTACATGCCGACGGATGCTCACGGCCTGGCCCTCAATGCGCTCGAGGAGGGACTGGTCGGGGCCACCTTGCTGGTCGGTGCGGCCTTGGGCGCCTTGTTCGGCGGGCGGCTCTCCGACCGTTACGGTCGCCGGCACAACCTGCTCGTCCTGGCCGCCATCTTCGTCATCGGCGCGCTGGGGACGACCTTCGCCCCCGGGCTGTGGATGCTCTACCCCTTCCGGTTCATCCTTGGACTCGCCGTCGGCGGCGCCTCGGCAACGGTCCCCGTCTACCTCTCCGAGACCGCACCTCCACGCATCCGCGGAACCATCGTCTCGCTCGACCAGTTGATGATCGTGTTCGGGCAGTTGCTGGCCTTCACCTTCAACGCTGTCATCAACCAGGTCTATGGCGGGCCGCGGCTCACGGTCGCCGCTGATCCCAGCGGCGTCCTGTCGACGGGGTCGCAGTCCTGGGACAACGTCACCGCACAGCAGTCGGCCCTGGGCGGCCCGATGGACCCGGGGGCCTGGCAGCACTTCGTCCAGCAGCTCACCATCACCGGCGGCAACGGATCCGCCTGGCGGCTGATGCTGGTACTGGCCACCATCCCGGCCCTCGCGCTGTGGATCGGAATGCGCCGGATGCCAGAGTCCTCGCGGTGGTACATGGTCCAGCACCGTTACTACGAGGCGATCGGTTCGCTCAAGCGCGTCCGTGACGAGCGTGACGGTGACCTCTCCGACGAGGTCTTGGAGATGGCGCGGGTGCAGCGCCGGACGGAGGCGATGCCGAAGGGGACCTTCCGCGAGGTGCTGCGGACGCCATGGATCCGTCGGCTGTTCCTCGTCGGCGTCCTGCTGGCGGTGTGCAACCAGACCACCGGCGTCAACACGGTGATGTACTACGCACCCAAGGTCCTGGAGTACGCCGGGCTGGGGGCCTCGGCTGCGATCACTGCCCAGGTCGCCAACGGGGTGATGTCCGTGATCGGAGCGGCGGCCGGACTGTGGCTGATCTTCCGGTTCCGGCGCCGGCAGATCCTGATCACCTGCATCTCCCTGGTTGCTGTCAGCATGTTCGCCATCGCCGCCCTGTTCACGCTCCTGATCCAGCCCCACATGGCAGCGGGGACCCGACCGCCGGCCTACGCGCCGTTCCTGGTGCTGGCGGTGATGGGTTTCTTCATGCTGGTGGTGCAGTCCTCCAACGGCCCGGTGGTGTGGACGATGCTGGGCGAGATGTTCCCGGCGCACGTCCGCGGCATCGCCAACGGCGCGGCGGTCTTCTGCATGTGGATCGTGAACGCGGCGATCACGTTCACCTTCCCGTGGATGATGAGCACCCTCGGCGGCGGCCGGACGTACCTGCTCTACGGAGTGGTCAACGTCGTCGTCGCCGTCGTGCTCTACAAGGTGATGCCCGAGACGTCGGGCCGTTCGCTCGAGGAGCTGGAGGTGCACCTGCAGGCCACGTTCAGCCGTCCCGGTGATCCGGGGGACGAGCATTCGACCGATGGAGCGGTGACAGACCCCCGCTGAGCGGGGAACGCTGTACCGACTCCCACTTGAGCATCACGTGCTGCGGCGCGGGGATCTCAGCCGGTCGTACGCTCCCGTTCCAGCTCGGCGCGCCGGGTCTCCCATCGCGCGGCGGCCTCCAGGATCGCGTTCGTCATGAACCGGCTCATCTCCTGGCTGACCTGCAGCCGATGACCGGCGGCGGTGTTCGGCCCGCCGGCGGCTGCCGAGCCCTCGGCGAAGAGCTGCTCCATCTGGTCGAAGATCTGGCGACGGGTCACCATCGCCATGTACCAGTCCTCCGACACGAGAACATGGATGTCCCGGCGCGAGCCGGGATCCCGCTCCTTGCGTGTCAGCCCGACGTGCTGCAGGTAGGCCATCGCATGAGAGACGGCGGCAGGGCTGACGGTGAGCCGGTCGGCCAGTTCCGCCGCTGTCATCCGCCCGTCGTCGTCGATCAGCACGGCAGCGAACGCGCGGGCTGCGATGCGGGGCATTCCCGAGGTCTCCAGGAAAGCCCCGAGCCGTTCGATGAACATGTCCACCGCTCGCGGATCATGGGCACCGGCGTCGTGATGAGCGGCGTCGAGAGCCGCGTCATCACCGGCGCCCTGACCGCTGTCGCGAGCGGCGGGATCCTTGCCTGGCATCACGTTCTCCCTCCGGCTCGGCGAGCCCCATCCCCACATTGTGACTGAGCATCAGAAGATTCACAAGATTGTGAAGGCGGCGTACGCTGAAGGGGTGAACACGGTCATCGACATCGTCGACCTCACCAAATCGTTCGGACGCACCCGGGCCCTCGACGGGCTGGACCTCTCGGTCGCCGAGGGCGAGGTGCACGGCTTCGTGGGACCCAATGGCGCCGGCAAGTCCACCACACTGCGCATCCTGCTGGGCCTGCTGCGGGCCGACGGCGGGAAGGCGACCATGCTGGGGCAGGACCCGTGGCGTGACGTCGCCGATCTGCACCGTCGGATCGCGTACGTTCCGGGCGACGTCAACCTCTGGCCCAACCTGACCGGCGGGGAGGTGATCGACATGCTCGGGCGGATGCGCGGCGGGATCTCCCCGCAGCGTCGCGCCGAGATGCTCGAGCGCTTCGACCTCGATCCGACCAAGAAGGCCCGGACCTACTCCAAGGGCAACCGGCAGAAGGTCGCCCTGGTCGCTGCCCTGGCCTCCGACGCCGAACTGCTGCTCCTGGACGAGCCCACCTCCGGCCTCGATCCCCTGATGGAGCGGCTCTTCCGCGACGAAGTCGTCTCCGTCGCCGCGCAGGGGCGCACGGTCCTGCTGTCCAGCCACATCCTGTCCGAGGTCGAGGCCCTCGCCGACCGGATCAGCATCATCCGTGCCGGGCGGGTCGTGGAGACAGGTCCGCTCGCGGAGATGCGACACCTGCACAACACCCGGGTGCGGGCCGAATTGGCCCGCCCGGTGCAGCCGGGCGCGCTGCATGCCGTCGAGGACCTCGTCGTCGACGGTGCCCAGGTGTCCTTCAGCGTGGATGACGTCCACCTCGACGAGGTGGTCGCCGCGCTGTCCAGCCACGGCATCCGCTCGCTCACCAGCGAGCCGGTCAGCCTGGAGGAGCTGTTCCTGTCGGCGTACGGCACCGACGCTGCCACCGGCCTCCACGCTCCTCAGGGCACCCAGGATCCTCGGGGCACCCACGCCGCCCACACGCCCACCGGCGCCCCCGACGACGCCGAGCCGAAGCGTGCCCTGCGATGAACGGATTCGGCCACCTGGTCCGCCTTGCCTGGCGACGCGACCGCTGGATGGTGCTGGCCACGCTCGTGCTGGCCTGGCTGCTCACCTACTACTCCGCCGTTGCGACGATCGACCTCTACCCCGACGTCGCGTCCCGGGTCGCGTCCGCGAAGCTCTCCAACGGGCTCAGTTCGGTGATCATGGCGTACGGGCGCGTCTACGACCCGCAGTCCGTTGCCGGCCTGGGCGGCATCAAGCTCCAGATGATCGACTTCATGATCCTCACCTTCCTGGCGATCGCCGTCGTGCGCCGGCACACCCGCTCCGACGAGGAGACCGGCAGGTTCGAACTGCTGGGGGCCGGGGTGGTCGGCCACCGGGCCCCCCTGGCCGCCGCCTTCGGCTTCGCCTCGCTGGCCTCGCTGGTGGGCGGGATCGGCATCGGCGCCACTGCCGGCCTCGGCGGACTCCCGTGGACCGGCTCGTGGCTGATGGGGGCTGCCAGTGCGGGGACCGGGATCGCCTTCGCCGCCGTCACGGCCGTGGCCATGCAGCTGTCGGCCTCCAGTCGGGTCGGTAGCGGCTACGCGTACGGCACGCTCGCGGTGACGTACGTCCTGCGGCTGGTCGGCGACGTCCGCGAGGGGGTCGGTGGGGAGTTCCTGCGCTGGCTCTCCCCGCTGGGCTGGGGCCAGCAGGTCCGGGCCTGGAACGGCGACCGGTCCTGGGTGCTGTGGCTCTTCCTGGGGTTCGCCGCCCTCGGCTACGTCGCGGCGGACCGGCTCCGAGCAGGCCGGGACATGGGCGTGGGCATCTTCCCGGACAGGTCCGGCCCGGACCACGGCAGCATCGGGAGCTCGTACGGGCTCGCCTGGCGGCTGCACCGCGGTGGGGTGATCGGCTGGATGGTGGTCGGTGTCCTCCTCGGCATGGTGGCCGGTGCGCTGATCGGCGCGGTCGGCGGCTTCATGAACGAGGCGGCCGAGCAGATGCTGCGCCAGATCGGCGGCACCGGCATCGCCGACGAGTTGTTCGTGTCCATCTACGCCGGGATCGCGGCGCTCGCGGCGACCGCGTACGGCATCAGTGCCGTCCTGCGGACGCGCGAGGAGGAGACCGCCGGGCATGCCGAGGCGATCCTCGCCACGGCGGAGACCAGATGGCGCTTCCTGTCCTCCCACCTGCTGTACGGATTCGCCGGCTCAGCTGCCTTCCTCGTCGCGATGGGCGCGGCCGAGATGCTGGTCTGGACGCCCGGACCGGACAGCACAGTCACCGCCGTGGAGGCGTTCACCACCTCAGTGGTCCAGATCCCCTCCACCTGGGTGGTGATCGCGTTGGCCGTCGCGGTCGTCGGGCTGCTCCCGCGACTGTCCTGGCTGGGCTGGGCGCTGTTCATCGGGTTCATCCTGCTGGGCGAGTTGGGCCAACTGCTCTCCCTGCCGACCTGGCTGCAGGACCTCTCGCCGTACGCGCACACGCCCAAGGTGCCGGCCGAGCCGTTCGAGCTCGCCCCAGTGCTCACCATGGTGGTGCTCGCGCTGGTGCTGGCGGCCGTGGGGTCACTGGCCTACCGGCGCCGGGACCTGTCGGTCTGAACCGTACGACGTCCCGCGTCATGGCACGGGGAATACCGGGCGTGAATCCATGGTTCCATACTGGTAGAAGCTTCAACTAACTACCAAGGAGAACACCTGTGAGCAGCTCGATCATGGTCATCGTCGGCAGCACCCGTAAGGTCCGGAACGGCCGTGGCATCGCCGACGCGATCTCCGCCGTCCTGTCCGAGGATCCGCAGGTGACCATCGACCTGGCCGACCTCGCCGAGATCACGCTCACCCCCGAGGACGAGCCGCTGTCCCCGATGATGGGCCAGTACCAGCTGCCCACCACCCGTGCCTGGTCGCAGCGGGTCATCTCTGCCGACGCCGTGGTGCTGGTCACCCCGGAGTACAACGGTGGTTACCCCGCCTCGCTGAAGAACGCCGTGGACGCGATCGCCAAGGAGTGGGCCGCCAAGCCGCTGGCCGTCGCCTCGTACGGCTTCTACGGTGGCGTGCGTGCGCACCGCCAGCTCTCCGAGATCATGGGCAACCTGGAGTCCGACCTGGTCGAGGTGGAGCAGGGCCTGAACATCCAGTTCGGCCAGCAGGACCTCAACGAGCAGTTCCGTCTGGTCGACCCGGCCGCCGTCGTCGAGCGCCACCGTGACGCCGTCGTCGCCGTCCGTGAGGCGCTGCTCGCGCGCGCCAACGACGAGTCGGTCCGAGTCCAGGGCTGACCTCCGACCGGCCGGGCCCTGCCCGGCGATGAACGACCCCGGTGATCGGCGTCGGTACGACCTACTCGGTCGTGTCGGCGCCGATCGCACGTTCCGAGGCCGCCGTGGAGTCGCCCTTGCCGGCGGTCAGTGCATGGCGGTAGGGAGGTTCGGCGAGCCGGCCGCCGCCGGCCTGCCCCCTGCCCCACCACCAGGCCGCCAGCGGCCACAGCGCGATCGAGGTACCGCTGGCAAGGACCGCCCCGCCGAGCACGTCCATCGGGAAGTGTGCGGCGGCGTACAGCCGGGAGAGGCCCACGATGACGATGAACAGCACGCCCAGCACGACGGCCCACCACCGGCGTACGCCCCACATGGTCAGGGCGAAGAGGATGAAGATGGTGATCGAGGTGGCGAAGCCGGTGTGGCCGCTGGGGAAGCTCGCGTTGTCGTTGTAGATCACGACCGGGTCGAGCGAGTGCGGTGGGCGTGCGCGCGGGAAGAAGCCCTTGGCGAAGTGGCCGGGCAGCCACCCGAGTCCGGGCAGCAACAACGACGTCACTGCCATCACGATCCGGCGCAGCGCCAGGAGCAGCAGCGGCATCGCGACCAGCAGCCAGGGCACGACCTTGGGGCCCATGACCAGTTCGATCGCCTTGGCCAGCACCGTCAGGAACCCGTTCCGGTGCTCGTGGAACCACTGCAGCACGCCGAGCTCGCCCGTCGTCGCCGGATCGAGGTTGTGGCCGAGCGCGCCCAGCAGCATGCCGAGAGCGAGCAGGGCCACGCCGACCACAGCCATCCATGGCTTTGGGTCCACGGTGGCCGGCACCCGGCCCGGACGAGGGGTGGGGGACGCCGCGGTGTTGCTCTGCTGGAGACTCACGCCCGCACACTAGTCCCCGATGCCCTTGTCAGACTAGACTCTTGTGGCTATCGAGTGGTGGGCGACCCTCAGGGTGCCCCGTCCGGAACAGGAGGGGACATGTCGGTTCGAGACACTGCTCGCAAGGCCGGCAACAGCCGGGTGGTGGAGTACGGGGCGCGCGTCGGCTATGGCGCCAGTGGGGTGCTGCACCTCCTCCTGGCCTGGCTGTCCCTTCGGCTCGCCTGGGGTTCGTACGGCGGCGAGGCCGACCAGTCCGGCGCCTTCCAGGCGCTGAGCACCAACCCGGTGGGCGTCGCCGTGCTCGGGGTGTTGGGTGCCGGCTTCGTCCTGCTCGGCCTGTGGAACCTGACCGAGGCCGCCCTGGTGCGCGGTGACGTCGGCCGGGTCGTCAAGCACGTCGCGAAGGGCCTGACGTACGGCGTGCTGGCCTGGGGCGCTATCCAGGTCGTCATGGGCACCCACTCCTCGAGCGCCAAGCAGAGCAAGGACCTGACCTCCAGCCTGATGGGCAGTGTGGCGGGAGATGTGCTCGTGGTGGTCGTCGGCCTGGTGGTCGTGGTGATCGGGGGTTACCACATCTACAAGGGGATCGCCAGCAAGTACCGCGAGGACCTGGTGGAGAGCCTCGACCGGCCGATCGAGGTGGTCGCCACCTTCGGCTACGTCGCAAAGGGCATCGCGCTGATGGTGATCGGCGCCCTCTTCCTGGCGGCCGTCGCCACCCACGACCCCAGCAAGGCCTCCGGCATGGACGGGGCGCTGCGTACGCTGCTGAAGCTGCCGCTGGGCACGTTCCTGTTGTCGCTGATTGCCCTCGGGCTGGTGGCGTACGCGATCTACTCCTTCGCCCGGGCCAAGTACGCGCGGGTCTGAGCGCGTCGTGGAAGCATGGACGGCAACCAGTCACGACTCGCTTCCGGAGGTCTCCCGATGTCCCAGCCGTCGCACGATCCGGAGCTCGTCACCCTTGAACCACAGCGGGTCGCCGTGCTCCGCGAGACCGTCCGGATGGACGCATTGCCGGACTTCTTCGCCCGCGCGTACCAGGCAGTCATGGAGGCCGCCGGCAACCAGGGTGCCCGGATCATCGGGCCTCCGGTGGGCATCTACTACAGCATGCCGACCGACAGCGTCGACGTGGCGGCAGGTTTCCCCGTGGACCGACCGGTGAGTGGGGACGGGCTCCGGACCGAGACCCTGCCCGGGGGGCCGGCTGCCCAGGTCATGCACGTGGGCTCGTACGACACCATGCAGGCCACGTACGGCCGGCTGATGGTCTGGCTGCAGGAGCAGGGACTGGTCCCCACCACAACGATGTGGGAGAGCTACCTGACCGAGCCGAACGCCGATGCGCCGGAGACGATGCTGACGCAGATCACCTGGCCGGTCGTGGCCCCGGGCGGCGAGTAGGGTCCGCAGGAGGAGTATCCGCCGATCCGAGGAGTGCCCGACGTGCAGTGGTCCGAGGAGTCGACGGCCCACCGGGTGTCGCAGTGGCAGGATGCCCTGCGTGCCCGCCCCGGGATCAGTCCGGCCCGGGTCGAGGAGGCCGGAGCGCGGCTGCGCGGCCAGGTCGAGGACCTCGTGGAGCACGGGCTGACCGAGGAGGAGTCGTTCCTGGTCGCGGTGAAGCGGCTTGCGGCCGAGGACGAGTGGTCCCGCGAGGTCGCGACGGCCGATGCCGAGGGACTCTGGCGCGGCCTGGTGCTCGGCGATACGCGCCCGGCGACCGGGGTGACCAGTGCGACCGGGGTGACCGCGCAGACCCACCGACAGTCGAGGGCAGCCGGCCGGAGCGGGCTGTGGGTGATGCTCGCCTTCGCCGTCGTGGCAGGCCTGGTCGTCCGGGTGCCGTTCGCGCTGGCCGGGTCCGCGGGGGCGGGGGCTCCCGACCCCACCGTCCTCGCTTCGTACGGGATCTGTGCGGCGGCGGTCGTGGCCGCGTACGTCGCGTGGTTGCGCCGCCCGGCGCCGCCGGTGGTGAACGCGATCGTGGGCGCGGTGTTCGCGCTCGGCCTGCTGCTGGTGAACCTCTACCCGTTCCTGGCGCCGTACGACACCCGGCTGCTGGCGATCCTGCACGTCGGGATCGCCCTGTGGGTGGTGATCGGCGCTGCCTACCTCGGTCGTGCCTGGCGGCCGGGCGAGCGGTGGCTGGAGTTCGTCCGGTTCAGCGGGGAGCTGGCGATCCTGTACGTCCTGATCGCCCTGGGCGGCGCCGTGCTGGTCGGCCTGAGCACCACCATCTTCGGTCTGGTCGGGGTCTCCGTGGCGGACGTGTTGTCCTGGGTCGTCCCGATGGGGGCCGCCGGCGCGGTCATCGTCGCAGCGTGGCTGGTGGAGGCCAGGATGGGCGCGGTGCAGAACATCGCCCCGGTGCTGTCGGCGGTCTTCACTCCGTTGCTCACCCTGGTACTGCTCAGCTTCCTGGCCACGATGGCCGCCTCTGGGAAGCTGGTCGACCTCGACCGCCAACTGCTGATCGTCTACGACGTGGTCCTGGCGCTGGTCTTCGCCCTGGTGATCTTCTCGGTCTCGGCCCGCGACCGGATCGTCGCTCCCCGGGCGACCGACGTCCTTCAGATCGTGCTGATCGCCTCCGCCCTGGTCGTGGACGTCGTGGTGCTCGCCGCGATGGCTGGCCGGATCGGCGAGTACGGCGCCAGCCCCAACAAGCTCGCCGCCCTGGGGGAGAACATCGTGCTGCTGGTCAACCTCGCCGGCACGGGCTGGCTGTACCTGCGGTTCCTGCGCGGGCGGGGCCCGTTCGCCGCGCTGGAACGCTGGCAGGGCCGCTACCTGGCGGTGTTCGGTGCCTGGGCGCTGGTGGTCGCGGTCGCGTTCCCGCCGCTGTTCGGGTTCCGGTAGGCGCGCCGGCTCAGCTGTCGCCGAAGCCGGTCCCTGCGAGGGCGGCGATCGCGTCGAGGACATCATCGGCCCGGGGTCCCCGGGCCTCGAACCGCAACCGGTGCCCGCAGTCGGCGGCCAGACTCAGCATGTCGGCCAGGCTGTCGGCCGGCAGCGGGCCCTGGCCGGTGTCCAGGTTGCTGACCCTGACCTCGGCCTCGTGCTCGAGCACGAGCGCCACGATCCGTCCCACCGGCCGCAGGTGGAGGCCGACCGGGCTGGTGACCTCGACCTCGCAGGTCGTCCAGGGGTCGTCGTCCGAAGCCGGCGGGCGGTTCCTGGTGGCCCCGGCCGGCGCGGGATCGGCATCGGAGGTCGACACGTCGGCGACCTGGTACTGCTTGGCGAACAGTCCGGCCCGTGCCTGCGCGGCCGCGCGCTCCAGCGTCGCACCCCCGGCCGCGGCCACCGCGGCGGCGAGCAGCCCCTCGACCAGGGGCGCGCTGCAGAGCAGGACCCGGTCGGCGATCTCCTCCTCCTCGAGGAACTCCAGCGCCAGCTGGGCGCTGAGCACCGACGACCCGATGTCCATCAGCACCAGCACGCCCTCGGGGGAGTCGTACGTGGTGATCGCCTGGGCCACTGCTGCGGCGTCGGTGCCGTACGCGGGTCCGTCGGGGGTGTCGATACCGGCGGCGACACCGATCCGCAGGCCGTCCTCGGCCGGCACCATCTCACTGGCGAGTGCTGCGGCCGCCTCGGCCAGGGGACGGCTGTGCGACACGACGAGGATGCTGATCATGGGATCTCGGCCTTCCGTGGGCTGGGTCATGAGACGGCGCACTCGAGCAACAGGGCGGCGCTGGTGGCGCCCGGGTCCTGGTGGCCGGCGCTGCGTTCGCCGAGGTAGCTGGCCCGGCCCTTGCGCGCCACCATCGTGACGGTGGCCGCGCATCCGGCCCGGCCGGCCGTCGCCGCGTCCCGCAGTGCCGCGGTGGGCTCAGCGCCGGCATCGACGGCCGCGTCGTACGCCGCCAAGGCCGGCAGGAACGCATCGAGCATCGTCTTGTCTCCTCCTTCAGCCTTGCCGCGCTGCTGGATGCCCTCCACCCCGGCACGCAGGGCCAGCCCGAGCGTAGCGGCATCGGTCCGGGCCAACCCGGACAACGGCTTGGCGAACCGCAGCCAGAAGGTTCCGTAGAGCGGCCCGCTGGCCCCGCCGACCGAGCTGACCAGCGTCATCCCGACCTTCTTCGCGAGGGCGTCGAGGGTCTCGAACGGGGTTTGGTCCAGGACCGCGACGACCGCTGTCATGCCGCGGGTCATGTTGGCACCGTGGTCGCCGTCGCCGATCGCGGCATCCAGGTCGGTCAGCTCCTGCTCGTGCGCGACGATCTCGGCGGCGTAGCGGCGCAGCCAGGTAGTCAGGTCGGGGACCCCGAGGGTCGCGGGGGTCCCGGCCACGGGGTCGGGGACGGCGGACATCATCGCCCCCAACGCAGGGCCGGGGTCTCGACCGGGGCGTCCCACAGCCGGAGGAGTTCGTCGTCGGCGCGCAGCACGGTCAGCGAGCAGCCGGCCATGTCCAGCGAGGTGATGTAGTTGCCGACCAGCGGGCGGACGACCTCGATCCCGTGGCCGGCCAGGATCGCGGCGACCTCCCCGTACATCAGGTAGAGCTCGATCAACGGGGTGGCACCCATCCCGTTCAGCAGGACCAGGGCTCGGTCACCGCCGGCGAAGGGCAGGTCGGCCAGGACCGGCTCGGCGAGCTGGCGGGCGATGTCGGCGGCCGGGGCGTACGGCACGGTGGCCCGACCGGGCTCGCCGTGGATGCCGACGCCCAGCTCCATCTCGTCCTCGCCGAGGGTGAAGTTCGGCTTGCCGGCCGTGGGGACCGTAGAGGGGGCGATCGCCATGCCCATGCTGCGGGCGTTCTCGTTCACGTGGCGGGCGATCGCGGCGACCTCCGCCAGCGGGCGCCCCTCCTCGGCGGCGGCCCCGGCGAGCTTCTCGGCGAAGACGGTGGCACCGGTGCCGCGGCGGCCGGCGGTCCAGGTGGAGTCCTGCACCGCGACGTCGTCGTCGAGCACGACGGTGGCGACCTCGATGTCGGCGGTATCGGCGACGATCTCCGCGGCCATCTCGAAGTTCATCACGTCGCCGGTGTAGTTCTTGACCAGGTGCAGCACGCCGGCGCCGGCGTCGACCTGCTGGGTCGCCGCGACCACCTGGTCGGGCACCGGCGAGGTGAAGACCTGTCCGCAGCAGGCGGCCGACAGCATCCCGTGGCCGACGAAGCCGGCGTGCAGCGGCTCGTGGCCCGATCCGCCGCCGGAGACCAGGCCGACGGTCCCGAGCAGCGGCCGTTCGGCGCGGTACACCGTCGCGAGGTCGTGGTCGACGCGGACCTTTCCGGAATGGGCGAGCGCGAAGCCACGGAGCGACTCCGCCACCACGTCCTGGGGCCGGTTGATCAGCTTCTTCATTGCTCCATCCAAGGCCTGTACGGCGCCGATGTCACGGGGTCGGGTCAGATCGGCGGGGCCAGGGGCGCCACGGGCCCGCTCGGTTCTTGATCGTCCGCCGTTTCGGACGGAGGATCAAGAACTGAGCTGCGTGTGTCCACGGGGGATCAAGAACACGGGGGATCAAGAACCGGGCCGCTACTTGACCATCTCCCCGTTGGGGCCGACGACGTACCAGACGTTCTGGACCCCCTGGCCGGTGACATCGCCAGGCTTGGAGTCCTGGGCCCAGTAGTAGAGCGGCAGTCCGTTGAGGGTGACCTGCTTGGCCCCCTCCGGGGTGGTGATCGTCCCGACCTTTCCGGTGACCCCCTGCAGGGTGGGGGAGTCCTGGCTGGTGAGGACCGGGGGCCAGGCCACCAGGCAGCCGCCGGTGCAGGCGCTCTTGCCCGAGTCCTTCACGTCCTTGGTGTACTGGTAGACCGTCATGCCCGTGTCACTGACGACGATCGTGCCGAGGCTGGAACTGGCGACCTTCAGGCCCGCCGTGGTGGACCCCGCCGAGGCGGAGGAGGTTGCGGGCGGGCTCGTGGTGGTGGTAGCCGGCGGGGCCGAGGTGCTCGAGCCGTAACCACCGCCCGAACCTCCACCCGACCCACAGCCGGACAGGACCAGGACGGCGGACAGCGCCGCCGCCGCGCCGATGGATCGTGCCTTCATCAGATCCCCCTCGAGGACGAGATTCGGGACGTCGGTGCGCCGTACGGGAGTGGTTGCTGGGGACAGGGGCGCGGGTCGCCCGGGTACGGCAAGGTCTGCGTGCAGTTGGCCGGCGACCAGGGCGGTTCGCCCCGCCCCTGTGCCTACCAGCGTAGGTCCGGTGTGGCGCGGCTCACAAGAAGTGGCCCCGGTGGGGTGCGACCCTGGGAGGGCTTCCTGTCCGGCTGGGGCGAGGCATGGTGGAGGGGACGAAGGAGGATGCCATGGCTGACCCGATCAAGGACCGCAAGGTGTACGACGCGCTCCGGCGCGAGGGTGCGTCGGAGGAGAAGCCGGCGCGGATCGCCAATGCGGGCGCGCAGAAGGGACGCTCCGCGGTCGGCCGCTCCGGCGGCGACGTCGAGAACTATGAGGACCCTACGGTCGAGGAGTTGCGGGATCGGGCCAAGAAACTGGGCCTGTCCGGGTACTCCAAGCTGAAGAAGGACGAGTTGATCGACCTGCTGCGGAACCACTGACGGGTCACGGGACAAAGCCCCTCACAGATCAGCGGGGACAACCACAGACCGGCAAGGGGTACGGGGACTCTTGGTTCTTGATCGTCCGTCGTCTCGGACGGAGGATCAAGAACCCGAGTCCCGGACTGCCTCGAAGTGACGAGCCATCTCAAGCGTGCGCCGCAGGACGTCCTGACGATAGGCGTCCACGTCCTCCGCGTCATAGCTGAAGAAGCCTTGGCCTGTCCGCAGCCCGTCGCGTCCCTCGCGCATGTTCTGCTCGATCACGGCGGGAACGGCGTAGCGATACTCGTCGATGGTCCGCGAGAGGTAGCGATCGGCGTAGTAGAGGATGTCGTTGCCGCCGAAGTCTATGAACTCCAGCACCCCCAGCGAGGCGAAGCGAAGGCCCAGTCCGAAGCGGGTCGCCTTGTCGATGTCGGCGGCCGTGG
Source organism: Raineyella antarctica (assembly GCF_900092135.1). Classification (GTDB taxonomy): domain Bacteria; phylum Actinomycetota; class Actinomycetes; order Propionibacteriales; family Propionibacteriaceae; genus Raineyella; species Raineyella antarctica. The sequence goes on along the minus strand of NZ_FMYF01000003.1, from coordinate 401,231 downwards.
CGACCCCCTCGGACACCATCCGCGCGGCCTCGTTCATGATCAGTGCCTGCAGCCGGGGCACGATGAACCCAGGGGAGCAGGCGCACACGACCGGCACCTTGCCGACCAGCTCCAGCTCCGCCTTCAGTGCCTCGGTAACGCGCGGGTCGGTGTCCTCATGCGGACTGACCTCGACCAAGAGGTTGATGAAGGCGGGGTTCAGCCAGTGGGCGTTGAGAAACCGCTCGGTGCGCGGGACCAGTCCGGCCAACTCCGAGGCCAGCATGGTCGACGTGGTCGAGGCGATGATGGTGTCCTCCGCGGCCAGCAGTCCCAGCCGGGGCAGGGCGTCGGCCTTTGCTGCCGGGGTCTCCGGGACCCCCTCGTACACGATCCGGGCCGTGCCGAGGACCTCCGGGGAAGCCTCGAGCGGCGCGACCGTCACCAGAGCGGCGGTGGCCTCGACCTCCGCCGGTGAGAGGACGTCCAATGTCGCCAGCTGGTCGAGCGTCGACCTGACCTCGTCCTGCACGTCCCGGACCAGCCGCTCGACGTCGTGCTCGGCCCGCGCCTTGAAATCGAGCACCGTGACCGGCCGCCCCTTCAGCGCGTACGCCACGGCGATCCCGCGGCCCATCCGGCCGGCCCCGACGGCGACCGTCGGCGCCCACCCGGTCGTCGGGGACGAGCCGCTCAGCGGGGACGCCCCGGTCATCGGGGACCTTCGGCGAGCAGCTCTCCCAGCTGCTCCTGGTCCAGTCCGGCCAGACCGAGGGCGCCCAGCGTACGGTCGCCGGCGGACAGGTCGCGGCCGAGGATCGCACCAGCGATGCCAAGCAGGCCGTGGGTGATCGGGGCGTCCACGCCGGTCCAAGTGGCCACCGACCCCAGGAACGCCAGCCCCATCGCCGTGTCCTCGAGCATGTAGCGGTGCGAGTGCAGGTCGATCTTCTCCCGCCAGTCGCCGCTGTCGACCAGGGCCTGGTGGGCGTCTCCGTACATCCACCGATCGTTCTCGTAGTGGTCACGCAGGGGGAAGTGCGGCGCCCCGTAGCCGAGCGCCTCGCGCACCCGGATCCGCTCGAGGTCGAGGGCGTTGGTGACGGCGCGGATGGAAGGTTGGGTGCCCTCGTTGTGGATGTCCCACGCGTCGAAGTGCTCCAGCGGTCCGGCGTTCATCAGGATCAGCGGCGGGTGGATGATCGGGCCCGCGTTCATCAACGCGCCGGACAGCGCGTCGCCGCACGGCTGGACGGACGGGAAGGCGCGGGCGATCACCTCCAGCGCCTCGGCGGAGCGGTCGGCAGGGTAGACGCCGGTCGGCAGGTGCACCGCACGCATCGTGATGTTCACGGTCGCGGGGCCGTGCTTGCGCGCCAGCCATGGCAGGGTGCCGGTCTCGGCCCAGAGCACCCTGGCGGTGTTGCCGCTGCGGCGGACGATCTCACTCATCGCGTAGCTGCCGAACGTGCCGGGCGGCAGGAAGACCACCTGCCCGTCGGCGAGGTGGGGCGCCATCGCCTCGGCCAGGTCGGCCTGGGCGATCGCCGGTGCCGGCACCAGGACCAGGTCGGCGCCACGCAGCGCCTCACCGACGTCGGTGGCAGGCGGCAGCACGGGCACTGCGCGCTCGCCCCTCTCGTCGCACAGGGTGACGACGGGCTCATGTCGCAACTGCTCGGCGGCCTCCTGGTCGCGGCGCCACAGCCGGACCTCGTGCCCCTGCTCGGTCAGGTCGGCCAGGGCGGCGTAGCTGCCGTGGCCTCCGCCCAGGACTGCGATCTTCATCCTCACTGCTCCTTGGTGTCGGGGACGAGGGGGTGCCCGGGCTCGGTCGCCCGGACAGGCATTCCGGTGCCATCGACCGCTGCAGGCCCATCCGCCCCACCAACTGCAGCGGGCGCGTCCGAGGGGGTCGGGAAGAGCGTGTGCTCGAGTTGACGGACCCCGGCCAGCATGCCGTCGATCCACTCCTGGACCTGGCGGCCGGCCACGTCCCGCGGGAACTGGGCCATCCGCAGCATGTGCACCGGCCGGCCCGCGGCGTCGTGGATGGTCGCGACGAGCATGCCCACGTCGTACCTGCAGGACGGGTCGATGTCGATGACCTCGTAGCTGACCTGGGACAGGATGATCTCGCTGCGGATCTCGCGCTCCTGCGCCGGTGTCAGCTCGCCCCGGGCGTAGCGCTGGGTCGCCCGGGTGACCGAGGCGTACGGGTTGACGTTCCCGGCGGGCAGGAAGGACATCAGGTAGCCGCGCTCGCGGGCGAACGCGAGCCGGTCCCGAAAGGTCTGCAGCAGTCCCTCGTCTGCACCCCTGGCCCGGGAGAGCCAGTCCTCCTGCTCCTCGGGTGTCCCCTCCGCCACGTAGACGTCGGCGATCGGCGGGATGATCGGGATCCGCAGGCCCAGGCCGTCAGCGCTCTGCGCGCTCGGGCCGACCGCCGAGGAGATGGTCGCCAGCTCGTTCGGATTGACCACCGTGAGCAGGGTGACCTCGCAGTCGTAGGTCACGGCGAGCCGTTCCAGGGTCGGACGGGCCGACTCGGCGTCCATGACCGCCTCGGTGATGTCGGCCTCGATCCGCGCTATCAGGGAAGGTATGACGAAACTGCCGTACCCACCCTGGAAGAAGATCAGCGGTGCGACCGGATTGGTGACGGCGAGGTCCGTCACCGCGCACATGGCGATCCAGTGGTCGCCGGCCTCGATGGTGTCGACCAGCCGCACGTCCACCCAGGCCAGCGAGTCGGCCAGGATCGGGTTGCCGGACGGCGAGGGGTACCAGTCGAGACCGGCGAACTTGTCGCTCCGCCGGCTGGCGATCGTCCGGCCTATGTGCTCCTGCTTGCCGGTGAGCACGTTCACGCACATCGACGGGCACTCCTGCAGGCGCAGGAAGGTCCGTGAGGTCTTCATCGGCAGGAAGGCCACCAGCGGCGGCTCGAGCGAGACGGAGGTGAAGGTGCCGACCACCATCGCCAGGGGCTCGCCGTCGGGGTGCACGCCGGTCACGATCACCACGCCCGTGGGGTAGTGCCCCATGACGTTGCGGAACAGTTGACCGTCGATGTCTGTCAGCGTCTCGGCCATGGAGGGGCTCCTCAGGAGTGGGCGCGGGAAGGGCTTCCGGATCACCGTGACCGGTGCGGCCTGGGCGGGCCTGCAGTGAGGCTTGGTCAGGACTGTAGGAAGCAGCCGGTTACCCCGACAGGGGAGAAACCTTTACTACCGCCGGCTCGGTGCAGGCGGCAGGATGGGCTGAAGAACAGGAGGACCAGTGACGGAACCCACCGCACCCCTGCACCGGCTCGCCGACCAGGTGGCGGCCGCCCGGCACGGGCGGACCACGGTCGTCGAGCTGATCGACGCGGCGCTGGAACGTGTCGACGCGACCCGGGACATCCATGCCTGGGTCACGATGTCGGAACACGCACTCTCCGATGCGGCCGAGCGTGACGAGCGGGCCGAGCGGGGCGCCCTGCACGGCGTCGCCCTCGGCGTGAAGGACATCATCGACGTCGCCGGCCTGCCCACCCGCTGCGGTTCGGCCGTCACCCCGCCCGAACCCGTCGGCACCTCCGCCGCGTGCGTCCGGCGCCTCGAGCAGTTGGGCGCCGTCGTGCTCGGCAAGACGGTCACCACCGAGTTCGCCTATTTCGCGCCGGGCCCGACCCGCAACCCGCACAACCTCGAGCACACTCCCGGCGGGTCGTCCAGCGGCTCCGCCGCGGCGGTCGCCGCCGGTGTCGTCCCGCTCGCGCTCGGCAGCCAGACCGCCGGCTCGCTGACCCGCCCGGCCGCCTACTGCGGGGTCGCGGGGCTGGTGCTGGCCCACGGTTCGGTGGACATGGCCGGGATCGCCGGCCTGAGTCCCTCGCTGGACTCCCTGGGCCTGCTCACGCCCGGTGTGCAGGACCTGGCGTACGCGTACCAGGCGTTCACCGGCGACCACCTGGACGAGGCGGCGCGGCCCTCGGTGCTGGTGTGGCGGGGGACCGAACTGGCCGACATCGACCCACAGATGGTGACGGCGCTGGAGTGCGCGGCGGGACTCCTGGCCGAGGCCGGGCTGGAGGTGCGCGAACTGGACTGGAGCGACCACGTCGAGACGCTGGCCGCCGACCACGTCACGATCATGGCGTACGAGGCCGTCCGCGAGGCGCCCGACCTGTACGAGCAGCACCGGGCCGAGCTGAGCGCACCCCTGGTCGAGTTGCTCGCGAGCGGCCTGGCGATCTCGGACGAGGACTACCGCGCCGCCATCGTGCGGCGCGACCGCTCGCGCGAGGACCTGCAGGACGTGCTCGGCGCCGGTGCGGTGGTCCTCGGGCCCGCCGCCCCCGGGCCGGCGCCGCGTGGACTGGGCGCCACCGGATCACCGATCCTGTCCCGGCCCTGGCAGGCGCTCGGCCTGGTGGCCCTCACCGTGCCCGGCGCCCGCACGTCCACCGGGCTGCCGCTCGGTCTTCAGGTCATCGGCCTGCCCGGCCACGAGTCCGGCGTGTTCGCTGCTGCGCGCAGCCTCGAGTCGCGTCTGGCCGGCGACCGGTGACATGTTCCCCCGGACGAGAGGAGGGATCCGGATGGAGCCCCGCCCGACCCACCACCATCGGATGTTCCTGACCTGCTACGAGGACACGCTCGGATACGGCTGGCATCACGTCGACCTGTTCGTGCACGACGAGCACGGCCGCGAGGTCAACTGGGTGCACTGGGGCGTGGCCGCCGACGGTCCGGAGGCTGCGGACGCCTCGATCGCGAAGGTGGAGCCGGACCTGGAGCGTACGACGCCCTGGCAGCCCGGTGTCAGCGCCGCCGGCGTGCGCTACTGGACCGCTGAGGCGCGGTGGCGGGACTAGGACCGGCAGGCAGCCTGAGGCCGCGCGGAGGCTCCCGGCTGCGGCACGACCCGCTCTGGCCGGCTGCATGGCCGCGGTAGCATCGAGGGTCGTCCCGGCAGCGGAGCCGGGTACCGGACCGGCGGCCGCGAGCGGCCGCAACGAGAGTGGTGGCCATGACTGATCCGACGTCCCCCGCCGTGGTGTACGTCGTCGACGACGACCCCGGACTGCTCGAGTCCGTCACCTGGCTTCTCGGAAGCATCGGGATCCAGCCCGTGGTGTACGAAGCGGCGGACACCTTCCTGGCCGAGTACGACGGCGGCCATCCGGCCTGCCTGGTGCTCGACGTCCGGATGCCACGGATGAGCGGCACCAGGCTGCAGGAGGAGCTGAACGCCTTCGCGCCGCACGTGGCGATCATCTTCGTGTCCGCGCACGGGGACATCAAGATGTCGGTGCGCACGATGCAGCAGGGTGCGCTGCACTTCCTGGAGAAGCCCTACGAGCCCCAGCAGCTGCTGGACGTGGTGCTGACCGCCGTGGTGCAGGCGGAGGAGAGGTTCGCCGAGCACCGGGTGCGGGGCGAGGTGCAGCAGAAGGTCGACTCGTTGACCCCGCGCGAGCGCGAGATCCTCCGCCTGGTGGTGGAGGGCCTGCCCAGCCAGAACATCGCCCGCAAGCTCGGGATGAGCGTCAAGACGGTGGACGTGCACCGGGCCCGGATCAAGAGCAAGACCGAGGCGGACAGCATCAACACGCTGGTCCGCGACGTGCTGCGCTACGGCGCCGAGATCAGCGAGTGATCCCGGCGCCGTCCCCGGGGACTCCACGCAGTCGAGGCCCCGCCCGGTAGGGGCTAGAAGTAGTCGAGCACCAGCCGCTCGGACCTGGCCCGCGAGACGCAGGTGGTCATCTGGTCGTTGGCGGCCTTCTCCTTGGCGGTCAGCACGTTGTCCCGATGCTCCGGCTCGCCCTCGAGCACGGCCATGATGCAGGTGCCGCAGATGCCCTCCTCGCAGGAGGTGTCGATTTCGGCGCCGGCCTCCTCCTGCAGTACGCGGACGAGGCTGCGATCAGCGGGGACGTGGTAGACGTTCCCCTCGAACTCGACGTCGAAGGGCCGGTTCTCCGAGGCGTCTGGCTGTTCGGCGGCATCGAAGTTCTCCCGGTGGATCGCCTCGGCAGGCAGCTGCTGCTCGGCGAGCTCCTGGACCAGGTCCATGAACGGGGCGGGCCCGCACATGTACAGGTGCGATTTCGGGGGCAGGTCCGCCAGCTCCTCCGCCAGGATCGCGCGGTGTTCGGTGCGGGGGACGCCCAGGTGCGCATGCAGCTTCTGCGGGCACTTCTCCTCCAGCAGGCCGAGGAACGCGGCATCCTCGCGGCTGCGGGCGAAGTAGTGCAGGTCGAAGTCCTGCCCGTGCAGGTCGAGGTACCGGGCGATGCTGAGCATCGGGGTGATGCCGACTCCGGCAGCGACCAGCACGTGGTGGCCGGCGTCGGGGTCGATCGCCATCAGGTTCCGCGGCTCGCTGATCTGCAGGACGTCGCCGACCTTCAGCTCGTGCAGGGCCGCCGACCCGCCGCGCGAGTTCGGCTCGCGCTTGACCGCGACCATGTACGAGTCGGGGTCCTCGGGCTTGCTGGCCAGCGAGTACTGGCGGGTCACGCCATTGGGGGTGAGCACGTCGACGTGGGCGCCGGCCTGGTAGACGCCGAGCGGGCGCCCGTCGGCCCGCACGAAGCGGATCGACTTGATGGTGGGGGTCTCGTCGATGATCTCGGCGACCCGGACCTCGATCATGGCCATGTTTCGGTTACCTCCGTGGTGTTCGGGATCAGCGGACGTACAGGCCGCCGTTGACGTCCCAGCAGGCGCCGGTGACGAAACCCGCGTTGGGGGCGGCGAGCAGGGCGACCATGTCGGCGACGTAGCTCGGGTCGCCCAGTCGGCCGACCGGGATGTTCGCGACCACGCCGGCCAGCTTGTCGGCCGGGACGGTCTCGTGCACGATCGGCAGGTCGTGCGGGCCGGGTGAGATCGCGTTCACCGTCACCCCGCGGGAGGCCAGCTCCCGGGCGAAGACCTTGGTCAGGGTCAGGATCGCGCCCTTGGACGCGGCGTAGTGCGCGCCGGTCGCGGTGCCGCCGTTCTGCCCCGCGAGGGAGGCCAGGTTGACGATCCGTCCGTAGCCCTGGTCGGCCATGGCCGCCCCGAACACCTGACAGCCGAAGAAGACGCTGCCGGTGTTGGTGGTGAGCACGCGGTTGAAGTCCTCGGCCGCCAGGGTCATCAGGTCCGCCGCCTGGGTCATCGCCGCGTTGTTCACCAGGATCGACGGCGTGCCCCAGCGCTCCTGCACGTGGGAGAGGGCGGCTTCGAACGCCGCCCGGTCGGCGACGTCGAGAGCCAGTCCTTCGGCCGTCGAGCCGTCGGGGGACAGCTCGACCGCGATCCGCTGGGCGGCCGCTGCGTCGAGGTCGGTGAGCAGCACCCGGTGCCCCTCGGCGTGCAGCCGGCGGCTGATGTGCGCGCCCATGCCGCCGGCGGCACCGGTGACGACGGCGATGCCCGGTGCCGGCGCGGAGCCGGGGGAGGAGGGCGGGGTCGGGACGGTCATGGCGTTCCTCTCGGTGGGGCCCGGATCAGAGCAGGTAGCCGGAGGCGGTGACCGCCTCCTCGCTGTTCAGCAGGCGGACGACCTTCAGGGCGATCCGGTCTCCGTCGTCGGACAGCCGGACGGTGTGGGTCAGCTCGGCCCCGAGCACGTCGGTGCGTCCGCGCTTGTAGGCGACGAGGACCTGGGCGGAGGTCAGCGTCACCTCGGTCGCGCTGGCGGCCTCGACCTGGAAGCGGGAGATCGTCCGGACCGTACGGGCGGCGGCGACGGCCGAGGGGGCATAGCCCTGGATCATCCGCTCGACGCGCATGCCGCGCAGTCGCTTGTCGTCGTAGACCATGTTGAGCGAGGACGCGAAGTCCTCGGTGTCCGGGTCGATCGGGATGACGTACACCCCGTCGTCCGCGTACAGGTCCTGCCAGACCTCGTACGCCTTGTCGTCCAGCAGCTTGGCCTCGCGCCAGACGAGCTGGATCGCTCGGACGACGGTGGGGTCGGTGAGGGTCGTCTCGGTCATCTCGGTCAGCTCAGTCATCGCTCATCATCCTCTTCCACATGGCGTACGCGCCGCGCATGCCGGTCTCGTCGGTGCAGTGCGAGGTGGGCCAGCCCTCCTCGCTGGTGGTCTCCCGGTTCAGGCCGCGGTTGACCAGGATGGGCATCTGCGGGTCGGCGGCCGCGCCGAGCTGGACGCGCTCCCAGCCCTCGGCGTCGTCGGGGCTGCCGAAGCCGAACGGGCCCTGGAAGTGCTCGTGGATGCGCAGGCGCTCGCGGTTGAGGCTCTCCGGGCCGCCGTCCATCCCCAGCGCCATGTGCCAGATCTCGGTCTCGTCGACGGAGATCGGGATCAGCACCCGGAAGAAGGACAGGGAGAACGAGACGTTCGGGAACGTGTTCAGGTTGAAGCCGGAGCCGTGCATCGACCGGATGAGGCGGCGGATCTGCTCGGTGGTGTACTCCCCGGAGTCCTCCAGTTCCTTGACCAGGTCGCTGAAGCGCTCCTGGAGCGGGGCGCCGTCGTCGATGTCGAGGTCGGCGTTCCCCGGGGCCATGATCATCACGCTGTGCCCGTTGCCGAGGTCGTGGGAGACGGCCGTGTCGTCGTTCATGAACGACATCATGTCGGCGGTCTCCGCGTCGACCGAGGCCATCCAGGACTTGTGCACCATCGGGAAGTGGTAGCCGTCGGTGGTGTTCTCCAACTGGATCTTCCAGTTGCCACGGAACCGGAACTTGTGGATGCCGGTGACCTTGGCCGGGTAGCCGTTGGTCTGCTTGAAGAACCGCTCGATCCAGGTCTTCGCATCGCCGAGGAAGTCCTCCAGCGGCTCGGCGTCCTGGTTGAACGTCGCCCAGACCATGCCCATGAACGACTCGGTGCGCAGCTTCTGCAGGGGGAAGTCGGCCTTCTCCACCACGCCCTCGTAGCCCTCGGGGTACGGGATGCCGCGCAGCTTGCCGTCCAGTGCGTACGACCAGTTGTGGTAGGGGCAGGTGAAGCCGTTCGCCTTGCCCTTCGACTGGTCACAGACGGTGGCGCCGCGGTGCCGGCAGCGGTTGAGCATCGTGTTGATGGTGCCGCGCCGGTCCCGGGTAACGATGACCGGTTGCCGGCCCACGTACGTGGTCTTGAACGAGCCGGCATCGGGGATCTCGCTCTCGTGCGCGACCCACACCCAGGTGCGGTAGAAGATCTTCTCCATCTCCTCGTCGAAGATGGCGGGGTCGGTGTAGAGCTGTCCGGCGACGCGGTCGCCCTCGGCGAGGTCCGCGTACGAGCCGGGTGCCCGGTCGTCGATGGTGGTCATGGTGTCGCTCCTCGGGGTTCGGGGCAGGGGGTCAGCTGAGCAGGTGGCCCAGGGCGGCGGTGTCGAGCGGTGCGGCGAAGAGCCGCTGGGTGCGGAAGTGGCGGATGAGGGCGGTCGGCGGTTGGTGCCGGACCCGGGCCAGGGCGAAGTCGACGCTGATCCGGGCGCAGAGCAGCTCCGCGCCGCCGTCGCGATGGAGCGACAACTGCTGCATGAGCCACTGGCCGGTCGCCTCGTCGCCCTCGACGCGCACCTGGCCACTGGTGGCCAGGTGCGCGTTGCGGATGAAGTGGTCGACGGGTGGCAGGTAGCCGCCGACGAGGTCCTGGACGGCGGCCCGTCCCTCCGCCCGGCCGAACTTCCCCTCGTACTCGGGGCCGATGCCCTCCCAGACCGCGTCCTCGGTGAACAGGGCACCGATCTGGTCGAGATCCGCCAGGGGGCCGGGCACGTCGCACAGGTCCAGGTAGCGGACCAGGCACGCGTCGGCGGCCTCCTTGGCCTCCAGCCGGGCCAGGCGGGTCTCGAGGGTGGCCATCGGTCAGTCGACCTTGACGTCCGGGCGGATCGTCAGCGCGCGGCCGATCCGGGCCTCGATGGTCGCGTAGCGCCACAGCGCGTGGCCCTCGTCGCCGACCATGGTCGTACGGAACAGGTTGCAGGCGGCCTTGACGGTCGCCTGGTCCCGAACGTCGGCGAGCACGTAGCAGGTCCACGGCCAGCCTGCCGAGGGCCCGACCATGTGCGCGTCGTCGTCCATGTTGCCGAGCACGTCGACGCCGTCCATGTCCTCCATCTCGGCGAGCATGCCGGCGAAGGCGGTCCAGACCATGCCGATCCGGTCCTTCGGCAGGTCGAAGAAGTTCTGGTTGATGCCGATGCAGAAGAGCACGCGCAGCGGTTCGCTCATGGCCGATCCTCTCGTGGGGTGTCAGGGGTGGTGTCAGGTCAGGGGAAGCTGGGGACGTCGGGCTCCAGGCCCAGCAGCACCGCGCCGGCGGCCTCGTACGTCGCGGTCTGCAGGAAGGCGTGCTGGGCGGGCACCAGGGCGTCCTGCAGGTAACGCTGCATCGGGTGGCTGCGGAAGATTGCCCCGGTGCCGCACAGGTCGAAGGCCTCCAGCGCAACCTCCCGGCCCACGTGGGCGGCATGGCTCGCGGCCAGGCGGACCAGGGCGACCTTCTCGGTGGGGATCTCGTCGCCGGCCTCGGCCAGGGCGAAGACCTCGTCGGTGGTCTCGTAGAAGAACGCACGGGCCGAGCGAAGCTTCGCCTCGGCCAGGGCGAGCCCGGACTTGTAGCTGGGCCGCTGGCCCTTCTTGGCCCCACCGGTGATGCTGGTCCGGCCGGCGGAGACCCCGAGGGTGTAGTCGAGCGCGCCGCGGGCCGCGCCCAGCGCGGTCACCGCCAGCACCTGCGCGGCGTACGCCAGGCCCGGGTAGCGGTACAGCGGCTCGTCCACCGTGGGCGTGCCGCCGCGGACGAAGGTCCACTCCTGGGGCACGAAGACGTCGTCGAGCCGCACGTTGTGCGAGCCGGTGGCCCGCATGCCGGCGACGTCCCAGTTCGGCACGATCTCGGCCTGCTCCGGACGCACCAGCGCGGTCAGCGGACGACCCTTGGTCTCCGGCCCACCCGCGAGCCCGACGCCGATGAGGTCGGCGCCCATGCAACCGGAGGTGAACTGCCAGACCCCGCTGACCCGGTAGCCGCCGTCGACCGCCGTGGCCTCCTGCATCGGGAACAACCCGCCGGCGTACGTCAGGTCCGGCCCCTCGGCGTACAGGTCGCGCTGGGTGTCCGGTGGCAGGGCCGCCAGGTAGACCAGCGAGGACCCGAAGCTGGCGACCCAGCCGGTGGCCGGATCCACGGTGGAGATCTGCTCGATCTTCTTCATGAAGGTCGACGGGTCCAGCGCGTCTCCGCCGAACCGGCGCGGCGTCGAGGCCCGGTAGATGCCGGCACGCTTCAGCAGGTCGATGTAGTCGCGCGGGACGTAGCCCTGGGCGTTGAACTCGTCGCGACGGTCCACCAGCACGTCGAGTGCGGTCTGGAAGGCCTTCTCGCGGGCCGGCCCCTCTGGCTCGGCGACAACCCGGTTGACCGACAACATGCGCGTCTCCGTCTCTGGTTCGGGTGGTTGATCTGGCACCAAGCTAGGGAGTGGGCCGGTTGCGGCACCATGCGTACTTCCTCGGCTGCCGCTGAAGGATTCACCTATTGAGTCCTGCCCCGTCGCCGGAGCACACTGGCCTGTCGAGGAGCGGAGGCGAGCATGTTCCCCACCGGTAGGGACTACGAGCAGATGGCCATGAACACCAGGGCCGGGCTGCTCGTCCACGAGGCGGCCTCCAAGAACATCCTGTGGGCCAACCCGGCCGCCTGCCGCATGTTCGGTTTCACGGTCGAGGAGCTCCGCCCGCTCAAGGCCCACCACATGAGCGGCCGGGAGAAGCAGTACCGCCGCGTGCTCGGCGTGGCGTGGCTGCAGGAGGCCGTCACCAACGGGCAGAGCCACCGGCGCTGGAAGTACCGCGCCAAGTCCGGCCACGAATTCCTCACCGATGCGACCGCCACCCTGGTGCAGTTCGACGACGGCCCGGTCGTGGTGGTGGAGTTCCGGCCGATCGACGAGGAGGTCGAGCTCGAGGAGGACCTGAAGCGGACGACCGGGTACCTGCAGCGGATCATGACGTACGCCTCCGCCGGGGTGCTGCTGCTGAACGACCAGAACCAGATCCAGGACATCTCCGCGTTCGCCGCCCGGCTATTCCGCCGGCCGGCGCTCGCCATGATCGGCCGGTCGCCGGCCGAGTTCGCCGAGATCACCCCGCCGCTGGGCGCGGTGGCAGACCGACTGGGCAACATGGCCGACCCGATCGAGCTGCGCATGTGCGTGCGTGGCGGGGAGTCGCCCACGTGGCTGCGGGGCCAGATCGAGAACGTGGTGCACGACGGCATCGACTCGCGGATCCTGGTCGTCCGCGACATCACCTCGAAGGTGGAGCTCGAGCAGCAGAACGCCTACCAGGAGGCGAACCTGCAGTACCTGTCGCGCTACCACGCCATGGGCGACATGGCGATGATCATCGCGCACGAGCTGGGCCAGCCGCTGGCGGCGGCGACCAATTTCCTCTCCGGCATCCAGTCCCGGTTGGAGACCGGCACGCTCACCGACCAGGACATCCGGTACGGGCTCGAGCGTGCGCGCAAGGAACTCGCCCGGTCCTCCTCGATCGTCTCCAGCGTCAAGCGGTACGTGCAGCGGATCGAGAGCAACGCGGAACTGCGCGAGCTGAACGCGATCGTCACCGACAGCCTCTACTTCGTCCGGCTGCGGGCCGCGGAGCGGAACGTGCGGGTGGAGAGCGAACCGGTCGGCGACCCGCTGCCCGTCACTGGCGACCACGTGCTGCTGGGCCAGGTCATCCTGAACTTCTGCTTCAACGCGATCGACGAGGCCGTCGCCTCGGGCACGCCGGACCGGCGGATCCGGATCACCACCGGCGCCGAGGACGGCTACGCGACCTGCTCGGTCCACGACTGGGGGCGCGGCCTGGACCGCGTGCAGGGCGAGCGGCTGCTCGAGAGTGCCTTCTCCGACAAGAAGGACGGCTCGGGGATCGGGCTGATCCTGTCCGAACGGATCATCAGCCGGCACAACGGTGAGATTGTCATCCGCCCCAACCGGCCGACCGGCACCGTCCTCACCATGCGCCTGCCCCTGGCGGCGCAGGGTCTGTGAGCTGCGCCACATCGAGGTTTTTGTTTCCCGATGTGGCAGGTAAAGGTTTTCCGCATGTCCGGTCCTCCGCGCCCTCCCTAGGCTCGTCGTCGAGAGCCTTCCCCTACGGACGGGGAAGCCTCGGCCGACGCGTACTCTTCCGCGGTCCTGAGGCGCTCTCGTCCCACCGACAAAGGAGTTGTGGCGTGAAGAAGCGAATCGGCGCGGCAGTGATAGCCGCCCTCACCTCCGTGGCCCTGGCCGCCTGCGGCCAGTCCGGTACCTCGACCACCGCAAACGGCGAGCACGCACCCGTGACGCTGTCCTTCATCACCGGGAACCCCGAGGACCACCCGATCAGCGACGGCTTCTGGATGTTCCGCGACAAGCTCGCCCAGACCGCTCCGTGGGTCAAGATCGACTACAAGGGCGGCCCCGAGGTCATGGCCCCGAACCTGATGGTCGAGGGCGTCCAGTCGGGCGCGTACGACGGGGCGAGCCTCCCGAGCGGCTACTACGCATCCCAGGTCCCGGCGGTCGAACTGGCCCGGTTCACCCCGTTCTCGCCGACCGAGGAGCGGGATGACGGCGTCTTCGACATCTACGCCAAGATCCACGAGAAGCAGGGCCTGCACCTGGCCGGCAGGACCTACGCCGGCGTGCCGCAGGTCATCCTGTTGAAGGACAAGATCGACAAGCCTGACCTGACCGGCCTGAACCTGCGGACGTCCCCCGACGCCTCCGGCCCGGTGAAGGCCTTGGGCGGTACCCCGGTCGACATGCCGGCGGGCGAGGTGTACTCCGCCCTGGAGCGTGGCGTGATCGACGGTGCCACCTTCACCTCGACCGGTGTGGTCAGCCTCGGCTGGCAGGAGCACCTGGGCTACTACGTCGAGCCGCGCTTCTACGACTCGGTCGCCAGCACGGTGATCAACCTCGACAAGTGGGACTCCCTGGACAAGGAGACGCAGGACGCCATCACCCAGACGATGAAGGACGTGGAGCCCGAGGTGGTCAAGCACTACCAGGAGCTGGCGGCCAAGGAGACCAAGGCCTGGCAGGACGCGGGCATGAAGCAGATCCACTTCCAGGGCGCGGACGAGAAGAAGGTCATGGACGCCGCCTACCGGACGTCCTTCGACGCCCTCGACTGGAAGCGGATCGCGGCAGCCTCGCCCGAGGCCGAGCAGATCCGTGCCAAGTACGAGGAGACCTACGGAAGCAAGGACCTCGTCAGCGTCGTGCCCGGCAGTGCCGTGATCCAGCCGAAGGCCTGACGTGACCCGAGACCCTGACAACACGAGGGGGCACCGCCGTCCCGACGAGGCGGTGCCCCCGGTCCCGGAGGTCGAGGCCCCGGACTCCACCCACGACCTGCACGCCGTCGAGACCCCCGAGGAGCACGAGGCCCTCACCCGACCGGCCTGGCTGCCGGTCCGCCTGGTCGAGTGGGCCGGCGGCGCCGTGGCACTGGCCCTGATGTTCGGCGTGACCTATGGCGTCATCGTCCGGGCGGCCGGGCGGGGTGTCACCGGCCTGCTCGAACTGGCCGGCGTGGCCGTCCTGGTGCTCACCCTGCTGGGCGCACCGAGCCTGACCTATCGCGACGAGAACGTCCGACTCGAGATCGTCGACATGTTCGCCTCCAGTGCCGTGCTCAAGGTCCTGAACATCATCAGCGACCTGATCCAGCTCGCGGTCGTCCTCGTCATCGTGTACGGCGCGGTGCTTCTGTTCCAGCGCGACCTGGAACGGGGCACGACGATGGGCGGCGAGCTCGGCCTGGGCCGCTTCTGGCTCACCGGGATGATCGCCCTCGGCTTCGCCGTCGTGGCGGCCGCGACCATTCGCAAGCTCTGGCACGACCTGCGGGGCGTGCCCGACAGAGGAAGGGAACGCTGACATGGACTGGTACGTCTTCCTCGCCGCATTCCTCATCGCCCTGCTGATCCTGCTCTTCGCGCGCGTCCCCGTGGCCTACGCCATGCTCGGCATCGGCGTCCTCGGAGCGCTGGTGACCTTCGGGTCGTTCAACGCGGCGCTCAACCAAGTGGTGCTGAGCATCAGCAGCTCGGTCACCAGCTTCACCTTCACAGCCATTCCGCTGTTCATCCTGATGGGTGAGCTGCTGTTCCGCACCAAGGTCGCCCAGGAGGCCCTCGGCGAGATCGCCCTGGTCCTCAACCGGATGCCCGGCCGGCTCGCGATGGTCGCCGTGGGCGGCGGCGCCATGTTCGGCCTGCTGTCCGGTTCCACCCTGGCCAACACGGCACTCTTCGGTCGCACGCTGCTGCCGGAGATGGAGGAGAAGGGCTACGACCAGCGGCTGGCGGTCGGTTCCATCATGGCCTCGGGCGGACTCGCCATGATCCTGCCTCCCAGCGCGTTGGCCATCCTCTGGGGTGGCATCGCCGAGGTGCCGATCGGGCCGCTGCTGATCGCCGGCATCATCCCCGGCCTGATGATGTCCGTCGGCTACATGATCGTGGTCACGCTGAAGCGCAAGGGCGTACCCGAGGAGGAGACGCCGCCGAAGCGAGGGTTCGCCGAGATCGTGAGGTCCGGCGTACGCCATGCCCTGGGGCCGGGCATCATCATCGCGATCGTGCTGGGCCTGATCTTCTTCGGCATCGCCACGCCGACCGAGTCGGCCGCCGTCGGAGCCATGGCGACCCTGGTGTTGGGGCTGGCCATGCGACGGATGACGTTGAGGATCATCTGGGACTCCGCGGTCGGCACCCTGCGAACCTCGACGGTCATCTTCATCATCGTGCTGGGGTCCAACCTGTACAGCCAGTTGATGAGCACCACCGGTGCCACCCGCGGCCTGGTCAAGGCGGTCACCGCGAACATCACCAGCGGACCGGTCCTGCTCCTGGTGCTGATGCTGATCCTGCTCGTGCTCGGCGCGCTGATCGACCAGGTGTCGATCATGATGGTGACCGCCCCGCTGTTCATGCCCCTGGTGGCGCAGTTCGGCTGGGACCCGGTGTGGTTCAGCATGCTGCTGCTGATCAACCTGCAGATCGCCCAGACCACCCCGCCGTTCGGCATGAGCCTGTTCGTGATGAAGGGCGTGGCGCCCCACCTCACCCTGCCCACGCTGTACAAGTCAGTGCTGCCGTGGGTCACCTCGGACTCCACGGTCATCCTGATCTGTGCGATCTTCCCGTCGCTGGTCCTGGTGCTGCCACGGCTGATGGCGGGGTGAGCATCCCGACCCCCGCAGGCGGCAGGTACGCCCGGCTGGTCCTCGTGCTGGGACTGCTCAGCGCCACCGCGGCGCTGAGCACCGACACGTACCTACCCGCCTTCCCGGCCATGGCCCGGGACCTGGCGGCCACGGAGTCCCAGGTCCAGGCCACGCTCGCCGGTTCCCTCATCGGCCTGGGCCTGGGACAGATCGTCACCGGACCGCTCTCGGACGCCCTCGGACGCCGGCGGCCGGTGCTGGTCGGCGTCACCCTGCACATCGTCGCGTCCCTGCTCTGCGCGATCGCCCCGAACGTCAGCTTCCTAATCGCCTTCCGGTTGGTCCAGGGCCTGGCCGGCACCGCCGGCATGATCGCGGCGACGGCCGTCGTCCGCGACCTGTTCGTCGGACGCCGGGCAGCGGTGCTCTACTCGCGGATGGCGTTGGTCATGGGCCTGACGCCGGTGATTGCGCCGACCGTGGGCGGCTTCATGCTCGCGGTCACCTCCTGGCGCGGTGTCTTCTTGGCGCTGGCGGTGATCGGTGTGGTGATGCTGGTGCTCACCGCGCTGTGGCTGCCAGAGACCCTGCCCCCGCAGCGGCGCCACGTGCTGGGGATGGCCACGGCGCTGCGGGCGTACGGCTCGCTGTTCCGCGACCCGGTCTTCCTGATGATGATCGCGGTGGTGGGCCTCGCCTCTGCTTCGATCTTCACGTACGTGTCGGCCTCGCCGTTCGTGCTGCAGAACATGTACGGGATGTCCGCGCAGTCTTTCGGGCTGGTGTTCGGTGGGGTGGCCCTCTCCATCGTTGCGATGTCGCAGGTGAACCCGTTGCTGCTGGCGCGTTTCGGCATCATCACCACCCAGACCCTCATACTGGCCACCGCCGTGGTCAGTGTCTTGGTCATGCTCGTGGTGGTGAGCAACGGGTGGGGCGGCTGGTGGGGCTACGTCCTTCCCTTGGTGGGGATCGTCGGCGGCCTTCCCGCACAGCAGGCCAACTCCGCTGCGATGGCCCTGCACCACCAGGGGGCGGCTTCGGGCACCGCATCGGCGATGCTTGGCGCCGCCCGGTTCGGTGTCGGCGGCCTGGCGACGCCGCTGGTCGGCCTGCTGCTGGGCTCCACGCCGGTGCCGTCGGTGGTCATGCTTACCGTGACGACAGGCCTCGGCCTGGCACTGTTCCTGCTGGTCCGGCCTCGCCTCAGGGGCTACCTGCAGGAGGACAGGGGCCGCTGAGGCGTCGCCCTCAAGCGGTGAATTCTCGCAGGTAGGAAGCCTGGGCGACCAGCCGGTCCGCCTCGGCGGACTCGCCGGCGTCCCGCCTCTCCCGGGCCTGACCCTCGCGCGCGACGGCCTCGGCCAGCACTATGGCCAGCATGTCGCCCTCGGTCAGCTCTCCCTGGGCGGAGCCGGCGGCACTTTCGATGGCGCCGAGAGCTGCTTGGCCGGCTTCGACCGCAGCCTCGTCGTTCTCCCGCATCGCCTGCGGGACCGCGGCATCGAGCCGGTCCCGGACGGAGTCACCTGACAGCGGAGTGGACATGGCAGGAGCCTAACCGCGGTGGTCGGCGCAGGGAAGGGGCGCGCGACCGGCACCTGCATGGCCGGGCCCACCCTGCATGGCCGGTCCGGCCTCCCCTCGTCCGGTCGGCCTCGCCTCCGCCGTTGGTCGCCGGACTAGATTGCGTACGTGCAGGTGAGAGTGGCGACGGACGCGGACGTGCCGGAGATCGTACGACTGAAGGCGCTGATCATGACCTCCTCGTACCCGATCGAGGTGGATCTCGACGGGCATCCCGAGTGGCCGGACCGGGCAGCCGCGGGGATCCGCGACATGCTGGAACATCCCGACTACACGTTCTTCGTCAGCGACGGCGAGGACGGCCGCCTCGCCGGCTGCATCAGCGCGGGGATCACCCACCACGTCCCCGGCCCCGAGTGGGGGCCGCGGCATGCGTACGTGGCCGACATGTGCGTCGACGAGTCGCGTCGTGGCCAGGGTCTGGGCCGGGCCCTGATGGAGGCCGCCCTCGTCTGGTGTCGGCAGCGGGGAGCCCAGAGTGCGCGGCTCGATGCCACCCCCGGCGCCGTGGCCATCTACCAGCGGCTGGGGTTCGACCGGAGCGCCGACGACCTCTTCCCGGCGATGCGCAGGCTCCTGTGACCGGTCGATCGCCGGGGCGGTGCCTCCGGGTCAGCGCCTGACCGGCACCGCGCACGCGATCTCGCCGCGCAGCCGGCGGTGCAGGGCGTACGCCAGCAGGGCGATGCCCAGCACGGCGAGGACCGGCTGTGCCGGGGCGAACCACTGCAGTGCCCCGGAGTACCCGAACGCCAGCAGGGCGATCTTGTTGCACACCGGGCAGCCCACCGCCAGGTAGCTGAGCACCCCGCCGGCCAGGCCGCTGGTCGATCCCTTGTCGGTCGTGGAGGTGCTGCGGACGTACGTGGCGCTGACCAGGCCGGCCAGGAGCGCGGTGACGACCAGCACCGGCCAGGCCCACCAGGTCACCGGGACCGCGCGGCCGAAGATCGAGTTCGGGATCAGGACGGTCGGCAGGCCGACCACCAGGACGGTGCCGACCGCGGCGAGTGCCGCGGCCCACCACCGGCGGGCGGGCCAGTCGCGCAGGGTGGTCCAGGCGCTGGTCGGCGCGGCCGTGAGGGTGACGGTGCCCGGCTGCTCGGCCGCTTCGGTCGTCGGCATCGGTGATCCCTTCATCGCCATCGGTGGTCCCTTCGTCGGTGGTTGCCCAGCGCCTACCGTACTTGATACCCGCAGGGGTATCCAGGGTCGGGGGACGCGGCGGAACGCCTGGTCGGTGGGTTACCTTGGCGCCCATGAGCATCTGGTTCGACGGTCCGCCCGACGTGGCCGAGGTCAACGCGCGCAGCCGCGGTTCCGCGGTGGAGCACCTGGGCATCGAGATCATCTCGTGCACCGACGACTCGCTGCGCGGCCGGATGCGTGTCGACGAGCGTACGGTCCAGCCGGCGGGTGTCCTGCACGGTGGGGCGTCGGTGCTGTTCGCCGAGACGCTGGCCAGTTGGGCCGCGACGTACGTCGTGGACCAGACCAAGCAGTACGCGGTGGGTCTGGAGGTCAATGCCAACCACGTGCGCCCCGGACTGCCGGGGATGCTGGAGGGGGTGGCGACGCCGCTGAACCTGGGCCGGACCACCCAGATCTGGGACATCCGGATCACCAACGAGGCCGGCAAGCTGGTCTGCGTGAGCCGCTGCACGATGGCGGTGCTGGACGTGCCGACGCAGTACCGGAGCGCGGGAGCGTAGCGGCGTCGGCCGGGTTGGATCTGCGGTCGTTGGATCTACGGGCGTTGGATCTAGGGGCGGTGGATCTGCGGGGGCTACTGGGCGGCAGGACCAGCCGGTCAGCCGATCGGGTGCTCGGTCATGAAGTCCAGGATCGCTGCCGCCACGTCGGCGGCGCGGTTCAGGCAGGCCGAATGGTCCGCACCCTCGATGACGACGGTTCGGGCCTCCGGGAGCCATTGGGCCAGCAGGCCGGTGGACTGCTGGAACCACGGACCGCTGGTGGTGCCGCGCAGGCACAGGACCGGGCACGGGATCCGGCCGGCCCGGTCGGCATCGAACTCCCACGCCAGCAGCGCGGGGATGTCGTGGGCGAAGAACAGGTCGGCCTCCGCGTCGATCGCCGCCACCGAGCCCGGGACCAGGCGTTCGATCTCCGTACGCCACTCGGGTCCGTCCAGGGCGCGCTCGAAGGCGTGGAGTGTCTCGACCGCGCCGATCGCCTGTTCCTGCTCGAGCAGGTCGGCGTTCCGGCTGCGGAACTCCGCGGCGTTCGGGGTGTAGGTCGGCGGAGGTTCGTACACGGTCAGGGTGTGCACCAGGTCGGGGCGGGCCTCGGCCAGTTCCAGGGCGATCGCGCTGCTGTAGGAGGCCCCGACGACGTGGGCACGCCCCATCCCCAGCTCCCGCAGGATCGCTGCCGCATCCGCCGCCTCCTCGGCGATCGTCCCGCCGAGCTGGACGTGGCTACTGCCGCCCGAGCCACGGCGGCGGTACTGCACGACCCGGTACCGCTCGGTGTCGGCCAGCAGGCGGGCGAGCGGCGCGAGCTCGTACGGGTTGACGGCGGTGGGGATGACAAGGACGGGTTCGCCCTCCCCGGTGAGGAGGGTGTCGAGCTCGCCGCCCTGGATGCAGACGCGGCGATGCTCGGAGGTGTGCTCGGACCGGGTGCCCATGGCACCAGAGTGCACCCGGGGCCACCGACCCGCCAGTGCTCGGGGCGACGTCCTCGCAGGCCGCCGGGCGACTCACCCGTGGCTGGGCCGCCGGTCGCGCTCGGACAGCCGCTGCTTGCCGCTCGCCTCCTCGACGGCGTCCACCGCGTGGATGAAGCCGAGGTGGCTGAACGCCTGCGGGAAGTTGCCGGCCAGCCGGCCGGCGCCGGCGTTGTACTCCTCGCTGTAGAGCCCCAGGTCGGTGGCGAACCCGGTCAGCCGGTCCAGCAGCGTACGGGCCTCCTCGAGCCGGCCGCTGCGCGCGTACTGCTCCACCAGCCAGAACGAGCAGATCAGGAACGGGTACTCCCCGCCCGGCAGCCCGTCCAGCCCGGACTCGGTGCGGTAGCGGCGCAGCAGCCCCGAGTCGTCCATCAGGTCCTGCTCGATCCGCGCCACCGTGCCGAGCATCCGCGGGTCGTCGTACGTCACGAAGCCGGTGTGCGTCAGTTGCAGCAGTGAGGCGTCGACCTCGGTGGTCCCGTACGTCTGGGTGAAGCTGCCGAGTTCCTCGTTGTAGCCGTGCTGCAGGATCTCCTCGCCCAGCCGTTCGCGCAGGTCCCGCCAGCGGTCGACCCGCCCGTCCAGCCCGTGCTCCTCCACAGCGCGGATGCCCTCGTTGAGCGCGGCCCACATCATCGCCCGGCCATGCACGAAGAAGGCCGGCTCCCCGCGCATCTCCCAGATGCCGTGGTCCTTGCGGTCCCAGTTCCTCTCCACGAAGCG
The DNA here is from genome assembly GCF_900092135.1 of Raineyella antarctica. Taxonomy (GTDB): domain Bacteria; phylum Actinomycetota; class Actinomycetes; order Propionibacteriales; family Propionibacteriaceae; genus Raineyella; species Raineyella antarctica. The sequence goes on along the minus strand of NZ_FMYF01000003.1, from coordinate 380,059 downwards.
CAGCAGGTTCTTCTGCAGGCCCCAGGAGTACTCGTCCTCGTCGATGCCGGCGTCCCGCAGGGCGGCCAGTGCCAGCATCACCTCCCCGACGACGTCGGCCTGGTACTGCTTGGCCGCGCCGTTGCCGGTCCGGACCGGCCGGGAGCCCTCGTAGCCGGACAGGTGCGGCAGTTCGAACTCGGGTAGTTCGCGCTCCCCGGCCACCCCGTACATGATCTGCAGGTCGTCCGGGTCACCGGCGACGGCCCGCAGCAGCCAGTCGCGCCAGTGCAGCGCGCCCTCGGTGAAGTCGTGCCGGATCAGGGTCTCGATGGTCAGCGCCGCGTCCCGCAGCCAGGTGAAGCGATAGTCCCAGTTGCGGACGCCGCCGAAGTCCTCGGGCAGGGAGGTGGTCGCCGCGGCGACGATGCCGCCGGTCGCCTCGTGGGTGAGGGCGCGCAGCACCATCAGCGAGCGCAGCACCAGGTCGTCGTGGCGGCTGTGCACCTCCACCTCGGCCGACCATTCGCGCCACCAGGCGATGGTCTTCTCCAAGGCGTGGGCGTGCTCGACCGGCACCGGGGGGTACCGGTGGGAGGGGTGCCAGGTCAGCACCCAGTCCAGGGTCTCGCCCTCCGCGAGGGGGAAGATGCCTGTCAGCCGGTCGGAGACGGCGCCCTGGTAGTCGTCGGGATGCCCCTTGGGGGAGGCGTCGTGGCGATCCTCCATCCCCTCCTGGGGCTCGACCTGTTGGTCGGCGTGCGGGTGCAGCAGCGGCCCGGCCAGTAGCAGGGCGTTCGGGCCGGCCACCGACAGCAGCCCCTCCTTGGCGGTGCCGCGCAGGTCCACCCGCCGGGTCCAGGGCATGGACCGCGCGTAGTCGAAGCGGATCCGCAGGTCGTGCTCGACCTCGACGTGGCCTTTCGTGCAGGTCACCCGCCGCACCACGTCTGCCTGTCGGTCGCTGGAGGGCAGGAAGTCGGTGACCACCATGGTGCCGGTAGGTGTCCGCCACACCGTCTCCAGCACGAACGTACGCGGCAGGTAGCGCCGGGCGACCACCTCCCCGTCGACGGCCGAGACCTTCCACCGCCCGTCCTCGGGGCCACCCAGCAGCGCGGCAAAGACCGAGGGTGAGTCGAAGCGGGGGAAGCACAGCCAGTCGATGCTGCCGTCGCGGGAGACCAGCGGGCCGGTGTGCAGGTCCGACAGGAGTGCGTAGTCCTCCAGCGGGGTGGACGTGGAGTCAGCAGGCTGATCCGTCATGCCCTTCATTGAAGCAGCCGGGGGCGGAGCGGGGTGGTGTGCCGCCCTGAGAATTTGGTCCTTCCCGCGGTTGTTCGGCGGTCCGGAGGCGTTCCGGAGTGGGGAAATCGGGTTGACGACCTGTGCCCTGGGTCACAGCCTGTTCTCAGGGCGGGCGAATCGATGACGATTCTCCGCTCCCAGCCGATTCTCGATATCGATAGTCGGCCCTACATCGTGGTGACTCAATGAGGAGCGAACGCGTGGTTCGGACATCCAATGACGGGAAGCGCTGGCGCATCGGCGTCATCGACGGCCCGAACATGTCGTTCATCGGGCGAGAGAAGGGTGCCCGGCACCACAACCTCCAGAGCTGGGACGAGCTCCGCGACCTGGTCGCTGCGACCGGGGACCGGCTGGGCGTCGAGATCCTCCACACGGTCTCCAACTACGAGGGCCGGATCCTGGAGTGGATCCACGCCGAGGGGCCGGGCCTGGACGGCCTGCTGGTCAATCCGGGGGGCCTGACCACCTACGGCGAGGGGCTGCGGCACGCGCTGGAGGAGAACGGCACGCCGTACGTCGAGGTGCACCTGTTCAACCCGGTCCAGTACTACGCCTCGGTCTCTCCCCACATCCGGCTCGAGTCGAGGCTGACCAGCTCTGCCCAGGGCGTGGTGGCGGGCTTCGGCGAGCATGGCTACGTGGCTGCGCTCGTGGGGCTGGTCTCGTACCTGGACGGGTTCTCGGAGGCCGATCCTGTCGAGGAGACCGAAGGGGCCGACGCGGCCGGGCACACCGAAGGGGCCGGGCACGCCGAGCCGGCCGAGGGGGCGGGCCGGTGAGGAACCTCCCGCTCGGCAGCTTCCGGGCCTCCCGCGCGATCCGTACGATCGGCGTGATCGACGGGCCCAACATGAGCCAGCTCGGCAAGCGCAATGCGAAGAAGTACGGCACGATCGGCCGGGACGACTTCAACGCGCAGCTCCGGGAATGGGCCGACGGACTCGGCGCCGAACTCGTCCTGCTGGTGAGCAACCACGACGGCGAGATCCTGGAGTTCATCCACGCGAACGCCGACGTCGTCGACGGCTGGATCGTCAATCCCGCCGGTTGGCAGATCTACGCCGAGCCCGTACGCCACGCCCTCGAGATGACCGGGAAGCCGAACGCCGAGACGCACTTCGCCAACACCGTCACGCACTTCGCGCACGCGCAGCCCCACGTACGGGTCGAGTCGGGCCTCACCGGCACCGCCCTCAGCCTGACGATGGGCCTGCGGCAGTACTCCTACCTGACCTCCCTGATCGGCCTGCTCAACGTCATCGACGCGCAGCAGGAACCCGCTTCGGCCTGAGGGTGGCGCACCGGGGGAGCCGGCCGTACGCACACACGTACGTGCGGTGCTGAGCACCCGGGCACGTGCCGAACGGGCCGCTCCTGGTGGGAGCGGCCCGTTCGGCGTCGGACGACTGTCCGGAACCAGCTGCCGGGTGCGGCCCCGGGGCCGCAGAGACTCAGACGAGTCGCGCCGGCTGCTGGCCGGTGCCGACCGCGTGCAGGTAGTCCAGGATCTGGCGGTAGGACCGGACGAAGCCGACCTTGACGTACGGCAGGTCGATCTCGTGGCAGTACTCCTCCACGATCGGCTGGGCGTACTTCAGGTGGGAACGCGGCATCGAGGGGAAGAGGTGGTGCTCGACCTGGTAGTTCAGACCACCCATGAAGAAGTCGACCACGGGCGAGCCGATGATGTTGCGGGAGGTCGGCACCTGCTTCTGCAGGTGGTCCAGCTTCTCCTGCTCGTTCACCTCGAGCATCTCCATGCCCTTGTGGTTCGGTGCGAAGACCGAGGCGAGCATGAAGCCCCAGATACCCGAGTGGATCGCGAGGAAGACGAGCGCCTGCAGCGGTGAGAACAGCCACAGCAGCAGGCCCAGGGTCAGCGACCAGTGCAAGGCCAGTAGCAGGCCCTCGACCAGCCGCGTGCCGCGGGGTCGGCGGGCCAGCCACATGATGCCCTCGAACTGGAGCAGCCAGCCCTGGAACGTGAGCAGCGGGAAGAACAGGCCGGCCTGGTGGCGGGACATCCACAGGCCGAGGCCGGTCTTCTTGGCGTGCTGGGCCTCCGACCAGGTGATGATGCCCTCGGCCACGTCGGGGTCCAGACCCTCGTGGTTCGGGTTGGCGTGGTGGCGGTCGTGCTTGTCGTTCCAGTACCCGAAGCTGACGCCGAGCAGGACGTTGGCCGCGAGCAGTCCCACGCGGTTGCTCAGGGAGCGCGGGCCGGGCAACTGCTTGTGGCCGGCGTCGTGGGCGACGAAGCTGACCTGTCCCCAGACCAGGGCCAGCAGCGGGGCCAGCAGCAGCGCCCACCAGCTGCCCGCCAGCAGCACCATGCTCGCCACGATCGCGGCGGTGGCCGCCACGATGGCGATGCCGGTGACCACGTAGAAGCGGGTCGCCCCGCCCATCAGGCCACGGGCCTTGATCCGCTTGATCAGCGGCCGGAAAGTACTCTGCCCGGCCCGCCGCACCCCGTTCGGAGCCGCTGCGGGGGCAGCCAGGGGATCGGCCGCTGCTTCCAGGTATGTCGTCATACTTCGAGTCTTCCCTCCGGCGCCGCTCCGCACACTGGTGCCAGGACCCGGATCGGTAGGGGTGTTAGCACCCCTACCGCCCTGCGTCACGACAGGGTTCGTGGCGGCGGGCGATGATGGAGGGGTGAAGTGGCGATGGCAATTGACCCTGGTGGCACTGGTCGCCGCGCTGCTCTCGGTGGTCTGCCTGGTCCCTGCGGTGGTAGCCCTGCTCAGCCTGCCGCTCACCGTCCTGTGGGTGGGCATCCCGCTGCTGATCGGCTCCACCTGGGTCGGCCGCCGGCTCGCCAATGCCTACCGCTACGGCGCCGGCCTGGTGCTCGGTCGGCCGGTGCCGCGCCCGTACCGGACGGAGGACCAGCACCGCGGCTTCTTCGTCGTCGTCCGCGGGCTGCTGACCGACGAGGCGACCTGGCGCGACCTGTTGTGGGCCGGGGTGAACGCCACCGCAGGGTTGGCGCTGACCGCGCTCCCGCTGGTCTTCCTCGCCCTCGCCGCGGCCGCCCTCGCCCTCCCGTTCGCCGACCTGCTGCCGCTGTCACTCCCCCTGCCAGCCTCCACCGATGATGCGGCCTGGTGGGAGCTGGCGCTGGCCGGCCTGGTCATGGCCGTAGGACTGCTGGTGGCGTGGTGGTACGCCACCCCCCACCTGGTCCGGACCTGGGCAGCGATGGTCGACGCCATGCTGGGGCCGTCGAGGACGGCGGTGCTCAGTAGCCGGGTCGCCGCGCTGACCACCAGCCGGGCCGACAGCGTCGACTCGGCGGCCCAGGAGATCCGCCGGATCGAGCGCGACCTGCACGACGGGGTCCAGGTCCGGCTGGTCAGCCTGGGGATGACCATCGGGCTGGCCGAGGAGCTGGTCGCCTCGAAGCCCGACCGGGCGCGCCAGATGCTGGCCGAGGCCCAGCGGTCCGTGACCGACACGCTGCAGGACCTGCGCCGGCTGGTGCACGGGATCCATCCCCCGGTGCTGGCAGACCGCGGCCTGGTCGGGGCGGTCCGCTCGCTGGCGCTCGACCTGCCGCTCGACCTCGAGGTGCGCACCTCCGGCTTCGGCGGCGACGAGTCCGTTCGCCTGCCCGCACCGGTGGAGGCGTGCGCGTACTTCGTCATCTCCGAGGCGCTCGCCAACATCGTCAAGCACTCGGGCGCCGATCGCGGGGAGATCCTGCTGGAACTGGAACCGGGCATCCTGCACGGAGTCGTACGTGACGAGGGACGGGGCGGTGCGAAGGTGGACGGCGGCAGCGGTCTCAGCGGCATGCAACGGCGCCTGGCCGCCTTCGATGGGACACTGACGGTGACCAGTCCACCCGGTGGACCCACCATCGTGACCATGGAGGTGCCGTGCGAGCCCTTGTCGCCGAGGACCACGCCATCCTCCGAGCCGGACTGATCCAGCTGCTCGAGGCCCACGACATCGAGGTGGTCGAGGCGGTCGCCGACGAGCCCTCACTGGTGCGGGCCCTCGAGAGACCCGACATCGACGTGGCCATCCTGGACGTCCGTCTGCCCCCGACAGGGACAGACGAGGGGCTGCGGGCTGCCGTGCAGGCCCGCCGCCGGCGCCCCGGGCTGCCGATCCTGGTGCTCAGCCAGTACGTCGAGCAGCTCTACGCCCGCGAGCTCCTCGCCTCGGAGGAGGGGGCCGTCGGCTACCTGCTCAAGGACCGGGTGACCAATGTCCAGCAGTTCATCAGCTCCGTACGCCAGGTCGCCGCCGGCGGCACCGTGATGGACCCCGAGGTGGTCAACCAGCTACTGCGTCGCCGCGGTGCCCGGCTCGCCGCCCTCACCCCGCGCGAGCGCGAGGTGCTGGAGCACATGGCCCACGGCCGCTCGAACGCGGCGATCGGGGACGCCATGTCGATCACCGAGAAGGCGGTCGGCAAGCACATCGCCAACATCTTCGCGAAGCTCGACCTGCCGGCCTCCGACGACGACAACCGCCGGGTGCTGGCGGTGCTGGCCTACCTGCAGCGCTGAGCCGACTGGGTGGAGATCGCGCCACACCCATCAGAACGGGACGCCGCACCTCAGCAGCACGTTGGCGTACGGCGTGGTCTCGCCGGTACGCACCACGAACGCGGCGCCCGCCACGCGGTGCTTCAGCTCCACGTGCGGGATGTAGGCCAAGGGCGCGTCGAGGGGCAGCAGGCGGGAGGTGAGCCAGCCGTCCGCCTCAGTGCCGCGGACCTCCTCGGCGGCCGTACCGGCCTCCACCACGATCTCGGCGAGCAGGGCGTCGAGCACCTCGGTGAATCGCGGGATGCCGAACACCAGGGCCAGGTCGATCACCGGGACCTGGGCGGGGACGGGCAGGCCGCAGTCGGCGACCACCACCAGATCGGTGTGCCCCAGCCGGGCCACCGCCCGGTTCAGGTCCGGATTGAGCAGGCCGTGCTTCTTCATGGTTCTCCTTCGCGGTTCGGTTCCGGCGAGGACGGGGGCGAGGGGTGGGGCCGACGGCGTGCACCGCATGGGGGGAATGACGTGTGCACGCCGCCGGGTCCGGGGGATCAGCTCGGCAGCTGGTCCAGTTCGGTGGGATAGGACGGTTGGGCCCCGGGGCCGGTGCAGGCGTACGCCCCGACGCGGGCCGCGTGGGCGGCGGCGTCGTCGAGGTCGAGCCCGGCGGCGAGCCCTGTCGCCAGGGCGCCGACGAACGCGTCCCCGGCACCGGTGGAGTCGACGACCTCCACCCGGGGCGAGGGCACCCGGCGCAGCCCAGAGCCGTCGGTGAGCACGGCACCGTCCGCCCCGACGGTCATCACGACCGAGGCCACGCCCGCCGCGTGGATGGCCTCGACCAGGGCATCCTGGCCGGCGGCATCGCGAGGGTCGGGCGACTCGGCCCCCGGCGCCAGCAGGGCGTACGCGTACGTGGCCTCGTGCTCGTTGACCACCAGCGGGTCGGCCCGGCGCAGCACCTCCGGGTCGACCGCAACGGCAGGGGCGAGGTTGACCACCAGGCGGCCACGCGCGGACCGGGCGGCGGCCTCGATGCCGTCGCGAGGGATCTCGCCCTGCAGGACCACCACCGCGGACGAGGCGATCACCTCGCGGGCGGCCTCGACCGCGGCGGCGTCGACCGCGGCGTTGGCTCCGGCGATGACGATGATCGCGTTCTCCCCGTGCGCGTCCACGGTCACCACCGCGAGCCCGGTCGGGCCCTCCACCGCGTGCACGTGGGCCAGGTCGACCCCGACGCGGCGCAGGTAGGTGGTGGCCGGTTCGGCGTACGCGTCCTCGCCCACGGCCCCGACCATCCGGACGTCGGCGCCGAGGAGCGCGGCGGCGACGGCCTGGTTGGCGCCCTTGCCGCCGGGGGAGATGGTGCCCCCGCTGCCCGGCACGGTTTCACCGGGCAGCGGATGGCGGTCGACGGTGATCATCAGGTCGGCGTTGATCGAGCCGACCACGGTGATCGTGGCGGGGGACACGGTCACTTCTTGAACTGCGAGAGGTTGTCCTTGGTCACGGTCACGACCTCGACCGGGATGGTCGCCTTCGGCTGGCCGCCGTCGAGGATGGTCTTGGCCTGCTCGACTGCCAGTGCCCCCAGCTTGTCGGGCTGCTGGGCGATGGAGGCCTTCATCGTGCCCTTCTCGATCGCGGTCAGGCCGTCCGCGGTGCCGTCGAAGCCGACCACCTGGACGCTGGTGCCGGCCTTGGAGCCGAGCGCCTCGATCGCACCGAGGGCCATCTCGTCGTTCTCGGCGAAGATCGCCTTCACGTTCGGGTTGGCCTGCACCAGGTTGGTGGCGACGTCGAGGGCCTTGGCGCGGTCGAAGCCGGCGGTCTGCTTGGCGACGACCTTGATGTTCGGGTAGGCCTTGATGCCCTGCTCGAAGCCGTTGCCGCGGTCACGTGAGGCCGACGAGCCGGGGATGCCCTGCAGGACGATCACGTTGCCCGTCTCCCCGATCGCCTTGGCCAGCGCGTCGGCGGCCTGCTTGCCACCGGCGACGTTGTCGGAGGCGATGAACGAGGCGACCTGCGCATTGTTGACGCCACGGTCGACCGCGATCACCGGGATCTTCGCGTCGTTCAGCGCCTTGACCGCCGGGGTGACGGCGTCGGAGTCGGTCGGGTTGACGATGACCACCTTCGCGCCCGAGGTCTGGGCGTTGTTCAGCTGGTTGACCTGGGTGGCCGGGTCGTCGGAGGCGTCCTGGATGTCGAGCTGGACGTTGAGTTCCTTGGCCTTGGCCTGGGCGCCGTCCCGCAGCTGCACGAAGAAGGGGTTCGTCTGGGTGGACAGGGCCATCACGACCTTGCCGGTCGAGGCGGAGCTGCCGCCTCCGGGAGCGGTGTCGGTGCCGCGGTTGCAGGCAGCGGTGCCGCCGAGGCTGATGGCGAGCACTGCTCCGGCCGCGAGGGCCTTCTTCCATGAGGTGAACATCGTTGTTTCCCTTCAGGTGGTGCCGGGGTCGGTCGACCCCGGGGTTGTCGTGAGGATGCTGCTGTCGTGTGGCGGGTGGGTGGTGTGAGGGGGGTCGTACGGGAGGACCGGTCAGTGGGTCTTCTTGGCGCGGAAGACGTCGAAGCCCACCGCGAGCGCGATGACCAGGCCGATGACGACCTGCTGCCAGAACGAGGAGACGTTGAGGATGTTGAGGCCGTTGCGGATGACGGCGAGCAGGATCGCGCCGATCAGGGTGCCGGAGGCCCGGCCCGACCCGCCGGCGAGCGAGGCGCCGCCGATCACGCAGGCCGCGATGGCGTCCAGCTCGTACGACACGCCGGCCTGGGGCTGGGCGGAACTGAGCCGCCCGGCGAGCACCATGCCGGCCAGCCCGGCGAACAGGCCGGAGAGGGCGTAGACCGCGACCAGCACCTTGCGGACCGGCAGGCCGGAGAGCCTGGCTGCCTCGGTGTTGCCGCCGATCGCGTACATCGAGCGGCCCAGGATCGTACGGTTCAGGACGAACCAGCAGACGACGCCGGCCAGCGCCATCATCAGGATCGGCACCGGCAGGAACGCCAGGTCGCCGCCCATCGCGTTGACCGACGGCGCGGTCTTGAGCGGGGTGCCGTCGGAGACGACCAGGGTGAGGCCGCGCGCGACCGACATCATCGCCAGGGTGCCGATGAAGGCCGGCAGCTTGCCGTACGCGATGCCCAGGCCCGAGACCGCGCCGGCGGCCAGGCCGACCAGCAGGCCGATCAGCAGGGTGAGCCAGCCGGGCAGCCCGATGTCGGAGAACATGAACGCCGACACCATCGCGCCCAGGGCGGCCACCGATCCGACGGACAGGTCGATACCCGCGGTGACGATGACGAAGGTCATGCCGAAGGCGAGGATGGCGACCACCGCGGCCTGGATGCCGATGTTGATGATGTTCGGGATGGTGAGGAAGCGCGGCGTGGCGATGAACAGGGCCAGGCACAGGACCAGCAGGCCGACCAGTGCGCCGTTGTTCAGGGCGAACTGCCCGAGCCGTCGGCCGGGGGACGTACGGGTGGCGGGGGTGGCTGTGGCGGTGCTCATGATGCCTTCCTGTCTGGGGGCGCCGGGTCGTCGCCGGACGCGGTGATGATGCCCTCCTGGGGCAGGTCGGTGGCCCGTCCCGGTTCGACGGCACTGACGGCCAGGGCCATCACCCGATCCTGGGTGGCTCCCTCGGCCGGCAACTCACCGGCGACCCGGCCGCGGCTCATCACGAGGATCCGGTCGCTCATCCCGAGCACCTCGGGCAATTCGCTGGAGACCATCACCACGGCGCCGCCGTTGTCGGTGACCTGGTTGATCAGTTCGTAGATCTCCACCTTGGCGCCGACGTCGACGCCGCGGGTGGGTTCGTCGAGGAGCAGGACTCGGGAGTGCGCCTGCACCCAGCGGCCGAAGACGACCTTCTGCTGGTTGCCGCCCGACAGGTCGCGGACCGGCTGGTCGAGGGAGGCGAGGCGTACGCGCAGTCGCTTGCTCACCTCGTCGGCGCGGCGGCGCTGGCCGCGGCGGTCGGCGAGGCCGGCGTGCCCGGTGGACCACAAGGTGGCGTACCCGAGGTTCTCCTCGACCGTGCCGCCGAGCACGAGACCCTCGGCCTTGCGGTCCTCGGGGACGTGGCCGATGCCCCGGGCGATGGCCTGGGTGACGCGGTGCTTCGGCAGCCGGCGGCCCAGGAGCTCGACCGTGCCGGCCTCGTAGTCGTCGGCGCCGGCGATGGCGCGGACGACCTCGGTGCGTCCGGCTCCGACCAGGCCGGCCATGCCGAGGACCTCGCCGGCGCGCACCTCGAAGCTGACGTCGCGGAACCGGCCCTCCGCGGTGAGTCCGTCGACCTTGAGCAGTACCTCCCCGGGGTCGGAGCGGTGGCGCGGGAACTGGTCCTCGATGTCGCGGCCGACCATCATCCGGATCAGTTCGTCCTGCTCCGTGGTGGCGGGCACCTCCCCGACGAACCTGCCGTCGCGCAGCACCGTGACGGTGTCGCCGATCTCGGCGATCTCCTCGAGGTGGTGGGAGATGAATGCCATCGCCACTCCCTTGGCCCGCAGTTCCTCGACCACGTCGAACAGCTGGCGGATCTCCCGCCCGGTCAGGGCGGCGGTCGGCTCGTCGAGGATGAGGATCCGGGCGTCGACCGCCAGGGCCTTGGCGATCTCCACCAGCTGCTGCCGGGCCACGCCCAGCGTGCCGACCGGCCGGTCCAGATCCACGTCGAGGCCAATCCGGTCGAGGGCCTGCTTGGCCCGCCGGCGGAGTTCGCCGCGGCGGACGAGGCCGAACGCGGACGGCGTACGTCCCAGCATCACGTTCTCCGCGACGCTCATGTTGGGCGCCAGGTTGAGTTCCTGGTGGATGGTGGCGATGCCGTGGGCTTCGGCGGTGCGGGTGTCGGGGATGACGGTCTCCTTGCCGTCGACCAGGATCCGGCCGCCGTCGGGCTGGTAGACACCGCACATCATCTTGATCACCGTCGACTTGCCGGCGCCGTTCTCGCCGAGCAGGGCGGTCACCTTGCCGGGATACAGGTTGACCGAGACGTGGTCGACGACAGTGACGGGCCCGAAGCGCTTGGACACGCCGTCGAGGCTGAGGACCGGGGTGGGGTCAGACATGCCATCACCTCCTTGTGATGTGGTCGGGCGGGTGGTGGGTCAGTGGCCGGCCGGTGGGCCGGACGGCGCCGGGAGGCGGGTGGAGCGGCGTACGACCAATGCGGTCGGGAGGCGGACCGAGGCCGGGCTGCCACCGCCGATCACCTCCTCCAGTAGTGCGAAGGCTGTCGAGCCGAGGCCGGCGATGTCCTGGCTGACCGCGGTGAGGGGCGGGTCGGTGTAGCGGAACAGGGCGATGTCGTCGAAGCCGACCAGGTCGACGTCCACGCCGGGACGCAGGCCGCGTTCGCGGCAGGCGACGAGGGCTCCCATCGCCATCGGGGAGTCCGAGGCGAAGAGTGCGTCCACGCCCATGGTGAGCAGCCGGTGGGCACCCTCCTCGCCGGAGGCCTGCTGGAAGTCGCCGACATGGATCAGTTCCTCGGACCTGTCGAACCCTGCCCGCGCAGCGGCGTCGCGGTAGCAGGCGAGGCGTTCCTGGCCGGTGGAGGTGGACTGGGGGCCGGCGATGTAGCCGATCCGCCGGCCGCCGCAGGCCGACAGGTGTGCGACGGCCTGGCGGATGCCGACGCTGGGATCGGAACTCACCGAGGGGATGTCGATACCGGCGACCGTGCGATCGACGAAGACCGTCGGGATGCCGTCCGCGATCAGGTCCTGCACCGCCGAACTGCCGCCGTCCTGCGGGGCGAGGATGATCCCGTCGACCCGCAGTGTGCGCAGCGTCTGGACGTAGCGGTCCTGCTGGGCCAGGTCCTCGTTGGCGTTGCCGAGCAGCGTCGCGTACTGGGCGTGCAGGGCTGACTGTTCGATCGCATGGGCCAACTCCCCGAAGAAAGGGTTGCGTACGTCGGAGATCAGCAACCCGATGGTGTTCGTCTTCTGCGCACGCAGCGCGCGGGCCTGGGCATTGACGCGGAAGCCGAGGTCGGCGGCCGCCTTGCGGACGGCCTGTTCGGAGCTCGGGGACGTCCGTCCGGCGCCGGAGAGGACCCGGGAGGTCGTGGCCACGGAGACACCGGCACGCTGCGCGACCTCGCGGATCGTGACGGCGTGCCTGGTTGCCATGGTGCCTGCCCCTACCTCGTCCTCGAGTGTGGAAACGTTTGCATGGAAACGTTTCCATGAGCGTAGGACGGTGGGGTGGGCGTGTCAATGGGGTCTCGGGTTCCGTGGCCGGAGCTTCACCGAATCGTGGCCGAACCGTGTCCCGGCCTCCGTCCGCTACGACATCCGTAGCGCTACGCTTTTCGTAGTGCACGAAGGAGGTGCACACAGCAGGCAGTGACGAGCAGGAGAGCTGGAAGGAGTCGTCATGAGCATGCATCAGTCAGCGGCACGTCTCCACGGAGGTATGGCGGTATCACGCCGGTGGGAGGACTGGGTCAGCGTGCTGGCCGGTCTCTACCTGGCTCTTTCCGTCCTCTGGACCACTGGGGCACCGGCGGTCTGGTTCGTACCGTTGGGCGTGTTGGTCATCCTCGCCGGCGTGTGGTCAGAGGCCCAGGACACCTCGCTGATCGCGGAGATCGCCGTCGGCATCGTCGGGGTCGTCACCTTCATCTCGCCGTGGCTGGGAGGCTTCACGGGGATGATGCGGGTGGACTGGACGGCGTGGATCGTGGGCGCCGTGACGGTGGTCATGGCGATCATCGCGCTGATCGTACGGCGCGGACCCACCTCCGAGCGGCGAATGACCTGATCGGCGCACGACCTGACCGTGCCGCCACAGGGCCGGCCCATCGCGGCCGGTCGACACAGGGGTCGACCCCCGAGGGGGCCGGCCCCTCGTACGTCCTCCACCGGTCCTCGGTACCGTCCAGGGGCCGGGCCGCTTCACGGGGCCGAACGAGCAGAACGAACCGAACGCCGAACGAGCCCCCCAGCGTACGAGAGGAGCAACGAGATGCAGCAGGAGGTCCTCACGCGTGCGCAACGGCGCCGCGCGACCACGGACGCGAAGATCGCGGAGGCCACCTTGGCCATCGCCCTCTCCGACGGGGTGCCCGCGGTCACCATCGACGCGGTCAGCCAGCGCTCCGGGGTGGCGAAGACGACGATCTACCGCCGCTACGCCGACCGCCTCGACCTGATGAAGGGCGTGCTCGAGCAGTTCGGCAGCCCGGTCCCGATCCCTCCGGGGGGCAGTCCGAAGGACGATGCCATCGCGATCATCGGGGAGATCCGCGACGTCTTCGAGGAGCAGGTCGGACTGGCCTCGGTGGGGACCCTGCTCGCCAGCGCTGACCCCTTCCTCCGCGAGGCCGCCGAGCGGATCGTACGACCCCACCTGAGGCTCGTCGAGGAGCAGATCCGGACGGGGGTGGAGGCGGGGCACTTCCGGGACGGCGTCGATCCTCGGCTGCTGGTGGAGTTGTTGTTCGGCGGCCTGATCGCGAGTGCAACGTTGCGCGAGGAGGTCCCCGACGACTGGGTGACCCAGGTGATCGACCTGATCTGGCCGCTGATCGCGGTCGACGCCGGTTCCTAGGCCTCGGGGCCGGTACGGGCCGACCCACCACTGGGCTCAGAACCGCGGCAACGGACGCTGGAGCAGCAATTGGGCCCGCGTCGTGGCCCTCCCGAGCGGACGGGCCCACCGGTTGGCGCCCCACAGGGCGGCCCTCGCGGCGTTGAAGCCCGCCCCGCCGTGCACGCCGCCGCCCGGATGGGTCGCCGCCGAGGCCAGGTAGAGCCCGTCCAGGTGGGTGAACGGCCCACCCAGGCCGGTGATCGGGCGCCACGGACCCTGCTGGAACAGCTGGGACGTGCCCGCTCCCACCGCGCCGTGGAGCAGGTTGGGGTCGGCCTCCTGCAGGGTGGCCGGGGTCTGCAGCCACCGCCCCTGCTCCAGGTCCCGCCACCCGGGGGCGAGGTCGTCGAACATCGCCTCGACGGTGCCGAGCGACTCCTCGGTGGCCTGGCCGCCGCTGCCGACGTCGACCAGCGGCAGGTGCGTGTAGGCCCAGAGCGATTCGGTGCCGGCCGGCGACCGTGTCGGGTCGGTCGTGGTCGTCTGCCCGACCAGGCAGAACGCCCGTTCGGGTACCTTGCCGGTGGCGATGTCGGCATGCCAGCGCACCAGCTCCGCATGGGAGAGACCGGCGTGCACGACCGCGGCCTCCCGGGCCCGGGACGCCCGCCACGGCATCGGGCCAGCCAGCAGCAGGTTGAGCTTCAGCGTCGGCGGATCCCAGGTGAAGCGATCCATCCGCGCCAGGACGCCGGCAGGGACCGCGTCCCGGGGCAGCAGGTCCCGGTACAGGGCCGGCGCGGAGACGTCGGCGATCACGGCACGTCGGGCCCTGACCGTGGTCCCGTCCGCGAGCCGCACACCGGTGGCGCGGCCACCGCTGACGGTGATCCCGGCCACCGGGGAGCCGAGTTCGACGAGGGCACCTGCGTGCTCGGCCCGGGACGCCACGGCCTGCGCCAGGGCACCCGCGCCGCCCCGGGGGGCGGCGAAGCCGACGTCCTGCGCGAGCATGGCCATCAGGAAGCCCATCAGCCCGCTCACCGGAGCCAACGGGGAGACATCGGCATGGACGGCATTCCCGGCCAGCAGGTCCTGGGCCCGCCGGCCGCCGAACCATTCCCGGCCCAGCTGGTGTGACGGCAGCAAGGCGAACCGCGCGAAGTCCAGGAACTCCGGGGCGCCGAGCCTGGAGGCCAGTCGCACGCCTGCCCGGACAGGGGGCCAGCCCTGCAGGAGGGCGTCCAGCAGCGGCTCCTTCACCCGGAGCCAGCCGGCGAACAGCTTCAGCCACGCGTCGCCGTCACCAGGATGGTCCTCGTCCAGCGCCCTCGCAGTGTCCTCGGCGGTGGCCCGGATGGAGGAGCCCTCGGCGTCCTCGGCGTCCGCGACGTGTACCACCGCGGGCCGGTGGTCCACCCACGCCAGCCCGTACTGCTCCAGGTCCAGTGACTGCAGGACCGGCGAGGCCTTGCCCAGGGGATGGTAGGAGGAGAACTCGTCGACCACGAAACCGTCGATCGTCCGGGAGGCGACCGCTCCGCCGGCGCGGTCACGGCCCTCGTGGACCGCGATGTCCCAGCCCGCATCGGCCAGGAGCGCGGCCGCCACCAGGCCGTGGTGGCCCGCCCCGACCACGACCGCATCAACGCTTCGCCCGCCCATGGGCCGATCCTAGGTGGGGCGACCAGCACCAACAGGCACGCCAGGTGAACGCCGACGGAGGCCGGTCAGGGCTGCGCGGAACGGATCGAGAGGGCGGCGTCCCAGGCCAGTCGGCTGGAGGCCTCGCCCCGGCCCGTACGGACCCGGTAGGCCGACCACTTCACGTACCGTCCGTCGGGCCGCCGGGCCAGCACGGGGACGGCGCGCAGGTGGACACCCTCGCGGGGCAGTTCCTCGCCCGGGAAGGTGAGGGGCGTGGGGCGCAGGGTCACCCCGACCGGCTCGACCGGGACGTCGTCCCGCAGCAGGGCACCCTTGCGCAGGGACACCTGGCCCGGCACCGGCGCGATCGGGACGAGCGGGATCCAGTGGGCCGGGATCGGGGTCTGCAGCCGGTAGACCCGCTCGTCGGGGTCGAGGTGGGCGGGCCACGGGTCGGGTGGCGGGGCCGGTTCGGCCGAGCGGGAGCGGGGGTCACCGCTGCGACCCTGGACGGTCTGCTCGATCGCCCAGGCCATGTTCGCCATCTCGTCGCGCAGGAACAGCACCTCCTCGTGCGCCGGTCCGGTGATCATCCCGGCCGCGACGGGTGGCAGCACGATGCCCGGCAGCCTGTCCCCGGTCCCGGTGGACACCTGGAACATGCTGAAGCCGGGATCGGCCAGTTCGGTGAGGTCGGTGGTGTCGCCGAAGTCGTCGGTCAGTCGTACGTTCCGCACGCTGTTGATCGCGCCGAGCAGCCCATCGACCGGCACCCCGAGCCAGTCGTCACCCGAGGTCATCGCGTACTCGGCCAGGCAGATCCGGGCGAGGTCCTCGACCTGCGCCTCGATGGCCCCCAGGTCGACGGCGCCGTCCTCGAGCTGCCAGTAGCGGTCCGCGGGCATGCCGGGGTAGCGAAGTGGCGTGGCCAGCATCGTCGCGACGGTGTCGACAGGGGTTCCGCTCGGTGCTCCCGCGGGCAGCGCGCCCCCGACGTCCTTCACCCACTCCAGGTCGCTCCAGCGCACCTGGGCCGAGCCGAAGTGCGTGCCACGGGTGACGACGGTGTTCGCGTCGTCACCGAAGCGGATCGCGAACCGGTACTCGAGCCGTTCGGTCGACCATCCGCCGCCGCTCTCCGGCGCGCCGAGCAGCCATTCCCGCCAGGCGGCGAGCACCTTCCGGGTGCTGTTCGCGTCGACGGCCTCCCCGATCCACGCGGGGTCACCGGCCGCGGTGTCCTCTGCGATCCGGCCACCGTCGGGGACCGCACCGCCGAGCACCCGCATCAGCCGTTTCGCGGACGGGTCGAGGCGGTCGCGCGCCTCGACGGCGGCCAGCCGGGCGGCGCGCTGCTCCGCAGTCTCGCCCGGCACCGGTTCCTCGGGGGAGAAGGGGTCGGGCGGCAGTCCGAGCGGGTAGCGGGCAGCGAGTCCCTGGGCGAGGCCGGTCTCCCCGGCGTCGACGAGCATCTCCACCAGTTGGCCGCCGGCCTCCGCGCGCTGCCGCAGCCCTCCCCCGAAGGCCAGTGCGGGCACGTCCTGCACCAGTTCCTCGAGCAGGGCCCCCTCGTGCCAGGGCCGCCAGGGGATGTCGCCGGCCAGCTCGGCGTGTGCCTCGTCGAGCGGCACCCAGCCGGTGACCGGCAGCGCGCGCGACTCGACACGTACGGAGACGGCCTGGCCGGCGTCCTCGCCGAGGAGTTCGCCGAACTGCCACTGGCGCCCGAGCATCCAGGCGGGATCCGCGATCCGGGCCTCGCTACCGGGCGCGGGGTCCCCGGTGATGGAGTCGGGTTCCAGCCGGACCTTCGCCGGCGGCTCGGCGATCGGCAGCAGGGCGACGAGGCCGGCGACGCGATCGTTCGCGGCCGAGACGGTGATCTGGCGGGGCTCGAAGGTGGCCATCAGTGTGCCTCCGTGATGAACGGGAGGTCACGGATCGCGATCTCCACATCGGCGAAGCGGGAGAAGTCGAAGCCCTTGCGCGGCTGCAACCAGGGGCTCGCGACGGTGATCGCGGGCAGGATGCCGGCTTCGCCCGGCACGTGTTCGTACGTCACGAGGCGGGCGCGGGCCAGCTGGACGGCCCGCAGCACCGTGCCGACCACGCTGTCGGTCGTCCACCGGCGGCCGTCGGGCGAGACCGCGGACAGGATGACCTGGGGGGCGCGGGCCGAGGCCTGGTGGGCGTGGATCGCCAGGCCGGTGGTCGCCCGCGCGGCGCGCAGCGGGTTCTCACCGGCCGCCGGGTCGAAGGCGCGCGGGCCGGGCTGGAAAGGCAGGGCCTCGGTCCACGACTCGATGTTGAGCGCGGCGAAGCTGCCCTCGACCACCGCCTCGTCGCCGACCAGTTCCACGACGAGGTGGGTGGCGGGGTCGGCGGGCCAGGGCGCGTCGTCGGGCAACGGTCCGGCGATCCAGCGGTCGGTGCCCGGGGCGGGGACGCCGCCCTCGCGATGGGTGAGCTGGACCGCGCGCAGCCTGATCGGGTGGCCCAGGGCGCCGCCCAGCAACTGGGCCTCGGCGAGCCGGGTGGCTCCGGGGAGCACGGTGGCGTGGTCACGGACGAACGCGCTGAGCCTCGAGGCCGGGGGCTGGGGGAAGGCGGGCGTACGGACCGCCACGCGGAAGGTGTCGGCAGGGCCGGGGTCGAGCAGCGGCAACATCCGGAAGTCGTCCCCGAGGATGGTCGCCGCGACGCGGTTCGCCGCATCGAGGACCTGTGCGGTGGTCGGCGCATCGGGGCCGGCCTGGAGGCGGGTCAGGTGGGCCCGGGCCTGCGCCAGGGCAGCTGCCGCGTTGTTCCAGGCACCCCAGGCCCAGGCGACGTCGGTCGGCACCTCCGGGTTCGGCGTCAGGTCGGCGCCGAACGCCGCCAGCCCTGCGACGGCGTCCTGCACCGCAGCCACCTGGGCCTCCTCGACCGCGAGGGTGGTGGTGTCCAAGGCCTGGACCACGGCCTGGCCGGGGGTGAGCGCGGCGCTGAGCGCATCGGCGAGCTGGGTGGCACGGTCGATGATCTCGGCCGTGTCGATGCTCCGCTCGGGCGGGGCCCCGTTCTCCACCAGCGCCGGTGGCAGGACCGGTGAGGAGCCGGCGGCGATCGTACGCAAGGTGCCGGCCAGTGCGGCGACGGAGAGCAGGGGCTGGGCCCCGGCCGGCCACCCCTCGGAGCGGGTCTCGGCCAGCGGTGTGTCGCCGAGGGCCGGGACCAACCGCCGCAGCTCGCGCCCCAGCGCGGGCACGTCGTGGGCGAAGACGAGGTCGAGGGCGGCGATGCCCGCCTCGTCGAGCGTGTGCCGCGTCCCGTTCACCTCCGCCACGACGATGTCGGCCGGTGAACCGAGCCGGTGCGCGGCCCAGGCCTCCAGCCGGGGCTCGGCGACGGCCCGGGGCCGGGTGGTGGACCAGCCGGCGCCGTCCTTGGGGATGACGGCGATCATCGCCTGGTTGAGCACCGCCCCGGCCTGGCGTACGCCGAGGATGCCGAGGTCGGGGTCGACCGCGGCACCGGTCGACATCGCGTCCATCGCCGTGGAGGCGCGGGCGTCGTTGCCGGTGGCGTACTGCAGCACCGACTCGCTGAGCAGGGCGTCGGAGACCGCGTCGAGGGTGTCTGCGGCGCTGGTCAGGGCGGCGACGATGGTGTTCCACTCCTCGGGCGTCATGGCCGCCCACGTACCGGGCTGGATGTACGCGTTCTGCGGGGCCGCGCCGATCCGGTCCCGGGCGGCTGCGTTGCCCGCCAACCCCTCGACGGGGAACATCCGCAGCAGGGCCACCCCGTCGACGACGTCAGCGGCGGCGATCCGGCTGGTCCGGTCCGCCTCGGCGATCTCGTTGTTGAGGTCGTCGGTGTGCAGCGGCGCCAGTTCGCGCAGGGTGAGCTGGAAGCGGGCGGCCGATCCGGTGAGCCCGCGTTCGACCTGGTAGCCGATCAGGGCCCCGATCGACTGGCCGGCGTTGATCCCCTCGAGCACCCCGCGCAGGGCGGCACCCCGGCGGCTGGACAGGTCGATCGCGAACGGGGAGGTGCCGGGGCGCGCACCGATCTGCGAGCGGTGGGCGCTGGCGAGCATCCCGGCCGCCACGGCGTGCGAGGTGCTCGGCGCCTGTAGCCAGCCGGCTGGTTCCCCGCCGCCCTGGCCGAGGGTGATGCCCTCCAGGTAGCCGAACGCGCCCAGCGTCATCCCGGTCGGGGTCGCCGCGGCGAGCTGCCGTTGCCGGGCATGGGCGATGCCGGTGGCCCAGGCATCGACCCGGTGCGAGGCGATGTCGAGGGCCTGGGCGACCGCCGTCCGCCGCTCCTCCAGCGGGGCGGCGGCCAGGGCCGTCATCGCCTGGCGGACCTCGGCGCGCACCGCCCACCAGTCCAGCAGTCCGGCGATGGCGTTCTGGCCTATCCACCGCGCCTCGGGCGTGTCGCCCAGGTCGAGGGCGACCTGGGCCAGCGACGTACGTGACTCGGCGACCGGCTCGATCGCCTCGAGGGCGACCGGACCTGTCGGCTGGTCCGCGAAGTGCCTGACCGCCCGCACCCGGTCGGCCGCGGCGAAGAAGCTGCCCGGATCCGTGGCTGCGGCGTCCTCCGCCTGGGCGATCTCCACCAGGTGCGCCACGTCGGGCCCCGCCCCGATCAGCTGGAGCAACGGGGACACGTACGCGGCGGGGGCGGTGCGCGGTCCGGCGTCCTTGGTGGCGGACCAGGCGAGGTCGAGCAGTGCCTGGAGGATGCTGTCGACCTGCGGGGGGTTGCCGGCCAGGATGTCGGCGACGACCGCCGCGTCGCGGTCGGAGACCAGGGGCAGCGCGAGTAGGCGGGTGCTGTCGTGCAGGGAGGGCGGCACCACCAGCCGTGCGGCGGCCACGGAGTACTGGGCCAGGATTGCCTTCTTCAGGTTGATGTCCGCGTCGATCTTCTCGGCTGCCAGGCCGGCCGCCGCCCCGTACGTCCGGAGCAGGGTGCCGTCGACCGCGGGCCGGGCCCGGATCCCGGTCGCGAACGGTGCGGTGCCGAGCATCTCCAGGAGTTGGTCGTCGCTCACGTCGTCCTGGGCGCGGACGTGCGGCAGACCGTCCGAGGCCCGCAGCCACCGGGCGAGGGCGTTCCGGACGACAGGGACGAGGGTCGCGGTGAGGTCGCCGTCGCGGGGTTGCCAGGCCTGGAGGTCGGTGACCGGCAGCAGCCCGTACGGCTGGGCGCCGATGCGTACGGCCGGGGCGTGGCCGGCGCCGCGGACGTCGTCGCGGTGCACCCGGCGGGCCGCCTCGATCGTCGCGGGGGTGACGCCGGGGACCCCGGCGTCCGCGAGCGGGCGCAGCGCCGACTCCCAGGTGACGAACCACAGGGCCGTGTTGGCGGCGCGCTGGGTCTCCTCGAGGGTGGAGGGCCCGCCGGCCTCCTCGACCAGGGGCTCCAGCGCGGTGGGGTCGAGGCCCAGGGCCTGCCCGACGCCCACGGTGCCCGAGGAGGGGGCGGCCGGGGTGACCGGCGGGGCACTGATCGGGTCGTGTGGCCGGTACGGGGACCGGTCGGCATCGGCATTGTTCGTGGGGGTCCCGACCGGCAGCAGGGACAGGCCGTCGGTGAAGCGGTGGCTCTCCAGGAGCTGGGCCAGGTCGTCCGCGTTGCGGTCCTCTGCGACGGAGTTGCGGGTGCCGACCACGACGATCCGGTCGATGGCCGTCGTCCCGGCCGGCAGGTCGACCTCGACGCCGAGACCGACCTTGACCGCCTCGTCGAAGGAGACCGTCCATTCGGTGCCGAGGGGCACGGTCAGGTCACCGACGGCGGACAGGTCGTCGCCGGCCTCGAAGGCGATGGGGGAGAGGGCGAGGTCGCGCGCGACGGGGGCACCCGACGCGGTGATCGGCGCGCCGCCGGCCGGGAACACGCGGACGACGAAGCGGTCCGGCAGGCAGCGCGCGACGGTGCCGTGCGCCACCTCGGCGGGCGTGCCGGGGAACACCAGGGCATCGGCAGTGGCGACGTCGAGGCTGCCGGGGGAGGTCGCGTGCGCGACCCACGCCGCCCGGCGTCCACCGGTCGCCTCGACCAGGTCGGGCCACGCGGTCACCGAGGCCCGGTCGGCCCAGATCGCCCTCCAGTACGCCTGGCCGGCTTCGGTCTCGTTCGTGGTGAGGGACCGTACGAGGCTGTCGACGTGCACCTCGTCGGGAGTGATCCGGATGCGGAGCCGGCGGGTGCCGGGCCGCAGCTTGCACTCGACCCGGACCGGCAGCAGCACCAGCGGGACCTGCGGGGAGGCGTCGCACGGGTCGAGCGCCAGGGCGCCGATGAGGTCCCCCAGGCGCTGGTCGAGGGAATTGAGGTCGCGGCGGCGGCCCGCGACGGGGGACGCGATCAGCTGCTCCCGGCGCGCATCGAACTCGGCGGCGCGGGCCCGTACGGCGGCCAACTCCTGCGGGATGTCGAGGGGCATCGGTCAGCCTTTCGTGACGATGAGGTCGGTGGCCGGGAAGGCGACCCTGGTGGGGGCGTGCAGGCGGTCGTGCGCGAAGGCGGCGGCGTCCGTCACCGCCACCGACAGGAACCGGGTGTCGGGGGAGAGTTGGTTGTCCTCGGGCCGGTCGAAGCGGGTGGCGCTCGGATGCTCGGCGATCACGATCCACCAGCGGCGCGCCGGGTCGCGCAACTCGTCGATGGGAAGGTCGATGCCCACCAGGGCGACGTCGTCGGAGGGGTGGACCGCGAAGAGTTGGGCCGCGGTGATCTGTGGGGAGGCATCGGTCTCGAAGGTCGGGTCGGTGTCGCCGGCGGGGCCCTGGTCCTGGACCGCTTCGATGATCAGGTCGGGGAAGCGGCGGACGAGTTCGCTCTTCACCACGATGACCGCCCGCGGTGATGCCCCCGGTGCGGAGCCGCCCACGCCCACGTGCCGGCCCAGGTCCTGGTGCGAGAACAGGTGGATCGGGCTGGTGAGCTCGTCCCGGTCCCGCACCCAGAACCGGCGGAAGTAGGTGCCGCGCTGGTCGGTCGGGTAGCCGCGCCACAGCAGTTCCCGGCCCATCTCGTCGGACAGGCCGACGAAGAACGCCTCCATGAACGTCGCATTCGCCTCCAGCACCGTGACGAAGTCGTCCCGCCCCACCAGCCCCAGGCCGGGGACGAGCCAGTCGTCGCCCAGGTCGCGGAGCGCCTCGTACATCGGGCGGTCGAAGTGCGGGGCGGCCATGATCGGGGCGAGGGTCGCCCGACCGCGCCACCGGTCCAGCAGGTCGGGGGCGAGCGTGAGTCGTCCCGCTAGGGCGCTGCGTACGGTGTGGCTCGGGTCGATCGTGGCCTTCAGGCCTACGGTGTCGACGGTCAGGGTGGGGCGTCGGGGAGTGATCGGCAGGGACAGGACCGAGGCCTGGTCGACCAGCGAGGCCAGGTGCTCGCGCAGGGTGTCCACGGGCAGTTTGTCGACCCGGTCGAGCACCGGGGTGACGGACACGTGGGGCAGGTCCGCGAAGGCCTTGATCCCGGCATCGCGCTGGGCCGCGTCCAGCGCCGGGGTGATCCGCTGGAGCGTCGAGACGTCCGGCAGGCTGAGGTTCAGGGCGAGTTCGCCCACCGGGACCCGTCCGGCCCGCAAGGGCTGCGCGGCCACACCCTCGACCGCGGCGTCCGCCGGGGCGGCGAAGCGGCGGCCGGCCAGACCACGCGCCACGGGATCGTTGACGGCCGGTCCCACCGGACCGGCGACGCGCCCGGCCAGACCGGGAGGGATCCGGTCGATGCCGGCGCGTCCGATCCCGCCACCGGCCACACCCCCGATCCCGCCGGCCACGCCGCCGATGCCGTGGGCGATTCCGCCGACTGCGCCGATCCCTCCATGGCCGATGCCTCCGGCCACTCCGCCGATGCCTCCGGCCACTCCGCCGATGCCGCCGATGCCACCGATTCCGCCGTGGCCGATCCCGCCGCCTGGGCCGACATGGCCGCCAGGTCCGACGTGGCCGCCGGGTCCGGGCTGCGGCTCGACCGGGTGCACGTCGGGGAGGTGGACGGTCGACAGCAGTTCGTTGTTGAGCGTGACGGCCGCCGAGGTGAGCGCCTTGGAGAGGTCCGGCGCCGCGGTGACGGGTTCCGACCGCGACAACTCGGCGACCAGCGGCCCGACCCGTTGGTCACGTACGCGCTGCACCGCCGGGTCCGCGGCCTTCTGCAGCAGCTGGTCGGCCCACTGGCCGGCGACCTGGCGGCCCGGATCGTACGTCGCATCGGGGGCGGACCACCGGTCGGGACGGGTGAGGAAGCCAGCGACCCCGACGTCGACAGTCGCGCTCGAGCGCTGGAGCAGGTCGGTGACCCCGCCCGCGTCGATGGTGAGTGCCTTCGCCACGGCGCCCTGGTCCAGGCCGGCGATGACGTCCTTCGACAGCGCGGTGATGCCCTGGGGGTCGGCGTACGTACGGGTGAAGTCCCGCATAGCGTCCGCACCGCCGACCAGCAGCCCGGCCCTCGCGCGGACGGCAGTGCTGGTCCGGCGCAGCGCCGGGCTGTCCGGTCGGGTCGCCCGGCGGAAGGCGCCCGACACGGCCGTCACCGGTGTGGCGCTCTCGGCGATGTCAGCTGCGAGCGTGCGGTCAGCGGAGACCGTGAGGCGTTCAGCCATCGGGGCGGTGAGCTGGAGCAGTCGGCCGGGCTCGAGGTCGGAGAGCCGGCTGTGCAGACGGGTGGCGAGCACCTCCGCGAACTGGGCGAGGTGGATGGCCCGGTTGGCCTTGTCGACCTCGCCGAGCTGGGCCCAGGCAGCCTGCATGAGTTGTTCCTGGTCGCGTTGGACCACGCGGGTGCCGAGGCCCGCCACGATCCGGTGGACCGGGGAGAGGTTGAGTCCGGCGAACCAGTCGCTGCCGGTGACCATCGTGCTGCCCCGGTGCATCTTCGCGTAGAGCCGTGGGCCAAGGATCGGCAGGTCCGGGATGCCGTCGTGCGACTCCTCGGCGCCCTCGATGGTGGCCGGCAGGTCGAGTTGGTGGTGCAGCTCGTCGACCATCGCCGACGGCCACGCGGCGTCGTCGAGGCCGGCGGGCTGGTCGGGATCCGGCGGGTTCGGGGAGTAGAGCGCGCAGCGTACAACCTGCTTCCCGCCGGGTTCGTCGGCCGCGAGGGCTCGCAGCGGGGCGCCGGGCTCGGACGCGTCGATGAACCGGCGCCCGACCGGGTAGGGCGCCACGATGCCGTCCAGGCGCAGCGCCAGGCTCTGGAAGTCCCCGTCCGGGCCGGTCCGGAACTCCCAGCTGTCGTAGACGGGCAGGCGCACCGGGTCATCGGAGGTGGTGGTCCAGGCGTCCTTGAGCAGGCCGCCGGTCAGCCCGAGGCCCGCCCTAACCCCGACCTCGGTGGTGGGGACGACGGCGGCGATGTAGTCGGTGTCCTGCCGCAGCACGCGGGGGGAGACCAGGCGGGACAGGTTGACCGGGGCGTACGCGGGCGACAGCCGGATCGACAGGTCGACCGCCGCGCCGGTGCCGACGGAGGTCTGGGCGTGCGCCCACAGCTGGACCTGGCCCAGTGGCGGCAGCTGGGCCAGCGGCACGCTCATCACCCGCAGTCCGGCCCCGGTGGTCGGCTCCCAGCTGACGGAGGAGCTCTCGACGACGACCAGGGTGAGCCAGGGGCGCAGCGTGGGGCCGGGCGGGGCGGCGCTGAAGGCCCAGGGCAGCTCGGGCCGGTCGAACTCGATGTGGGCCAGCACCGTCTCCTCGGCGGTCAGCGCGCCGGGCGCAGGGTAGCGCCGGACGATCTGGGCCTCCTCGATGCCGCGGACGTCGCCGGGCCCGTACAGCACGGCGGTCATCCCCGCGGAGCCGGAGCCCCCGGCGCTGTCGGTGAGCGGGACCTCGATGTGGCTGGTCGAGCGCACCTGCCCGGCCGCCGGGGGCTCGGCGACGGCAGCCAGCCCGCCGACCGCGTACGTCGCGAAGTCCATCGACTCCAGCACGACCTCGCTCTCGACGTACTCGTCCTCCGGGGCGATCGCCAGCCGGAAGGCGTCCTTCACCACCCTGCTGGCGGTGGCGGTCGTCTCGAGCGGCCGGTGGACCTGCGCTGCCGCGTCCTCGATGCTGGCCATCGGTTCATCCCTTCAGGGTGGTACGGGTCGTGGCGGACAGGCCTGCCGCGTTGACGGCGCCGACGACGGCAGCGGCCTCGCTCTGGCTCATCGCACCGAGCAGCGTCGTGCCGGTCAGCGCGTCACTGACCTGCGAGGTGCCCTTCTCGGCGATCGTGGCGCGTGGCTCGGGTGGCCGGACGCCGGTGTCGTACGGGTTGGTGGTGCGCATCGTGGCCCGCCCGACGTTGGTGGCGGCGGCGTGGTGGGTGGCCACGGCCGCGAAGCGCATCTCGTCCTGCAGGTCGAGGGCCTTCGGGTCGTCGTGCCGACGGATGTAGGTGTGGTAGCGCACCTCGCCCCTCTGGTCGGCTCCCACCTTGGGGGTCGTCGCCGCGGCGATCCGGCAGCCCCCCACCAGGTCCTCGAAGCCGGAGCGCGCCAGCAACTGCTCCCCGTCGAGGTCGAAGTACTGGCCGGGGGCGAAGGCGGTCCGCAGTTCGCTGATGGCCGCGACGACGGCGGTGGAGCTCGGCGTGCCGAGCATCACCATGTCCGCCGCGACCGGGGAGGAGCCGATGTGGGAGATCTTCACGTT
The DNA here is from genome assembly GCF_900092135.1 of Raineyella antarctica. Taxonomy (GTDB): domain Bacteria; phylum Actinomycetota; class Actinomycetes; order Propionibacteriales; family Propionibacteriaceae; genus Raineyella; species Raineyella antarctica. Next base: position 354,380 of record NZ_FMYF01000003.1, on the reverse strand, counting down.
CAGCGGTACCTGGCTCTGCACCATCTCGATGCCGGCGAGGGGGTGGGCGATCCTGTCCTTCCCGACGTCCACCGCGGCCAGGGTGACCAGCTGGGCGGCGTGCTCGGGCAGTGTCACCCGCCAGGCGTCGGGCGGCTCGAGCGCCGTCAGGGCGATCTGCAGCGCGTCCTTCTTCGAGTCGAGGGCCGGCGGGTCGTCGCCCCAGGTGATCGGGCCCAGGTCCTTGTCGAAGGTCGGCAGGAACCAGACGTCGACCTTGATGTGGCCGGACAGGGACCACGGCTGGGTGCCGCTGAGCGCCCCGCGCAGGGTGATCGAGGCGAAGGTGTGGCCGAACAGGTCGACCTCGGCCCCGACCTCGATCGACACCTTGAAGGCGAACCGCGGCGACCAGATGAAGATCATGTCGAGCACGACCCAGGCCTTGGCGCCCGCGATGCCGAAGTCGGCGGCGAACCGCCCCTCGACGCCGAGCATCACTGCGCCCGCGGTGACCGCGAAGTAGGCCTTGACGACGAAGGTGACCGGGCCGGTGCCCTTGCCGTTCTTGTCGTGCTGGCCGGGGGAGAGGTCGATCGTCACCCGCTCCATCGCGCCGAGCCTGGGCTTGCCGCCGGTCAGCTTCTCGTACTCGGGGTGGAAGCCGCCCACGGACAGCTCGAACGCCCCACCCCCGCCCCACTGGATGTAGAGGCCGAGGTCACCGCTGATCGAGAAGCCGGCGATCTGGGAGTCGCGCATGCTGGCGAACATCAGCAGGTAGTCCGACGTGATCGCGATGAACAGGTCCGCCTTGATGTCGGTGATCGGCGCCTTCTCCTCGGCCACCCGGATCCGCAGCGACCCGAGGATCACGACCGAGGGATCGGGCAGCGCGAGCACGATGCCGAGCTTGAGGGTGACGAACTTCGCCTGCGAGCCCCAGCCGAGCTCCGCGATCGGGCCGATGACGAAGCCGCCGTCCCGGATCGGGAAGACGTGCGCGACCTTGTCCAGCAGGGTCGGCGCCTCCTTGATCGGGTCGTCGGGGAACAGCATCCGGTCGATGATGTGTTCCTTCAGGCCGGCCTGGAGGGCGGCGATGTCGACGGTCCGGTTGATCGCCAGGATGCCGCCGATGCCGTTCAGGGTGAAGCCGAAGCCGACGTCGATCGCCACCGGGAAGTGGATGCCGATCACCAGCACCAGGGAGAACGGGTCGGGGGAGAAGATGACGATCGCGTCGAGGCCCAGCTTGATGATCTTGAGCTGGATGACGCCGCCGAACTCGATCCGCTTCACCGGCTGGCCGTTGACCTGGTACGTACGTTCGACGCGCTGGATGAAGCCGCCACCGGTGACCGGTCCGGCCTTGATCCGCAGGCCGACGGCGTCGGGCCAGCGCAGGGAGACGGGCAGGTTGAACATCGCCTGCTGCTCGACGACGCCGTCGGGGGTCACCACGAAGCCGGCGCCGACGACCTGCAGGCCGACGACGTCCCCGATGTTGGCCGCGATCGAGGTGGTCAGTTCGAAGGCGGTGACCTCGCGGGCCGGGTTGCGTACGAGACCGAAGGCCATCTCGCGCAGCTCAACGCCCGGGAACGAGAACCGCACCGGCAGCACGGCCCGCTCGTTGGCCCGCCCGTCGCCGATGTAGAAGCCCTGGCCGGTGTCGAGGGAGACCGCCGTGATGGTCTGCGACTTCGGGTCGGGGGATCCCGGCATGATCTGCTTCAGCATCGGCGTGCTGGTCAGGCCCGGCTGCATGATCGTACGGATCCGCAGGCCGAGGATCGCCACGTCGCCCAGGTACCACTTGTCGCCGCGGTGGACGAGGGTCTTCTTCTCCTCGTCGGTGGGGTTGGCGATCTCGCGGTCGCTGAACTGGAGGAAGGCCTGGAAGGAGAGCTGGTCCAGGGTCAACGCGCCGAGCGTGACGGTGCCCGACTTGGTGAAGGTGGCGGTGAGCAGCCACGCGCCGGGCTTGCCCGCGTCGGGGTGCTCGAGGGTGAGGACCTTCCCGAGTTCCCCGACCAGGTCGTCGATGCCGAACAGCTTGCCGAACTTGTTGAGCAGGTTGGCGCCACCGGCGCCCATGTCCTTGAAGGGCTGCGCCCAGGGGGACCACAGGCCCATGAGTTTGGTCCGCACCGCCTCGTCCACCACGCCGTTGGTGTCCTTGGCCAGCTCGGTGGCGATGATGTTGTACGCCTCGTCCGCTGCGGACAGCACCATCCCGAGCCGGACCGCGACCCGGGCCGCGACGTCGAAGTTGAAGTCGTCCGCCTTGACGTCGGCGGTCGCATCGCCCACCAGCTTGCCGATCAGGGTGGTCTGTTCCTTGATCTTGTCGGCGATCGCCTTGACCTCCGGCTTCATCGCCTCGACGTCGGCCTTCAGCTTGTCGAAGGTGGTCTTGCGCTCCGGCGCATCGAAGGTGACGACCGCTCCGAGGAAGGGGCCGGTGTCGTGCCAGGTCGTGCTGGCCTGCTTGCCCAGTTGGGTGGTCAGGAAGGCTTCGATGGCCTGCACGAAGCCCGTGGCGATATCGGTCATGGACCAGGTCCTGCCTCAGGAAGTACCGCGCGTGGGTAACAGGCGGCCCGAGGGTCGCCGGAGGACGACGAACTGCATCGTGGGTGCGAGCCTGGACCCGGGGACAGGTCAGAACCGCGGTTGTGCTCGAGGCGGGGGGTGATCCAGATCATACTCACGGGATTGGACGAGCGTCCAGAGGTCGACGGGTGGGGACTCAGGGAGGAGGTGGAGTCGCCGGTTCGTGACCTCGGGGCGTACGAGAACAGGCTGCGTGCGCCCTCGAGGGGTGCACGCAGCCTGTGTGGTCGAGCTTGTTGGACCTGGACCGTTGGTCCTGGCCGGTGGGATCGGTGCGGGGCCTGCTAGGACACGATCGGGGCGCCGGCCGCAGCCAGGTCGCCGATGCCGCCCTTGAGGTTGGTGATGCTGGTGAATCCCGCATCCTGCATGGCCTTGGTGGCCAGGGCGGAGCGGCGCCCGCTCTGGCAGTAGACGGCGTAGCTGGTGGCCTTGTCCAGGCCGGCGATCCGGGTCGCGAAGTCGGGGGACTCCACGTCGACGTTGATCGCGTCCTTGACGTGGCCCGCGGCGTACTCCTGCGGGGTGCGTACGTCGACCACGACCACGCCGGGCTTGGAGCTGGCGCTGATCCACTGCGTCGGGGTGGCGGTGGTGACGCTGTTGCCGCCCGCGCATCCGGCCAGGGTCAGCACGCCGAGCAGCAGCGTGACCACGACCGCCCAGGCCCGGCCGGTGAGGGGGCGCGGGTCGGTCGCGACCTTCGTTGCGGCCGCGCTCATGCCTGCTGGGCCGCTGCGGTCTCTTCGGCTGCGATCTGGGCCCGGATGTCGTCCATGTCGAGGGCCTCGACCGCGGCGATCAGCTCGTCGAACGCCTTGGCGGGCAGGGCGCCGGCCTCACGGAAGACCAGGATCCCGTCCCGGAACGCCATCAGCGTGGGGATCGAGGTGATCTGCGCGGCGCCAGCCAGTTCCATCTCGGCCTCGGTGTCCACCTTGCCGAAGCGGATGTCGGGGTGCGCCACCGACGCCTTCTCGAAGGTCGGGGCGAAGGCTCGGCACGGACCGCACCAGGCGGCCCAGAAGTCGACGAACGTGATGCCGTCGGCGAGCACCGTCTCGTTGAAGTTCTCTGCGGTCAGCTGCATTGTCGCCATGTTCATCCTTCCAGGGGAAAGTTCCGGCCTCCATCGTAGCCCATACCCCCAGGGGTATCACGCCGGGCGTTGCGGGCCGTGGCACGGACGGGTCGTACGGGGGATGTCCTGCCGGCGTACGACCGGTGGCGGGAGGTGTCCGGCGGTATCCTTGAAGGGCGGATCGGGGCGCGTCGCGACGTCTCCGACGGCCCCGGATCAGCAGTAAGAGGGTTGTCATGAGTACTCGTCAGCCGCTCGTACGGCACCCCGTGGCCGGGAGGATCGCCCGCCGCCACTGGGAGGATTGGATCACCATCGTGGCCGGCTTCGCCCTGGCCCTGACCCCGTTGTGGAGCCCCTCGGATCGGTCGATCTGGATCGTTCCGTTCGGCCTGGCCCTCGTTCTCCTCGCCGCCTGGTCGGACCTGTGGGAGAAGGTGTCGCGGTTCGCCGAGGAACTGGTGGTGCTCGCCGGGGTCGTCATCCTGGCCACCCCGTGGATCTTCGGCTTCGCCGGGGCCAATGCGCTGGCCCTGACGGCCTGGGCGGTCGGGCTCGTGGTCATCGTGATGGCGCTGGTCCAGATGTCCACCACGCGGAGGAGCACGCGCAGGACCACCCTGCGCAGGACGGGCGCCCGGGCCCGGCACGCCGCGAGCTGAGGCTCGCTGTGGGGTGGCGGTCCGGACCTGAGGCCCGCGACGGGGGGTCCGATTTCCGGCCCACCACACCCTTGCCGTGCCCTTGCGGCCTCCGTAAAGTCGACTTCGGTCGGGTCCGGACAGGACCCGCTGAGCGTTGGCCGGAGGCACTCGATGACGAGCAAGGACCGGATCGCCGAGCCCTGGGGGACCAGGACCCCGTACGCCGCTGGACAGCCCTGGCCGGTGCGGGTGGACACCCACCTGGCCCAGGGCGTCGCGGCCGAGGACGTGGACAGGTGGGTGCAGACGGCGTCGATCCTGCACTCCAACGGTGACGCCCTGGACATCGCCGTCAAGGACGAGCGGATCGTCGGCGTACGCGGCCGCGCCACCGACCGGGTCAACCACGGCAGGCTGGGGGTCAAGGACCTCTACGGCTGGCAGGCCAACGCCTCGGCCGACCGGCTGACCCGGCCGCTGGTCCGCGAGGGCGACGAACTGGTCGAGACCGACTGGGACACCGCCATGGACCGGATCGTGGCGCGCACGCGGGAACTGCTGGACGAGCAGGGCGCCAGCGCGATCGGCTTCTACACCTCGGGCCAGCTGTTCGCCGAGGAGTACTACACGCTCGGGCTGGTCGCGCACGGCGGGCTGGGCACCAACCACGTCGACGGCAACACCCGGCTCTGCACCGCCACCGCGGCCGAGGCCCTGAAGGAGTCCTTCGGCTCCGACGGCCAGCCCGGCTCGTACACCGACATCGACCATGCCGACGTGATCGCCCTGTACGGGCACAACGTGGCCGAGACCCAGTCGGTGCTCTGGATGCGGATGCTGGACCGGCTGGCCGGGCCGAACCCGCCCCAAGTGGTCTGCGTCGACCCGCGGCCGACCCAGGTCGCCCGGCACGCGACCGTCCACCTGGCGCCCCGTCCGGGCACCAACGTGGCGCTGATGAACGCGTTGTTGCACGAGATCATCGCCAACGACCAGGTCGACCACGAGTACATCGACGCCCACTCGGTCGGGTTCGACGAGCTGGCGAAGCGGGTGCAGGACTACCCGCCGGAGGTCGCCGCCGAGATCTGTGACGTGCCGGCCGAGCAGATCCGCGAGGCCGCCCGGGTGATCGGCGGGGCGCAGCGGCTGCTGTCCACGGTGCTGCAGGGCTTCTACCAGTCCCACCAGGCCACGGCGGCCGCGGTGCAGGTGAACAACATCCACATCATCCGGGGCATGCTCGGCAGGCCCGGCTGCGGGATCCTGCAGATGAACGGCCAGCCGACCGCGCAGAACACCCGCGAGTGCGGCGGCGACGGCGACCTGCCGGCGTTCCGCAACTGGTCCAACAAGGAGCACATCGCCGACCTGGCCCGGGTCTGGAACATCGAGCCCTCCCGGATCCCGCACTACTCCCCGCCGACCCACGCGATGAAGATCATCCGGTACGTGGAGGAGGGCTCGATCCGGCTGCTGTGGGTCAGCGGCACCAACCCGGCGGTCTCGCTGCCCGAGCTGGCACGGATCCGCTCGCTCCTCTCGCAGGACCGGCTGTTCCTGGTGGTGCAGGACATCTTCCTGTCCGAGACCGCCCAGCTGGCCGACGTGGTGCTGCCCGCCGCGACCTGGGGGGAGAAGACCGGCACGTTCACCAACGTCGACCGGACCGTGCACCTGTCGGAGAAGGCGGTCGAGCCGCCGGGGGAGGCCCGGCCCGACCTGCGCGACAAGGACGGCCAGCCGCTGGTGAAGTGGCACGACCCGGAGTCCGCGTTCGAGGCGTGGAAGGAGTGCACCCGGGGACGGCCCTGCGACTACACCGGCCTCACGTACGACAAGCTGCGCCAGGGCACCGGGATCCAGTGGCCCTGCAACGAGGAGAATCCCGAGGGCAGTGAGCGGATCTACGTCGACGGGGCCTTCTGGAGCAGGCCCGACTACTGCGAGAGCTACGGCCGTGACCTGGTCACCGGCGCGCCGGTGGAGGCGACCGAGTACAAGGCGATGAACCCCGACGGCAAGGCGGTGCTGAAGGCCGCCGGCTACCTGCCTCCGCACGAGATGCCCAGCCACCAGTACCCGCTGCAGCTGATCACCGGCCGTACGCTCTACCAGTTCCACACCCGCACGAAGACCGGGCGGGCCCCGGAGCTGGAGGCCGCCGCGCCCGAGGTCTGGGTCGAGGTCTCGGTGCACGACGCGGACTGGCTCGGGATCAGCGAGGGCGACCTGGTGGAGGTCACCACCCCGCGGGGGTCGGTCCGGGGCCAGGCGCGGATCACCGAGATCCGGCGCGGGGTGGTGTTCCTGCCCTTCCACTACGGGTACTGGGACACCGGCGGCGGCCACGAGCCGGAGCCCGGCGGGCCCGGGCGGGCGGCCAACGAGCTGACCCTGACCGACTGGGACCCCGCCTCCAAGCAGCCGATCTTCAAGACCGCGGCCGCCCGGGTACAGCGGATCGACGGCTCCGTCCGGCCCTCGCCGGCACCCACGACGACCGCGTCGGCCCCGGTCGGCGACATCGGCGTACGGACCCGGGGGTTGCCGAGCGCACAGGTGGACGAGGACGTACCTGGGGACCTGGCCGACACGCGTGGTCCGACCGGCGAAGGCGACCTGGCTGGCGTACGTGGCACGGAGGAGGAGCGATGAAGATCGGGCTGGCACTGCGCGAACTGCACCGGTCGGAGACCGACCTGACGCACGACCTGATGCAGGCAGGCGAGCGGCACAAGGCCGACCACGAGATCTTCTACGTGGCCAACGACCTGGCTGCCTGGTCCCGCAAGCACGTGGTCGAGATCGCCCGGATCGCAGGGAACTACGGCGAGCACCTGGACCCGGATGTCGCCTCCGAGCTCACGCTGATGGAGAAGATCCGGGAGAAGGGCGGGCAGATGCTGGGGCGGGACGCGTCGGCCGGCCTGTTGTTGCTGCGGGACCTGCGGCACATCCTGATGCAGGCGACCGGCGTGTCGGCGGACTGGGAGATGATCGGGCAGGCCGCCCAGGGGATCAGGCACCAGGACCTGCTCGCGGTCACCGAGCGCTGTCACCCGGAGACGCTGCGGCAGTCGCGCTGGGCCAACTCGATGATCAAGGAGTCCTCCACCCAGATCCTGATCAGCTGAGGGGTGGGGCCGGGCCACGACCTTTCCTCCTCGGTCGGCGTGGTGCACCCTGTTGTCAGGTGACGCATCGCGAGGACGCGCCACGTACGTGTCACCGGGGGATCGACATGGGCGGCGACGAGAAGCAGGCCAGTTGGTGGACCACGTTGCCCGGCATCCTGACCGCGATCGCGGCGATCATCACCGCGGTGACCGGGCTGGTGCTGCGGATCACGTTCAGCGAGGGCGAGAGCACGGTGCCGTTGCAGGTGGCGCCGGTCTGAGCGGGCCGACCGGCAGGGCCTGCGGTCCCCGAACTGGCCCGGCGACTGGCTAGGTTGGCCGCTGGGGGATCGGCGTGCACGGTGTTCGTACGCCTCGTTCCCTTGACGACCACCGAACCGTGAAGGGAACCAGCATGACCGAGACGCCCCGCGAGCAGACCCCGCCCGAGCAGACCCCGCCCGGGCAGACCCCGACCGGGCAGACCCCGCCCGAGCAGACCCCGACCGGGCAGACCCCGCCAGTCGCCGGCACCCCGTACTACGACCCCCAGCCCATGGCGATGTCGTACGCCGAGCCGGGCCTGGTACCGAACCGCCTGATCTTCAGTGAGCGGACCGACCGGGCGATCGGCTTCCTGGCCCGGGTCTCGGCGATCTACCTGATCATCGGGCTGGTGCTGCTGGCCATCATGGTGATCCTCATGTTCACGCTGGGCGGCGGCCTGATGTACGGGCTGCGCGGCGGCTACTGAGCCGCGGGTAGTCCGGGCGGCGGCCCTTCGCGATCCGCGGGGGCCGCCGCCGTTGTGTCAGTTGGCCCCGGGCGCGCGGCTCGACTTCTTGATCCTGAACTGTCTGCGGTACAGGATCAAGAAATGGAGGTGCAGGGGAGGAGCGTCAGGACTGGAGCCTGACCCTCCGTCGCGTTCGGTGATACGAGACGGCGACCAGGCGGCCAAGAATCCCACCACCGATGATCGCCACCCCGATCCACGGGACTATTCCGTAGAGAAGGACGTCGCGGACCAGGACGCTGGCGACGTTGTCGAGGAAGTACGGGTCCTTCCCCAGGCTGCTGATGTGCATCTCCGGTCTCGTCGGATGCATGATCAACACGAGTTGCAGGAACAGATAGACGTAGTACGCGACTATGGCCGCGCTCCACGTCAGGACGCCGGCCAGGGCCGGCCGCCCCAGCGCACGCGACAGTCTCGCCTCGTGGAGCGCGACCGGAGCAAGCGGCACGAGCCAGATTCCGAAGATGAGGGCGATCTGCAGGAAGGCCGTCGGCCACTGGATGTGCTGGAAGTAGAAATCGACGACGCCGAACAAGGATCCGGCCAGGACGTAGATCCACCAGCGTCGGTGGTCGACCAGGGCTGACCGGAATCCCCCTTGTGCCATGCGCGGAGTCTGCCACGCGTGAGGTCGACACGGAGCTCGCGCTACGCGAGGTCCAGCAGCCCCCGGATGTCCTCCCCGGTGAGGGGTGCGGCGAAGTCGCCCTGACCGTCGACGACCCGGTCGAACAGGTCGCGCTTGCCGTCCTGGAGGGCGACGACCTTGTCCTCGATGGTGTTGTCGGCGACGAGCCGGTAGACGTTCACGGGCTTGTCCTGCCCGATCCGGTGCGTACGGTCCACGGCCTGGATCTCGGCTGCAGGGTTCCACCAGGGGTCCAGGATGAAGACGTAGTCCGCCTCGGTGAGCGTCAGCCCGAAGCCACCGGCCTTCAGGCTGATCAGGAACACCGGGTCGTCGCCGGTCCGGAACGAGTCGATCACCCCGGCCCGGTCGCGGGTGCTGCCGTCCAGGTAGGAGGTGCCGATCTGTTCGGCCGCGAGCCGGTCCCGGACCATGCCGAGGAACGTCGTGAACTGGCTGAACACCAGGGCGCGGTGGCCCTCGGAGGCCAGTTCGGTCAGCATCTCGACCAGCACGTCGATCTTGCTGGACGCGGTGTCCTTGTGGTCCGGGTCGACCAGGGCGGGAGCGAGGGCGAGCTGGCGCAGGATCGTGAGCGAGCGCAGGATCATGAAGCGGTTCTTGTCGACGTCCTCGACCAGTTGCAGCACCTTCTGCCGCTCGCGGGCGAGCTGGCGGTCGTAGATCCGCCGATGTGCCGGGGTCAGGTCGACGTGGATGACCTGTTCCTGCTTGGCCGGGAGCTCGGCGGCGACCTTCTCCTTCGTCCGTCGCAGCATCACCGGGCGGATCCGGCGCTGCAGCCGCGCCAGGGTCTCGCCGTCACCCGCCTCGATCGGCCGGCGATAGAGCTCGGTGAACACCTTCGGGTCCGCGAACAGGCCGGGCGCGACGATCGACAGCAGCGCCCACAGGTCCATCAGGTTGTTCTCCAGCGGGGTGCCGGTCAGCGCGAACTTGGCCCGGGCCCGCAGTGCGCGGATGGCGGCGTACGTGTGGGAGCGGGGGTTCTTGACGGTGTGCGCCTCATCCAGCAGGACGGCGGACCACCCGACCTCGGTGAAGCTGTCCCGGTCCAGCCGCACGACCGCGTACGAGGTGATGACCAGGTCGGCGTCGGCCGCCTCGGCGGCGACGGTGGTGCAGCGGCGCTTGATCGTCTCCCCCAGGACCCGTACGCGCAGGCCGGGCGCGAACCGGGCGGCCTCGGCGGCCCAGGTCCCCAGGACGCTGGTCGGTGCGACCACCAGCGCCGGGGCGTCCAGGTCGCCCGCCTCGCGGATGGACTGGATCGCCGCCAGCGCCTGGACGGTCTTGCCCAGGCCCATGTCGTCGGCCAGGATGCCGCCGAGCCGGGCCCGCCACAGGAAGGCGAGCCAGCGGAAGCCGGTCTCCTGGTAGCTCCGCAGGGTCGCGTCCAGACCGTCCGGGACCGGCGCGGCCGGCAACGAGGTCATGTCGAGCAGGGCCCGGGTGGCCTCGGCCCAGGCGGCGGACTGCTCCTGGACCACGCCGAGGGCGACCAGATCCTCCCAGAGGCCGGCGTGTTCGGGACGCAGGGCCAGGCCCTCGCGGCGACGGCCGGGCTCCTGCAGCATCCGGGCCTCGTCGATCAGCGCCCGCAGCCGGTCGAACTCCGGCCGGTCGAGCCGGAACCACACCCCGTCGGCCAGGACGAGGTGGTCCTCGCCGAGGTTGAGGGCCCGGAACAGGTCGTGGAAGGGCACCTGCTGCCCGTCGACCCGGACCTCGACGGCCAGGTCGAACCAGTCGGTCGGGCCCTCCGGGTCGGTCACGCGCATCCGGATGTCCGGCTCGTCGTCGGCCTGCCGGTAGTCGAGCAGGGTGCCCTCGACCACCACCTCGACATCGTCCCGGGCCTGCAGCAGCGGCAGCACCTCGCTGGCGAACCCGATCGCGTCCCGCCCCGTCAGCACGATGGTCCCTTCATCGCCGGTGGACGGGTCGGCCGGGTGCACCGGCGGCGACCATGGCCCCCGGGGCAGGGTGGCGACCAGGTCGGCCTCGGCGGTCCGGTCCCGCGGCGGGTCATCGGGGGAGGGTGCGAGGCCCGCCTCGACCGTGCGCGAGCCGTGGCTGTAGCGCCAGCCCCAGGTCAGCACGAGGCGGGTCGCCTCCTCGGGCCGTACGGTCAGCAGCAGGGTCGGCCCGGACAGGGTGGGCAGGTCGAGGTCCTCGTCCGGCCGGACCGTCATCACGGACTGCAGTGCCACGTACGTGGTGGCGGTGAAGCCGGCCATGTCCCTGGCCGGGACCTTCAGCTGCCGATGCTGGACCAGGAGGCGGCGCTGGGCCTCGGTCAGGGGCGCCTCGAACGGCCCGATCAGGAGGCCCTCGGGGGTCTCGGCCACCACGCCGTGCGCCGGCACACCGACGGGTACGGGGGAGGGGAGGACCGATTCGCCGGCCCGGACCACGGCCTCGGCCACCACACCGCCACCTTTGGCCGCATGGACGTCGAGGGAGAGGACCGCCGGTCGGTCCAGGAGCCGGACGGGCCCTCCGTCACCGGACACGAACGCCACGCCGGCCTCGCGGGCGTAGCGCAGGTGGCGCCACGCGTCCGGTGGGAGCTCGTTCATGATCAGCCGCTGCTGGGCGTGGACGTACGAGTTCCAGCCGCCGGTGGCGACGTCCTCCAGCGTCAGCAGGGCCCGGCGCTGGTCCTCGTCGAACGTCCGGGAGAAGGAGTTGCGGAGGTCGGCCCAGGCCGCCCCGGTCTTCACCCATCGGCCGGACGCGCCGCGCTTCAGCGGCCGGACGGCAAGGGTTGGGGCCTTCCAGATCACCTCCAGGGCGAGTGGCGTCCGGGGTCCGTCGGCGCGCTGGCGGCCCTGCTCGACGACGGCGTCGAACACCTGCTGCCAGGCCGGTCGGCTCTGCAGGGCGAGCTGGTCGCGTACGTGCAGCAGGGTGGCGACCGCGTGCTTGCAGTCGATCCCGACGGGGCAGGAGCACTGGGCCACGATCACGTCCGGGCGGTCGGGGTCCACCACCCCGACCCAGCATCGGTAGTACCGGCCCCCGCTGCCCAGCACCGTCGCAGCGATATCGATCCCCTGGGGATCGAGCTGCCACTCCTCGATCCGGTCCTGGCGGGCGTAGCCGCGGGCGCGATCCACCGTCGCCGCGCCGAACCGTTTCACCAGCGTCGCGTCGCCCAGCTCCGCTACCCACGCCGGATACAGCCGCCTGACCATGGTGTCGACTGTACGTCGGGGGACTGACAGCGCCAGCCGGGTGCCGGTGACGCGCACGACGAGGCCACGTCAGGCGGTGAGCAGGATCCCGGGAAGGTAGAAGTGCTTGAGGTCCACAGCAGTTGCCGTACGGCGAAGTGGATGCGATCGGCGTTCCCGAAGTAGGAGATCACTTGGTCCACCGTGTGGCAGCCGTGCCCCATGCGGCAGCTGGTGTCGTACGAGAACTCCGGGGAGAGCCGGGCGGGACCTCGGGCCGGAAGTAGTCGTGGTGCACCTCGACGCGGGCTGGGGTCCCGCGTCAGGGGATCAATCCCGCGGGATCACCCGCACCCAGTTCGCGCCTGTGCCCGTCGATGACGAGGTCAGTGGTGTGAGCGACCCGTCCTCCTCGAGGCGCGACAGGGCGATGCGGGTGGACCTCTCACCTACGGCGATGACGAGCCCTCCATCGGCGGAGAGGGCGAAGCCCCGCGGCTGGCGCTCGGTCTCGTTGACGGCCAGTTGGTCGAGGAGTGTGCCGTCTCCGGCCACGTCGAGGGTGGTGAGGGTTGATTCCGTCCGCTCGGAGCACACCAGCCGACGGCCGTCCGGCGTGAGGTGCAGGTCGGCGCCCCAGATGTAGTGGTGCTCGAGGGGATCGGCGCCGAAGACGCTGTGGCCGAGTCCGCGGGTGGTGTCGTAGCCGGGGACCGACTCCGCACGGGTGAGGACGCCCGATGCCACATCGCGGGTGAAGTGGATCGCCTCGCCGGAGAACTCGGTGAGCAGGTAGGCGTTGCTGCCGTCCGGTGAGAGCACGAGGTGGCGTGGCCCCGAGCCGGCCGGCGCGGCGACGGTCGGTGGGTCGAGCGGGGTCAGCGTGCCGTCGTCCGCCAGGGCGTACTGCGCGATCAGGTCGGCGCCAAGGGACACGAAGTACGCGTGCCGGTCGGTCGCCACGACGCAGTGCAGGTTGGGGAACGCGATCCGCGCGACCGGGTCGCCGAGGCGCCCCGTCTCGTCGACCGGCCAGACCGCGCCGAAGCCGCCTCCGTACGAGGCACCCAGCAGCAGGCGTCCGCGCGCCGCCAGGGCGAGGTAGGTCATGGACGACTCCACGTCGAGCCGGCTCAGCGGCGTGAGCACGCCGGAGGCCCGATCGAGCGCCAGCGTCTGGATGCCTGCTGGCTCGCCCTTCACCCCGGCATACACGAGGTCGCGCTGCTCGTCGATGGCGAACGTGCCGGTACCGGGAAGCCCCCCGGTGACGGCGAGGGGCTCCAGGGTCGCGCCCTCGAGACCGTAGGTGGCGATAGCTGACTCACCGGGATTGGTGACAAGGACAAGCGCGCCGTGACTCATGGGCCGAGCCTAGCCCGGGGTCCTGACGTTTGGGAGGAGGGCGATCCCGCTCCAGCGCGTACGACCGACGTTCAGCGGTCCTTCGGGGTGCGCCCGGCGACCGGGGCCGCGGTGCTGTCCCGGATGATCAACTCCGGCTTGAACAGCAGGTGCGCGGCGCGCTCCTCGTGGCGGAACAGCAGGTCGGCCGCGGTGAAGCCGATCCGCACCATCGGCTGGCGCACGGTGGTCAGCGGCACGCTCAACTGGGCGGCGAGGGTGATGTCGTCGTAGCCGACGACCGACATCTGCTCGGGCACGCTGATGTCGTGCTGGCGCAGCACCCGGTAGACGCCGAGGGCCATCAGGTCGTTGGCGCAGAAGATCGCCGTGCAGGGCTCGTCCTCGGAGCGCAGCAGGCGCGCCGTACCGGCGGCACCCGCCTCGGCGTCGAACTGTGGGAGGTGCACCACCCGCAGGCCCGCTTCCTCAGGCGACAGGCCACGTCGTTCGTACGCCAGTCGTGCCCCGGCCAGGCGGTCGCGCGCCTGGTGGACCTCGATCGGGCCGTCGAGGAAGGCGATCCGCCGGTGGCCGAGGTCGAGGAGATGGCCCACGGCCGCATCCGCGCCACTGACGTCATCGGCGGCGACCGAGGACACCTTCTCCGAGGTGCCGTGGACGTCGAACAGCACCACCGGGATCCCGGCGGCGACCAGCGTCTCGGCCGCCGACAGGTCGTCGTCGGAGGGGGTGAGGAGCACCCCTCGGACGTTCTGCTCCTGGAAGTGCCGCAGCAGCCGGGCCTCGGTGGCCGCGTTGCCGTGGCTGCTGGCGAGCATCATCAGGCACTTCTCGTCGCGGATGCGCCGCTCCATGGCGGTGGAGGCCTCGACGAAGAAGGGGTTCGAGATCTCGGTGACGACCACGCCGACGGTGGGGGAGGATCCGGTTCGCAACTGGCTCGCACTGGCATTGCGGACGAAGCCCAGGTCCTCGATGGCCTGCTCGATCCGGCCGAGCGTGTCGGCGGAGACGACGTCCGGGCGGTTGAGGGCGTTCGACACGGTGCCCACGGAGACGCCGGCGGCACGGGCGACGTCCCGGATGGTGGGGCGAGCGCTCACGCGTGACCTCCGCTCTGGACTCTCTGGACAGGCGTCGCGGGCCCCCGGACGCACGTATCGGGCTTGTTCGAGCTTAGCCCGTACGACGTCAGGGGACCCGCCGCCGCTGCTGGTTCGCCAGGGCAGCGTGGTTCGGAGCAGGCAGCCCAGGGCAGCGGTTTTCAGAACAGCGTGGTGGGGACCTCGAAGGCGACCACGACGCGGTGCAGTTCCTCGTCGCTGAGGCCCTCGCCGACCCCGCCGGCAGCGAGGTTGCGGTACTCGTACATCGCACCGGCCTCGGCGTACTCGACCTTGTCGATCGCGGCGAGCGGCGAGTCGTCGGAGCGGACCATGATGCCGTGCTTGGACCAGAGCACGATCTGGTGCTCGCGCAGTCCGGCGACGTTGTTCTCCATCAGCTCCTGGCTGCCGGGGACCATGAAGTCCAGGACGCCGATGCCGTCGGGCAGCTGCACGATGGTCTCGGGCTCCCAGCGCAGGATGGCGCGGTTGAAGTCGCGGGTGGTCCGGATGTCGCGTACGTGGGACAGGCTGACCAGGTACGGCGGCTGGGCGTGGACCACTGCCTGGTAGGTGACACCGCGCCGGACGACCTGGTCCTCGTGGACGGCGAGGTGGCTGTTGAACTCCGAGGTGGGCCGGGCGTACGCGCGGTCGTCGGCGAAGTGCAGGGTGCCGGTGCGGCCGCCCTCGTGGATGCTGACGGCGGCGACGTTCGCGGTGGGCGCGGCCGCGACGTCACGTAGCCGGCAGCCGGAGCCGGTGACGAAGACCGTACGTCCGCCCAGGCTCGGCACCACCCACGGGAGGTCGATCTCCTCGGTGTGCGGGAAGTGGGCGGTGAGGTCGAGGGTGGCGTCGGTGCAGACCGAGATGTTGCCGGCGCCGGCCTCGCAGGCGCCCAGGTGGTCGATCCGCAGCCCGGCCGCTCCCATGCTGGTGAGGATCTCCTCCACGGTGGCGGGCTTGGTCAGGGTGATGGTGGTCATGTCGGGGTCCTGTTCGTGTGGGGTGGTGGTGAGGTCGGTCTTGGGGGATTCGGCTGTGGTCATGGGCGGGGCACCCGTGCCTCGGCGGCGTCCCAGGACGGGCCGCTGCAGGGCAGGTAGCGAGTGGTCGGGAAGGAGGCGCGGATGATCCGGCGCAGTCCGGGGAGGTCCTGGGGGGCGGCGCCGATGGCGCGGAGCTGGACCATCAGGTTGCCGATCCCGGTGCCCTCCACGGGGCCCGCGTCGACCGGCAGCCCGGTCGCGTCGGCGGTGAGCTGGCAGAGCAGCGCGTTCTGGCTGCCGCCGCCGACCATGTGTACGGTCCGGACCTCGTGCCCTGAGAGCCGGCACGCATCCTCCACGGCGCGCCGGTAGGCGAGCGCCAGGGAGTCGATGATGCAGCGCAGGAACTCACCCCGCGTACGGGGCTCCGGTTCGCCGGCCTCCCGGCACAGGTGAGCGAGGCGGCGCGGCATGTCGCCCGGGGCGAGTAGCCGGGGATCGTTCATGTCGACCAGACTTCGCAGGGCCGGTGCGGCGGCGGCCTCAGCCAGCAGCTGGTCCCAGCCGAGGTCGGGCAGGCCCTCGTACCGCCAGTGGTTGAGGCACTCGGTCATCACCCACAGCCCCATCACGTTCTTGAGGTAGCGGACGGTCCCGTCGACCCCCAGTTCGTTGGTGAAGTTCGCGGCCAGGCTCTCGGGCGTGCGGACCGGGGCGTCGAGTTCGACGCCGACCAGGGACCAGGTGCCGCAGGAGATGAAGGCGAAGTGCTCGTCGACGGCCGGAGTCGCCAGCACCGCGGAGGCGGTGTCGTGGCTTCCGACGCTGACCAGCGGGGTCGGGGCGCCGGCGGAGGTGCACAGCTCCAGCTGGGGGACCTCGATCGTACCCAGGACGGTGCCCGGCTCCACCAGTTCCGGCAGCAGCCCGGCCAGGTCCAGCCCGCAACGGTCACGGACCAGGTCCAGCAGGGTCGTGGACCAGCGCCGCGTCCCGACGTCCAGCAGCCCGGTGGTGGAGGCGTTGGTGATCTCGGCGACCTCGCGGCCGGTCAGCCAGTAGCCGAGCAGGTCGGGGACCAGCAGCAGCCGGTCGGCCAGCGAGGCGGCGGCCGGGTGGTGAAGGAACGCGTCGCGGTCGGCGAGGAGCTGGAAGATCGTGTTGAACTGCTGCACCTGCAGGCCGTTGATCGCGTACAGGTCGGCGGCCGGGAGGTGGCGGAAGAAGCGTTCGGGGAGGCCGTTCGTACGTTCCGAGCGGTAGCTGGCCGGGTTGGCGAGCAACCGACCCTCCGGGTCGAGCAGTCCGTAGTCGACACCCCAGGTGTCGATGCCGACGGCCTCGACCGGGCCGCTTCGTCCGGCGGCCCGCAGTCCGTCCTGGACGTGCTGCCACAGGGCCAGCACGTCCCACTGCAGGTCAGCTCCGCGGCGGTTGCGGGTGCTGATGGCCCCGTTGGGGAACCGGTTGACCTCTTCGACGTGCAGGGTGTCGTTCGCCAGGGTCCCGGCGAGGACGCGCCCGCTGGTGGCGCCCAGGTCGACGGCGGCGACGGTGGTCATCTCACACTCCTTCGTGCTGGGGATGTTCGTGCGGGGGATGTTCGTGCGGTGGGTAGGGATGCGGGGCCCGGTCCGATGGCGCAGACCCCGCACCCTGGTCGTGGATGGTCAGGCGGCCCAGCTGGCCTGCTGGCCGCCGACCCGCTCGGCGACGATCTGCTCGAGGTGGCCGGAGGCCAGGAAGGCGGCCATCGGGTCGGCCGCCAAGCCCTTGCTCTCGCGCAGTTCGGCGAGCAGGGGGCGTACGTCGGTGTTGTAGGCGTCCATCAGGATCGCGTTGGCAGACAGCACGTCGCAGCTGCGCTGGGCCTCGGCGAGCGCCAGGCGGTCGATCAGCAGGGCCTTGGCGGTGGCCTCCTGGACGTTGGTGATCGAGCGGATCTCGCCGGGGATCTTGGCCTCGAGGTTGTGGCACTGGTCGAGGACGAAGGCCACCCCGGACTCCGGGTCGAGGGCACCGCCGGCGACGATCTCGTTCATGATCCGGAAGAGCTGGAACGGATCGGCCGCTCCCACGATCAGGTCGTCGTCGGCGTAGAAGCGGGAGTTGAAGTCGAAGGCGCCGAGCCGGCCGACGCGCAGCAACTGGGCGACGATGAACTCGATGTTGGTGCCGGGCGCGTGGTGGCCGGTGTCGAGGACGACGGAGGCCTTCTCGCCGAGGTCGAGGCAGTGCAGCAGGCTGGTGCCCCAGTCCGGGACGTCGGTGTGGTACGTCGCCGGCTCGAAGAACTTGTACTCCAGAATCAGCCGCTGGTCGGGGCCGAGCGCGTCGTAGATCCTTCGCAGCGACTCGGCGAGGCGGTCCTGGCGCTCGCGGATGGAGTCCTGGCCGGGGTAGTTCGTGCCGTCGGCGAGCCAGATCTTCAGGTCGGTCGACCCGGTCGCGGACATCACGTCGATGCAGCGCTTGTGCGTGTCGACGGCCTTGGTCCGGATCTTCGGGTCGGGGTTGCAGAGCGAGCCGAACTTGTAGTCGTCGTCCTGGAAGACGTTGGAGTTGATCGCGCCGATCTCGATGCCGAGGTTCTCAGCGTGGCGGCGGAGGTCGGAGTAGTCCTCGACCTCGTCCCAGGGGATGTGCAGGGAGACCTTGCCGGCGGCGCCGGTGAACTTGTGGACCTGGGCGGCGTCCTCCAGCTTCTCGTACGCGTTGCGGGGGGTGCCGGGGGTGGTGAAGACCTTGAAGCGGGTGCCGGAGTTGCCGAACGCCCAGGAGGGGAGCTCGATGTTCTGGTGCTCGAGGAGGCGGCGGGCCTCATGGGTGAGGGAGGAGAGGGTGGGGGTGGACATCGGATGAGACCTTTCGGGTGTCGAGCAGATGCTCGGTATGGCTGGGTCGAGCAGGTGCTCGGTGTGTGGGGGAGAGCTGGGGGCTCAGTAGGTGGTGGAGGGGGCAAGGCTCGGGGCGTCGGGTCCCTCGCCGTCCAGGTCGATGCCGTAGCGGTCGAGCTCGATCTCGCTGAGGGTCTTGCCCTGGGTCCGCGGCGCCCAGATCCCACCGATCAGCAGGGCAGCGCTGAGGAAGACGATGAGCAACTTGCCGACGAAGGGGACCCCGCGGGTGGCCAGGATGGTCGGGAACGCGTAGCTCAGCAGGCCGGTGATGAATCGGACGGCGAAGAACAGGACGCCCTGCGCGCCGGCGCGGTACTGGGTGGCGAAGAGCTCGGAAGTCCACACCGCGTAGAAAGCCTGGGCCCCCAAGCCGGAGGATGCGCCCCACAGGATCGCGAAGGCGATCAGCATGGGTAGGGTGCCGTGGGCGAACACGAGGATCAGCCAGGCGATGATGCCGAGGGCGGCGCCGCCGATGTAGAGCCAGCGCCGTGGCAAGCGGTCGGCGTACTTCATGAAGCCGAAGTAAGTGACCGCCACCGTGACGCCCCAGACCAGGATCTGCAGGAGGTCCTGCTGGACCACGGACGAGATGCCGGCACTGGCGTAGATCCGCGGCATGAAGATCCCGGCCTGGCCGGCGACCAGGTTCCAGAGGCCGTAGACGAGGAAGAGGAAGAGCAGGGCGGTGAGGTTGGCCTTGCGGGTGAAGAGGGTCCGCATGCTGCGTAGCGTCGAGATCTTCTGCGGGGCCTCCTTGGATTCCTTCCAGATGGCCGACTCATCCAGGCCCTGGCGGATCCACCACGTGACGAAGGCGATGACGAACAGGTGCGCGAAGATCAGCCGGCTGCCGATCAGGCCGAGCGGCACGAGCGCCGCCGCCAGGGCGAAGCCGATCAGCGGGCCGATCGACCAGGCGAGCTGGGCAGTCCCTACATGCTTGGCGCGCTCGCCGGCAGGTGCCTGTTCGGCGATGTACGTCCATCCGGCAGGGACGCCCGCACCGACCGCGAGACCGGTCAGCAGGAAGGCTGTCATCAGCATCGGGAAGTTGAGCGAGAACGTCGCCAGCAGCGCACCGATCATGTAGATGATCAGGTCGTAGGTGTAGATGAACTTGCGGCCGTACTTGTCACACAGCGGGCCGCCGATGATGGCGCCGATCGCGGCACCGAAGGCGTTCGCGCTGAAGGCTGCGAGCATGCCCACCTGGCCGTTGGACAGCATGAAGGACTTCTGCCAGAAGCCCATGGACGTGGCGATCGCGATGATCGAGCCGGCCTCGATGTAGTTGGACATGGAGACGGCGATCGTCGCCTTCCAGCCGGTAATGTGCTTCGCGGGGATCTTCATGGTTTCCTCACCTTTGAGAAAGGGATTGCCGGTTCACTGCAGGTAGAAGTACTGGCGCAGGCGCTCGTCGGTGCCTCCGTCGGGAAGCTGGAAGTACGGGGCCATCTCGGCCTGCCAGCGGGTGTTGACCTCGGTGTCTGCCATCACTCTGCGCGCTGCTTCGACGTCATCGGACTCGAAGTAGCCGACCACCATGCCGGTGCCGGGCTGCAGGAACAGCGAGTAGTTGCGCCAGCCGGCTGCGGAGAGTGCTGCGAGCATCTCCGGCCAGACGGCCTGGTGAACGTCGACGTACTCGGCCAGGCGTTCGGGGCGCACGCGGAGCAGGAAGCAGTCGCGGTACCGGGAGCCGGCGGGGGTGGAGCTGAGCATCTGCTCGAGCTCAAGTGTGGGAGGGGTCATCTGACTTCCTTGTCCTGTGCCCTTGAATCGATTCAACTAAGAGAAGAATGCTCCTGAACCGGTTCAATGTCAAGGGGGCACGCAAGTGCGTCCGATCCTCGCCGATCGCGTCGATCTCACCCTCGGTTGTGGCTCCCACGTCCGTTGTGGCTCCGGTGGGGGTGGCCGCTGTCCAGACGGGGTCCGGACCAGAGGGTGAGTGCCGTGCTTGCGCGCCGTACGGCTGCCTCGGTGATGTCAGGGGCGCGACGAGTTGGAGGTCGCGACGAGTGGTAGATGGAGGATGAGCGCATAGATCAAGGACACCGCCCCCGCTCAGGACTGGCGCCGCACCCTTGGAGTGGCAAGGATGTCAGGGATGCTGACGAGGATTTCGGAGGTGACGGCGATGTCCACCGAGGAGAACAAGCGGGTGGTGCGGACCTTCGTGGAGGTCTGCCAGAACGGGCACGACCTCGCCTTCGCGGAGGAGATCTTCCATCCTGACTTCATCAACCACTACGCCCCCGAGGGCCGTCCGGCTTCCCCCGGTGAGGGGCCGGTGGAGCACTTCCAGCGGTTCTACGGGATGCTGCTCGAGGCGTTCCCGGACGCCACCATGCAGATCGACGAGCAGATCGCGGAGCGGGACCTGGTCGCCACCCGCAAGACCCTGCGCGGCACCCACCGCGGCGAGTTGTGGGGTCTGCCGCCGAGCGGCAACCGGGTGGAATGGGAGTTCATCGACATTTTTCGGGTGAAGGACGGCAAGCTGGTGGAGCATTGGACCCACATGGACTTCGAGGAACTCCGCAGCCAGCTGCGGCCGGCGTAGCCGAGGGTGCGAGAGCCCCGAGGCCCAGGATCGTACGTGCGACGGGGCGTAGGTTCGGCGGATCGTACGTACGACTCCGACAGCTTCGTGCAACGAGCAGTCCCGCGAGACCAGGAACGAGGTGATGTACATGTCGAACCGGCCGGATGACTCCGAGGACCCCGACAAGGGCACCGAAGGGGAGTTGCGGGAGGACCGCCAGGTCGGCGGCCGCGACCTGACCCACTGGGAGACCCCGGTAGGCGGCTGGCTGGCCCGGACCGTGCAGCGGATCAGCCTGGTGCTGGGTCCGAGGACCGTGCTGATCATCATCCTGGCCATCGGTGCGGCGGTGAGCGCCACGCTGACCTGGGTGACGTCCGAGCTGTACGAGAACATCGCCCAGGCCAACGGGATCGCGCTGCTGGACCAGCCGGTGCTGCGGGCCATGATGAATCTGCGTTCCCCTTGGCTGGACAGCCTTGCCACCGACTACACCAACATCGGCGGCGCGGTCGGCATGCCGATCGTGGCGGCCGTGATCATGGTCATCCTGGCGGTCCATCGACGATCCTGGACCCCGGTCATCCTGATCACCGCCGCAGGGGCGGGCTCCCTGCTGATGACCATCGCCGGCAAGCAGCTCCTCGGCCGCGCCCGGCCGCCGCTGGTGGATGCGGTCCCGCCGTACGAGTACTCCCCGGCCTTCCCCTCGGGGCACTCGCTCAACTCGCTGGTGATCGCCGGGATCGTCGCCTACCTGTTGCTGCTGCGCCAGCACAGCCGCCGCACCCGGATCCTCACCGTCGTGGTGGCCGCCCTCTTCGCCTTCACCATCGGGGTCAGCCGGGTGTTCCTGGGCCACCACTGGCTCACCGACGTGCTGGGCGCCTGGCTGCTGGGCACGGCCTGGCTGGTCGCGGTGATCACCGCGCACCGGCTGTACCTCACGGCGACCAAACGCACCGCCGCGGTCGCGCCGGAGGAGATCGAGGGCGGCTGACCTGCGGTTCCCTCGGCCCGTACCCTCCGACGCTGAAGCGCCTCTGGGCGTACGACGTTCGCCGGCTCCTGTCGTACGTCCCGGTCAGCTGGTCGGCGGCGGGGGAGTGCCCCAGATGTGGATCGGGTCGCCGAGCTTGATCTCCTTGTAGATCACGTCGAGGGCGGCCCGGTCGCGGATGTTGATGCAGCCGTGGCTGGTGTCCGTCCAGCCGTACGTGGCGAAGTCGCTCGAGTAGTGCACCGCCTCCCCGCCGTCGAAGTACATGGCATCGGGCATCGGGGAGTTGTAGAGGGTCGACCAGTCGTTCCTGACCTTGCGGAAGATGGTGTCGTCGCCGTTCCTGGTCGGGCTGATGGTGGTGGAGCCGGTCGGCCCGAAGCGGGCGTCCAGCTCGTAGATCAGCACGCCGTTCTTGAAGTACGCCAGCTTGTTGTTGGTCTGGTCGGCGCACAGCACGCGCGCCCCGACGTAGCAGTCCGAGCGCCAGCTGATGGTGGCGGTCGTGCTGGTGGCGGCATTCGCGGCCGGCGCGGGCCCCAGTGCGAGCAGTGCCACTGCCGGCAGCAGGGCGAAGAGACGGAGACGGCGCATGAGGCACTCCTGGTCCGGGGCGCGGCGATTCCGCGTCGAGCACCATGCTGGCACCCTGCGGCAGGCCGGTCCTCCGGTTCGGTTGCGATCCGCGTCTCACCCGGGGCGGCCGGCCCGCTGGGCTCCCTCCAGTTCGGGAGCCTCGTCGAACCGTTGGCCATGCGCTGATCCCTGGGCCACGCGCCGATCCCTTGATCCACCCACTGATCCCTTGACCGGCCGACGATGGCGGAGCAACGTGAGTGATCAGGGGACAGCCCTGGCATACGTTCCGCACCCCGCTTTGGCGCCGGCGGGGCTGGACCTCCCGAGAGGAGAGCACGATGAGCAGCGAACAGGTGGGTCCCCAGACCAAGGGCGTCACGATCGAATTCCTGACGACGGTTGATCTCGCCGGCGAGATCGAGGGGATGGAGGGGCGTCAGCTCCGGATGCGGATGGTGACGATCGATCCGGGAGGGGTTTTCGGCCCGATCCACGACCACAAGGGCCGACCCGGCACCGTCTACGTCCTGCAGGGAACGATCACCGACCACCGCAACGGGGTCGACACCGAGTACGGGCCGGGAGTGGGCTGGCCCGAGGACCGCCACACGACCCATTGGTTGGAGAACAAGGGAGCGGTCCCGGCGATCGAGATCTCGGTCGACATCGTCAGGAACCCATGAGTCGGGGCGTTGGTACGTCGTCTCCGCTCGCTGGGGTGCGCTGTATCTGAGGTCTATCCGTAGATATGGCGCATCCAAGAGTCGTGGGGCGCACGCCAGAGTCGTCGTACGGGAGGAGACAGATGCCTGATACGCCTGAGGTCGAGCGTCTGCAAGCACGCTTGGCCGAGCTCGAGGCGGCCTTCGAGGCCGCTCGGGTCTCCAGTAGCGGCACGAGGGCGCCAGGCGGACCGCCCACCGGAGTCCCTGCCGGACCGCCTGCGAGCGGATCGACGAGGCGGTTTGCGAGACGCACCGCTTCGGTGATCCTCCTGACGCTGGCGTGCCTGATGGCTCCGCTGTCGATCGCGTCGGTCTGGGTGAGCACAGTGCTGTCCGATACCGACCGTTATGTGGCGACGGTTGCCCCACTCGCCGAGGACCCGGCAGTCAGGGACGCCCTCGCCGAGGCGGCCACGACGACGGTGACCGACGCCTTGGAGCAGGCCGGGAGGGGTGTGCCGGAGGCAATCACCGGCCCGATCAACCGACGGATCGAGGCACTCACGCGCGAGCAGGTGGATGCGCTGCTCGCGAGCCCCCGGTTCCCGGAGCTGTGGGCGCAGCTCAACCGGGACGGACACCGTCAGGTCGTCGGGCTGCTGGAGGGGAACCAGGACGGCACGCTGAGTGCCCCGGGCGGCGCCATCACGGTGAACGTGGCCCCGATCGTCGCGGCGGCCAAGGCGGACCTGGAGAGCCGCGGATTCGGGCTGGCTCGGATCATCCCGGTGGTGGACCGGTCCTTCGTCCTCGTGCACTCCGGAGCCATCGCCCGCGGGCAGCACGTCTTCCGCCTGTTGGACACGCTCGGCGGGTGGTCCCCGGTGGTCACCCTTGTCGTGGCTGCTGCGGGGGTCGTCCTGGCGAGGGACCGGCGTCGGGCAGGTCTCCTGGTCGGGCTCGGCGTCGCCGCTTCGATGCTCGCGTTCGGCATCGCGCTGACGCTGCTGCGGGGCTGGTTCGTCGGTACCACGCCCGCGGAAGCCGTCAGCCCAGTCGTCGCGGGGGCCTACTTCGACGCCCTGGCCGGATTCCTCTGGACATGGCTGGGGGTGGTCGGGGCGCTCGGGTTAGTAGTGGCGTCGGGCTGTTGGCTGGTCGGGCCGTCCGCCGGGCGCCTCGCAGCGATCACGCGTCGGCCCGAAGGAGATGCCCCGCGCTCCTGAATATCGGGCGTCGCTGGCGTGGCCCGGTGGCCCGGTGACGCCGGCGATCGGCTCCCTTGGGTGCGCCGTATCTGGTGGTCTATCCGTAGATACGGCGCACCCTAGAGGCATGGGTCGTGCCCAGGCCATGGATCGTGGCCGCGACCCGTGGGACGTACCCAGCGTCGTGGGCCCGACCGGCCGATCAGCTGAACACGGTCAGGAACGTGTCCGTCACCTCGCGGCGGTAGTAGTCCAGGCCCTTGCCCAGCTGGTCCATGGTCCAGGTCACGCAGGGGCGGTCGGGGTACATCACGTACGCGCCGGAGAAGGTCTCGTTCCGGTTGCCGGAAGGGTCGAAGAAGTACGTGGTCTCACCGCGAGTGATGCCGTGCCGGGTCGGCACCAGGTCCAGCGGCACGTCGCGGTGCACCAGCAGGTCGGCCGCCGCGGTCACCGCGCCCCAGTCCTTCAGGTAGAACGAGAAGTGGTGCAGCTTGGCGTCCGGGCCCTTGAGGAAGGCGATGTCGTGGGTCTTGTTGCCCGCGCTCAGCCAGGTCGCGATCACCGGCGCCCCCTCGCTGTGGTCGGCGACCATCCGCTCGGACGGGTAGAAGTCCAGGACCTCCATGAAGAACCGCTCGATCCCGTCCACGTCGTCCAGTGCCAGCAGGGCGTGGTCGAGGATCGGGGCGCCGATGCCCTTGATCTCCTGCGGGAACGAGTCCGGGTTGATGACGCCCACCTCGACGCCCACCTCGGTCATGTCGTGGTACAGCTCGATCGTGTGGCCGCCGAACCGGAACCGCAGGCCGTCGCTGACCTCGGCGTTCTCCCCGGCCGACATCCGCTCGGTCGGTACGTCGCCGTACGCCTGGGCCTTCTTCTCGATGGTGTCGAGGTCCTCGACCTTGTTGACCTTGAAGCCGATCTTGGTGACCCCGACGCCACCCTCCTCGAGCAGGACGGAGTGGTGGTCCCACTCGTCCCAGCCCTTCAGGTAGAGCTTGCCGTCCTCCTCCGTGGTGGGGAGCAGGCCAAGGTTCTCGCAGTAGTGCTGCTTGGCGTCGGCCATGTCGGTGACCTTGGCGTGGACGTAGCCGAGTCGTGTGACACCGGTGAGCGCCATTGTGTCCTCCTGTGATCGCGGGCCGGCGTCGTTGCCGAGCCCCGTGACAACAGTCCACCCCACGCCGCAAGGTGATCGGCATCACATTCGGGATAGCCGAACGACAGCGGCGGTTCGGTCCGCTGCGTTCGTCCAGCGGCAGCACAAACCCCTGCCGGTGCCCCCGTGGTGGTTGGCTCTGCTCATCGAACACCAGGACCGACAGGAGACGTCCGTGCACACCGCATTGCGTGAACGAGCAGCGGAAGCGCTGTTCGAGGCCAACCGCACCCGCCAGCCCATTCCGCCGCTGGTCGAGACGTACGAGGACATCGACGTCACCGACGCGTACGAGATCCAGTTGCTGACAGTGAAGAAGTGGCTGGCCGACGGCCGGATCGTGAAGGGCCACA
Source organism: Raineyella antarctica (assembly GCF_900092135.1). GTDB lineage: Bacteria > Actinomycetota > Actinomycetes > Propionibacteriales > Propionibacteriaceae > Raineyella > Raineyella antarctica. Next base: position 328,421 of record NZ_FMYF01000003.1, on the reverse strand, counting down.
AGGTCGGCCTGTCCTCGGCGGCGATGCAGCGCCAGATGGGCGTCAACCAGCCCGACTACGGCCACCTCTTCGCCGACCAGTTCTACCTGGAGAACATGCCGATCCCGCTGGACGAGCACATCCAGCCGCGGCTCGAGCCGGAGATCGCCTTCGTGCTCCGCAAGGACCTGGCCGGCCCGTACGTGACGCTGCCGGACGCCATCGACGCGGTCGCGTACGTGCTGCCGTCCCTGGAGGTGGTCGACTCGCGGATCCAGGACTGGAGGATCGGCATCGTCGACACCATCGCCGACAACGCCTCCGGTGGTGGCGTGATCCTCGGCGGGCCGCCGCGACGGCTGGAGGGGCTCGACCTGCGCCTGGTCGGCTGCACGATGTATCGCAACGGCCGGATCGTGGGCACCGGTGCCGGTGGTGCGGTCCTCGGCTCACCGCTCAACTCCCTGGTCTGGCTGGCCAACACCCTCGGCCGCTTTGGCGTCACCCTGGAGGCCGGCAACGTGATCCTGCCCGGTTCGGTGATGCGGGCCATCGACATCGCACCCGGCGACCGGGTGACCGCCCAGTTCGGCGGCCTCGGCAGCGTGACAGCGGTCTTCGCCGGGAACGAAGGAGCAGCAGCATGACCGTTGAGACGAGCGTAGGGAAGGCCGTGATGACGACGGGGGAGAACGCCGTGGAGACCGTGCAGAGCGTCTGGGACGCCGAGAGCGTCGGCACCGAGCTCCTCGCCTGCGAGGACGAGGTCAGGGATCGTACGCCCTTCAGTGACGAGTGGCCCGAGCTGGCGACCGACACTGCCCTGGCGTATGCCATCCAGGACCAGAACCTCGCCCGGCGCCTGGCACGCGGCGAGACGCTGATCGGGATCAAGCTGGGCGTCACCTCGCGCGCCAAGCAGGCGATGGTCGGCATCGACTCCCCGGGGGTGGCCTGGCTGACCGACGCCATGGTCCTGCCCGCCGGCGATCCGATCCCCCAGGACAAGCTGATCCACCCGCGGGTCGAGCCGGAGATCGTGTTCGTGATGAAGGACCGGCTCGAGGGACCGGGCGTCACCGCCGCCCAGGCGATGGCCGCGGTGGGATCGGTGCTGGGCGGGGTCGAGATCATCGACTCGCGCTACCGCGACTTCAGGTTCAGGATCGGCGACGTCATCGCCGACAACAACTCGTCCGGCCGCTTCACGACAGGCCCGGTCAGCGTCCCTCCGGACCGGATCAACCTCGCCGCCGAGGCCGTCCTGGTCGAGGTCAACGGCGAGATCGTCGACTCCGCCACCGGCGCCGCGATCCAGGACCACCCCGGGGAGGCACTTGCCCTTGCCGTCAACGTCCTGGCCGAGCGCGGACTGGCCCTCGAGCCAGGCTGGATCGTGCTCACCGGCGGCATCACCACCGCCTGGTTCGCACCCCCCGGCACGTCCGTCGGCGTGCACTTCACCACCCTCGGCTCGATCTACGCCTACAGCGACTGACCCGGCCCGTACCAGCGTCCCTGCCCGACCGGCCCGGTCTGGCCCAGGCGCGACCCACCCACTTCTCGAGGAGGAGCCCCATGCCCATCCAGACCCGTACGGTCGCCAACTTCGTCGACGGCAGCTACGTCGAGACCGGCAACACCTTCGACGTCCACTACCCGGTGACGGGCCAGGTCGCCGCCCACGTGCACGAGGCGGACGCCGCCCTCGTCGACCGCGCGGTCGCCGCGGCCCGGGCCGCGCTGGACGGGCTCTGGGGCAGACTCACCGCCGACGAGCGGATCGACCTGGTGATCGGGGTCGCCGACGGCATCGCCCAGCGGTTCGACGAGTTCGTCGAGGCCGAGGTCACCGACACCGGCCAGGCGTACAACATGGCCAAGCGGGTCAACATCCCGCGCGGTGCGGCCAACTTCCGTGCCTTCGCCCACACGCTGCGCGAGAACGCGACCGAGGCCTTCCGGATGGAGACCCCCGACGGGCAGGGCGCGCTCAACTTCGGCGTACGACACCCCCGCGGCGTGATCGGAGTCATCTCGCCCTGGAACGCGCCGATGCTGCTGATGACCTGGAAGGTCGGACCGGCCCTCGCATTCGGCAACACCGTGGTGGTGAAGCCCTCCGAGGTGACGCCCTCGACCGCCGCCCTGCTCGGTCAGGTGATGAACGACGTGGGCGTGCCGGCAGGGGTCTACAACGTCGTCCACGGCGGCGGGAAGGTCGGCGAGATGCTGACCACCCACCGCGGCGTCGACGGCATCACCTTCACCGGCGAGACCGTCACCGGCAGCCGCATCCTGCAGGCCGTCGCGCCGACGCTCAAGGCGACTTCGATGGAGATGGGCGGCAAGAACCCGGGCATCGTCTTCGAGGACGCCGACCTGGACCTCGCCACCACGATCCTGGGTCGGTCGATCTTCCTCAACACCGGCCAGGTCTGCCTCGGCACCGAACGGGTCTACGTCCACGAGTCCGTCTTCGAGGAGATGAAGGACCGGCTCGTCGCGTACGCCGAGGGCCTCAAGCCCGGCTACCCCGACGAGGAGGGCGTGACCCTCGGTCCGGTCGTCTCCGACGAGCACCGTGACAAGATCGTCGGCTACTACCAGGTGGCCCGCGACGAGGGGGCCGAGGTGCTGGTCGGCGGTGGCGTCCCGCACTTCGGGGACGAGCGGGACAACGGGTCCTGGGTCGAGCCGACGCTGTGGGCCGGACTGGCCCACGACGCGCGGACCTGCCGCGAGGAGATCTTCGGCCCGTGCGCCGCACTGATCCCGTTCAGCGAGGAGGACGAGGTGATCAGGATGGCCAACGACACCGACTACGGACTGTCGGCCACCTTCTTCACCACCGACGTCAGCCGCGCCCTGCGCGTCGCACCAAGGCTCCAGGCCGGCATCATCTGGGTCAACGACTGGTTCCTGCGCGACCTGCGCACTGCCTTCGGCGGGATGAAGCACTCCGGGATCGGCCGCGAGGGCGGCGTGCACGGCCTGGAGTTCTACACCGAGACCTCCAACGTCTGCATCAAGATCTGACCCTCGTAGAGATCTGGCCTTCGTACGATCCGGCCTTGTACGCGGATCGGCGCCCAGGGCCTGGGGCCCTGGGCGCCGCCGGCCCACGCCCGCCTCACGCCGCCCGGGTCAGGCCCCGATTCACGCCGTCACCGCCGGCGGCTCCGCCGGCACCGGACTCCCGGAGAAGTCGTGGGCGACCTCCGCGTGCTCGATCGCCTGCGAAGCTGCGAGCTGGCGGGAGATCTCGTCGGCGGCGGTCTTGACCGAACGCGTGTAGGCCTCCTTCTTCTTCTCGAAGCGGCTCACCGGCGAGCTCAGGCTGATCGCGGCGATGACGTCGCCCAGGTCGTCCCGGATCGGGGCGGCGACGCAGTAGACGTCCGAGACCGCCTCGCCGAGGTCGTACCCCACGCCCCGGGCACGGATCCGGGCCAGCTCGGCGGTCATCGCCTCCGGGTCGGTGATCGTGTTGGGGGTGTAGCGCTTCAGCGGGGTGGTGGCGAGGTAGTTCGCCATCTCCGCGGCGTCGATGTGGGCCATCAGGACCTTGCCGACCCCGGTGCAGTGCGGGTCCGAGCGCTTGCCGACCGGCATCCCGCTGACCGTGACGTTGTGCGTGCCGACGTACCGATCGATGTACATCACCTGGCGCTGCTGCGCCACGGCCAGGTGGCAGGTCTCCCCGTGCTCGGCCACCAGGCGCTCCAGCACGGGGCGGGCGACGGCGCGCAGGTCCCGGGAGCTGTAGTGGACGTCGGCGAGCTCGAGCACCCGCCAGCCGACCCGGTAGCGGCCGCCGGGCCGCCAGCGCAGCAGCCCGATCTCGGCCAGGCTCGCCAGCAGCGCGTGCACGCTGGAGCGCGGTGACTTCAGCTCCGCGGCCACCTCGGAGACGCCCCACTCGGGGCGTTCGCGGGTGAACAGGTCCAGCACCAGGCCGACCTTGTCGATCGTATTGAGGGTCGCCACCGCCAACTCCTTCGTCGGTCACCCATCCGCCGGACGGGTGATCCTTCCAGCGTAGACGGACGTTCGGAACAGGGTGCCCGATCCCGCCGGGCCTGACCAGAGGGCCGTGCCGCCGCGCGTTCATAATGCCCGTGCCCCCCGCCGTTCGGGATGGCCGAACACTTCGCGTGATCGGGCTCACACCCGTACGGACCGGCAGGACGTCGCCCCGCGCAGGCCATCGGGCCGGACAGAGTCGGGGACACAGACTTCCCAGCCCCGGCACTTGCTGGGTGGCTGGACCACACGGACGCCAAAGGAGGCGGCATGCCGAAACTCAAGGCAGCCATCGTCGGCTCGGGGAACATCGGGACCGACATGATGTACAAGCTGCTCCGTTCCCCACTCGTCGAGCCGGTCTACATGGTCGGCATCGACCCGACCAGCGAGGGCCTGCAGCGGGCCCGGAAGATGGGGCTGGAGGCATCCCACGAGGGCATCGACTGGCTGCTCGGGCGCAACGAGCTGCCGGACCTGGTATTCGAGGCCACCTCGGCGAAGATCCACGCCGCCGCGGCCCCCCGCTACCTGGAGGCCGGGATCCGGGCGATCGACATGACGCCGGCATCCGTCGGACCGTACGTCGTGCCGGCGGTCAATCTGCACGAGCACCTCGATGCCCCCAACGTGAACATGATCAGCTGCGCCGGCCAGGCCACGATTCCGCTGCTCTGGGCGATCAACCAGGCCGCGGACGTCGAGTACGGCGAGATCGTCGCTGCGCTCGCCTCGAAGAGCGCCGGCCCCGGCACGCGCCAGAACCTCAGCGAGTTCAACGAGAAGACCAGCCGCGCCCTCGCCAAGGTCGCCGGCGCCGATCGTACGAAAGCCATCGCCATCATCAACCCGGCCGAACCGCCGATGAACATGCGTGACACCGTGTACGCGCAGGTCCGTCGGCCCGACGCCGAGGCCATCGAGCGCGCCGTCCTGGACGTCGTCGCCGAGGTCCAGCGCTACGTGCCCGGCTACACCCTGAAAATGATCGACGTCGACGGGGACCTGGTCACCGTGATGGTCGAGGTCGTGGGCGCGGGCGACTACCTGCCGACGTACGCCGGCAACCTCGACATCATCACCGCCGCCGCGGCGCGGGTCGCCGACGTCATCGCCGAGAAGACCCTGGCGGAGAAGTCCCTCGCCTCGACCAGCCTGAACGGAGCCCTCCGATGACCTCGCAGACCACCCCAGGGAAGGAGCCGATGACGACCCAGCGGCCGAAGCTCCACCTCGTCGACACCACCCTGCGCGACGGCATGTCCAGCGTCTCGCACCAGTTCACCACCCAGAACGTCGCCGACATCGCCCGCGGCCTGGACGCCGGCGGCGTCGAGCTGATCGAGGTCGCCCACGGCATCGGGCTGGGCGCCTCGTCCATCAACTACGGCTTCGCCGCCGCCACTGACGCCGAGTACGTCCGCGCCGCCCGCGATGCGGCTGAGAACGCTGACATCGCCGTGTTGTACGTGCCGGGCGTCGCGACGCTGCCCGACCTGCAGAAGGCGATCGACGCAGGCATCGGCACGGTGCGCGTCGCGGTCCACAGCACCGAGGCAGACTGCGCCCAGCAGCCGATCGAATGGGCCAAGGACAAGGGCCTGCGCGTCATGTCGTTCCTGATGATGAGCCACAAGCTCGAGGCCGGACCGCTCGCCGAACAGGGCGCCAAGCTCGCCTCGTACGGCGCCGACGTCGTGTACGTGGTCGACTCCGCCGGCTACCTGGTCCCCAGCAGCATCGCCGCCCGGGTCGCCGCGCTGCGCCAGGCGATCCCCGGTGACATCGGCATCCACACCCACAACAACCTCGGCGTGGCCATCGGCAACGTCCTGGCCGGGGTGGAGAACGGGGCGACCTGGGTCGACGGCTCGCTGCGCGGCCTCGGCGCGAGCGCAGGCAACGCCCAGACCGAGGTGATGGCCGCGACCCTGGAGCGGGCCGGGTGGGTGACCGGCGCCGACATCTGGCCGCTGATCGACACCGCCGAGCACGTACTGGCCCCGCTGATGAAGGACCCGCAGATCATCGACGAGACCGCGCTCCTGCTCGGCTACGCGGGCGTCTACTCGACCTTCTTCCACCCGACCAAGCGCGCCGCCGCCAAGTACGGCGTCCCCGCCCGCGACATCCTGCTCGAACTGGGACGACGTGGCATCATCGGCGGCCAGGAGGACATGATCGTCGACGTCGCCGCCGAACTGGCCGGCCGCGCCCTCCCGGACCAGGCCGGCTCCCGGCTGCAGAAGGCCACCGTCGGGGTCGCACGATGACCGCTGAGCGCGTCGTCCTGGTCCACGGGGCACGTACGCCGGTCGGATCGTACGCCGGTTCGCTGGCCGACGTCGATGCCCACGTGCTGGGCGCCACCGCCGCCCGGGCCGCCCTGGAGCGCAGTGGCGTCCCGGCCGGGGACGTGGACGAGGTGATGATGGGCTGTGTCGGCCAGGTCGGCACCGACGCCTACAACGCCCGCCGGGTCGCGCTCGAGGCCGGCCTGGCCGCCGACGTGCCTGCGCTGACGGTGAACCGGCTGTGCGGCAGCGGGCTGCAGGCCATCTGGTCCGGCGCCCAGGCGATCGTCACCGGCGCCGCCCGGGTCGTCGTCGCCGGTGGCGACGAGTCGATGTCCCGGATGCCGTTCCTGGCGTACGGGCAGCGGGCCAACGCCCGGCTGGGGGACCGCACCCTGGTCGACGGGACCGTGGCGATGCTGACCGACCCGTTCAGCGGCGACCACATGGGCATCACCGCCGAGAACGTCGCGGAGCGCTTCGACATCAGCCGCGCCGACCAGGACGCGTTCGCCCTGCGCAGCCAGCGCCGGGCGGCCTCGGAGGAGGCCCAGGCGGCCTTTGCCGAGGAGATCGTCCCCGTCCGGATCGGCGGCCGGAAGCCGCGGACGGTCGACCGGGACGAGCATCCGCGCCCCGACGTGGACGCGGCCGCCCTCGCCCGCCTGCGGCCGGTCTTCCTGCCCGAGGGCACGGTGACCGCCGGCAATGCCTCGGGCGTCAACGATGGCGGCGCCGCGGTCGTGCTGGCCGCCGAGTCGTACGTCAAGGAGGCCGGACTGACCGGCCTGGCCACCCTCGAGCACGTGGTCGTCGCCGCGCTGGAGCCGGAGATCATGGGCTACGCCCCGGTGCCGGCGCTGCGCAAGCTGTTCGCCGAGACCGGGCTGGATCCCGACCAGGTCGGCACGTACGAGCTCAACGAGGCCTTCGCCGCCCAGGCGCTGGCGGTGGTCCGCGACAGCGGGATCGACCCCGAGCGGACCAACCCGTACGGCGGGGCCATCGCGCTGGGCCACCCGATCGGTGCCACCGGTGCGATCCTGGCCTTGCGCGTGGCGCTGGACCTGCAGCGACGCGACCTGGAGTACGGGATCGTGGCGTTGTGTATCGGCGGTGGCCAGGCACTGGCCGCCCTGTTCCGGAGGTATCCGCAGTGAGCATCTACGAGCATGTCGGCGTCGTCGGGTCCGGCACCATGGGCCGCGGCATCGCGGAGAGCATCCTGCGCAGCGGTGCCCGGGTCAGCCTGTACGACACCCGCCCCGCCGCCCTCGCGGACGCCCGCGCGTCGATCGAGCGCAACCTGGCGAAGTCGGTGCAGAAGGGTCAGGCTGAGGCGACCGACGCCGCGGCCTGGCTCGAGGCCCTCACCCTGGTCGACTCACCGGAGGGCCTGGCCGGGCCCGGCTTGGTCATCGAGGCCGTGCCGGAGGTCCTGCAGATCAAGCTCGAGGTGCTGCGGGCGATCGAGGCGGTGGTGGGACCCGAGGCGGTGATCGCCTCCAACACCTCCTCGATCCCGATCACCCGGCTGGCCGAGGCGCTGGAACGGCCGGAGCGCTTCCTCGGCCTGCACTTCTTCAACCCCGTCCCGCGGATGGGACTGGCCGAGGTCATCACCCCCTCCAGCACCCGGGTCGACGTCACCGAGCAGGTGCGCCGGTTCGTCGCCGAGCAGTTGGCCAAGACCCCGATCGTGGTCGAGGACCGGCCGGGCTTCGTGGTGAACTTCCTGCTCGTCCCGTACCTGCTCTCCGCCATGCGGATGCACGAGCAGGGCTATGCCAGCGCCGAGGACATCGACGCCGGCATGCGCCTGGGCTGCGGACACCCGATGGGTCCGCTCCAGCTGTCCGACCTGATCGGACTCGACGTCGTCGCCCACATCGGCGACGCGATCCACTCCGAGACCGGGGACCCCGCCTTCCTCGTTCCCGACGGACTACGGCGGATGCTCGAGGCCGGTTGCCTCGGCAAGAAGTCCGGCTCCGGCTTCTACGACTACTCCACCACCGCCTGAGAGCGCCCACCCGCATGAGAGGAACGACGATGTTCAAGGAACAGGACAGCTCCCGGATGACCGAGGACTACGCCCCCACGACGACCCCGGAGGGGGTGCCGGGCGGCGCCTTCCTGCCGACCACCGACCTGTACGAGGTCTTCGCAGACGTCAGCGGCGCCGACCGGGAGGTCTGGGACCGGGCCCGCGCCATCGCGGCCTACCCGGGCGCACTGGACCGGATCAACCAGGCCTGGGAGGCCGCCGAGTACCCGCTGGAGATCGTCGCCCGGCTCGCCGAGGCCGGCCTGCTGACCACCGGAGTGGACATCCCCGGATACCAGCAGATGTCGCCCCTGGCGGCCGGACTGGTCCACATGGAGCTCGCCCGCTACGACGGGTCGGTGGCGACGGTGGTCGCCGTGCAGCCCGGACTCGCGATGCGTTCGATCGCCATGCTCGGCAGCGAGGAGCAGAAGCAGGCCTGGCTGCCCCGGCTGGCCAGCGGCGAACTCCTCGGGGCGTTCGGGCTGACCGAGCCCGACCACGGCTCCGACGCGGTCGCGCTGGAGACCACGGCCCGCCGGGACGGCGACGAGTGGGTCATCAACGGTGCCAAGCGCTGGATCGGCAATGGATCGGTGGGCCACCTGACGGTCGTCTGGGCCCGGACCGAGAACGGCGGCGTCAGCGGCTTCCTGGTCGAGCAGCACCGGCCGGGCTACGTGGCGGAGACGATCACCGGCAAGGTGTCGATGCGGGCCATCCCGCAGGCGCACATCACCCTCACCGACGTACGTGTCCCGCTGTCGGCCCAGCTGCCCGGCGCCCGGTCGTTCCGCGACATCGCCGGCATCCTGCGGGCCACCCGAATCGAGATCGCCTGGGCCTCGTTCGGCCACGCGATCGCCTGCTACGAGGCCGCCGTCCACCAGGCGACCACGCGGATCCAGTTCGGCCGTCCGCTCGCCGCCAACCAGCAGATCCAGCAGCGCCTCGGCGACATGCTCGGCGACCTGGTCGCGATGGCGCTCTACTGCCGCCGGCTGGCCGAGCTCGAAGCGGCCAGCGGGGTGAGCGAGGCGCAGGCCTCCCTGGCCAAGGTCCAGAACACCCGCCGGGCCCGCCGGATCGCCGCCGATGCCCGGGACATGCTCGGGGGCAACGGCATCCTGCTGGAGAACGACGTGGTCCGCCACATGGCCGACATCGAGGCCCTGCACACGTACGAGGGCACTGACTCGATCCAGTCCCTGATCATCGGCCGCTCGATCACCGGGCTGAATGCCTTCGGCGTCCGGCCGGGAGGCAAGTCGTGACGCAGGCGTCCGTGGCCCCTGCCCTCACCCGGCCATGGTTCGACGGGCCTCCGGACGTGGCCGAGATCAACGAGCGCAGCCGGGGATCAGCGGTGGAGCACCTGGGCATCGAGATCACCGAGGCCACCGAGGACTCCCTGCGCGGCCGGATGGTGGTCGACCAGCGGACCGTCCAGCCCGCCGGCGTGGTCCACGGCGGTGCCTCGGTGCTGTTCGCCGAGACGCTGGCCAGCTGGGCCGCCCAGTACACCGTCGACCAGGCCGGGCAGTACACGGTGGGCCTGGAGATCAACGCCAACCACGTCCGCCCCGGGCTGCCCGGCACCCTCTACGGGGAAGCCCGGCCACTCAACCTGGGACGTACGGTCCAGGTCTGGGACGTACGGATCACCAACGAGGCCGGCAAGCTCGTGTGCGTGAGCCGCTGCACGATGGCCGTGCTGGACACCCCGACGCAGTACCGCAGCGTCACGCCGTAGGCGTCGTGCCGTCGTCCCGCCGTCTCACCGTCTCACCGTCTCGCTCCAAAACGGTTGCGGACGTTGATCGCCGTTGCGGACCGTACATACAACGTCCGCAACCAAGCATTACGTCCGCGGCTGGTTCGGGGTGCGATCGGTTCGGGTGCCAGGCGACAGCCGCAGGCCCCCACTTCCATCCGGGAGCGGGGGCCTGTGGTGGTTCTTCGGGCGGCCGTTCTACGGATGGGCGCCGGCTCAGGACTTCGACTGCCGGGCCGCGATCTCCGCCGCCCGGACCTCGGAGGCGGGGACGCCGCCGATCGACCAGTTCTCCGGGGCGACCTCGATGATCTGGCCACGGACCAGGGCGACGTCCACCTCCAGCACCTCGGCGAGCAGGTCGGTGAAGGCGCGGGTGATCGCGGACCGCTGCGCCGCCGGGCGACCGGCCAGCGTCAGGGCGGTGAAGTACGGCGCGGGGGAGCCTCCCTCGGCGACCACCTCGCCCTTGGTCGCCACCGCCTCGGCGGGGTAGCTCTGGACGAAGATCCGGACCCGGTCCATCGGCGCCTCGAGCAGTTGCGCGTAGAGGCTGGAAGCGCGGAGCAGGATCTCACGGCGCTGCTCGGGGGTGGGGTCGGTCAGGTGGAAGTGTGCGACGGGCATGGGACTCCTTGGTCGGTCGTTGCTGGGTGGGGCTCTGCTCAGCGGTGCGGTACGCGGTGAGGCTCTGCTCAGCGAGTGGTGTGCAGTGGATCGGTCGGTCAGAGGATGGTGTGGCGTACGCCGCCGTCGGGGGTCAGCACCGAGCCGTGCAGCGCCCGCGCCTGTGGTGCGAGCAGCATCTCGACCAGCCAAGCCACGTCGTCGGCGGACGGCAGGTGCCCGGAGGACGTCTTCGCCGCGTACTCGGCCAGCACCTCCTCGGGTTCCCGATCCGCCTCCTCCGCCCGTCTCCGGGCCAGCGCGTGCAGCCGCGGGGTCTCCAGAGGGCCCGGCGCGATGGTGTGCACGGCCAGGCCGCGCGGACCGTACAGCAGGCTGACCTGGCGCATCACGTTGGCGAGCGCGGCGTTGACCGCGCCCGGTCCGGCATCCAGGGGGCCCGGTTCGAAGCCGAGCGAACCGGCGACCGACACGAAGCTCGCCGGTTCGGCCAGCCGGTCCCGTACGGCCCGCAGCAGCCTGATCGTGCCGCCGACCTTGAGGTCGAAGCCGGCGGCCAGGTCGGCGAGGGGGATCTGGTCCACCGATCCGGAGATCCCCAGGGCGCCGGCGAACAGCGCCAGCCGGACCGGGGCGTCGATCCTGGAGCGGATCGCGTCGACGGCGGCGTCCCGGGACAGGTCGGCCACACAGGTGTGCACCTGGGGATGGCGCTCGGACAGGTCCGCCAGGGCCCGGGCGGTCCGGGCGACGGCCAGGACGCGACGCCCCGCCCCGGCCAGCCGCGCGACGACCGCACTGCCGACCGCCCCGGTCGCTCCCACCACGATGTGCAGTTCTTCTGTAGGCATCTGGCCCTCCCGGGATCCGGCGCTGGTCCTTGATGGCTTCAGCCTCTGGTGCCAATGGCCGCCGATACCCCGGATTCGGGTATCCGGAACGGCCCGGGCATGTGAACGGCGTCACGTTCCGGCATGCCGCCGGGGCCGCCCAGGAGGCCGACGGCCCACTTAGTTTCGTGGAAAGCCCTACGGAAGGTGCCCCATGAGTTCAACGGAGAACCCGCTCGGGGCCGAGGCTCCGGCCTCGGCAACCGCCGACATGACCGTTCCCGGCTTCGACACCACGCGTCGCTTCGTCCGTGTCACGCACGTACGGGAGAACGACCTGGTCGAGTTCGACTTCGCCATCGGAGAGCCCGAGATCTTCGTCGAGATGGTGTTGCCCCGAGCGGCCTTCGAGGAGTTCCGCCAGGAACACCACGCCATCACGCTCCAGCCGGAGGCGCCCTCGACCGAGGACCCGGCCGACGCGACCCACTGGCGGCTGGCGGACGTCCGTCCCCCCAGTTGACACCCAGTTGACCCAAACCCATCCAGCGACAACGACGTCACGAGGAGGACAACCATGCAGATCGATCTGCGCACCGTCTCGATCGAACCGCGCCGCAAGGCCTTCGACCACCTGGTCCGCCGGTTCGGCGACAAGCCGGCTTCCCGTTACCAGGAGGGCAGCTACGACCTCCAGGCCACCGAGAACCTGCACTACCGCCCGACCTGGGCCCCCGAGCAGGAGCTCTACGACCCGGAGCTGTCCCGCATCCGGATGCAGGACTGGCAGGTCCTCAAGGATCCGCGCCAGTACTACTACAGCACCTACACCCTGACCCGCGCCCGCCAGCAGGAGGCGACCGAGACGAACTTCGGCTTCGTCGAGTCGCGAGGCCTGATCGACCTGGTCGACGACGAGTTGCGTACGCTCGCCGAGCGCGTCCTGGTCCCGCTGCGCCACCTGGCCTGGGGCGCCAACCAGAACAACACCTTCGTGTGCGGCTATGGCTACGGCGTCCCGTTCACCCAGCCCTGCATGTACCACGCGATGGACAACCTGGGCATCGCCCAGTACCTGTCCCGGCTCGGTCTGCTGTTCGGCGGCACCGAGGCCCTCGACGCCGCGAAGCTCGCCTGGCTGGAGGAGGACACCTGGCAGGGCCTGCGCCGGCTGGTCGAGGACCTGCTCGTGGTCCGGGACCCGGTCGAGCTCTTCGTCGCCCAGAATGTCGCCCTCGACGGCCTGCTCTACCCGCTCGTGTACGAGCGCTTCGTCGACCAGTACCTCGCCCAGCGCGGCGGGGCGGGGATCGCGATGGTCACCCAGTTCCAGGCCGACTGGTTCGTGGAGTCCCGCAAGTGGCTCGACGCCACCCTCAAGGCCATGGCGGCCGAGTCCCCGGAGAACGCCGCAGTGCTCAACGAGGGGCTGGGCCACTGGACGGTACGGGCCCAGGAGGCCCTTCTCCCGCTGGCGCGGCTGGCGCTAGGCGACGACGGAGAGGGCGCGCTGGAGGCCTCCGCGGTCGACCTGGCGGCACGACTGCAGAAGGTCGGACTCACCACGGAAGGTGGCAACTGAGATGTCGAAGGTGTTCATCGCCTTGCAGGCGAACGAGGAGACGCGTCCCGTCATCGAGGCCATCGAGGCCGACAACCCCCATGCCGTGGTCAACCGTGAACCGGCCATGGTCAAGATCGACGCCGAGCACATGCTCACGATCAACCGCGAGAGCATCGAGGAGCTCATGGGCCGTCCCTATGACCTCCAGGAACTTCAGATCAACCTGATCACGCTGTCGGGCAACATGGATGAGGACGAAGACTCCCTCACCCTGACCTGGAATGAGTGAGGAGACCTCCATGACCACCACCGCTGCCAACTCCGGCACCACCGCGAAGACCCCCACCGCGAAGTCCGGCGCTCCGGGCGCCAAGCTCAACATGAAGGACCGCTATCGCGTGATGACGCGCGACCTCGGTTGGGAGCCGACCTACCAGAGCCGCGAGGCCATCTACCCGTACGTCGAGTACGAGGGCATCAAGGTGCACGACTGGGACGCCTGGGAGGATCCCTTCCGGCTGACCATGGACGCGTACTGGAAGTTCCAGGCCGAGAAGGAACGCAAGTTCTACGCCATCGTGGACGCCCACGCCCAGAACAACGGCCACCTGCACATCACCGACGGCCGCTACCTGTCGGCGCTGAAGATCTTCCTGCAGGCGATCAGCCCGGGGGAGTACGCCGCCCACCGCGGCTTCGCCCGTGCCGGCCGCGAGTTCGCCGGCGTCGGCACCCAGGTCGCCTGCCAGATGCAGGCGATCGACGAGATCCGCCATGCGCAGACCCAGGTGCACGCGCTGTCGAACTACAACAAGTTCTACGACGGCTTCCACGCCTTCGCCGACGCCCGGGACCGGATGTGGTACACCTCGGTGCCGCGCTCCTTCTTCGACGACGCGATGAGCGCCGGCCCGTTCGAGTTCATGATCGCGATCGGCTTCTCGTTCGAGTACGTGCTGACCAACCTGCTGTTCGTGCCGTTCATGTCCGGTGCCGCGTACAACGGCGACCTGGCCACCGTCACCTTCGGCTTCTCCGCGCAGTCCGACGAGGCCCGGCACATGACGCTCGGCCTGGAGTGCATCAAGTTCATGCTCGAGCAGGACCCCGACAACCTGCCGATCGTGCAGGCCTGGATCGACAAGTGGTTCTGGCGGGGGTTCCGGGTCCTCGGCCTGGTCAGCACGATGATGGACTACATGCTCCCCAAGCGCGTCATGTCCTGGCGCGAGGCGTGGAACATTTACGGGATCGAGAACGGCACCGCGCTGTTCCGCGACCTGGCCCGCTACGGGATCAAGCCTCCGAAGGGCTGGGACGACGCCGAGCAGGCGATCGACCACATGTCGCACCAGTTCATGCTGGCCTTCCACCAGTGGAACTTCGGCACCTCCTTCCACACCTGGGTGCCCAGCGACGAGGACATGGACTGGCTGTCGGAGAAGTATCCGACCACCTTCGACCGCTACTACCGCCCGCGGTGGGAGCACATCAAGAAGCTCGAGGCGGCCGGCACGCCGTTCAAGAACGTCGGCCTGGCCCAGCTCTGCCAGACCTGCCAGCTGCCGTGCGTCTTCACCGAGCCCGGCGACCCCACCACGCTGTGCCACCGCGAGGTCGAGTACAAGGGCGAGCACTACCACTTCTGCTCCGACGGCTGCCAGGACGTGTTCGACAACGAGCCGGAGAAGTTCATCCAGTCGTGGCTGCCGATGCCGCACCTGTTCCAGGAGGACCTCGCCGGCAGCGTGCCGGACTGGATGCAGTGGGTCGGACTGATCAACGACACCGACAACGGTGAGTACGTGGGCTCGGGCGACGAGCAGAACTTCACGGCCTGGCGCCGGCAGACCACTTCGAACTCGTAGGGAGAACGACCATGACCTTCACCTCGACCAAGGAATACGTGGGCGTGCCCCGCGACTCTGTCGAACACTTCCGCGGTGAGCAGCTCGTCTACATCGCCTGGCACCAGCACCTGCTCTTCGCGGCCCCGTTCATGCTCTGCGTGCCGCCGCAGATGACCTTCGGCGACCTGGTGCACGGCCCGCTGACGATGCTCATCGGACCCGACCCGGACGCGGCGGCCGTCGACTGGGACACCGTCGTGTGGACCAAGGGCGGCAAGCCGTTCTCGCCGGACCCGGCGAAGAGCCTCGCCGAGAACGGGATCGACCACAAGAGCTGGCTGCGGTTCGAGACTGCCGGCCTGAACAGCCTCTGCGGGGTGTGATCCACGATGAGCTACGACGTCACCATCGAGCCGATCGGGCGCACCATCGAGGTCGAGGAGGACCAGACCATCCTCGACGCGGCCCTGCGGGCCGGGATCTACCTGCCGCACGCCTGCACCCACGGCCTGTGCGCCACCTGCAAGATCGACGTGCTCGAGGGTGAGGTCGAGCACGGGGCGGCATCCTCCTTCGCGCTGATGGACTTCGAGCGCGAGGAGGGCAAGACCCTGGCCTGCTGCGCCACCCCGGAGAGCGACCTGGTCATCGAGGCGGAGATCGAGGACGACCCGGACGCGCTCAACCTCCCGGTGGAGGACTACCGGGCCACGGTGAGCCGGATCGAGTCCCTGACCCCGACGATCAAGGCGGTCTGGCTCCGGCTGGACCGGCCGCTGACCTTCCAGGCCGGGCAGTACGTCAACCTCGAGCTGCCCGAGGACATCGGATCCCGTCCGTTCTCCATCGCCAGCCCGCCGGGCGAGTCCGACGAGATCGAGCTGAACATCCGGCTGGTGCCGGGCGGCCAGGGGACCGGCTACGTACACAATCGGCTGGCAGTGGGGGACCAGCTGCACGTGACGGGGCCGTACGGGCGGTTCTTCGTGAAGAAGTCGGCCGACAAGCCGGTGATCTTCATGGCGGGTGGCTCGGGCCTGTCGAGTCCCCGGTCGATGATCCTCGACCTGCTGGCCGAGGACTTCGACCGGCCGATCGTCCTGGTCTACGGCCAGCGCAACCGGGAGGAGCTGTACTACCACGAGGAGTTCAGGCAGCTGGCCGAGGAGCACCCGAACTTCCGGTACGTGGCGGCGCTCTCCGGTGAGCCGGAGGACAGCGAGTGGTCGGGGGAGCGCGGATACGTGCACGAGGTCGCCAAGGAGGTCATGGAGAACGACTTCCGCG
Source organism: Raineyella antarctica (assembly GCF_900092135.1). Lineage (GTDB taxonomy): Bacteria > Actinomycetota > Actinomycetes > Propionibacteriales > Propionibacteriaceae > Raineyella > Raineyella antarctica. The sequence goes on along the minus strand of NZ_FMYF01000003.1, from coordinate 312,143 downwards.
GCCACAAGGCCTACCTGTGCGGGCCACCGCTGATGATCGAGTCCTGCATCGCGGCCCTGATGCAGGGACGGCTGTTCGAGAAGGACATCTACACCGAGAAATTCATCTCGGCCGCGGATGCCCAGCAGGTCCGCAGCCCGCTGTTCCGCTCGATCTGACGGGCGTACGTCGGCTCGGGGGTGGGGTGGACCGTCGGCGCCCGGGTCCCGCCCCTCTGGTCGGGCGGGCATGACGGCCCCCTCGGGTCGCTTGGGTGCGCTGTATCTGGTGGTCTATCAGTAGATACGGCGTACCTAAGATCCCGCCACCGGCACTGGACCCCGCGACCGCCGCGCTCCCGCGTCCTCGATACGAAGCCGGCGGAGCGCGGCGATCTCTTCGTGCGCGTGTCGCGGTAGACGCAGGGGTGAGTCGGGGTCGTACGTCGGCACCCGGGCCGCTGGTCGGCGACCGAGAACACAACATCCAACATCACCAGGGTTGAGAGCTATGTGTGATGTTGTGCCGTGTCAGGTCCGGCGGTAGCGCTGTCGCGGGCTGCGCAGCGGCTCGGTCGGTTCCACGAGTCGCTCGTCGATGAGGGCCCTCACCTGGCGCAGGACGGCGGTCCTGGAGAGTCCCGATCCGGTGACTTCACGCCGACATAACACCCAACATAACCAAGGTTGAGAGATGTTGAGAGTTATGTGTGATGTCCGGTCCTCCGACCCTCCCGGTTCCCAGCCACCCGGCCCGAGGCATTCGCACCTGCCTGAGGCCGGACCCGGGCGAGGCTATGATCCGGATCACCTTCGGGTGCCAGTGATCAGGCCGATCGCCCACGAACCGGGAGCCGTCCATGTCGCGCAGTCCCCTTCGCCGGTCCGGCGGGCGGCAGGATCCGCCCCGCCAGATGTCCGCAGCCGCGATGACCTCGCCTGCACCGCTCGACCTGCCGCGCCTCGATGGTCGTACGGTCGTGGTCACCGGCGGCGCCAGCGGCATCGGCTACTTCGCCGCCGAGCACCTGGCCGCCCTCGGCGCGTCGGTCGTGATCGCCGCCCGCAACCCGGAGCGCGCCGCCGCGGCCATCCGCAGCATCGGCGACCTCGTACCGGGCGCCGACGTCCGCTACCAGCCGCTGGACCTGGCCGACCTGTCCTCGGTCCGGGACGCCGGCCGGCAACTGCGGGAGGGCCGGGTCGACGCGCTGCTCGCGAACGCGGGCGTGATCGGCTACCCGGCATGGCCCCCTACCGGCCTGCCGGCCCTGCCGGCGACCACCGCCGACGGCTTCGAACTGCACTGGGGAACCAACTACCTGGGCCACTTCGCCCTCGTCGCCACGATGCTGCCGGCGCTGCTGGAGAGCCAGGGTCGGGTGGTGCTGGTGGGCAGCCTCTCGCACCGCAACGTACGCGAACCGGCCGACTCCCTCCCCGAACCCGCGACCGCCTCGGACCTGCAGCTGTACGCCCGGTCCAAGCTCGCAGTGATGAGCCTGGGGTTCACCCTGGCCCGGCGACTCTCCGCGGCGGGCAGCGGGGCGACGTCCCTGGTCGCCCATCCCGGGGTCGCCATGGACGTCCTCGACCCGGTCCGGCCGGGGATCAGCCGGAACCAGCCGACCGTACGCGTCCCGGGGCTGCGGGCCGCCGCCTCGGTGGTCGCGCAGGGCAAGGATGGGGGCGCCCGATCCCTGGTCACCGCCCTCGCCTCGCCCCGGGCGGCGAACGGTGACTACTGGGGGCCGGGCGGGCTGTTCCAGCTCGCCGGCCGCCCGGGGGTGCTGCGCCCGGCCGCCAATGCGCTCGACCCCGAGGCGGGGGAGCGTCTCGTCCGGGTCTCCGAGGAGCTCACCGGCGTACGCCTGCCGATCTGACCCCGTGCGGCTGGCCCTGACCCTGGTACGCCGAGGCGTCCGAGGGTCACGCGTAGCGGTCGTCCTCGTGACGTTCCCGCATCCCGGCAGCGGTCCAGCGACCCCAGCGTGGATCCTGGCCCGCGCGCTGGAGGGTGTCGAACCGTTCCCGGTCGGACCAGGAGGCGGTGACCCGGTCGATGGTCTCCAGGTCGAGTCGATGATCGCGGCCGACGACGATGAACGAACCGGGGCTGCGGACCAGCCGGGCCGCGCTCGCCCAGCGGGCCAGCAGGATTCCGGCACCCACCACGGCCAGGCCCCCACCGATGGCCAAGGGGATCCAGGCGTTGGAGGGGGTGGAGGAGCGGACGATGCGGGTGGCTGCCAGGGTGAGGATGGCCAGGAGGAGGAAGCCGAGGACCGGACGGCCGGGGTCGGTCCGGGACCGCGACTGGGGCCGCCGGGAGAGCCGGGGGCCGGGACGGGAGTCGGCCAGCACGACGACGCCACGCACCGACCCGGCGCGGCGGTAGCCGGACCCCGGACGGGTCCGGGCGACCACCAGGATGGGCCGGGGCACGGTGTCGGGGATCCGCATCCGGGTCGGACCGAAGGCCTTCATCCCTCCACGGTACGTGGCAGGAAGTTCTCTACCGCGGAGCGCGCATCGATAGAATCCCGACGCCGAGCGGGCGATCCCCCACGAACCGGCGCTCGCGCGGAGACGAACCGGTGCTCGCGCGGAGAAGAATCGCCGGCCGTCGAGCCGGAGAGGGCTCCACTTCTTGATCGTGAACCGTCTGCGGTACACGATCAAGAAGTGGAACTCCTCGGGGCGGTACCCGGGATCAGGCCCGGACTCCGGTCCTGAACTCCCTCGGCCGCTCCAGCGCGGCGCGGTCCCAGCCGGCCGTCTCGGCGGCTGCCTCGTACGTGGACTGGAGGAACTCCAGCAGGACGGCGTCCGGGTCGGGTGCGGTCCGGACAGCCGTGTACGGCAGGACGAACTCGCCCAGGTCCTCGTCCCAGCCGGCCGCCGCCGGACGTACGGGGTACGTCCGATACCCGTCCGGCTCGGGGTAGGCGTACGAGTAGAACATGCCCTCGCCGCCACCGCCTGGCCAGTAGCCGGCGCTGCTCACCTCGTGCGAGTACGCCTCGTGCATCACGTGCGGACCGCAGTTGGGGACGCCGCCAGGATGCGGGGGCGCCGCCCGGCCGGAGAAGCGGGTGGTGGCCAGGTCCAGGGCGCCCCAGAACAGGTGGGTGGGGCTGGCCTTGCCGACGAACCGTTCCCGGAACCGGTCGAACACCCGCTGGACCTCCACCAGCGTGCGCCAGTAGGCGGTCACCGCCACCGGGTCGTACGCCTCGTGCCGGTCGTCCTCGGTGAACGGGATGGCGTCGGCCAGTTCGACCGGCATCGGCCAGATCGGGGTGCCCAGGTCGAGATCCGCGAGCATGGCCATGAACTCGGTGTAGAACGTCCGGACCGACATCGGTGCCAGCGGCAGGCGCCATTCGTCGCCAGTGGTGGTCCGTACGTCCAGGTGGTGGTCCAGCAGGTCGAGGTCGACGGAGAACGAGCGGCCCGGACCCGCGGGCATCAGCGAAGTGGTCAGCCCGCGGGCGGTGAGGTGGAGGGTCGAGTTCCACCAGTGCTGCAGCAGCGGGGTGCGCGCGATCTTCACCTTGCCGATGACCTGCAGCCACAGGATGAACGTGTCCCGGGTCGGCTGCCAGGCAGCGACGGGCAGCTCGGGCCAGGGGTTCGACGACCCGGTCACGGTCACCCCTGCGGGCGGGCCCGCGGGGCGGGAACGGTCTCGAAGAACAGCTCGTCGGGGTAGCACCAGGACCATTCCTCACCGGGCTCGAGCGAGCGGATGAACGGGTGCTGCGTCGCGTGGAAGTGCGCCGTGGCGTGCTTGTTGGGTGACTGGTCGCAGCAGCCGACGTGGCCGCAGGTCAGGCAGAGCCGCAGGTGCAGCCAGCGGCCGCCGATCCGCAGGCAGTCCTCGCAGCCGTCGGCGGACGGGGTGACCTCCCGGACCTGGTCGACGTGCTCGCAGAAATCCTCCATGGCGTTCCTCTCCTGGCCTCCGGCGGACGCTCCGCGCCGGTGCATTGCCGCTGCTGTGCGGCCCAGTCTGCCCGGGGTGGTGCTGCGGTGGAAGGTTGGCCGGGAGACCCGCGAAAATGCGGCTGGTGTGGCCTTGCTCACAGGCTCCGGAACTACCCTTGAAGTTAGCTCTTCGAGGCACGTCCCGATGTCCCCGACGGCCATCGAACAGCGCGAGGAGGTTGTCATGAGTACTCGTCAGACGGCTGCCAAGCATCCCGTGATGGTGATGCTCGCGCGGAAGCACTGGGAGGACTGGGTCACGCTCGTGGCCGGTCTGGTCCTGGCCCTGACCCCGGTGTGGAACAGCTCGAATCGGGCGATCTGGCTCGTCCCGCTGGGCGTGCTGCTGATCCTGATGGCCCTCGGGTCGGAGATCTGGGACAAGCTGTCCGAGGCTGCCGAGGGTGTGGTGGCGGTCATCGGTGCCCTGATCATCGTCGCTCCGATCATCGGTGGCTTCGCCGGAATGAATGCGCTGGCGCTGACCACCTGGACCGTGGGTGCGGTGGTCATGGTGATGGCGCTGGTGCAGGTCCTGCTCGAGCTGAGGATGAAGAAGACCGCCGTACGACGCGCCTAGCGTCGGCGGCGATCGCCGGTCATCGGCCGCACAGTTCTTGGTCGTCCGTCGTAGCTGACGGATGACCAAGAACATTGTCATGTCCGGATCCCCGTTTCCGCGTGGTTCCCCGGCATCCCTGACACGAATCGGCGCTCGCTCTGGAACAAACAGCGGGCGCTGCGCTGGAAAGGGCTCCACTTCTTGATCCTGTACCGCAGACGGTGCACGTTCAAGAAGTGGAAGCTTGCACCCGGGGCCCGGCCCAGCACCGGATACGTACGGGCGCCGGTCGGCTCGCTGGGCACGGTCCGGGCCCAGCCGCGGGGGACTCAGCACGGTTCCGTCGGACATCGAACTCGACGGACGTACGGTGGGCGTCCTGTGCCTACGCGACGTGACCCGACGTCACCGCTGGGCCGGCATCCTCCCAGGCACGTGGTCCCGCGGCGCTGCGCAAAGGAAGCGGTGCTCGAACCGGACCGGCCTCCCGGGGTGCCTCCGGAAGCGGCCCCCAGTTCTTGATCGTGCACCGTCTGCGGTACAGGATCAAGAAGTGGGCGAGGAGCCTGGACCGTCCACAGGACCGAGATGGGCGTCGGGGCGATGCACAGCTCGTCCGCATCCGGGCCTCACGGCTGCGTGGACGTCCCACCCTCAGCCATGCGACGACGAGAGCAGCTGTCCGCCAGGGCCCGAGCGCTGGTGGACGAGCAGGACGGGATCATCACCCGATCACAGGCGTTGGCCTACGGAGTGAGCGACCGCGTGATCCAGCGACTGGTGACGGACGGTTCCTGGCAACGACTCGACAACGGGATCTTCGTGGTCGGGAGCGCCCCCATCACCTGGGACCAATGGGCACGCGGAGGACTGCTGTGGGCGGGCGAACCCGCCGCCCTGGGCGGGGAGGCAGCAGGTTTCCGTTACGGGCTGGTGCCACGGCCCGCACTGATCGACATCTGGGTGCCACTGGAGGCCAGTCACCGCCCAGCACGTCCCCGATGGCGTCTGCGCTATGACGGTGTGGGACGGCTGGCCGGGGCCTGGGGTCAGCTGATGACCACCACGGTGGAGGACACCGTGCTCGATCTCGCCGACGCGGCCGACGTGGACGGTGCGTTGGCAGTACTGACAAGGGCCCTGGCCGAGGGGCGTACGCACGAGGGCCGGATGCTGGCCGCCCTGGCCAGACGTCCGCGCATCCGACACCGCGCCCTGCTCACCGACGTGGTCTCGAGCCGGAAAGGGTTCGAGAGCACGCTGGAGTACCACCTCGAGGCCGACGTGCTGCGACCGCACGGACTGCCGCTCGGCCGTACGCAGGTGGTCACCGGCACTGGGACCCGGGTGGACCGGCTGCTCGAGGAGTACCGGCTGGTACTGGAGGCAGACGGTCGCGCAGGACATGAAGGTGAGGGCAGGTTCCGGGACATGCGCCGCGACAATGCCCACACCCTGCGCGGGTTCCGTACGTTGCGGCTCGGGTGGTGGGACATCCGACTGAACCCGTGCGACACCGCGCGGGGGATCGCCGAGGTATTGCGCCAGGAGGGCTGGCAGGGCACGCTCAGACCTTGCCGGAGGTGCCGGAGGAAACCTTGAGCGGGCCGCAGAGGGCCCCACTTCTTGATCGTGCACCGTCTGCGGTACACGATCAAGAAGTGGGAGGCGAGAAGCAGCGGCCTCCTCGACGACCAGGATCCGCGCCATCCGGTGACTCCGATCGGGCTGGGGTTGCTGGCCATCCCAGGAGGTGGGGATGCCGACGACATCACGCGGCGACCCCCTGACGGAGCCCTTCCGGCGGGGCTACCGTCGAGTCATCGGAACCACGAGGGAGTGGGCGGACATGGGTGACATCGTCGTGTGCTGCTCGGACGGATCGGACGTCTCGACGCGGGCCATCCGGGCCGGCCTGGCGCTGCTTGACCGCCAGCGCTGGCAGGTGGTGCTGGCGATCAGCGTGCCGGAGGTGACGTACGAGATCAGTGACGGGGTGGTGCCCGGGACGGGGCCCGGGGTCACGCCAGCGACGCTCGGCCTGCCCCACCTGCCGCGCAACGTGGTCAAGGAGCAGGAACAGCTGATCGACATGGGCGTCAGCCGCGCCCGCGGGGTCGCGGACCAGTTGGGGCTGGACGAGTCCTGCATCGAGGTGCTGGTCGGGAAGCCGGGCCCGGTTCTGGTGGACTACCTGCGGGAGAAGGAAGCCGGTCTGGCCGTGCTCGGCACCCGTGGGCTGGGCGGGGCCGCCCGGCTGTTCCTCGGCTCGGTGTCCGACCATGTGCTGCAGCACTCGCCCTGCCCGGTGCTGGTCGGCGGGGAGGAACTGCCGGCCGAACCGACCGGACCGATCGTGCTCTGCGTCGACGAGTCGGAGCGCTCGGTGGAGGCCGGGAGGATCGCCGTCGGGCTGTTCGCCCCCGACCTGCCGGCAGCGGTCGCGATGGTCAGGCCGGTGCCGGACGTCGAACTGGGCAATGGGGTGATCGCCGAGGACCTGCGCCGGTCGTGGGCCGAGCAGGCCGACCAGGTCCTGACCGCCGCGGCGACCGCGATCGCCGTTCCGGACACCGAGTTGGTGGCACTGGACGGGGCAGAGCCCGCGCACGCGCTGGCCGCGTACGCCAAGGAGCACCCGGTGCGGTGCTTCGTGGTCGGTTCGCACGGCCGGGGCGCGGTGGGACGGGCGATGCTCGGTTCGGTGGCGACACGGCTGGTGAAGCTGTCGCCGGCGATGGTGTGCGTGGTGCCGCGGCGGAAGTGAGGGTGCGGGGATCGGCGTACGAGCCGGTGGCTGTACCTAGCGGTCGTCCTCGTGGCGTTCCCGCATCCCGGTGGCGGTCCAGCGGCCCCACCGCGGATCCTGGCCCGCGCACTGGAGGGTGTCGAACCGTTCTCGGTCCGACCAGGAGGCGCTGACCCGGTCGATGGTTTCCAGATCGAGTCGATGATCACGGCCGACGACGCTGAACGAACCGGGGCTCCTGCTGACCAGCCGCGCCACTGCCGCCCATCCGGCCAACAGGAAGGCCACAGCCACTAGGGCGACGCCTCCACCGATGGCCATGGGAATCAAGGCCTCGAAGGGCGCGGAGGCCCGGACGATGCGCGTGGCCGCCAGGGTGAGGAGGGCCAGGACAACGAAACCGAGGACCGTACGGCCGGAGTTGCGGCGGGCCCGCCGACGGCCCAGCCTGAGCCGTGGGCCGGGAAGGGAGTCCGCCAGGACGACGACGCCCCGCAACGCTCCGGCCCGGCGATATCCGGTCCCCGGACGGGTCCGGGCGACCACGAGAACGGGCCGGGGGACGGTGTTCGGGATCCGCGTCGGACCGAAGGCCTTCATGCGCCAAAGGTAGTTCGCGGGGATATCGACGGCGGAGTACGAAGCGATCAAGAAACCCGACGCTGCATGACCGAGAAGAGTTGCGTCACATGGGCCTCTTTAGCCCGCGGCCACGCTTGCCGTTCGGAACTCATCGGCAGGCATCGGCCGTCGCAGATGCCACGTGAGAGCAATCGGCCGTTCCCCGCGGTGTTCGACGTAGTCTGCCTCGCCCAATAGCATGTAGGGCACGCCCTTGCCGTACTCCCAGGTCTTGCCAGCGCGGACGAACAGCAGCACATGATTGCCTTTCGAACGCTGCTGGATGTAACGCTGTCCGGTCTTCGAACTGACCGTCGTCATGGACTGGCTCTCCCAGTGGAAGAGGTCGGGGCTGATGGCGTAGTCCCGGTACATCGTCGTCGGCGAGTAGTCCTCCTCGGACTTCTGCAGTGTGACGAGCAGACCATCCGTGTTGAAGTCCTCCGAGTAGAAGACGCCCTGGCGAAGGGTGTCTGGCTTGCGCTTGAGGGTTGCGTAGTCGAGCGCTGCCGCGAGCTCCTCGCGGGTGTAGCGCGCATGCGAGCGCAAGCCTGTCTCCGCGAGCCTCCCGTCTAGTGGCCGCGTACGGTGTTCGGCTTGGTTGACACCGAGCTGCACGGTCTCGGAGATTTCCTGGCGCACGGCGGGTTCGTCGGCCAGGGCGCGAAGGCCGGCATCATAGGACGGCCATGTGTTCTGCCCCAGCCACAACGAAAAGTAGAGCATGCGGGCCCAGCGTTGTTCGGACTCGGAGAGGTCGGAGTAGGGAGCGGCGTCATCCGACAGTAGGTCGCGGTAGGCGGCGGCTCGATCGGGGTCGTCGACGTGGACAAAGGCACGGGTGCGCTTGAGTAGCGCCTCCTCGTGGGGCCCCGGAGGAGGGACGGAAAAGCCTGCCTCGCGGCGGGCTTGCGTCCAGCTGCGGCCTATCTTGCCGACCAACTCCGTCAGGGGGATGTCGGACTCCGAGAGGAACTTCTCGAGCGGAACGTCGCCGATGCGGCGAAGTTCCGCGACGATGTCAGTCCAGCGGCTTCCTATCTGGCGTTTCAGGCTGTTCAGTACCCGTTCCTGCGAGGTTCGATCCATGACGATCTGGCAACCCGACGGCAGGTAGGGGAAGCCTTCCTCGACTTGGCGGCGCAGTCGAGTAGTGCTGGAGCCGGTCAGGGCCCGGAATCGCAGATCGAAGCGGAAGTCTTTGTGTTGATGCCCGACGAAGTCGAGGGCGGTGAGAACCGCCTTGTCCTTCGTTCGCCGCAGCCCTCGACCGAGCTGCTGGAGGAAGACGGTCGCTGACTCGGTGGGCCGCAAGAAGAGCACGGTGTCGATGTCTGGCAGATCGATGCCCTCGTTGAACATGTCCACGGCGAAAATGACCTTCAGTCGACCGTCACGCAGATCGGCCAGTGCCTTCGCCCTCTCCTCTGTCGAGATGTTGCCGGCCACTGCCTTGGCCGGAAGCCCTGCAGCATTGAAGACCTCCGCCATCCAGTTAGCGTGGCCGATACCTACGCAGAAACCAATCGCGCGCATGCTCGTCGGATCATCGATGAGATCTCGTACCTGATCGAGAATGAGCGCCGCTCGCGCTCGGTTACCCGTGTACAGGTTCTCCAGCTCACGGACGTCGTAGCTGCCCCGCTTCCATGAGAGTCGCGATAGGTCGGTGTTGTCCGCGATGAGGAAGTAGTGAAACGGGCTGAGGAGCTCGGCATCGAGTGCTTCCCACAGCCGCATCTCCACCGAGATATGTCCGCCGAAGTAGGACCGTACGTCCAGCCCGTCGGCGCGTTCGGGCGTCGCCGTCAGGCCGACGAGTTCGCGCGGCTGGACGTGCTGAAGTAGCCGGTCGTAGCTGGGTGCCGAGGCATGGTGGAACTCGTCAACAACCACCACGTCGTAGGCGTCGGGGGCCATCCGCGCGATGTCACCCGCGTTGAGTGACTGGATCGAGGCGAAGACGTGCCGCCATTCGCGTGGCCGTTCTCCATCGACCCACAGCTCTCCGAAGTTGGCGTCCTTGAGGACCTCCCGGAAGGTCCGCAGCGACTGGGTCAGGATCTCCTTGCGGTGGGCGATGAACAGGAGCGTGGGTCGCGAGGAGCCCCTCCCGAGGGTGTTGCAGAGATTGCGGTAATCCAGCGCCGCCACCACGGTCTTGCCGGTGCCTGTTGCGGCAACAACAAGATTGCGGTGCCGATCATGGACTTCACGCTCGGTTTCCAGCGCCTCCAGCATCTCCGCCTGATACGGGAATGGCCGTACTTCCAGGCCGGAGACGCTTACCACCTGACCAGACGATGCCCTCCGACCGCCGGCCACGGCGAGAGCCTCATCCAGCCGCTCGGCATCGCGATCGGGGTCGTAGGGCTCGAACGAGGAGTCATTCCAGTACTGGGCGAAGGTCGCCTCGAACTTGCGCAGCAGTTGAGGTGTGGCATGTGTCGAGAGCCGGACGTTCCATTCCAGGCCATCGAGGAGCGCCGGGGCGGACAAGTTAGAGGAGCCGACATACGCCGTGTCGAAGCCCGTCAGCCGCTTGAAGAGCCACGCCTTCGCGTGCAGCCGAGTGCGGCGGGTCTCGTACGACACCTGGACCTCCGCACCGAACTCTCGCACCAGACGGTCCAGTGCGCCTCGTTCCGTCGCACCCATGTACGTCGTGGTGATGATGCGCAGAGGAACGCCGCGGCTGGCAGCGTCACCCAGAGCCTTCCGCATCGTCCGCAGCCCGGACCACTTGATGAAGGCGGAAAGGAGGAGGACTTCGTCCGCGCTGGAGAGCTCTGAGATCAGTTCTGCGGCGAGCGAGGGTTCGCCGGTGCCGTTCGTCATGAGATCGGCTTCGGACAACGGCGTACGCGGAAGCCCGGTGTAGCGCGGGGGAGCGCCCGGACCAGGGGTGTGCAGCAGCGACGTCAGGATATACGGCTCGTCCGCTACCTCGTCTCCGTCGGCACCCAGCCCCTTCAGGAGAGAGTTGGCGAGCGATACCTGGCCCGAGGCGTCTTCGGCCGCAAGCCGGCGATTCAACGCTCGTCCGACGTGGTCGGCCAACCGCGCGGGGCGTTCCGCCTCGGCCAGCTTGATGAGGTTGGCCTCAAGGGTGCTCGCCGTCAGGCGGTCTTGCATCGCGCGGGTGAGCAGCGCGTCGTACATTCCCTCAGCGAGCGAGTCCTCTTCGGCCATGGCCACTATGCCTCCACCCGCCGTACGAACCCCTCCGTCAGCTGCTTCATCGCGCGGTAGGTGTCCCAGCCGTACTTGGTCCGCAGCGACGGGAAGCCCTCGTCGCTCGCCGAGGCGGAGACCCTGCCGGTCTCGGGGATCCACGGCTCGAACAGCTGCGGCAGGCTCGCGTCGCCGCGCATCCGTACGATCTGGGAGCGGTGGATCGACGCGAGCATGCGGTACTTGTTGATCACGATGCCGAGCTCGCGCGGGTGCTCCATGCCGACCTCCTCGGCGAATGCCCCGACCTGCTCCTGGACCAGCGGGATGCCGTACGTGGACAGCACGTCCGGGATGGTCGGGATCACGAAGCCCTCCGAGATCCGCAATGCATTCATCGTCATGACCTCGAGGCTGGGCGGGCAGTCGATCAGGACGTAGTCGTACTCGTCGATGATCGGCGCGATGCCGGGGCCGAGGATGTCCCAGGCCTTGATCTCGCTGTGCCGAGCGACCGTCATCACCGCGAGGTGGCGCTGCAGCGGGATCACGTCGTAGGAGGAGGGCAGCAGGTCGACCGTCGTGACGTCCTGCACGTTGGAGGCGTTCTGCTGGCGGGTCTTGATCACGTCGAACTGCGGGGCCGAGCGGCGGCCCTCGATCAGCGCGTCCAGGAACAGCGGCACCAGGGTCGCGTTGGCCTCGTTCACCTGGCTCCAGTGCGACTCCCCGAGCATGGCGATCGACAGGCTGATCTGCGGGTCCATGTCGACCAGCAGCACCTTCTTGCCGAACTCCCCGGCCAGGAACTCCCCGAGCATCATCGTGACGGTGGTCTTGCCCACGCCACCCTTCATGTTGAGCACGGAGATGACGTGGGTCATGCGGCGGTGTTCTCCTTCGAAGAGTTGCAGTGCAAAGTGCGGTCGACGCCGGCGCGGCGCCCGTTGGTCAGTCTAGGGGCGGGGTGTGGCAGGACCGGTGACCCTCGCCGTGGGCGCCCTGATCAGGCGTCTGGGACTGTCCGCCTGACCGGCTTCCTGCGCTACCTCGCGGACCGGAAGGCGTCGCCCTGAGTCGTGCCGAAGCCTGTCTTCTCGAGGACGCGTTCGACGAAGCGGTGGTGATCCTTCCACCCCATCGCCCGTCCGTCGTAGTTCATCCCGTACTCCGCGATGACGTCCTTGAGTTGCTCGACATCCAGACGTTGCAGCTCCGCGCGGAGGCCGTCCAGGCCGTCCCGCGCCGCGACCTCGTACGGGTCGATCAAACTCGGCTGCCGGCGCCGCTTCTGCGGATTCGCCGGCGGTTGGTCAATTGCCGGCGACGCGGCGCTCTTCGTGACAGTCTCAGCCGCCTCGTCAGGCGCAGCGCCGGGGGTGTCGGCAGGCCCCGTGCTTTCCCTGCCTGCTGCCTGCTGGAAGGCGACGATCAGGTCGACCATCTCGCCCTTGGTCGTCCGCGTCTTGATCACCTGCCGGGGATCCATGCCGTTGCTGTCGATCAGCTTCTGCAACTGCGCCTTCGTCATCCGCTCCAGGTCAGGGCGCGAACCGGTTCCCCCTGCCGCCTCGCCTTCTGGTGCCGGCACGAGCGCGGCCAGCAGGTCGGTCCGGAACCGCCTCGTCCGCACAGCCTCGTTGGCGATCACCGCCACCAGCCGGGACAGCTGGCCGGCCAGCACCTCGCCACCATCGGCCGCCGCCAGGGCGCGCAGGGCCACCGAGGCGGCGGTGAGGTCATCGGTCGCGCCCGGGGCGGCTGCGATCGGGGCGGCTGCAAGCGAGCCGGCCAGGTCCGCGTCGATCCTCGTGCTCACTCGCCGTCCTCCACCCGCTGGCGGAACGCCTCGGTCAGTTCCCACAGGCCCTTGTAGTTGGTCGCCCCGTACTTGGTCTTCAGGGTCGGGTACTCCTGGAACTCGGCGGCCCCCGAGATCTTGCTGGTCTCCGGCACCCAAGGGGCCAGCAGCGGCGGAAGACTCCGGTTGCTGCGCAGCCGGGCGATCTGCTGGCGGTGGGTCGGGGAGATCTTCTGGTGCTTGGTGACGATCACGCCGAGCTCCTCCGGCGCCTCGATCCCTGCCTGGGCGGCGAACGACGTCACCTTCTCCTGCAGCAGCGGGATGCCGTACGTGGACAGCACGTCCGGGATCGTCGGCACGACGTAGCCATCGGAGGCGCGTAGGGCGTTCTTGGTCATCACGTCCAGGCTCGGCGGGCAGTCGATCAGCACGTAGTCGTAGTCGTCCAGGATCGGCTCCAGGCCCAGCGCGAGGATGTCCCACACCTTCACCGAACTGCGCTTGGCGACGCTCAACGCGTCCAGGTGGGGCTGCAGGTCCATCACCTCCGGCGACAGCGGCAGCAGGTCGACGTCGGTGACGTTCTTCACGTTCGAGGCATTCGGGTAGACGGCCCGGGCGATGTCGAACCCGCCGACCCGGGCGGTGTCCAGCGCCTCGCGGAACAGCGCCGCCAGCGTGTGGTCGCCGTCCTTGACCAGCTTCCACTGCCGCTCCCCGAGCATGGTGATCGACAGGCTGACCTGCGGATCCATGTCGACCAGCAGCACCTTCTTGCCGCTCTCAGCGGCGAGGAACTCGCCCAACATCACCGTGGTGGTGGTCTTGCCCACCCCACCCTTCATGTTGAGGACTGAGATGACGTGCGTCATACCGTGACGTTGCTCCTTGGACTGGGTGCGGATGGAGGGGGTGGGGCGGTGGCCCGCGCCGGTCAGCGCTTGGCAGTCTTGCGCAGGTGTCTGACGATCGCCGGCGGCAGCACCCGCTCGTGCACGATCACCAGTTCCAGGTTCGCCCGGGTCAGTGCCGTGTACAGCGGGCCGTTGTCGCCCGGCATCGCCTTGAAGTCGGACGGCTCGACCACGACGACCGCGTCGAACTCCAGCCCCCGGGCCTCCTCGGAGGTCAGCAGCGTGAAGCGGCGCCCATCCGGCCCCGACCAGTAGTGGTCCTCGCCCTCGCTCCAGCCGTGCCGCTTGGCGTACGAACCGACCGGCCGGACCTGGGGCGTGATCACCGCGACCTTGCCCTTCGGGTGGGCGGCGGACAGGCGGGCGGCCTCGGCGATGGCCAGTTCGACCAGCTCGCGGTCCAGCTGCATCGCGTTCAGGATCAGCGGCGGTTCGCCCTCGCCCAGCACGTCGTACGCCCGGTGGCCCTTGGTCCCGGTCAGCAGGCAGCCGGCGAAGTCGATGATCGCGCGGGTGGTGCGGTAGCCGCCCAGCAGCGACTCCTCCTCCCCGGTCGGCAGCCCGAGCAGCTTGCGGATCTCCTTCCAGCCGCGGGTCGCGTGGCTGGTCCGGCGCTGGTGCACGTCGCCGACCAGGGTCCAGGTGCCGCTGTTCAGGTGGGCCAGGATCAGCCACTCCAGCGGCCGCAGGTCCTGGGCCTCGTCGATGATCACGTGGTCGTAGGTCGCCTGCGGCTCCAGCAGCACGGACAGGTAGGTCAGCAGCGGCCACAGCTTGCGGTCGCCCAGCGCCGCCTCGTACGACAGCGGCAGGGTGCGGCGCCACTGCAGGAACTCGGTGCGTCGCGACACCGGGATCGACACCTCGTTGGTCCGCAGGAACACCTCGTACGCCCGCTGGGGGGTCAGGCCGGGATCGGCCTTGCGCTGCTTGGTGACCAGCTTGGCCAGCGTCGTGCCGAGCGGGGCCGAGTAGGCGTCGATGAAGTCGTCGCTGGAGGCGTTCCGCTCCGGGGCCCCGATGATCGTACGCATCACCTCGGGCAGCGAGGTGATCGTCACCGTTCCCGGGGTGGCCAGTTCGTCGATGACCGGGCGGATGTGCCGCCCCCAGGTCGTGGTCGGGCCGATCAGGGCCACGTTGCGCAACGGCTGCTCGCGGTCGGTGTGGGTCAGCCAGGCGGCGCGGTGGGTGGCGACGACCGTCTTGCCGGTGCCGGCGTAGCCCTGGATGGTCAGCGGCTTGGTGGGGGAGGCGGCGACCAGGTCGTACTGCTCGGGCTGGAGCGTACGCAGCAGCGCCCGCAGCGAGGTCCGGGGCTTGCGGAGTTCCTGCTCGGTGCCGGGGACGACGTCGGGCAGTGCGTCCTGGACCGCCACAGCGGGGGAGGGGGATTCAGGGGCGGTGTGGTCGCTGACGGCCGGCTCTGTGGCGACCCTCTCGGAGGCCGGGGCGACCGGCGTGCTGAACGCGGGCCCGTCCGCGGGGACCACCCACTCGTCCGCGTACGCCTCGATGGCGTGGCCGGCGCCCTTGGCGAACCGTCGCCGGATCCGCAGGCCGGACTCGGCGCCGAAGCGCTTGCCGTAGTAGGCCGCCGCGGCCGGAGCGGCCCAGCTGATCACCTCGGTGCCGTCGAGGTCGGCGGCGGTCTCGGCGACGTAGAACTCCTCGTCCGCCGCGTCGCCGTCGTAGCGCATCCGGACCCGGCCGATGAGCGGGCCCATCGTGATCCGGGGACGCCAGTGCACGCGGTCGTCGATCTGGTAGCCCGCGGAGCGGCGTTCCAGGTTGGCCAGATAGGCGGTGTTGACGTCCTGCTCGTGCTCCAGGACGACCCTTTCCTGCTCCGACAACCGTCTGCCCCCGCGTCTTTCATTCGATGAGGCTGCCGCTCAGGCGGCACCCAGCCTCAGTCTAGGAGGCGGCTGTGATGCCCCGGTCCTGCTGGACGCCGGCCTGGAGCCAGGGCTGCGCACGCCTCTGTACTGATTCCCAACCGAGCCTCTCGATCGACGCAACTCCGTGACGATGTACCGCGGATCGAGCGTCGCTGTTGGGATTCAGTACAGAGCTCGTGCGCGGCGGCAGGGCGCCCGGTGTGGAGATGCCGGTGCAGGCGCCCGGTGCAGCGAGCAGGGTGCTGCCATTTGGGTGATTTGATGTCCGATGTGGACAGGAAGCCTGCCCTCGCCGAGATGGCCAAGGCGGTCGGAGGGCTCCTGAGGCGGGATCCATAACTAACTGCCGCCGTTAATTATGGATCTGGCTGCCCTGCGGGCAGACGCATAACTAATCGCTCGCGAGCGGTGAGTGGGCGAGGGATGCAGTCGGCTGCGATTGCACGTTGTCAGCGATCTGTCGCCCACCCGGGCACGCATGCCATGGGACCGCTGAACGCAACTCGACGCAGGCCTCGAGTCCGCCGATCGCGAGGCCGATGCAGCAAGTGCGCCTGATGGCTCTGTACTGATTCCCAACCGGCACGCTCGATCGACGCCACTCCGTGACGATGCTCCGCGAATCGAGCCTCTCGGTTGGGATTCAGTACAGAGCCACCTCCCGGACCTTGCGCCCAGGACCGTGCCGCCCGACCGTGCCACCCCGGACGGTGCAACCACACCGCGCCGCCCCGAGCCCCGGCGCCCACTGAGCGGCTCACCCGACCAAGTCGCTGATGCGCCGGCTCGCTTGGAGAGAGGATGAACCATGCGGATCTACGGATACGACCACCACGGCCCGGCCGAGGTGCAGCAATGGTTCGACGTCCCCGAGCCGGCTCCAGGGCCGGGCGAGCTGCTGGTCGCGATGCGCGCGGCCGGCGTCAACCCCGCAGACATCAAGGTGCGCAACGGCCAGCGCCCCGAGGTCGCGGAGACCCTCCCGATGGCCCTGGGCCGCGAGGCGGCCGGCACGGTGCTCGCCGTCGGCGACGGGGTGACCGGCTTCGCGGTCGGTGACGAGGTGTTCGGTGCCACGGCTCCGGGTACCGGAGGACTGGCCGAACGGGTGCTGCTCTCTGCGGCCTCCTCGGCCCATCGCCCCGACTCCGTCGGACCCGACCAGGCAGCCTGCATCTCCGTCTCGCTCGGCACCGCCCGCGACGTCCTCGACGACCTCGACCTGCCCGCCGGCGCCACGCTGCTCGTCATCGGCGCCGGGGGAGGGGTCGGCACCGGCCTGGTCCGGATGGCCGTCCACCGCGGCATCACCGTGGTCGGCGTCGCCTCGCCGGAGAAGGCCGAACTGCTCACCGACTCGGGCGCGGTACCCATCGCCTCGGGCCCCGGCTGGCCGGTCCGGGCCGCCGACGAGGTGGCCGGACAGGTCGACGCCCTGGTCGACCTGGTCGGGGAGGCCGAGCTGGAGGCCGGCCTGCCGCTGCTGCGGCCCGGCGGTCGCGTGATCAGCCTCGCCGCCCCCGCGGCTGCTACCGGACACGGCGGCGGCGGGATCACCCGGCGACGTACGACAGAGGTCTTCGAGGCCGTCGCCCACGACATCGCCACGAAGACGCTGCACCCGGTGATCTCGCGCAGTTTCGCGTTCGAGCGGGCCGCCGAGGCCATCGCAGCCGTGGAGGCCGGGCACGCCACCGGGAACATCGTCGTGACCATGGATGACGCAAGCATGGATGACGCAAGCATGGACGACGCAAGCATGGACGACGGGACAATGGACAACGGGACCATGGACAACGGAAGGACGGACCGATGACCACAGTGACCGAGCAGACCACCTACCCGTCCGGCATCTTCATCGCCGGCACATGGCTGGACGCGGACGAGAGCTTCGACGTCGTCGACCCCGCCACCGAGGAGACGATCACCACCGTCGCCGACGCCGGCCCCGACCACGCGCGGGCCGCGATGGACGCCGCCAGCGAGGCGGCCGAGGCCTGGGCGGCGACCACTCCGCGCGAGCGCTCCGAACTGCTGCGCTCCACGTTCGACCTTGTGATCCAGCGTCGGGACGCCTTCGCCCGCACGATGACCCGTGAGATGGGCAAGCCGCTGGCCGAGTCGTACGGCGAGGTCACCTACGGCGCCGAGTTCGTGCGCTGGTTCTCCGAGGAGGCGGTCCGGGTCGCCGGCCGCTACGGGACCGCGCCGGTCTCGGGCCAGCGCATCCTGACCATGAAGATGCCGGTCGGCCCGGTGTACGCGATCACCCCGTGGAACTTCCCGCTCGCCATGGCCACCCGCAAGCTCGCGCCCGCCCTGGCCGCGGGCTGCACCGCGATCATCAAGCCGGCCCACGAGACCCCGCTCACCACGCTGCTGTTCGTCCAGGCCCTGCAGGACGCCGGGCTGCCGGACGGCGTCGTCAACTGCCTCACCTCGACCCACTCCGCCGAGGTCACCGAACCGATCATCACCGACCCGCGGCTGCGGAAGGTCACCTTCACCGGCTCCACTGCCGTCGGCAAGATCCTGCTGCGCCAGGCTGCTGACCAGGTGCTGCGTACGTCGATGGAACTGGGCGGCAACGCACCGTTCCTGGTGCTGCCCTCGGCCGACCTGGACAAGGCCGTCCAGGGCGCGCTGGACGCCAAGATGCGCAACATCGGTGAGGCCTGTACGGCCGCCAACCGCTTCTACGTCCACGCCGACGTCGCCGAGGAGTTCACCCGGCGGCTCGGCGAGCGGATGGGTGCGCTGAAGATCGGCAACGGTCTGGAGGAGGGCACCCAGGTCGGCCCGCTGGTCAGCAGCAAGCAGTTGGCCAAGGTCCGCGAACTCCTCGACGATGCGCTCGCCAACGGCGCCCGGACAGTGGTCGGCGGCACCTCACCGGAGGGCCCGGGCTACTTCCTGGCCCCGACGGTGCTCGCCGACGTCGGCCCGCAGGCGCGGGTCTGGACCGAGGAGATCTTCGGCCCGGTCGCGCCGATCACCACCTTCGAGACCCTGGACGACGCCATCTCGCTGGCCAACAGCACCGAGTACGGCCTGATGTCGTACGTCTTCGCCGAGAACCTGTCGGAGGCCCTGTACGTGGTCGAGCGCCTCGAGAGCGGCATGGTCGGGCTCAACTCCGGCGTCATCTCCGACCCGGCCGCCCCGTTCGGCGGCGTGAAGCAGTCGGGCCTGGGTCGTGAGGGCTCGCACGAGGGCATCGAGGAGTTCCTGGAGACCAAGTACGTCGGGATCCGGCTGTAGGGCGGGACTCCTACGCGGTCAGCTTCTCCAGCTGTGCGACGAGCTCCGCGCCCGACCAGGTCGACACCGCGAGCTGGCGGCGCAGCGTGAGCTGGGGCAGCTTCGGGTCCAGGGGCTTCTCGGTCAGCTGGTAGGCGGTGGTGAACCCGGCCTTGGCGAGGTGCGGCAGCGCGGCCTCGTTCCAGGCCCCGTACGGGAAGGCGAACGAGTCCACCGGCTGGCCCGAGTACTTCTGCAGCGTGGCCCGGGCCCCGTCGAACTGCTTGGTGAAGTCCGCGGCCGTGTACTTGCGTACGTCGTGGTGGTCCCAGGTGTGGCAGCCGATGGTGTGCCCCGCGTCGGCCGCCCGGCGGATCTGGTCCGCGGTGGTCCAGCCGGGGTTGCCGATCACGACGCTCATGATGAACCAGGTGCCGACCATGCCTCGCTTGGTGAGCGCGGGCAGGGCGTTCTGGGGCTGGTTGTCCTTGCCGTCGTCGAAGCTCATGATCAGCGGCTTGTCCGGCAGTTTCGCCCCGTTGGCCAGGTGGGCGTGATAGGCGGCCGGGTCGATCGTGGTGTAGCCCGCCTCCCGGATCGCGTCGAGGTGCCGGCCGAAGGCGTCGGGCGGGATGATCAGCTGCTGGCGGTTGTACGAGGTGTCGTTGGCCGCGTACGGGCGGACCTGGTGGTAGCACAGCACCGGCACGGTCGCCCGGGCGGCGATCTCCTGCGCGGTCGCCGGCGTGGGGGTCGGCGTCGGCGTCGGGCTGGGCGTGGGGGAGGCATCCGTACGCGCCGGGGCGGTGGTGTCCGCGGTGCGCGGGGAGCAACCGGCCACGGCTGCCACGGCTGCCACGGCTCCCACGGCGGCCGCCAGTCCGCCCGTCAACACGACGCGGCGGCTCAGGGATGGACGTTCGATCGACATGGCTCACCTACCTACGAGATCGGGGCACCCGACGGGTCTTCGCCGCCACCCTAGACACCGGGCGGGCCAGGGCGCTGCACCCCGAGGGCTACGCGTGCTGGTGTCGGGCCGTCCGACCCGCGCCGGACCCGCCGAGGCCCCATCCCCGCCGCCACCCCAACCCCGCCACCGCCCCGACACCGCCAGCACATCCTCCGCCGCCCCATGCCCTCCGTCTCGATCTACCCCTAGGAGTCCTCAGGGCCGTTGTCCTACTCTTGTGGAGGACGTGACCTCTGGGAGGAAACATGTCGGGTGAGACGAGAACGCAGCGCTCCGCGCCGAGCACCAGTGCCGGCGGGAACGTGATGGGGTCGCTGGTCAACGGCGTGCTGCTGTACCTGCTGAACGGCCGGCCGGGGTGGGAGCGGATCTCGTTCCTGACCCCTGACACTGCCCAGGTGATCGGCATCGTCAACGCGACCCTGGTCGTGTCACTGGTGGCTGGCATCCTGTACGCGGTGGTCAGGTCCCGCGGACTGCAGGCGATCGGCGGGGTCGTCACCTCGGCGGTCGGACTGGCCGCCTCGATCAAGGTCCTGAGGGTGTTCCCGTTCGACTTCACCGGCTACGCGTTCGACTGGGCGCTGGTCACGCGGGTGGTGCTGATCGTCAGCATCGTGGGGTGCGCCATCGGGATCATCGCCGGACTGGCGATGTTCGGCCGGGCGGCGAGCGCGAACACGCTCCGCCGGGCCTAGGAAGACAGGAGCAGGGCATGCAGACGATGGGGCGCCTGACCGAGGCCTACCGGACCGCGCAGGTCCAGGAGTTCGACGACGATTCACGCTTCGTGTTCCTCAGCGACGTGCACCGCGGCGACGGCAGCATGGCCGACGAGTTCGGCAAGAACAAGAACATCTACATCGGGGCGCTGGAGTGGTACCACGCCGAGGGCTACACGTACGTCGAGGTCGGGGACGGCGACGAACTGTGGGAGAACGCGGACTTCAAGCACATCCTGTGGGCCAACGGGTCGCCGTACCGACGGCTCAAGCGGTTCTACGACGACGACCGCCTGATCTACCTCTACGGCAACCACAACATCCAGTTGAAGGACCCGGAGTACGCCCACGCCTGTTTCGCCACCATCCCGGACGACCTGGGGCGCCCCACCCCGTTCATGCCCGACCTGCATCCGATCGAGTCGCTGGTGCTGCGGCATCGCGAGACCGGGCAGGAGGTCCTGGTGGTGCACGGGCACCAGGGTGACTTCTCGAACGACCAGAACTGGCGCTTCACCATGTGGACCTTCCGCCTGTTCTGGAAGTACATGCACGCGTTCGGCATCCGCAGCCCCTCCAGCCCGGTGCGGAACATGTTCAAGCGGCACAAGGTCGAGCGGAACTATCGGCGGTGGATCCTGCAGAACCAGACGGCGCTGATCTGCGGCCACACGCACCGTCAGAAGTTCCCCCGCGACGGGGTGCCCTACTTCAACACCGGGTGCTGCACGTTCCCCTCGTACATCACCGGGATCGAGATCGTCGGCGGCCAGATCCAGATGGTCGGGTGGCGGGTCGAGCCCGATGCGGAGCGCTACCTGCACGTCAAGCGGCGGGTGCTCGCGGGCCCGGAGTCGATCTCGGAGTACGCCTCGCACGAGGTGGGGGAGGCCTACCGTCCGGGGCCGCGCTGGTGAGGTGGGGCCGGACGACCGGAAGGCCTCCGGGACCGGTCGGGTCCCGGAGGCCTCCGTCCATGATCAGCTGCGTTCCCGCTCAGGGCACCAGGATCGCGCGGCCACGGACCTTGCCGGCATCGAGGTCGCTGATCGCCTGCTGGAAGTCGTCGAGGGCGTACTTCTGGGTGTGCAGCGTGACCGCCCCGCGCGCCGCGAGGGCCATCAGGTCCTGCAGGTCGTTGTAGGACCCGACGAGGTTGCCGATGATGTTGATCTCGTTCGAGACCATGTCGATCGTCGGTACGCAGATGTCCTCGCCGTAGCCGACGACGTAGTAGTCGCCGGCCTCGCGCAGCATCGCGATGCCCTCCGACGTCGCGCCGCCTTCGCCGACGAAGTCGATCAGCGCCTCGGCCCCCTTGCCGCCGGTGAGCGCCAGGACCTGGTCGACCTGGCTGCCGTCGGCCACCACGCCGACATCGGCCCCGATGGACCTCGCGAGCTCCAGCGCCGCGGGGTTGCGGTCGACGACGACGATCCGGCTCGGGGTGAGCGCCTTGAGCACCTGGATCCCGATGTGGCCCAGGCCGCCGGCACCGATGACCACGCAGGTGTCCCGGGGGGTCAGCCGCTTGGCCGCCTTCGCGGCTGCGTGGTAGGCGGTCAGGCCGGCGTCGGCCAGCGCCGCGACGTCGGCAGGCTCCAGCGAGTCGTCGATCCGGACCACCGAGCGCGCGGAAGTGAGCAGGTAGTCGGCGTAGCCGCCGTCGGAGTCGATGCCGGGAAACCTGCTGTTCTCGCAGTGCACGTCGTCACCGGAACGGCAGGCCCGGCACAGGCCGCAGGTGACCAGGGGATGCAGGATGACCTTGTCGCCCTCCTTCACGTTGGTGACGGCGCTGCCCACCGCGTGCACCCACCCGGCGTTCTCGTGGCCGATCGTGTACGGCAGCTGGACCTGGGACTTCTCGGCCCACTGGCCCTCGAGGATGTGCAGGTCGGTGCGGCACACGCCCGCTCCGCCGATCCTGACCACGACGTCCCACGGGCCGGTCGCCTCGGGGACGGGGGCCTCCCGCATCTGGAGGCCTTCGTGGTAGCCGACGACCTTGACGGTTCGCATGGTGCTCATCAGTGGATCTCCTTGACGATCAGCGGAAGAAGGTGGTGGTCGGAGGGTTCGGCGCCCTCGGGGCGGTCGACCTGGTCAGCGCCGGCCCCCGCGTAGCGGGTGCGCAGCAGTCCTCGGCAGAAGTGGGCGTTGCCGTCGACCGAGATCCGGGTGGACCGCGCGCGGCGCAGCGCCATCGGTACCGCCTCGGGCGGATAGGGACATCCTGCCTCGTCGACCAGGACCAGGTCCCGGGGTTCGGTGGGAAGTCCGATGGTCACCCGGCGTCGCAGCAGGGCGTCCTTCTCGCGTCCGGCGGGCAGGTCCTGCAGTCGTACGGTCCCCACGGCTGACTCGGCCAGCGACCGGTCGGCACGCAGCAGGGCGGTCAGGCAGCGCTCCATCGCGGCGGTGTGCGCCTTGCGGCGGAAGATCCACCGCAATTCGTCCAGGCTCTCCTCCGCCTCGTGCCCGAAGGTGCCCCGGTAGCCGGCGTCGGCCGCCAGGCCGGCGTTGATCAGGTCCGAGTCGTGGTGGTCGTCGAGCTCCACCACGACCCTCCCCACCCCCGGCAGCGCCGAGAGGGCGTCCTTGCTGTCGGAGGCCATCAGGTAGGCGAAGTTGGGTGAGCAGAACGAGGTGGGTAGCCGCAGGTGCACCACGACCAGCGCACCCGCAGCGTGGGTATCCAAGCGGTCGTCGGGATCGGCGTCCGTCCCGGCTGCGGGGGAGACCTCGATCGAGCGGACGAAGCCGAGATCGGTGATCGGTTCGTCCAGCTCCGGGTCGAGGACGACGGACAGCGCCTCCCGTACGTCCTCCTCCCGCCCGCCGCCTTCCCGCCCGCCGCCCTGCCGTACGTCCTCCCCGCGTGCGGCCATCACCCCGGCGGCGGCCTCGGTTCGGGTGGCGGTCACTGCTGGGCTCCCAGGTCGGCCCGCTCCGGCTGGCGCGGTCCGGTCTCGGTCTCGTCGGCGTCGGGCAGCCGCAGCTCCTCCGGCACCGGGATGTCGTACAGCTTGGCGGCGTTGAGCCCGAGGATCTTCTTCTTCTGGGCGACGGTGAGCGGGGCGTACTCCGTCATGTCCTCGGGGATCTGGAAGTCGACGAAGCGTTCGACCAACCAGCGCGGCGTCCACAGCGCGTAGTCGCTGGAGAACTCGATCCGGTCCTCACCGATC
The DNA here is from genome assembly GCF_900092135.1 of Raineyella antarctica. Lineage (GTDB taxonomy): Bacteria > Actinomycetota > Actinomycetes > Propionibacteriales > Propionibacteriaceae > Raineyella > Raineyella antarctica. Next base: position 288,324 of record NZ_FMYF01000003.1, on the reverse strand, counting down.
CAGTAGATGAGCTCGCCGATGATCTGGGCGAAGTACCGCGGCCGGGTGTGCATGAACGGCATCGCCACGGCCAGCCCGCCGTGCACGTTGGGCTCCTGGTTGGCGATCCAGCAGAAGTCCTCCAGCCGCGGCAGGCCGACGTGCTCCACGACGAAGGTGAGGTCGGTGAAGTCCGACGCGCAGTGGTCCACGTCGGCGACGTCGAAGGCATCCCGGTCGAGCGGACGGATCGTCGGGCCCTTGTGGATGTGGATGTTCTTGATACCGAGCTCGCGGCACACCTCGAAGTAGCGGTACGTCCACGGATCCGACAGCTTGTAGCCGCGAGACTCCCCGTTCCACTCGGCCGTGTAGAGCTTCACTCCCCTGAAGCCCATCCGCTCGTGGTCGGCCCGCAGCCGCTCCAGCCCGTTCTCCCCGTCCCGGGGATCGAAGCGGTGGTTGTAGGTGAGCTTGTCCGGGTGCTCGGTGGCGAGGCCGTACGCCTCCTCGGTCTGGCCGAAGTTCCGCTTGTAGAACTCGCTGAGGTAGGCCGGCTGGAAGATCGCATGGTCGACGTAGCCGTCCTCGAACAGGTCCTTCATCAGGCGCTCGCCGCCCTGGTAGAGGTAGTCCTCGTACGGCCACAGCTCCTCGTCGGGGGAGAGGTTGCGGTGGTAGTCGTAGAAGCAGTCGATGAACTGCTTGCCGTGGATGTTGCGCTGGTTCTCGGGCCGTGCGTCCCACAGGGCGACGTGGGCGTCGACGATGAAGTACTTCTCGCCGTCCTTGGTGTACATGGGTCTGCTCCTCCCGCGACTGCCGTAGTCGCTGTTGGGATCGAAGGTAGGTGCTGGCGCTACTGGTCGACATGTGACCCGTGTCTCACTTTGAGACAAGTAATGGCGCGGATGTTTGTACCCGCGGATTACGCTCGATGGACCGGGACAGGGAGGTCTGTGATGGCGTCGGAGCACGAGGCAGCGCTTCCGGGGCGAGCCCAGGGGAAGGCTTCGGGCACGTTGGCGACAGCGCCCAAGCGTCTGCTCGCGTCGTGGCAACGCAGCAAGGAGTACGGGGTCTCGATCGAGAGCGTGGATCCGGCGTGGGCCGGCTCCGTCACCACCGATTCCCTCTTCTTCCGGTGCGGGCAGGAGGTGCTCGGCGGCCTGTACCGGACACTGGCGAACGAGCCGCTGAGCCTGATGCTCACCGACGCCGACGGTCTCGTGCTCAACCGCTTCAGCGGCGATCGGTCACTGCTGCGCACGCTCGACGACGTGCATCTTGCACCCGGCTTCGCCTTCTCCGAGCGGGAGGCCGGAACGACCGGACTGGGCCTTGCCCTGGCGGACCGGACCCCCAGCCTCGTACGGGCCGAGGAGCACTACAGCGCCTGCTTGCGCACCTATACCTGCGCCGCGGTACCGGTGCTCGACCCCTTCAGTGGCCGGATCGAGGGCAGCATCAACATCACGACCTGGTCCCGTTCCTCCTCCGGCCTGCTGCTGGCGCTGGCGCAGTCCGCGGCGGCCAACACCTCGGCGCTCATGCTGGCCCGATCGCAGGGGCGGAGGGCGAAACGAACCCCGAAGGGCGGGGTGTTCCGGGTGCAGTCCGGCGGCCTCGAACCCGGGGCCGGCACCCTGCGGGACCTGTCATCTGGGTGGACCGAAGCACTCGAACGGGCGGCGCAAGCGCTGGCGACCGGCCGGATGGTCGCTGCCGTCGGCGAGGACGGGGCCGGACGTGCCACCCTCCTGGCACAAGCGCTGCGCCGGGCCCACCCGAGGAGCCGCATCCTCTCCGCGGCCGTCCCCGCGCCCGACGACGTCGACGACTGGCTGGCCCTGTGGACCCCCGAACTGGCCAAGCCCGGGACCGCTGTCATCGTCGAGAACGTCGATACCCTGCCCGCCTGGGCGGCCGAGGAACTGCGTGCCCGAGCGGATCACGCCCTGCGGGCACTGCTCGCGTCCTCCGGCAACCCTCCGGCCCTGGTCTGGGCCGTCACGGCCGAGGGGTTCGGCGGCATCCCGCAGCCGCTCGCGGCCATGGTCGAGACCGTGGTGCCGGTCCCCGCGCTGCGGGAACGCGTCGCAGACGTCCTGCCCCTGGCCCGCTTCGCCGCCCGCCAGACCCGGCTGCGTGAGGTGGACTTCACGTCGGCGGCCGAGCATGCGCTGACCACCTACGACTGGCCCGGCAACGTCGACGAACTCTTCAGCATGGTCCAGGCCGCAGCGCTGCGCTCGGAGACCATCGACGTACGGGACCTGCCCTCGGCATTGATCGGGCGCAGCAACCGCACCCTGACCCGGATCGAGGCGGTCGAGCGGGACGAGATCGTCCGCTGCCTCTCCCGGCCCGGCGTGACCATGAGCGCCGCGGCCGCGGAACTGGGCCTCAGCCGGGCGACCATCTACCGGCGGGTGGCCCGGCTCGGCATCGTCCTGCCCAGATGAGCCAGGCGCGAGCCGGATGGCTGATGCCTGGCCGGATCGCGGGGTTGACCCCGCAATGGATGATTGATCTTTCAACTCCTCGGGTGCATGATGGTTCCGGGGTCGTCAACACCTCCGGAAGGACCTGATCATGGAACTCTTCGACGCACGCACCGCCAACCTGGGCTCGTTCGAGGTGCGCCGCATCCTGCCGCAGCGCCATGGCAGCCTGCGTACGGTCGGGGCCTGGTGCTTCGCCGACCACATGGGTCCGGCCCTGGTCACCGAGGAGCACGGCATCGACGTGGCCCCGCACCCCCACATGGGCCTGCAGACCGCGACCTGGCTGCTCGACGGTCAGATCCTGCACAAGGACTCGCTCGGCTCGGAGCAGGTGATCGCCCCCGGCCAGCTCAACCTGATGACGGCCGGCCGCGGCATCTCCCACTCCGAGGAGGCCACCGGACACTACGCCGGAACCCTCGAGGGCATCCAGCTGTGGATCGCCCAGCCCGACGCCACCCGGGACGGCGACCAGGACTTCGCGCACCACGCGGACCTGCCGGTCGTCGACCTGGACGGGGGAGCGGCGACGGTGATCACCGGCGAGTTCCTGGGGCGTACGAGTCCGGCCCGCCGCGACACCGACCTGGTCGGGCTCGAACTCGACCTGCAGCGGCAGACGACGCTACCGCTGCGGCCCGACTACGAGTACGCGCTGATCGTGCTGCGCGGCCGCGCCGGTGCCGACGGGGAGTCCCTCACCCCCGGCCACCTCGGCTACCTGGCGCCCGGGCGCGACGAGCTGGGGATCAGCGTGGACGAGCTGTCCCGCGCGATCCTGCTGGGCGGTGTGCCCTTCGACTCGCCGGTGCAGATGGCGTGGAACTTCGTCGGCCGTACCCGCGAGGAGATGGACGAGGCCACCGAGATCTGGAACGACCCGGAGCGCCGCGCCGAGCGGTTCGGCCACGTCAGCAGCGCCCTGCCGCCCACCCCGGCGCCGCCGACACCGTGGAACCGGTGGCCGACGGGCGCCTGAGCCGTACGTCAGGCGTCGGAGCCAGGCGCCTCCGAGCCCGCGGCCTCGGTGCCCGGGGCCGCGAACGCCCAGATCACCCCGAACCTGTCGCGGACCTGGCCGTACGTGTCGCCCCAGGGGGCGCGGACGAAGGGCATGGTGACCTCGCCGCCGCGGGAGGTCAGCGCGTCGATCAGCCGCTGGCCCTCCTCGGCGGTGTCGGTGCCGACGAGCATCGAGTAGACGTCGCTGCGCAGCGAGTCCTGCTCCTGGCCGGGGTTGTCGCCGCCGGCGATCCGGATGTTTCCGGACTCCAGCGAGGCGTGCGCGACCGACGTCGGGTCCGGCTCGAAGGGCATTCCCTCCATCGGCATGTCGCCGTACGACATGATGCGCAGCTCGCCGCCGAACACGTCCTGGTACAGGGTCATGGCCTCGCGGGCGTTGCCGGGGAAGGAGATGTAGGTCCAAGCAGTGGTGGGCATGCCGCCTCCAGGTGGTGGTGTCGTCCGTCGGTCCCAGCCTGACAGGTTATGGCCCGCCCCGGAACCCCGACACATGGTCCGCAGGGAGTCGTCCGTCGGGGCTACCCAACCGGGCCCGGCCGGGTTAGCGTGCAGCATGGACACCAGCACGCTTGCCCAGCGCGAACGCCACGCCATGGCCGACCTGATGCTCGAGGTCGGCCCCGATGCACCCACCCTCTGCAAGGGGTGGACCGCTTACGACCTCGCCGCCCACCTGTGGGTCCGCGAAGCCGACCCGGTCGGTGCCGTCGGTATCGCCGTGCCGCCGCTCGCCGGCGTGACCGAGGCCAGGATCGCCAAGGCGAAGAAGCAGCACCCGTTCGCCGAGCTGGTCGGGATGGTCCGCTCCGGGCCGCCGAAGGTCTCCTGGGCGCGGCCGATGGACGCCGTCGCCAACACCCTGGAGTACCTGGTCCACCACGAGGACGTCCGCCGCGGCGCCGACGCATCGATCGCCGCGCGCGAGATGTCGGCCGAGGACGACGCCGAGATCATGGACCGGCTGCGGCAGGTCGCCATGCTCCAGCTCGGCCGCCGGGGTGTCCGTACGGTGCTGGTGGATGCGAAGACCGGTCGCAAGGTGGAGGCCGGCCAGGGTGGAGTGGTCACGGTCACCGGAACCCCCACGGAACTCGCCCTGTACGCCTTCGGCCGCGAGGCTGCGGCGCACGTCGAGGTGCTCGGCCCGCTGGCGCCGGCCGGCCCCGACGACTAGGTCGCGACGCCGGCCCGGGTGGCCTCTGGTCACCCGGGCCCGTCGGCCCTAGAGTTTGCGGCATGGAGGCCCGCAACGTTCTCGGCGAACCCCTCGTGCCGTGTGGCACCGACCCGGTCACCGGCTTCTTCCGTGACGGGTACTGTGCCACGTCCCCGGAGGACGTCGGCAGCCACACGATCTGCGCGCTGATGACGGCGGAGTTCCTGGAGTTCCAGCGGCAGACCGGCAACAACCTGGTCGACCCGATGCCGCAGTACGGGTTCCCGGGCCTGCACCCGGGGGACCCCTGGTGCGTCGTCGCCCCGCGCTGGGTGCACGCCTACCGGGCCGGTGTGATCGCGCCGGTGGTGCTGGCCGCCACCCATGAGGCGGCCCTGCAGTACGTGACCCTGGAGGAGCTTGCCGGCGTCGCGGCGGACGTGCCCGACGACATCAGCTCGATCGGCGACCTGCCCTAGCCGACGCCCCTCGCGCTGGCGCCAGCGCGCCTGCCCTCACTCCGCCTTCGTCAGCTCCAGCACCAGCGCGCCGTTCCGCGCCGCCAGGTCACCCGGTGCGACGACGATCTTGCTGCCCCGGATCCCTGAACCGATCACCACCTGGTCGCGATCCATCACCGCGGCGTCGATCAGCAGCGGCCACTCGGTCGGCAGCCCGATCGGCGTGATGCCGCCGAACTCCATCCCGGTCAGCTCCACCGCCTCCTCCTGCGGGGCGAAGCTGATCTTGCGCACCCCCAGGTGCCGGCGGACGACGCCGTTGATGTCGGCCCGGTCGCTGGCCAGTACCAGGACCGCGGCGTACGTCACGGCCCCGGCCCGCTTGCCGGCCACGACCACACAGTTGGCGGAGTGGCTGGGCGGGGAGTCGTACGCCTCGCAGAACGCGGCGGTGTCGGCCAGGGCGGCATCGATCGGGGCCACCTTCGCCGAGGGATAGTCGGTGATCACGGAGGCGGTCGCGCCGGCCAGCAGGGCGGTCGCCTCCGGCGTGCTGGCGGGCGTCCAGGTCAGGTTGCCTTCGGCTGTGGTCATGAAGGCCCTCACCTCGCCGGGCCGGTGCTCCGCCGGACCACCAGCCGGGTCGAGACCAGGACGCGCTCGGTGCTGGCCCGCTCGGGCTCGGCCAGCTGGCCCATCAGCGCTGAGACGAGCTCGCGCCCGATCGCGGCGAAGTCCTGCGCGATCGTGGTCAGCGGTGGCCACAGCCACTCCGCCATGATGTCGTCGAAGCCGACCACGGACACCTCGTCCGGCACCCGTCGACCGGCCTCGTGGAAGGCCCGCAGCAGCCCCAGGGCCATCTCGTCGTTGGCGCAGAACACGGCAGTCACGTCGGGGTCGGCGGCCAGCAGTTGTCCGGCCGCGTAGCCCGATCTCGGCGTCCAGTCCCCGCGCAGGACCTCGGGGACCGGCCGGTCGGCCCGGGCCAGGCAGGCGGCCCAGGCGCGCTCGCGGGCCGCGGCCTGGACCGAGGTGGTCGGGCCGGAGACGTGGTGCACGGTCCGGTGGCCCAGGCCCAGGAGGTGCTCGACCGCCTGCCGAGTGCCTCCGGCCTGGTCGGTGCCGACGGCGGTGTGGCTGTCGGCGAAGCGGAAGTCGCCCACCACGATCGGCATCCCGGGGGGAAGCGCCACCTGTGCCGGCACGGGGGTCTCCAACCGCAGCACCACCATCCCGTCGACCGAACGGCCCAGCTTGCTGAACGCCTCGACCAGGTGCTCGGCGCTGGAGGTCGGGGTGTCGATCAGCATCACCTCGTAGTCGACAGCTCGCAGTGCCGTGATGATCGCCTCGATGATGTGCGCCTCGCCGGTGCGCGCGATCCGGTGGCCGACCACCCCGATGGTCCGGAACGCCCCGTACCGCAGGGCGCGCGCCGCCCGGTTCGGCACGTAGCTGAGCTGGAGCATCGCCCGGCGTACCCGCTCGGCCGTTTCCGGCCGCACCGAAGCCTCGCCTCGCGCCACCCGCGAGACGGTCTGGGCGGACACCCCGGCAAGCTTGGCGACGTCACCCATCGACACCGAGCCCCGGGGCGGGACTGGATCCGGAATCACCCCACCTCCGTCTCCTCGGAGTCCCCCTCCGACGCCGGGTCGTTCGTGCCCTCGCGCTCGAGCCGCAGCCCCCACGTCACCGTATGGGTCGCGCCGGGCTCGATCACGGCCAGGTGGTCACCGCTGACGAAGGCGTTCGCCGGGCACGACATCGGCTCACCGGCCACTCCGGTGCGCTCGTAGCTGCCCGTCTCCGGGAAGTCGCCGGTGCACACCTGCCAGAACGCCAGCGGCGGCTCCATCCAGACCGCCGCGACCGACCCGTCCGGCGCAGCCAGCCGCACCCAGGAGCGACCCCGCCGGTACGTGGCGTCGGCGTACCCCTCATCCAGCGACGCGGTGCTGATCCGCCGCGACCTGGTGAAGTCCATCTCCGCGGGGATCGGCACGGTATCCACCGGCAACAGCCGCTCGTTCGTGCGGATCCACGAGCCTGCGTCCACCGCCAGCCGGCAGTCGTCGACAGCGGCGGCGCCGGGGGAGAGCCAGGGGTGGAAGCCCACCCCGTACGGCGCCCGGTCGTCGCCGGTGTTGCTCGTCGCCAGCCGGATGGTCAGGCCGCCGGCATCCAGTTGGTAGTGCACCCGCAGGTGGAGCGCGAAGGGGTAGCCCGGGCGGCCGGTGAGTTGCAGGCCCAGCTCGGCCTGGTCGGCGGAGTGGCCGAGCAGCTGCCAGGTCTCCTTGTGGACGAAGCCGTGGATGGCCACCTGGCGCTCCGGCTCGTCGATCGGCAGCTGGTGGGTGGCCCCGTCGAACGTGTACCGCCCGTCGGCGAGCCGGTTGGGCCAGGGCGCGAGGATGGCGCCGTGCATCGCCGGCGGTTCCTCGTCCGCCTCGTACGGCACCACCACGTCGCGGCCGCCGACCCGGTACTCGCGCAGCCCGGCGCCGCGTTCGGTCACGACGGCCTCCTGGTCGCCGTGGGAGAGGGTGAACTGGCGCCCGGTGGGGCTGGGGGTGATCATGCCGTGCTCCCGTCCTCGTCCTGCTCGACCGTGTCGTCCGTGCCGTCAGCGTCCCGGCGCTGCCCGGCGGCGAACTCGGCCAGGTCGGTCCCGTCGGGGATCGTGGCCGGTTCGCCCGGGTCCCTCAGGCGTACGTCACCGGTAGCGACGACCCCGGCCCCGAACGTCCAGTCGCCCTCCACCACCAGCCGGCGCGCGTTCCGCAGCGAGGGGGCCCCGGCCGGGAAGCGGGCGTCGAAGTCGGCGATCCGCTTGTAGTGCCGCGGGTCCAGGTCGACCAGGGGCGCGCGCTCCGGCACCAACCGCAGCCGGTAGTCCTCGCCCACCTCGTACGCATCGGAGCGCAGCACCAACAGGTCGTCGGTGGTCTTCACCGGCAGGAAGCGGTCGCGTTCGACCAGCACCGGGGCCGGGTCGTCGAACAGCTCGACCACGGCACCGAGGGCGCACTCGACCTGGTAGACCTCCGGGGACTCCTTGTCAGTCGGGTCGACGTGCTTGCGGTTGCGGATCAGCGGCAGGCCCGGGATGCCGTCGCGCGCCGCGAGCGCATCGCGCAGCGCGACCAGGTCGAACCACAGGTTGTTGGTGTGGAAGTACGGATGGCGGGTCTCGTCGGTGAACCAGCGCATGTCCTCCTCTGGCGTCTGCGCGGTGTCCCGGAGGATGATCCGGCCGTCCGACTTCCGCCGGCCCAGATGGCCGCCCTTGCGGTCGGCGGGCGTGCGACGACACAGCTCAGGGGCGTACGGGGCCCCACTGGCCGCGAACCATCCGGCTATCCGCCCGTCCGGGGCCGCGCCGAGGTTGTCCGCGTTGGACGTGTTCGCGTACCGGAAGCCGCGCTCGATCAGCTCGTCCAGCAGCCCGGTCGTCTGCAGCGCCACGTAGATGTCGCCGTGGCCGGGAGGGCACCACTCCAGGGACGGATCGGCGGGCCACTCGACCGGCTCGAGGGAGTCCACCAGCAGCTTGGGCTCCTGGTGCTGGACGAAGTCCGGCGCGAGCCCTGCCACGGCCAGGTCCGGGTGGGCGTCCAGTGCGGCCAGGCTGTCGTCGCGGGTACGGAAGCTGTCCATCAGCAGCAGCGGCAGCTGCACCCCGGCGACCCGCCGGCTGTGCCGGACCTGGCCGGCGATGATGTCCAGGAAGCTCAGTCCGTCACGGACCGGCAGCAGCGACTTGGCCCGGTCCATCCCCATCGAGGTGCCCAGGCCGCCGTTCAGCTTGATCAGGACCGTACGCGACAGCGCCTCGGCCTGCTCGTCGGGGCTGATCCGCACCTGCGAGAGGTCGGTGACGTCGAGGACCGGCTCGATCGAGTCCTCCGGGACCAGCCCGGTGTCGCCCGCCTCGAGCTGGTCGTAGTACCGGCCGAACACCTCGATCGCCAGGTCCGGCACTCCCGCCCGGCGCATCTTCTCGATCGCGTGCCGGCGTCCATCGCTGCTCATCGGTCCCCGCTCCTGACCCGGCCCCCGGGCGCGGCGGCGCGGGCCACCAGGAAGTGCGGCGGGATCCAGCGCCGCCCGACGAACGCGGCGGTCACCGCCTCCTCGACCTGCTCGACCCGGTCCAGCGGGACCAGGGCGATCGCCGACCCGCCGAAGCCGCCGCCGGTCATCCGGGCACCCAGGGCGCCCTCGGTCCGGCTGGCCTCCACGGCCTCGTCCAGTTCGGCGACGCTGACCTCGTAGTCGTCGCGCAGCGAGGCGTGCGAGGCGTCCAGCACCCTGCCCAGCTCCTCGAACCGGCCCTCGGCCAGCAGCCCGACCGCCTCCCGGACGCGGGCGATCTCGGTCACCACGTGCCGGACCCGGCGCAGCTCGACCGGGTCGTCGAGCCGGGCCAGCACGGCCTGCGGGTCCACCAGCTCACCGAGGGTCGGTACGCCCTCGCGCTCGGCCACCGCTTCGCAGACGGCCCGCCGCGAGGCGTACTGGCCGTCGCCCAGGGCGTGCTTGGCCCGGGTGTCGACCACCAGCAGCGCCAGCCCGGCGCCGTCCAGGTCGAACGGGACCTGGGTGACCGAGCCGTCGAGGGTGTCCAGCAGCAGCGCGTGGCCCTCGGTCGAGCGCAGCGCCGCGGCCTGGTCCATCCCGCCGGTCGGGGCGCCGGCCACCTCGTTCTCGGCCCGTACGCACACCGCGGCGAGCCGGGCCCGGCCCTCCGGACTGCCGCCCAGGCCGAGGCCGAAAGCGTCGTCGAGGGCCAGCGCCATCGCGCACTCGATCGCGGCCGAGGACGACAGCCCGGCCCCCCACGGCACGCAGGAGACGATCGCCGCCTCGAAGCCTCCGAGCCGGGCGCCCTCCTCCGCGCTGAGGGCCCAGGCCGGGCCGGCCGCGTACGCCACCCAGGACGGGAAGTCGCCGCCGGGACGTACGTCCCCCAGCGATCCCTCCCACGAGGCCGGGGCGGCGTCGGCGGAGGCCAGCCGGACGACGTCGTCGGGGCGGCGGCGCAGTGCGACGTACGTGCGGTGCGGCAGGGCGATCGGCAGGCAGGGGCCGCCGTTGTAGTCGATGTGCTCACCGATCAGGTTGACCCGCCCGGGGGCGGCCCAGACCCCGTCGGGGGCCGTGCCGTACGTCCGCTCGAACAGTTCGGTGGCCCGCTCGGCGCCTTCCTGCTCGGACCAGCTCCGGATCGCGGCGGTCATTGCCCGGCTCCCAGCATCGTCGGCTCCCAGCAGCGGGGCCGAGTCGTCGGGCCGCAGGTTCCGGGGGGTTCCCCGGGCGGCGAGCCCCGCACTTGCCCCAATGGTGACGTAAACATAACGGTCGTGCAAGTCATTGACACCGTGGGGGAGGCTTTGCGAGCATCGTCGAGTAGCGACAATGTTGACGTGAACATCCGCCTTTCGTGGTCCTGCGGATCCGGGTGTGCGTCGCGGGTCTGAGAGGACATCAACGAGGATGGACACGCTCATCCAAGCCCACTTCGTGGATTACGCGATCATCGTGATCTACTTCGTGGCAGTGCTCGGCATCGGCCTGATGGCTAGACAGCAGGCCAACGATGCGATCGGTTTCTTCCTGTCCGGCCGTTCCCTCCCCGCGTGGGTGACCGGTCTGGCCTTCATCTCGGCGAACCTCGGTGCCGTCGAGATCATGGGAATGTCGGCGAACGGCGCCCAGCTGGGCATGCCGACCGTCCACTACTTCTGGATCGGCGCCATTCCGGCCATGCTGTTCCTGGGCGTCGTGATGATGCCCTTCTACTACGGTTCCAAGGTCCGGTCGGTCCCCGAGTTCATGCGCAAGCGGTTCGGGACGGGTGCGCACCTGGTCAACTCGATCTCCTTCGCGCTGGCCCAGCTGCTCATCGCCGGCATCAACCTCTACCTGCTGGGCTCCATCATCCACGCGCTGCTGGGCTGGTCGCAGATCGTGACGCTGATCGTGGCCGCCGCCATCGTGCTGACGTACATCACGCTGGGCGGCCTGTCCGCGGCGATCTACAACGAGGTGCTGCAGTTCTTCGTGATCGTGGCGTCGCTGCTGCCGCTGTCCCTGATCGGCCTGCACAAGGTCGGCGGATGGAAGGGGCTGCAGGAGAAGATCACGGTCGCGGCTACGAACGCCCCTGCGAGCGCCAAGGTCCCGCCGGCGGCCGAACAGCTGCACTCCTGGCCCGGTCAGGCGCTGTCCGGCTTCCATGACCCGGTGCTGTCGGTGATCGGCATCGTCTTCGGCCTGGGCTTCGTGCTCTCCTTCGGCTACTGGACCACCAACTTCGTCGAGGTCCAGCGGGCCATGGCCTCGGAGTCGATGACCGCCGCCCGCAGCACGCCGATCATCGGCGCCTTCCCGAAGATGTTCGTGCCGTTCCTCACCATCCTGCCCGGCATGCTCGCCGCGGTGCTGGTGAACGAGATCGCCCAGACCAAACTGGGGGTGGCCGTGCCCGGCGGAGCCTCGGGAACCGGCGTCAAGTACAACGACTCCCTGCTGTACCTGATGCGTGACCTCCTCCCGAACGGCCTGCTGGGCCTGGCCATCGCCGGCCTACTGGCCGCCTTCATGGCAGGCATGGCCGCGAACGTCTCGGCGTTCAACACCGTGTTCTCGGTGGACATCTGGCAGACGTACGTCCAGAAGGAGCGCAAGGACCACTACTACGTCGGCGTCGGCCGCATCGCGACCGTGGTCGCCGTGGTCATCGCGATCTTCACCGCCCTGATCGCCAGCCAGTTCTCGAACATCATGGACTACCTGCAGACGTTGTTCGGGTTCTTCAACGCGCCGTTGTTCGCCACCTTCATCCTCGGCATGTTCTGGAAGAGGATGACGCCGACCGCCGCTTGGATCGGTCTGGTCATGGGAACCGCGACGGCCGTCTTCGTCTGGTTGCTCTCCCAGAACGGCGTCTTCACCCTCTCGGGGCAGGGCACGGCTTTCGTGGCGGCCTCGGCAGGCTTCGTGATGGACATCGTGATCAGTTTCCTGGTCTCGCTGGTGACGAAACCCAGACCGGCCGAGGAACTGGTGGGCTTCGTCTACTCCGAGACGCCCAAGTCGCACTTCCATGATCCGAAGCTGAAGGACATGCCGGTGATGACCCGGCCCCTTCCGCTCGCCGGGCTGGCGCTGGCCATGGTCATCGTGCTGAACATCGTCTTCTGAGATCGCTTACTGAGGAGCAACCATGGCAAACAAGCCCAGTGCAGACAGGCCGCGTGAGAATGCCCGCGGTGACAACGCTCGACGTGAAGACGCGCCGCAGGAGAACGCAAACCGCAAGCGCACCGCCGGACTGTTCGACATCCGCAACATGATCGCCCTGCTGATCGGGATCTACGGGCTGATCCTGGTATTCATGGGTTTCTGGGGCGACCCCGCGCTCGACAGGACCGGCGGCGTCAACGCCAACCTGTGGGCGGGCATCGCCCTTGTCGTCATCGCCGCCGTGATGGCGACCTGGGCCAAGCTGCGTCCCACGTTGGTCCCGGAGGGCGCGGCCGCCGAGGCCGGGACCGAGGAGTTCGGTCACCCCTGAGCCAGGGATCTGCCCTGGGTAGGGACGTGACGTGCCAGTGGGTCGCCGGCGTCGTGACCGATCAGCTGTGGTCGGCCACGACGCCGGCGATCAGGCGTGAGGGGGCGCTCAGGCGCGACTGGCGATGATGAACGCCGCGGCGACGCCGATCACGACGCCGATCACGACCGCTGCCGGGATCGCGGCGGCGACGCCGACCGCGGCCAGGACGACGGAGGCTCCGATCGACACGCCCAGGGCCAGTTCGACGGTGGTTCCCGCGAAGCGACGCCGGTCGGCGGCGGTGGAGCCGGTGGCGTGGGGATCGGTGGCGTGGGGATCGGTGGAAGGGCGGGTGCTGTGCTGCTGCTCGACGACCTGTACGGGCATTCTTCCTACTTCCTGCTCCGCCGGGTGGGGGCCCGGTGGCAAGCGTGCCTCGGGGGAGCGGGTCAGGGTTACCGAGCACCCGGCGGCACTGCACGGCGGCTACCCATCACCTCAGGCAGTTCCCAGTTCACCACACCGGTCAGGGGTCTCCCTGACCGGTGCCGGGGAAAAGGTCGATACTCATGCGGTCCTCACAGCATCGGACCGCCAGTAGGAACATCCACCCCCGTATCGGAGGTTGCCGGGTCGGGCTCGGCGGACAGCCGGGCCACGTGCATGGCCAGGTAGACGATCTCGTTGTCGGTGATCGCGTCACCCAGCCTGAGCTCCAGTACGGCGGCGAGCTTCAGCGCGCAGCTGTACGCCTGGGGATAGGCCTCCTGGATAGCCGCGACCAGGATGTCGTGCCCCTCGGACAGCTGCTCGCCCTTGCGCATCCGGATGAAGAAGTAGCGCAGGTGCGTGATGAACCGGGCCGCACTGACCGAGTCCCGGTCGAACGGGCGGCCGTACGCCTGCTCCACCACCTCGAACAGCTGGCGGAACAGGCCGGTCATCCGATAGGTCTCGGACAGGTCGCCGGAGGCGAAGCCGGCGTTGACCAGGTGCAGCGTGATCGCCACGGCCTCGTCCTGGGGGATCGGCTCGTCCAGGCGACTGTTGACGTACGCCACGATCTTCGTCGCGGCGGCCAGCTCGCGCGGGTAGAGGTGGGAGACCTCCGAACGCAGCGGGTACTCCATCCCGATCCCGGAGTGCGCCCGCTTGATCGCGAAGCTCAGGTGGTCGGCCAGCGCGACCACCACGTGCGAGGGCAGGGTCGTGCTGAGCTCCCGGCGGGCGATGTCCAGGGCCTCGTCGGCCAGGGTGATGTGCTCGGGCGGGATGTCGGCGATCAGCGCGCCGAAGTTGTCCGGGTCCCGGCCATCGGTGGGCATGAACGTACGCGCCACCTTCGACTCGTCTATCGGGTCGCCGGGGCGGCCCTGGAACCCCAGGCCGCGGCCGGTCAGGATGACCTCCTGGCCGGCCGCGTTGCGGGACAGCACCACGTTGTTGTTGAAGACACGGAGGATCTCCACGTCGGTCTCTCTTCCGTGGCGGTCGGGCGACGTCCTCGGCACCCTACCGCCGCCAGTCCTGGTCAGGACCGGGTGGGTGTGATCAACTCGGGTCGGTCAGGGTGGCGCCGTTGCTGGCGATCAGCTCGCGGTACCAGTCGAAGGACTTCTTGCGGTACCGATCCAGCGTACCGGTGCCGTCGTCGTTCCTGTCGACGTAGATGAAGCCGTAGCGCTTGCTCAGCTGGGCGGTGGAGGCGCTGACCAGGTCGATGCATCCCCAGGTGGTGTAGCCGAGCAGGTCGACCCCGTCCCCGATCGCCTCGCGGGCCGCGACCAGGTGGTCGTTCAGGTAGTCGATCCGGTAGTCGTCCTGCACCGTCTTCTCGCCGTCGACCTCGACCAGTTGGTCCTTGGCCCCCAGGCCGTTCTCGACGATGAACAGCGGCTTCTGCCAGCGCTCCCAGTAGTCGTTGAGCAGGATCCGCAGGCCGGTGGGGTCGATCTGCCAGCCCCACTCGGAGGCCTCGAGGGTGGGGTTCGGCACGCCGCCCAGGAGGTTGCCCTCGCCCTTTGTCTTCTTGGCGGGGTCGGCGGTCTCGCAGATGCTCATGTAGTAGCTGAACGAGACGAAGTCGACGGTGTTCTTCAGTACTTCGCGGTCCTCGTCGGTGATGTCCAGCTCGATGCCCTTCTCCCGCAGCGTACGCAGGAAGTAGCCCGGGTACTCCCCGCGGCAGTGCACGTCGCCGAAGGCGTAGTTCGCGTGCTCGGCCTGCTTCGCGGCCAGCACGTCGGCCGGATCCGGGGTGAGCGGGTAGGTCGGCATGGCGATCAGCATGCAGCCGATCCTGGCCTCCGGCGCCAGCTCGCGCGCCAGCTTCGTGGCCGCGGCCGACGCCACCAGCTCGTGGTGGATGGCCTGGTACAGGTCCTGCTCGCTGAGCTCCTCCTTGGGGGTCCAGATGCCGCCCGACATCAGGGGCGCGTGCAGGATCGAGTTGATCTCGTTGAAGGTCAGCCAGTACTTCACCCGGGACCCGTAGCGCTCGAACAGGGCCCGGCAGTAGTTCTGGTAGAAGCCGACCAGCTCCCGGGACTTCCAGCCGTCGTACTTCTTGGCCAGGTGCAGCGGGGTCTCGTAGTGGCTGATCGTGACCAGCGGCTCGATGCCGTGCTTCTCCAGCTCGTCGAGCACCCGGTCGTAGAACGCCAGGCCCGCCTCGTTCGGCTTCTCCTCGTCACCGCAGGGGAAGATCCGGCTCCAGGCGATGGAGAAGCGGAAGGTCTTGAACCCCATCTCGGCGAACAGGGCGATGTCCTCGGCGTAGCGGTCGTAGAAGTCGATCGCCTCCAGCTTGAGGTTGTCGGCGGTCGGCTGCTCGGTGGGCGGGGCGACGATGCCGCGTGGCATCACGTCCTGGATCGACAGGCCCTTGCCGTCCCGGTCGTACGCCCCCTCGAGCTGGTTGGCCGCAGTGGCTCCGCCCCAGAGGAATCCCTCGGGAAAGGTGGTGCTGCTCATCTCGTCTCCTTCGCTTCTTGGCTTCTTGGATGGGCCCCGCCCCGGGATCGCCGGGGCGGGGCCTGGTTCTTGGCGGTCAGGCGTTGGTGAGGACGCCCTGGGACAGGTGCACGGTCATGGCCGGGTCACCGAGGGCGAGCGTGCCGTGGGTGGCGGGGTCGATCTGGCCGAGGTCGGCCGAGTTCGTGACCAGGGTGATCACCGTCGGGTCGAAGCCGGCCCGCTCGACGGCTGCCAGGTCGACGGTGCCGAGCAGGTCGCCGCGCTCCACGTGCTGGCCGCGGACGACGGCGGAGGTGAAGCCTTCGCCCTTCATCTGCACGGTGTCGATCCCGATGTGGACCAGGACCTCGACGCCCTCGTCGGTCTTCAGGCCGAACGCATGGCCGGTCTTCATCGCGACCACGACGGTGCCACTGACCGGCGAGACGATGCGGCCGTCGCTGGGGACGATGCCCAGACCCTTGCCCATCGCGCCGGAGGCGAAGACCTTGTCCTTGACCCCTTCGAGCGGGACCGCCGTGCCGGCGACCGGGGTGCTGAGGGTGATCACGTGCGGGGCGAGGGAGAGACCGGGGATGTCCTGCGGGATCTCGGTGGTGTCGATGGACTCGGCCTCGACGTCGGCCTGCTCACGGGGGCCGAAGAACAGGGTCAGCAGGAAGGCGATGGCGATGGCGACGCCGGTGCCGATCAGCTGGAGGGTGAAGTTGCCGATACTCATGTAGGCGGGCAGGCCCAGCAGGGACGGGAAGACGAAGGCGTTGGCAGCGCTGCCACCGGCCGCAGCGATCGCGCCACCGACGGCGCCACCGGCGATACCGAAGTAGAAGGGCTTCTTCAGCGGCAGGTTGACACCGTAGATCGCGGGCTCGGTGACGCCGGCCAGGAATCCGGACAGGGTAGAGGCGGCGGCGACCTCGCGGCGCTTCGCGCTGCGGGTCGTGATGGCCACGGCGAGGGTGGCGGCGGCCTGGGCGAGTACGGCGGCGACGAGCGGCCCGGACAGCAGCGAGTAGCCCTGGTTGGTCAGGTCATTGATCATGATCGGGACGAAGCCCCAGTGCAGGCCGAAGAGTACGAAGACCTGCCAGAAGCCACCCATGATGGCGCCGGCCAGCCAGGGGGCGAAGCCGAAGATCGCGTTGACGCCGGAGGAGATGCCCTGGGCGGCGAAGGTGGTCACCGGGCCGACGGTCATCAGGACGACCGGGACCATCACGAGGAGGACCAGCAGCGGGGTGGTGAAGTTGCGGATCGCGTCGGGGAGGACCTTGTTCAGGCCACGCTCCAGGTAGCTCTGCAGCCAGACGGCCACGATGATCGGGATGACCGAGCTGGTGTAGCTCATCATCACCACCGGCATGCCGAAGAAGGTGACCGGGCCGGTCGCAGCGCCGAGCGCCACGATCGCGGGGTACACCAGGGCGGCTGCGATGGCCATCGAGGTGAACATGTTGGTCTTGAACCGCTTCGAGGCGGTCACCGCCAGGAACAGCGGCAGGAAGTAGAACAGGCCGTCGGCGGCGGCGTTGAGGATCGTGTAGGTGGTGCCCTCGGCGTTGAGCCAGGAGAAGTTCGTGGCCAGCGCGAGGAAGGCCTTGAACAGGCCGGCGCCGGCCAGGGTCCACAGCACCGGCAGGAAGATTGCGCTGATCAGGGAGATGAACTGGTTGAGGATGTTGCCCTTGGGGCCGGTGTCCTCGGGGGCGGCGTCGCCGGTGAGCTTGCTGATCAGGCCGAGTTCGGCGTACACCTTGGGGACATTGTTGCCGATCACGACCTGGAACTGGCCGCCGGCGCGCATCACGGTGATGACACCGGGAAGTTTCTCCACCGCGGCCTTGTCGGCCTTCGACTCGTCCTTCAGCTTCAGTCGAAGGCGGGTGGCGCAGTGCGTGGCCGAGGCGACGTTGCTCTCGCCACCCACCTTGTCCAAGATGTCGCGAGCGAGTGTCGCGTAGTTGACGGTTCCCATCTGAGTCCTCCTTGACCCGCTCCCGGACAACAAAAAAAGACCTGAGTCGCACATGAGTGCGTCTCAGGTCTTGCCTCCGCGGAGTAACAATCCTGTGGAACACAGGTTTCGTTCCGTGGGGAGAACGCTAGCACGTACGGATCGGGGTATGCAAGAGGGGTTCTCGAGCCGACTCGGGAACCCGGGATCCACGTCGGTGCTGCCTGTCAACCAGGAAGGCAATTTGGCATCCAGTTGCCGACCCGGCGGGTGTCGCGGCCCCGCCCTGCCCCTGTCTGATGCTTGGCTGAAGCCATACGTGTATCGGTCGATGTGTCGGCCGAGCAACAGGGGAAGGAATTCAATGAAGAAGATCCATGTCCTCGTGGGCCTGGCCGTCGGTTCGATGGTCTTGTCCGCCTGCGGTACCGGAGGGGGGGGCAACACCGCCGCCTCGCCCACGACCGCGGCATCGACGGCGGCCGTGCCCTCGGGCGGGAAGCTGCTGATCTGGGCCGACGAGAAGAAGGCCGAAGCGGTCAAGCCCGTCGCCGAGCAGTTCGGCAAGGAAAACGGCGTGACCATCGAGGTCCAGGCCGTCACCAAGGACCTCCAGTCGCAGTTCGTCACCGCCTCCCAGGCCGGCAACGCGCCGGACGTCCTGATCGGCGCCCACGACTGGATCGGCAACCTCGCCCAGAACGGCGCCATCGACCCGGTCCAGCTCAGCAACACCAGCGCCTTCGACCCGAGCACCATCAAGGCGGTGACCTACAACGGCCAGGTGTACGGCACCCCGTACAGCCGCGAGAACCTCGTCCTGTTCCGCAACACGGCCCTCGCCCCGAACGCCCCGACGTCCGTCGAGGACATGGTCAGCAACGGCAAGTCGCTGAAGTCCTCCGGCAAGACCACCGAGATCATGGCCCAGCAGGTCGGCCAGAACGGCGACGTCTACCACATGCAGCCGCTGCTGACCGCCGGCGGCGGTGGCATCTTCGCCACCGACGCGCAGGGCCAGGCGGACCCGAAGAAGGTCATCATCGACTCGCCCGAGAGCATTGCGGCGATGACCAAGATCCAGAAGCTCGGCGAGAAGGGTGACGGCGCGCTCAAGCGCTCGATCGACGACAAGAACGCGATCAGCACCTTCACCTCCGGCAAGACGGCCTACCTCGTCTCCGGCCCGTGGGCCATCGCCGACATCAAGAAGGCGGGCATCAAGTACGACATCTCCGCGATCCCGACCTTCCAGGGCGGCAAGCCGGCCCAGCCGTTCATCGGCGTGAACGCCTTCTACGTCGCCAGCAAGGGCAAGAACAAGGTGGTGGCGAACGAGTTCGTCAGCAACTACGCCTCGACCGACGCGGTCCAGACAGCCATGTTCAACGGTGAGCCCCGCCCGCCGGCCCAGACCGCAGTGCTCACCAAGGTCTCGGCCACCGATCCCGACATCCAGAAGATCCTGGACGCGGGCAAGGACGGCGCCCCGATGCCGTCGATCCCGGAGATGGGCAAGGTGTTCGACCCGGTCGGCAAGGCCCAGGCCAACATCGTCGGCGGTGCCGACGTCGCTTCGACCCTGAAGTCCGCCGCCGACGCCGTACGCCAGGCCATCGGCTGATCCACCCGGTGCGTACGGTGCGGGCGACCCCACGGTCGACCGCACCGTACGTTCCTCCTTGTGCGAGGAGTTCACGTGCCTGACCGTCCGACCACCCCGGCCACCCCGGAACGCAGGAAGCCCGTCCTGCAGCGCGAGGGCTGGGGCATCACCGGCACCAATCCGCTGGCGCTGCTGGCCAAGATCATCGGGCTCGGCCTGGTGCTGGCGATCGCCGTCGCGCTGGCCGGACCCCTGCTAGCGGACGGCCGCTGGGTGCTGTTCGGGGTGCTGGTCGCCTCGACCCTGCTGGTCCTCGCCGTCTACGTCCAGCCCTACCGGATCCCGCCCAAGTACCTGCTGCCGGGCCTGGCCTTCCTGCTGGTCTTCCAGGTCGTCCCGGTGCTGCTCACCATCACGACCGCCTTCACCAACTTCGGCGACGGGCATCGCGGCCCCAAGGAGGACGCGATCGTCTCGATCGAGTCGAGCAGCGTCCAGCGCACCGCCGACAGCATCGACTACGTGCTGACCGTGGCGGCCAAGGGCCCCACCCCGGACGGCAAGCTCGTCTTCCTGCTCACCGACCCGGCCACCCGCCAGGTCCAGATCGGCACCGCCGACGGGCTCACCCCCGCCCCGGACGCGCAGGTCGGGACCACCGGCAAGGTCACCGAACTGCCCGGCTACACCGTCCTGGACATCGGCCAGGCCAGTGCCCGGGCCAAGGACATCGAGAACCTCTCGGTACCGACCGCCCGCGGCGCCATTCGCGCCTCCGGCGTGTCGCGGGCGTACGAGGGGAGCAAGACCCGCTCGTACGCCCCGCAGTGCGACTGCATCACCGACAAGGCCACCGGCCAGACCTGGACGGCCGATCCCAAGACCGGCTACTTCGTGTCCAGCACCGGTGACCGGCTGCCGCAGGGCTGGCGGGTGAACGTCGGACTGGGCAACTTCCAGCGCCTCTTCGCCGACCCGGTGCTCGGCAAGCACTTCACCGGCATGATCATCTGGAACTTCGTCTTCGCCCTGGCGGTGGTCTTCGGGACCTTCGCCGTCGGCCTGCTGATCGCGCTGGCCCTCAACAACCCCCTCGTACGCGGGCTGAAGTTCTACCGCGTGCTGATCGTGCTGCCGTACGCCATGCCGTCGTTCGCGATGCTGCTGGTCTGGCGCGACATGTTCAACCAGGACTTCGGCCTGGTCAACCAGTTGTTGGGGACAGACCTGAACTGGTTCGGTGATGCCACCCTGGCCAAGCTGGCGGTGATCACCATCCAGTTCTGGCTGGGCTACCCGTACATGTTCCTGGTCACCACCGGTGCGCTGCAGTCCATCCCCAGCGACCTGACCGAGGCCGCCGCCGTGGACGGGGCGTCCCGCTGGCTGGCGTTCCGTACGGTCACCCTGCCACTGCTGCTGGTCTCGACGGCGCCGTTGCTGATCGCGAGCTTCTCGTTCAACTTCAACAACTACAACGCGATCGGCCTGACCACCGAGGGCGGGCCGTTCCCGCCGGACAGTCCCACGGCCGGCGGCACCGACCTGCTGATCAGCTACACCTACCGGCTCGCGTTCGGCGCGGGCGGTGCCCAGTACGGCTTCGCCGCCGCGGTCTCGCTGGTGATCTTCCTGATCGTCGCGACCGTGTCGGTGATCGGCTTCCGGCGCACCGCCGTCCTCGAGGAGATCAACTGACATGGCTGACACCACCACGACCCCGGTCGTCCTCGGCAGCGCACAGGGCTCCTGGTTCGCCCGCGTCGGCTGGCGCCACCTGGTGGCGATCGCGGCGGTCCTGTTCTCGCTGTTCCCGATCGTCTTCGTCGTCTCGGCGGCGTTCAACCCGCTCGGCACCCTCTCCTCGACCTCGCTGGTGCCCACCCGCCTGTCGACGGAGAACTTCTCCAACCTGCTGACCCGCACCGAGTTCCGCAGCTGGTTCCTCAACTCCGTGGTGATCGCGGTGGTCTCGGCCTTCGCCGCGGTGTTCCTGTCGGCGCTGGCGGCGTACGCGTTCAGCCGCTACCGCTTCAAGGGACGCCGGCCCGGGCTGATGTTCCTGCTGCTGGTGCAGATGTTCCCGCAGTTCCTGGCGATCGTGACGATCTACATCATGTTCACCACGATCACCGAGCTCTACCCCCGGATCGGCTTCAACACCTACTGGGGCCTGATCCTGCTGTACATGGGCGGTGCGCTAGGCGCCAACACCTGGCTGATGAAGGGCTTCTTCGACACCATCCCGAAGGACCTGGACGAGTCGGCCAAGGTCGACGGGGCCACCCACACCCAGGTCTTCTTCGGGGTGATCCTGCCGCTGGTCACGCCGATCCTCGCCGTCACCGGGCTGCTCAGCTTCATCCAGACCATCAACGAGTTCCTGATGGCCAACGTCTTCCTGACCGCCCAGGACGCCAAGACCCTGGCGGTCGGCCTCTTCGGGCTGGTCCAGGGCGACCGGGCGAACACCAACTTCGGCATGTTCGCCGCCGGCACCCTGCTCACGGCCATCCCCACGGTGGTCCTCTTCTACACCCTGCAGCGCTACATCGTCGGCGGCCTGACCGCCGGGGCGGTGAAGGGCTGATGGTTACCGTTCCGTCCGTCGTCCCGAAAGGTTCGTGAGGCCTCCATGGCTGGTGTGGTGTTCGACAAGGTCAACAAGGTCTACGACAACGGCTTCCATGCCGTGCACGACCTCGATCTGGAGGTGCAGGACGGTGAGTTCATGGTGCTCGTCGGCCCCTCGGGCTGCGGCAAGTCCACCGCGCTGCGGATGGTCGCCGGCCTGGAGGACATCTCCTCGGGCCGGCTCCTGATCGGGGACAAGGTGGTGAACACCGTCCCGAGCAAGGACCGCGACATCGCGATGGTCTTCCAGAGCTACGCGCTGTACCCGCACATGAGCGTGCGGGACAACATCGGCTACGGGCTGCGGCTGCGCAAGACCCCGAAGGACGAGATCACCCGGCTGGTGGATGCGGCCGCGGCCAAGCTGGACCTCACCGACTACCTCGACCGGCGGCCCAAGCAACTCTCCGGTGGCCAGCGCCAGCGGGTCGCCATGGGACGGGCCATCGTCCGTCGCCCGCAGGTGTTCCTGATGGACGAGCCGCTGTCCAACCTGGACGCCAAGCTGCGCGGCCAGATGCGCACCGAGATCGCCGCCCTGCAGCTCGAGCTCGGCGTCACCACCATCTACGTCACCCACGACCAGGTCGAGGCGATGACGATGGGGGACCGGATCGCCCTGATGAAGGACGGCCTGCTGCAGCAGGTCTCCGAACCGCAGGAGATGTACGAGAACCCGGCCAACATCTTCGTGGCCGGCTTCATCGGCTCCCCGCCGATGAACATGGCCCTGGCCCGGCTGGTCCGCGACGGCGACGGGCTGGTGGTCGACTTCGGCTCCCAGCGGGTCGCGGTGGACCCGGCCCGGGTGGCCGAGCTGGGCGAGCTGGAGAACTGGGTCGACCGCGAGGTGGTGGTCGGCGTACGCCACGAGGACATGGAGGACGCGGCCCTGGAGCGGCTGGACGACGGCCGCCAGGTGTCCGCCACCGTCCGGCTCGTGGAGGCACTCGGCAGCGAACTGCAGGTGCACTTCACCTTCGACGCCAAGGCCGCCGAGACCGAGCACACCCGCGCCCTGGCCGCGGAGAACCAGGACGAGGCGAGCGCGTCGGCGACGCTGCTGGGCCACGAGGGCGTGCGCTGGATCGCGTCGTTCTCCCCCCGCAGCAAGGTGCGGGTCGGGGACCGGATCGCGGTACACATCGACAGCGCGCGGATGCACTTCTTCGACCCGCAGACCTCTGCGGCGATCAGGAGCCGGGTCCCGGCCGGCGCGTAGCCGTACGCCGGGTCCGGGAGGACCGGCCGCCGGCCTGGTGCACCCACCGACCAGCGGCCAGCGGGGCCAGGGCGATGAGGACCGGGACGAAGGCCGCGCCCCAGTGCGCGCCGTCCGCTGCCGGGCCGACCAGCGTGAGGAAGCCCAGGGGCAGCAGCACCGCCAGCGGCAGGGACCGGCCCAGGGCGGGCGGCAGGGTCAGCAGGGCGCCGAACAGCGCCAGAGCGACGACCGCGGACGAGACGACCGCGGGCGCCGGCGTGCTGTCCCAGCCGAACTGCATGGCGGCGAGCAGCCGGTCCACGCCGCCGTGCAGCCAGCGGGACATCGTCGCCCCCGGCCCGCCGGTCGCGGGCGCCATCAGCCAGGCCGAGCCGACCAGCAGGACCGGTCCGGCGACGGCCACCACCGGCTCCCACCAGGTGCGCCGCCGCTGGTGGTGCGGCGTGCCGAGCCACCACCTGGCCAGCCAGACCGGGACCAGCAGCACCATGAACTCCCGGCCGGCCACGGCCATCAGCAGCAGCACCAAGCCGGCGATCCGCCACTGCCGGACCAGGCACATCAGCGCCGCGACGGCGAAGAAGGCCGCCCAGACCTCGGTCAGGGTGAACGCCAGCGAACCGTCGGCCCACCAGAACGAGTCCAGGTACGCCACCAGGGCGATCGGCGCGACCAGTGCCGGGCCGGGGGTGGTGACCGCGGTAGCGAGCAGGTAGGCACACACCGCGGCGGCGAGGCCGAAGACGACGAACCAGACCAGCAGCGCGTACGGCGTCGAGCCGGGCAGCAGCTTCCACAGGTGGAACAGGAAGGGTTCGCGGAAGTCGAACGGGGTCGGCATCGACGTCGCCTGCGCCGTGGCGTCCGTCCCGGGGGACCAGGGGTGCCGCGCAGCCAGGTCGAACGGGTCCGGCATCGAGGACGCCTCCACCCCGTCGAGGCCGATGATCGCCTTCCGGTACGCGGGATAGAAGAACTGGCCATCCTTCATCAGGTCGACGATCCGCAGGTACACCTCACCCGCCGCGGTGTAGTGCTCCGGGACCGGTGGAGCGGCGAGCGCGGCGTGGCGCGCGGCGGCCGCCGGTCCGCGCGGTGCGACCACCCCGGACAGGAACAGCCCGTAGCCGAGAACCCCGGCCACGGCCACCGCCTGCGTGGCCCGGCTGCCGTACCGCTCCATCGCCACCGCGGCCACGGACGCCGTCAGCGGCGCGAGCAGGACCGCGAGCAGGGCGACCGATCCGGGCAGCACGCCGACCCTGGCCAGCGCCTCGGTGCCGAGGCCGCCCGCGAGCACGGCGGCGGTGACCCGCAGCCAGTCGTTGCCTCCCCGCCAGGTGAGCCCCACCACCAGCCCGGCGAACACCGGCCGGGCCACGTCGGTCACCGACAGCACGGTCGGATCCGGGGCCGCCGGCAGGACGAAGAAGGTGAACGTGCCGAGCAGGACGGCGGTCAGGAAGGGGCCGAGACCCGCTTGCGAACTCGTTCGCCGGCCTCCCACCCGACGGGTGGTGGTGCGCGTGCTCATGCCCTGATCACAGCAAACGAGTCTGGCACAGTGGCCTGACAGGATCGCGTTCCGACCCGGTCCCCTGTTGTCTTCGGCCCGGGAGGGGCACGATGGGCACATGACGCACGGGCGGGCTGCTGTCGGAGGAGTACGACGCGAGCCGGGGCCGGCTGGCCGGCAACTACCCACAGGCGTTCAGCCACCTCGGCCTGATCATGGCGGCCGACGCGATCACCCGATCCCGCGGCCGCACCGGCCACGGGTGTGACGAGCGGTAACGACCAGGAGGCCCACCATGGCAGCGGCGGACAGCATCGACCAGCCCACCGACGACGGGCTCCGGCAGGCACTGGAGGCGGCCGTCCCGACCGCCGAGCGCTGGTGGCGGGCCGCGGAGGGCCGGCCCCGGGGCCGGTCGGCAGACCTGCTGGCCCGGATCGCCGCGGACCCGGCAGGGGTTGCCTTCCTGCTCGGCTTCGTCGACGGCGTCGTACGCCCCGAGGACGCCCGGACCGCCGCCCGCGAGTTGCACCGGCTGGCCCGTACGACCCCTGCCCTGCCCGCCGGGCTGGGCCCACTGGTCCGCGCCGGCGGACTGCTGGCCCCGGCGGCCCCCGAGGTGGTGGTCCCGATCGCGCGCCGGGTGCTGCGGCGGCTGGTCGGCGACCTGGTCCTTGACGCCGACGACGACCGGTTGGGCGCCGGGCTGGCCCGGCTGTCCCGGGACGGCGTCCGGCTGAACGTGAACCTGCTCGGCGAAGCCGTGCTGGGGGATGCCGAGGCGGCCCGCCGGCTCGAGCACGTGCACCGCCTGGTGCTCCGCCCCGACGTCGACTACGTCTCGCTGAAGGTGTCGGCCGTGCTCGGGCCGCACAACCCCTGGGGCTTCGACGAGGCGGTCGAGCGTGCCGTCGGCCTGCTCGAACCCCTCTACCGGTCCGCCGCCACCCAGCCCGAACCGGTCTTCATCAACCTGGACATGGAGGAGTACCACGACCTCCACCTCACCCTGGCCGTCTTTCGCCGGCTCCTGGACCTGCCGGGACTGCAGGGGCTGGCCGCCGGGGTGGTGCTGCAGGCCTACCTGCCGGACGCGCTGCCGCGGATGCAGGAGCTGTCCGCCTGGGCCCGGGACCGCGTCGACCGGGGCGGTGCCCCGATCCGGCTCCGGCTGGTCAAGGGCGCCAACCTGGCGATGGAGACCGTCGACGCCCTGCTGCACGACTGGCCGCCGGCGACCACCGACTCCAAGGAGGCCACCGACGCGAACTACCTGCGGCTGCTCGACCACGCGCTCACCCCGGAGAACACCCGCGCGATACGTCTCGGCGTGGCCGGCCACAACCTGTTCACCCTGGCCGCAGCCTGGGAGCTGGCCGGGCTGCGCGGCGTACGGGACCGGGTCGAGGTGGAGATGCTGGCCGGGATGGCGCCGGCCCAGGCCGAGGTGGTGCGCGCCGAGGTCGGTGGCCTGCGGTTGTACGTCCCGGTCGTCCGGCCCAGCGAGTTCGACGTGGCGATCGCCTACCTGGTCCGCCGGCTGGAGGAGAACTCCTCGGCCGACAACTTCCTGGCCTCGCTGGTCGACCCGTCGCCCGAGGCCGGCCTGGCCCGGGAGCGCTCCCGCTTCGAGGCGGCGGCCGGCCGGCTGCTCGCCGAGCAGGCCGGCACCGGTACGCCCGACGCGGTCGGGCCACGCCGCACCCAGGACCGTACCCAGGGACGACACGTCGCCGTCCCCGCGCCGCGTACCGCCGTCGGCCACGTGGTCCCCGCCCCGGACACCGACACCGCCCTGCCGGCGAACCTGGCCTGGGGCCGGGCGATCCTGTCCCGGGTGCCGACCAGCAGGCTGGGGCTGGGCGCGGTCGAGGCCGCCCGGGTCGCCGACCCGCAGGCACTCGAGGAGGTACTGGCCCGGACCGCCGCGGCCGGCGCCGCCTGGCACGCCCGGCCCCGCGCCGAGCGGGCCGCGATCGTGCACCGGATCGGCGCCCAGCTCGAGGCCTCCCGGGCCGACCTGCTGGAGGTGGCGGCCGCGGAGTGCGGCAAGACCCTCGACCAGTCCGACCCGGAGGTCTCCGAGGCCGTCGACTTCGCCCGCTACTACGCCGCCCGGTCCCTCGAGCTGGACGGGCTGGTCGGCGGGACCTTCCGGCCGGTCGACCTGACAGTGGTCACCCCGCCGTGGAACTTTCCGCTGTCCATCCCGCTGGGCGGGGTGGCCGCGGCGCTGGCGGCCGGTTCGGCGGTCATCTTCAAGCCCGCCACCGCCGCCCGTCGGTGCGGTGCCCTGCTGGCCGAGGCCTGTTGGCGGGCCGGCGTCCCCCGCGACGTGCTCGCCCTGGTGGTCCCCGACGACCCCGAGCTGGGACGCCGGCTCGTCTCCGACCCGCGGGTCGGCCGGGTGGTGCTGACCGGGTCCGCCGACACCGCCGAGCTGTTCCGCAGCTGGCGACCCGACCTGCCGCTGATGGCCGAGACCTCCGGGAAGAACGCGATAGTGGTCACGCCGTCCGCTGACCGCGACCTGGCCGTCCGGGACGTCGTCACCTCGGCGTTCGGCCACGCCGGGCAGAAGTGCTCGGCCGCCTCGCTGGTGATCCTCGTCGGCGCCGCCGGCCGCTCCACCCGGCTGCGCGACCAACTCATCGACGCCACGCGCTCCCTGACCGTGGGCCCGCCCACCGACCCGTCCAGCCAGGTCGGCCCGCTGACCACGGCCCTGGGCGACAAGCTGCGGCGCGGCCTGACCACCCTCGAACCCGGCCAGGAATGGGTGCTCCGGCCCCGCGCCCTCGATCCCGACGGCCGGCTGTGGACCCCGGGCATCCGCTCCGGCGTCGTCGCCGGCAGTGAGTTCCACCTGGTCGAGTACTTCGGGCCGGTGCTCGGCGTGGTCACCGTCCCCGACCTTGTCACCGCCGTCGAGGTGCAGAACGGCACCGACTACGGCCTGACCGCCGGCCTGCACAGCCTGGACCCGGACGAGATCGCCTACTGGCTGGCGCGCGTCCACGCCGGCAACGCGTACGTCAACCGTGGCATCACCGGCGCGATCGTCGGCCGCCAGCCCTTCGGCGGCTGGAAGCGCTCCTCGGTCGGCACCGGCAACAAGGCCGGTGGCCCGAACTACCTGTTCGGCTTCGGTGAGGTCGTCCCGGCCGCCGTCGACCAGTTGGTGCCCGAGCCGTCCGCACCGATCCTGCGACGGGTACTCGAGGTGGGGCGTACGGTCCTGTCAGCGGAGGAGTCCGTCCGGCTCGAGGTCGCCGTGGGGCTGGACCAGGAGGCCCTCGACGAGGAGTTCGGCATCGGTCACGACCCGGCCGGACTCGGCGTGGAGCGCAACGTGCTGCGCTACCTCCCGGCGCCGGTGCTGATCCGGCTCGGGGAGGGGCGGCCGGTGTCCTCGTTGGTCCGTGAACTGTCCGCTGCGCTGGCGCTGTATCCAGAGGACGACCCGGAGGCCCGCCGGACGCCCGGCCTGGGCCATCGGGTGTCGACGGCGGTGCAGCTGCCCCAGGCGCTCGAGGCGTTCCTGCACGAACGCGGCATCCCGGTGCTGGTCGAGTCGGACGCCGACTTCCTGGCCCGGGCCCGGCACGTCGGCCACCGCCGCGACGGGCGGGTCCGGCTGCTCGGCGGCGACCCGACGGCCCTGGCCGAGGCGCTGGATGGCTCGATCGACGTCGCCGTGTACGCCGGGCCGGTGGTCGAGGCCGGTCGGGTGGCGCTGCTGCCGTACGTCCATGAACAGGCGGTGAGCATCACCGCACATCGGTACGGGCATCCGGTCGACCTGCCGGAGCGGGTCGGGCTGTGACCCCGGGAACGGGGCGGGCCCCGACCGCGTACAGCGGTCGGGGCCCGTCCGTGCCAGGTGGTTCAGGCGATGACGATCACTTGGCCGGCGGTGCGTAGACCATCTTCGACAGGTCGACCGGCTTCTGGAGCGCGCCCTCGTCGACCATCACGGTGTTCCACAGCTGGAGCCCCTCGACCGTCGGGTAGCCCTCGTGCCAGGTCGGCAGCTGCATCTTGTTGGCGACCTCGGCGGTCGTCTTGGAGTAGGTCGGCACGACCGCGCGGACGCTGTTGGGGTCCTTGGCCAGTTCGGCGTTGGCGCGCTCCAGGGCCCGGGCGAACGCGGCGGTGGTGTTCGGGTTCTTCTTGACGAAGTCGGCGGTCATCGCCACCCCGGCCAACGGGATGGTCGCCGTACGGCCGGAGAAGTTGGAGAACAGCTTCTTGTTGCCGGCCGCCAGCAGGTTGCTCTGGAACGGCTCGACCGCCCAGACCGCATCGACGGTGCCGCGCTCCAGCGCGCCCGCCATGTCGGGGAACGGCAGCTCCATGAAGTTGACCTGGGCCGGATCGACGCCGTTCTCGCGCAGGACGCTCTTGATGGTCAGGTCGCCGGTGTTGTTCAGCGTGTTGACCGCCAGCTTCTTGCCGGCCAGGTCCTTGATCGAGGTGATCCCGGACTTCGGGTTGACGAAGACACCGGCGAAGTTCTCCGAGCCGGAGACGCCCAGGCCGACGATCCGCATCTCGGTCGCGTTCTGCTGGGCCAGCAGGAAGGACGGGTAGGTGCCGAAGACGCCCTGCAGCTCGCCGGCGACCATCGCCGGGACCGCTGCGGCACCGCCCTGGGCGGCCCGCGGGGTGACGGTCAGGCCCTCGTCGGTGAAGTAGCCCTTGTTCACGGCGATGATCAGCGCGCCCTGGTCGGCGACCGGGGTGAAGCCGATGGTGAGGGCAGTGGTCTCGGGCTTGCCGTCGCCGGCGGGCGCCGCCGCCTTGTCGGAGCTGTTGCCACAGGCAGCGATCGTCACGGTCATGGCCGCTGCGGCCACGGCGGCGCCGATGCGGCGAAGGGTGAAGCGAGGAGACATCGTCGTCTTCCTTTCGGTTGGAGCATTTCTGGTGGGTGCTGCTGGTGTTGCTGGTGGGTGGTGCTGGTGGTGCTGGGGTCCTTCAGGCGGTTCGGTCGTCAGGCGGAGCGTCGCTCGGCCAGCAGCTCGTGGCCGGCCGGGGCGTTGCGGATCATCCGGGCGACCTCGCCACGGATCTGGATGAAGACCGGGTCCTCCTTGGTCGTGATCTGGTCGCGGTGGCGGCCCAGCGGCACGTCGAGGATGGTCTGCACGACGGTGGAGGGCTTGGACAGCACCACCACGCGGTCGGCGAGGTAGACGCTCTCGTCGATGTCGTGGGTGACGAAGAGCATCGTCATGTCGAACTGCTCGCGCACCTTGAGGACCAGGTCCTCCAGGTCCTCCCGGGTCTGGGCATCGATGGAGGCGAACGGCTCGTCCATCAGCATGATCTTCGGCCGGTACGCGAGGGCGCGGGCGATCGCGACGCGCTGCTGCATGCCGCCGGAGAGCTGGCCGGGGTACTTCTTCTCGTTCCCGGCCAGGCCGACGGCCTCCAGCGACTCGCTGACCCGCCGCTGCTCCTCGGCCTTGTCGAGCCCGAGGTGCTGGAGCGGGAAGCGTACGTTGCTCTCGACCGTGAGCCAGGGGAACAGCGACCCCCGGTAGTCCTGGAAGACCATCGCCAGGCCCTCCGGCACGTCGGTGATTCGCTGGTCCAGGAAGCGCAGGTCGCCTCCGGTGGGCGGCATCAGGCCGGCCATCGTCCGCAGCAGGGTGGTCTTGCCGCAGCCCGAGGGGCCCACGATCGAGACGAACTCGCCCTGCTTGACGTCGAAGGTGATGTCGGCCAGCGCCATGTGGGCGCCCGGGCCGGTGCCGTACGTGTGGGTCAGGTGGTCGATGTCGAGCAGGGTCATCGCAGGGCCTTCGGGTCGCGGGGTGGGCGGTGTGGGGTCGGTGCCGGGCCGCTCGGCGGCGGGCCCCCGGTGCGAGAGCTGGACGGTCATGAGGTCTCCCGTCCCGACTCGCGCTGCCAGGCGAGGATGCGGCGCTCGACCAGGGTCAGGATCAGGTTGAACAGGTAGCCCAGGATCGCCAGCAGCAGGATGCCGGCCCACATGTTCGTGATCGCGAAGCTGCGCTGGGCCTGCACCAACTGGTGGCCGATCCCGCTGGAGGAGGCGATCATCTCCGAGATCACCATCAGGATCAGGGCGAGCGAGAGGCTGGTACGCACACCGGCGAGGATCTTCGGACCCGCGGAGGGCAGGATCACCTCGAAGAGGCGACGGGCCGGGCTGATCCGGAACACCCGGCTGGTCTCGATGGTCAGTGGCCGGACGCCGCGGACGCCCTCGATCGTGTTCAGCAGGATCGGCCAGACCGAGCCGAAGGCGATCAGCGCGATCCGCATCTGGTCGGTGGTGCCCAGCAGGATCAGGAAGACCGGGAACAGCGTCGGCGGCGGCACCGCCCGCATGAATTGCAGGATCCAGTCCAGGAAGCCCTCGAGCCGGCGGCTCAGCGCGATCGCGGTCCCGAGCGCGACGCCGGCCACGATGGCCAGGCCGAAGCCGGTCAGTGCCCGGGCGATACTGGGCAGCACGTCTAGGCGCATGCTCCTGGTCAGGAGGCCGTCCGGGCCGGGCAGCCAGAGCACGGCGGCCTTCTGCACGATCTTCACCGGGGTGGGGAAGAAGGGGTTGTCCATCAGCATCGTCGAGACCTGCCAGACGACGAGGATGCCGACCAGGACGATCCAGCGGGTCGCGATCGACAGCCCGCGGCGGACCGCGTGCGGCTGGGTACCGGGGGTGACCGGGGCGGTCGTGGTGTTGACGCTCATCAGTTCTGTTCCTTGCGCCAGGCGAAGATGACGGATTCCACGCCCCGCAGGGCGGCGTTCACCAGGACGCCGAGGACTCCGGCGACCAGCGTTCCGGCGAAGACCTGCGAGGTGGAGCCGCCGCCGGCCTGGACCTGGAGGATGAAGGAGCCGATGCCCGAGGCGGTGCCGGCCAGCAGTTCGGCGCTGACCGTGACGATCAGGGCGATCGCGGCCGAGATCCGGATGCCGGTGAACGCGAACGGTGCGGCATGCGGCAGGAAGACCTTGGTCAGCGTCTGCCACCAGGTGAGCCGGAACGTCTTCGCGGTCTCGCGGGTGACCGGGTCGAGTTCGCGGGCGCCGTACAGGGTGTTGAGCATGATCGGCCACAGCGCGGCGTACGTCACCAGCATGAACTTCATCGTGGTGCCGGTGCCGAACATCAGGATCGCCAGCGGCACCAGGGCCACCGCCGGGATCGGCCGGAGGAACTCGATCAGCGCGCTGCTGGCCTCGTACGCCCACCGGGAGGAGCCGAGCACCAGCCCTGCCGTGACGCCGATCAGCGAGGCCAGGGACAGGCCGATCGCCCAGCCGAACAGCGTCGAGGCGACGTCGCCGAGGAAGGCGGGGGAGCCGAGCAGGGTGGCGAGGTCGGCGAGCACCTGGGAAGGCGGCGGCAGCAGGGTCGGTGCAATCACCCCGATCCGGCTCAGCAGCTCCAGGACGGCGACCAGGGCGAGGACGCCGATCGCGCCCTGGAGGGCCCTGCCGGTCGTGGGGGAGGTCATGGATGCCTCCCGAACCTGAGTGATCTCTTCGCTGTGACCATGGTCACATCCTGTTGGGGCGGCTAGGGTATGTCAAGACTTACAGGTCACAGTCGTATCAATAGGGCCTATCACCCAGAACTGACGAAGGGGCGATTCATGTCGCTGCGCTATGCCATCCTCGGCGTGCTGGACGCCCAGCCGATGACGGGCTACGAACTCGGGTCCTTCTTCGAGACCAGTGCCAACTGGGTGTGGAGTGCCAAGCTGAGCCAGATCTACCCGCTGCTGAACGCGATGGCGGACGAGGGTGTGGTGTTCAGTGAGGACGAGGTGCACGGGCGTCGCCACTCGACCCGGTACACCATCACCGAGGCGGGCCGGGCCGAACTGCGCGAATGGGTCGGCTCCGTGCACCGCCTGCCGCCGGCCCGTGACCCGATGCTGCTTCAGGCGCTGTTCATGGACGTCCTCGACAACCATGCGGTCGACGGCGTGCTGGACGAGTATGTCTCGGCCATGAGGGACCGGATCGCCGACCTGCGCGAGCACCAGCGCTCCCTGATCGAGGGCGAGACCGAGTTGATCCGGGAGCGGATGAAGGCCCGGCCGATGGAGGAGCACGACCGGATGCAGATGATGAAGTCGGTGGTCTTCAGCGGGATGATCCGGCACTGCGAGGTGTCGATCTCCTGGGCCGAGGACCTGCGGGTGGCAGCCCGGCTGACCGGCGGATGGCAGGAGTGACGGCCAACACCTGCTAACTATGTAGCTCTTGACATAACTGAACAGCCCTGCCTACGCTCCTCGACATGGACGTACGCCCTGCTCTGGCCACCGCCGCCCACGCCCTCGCCGCCGAGGGCCTGGTCACCGCCTTCGGGCACGTGTCGGTCCGCCTCGACGCCGGCCGGGTGGCGATCACCCCGGCGGTTCCGCTCGGCTCGGTGCGCCCCGACGACGACTTCCCGGTCGTCCCGCTGGACGCCACCGAACTGCCCGCCGGGATCCCCAAGGAGGCCTGGATCCACCTTGCCATCCTGCGGGCCCGACCCGAGGTCGACGCCGTCTGCCGGGCCCAGCCGGAGACGGTCACCGCGATCACCGCGGCCGGGGTCCCGATCCGCCCGCTGCACGGGCAGGGCAGCTTCGTCGGCGACGTCGTCCCGGTCTTCACCGACCCCCGTCTGGTCCGCGATCCCGAGCGCGCCGGCCGCCTCGCCGCAACGCTCGGCCGCGCCGATGCGCTGGTGATGCGCGGCAACGGGGCCATCACCACCGGCGCCACGCCGGGCGAGGCGGTGGCCCGGATGTGGGTGCTCGAGGCCTCCGCCCGGCTCAACGCCGTCGCGGCCTCCGCCGGCACCCCCGAACCCCTCTCGATCGAGGAGCAGGAGGCCTGGCGTACGACCAGCACCGAGCTCCTCGGCCGGATCTGGTCCCACCTCAGTGCCCAGCACGGCTGACCCACGCCCCTCCCACCCGACCAGGAGCACGTCATGATCAACCTCATCGACCTCGCCTACGTCCGCGTCGGCACTGCCGACATGCGCGCCCAGCTCGACTTCGCCCAGGACATCGTCGGCCTCGAACTCGTCCGGCACGAGGGCGACACGGCGATGTTCCGCGCCGACAACCGCCACCACTGCCTGGCCTTCGTCGAGGGCGACCATGTCGGCTCGCTGGCCAGCGCCTTCGTCCTCGCCGGGCCGGCCGAGCTGGAGGCCGCCGCCGCCCAGCTGCAGGCCGACGGCGTCGAGGTCACCCGCGGCACCCCCGAGGAGGCCCGGGCCCGCCGCGTCCAGGACTTCATCTCCTTCCTCTCCCCGGGCGACAACCGGATCGAGCTGGTGATCGGCCAGGTGCACGTCGAGGCCCGGCCGGTGCGCTGGGCCCGGCCCGCCGGCATCACCGAGTTCGGCCACCTCGGGATCGAGGCGCCGGACGTGATGGAGGCGCACGACTTCTGGACCCGGCACTTCAACATCAAGGTCTCCGACTGGATCGGCGAGAACGCCGTCCTGACCCGGATCGACCCGGTGCACCACAAGCTGGCCATCTTCAAGGACAGCACCGGACTGGGGCACGTGAACTTCCAGGTCGGCTCGATCGACGACGTGATGCGCAGCTGGCGCTTCCTGGAGGCCAACGGCGTGCACATCACGATGGGGCCGGGCCGGCACCCGCAGTCCACCGCGATCTTCCTCTACTTCAAGGGTCCCGAGGACATGACCTGGGAGTACTCCTACGGCGTACGGCTGATCCCCGACGACGGCACCTGGGTCCCGCGCCACTTCGACACCGCCGAGCCGGACTTCATCGACATGTGGCGGGGTGCCGTCCCCGCGGCCCGGCGCCAGGACCGCTGAACCTTCCTAGGATGGCTGCATGTCGCTGAAGCATGCCGTCCTGGGTGTCCTCGAGGCCACCCCGATGACCGGCTACGACCTGAAGCGGTTCTTCGACGCGTCGATGGGGTGGCTCTGGTCGGCCAAGCACAGCCAGATCTACCCGCTACTGGCCACCCTGGAGTCCGAGGGCCTGGTCGACGCCGAGGAGGGCATCCGCGGGGAGGCGCAGCGACGCGTGGTCTACCGCCTGACCGCTGCTGGGCGTGCCGAGCTGGAGTCCTGGATCGCGACCGTGCACCCGCTGCCGGGGGAGCGTGACCCGTTCCTGCTGCAGGCGGTCTTCTTCGACATGATCGACGACGACCAGGTCCGTACGGTGCTGGTCGCCTACCGCGACGAGCAGTTCGAGCTGTACCGGGACGCCGAGGCGCACAGCCTGGCGCTGGCCGCGGGGGAGACCCCGCTGATCCGCGAGCGGCTGCGGGTCCGCCCGGAGCAGGCGGACCGGATCCGGGCCATGAAGGCCCGGGCGTTCCGGGCCCGGGCCGACGTGGCGAAGGTCCGCTGGCAGTGGGCCGAGGACTACCTGGCCGACCTGGGCTAGCGATCGCCGCAGGCGGTCGTACCGGGCGCTAGTCGAGGGGGCGTCCGGCCATGCTGACGTCGAGCACCTGCGGCGGGCCGTCCTGGGCCAGCACCAGGGCGGAGGGGCCGGTGTGCTCGGCCAGCGCCGCGACGAGTGCCTCCCGGTCCCAGTGGCCCACCTCGCCGGCGGTGCTCCACAGCTCCACATGGGCCCCGGTGGCCTGCTCCACGTCGCGGACCAGGTCGGGGGCCGCGGGGCCGACCAGGATGATCCAGCGGGGGGCGGCCTCCGCCGGGACCGGTGGGACCGGGGCGATCGTACGATCCTCGCGCCACACCGTGCCGTGGTAGGTCGACACCGCGGCCGCCGCGACCAGCACGCCGAGGCCGTAGCGCATCGACCGGAGGGTCGCCCCGGAGACCTGGGACACGACCACGTCCTGCATCAGTCCGATCGCCACGATGATCAGGGCGATCGCGGCCGCGACCCCGGCCAGCCCGAACAGCAGAGCCAGGTAGATCCGCCGGGTGCGCGAGGCGACCTCCGCCGGCGGATCGGCCGCGACCTTGCGGCGGATGGCGAGCCAGAACGTCAGCCAGACCGGGATGCCGACCACCAGCAGGGTGACCGCGGAGAGCAGGGTGTTGCGCACCGACATGCCGACGTCGACCCCGGGGGTCACCGACTCGATCAGCGCCACCAGGACCGTCCCCACCCCGGCCGCGGTCGCGCCCAGGCCGATCGCCGAGACGAGGTACTCGTAGACCCGCTGCACCTCGGTGCGGCCGGTCGTGCCGCCGTGCGCCAACGCGCTGCGGTGGTACCACCAGACCAGCGCCCCGGCCAGCACGGCCGCGAACTGGCTGGTGGCGCCGGCGAAGTGCAGCCGGGCGGTCGTCTGCCCGGGGTCCCCGACGAACCAGACCAGGGTGTCCCACAGCAGCAGGCTGGCACCGAGCAGGGCCAGCACCAGTCCACCACCGACGCCCAGCACCAGCACGTGCAGCAGCCACAGTGGCGTACGAGGCTCGCGCGCCGTCGCGGTCACCCAGTAGCGCACCCAGACCAGCGCGCCGGCCAGGAACAGTCCGAGGGCCCCGGCCAGTTGTCCGCCGATCCCGATCACCTCGCCGGGGCGCACCAGCATGTCCAGGGAGGTGCCGACCAGCCGGACGAAGCCCAGCGTGACCAGGACCAGGCCCACCATGGAGCCGAGCACCAGGTGCGGACCCCGGTGGACGGCCGGCAGGGACCTCCGGGCCAGCAGCCAGTACGCCACCCAGATCGCCCCCCAGACGATGAACCGGCCGGCGGCGTCGGCGTCGAGGTGCGGGCGGTACGCCGCGGCGCCGACCAGGGCCTGGAGGGCCAGGGCGGAGACGAGTAGCGCGACCAGCGCCATCAGGGTGGCGTGGACCGCGTACACGCCGGAGCGGGACTCCTCCGGATCGCGCCGGTGGCTGCGCCAGGTCCAGGCCGCGATCAGGGCGACCAGTGGGATGCCGACGATGCTGAAGGCGAGGTCCTGGGCCAGCAGCAGGGCGGGATCCGGTCCACCCGGGTAGGGGCTGGGACCGGGCGCCCGGGTGGTCGAGCCGAACAGGCGGGCCAGCAGGTTGCTGGTGCCGATCGCCGCGACCACCAGCAGGCCGAACAGCAGCAGGTACTGGAAGAACCGCCGGATCGGATGGGGGTCCCCGCCGGCCCCGGCCCCGGCCGCGTGCCGGCGGTTCGCCCAGACGATCACGAGGGCCAGGAGCGCGACGACCACCAGCGCCGGCAGCAGCCCGAACAAGATGCTCATGGGATTCAGTTCTCCTTGCATCCGAGGCCGGGCCACGGGTCGCCGGTGACCAGCCAGTGGCCGTCGCGGGAGACCAGCTGGAACGTGAACCGTTGGGCGTTCGTGGTGTCGGGGAGGGGGCCACCACCGCCCATGCTGATCTCGGCGACCACCCAGGCCGTCGAGCCGGACGTCCTGCTGCTCACCACCGTGAAAGAGCCCTGCTGCTGGCTGAAGTACTGCAGGTTCGACTGGCAGTTCAGGGTGGGGTCGAGGAAGGACGTCGCTGTGGCCTGGTCGGCAGTTATCACGGCGACCACGTACGCCTCCACGACTCCCTCGGGTGTCGCCAGGTCGGGTGGGGAGGGCTTGCGGTTCGCGGCCACGACGGCGGCGGTTGTGGCGAGCGCGGCGACCAGCACCGCGATGACGAGCAACACGACGTTCGGGCGAGCCCTCATGCCACCAGTGTCCCGCCGAGGGGTCCGACCGGGTGGGGCTACCGGAGGCCGTTATCCAGTCGTGTCCGGGCCTCAGGCGGGCAGCACCAGGGCCGGTGCCAGCAGGTCGGCGTACGCCCCGCCGCGGGCGACCAGCTCGTCGTGGGTGCCCTGCTCGACCACCCGTCCGTCGGCCAGGACGGCGATCTGGTCGGCGTCCCTGATGGTGGAGAGGCGGTGCGCGATGGTCAGCGTGGTACGGCCGCTGGCCAGCCGGTCCAGACCGGCCTGCACCTCGCGTTCGGTCTCGTTGTCCAGCGCACTGGTCGCCTCGTCCAGGACCAGGATCGGCGGGTTGCGCAGGATCGTACGGGCGATCGCGAGCCGCTGCTGCTCACCTCCGGAGAAGCGGAAGCCGCGGGCGCCCACCACCGTGTCCAGGCCCTCGGGCAGGCCGGCGACCAGGTCGGCGATCCGGGCCGTGGCCAGCGCCTGCCACAGCTCCTGCTCGGGCGCCCCGGGCCGGGCCAGCAGCAGGTTCGCCCGGATCGTGTCGTGGACCAGGTAGGTCTCCTGCGACACCACCCCGACCAGGGCGGCCAGGTCCGCGGCGGCCAGGTCGCGTACGTCGATCCCGTCGATCGTCACCCGGCCGGTGGTCGGGTCGTTCAGCCGGGCGACCAGCGAGGCCAGCGTCGACTTGCCCGACCCGGTCTCGCCGACCAGGGCCAGCGTGCTGCCGGGGGCGATCTCCAGGTCGATCCCGGCCAGGGTCGGCTGGTCGGCGCCGGCGTAGCGGAAGCCGACGTCCTCGAAGCGGACCCGGCCCTCGACCCGCGACCGGTCGATCCGGACCGGGTGCTCGGGGGCGGGGACCTCGGGCCGGAGGTCGAGGTAGCCGAAGATCCGGCTGAACAGGGCCATCGAGGACACCCACTGCGAGCCCACGTTCATCAGCCCCATCAGCGGCCGGAAGATCTGCGACTGCAGGCCGGTGAAGGCGATCAGCGTGCCGATCGTCATCGGCTCGCCCAGGCCGGGCAGGCCGGCGACCAGGTAGATGACTGCCGGGATCGCGGCGAAGATGATCTGCATCGTGGCCATCCGCCAGCGCCCGGACAGCTGGGAGCGCAGCTCCAGGTCGATCAGCCGCTCGGAGATGTCCTCGAACTTCGCCGCCCCGGCCCCGGTGGCCCCCAGCGTCTTGGACAGTCGTACGCCGCTGATCGACAGCGACTCCTCCACGTGCCCGTGCATCTCGGCCATGGTCCGCTGCAGCTTGCCGGTGATGTCACGCCGGATCAGGGCGACCTGGCGGGTCAGCCAGATGGCCGGCGGCAGCACGACCAGGGAGAGCAGCGAGAGCCGCGGGCTGAGGGCGACCATGGCGATCGTGGTCGCCACCGCCGTCGTGGCATTGGAGGCGATCGAGGTTGCCGTGGTGGTGACCACGGACTGCATCCCGGCGACGTCGTTGACCAGCCGCGACTGCACCTCGCCGCCACGGGTCCGGGTGAAGAACCCGAGCGACTGCTTCTGCAGGTGGTTGAAGACGCTGGTGCGCAGGTCGTGCATGACGTGCTGGCCCACGCTGGAGCTGATCCAGGTCTGCAGCACGCCGATCAGTTGGACCGCAGCGGCGATCCCGATCATCGCGGCGACCAGGGTGACGAGCAGTCCGACCCGCTGGCCGGGGATCGCGACGTCGATCACCTCGCGGACCAGGAACGGCTGGGCGAGGCTGACCACCGAGGTGGCGACGATCATCACGATGACCAGCGTCAGCTGGCGCCCGTACGGGCGGAACAGCGCCGCGACGCGGGAGAAGCCGACGGGGGACTCGGCGAGCTGGGCGCGGTCGGCCGGATCGATCCGGGCCGGGCGTCCCATCGGGGGACCCATGTGGAGGTCGGTCATGGGGTACCTCCTGAGCTGGTGGGGTGGTTCGACACGACAAGTATGTGAGGTAACTTCACAATGAGTCAAGCGCTCTAAGGCTTGGTAGTATTCCCGCATGCCCGATGCCGCCCCGACCGCCGCGGAACTCGCCGACCTGCTGCACTCCGCCACGCGGGCCTTCCGCCAGGCGGTCAGGCTCGGCGGCGGCCCGCTGCCGCCGCACCAGGGCAGGGCGCTGCACATCGTGTGCGAGGAGGGCGCCGTACGTCCCGCCCGGCTGGCCGAGCGCCTGCACGTCACCCCCCGCTCGGTCACCGACGTGATCGACGCGCTGGTGGAGGCGGGGTTCGTCAGCCGGGGGCCGGACCCGGGGGACCGGCGGGCCCAACTGGTCGAGCCGACCGACCGTGGCCGTGCGGTCGAGGAGCGCTCCCGCGAGGTGCGGGCCGAGGTGGCCGGCGAGTTCTTCGGTGGCCTGTCCGAGGCCGACCGCGCCGAGCTCGGCCGGCTGCTCGGTGCGCTCCTGCCCTAGCCGGCCAGCGTCTCAGTCCTCCAGCAGCCGCAGCCACACCTCGCTGGCTGTCGGATAGCTCGGCACCGCCAGACGCAGCGTGGCCAGGTCCAGACCCGCCGCGACCGCGATCGTGGCGGCGTGCAGTTGCTCGGCGACGTCGGGCCCCACGAAGGTGGCGCCCAGCACCACCTCGCTGTCCTCGTCGACGACCAGCCGGACGTGCCCGGCCGCGTCGTCGCGCAGCAGCGAGGCCCCCGCGGCGGAGGTGTAGTCCACGTCCAGGAGTCGCACCCGGCGGTCCTGTTGTTCCGCCTGCTGGGAGGTCAGGCCGACCGAGGCGACCTGCGGGGAGCTGAACACCACGGCAGGGACCGGTGCCGGCGGCTCCGCGGGGACTGGGCGCCCCTCGGCCAGGGCCGCGATCCGGCCCCCGACCCGGCGGCCCTGGTGCTTGCCCCAGTGGGTGAGCAGCGCCTCGCCATTGATGTCACCGACGGTGGACAGCCA
This sequence comes from Raineyella antarctica, assembly GCF_900092135.1. Classification (GTDB taxonomy): domain Bacteria; phylum Actinomycetota; class Actinomycetes; order Propionibacteriales; family Propionibacteriaceae; genus Raineyella; species Raineyella antarctica. The sequence goes on along the minus strand of NZ_FMYF01000003.1, from coordinate 248,156 downwards.
CGCCGGCAGTGGGCCGCCGTGCGTACGTCCGGCCAGGTCGTCGGGCCGGAGTCCGACGGCCTCCAGGCCCAGCCCGTCGGTGGCGGCCCGGCGTCCGGTCGCCAGCAGCACCTCGTCGACCTCCAGCTCCGAGCCGTCGTCCAGCACGAGGGTGACCGGACCGCCGTGCGGGCGGCCGATACCGGGATCCGGATGGACCTCTGGCCGCTCCGCCGAGGTGACCGAGGTGCCCAGGCGCAGGGTCACCCCTTCCGAGCGCAGCCCGTCGGCGACCTCGTCCCCGGCGAAGTCCTCCAGCCTGGACAGCAGCCGGTCACCGCGGACGACCATGGTGACCGACGAACCCAGGGCGGTCATCCAGCGGGCGGCCTCGCAGGCGACCGGACCACCGCCGATGATGGCCAGCCGCTCGGGGACCTGGACCACCCCGGTCGCGTCCCGGGTGGTCCAGGGCCGGGCCGCCGCCAGCGTGTCCGGGACGACCGGCACGCTGCCGGTCGCGAGCACGACGGCCAGCCGGGCGACCAGGCGGCGGACGTCCCCGTCGGGGGAGGTCACCTCCACGGTCCGCTCGCCGACCAGCCGGCCGCGGCCGCGGACGGTGTCGATGCCCGCATCGGTGGCCCAGGACACCTGGCTGGCGTCCTCGTAGTCGTGCACCCACTCGTCGCGGCGGGCCAGCAGGGCGCGCCGGTCGAGGACGGGGACGGACAGCCCGGACAGGTTGGCGGCGGTCTCGGCCACGTCGAGCGGGCGGAGCAGGGTCTCGCTCGGGATGCAGGCCCAGTAGGAGCACTCACCGCCCAGCAGTTCGGCCTCGACCAGTGCGGCGGTCCGGTCGCTGCCGCGGATGGCGTAGTCGGCGGCGTTCTCGCCGGCGGCACCGCCGCCGATGACGATGACGTCGTACGTGTCGGTCCCGGATTCGGTGTCCACAGCGTTCATGACCCCACTGTGGCGCACAGGTGGGCTGGACAGGGAGGGTGGCGGTAACTTGGGTGCGGTGAATCCTCGAATACCTGGGAGTACGGCGTGCTGACCGCCTGGATCCTGCTCGCCGTACTCCTCGTCCTGATCGTCGCCAATGCCTTGTTCGTCGGGGTGGAGTTCGCCTTCCTGACGGTCAACCGCCACCAGGTCCGCGCGGCCGAGGAGGCCGGGGACGGCAGGGCCGGCGCCCTGGAGCGGGCCCTGAAGAAGACGTCCTCCAACCTCTCTGGCGCCCAGCTGGGGATCACCGTCAGCAGCCTGCTGACCGGTTTCCTGATCGGGCCCTCGCTCGGCCTCTTGCTGGCCGAGGTGCTGGACCTGGCCGGGGTGGCCCGGGACGCAGCGATCGGGGTCGCGACGGTGGTGGCGTTCGCGCTCGTCACCTTCGGGCAGATGGTCTTCGGCGAGCTGGTCCCCAAGAACTGGGCGATCGCCGAGCCGATGCGGGTCGCCCGGCTGGTCGTGTACCCGCAGCGGATCTTCATGGCACTGTTCGGCTGGCTCGTACGGATCCTGAACGGCGCCGCCAACGGGGTGCTGAAGCTGCTCGGCTTCACCCCCACCGAGGAGATCGCCAACGCCCGGACCGCCGAGGAGCTGCAGGCGCTGGTCTCCCGCTCCGGAGCCGAGGGCACCCTGGCCCCGGAGACGGCCGAACTGGTGGCCCGGTCCATCGAGTTCGGCGAGCGTACGGCCGCCGACGTGATGCGCCCGCGCCCGCAGGTCACCTTCCTGCACGAGCACACGGTCCAGGAGCTGATCGACACCGCCGCGGCCACCGGCCACTCCCGCTTCCCGGTCGCAGGGGAGACGGTGGACGATGTCGTCGGCATCGTGCACTTCAAGCACGCCTTCGCAGTGCCGTACGAGGAGCGGACGACCCGGACCGTCCGGGAGATCGCCGTCCCCGCCACGTACGTGTCCGAGTCGATGACCCTGGATCCGCTGCTGCGCGAGCTGCGCAGGCCGGGCCTGCAGATGGCCGTCGTCGTCGACGAGTACGGCGGCACTGCCGGCATCGTCACGCTGGAGGACCTGATCGAGGAGATCATCGGCGCCGTCGACGACGAGCACGACGAGACCGTCGCCCCCTACCTGCGCCGCCAGGACGGCGGGATCTCGGTGTCCGGGCTGCTGAGGCCCGACGAGCTCGGCGACATCATGGACCTGGAGCTCCCCGAGGGCGCGGAGTCCGACACCCTTGGCGGGCTGGTGACCGAGAAGCTCGACCGCCTGCCCAAGGCCGGGGACACCGTACGACTGACCGCCGTCGACCACCTGCACCGGGACGAGGACAACTTGCCGACCAGCACCGAGATCATCCTGAAGGTGGTCCGGATGGACGGCCATCGGGCCGACCGGATAGTGGTCCGGCGGACCGACGGCCACCGCGCGGTGCACGAGGGCGGTGCCCGATGAGCACCGGCATCGCCCTGCTGGTCCTGGTCCTGCTGCTGGCAGGGAACGCCTTCTTCGTCGCGGCGGAGTTCGCCATGGTCTCGGCGCGCCGGGACCAGATCGAGCCCCGCGCGGCGGCCGGGTCCGCCTCCGCCCGGTTCGCACTGAAGGGGATAGAGGACGTCTCGACGTCGCTGGCTGCCACCCAGCTGGGCATCACCGCCTGCTCGCTGGTGATCGGCGCGGTCGGCGAGCCGGCCCTCGCCGGGCTGCTGGAGGTCCCGTTCCAGGCCTTCGGGCTGCCCGAGGCGCTGGTGCACCCGGTCGCCCTGGTGATCGCGCTGCTGTTCGTCACGCTGCTGCACATGGTGCTGGGCGAGATGGTCCCCAAGAACATGGCGATCGCCCGTCCGGCCGCCGCCGCGCTGCTGCTGGGTCCGGTGCTGCACGTCTTCGTGGTGGTGCTGCGCCCGTTCATCTGGCTGATGAACCACTCGGCCAACTTCGTCGTCCGCCACGTCTTCCGGGCCGAGCCGCGCGACGAAGTCTCCTCCGCGTTCACCTCCGGCGAGGTGGCCGGGTTCGTGGCCGAGTCGGGGCGGGAGGGGCTGCTGGACGACGACCAGGTCGAGCTGCTGACCGGTGCGCTGGGCTTCGAGCACCTCACCACCGCCGACGTGGCCATCCCCGCCGACCAGTTGGAGACGGTGTCCGCCGGCGCGACCGTCGCCGAGGTCGAGCAGTTGTGCGCGGAGACGGGCTTCTCCCGGTTCCCCGGCCGCGCAGCCGACGGGACGCTGGTCGGCTACCTGCACGTGAAGGACCTGCTGGCGATCCCGCCCGAGCGCCGCCGCGAACCGGTCCCGCGCGAGCTGCTCTACGACCTGATCACCGTCCCGGCCGACGCGAAGCTGCAGCAGGTGATGCGCACCATGCAGCAGCACAACGTGCACCTGGCGCTGGTCGAGGGCACCGGCGCCCGCGCCGGGCAGGCGGCGGTGGTGGCGTTCGAGGACGTGCTGGAGGAACTGGTCGGCGAGGTCCGCGACGCGACCAGCTCCTAGCAGACGGGTCATGCCCCCACAGTGGAGGCATGGCCCGTCGCCGGTTCGCCGCTGGTCTCAGTTGCGGGTGAAGCGCACCGTCCACTGCTCGGGGCCCTCGGTCACGTAGCTGTGGGCGAACTGGCCGGGGGCCACGTCCTCCAGCTGGGCCATCATCGGCAGCGGGTTGTGCGGGGCGACCACGTCGAGGGCACCGCCCTCGGACAGCTGGGTGATGGCGCCGATCACGGCACCGTGACGGACGGCGTGCGGGATGTCGAGCACGTTGATCGACGGGATGGTGGTGTCGTGCTCGTGGCCGCACTGGCAGGCGGTGGACTGGGACATGGGTGGCTCCTCCGAACGGTTTTCTACACTATAACCGTACTTAATCTCGGCGGGCGTGGCGGGTCGCCAGAGGAACGCGGTTTTGGTTCGCCGGCCCGGCGCCACGTAATGTGGGGGTGTCGGCCCGCCGTGTCTTGCCCCGGGCCGCCTGGCGCCGGGAACCCTCCCGAGTCTGCGCCGTGTCTGTCCCTGCGGGTCATGCATACCCCGGCAAGACACCTTCTAAGGAACCATTCTTGACTTCAGCTTTCGTGCGCCTCGGTGTGCCCGCTTCCCTGTCCGACGTCCTCGCCGGCCGCGACATCACCGACCCCACCCCCATCCAGGCGGCCACGCTGCCGGATTCCCTCGCCGGTCGTGACGTGCTCGGCCGTGGCCGTACCGGCTCCGGCAAGACGTACGCCTTCCTGCTGCCGCTGGTGGCGCGCCTGACCGCGGCCCCGCGTGCCGCTCGGCCGAAGCGCCCCCGCGCGCTGGTCCTCGCACCGACCCGCGAGCTCGCGACCCAGATCGAAGAGGCGCTCAAGCCGCTGGAGGCCGCTTCCGGCCTGAAGAGCCGGACGATCTTCGGTGGCGTCGGCCAGGGCCCGCAGGTCAAGGCCCTCGCCCAGGGCGTCGACGTGCTCGTCGCCTGCCCCGGCCGCCTGCTCGACCTGATGGGCCAGGGCGCGATCTCCCTCGACGAGGTGGAGATCACCGTGCTCGACGAGGCCGACCACATGGCCGACATGGGCTTCCTGCCGATGGTCCGCAAGATCCTGGACCGTACGCCGGCCAAGGGCCAGCGGCTGCTCTTCTCCGCGACCCTCGACAACGGCATCGACGTGCTGGTCAAGCGTTACCTCCATGACCCGGTCACCCATGAAGCCGACTCCCCGCAGTCGCCGATCTCGACCATGGACCACTACGTGCTCCGCGTCGACAACGTCACCCGCAACACGGTGCTCGCCGACCTCGCCTCCGCGCCGGGTCGTACGATCATGTTCACCCGCACGAAGCATGGCGCGAAGAAGCTGGCCAAGCAGTTGATCGACCGGGGTATCCCGGCCGTGGACCTGCACGGCAACCTGTCGCAGAACGCCCGTACCCGTAACCTGGCCGCGTTCGAGTCCGGAACGGTCGAGACGATGGTCGCGACCGACATCGCCGCGCGCGGCATCCACGTCGACGACGTCGCCCTGGTCGTGCACGCCGACCCGCCGATCGAGCACAAGGCCTACCTGCACCGCTCGGGTCGTACGGCCCGCGCCGGCAACTCCGGCACGGTGGTCACCCTGGTGACCTCCGAGCAGCGCAACGAGGTCCGCCAGATGATGCGCAAGGCCGGCATCAAGCCCGCCGTGCACGAGGCCGCCGAGCGCGAGGTGCTGAACACGCTCGCCCCCGGTGAGCGCGTCGTGCTGAGTCCGGACGCAGCGCGTGCCCTCGCGCAGCCGACCGTCTCCCAGCCGCAGCAGCCGTCGCGTTCACGCCAGGGCGGTGCCCGCGGCGCCCAGACCGGTGGCCGTGGCCGCCGTCCCCTGGCTGAGGGCGCCCCCCGCGCCGCCGTCGGCTCGCGTTCCGGTGGTGCCCGCGGTGGCGCCTCGGCCCGCACCGTCGCAGCCGTCCGCTCCGGTGCCGCCCCGCGCAGCGCCGGATCCGAGGCACCCCGCGGCGGCCGTGGCCACCGCCACGCAGGCCGTCCCGGCGGCGCCGCCTGATCGTACGACTCCGCGTCCCAGGACGCGGATCATGCAGCGCCTGTGCTGACGCAGCACCCGTACTGATGCAGAACCCGTGCGGCGGGCCCTTCCCGGGTCCGCCGCACGGTCGTTCGCCGGGGTCGTAACGTGGTGCCCAACCGACAACCACGGAGGACAGCATGAGCGCATACGGCAAGGTCGTCATTCTCGGCACCGGGATCATGGGCAGGGCACTGACCGAGCGCCTCCTCGGCCAGGGGGTGGACGTCACGGTCTGGAACCGGACCGCCTCCCGCGCCGAGCCGCTCGCCGAGCTCGGCGCAACCGTCGCGGCGACGCCCGCCGAGGCGGTCGCCGGCGCGGACACCGTGCTGCTGACCCTGTTCGACGCCGCTGCGGTCGTCGAGGTGCTCACCGAGGCCGCCGACGCCGCCCCGGGGGCGGTCTGGGTGCAGATGTCGACCATCGGCACCGACGGTACGGAAGAGGTCGCCTCCGTCGCCGCCTCGCACGGCCTGGACCTGGTCGAGGCGATGATGCTGGGCACCAAGGGCCCGGCCGAGACGGGCAAGCTCGTGCTGCTCACCGCCGGCAACGCCGACCTGCTGGCCAAGGTCGAGCCGCTGCTCGCCCTGGTCAGCCAGAAGCGCGTCCACGCCGGCCCCGCCCTCGGCGACGGCACCCGGCTGAAGCTGGTCTGCAACACCTGGATCGGCCTGCTCACCGCCGGCACCGGCCAGGCGTTCGCCATGATGCGGGCCCTGGGCCTGGACGAGAAGCTCTTCCTGGAGGCGATCTCCGGCGGCCAGTCCGACTCGGTCTATGCCCACGCCAAGGGTGCCCTGATGCTGGCCGACGACTACCAGCCGGCCAACTTCCAGCTCCGCGGGCTGCGCAAGGACCTCGACCTGGCCGCGGACGCGACCGGCGGGGACGGGACCTTCGGTGTCCTCGACGCGGTGCGTGGGCTGTACGCCGCGGCCGAGGACGCGGGCAACGGTGCCGAGGACATCGCCGCGGTCTTCCGCGTGTTCGAGGGTGACGCCTACCGTGGGATGTGAAGGGTGAGCCGGCCCGCGCTCGCCGGTCGGAAGTAGGGGCGGAGGACCTAGGCCGGCTTCCGGGCACCGTCCCTCGGCCGGGCCCTTTTCTCTGTTGTACGCCGGGGTTAGCGTGTGTGGTGTGACGAGCACCTCATCGGACGTTCCCACCCCTCGTACCCTCGGCCAGCTCCGCGCCTCCGGCCACCGGCTCCGTACGCTCCGCGAGGAGGTACGGGACAACCTGCTGGCCATGCTGCGCGCCGGGGAGAATCCGTGGGCCGGCCTGCACGGCTTCCAGGACACGGTCATCCCGCAGCTGGAGCGCGCGCTGATCGCCGGCCACGACATCGTGCTGCTCGGCGAGCGCGGGCAGGGCAAGACCCGGCTGCTGCGTACGCTCGTCGGCCTGCTGGACGAGTGGACCCCGGTGATCACCGGCGCCGAGCTCGGCGAGCACCCGTACGACCCGATCACCCCGCAGTCGCGCCGGGCGGTCGCCGAGCAGGGTGACGACCTGCCGATCGAGTGGCGCCACCGCAGCGAGCGGTACGCGGAGAAGCTCGCCACCCCCGACACCTCGGTCGCCGACCTGATCGGTGACGTCGACCCGATGAAGGTCGCCGAGGGCCGCCACCTCGGCGACCCGGAGACGATCCACTTCGGCCTCATCCCGCGCAGCCACCGCGGCATCGTCGCGATCAACGAGCTGCCCGACCTGGCCGAGCGGATCCAGGTCGCGATGCTCAACGTGATGGAGGAGCGCGACATCCAGATCCGCGGCTACGTGCTCCGCCTGCCGCTGGACGTGCTCGTCGTCGCATCCGCCAACCCGGAGGACTACACCAACCGCGGCCGGATCATCACCCCGCTGAAGGACCGCTTCGGCGCCGAGATCCGGACCCACTACCCGACCAGCCTGGAGTCCGAGATGGCCGTGGTGCGCCAGGAGGCGCGGCTGGTCGCCGAGGTGCCCGACCACGTGCTGGAGGTGATGGCCCGCTTCACCCGGGCGCTGCGCGAGTCCGGCGCGGTCGACCAGCGATCGGGGGTGAGCGCCCGCTTCGCGATCGCCGGCGTCGAGACCGTCGCAGCCTCCGCCCTGCACCGGGCAACGCGGCGAGGGGAGCCGGAGGCGGTCGCCCGGGTGATCGACCTGGACACCGTGGTCGACGTGCTGCGCGGCAAGATCGAGTTCGAGTCCGGCGAGGAGGGCCGCGAGGTCGAGATCCTCACCCACCTGCTGCGGACCGCGCTGGCCGCGACCGTCCGGGAGCACTTCCGCGGCATCGACATGGGCCTGCTGGTCTCCGCGATGGAGAAGGGCCACACGGTCTCGACCGGTGCGCAGGTGACCGCCGAGGAGTTCCTGTCCGGCCTGCCGTCGCTGGGGGAGTCCGAGCTGTACGACCAGATCACCGGCCGCCTCGGGGCGCACTCGCCGGGTGAGGCGGCCAGCGCCATCGAACTCGCCTTGGAGGGCCTGTTCCTGGCCCGCCGGATCGGCAAGGAGTCCGGCGGCGGGGAGGCAGTGTACGGATGAGCCGCTACACCCGCTACACCGGCGGGGACCCGCTCGCCCCGCCGGTCGACCTGGCCGAGGCCCTGGAGGCCATCGGCGAGGACGTCATGGGCGGCGCGTCCCCGCAGCGGGCGATGCGGGAGTTCCTGCGCCACGGCGGCCGGGACCGCACCGGCCTGGACGAGCTGGCCGGGCGGATCGCCCGCAAGCGCCGCGAGCTCGTCCGGGAGCACAGCCTCGACGGCACCCTGCAGCAGGTCCGCGAGCTGCTCGACCGGGCGGTGCTCGAGGAGCGCAAGCAGCTGGCCCGCGACGCGATGATGGACGACTCCGACCGGGCCTTCCGGGAGATGCGCCTGGACGAGCTGCCGCCCTCCACGCCGGCGGCGGTGCAGGAGCTGGCCTCGTACGACTGGCAGAGCAGCGAGGCGCGCGAGGCGTACGACCAGATCAAGGACCTGCTCGGCCGCGACCTGCTGGACCAGCGCTTCGAGGGGATGAAGCAGGCCCTGGAGGGCGCGACCGACGAGGACCGCCAGCGGGTCGGGGAGATGCTCCGTGACCTCAACGACCTGCTGGAGAAGCACCGGCTGGGGGAGGACACCCCCGAGGACTTCCAGGAGTTCATGGACCAGCACGGGCAGTACTTCCCCGAGAACCCCCAGGACATCGACGAGTTGCTCGACTCGCTGGCCCGGCGCAGCGCGGCGGCGCAGCGGATGCTCAACTCGATGACCCCCGAACAGCGCCAGGAACTGATGGAGCTGTCCCAGCAGGCCTTCGGCTCGGCCGAGCTCATGCAGCAACTGGGCCGGATGGACGACAACCTGCGGTCCCTGCGGCCGGGGGAGGACTGGGACGGGTCGGAGGGATTCGAGGGCCAGGAGGGCCTCGGCCTGGGGGAGGGGACCGGCGTCATGCAGGACCTCGCCGACCTCGACGAGCTGTCCGACCAGCTGGCGCAGGCGCACAACGGCGCCAATCTGGACGACATCGACCTCGATGCGCTGGCCCGCCAGCTCGGTGCCGAGGCCGCCGTCGATGCCCGGGCGCTGGCCGAGCTGGATCGCGCGCTGCGCGACTCCGGGTTCCTGCGCCGGACCCCCGACGGCGACCTGCGGCTCAGCCCGAAGGCGATGCGCCAGCTCGGCAGGCAGCTGCTCCGCGACGTGGCGACCCGGCTGTCGGCCCGCGCCGGACAGCGTGACGTACGCCGCGCCGGCCAGCTGGGCGAGCCGACCGGGGCCTCCCTGGACTGGGAGTTCGGGGACACCGAGCCCTGGGCGGTCACCCGTACGGTCACCAATGCGGTGCTGCGGACCGTTGCCGGGGGCGGGTCGGCGGCGAGCGGGGTGCGGCTGGAGCTGGAGGACGTGGAGGTGACCGAGACCGAGGCGCACAGCCGGGCGGCGGTCGCGCTGCTGGTCGACACCAGCTTCTCGATGATGATGGAGGGCCGCTGGGTGCCGATGAAGCGGACGGCGCTTGCCCTGCACCAGCTGATCAGCACCCGCTTCCGCGGGGACGCCCTGCAGCTGGTCGGCTTCGGCAGGCACGCGCAGGTGATGGACATGGAGGAGCTGGTCGGGCTCGACTCGAACTGGGCCAAGGGCACCAACCTGCACCACGGGCTGCTGCTCGCCAACAAGTTCTTCCGCCAGCACCCCGATGCGCAGCCGGTGCTGCTGGTGGTCACCGACGGGGAGCCGACCGCCCACCTGCTGCCCGATGCGGAGGTGTTCTTCGACTACCCGCCGCACCCGCTGACCATCGCCGCGACGGTCGAGGAGCTGGACGCCTCCGGCCGGCTCGGTGCGCAGGTCACGTTCTTCCGGCTCGGGGACGACCCGGGGCTGGCACGGTTCGTGGACTCGATCGCGCGGCGGGTGGACGGCCGGGTGGTAGCGCCCGAGCTGGACGAGCTCGGCGCGGCGGTGGTCGGCAGCTACCTGGGGTCGCGGTCACGCCGGGCGCAGCGCCGCGAGACGTACGGCGGCTGGGGCGAGCGCGGCTGGTGGGTACCGTGACCTGATCGGGGTCGTGATCGCCGTCCCGTGGGGAAGACGCTCCAGCCGACCGGAACGACGGAGTGCCCGGAGCCTGTGGGCTCCGGGCACTCCGTGTCATCTGGGGGTCACGGCCTCACGAGGAGGTCAGGGCAGCCGCAGCGCGTTCGACCAGTCTGACTGGGCAGTGGCACTGAAGGCGTGGACGCGGTAGCTGTAGGCGACGCCGGAGGTCACGTCCTGGGTGAAGGTGGTGGTGTTGGGGCCTACCGTGGCGTTGACCACGGAGTTGTCCCTCAGGTCGGTGCGCTGGATGAGGAACCCTGTCTCATTGGTGGCGTTGTCCGTCCAGGTGAGCTTTACGGTCGATGTCTTCTTGTTCTTGACGGCGATGGTGCCCGTAAGGTTGGTCGGGGCAGCGACGGGCTCGGCCGTTTGGGTACCGGTTCCGCGGCTGTCCAGGGTAAGCGTCGGGAAGCCACCGCCGGCCGGGATGTTGTTGAGCGCCGGGTCGGAGTAGTCCCACACATCGCCGACCACGTTGACCGCGTACACCTGGTACTCGTACAGCGTCTTCGTGTTGCCGATCGGGTCGACGTATGACGCCGGTCCGGTGGCCGCACCGGTTCCCTTCGTGTAGCCGACCTTGTTCAGCACTTCGGTCTGGACCATGGCGATCTGCGTCCACGGATCGGTGCTTCCGGCGACCCGACGCTCGATGGCGAATGCGGTCTCGTTCTTGGACTTGTCGGTCCAGCTGACCGTGTAGATCTGACTCTTCCCTGTACCGGACCGTACGGCGCCCCCGTAGGTCGGAGCCACCGGATTCACGCCCACCACCTGGGTGCGCATCATGTCCATCTCCTCGTGACTGAGGATGTGGCAGTGGAGCACGTACTCCCAACCGAAGTTGACGTAGTGGTTGACCACGTCGATGGGCTCCCCATCAGGGTTGAAGGCCAGGATCGGCAGGGTCGAGCTTCACCTCGGTGCAGTTGACGCCGGTCGACTCAGCCACCGGAGTCGGGTTCGCCTTGTCGCAGACGGTGCCGTTGGCATCCACGGCCTTGTAGAGGGACAGGTTGAAGAACCGGTCATTGGCCGCGTTGAGGATCCGAAGCCGGTAGGACTTCGGGTCCAGCTCCACTGTGGGGTAGGCGGTGCCGTTGACGACGGGGGTGTCCATGAAGGACTCCATGCCCATGGAGAGGTAGGGTGTGCCCGGCATCTGCTTGGGTTCACACCAGCCGAGGTCCGGGTTGCAGTTGGAGTCGTAGTAGGGATTGTCCATCGGCGGGTTGTCGATGCTGTTGGTCGGCGGGTGGAACCACGGTCCGTACGCCCAGCGGCCGAAGGCATTGACGCCGGAGGCGTCCCCAGGGTTCTGGGCGGGCGAGTACACGTGCGGCATCCACAGGTCGCCCAGGTCGCCCCATCGGGCGCTGTTCCAGGTCTCGTCCTGCTGAGCGAGTTGCTCGGGCGAGGGCACGAACGTCTTGTCCTGGACCACAAGGTTGAGGGTCGAGGCGGCGTCCGGGATGGTCCCGGCGGTGACGAGCGCCTTCTCGGTGTTGTCGGTGATGATGTAGGGCGCGGCCTCACCGGCGTACACGTTGAGGCGGGTGATGCCCCAGGCGTGGTCGTGGTAGAACATCAGCCGCGCGCTCTGGGCGTTGGTGTAGAAGAACGTCTGGGCACCGGGGCCGGGATCGGGCATGTCCGGCACGTTCTGGACACTGACGCCCTTGGGATAGGCCGTGGTCTCACCGGCCGGGGTGATCCACTGGTGCGGGGTCCCGTCCGAGATCCACGGCGTGACGCCACCGTGCAGGTGCAGGGTCGCCCGGTTCTCCGCGTAGCAGTGACCAGCGGCCACCATGTCCGCCTTCGCAGGGTCGCTGCACATAGGATTCTGCGGGTCCGCCTCGGTCATCGTGTGCCCGTCGGCGGTCTTGCCCGAACCCATAACGGTGGTATCGGTCGGGATGAACAGGTTGCCCGCCGCGCCGGTGGGCAGGAGGTTCCGGAACAGGATTCGGACAGGCTTGTCCTTGGTCGCCCCGATTGCCGGGCCGAGATAGCTCGGAGCGGTCACGCCGACGGCTTGGGCACCGTCCGGCAGATTGATGGCCTTACCCCCAGGGCCGGTCAGCGGGACGCCGTCCCCTGGGACGACGCTGGTAGCGAGCTGTACATACCCGCGCAGCTTGGTGGGCGGCAAATCGCTGTGCAGCTTCTGCTCGTACTCGACCAGTGCGATCTCGTAGTAGTCCGAGCCGGGATAGGTGGCGGTGTCCGGCTGGGCGGTCGGCAGGGGGGGGGAGCGTGTCGACGAACTTCCTGATGCCACCGGTGAGGGTCGCGGGGGCGACCGTGGCGCCGAAGGAGTACGTGCGCGCCTCCGGGTAGACCGGGTAGTCGGTGGACCCCATCGTAATGGTGGTGTCCTGCAGCGGGGCGGTCGGGGCCGGGTAGTGGAGGATGTCGTTGCCGGCGCCGGTGTCCACAGGGATGCCCTGGCCGTAGAACGCCAGACGGTCACCGTCCTGGACAGTCAGGTTGGTCACGCCATACGACGTGTCTTCGCTGGTGCTGGCCGTGGTCGGCGCGGGGACGGTGAGCAGCCCGGAGTCGAAGACCACGGTGTACTGGCCCGCCGTGCCGGTCGGGCGGAGCACATACGCGTGGAACACGTTCCCCGCTGAGGGGAATGGGCTGCCGCCGTTGGTGGCCTGGTTCCGGGCCTTGAACTCCGTTAGGAAGCCTCCGGTCAATGGAGTGTCCACCACGACGAAGACCGGTGCCAGCTGACCCACGCCCACGGGGTAGTCCGTCGCGAAGGCACGGTCCTGCAGGCGGTTGCCCACATACGCGCCGGTGCCCGGCGCCAGGGTCGGCAGCGGGCTGTTGGCGTAGTTGGGATGGCTGAAGTAGTGCGGCGCCGCACCGGGCGCCAGAGCCGCCGCTGTCCCGGTCGCGGCGGTCATCAGCGGGTTGAGCTCGCCCCGCTGAAGGGCCTTGGCGATGGCCTTGTCGCGGTCCTGCTGGGTGATCCGTTCCTCGGCCTTCTTCTTGACGTTCTCGGCCTTCTTCTTGTAGGCGTCGATGGTGGTCTTGGTCGACGACGCGCCACCGGAAGGTGCCGCATAGGCGGTCGTCAGGCCGAGGATCATGGGAATGGTGACAACGATGGCCAGGACGGCCATCCGCGCTCTCTTGAGCATTGCAGCCTCCGAATTCTTCGGCGGGTGCCCGGCTTGCGCTCCGGCTGAGGCCCGGATGCGGTGCTTGCGGGGCGAAAGCGATACAGGCCGACTCGCTGGTCTCGCCCGGGCGAGCCAGAGTGCCGGTCATGGATGCCGGCCGAGCTTTTGGCCCCCGGTCACCGAGCACTGGAGCGGGCGCTACTCAAACGTCCGCCGCAGGCCCGAGGGCCCGAGACGGACGGAGTGATACAGGATTCCCCCCCAACCTGAGTGTGACAGAAGAGGTGGCCTTTTGGATCGCCAGAAAAGTAACGGAAAGGTAACCGTTTGGTCTAACTGCTTAGCCAGGGTTGGATGGATGGGTGCAGGCTGGTAACGAAAGCCTTCCCTGTGGGTCGGTCCACCCACTATTCCTTTCCTGGCGGTTCTGCGGGAGTGCCCGACCTGAGCGCCGGCGAGTGACATCCGGCGAGCCGCGAGAGGGGAGCTGAGGTGCCGAGGATGTCCTGTACTGATTCCCACTCGCTCCCCTCGATCCACGCACTCCCGTGACGAGAACGCGTGGATCGAGGGGAGCCGTTGGGAATCAGTACAGGCGGCGCGCGGGCCGGAGCAGTCCCGGACCAGGCGCACGGGCTGGTGCCATGGGTCCAGCGAGATGGGGAGGGTCATGACGCAGGAATCTGGAGGCCTGGGGCGAGGTGATGCGCAGCTGCGTGCGGAGCACCACGGCATCTACGACGCGATCACCTCAGGTGATGCGCAAGCCGCCGCCCGGCTGATCGAGGGACACACCCGGAACTCGCACGCCCGTCTCTGACCGGCGCCGACCCCGTCGCTGTCAGTAGTCGGTCGTGGCGAGCAGCACCACGAATGCGCCGAGGGCCAGCGCGGCCAGCGCCAGACCGGCGAGTCCCACTGCGCGGTCGGCACCCCCGCGGCGGAAGGCCATCACGCCGGTCGGGACGCCGACGACAAGTCCGATCGGTAGCAGGGCCATCCCGATGCCCCGGACGACGTTGGACAGCTCGGGCCCGGCGCTGCCGAGGGTCAGGTAGATCGACCAGGCGGACCCGATCAGCGCCAGGACGCCCATGGCGATGCTGATGGTCCCGGGCCGGTGGCTCCGTGACGCGTGGGTGGGGTGTGCGAGCTGGGACATCGGTCGGCCCTCCGGCAAGAGATTCCTGCTTTCAGTGTCCTCCGTTGCTGCGCCCGCGGTGGGGCGTTCGGCCTGTGAGTGCAGTCATCTCGCTCTCAGGTCGGCCCCTGACCGGCATCGAACGACCGCTGGGCCTCCACGGCCGCGGCGGCGATGTTGCGCTGCATACCGCCGAACACGATCCCGTGGAAAGGTGTGACCGCCCACCAGTAGGCCAGACCCGGCAGGCCCTTGGGCAGGTAGAGGGCGCGTTGCCGGAAGACCGTACGCCCCTGCTCATCCTGCTCGGCGATGAGCTCGAGCCAGGCCAGGCCGGGCAGTCGCATCTCGGCGCGCAGCCGCAGCAGGTGGCCCTCCTCGATGGCCTCGACCCGCCACCAGTCCAGCTCGTCGCCGACCAGCAGGTCCGATCCGTGGCGCCGCCCCCGGCGCAGTCCGGGTCCGCCGAACACCCGGTCCATCACGCCGCGGGCGACCCAGCCGAGGCGCCAGGAGTACCAGCCGTTGTCGCCGCCGATGCCCTCGATCACCGTCCACAGCACCTCGGGGGTCGCGGCGACGATCGAGGACCGCTCGTCGACCCGCAGCCGGCCGCCGGCCCAGTCCGGGTCCTCGGGCAGCGGGTCGCTCGGGGCGGTCGGTCCGAGCGCGGAGGAGAAGGTGGTGGTCACGTCGCTGTCCGCGATCCGGCGCAGGGCGAGGCGGACCGCCCCCTCGAAGTCGACCAGGCCCTCGGGCGGGTCGGGCACGTACTGCTTGATGTCGTCCTCGCGGCAGACCACCTCGTGGATCAGTGAGCCGACCAGCGGCTTGGCCAGCTTGGCCGGGACCGGGGTGACGACGCCGACCCAGTGACTGGCCAGCCACGGGGTGAGCACCGGCAGCGGGATGATCACCCGGCGCCCCAGCCCGGCCACGCGGGCGTAGCCCTGCATCATCTCGCCGTAGGTCAGGACCTGCGGGCCGCCGATGTCGAACGTACGGTTCACATCCGGCGGCATCGACGCCGATCCGACCAGGTAGCGCAGGACGTCGCGGATCGCGATCGGCTGGATCCGGTTGGTCACCCACTTGGGCGTGACCATGATCGGCAGGCGCTCGGTGAGGTGGCGCATCATCTCGAACGAGGCGCTGCCGGAGCCCAGGATCACCGCGGCCTGCAGCACCGTGGTCGGGACGCCGGAGGCCAGCAGGATGTCCCCGACTTCGCGGCGGGACTCCAGGTGCGGGGAGAGTTCCTCGATGTCGGGGTGCAGCCCGCCGAGGTAGACGATCCGCTTCACCCCGGACTCCCGGGCCGCTGCGCCGAAGACCAGCGCCGTACGCCGGTCGGTGCTCTCGAAGCGCCGCCCGGTGCCGAGGGCGTGGATCAGGTAGTAGGCGACGTCGACGCCTTCCATCGCCCGGCGCAGGTCCTCGGGGGAGCCGGCGTCGGCCTGGACGATGTCGACCCGGTCGGCCCAGCTGCGGCCGCGCAGGTTCTCGGGGTGGCGGGCCATCGCACGGACCCGGATGCCGGCCTTGAGCAACTCGGGGACGAGCCGGCCACCGATGTAGCCGGTGGCACCGGTCACCAGGGCGAGCGGGGCGGGGTTCTCGGCCATGGGGTCTCCTCAGGGTCGGTGGTCCCGAGCCTAGCCGCCCCTACTGTGCGCGGCACCCCTCAGTAGCCGATGACCGTGACCACCAGGACCAGGGCGACGATGGCGAGGGCTGCCAGCACCAGCCCGATCTCTCCCGCCCCCCGACCGTGCTCGCGACGTCGGACCGCGTAGATGCCCACGGACAGGCCGAAGGCCAACGCGATGGGGATGAGCGCGACGCCCAGGACGCGTTCCCAGGCCGGCAGGTCGACGCCCTCGTTGAGCGTCACCAGGGCGCTCCAGGCCACTCCGGCGAGGGCGAGGAAACCCAGGACGATGCTGGCGACCCCCGGCCCGGCGCGGTGGGACGGGAGGGAATGGTGTGGGAAGGTGCTCATGGTCCGGCCCTCCTGGAGATCAGGCTCCGCTGTCTCCAGTATCGACCGTTCGGACCCTGCTGCCAGCGGATTGGGCTCACTACCCCGACGGAAGCGGCGTACGCCTCAGCGCTTGTGTGCCCGCGCCCGCACCCAGCCGTCGCCGGACATCTGGATCCCCTGGACCAGGACGATCAGCACGATCACGCAGGCCAGCAGCACCTGGTTGTTGAACCGCTGGTAGCCGTACACCAGGGCGAGGTCGCCCAGGCCACCGCCACCGATCACGCCGGCCATCGCGGAGGAGCCGACCAGCATCACCAGGGTGAGCGTGGAACCCGCGATGATGCCGCTGGCGGCCTCGGGCAGCAGCACCTTGCGGATCACCTGCATGTCCGTGGCGCCCATCGCGGTCGCCGCCTCGACGCGGCCGCGCGGGACCTCGTTCAGGGCGTTCTCCACCACCCGGGCGAAGAACGGGATGCCGGCGATGCTCAGCGGCACGATCGCGGCGGTCGGGCCGATCGCGGTGCCCACGATGAGCCGGGTCAGGCCCAGCAAGAGGATCAGCAGCACGATGAAGGGCATCGACCGGACGACGTTGACCACGGTGCCCAGGGCCTGGTTCACGGCGGGGGCCGGTCGCAGCCCACGGCGGTCGGTGACGTGCAGCAGTACCCCGAGGGCGACCCCGAGGAGGAAGGTGATGACGAAGGAGACGGCGACCATGTAGACGGTCTCCAGCAGGGCCGTCCAGAGCTCGGGCAGCGCCTGGATCCAGGTGACCTTCTCGGTCATGCCAGCTCCTCCTCGATGTCGGTGGCCGGCGCGTGCAACCGGTCGAGCCAGGCCAGGTGTACCTGCGGGTGGTCGGCGAAGTAGGCCTCGATCCGGGCCCGGTCGACGTCGGCGCCGAAGTCGACGGCCAGCTTGCCGACGTGGCGCTCGCCGATCTGCTCGACCCCGCCGGCGACGACGGAGATGTCCAGTCCGAAGGTCCGGGCCAGCTCGCTCAGCCAGGGCTGGTCCGCGGCCTCGTCCAGGGCGGTGATCAGGGCGACGCCGGGCCGGCCCGCGAGGGCGGCCGGGATCGGTGCGATCAGCTGGCCCAGGGCCGAACCGGCATCGGTGACCAGGTCGACCACCGAGCCGGACTCGACGATCCGGCCCCGGTCCAGCAAGGCGGCATGCGTACAGATCCGGCGCACCACGCCCAGCTCGTGGGTGATCAGCACGATCGTCACCCCGACCGAACGGTTGACGTGGACCAGCAGGTCCAGGATCTGCGAGGTGGTGGCCGGGTCCAGCGCGCTGGTCGGCTCGTCGCACAGCAGGACGTCGGGCCGGGCCGCGAGCGCCCGGGCGATGCCCACGCGCTGCTGCTGGCCCCCGGACAGCTGCGAGGGGAAGGAGTGCTCCCGGCCCTGCAGGCCAACCAGCTCGACCAGTTCGGCGATCCGGGCCTCGCGCTCCTTGCGCTCGGTGCCGGCGAGCTCGAGCGGCAGGCCGATGTTGTCGGCGACCGTACGCGAGTGCAGCAGCTCGAAGTGCTGGAAGACCGTGCCGATCCGGCGCCGCGCCGCCCGCAGGTCCGCGCTCGACAGGGTGGTCAGGTCGTCCCCGTTCAGGACGATCCGGCCGCCGGTCGGCTGCTCGAGCAGGTTGAGGCAGCGCAGCAGGGTGGACTTGCCGGCGCCCGAGGGCCCGACGATGCCCTGGATGGCACCGTCGGGCACGCTCAGCGTCACGTCGGTCAGCGCCTGGACGTCACCGTGCTTCTGCGAGGTGTACGTCTTGGCGAGGTGGTCGAACTCGATCACTGGGCGTGGACCGCGACGATCGACTCGCCGTACTTCTGGGTGATCCAGTCGGCGGTCTGCTTGGACTCCAGGGCAGCGGCCAGCTCCTTGATGCCCGGGTCAGCCTGCTTCTTGGTGGTGGTCACCAGGATGTTGGCGTACGGGTTGTTCTGGGCCGACTCCATCCACAGGCCGTCCTTGGTCGGGGTGAGCCCGGCCTCGATCGCGTAGTTGGAGTTGATCACCGAGGCGGTCACCTGCGGGTCGTCGAGGGTGCGCGGCAGCTGCGGGCGATCCAGCTCGACGAACTTCAGGTTCTTCGGGTTGGCGGCGATGTCGGCGGCGGTGATGGTCGACAGGTTCGCCTTGGAGGAGTCCTGCTCCTTCATCGTCAGCAGCCCGGCACCCTGCAGCACGTAGAGCGCGCGGGCGTAGTTGGTCGGGTCCTTCGGCACGGCGATGGTCGAACCGGCCGGGATGTCGGCGGTGGCCTTGGCCTTCTTGGAGTACAGGGCCATCGGCTCGATGTGCGTGGAGGCCACCGGGACCAGGTCACTCGTCTGGTGCTCGCGCTGCCAGTCGTCGAGGTACGGCTTGTGCTGGAAGAAGTTCGCGTCGACGTCGCCGGCCTCGAGCAGCTGGTTCGGGTCGACCTGCCCGGAGATCGGCTTGATCTCGATCTTGGTGTTCTTCAGCTGCCCGGAGTCCTGGACGTACTTGAGGATCTCGGCGTGCGGCGTCGCGTCGGCGGAGATGGTCAGCGTCTCCTGCTGGCTGCCGCAGCCGGCCAGCCCCACGGTGGACAGGGTCAGGGCGGCGACGACCGCGGCGAAGGTGCGCAAGCGAAGGTTCATGGTGTGTCCTTTGTGGTGTGTACGGTCAGAAGGATGCCAGCTCGTGGGTGTGCGCTGGGCGCGGGGGCTGACCTGCGGGTGCGGGGGCAGTCCGGGCTTGCGGGCAGTCCGGGCGTGCGGGCAGTCCGGGCGTGCGGGCATGGGGCAGCCTGCGGGCGTGGGGGCGCGCTCAGCGCCCGGGCATTCGTCGCGTACGCGGGGCGAAGCTCACGCTCATCTGTCCATCCTCCTGGCGAAAGACCTGTCAGCCGCCCAAAAGATTAGTCTCGGTTATCGCTCAGGGCAACTTTGCTTATGTTGGTCCGGCATTCGGACACCACGGCCAGCTGAACCACACGGGACGGCCAGCGGAACCACACGGGATGGCCGCGGAAGCCCGCGGGACGGCTAGGTGCGCCGAATCTATCGCTGGTGGAACAGATTCGGCGCACCTAGTGACGCCGCAGAGGAGAGCCCGGCCGCCAGACCTCCCCGCCGCCACGACTCCCCGACGCCCGACCTCACTCCGGGAGGCGGGCCCCGATCTTGAGGGTCACCTGGTGGTGGGCGACCGTCCCGTTCTCCACGTGGCCGCGGATCTGGACCACCTCGTACCAGCCGACCTCGCCGAGCTGGGCGGTCGCGGCGGCGACCGCGTTGGCGATGGCCGCGTCGACACCGTCGGGCGAGGTGCCCACCATCTCGACGACGCGATAGGTGTGACTGCTCATGACGTTTCCTCCCGAATAGCTATTCAGACCGAACGTTCAGATCCAGGTCGAGCACTGAGATCCTGATAACTCTAGGGCCGAACGTGCGAGGGGTCGAGGGGCGGCGGCGCGCTTCTGCCCTGCGTCCGACCGCCCACGACCGACCGCGCACAATGGGTCCATGCGTCCCAAGAGCCAGTGGCAGTTGATCACCGAGACCCGACCCGGCCACTCCCAGTGGTACATCGAGCGGTTCAAGCAGATGGCCGCGGCCGGCCACGACCTGTTCGGCGAGGTTCGGACGGTCGACGCGATGGCGCCCCGGGGTGCACGGATCCTGGACGCCGGCTGCGGACCGGGCCGGGTGGCCGGCGAACTCGCCCGCCGCGGTCACGACGTGCTGGGCGTCGACGTCGACCCGGTGCTGGTCGAGGAGGCGGCCCGTACGTACGCCGAACTGCCGAACGCCCGCTGGGCCGTCGGTGACGTCAGTGACCCGGACGTGGCGGCGTTCGCCGACGTCGAGCCGTTCGACGTGATCGTCTGCGCCGGCAACGTGGTGACCTTCATGGCCGAGGGGACCCAGCGCGACGCGCTGGCCAACTTCTCCCGGCTGCTCGCCCCGCGCGGCCGCGCCATCATCGGCTTCGGGCTGCAGCGCGGCTACCCGTACGACACCTTCCGGGCCGACATCGAGGCGGCCGGGCTGGCGGTGCACTCGCTGCACTCGACCTGGGAGCTGCATCCCTTCGACCCGGCGCAGGACGACTTCGTGGTCGCGATCCTCGGTCACTGACGGTCCGTCCCGGGCATACTGGCCGGCATGACGCTCTTCGAGATCCCTCGCCCCGTGTCCGGCGACGTCGTCGACCTGATCATCGACGACCACCGGATGTTCGAGACCCTGCTCCGCGAGCTGCGCGACGCGACGGCCGACCGTGCGACCGCCCGCGCCACCCTGGCCAACCTGCTGATCGCCCACGGCGAGGCGGAGGAGGCCGAGGTCTACCCGAGGCTGCGCCGCGAGGACGCGATCACCGGCCACGAGGAGCACCACGGCCACGTCGAGCACGCGGCCGGCAACGAGGCCCTGCTCGCACTGCTGGAGGCCAAGGGCACCGACACCCAGAAGTTCGACTCCGCCGTCGAGAAGCTGGCCGAGGCGATCAACCACCACCTGGGCGAGGAGGAGCAGACGATCCTCAACGGCGCCCGCGCCGACGTCTCCGCGAAGGAGCGCGCCGAGCTGGGCCAGGCCTGGCTCACCCGGCGCAGCAAGCTGCTCGACCAGGACTGCGGCGACATCGAGAACGTCCGCCGGATCGTGGCGGAGGCGGCCCGGGAGGGCCTGCTGGAGGAGGCGGAGTCCGAGGAGTAGCAGACCCATGGTCCAGCCGGCGACGTCGACGGGTCCGCGGGGGTCCCGCGGACTCCTCCGGGGCCTGTTCCCGGGGGTGCAGGTCCTGCGGCACTACCAGCGGGGCTGGCTGCGCGGTGACGTCCTCGGCGGTGTGACGGTCGCCGCCTACCTGGTGCCCCAGGTGATGGCGTACGCGGTCGTGGCCGGCATGCCGCCGGTGGTGGGACTGTGGGCGACGGTCGGGCCCCTGCTCGTGTACGTGGTGCTCGGCTCCTCCCGGCAGCTGTCGGTCGGTCCGGAGTCGACCACCGCACTGATGACCGCGGCCGGCGTCGCCGGGCTGGTCGGCGCGCTGGGTCCCGGGCGGTCCCGGGACGTGGCCGCCGCGTTGGCGCTCGGGACGGCGCTGATCTGCCTGGTCGGCTGGGTCGCCCGGCTCGGGTTCCTGGCCGACCTGCTGTCCCGCCCGGTCCTCGTCGGCTACATGACGGGCATCGGGGTGCTGATGGTCACCAGCCAACTCGGGGCCCTCACCGGGCTCGACGTGTCGGCCGCGACGCCCTACGGCGAGGTTGCCGCCACCTTCCGGCAGCTGTCCCAGGCGCACCTTCCGACCCTGCTGATCAGCGGGATCGGCCTGGTGATGCTGTTCGTCCTGCGCCGGCTCGCCCCCCGGTTGCCGGGGGCCCTGGTCTTCGTCCTGCTCGCCGCACTGGCGTCCTGGATCCTCGGCCTGGGTGACCGTGGCGTACGACTGGTCGGGCAGATCCCGCGCGGACTCCCCGACCTCGGCCTGCCCGACCTCACCGGGATCCCGCTCGGGCCGCTGCTCGCAGCGGCCCTCGGGGTCACCGTGGTCGGCTACTCCGACGTGGTCCTCACCGGCCGCTCCTTCGCCTCTCGCCGGGGCGAGCCGATCGACAGCAACCAGGAGTTCCTGGCCCTGGGCGCGGCGAACCTCACCACCGGGCTGAGCGGCGGTTTCCCGGTCAGCTGCAGCGGCAGCCGTACGGCACTGGGCGACACGATGGGCACCCGCACCCAGCTGCACTCCCTGGTCGCGGTGGGCTTCATCCTGCTGACGGTCTTCGCTTTCGGCCCGGCACTGGCCCAGTTCCCGCGCGCCGCGCTGGGCGCCGTCGTCGTCTTCGCGGCCGTGGGCCTGGTCGAGGTGCGGGAGTGGCGGCGGATCGCGCGTTTCCGCCGCAGTGAGCTGGCGCTGGCGGTGCTGACCACCGCCGGGGTGCTCACCTTCGGTGTCCTGCAGGGGATCGGCATTGCGATCGCCCTGTCGATCCTGGAGCTGCTGCGCCGACTGGCCCGACCGCACGACGGGATCCTCGGCCGGGTGCCCGGCCTGGCCGGCATGCACGACGTGGACGACTATCCCGACGCGGTGCAGGTCCCGGGGCTGGTCGTGTACCGCTACGACGCGCCGCTGTTCTTCGCCAACGCCGACAACTTCATCCGCCGGGCGCTCGAGGCCGTCGACGTCTCCTCCCCGCCGGCCAGGTGGCTGTTGGTCAATGCCGAGGCCAACGTCGAGGTCGACATCACGGCGGTGGACGTGCTGCAGACCCTGGCGGACGAGCTCCAGAAGCGTGGGGTGCAGCTGGCCCTCGCCCGGGTCAAGCAGGACATGCGCGACGACCTGGCGTCGACGGGGTTCCTCGAGGTGGTGGGCGAGGACTTCATCTTCCCCACCCTCCCGACGGCGGTGGCCGGCTACGAGGACTGGGTAGGAAAGCACCCGGAGGGGTAGTCCGACACGCCTGTTGTCGTAGTTTGTCGGCTCGAACGCCCCCGAAGGCCTGCCCCTGTGGAAACTTGCGGCAAGGCGGGCGGCCGTTGCCGGAGGCGGCCCGAAGATGGAGGAGTCACCTGGTCAGGCGTGCGATTCGCGCCGGCGGCGCACCGCGCACAGGGGGTCCCGGACGGGGGGCCGACGGTGACCCCTGCGGCAGGAAAGGAACCTCGAATGAGTGCACCCGCACCACAGAAAGCAAGTGTCCAGTCCGAGCAGATGTCGGGCGGGCGCGTGATCTCGTACGCCCTCGGCGACGTGGCCAACAACGTGGCGTTCATGATGACGTCACTGTTCCTGATGGCCTACCTCACCGAGATCGCCGGCATCTCCGCCGGCGTGGCCGGCACCATCTACGGCATCACCAAGATCTGGGCCGGCGTGTCCGACCTGGTCGCCGGCAACACCGTCGGCCGCAAGCAGACCCGCTTCGGGCGCCTGCGCCCGTGGGTGATGTTCGGCAGCCTCCCGCTCGCCATCGCCCTGGTCGGCCTGTTCAGCGTCCCGGCAGGCCTCAGCGGCACCGCCGCCGTCGTGTGGGTCTTCCTGTTCGACGCGTTCTTCCAGCTCGCCTACTCGTTCGTGAACATCCCCTACGGCTCGCTGTCCGCGGCGATGACCCAGGACCCGATCGACCGGTCCCGCCTCTCCGGCGCCCGGGCGATCGCCTCGTCGCTCACCGGCGTCATCCTCGCCATCGTGCTGTCCCCCCAGTTCAAGGACACCACCGCCGACGGCATCCGGCTGAAGTTCACCATCACCACGATCGTCCTGGCGCTGGTCGCGATCACGCTGTACTACCTGTGCTTCCGCGGCACCAAGGAGGTCATCCCGCCGAGCGCGGAGCGGCCGACGCTGGCGACCACCTTCAAGATGGTCGGCAAGAACTCCCCGCTGCTGGTCCTCTGCCTCGCAGCCATCTTCACCCTGACCGGCATGTTCACCCTGATGGCCGTCCAGATGTACTACGCCCGCTACGTCGTGGGCGGTGCCAGCTTCTTCATCTTCATGATGATCGCCTCGACGCTCGGCACCGTACTGGTCGCCGGCTTCGCCCCCGCGATCACCCGCAAGATGGGCAAGCGCAACGGCTACCTGCTGGTCGCCCTGATCACCATGGTGGCGTACGCCATCCTGGCACTCGCGCCCACCGGCCAGATCAAGATCTGGGCCCTGGTCGGCTTCTTCGTGTACGGCATGGGCAGCGGCGGCACCAACGCGATGATCTTCTCGATGCAGGCCGACACCGTCGACTACGGCGAGTGGAAGACCAACGTGCGCTCCGAGGGCGGCGCCTACTCGATCCTCTCCTTCTCCCGCAAGGTGGGCCAGGGCATCGGCGGCTTCGTCGCCGGTGGCATCCTCTCGGCCTTCGCCTACGTCCCCAAGGCCCCGACGCAGTCGGCCGAGGCCCTGCAGGGCATCCGGCTCTCGGCCGGCTGGATCCCGGCGGCCCTCAGCCTGGTGGCCGCGCTGATCATCTTCTTCTACCCGCTGAAGGCGGAGAAGCACAAGGAGATCATCTCCGAGCTGACCGAGCGCCGCGCCAAGCGCGCCACCGGCGCCCTGGTCGCCGGCCGTCCGCTGGTCACCCTCAATGAGCAGTACGGTGCCGGCGCCACGTACGTGGGCACCAAGGTCGCCGAGCGCCTCGGCGTGTCGTACGTCGGCACCCGCTTCAGCTCGCAGGACCTGGAGGCCGCCGAGATGGCCGCCACCGCACGGGCCGAGCAGGACAGCAACGTCATCCGCTTCCTGCACTCCTTCGCCCGTACCGAGACCGACAGTGACCGGGCCAACGCCGAGGACAACGCCCTCGACGCCGAACTGGTCAGCCAGAACATCTCCGAGGTCGCCGCGATGGCCGCGGGTGGCGGCGTGATCACCGGTCGCGACGCGACGGTGATCCTGGGTGACACCGAGGGTGCCCTGCACGTCCGACTCGTCGGTCCCGAAGACTTCCGTGCGCAGCAGGCAGCCCAGGAGTTCAACATCAGCCGTGAGGTGGCCGCCGAGCGCCTGGCGCGCGAGGACCGGATGCGCACCGAGATGTCCGAGCGACTGATGTCCTGGGATCCCTCCGACCCGACCCGCTACGACCTGATCGTGGACACCGGCAAGGTCTCGCTGGACGGGGCCGTCGACCAGATCGTCGCCGCCTACCGCGCGAAGTACCCGAAGAAGTAGTCCGGCAGAACCGGGGGGCGGGCCCGGGAGCGCACCGAGGGGTGCTGCTCCCGGGTCCGCTCACGTCCGGCCTGCCCGCTCCTCGTTGCACAGCCGCATCAGCTCGTGCCAGGCCTCGATCTTCACCCGGGGACGGCCGGTCTCCGCGCCCCGCTCGATCTCGGCGGCGTCGATCGCCAGCCAGTCCTCGAACGACGTGGGCCGGATCCCCTCCAGCCGCAGCCGCTCCAGCGGGTCGACGTCGTGGCGGGGGAGACCGGGTAGGTCGGCGAGCAACTGGGCCACGGTCTCGGCGGCATCGGACTTGTTGGTGCCGATCACCCCGATCGGTCCGCGCTTGATCCAGCCGGTGACGTACTCCCCGGGCAGCGGGAGCCCGTCGGGGCCGAGGACGCGCCCATGCTCGTTCGGCACCACGCCGCGGTCGGCGTCGAAGGGCACCCCGGGCAGGGCCATGCCGCGGTAGCCGATCGCGCGCAGCACCAGGTCGGCGGGGATCGTCCGCTGCTCGCCGGTCGGGACCACCCGGTCGTCGGCGTCCAGGGTCGTACGCTCCAGGGCCAGCCGCTCGACCCGGTGCTCCCCCAGCAGGGCGACCGGGCGGTGCCAGAACAGGAAGTGCAGCCGGCCGCGCGGAGCCGGGGAACCCACCGGCCGCGGCGGCCGCTCGGCGACGGCCCGCAGGGCCTCGATGTTCGCCCGGGTACGCCGGTCGAGGCCGGCCACGTCGTCCAGCCCGTCGAAGGCGCCAGGCTCGACCACCACCTCCAGGCCGGGGGTGGCCAGCAGTTCGCGCAGTTCCTTGGTCGTGTAGCTGGCGAACTGGGGTCCGCGACGACCGATGATCCAGATGTCGGTGATCTCGGAGTCGGCGAGCTCGGCCAGCACGGACTCCGGCATGTCGGTGCTGCGCAGTTCCTCGGGCTCCTTGGCGAGGATCCGGGCGACGTCGACCGCCACGTTGCCCACCCCGATGCAGGCCACCGACCGTACGCCGCGCAGGGACTGCGGGTTGGCGTCCGGGTGGCCGCCGTACCAGGCCACGAACTGGCGGGCCGATCCGCTGCCCGGCAGCGCCTCGCCCGGCACCTTCATCATCAGGTCGCCGGCGGCACCGACCGCGTACACGACCGCGTCGTACGCCTCGACGAGTTGCTCGTGCGTGATGTCCAGGCCAAGCTCGACGTGGCCGAGGAAGCGGATCCGGTCGGAGTCGAAGGTCTGGGCCAGCGCCGTGGCCACCGACCTGATGCTGGTGTGGTCCGGGGCGACCCCGTAGCGGAGCAGGCCGAAGGGCGTGGGCAGCCTGTCGTACACGTCGACCAGCACGGGGAGGTCCTGCTGGGTGACCAGGTGCTGGGCGGCGAACAGGCCGGCCGGCCCCGCCCCCACGATGGCCACCCGACGCGGCAGTGCCTGGGCCATGCTGCTCCTTCGTCCGGGTGGCGCCGAGCCTATCCGGTGAGCGCGGCCCGCAACAGCGCCTCGGCGTGCCGGGTCATCGCGGTGACCAGCTCGGCGGGCAGCGGCTGGTCCAGGGGAAACTGCACCGAGCTGCCCGAGTGCTTCCAGCCGGCCAGGTCGTCCTCGAACGCCGCGAGGGTCTCCCGGCCCGGGTAGAAGGCGAGGTGCTGGCCGAACGCGGCGTACTGCACCAGGTCCCGGTCCTTGAGCTGGAGGGTGGGCATCCGGGAGCTGCCGGTCTCGCGGGCCCGCGGGGCCGCCGCCCGGACGATGGCGCGCATCTCCATCAGGCGGGTGCGCTGCTCGTCCTCGAACTGCGCCAGGTACTCATCGACTGCACTCATGCCTCCATAATGCCCCCGGGGGTATCAAGGACGACGTCTCCGTGCCGCTCAGCGGACGGCGTCAGGCCGCCTGTGCCCACTCCCTGCCCAGGTCGGCCGGCAGGTCCAGGTGCGGCACGGTGGCGTCCAGTGGGGCGTCGAAGGCGTACGTGAGGGTGACCCGTTCCGCCTGTGCGGGCAGTGTCCGGTGCGGGGCGGCGCGCAGGTAGCCGTCGGTGGCCTCGGTGAGGGCCTCGCCGATGGTGACCAGGAAGGTGTCGGGGTGGCCGGTCGCATCGACCCATCGGTGGTCGGCCAGCACCTGGAGGCCGGTGGACTGGGCGTCGAGCCAGCGCAGCGTGAGGATGCCGGCGTCGGTGTGCGCGGGGACCGCGGAGCCGGCCGCCGTCGCCTCGCCGTCGCGGGCCAGGGTGGTCCAGGTCGCCGGGCTGCCGGCCAGGGCGCGGTCGAAGACGTCGCAGTCCTGTCCCAGGCCGACGGCGAGCTGGCGCAGCACAGCGCGGGCCACCTCGGTGGCCCGGTCCTGGAACCACAGGGCGCGGTCGCGCAGGGCGGGTAGCCGGGCCGGCCAGCGGTTCGGGCCGACCAGGGCGTCGCCCGGGTGGGTGCGGTCCTGGAGCTTGACGGCCGGTAGTTCGGCGCCGATGTCGAACTGTTCGCGCCAGCCGAGGTCCCGGCCGGTGCCGAAGGAGGTCCAGCCGCGGAACTGCTCGGAACCGGCCGCGTCGACCGCGGCCTTGTCGTGGGTCGGCAGGGCGAAGAACAACCGGGCCAGGTCGACGACCTCGCCGGGGACCTCGGGGCGGATCCCGTGGCCGGCCAGCAGGAAGGCGCCGGTGTCGCGGGCAGCGGCCCGCAGGGTGTCGGGGTGGGTGCTGCCCAGGTCGAGGACCGGCAGCGTACGCAGGGAGAGGTGGGAGGGCATGGTGGAACTCCTGGGGATGCAGGCGTGGTGGAGGGGAGGTGTACGGGGAGGGCGCCGATGCCTCGGTCGGATCTGGTCCGACGGGCTCAGCGCGACAGCATTCGGCCGCACCGACAGGCGCAACACGTCATCGACGCGGGGGCGGCGACGGGGCGCTGGGTGCGGATGCTGGCGTACATGGGACTCCTGTCACGGAAGCTTGCAGGAAAGACATTAGGGCAGCTTCCGTCCTCATGCAAGTCTCCTTATGGAGGATTGCCGGGAGAGGATGCGTTCGGAACGGTCCGAGCGCTGGTCCGGCAACGATGCACGCGTACTCCCGACGGGGCGGGGGAAGCGGAGCTAGCGTTGCCCTATGACAACACCATCCCGACCGCCGTCCACCCCGAACGGGCTCGTCGTCACCATGTGGGAGCAGTACGGGGCCGGGCTGGAAGAGGTCGCGCAGCTCGTTGCCCAGCAGCTCGGCCTGCCGGTGACCGGCCAGGCCTTCTCCTCCGAGGACATCGAGGCCCAGGCGGCCGAGGACGACGCCAACCACGGCATCCTCGATCGCCTGGCCGCCATCGTCGGAGCAGGGCACAACGTCATGAGCGTCCCGAAGAGCGCCGACGTCACGGAGGCCCGGGACCAAGCGACGATGATCGCCCAGAACCGGGAACTGGTCCTCGGCCTGGCTGCCCGGGGCGGCGTGATCCTCGGCCATGACGCGACCAAGATCCTGGCCGGCCGCGCCCACACCCTGCACGTCAAGCTGGTGGGGCCGGTGGAGGACCGGATCGCCTGGGCCGCGACCCAGCACGGCATCGGCCTGGAACTCGCCCGGATGCGCCAGGAGCGCGAGGACCGGATCCGCCCCGAGATGTCCCAGCAGTTCAACCGCTGGGACCCGCGCGGGACCGACTACTTCGACCTGATCGTCAACACGACCACGTTCGGTGTCCAGGGTGCGGCGGCACTGATCGCCCAAGGGGCCCGGATGGTCGGCTGACCCTCAGCCGACCTGCAGCTCGCCCATCACGTCCCAGTCGTCGCCCTCGATCCGGCGCGAGATGATCCGTGGGGTCGCGGTGAGGTACTGCGGGAACTCCGCGCGCATCGCGGTGAAGTGGGCCGACTCCACGTGCGCGCCGGCGGCGTCGTCGTCGAACGCCTCGACCAGCACGTACTCGTTCGGGTCGTCGATGCTGCGGGACCAGTCGAACCACTTGTTGCCGGGCTCGGCCCGGGTGGCCGCTGTGAACGCGGCGCTGAGCTCGGGCCAGCGATCGGCGTACTCGGGCTTGACGGGGAACTTGACGGTGATGAAGATCATGCCGCCAGCCTAGGCCGACCGGGCCCGTGTTGCGCCGGGCCGTACGTGGCGTGACGGTCCTGTCGCGGGCGGTGCAGAATCACCCCCATGCGAGCAACTGTGATCCACGGCCCCCACGACATCCGCCTCGAGCAGGTCCCCGACCCGGTCATCCAGGAGCCGACGGACGCCGTCATCCGTACGGTGGCCGCGTGCGTGTGCGGCTCCGACCTGTGGCGCTACCGCGGGGTCGCCCCGGTCAAGCGCCCGGCCCGGATCGGGCACGAGTACGTGGGAGTGGTCGAGTCCGTCGGGGACGCGGTCACCACCGTGCGTCCGGGCCAGTTCGTGGTCGGCCCCTTCTACTCCTGCGACGGCACCTGCCCGCACTGCCACGCCGGCTTCTCCTCGGTCTGCGACCACCTGGACTGGTACGACGGCTGCCAGGCCGACGCGATCCGGATCCCTCAGGCCGACGGCACCCTGGTCGCGCTCGACGAGCGACCCGACGACGCACTGGTCCCCTCGGTCCTGGCCCTGTCCGACGTGATGGGCACTGGCTGGCACGCGGCGGAGATGGCGGCCGTCCGCCCGGGCATGACTGTCGTCGTGGTCGGTGACGGCGCGGTCGGCCTGTGCGGTGTCATCGCGGCGAAGGTCAAGGGTGCCGAACGGATCATCGTGATCTCCCGGAACGCCCCCCGGCAGGCCCTGGCCCGCGAGCTCGGCGCCACCGACATCGTCGCCGAGCGCGGCCAGACCGGGGTCGAGCGGGTCCGCGAGCTGACCGGCGGCATCGGCGCCGACGCCGTGCTGGAGTGCGTCGGCACCGCCGACTCGATCAAGGACGCCCTGGACCACGCCCGTCCCGGCGCGATGGTGGGCTTCGTCGGCGTCCCGCACGACTCCGACCCGAGCATCGCCACGATGTTCGCCCGCAACGTCGGCCTGCGCGGCGGGATGGCGCCTGTCCGCAACTACCTGCCCGAGCTGCTCCCGCTGGTCCTGGACGGGTCGATCGACCCCGGGCGGGTCTTCGACCTCACCCTGCCGCTGGACCAGGTCGCCGAGGCGTACGCGGCGATGGACGAGCGCCGCGCGATCAAGGTGCTGCTGCGCCCCTGAGCGACGAAAACCCCGTGCACGCGGCGGGTGGGCGCTAACGTGAAGACATGAGTCCCTACCCGGCGCTGCGTCAGGTCGACGTGCACACCCATGCCCTGCCGATGCCGCTACTGGAATGGCTGGCGCGGGAGGGACGCGCGGACCTGTCCGGTCTGGCGGAGGGCACGGTCCGGCTCGCCCCCGAGGTGACCGGTCTGGCGGAGGCCACGTCGCTGAGCTGCCCGCCCGCGGCGTACGACCACGAGACGCGGCTGGCCCAGATGGATGCCAGGGGCGTCGAGGTGCACGCCGTGGCGCTGCCCAGCCGCGTGCTCGGCTTCGGCTCCCAGGACACCGGCCTGGTCCGGGACCTGGTCCAGTACGGCAACGAGGAGCTGGCCCGCTTCGTCGGGGAGACGCCCGACCGGCTGGTCGCGCTGGGCGCCGTGCACGCCGAGCTGGAGAGCGCGGCCGACGAGGCACGCCGCTGCCTGGTCGACCTCGGGATGCGCGGGATGGCGCTCGGCACCCACGGCGGCGGACGGGGGTTCGCCGAGGTGCAGAACGACCAGCTGTGGTCGGTCCTCGCCGAGTACCGGGCCTTCACCCTGCTCCACCCGGTCTCCGGGACAAGTGGCGCGAACGAGCCGGCCCTGCCGTGGTCGGGCCCCGTGGCGGCCGGTGTCGAGCTCGCCCTGGCGGCCGCCGGCCTGCTGCGGTCGGGAGTGCTGGAGCGACACGACGTCCCGTTGTGCCTGGCCTTCGGCGGCGGAGCGCTCCTGGCCCTGCGCGGGCTGATCCAGCGCGGGGCCGAACGGCTCGAGGGCGAGGACGACACGGTGCGGCCGCTGGACCAGCTGCGCCGGCTCTACTACGACACGGCCACCTTCGACACCCAGCAGCTGGTCGCCCTGGTGGACTTCGTCGGCCCCGACCACGTGCTGATGGGAAGCGACTTCCCCTCCCCGATCGCCGATGATGATCCGATCGGAGTGGTGGAGGCCTGCCAGTTCGGGCCGGTGCAGGAGATGATCACCGGAGTCAATGCGATGAACCTGCTCCATCTGGAGCACTGAGCCGGGTACCGCTCAGGTACCGGAGCCCTGCAACGAGGCCGTGGTGGCCGATGGCGTGACGGCCACGCACACCAGCGGCGCCGAGCGGTCCGCGGCGAGGGCGTCGGCGCTGGCGGTCAGGGCGCGGATCTGGTTCTGCGTACGGTCCGGAGCGGTCCCCACGTACCCCTGGTAGGCGGCCCAGCAGTCCTTGCCGTCCGGGATGCCCTCCGGGGTGCCCGCGCCCGGCTCGACGGCGAAGACCTCGCCGTTGTGCTCGGTGGCGCAGCCCAGCACCTCCAGGTAGGCGATCCGCCCGCCGGCCGGCAGCCGGTCGGCGTCCAGGCACATCCCGGTCCGGACGTCCTGGATGTGCACCATCGTGGCCGGCGGAGGGGTCCGCGGCTTCGGGGTGGCGAGCAGCGTGCCGGAACCGCCGTCGCACCCGGCCAGCGGGAGCAGCAGGGCCGCGAGGGCTACCAGCACCCCGCGCCGCCAGCTCCGGGTCGCTTCGGTGGCCATCGGCTCAGACCAGGTGGCCGTCGGGGGTCAGCAGGTGTGACCGGGCGGTGCTGGGCAGGTCGTCGTACAGCGCGTCGGTCACGATCAGGACGGCCGCCCCACGTCGCGCACGGGCGAGGACGCGCTGGCGGACCTCGGGGGCGGGGTGGTTGGTCAGGTCGACCAGGATGATCCGGGCAGCGTGCAGCAGGCTGGCGGCGATCGGGATCACGCTGCGGTCCGAACCTCGGGTGTCGCCGACCTTCACCGCCACCGCGTGGCCGTGTCCCAGCGCGGCCAGCTCGGTCTCGGCCTCCTCCAGCGGGCAGTGCGCCAGCTCGGCGACGGCCTGCGCGCAGGTCAGGGTGGGATGGGGGGCCGGCACGGTCACGCTGCAGGCGATACCCCGGTTGCGGACGGTCGCCAGGTCGAGGGCGCTGGTCTGGGCCAGGTCGACCTCCTGGTCGCCCTCGCGGAACACCAGCTCACCGGAGGTGATGCTGCAGGCCCCGCTGAGCAGGCGCAACAGGGCGCGGCGCGGGCGTTCCTCCGAGGCGATGACGACGGTCGGCACCTCCGCGGCGAGTTCGATGCTGATGTCGCGCAGGCGAGCGGCGCCCGCCAGGTTGCCGTTCAACCCGATGGCCGTCAGGCTCACCGGGGCCAGGATGCGACCCGCAGGCTCATGAAGGGTCCTCGACACTCCGCCGACGGTATCAGGTCCGCCGGTACCGGGTCGGCACCGCCGGTTGCCGGGCTGGATAGTGTGACGCCATGCAACATGTCCTCCAACGCCGCCGCGGTGCGGTGCGGGTCGCAGCGACCGCGCTGGCGGTCTGTGGCGTTGTCGCGGGATGTGCCGGGCGTCCCGACGCCGCAGCCGTCGGTCCGGCGATCGGGGACATCGACTACCGCAACTTCACCTACCGGGGCGGCTGCGGCTGGGAGAAGCCGGCGCTGGACACCCTGATGTCCTGGGGAAGACAGCCGGCTGTCGCGGATCCGGCCGACGGCACGGCCTCGAAGGCCCAGGTCGTCGCGACCCGTACGGTGCGGCTCGGTACTCCGGCCCGCCGGTACCTGCTGGTCCGGCTGCAGTGCTCGATCGGCGATGCCACCGCGACCGGCTGGCACCTGCTCGGCTACGACGGAGACCGCCCGCTCGACCTGGGTATCGTCGCGGCCGCGTACGGCCCGGTCGATGTCACCGAGGTCGACGGCGAACTGCTGGTCGAGCACGCCTACCGCAGCACCGCGGACGGTGGCCTGTCCGACTCGGGCCGGACCAGCTACCGGGTCGCCGTGGCCGGGCTCACCCCGGTCCGCCTGTACGGGGGCGAGCAGGCCGCCGACATCCCCGCAGGGGTTGCTCACTGGCCGGGCGGGACCTGGCAGGCCGGACTCCTCACCCTCGCGGCATCCGGTCCCGACAGCACGACCGACCTGCACCTCGGCGTCCAGCTCGACCCGCTCACCGCGGTGACCGCGGACACCCTGACCGGTGGCGACCTCGGCTGCCGGCCGATGCTCGCCCGGACCCGTACCGGCCAGCGGATCGAACCGCTCACCACCCAGGGCTGGAACGGCCAGGGCGGGGCCGTGGTCCACCTCTCGCTGCCGAGTGACGCCCCCGACACCTCCCGGGTCCGCCACCTCACCGAGCCGCTGGGCGGCCCGCTGCACGGACTGCTGGTGACCGGGTCCGGGATCGTCCCCGCCCTGGCCACCGCCTCGACCGCCGGGACGGGCGTCCGGGTGGGGTCGCAGGCGCCGACCGATGACGCGCTGGAGGACTCCTCCTTCACCGGCCCCACGGCACTCTTCCGGGACGACACGGGCGCCGCGGTCGCCTCCGGCCCCTGGTCGGCCGATGCCGGTGCCGGTGCGCCGATGCAGCCGCTCCCGGACCCCACCCTGCCCCCTGGCAGCACCTGCGGTCCCGCCTGACGCGGCTCGGACAGCACCGTCGGACAGCGCCGTGCCCCGCCCACCCGGAGGGTGAGCGGGGCACGGCGTGCTACGTGTTGCTACCGGTGCTGCGTGCTGCTCAGGCGTCGAGGTCGCGAGCGACCAGGTCGGCGATCTTCTGCATCGCCTCCTCGTTCTCGGACTCGACGATGACCTCGCGGCCCTTCTCGGCGCCGAGCGCCATGATCAGCAGGGACGAGGACGCATCGGCGGGCTCTTCGTCCGGGTCATCGGCGAGCGAGATCAGGATCTCGTCGTCGTACTCGGATGCTGCCTCGGCGATGATCGAAGCGGGGCGGGCGTGCAGGCCGACGGCGGACCCGACGATGACGTTGGTGGACGGCATGAGTTCTCCTTTGAATCTGGTTGGGTCAGTCTACTGGGCGTGGTCAGGCGGAGATCAGGCGGTGACGGGTACTGCGGCGTCGGTCTCGACGGCGCTGCGTCGGGTCATGGACTTGAGGACGATGACGATCATCGCACTGAGCACCATGCCCGCGACCAGCGCCACCAGGAAGCCCCAGATCGGGTTGATGGCGAAGAACACGAAGATGCCGCCGTGGGGAGCCCGCAGGGTGACGTGGAAGGCCATCGAGAGTGCACCGGTCAGGGCGCCGCCCGCCATCATCGAGGGGATGACCCGCAGCGGGTCGGCCGCGGCGAACGGGATCGCGCCCTCGGAGATGAACGAGGCCCCCAGCAGCCAGGCGGCCCGGCCGTTCTCGAGCTCGGGCTCGGTGAAGAGCTTCGGGCGGACGGTGGTGGCCAGGGCCATCGCCAGCGGCGGGACCATGCCCGTGGCCATCACGGCGGCCATGATCATCAGGGACGCAGTGGTGCCCGAGGACAGGCCGGCGGTGGCGAAGAGGTAGGCCGACTTGTTGACGGGGCCACCCAGGTCGAAGCACATCATCAGGCCGAGGATGATCCCCAGCACGATCGCGCCGCCGCTCGACATGCCGGTCAGCCAGTTCTGCAGGGCGGTCATCAGCGCGGCCAGCGGGCGGCCGAGCAGCAGGTACATCAGCAGGCCGGTGACCAGCGTGGTCAGCAGCGGGATGATCACGACCGGCATCAGGCCGGCGAGCCAGCGCGGTGCCTTGTACGAGCCGATCCACATGGCGACCAGGCCGGCGACCAGGCCGGTGACCAGACCGCCGATGAAGCCGGCGTTGAGGGCCACGGCGATGGCGCCGCCGACGAAGCCGGGAGCGATACCCGGTCGGCCGGCGAGGGCGTACGCGATGTAGCCGGACAACGCCGGGACCAGGAAGCCGAAGGCCGACGCGCCGATGGTGAACAGCACCACGCCGAGGTAGGTCATCAGGCCGCCGGCCGGCAGGTTGCTCAGCGAGTTGTTGGCGAGGATGTCCTTGGCCGTGGTGCCGAGGGCGATCTGGTACCCGCCGAGCAGGAAGCCCAGGGCGATCAGCAGACCGCCGGCGGCGACGAACGGGATCATGTAGGACACGCCGGTCATCAGCGCCTGCTGGATGCGCTTGCCCCAGTTCAGGTTGCCGGTGTCCCCGGCGCTCTTCTCGCCACCGCCGCCACCGGCGATCCGGTGACCGCGCGGGTCGTCGGCCGCTGCGAGCGCCTTGGTGATCAGGCCCCGGGGGTCGGAGATGCCCGCCTTGACGCCCGACTCGGTGCCCGGCTTGCCGGCGAACCGGTCGCGGTCACGTACGCCGACGTCGGTGGCGAAGATCACCGCGTCCGCCGAGTCGATGTACTCCTGCGGCAGCGGGGTGAAGCTGGAGGAGCCCTGGGTCTCGACCTGCAGGTCGTAGCCCATCTCCTTGGCCGCCTGCTCGAGGGAGTCGGCGGCCATGTAGGTGTGGGCGATGCCCGTCGGGCACGCGGTGACCGCGACCAGGCGACGCGGGCCGGCGGCCGGGACCTCCGTGGCGGCGGCAGGGACGGTGGCCGAGCCGGCCGCGACGGCCGCACCGGCAGCGGCTGCACCGGTGGCGGCTGCTGCGGCGGCGGGGGCAGTGCGGGCCGGCGGGTTGATCACGCCGTCGACCAGGTCCACTACCTCCTGCTCGGTCTGCGCCGCGCGCAGGGAGGCGACGAAGTCCTTGCGGACCAGGGCCCGGGCGAGCTTGGAGAGCAGCTTGAGGTGCGCCTGGCCCTCCCCCTCGGCCGCGGCGATCAGGAAGACCAGGTCGGCCGGCCCCTCCTTGTCGCCGAAGTCGACCGCTGGACGGAGCCGGGCGAAGGCCAGCGAACCGGTGGTCATGTGGGTGGAGCGGCAGTGCGGGATGGCGATGCCTCCGGGCAGGCCGGTCGCGGCCTTGGCCTCGCGCTCCAGGACGTCGGCTGACAGGCCGTCCGCGGAGGTGGACCGACCGGCGGCTGCGACGTTCGCCGCCAATGACCGGATGACTTCTTCCTTCGTGGCGCCGAGTTGGGCGTCGAGGGTCACCAGCTGGGTGGTGATGAGATCGGACATTCTGCTTCCTAGTTGGTGTAGGCGGCGACGGAGGCGCCGAGGGGGTCGATCTGGTCGGGACGGGGAACGGTGGTGCCCGGCAGCGCAGTGGCGCCGGAGCCGTAGGCGACCGCCGTACGCAGGCAGTCGGCGGGGGAGTCGCCTCGGACGTGGGCGAGGAGGAAGCCGGCGAGGGAGGAGTCGCCCGCCCCGACCGTGCTGATCGGCACGATCTTCGGCGGGGTGGCGGTCCACGCCCCGTCGGCGCTGGCCAGGACGGCGCCGGCGGCACCGAGCGTGGCGAGCACGTACGTCACCCCGCGCCCCACCAGGCGGCGGGCCGCCTCGACGGTCGGGCCGAAGTCGCCGGCCTCCGCCGCTGTCTCCAGCAGGTCGCCGTCGGCGCCGGTGAGCTGGGCCAGCTCGTACGCGTTGGGCTTGAGCAGGTCGGGGGCCGCGCCCGGCATCCGGTCGGCCAGCCCGGTCAACGGGCTGTCCGAGGTGTCGACGGCGATCAGGGCCGAGGTCTCACGGAGGGCCTCGACCAGGTCGGCGTACCAGTCGGTCTGCGGTCCCGGGGGAAGCGATCCGCACAGGGCCACCCAGCGTGCCTCCCGGGCGTGCTCGACCAGTGCGTCGCGCAGCACGGTGAGCGCCTCCGGTGCCAGCAGGGCGCCGGGCTCGTTCAGCTTGGTCGTGGTGCCGTCGTCCTCGGTCAGGGTGATGTTGGTACGGACCCGCGCCGTGACCGGGATCGCCCGGTGCGGGACGTCGGCCTCGACGAGGGCCTCGGTCAGCGGGTGGCGGTCGGGTGAGGGCAGTACGGCCAGGGTGGGCACGTCGGCCAGGCGCAGGGCCCGGGAGACATTGATCCCCTTGCCGCCCGGACCGTCGTGGACGGACCGGAGGCGGTTGACGCTCCCGCGTTCGAGCGGGGCGCCGAGCTCGGCCGTACGGTCGATGCTCGGGTTGGCGGTGAAGGTGACGATCATGCGACCACTACTTCGATGTCGTTGTCGGACAGGGCGGAGGCGAGGGAGCCGGTGGGCTTCGCATCGGTGATGAGCACGTCGAGGTCCTTGAGTGCGGCGAACCTGATGAAGAAGTCGTGCCCGAACTTGGTCTGGTCGGCGAGGACCACTCGGCGCCTGGCGACCGCGACCATGCCGCGCTTGACCGCGGCCTCGGCCGCGTCAGGCGTGGTCAGGCCGAAACCCGCGGAGATGCCGTTGGTGCCGAGGAAGACGACGTCTACCCGGACCCGGCCCAGGAGCTCCAGGGTGGTGGGGCCGACGGTGGCCTGGGTGACGGCGCGCACCGTGCCGCCGAGCATCAGCACGGTGTGCTGCTCGACGGCGGTGAGGGCGAGGGCGGCGGGGACCGAGTTGGTCACCACCGACAGCCCGCTGTACGCGCGGGGCTGCTGGACCAGGGCGGAGGCCAGCGCCCCCGTCGTGGAGCCGGCGTCGAGGACGATCGTGCCGTCGGATGCCGGGACGTAGGTGAGGGCGGCTGCGGCGATCGCACGCTTGGCCTCGGCGTTCTCGACCTCGCGGTCGGGGAGGGCGGCCTCGTGGGCCTCGAAGCCGTCCAGGGGGATGGCCCCGCCATGGACACGTCGTAGGGCACCCTCCCCTTCCAGCACGTCCAGGTCCCGGCGTATCGTCTCGGGTGCCACCGCGAACTGCTCAGCGAGGTCGGCGACCCGGACGCGACCGGCGTTGCGCGCCGCGTCGACGATCGCAGCCCGGCGCTCTTCCGCGTACATGAATCCTCCTCGAGATGAATGTCCGGGTCTGCCCGTTTGGCTGTGACCTCTGAGAAGAAGTATGCCCGTTTGTGTTGGAATGTCAACGCCATTCCGTTAACGTTGAGCCAAGCGCACAACTTCGAAGAGGAAGAAGATCCCAATGACGTCTGCGCGTTTCCGGGCCACCATCCCGGGCGAACCTGTCACCCTGACCGGACTCGGTGTCGTCGGCGGAGTCGGCTATGCCCCGGTGCAGTGGGTCCGCCCCCGCCCCGAGCTGCCCACCGCCGGCCCCGAGGTCCCCGAGGATGCCCGCCAGGGCGAGAAGGAGCGGTTCGCCGCCGCGGCCGCCACCGTCGGCAGCCGCCTGGCCAGCCGGGCATCGATGGTCACCGGGCACGCCTCCGAGGTGCTCGCCGCCACGTCCGCGCTCGCCACGGACCGCGGCTGGCAGCGTACGGTCAACAAGCACATCGATGGTGGCGCCTCGGCCGAGTGGGCCGCCGTCCAGGCGACCGGCACGTTCGTGGCCAAGTTCGAGAAGATCGGCGGCCTGATGGCCGAGCGGACGACCGACCTGAAGGACGTTCGTGACCGGGTCATCGCCGAGCTGCGCGGTGAGCCCGAGCCGGGCGTGCCCGACCCGCAGGAGCCGGTCGTGCTGCTGGCCGACGACCTCGCACCCGCCGACACCGCCGGCCTGCGCCCGGAGGTCATCGCCGCCCTGGTCACCGCCCTGGGCGGCAAGACCAGCCATACCGCGATCATCGCCCGCCAGCTCGGCATCCCCTGCGTCGTGGCGGTCGGCGAGCTGCTGTTCCAGGTCGAGGACGGCACCCAGCTGCTCGTCGACGGCGAGACGGGCGAGCTCACCCAGAACCCGGAGGGCGAGCTGGCGCACCGGATGGTTGCCGAGGCGGCCGAGAAGGCGGACCGGATCCGCGCCTGGCAGGGCCCGGCGCAGACCTCCGACGGCTACCGGGTCCAGCTGCTGGCCAACGTCCAGGACGGCGCCGCCGCCCGCAAGGCCGCCGCACCGGGCATCGCCGAGGGCGTGGGGCTGTTCCGCACCGAGCTGGCCTTCCTCAGCGCCCAGGTCGAGCCGACCCTGGAGGAGCAGACGGCCGTCTACCTGGAGGTCTTCGAGGCCTTCCGGGGACACAAGGTCGTCGTCCGCACCCTGGATGCCGGGTCGGACAAGCCGTTGGTCTTCGCGAACATGCCGAACGAGGAGAACCCCTCCCTCGGCGTACGCGGGATGCGGATCGCCCTGGACCGCCCCGAGCTGATGACCCACCAGCTGGACGCGATCAAGGCGGCCGCCGAGGCCTCCGACGTCGAGGCCTGGGTGATGGCTCCGATGATGTCCACCGTCAGCGAGGCCGAGTGGTTCGCCGGGCTGTGCCGTGAGCGCGGGCTGTTCCCGGGCGTGATGGTCGAGGTCCCGGGTGTCGCGCTGCGCGCCGACAAGGTGCTGGAGCACGTCGAGTTCTTCTCGATCGGCACCAACGACCTGTCGCAGTACACGATGGCCGCCGACCGGATGTCGCCGTACCTGTCGACCCTCACCGACCCGTGGCAGCCGGCAGTGCTCCGCCTGGTGCAACTCACCGCGGAGGCCGGCCAGCGGGCCGGCAAGCCTGTCGGGGTGTGCGGCGAGGCGGCCGCGGACCCGCTGCTGGCCTGTGTGCTGACCGGTCTCGGCGTGACCTCGCTGTCGGCGGCGGCCCCGGCGCTGGCCGCCGTGGGTGCCCAGCTGTCGGCGGTCACCCTCGACCAGTGCCGCCGCGCCGCTGCGGCGGCCGTTGACGCCAAGGGCTCGATCGAGGCGCGCGAGGAGGCCACCGCTATCCTCGGGGGGTGAAACGTCTGTGGCCCTTCCTCCTGGCGGTCGTCGTCTTCCTGGTGCTGGTGCTGGGGATCCTGTGGCGTTCGTACGCCGACAGGCTCCCCGGCGCCGGCCGGATGTGTGAGGCGGGACTAGGAGTCGCGGGTGGCGCGAGCTGCCAGCTCGCCGTTGCCACCCGCGACTCCGTGGCCAAGGTCACCGGTGCTGCCGCGCAGTTCCAGGTGCAGGCGTTCAACCCCCTGCTCGGTGCCGACGTACCGTTCACGTGCGTCCGGGGGAAGGTGCTCCGCTGTGAGGGGCCGACCGGCGAAGTGGTGCTGATCGCCCCCTGACGCGCCTCCTACGACCTGTCAGCTGGTGATGTCGCGGCGGATGAAGGTCGCCCAGGCGGCGACGTAGAAGACCACGGCGTAGCCGAGGGCCAGCCACAACCCTGCGACGATCCCGTCGGTGAAGACCGGCTGGCGGAACAGGTCCCCGAAAGCCGGCCAGTGGTGCACCAGCAACCAGGGATGCAGGAAGGCCAACTGGGGGACCGCGTCCAGGATCCACATCAGCGTCGACACGGCGGTGGTCGCCACCATCGCCACGATGGGCTGTTCGGTCAGGGTCGAGATGAACAGGCCGATGGCCGCCAGCGCGGCCAGGCCCGCGGTCACGTAGAGCATGGCCAGCAGGAGGCGTACGGAGGCCACCCCCATCCCGATCTGGATGCCGGACAGGGTGGTCACCGGCCCCAGGCCGAAGGCCACGCCACCGGCGACCACACCGGCCACGGCCACCACGGCAACGCCGGCCAGCCCGCCGATCACCAGCGCCACGTACTTGACCGCCAGCAGTCGTGAGCGCGGCACCGGGACGGTGAGCAGGTAGCGCAGCGTGCCCAGGTTCGCCTCGCTGGCGATCGCGTCCCCCGCGAGGATCGCGATCGCCAGCGGCAGGAACAGGGTGAGCTCCACCGACAGCGCGGCGAGCGCCACGAAGATGCCGTTCGACGTGATCGAGCTGAAGAAGTCGGGGCCGTGCTCTCCCTGGTGACCGGACAGCCGCAGCGTCACCGCGAGCATCACCGGGATGCCGGCCAGTACCAGCAGGCCGATCTGGTTGCGCCGCCGGCCGAACACCAGGCGGAGCTCGGACCCCAGGAAGCGGAACCAGCCGCTGACCCCGCTAGCCACTGACATCGAAACCCTCTCCGGTCAGGCCGATGAAGACGTCCTCCAGGGAGGGTGCCCGGACGGTGAACTCGCGCACCCCGACGCCCGCGGCGACCAGGGCGGCCACGACCGCCTCGGGCGCCTGGTCCATCCCGCCGGCCAGCACGGTGTCACCCTGGTGGCTCGTCTCGTCGGCACCCATCCGCCGCAGGACAGTGATCGCCTCGGCGGGCTCGCCCGTGCGCAGCCGCAGCAGCGTACGACCTTGCGAGCGCAGTTGGTCGATCGGTCCCTGGGCGACCAGCCGGCCCTCGCGCATCACGCCCAGGTGGGTGCAGACCTGCTCGATCTCGGACAGCAGGTGGCTGGAGACCAGGACGGTGATGCCGTCCGCGGCGAGTGAGTCGATCAGGTGCCGTACCTCGCGGGTGCCCTGCGGGTCCAGGCCGTTGGTCGGCTCGTCGAGGACCAGCAGGTCACGGGGCACCAGCAGGCCGGCGGCGATGCCGAGGCGCTGCTTCATGCCCAGCGAGTAGACCCGGAAGCGCTTGTCCCGGGCGTGTTGCAGGCCGACCCGCTCCAGCGCGGTCGCGATCCGCTCCGGCGCGGTGCGCGGGTCGCTGGTGGCGTCGGCGGCGTCCAGCCGGGCCAGGTTGGCACGCCCGCTCAGTTGCGGGTGGAAGGCTGGCCCCTCGACCAGGGCGCCGACCCGGGGGAGCACCCTCGTCACCTGGGCCGGCACCGCCGAACCCAGCATGGTGATCTCGCCGGCGGTGGGGCGGGCCAGGCCGAGCAGCATCCGGATCGTGGTGGTCTTGCCCGAGCCGTTCGGCCCGAGGAAGCCGTACACCGACCCGGTCGGCACGTCGAGGTCGATCCCGTCGACGACCCGGCGTCCGCCGAAGGTCTTGGTCAGCCCGGTCGTACGGATCGCCGGCGCCTCTGGGGTGGCCACCGGTCAGCGCAGCGCGGCGTACAGGCGATCGGCGGGGACGGCACCGACGGCGACCCGTCCGTCATCGGTGAGGACGGCGGAGAACAGGGTGCCGGTCAGCAGCCGTCCGCTGCCCCAGTCACCGCTGACCCGCGGCAGCGAGTCGAGCAGGGCCTTGGCCTGCTGGGCCTGGGCGTTGTCGGTGCCCGACGTGGAGGTCAGCGCCGATCCGGTCTTCGTCACGACCACCGTGTCCCAGCCGTCGCCGACGACCGTGGGCTTGGCCTGGTCGGTCTTCGTGGCATCCGTGGGCGCCTGCTTGTCGGCCTGCGTCGGCGGAGCCACCTCCTGGACGGTGGTGCCGGCCGGGGCGGTGAACGTGAACAGGCCGGCGTCCGGGGAGGTGTAGTCGATCTTCGAGTAGCCGACCTGGAGGGCAGGCTTGTCGACACCCTTGCCCAGCACGGTCACGTCGAGGACCAGGTGGGTCTCGGCGTCGATCGCGAAGGTGACCGACTGCACCAGGGTGTCCTCGGTCGCGGCGGGGGTGAGGACCAGCTCGTACGCGTCCCGGCCCGCCACCCGGGCGGTCCCCGAGGTGGTGACGGTGGTGCTCGGGTCCATCGCCG
This sequence comes from Raineyella antarctica, assembly GCF_900092135.1. Classification (GTDB taxonomy): domain Bacteria; phylum Actinomycetota; class Actinomycetes; order Propionibacteriales; family Propionibacteriaceae; genus Raineyella; species Raineyella antarctica. Next base: position 205,698 of record NZ_FMYF01000003.1, on the reverse strand, counting down.
CGAGGACCTGCTGGGCGGCCTGCTGCGGCGTGGTCGGGGCGCCCGAGGGCACCGGGGTGGGCTGGTGCTCGGTCGCCGTACGGTTGGCGGTCAGGTGCTTGGCGGTGCGGTCAGCGCTGGAGTAGGTCCACACGTCGGAGCCGTTGTGGATGATCGAGGTCTCCTCGTTGGAGCCGATCACCGAGACCCGGCTGCGGTCCTGGCCGTCCAGCCAGACACGGACGGTGTTGTCGCCGGACAGCAGGGCGGTCGGGTCGCTGCTGGAGGTGCCCGTGCCGGTGGGCAGGGCGGGCAGGCCCAGGTCGGCAGAGGTCTGCACGGTTCCGCTCAGGGCCTGGACGGTGGGGGACTGGACGTCGACCAGCAACTGCTCGGCCGTGCGCGGCGGCAGGCTGGGGGAAGCCTGCGCGGAGGTAGCCACGACGGCCCCGCCGCCGAGGAGTGCCACGGTGGAGGCAGCCGCCATCCATCGGGTGCGTCGAGTTCGACCCTGGGGGTTCATGCGTCCAGTCTAGGTCGCCGGATCGACCCTCGACAGGGACGGACGGCCCTGGTCCGTGGCATGCTGAGAGAGCACTGCTCTCTGAAAGGATCACTGATGCGTTCTGCTGCCCTGATCGCCGGCCTCCTGATGGCCGTCTACCTGGTCCTGCCGCAGTTCTGGCTGCCCGCGCCCGGCCGGATGGCCTTCGGGGTCGCCTTCCTGCTCGCGGCGGTGTGGTTCGGCGTCCGTACGCCGGGGCCGTCCCGGTCAGAGCAGGCGGATCCGGGCAGCGATACCAGCAGCAGCGGCGTCCTCGGCGCGGTGCAGGACCGGGGGCTGGCCCACCAGTGAGCGGATCCTGACCACCCGGTCCCCATCGAACTCCTCGCCGGTCCAGACCAGCACCCAGCGGCCGGGCGGCAGCGCGACGTCCCGGCCGCCCTTGCCGGGCTCGAGCACCGGGGCGACCAGGAAGCTGCGCCCGAAGAAGTACTGGTCATCGCGCCGCGCGGCCCCGGTGCCGGGTGCCTCCAGCCAGCAGTGCCGCATCGCGGGGACCTCGTCGGCGACCACCCCGGCCCGGTAGGAGGCAAGTTCGGCGAACACCCGGGTCTGCTGGGCGAAGCCCGGCGCGACGTCCGCGTCGTACACCTGGGCGTTCTCCTCCGGACGGTTGCCCTCGTGGGTGCGCAGCACCGGGGACCACACCGACCACTCGCTCCAGCGCAGCAGCAGTTCGGCGTCCCGGCGGGTCCGGATCACGGCCTGCGGCAGCGAGGTGTAGCCGCCGACGTCGGTGTGGTTGACCGGCAACCCGCTGACGCCCCCGGCGAGGATGCCGAGCAGCGCCGAGGCCATCCCGTCGTGCCGGTCCCAGGACATCAACTGGTCCCCGGCCCAGTGCGGCGCCCGCGACCCGCGCCAGGCCGACCGGTGGAAGACGAAGTCCTCCGGGCCCCGGACCGAGGTGTTCAGCTCCTCCCACAGCTGCGGCCAGCGGTTGTGCAACTCGCGCGGATCCCCGTCGTGCAGGACCGCGTCGAACGGCAGCGACTCCCCGAAGTCGGCCATCCAGCCGCCGGTCCCGGGCAGCGCGGCGAGGACCTCCGCGAACCACGCGTACGCCGCCGGGTTGGTCAGGTCGACCAGGCTGGCGTTGAAGCCGTCCTGGTCCAGAACATAGGGGCCACCGCCGGGATGGCCGACCAGGAAGTCGCGCGCCAGCGCCTCCTGGTACAGGTTGCGGCGCACCCCGCCGGGCTTCTCGCCGGGGTCGACCACGAAGGGGTTGACGTAGGTGAGTACCCGGATGTCGCGGGCGGTGAGTTCGGCGACCAGTTCCTCCCAGCCCGGGTAGTGCTGCCGGTCCAGCTCCCAGGTCCACCACAACCGGCTGCCGAAGTTCGTGGTTCGCCGGCCCACCCAGTCCTGCACCCAGACCCCGGCGATCCGGGCCCCGTCGAGGGCGGCCAGCTTGCGGCGCACCTCGTCGGTCCCGCCCTGCAGGCTGATGATGGCGCCCTCGCCGGTCCAGGCCGGCAGCGCGTCGTGGGGCGTACGGACCAGCTCTCCCGGGGTGGCGGCGGTCCGCCAGTGGCCGCGGATCCGGTCCGACCACACGCCCACGTCCAGCCGGTCGCCGCGCAGGTCGACCTCGGCGACCTCGTCCTGCTCCCAGGCCAGGCCTCGCAGCGCGTCGGTGACCAGGGCCGGCATCGGGGCGTACGTGGTGGTCGGCGAGCCACCGGCCCCCTTGGTCTGCTCGGACAGCACGGTGAGCGGCTGCTTGCCGCGCCCGACGCCCTGCTCGCGGGTCACCAGCACCACCTGCCGGCCGCGCAGGTCGAAGTCGGTGAACTGCTCGCCCAGCCCGTGCACCCCCTCGTCGCGGGCCAGGTCGGAGCGCAGCACCACCAGGTCGGTCCCCGGCACCGAGACGTCCACGTCGAGCACGTCGCCGGCCGAGCGCAGCGTCATCCGCCAGGGCAGGTGCTCACCGCCCCGTACGCCCAGCACGCCGATCAGCAGCAGTTCCTCGGGCGACGTCAGGGTGGCCGTCCGGCACACGACGTCGACCCAGAGCGCGTCGAGCCGGCGGTGCCGGCTGAAGTGGCCGTGTACGTCGACCCAGTCCAGGCCGCCGCGTCCGGCGGCGAGTACGCCGGTGCTCGACCACCACACCGGGACGCCGTCGTGCAGTACCCGGAAGGTCCGGCCGAGCTCGACCAGGTGGCGCCCGATCGGGTAGTCGCCCGCGGCCTGGCCGGGGTCCCAGCCGCCGTGCGGGAGGCCGGGCGTCGGCCGGTACGGACCGCGCAGTTCCACCCCGGCCGTGGCCAGGGCACCCACCGCCACCACGCCACCACCCAGTCCCAGCGCCGCCCGACGGTTCAGCCGCATGCTGGACATCGTCGCATGTACGGTGGGGACATGCCCGGTCACCTGCAGAGGTACAGGGAGATCGCGCAGGTGCTCTCCCGCAACGGTCTGTACGCGACGGCCTACCAGGCCGGTCTCGGCCGCTGGCTGCCCGCGCTCGGCCATGGCTTCGTCAACCCGCGTGACCACGACGACATCCGGCCCGAGATCCTGGTCCAGACGCTGCGCGACCTGGGCACCACGTACATCAAGCTCGGCCAGGCGCTCTCCATGCGCCGCGACCTGCTGCCGGATGCCTACTGCGACGCGCTGGACACCCTGACCGACAGCGAGCCGCCGGTGCCGGTCGCCGACATCCGCTCGGTGCTGCGCGCCGACCTGGGGGCCGACGCCGGGGAACTGTTCGCCGAGTTCGACGAGATCCCGATCGCGACCGCCTCGATCGGGCAGGTGCACGCGGCGATCCTGCACGACGGCCGCGAGGTGGTGGTCAAGGTCCGCAAGCCCGGCGTCGTCGACCGGGTCAACCAGGACCTGGAGATCCTCGGCAACATCGCCCGGCACCTGACCCGCAACTCCGGCTTCTTCGCCGATATCGGCATCGTCGGACTGGTCGAGGAGTTCAGCCGCTCGCTGCGCGACGAGATGGACTACGGCATCGAGGCGCACGCCTGCGAGGAGTTCGGCCGCTACTTCGCCGGCGACGCCCGGATCCACATCCCCTGGATCCACTGGGACACCAGTTCGACCCGGGTGCTGACCATGGAGCGGCTGCACGGCATCCGGATCGAGGACGTCGCCGCACTGGACGCGGCCGGGATCGACCGGCACTCGCTGGCGCTGCGCAGCTGCGAGATGCTGCTGCGGATGGTCTTCGAACTGGGCCGCTTCCACGCCGACCCGCACTCGGGCAACCTCTTCGTGGAGCCTGATGGCACGATCGGGGTGATCGACTTCGGCATGATCGGGACGATGACCCCGTCGATGGCCCGGCACTTCGCCACGATCATCGTCGGGATGTTCCGCAACGACCCGAGCGTGGTGGCCGAGGCGCTGGTCACCCTCGCCCCGCCCCGCGGCGTGCTGGACCGGGCCGCCCTGCGCAAGGAGGTCACCGGCCTGCTCAGCGCGATGGAGGGGCGTCGGCTGGCCGACATCCGGGCCGTCGAGATCGGCAGCTACCTGTTCCGGATCGTCCGCAGCCAGCGGCTCGCGCTGCCCGCCGACATCGTGCTGCTGGTCCGGATGCTCGCCATCGCCGACGGCCTGGGCCGGCGCCTCGATCCCACCTTCCGGCTCGAGGACGCCCTCAACCCGTTCGCCGAGCACCTGCTGCTGCAGCAGCTCGACCCGCGCAGCTGGGCGGGGCGGGCCCGGGAGGCGACGCTGGACGCGGTGATGTTCAGCGCCGAGCTGCCCACGTACGCCCGCCGGCTGCTGGACCGGCTCGACCGGGAAGGGGTCGACATCAAGATCAACGCCGACGAGCTCGCCCCCCTGATGAGCCGGGCCGAGGGGATGACCGACCGGCTCATCCTCGGGCTGATCGTCTCGGCGATGATCGGCGGCGGCTCGAACATCCTGGTCGCCAACACCGAGAAGCTCGGCCGGTTCGCAGGCCCGGTGCTGGGCACGATGTGGGCGATCCTCGGTGCCACCGGCGGCTACCTGGCCTGGACCGGCCGGCCCTGGGGACGGTCCCGCGGCAGGAAGCGCTGACGGGAGTGCGCGGCCAGCCGGATCTGCGTGTTCGGCGCCCCGTACCCGCGGTAGCCGTCGATCCGCTGCAGCATCTCCAGGTAGAAGCCGTTCCCCAGGACAGGGGTATAGACGTGCAGCAGCTCGCCCTGCGGGCCGCGGTCGTACAGCACCCCGTGCTCGCGTAGCAGCTCCAGCTGCGCCTCCGGCAGGTCGAAGCGCGCCGCCAGGTCGACGTAGTAGTTGTCCGGCACCGGCATCAGCTCCAGGCCGGCCGCCCGGACCCGGCGCACCACGGCGACGACGTCCGGCACCGCGAAGGCGACCTGGTTCAGCCCGCGCCGGGCCTCGTCCGGGCGGGTGCCGTCGTCGACCGAGAGGATGACCCGCAGATCGCCCTCGGCGGGGGTCACCGGGCGGCTGCGCATCCGCCCGTTCGGCTGGATGAACTCGGTCATGTCGCCGGCCCGCATCCCCAGCACCGTACGGAAGAAGGACTGCTCGGCGGGCAGCAGGTTCGGGTCCACCGAGGCGCCCACATGGTCGATGCCCAGCCAGTCTCCCGGGCCCGGGGCGAGCGTCGCGCTCGGCTCCAGGTAGACCGACAGCCCGCTGGGGGAGTCCAGGCCGGGGCGGCCACCCCGGACCCGCGGCCACAGCATCGCCTCGGCCCGGGTGGTGACGTCGGTCGGCTCGGCGACCGCCACGCCCAGCGCGGTCACGGCGGCCGGCCGATCGGTCGGCGAGTCGTCCGGCAGGACCGTCGCCGCGCCGTTGTGCCAGCGGCCCTGCCCCGCGCCGGTGAACCCGAGCGCCCCGAGCAGGTCCTCCAGCTCGCGGGCCGGGCCCGGACCGCCGGTGGAGATCTCCACCCAGGCCGGGTCCACCCGGGTCGGCGCGGCCGGCGGGTCGAACAGGTCGATCCGCGGCCGCTCGCCGGCGTGCTCGGGGGCGTCCCACCAGCCGCGCAGCTCCTCCTCCAGGTGCAGCAGCGAGCGCATCGCGTCGAGGGCGGTGGTCCGGGGGTCGGCCTCGCGCACGACGTCGCTGAAGACCTCCAGGGACAGCGGCCCGCGATAGCCCCGCCGGAGCACGTCGGCCACCAGCGGTGCGACGTCCAGGTTGCCCTGGCCGGGGAAGCAGCGGAAGTGCCGGGACCAGTCGAGGATGTGCATGCCCAGCCGCGGGGCGTCGGCGATCTGCAGGAAGGTGATCCGGTCCCCGGGCACGTCGGCCAGAGCCTCCGGACCGTCCCCGCGGGCGAGCATGTGGAAGGTGTCCACCACGACGCCCAGGTGCGGGTGGTCCACCCGGCGTACGACGTCCCAGGCCTCGGCGAACCGGCTGGTGGTGCGTCCCCACGCCAGTGCCTCGTAGCCGACCCGGATCCCCGCCTCCGCGGCGACGCCCGCGACGGCGGCGAGCTGCTCGGCCATCAGGTCGCGGTCCTCCACGGCGTCGGGTCGTACCGAGGAGCAGACCAGCGCCCGGTCGACGCCGAGCAGTCCCATCACCTCGAACTTGGCCCGGACCCGGTGCAGTACCGCGTCGAACTGGTCGGGCGGTGTGCCCTCGACGTCGCGGATCGGCTGGAACAGGTCGATCGCCAGGCCCAGGTCGGCGCACCGCGCGACCATCTCGGCGGGGGAGAGCGGGCTGGACACCAGATCCGCGTCGAACAGTTCGATCCCGTCGAAGCGGGCCGCCGAGATCGCCTCGAGCTTGCGGTCGAGGGTCCCGCCGACCGAGACGGTGGCGATGGCCTTACGCACGGTGACGCCCCACCAGGGTCGCGATCCGTTCCACGGCGAAGCGGTAGCCCTCGATGCCGCACCCGACGATCACCGCGTCCGCGATGTCGGACAGGTAGGAGTGGTGCCGGAACGGCTCGCGGGCGTGCACGTTCGAGATGTGCACCTCGACCAGCGGGCCGGTGACGGTGACCAGCGCGTCGCGCAGCGCCACCGAGGTGTGCGTGAACGCACCGGCGTTGACCACGAAGCCGGCCGCCTTGGTGCGCATCTCGTGGATCGCGTCGAGGAGGACGCCCTCGTGGTTGCTCTGCACGCAGCGGACGCCGAACCCGGCGGCGCGGGCGCTGTCGGTGCAGAGCGCCTCGACGTCGGCGAGGGTGTCGTGGCCGTACACCTCCGGTTGGCGCTGGCCGAGCAGGTTGAGGTTGGGTCCGTTGAGGACGGCGAGGTAGGGGGTCATGATTCGGCTCCGATCGGGTTCGATGTCAGACTGGGGCCACCAGTGGTGGCGGATGAGGAGGAACGGTGGCGAACGGGCGGCGGGACGAGGAGCTGTCCCGGGATGCGGTGCGGACGAGGGCGGAGATCCTGCAGGTCGCCACCGCGGAGTTCGCGCGCTCGGGCCTGTCGGGGGCCAGGGTGGACGAGATCGCCGCGCTGACCCGGACCACCAAGAGGATGATCTACTACTACTTCGGTGGCAAGGGCGGCCTGTACGCCGCCGTGCTGGAGGAGGCGTACGCCGGGATCCGCCGGGCCGAGCAGAAGCTCGACCTCGCCGCGCTGTCCCCCGTCGAGGCGATGCGAACGATAGTCGAGTTCGGCTTCGACTACCACGCCGAACACCCTGAACTCGGCCGGCTGGTGTCGATCGAGAACATCCACCATGCCGAGCACCTGCGCGCCTCCGAGCGCCAGATCCCGATCAACACCCCGGTACTGGCGATGCTCGACGAGGTGCTGGCCCGCGGCTGGGAGGACGGTTCGTTCCGCCGGCCAGGGGTGCGGTCCATCGACGTCCACCTGATGGCGATGTCCTGGGCGATCTTCCAGGTGACCAACCGGCCGACGATCGAGGCCAGCTTCGGCCACGACATGGCCGCCCCGGAGAACCGGGCGACTGCTCGCCGGATCGCCGTCGAGGCCATCCTGGCCTGGTTGCGTACGACGGACTGAAGCCTGCTGCGGCAGGTCGCAGAGCATCCCATCACCTCCTTGGAATTGGGTCTTGCCAAGAATGTACCAAACAGTTCATGATGTATGTACTAGTTAGTTCATAGCTGGTGCAGGGCCCCCGGCCCGGACCCACCACGAGACCATCCAATGGTGAATGGAGACCTCGCATGTCCCTCCCGAAGACGTCGATCCGCCCCACGGCGGCCGACCACGAACCCCAGGGCGCCCACGCGCCGCGGCGCGCCGCAGCCAGTGGCTGGATCGGCAGCGCGCTGGAGTACTACGACTTCTTCATCTACGCCCAGGCCGCGGCGCTGATCTTCCCGCAGCTGTTCTTCCCCAAGGGGGACCCGCAGGTCGCCCTGGTCGCCTCGCTGGCCACCTACGGCGTCGGTTACGTCGCCCGTCCGATCGGCGCGTTCTTCCTCGGCCGCTGGGGCGACACCCACGGCCGCAAGAACGTCCTGGTCCTCTGCATGCTGATGATGGGCCTGTCCACCCTGGCGGTGGCGTTCCTGCCCACCTATGCGCAGGTCGGCGTACTGGCCCCCGCGCTCCTGGTCCTGCTGCGCCTGGTCCAGGGCTTCGCGGTCGCCGGTGAGCTGTCCGGGGCCAGTTCGATGATCGTGGAGCATGCGCCGTTCGGCCGTCGTGGCTACTTCGCGAGCTTCACCCTGCAGGGCACGCAGTTCGGCCAGATCCTGGCCGCCGCGATCTTCATCCCGATGGCCCGGCTGCTGCCGGACCAGGCGTTCACCTCGTGGGGCTGGCGGGTGCCGTTCGTGCTCAGCGTGGTCGTCGTGGTGGCCGGTTGGCTGATCCGCCGTCGCGTACCGGAGACCCCGGCCTTCAAGGAGGAGACCGAGACCGCCGCCGTACCCGAGAACCCGATCGTCGTCGCCTTCCGCGAGAGCGGCGGCAACATGATCCGCGTCATGCTGATGGCCCTGATGAACGTGATCCCGACCGTCACCACCATCTTCGGTGCGGCGTACGCCACCCAGGCCGCGTACGGTATCGGCTTCCACAAGGACGTCTACCTGTGGATCCCGGTGGTCGGCAACATCGTCGCCGTCGTCGTGATCCCGTGGGTCGGCACGCTCGGGGACCGGTTCGGCCGCCGCATCCCGATCGTCGTCGGGGCAGTCGGCTCCGGCGTGATGTCCTTCGGGTACCTGTGGGCGATCAGCCAGCACTCGGTCACCCTCGCGATCGTCTTCTCGATCGTGATGTGGGGCCTGGTCTACCAGGGCTACAACGCCACCTTCCCCTCCTTCTTCGCCGAGCTGTTCCCCACCCGCACCCGCGTCACCTCGATGGCCATCGCCCAGAACATCGGCACCATGCTGACCGCCTTCCTGCCGGCCATCTTCGCCCTGGTCGCCCCGCCCGGCAGCATCGGCATCCCGATGCGGATCGGCGCGATCACCCTGGCCATCACCGTGGTCTGCGCCCTCGCCGCCCTGTCGGCACGGGAGACCTACCGGCTGCACGTGCACGACCTGGGCGAGCGGGACGGCGTCCCGATCCCGCGTCCCGAGTACCTGCGCCTGCGCCGCGAGGCCGGCGGAAGCCAGCTGGGCTGAGGTGATGACGATGATGACGGGCAAGAGCAGCCTGCTGCTGCACATCGGGTACCCCACCCATTCGTTCAAGGCGCCGATGATCTACAACCCCTGGTTCGAGTCGCACGGCATCGACGCCGCCGTGGTCCCGCTCGGCCTGCCGGAACCGGCCTTCTCGGCCGCCTTCCGTCCGCTGATGACGGCCAGCAACGTACGCGGCGCCCTGATCACCATGCCGCACAAGGTGACCGTCCTGGACCTGGTCGACGAGGTCAGCTCCGGCGCCCGGATCGCCGGTGCCGCCAATGCGGTCCTGGTCCGCGAGGACGGGTCGCTGCTGGCCGACATGTTCGACGGGGAGGGCTTCGTCCGCGGGATGGGGCGGCACGGCCGCTCGCCCGTCGGTGCCCGGGCCCTGGTCGCCGGCTGCGGCGGGGTCGGCTCGGCGATCGCCGCCTCCCTGGCGGCGGCCGGGGTGGCCGAGCTGGCGCTGCACGACGTACGTCCCGGGGTGGCCGAGGGCCTGGCCCGCCGGCTCGCCGAGCACTACCCGCTGCTGCGGACGGTGTTCGACCGGGGCAACGACCCGACCGGCTACGACGTGGTGGTCAACGCCACGCCGATGGGGATGGAGCCGGGTGACCCGTTGCCGTTCGACGTGGAGCGGATCGACCCCGGGGCGTTCGTCGGGGAGGTCGTGATGAAGCAGCACGTCACGCCGTTCCTGGCCGCGGCCCGCGCCCGGGGCTGCGTCACCCAGGTCGGCACCGACATGCTGTTCGAGCAGATCCCGGCGTACCTGGAGTTCTTCGGCTTCGGTTCGACCACGCCGGCCGAGCTGCGGACGGTGGCCCGGCTCGCCGCCTGACGACCCCTACCCTGAAGGTATGACCACCACTTCCGTACCGCCCTGGGTCTCCGCCTACCAGCCGGGTGTCCCGGCGGAGATCGAGCTACCGACCGAATCCCTGGTGGAGATGTTCGAACGGTCGGTGGCCGAGGGCGGTCCGGCGGTGGCGATGACCTTCTTCGGCCGGACCACCACGTACACCGAGCTCGGCCAGCAGGTCTTCCGGGCCGCCGAGGGCCTGCGCCGGCTCGGCGTACGCCCCGGCGACCGGGTCGCCCTGATGCTGCCGAACTGCCCCCAGCACGTCGTCGCGTTCTACGCGGCGCTGCGGCTGGGGGCGGTCGTCGTGGAGCACAACCCGCTCTACACCGCCCGCGAGCTGCTGGAGCTGTTCGAGGACCACGGGGCGAGGGTTGCCATCGCCTGGGACGTGGCCGTGCCCAAGCTGCAGGAGTTCCCGGCCGGCACCCGCCCGGCCACCATCGTCGCGGTCAACATGCTGCAGGAGTTCCCCGCCGCCACCCGGCTGGCGCTGGGGCTGCCGGTCCGCAGGCTGCGCGAGACCCGCGCTTCGCTGACGGCCCCGACCACCGGCACGATGGCGTGGAAGCAGCTGATCGACGCGCCGCCGGTCGACCCCGAGGTGCCGCGCCCGGCCGTGGGCGACCTCGCCGTGGTGCAGTACACCTCCGGCACCACCGGCCACCCCAAGGGCGCGATGCTGACCCACTCCAACCTCTACTCCAACGCCCTGCAGGGCAAGGCGTGGATGAAGGACGCGCAGTACCGCAAGGAGAACTTCTACGCCTTGCTGCCGATGTTCCACGCCTTCGGGATGACGCTGTACCTGACGTACGGGGTGCTGCGGCAGGCCAACCTGGTGCTGTTCCCGAAGTTCGACGTCGACCTGGTGCTGAAGGCCGCCAAGCAGTTCCCGCCGACCGTCTACTGCGCGGTCCCGCCGATCTACGAGCGCACCGCGAAGGCCGCCAAGGAGCGGGGCGTCTCGCTGCGGTCGGCGAAGTACTGCATCTCCGGCGCGATGGCGCTGACCGACCGGGTCGTCGAGCTGTGGGAGTCCGTCTCCGGCGGACTGCTGGTCGAGGGCTACGGGATGACCGAGTCCTCCCCGGTCGCGCTCGGCAACCCGTTCTGGCCGACCCGCCGCACAGGCACGATCGGCGTACCCTTCCCGTCCACCCTGATGAAGGTCGTCGACCCCGACGACCCCACCCGCGAGGTCGCGCAGGGCGAGCGCGGCGAACTGCTCATCAAGGGACCGCAGGTCTTCCAGGGCTACTGGAACAACGCCGAGGAGACGGCCCGGACGCTGCTGCCCGGCGGCTGGTTGCGCACCGGCGACATCGTCACGGTCGACCCGGAGGGCTACACCACCATCGTGGACCGCGCCAAGGAACTGATCATCACCGGCGGCTTCAACGTCGCCCCCTCCGAGGTCGAGACGACGATCCGTACGTATCCCGGGGTCAAGGACGTGGCGGTGGTCGGCAAGCGGCGCGAGGACGGCTCGGAGCTGATCGTCGCCGTGGTCGAGCCCGAACCCGGCGCCACGATCGAGGAGGAGGCCGTACGGGCCCACTGCCGCCAGGAGCTGGCCGCGTACAAGGTGCCCAAGCGGGTCATCGTCGCCGACGGGGAGCTGCCCCGCTCGATGCTCGGCAAGATCCTGCGCAAGCAGGTCCGCGAGTCCCTGCCCGCCGACCTCTAGCCGGGTCCGGCAGCCGCCCCTAGGGTGGGCTCATGACCCAGCTGATCGCGTACGCGGACCGGTTCGGCGGAAGTATCGAGGGACTGCATCGGCTGCTGACCGGGCCGCTGGCGGGGCTCTTCGACGGGGTGCACGTGCTGCCGTACTTCACCCCGTACGACGGGGCGGACGCCGGCTTCGACCCGGTCGACCACACCGCCGTCGACCCGCGGCTGGGCGGCTGGGACGATGTCCGCGCCCTCGCCGGCGACCTGGCGGTGATGACCGACGTCATCGTCAACCACGTCTCGGCCGACTCCGCGGAGTTCCGCGACGTGCGCGAGCGCGGCGACGCCTCCCCGCACGCGCGGATGTTCCTCACCCTCTCCTCGGTGTTCCCCGACGGGGCCACCGAGGAGCAGCTCTCGGCGATCTTCCGGCCCCGGCCTGGCCTGCCGTTCACCCCGTACGACCTGGGCGGGCGACGCCGACTGGTCTGGACCACCTTCACCTCCCAGCAGGTCGACCTGGACCTCGGCAGCGATGAGGGGCAGGCCTACCTGGACCGGGTGCTGACCACCCTGGCGGACGCCGGGGTGAGGATGATCAGGCTCGACGCCGCCGGTTACGCGATCAAGACCCCCGGCACCTCCTGCTTCATGACCGAGGAGACGTTCGCGTTCATCGACCGGCTCGCGGCCCGGGCCCGCGAGCTCGGGATGACCGTGCTGGTCGAGATCCACGCCTCGCACGAGATGCAGCAGCGGATCGCGGCCCGGGTCGACCTGGTCTACGACTTCGCCCTGCCGCCCCTGCTGCTGCACGGGCTGACCACCGGCGACGCCGAGCCGCTGCGCCGCTGGCTGGGGATGCGGCCCACCAACTGCGTCACCGTCCTCGACACCCACGACGGGATCGGGGTGATGGACGTCCGCGGCCTGCTCGACGACGACCAGGTGCACGCCCTGGTCGAGGCGATCCACGAGAACACCCACGGCGAGTCCCGCAAGGCGACCGGGTGGGCCGCCTCCAACGTCGACGTCTACCAGATCAATGCGACCTACTGGTCGGCCGCCGGCGGGGACGACGCCTACCTGCTGGCCCGCGCGATCCAGCTGTTCCTGCCGGGCCTGCCGCAGGTCTACTACGTCGGCCTGCTGGCCGGCGCCGACGACATGGAACTGCTGGCCGCGACCGGGGTCGGCCGGGACATCAACCGGCACCGCTACACCGACGCGGAGATCGCCGAGGCGCTGGAGCGTCCGGTGGTGCGCCGGCAGTTGGAGCTGCTGCGGCTGCGCGCGCAGCACCCGGCGTTCGGCGGGGAGTTCACCCTCGCCGGGGAGGGGCCCCGGCTGGAGCTGGGCTGGCGGTCCGGGGAGTCGTACGTCCGGCTGGAGGCCGACCTGGCCGCCCGGACCTACCGGATCAGCGAAGCCTCCCCCGGCCGGTGAGCGCCCGGGCGACCGCCATCGCGATCGCCACCCCGTTCATCCCGTCCTCGACGTTGCGGGGGACGCGGTCGGCACGCTCGGCCACCAGGGTCACCCCCTGCAGGGTGACGGACCAGGGGCGCTGGTGCGCCAGCAGGAGGGAGCGGACGACCGGGCCGGCCGCCATCCGGCCGAGCAACTCGTCGCCGGTGAGGATCCGGTAGCGGGCGTCGAAGTCGGGTTCGCCGGTGCTGTGGAGCTCGCCGCCGACCAGCCGGCGGCGCTCCTCGGCCAGCTCGACCGGCACGATCCGGACCTCGTTCAGCGGGAACGGCATACGGATCCAGCAGATCGTGGCGTGCGTACGCCGCCCGGGGCTCTCGGGGTCGGTCGACTCGTGCACGATGTGGGCGACCGCGAACTCCTGCCCGTCCTGCCGACCGGCGAAGCCCTCCAGGAAGCGGATCCGGCGGTGCCACTCGCGCAGCTTCGGTGGCCGCGGGCGGATCTCCGAGGCGTGCGCCGTGTAGGTCCAGCCGTGCGCGCGGGCGCCGGACTCCAGCGCCTCCAGCCGGCGGCGCTCGCGGCGCTGGGTGCCGACCACGACGGCCGCCAGCCACCCCACGAACGGGACCGCGAGCAGCAGGGTGATCCAGGTGCCCATCACTGCCGCCCGGAGGACTCGAGGTCGGCGCCGTCGAGGCGGTAGGTGGTCCACTCCTCCAGCGGCTCGGCGCCGAGGGAGCGGTAGAAGTCGATCGAGGGCTGGTTCCAGTCCAGCACCGTCCACTCCAGCCGGGGGTAGCCGCGCTCGGCGCAGACCTCGGCCAGCGAGAGCAGCAGTGCCTTGCCGAGCCCGCTGCCACGGTGCTGCGGCTCGACGTAGAGGTCCTCCAGCCAGATGCCGTTGCGGCCGGTCCAGGTCGAGAAGTTCAGGAAGTACAGCGCGATGCCGACCACCCGGCCGCCGGCCTCGGCGACGTGGCAGAACGTGGTGGGGTGGCCGTGGGCGGGGAAGAGCGCCTGCTCGAAGTCGGCTTCGGTCGCCACGCACGCCTGCGGTGCCTTCTCGTACGTCGCGAGGTCACGGACGAGGCCGAGGATGGCAGGGACGTCGGCGGGCAGGGCGGTGCGAACACGAGGATCGGGCATGCCCTCAGGGTAGTCAGTGGCGGTAGCGGGCCGGGCGGTGAGGAAGGGCCAGGAGAGGAAGGGCCAGGAGAGGAAGGGGCATGAGGAAAGGGCCCGTACCTCCGGGAGGCGGCCCTCGTTCCAGGAAATGTCTGTGGCGGGTCCTAGCGTTGGCGGTGTCAGGTGGTCGACACGTCGGACAGCCCGGGGAGGGGGAGCCCACCATGGTCGAGGACGCGGAGGTGCCCGGTACGGCGTCCGGGATCGCCGAGGAGCTGCTCGCCGGCCGGCGCCGGCAGGTTTCGCTGGAGGCGCGGGAGCTGGTGCTGGTCGCCGGCCTGGTCGACGCCGCGCCCCGGCCCGGCCGTGCCCAGCAGTGGCGGCGCGGTGGCGAGACCCTGGCCTGTTTCGGCGGCGAGGGTACGCCCCGGGTGCCGGAGTTCCTGCCGGTGGAGCTGGGCGCGATGTTCGGCTGTACGCACGCCTCGGCGGCCCTGCTGATCGCCGATGCCCTGAACCTGCGCCACCGTCACCCGCGGCTGTGGGCCTCGATGCAGCGCGGCGAGATCAGGGCCTGGCAGGCCCGCAAGATCGCCGGACTGGCGCATGCCCTGACCATCGAGCAGGCGGATGCGCTGGACGCGGTGCTGGCCCCTGCGGTGCCCGGACTGGCATGGACCCGCGCACTGGCCCTGGCCGAGGGCGAGATCGCCCGGATCGCGCCCGACCTGGTCGCCGCCCGGACCGACGCGGCGCGCCGGGCCCGCTTCGTCCGGTTGGGCCGCCAGAAGCCGGGACCGGGTGTGACCTCGCTGGTGGCGCACCTGGACACTGCGGACGCGGTGTACGTGGATGCGGCGGTCGACCAGGTGGCCCGCGCGCTGGCCGAGCAGGGCGACACCGATCCGCTGGACGCCCGCCGCGCGCGTGCGCTGGGAATCCTGGCGACGCCCGCGCTGGCCGCCGCGATCCTCGCCGATGCGGGGGAGCTGGTTCAGGAAGCCGCTGAGCCGGGGCCCGATCCCGAAGAGCAGCCCGAGCCCGAGCCCGAGCCCGAGCCCGAGCCCGATCCGGACCCCGACGCCCCGCGGCCGCGCTCCTGGTGGCGCGCCCGGACCACCGACCTCGCCGAGGCGTTCCGACAGGTCGACCGGTCCAGGCTGCGCCCACCCGTACGCCTGTTCGTCCACGTCGGCGCGGCCGACCTGCTCGCCGGCCGGGGCATCGCCCGGACCGAGGGCCACGGGCCGGTGCTGCTGGAGCGGCTGGAGGAACTCCTCGGCGGTGGGGCGGTGCGGGTGACGCAGGTCATCGACACGGCAGACTCGGTTGCCGTGGACTCGTACGAGATCCCCGACCGGATGCGTGAGCAGGTGCGCCAGACCCAGCCCTACGACATCGCGCCGTGGGGCAGCTACGGGTCGCGCTCCTGCGACCTCGACCACACCCGGCCGTGGAGCACCGGCGGACCGACAAGTGCCCGCAACCTCGGGCCCCTCGGCCGGACCGCGCACCGCGCCCGCACCCATGGCGGCTTCCACCTGACCCAGCCGGTGCCTGGTTGCTGGGTCTGGCGCACGCCGCTGGGCTACTGCTACAGCGTCAGCAACCAGGGCACCGTGTCCTGGGGCCGCCAGGTCAGTGACTGCGAGGCCGCCTGGTCACACGCCCGCCCAAGACGACCCCAGCCACCGCCAGCACCAGCGTCCCCAGCTGGACCCGTCGGGCGAGACGGATGGCTCGTCCGACGTCCGCCGGGGCCGGTGCTCGCCCGGTTCCCAACTCGCCCCGGTGCTCGATCCGACCCCCGTACGCGTTGGTCCCGCCCAGACGGATCCCCAGCGCGCCGGCGAAGGCCGCCTCGATCTTCCCGCCGTTCGGGCTGGGGTGCGCGGGCGCGTCCCGGCGGATCGCGCCCCAGGCCTCCGGCGAGGTCCCGGCGGCGAGCGCGGCACCGAGCCGCGCGGGCGCCCAGTTGACCACGTCGTCCAGCCGGGCGGCGACCTTGCCGAACCGTTCGTAGCGGTCGTTGCGGTAGCCGATCATCGCGTCCAGCGTGTTCGTCGCCCGGTGCGCCACCATGCCCACCGGGCCGGCGAGCGCACCCCAGACCAGGGGAGCGACGACCGCATCGGAGGTGTTCTCTGCCAGCGACTCGATCGTCGCGCGGGTCACGCCCGCGCCGTCCAGCGACCAGGGGTCCCGGCCGACCAGGTGGCTGACCTGCTCCCGGGCGGCCTCGAGGTCGCCCCGGTCCAGGTGCGCCGCCACGGCGGCCGCCTCCCGCTCCAGGGACCTGCCTCCCAGCACCACCCACGTCACCGCGGCGGTCCAGGCCACCTCGGCCACCGGATGGCGCCGCGCGAGCGACCCGACCAGCGCCGCACCGGCAGCGGTGCCCCCGACGAGCAGCCCCACGTGCACGGCGCCCGCCGGCACCGTGTCCGCGTACGTCCGACGCTCCAGCGCCGCGGCAGCCCGGCCGAACAACGCCACCGGGTGCCCGCGCCGCGGATCGCCCAGCAGCCGGTCCAGTCCGAAGCCCAGCGCCAATCCCAGCGCCCGGGTCAGCGGCCGCCCGCTCACAGGGCCACCACCGCCACCACGGCCAGTCCCGTCGCGGCCGCCTCGATACACGCTCCGAGCACGTCCCCGGTGATGCCGCCCAACCGGCGTACGCACCACCACAGCAGCATGCCCGCCGACGCCACTCCGCCGAACGCCGCCAGGGCCCCGGCCCACCACGTGGCCCCGGACAACACCGCCACCGCGGACAGCGCACCCGCCCACAGCAGCCACGTCAGCACCGCACCAGGCACCGGCACCGACCCTGCGACGGCCTGGCCCAGGCCCTCGGGACGTGCCGCCCGGACCCCGCGTACGCAGGCGACCGCCAGCGCCGCGCGTGACGCGGCGACCAGCGCGGTCACCAGCAGCCAGCCCCACGGCCGTGCCAGCAGGTCCCCATACGCCGCGGCCTGCAGGCCGAACACGATGACGAGCGTTCCGGCGCCCATCGGTCCGACGTCGCCGGTGCGCATCACCTCCAGCGCACGGTCCCGGTCCCAGGACGCGCCCAGGCCGTCGGCGGTGTCGGCGAGCCCGTCCCAGTGCATCGCGCGGGTCAGCTGGCCGAGCACCCCCACCACCAGCAGGCCGCCGACCAGGCCGGGAGCCCCCAGCCGTACGGCGACGGCACCGATCGCGGCCGAGGCCAGCGCGACGGGCAGCACCACGTACGACCCGGCCAGCATCGCGGTCCTGGCCACGGCGGGGGTGACCTGCGCGATCGCCCCGGCCGGGATCCGGGTCAGCGTGCCGAGCGCGAGCCGCCAGCCGTCAGCCGGCCCGGGCTCAGCTGACATCGGCCAGTGTGGCCATCTCGCGCATCAGGGCGATCCCGGTCCGGACCAGTGGCACCGCGGCGACCGCCCCGGAGCCCTCGCCGAGGCGCAGCCCCAGGTCGAGGATCGGCTCGAGGCCGAGCCGGTCGAGGGCGTACGTCAGGCCGGGCTCGGGGGAACGGTGCCCGGCCCGCATCCAGGCCTTGGCGCCGGGGGCGATGGCCTCGGCCATCGTCGCCTCGGCGGCCGCGATCACGCCGTCGACCAGGACCGGGACACCGGCGCGGGCGGCGGCGACCATGAAGCCGGTCGCGGCGGCGATGTCGGCCGAGCCGAGGCAGGCCAGCCGCTGCACGGGGTCGGCGAGCCGGTCGCCGCAGCGGGCGATCGCCTCGTCGATGATCGCGGCCTTGCGCAGTCGCCCGGCCTCGTCCAGGCCGGTCCCGGTGCCGGTCACCTCGGCGGCCGGCGCTCCGTACGTCGCGGCGATCAGGGCGGCCGACGGGGTGGTGTTGCCGATCCCGAGGTCGCCGGCGATCAGCAGCTGGGCGCCGGCGGCGATCTCCTCGGCGGCGATCGCCGCGCCCTCGGCCAGGGCACGCTCGGCCTCCTCGCGGGTCAGCGCGTCCTCCACGCGGATGTTGCCGCTGCCGTGCCGCACCTTGTGCGCGGTCACCTCGGCGGGAACGTCGGGATCGGCGTCGACGCCGATGTCCAGGACACGTACGTGCACCCCGTGCTGGCGGGCGATCACGCAGACGCCGGCGCCACCGGCCAGGATGCCGTGCAGCATGCCGACGGTGATCGCGGTCGGGAAGGCGGAGACGCCGTCGGCGGCCACACCGTGGTCACCGGCGAAGACGACGACCCGTACGTTCTCCAGCGGCGCCGGCGGGACCTGGCCCTGGGCGGCGGCGATCCAGCAGCCCAGGTCCACCAGTCCGTCGAGGGCACCCGGGGGCATCGCCAGGGAGCCGGCATGGGCTCGGGCGGCGGCATGGACGGCGGGGGAGGGAGGGGGCAGCGTCATCGTTTCTCCAAGGGGAGGGTGGAGACGCGCTCGGACCGCAACAAGCCCGTGGATACGAGTGAGTGGATGGTGGACCGGTCAGGGCCCGAGCGCGCCCGTCTAGCAGGTACGCGTCATCCGGAGCAGGCGGGGACGAAACCCGTGGCTGCAGCAGACATGGTGTCCTCTCCGGGATGACGCGTCCCAGTCGTGGTGGCACGCGGACCGAGTTCCTGACTTGAGAACTCACAGTGGCGCGACCGTGCCGGATTCCCACCGGCTTCCTCGGGCACCGCGTGATGCTGGCGCCAGACTACACGCCGGGAAATCCCTCGTGCTCGCGGTGCCGAGCCGGCTCCAGCTGGAACGTCGAATGCTCCACCGACACCGGGAAATGGCCCGCGACACACTCCTGCAGGGAGTCCAGGATCTCGGTCACGTGGCCGGAGTGGAAGCACTCGTCCTCGACCACGACGTGGGCGCTGAGCACCGGCAGGTCGGTGGCGATCATGCTGGCGTGCAGGTCATGGACCTCCAGGACGTGGTCGAGTTCGAGGATGTGGCGGCGTACGTCGGCGAGGTCCAGTCCCTCGGGGGTCCACTCCAGCAGCACCCGCGTCGAGTGGCGCAGCAGGACCAGGGTCCGCGGGATGATCAGCGCCGCGATCAGCATGCCGGCGACGGCATCGGCCCGGACCCAGCCGAGGGTGGTGATCAGTACGGCCGCGACGATCACGGCGACCGAACCCAGCGCGTCGTTGGCCACCTCCAGGAAGGCGGCCCGCAGGTTGAGGTTGATCGACCGGTGGCTGAGCAGGACGGCCAGCGAGGCGAGGTTGCCGACCAGGCCGATGATGCCGAACAGCAGCAACTGGTTCGAGGCCACCTCGGGTGGGGACAGCAGTCGGCGGAAGCCCTCGACCAGGGCGTAGATGCCGACGGCGAGCAGCAGGGCGGCCTGCCACTGGGCGGCGATCACCTCCGCGCGGCGGAACCCCCAGGTCCGGCGGGGATCGGCGGGCCGGGTCGCCAGGTGGGCCGCGGCGAGCGCCATCGACAGGCCGGCGACGTCGGTGAGCATGTGGGCGGCGTCGGTGAGCAGCGCCAGGCTGCCGGTGACCAGGGCTCCGACCACCTCGGCGACCAGGACGGTGGCGGTGATGGCGAGCGCGATGACCAGCCGGCCGCGGGCCACCCCCGCCGAGTGGCTGTGGCCGGGGGCGCCGTGCTCATGGTCGCCGTGCTCATGTGCGGCGTGGTCGTGGGAGTGTCCCATGACCGGAAGTGTAGGGCCGAAGAGTCAGCGGCGCGGCCACGCGCAGGTCGTGCAGGCGCCCCCGCGGCGGGCCTGGACCAGGTTCCACGTCAGCACCGCCAGCCCGAGCACGATGCCCGCGACGGTGTTGACGACGACGCCGACGACGATGCCGAGCATCAGCGGGATCGAGATCGCGCAGGGGGAGAGCTTCATGCCACGAGAGTACCCCCTGGGGTATCGGTGTCGTACGCCGGCGTTCCGGTCGGCGTTCCAGACCGTACGACCCTCAGACGGCTCCGGGGAACCCGAACTGCCGCCAGGCCTCGTACGTGGCGATGGCCGTGGCGTTCGACAGGTTGAGCGAGCGGTTCTCCGGTCGCATCGGGATGCGGATCTGCTCGGTGACGCGCGGGTCGGCCAGCACCTCGGGGTCCAGGCCGGTCGGCTCCGGGCCGAACAGCAGCACGTCGCCCTCCTCGTACGCCACGTCGGTGTGCCGTACGGTCGCGTGCGACGTGAAGGCGAAGACCCTGGCCGGCAGCAGCGCCGCGTACGCCGCCTCGAGGTCCTCGTGCACGGTGACGTTCGCCATGTCGTGGTAGTCCAGCCCGGCACGCTTCAGGTGGGTGTCGTCCATCGAGAAGCCGAGCGGCCCGGCCAGGTGCAGGTGGGCCCCGGTGATCGCCGCCAGGCGGATCGTCGCCCCGGTGTTGTGGGGGATGCGGGGGGAGTGGAACAGGATGCGGACCGGACACGACATGCCGGACAGTGTGCCACGGCGGGCGCGCCCCGGGTCACGGCCAGGTGTGCTCGACCGCGCTGGAGAAGGTCCGTTCCTCGCCGCTGAACGGGTCCGGGAACGACAGCGTCCGGGCGACCAGTTCCAACGGGGTGGAGAAGTCGTCGACGTCCACGTCGAGCACCTCCGGGTAGAGCGGATCGCCGAGGATCGGGATGCCGAGACCGTCCAGGTGGACGCGCAGCTGGTGGGTCTTGCCGGTGGTCGGGGTGAGCCGGTAGAGGCCGTACGGCCCGCGGACCTCGACCAGTTCGACCAGGGTGTGCGTGTTCGGGGCCCGGTCGGGCAGCACGTCGGCCTGCAGGACGCCGCGCCGCTTGGCCAGGTGGTTGGCGACCTCGGCCGGCAGCACCAGGCCGGGGCGGACCGGGGCGAGGGCGGTGTAGGTCTTGCGGGCCAGCCGGTGCTCGAACACCTGCTGGTAGGGCGCGCGCCAGCGCCGCTCGGTGGTCAGCAGCAGCACGCCGGCGGTGAGCCGGTCCAGCCGATGCGCAGGGGAGAGCTCGGGCAGGTCGAGGGCGCGGCGCATCCGGACCACGACGCTCTGGGTGACGTGGCGCCCGCGCGGGATCGAGGACAGGAAGTGCGGCTTGTCGACCACCACGATCCGCTCGTCGCGGTGCAGCACCCTCACCTCGAACGGCACCTCGGGCTCCTCGCGCAGGTCGCGGTGGAACCAGAGGAAGGTGTGCGGGGTGTACGGCTCGGTGCCGGTGATCGGGTCGGCGTCGGATCGTACGAAGCGGCCGGCCGCCAGCATCGCGGCCACCGGGGCCTGGTCGGAGAGCCGGTCGCGGAGGAAGTCGCCCAGCGTCGTCCAGGGCGCCGGCTTGTCGGCATCGGGCGTACGGATCCAGGCGGCCTCCAGCCCGTGGCGGCGGGGCAGTGGGGAGCGAGGAGGCACCGCCCCAGCGTAGGCGGTGCGCCGCCAGCGCCGGCCCCCGAATGGAACGATCCCCCCGGGGGTATCCTGGGTCGTGGGAGGATGCCCCGGTGAAACGCCCCATTGCCCTGTTGATGCTGACCAACGTCCTCGGTGGAGTCGGCGTCGCCTCCGGTATCGCCGTCGGCGCCCTGCTCGTCCAGCAGGTCGCCGGTACTGCCTGGTCCGGCTTCGGCCAGGCGCTGTCGGTGCTGGGGGCCGCGATCGCGGCCGTCCCGCTCGCCCAACTCGCAGCCCGCCGTGGCCGGCGTACGGCGCTGGCGACCGGCTACCGGCTCGCCGCCCTCGGTGCCGCGGCGGTCGTGCTCGGTGCCGTGCTCCAGTCCGCCGTGGTGCTGTTCGTCGCGCTGCTGCTGTTCGGCATCGCCCAGGCCACCAACCTGCAGACCCGCTACGCCGGCGCGGAGTACGCGGCGGGCCCACGCAAGGCGACCCTGATGTCGCTGGTCTTCTGGGCCACCACGATCGGCTCGGTGGTGGGCCCCAACCTGTCCACGGCCGGCGGCCGGCTCGGGCAGTCACTGCGCCTTCCGGACCTGTCCGGCCCGTACCTGTTCGGCATCGTGGCGTTCCTGCTCGCCTCCTTGGTGGCGATGCTGCTGCCGCCCTCCACCACGACCCCCGCGGCCACCGGCAGGGGGCGGTCCGGGATCAGTGCCCTGGCCGCGCTGCGCTGGGCGATGGCCCACCCGACGGCACGGTTCGCCGTCCTGCTCACCGCGGTCGCGCACGGGGTGATGGTCGGGGTGATGTCGATGACCCCGGTCCAGGTCCGCGGCCACGGGCACGGCCTGGAGATGGTCGGGCTGGTGATCAGCCTGCACATCCTCGGCATGTACGCGTTCAGCCCGGTCTTCGGCTGGCTCGCCGACCGGATCGGCGCGATCCGAGTGGCCGGCATCGGCCTGGTCGTCCTGCTGGCGGCCACCGTGACCGGCCTGCTCGCCGCCAACGGCCACCTCGCCCTGACCATGGTGGCCCTGGTCCTGCTCGGCCTGGGCTGGTCGGCCTCGATCATCTCGGCCTCCGCCCTGCTCGCCGGCGTCGACTCCGGCGAGGTCCGGGTGCCGCTGCAGGGCGCCAACGACGCGCTGATGAACTACGTCGGGGCCGGTGCGGCGATCATCGGCGGCCCGGTGATGGCGTTCCTCGGCTACGGCGGCCTCAACATCGGCGCCGCACTGCTCCTGGTGCCCGC
Organism: Raineyella antarctica; assembly: GCF_900092135.1. GTDB lineage: Bacteria > Actinomycetota > Actinomycetes > Propionibacteriales > Propionibacteriaceae > Raineyella > Raineyella antarctica. The sequence continues at coordinate 182,969 of NZ_FMYF01000003.1, read as the reverse complement.
GGTCATCGCCGGCGTGCTGGCCGTCCGCACCCGGGTCCTGGTGGCCTAGCCGACCGGGGAACGGTCACCGACTTTGCGTCGCGGCGCCCAACGGGTAACGTGGCGCCAGCACCCTCCGGGGTGCACTGCGGGTGAGGCCTATGGGTGAGGCGCCACACTTCCTGTGTGGAGAACAAGGTTCGAGTCCTTGCGCCCGCTCCACTGTTGTCCGGGGCGGAGGTGGCATGGGGGTTCGCGCGCTCTTCGCGGACACCCGACCCCTGCACGATCCCCACTTCCGGCGGCTCTGGACCGCCAACATCATCACCGTCATCGGCGCCCAGCTCACCGTGGTGGCGGTCCCGGCCCAGCTCTACGCCCTCACCGGCAACTCGGCGTACGTCGGCCTGACCGGCCTGTTCGGCCTGGTCCCGCTGGTGGTGTTCGGGCTCTGGGGCGGGGCACTGGCCGACTTCATGGACCGTCGCCTGCTGATGGTGCTGTCCACCATCGGCCTGATCCTGACCGCCGCGATGTTCTGGCTGCAGGCGGCGACGGACGTCGGCAACGTCTGGCTGATCCTGACCATCTTCGCCCTCCAACAGGCGTTCTTCGCGATCAACCAGCCCACCCGTACGTCCATCCTGCCCCGGCTGCTGCCGCGCGGGCAGTTGCCGGCGGCGAACTCGCTGAACATGACGGTGATGCAGTTCGGGGCGATCGCGGGTCCGCTGGTCGGTGGTGCGCTGATCCCGGTGCTCGGCTTCTCCTGGCTGTACCTGGCCGACACCGTCTTCCTGCTGGCGACACTGTGGGCCGCGGTCCGGTTGCCGGCACTGCCCCCGGCCTCCGCGCCGACCTCCGCCCCAGCAGGCGTGCCCGGGCTGCGGTCGGTGGTCGAGGGGTTCAGCTACCTGCGCGCCCAGCCGGTGCTGATGATGTCGTTCCTGGTCGACGTGATCGCGATGATGTTCGGGATGCCGCGGGCGCTGTTCCCGCAGATGGCGCACGAGTCGTTCGGCGGCCCCAGCGAGGGCGGCCTGGCGTTTGCCCTGCTGTTCGCCGCGATCCCGGCCGGAGCCCTGCTCGGCGGGATCCTCTCCGGCTGGATCTCCCGGGTCTCGCGCCAGGGCCGGGCAGTGGTGCTGTGCATCGTCGTGTGGGGCGGTGCCATGGTCGGCTTCGGCCTCTTCGTCTGGCAGGGACTGCTGCTGCCCGCGCTGGCGATGCTCGCCCTCGGCGGCGCCGCGGACATGGCCTCGGCGGCCTTCCGCCAGACGATCCTGCAGGAGGCCGCCAGCGACGAGGTCCGCGGGCGGCTGCAGGGCATCTTCATCGTCGTGGTGGCCGGCGGGCCCCGGATGGCCGACACGCTGCACGGGGCGGCCGCGGCGGTCGTCGGAACGGTCGTCGCGACCACCGGCGGTGGGGCCCTGGTGGTCATCGGCGTGGTGCTGGCCGCGCTGCTGGTACCGGCCTTCGTCCGCTACCGCGTCGCGCGCTGAGGCCGGCGCTCGATCCCCGCGGCGTCGGCGGCGGCCCCGTACGCCTCGGCCAGGCTGGCCACGGTCTCGTGCGCGTTCAGGCCCGACGGGTTCGGCAGCACCCACAGTTCCGCTCCGGCCAGGAGCTCGGGCTGCCGGCCGGCCCGCGCGCGGGGGCGGCGGAAGCCGGTGCGGTAGGCGCCCAGCCCGACGATGGCGACCACCCGCGGGTGGTGCTCGGCGACGAATCGCTGCAGTCGTACGGCCCCGTCGCGGATCTCCTGGGTGCTGAGCTCGTCGGCCCGGGCGGAGGCGCGGCTGACGAAGTTGGTGATGCCGACCCCGCGGCCCTCCACATGGCGCCGGTCGGCCTCACTCATGCCCTCCTTGCAGTCGACCGGGTGCTCGGTGATCCCGGCCAGCGCGAGCGCGGGCCAGAAGCGGTTGCCCGGCCGCGCGAAGTGCGCCCCGGTCGCCGCCGACCAGAGGCCGGGGTTGATCCCGACGAAGAGCAGCCGCAGGTCGTCGGGCAGCAGGTCGGGTACGGGTTGGTGGGGTACGGGCTGCGCGGTGCTCACCCGTGCACGATAGACCGGCTACGGTGCTGGGCATGCCCTCCTACCGCGTCGCGCTCCAGGTCACCGACGTACGCCCCGGGCACCGGCCCTCGGCGGTCATCGACGTGGCCGCCCGGGCGGTCCGGGAGGTCGCCCACCTCGACAAGCCGGACCTGGTGATGGAGGACCGGCAGCCCTGGGTGGTGGTCCGGTTCAGCATCGATCCGACCGGTCGGGCCGAGGAGGACGTCCGGGCGCGGGCCGTGCTGGCGCACGTCGAGCGGGCGGTGGGGACGGTGGCGACCTTCGACCGGATCCGGTTGAGCCGCCGGGTGCGCGGCGAATGGCTCATCGTCCCGCGATGATTGTGTTTGACTGGGAGGCATGGTCAGCAAGCTCGTGAATGACCCGCACGACGTCGTGCAGGAATCGCTTGAGGGCCTCGTCCTGTTGCAGCCCGGGCTGCGCCTTCTCGAGGACCGTACGACAGTGGTGCGCGTCGACAGACTCGCCCACGGCCCCTCGGATCCGGCCGTCCCCGTCGCCGTGATCTCCGGCGGTGGAGCCGGTCACGAACCCTCGGACGGCGGCTTCGTCGGCGCCGGGATGCTCACCGCCGCCGTCACCGGCGGCGTCTTCTCCTCGCCCGGGCCCGATGCCGTCCACGCGGCCATCCGGGCGGTCTCCGGCGCAGCCGGCTGCCTGCTGGTGGTGAAGAACTACACCGGCGACCGGCTGAACTTCCAGCTCGGCGCCGAGCTGGCCATTGCCGAGGGCTACCGGGTCGAGACCGTGCTGGTCAACGACGACGTCTCCCTGGCCGAGAGCGAGGACAACGCCGGCCGTCGCGGCCTGGCCGGCACCGTGCTGGTCGAGAAGGTCGCCGGGGCGCTGGCCGAACAGGGCCGCCCGCTGGAGGAGGTCCGGGACGCCGCGTCGGCGGTCGTCGGCCGGATCGGCACGATGAACCTCGGCCTGTCCGCCCTGACCGTCCCCGGCGCGTCCGCCCCGAGCTTCGAACTCGGCGAGGACGAGGCCGAGCTCGGGCTCGGTATCCACGGCGAGCCGGGCGTCCGGCGGATCCGCAAGGCCCCCGCCGACAAGCTGGTGCACATCCTGATCTCCCGGATCGCCACCGAGCACGGCATCCGCGCCGGGGCCAGCGTCGTCGCCCTGGTCGGCGGCTCCGGAGCCACGCCGCAGATGGAGCTGGCGATCGCCGCCCGGGCGGTGGCCCGCGAGCTCGCGCTCCGTCGGATCCGGCTGGTCCGCCTGTACGCCGGGGAGGTGATGACCAGCCTCGACATGGCCGGCGTCTCGGTCACCCTGCTGCCGCTGGACGATGCGGACGGCGACTCGGTGGTCGAGGCACTGGATGCCCCCACCGCGGTGCTCGCCTGGCCCGGCCGCGGCGTCGCCGGGCCGCCGGAGCTGGCGACGGTCGAGGGACCGCCGCACGAGATCGGCGAGGACGCGCCGGGCGAGCCGGACCCGCACGTCCGGGCGGCGATCGACGCGGCCTGCCAGGCCCTGCTCGACAGCGAGACCGAGCTGACCCGGCTTGACCGGCAGGTCGGTGACGGCGACCTGGGCCAGGCCCTGGCCCGCGGGGCGTACGGGTGGCTCGCCGACCCGGCCGAGGGCGACGCCGGCTACCTGCTGCGGCACCTGTCCGAGGTCGTCCGCCGCGAGGTGGGCGGCAGCTCGGGCGCGTTGTACGCGATGGGACTGTTGCGGGCCTCCGAGGCGATCGCCGACGGCGGCGGCTGGGGGGACGCGCTCACCGCCGCGGTCGACGGGATCGCGACTCTCGGGGCGGCCGAACCGGGCGACGGGACCATGGTCGATGCGCTGGCCCCGGCGATGGAGGCCTGGCCGCAGGGGCCGGAGGCCGTCGTGGCGGCCGCCCGCAGCGGGGCGGACTCGACGGTCGAGGGCGTCTCCCGGCGCGGCCGGGCCAGCTACCTCGGCGCCCGCGGCCAGGGCTACCCCGACCCCGGAGCCGTGGCGGTGGTCCGCTGGATGGAGGCGGTGTACGACCTCGAGGCGGCGCACGACCAGCACGCCTGAGCACCCCGACGTACGACGAAGGCCCCGGCACCGCAGGAAGCGGGGCCGGGGCCTTCGGTCTGGTGCTGGGTCAGCGCTGGTCCATCGGGACGACGTCGCGCTTGTCGTGGCCGACGTAGATCTGGCGCGGACGCGAGATCCGGGCCTTCGGGTCGGCGTTGTGCTCACGCCACTGGGCGATCCAGCCGGGCAGGCGGCCCACCGCGAACAGCACGGTGAACATCTCGACCGGGAAGCCCATGGCCTCGTAGATCAGGCCGGAGTAGAAGTCGACGTTCGGGTAGAGCTTGCGGGAGACGAAGTACTCGTCCTCCAGCGCGATCTCCTCGAGCCGCTTGGCGATGCTCAGCAGCTCCTTGTCGCCGTTCGGCGACTTGCTGAGGATCTCGTCGGCGTACTTCTTGATGATCGCGGCGCGCGGGTCGAAGTTCTTGTAGACCCGGTGGCCGAAGCCCATCAGCTTGATGCCGGCCTTCTTGGCCTTGACCTGCTCCAGGTAGTCCTTCGGATCGATGCCCTGGTCGCGGATCGCGGCGAGCATCTCCAGCACGGACTGGTTGGCGCCACCGTGCAGCGGGCCGGACAGGGCGTTCACGCCGGAGGCCACCGAGACGTACAGGTTGGCCTGCGAGGAGCCCACCATGCGTACGGTCGAGGTGGAGCAGTTCTGCTCGTGGTCGGCGTGCAGCACCAGCAGGGCGTTCAGGCCCTGGGTGATCGACTCGTCGAACTGGTAGCCCTCGGCCGGGGTGCCGAAGGCGAGCCGGATGAAGTTCTCGACGTAGGAGAGGTCGTACTTCGGGTAGAGGAAGGGCTGGCCCTTGGAGTTCTTGTACGCGTACGCGGCCAGGGTCGGGACCTGGGCGAGCAGCTTGCGGGTCGCGATCTCCACGTCCTCCGCGCCGAGGCCGACGTGGTTGCGGTTGAAGGTCGACAGCGCGCAGATGCCGGCGGACAGCACGGGCATCGGGTGGGACTGGCGGGGGAAGCAGCGGAACAGGTCGCGCATCCGCTCGTCCAGGAACATGTTGTGGACCAGTTCGTCCTCGAACTTCTCCACCTGCTCCTTGGTGGGCAGTTCGCCGTAGATGACCAGCCACATCACCTCGACGAAGCTGCACTGCTCTGCCAGCTGCTCGATCGGGTAGCCGCGGTAGCGGAGGATGCCCTCCTCGCCGTCGATGAAGGTGATCTCGGACCTGCAGGAGGCGGTGTTGCCGAAGGCCTCGTCCAGCGTCACGTTGCCGGTTGCGGCCCGCAGCTTGCTGATGTCGTATCCGTTGTCGCCGTTCACGGCCTCGACGAACGGAAGCTCGACCTCTGTGCCGTCACCGGTGTTGAGGACTGGTGTGGTCATCCATGTACTCCCTTGTAGTCATTGCTGCCCCACCGTGACCCTAGCAAAGCGGCCATCGGCCGGGGGCCGATAACGGTGGGCGGCATACTGGGCCCGGCGAACCTCGTGGGATCTCCGGGCAACTGGATGCGCACCGACACGCCTGCAAAGACGATTCGAGGCGTTCGGTGTCCGATCACCGCACATTCTGCCGTCGGGCCAAACATGGCGCGCGCACGTGTTCCATATTGTGGCCGGGCTCACGTGGCTAGGCTGGGGGCATGACCGTGAGCCAGCCCGCGTGGGTCGACTATTCCCTGTGGTGGCACGCCTATCCGCTCGGCGCGCTGGGCGCCGAGCAGACGTCCGTCGACACCGTCCACCACCGGCTCGACCACCTCATCGGCTGGCTGGACTACCTGTTGTCGATCGGCTGCAACGGCCTGCTGCTGGGTCCGGTCTTCGCCTCCGAGACGCACGGCTACGACACGGTCGACCACTTCCGGATCGATCCGCGGCTGGGCGACGAGGACGACTTCCGCCGGCTGCTGCACGAGGCGCACGAGCGCGGGATCCGGGTGGTCCTCGACGGCGTCTTCAACCATGTCGGGCGCAGCAACGAGATCGTCCGGCGGGCCGAGGCGGCCGGGCCGGGCACCCCGGACGGTGACTGGGTCCGCTGGTCCGACGGGTACGTCCGTTGCTTCGAGGGGAGCATGAACCTGCCCGAGCTCGACCTCGGTCGGCCGTTCGTCCAGGACTACGTGGTCGGCGCGATGGAGCACTGGCTCGGCCTCGGCGCCGACGGCTGGCGGCTGGACGCGGCGTACGCACCGGGGGCCGAGGCCTGGGCGCCGATCACCGCCCGGGTCCGGGCGGACTTCCCCGAGGCCTGGCTGGTCGGGGAGGTCATCCACGGCGACCTGCCCGAGTTCGTGCAGCACTCCGGGATGCACAGCGTCACCCAGTACGAGTTGTGGAAGGCGATCTGGTCCTCGCTTAACGACACCAACTTCTGGGAGCTGGCGCACGCCCTGGAGCGGCATGCGGAGTTCTGCCGGACGTTCGTCCCACAGACCTTCGTCGGCAACCACGACGTGACCCGGATCCGCAGCCGGCTGGCCGACGACCGGCACCTGGGCCACGCGGTCGTCCTGCTGGCCCTGCTACCGGGCGTGCCCTCGATCTACTACGGCGACGAGCAGGGCTACACCGGCACCAAGGAGGAGCGCGCGGGCGGCGACGACCAGGTCCGGCCGCAGCTGCCCGCGGCCCCGGAGAACCTCTCCCTGCTCGGCGCCCCGATCCTGGAGATGTACCAGCGGCTGTTCGCCGTACGGCGCCGGCACCCCTGGCTGGTCCGGGCGGCGATCGAGGTCGGAGCGGTCACCAACGAGACGATCCTGGTCTCGTGCAGCAGCGAGGCCGGTGGCACGCACCACGAGATCGACGTGGCGCTGAACGTGGACGATACGTCCCGGCCGATGCCCTCGGGCACCGTGATCGCGCAGAGCGGGTCCGACCTGCTCGAGATCGAGGCCCACGGGTGGGCGGTGCTGCAGCGCTGATCAGGTGATGGCGCGGCGCTGGACGAGCTCGGCCTTGGCGAATTTGCCGATCTGGCGGGTCGCGACGCCGTCGAACACCGCGCCGATGCCGCCGCCGATCACCGGGATGCGCTTGGTCGCCATCACCCCGACGGTCTTGCCGCCGTGCATGGTCAGCAGGCTGGAGACGACCTGCTCGGAGACCACCTCGTTCAGCCGGGAGTCGGCGATCGGGGCGGTGGCTACCAGCAGGGGGGAGCCGGGCAGCTTGCCCTTGGCGGTCAGCCGGGACACCTCGTCGGCACCCATCATGCACATCATGATGGCCGTACGGACCCGGGTGTCGTCGATGTCGTAGCCGCGCAGGTGCGCGATCGAGGCGACCATCCGGCCCTGGAGCACGGCCAGCCCCATCAGGTTGGCCGGCAGCGTGATCGCCGTGACCACCAGGCCGCCGACGTTGGTGAGGAAGCCGGAGGTGGAGGCCAGGGCGATGTGCGCGGTGATCACCGAGTCGACCGCCTCCTCGACCCGAGGATGCTTCTGCAGGTGCTTGGCCGCCACGGACTTGGCGCCGGGCATGTTGCTCGACCCGTCGATGGCCAGGTCCAGGATCGTCCGCAGGGTCGTTCCCGCCTTCATCCGGGTGGAGGACCGGGTGACCTCGTCACGCCCGCCGTTCTGCTGGTCTGCCATGCGGCCAGCCTACGTCGCGGCGGAGGCCCACCCGCTCGGGGAAGTCACCCATAATGGCCTCATGTCCCGCAGCTACCTGGATCCGTCGCCGCTGCCCGGCCCGGACCAGTGGCCCGACGAGGACTTGGTCGGGCTGACGGTCGGCTTCGACGCCCCGCTGGTCCTGCGGGCGTACGTCAACGGGATGTTCCCGATGCCGCTGTCGGAGGAACTGGTCGACGTCCTGCCGCCGGCGGAGTGGATCGGCTGGTTCTCCCCGGTGTGGCGCGGGGTACTGCCGCTGGACGACCTGCGGGTCCCGCGGTCGCTGCGCAAGAGCGCCCGGCACTTCGAGGTCACCGTCGACCGGGCCTTCGACCGGGTGCTGGTGGCCTGCGGGGACCCGGGTCGCGAGGGCGGTTGGATCGACGAGTCGATCGTGGCGGTGTACACCGAGCTGCACCGGGCCGGGCGGGCCCACTCGGTGGAGGCCTGGACCGCCGACGGTCGCCTGGCCGGCGGCCTCTACGGCGTGGCGTACGGCGGCCTGTTCGCCGGGGAGTCGATGTTCCACGACCCGGCGGTCGGCCGGGACGCGTCCAAGGTGGCACTGATGGGCCTGGTCGCGATGCTGCGCGCCGGCGGGTCGGTGCACCGGCGCCTGCTCGACGTGCAGTGGCGCACCGAGCACCTGGCCACCCTCGGGGTCGAGGAGATCCACCGGGAGACCTACCTGCGCCGCCTGCACCGGGCGCTGGAGCTGCCCCAGCCGCGCTGGGAGCTCCCCGCGGACTGGCGGACCTCGTGCCTGCCGTTAGCCTAGGGCGGTGAAGCGTACGTCGTGGCTGCCCCCCGCAGGCCTGACCCCGATGACCAGCCCGCGGCTGGGTCTGGGGCTGATCCTGCTGGCCACCGTGCTGACCGTGGCGGTGGGGGCGCTCGGCCCGTCGGCGGTCACCCTCACGCTGGGACCGCGCCGGACGCTGCTGCCGCCGTACTACCTGCCGGCCGGCACCATCACCACCCCGAACGAGTGGGTGGTCTCCGGGGTGCTGTTCGGTGCGGTGGTGATCGGCGGCCTGGGGCTGACGATCGCGATGCGGGCGCTGCGTGACGGCTGGCATCCCCGGGTCTGGCGGGTGTTCACCTTCGGGGTCGGGCTCAACCTCGCCACCCTGATGGTCCCGCCGATGACGTCGGCGGACGTGCTGATGTACGCCGCGTACGGGCGACTGCAGAAGCTCGGGATCGACCCGTACGACATCACCCCGGCGACCGTGTTCCGCAGCCAGTACGACCCGGTGCTGCGCTGGACCGAACGGCCCTGGCAGGACACCCCGAGCGTCTACGGCCCGATCATGACCTGGGTGCAGCTGCAGGCCAACAACCTCGGCGGCGAGAACATGCACGACATCACGTTCTGGCTCCAGGTCTTCGCGTTCGTCCCGTTCCTGGTCACCAGCGCCGTCGTGGTGTGGCTCTCCCACGGGGACGAGCTGCTCAAGGGCCGCGGCGCGCTGCTGACCATCGCCAACCCGTTGCTGGTCTGGGCGATCACCGCCGGGGCGCACAACGAGGGCTGGGCGCTGATGTTCGCGATGCTCGGCCTGATGCTGATGCGGCGGACCTCGGTCGGCGCCGGCGTGCTGATCGGGCTGGGCGGCGCCTGCAAGCTCAGCATCGGGCTGTACGGGCTGGCGATGGCGTGGGGGTACCGGCGCCAGCCGCGCAAGCTGGTCGGCCTGCTGGTGGGCACCGGCCTGTCGATGGGGCTGTTGTACGGGCTGTTCGCCCCCGATGCGCTGTTCGCCGCGCTGCGGAACACCTCGTACGTGTCGGTCGGCTCGTGGGCCCAGCCGTTCTACACCCTGCTCACCTACTTCATGTCGGTGCCGACGGCCACCTCGGTGCTGACGGTGTTCTCGCTGGCCGGAACCGTGCTGGTCGCCGCGATGCTGTCCCGGGTGCTGCCCTGGCATCCGGTCGCCGGCACGCCGCACGGTGTGGCCCCGGACCGGGACCCGATCACCATCGCGGTCCGGACCGCCCTGCTGCTGTCGGTCGGCTGGCTGACCACCTCGCTCTACACGCTGTCCTGGTACGACCTGATCGCCTGGGCGCCGCTGGCCCTGGTCGGGGCGACCCGGCTGGACTGGCTGTTCACCTGGCGCGGGGTGCTGCTGTCGCTGTCGTACATCCCCGGCCGCGGCCTGGACTACGGGGAGAGCCTGAACGCCTTCGCCTCCCGGATCCGGGACACCTTCTCCCCGGGGATGCAGCTGTTCGTGCTCGGCTCGATCGCCTGGTGGTGGCACCGCGACCACCTGCGCCGGGTGGCCGAACGCGAGGGCCCCGCGCCGACCCCGCGGGCACGGGTGATCGCGGCGCTCGGCCGGGTCAGGAGCGTACGGGACCGGGCACTGCGGGCCCGGCACTGACCAGCCAGAGTCCGTCCGCGGCGGCGACCGCCCGCGCCATCGCCTGCTTCAGCGGCAGGCCGGCGGCCGTGGCGTACGCCTCGACGTCGCGGAACTCGGGCTGGACGTTCACCACCCGCCCGCCACGCCGGGCGACCTTCACCGCGACCGCGTGCCCCTCGACCTCCACCATGACCAGTTCGCGGTCCACCAGGTGCTTGGACACCGCGGTCTCCCGGACCCCGATGGCGGTGGTCGAGGCGGCGACGATGGAGACCATCGCCGCCCGGTCGGCGCTGTCGCACAGGATCGCCAGGGTGTGGCCCGGGCGTCCCTTCTTCATCAGGATCGGGGTGAGCCAGGCGTCGGCGGCACCGGCCGCCATCAGCTCGGCCAGCACCCCGGGCCACAGCCGCGGGTCGAGGTCGTCCACGTTGGTCTCCAGCAGCACCTGGACCGGGGCCTGGTCGTCGCGGACCCGCCCGAGGACGACCCGGACGACGTTCGCCACCCGCTCGGGATCGCGGGTGCCCGCCCCCAGGCCACTCGCGGTGGCCGTCATCGTCGGCAGCGGGCCGTAGCCGTCGGCCAGGGCGGCGACCAGGGCCACCCCGGTCGGGGTCGCCGTCTCCATCGCGACCGGGCCACCGGTGATCGGGACCTCGGCGGCAGTGGCGATGTTCAGCACGGCCGGGCCCGGGATCGGGACCCGGCCGTGCGCCCCCAGCACCTGTTCGCCGTACCCGACGGTCACGGTGGAGCAGGTCACCCGCGCCGGGGCGAGCGAGACCAGGGCGGCGCAGCAGCCGACGACGTCGCCGATCGCGTCCAGGGCGCCGACCTCGTGGAACTCCACGTCCTCGGGGCCGACCCCGTGGACCCGTCCCTCGGCCCGGGCCAGCACCTCGAACGTGCGCTGGGCGCGGTCGCGGACGGCGTCGGGTAGGTCGGCCGCGGCGAGCAGCGCGCGGACCTCGCGCCAGGGCCGGTGCGGCTGGTGGTGATGGTGGTGCTCGTGGTCGTGCGGGTGCTCGTGGTCGTGCGGGTGCTCGTGCTCGTGCGGCTCGTCGGCGGCGTGACCGGTGGTCCGGTCGACCACCGTCGCCTTCGTCGCGGCGAGCCGGTGGCGGGTGGTGGAGGACACGACGACGTCGACGTCCGGGTGCACCGCGGCGACGCAGCGCCGGACGTACGCCAGGTCGGCACCGGCATCCAGCAGGGCGCCGAGCAGCATGTCGCCGGCGACGCCGGCGGTGGCGTCGATCCACAGGGCGGTGCTCATCGTCCGGTCGCCTTCCCGATCGTCCGGGCGATCCGGGCGGCGTGTACGCCGGCGCCGAAGCCGTTGTCGATGTTGGTCACCACGACGCCGGGGGCGCACGAGTTGAGCATCCCGAGCAGCGCGGCCAGGCCGCCGAAGCTGGCGCCGTAGCCGACCGAGGTCGGCACCGCGACCAGCGGGACGCCGGTCAGGCCGCCGACCACCGAGGGCAGCGCGCCCTCCATGCCGGCGATCACGATCAGGGCGTCGGCGTCCGCGAACCGTTCCCGGGCGCCGAGGATCCGGTGCAGCCCGGCCACGCCGACGTCGACGATCTGCTCCACTCCGGCGCCGAAGGCGCGTATGGTCGCCGAGGCCTCGCCGGCCACCGGCAGGTCGGAGGTACCGGCGGCGATCACCGCCACCTTGCCGTGCGGCCGGGGGAGGGGGCCGTACGTCGCGGTCCGGGCGACCGGGTCGACGTCGGCGTCGGGCAGTTCGGTGGCGAGCAACTGCTGGGTCTGCGGGCCGAGCCGGGTGGCGAGCACCGCGCGGTCCGGGTGGGCCACGCCGAGGCCGCGGAGCAGGGCCAGCACCTGCTCGGGCGTCTTGCCGGCGCCGTAGACGACCTCAGGGTCGCCGGTCCGGGCGGCCCGGTCCAGGTCGAGGTTGGCCCAGTCATGTTCCATCACCACACCGCGACTGTAGGCCACCGTTAGGCTGGCGGGGTGCCTTCTCTCTCGTACGGATACTTCGGCCCGCCGGGGACCTTCACCCACCAGGCCCTGCTGCTGATCGCGGGCGAGGAGGACCGGTTGCTGCCGTTCCGGTCGGTCGTCGCGGCCCTGGACGCGGTGCGCGCCGGCGAGATCGACGCGGCGTTCGTGCCGATCGAGAACTCCCTGGAGGGCGGGGTCAGCGCGACCCTGGACTACCTGGCCGACGACTCCCAGCCCCTGATGATCCGCCGCGAGGTGCTGCTGCCGGTGCAGTTCGCGCTGTGCGTACGACCCGGCACCGTCCGCGCCGACATCCGGTCGGTGCTGACACACCCGCACGCCGCCGCGCAGACCCGGCTGTGGGTCGCCCGCCACCTGCCCCGGGCGGTGGTCACCGAGGGCCCGTCCACGGCCGGCGCCGCGGTCGAGGTGTCCGACCCCGACTCGGCGCACGACGCCGCCATCTGTGCCCGGATCGCGGGGGAGATGAACGGCCTGGAGATCCTCGCCGACGGCATCGCCGACAACGAGGACGCGGTGACCCGCTTCGTCGTGGTCACCTCGCCCGCCCCGCCGCCACCGGCGACCGGCGCGGACAAGACCACCCTGGTCGCGTACATGCGGGTCGACCGCTCCGGCTCGCTGCTGGGGATCCTGGAGCAGATCGCCGGCCACGGCGTGAACATGACCCGGATCGAGTCCCGGCCCACCAAGCAGGCCCTGGGCAGCTACTGCTTCTCGATCGACGCCGAGGGACACCTCGACGACCCGCGGATGCAGGAGACCCTGACCGGCCTGCACCGGGTCTGCTCGCGGGTCACCTTCCTCGGGTCCTACCCGCGCGCCGACCGCCAGGCCCCGATCCTGGACGAGGGCCAGACCAACGAGGCGTACGCCGAGGCGCAGGCCTGGCTGCAGGGCCTGCGGTACGGCGGCTAGCCGGGGACCCGCAACACCAGCGCGCCGGGGGCGACCTCGGCCACCAGCCGGCTGCAGGTGCCCTGCGGGTCACCGTCCAGCTCGTAGCGGTCCGGGTGGTCGACGCTGATCTCCACCCTGCGCCCGGAGGTGCGGCTGATCCGGTCATAGCCCCGGTCACGGCGGACCAGCACCCGCACCACCACCTCGACCAGGTCCCGGATCGTCCGCGGGGAGGCGACCAGCAGGTCGACCCGCCCGTCGTCGGGCCGGGCGTGCGGGAACAGCTGGATGCCGCCCTGGAGCAGGCCGACGTTGCCGAACAGGACCAGGTGGGCACGGGTCCGCACCGGCGGGGCGCCGTCGACGCTGATCTCCGCGTCCAGGGCGGCGTGGTTGGCGTGCCGGGCCGCCGAGACGACGTACGCGCTGCTGCCGATCGCGCGCTTCAGGTCGTTGTCGGCCGCCACGATCGCCGCGTCGATGCCGATCCCGGCCATCGCGCAGAAGTACTCCGGCGGATTGTCGTCGGCGTCCACCCGGACCAGGTCGATCCGTCGGTCGGCGCCGTCGAAGGCCACGTCGAGGGCCCGCACCTCGTCCAGCGGGATGCCCATGTTGCGCGCGAGCAGGTTGCCGGTGCCGGCCGCGACGACCGCGAACGGGATGCCGGTGCCGGCCAGCCCGCCGGCGATCACCCGGACCGTCCCGTCGCCGCCCGCGCCGATGACCAGGTCGACCCGCTTGCGGACGGCGATCGCGGTCATCTCGCGGCCGGGATCGGTGGGGGTGGTCTCCAGCCAGATCGCCCGGCGCCAGCCGCGCGTCTCCAGCTCGTACTCGACGTGCCGGACGAACGTCGGCAGGTCGGTGACCTTGGTCGGGTTGTAGATCACCGCGGCCCGCGGCTGGAACAGCTCGGTCTGCTCGGCCTCGGGGGCGCCCTGCCGGTCGTTGTGCAGGTGGACCCGGCAGACCAGCAGCGCCACGAACGAGGCGGTCATCCCCCACAGCACGCCGCCGACGATGTCGGAGATCCAGTGCACGCCGAGCGCCCACCGGTCGACGGCGACGACCAGCACCATCAGCGACCCGCTGATCCACCAGCCCCGGGTCAGCTGCAGGGTCTGCCGGGTGGTGGCCATGGTGGCGCTGATCATGATGACGGCGGTGGTCACGGCGGCGACGTGGCCGGAGTGGTAGCCCCAGCCGCCGGCCATCAGGATGTGCGGCGACTGCGGGGGCCGGGGCAGCTCGAGCAGCACCTTGGCCGCCGTGGTGCCGACCCAGGAGAGCGCGGCGGCGACGACCACGGCGGTGCCCAGCTCCCGCAGCCGGCGACGCCACGCCCACCACGCCAGCACCAGCATCCCGGCGTACATCACCAGGGGGGCGAACACCACCGCCCAGGCGGCGAGGACCTGGAAGATCGAGCCGGTGGGGTCCAGCCGCGGTGCCGCCAGCGCCCGGTCCATCGCGTCGAACACCCCGGCGACGGCCAGCACGGTCCACACGGCGTACGCGACCAGCGCGATCGGGGGCAGCCAGAGGCGGAGCCGGGCGGACGGCGGGCGCCGGGCGGTGGGCATTGCGGTGGACATGCCTTGATGGTAGGCATCCTCGCGACCGGGGGCCGCTAGGCTGGCACCGTGATTGATCCGAAGCTGCTCCGCCAGGACCCTGACCGTGTGCGAGCCTCCCAGAGGTCGCGTGGCGAGTCCGAGGCGGTCGTCGATGAACTGCTGGTCCTGGACGAGAAGCGCCGATCCGCGATCGCTGCGTTCGAGTCGCTGCGGGCCGAGCAGAAGGAGCTCGGCAAGCTGGTGGGCCGGGCCAAGGGTGACGAGAGGACCCAGCTGCTGGAGCGTACGAAGCTGCTCTCGACCCAGGTGAAGGAGCACGAGGCCGCCAGCAAGGAGGCCGACGCGGCCTTCACCGACCTGCTGCGCTCGATCGGCAACGTGATCCAGCACGGCGTCCCCGCCGGTGGCGAGGAGGACTACGTCGTCCTCGAGGCGATCGGCACCCCGCGCGACTTCGAGGCAGAGGGCTTCACCCCGCGGGACCACCTGGAGCTCGGCGAGATCCTCGGCGCGATCGACATGGAGCGCGGCGCGAAGGTCTCCGGCTCGCGGTTCTACTACCTGACCGGCCAGGGCGCCGAGCTCGAGCTGGCGCTGATCAACCTCGCGATGCGCAAGGCGATGGAGTGGGGCTTCACCCCGATCATCCCGCCGGCACTGGTGAAGCCGGCCGCGATGGAGGGCACCGGCTTCCTCGGCCAGGCCGCCGACGACGTGTACCGGCTCGAGCGTGACGACATGTACCTGGTCGGGACCGCCGAGGTCCCGCTCGCCGCGTACCACATGGACGAGATCGTCGAGGGCCTGCCGAAGCACTACGCCGGCTACAGCCCCTCCTACCGGCGCGAGGCCGGGTCGTACGGCAAGGACACCCGCGGCATCTTCCGGGTGCACTGGTTCGACAAGGTCGAGATGTTCGTCTACTGCGACCCGAAGGACGCCGAGACCGAGCACCACCGCCTGCTGGCCTTCGAGCGGGAGTTCCTCGAGGCGCTGGAGATCCCCTTCCGGGTGATCGACGTGGCGGCCGGGGACCTGGGCCTGTCCGCGTCGCGCAAGTTCGACTGCGAGGCCTGGCTGCCGACCCAGGAGGCCTACCGCGAGGTCACCTCCACGTCGAACTGCACCGACTTCCAGGCCCGCCGGCTCAACATCCGGGGGCGCTTCGAGGACGGCACCTCGACGCTCGCGACGCTGAACGGCACGCTCTGCGCTGTGACCCGGATCATCGTGATGCTGCTGGAGAACCACCAGCAGGCCGACGGGTCGGTGCACGTGCCGCTGGCACTGCGGCCCTACCTCGGGCGCGACATGCTGGTCCCCCGGGGCTGAGCGCCGGAGGATGAGCGCGGCCTGGCAGCCACGACTGGTGGCGTTCGACATCGACGGCACCATCGTCGACCACGACTCGGTGATGCCGGAGGAGCTGCGCCGCGCGATCGGGGCGATCGCTGCCGACGGCACCCCCGTCGTACTGTCGACCGGCCGGTCCTGGCACGACACCCAGGCGATCGTCGACCACCTGGGGCTGCCCGAGGGGCCGTTCGTCTGCTCCAACGGGGCGGTGATCGTACGCTACCCGCCCACGCAGGTGGTGCGAATGGTGACCTTCGACCCGTCCGACGTGATCGAGCGGGTCGCCCGGATCGCCCCGCAGGCCCTGATCGCCGTGGAGGAGGTCGGCACCGGGTACCGGCTCAGCGGGCCGTTCCCGCCCGGCGACCTGACCGGCACGATGGACGTGGTCGGCCTCGACGACCTCGCGTCCCGGCCGGTCACCCGTGTCATCGTCAGGGATCCGGGCAGCTCACCGGAGGAGTTCATCGAGCTGGCCGAGCGGCTCGGTCTGCACGGGGTCTCCTACTTCATCGGCTGGAGCGCCTGGCTCGACATCGCGCCGGAGGGCATCCACAAGGCGATGGCCCTGGCCGACGTCTGCGCCCGCCGCGGCATCGACGCCGCCGACGTGCTGGCGCTCGGCGACGGGCGCAACGACATCGAGATGCTGGGCTGGGCCGGGCGCGGGGTCGCCATGGGCGATGCCCCCGAGGAGGTCCAGCAGGTCGCCGACCACGTCACCGGCAGGTTCGACGACGGCGGCACGCTGGCCGAACTGCGGCGCTGGTTCGACCTGCCCTGACCACCAGCGGCTCTGATCAGCCGGCGTCCGATCACGCGGCGTCCGATCAGGCGGCGTCCGATCAGGCGGCGACGACCGCCGCCGCCTCCTTGCAGGCATCCTCGAGGGCCGCCTCCTCGTCCGCCACCTCGGCTTCGGCTTCGGCGTCGGCCGCGGTCGGTTGGGGGCGGGGCGCCAGCACCATCTCGCGGGCCAGCATCACGTCCGAGTGGGACGGCGCCGGCTCCGTCCGGTGATGGGGGTGCGCCGGGCCGGCCGAGGCATCGGTACGGGCCTGGCGCAGGTGGCGCTTCACGGTGGACAGCGAGCAGCCCAGGCGCTGGGCGATCGTGTCGAGCGACATGTGAGGGTTCTGGGCGCGCAGCCGTACGATCTCGGCGTGGTTGACCTGGTGGCCACTGGCCGGGGCACCGCTGAGTGCATCGATGTCGTCCGGTCGGACGCTCAGCGCCAGCAGCTTGCGCATCCGCTTGCGCTGGTGCTCGGTGGTCCCGGCCACGAAGCCGGCCACGTCGTGCTCGACGACCGCCCGGTAGAGGCAGGGCTCGACAGCGACGCAGCCGCCACAGATGGCGGTCGCCCGCCGGGTCAACGCGGTGCGGATCCGACGCTGCTCGGTCGAGGCGGCCCGGCCCGGATCATCCTCCATCAGCGGATGCTGGTACAGGTCCTCGTGGTCGGCACAGCCGATGGTCAGGTCAGAAACGCTCACGGTCATCCCCTACTCGTGTGACGTATCAGGTGGTGCTGTTCGTACCTGAGACGTTCAGGTACGGCCCGATGGTTCCCTGACCAGGAGAAATGTTGGGGGATTCCGGGTGAACGGAAGGTGACTCAGAGGTACATGCCGCTCTGGCCCGGCTGCGGATTCGGTCCGGGATGGCCGGGCAGGCCGCCCGGGGGGTGCGGGATCTCCCGGTGCCCGCGTTCCAACTGGGCCCGGGCAGCCATCTGCTGGGCGACCAAGGCGGTCTGGATGCCCTGGAACAGGCCCTCGAGCCAGCCGACCAGCTGTGCCTGCGCGATCCGCAACTCGTCGTCGGAGGGGGTGTGCTCGGCAGCGAAGGGCCGGGTGAGGCGTTCCAGTTCCTCGGCCAGCTCCGGGCTCAGCCCGTCCTTCAGCTCGGTGACCGAGCTGGTGTGCACCTCGGCCAGCCGACGCCGGCTCGCCTCGTCCAGCGGGGCGGCCCGTTCCTCGTCGAGGAGGCGCTGGATCATCGTCGCGACCCGCATCACCTTCGCCGGCTGCTCGACCTGGTCGGTGACCGAGCTCCCCGGGGTGGACGGCTCGGACTCCTCCACGGCCATCTGCTCGGGCCCGACCACGTACACGCGCCCGTCCTCGGTCTCACCCGCCACGACCGGGGTGGGCTCCTGTGCGGGTCCCTGCTGCTGCGGCTGCTCGCTCATGACCCGAGTCTAGGAGCGCGGGGCCCCGGCGCGCCGGGCCCCGGCGCGTCAGTCCATCACCAGGACGATCTTTCCGCGGTGCCCGGGGGCGGAGATCATCTCGTGCGCCCGGCGTACGTCACCGAAGGGCACCCGCTCGGTGTGCAGCGGCTGGATCCTCCCGTCGGCCAGCATCGGCCAGACCACCTCGGCGACCCGCGCGCAGATCGCTGCCTTCTGCGCGACCGGGCGCCCGCGCAGGGAGGTGGCGTGGATGCTGGCCCGCTTGTTGAGCAGGATCCCCATGTCCAGCTCGCCCTTGCGGCCGCCCTGCATCCCGATGGTGACCTGTCGCCCGTCCTTGGCGAGCGCGCGGACGTTCTGGGGCAGGTACTTGGCGCCCATGATGTCCAGGATGACGTCGACCCCGTGGCCGTCGGTGGCCTCCTTGACCGCTGCCACCCAGTCCTCGTGGTAGTCGAGGGCGTGGTCGGCGCCCAGTGTCCGGCAGTAGTCGAGCTTCTCCGCCGAGCCGGCAGTGGTGAGCACCGTGCAGCCGAGGGCCTTGGCGTACTGGATCGCGAACGAGCCGATCCCGCCCGCCCCGCCGTGCACCAGGAAGACCTCGCCGGGGGACAGGTGGACCAGGTCCATGTTGGAGACCACGGTGGCGGCCACCTCGAGGATGCCGGCGGCATCGACCAGGTCCATGCCGGGCGGCGGGGGGACCAGCTGGCCCGCCGGCGCCGTGACGTACTCGCTGTAGCCGGCCGCGGCGAGCAGCACCAGGCACTCCTGGCCGGGCTGCCAATCGGACACGCCCTCGCCGAGCTCCTCGACCACGCCGGCCGCCTCCAGGCCCAGGATGTCGGGGAAGCCGGGCGGCGGGGGGTAGTGGCCCTCGCGCTGCAGGACGTCGGCCCGGTTGACCCCGGAGGCGACGACGCGGACCAGGACCTCGCCCGGGCCGGGGACCGGCCGGTCGGTCTCGACGATCTGCAGGGCCTCGGGTCCACCGGGTTCGGGGGCTTGAATCGTGCGCATGTTCCAAGCCTTGCACACGCTTCGCTAGGATCATCGAAGATCCTCATTGGCGAGGTCGCATAGTGGACTAGTGCAGCCGCCTTGAAAGCGGCCGAGCGGGAGACCGCTCCGTGGGTTCGAATCCCACCCTCGCCGCGTGAACACCTACCGTCTCGACGCCGCCCTGCCCGTACGAGCCTTCGGTAATGCCGCCGTCCTCCTGGTCGTGGGAGGGATCCTGGTGGCGCTCGCCTCCGGGCTGCAGTGGCACGTGGCGGTGACGATCATCGGCCTGGTCGTGCTGCTCCTCGGGGCGGTCCTGCTGACGCTGGCGCTCCTCGTCACCTTCCGCGGGCGTGCCCGCATCACCATCACCGACGGTGGCTACGAGCTGAACGCGCTGGGTCGTACGGCGAGCCGCAAGTGGACCGACGTGACCCGCGCGACGATGACCGAGAACGAACTGCGCCTCTACGTCCGCGACGACGAGGAGCACCCCGACCGGGTCCCGCTGCTGGACCCGGCACGGCACCGCGAGCTGGATCGCCTCGCCGACGAGGTCACCGAGCGGATGCGCCAGGCCTACGGGCGCCTCGATTGAGTCCCGTCGAACGCCCCTGGCTCACTTGACCCAGTAGGGCGGGTTGTCCTTGGCCTGCTGGGCGGCGACCGGGTCGTACGCGCAGGCGTCCCGGACGTTCTCGCTCGTGGTCGTCGGCGTCGCGCTCGGGGTTGCCGGGGCGGTGGCGGCGGCCCGGGTCGGCTGCTGGGCGGGGGCGCTGGCGGCCTTGCCGGCCGTGGTGGTGGCGGTGGTGGTCGGGGCCTGGGTCGGCTTGGCCGTCGCGGTCTGGTGCGACTCCTCGATGGCCTGCTGGACGCGGGTGCGCATCAGGGCGAAGTCGGGGTGGGCCGAGCGGAACCCGGCGACCCCGTTGGTGAACACGATCGAGCGCATGTTGCCCTGGCGCATCATCAGCGCCAGGTCCAGCACCGACGGCAGGTCGTCCTGTGGCACGTCGGTGAGCACCACGCTCTGGAACTCGCGGGCGATCGCCTCGTACCGGCCCAGCAGGGTGGAGACGTTTGCCTGGTCGGCCAGGGCGTTCATCACGCAGCGCTGCCGGTTCATCCGCTGGAAGTCGTCGGAGCCGAAGCGCCCGCGGGCGTACCAGAGGGCCTGGTTGCCGTTGAGGTGCTGGTTCGGCCCGGGGGAGAGCCACTTGGTCGGCAGGATGTGGGCATCGGTCTGGCCGCCCATCGGGATGTAGGAGTTGATGTTGACCGTCACCCCGCCCAGGGCGTTGATCAGCCGCTCGAAGCCCGCCAGGTTGACCACTGCGAAGTAGTCGATCTTGATGCCCAGGGCCTCGCCGACCGACGCCTTCATCACGTCACCGCCGGCATGCTGGGCGTCCGGGAAGAGCTCGGGGTGCTGCTGGGGGACGAACTCGTACATCGAGTTGAGGAAGTAGTCGGGGTTGTCGGCGTTCACGCCGTCGTACCAGCCGTTCGGGTACGCCTTGCGGAGCGGACCGGCCGGGAACGGCATCCGGGCCGTGTTGCGCGGCAGGCCGAACAGCACGGTGTCACCCGTGCGGGTGTCGATCGAGGCGACCATCACGGTGTCGGTGCGCAGGCCCGTACGGTCCGCGCCCGAGTCACCGCCCAGCAGCAGGACGTTGAGGGTGCCCTTGTCCTTCCACTCCTGCGGCACCGAGCCGGCGCGGGCGGAGGTGTTGCCACCGAAGACCGACCGGACCAGGTCCGCCTGGGACCAGGCGTAGCGGGCGCCGACAGCCGTCGGGGCGGCGACCGCGAAGCTGAGCAGCGTGACCAGCACGAAGCCGGTGACCCGTTGCCAGGTCTGCACCGGGGTGGGCCGCAGCGAACGGTAGGTGGTCGCGATGACCAGCACCCACAGCAGCCCGACGACGGCGAGCACAGCACCACCGACCCGCAGGAACGTCGGGTCGACCAGCATCGCCAGGGCCCATTCGCGGCGGACCGCGGCGATCACCGCGAGCGCAGCCAGGGTGCCGACGACCAGCCCGATGGCCAGCATGCCCCGCTTGCGGCGTCCGGTACGGATCAGGCCGAGGCCGGGTACCAGGGTCGCCACGAGCGTCCACACGCCGGCCACGGCGAAGGAGTCGGCTCGCGGCCGTTCGTGCTGGGGGTCCATGGGGGTGCTCCGAGCCTCGTTCTTCTGTTCATCCCAATGTAACCCGCCCGCCACAAGGCACGGACCAGCCACGGCCGCCCACATTCAGCTGGCGCTCCGCCCTTCGGACCGGGTTGGACCGCGGGGGGACGAATCTGTAGCATGATCCCTCGGTACGCGGAGCTGGTTCGTTCGGCCCCCGGTACTTGGAGGCGTCGCCTAGTCCGGTCTATGGCGCCCGCCTGCTAAGCGGGTTTGGGACTTAAATCCCATCGCGGGTTCAAATCCCGCCGCCTCCGCCCAGCGATGACGCCGCCCGGATCCTGATGATCCGGGCGGCGTTCTCGTCCCACCCTCCGCTGGAGCTCTACGTCAGGCAACTCTGCGTCAGGCGGTGAGGACGCAGCGGTCGACGAAGCGTCGCAGGTTCTGTGCGAACCGGACCGGGTCGACGAGGTGCACGAAGTGGCCGTCGATCGGATGGACGTCGAACTCGACGTCGTGGAATCGGCTGAACCGCAGCTTGTCACCCTCGGAGACCGGATGACCCCACACGGCAAGGACCGGAACGCGGATGAGGGGTAGTACCGAGTCGATCCACGCCTGGAAGTCCGCGGGTTGGGAGCTCATCATCTGCTCCCAGTAACCGAGGACGACAGCCTCTTCCACCCGGTGTCCCGATCGGACCAGCGACTGGACCGGCTCGGGGATCAGGTCGAGGCCGAGAGAGTCCTCGAACGCAGGCCAGGCCTTGGCGAAGCCCGGTCCCCGCAGCAGGGGCGCGAGCTGCCGGACGAACTCCGCGAAGGGCTGGACCTCGGGCCCGCTGTCGATCATGACCAGTCCCTGCGTCGGGTAGTGGGCCGCGTACAGGGCCGCGATGCCTGCAGCGAAGGAGTGACCCACCACTACGGGGTGCGCCAGGCCGAGGGACTCAACCACGGAGTGGATCCGTGTGGCAGCCTCCTCGAGAGTCGTCGGAGGCCCGCTGCTGTCGCCGTGACCGGGCAGGTCCACGGCGATGGTCCGCACCTGCCCGCCGAGACAGTCGGTGATCGGTCGCCACGAACGACGATCGAAGGTCAGCCCGTGGATCAACACGACCGGCGTCCCGGAACCGGCGTCGTCATGACTGAGCAGGGGACTCTGGTGCGTCGTGGTACTCATCGCGCGCTCCTAGTTTCGTAACAGCATTACCGTAACGCTGTTGCGATAGACTGTCAAGCATGGGTCGACCCCGTCAACACGATGAGAAGGTGGCCGAGGCGCTGCTCGATGCCGCGGAGTCCCGAGTTGCGGCCGAGGGGGTCGACAGCCTGTCCTTGCGCGCGGTGGCCGCCGGGGCCGACACCACCACGCGGGCGGTGTACACCCTGTTCGGGTCGAAGGATGCCCTGGTGGGAGCACTGGGCGTCCGCGCGATGCGCCTCCTGGAAGCAGAAGCATTGACGATGACCCCCACAGCCGACCCGGCGGCAGACCTGGTCGAGGCGGGGCTGGGGTTCCGGCGGTTCGCGTTGGGCCGCCCGGCCTTGTTCTCGGTCGCCTTCCATCGGGCCTCCGCCAAGGCGTGGCCGCCGTTCCGTGAGGTGTCCGTCGACACGTTCAGCCACCTGCAGCAGCGGTTCGAGCCCTTGGCCGCTCAGGGCTTGCTCGGTGACCGGACGATACCCGAGGCCGCGCTGCAGTTCGACGCCCTGTGCGAGGGCCTCGCCTGGGTCGAGCTGCGGGGCAACCGGCTCACACCTGACCCGGAGACCTTCTGGCGGCGCAGCATCGCGGCACTCGTCGCGGGTTTCCTGCAGGCCGCCTGACCACATTCGCCGTGGCCTCAGGACTCCCTGTTCTCCCGACCGCGGGCCGGTTAAAGTCCTGTGGGAACGCAACGGAGCGTCCCCCCAGGAGGAGAGCTTTCATGGTCCCCGAAAACATCGACCTCGTCCCGCCGTCCCGCAGTGTTGTGGAGCAGGCATCGGTGCCCGATCCGGAAGCCCTCGGCGAGCGTGCCGGGCAGGACCCGCTGGCCTTCTGGGCCGCGGAGGCGGCTGAACTCGAGTGGTCCGAGCCCTGGGAGCAGGTTCTCGACGATTCGGCGGCCCCGTTCTTCACCTGGTTCCCCGGCGGACGGACCAACATCGTCCGCAATGCCGTCGACCGGCACCTGGCCGGGCCGCGGAAGAACAAGCTGGCCCTGATCTGGGTGTCGGAGGACGGCAAGGAGACCAGGACCTACTCCTTCCATGCGCTCAACCGCCAGGTCACCCAGATGGCCAACGTGCTCAAGGCGATGGGGGTGGGCAAGGGCGACATCGTCACCATCTACCTGCCGCGGATCCCGGAGATCTGGTTCGCGATGCTGGCCTGTGCCAAGATCGGCGCGGTCCACTCGGTCGTCTTCGGCGGCTACTCCGCCGATGCGCTCCGCGACCGGATCGATGCCTCCGAGTCCAAGCTCGTGATCACCGCCGACGGGTCCTGGATCAACGGGTCGGTCTTCCCGATGAAGGACGTGATCGACGAGGCGATCCGCTTCTCCCCGACGGTGGAGAACCTCGTGGTGGTGCGGCGCACCGGCTCCGAGGTGACGATGGACCCGCTGCGGGACCACTGGTACGGCGACCTGACCTCGCTGCCGATCGCCAAGGGCCCCTGCCCGACCGAGCCGATGGCCGCCGAGGACCCGCTGTTCCTGCTCTACACCTCGGGCTCAACCGGCCAGCCCAAGGCGATCGTGCACGCGCACGGCGGCTACCAGGTCGGCACGTACGCGACCACCAAGTACGTCTTCGACATCCGGGACGAGGACCGCTACTGGTGCACAGCCGACCCGGGCTGGGTCACCGGACACTCGTACGGCCTGTACGGGCCGCTGCTCAACGGGGCGACCTCGTTCATGTTCGAGGGCGGACCGACGTTCCCGTACCCGAACCGGTGGTGGTCACTGATCGAGTACTACGGGATCTCGATCTTCTACACCGCCCCGACCGCCATCCGCTCGCTGATGCGCTTCGGGAAGGCGTGGCCGAACCGGCACGACCTCTCCTCGCTGCGGCTGCTCGGGTCGGTGGGGGAGCCGATCAACCCGGAGGCGTGGCACTGGTTCCACGAGGTGATCGGCGGGGGCGAGTGCCCGATCATGGACACCTGGTGGCAGACCGAGACCGGCATGTTCCAGATCTGCCCGCAGCCGGTGATGCCGCTCAAGCCGGGGTCGGCGGGCCGGCCCTTCTACGGCCAGGAGGTCGCGGTCCTGGACGAGCAGGGCAACGAGGTGCCGACCGGCGCCGAGGGGATGCTGGTGCTCAAGCACCCGTGGCCGGCGATGTTCCGCGGGCTCTACCACGACGACCAGCGCTACATCGACACCTACTGGTCGAAGTACCCCGGGTACTACCTGACCGGCGACTCGGCCCGGATCGACGAGGACGGGTACGTCTGGATCGTCGGGCGGGCCGACGACGTGATCAAGGTCTCCGGGCACCGGATCGGTACGGCCGAGGTGGAGGCCGCGATGGACTCCCATCCCGACGTCGTCGAGGCGGCGGTGGTCGGGCTCCCGCACGAGGTCAAGGGCCAGTCGATCCACGCGTACGCGGTGCTGCGGCCCGGGGCGAACGGGTCGCAGGAGCTCGCCGAGGCGATCCGGCTGCACGTCGCCCAGCACCTGAGCCCGATCGCCAAGCCCGACGGGATCGACTTCGTCGAGTCCCTGCCGAAGACCCGCTCCGGCAAGATCATGCGGCGGGTGCTGAAGGCGCAGGCGCTCGGGGAGGACGTGGGCGATCTGTCGACGATGGACACCGAGGCCTGAGGGCTGCGTGCGGGCCTGTTCTCGGGGGCCGGCCCTCGGGCCTGATTCCAGCTGCGGACGCTCACCATCGTTGCGGACGTTCGAAGGTCCGCAACGGGAGCCAGGGTCCGCAGGTGTCCCATGGGAGGCCCAGACGCCCCAGACGTCCGCGGACGGACAGAGGGGGCCCCGCCAAGCGGCGGGGCCCCCTCGGTCCGTGGTCAGGTGGCCCGATCAGGCGTTGTCGAGCGCCGTCTTCAGGTCCTCCAGGTCCTTCCACAGCTGCTTCGGGAAGCGCTCACCGAGCTTGGTGAACCACTCCTCGATCAGCGGGATCTCCTGCTTCCACTCGTCGACGTCGACCTTCAGCACGGCGGCCAGGGTCTCGTCGTCGACCTCGTCCTCGATGCCGGTACGATCGATGGCGTCCAGGGTCGGGACGAAACCGACCGGGGTCTGCACGGCGTCCGCGGTGCCATCGAGGCGGCCGACGATCCAGGCCAGCACGCGGCTGTTCTCGCCGAAGCCGGGCCACAGGAACTTGCCGTCATCGGACTTGCGGAACCAGTTGACGTAGAAGACCTTCGGCAGGTGCGGGGTCTCGTGCAGGGTCTCCATGTCCAGCCAGTGCTGGATGTAGTCACCGGCGTTGTAGCCGATGAAGGGGAGCATGGCCATCGGGTCGCGGCGGACGACGCCGACCTTGCCCTTGGCTGCGGCGGTGGTCTCCGAGGAGCAGGTCGCGCCGACGAAGACACCGTGGCTCCAGCTGGAGGTCTCCAGCACCAGCGGGATGGTGGTCGCGCGGCGGCCACCGAAGAGGATCGCGTCGATCCGGACGCCCTTCGGGTCGTCCCACTCGTCCGACAGGATCGGGCACTGGTCCATCGGGGTGGTGAAGCGGCTGTTCGGGTGCGCGGCCTTGACGCCGGACTCGAGGGTCCAGGGCTCGCCCTTCCAGTCGATCAGCTCGGCCGGATTCTCGTCGGTCATGCCCTCCCACCACACGTCGCCGTCGAGCGTACGGGCCACGTTGGTGAAGATGGAGTTGCCGCCGTCGATGGTGCGCATCGCGTTCGGGTTGGTCGACCAGCCGGTGCCCGGGGCGACACCGAAGAAGCCGTTCTCCGGGTTGACCCCGCGCAGGTAGCCCTCCTTGTCGAAGCGCATCCAGTTGATGTCGTCACCGAGGGTCTCGGCGGTCCAGCCGTCGAGGGTCGGGTCGATCATGGCCAGGTTGGTCTTGCCACAGGCGGACGGGAAGGCGCCGGCGATGTGGTAGGCCTTGCCGGCCGGCGAGGTGAGCTTCAGGATCAGCATGTGCTCGGCCAGCCAGCCCTCGTCGCGAGCCATCACCGAGGCGATGCGCAGCGAGTAGCACTTCTTGCCCAGCAGCGCGTTGCCGCCGTAGCCGGAGCCGTACGACCAGATGGCGCGGTCCTCGGGGAAGTGCACGATGTACTTCTCCTCGTTGCACGGCCACGGGACGTCCGCCTGGCCCTCCTCGAGCGGGAAGCCCACCGAGTGCAGGCAGGGGACGAAGGCGCGGTCGCCGCCGGTGGTCATCGCCTTCAGCGGGCCTTCGCCCATCCGGGTCATGATCCGCATCGACATCGCCACGTAGGCGGAGTCGGAGATCTCGACGCCGAACTTCGGGTCCTCGGCATCGATCGGGCCCATGCAGAACGGGATGACATACATCGTCCGACCGTGCATGGAACCGCGGTAGAGCTCGGTCATGACGGCCTTCATCTCGGCCGGGTCACGCCAGTTGTTGGTCGGGCCGGCGTCGATCTCCTCGGTCGAGCAGATGTACGTACGGTCCTCGACGCGGGCTACGTCGTCGGGATCAGAGGCGAAGTAGTAGGAGTTCTTCTTCTTCGAGTCGTCGAGCTTGAACGCGGTACCGGCGGCCACCAGCTCGGCGCCGAGGCGGTCGTACTCCTCCTGGGAGCCGTCGCACCAGTAGATCGAGTCGGGCTCGGTCAGGGCGGCGATCTCCGAGACCCACTCGAGCAGGGCCTTGTGCGTGGTGGGTGCCTGGGTGGTGTCAACGGACATAGCGCTCCTCGTTGAGTTCAGTGGCTTGACAATAAGTGGCAAGGCTTCGTTATACCGAGCTTAGGCCACTGCCCCTACTGGTATTAAAGAGCCCGCGAGACGCGGGGTATGTGAAACGGATCACAAAAAGCCTCGATGCTCGGAGTGGCGCGGGGTTCTGGAGGCCGAGGTGGCCCCTCGCGTTCCGCTCTGGGGCATGAGGGTAGAGCCCAGTGGTCTGCTGGTCTGGTCTGGTCGGTGGCCGTCGGGATCCCCGTGGAACGCGCTGCGAGCTCGATTTGGCATCTCGGCCGAACTGGGTCTATTGTTTCTAGACGTTGCGGGGAACACTTCCGCGGCAAGCACCCGTAGCTTAACGGATAGAGCATCTGACTACGGATCAGAAGGTTGGGGGTTCGAATCCCTCCGGGTGCGCACTGTGTTGAGACAGTAGGCAACGGCCCGACCAGCGGAAACGCTGGTCGGGCCGTTTGCTGTCCACGGGCTATGTGTGGACGGACCGTCAGCTCATGACCGGTGCAGGGCCTTCTTCGCCTTGTCGGCGACGCCCTTCGCCTTGTCAGCGACGACCTCGGCCACCACGACGGCCTTGAAGCCCAGCTTGGAGGTCTCCGGGAGGACTCCGAGCTGCTGGAACATCCCGAGGGTGTCGTAGTAGATCCGGAACTCGCAGATCCGCTCGCCGCGGAAGCGCTCGACGGTGACCCCGTGGATCTCGATGCTGTTTCCTGTCGGCGGGAGCCGCCCTCCGGGGCCCTCCAGGAGGCCGGTCATCGTCGCGGTGAACCTCCAGGTGAGCATGGCCTCCTGGTGCGCCACATCGGTGGCGACGCGGACCGCGTCCTCCTGGAAGCTCATGTCAGGAAAGGCGGTGAAGTTGGCCTCCAGCTGGCGGCGCAACTCCTCCTTGCCGCGGCCGGGCAGGCCCGCCATCCACTCGAAGACGACGTCGTCGGTCGCCATTTCCAGAGCGCCGTCGATGTCGTGCCTGTTCCAGGTGTCCAGGTACTCCCTGGCTAGCTCCCGCATCCGGGCCTCGGTCAGGTTCGTCGACTCGTCCATGGTGTCCACCCCCGACGGAGCGGTCTGTGCCGACGATCGACGAGCCTCCCCGCTTCTCCAATTGTCCGGCGCGTTCCGCGATTCCGCAGACGTGTCAGGCGTGACGTGGGTCATGGTCGGGCTTCGTCCTAGGCTCGCACCATGCCGTACGCCCCGATCCTCACCACTCTCGCCTACGTCGTCCGCGACGGGCAGGTCCTGATGTGCCACCGGATCGCCCGGGACTCCGACGAGCAGTACGGCAAGTGGAACGGCCTGGGCGGCAAGCTCGAGCAGGGCGAGGACGCGGCGGCGGGGATCGTCCGGGAGTTGCAGGAGGAGGCCGGAATCGTCCCCACCGAGATCACGCTGCGCGGAACGCTGAACTGGCCGGGGTTCTCCGGGCCGGACGGCCACGTCTTCGGGCTCGTCTTCCTGGTCACCGCCTTCGAGGGGGAGCCGCCGGGGCGCAACGTCGAGGGCGACCTGGCCTGGGTGCCGGTCGGGCGGCTGATGGACCTGGACATGTGGGAGGGGGACCGCCACTTCCTGCCGCTGGTCTTCGACGACGACCCGCGGCCCTTCCATGCCGTCATCCCGTATGCCGACGGGCGCCCGACCGGGGCGACGGTGACGCGCCTCTGAGGTCCCGCGTCAGCGCCGGCGCTCCTCGCCGGTCCCCTCCAGGGCCGGTCGCAACCACTCCAGCAGTTCGCGCAGCTGCTCCCAGTCGTCCCGGACCCGCTCGACCAGGGTCGGCGAACACATCACCGCATCCTCGACCGGCCGGGACAAGGACAGGCTCTTGTGGCGGAGCAGCTCGATCCGGGGATGGTCGACGGACCATCCGCGGGGCGCGGTCCGCAGCGTCTCCCCGCCCAGGGTCCAGCCGTCCTCGACCAGTCCGGCCACGATGGCGGCGAGCTCGTCGCCCTGCTCGTCGATCCGCTCCCGCAGGTTCGCCAGCCCCTCGGGTGAGGCGTGGTAGAAGCCCCCGCCGGTCATCATCCCGTCCGCGGAGACCTCCAGGTACCAGCCGCAGGCCGGGGCGGTGGCGACGTACGCCCCCTGGTGCGACTTGTACGGGGACTTGTCGTTGCTGAACCGGACGTCGCGGTTCGGTCGGAAGACCTTGGCATCTCCGAACTCATCGGTCAGCTCGGCCAGCAACAGTTCCAGCGGCCGCCGGATGCCCTCCTCGTACGTGGACCGGTGGGCCTGCCAGTACTGGCGGGAGTTGTCCGCCTCCAGACCGCGGTAGAAGTCGATGGCTGCGGGGTCGAAGCCCTGGAAGCCGGTCATGGGAACCTCTCAGGAAAAGTGGGTGGGATGGGGATTAGACGGGTTGGCCGGTAGGGTGTACGGTTGCTCTCAGTTGTTGCGGTTCGCAAGATCTGGACAAGCAGGACACCCAGCCAGGGTGGCCCGGTCTTTCTGGGAAGGCGTTTCACCAGCATCATCTGCCGGGTGTCACAGATGTTGTGGCATCCACAACCTCCCATATGAAGGACACAGATTTAATGAACACCGGCACCGTCAAGTGGTTCAACGCTGAAAAGGGCTTCGGCTTCATCGCTCCCGAGGACGGCTCCCCTGACGTCTTCGCCCACTTCTCCGCCATCAACTCCAACGGCTACCGTTCGCTGAACGAGGGCGATCGCGTCGAGTTCGAGACCGTCGAGGGCCCGAAGGGCATGCAGGCCGCGAACATCTCCGTCATCAACTGACACTCACACTTCATGGTTGAGCCTCGGCTCGGCCAGCATGACCCCCGACCTTCCGGTCGGGGGTTCTTTGCGTCCCGGGACCTTGGCGGTCCCGTTCCGCGCACTGCGGTGGTCCCGCGCACCACGGCGGTGTCGGTGGGGTGCACTACCGTCGAGGCATGCTGACCCTCACCCACGCCCAGGCGCGCCGTATCGCGCTGGCTGCGCAGGGGTTCGGCGCCTCCCGCCCGGCGCCGGTGACCATGCGCCAGCTGCAGCGAACCGTCGACAGGGTGGCCCAGTTCCAGATCGACTCGATCAACATCGTCCGCCGGGCGCACTACCTGCCGCTCTACTCCCGGTTCGGTCCGTACGACACCGACCTGCTGGACCGTGCGGCCGGTCGGGCGCCCCGCCGGCTCTTCGAGTACTGGGGACACGCGGCAAGCATGATCGACGTACGCCTCGAGCCGGCGCTGCGCTTCCGGATGGCCCGGGCCCACCAGGAGGCCTGGGGCAGGATGCAGCAGGTCCGCCAGGACCAGCCCGACCTCGTCGCGAGCGTGCTGGCCCAGCTGCAACGCCGCCGCGGCACCGCCCGTGAGGTCGAGGAAGCCCTGGCCGACACGCTCCGGGCGACCGGCGAGCGCCGGAGCGAGCAGTGGGGGTGGAACTGGTCGGCGGTGAAGTCGGCCACCGAGTGGTTGTTCTGGTCCGGAGAGGTGGCGGTCGCCCGCCGTACGCTCCAGTTCGAGCGCATCTTCGACCTGCCCGAGCGGGTACTGCCGGCCGCCGTCGCGAGCGCCCCCACCCCGTCCGATGCCGAGGCGATGGTGGAGTTGGTCCGCCGGTCCGCGGCCGCCCTCGGGGTCGGCACGCTGGCCTGCCTGGCCGACTACTTCCGGCTGGACCAGGCCGAGGCCCGTGCCGCGATCACGGTGCTGGAGGGGAGCGGGGAGCTCGAGCCCGTCGAGGTGTCCGGCTGGACCAGGCACGCCTGGCTCTGGCACCGGGCCGCGCGCCCGCGCAGGATCGCCGCGGCGGCGCTGGTCAGCCCGTTCGACTCAGTGGTGTTCGAGCGCCGGCGCCTGCGCGGCCTGTTCGGCTTCGACTACGGCCTTGAGGTCTACGTCCGTGGGCCGAAGCGTCGCTACGGCTACTACGTCTACCCCTTCCTGCTGGGGGAGCGGTTCGTCGCCCGGGTCGACCTCAAGGCGGACCGGCAGGCGGGGGAGCTCGTGGTCCGGGCGGCCTGGCTGGAGGAGGGCCTCGACCCGCAGGAGGTCCGCGGACCGCTGCGCGCCGAGCTGGAGCTGATGGCGGGCTGGCTCGGCCTACCGGCCGTACGGATCGTCCCCGTCCAGGACTGGGACCTGCCGGGTAACGGGCGTCCGCTCGCCCTTTGAGGCTCCCTGTCGGCGGCCCGTGCCACCATGGAGTCGACAAGGAAACATCGAGCTGAGGAGATCCCGTGGGAGTCTGGAACCTGATCCGCCGTGACGAGCCGACCGTCGACAGCACCCGCGAGGCCCTGCGCGAGGCGCGCCGCGGTGACCGGGGGGACGCGAACGTCGTCACCCGGGCCGTGGAGCGCTTCCGCGACATCGGGCTGGACGGCAAGTTCACCTTCGCGTCGGCCGGCCGCATCGCCTCCCGGGCCCGCAGCCGGCACCGGCGTCCGGAGCAGGCCATCGCCCGGGTGGTCGCCCAGCACCAGCGCGGCGTGGCCGCCGGCGGTTTCATCACCGGCCTGGGCGGCTTCCTCACCCTGCCGGTCGCCCTGCCGCTGAACGTGGCGGAGTTCTACCTGCAGGCCACCCGGATGGTCGGGGCGATCGCCAAGCTGCGCGGCTACGACCTGGACGACGACCGGGTCCGTACCGCGGTGATGCTGACCTTGGCGGGCGACGAGTCCCGCGACATCCTGCAGCAGGCGGGCCTGGGCGCGTTCAGCGGCCACGTCTCCGACGCCCTGGTCGGCAAGCTGCCGGCCGGGACCCTGATGATGATCAACAAGGGCATCGGCTTCCGGATGCTGCGACAGGCGGGCGAGCGCTCGCTGGCCGGCTTCGGCAAGGCGGTCCCGGCCCTGGGCGGGGTGGTCGGTGCGGTCATCGACGTCCGGCAGCTGCGCCGGATCGCCGCGGCGGCGCGCCGGGAGTTCCCGGAGGTCATCCACGTGCAGTGAGCCCCCGCCTCACGGCGCGGTGGCCAGCAGGTAGCCGCGCCGGGGGATCGTCCGGACCACCGACCCGTCGGGGAAGGCCTTGCGCAACCGGCTGATCGCGACGTCCAGCGCATGGTCGGTCGTGCCGTAGGGCAGCTGCGCGAGCAGTTCGGCCCGCCCGACCGTACGACCCGGCACCTCGGCCAGTGCCCGCAGGATCGCCTGGCTGGACGGGGGCAGGGACAGGACGTGGTCGTCCAGCATCGCCCCCTGGCCGCGCAGGTGCAGGATGCCGGCCGGCGTCGCCACGGACAGGATCCGGTGCGCGACCAGTTGGGTCTCGACCTCGCGGACCAGGGCGCCCAGCCGGTGCCGCTCCGGGACGATGACCTGCACGCCTGCCCGGAGCAGCGGCTCGGCCGTGACCGGCCCGACCGCGGCGGCCAGCACGGCATCGGGGGAGAGCGCGGTGAGGAAGGCCTCCAGCCGCCCGGTCTGGCGGACCCGACCGAGCAGGGCATCCACCGCGGGGGCGCTGGTGAAGGTCAGGGCCTCGATCCGGCGCGCGCAGACCGCCTCGACCAGCCGGTCCGCGGCGGCATGGTCGTCCTCCGGCTCCCAGCGGTACGGCTCGACCACGAGCACCCGGGCCCCCGCGGTCCGGAGCCGCTCGATCTGGGCCGCGTCGGTGTAGCCGTGCGCCTGCAGCACGATGGTCAGGCCCGACACGCCGTGCCCGACCAGCCGGTCCACGATGTCGGCGGTCAGGTCGCACTGCACCGCGACCGAGTCATCGATCCCGGCCGCCCGGACCGCGCCGCGGGCCTTCGGGCCACGGATCATCATCCGGGCGGCGCCCAGGGTGGCGACCAGCTCGTCCAGCAGCCCGGCCGCGTCCGCGCACTCGATCCACTTGCGCATCCCGTACGCCGTGGTCACCACGACGATGTCGGGGCGGGCCGCGACCACCTCGCGGGTCGCGGCCACCAGCTCACCGTCCGGACCCGCCGAGGAGACGGTCAGGACCGGGGCGTGCATGGTGGTGGCGCCACGGCGCTCGAAGGCCGCGATCAGGTCCTCGGCCCGCCGGTGCGCGGTGATCCCGATCACCATGCCACGCAGCGGCCCGTCGATCGTGCGTTTCATCGGCACCCCCTCAGCGGACCTGCGGGATGCCCAGGAGCACCGGCGCAGGGTCGGAGGGCGTCCACGGGGTGACCCCCGGGCCGAGGTCGCCGGCCCGCTCGGCTGCGGTGGCCGGCCGGCGCTGCCCCCGCTCGGTCACGTACGACGGCCCGTCGTCGGGCTCGATCGGGGCGTTGACGAAGGAACGGAAGCGACGCAGCCGGTCCGGGTCCTCCAGGGTCGCGGCCCACTCGTCGCGGTAGTGCTCGACGTGGCGCTCCATCGCCGCCTCCAGTTCGGCGCCGATCCCGAGGGAGTCCTCCATCACCACCGCGTGCACATGGTCGATGCCGCCCTCGAGGTCGTCCATCCACCGGGCCGTCCGCTGCAGCCGGTCCGCGGTGCGGATGTAGTACATCAGGTAGCGATCGATCGCACCGACCAGCGCCTCGTCGTCCAGGTCCTGGGCGAGCAGCTGGGCGTGCCGGGGCTGGGCCCCGCCGTTGCCGCCGACCCACAGGTTCCAGCCCTTGTCGGAGGCGATCAGGCCGACGTCCTTGCCCTGCGCCTCGGCGCACTCGCGCCCGCAGCCCGACACGCCGAACTTCAGCTTGTGCGGGGAGCGCAGCCCGCGGTAGCGCAGCTCCAGCCGGATCGCCATCGCCACCGAGTCCTGCACCCCGTAGCGGCACCAGGTGGAGCCGACGCACGACTTCACCGTCCGCAGCGACTTGCCGTACGCATGCCCGGACTCGAACCCGGCGTCGACCAGCCGCTTCCAGATGTCCGGGAGCTGGTCCAGCCGGGCGCCGAACAGGTCGATCCGCTGGGCGCCGGTGATCTTGGTGTAGAGGCCGTAGTCGCGGGCGACCTCGGCGATCACCACCAGCCCTTCCGGGGTGATCTCGCCGGCGGGGATCCGCGGCACGACCGAGTAGGTGCCGTCCTTCTGCATGTTGGCCAGCGCCCGGTCGTTGGTGTCCTGCAGGGCGCCGCGGCCCTGGTCCAGGAGATAGTCCTCGTGCAGCGTGGCCAGGATCGAGGCGATCGTCGGCTTGCAGACGTCGCAGCCCAGGCCGTGCCCGAACCGGGCCATCACCTCGTCGAAGGAGTGCAGGTCCAGCGCCCGGACCCCCTCGAAGAGCTGGGCCCGGGACATCGCCACGTGCTCGCACAGGGTGGAGGAGACCTCCAGCCCCGCCGCGGCCATCGTCCGGTCGAGGGTCTTCTTCACCAGCGGTACGCACGAGCCGCAGGAGGTGCCCGCCCGGGTGCAGGCCTTGAGCGCAGCCAGGTCGTGGCAGGCCGGGCCGTCCACGCCGAGCACCGCATCGCGTACGGTCCCGGCCGAGACGTTGTTGCAGGAGCACAGCACCGCGTCGTCGGGCAGGTCCGTCTCCGGCATGCCCTCACCGCCGGCCACCGAGAGGAAGGCCGCGGCATCGGCCGGCAGCGCGGTGCCGACCAGCGGCCGCAGCGAGGAGTACGCGGCGGCGTCGCCGACCAGCACCCCGCCGAGCAGCGTCACGCCGTCGTCGGCGACCACCAGCTTCTGGTATAGGCCGCGGGCCGGGTCGGCGTACACCACCTCGAGCGCCCCCGGGGTGGTCGCGAACGCGTCGCCGAAGGAGGCGACGTCGACGCCGGCCAGCTTGAGCTTGGCGGCGGTGTCGAAGCCGCCGAATGTCGAGGTCCCGCCGGTCAGCCGGTCGGCGACCACGTCGGCCATCGCGTTGGCGGGGGCGACCAGCCCGACGCACTGCCCCTCGAAGCAGGCGACCTCGCCGATCGCCCAGACGTGGTCGGTGCCGGTGGCGCAGGTGGCGTCGATCACCACCCCGCCGCGGGGCCCGAGCGGCAGGCCGGCGGCCGCGGCGAGCTCGTCGCGGGGGCGGACACCGATGGCGGTCACCACGATGTCGGCGGGCAGCACGTGCCCCGAGCCCAGTTCGACGCCGGTCGGGTGGCCGTCGGCGTCGGCGTGCAGGGCGCGGGTGTCCGCCCCGGTAATGGTGAGCAGGCCCTTGGCATCGACCAGCCGGCCGAGCGCCTCGCCGCCGCCCTGGTCGACCTGGGCGTTCATCAGCCAGTCGGCCCGCTGCAGCAGGGTGGAGCGGCAGCCGAGAGCGTCCAGCCCCGCCGCGGCCTCCAGACCGAGCAGTCCGCCGCCGATCACCACGGCCTGCGGGGCCCGGCCCAGGCGCGCCCGGAGGTCGGCGGTGGTCGCCACGAGCGCTTCGATGTCGTCCAGCGAGCGGTAGACGTGGGAGTGCTCGGCGCCGGGGATCGGCAGCCGGGCGGCGGAGGAGCCGGTGGCCAGTACCAGTTCGTCGTACGCCAGCACCTGCAGGTCGGTGGTTACCGTCCGGGCGGCGGGGTCGATCGCGACCACCCGCTCGCCGGTCAGCAGGTCGACGTCGGGCCGTTCCCACAGGGCGGTGTCGCCGAGGGTCAGGTCGACGTCGGCGCCCAGGGCGCTGGTCAGCGCGACCCGGTCGTACGGCAGTCGGGGCTCTTCGCTCACCACGACCACGCGGAGCGGGTCGGTGGCGGTGGCGCCGGCATCGATGGCCCGGGCCAGGGACGCTGTCACACGGTGCGCGGCGGGTCCGCCGCCCACGACGAGGATGGTGCGCATCGGCAGGTTCCTTCGGTCGGTTCAGGATGTTCCTCCGAGCCTAGGAAACGGGGCTTGCAACCGCGTTGCGCGGATGTGACGGGGTGATGTCAGGCTCCTCGCGGCCTCCTCGGGCAGGAGTGAGGTGCTCGTTACCCCGGTGAGACGGCCGGACGGGTCCGCTGTAACAGTCCCTTCCTAGCGTGGTCATCACCCCGAACGTCAGGGGTTCCGAACCGAGGAGACGACCATGACCGAGTTGCGTGAGCACGCCGGCCCGATCCACGAGGCCGCCCCCGACTGGCGCCGGGTGTGCCGGCTCGACGACCTGGAGGTCGGCTGGGGCGAGGCCGCCCTGGTCGACGGCGAACAGGTCGCCCTGTTCCGGCTGGAGCGGGGCACCGTCCTGGCCGCCGCCCACCGCGACCCCGCCACCGGCGCCGGCGTGATGGCCCGGGGCATCACCGGGTCACGCACCGTGGAGGGACAGGAGCGGACGACCGTCGCCTCGCCGCTGCACAAGGAGGTCTACGACCTGCGGACCGGGGAGTGCCTCTCCGGTGCCGACCTGCAGCTGCCCACCTACCCGACCCGGCTGAACGCGGGCTGGCTCGAGATCGGCCGGGCGGCATGACGACCCGGACCGACATCCTCGCCCCGGTCGCGACCGGGACCGCCGTCGGCGCGCCGCTGCGGCGGCGCCCCGGCCGGTGGATCGACGGCTACGACCCCGAGGACGACGCCCAGTGGCGTACGCAGGGGCGCGCCGTCGCCCATCGCAACCTGCGCTGGTCGATCGGCGCCGAGTTCCTCGGCTTCGTGGTCTGGCAGCTGTGGGCGATCACCGTGGTGTTCCTGCCCCAGGCCGGCTTCGCCTTCTCCGACAGCCAGCTCTTCTGGCTGATCTCGCTGCCGGCGCTGGTCGGGGCGACGCTGCGGATCCCCTACACCTTCGTCGTCTCGGCCGTCGGCGGCCGGAACTGGACGATCTGCTCGGCACTGCTGCTCCTGGTCCCGACGATCGGACTGGGGCTGGTGGTCTCCGACCCCGCGACCCCGTTCGGCGTGATGCTGGCGGTCGCCGCGACGGCGGGCTTCGGCGGCGGCAACTTCGCCTCCTCGATGGCCAACATCACCTACTTCTTCCCGGCCCGCGAGAAGGGCTTCGCCCTCGGCCTGAACGCCGCCGGCGGCAACCTCGGCGCGGCCGTCGCCCAGCTGGTCGTCCCGCTGGTGGTCACCCTCGGCGCGATCGGCGCCGGCCTGCTCGGGGTGCCCGTGCTGTCCCTGGCCGGCTGGTTCTGGGTGCCACTGATCCTGGTCGCCGCCGTCGGGGCGGCCCGGTGCATGGACAACCTGTCCGGGGCCAAGGGCGACCTGGCCGGCTCCCTGTCGGCGATCCGCGAGCCGCACTTCTGGGTGGTCGCGCTGCTCTACATCGGCACCTTCGGATCCTTCATCGGCTTCTCGGGGGTCTTCCCCAAGTTGATCAAGGACACCTTCCCCGAGTTCTCCACGATCCACATCGGTGCGGCGGTGATCGGCCTGTCCTTCCTCGGCCCGCTGGTCGGGTCGCTGTCCCGTCCCTCCGGCGGCCGGCTGGCCGACCGCTGGGGCGGTGCCCGGATCACCGTCGCCGCCTTCGGCGCGATGGCGCTGCTCGCCGCCGCCGTGGTGCTGACCCTCCCGCTGGGCAGCTTCTGGCTGTTCCTGGCTCTCTTCGGGGCCCTGTTCGTCGCCAGCGGGATCGGCAACGGCGCCACCTACCGGATGCTGCCGATGATCTACCGGGTCCGCGGCGACCGGACCACGCCCAAGGGAGTGGTCGGATCCGCCCGACGCGCCTCGGCGGCCCTCGGCCTGGTCTCCGCGGTCGGGGCGTACGGCGGCTTCTTCATCCCGCAGGTGCTCGCCGCCGCCAAGCGCTCCGGTGGCGACTACACCGCGGCCTTCTGGGGCTTCGTCGGCTTCTACCTGGTCGCGATGGCCGTCGCCGGGATCGCCTACCTGCGGCCGGGCTCCGAAATGGCCCGGGCCCGGGTCTGAGGCGAGGAGCACCGATGGCACCGACCCCCACCCCGACCCACTGTCCGTACTGTGCGCTGCAGTGCGCGATGGGCCTGCTGCCCGACCCCGGCCCGGTGCCGGTCCGGGTGGAGGGCCGTGACTTCCCGACCAACCGCGGCGGCCTGTGCCGCAAGGGCTGGACCAGCGCCGACCTGCTCACCCATCCCGACCGGCTCACCGCCCCGCTGCTGCGTGGTCCGGACGGCACCTTCGCCGAGGTGTCCTGGGACCAGGCGTACGACACCTGGACCGCCGCGATCCGGACCGCCCAGCAGACGTACGGGCCGGATGCGGTCGGAGTGTTCGGCGGTGCCTCGCTGACCAACGAGAAGGCCTACCTGCTCGGCAAGTTCACCCGGTTGGCGCTGCGGTCCTCCCGGATCGACTACAACGGGCGCTTCTGCATGGCCTCGGCCGCCACCGCCGGCAACCGGTCGTTCGGCATCGACCGCGGCCTGCCGTTCCCGGTCGCCGACCTCGATGCCGCCCACACCGTGCTGCTGGTCGGCAGCAACGTCGCCGACACCATGCCGCCGTTCGTCCAGCACCTGGCCGGCGCCCGGGCCGCCGGCCGGCTGGTGGTCGTCGATCCGCGGCGGACCGCCACCGCCGACCTGACCGACGACGGGCAGGGGCTGCACCTGCAGCCGCGGCCCGGCACCGACCTGGCGCTGCTGCTCGGGCTGGCCCACGTCGTGCTGAACGAGGGCCTGGCCGACTCCTCGTACGTGGCGACCCGGACGTCCGGGGCCGAGGACCTGCGCCGCTCGCTCGCCACCTGGTGGCCCGAACGGGTCGAGGGGCTCACCGGGGTCCCCGCCGGGCTGATCCGCGACGTCGCCGTGATGCTCGCCGAACGTCCCCGCGGCACCTACATCCTGACCGGGCGCGGGGTGGAGCAGCACGTCGACGGCACCGACACCGCCACCGCCGCGATCAACCTGGCGCTGCTGCTCGGCCTGCCCGGCGGCCCGGACTCCGGCTACGGCACGCTGACCGGCCAGGGCAACGGGCAGGGCGCCCGCGAACACGGCCAGAAGGCCGACCAGCTGCCCGGCTACCGCTCGATCTCCTCGGACCGGGACCGGGCGGCGGTCGCGGCGGCCTGGGGTGTCGACCCCTCGGTGATCCCGGGGCCGGGGTTGCCGGCGGTGGCGCTGCTGCGGTCCCTGGGCCGCCCCGAGGGGGTGCACTGCCTGTGGGTGAACGGCGCCAACATCGCCGTCAGTGCCCCCGCGGCGGCAGCCGTCGAGGAGGGCCTGGACCGGCTCGACTTCCTGGTCGTCAGCGACATCTTCTTCTCCGAGACCGCCGCGCACGCCGATCTGGTCCTGCCGACCACCCAGTGGGCCGAGGAGGAGGGCACGATGACCAACCTGGAGGGCCGGGTGCTGCGCCGCCGCCGGGCCCTCACCCCTCCCGCGGGCGTCCGTTCGGATCTGCAGGTGATGGCCGCGATGGCCCGGCGGCTGGACGCCCCGGGCAGCTTCCCCGAGGACCCGGCCGAGGTGTTCGAGGAGCTGCGCCGGGCCTCGGCCGGTGGCCGGGCGGACTACTCCGGCATCACGTACGCCGCGATCGAGGCCGGGGAGGCCGCCTACTGGCCCTGGCCCGCCGGCGGCACCCCGACGCCGCGGCTGTTCACCGACCGCTTCGCGCACCCCGACGGCCGGGCCCGGCTGGTCGCCGTGGCCCCGCACCCGCACCGCCACCACGGCGAGCACGGCCCGGTCGTCCTGACCACCGGCCGGCTGCTGGAGCACTACCAGTCCGGCAACCAGACCCGACGGGTCGCCTCGCTCGCGCAGGCCGCCCCCGAGCCC
Organism: Raineyella antarctica; assembly: GCF_900092135.1. Lineage (GTDB taxonomy): Bacteria > Actinomycetota > Actinomycetes > Propionibacteriales > Propionibacteriaceae > Raineyella > Raineyella antarctica. The sequence goes on along the minus strand of NZ_FMYF01000003.1, from coordinate 143,313 downwards.
CGGATGGAGATCCACCCGCGGACGGCCGAGCAGTACGGCCTCCCCGACGGCGGCATGGTCCGGCTGACCAGCGACTGGGGGAGCGCGACCGCCCGCACCACGCTGACCGAGGCGATCCGCCCCGGCTGCGTCTTCGTCCCCTTCCACTACGCCCACCAGGGCGCCGTCAACCGCGTGGTCGGTGACCGCACCGACCCGCTCTCCGGGATGCCCGAGTTCAAGGGCACTCCGGTCACCCTGACCAGCCTGCCCGAGGAGACACCATGACCCCGCGCCATGTCCCCCGCGAGGGCGACCACCTCGTCGTCATCGGCTTCGGCCCGGTCGCCTGGCGGCTGGTCGACGACCTGCTGCCCGAGGTCGAGGCCGGCCGGCTGCGCATCACGGTCCTCGGCGACGAGCCGTCCCCCGCGTACAACCGGGTGCTGGTCGGCGAGGTCGCCACCGGCAAGCACGCCCCCGCCGACCTCGACCTGGTCGACGTCGACGACTGGACCGCCCGCGGGGTCCTGCTGCGCCTCGGGACCCGCGCTGGCTGGATCGACCGTGCCGCCCGGCTGGTCCACCTGGAGGGCGACCAGGCCCCGGTGCCGTACGACCTGCTGGTGCTGGCCGTCGGGGCCCGCGCCAATGTTCCGCGGCTGGCCGGCCTCAACCCCGATCCTGAGGCGATCGGCCACCTGCCGCCCGGCATCTCGGTGCTGCGGACCCTGGACGAGGCGACCCGGGTGCACCAGGTGGTCGCCGATGGCGGCCGGGTGGTCGTGCTCGGCGGAGGAGTACTCGGACTGGAGGTCGCGGCCGCGGCCCGCGACGCCGGGTGCGCGGTGACGGTCGTGCACAACCAGCCCTGGCTGCTGACCCGCTCCACCGACAGTGCCGGCGGCGCCCTCCTCGGCGGCCGCTGCGCCGGCCGCGGCCTGGTCGTGGAGGCCGGCGTCCGTGCCCGGGCCGTACGCCTCGGGGAGGGTCGCCGCTTCCGTGCCCTGGTCCTGGAGGACGGGCGCGAGGTGCTCGGCGACGTGCTGGTGCTCTCGGTCGGGGTCAGCCCACGGACCCGGCTGGCCCGGGGCGCCGGGCTGGTCGTGAACCACGGCATCGTGGTCAACCACGAGCTGGAGGCCGACACCGAGGCGCGTGTCTTCGCGATCGGGGACTGCGCGGAGGTGTGGTGCGAGGAGCCTGGGTGTGGCAGCTGCCGGACCCGCGGACGCCGGCCCCCCAGCGGGCTGGTCGGTCCCGGCTGGGACCAGGCCCGTTGGCTGGCCGCCCGGCTGCGCGCCGACCTGGGTGAGGACCCCGGGCCGCTGGAGCCGCTGGCCGAGTCCCGCCAGGACGTCGTCCGGCTCAAGGCCGAGGGGATCGAGTTCGTCGCCGGCGGTGACCTGGCCGCCGAGCCCTGGGACGGTGCCGACGACGGGCGCGACAGCGTGGTGTGGGCCGACTCGGCGCGCCGTGCCTACCTGAAGGTGGTGGTCGAGGACGAGCGGGTGGTCGGCTTCTGCAGCATCGGCCTGCCCCGGTCCGGGGCCGAGCTGGCCGCCCTCTACGGCAGCGGCGAGCCGGCACCGGCCGACCTGGCCGGCTACCTCTTCCCGGGCACCCCCGAGTGCGGGCCGGGCGGTGCGGCGGGCGCCGCGTCCGCCCCGGAGGCCACCCTGTGCCGTTGTGCCGGGGTGAGCGTCGGCGCCGTACGGGAGGCGATCGATGCCGGGGCCGACGACGTGGACCGGGTCCGCCGGGCGACCCGGGCGGGCAGTGGCTGTGGCGGCTGCCGCTCGGGGGTGGAGGCTCTGCTGGCGGCGATCGCGCAGGCCTGAGCGGGCTTCAGCGCCGGGAGCCGCGCCGGAGCCGGTGCCGGCGCAGCCGACGCCGGCGGGCGATCCGCCACAGCGTGCCGCCGTTGCTCTCCCGGCCGGTGCGCACGTAGTCCAGGATGTCGTCGTTGCGGGCCGACAGCTCGATCCGCCGGCGGGCCGACTCCGGTCCGGCGAACAGGACCTCGTCATCGACCTGCAGCAGGGTGTCCGGACCGGGGCGGTAAATCATCGTCCCGGCCCGGGAGACCAACAGGGCGACCGCCGGGATCCGGCGCTCGCGGTCGTGTGGATCGGTCAGCAGGTGGGCCAGCGAGACGTCCTTGCCGTCGGCCACGTCCCGGTACACCGCCTCCGCATTGCGGGGGCTCACCTTCAGCGTCCAGTTGTGCGGCACCCGGCCCGGGGTGGCGGCCTCCAGCCGGGCGGAGATCCCGGCACACCACTGCTCGTCGCGGTTCGGCATCTCGTGCAGGAACGCGGCCAGCAGCGGGGTGGTGATCACGGACAGGAACTCGGAGGCGACGATCCGGCTCGGCACCATCGCCAGGTCGTCGGCGAACGCCTCGAACAGCGGGGCGTTGGACTCCTTGTTCTGCCGGGTCACTACGAAGATGCCAGGGTTCATCGTACGGGCGGTGACCGCGATCGCCAGGTTCTTCACGTCCCGGTCGTTGCCTGCCACGATGCCGACCGAGTGGTGGATCCCCGCCTCGCGCAGCTCGTCCGGCTCGGTGCCGGTGCCCTGCACGGTCACCGTCCCCTCGTCGTAGTGCTTCTGGTCGATGATCGTCACGCTCATCCCGTTGCGCCGCAACTGGGTGGTCACCGCGTGCCCGAAGCGGCCGTACCCGCAGACGATCCAGTGGCCGTGCGGAGGACGGAACCGCTCGGGGGCATCGGACCCCGACAATCCGGTCAGCAACTCGCGCAGGTGGTAGTGCTCCGGCGTCGCGACGGCGGAGGCGAGCAGGGACGCGAACCGTTCGAACGGGTTGATCACCAGGTCGGCGCCGAAGGCCGTCAGGTTGATCTCGGCCACGTGCACCCAGCGGACCCGGGCCATCACGGGCAGACGCGGCGACAACAGCCGGACCGCGACGGTGATGGCGATGTTGGTGTCGTCGTCCTCGGTCAGCGCGATCACGCCGCGACAGAACGGGGAGCCCAGGCCGGCCCGCTGCAGCACCGCCGGGGAACTGGCGTCCGCCACGGCGATCGTCGGGTCGGTACGCAGGTCCTCCAGCATCAGCTCACGCAGCCGGGCCTCGTTCGGCTCGATCATCACGACGCGGTAGCCGAGCGTGTCGAGCCCGCGGGTGACCAGCGCGCCGGTCTCCCCGTAGCCGCAGACGATGTAGAACGGCTCGTTCAGGTTGCGTACCCGCTGGGCCAGGCGGGCCGTCCGCAGGGCATTGCGGAAGGCCGGGTCCTGGAGCAGGGCCACCAGCGTGACCAGGGCGTACGACCAGCTGGTCACCGAGACGAGGATGGCGAAGACCATCCACATCCGCTGCGCCTCGGAGAAGGCGGTGGGGAGCTCGCCGAAGCCGATCGTGGTCGCGGTGTACGCCATCACATAGACCGCGTGGAACAGCGACAGGGGCGGGGTGGCGTTGCCGTCGGCGTCCACGCCGGGGATCAGGGCCAGGCCGAACACGCAGACCGAGAAGACCGTGATCACCAGGATCAGCGGCGCACGCATGCGCCGCAGGACGAGGAAGAAGACGTTGCTCATGGGGCCGTCCCGCCGCCGGTCAGCGGCGCAGCATGACGGATTCGGTGATCATCAGCACCACCGAGATGGTGTTGGCGAACAGCGCCCCTGCCGACAGCGACACCACTGTCGCCATCTGGTGCGTGCTCAGCGGGTCGGAGCCGGCCACGTGCGAGTAGAGCGTCCAGACGATGCCCGAGCCGATCAGCTGCAGGTCGGCTACCAGGCTGGTGGCCAGGTGGACCGCCCCCAGCTGGGTCCGGTCCCCGAACTTCAGCACCGTCGCGATCAGGCTGACCAGGATCGCGGCCGCCAGCTCCCAGACGTTGTGGAGCAGGGGGTCGCCGAGGTTGCCGATGGTGAAGCCGAAGTTCAGCGTCGCCGCGAGAGTGATGAAGAAGCCGAAGACGATCTTCTCGAAATTCATCGGTGCTCCTGGGGGTTGGCTCTCGTTGGCGGCACTCGTCCTCACTCTAGACTCAGGCAGGCTCGGCGACCGGCCCACGGCAGGCGGGCCTCACTGGAAGTTTCCCCGCCGAAGGGATGGAATGGCGACTGCCACAGTCGCGACGGAAGGTACCACCAGGATGTCCCACCCCGGCAGCGCCCCAGAACCCCACACCTCGGCGGTCGCGGGCCGCCTGAACTGGCTGCGCGCCGGCGTGCTCGGCGCCAACGACGGCATCGTCTCGACCGCCGGCCTGGTGATCGGCGTCGCCGCCGTCAATGCGTCCGCCACCGGAGCGATCATGGTCGCCGGTGTCGCCGGCATCGTCTCGGGGGCGGTCTCGATGGCCCTGGGCGAGTACGTCTCGGTCTCCACCCAGCGCGACACCGAGAAGGCCCTGATCGCCAAGGAGAGCTTCGAACTCGAGAACTACCCCGACCAGGAGTTCGCCGAGCTCGTCGGCCTCTACCGCCACCGCGGCCTGTCGAAGGAGACCGCGACCAAGGTGGCCCGCGAGCTCACCGAGCATGACGCGCTGGGCAGCCACCTGCACATCGAACTGGGCATCGACGCCGACGAGCTGACCAGCCCCTGGCAGGCCGCTGCAGCCTCGGCGGTCTCGTTCACCCTCGGGGCAATCCTGCCGGTGCTGGCAATCCTGCTGATGCCGGTGCCCGCCTGGCGGATCCCGCTCACCTTCGCCGTGGTCCTGGTCGCACTGGGCCTCACCGGCCTGGTCAGCGCCAGGCTCGGTGGTGCCCCTCGCGGTCGCGCGGTCGTGCGGCTGCTGGTCGGCGGTGGGCTGGGGATGGCGATCACGTACGGCATCGGCACCCTGCTGGGCGTCGGCGGCAGCTGAGCCACCCGACCGCCCGGCAGGGGCCGTGGCGTCGGCCGGTCAGTCCCGGCGGACCGCACGCAGGTACAGCGCGTGCACGGCCTGCGCGACGGCGGCGGGGGTCTCGACGTGGCTGAAGTGGCCCGCCTCGGGGATCTCGATCATCTCCACGTCGGCCAGCCGGCTGGCCATCTGGCGCGCATCGGCGGCCGTGCCCATCGTGTCGTGCTCCCCGCGGAGCACGATCGCCGGGGCACTGATCAGGCCCAGGGCCTCCAGGTGGTCCGGGCGGGCGGCCATCGCGCGCTGGGCCCAGGCGATGCCGGCGGCGGGGGCCCGGCCGAGGTCCTCTCGGACCTGGTCGACCACCTGGGGGCGGTTGGCCAGGGTGATCGGGCTCAGGGCCTTCAGCAGCAGCCCGCTGACGACCTCGTTGCCGCCCTCGCCCTCCGCCTCGTCGGCGGCGGCCAGCCGGGCCGCTCGGGCATCGTCGTCGTCGGCGGTCGCCTTGGTGTCGAGCAGCGCCAGGCCGGCGAGGACCTCGGGGCGGCGGGAGGCGATCTCGAGCAGCGTGTAGCCGCCCATGGAGAGCCCGGCCACGACGGCCCGGTGCACCCCCAGCTCGGCCAGGTCGGCGACGATGGCGTCGGCGTACGGGACGAGGGAGGGCTCACCCTGCAGGGGGGCGGAGTCACCGAACCCGGGGGCGTCCACGGTCAGCACCGGGATGTCGTCCAGTTCCGCGACCACGTCGTGCCACATCGTCGCGTCGAAGGGGAAGGCGTGGAGCAGCACGAGGGGGACCTCGGCGAGGGATCCCTCGGCGGGGACGGTCCCGTGGCGGTGCCAGGCAAGCAGAGTCATGGCTCCATCGTGCCAGTCGGGACGCGCGGCGACGCCCGGTTCCGAGTCGGCCGTTCCCCGGCAGGTCTCCTTCCCAACCGGCGGTGCTGGGCCTAGCGTTGGCCCATGATTGCAGTCACAGGGGCGACCGGGCGGCTCGGCGGACGGATCGCGCAGCGACTCGCCGCCGCGGGTGTCGCCACCCGGCTCCTGGTCCGGGACCCGTCCCGGGCACCCGAACTGCCCGGTGCCGAAGCCGTCCTCGCCCCGTACGGCGATGCCGACGCGGTCCGCGCCGCGCTGGCCGGGGTCGACGCCGTGCTGATGGTCTCGGCCTCCGAGAGCGAGGACCGGCTCGAGCAGCACCTCACCTTCGTCCGGGCCGCCGCGCAGGCCGGGGTCGGCCACGTCGTCTACACCTCCTTCTTCGGCGCGGCGCCGAAGGCGACGTTCACCCTGGCCCGGACCCACTTCCACACCGAGCAGGCGCTCCGCTCGGCCGGGCCGGCCTGGACCTTCCTGCGAGACTGCCTCTACGCCGACTTCCTGCCCGGCATGGTCGAGGACGAGGGCGAGGGCGGGGTGATCCGCGGTCCGGCGGGCCACGGCCGGGTCGCTGCGGTGGCGCAGGACGACATCGCCGACGTGGCCGCCGCGGTGTTGCTGGACCCGGGCGCGCACGCGGGCCGGACGTACGACCTGACAGGACCGGAGGAGCTCACCTTGGATGACGTCGCCGCCATCGTGTCCGCCGCGCAGGGGCGTCCGGTGCGCTACGAGGAGGAGACCTTGGCCGAGGCGTACGCCTCGCGGGCCCGCTACGGCGCGCCCGACTGGCAGGTCGAGGCCTGGGTGTCGACGTACGTCGCGATCGCCCGCGGCGAGATGCAGCCGGCCACCGACGACGTCCCGGCCCTGCTGGGACGTCCGGCGACCTCACTGGAGCAGTTGCTCCGGGCGGAACGAGGCCGAATGTCGGCCTGATGTGATTGAGTCGACCCAGACGACGACAGGAGAGACATGATCCGCTTCGACCATGTCCACAAGCGATTCCCGGACGGGACCGTCGCTGTCGAGGACTTCTCCTTGGAGGTGCCCTCGCACCAGGTGGCAGTGCTGCTCGGCTCCTCCGGATGCGGCAAGACCACCCTGATGCGGATGGTCAACCGGATGGTCGACCCGACCAGCGGGTCGGTCTGGATCGACGACGACAACGTCGCCGACCTCGACCCGGTCGCCCTGCGCCGGCGGATCGGCTACGTGATGCAGAGCGCCGGGCTGCTGCCGCACCGCACCGTCGCCGACAACGTGGCCACCGTCCCGGTGCTGGAGGGCTCCCCTCGGCGCGCCGCCCGCCGCCGCGCCCTGGAGCTGCTGGAGCTGGTCGGCCTCGACCCCGGGATCGCGGACCGCTACCCCTCGCAGCTGTCCGGGGGCCAGCGCCAGCGGGTCGGCGTGGCGCGGGCCCTGGCCGCCGACCCGAACATCCTGCTGATGGACGAGCCGTTCGGTGCCGTCGACCCGGTGGTGCGGCGCGACCTGCAGCGCGAGCTGCAGCGGATCCAGGCCGACCTCGGCAAGACCATCCTGTTCGTCACCCACGACGTCGACGAGGCGTTCCTGCTGGGATCCAACGTGCTGGTGCTGCGCAAGGGTGCCGAGGTCGCCCAGTCCGGGGAACCGTCCCAGATCATGGCCCACCCGGCCGACGACTTCGTCGCCGAGTTCATCGGCGGTCCGCGCCGCCGGCTGCACACCGAGACCCGCGACGGCGTGCAGGCGGTGATCGACGCCGAGGGGCGTGTCACCGGCTTCGTCGACCAGGGAGCCGGCTGATGCGCTGGGTGGTCGCGAACTGGGACCAGGTCGTCTCGCTCGCGCTCAACCACGTCCTGCTGTCCGTCCTGCCGATCCTGCTGTCGCTGGTGCTCTCGATCCCGCTGGGCTGGTGGGCGCACCGGCGCCGGACCGCCCGCCGGGTGCTGCTGTCCGGCAGCGGGATCCTCTACGCCCTGCCCTCGCTGCCGTTGTTCGTGATCCTGCCGGTGCTGATCGGCACGCAGATCCTGGACCCCCTCAACGTCGTGGTCGCCCTGACGCTGTACGGCGTCGCCCTGATGGTGCGCAGCTGCACCGAGGCCTTCGACGCGGTCGACGCCGGCGTACGCGACAGCGCGACCGCCATCGGCCACAGCCCCGGCCAGCGGTTCCGGGTCGTCGACCTCCCACTGGCCGGGCCGCCGATGCTGGCCGGGCTGCGGGTGGTCAGCGCCTCGACGCTGTCCCTGGTCTCGGTCGGCGCGCTGATCGGCGTGCCCTCGCTGGGCTACTTCTTCACCGACGGCTACACCCGCAGCTTCCTGACCGAGATCATCGTCGGGATCGTCGGCACCGTGGTCCTCGCCCTGCTCTTCGATGCCCTGCTCGTCCTGGCCGGCCGGCTGCTGATGCCCTGGGTCCGCGCCACCGACACGCGCCGGGAGGACCGATGAGGTTCCTGCTGTCCGCCCTCGCCTGGATCCTCGACCCCGCCCACTGGGCCGGGCCGACGGGGATCGGTGCCCGGCTGGGGGAGCACCTGCTCTACTCGCTGCTCGCCCTGGTGCTGGCCACGGTGATCGCACTGCCCCTGGGCCTGTGGATCGGCCACACCGGACGTGGCCGGGCGATCGCGATCGGCACCTCGGGCGCGCTCCGGGCGCTGCCCTCGCTGGGCCTGCTGACCTTCCTCGCGGTGGCGCTCGGCGTCGGCATCAACGGCGCCCTGCTGCCCTCCACGATCGTGCTCGCCGTGCTGGCCGCCCCCCCGATCCTGGCCGGCGCGTACGCCGGGGTGGAGGGGATCGACCGCGACGTCGTCGACGGCGCCCGGGCCACCGGCTTCAGCGAGCGCCAGATCGTCACCGCCGTCGAGATGCCCCTTGCCGCGCCGATGGTGCTCGGCGGGATCCGCTCGGCCACCCTGCAGGTCATCGCCACCGCGACGATCGCCGCCTACCTCGGGCTGGGCGGCCTGGGCCGCTTCATCCTGGACGGGCTGCCCGTGCGCGACTACTCGCAGATGCTCGCCGGCGCCGTGCTGGTCACCGTCCTCGCGCTGGCCATCGACGGCCTGCTCCTGCTCCTGCAACGCTCCCTGGTCACCGCCGGCGTCCGCGCCGCGACCGGGGTCGAGACCTGACCCGACCCGACCCTCACCTCCCCCAGCAGCCACCACTCCACCGCCCACCATCCCTTGGAGGAACCATGACCCGCCGACCCGTACGACTCCTGGCAGCCGGTGCTGCCATGCTCCTGGCGCTCGCCGGGTGCGCCACCTCCAACCCGACCGCGGGTTCCTCGCCGGCTGCGGGCTCCTCTGCCGCCGCCGGCACGATCAAGGTCGGATCCGCCAACTTCCCCGAGTCCGAGATCATCGCCGAGGCGTACGCCCAGGCGCTGGAGGCCAAGGGTGTCACCGTCGAGCGGCACATGCAGATCGGTGCCCGCGACATCTACATCGCCGCCCTGAAGGACGGCTCGGTCGACCTGGTCCCCGAGTACACCGGCAACCTGCTGCAGTACCTCGACCCGAAGACCACCGCGAAGACCCCCGAGGAGGTCAACGCGGCACTGGCCAAGGCCAGCCCGCAGGGCTTCACCACCCTGACCCCGGCCCCGGCCGAGGACAAGGACTCCTACAACGTGACCAAGCAGTTCTCCGACCAGAACGGCATCACGTCACTGGCCGACCTGTCCAAGTTCCAGGGACAGCTGAAGGTCGGCGGCAACCCGGAGCTGGCCCAGCGCCCGTACGGCCCCAAGGGCCTGACCGACGTGTACGGGGTGCCCGCCGGCAAGATCACCTTCACCGCGATCTCGGATGCCGGCGGCCCGCTGACCGTCAAGGCGCTCAAGGACGGTTCGGTGGACATGGCCGACATCTACAGCACCACCCCGGCGATCACCGACAACGGCTTCGTCACGCTCTCGGACCCGAAGAACATGATCATGTCGCAGAACGTGGTGCCGATGATCAGTGACAAGGTCGCCAGCGCCGACGTCAAGAAGACGCTGGACTCGGTCTCGGCGGCCCTGACCACCAACGACCTGCTGGCGATGAACGCCCGCAACCAGGGCTCCGAGAAGGCCTCCCCGGCGAAGATCGCCGGCGACTGGCTGAAGGAGAAGAAGCTGGTCTGAGCCAACGGGCCAAGCACGACGACGAGGCACCCCCGGCGGCCATCGGCCGGCGGGGGTGCCTCGTACTGCTGGGGGGCTGGGGTGTGGTGACCGGGCGGTCAGCCGCGCTTGCCGTGGTAGGGACGCAGGCCGTCGGCCGGCACCTGGCCGAGGCGTCCGTGCTGGAAGTCCTCGAAGGCCTGCATGATCTCCTGGCGGGTGTTCATCACGAACGGTCCGTACTGCACGACCGGGTCACCGATCGGGCGGCCGCCGAGCAGCAGCACCTCCAGGGCGGGCTCCTTGCCCGACTGGTGCTCGTCCGCGGCGATGGTCAGCCGGTCCCCGGTGCCCATCACGGCGAGCTGACCGGTACGGACCGGGCGGGCGTCGCCGCCGACGGTTCCCTGGCCACCGAGCACGTAGACCAGGCTGTTGAAGTCCTTGCGCCACGGCAGGGAGAGCTTCTCGCCGGGCTGGATGGTGGCGTGGGCCATGGTGATCGGGGTGAAGGTCGAGCCGGGGCCGCGGTGGCCGTCGACCTCGCCGGCGATCACCCGGACCAGCGCACCGGCATCGGAGGAGGCGAGCAGGGCGACCTGGCCGCCCTCCAGGTTCTGGTAGCGCGGCGCGATCATCTTGTCCCTGGCCGGCAGGTTGACCCACAGCTGGATGCCGTGGAACAGGCCTCCGGCGTCGACGAGTTCGGCCGGCGGGGTCTCGATGTGCAGCACGCCCTGGCCGGCGGTCATCCACTGCGTGGCGCCGTCGGTGATCATGCCGCCACCACCGTGGGAGTCCTGGTGCTGGAACTTGCCGTCCATGATGTACGTGACGGTCTCGAACCCGCGGTGCGGGTGCCAGTCGGTGCCGCGGGCCTCGCCCGGCGCGTACTCGACCTCACCCATCTGGTCCATGTGCACGAACGGGTCGAGCTGCTCGAAGGACACGCCCGCGAAGGCGCGGCGGACCGGGAAGCCGTCCCCCTCGAAGGAGCTGGGGGCGGAGGTCACGCTGACGGCGGTCCGCTCGGACTCCTCCGGGCGGGCGGCCGTGATGCGCGGCAGGGTGAGGGTATCGGCGGTCACGGCGGGCATGGTTCCTCCTGGTGGTGGGCATCTACTGCCTCGTACAACAGTTGATTGGTCAATCATATTCCCGGAGGCCGGGGAGAGCCAGAGGGCGTGCCGCCGGGGAGTGTGTGGTCCCGGTGGTTCGCGGGCCCGGTAGTTTGTGGACATGGCAACGATCGCGATCATCGGCGGACACGGCAAGGTGGCACTGCGGCTGGCCCCGCTCCTGGTGGAGCAGGGGGACCGCGTGCTGGCCTGGGTGCGGCACGAGGACCAGTTCGAGGAGGTCCGGGCGGTCGGCGCCGAGCCGGTGCTGGCCGATGCCGAGACGATGGACGTCCCCGCGATGGCGGCAGCGCTCGCCGGTGCCGATGCCGTGGTCTGGTCCGCCGGCGCTGGGGGCGGTGACCCGGCCCGTACGTACGCCGTCGACCGGGACGCAGCGATCCGGTCGATGGAGGCCGCCGCAGCGGCCGGCGTACGCCGCTACGTGATGGTGTCGTGGGCCGGCTCGGTGCCCGACCACGGGATCGACCCGGACAACTCCTTCTTCCCGTACGCGGATGCGAAGCTGGCCGCCGATGAGCACCTGCGGGGCACGGACCTGGACTGGACGATCCTCGGCCCGGGCACCCTGACGCTGGACCAGCCGACCGGAGAGATCGGCGCCGGCGACATGTCGCGCGGACGGCGGACGTCGCGGGCCAACGTGGCCCTCGCCGTGCGTGAGGCCCTCGCCCAGCCGGCGACCATCGGCAGGTTCATCCGGTTCGCCGACGGGGACGTGCCGATCGCCGAGGCCTTCGCCGCCCTCTGAGGCCTGCGTCGCACTCTGACGTCGCCACCGGTCCACGCCGGTGGGGCACTAGGTTGGTGGCCATGACGCAATCGTGGGACCCCGCCCTGTGGGAGCCGGTGGCCGGCTTCGAGGACTTCACCGACATCACGTACCACCGCGCCAAGGGCGTACCCGCCGTACGGATCGCCTTCGACCGCCCCGAGGTGCGCAACGCCTTCCGGCCGCAGACGGTCGACGAGCTCTACCGGGCCCTCGACCATGCCCGGATGAGCTCCGACATCGGCTGTGTCCTGCTGACCGGCAACGGGCCGTCGGCCAAGGACGGCGGCTGGGCGTTCTGCTCCGGCGGTGACCAGCGGATCCGCGGCAAGGCCGGCTACCAGTACGCCGAGGGGGACACCGCCGAGTCGGTCGACCCGGCCAAACTCGGCCGACTGCACATCCTCGAGGTGCAGCGGCTCATCCGGTTCATGCCCAAGGTGGTGATCGCCCTGGTCAACGGGTGGGCGGCCGGCGGCGGGCACTCCCTGCACGTGGTCTGCGACCTCACGCTCGCCTCTGCCGAGCATGCGCGGTTCAAGCAGACCGACGCCGACGTCGGTTCCTTCGACGGAGGCTTCGGATCGGCCTACCTGGCCCGCCAGGTCGGCCAGAAGTTCGCCCGCGAGATCTTCTTCCTGGGCGACACGTACGACGCCGACGACGCCTACCGGATGGGCATGGTCAACAAGGTCGTGCCGCACGACCAGCTCGAGGTCGAGGGACTGGAGTGGGCCAGCAAGATCTGCGGCAAGTCCCCGACGGCGCAGCGGATGCTGAAGTTCTCGTTCAACGCGATCGACGACGGGCTGGTCGGCCAGCAGGTGTTCGCCGGGGAGACGACGCGGCTGGCGTACATGACCGACGAGGCCGTGGAGGGACGCGACTCGTTCCTGGAGAAGCGGGACCCTGACTGGTCCCGCTTCCCCTACTACTACTGATCACTACTACTGATCGGCGCGGACGCTCAGCTGCCGGCCTTGCGGCGGAACTGGCGCTTGCCGCCGACCTGGCCGTGCGGGCCACCCTGGGCGTTGCGCTGGTCGTTGCGGGCTGCGTCGTTGGCGCGGTGGCCGGCATGCTTCGCCTCGAGGGCGGCACGCATCTGTTCCTTCGGGTCGAGGGCGTGCGGGTCGACCGGGGTATCGGCGCCGCTGTCGGGCGTCTCGGCAGTTGTCATGCCATCCACTGTGGCACACCGGGCGGTGGCGCGGCGCCCCCTCGGCGTGCCGTGGCCTTGTCGGCGGGTGGAACAGGGTGCTGTCGCGCGCTGGGGGAGCGCGCCTACGCTCGGCGTCATGAGCACAACCGTCACCCTCGACCCGGCCACCCCGATCACGACCATGGCCGGTGAGCAGGTCACCCCGGCGCACTTCGCCGGCAACGTCCTGCTCGTCGTCAACGTCGCCTCGCAGTGCGGCCTCACCCCGCAGTACGCGCAGCTGGAGGCGCTGCAGCGTACGTACGGGGAGCGCGGACTGCAGGTCCTCGGCTTCCCGTGCAACCAGTTCAAGGGCCAGGAGCCCGGCACCGACGAGGAGATCGCAGCCTTCTGCAGCGCCACCTACGGTGTCACTTTCCCGGTCTTCTCCAAGATCGAGGTGAACGGTCCGGGCCGCCACCCGCTCTACCAGCAGCTCACCCGGGTGCCGGCCGAGCCGGGACGCCGCGAGTTCCCCGGCGCGAGTGAGCGCGAGCCCGAGGACATCCGCTGGAACTTCGAGAAGTTCCTGGTCGACCGCGAGGGTACCGTGGCGGCCCGGTTCGCCCCGGACGTCACCCCGGAGGACCCGGCCGTGGTGGAGGCCATCGAGCGGCTGCTCTGATCGTCGTACGCCACCCCTCGGCACAGAACGCGGCTCGAATTGCCGCCTTGTCCTGCATCGCTAGGGTCGGGGCATGGCCGAAACCTCTGTTGTCCCCTCGTCCGTCCGGCGGCTGCGCCTCACCGCGATCGTCGCTACCGTGCTCATCGTCATCCAGCTCGGGCTCGGCATCATGATCGCCACCGGGAACGGCGGGCTCCGCGAGGCCCACGCGGGGATCGGCTACCTGCTGGTGCTCACCGGCATCGTCGCGTCGATCTTCGCCTGGTCCGCCGCCAAGGTGGCCGGCTCCAAGGGCGTCTTCTTCCACGCCCTCTCGCTGCCCGTGCTGATGCTGGTCCAGATCGGCCTGGCCGAGATGGGTCTCGAGGTGGTGCACATCATCCTCGGCATCCTGATCGTGGTCGCCGTCGTCGGGTTGGTGCCGATGGCCGGCAAGCTGGCCGGCCGCACCGCCGCCACCCCGGTGGCCTGACCTCCCCGTCCTCGAACGACAGACGTCCGGCCCGGATCTGATCCGGGCCGGACGTCTTCTGTCGTGTCGGTGCCGTCCTGTCCACGAAGGACGGGACGGCAGGGGCTGGGTCAGCTGACCGAGGCCGCAGCCCGTGGTGCATCGGCGTGCAGGGGCTGGTGGGAACCCCCTCGCCAGGCGGCGTACTCGGCCAGGCCGAGCAGGACGAAGGCGTTGATGCCGTGCAGCAGGCCGAGGTACTCGCTGAGCGCGACGCCGCCGATGCCGAGGGCCACCTGGAGGATCGCCGCGAGCAGGATCAGCAGGGCCCACTTGCGGCCGTCGCGCATGGCCAGGCTGAGGGCAACGAGGACGAGGGCGACGATCGGGATGACGTACATCCCGACCATGCCGTGGACCATGGCGCCTGCCGGGAACGGGACGCTGTCCAGGGTCGCGGTGGGATTGTTCAGCTGGTACTTGATCTCGGCCGCCATCCCCCAGACGACGACGGCCGCCTGGACGACCACCAGCAGGGCGATCAGGTGTGCGATGTACTTGTAGATGGTGTGCATGTCAGACCCTTTGGAATGCACGCCGCGGCCCCCCGCCGTGGCTCCTGATGTGATTCTAGTCACATGGATCGAGGGCGGCAACGGTGTGTCGCAGGGTCTGTCCCAGCGCCTGGCGGCGGTCGGGGAGCCTCAGTTCGCCAGCCCGTACAGCCGGTCGCCGGCATCGCCCAGGCCCGGCACGATGTAGCCGTGCTCGTTGAGCTGCTCGTCGACGGCGGCCACGACCAGATGGCAGGGGACCCCGAGGTCCTCGACCATCGTGCGGACGTGGTCGATGCCCTCCGGGGCGGCCAGGATGCAGATCGCGTTGATGTGGTCGGCGCCGCGGTCGACCAGGAACCGGATGGTCCCGGCCAGCGAACCACCGGTGGCCAGCATCGGGTCCAGCACGAAGCACTGGCGCCCGGACAGGTCGGCGGGCAGTCGCTCGGCGTACGTGACCGGCTGCAGCGTCTCCTCGTTGCGCGCCATCCCGACGAAGCCGACCTCCGCCGAGGGCAGCAGGCGGGTCATGCCACTGAGCATCCCCAGCCCGGCCCGCAGGATCGGGACCACCAGGGGGCGCGGTCCGGACAGCCGTACGCCCTGCGCCTCGCGGACCGGCGTGGACACCGTGCAGGGCTCCACGCGTACGGTGCGGGTCGCCTCGTACGCCAGCAGGGTGACCAGTTCGTCGGTCAGTTCCCGGAACACGGGCGAGTTCGTCGAGCTGTCCCGCAGCAGGGTCAGCTTGTGCGCCACCAACGGATGATCCACGACATGAAGTTCCACGTCCCACAGCGTGCCACACCTGGCGCGTGTCCGAGGGCGGCACCCCCCGGGGGTCCGGCTGTCGCCGCGGCCGGTTGTCTGAGAACATAAGGTGCGCATGGGCAATCAGGAGGTTGGCGTGGCTGACTACGACGACGAGGAACTCGACGACCTTGACCTCGACACCGAGGAGGAGGTCGACGAAGATGACGACGACCAGTTCGATGACGACTTCGACGAGGACGACTACGAGGAGATCGAGGACGCCACCGACGACGACGTCGACTTCGCCGTAGCGGCCTACCGCGAGGACGGGAACACCGTGGTGGTGGCGCTGGACCTGGAGATGGCCAACGACCTCGACGAGATGATCAACCACCTGCGTCGGCTGCCCGGCGAGGCAGGGGCGATGGGCATGCTCTCGCTGGTGGAGGAGGTCTTCGTCATCGTCCGTGTCCGCGGTGCTGTCGTGCAGGTTTTCCTGTCCGACGGTGCGGCCGCGTACGACTGGCCGATCGCGCGCGACATCCTGGACTACCTGGGCATCGACGAGCCGCCCGAGGGCGAGGACGAGGACGACGTCGAGCCCGTCGGGGACTCGGAGATCCTGCGGGACCTGGGCGTGGGCGACTTCGACCTCGAACAGCTCGCCGAGGACTTCGACACCTCCAGCGACGAGGCCCTGCTCCAGTTGGCCGACCGGATCGGCATGGGCCCCCAGGTGCGGGCCACCGTCCGCGAGGAGTTCGAGGACTGAGCGAGGGCTCCGGTAGCCGTACGCCCCCGCCCGCCCCCTATGGTGGCTGGCGGGGGCCGATGCTGCGTGCCCTGGAGGAGGCGCGGCTTGCCCCGGCGCACGGTGACGTGCCGATCGGTGCGGTCGTGCTGGGCCCCGACGGGTCGGTGCTCGCCGTCGGCCACAACGAACGGGAGCTGCACGCCGACCCCACCGCGCATGCCGAGATCGTGGCCCTGCGCCGCGCGGCCCGGGCGCTGGGGGAGTGGCGCCTGGAGGGCTGCACCATGGTCGTCACCCTGGAGCCCTGCACGATGTGCGCGGGGGCGATCGTGGGTGCGCGCGTGGCCCGGCTGGTCTTCGGGGCGTACGACGAGAAGGCCGGTGCCGTCGCCTCGCTGTGGGACGTGGTCCGTGATCCCCGGCTGAACCACCGCCCGGAGGTGACCGGCGGGTTCATGGCGGCCGAGTGCGCGGCGCCGCTGCTGGAGTTCTTCGGCGAGCGGCGCAGCGGCGGTGGCGACCACTGAGGCGGTGGAGCGGCCTGGTCGGATCGGCGAGGGTCTGGACTGTCCACAGTTCAGCCGATTGGCGCCCGGAGGACAACTCGTTGTAATGTTCTCGACGGTGACGTGTCTGAGCGGCCGAAGGAGCTCGCCTCGAAAGCGAGTGTAGGGCAACCTACCGTGGGTTCAAATCCCACCGTCACCGCCATGTTGAAGGGGCTGGGTCCAGTGGACCCAGCCCCTTCTGGCATGCCGGACCTCCCGCAGGGGGATGGGGACGGGAGGTCCGGGGATCGTTGGGCGGAGCGTCAGGCGGTGGGCATCAGGACGCCGTCGATGACATGGATGACACCGTTGGTGGCCTGCACGTCGGTGGTGATGACGTTCACGCTGTGGCCGGTGGCATCGACCAGGGAGACCTTGTCGCCATTGACCTTGATGGTCAGGTCGCCGCCCTGGAGGGTGGGGACCTTCTTGCCGTCCATGGTCAGGACATCGGCGGCCTTCACCTCGCCCTTGATCACGTGGTACTTGAGGATCTCGCTGAGCTTGCCCTGGGGTTCCTTCAGCAGCGTGTCCACCGTGCCTGCCGGCAGCTTGGCGAAGGCCGCGTCGTTCGGTGCGAACACCGTGAACGGGCCGGGCCCCTTCAGGGTGTCCACCAGGCCGGCGGCAGTGAGGGCTGCGGTGAGGGTCTTGAAGTCGCCCGCGGCGACGGCGGTGTCGACGATGTCCCCGGTGGGGCTCGCCTGGGTGGAGGGGGTGGGGGTGGACTCCATGGTCGAGGTGGTGGCCATCGGTGTCGGGGTGGTGGTCGAGGTAGTGCTGGTGCCGGAGGAGCAGGCTCCGAGGAACAGGGCCAGGCTGGCGATTCCGGCAGCGGCGATGGAACGCTTCATGACTGGGGCCTTTCACTAAGGTTTGTAGAACCATTGTGCAAACTCTGTGTAAGGTATGTCAAGAGGGTGTCGCATGTCTGTAGAGTGCTGCCGGGAGGGTTTGTGTACACCATCAAGTGGGTCTCCGAGAAGCTGGGGCTGGCTCCGGCCACGTTGCGCGCGTGGGAGCAGCGCTATGGGGTCGTGCACCCCTCGCGCTCCGACGTCGGCTACCGGCTCTACGACGATGCGGACCTGGACTCGCTCCGGACGATGTCCGGCCTGGTCGCGGCGGGCATGCAGCCCGCACAGGCCGCCGAGGAGGTCCGGGCGGGCAGGGGTGCCCACCGGCACCAGGGCGAGGAGCCGACCGGGGCACCGGCGGGGTTGCCCGCCCCGGGAGCGCTGGTGGAGGCGGCGCGGAGCTTCGATGCCGTGGCTCTGGAGGAGACGCTGGTGGCCGCCTTCACCACCGCGGGCTTCGAGTACGTCGTCGACGTCTGGCTGATGAAGGCCATGCGGGAGGTCGGCAACGCCTGGGCCGCCGGCGACCTGGGTGTGGCGGAGGAGCACTTCATCAGCTCCGGCGTGATGCGCCGCCTGGCCGCCGCCTTCGATGCGGCCGGGAACGCCCGCTTCGCCCCACACGTCGTGGTCGGGCTGGCCCCGGGTTCGCGCCACCAGATCGCTGCCCTCGCGTTCGCCACCATGCTCCGGCGCGCGGGGCTGCGCGTCACCTACCTCGGCGCGGACCTCCCGGTCTCCAGCTGGGCCGATGCCGTGCGTACGATCCGCCCGGACGCCGCCATTGTCGGGACGCCCCGGGTGGAGGACAACGTCGCCGCCGCCGAGGTCATCGCAGCCCTCCTGGAGGTCTCACCCGGCACCCAGGTCTTCCTCGGCGGCCAGGGTGCGCTGCCCGAGAACGCCCTGCAGGGCGACACCCTGGCCCAGGCCAGCCAGTGGCTGGCGCGCCGACTCACCGGGTCCTGACCGGCCGGCCGCCTCAGCGGGAGTGGTAGAGCAGGCCGGTGAGCGCGTCGACGGCCCGGGTCGGCAGGTACTTGGCCAGCATGATGATGGCGGCGGCACGCCGGCCGACCGGGTAGCGCGCCCGCGGGTCGTCGTCCAGGGCGGCCTCCACGATCACGTCCGAGACCCGCGAGGCCGGGACTGACAGCAGGCTGGAGTTCATCGACTTCAGGGCCCGACGGGTCGCCCGGGCCTGCTTCTCGTACGGGGTGCCCCTGGAGGCGTCGGCCAGCGACTTCGCCGCGATCGCGTTCCACTCGGTGCGCACCGGACCCGGCTCGACCAGCACCACGTCGATGCCGAAGGGCCGCAGCTCCAGGCGCAGGCAGTCGGACAGGCCCTCGACGGCGTGCTTGGAGGCGTGGTACCAGCCTCCGTACGGCTCGGCGACGTAGCCGGCGATCGAGGAGACGTTGATGATGCGGCCCCGGCCCACCTCGCGCATGTGCGGCAGGACCAGCTGGGCCATCCGGGCCAGGCCGAACACGTTGACCTCGAACTGGGCCCGCGCGTCCGCCAGGGGCACCGTCTCCACGGCGCCGAACGCGCCGAACCCGGCATTGTTCACCAGCAGGTCGATCCGCCCCTGCTCGGCGTGGACCCGGTCGACGAGTTCGCGCATCGAGGCGTCCTCGGTCAGGTCGACCGCGTGCACGTGCACGCCGCTCTCCGCCAGGCCGGCCAGCCGGTCCGTACGCCGCGCCACGGCGTACACCTGGTAGCCCTTCGCATGGAGCTGGCGTGCGGTGAGTTCGCCGATACCGGACGATCCTCCGGTGACGATGGCGACGGGGGCGACCATGGGGTGTCCTTCCGTGGGGGGAGATCGGCTCCACCCTACGTGGCGGGCCGGTGCGCGTGGCGGTGGTCCGCGGGCTCCTGCCGGCGGCCCGTGACCGGTGCGCAGGGGCGCGTCAGCCGGCCTTGGGGGAGGGGGAGGCCGCCGGCATGGCTGGCAGGCAGATCTCGGTGCTGTCCACGTTGATCGCCGCAGCCGCGCCCTTCTTCATGCCGGCGAAGTCGTCCCCGAGGACCACCTGGACCCGGTGGTCGGCGAGCCGGTCGGGCTCGGCGCGGACCTCGGCCTTGGGGAACTGGGCCGCGACGAGCTTCACCTCGGGAGCGTCGACCGCTGCGCCGATCACCACCACGTCTCGGGTGCTGATGCCGTTGGCGTTGCCGATCCCGCTGACGATGAACTTCTGCTTCTCCAGGGCCGTGGCGACCTGGCCGGCCAGGCCGCGCTTGGAGCCCGAGTTGTCCACCTCGACGGTCACCTGCTGGGAGAAGAGCTTGCCGTCCTTGATCGGCTGCACCACGCACGGCGCGGGCTGTGCAGCCTGCGGCGGCTTGAGGATCTCCCGCCAGGCCCAGACGGTGCCGAGCGCGACCAACCCGACCAGGACCAGGAGCACCAGCGGTGTCCGGACCATCCGCCAGAGCTTCTGCGCGTCCACGACGACTCTCCCCGGGTTGATGTGACGATCGGCTGAGTGTAGCGGGAGGTCTGCTACTTGATCTCCAGTACCCGGGCGTGCATCGTCTGGCGCTGCTGCAACGCCGCCCGGAGGGCACGGTGGAGGCCGTCCTCCAGGTACAGCTCGCCGTTCCAGGACACGACATGGGCGAAGAGGTCGCCGTAGAACGTCGAGTCCTCCTCCAGGAGGGCCTCGAGGTCCAGCGTGCGTTTCGTCGTCACCAGTTGGTCAAGGCGCACCTGGTGCGGCGGGATCGCTGCCCACTGCTTCTGAACGTACCCGTGGTCCGGGTAGGGGCGTCCGTCACCTACGCGCTTGAAAATCACACCCCCACCGTACGTGCCCATCGCTGGGGGTGGGAGGTCCATGCCGAGGTCGGCGGCACACGTTAGGAAGATGTGACACTCTGACGTCATGGACCTGACCCCGGAACTGGCAGCCATCCGCGACGGATACACCTTCGACGTCCCGACCATCCAGCTCGGCGTGGCCGGCGACGCGGACGGGCCCCACCCCGAGGTCGGGGTTCGCATCCCGCTGGGCATGCTGAACCGCCACGGCCTCGTGGCCGGCGCGACCGGAACGGGCAAGACCATCACCCTGCAGACGCTCGCCGAGCAGGTCTCGCGCGCCGGGGTGCCGGTCTTCGCCGCGGACGTGAAGGGCGACCTGTCGGGGATGGCCTCGGCGGGCGTGTCCTCCCCCAAGCTGCTGGAGCGTACGCAGGCGAACGGGCAGCAGTGGCAGCCCAGTGCCTGTCCGGTCGAGTTCTACGCCCTCGGGGGCGAGGGCACCGGCATCCCGCTGCGTACGACCATCTCCTCCTTCGGGCCGATCCTGCTCTCCAAGGTGCTCGGCCTGAACGACACCCAGGAGTCCTCCCTCGGGCTGGTCTTCCACTACGCGGACACGAACGGGTTGGCGCTGCTCGACATCGCCGACCTGCGCGCGGTGCTCATGCACCTGGACTCGGAGGAGGGCAAGTCCGACCTGAAGGGCATCGGAGGCATCTCCGGCGCCACCCTCGGCGTGGTCCTGCGCGAGCTGACCAACTTCGAGGCCCAGGGCGGCGACAAGTTCTTCGGCGAGCCGGAGTTCGACACCGCCGACCTGCTCCGCACGACCCCCGAGGGCCTCGGCATGGTGTCGATGGTGGAGCTGGCCCAGCTGCAGGACAAGCCGCAGCTGTTCTCCACCTTCCTGATGTGGCTGCTGGCCGACCTCTACCACGACCTGCCCGAGGTGGGTGACGCCGATCGACCCAAGCTGGTGTTCTTCTTCGACGAGGCGCACCTGCTGTTCCGGGACGCGACGAAGGCCTTCCTGGAGTCGATCACGCAGACCGTCCGACTGATCCGCTCCAAGGGAGTGGGCGTGTTCTTCGTCACCCAGACCCCCAAGGACGTCCCCGACGACGTACTGGCCCAGCTCGGCTCGCGGGTGCAGCACCAGCTCCGTGCCCACACCCCCAACGACGCCAAGGCCCTGAAGGCGACGGTCTCGACGTACCCGACCTCGCACTACGACCTGGAGAAGACCCTCACCGAGCTCGGCATCGGCCAGGCCATCGTCACGGTGATGGATCCGGACGGCGCGCCGACCCCCGTCGTGTGGACCCGGGTCTGGGCACCCGAGTCGAAGATGGGCCCGACCCCGCCCGACCAGGTCCAGGCCGCCGTCGCCGCCTCGCCGCTGCAGCAGAAGTACGGCACCGCCGTCGACCCGCGCTCGGCCCGCGAGATCCTTGCCGAGCGACTGGAGCAGGGCGCCGCGACTGCCGCCGCCGAGACGGCCCGCACCGCCGAGCCGGCTCCGGCGCCCACGGCGCAGCCGGCCGAGCCCCGTGGGGCGCGGGAGCGTGCGCCGCGGTCCCGGGCGCAGGAGAAGTCCGTGGTCGAGCAGATCGTCGGATCCAGTGCGTTCAAGCAGTTCACCCGGACCGCTGCCCGCGAGATCGCCCGCGGCGTGTTCGGCGCTGCCCGTCGCCGCTGAGCGTTCAGCCCAGCAGCTGCTGGGTGTCCACGTCGGTGCCGGTGAGCTGGAGCCGTACGCCCTGGGGATCGACGGCCAGCGAGTCGTAGTGCAGTGAGCCGAGCGGTGGCAGGCGGTAGCCCTGGTCGACCCGCTGCAGCAGGGGGTCGACCAGTCCCTGCGGGACGGTCGTCCCGGCCACTGTCGCGGTGGCATCGCGGATCCCCAGCCCCCCGTTCGTGGGGTCGAGCTCGGGGGTGCCCTCGATGGTGACCGGCACCGACCGGCCGAACAGCTGCAGTGACTCCGAGAGCCGTACGCGGTTGGCCGACACGTATGCCAGGTCCACTCCGCTGAGGTCACGGACGGTCTGCCAGGACAGCTCCACGCTCCCCGTCACCGTTCCGGCGACGATGTGCTGTTGGTCGCGTACGCCGGTCAGCCGGGTGCCCCGCAGGTCGACGTCGCGGACCTGGACGGGCCGGCCCTCGGCGTTGATGGTGAGGCTGTCGGCGCGCAGCCGGCCTCCGTCGAGGCGGTCCTGGCCCACCTGCCACAGGAACGGCCACCCGGTCAGCTCGACCTGCACGCCGTGGCCGGTGTACTGGCGGGTGAGCTGGGCGGCGACGCTATCCTGGACCCGCTGCCGGACGATGGTGTCGGCCAGTGCCGCGGCACCGGCGACCAGGACCGCCAGCAGGACCAGGGCCAGGACGATGCCCGCGCCGCGGCGGCGTCGTGGCCGCCGGCGGCCGAGCGGGGGCAGGGGGATCGTCGGCTGGGTCACGAAAGCCTCTCGGGTGTGCGACGGTGGGCCGCCTCGAGCGTACGTGCCCCGACGAAGCCGACGAAAAGGCACGTGCGAGACACGTCCTGAGACAGCTCTTGACTTAGTTGTATCGGCGACATAAAGTTGTGGATGTCGAGGGGGAAGCACCGGTGGAAGCCGGGAGGCATCCCTTGACACCCGAAGAAGAACACGACGAAGGAGAACCACGATGATGGATCGCAACGAGTCCGGCAAGAAGAACCTGGTCGAGCTGTGGATGGATGGCTTCCGCCAGACCGCGGAGCAGCAGGCCAAGGCTGAGGAGTTCGGCCTCCGCTTCTGAGTTGAGCCGAAGGTCCACGGACAGCGTCGTCCGCGGCCGCTACCCCCACCGGAGACCATCGGGTCGCCGGTTTTTTTGTTCCTTCGGGCGGTGATCGGGCCCGCCCGGTGGCGCCCGACCCGGACACCCGCGGCGCAGCCCGTCCTGGACTCTTGCCGTGCCCGCCGTCCGCACCGAGACTGGCCGCATGGCCATCGCGATGAAGGACCTGCAGGACAGTGCACTCGGCGACCTGCGCCTGCACCCGACGCACAAGTGGATCCGGGCCGCCACCCACGGCGACCTGGTCGTGGTCGACAGCCGCCGCGCCCTCCTGGTCTGGGAGCCGCGCCGCATCGTCCCCTGCTACGCCGTACCGGAGCCCGACGTCATCGGCGAGCTGGTTCCCTCGGACGGTGCGGGCAGCGTCAGCCGTCGCGTCGCCCTGCCCAGGGATCCCGACATGCCCCACGGCGTCCTGACCCCCGACGACCCGTTCGTCCGGCACTCGACCCCTGGCACGTCGCTCACCATCCGTACCGAGGCCGGTGACCTGCCGGCGGCGGCGTTCGCCCCCGACGACCGTGACCTGGCCGGCTGGGTGCTGCTCGACTGGGACGCCTTCGGCCAGTGGTACGAGGAGGACGAGCCCGTGATGGGCCACCCGCACGACCCGTTCAAGCGGATCGACTGCCTGCGCTCCAGCCGGCACGTCGAGGTGACCCATCGGGGCGTGGTGCTGGCCGACACTCGCCGGGCCACGCTGCTGTACGAGACGCACCTGCCGACGCGCTACTACATCCCGCGCGAGGATGTCGCGATGGAGCTGCTGGAGCCCTCCGACCGGCACACCGTGTGCGCCTACAAGGGGCAGGCGTCGTACTGGTCGGCCCGGATCGGCGACGAACTGCTGGCCGACATCGCCTGGACGTACGAGGCCCCGCTGCACGATGCGGTTCCGGTCCGCGGCCTGGTCGCCTTCTACGCCGGGAAGCTGGGCCTCACGGTGGACGGGGTCGTGGCGGGGGAGCGCCGGCCGCGCTGAACGGCCGGCGCGGTGCAGGCTCGCGTGGTGCAGGCCGGCGATGGCACCGAGACGGCCTGAGCCCTTCATCGGCGTAGTCTGCCGGGGCCGGGGACGCCAGGGCCGCGGCGGGAAGGCCAGTTGTGCTGCACGTCCTCTCGGCGACCTTGCCGATCTTCCTCGTCGTCGGGCTCGGGTACGTCCTGACCCGTCGCGGGATGTTCCGCCGGGCCGACATGACCATCCTGTCGAAGTTCGTGGTCAAGGTCGCGCTGCCGCTGCTGATCTTCATGAACGTCTCCGGGCGCAGCGCCACCGAGATCTTCAACCCCACCTACCTGTTGACGTACGCCGGGGCCGCGATGGTGATGTTCGCCCTCGCGTTCGGCTACGCGAAGGTGCTGGGCCGGACCTCGCAGCGGGCGACGTTCATGGCGATGGGCATGGGTGGCACCAACAACGGCTTCATCGGCTTCCCGGTCTTCCTGATCCTTTTCGCCGAGGTCGCCGGGGCGGCGATCGGCATGGACATGCTGGTCGACAACGTCCTGATCATCCCGCTGACCCTGTTCCTGGCCGAGCGCTCGGTCGGCACCGGCAACCTGGCCCAGCGGATCGTCGCGACCGTACGCGGGGTGCTGCTGCACCCGATGGTGCTGGCGATCATCGCCGCGCTGGTGCTCAACGCGTTCGGGATCACGCTGCCGGCGGTGCTGGACCGCAGCCTGAAGCTGCTGGCGCAGACCTCCTCCGGGGTGGCGCTGTTCACCGTCGGCGGGATGCTCGTCGGCCTGCAGATCCACGGAATGGTCACCGACATCGTCGTGACCGTGGTGGGCAAGCTGGTGGTGATGCCGGCCGTGGCGATCGGTCTCGTGGTCGGCCTGGTGGCCGTGGGCCTGCCGGGCCTGTCCCCGGAGCTGCGCGCGGCGGCCGTGTTGACCTGTGCGCTGCCGACCTACTCGATCCTGCCTGCGCTGGCCCAGCCGTACGGGGAGGTCGACGTGACGACGGCCTCGATGATGCTCTCCACGGTGCTCTCGTTCGTCACCCTGTCGGGGTGGATGCTGGTGCTGCGCGGCATCGGCTGGATGTGACCGCGGTCCGAGCCATGAGCACGCAACCCCTGGGCGGGCAACGACGAGGGCGGGCATCCACCCGATGCCCGCCCTCCTCCGGTCGTCCTGCGGCTACCTCTTCGTCCCGCCGAGTCGTGCGGCCACGTCGGCCTTGACCACACCCTGGCCATGGCACACGGGGCATTCGACGAAGCCTGCGGCCTCCACGGCGTCCGGCACCGGCTGCGGAGCCGGGGTGATCCGGCCGCTCTCCTTGGGCACGGTGACGGTGATCGAGACGATCGCCAGCAGCAGGAAGATCAGGTTCACCCCGAGGGCGAACATCGCGGCCAGTCGCAGCCCGATGTTGCTCTGGGCGCCCTGCATCTGGACGACGTTGCCGAGCGTCTCGAGCTGGGTGCCCGACAGGCCGCTGAAGCCGGTGAACACCGCCAGGGAGACGGCAGCACCGATGGCGCCGCCCAGCGAGCTGGCCATCTTGTAGATGCCGGCACCCGAACCGGCCTGTTCGGCGGGCAGGTTCGCCAGCGCCGCATCGGTGGACGGGGTCGCGTAGAACGCCAGGCCGAGGCCGAACAGGGCGTACGCGACCACCGCCAGCCAGACGTACTGGCCGATCAGCAGGTGGGACTGCATCAGCAGCAGACAGGCGACGATGACGATCAGCGAGCCCCAGATCATCGGCTTGCGGGGGCCGAAGCGTTGCAGCAGCTTCTCGCCCACCCGGATGAAGGCGATGATGAAGATGCCGTAGCCCAGCGTCAGGATGCCGGCGTCCCAGGCGGTGTAGGCGCCACCGGCCGGGCACAGGCCGGCGGCGTCGCGGGGCACCTTGCAGCCGGCCAGCTGGATCAGCTGCTGGCTGACGATCAGCATGCCGATGGTGGCGTTGAGCAGGAAGTTCGAGATCGTCGCGCCGGTGAACGTGGTGTTCTTGAACAGCTTGAAGTCGATGAAGGGTGTCGCCTTGCCGCGCTCGACGAAGTAGAAGACGGCGTAGGCGGCGATGGCCAGGGCGGCCAGGCCCAGGGTGATGGGACTGGTCCAGCCGATCTTCGAGCCGTAGAGCAGGACGATCATCAGGCTCAGGGTGGCGACGATGAAGAGCAGCAGGCCGACGATGTCGAACTTCTTGTGGCCGTGCTGCACCACCTTGCTCTCGGGTGTGCCCAGGATCATGAAGAACGCGATGGCCGAGACCACGATCGAGGCGATGAAGATGGCCTTCCAGCCCATCGGGGTGAAACGGATCATGGCGCCACCGAACAGGGCGGCCAGGCCGGAGCCGCCCCAGGAGCCGATCGACCACATCGAGACGGCGCGCTGACGCGCCGCGCCGTCCCAGTACGTCTTCACCAGCGCCATCGACGACGGCATGATGCACGCGGCCGAGAACCCTTGGATCGCGCGTCCGGTGAGCAGCAGGGGCAGGGCGACCGGACCGGTGGCGAACACCAGGAGGGCCGACCCGATGATGCCCATGATGATGCCGAGCAGGGTGATCCTGACGCGACCGATCCGGTCGGCCAGGCCACCCATCAGGACGATGAACATGCCGGAGAACAGGGCGGTGATCGAGACCGCCAGGTTCATCGAGGCTTTGTCGACGTACTCCTTGGGGGAGTTGATCTGCCTCATGATCTCCGGGGCGACCGTGCCGGCGGTGCCGGCGAACAACCAGAAGGTGACGACGGCCAGGACGATGCCCCACAGGAGCTTCTCGGTGCCTTGGTACGGCTTCGTCTGGGGCGAGGCCTGGGCGGTGGTGGACATGTTCGCACTCACTTTCCGAGGTAGGCGAGGGCGGCCGTCACGGCCGCCTCGGTACCTGTCTTCAGGGTCGGCTGCATCACGGGCGCGAAGCCGGGGTTGTGGTTCGGGAGGGTCTTCTCGCCCTCGGGGAAGCCGCCGAGCCCCCAGTAGGAGTACGGCACGCCGAGGGCGTTGGGGATGTTGCTGAAATCCTCGGAGGCCGGGAGCGGGGCGAGGGTCTCCACGCGGTCGTCGCCGAAGTGGTCGATGAAGGCCTGGGTGATCTTCTCCGTCACTGTCGCGTCGTTGTCGGTCAGCGGATAGGCGTCGAACAGTTCGATCTCCGGTTCCTGGGGTGAGCCGGAGGCCTGGCATTCGGCCTTGACGATCCGCTCGATCCCGGCGATCAGCTTCTCCCGGACGTCCGTGTCGTAGGCCCGGATGTTGAGCAGCAGGGTCGCGTGGTCGGGGATGATGTTGGCCTTGGTGCCGGCCTGCAGGCTGCCCACGGTGACCACGCCGAACTGGCTGGGGGCGATCTCCCGGGACACGATCGTCTGGAGCCGCATCACGATGCTGGCGGCCAGGACGACGGGGTCGATGCCCAGGTGCGGCATGGAGCCGTGCGACCCCTTGCCGTAGACGGTCACCTTCAGGGAGGCCGCGGTGGACAGCATCGGGCCGGCGACCGTGCCCACCTTGCCGGCGGAGGGGGCGGCGAGCACGTGCTGGCCGATGGCCACGTCCGGCTTCGGGATCTTGTCGGCCAGCCCGTCGTTCACCATCGACTTCGCCCCGGCGGCGGTCTCCTCGCCGGGCTGGAAGAGGGCGATGTAGGTGCCCTGCCAGGCGTCCTTGTGCTTGCTCAGCAGTTCGGCGGCCCCTAGACCCGCGGTGATGTGGAAGTCATGGCCGCACGCGTGCATCACCGGCACGTCATTGCCCTCCGCGTCGGTGGCCGTCCTGGTCGAGGCGTACGGCAGGCCCGTGGTCTCCTTGACCGGGAGCGCATCGATGTCGGCGCGGAAGAGCACCGTGGGGCCCTCGCCGTTGGCCATCACTCCGACCACGCCGCCGCCGATCTGCTGGACGTCGTAGCCGAAGCCCTCCAGTCGTCGGGTGATCTCGGCGGCCGTCTCGGTCTCCATCATGCTCAGCTCGGGGTTCTGGTGGAGGTGGACGTAGAGCTCTTCCTGCCAGGCGTTCGTGCTGTCCAGATCGCTGAAGACGTCTGAGGTTGTCATGAGGCTCACTCCTTTGGATAAGGCCTGTCTATGACGGTTGCGCGCGGAAGCGTTGCGTCTTTCATGTAAGCATCGACCGCTGCGGGTTGGCGGGGGTTCGCACCGGTTGCACACAACGGTCTGATCACAAATTCAGCGTGCTATCAGGTGGGACGGTCCGACGGGGCAGTCGGTACCGTCGTGGCCGAAGTGCCCATCGAGGCGTTCGGGAGCCTGCGGCGGGTCGCGGGACACCGTACGAATCGCCGGCCGCGTCACGTCGGCGGACAAGCAGCGAGCCCCGTCCCTGGTGGGGCGGGGCTCGCGGTGGCGGAGGATACGAGATTCGAACTCGTGAGGGCGTGAACCCAACCCGCTTTCCAAGCGAGCGCCATAGGCCTCTAGGCGAATCCTCCGTTGGAGGACACTACACGAGACCACTGGGTCGTCCAAATCGGTCCCGTGCGCGGGTCGGCGTGGGCCCGGGTGGCGGAGGTCGAGTTGGGGTCGGTGGCCCCGATCGCCTACACTTGCCGAAGGTCCCCCGTGTGGCGTTACCTCGCCCAACTCCCCCAGGGTCGGAAGGCAGCAAGGGTAAGTGAGCTCTGTCGGGTACGCGGGGGACCCCCATCTTTTCTCGAGCCGGGCCCGTCGGGTCCGGCTCGCTTCGTTCCCGGGGTCAGAAATCGTCAGTGGCACCGCATAGGGTTGCCCCGTGGATGATGACGAGCTCGAGCCGTGGGAGGACGACGGCGCAGACCTCCCGGACGAAGGGGAGGCCGACGGCCCCGTTGTCGTCGAGCAGGACGAGGATGACGGCGCCGGTGACGTGACGCCCCAGGCCGGGACGGGGCTCTTCGCGCCTCCGGCTGCGGTGCCGCCCGAGGAGTCCGCCACACCGCTGGCGCTCTACCGGCGCTACCGCCCCGACTCGTTCGGCGAGGTGATCGGCCAGGAGCACGTCACCAAGCCGCTGCAGCGCGCGCTGGAGAACAACCGGGTCAACCACGCGTACCTGTTCTCCGGCCCCCGGGGCTGCGGCAAGACCACCTCGGCGCGCATCCTGGCCCGGGCACTGAACTGTGAGAACGGGCCGGCGGCCGAGCCCTGCGGCCACTGCCAGTCGTGCCGGGACCTGGCCACCGGCGGCCCCGGCTCGATCGATGTGATCGAGATCGACGCCGCCTCGCACGGTGGCGTGGACGATGCCCGCGACCTGCGCGAGCGGGCGTTCTTCGCCCCGGTCTCCAGCCGCTACAAGATCTACATCATCGACGAGGCGCACATGGTGACCACGCAGGGCTTCAACGCCCTGTTGAAGCTGGTCGAGGAACCACCGCCGCACGTGAAGTTCATCTTCGCGACCACCGAGCCCGACAAGGTGATCGGCACCATCCGCTCGCGTACCCACCACTACCCGTTCCGGCTGGTCCCGCCCAAAGTGCTGACCGACTACCTGGCCCGGATCTGCACCGAGGAGGGCATCGCCACCGAGACCGGCGTGCTCCCGCTGGTCGTACGGGCCGGCGGCGGTTCCGTACGTGACTCGCTGTCCGTGCTGGACCAGTTGCTCGGCGGCGCCTCCCCGGAGGGCGTCACGTACGAGCACGCCACCAGCCTGCTCGGGTTCACCCCCGACGACCTGCTGGACACCATGGTCGACGCCTTCGCCGCCGGCGATGGCTCGGGGGTGTTCACCGTGGTGGAGAAGGTGATCGAGGCGGGCCAGGACCCGCGCCGGTTCGCCGAGGACCTGCTGCGCCGGCTCCGCGACCTGGTCATCGTCGCGGCCGTGCCGGACGCCCTGGCCACCGGTCTGGTCGACGTGACCCCAGGACAGGCGGAGACGTACGCCAACGAGGCCGCCGCGATGGGGCTGGGTGAGCTCACCCGCGCCGCCGACGTCATCGCCGAGGGCCTGACCCAGATGCGCGGCACGACCGCCCCGCGGCTCCACCTCGAGCTGATGTGCGCGCGGGTGCTGCTGCCCGGAGCCGATGTGACCGAGCGCGGCACCAATGCGCGACTGGACCGGATCGAGCGTCGCCTCAACCTGGGTGGCCTCGACACCGGGCTACCGGTCGGCGAGGTACCCGGAGCCGGTGCTCCCGCACCCGCCCAGCGGCCCCGCGGCGGACGCCGCGAGCACACCCCGGGCACGGCCGCATCGGCCGGACCCGCACCCATGGCTCCGCCGCAGCCCGCACCGGCGGCGGCCGCGGCGATCCCTGCCGCGGACGGGAACCCTGTCGTGCCGGCCCCCGTGCGACCCGCTGCGCCGGCAGCGTCCCAGAGCGATTCCGCCCAGGCCCAGGGGGCCGCCGGCCAGGTCACCGAGCGTCCGGCCCGCCCACCGCGACCCGGACGACCCGACCGCCCGGACCTGCCGGCCACGCCGCCGGCGCAGGAGGCTCCGATCCCGTCGGCTCCGGTGCAGCCGGTCCCGGCTATGCAGCCCGTGCCCGTGCCGGAGCAGGCCCCCGCTCCGCAGCCCCGTCCGCGCGCAGATGCGACCGGTGCCCGGGCGTTGACCACCCAGGACGCCCAGGAACACTGGGAGGACATCCTCGCCGCCGTCGGGCGTCGCCGCCACTTCACCAAGGTGCTGTTGGAGGGCAACGGTGCCCTGGTCTCCCTGGTCGGCGGGGTGCTGACCCTTGCGCTGGGCTCGGCCGGGGCACGGACGAGCTTCGAGCGTCCCCGGGAGCGGCAGACGTTCCTGGAGGCGCTGACCGAGGTTTTCGGGGTCGCGCTGCAGGTCGAGACGATCATCGACCCCGATGCCGGACGCCAGGGTCGTGGCGGCCGGGGCACGTCCGGTCCGTCCGGTCCGGGTGGACGTACGCCCCCCGCGGGCGCGGGTCCGGCACCGGCCGGAAGCGGCGCGGGCCGTCCCGGTGCTGCCGGCCCTGGAGCGCCCAGGCCGACAGGTCCGGGGGGCTCGGCGGGCCAGCCGGGCGCCGGTGGGCCGGTCGTAGCGGCAGGCACCCGGCCGCCGTCCGGTGGCCAGCAGTCGGTCCCCGCAGGGTCACCAACGCCCCCGGCGTCCACGGCCTCCACTGCCCCCGCGATGCCGCCGGCATCATCGGCCTCGCCGCGGCTGCGTGGCACCAGGCGGGGTGTCTCGGCAGCCGCCGGCGCGCCGATCCGCGAGGAGGTTCCGCCGCCGCCCGAGCCGCCCGAGGATCCCTGGGACGAGCCGCCGCCGGAGGAGGATCCGTACGTTCCTCGGACGCCCCCTCACGCCGACAGTCGACCGGTGACGTCGGCACCCGATCGGGACTTGGACCGACCCCCGGTGCGCGCCGCCGCGGCGCCCGGAGCCGCCCCGTCTGCCGGCCCTGTTGCCGGGCCGGGAGCATCCGGGCCGACGACACCGTCGGCGCGTTCGGCGGTGGGCGGCCATTCCGCACGCCAGACACCCGGGGCCCAGTCCGGTCCCACGTCTCGACCGAGCCGGTATTCCCAGGTCGTGGCGGCACCGCAGCCGGCCAAGGAGTTGACGCCCGAGGAGGAGGCGGCCGCCTACAGCGACGAGGACATGACGGTCGGCGAGGGCTACGAGAATGCGGCCGAGCTGCTGACCAACGTGCTGGGTGCCGAGCTGATCCTGGAGGAGCAGCAGGAGACCGGCCTGCAGGTCTGAGGGCTCGGTGGTGCGTCGTAGAATGGTGCGGTCCGAAAGAAGGAACGCATGGCGCACGCCCCCGAACCCAAGTGCCCGGTCCGCCCCGGCGACAGTTGCAGCCTCTGCTATCCCGGTGCCACCGGCCCGCAGGACTGCGGCCTGGTCTGGCTGGTCCGCGAGGACCCGGAGCTGAGCGCCGAACTCACCCGGCTCAAGGCCGAGCTGAGCGCCTGAGGCGAACGGCCTCCGACCGCCGGTTGCCAGATCATTCCCGCGCGTCCGGCCAGAGCTGCGCCACGACCTCTGCGGCCGATGCCTCACGGACGTGTTCGACCCCGGTGCCGGCCCACAGGTGCAGGTGCTGGGCGTCGCCCGCCGCGGCTGCCGCCCGGCGGATCGGTCCGGTCACCTGGTTGATCGCGGGGTAGGAGGCGGGCGCGAGCGCGTCGTACGTCGCGATGAACGCGTTGTCCAGACTGCGCGCCCAGCGCCCGGAGAAGGCCCGCGTCATCCGGGTCGGGCCGAACCCCGGATGGGTCAGCGCCGCCCGGTAGGTCGGATTGGTGCCGGCCTCGGGGGTGAGCAGGAAGGCCGTGCCGAGCTGGGCGCCCGCGGCTCCCGCGGACACCACCCGGTGCACGTCGTCGGCGGTGGCCAGTCCACCGGCCGCCACCACCGGCACGTCGACCTCCGCCAGCACCTGGGCCAGCAGGTCGTCCAGCGGCAGCGAGGGGGCGGGGTCCGACGTATGCCACGTCCCCTGGTGCCCACCGGCGCCCGGACCCTGGACGACCAGCCCGTCCATCCCTGCCTCCACGGCGGCTCGGGCATCGGCGGTCGAGGTCACCGTCGCGACCAGGAGCGTGTCGACTCCGTGCAGGCGCTCCACGGTCGTACGATCCGGCAGCCCGAAGGTGAAGGAGACGATCGGCACCGGCTGGTCGACCAGCAGGTCGACCTTTGCCGCCCACCCGTCGTCGTCGGGGTACGGCTCGGGCAGACCGTCGAGGCCCAGCTCGGCCGCCAGCGGTAGCAGCGCCTCGCGGTAGGCGAGCACGGCCGGCAGGTCGATCGGCTCGGTGTCGGGCACGAAGAGGTTCACCCCGAACAGGTCGGTGCCGGCCGTACGGACCGCGGCGACCTGTTCGGCCAGGGCCGCCACCGGCAGGTAGCCGGCGGCGAGGAAGCCCAGCCCACCGGCCTCCGCCATCGCGCTGACCAGCGCTGGGGTCGACGGGCCGCCGGCCATCGGGGCGGCGAGGATCGGGACGCGCAGTGTCGGGAAGCCACTCATGTCCTCGACGCTAGGGGAGACCCCAGCCCGAGGGAAGGGGCGGTCAGGCCGGATCGGCCACGCGCAGCACCCCGGCGCCCTCGATGTCGCCGCGGGCGAGGTAGCCGAGCGCGCGGTCGGCCTGTTCCAGCGGGTACTCGTGGGTGGTCGGGTGCAGGCCGAGCCGCGCCGCCAGGGTGAGGAACTCCTCACCGTCCCGGCGCGTGTTGGACTCCACGCTGGTCAGCGTCTTCTCGTGGAAGACGTGCTGCTGGTAGTCGAGGACGGGGATGTCGGACATGTGGATGCCGGCGCAGGCGAGCGTGCCGCCGTAGGCCAGCGCGGCCAGCGCGTACGGCACGATGTCGCCGGCCGGGGCGAAGATGATCGCCGAGTCCAGCGCCACCGGAGGCATCTCGCGGGCGTCGCCGGCCGAGGCGCACCCCAGCTGGAGTGCGAACCCGCGGGCCTGCTCCCCGCGGGTGAGGACGTGCACCTCGATCCCCTGGGCGAGGGCGACCTGGGCGGTCAGGTGCGCGCTGCCACCGAACCCGTACAGGCCCAGCACCCCACCGGGTGGGACGTTCGCCCGGCGCAGGGCCCGGTAGCCGATGATCCCGGCACACAGCAGTGGCGCGGCCGTCGCGTCGTCGAAGCCCTCGGGCAGCCGGTAGGCGAACCCCTCGGGGGCCGTCGTGTACTCGGCGTAGCCGCCGTCGGCGTCCCAGCCGGTGTACTGGGAGCGGCGGCAGAGGTTCTCCCGGCCCGATCGGCAGTGGCGGCAGACCCCGCAGGTGCGGCGCAGCCAGGGGATGCCGACGCGTTCCCCGAGGACGAAGCGCTCGGCGCCCGGGCCGGCGCCGACGACCTGGCCGACGATCTCATGGCCCGGCGTGACGTGCTGCCGATGTACCGGCAGGTCGCCCTCGGCCACGTGCAGGTCCGTCCGGCACACCCCGCAGGTCAGGACCCGGACCAGCACCTCGCCCGGCCCTGGCACGGGCATGGGCTTCTCGATGAACTCCAGCGGCCCGCTCTCCAGCGGACCGGGTGTACCGACCTGCCAGGCACGCATGGTCGACCTCCTCCTGTTGCCACCAGTCCTCCCGTTGCGACCAGTCCACCACGAGGCCGGCCCTGGGGTCCGGGTGTCGCAGGATCGGTGTACTGATTCCCGACGGGACCTCCCGATCGACGGGCCGCCGTGACGGAGCACCGTGGATCGAGGGCACCTGTTGGGATTCAGTACGGGGCCCGGTGCGTGCCGGACCGGTCAGGACCAGGCGATGGCTGCGCATAGTCTTGTCGCAGCGCCCACCTCCGTGAAAGGACCCCCAGATGACCGAGGGAATGCCCCAGGGCTTCGACATGAACGCACTCATGCAGCAGGCCCAGGCCATGCAGGCCCAGATGCAGCAGGCCCAGGCAGAACTGGCCATCACCTCCGTCTCCGGCACCGCCGGCGGCGGCCTGGTCACGGTCACCATGACCGGTGCCGGTGAGGTCACCGCTGTCGAGATCAAGCCCGAGGCCGTCGACCCCGAGGACACCGAGTCGCTCGGTGACCTGGTCGTCGCCGCGCTGCGTGATGCCAACAACCAGGCGACCGCTCTGGCCCAGCAGAAGCTCGGCCCGATGGCCGGCGGGATGGGCCTCGGTCTCTGAGTGGCAGCCATCTACGACGGCCCGATCCAGGACCTGATCACCGAACTCGGTCAGCTTCCCGGGATCGGGCCGAAGTCCGCCCAGCGCATCGCCTTCCACATCCTGTCCACCGAGAAGGAGGACGTGATGCGGCTGGTCGATGCGCTGGTGCAGGTCAAGGATCGGATCCACTTCTGCACCACCTGCTTCAACGTCTCCGAGGGGGACACCTGCTCGATCTGCCGCGATCCGCGCCGCGACAACGCGGTGGTCTGCGTGGTCGAGGATGCCAAGGACGTGGTGGCGATCGAGCGCACCCGGGAGTTCCGGGGCCGCTACCACGTGCTGGGCGGCTGCATCAGCCCGGTCAACGGGATGGGGCCGGACCAGCTGCACATCCGCGAGCTCGTCGCCAGGCTGGCCGACGGATCCGTGCAGGAGGTCATCATCGCCACCAACCCGACCATCGAGGGCGAGGCGACCGCCACGTACCTGAGCCGGCTGTTGCTGCCGATGGGGCTGACCGTCTCCCGACTGGCCAGCGGCCTGCCGGTCGGCGGCGACCTGGAGTACGCCGACGAGGTCACCCTCGGGCGGGCGTTCGAGGGCCGTCGTGCCCTCAGCTGAGGCCGGCCTTCCTCCTGTTCGCCTGGTCGCGACCGACCTGGACAACACCCTGCTGCGCACCGACAAGTCGGTCAGCCCGCGCACCGAGGCGGCGCTGCGGGCGGCCGCGCAGGCGGGGGTAGCCGTCGTCCCGGTCACCGCCCGCCAGCGTCTCGGCGTGCTGGCGGTCGCGCCGGTGTTCGTCGAGCTGGCGGATGCCTTCGGCGGCTGGGCGGTGTGCTCCAACGGCGCCCTCGGCGTGCACCTGGCCAGCGGTGAGCGGCTGTTCGAGGCCACCATGGCCGTCGCAGCCCAGCGCGGCCTGGTCGACCGGCTCACCGAGGCCGTCCCCGACATCCGGTTCTGCGCCGTCCGCGACGGGGGAGACGGGTTCTTCGTGGAGCCTGGCTACGCCGAGCTGACCGTCTGGTCGGACCACAACCGCGACCCGCGCCAGATGCAGGTCGTCGACCGAGCCGCCCTCGCGGCCGCGCCCAACCTCAAGATGGTCGCCCGGCACCCCGAACTGGGTCCGCGGGACCTCCTCGCCACCTTCGCCACCCTGGACCTGCCGGGCCTGCGCGCCACGTCGTCGGGCGCACAGTTCCTGGAGATCTCCGCCACGGGCATCGGCAAGGCGTACGGGCTGGGCCGCCTGGCCGACCACCTCGGCATCGCCCCCGGCCAGGTCGTGGCCCTCGGCGACGGGCTGAACGACCTGGACATGCTCGCCTGGGCCGGCCGCGGAATCGCCGTGGCCAACGCCGAGCCCGAGCTGCTCGCCGCGGCCGACGAGGTCGCGCCGGGCTGCGACGAGGACGGCTTCGCCCAGGTGCTCGAAGCCGTCCTCGCGGGTAGGTCCGACCGGTGGTCCGGTCAGGCGACCGGGATCCTCACTTGAGGGCGTCGAGCTTGCCGTAGTGCTCGGCGAGCAGGTAGTAGACGGTGAGCCGGTCCTTGCGACCGTGGATCTGCTGGCCCACCTGCTTGATCTGCGCGTCCAGTTCGGCGTCGCTACCGGTCACCCCAAGCTTCTTCTTGAGGAAGTTCTCCCGGACCGTGGCGAGCTCGGCGGGATCGCTGAAGGAGACGCTCGCGGAGTCCTGCTTGCTCAGGACCAGGCGGTAGGTCTTCTCCATGGCGGCGACGACGGTTTCGTCCACCGTCTCGACGTACTTCTTGATATCGGCCAGATGGTCGGTCATGGGCACACTCCTTTGGGTGTCTGTTGTGCCCAGCGTGCGCACGTCCTCCCTGAGGGGAGCCTGAGGTGACGGTCGGGGCCGCGCGGAACTTGGGCCGGACCCGCCGACGGCCTAGACTGACCCCCGTCGCAAGGCGAAGATGGGGCCATCACCCCGGAGCTGCCGGAAGAACAGGCTCGGCGCGGTCCACCAGGACCCGACCGGCGCCCCACTAGAACCGGCTGCGGCGAGAACGAAGTGGGTGGGGCGTCCCTGACGACCCGCCAAGAAGGGTGGTACCGCGGGTCCGCTCGTCCCTTCCTCCCAGCCCGGCGCAGGCCACGGCTGGTCCAGGATCGATCGACGAGGGATGAACATGACGCAGGAGATCCCGACGGACGCGCAGGTCGAGCAGCGCGATCCCGCGGCAACGGTCGCGCACGCGACCGCCGAGCAGGGCCACTACCGGGGCGCCTACCACGCCGTACCGGCACAGATCGACCTGCCGGGCATGGAGCACCAGGTCCTGGACTTCTGGGCCGCCAACGACGTCTTCGCCAAGTCCGAGCAGCGCACCGCCGGCGGTGACCGCTGGACCTTCTACGAGGGGCCGCCGACCGCCAACGGCATGCCCGGAACCCACCACATCGAGGCCCGCGTCTTCAAGGACATCTTCCCGCGGTTCCGTACGATGCAGGGCTACTACGTGGAGCGCAAGGCCGGCTGGGACTGCCACGGCCTGCCGGTCGAGCTGGCCGTCGAGAAGGAACTCGGCATCAACGGCAAGCCCCAGATCGAGGACTACGGCATCGAGGCGTTCAACGCCAGGTGCCGCGAGTCGGTCACCCGCCACGTCGACGCGTTCGCCGAGCTGACCGACCGGATGGGCTACTGGGTGCACCTGGACGATGCCTACCGGACCATGGACACCTCCTACATCGAGTCGGTGTGGTGGTCGCTGAAGCAGGTCTTCGACAAGGGCATGCTGTCGCAGGACCAGCGCGTCGCCCCGTACTGCCCCCGTTGCGGCACCACGCTGTCGGACCACGAGCTGGCCCAGGGCTACGAGAACGTCGTGGACACCACCGCGTTCGTCCGCTTCCCGGTCACCTCCGGTCCGTACGCGGGCAAGGCCGACCTGGTCATCTGGACCACCACCCCGTGGACGCTGTTCTCCAACACCACCGTGGCCGTCGGCGCCGACATCACGTACGTCACCGCGACCGACGGGGACAGCACAGTGATCGTGGCCGAGGACAACGTCGCCACCGCGCTCGGCGAGGGCTGGACCGTGCAGGACCGGTTCACCGGCGCCCAGATGGAGGGCTGGACCTACTCGCGCCCGTTCGACGTCGTCGAGCAGCCGGGCAGGGCCTGGTTCGTGGTGCTCGAGGACTACGTCGCCACCGGCGAGGGCACCGGCCTGGTCCACCAGGCGATGCCGTTCGGTGAGGACGACTTCCGCTCCTCCAAGCGGAACGGGATCGAGTTCGTCAACCCGATCGGCCCCGACGGGCACTTCCATGAGGGCTACGACGTCGCCGGCGGCAAGTTCTTCAAGGACGCGGACAAGGCCGCGCTGGTCGACCTGAAGCAGCGCGGGCTGCTGTTCCGTACGCTCGACCACGAGCACCCCTACCCGCACTGCTGGCGCTGCCACACCCCGCTGATGTACTATGCCCAGCCGTCCTGGTACGTCCGGACGACCACCATCAAGGACGAGTTGCTGCGCGAGAACGAGGGGACCACCTGGTACCCCGAGACGATCAAGTGGGGCCGCTACGGCGACTGGCTGAACAACAACGTCGACTGGGCGCTGTCGCGGACCCGCTACTGGGGCACGCCGCTGCCGATCTGGGTCAACGACGCCACCGGTGACACGATCTGCGTCGGCTCACGCGCCGAGCTCGGCGAGCTGGCCGGCCGCGACCTGTCCGACCTGGATCCGCACCGGCCGTTCATCGACGACGTCACCTTCACCAAGGACGGGGAGGAGGGCACCTACCGGCGCGTCCCGGAGGTGATCGACGCCTGGTACGACTCCGGGTCGATGCCGTTCGCGCAGTGGGGCTACCCGTACGCGGAGGGGTCGAAGGAGGCGTTCGCGAACGCCTATCCGGCGGACTTCATCTGCGAGGCGACCGACCAGACCCGCGGCTGGTTCTACTCGCTGATGGCGGTAGGCACCTCGGTGTTCGACAGGTCCTCGTACAAGAACGTGCTCTGCCTGGGCCACATCCTGGCCGAGGACGGCAAGAAGATGTCCAAGCACCTGGGCAACATCCTCGAGCCGATCCCGCTGATGGACAAGCACGGCGCCGATGCGGTCCGCTGGTTCATGGCGGCCTCGGGTTCGCCGTGGGCGGCCCGCCGGGTGGGCGACACCGCGATCCAGGAGATCGTCCGCAAGGTCCTGCTGACCTACTGGAACTCCGCTTCCTTCCTGGCGCTGTACGCGAACGCCAACGGTTGGGCGCCCGAGAACGCCGACGGCACCCGCAAGGAGGTGCCGCTGGCCGAGCGCCCGGTGCTGGACCGCTGGCTGGTCTCGGAGACCAACGTGCTGGTCGGTGAGGTCACCGCTGCGCTGGAGGACTTCGACTCCCAGCGCGCCGGGCAGCTGCTGGCCGACTTCGTCGACAACCTGTCGAACTGGTACGTCCGCCGCTCGCGGCGCCGCTTCTGGCGCGGCGAGGACTCCGCACTGCTGACCCTGCACGACACGATGGAGGTGTTGACCCGCCTGATGGCGCCGATGGTGCCGTTCCTGACCGAGCACGTCTGGCAGCAGCTCGTCGTCCCGGTCGACCGTACGGCGGCCCCGTCGGTGCACCTGACCGAGTGGCCGGTGGCCGACGAGTCGGTGGTCAACAAGGAGCTGGACGAGGCGATGGCGCTGACCCGCCGCGTGGTCGAGCTCGGCCGCGGCGCGCGAGCCGAGGCCAAGGTCAAGATCCGCCAGCCGCTGTCGCGCCTGCTGGTCTCGGGCGACTCGTACGCCAAGCTGCACGAGTCGCTGCGCGCGGAGATCTCCGACGAGCTGAACGTGCAGGAGATTGCCTCCTTCGCGTCCGCCGGGGACCTGGTCGACTACTCGGCCAAGGGCAACTTCCGCAACCTCGGCAAGCGGTTCGGCAAGCAGACCCCGCTGGTCGCCGCGGCGATCGCCTCCTGTGACGCGGCCGCGCTG
Source organism: Raineyella antarctica (assembly GCF_900092135.1). GTDB lineage: Bacteria > Actinomycetota > Actinomycetes > Propionibacteriales > Propionibacteriaceae > Raineyella > Raineyella antarctica. Next base: position 103,678 of record NZ_FMYF01000003.1, on the reverse strand, counting down.
CACGAGGCGCTGGTCCGGGACGGGAAGGCGACCGTCGACTTCGAGGGCGGCACCGAGGTCGGGCCCGACGACGTGCTGATCGCCGAGCGACCCCGCGAGGGCTGGTCGGTGCTGAACGAGCAGGGCGAGACCGTGGCGCTGGACCTGGAGCTGACCCCGGAGCTGGTGTCGGCCGGTGTCGCGCGTGACGTGATCCGTGAGGTGCAGGAGGCCCGGAAGAACTCCGGCTTCGAGGTGTCCGACCGGATCGAGCTCGTCTGGGCGGTGGAGAACAGCGAGGTCGGCCAGGCCACCGGTGCCGCCGTGCGCGAGCACATGGCGCTGATCGCCGACGAGGTGCTGGCCACCGAGATGCGCGAGGACCAGATCACCCAGCGCGACTTCTTCGTCGAGGAGCTGGGATTGGCCTTCGTGGTGACCCGACTGGGCTGAGTCAGGACGGCAGGAGGGGCGTACGCGGCTGGTGCCGCGTACGCCCCTTTGTGTTCGGTCGGTGTGCCTGGCCGTCAGGGGCGGGGGGATCCGGGGCCGGAGGGCCCGATCGACGGGGGCTCGTCGTGGTCGCCGTCGGTCGGGTCCTGCCAGGCGGGCGGGACGGCCCGGCCGGCCTGCTTCTCCTGCTCCAACAGCCTGCTGACCACGACGGAGGCGACGATCGCGGAGACGAGTAGCGGCCAGAAGGGGATTCCCGTGAAGATCCACAGGCCGATCGCCACCGGCCAGACCAGCGAACGAACCAGCTGCAGCGTCTGCGCTCGAGTACGGGTTCCGGTGGTGGCTGGGACGGGCGGCGCCGGGGGCGGCATGGCCGGCAGGTAGGGCGCCTGCGCCGGAGCCATCTCCTGCGAGGGTGCCGGGTCCGGACCGAAGGCGCCCAGGGGTGGCAGGTCGGAGAACAGCGGCCCGAGGTCGGCACGGGTGCGGGCCTCCATGGCAGCGTCCAGGCGTTCGTTGAACTCGGCATCGTTCAGTCGGCCGGCGACATAGTGCTCCTTGAGCGCGTCGACTGCGGCCTGCCGTTCGGCATCGCCGATCCGGGGCAGGGGGCGACCCGGCTGGTCACCAGGATCGCTGGTCATGTGTTCCATTATGCCGAGCAGGGAGTCACCCGGCGGTGGGGCGTGGTTTGCCTCCTTCCCGGAGGTGCGCGTGACGGGGTGCTCGTGCTGTGTCATCGGGGCTGCGGTGGGTGCGCGCTGTGAATCGTCGCCGGTCCGGACTGTGCCTGTGGATAACTGCCTCGGCGGGCGGGGAGGTGGACCGCCCGTCGGTAAGACTGGGGGCAGCTACGAGGGGATGATCGATGCAGCACGCCCGCCTGAAGACGACGACAACGAGCCTTGCACTGGTCTTATTGGCCCTGCTCGCAGGGTGTGGGGACTCCGCGCTCGCCGGACCTTCTTCGAGTCCGGTTCCGACCTGGACCTGTACGCCCGATGCGTCGGGGAGCCTGTGCACCCAGGAGAAGGCTGCCGCGCAGGCCGAGGAGGCTGCGGCGTACGCGGAGGCCGAGCATGTGTATCGGGAGTTCACGAAGGAACGGAACAGGTTGGCAATGGCAGGTGGATCAGCGACTCCCACAGCCGAGATGGCCCGACTGGCGACAGGGAATTATCTCGATACGGTTGCTGACTTCTTGGCAACGGGACACGAAGCTGGTCGCAGAGCGACTGCGCCCCTGGAAATCATCAACGTCGAACCACGAACCTATGTGGATGGACGTGTGACGATGTTGAGTTGCGAGGACGGCAGCCGCATCCAGATCATCGATTCCAGCGGCTCGGTAGTGGGTACGGGAGCTCAAGGGTCGGTGGAAATCGCGGTGGAGCACTTCCCTGAGGGGTGGAAGCTAGTCGATGGCTCCGACTCGGAGGAGTCCGTATGCGACTGACGGGACTTGCTTCGATGACCTGCCTGCTCGTCCTCGGAACACCCCTCACGGCATGGGGAAGTCCAGGGGGAATGAGCGATTGGATCGGCCTCGGTGTATCGCCTTCCAGCTCCGATGGAGCTACCGGGACAATCAAGACGACCACGACCATCCGCGGCTCATCCAGCGGCGACTCCGCTGCACGGGGACCATCCTCCGACCGCGCTGGATCTCCATCGGGATCGGGATCGGGAACCGGCGCCGGAGGACAAGCCGTGGCGGTGCAACCCACCTCGCGAATCGACCCGGTCACCGGCCGGGTGATCCAACTCCTCACCAACTTCATCCCCAACGCTGCACCCGCTGGTGCACCTGCAGCTGCGCCCGCGATCACCGTCGCTCCCGTCGTCCTCGCCCGCGAGGCCGCCGCGACCCTGCAGTTGCCCGGCCAGACGGTTCGTGTCGGCCCCGATCCCTCCCTCAACCGTTGGGACATGCTCGCCGTCGGCTATCCCCTGTGGCTGTGGCGCGAGGGGGCCGGGTCCATGACCGAGTCGGTGAGCCTGGGCGGAGCCACACTCTCGATGACCGCTACCTACCGGGCCACTACGTACGACCTGGGTGACGGAACCAGGCTGACGTGCACGCAGTCCACGCCGTGGGTCGCCGGCGCCCAGCCGCCAGGCACACCCTCGCCGACCTGCGGGCACGTCTATTCGCGTCCCGGCAGCTACACGATCACCGCGCTGCACAGCTGGGACCTCGCCTGGTCGGGGATGGGGCAGTCCGGGACCTTCCCACTGACGAACACCTCGTCCGCGACCGTCGAGGTGGGTGAGCTGGCCTCCGTCGTCATCGGGCGCTGACCCACCCCCACCCCTCCGGTCGCGACGTACGATCGGTGGCACCAACGCCGGCATGGTGCCGACGATCCGGCCCAGGAGCTCCGATGCCCGAGGTGAACGTGCGCTTCAACCCCTACCGATCTCGCTGGGAGGCGCTCATCGGTGGTGACGAGGTCGGCTTCCTCGACTACCAGGTCAACTGTGGCATCGTCGAAATGTCGCAGCTCGGCGTCGATCTGGCGTCCAGCGACGACGCGGCGGCCCCGGACGTCGAGGCAGCGCTGGTCCAGGCGGGCCTCGAACAGGCCCGCGAGGACGGCCTCCGAGTGGTGGCCACCAGTCCCGAGGTCGAGCAGCTCCTCCGGGAACACCCCCAGCAGAAGTGACCCGGGACCGGCCACAGTGAGGGACCCTCTGCCGAGGGCCGACCGGACCTATATCGTGTTGCCCGACTCAGAGTGGAAGAAGGAGGCCGCATGCCCCGCATCGTCCAGAAGTACGGTGGATCCTCGGTGGAGGACGCCGACGCCATCAAGCGCGTCGCCCGTCGTGTCCTGGCCGCCAAGCAGGGGGGCAACGACGTGGTGGTCGTCATCTCGGCGATGGGCGACACCACCGACGAGCTGATGGACCTGGCCCTCCAGGTCTCCCCGATGCCGAAGGCGCGCGAGCTCGACATGCTCCTCACCACCGGCGAGCGCCAGTCCGCGGCCCTCCTGGCGATGGCACTGGCCGACCTCGGTGCCGATGCCCGCTCCTACACGGGCTCGCAGGCCGGCGTCATCACCACCGCCAAGCACGGTGACGCCCGCATCATCGACATCACCCCGGGACGGATCGAGTCCGCTCTCGACGACGGCAACATCGTCATCGTGGCCGGCTTCCAGGGCGTCGCCCAGGACACCAAGGACGTCACCACGCTGGGCCGCGGCGCCTCCGACACCACGGCTGTCGCCCTCGCCGCCGCGCTCAGCGCCGAGTACTGCGAGATCTACTCCGACGTCGACGGCATCTTCACCGCTGACCCGCGGATCGTCCCGGCCGCCCGCCAGATCCCCGAGATCTCCTACGAGGAGATGCTCGAGATGGCCGCCAACGGGGCGAAGATCCTGCACCTGCGGTGCGTGGAGTACGCCCGCCGCGAGCACGTGCCCGTGCACGTCCGCTCCTCGTTCACAGACAAGCCCGGCACCTGGGTGAAGGATCTCAAAGACGTCAAGAAGGGACCAGGCATGGAACAGGCTCTGATCACCGGCATCGCCCACGAGCGGGGCGAGGCGAAGATCACCGTGGTGGGGGTTCCCGACCAGGTCGGTCGCGCCGCCGCCATCTTCACCGCCCTCGGCGCGGCTGACATCAACATCGACGTGATCGTGCAGAACGTCTCGCGCGTCGACACCTCCCGCACCGACATCTCGTTCACCCTCCCCTCCGGCGACTCGCGCAGTGCGATCGCCACCCTGAAGGGGATCCAGGACAGCGTCGGCTTCCAGGAGTTGCTGTACGACGACCAGATCGGGAAGGTCTCGGTCATCGGTGTCGGCATGCGTTCGCACCCGGGCGTCACCGCGAAGTTCTTCCAGGCCCTCGCCGACGCCGGCGTGAACATCGGCATGATCTCCACCTCCGAGATCCGGATCTCCGTCGTCGTCGACCAGGACGACCTCGACAAGGCCGTCCGTGCCGCCCACACCGCCTTCGGTCTGGATGCCGACGGCGAGGCCGTGGTCTACGCCGGAACCGGTCGCTGACCACCAGCACCAACATCGCCCGCCGGTCGTCCGACCGGCGGGCGATCTGTTTCCCGGCCCGTGACCGCCTACGTTGGAGGCGTACGAGGAACCCGAGGAGCGAAGGAAACCACATGACGATCATTCCGGACCTGCGCCAGCGACTGGTCGGAGCCTGGCGACTGCAGTCCTACGTGGAGACCCCGGTCGACGGCGGCGAGCCGTACGAGCCGCTCGGTCCCCGGCCCCAGGGCCTGATCATCTACACCCCCGACGGCTACATGTCGGCGCAGCTGAGCCTGCCGGACCGGGCGGGGTTCGCCTCCGGGGACTGGTTCGACGGCACCACGCAGGAGTACGTCGCCGAGGCCTCCAGCTACATCGCCTACAGCGGGCCGTTCCACGTCGATGCGGAGACCGGCGCGCTGACCCACTCGATGGAGGTCTCGCTGTTCCCGAACTGGACCGGGCAGACCCAGCAGCGCACGGTCGAACTGGACGGCGATACCCTCACCCTCGGTTCGCCTGCCCCGATGCGATCGGGCGGCAAGACCGTCATGGCGCGCCTGGTCTGGCGCCGCGCATCGGCATCCTGAGCCAAGGCGTCACCCGGCGGAGGCGGCCCGGTACATCTCGCGGGCCTGCTCGAACCCGATCACCCAGCCGGTCTGCCGGATGCTGCGGTAGAGCGGGGTGGTCAGCATCTTCCCGTGGGTGTCGTAGACCTCCGGGAAGCCGTTGTCGCGGACCATCGCGGCGCGGTAGGCGTCGAGGTGCCGCCCCGCCTCGTCGAGGTAGTCCTGCCGGCCGGTGTGCCGGTGCAGCAGGAGCAGGGTCTTGACGTACTCCATGCCCCAGAAGCTCCAGATCGAGTCCCCGCCGTACGAGGCGACCGCGAAGCGGACGACCGGGTACTGCCGGTGGGCGCGGGTGTCGGTGTGGTACTTGATCGCGAACGGCTCCGCCACACCGGTGCTGCGGATGTGCTCGATCGAACGCTCCAGGTAGGCGCGTTCGGTCGGGTCCGCCGGGTCGAGGAAGCCGGTAGCCAGCACGATCAGCCAGTCCGACGAGTAGTACTGCGTCGCGGTGGCCTCCGGGGAGAGGTCCTCCAGGAAGTGGCCGCGCTCCGGCAGCCAGAAGCGGTCCAGGATCCGCTGCCGCAGGGCCGCCAGTCCCGGCGGATCAGCGGGGACGAGGCCGAGGCGCTGGGCCAGCTCGCTGGTCTTCCACAGGATGACGTTGTCGTAGAAAGCCGAGCTGCGCTGGGTGATGTCCTTCGCACCGGACATCTTCAGGTCGGTCCGCACCAGGCCGGTCGCCGGATCAAGGGCCATGTTGAGGTAGCGGTCGAAGTGCGCGACCAGCGAGGACCCGTAGCGCTCCAGCAGCTCGGCGGCGGCGCCGACGGTGTCGAGCGGATGGTGGTCCTCGGCGTAGGCCGCGGGGCGTCCCGGTTCCAGCCCGGCCAGCGCGGCCAGGGCGTAGAGCATCCCGTACAAGGTGTCGGAGGGGTAGGCGTAGATGTTCACGCAGGTCGCTGCCCGGCGCCCGGTCGCCACGATCGTGGTGGTCAGCTCGGGCTGCTTGGCGAAGACGCCCAGGGCATAGCCGAGGGTCTGCAGGTACACGATCTCCCGGTCCTGCCAGTCCGCGGGGCTGCCCGGCACCGAGCGGTCCAGCATCGGGTAGTAGAAGACGCCCAGGTTCCGTACGAACAGCGCGGTGAACTGGTCCCCGGAGATCAGCAGCAGGCGCTCCGGGTCGAAGCGCAGCGCGTGGATGTCGGCGATGATGCCGTCGACGGTCCCCGCCCCGGAGCCGGGGCTGTGCAGGTAGCGCGAGCCCAGCACGTTGACCGCGCAGGAGTAGTAGGCAAAGCTGCGCCACAGGGGGTGCTGCCGGATGACCAGGCCGTCGTTGCGGTCGCGTGTCTGCAGCCCGCCGGCCCCGAACCGGGCCGTGTACGTGCCCCGTACGATCGTGAACCGGGTGAACGGGTTCGTGACGTACGCGAGGGCCAGCGAACCGAGGGCGAGCAGGCTCGATGCGCCGGCAAGCAGGGGCACGGGAAGACGAGGGGACACGGGCAGCAGTCCTCGGAGGGGTCGGACGGTGACATCCCCCAGAATACGGCCCCCCGCATTCACCAAACGGGCAGCGCGGCCGCTCGCGACACCGCGCGATAGGCTCCCCGCCGAGGAGGAAGCGTGTCCGTCGCAGAGAATCGTCCGCAGTTGCCGCTGACCCGGTGCGACCAGGACCCGCAGCACCATGGCTGAGCCCGGCTTCGGCCGCGGACTGCGGGACGGGATCCCGATCGCCCTGGGCTACTTCACCATCTCGATCGCCTTCGGCCTGTACTGCGCCCGGGGCGGCGTGGGCCCCTGGAGTGCGGCCACGATGGCGCTCACCAACCTGTCCTCCTCCGGCCAGTTCGGCGGCCTGAGCGTCATCCTCGCCGGGGGTGCCCTGGTCCAGCTGGCCGTCACCGTGGCGCTGGTGAACCTGCGCTACCTGCTGATGTCCTTCTCGCTGTCCCAGCGGCTGGCGCCGGGCACCGGCGTCCTGCGTCGGCTGGTGATGGCGTACGGGGTGACCGACGAGATCTATGCCGTCGCGATGTCCCGGCCCCAGGTGGGCTTCCGCTACTTCACCGGCCTGATGTCCCTGCCGGTGATCGGCTGGACCGGCGGCACGCTCACCGGCACCCTGGTCGGCAGCGCCCTACCGGCCTCGCTGCACAGTGCGATGGGAGTACTGCTCTACGCCATGTTCGTGGCGATCGTGGTTCCGGTGGCCAAGGGTTCGCGCGCCGTACGGGTCGTCGTCCTGGTCGCGGGGGTGGTGAGCAGCCTGCTGGCGCTGGTCCCGGGCGTACGGGAACTGGAGATCGGCTGGCGGATCATCATCGCGACGGTGGTCGCCGCCGCGTTCGGTGCCGCCCTGTTCCCGGTCCCCGGCATCGGTGCCGAGCAGGCCTCCCCTCGCGAGGCCACGCCGGAGCCCGACAGGGAACCGACGCCGGACCCGGACAGGGAGCCAGCGCCGGGGGAGGGGGCCGCATGAGCTACCTCGCCGCCTCAGTGCTGGTGATGGCACTGGTCACGTACGCCCTGCGGGTCGTCCCGCTGGTGCTGGTCCGGCGCAGGATCAGCAACCCGTGGCTGCTGTCGTTCCTGCACTACGTCCCGTTCGCGGTGCTCACGGCGATGACGATCCCGGCGATCCTGCTGGCCACCAGCATGTGGCAGTCGGGGCTGGTCGGGCTGGCCGTGGCCGTCGTGCTGGCGCTCCGCGGCCGCTCGCTGATGGTGGTTGCGCTGGCCGCCGCCGCGGCGGTGTGGGTGACCGAGTACGCGGCCGGCCAGTTCTGACGACAGGGCCTGCCGTGAAACGGAGGAGGGGTGGGTGCGATGCGCACCCACCCCTCACCTGTCCGCTTTCCGCCATGGCTTCCGCAGCTTCCGCAGCGGTCACCCTCGGATCGGCCACCTCACCCGACGGTGACCTTCTCGGTCTGCCGGTTCTCGTCGGGCTCGACCACCCCGGCGCCATCCGGGTCGTTGCGGTAGCGACGGATCGCGATGGCGATCGTCGCCGCCCAGACCAGCAGGATCAGCAGGTACACCGGTCCGGTCGCCGCCGTCGGCGCGTCGAACGTCCGCAGCAGGGTGCGGGTGTTGGTCAGGATGATGATCCCGCCGACCAGGACGCCGAGGACCTGGGCCGGTACCCGGCTCACCAGCCAGGCGGCCAGCGGTGCCGCGAACAGGCCGCCGATGAGCAGGGCCAGCACGATCCGGAAGTCGATGCCGGCCGTACCGAGCCCGATGATGAAGCCGAGGCTCGCAGCCACCGACACCAGGAACTCGGAGGTGTCCACCGAACCGATGATGGTGCGCGGGGACGTCTTGCCGGCGCTGAGCAGGGAGGTCGTGGTCACCGGACCCCAGCCGCCGCCACCCGTGGCGTCGACGAAGCCCCCGACCAGTCCCAGCGGGACGAGGAACCTCGTACCGTGCGGGGACTTGCGCGCCGCCGCGACCTGCGGTGGGCGGATCGCGAAGCGGCCCAGGATGTAGACGCCCAGGCCGCCGAGGAGGACGGCCATCACCGGCTTGGCGAGGTCGGTGGAGATGTTGGAGAGCACGGTGGCGCCGAGGAACGCGCCGACGGCCCCGGGCAAGCCGATCTTGGCGACCAGGCGCCAGTCCGTGTTGCCGAGCTTCCAGTGCGAGGCTCCGGAGGCCAGCGTGGTGCCGATCTCGGCGAGGTGGACGGAGGCGGAGGCGGCTGCCGGGCTGAGGCCGACGACCAGCAGCAGGGTGCTGGACGTGACGCCGTAGGCCATGCCGAGCGATCCGTCGATGAGCTGGGCGGCGAAGCCGACGATGGCGAGGAGGACGAGCTGTCTCATGGGTGGTGTCTTCCGGTGAAGGGCAGCAGGGGGCCGCTGCGGTGTCGGTGGGGAGTGACTGGGCGATCAGTCGTGCGACACCGGCATTCGACACAACACACCCACCGTGACCCGCTGTCGACGGCCCACGCGACGAATCCCTTGTGAATCGGCAGGAATGCTGTACATGGCAGGGAGCTTATGTGATCAATAAGGAAAAGTGAAACTCTGGCGGCGTGATTCGTGCCACTCGGGGCACCGGAGGCGATGAGTCGTACGTCCTTCGGCCGTCGATACGCGGCGCGGTGCGTCGCCCAGCCGTACGTTCCGTCGAGTCTGGGGTGGTTCGGCCGTACGTTGTGCCTGCATCGTACGACCTCGGCGGTTCGGCACCGGTACTGGTGGCCGGTGGTTGCCTGCGGCATCATCGGGACGGTTGTGACCGCCCACCGGAAGTGAGGACCATGTCCACGTACGAGAACATCCTTGTCGAGACCCGGGGCGAGGTGGGCCTGATCACGCTCAACCGACCCAAGGCCCTGAACGCGCTCAACAACGCCACGATGCTCGAGGTCGTCGCCGCAGCTGAGGCCTTCGACGCGGATCCGGCCATCGGCTGCCTGGTGCTGACCGGTTCGGCGAAGGCCTTCGCGGCCGGGGCCGACATCAAGGAGATGGCCGACCGGTCGTCCGTCGACATGGATGCGGCTGACTGGTTCGCGGGTTGGGACGGGCTGACCCGGGTGCGCAAGCCCCTGGTGGCGGCAGTTGCTGGCTACGCGCTGGGCGGGGGCTGTGAGCTGGCGATGATGTGCGACCTGATCGTCGCGGCCGACACTGCGAAGTTCGGCCAGCCCGAGATCAACCTCGGCGTGATCACCGGGATGGGTGGCTCCCAGCGGCTCACCCGGGCGGTGGGCAAGGCCAAGGCGATGGACATGATGCTGACCGGGCGGATGATCGACGCCGAGGAGGCCGAGCGCTCGGGCCTGGTCTCCCGGGTCGTTCCCGCCGACGAGTTGCTGGACCGGGCGATCGACGTGGCGACCCTGATCGCCTCCCGCTCCCAGGTCGCCAGCAGGGCGGCCAAGGAGGCCGTCAACACTGCTTTCAGCACCACGCTGGAGCAGGGGGTGCTGCACGAGCGGCGCCTGTTCCATGCGCTGTTCGGGTCCGAGGACCAGAAGGAGGGGATGGCCGCCTTCGTCGAGAAGCGCGAGCCGACGTTCCGCCACCGCTGAATTCGTCGCCCGTGCCTCCCCGCTGGGGCGTCGAAGATCTCTCCACCGCTCGCTGCCGCCGAACGCCCGTACGGGCCGACCCGGTGAGGATCGACCCGTACGAGGTGGTTCCGGTGGTGCGACTCGGCGTGTTGCCGAGGGGAGTTCGATCAGACCGCAGCGGCGGCCGCGAGGACGTGGCGCTTCTCCAGCTCGGCCACGTTGTGGGCGACGGCCTTCTTGCCCAGCGGGTAGATGAAGGCCAGGGCCAGGGCGACACCGATGTAGACGATGCCGGGGACCAGGGTGGACAGCATGTAGATGCCGTGCAGGGTGCTCTGTGCCTGCTCGACCGGGGGCTGGCCCTTGGCGACCGACTGGTAGCCGATCCAGCCCAGTGCCCAACCGCCCAGGCCGCCGGCGATGGCCTGGCCGAGCTTGCGGGCCCAGGAGTAGATGGCGTACACGGTGCCGTCGTCGCGCTCGGTGGTGCGGACCTCCTGGTAGTCGATCACGTCGGTGATGAAGGCCCAGATGAGGTAGTTGAACGTGGCCAGCGCGAACTGGGCGACGGCGAACAGGACGATGAAGGCCGTCGGGTTGTGCTGCAGGTTCAGGAAGTACATGACGATGTTGGTCACGCCGCAGAGCAGGGTGACGGCGACACCGACCTCCTTCTTGCCGAACTTGGTTGACAGCCAGGGGGCGATGCCCAGCAGCAGCAGGGTCGGAGCCAGGCCGGCGAAGCCGGCGACGGACTGCAGGTTCTTGGAGTTGAAGTAGTCCAGCCACAGGTAGCCGGTCATGGCGCTGGTCAGCAGGTTGGCGACGAGCAGCAGCAGGGCGGCGATGACGATGCCGATCATGGCGCGGTTCTTGGCCAGCGAACCGAGCATCTTGCCGAAGCTCTGGCGCTCACTGGCTGCCTTGACCGGAGGCTGCACGCGCTCGGCCACGTTGACGTAGCAGAGCAGGTAGAAGACGACCGACAGAACGGCGCAGGCGATCGCGGCCCAGGTCATCCGACTTCCGGACAGGACGGCCTTGACGGCACCGTTCGGCTCGACCCGGTCGACGTAGACGACCAGGGGCAGCACGACCTGGATCACCAGGACGGCCAGGGTTGCGCCGGTGGAGCGGAAGACCGAGAGCGCGGCGCGGTGCTCGGGCTTGTTGGAGATCACCGAGGCCATCGAGCCGTACGGGATGTTGATCAGCGAGTAGAACATCGAGCCCCAGAGCACGTACGAGATGGTCATCCAGAGCAGGCGGCCGGTGTAGGACCAGTCCGAGATGAACGACATGTACATGAGGGCGGAGGAGAGCGCCACCGGGATCGCGAAGATCTTGATCCAGGGCCGGAACTTGCCATCCTTGCGGGGCTTGGACAGGTCAACGAGGCGGCCGACGGCCACGTCGACGAATGCATCGACCAGGCGCACGACCAGGAACAGCGTGCCGACGTGGGCCGGCTTGATGCCCATGATGTTCGTGTAGAACAGCATGAAGAACATCATCTGGAGAATGAAGGAGAAGTCGTTTCCGAAGTCTCCGAACATGTAGCCCAGCTTGTCGCGGATGCTGAAGGGCCGCACCGTCTTGGCCGGACTGGCCACCGTGCCGGTCGCGATTGTTGTCATGACTCACCTCGTCGTTGGGATGTTGTGTCTGCGCCGCACGGGCCTGGTGGCCTGCGGCGTTCACAAGATGAGCGTGACACACGGGTGACGGACGAGCGGGTTTGTTGCACGAGCTTGCGTGCACGTGCGAGGGGCGCTTCAGGCACAGCCAAGGACTGCCCGTGGTGGAGCCACGAGACGCGCAAGGAAGCGCGGCTCAGCGGAGTCGGCAGAAGGCGTCGACCTGGGCCGTGCGGCCCGAGACGATCAACTCGTCACCCTCGTGGATCAGGGTTTCGGGTACGGCGTACACGAAGTCCTGCCCCGTCCGTTTGACACCGACGATGGTGACATTGTTCCTCGTCCGCACCAACGTCTCGCTCAAGGGCTTGTCCCAGGTGAGCCGTGGCGCCTTTGTCCGGGCGATGGCGAAACCGTCCTCGAACTCGAAGTAGTCGATCATGTAGCCGGCGGCTGCATGGGCGACGCGCCGACCGGTCGATCTCTCCGAGTAGACGACGTGGTGCGCGCCGATGCGCTCGAGGATGGCGCCGTGTTCGCGGGTGGCTGCCCGGGCCCAGATCTCCTCCACGCCGATCTCGGTGAGCGCCAGCACCGTCATGATGGACAGCTCCACCTTGCTGAGCGCCACGATCGCCTTGTGGATGTCGCGGATGCCGATCTGGTCCAGTGCCTCGCGATCGGACGGATCCATCTCGATGACATGGGTGAACTCGTCGGCATAGTGGACAACCTGGGCGTGGTCGTCGGTGATGGCGATCACCGGGACGTTCAGTTCTGTCAGCGCACGGGCGGTTGCCGAACCGAACAGGCCCAGCCCCACGACGAGGACCGTCTCGTCATTGTCGTGCCGGTCTCGTGATCTACCCAACAATTGGCTGCTCCTCCGGGAGTAGGTAATGGCGATGGTGTGCACGGACGGCGAGGGCAGTGGCGACGGAGATCGTCCCCACGCGACCCAGGTACATCAGCAGCATGAGGACGACCAGGGACCCGGAATGCAGCTGGGCCGTGATTCCCATGGACAGGCCGACCGTCCCGAAGGCGGAAATGGTCTCGAACAGGACCTGTTGGAGGCTGAACGGCTCGAGAGCAACGATCAACGCTGTTGCCAAGGCCACGGTGACGATGCCCAGCATGACCACGGTGAGCGCGGAACGCTGTACGGCGGTAGGAATGGCGCGGTGTGCGACGATGACCTGCTCCTCTCCCCGCAGTTCCGCCATCACACTGGCGAGGATGATGCCGATGGTCCCGACCTTGATGCCGCCGGCCGTGCCTGCGGAGCCGCCGCCGATGAACATCAGGACGTAGTAGAGCCCGAGGGTGGATTCGTCCGCCGCACCGTAGTCGATGGAATTGAAGCCGGCGGTCCTGGGGAAGACTCCGCCGGCGAGACTGGCCAGCAGCCGGTCACCGAGTGGCATCGGACCCAAGGTGAGCGGATTGTTCCACTCCGCCAGCGCGAAGATCAGCGTGCCCCCGACAAGCAGCGTGACGGTGCCGTAGATGGTCAACCGGGTATGCGCCGACCAGGCCCACCGGCCTTGCCGTCGCCACCGCCTGCCGACCTCGAAGAGGACCGGGAAGCCGAGACCACCGACGACGATGGCCGCGCAGATAGGGAGGATGATCGCCGGAGCGCCCACGAACCCGATGAGGTTGCTGCTGAAGAGGGCGAACCCGGCGTTGTTGAACGCTGAGACGGAGTGGAAGACCCCGTACCACGCAGCCATGCCCCAGGAATCGGCGTGGGAACGGAATCCCCAGGTCAGCACTGCTGCCGTGACCAGCTCCGCCCCGAGCATCACGGCCGCGATCCGGGCGGGCAGGCGCAGCGCGTCCGACAGGCTTCGCTGGTGCAGTTCCTGGCTGGCGAGCAGCGATCCGTGCAGCGAGAGGTGACCGGTGGTGAAGAGGGTGAGGATCGTGGCCAGCGTCACGATGCCGAACCCGCCGACCTGGATCAACAGCAGGATCACGACCTGCCCGAACGAGCTCCAGTAGGTCGGCGTGTCGACCGTGACCAGACCGGTGATGCAGATGGCCGAAACAGCAGTGAAGGCCGCATCGATGAGATCGGCTGATCGGCGCGTGACGGTGGCGACGGGCAGCATCAGCAGCGCGGTCCCGAGCGCGATGGCGGCCAGGTACGCCGCGGGGATCACCCGCGCGGGATGACCGAGCCATCGGACCAGGCGCACGAGAGGATAGTAGGCCCCGCTCGTCGCTTCCTACGAGGGATTCGGTTGCGCGTCGTCGGCCGTCCGTCATGCTGTGGGAACGAGCCGTCTGTGGTTGAGCACAGATGCCGCCTGGAACCATGGGTGTTGGTGGTCGCGGTGAGCAGCGGCGACCCGGTGAAGGAGGCCTCCGATGACCGATACTCCGGCTGCCACGTTCTCCTGGGACGGGCTCGGCACCTACAAACAGGAGGGGCGCTTCCTCGAGGGCTACCCGCCCGACGAGCGCACCTTCTTCGCGCCGCGGGACAACCTGCACGGGCTGCTAGTGGCCCTGCTCGGCACCGCGCAGCACTCGATCGTCGTCAACATGTTCGGCTATGACGACGACGAGCTCAACGCGATCATCCAGGAGAAACTCGCCGACGAGAAGATCTACGTCCAGATGAGCCTCGACCGCAGCCAGGCCGCCGGTGTCCACGAGAAGGAGATCCTCCAGCGCTGGCAGAACGACGCGTTCGGCAACAGCATCGCCATCGGGACCAGCTCGGTCCACAGCGCCATCTCCCATCTCAAGGTCGTCATCGTCGACGGCGTCTACACCGTGAAGGGGTCGACCAACTGGTCCCTGTCCGGGGAGCAGCAACAGGACAACGAGCTCAGTCTGAGCCGGAACGCCGTCATCGCCGCGGAGACCCGAGCGATCCTCGACCTGAACCACGACTTCATGCTGAAGCAGATGGCGGGTACGAAGCTGAACGTCGTCCCTCTCATGGCGCCGACGACGCCGGACCAGATGCCGCCGCTGCCGCCGGCTCCGCGCAGTGCGACGCACTCACGTACGACTACGCCGGCTGCTCCGGCCACCGTGCCCCCGACCGGCGGGGAGGCAGACGGCTGACCTTTCGCGAACCCGCTCGTTGGGATCGTCCTCGTGGGCAGGCAGTGACGATACCCGCCATCCGGCCCATGACCTTACGTCGCGGTCTACCTGGGCAGCACGTAGTGATAGACGAGGAGGTAGTGGAGGAGCGCGGCCACGACCACCAGGACGTGCCACAACTCGTGGAAGCCGAAGATGCCGGGCCACGGGTTCGGTCTTTCGATCACGTAGACCACGAAACCAAGGGTGTAGACCACTCCTGACGCCGCCATCAGCGCCAACGCGCCGAAGGGCTCCTGCGCAGCCGTGCCCACGAGGATCGCCGTCACCCAGCCGAGGGCGATGTACAGGGTGTTCGTGACGTACTTCGGTGTCTGCCGCCAGACCGAGCGCAGGACGATCCCCAGGACCGCTATCGTCCAGACCCCGCCCAGGACCGTCCAGCCGTACACATTGCGGAACAACACCAGCACGAGCGGAGTCACCGAGCCCGCGATCAGGAGGAAGACCGAGTCGTAGTCGAGCGTGCGCAGCACCTCGTTCACCCGAGGGCTCGCGTCGATGCCGTGATGCAGGGTGCTCACCACGAACAGCGCCACCAATGACAGGCCGTAGACGCCCAGCGAGACGATCTTCCAGGGGTCACCCTGCACACTCGCCTGGGCCAGCAGGAGTCCCGCGCCCACCAGGGCGAAACACGCCGCCGCCAGATGAGAGACGGCATTGAACCGTTCGTCGGTCACGTGGACGCTGCCGTCCCTGCTTCGCACCTCTGACTCCACCGACCAGCCTTCTCCCGGGACACGGATCTCGACGCATCCTTGCACTCCGCGGCCGGGAGGACGCACCACCACCACCGACAACGAGCCCGGTCGATCTCGGCACCACACAAACAACGCCTGAATCCAGACAACTGGATCCAGGCGTTCGTGACGTCGTGTCACATCCATCTGGTCGGGGTGACAGGATTTGAACCTGCGGCCTCTTCGTCCCGAACGAAGCGCGCTACCAAGCTGCGCCACACCCCGTCTGCCTTGTCAGGCAGTCATAACGTGCCCCTGCGGGCACTAGAAGACTGTAGCGCAAAGTTCGCGAGGTGCGAAATCGGCGGCCGGTCCGGAGTCGGATCAGGTCTGACGGGGGAGGACGGTCAGCAGCGTGGCCTCCGGCGGGCAGAAGAAGCGATAGGGCGCGAACGGTGAGGTCCCCAGTCCGGCGGACACGTGCAGGGCCGCCGTCCTGCCGGACGCGCTGTGCGAGGACAGGCCCTTGGCCCGGGCAGTATCGAGGTCGCAGTTGGTCACCAGCGCCCCCTTGACGGGCAGGCAGACCTGGCCGCCATGGGTATGGCCGGCCAGCAGCAGGTCCATGCCGTCGGCCGTCATCGCGTCGAGCACCCGCGCGTACGGGGCGTGGGTGACCCCGACGTGCAGGTCAGCGGTCGGGTCGGCCGGTCCGGCGAGCGAGGCGTACTCGTCGCGGCCGATGTGCGGGTCGTCGGTCCCGCGGAACTCGATCCGATGGCCGGCCACCTCCAGGGTGGCCGCATGGTTGTTGAGGTCGACCCAGCCACGGTGAAGGAAGCGGTGGCGCAGCTCCTCGGTCGCCAGTTGGGCGCGCTCCTCGACCTTGTACGAGCTGGGCCCCTTGACCACGTAGTCGGCCGGGTTCTTCATCACCGGACGGACGTAGTCGTTCGAACCGAAGACGAACACACCGGGCTTGTCCAGCAGTGGACCCAGGGAACTCTCCAGCACGGCGAGGGCGGTGTCGGACGACAGGCTGTCCCCGGTGCTGACGACCAGGTCGGGCTCGAGCGCCGCGAGCTCGGCGATCCAGTGCTGCTTCTTGAGCTGGGAGGGCAACAGGTGGATGTCCGAGACGTGCAGGATCCGCAGCGGCGCCGCGCCCGGGGGCAGTAGCCGAGCGGTGAACCTGCGCAGCCGGAAGTCGGTCAGCTCGATGAAGTGGGCGTACGCCAGACAGGAGGCGCCGAACGCGGCGCCTCCGAGGACCGTGCCGCCCACCACCCGTCGCCACCCCGGCCGGGTGGCCGTGGTGGTCCGCCCACGGGGCATGTCAGTTCCCGCCCGTGGGTGTCGGTGTCGGGGAGGGGGAGACGTCGGTTCCGGTCGTCGGGGTGCCGACCGGCGCCGGACCGGCGGACAGCAGGAGGTTGACCGTCGAGCCGCGGGGGGCCTGGCTCTCCGGGGTCACGCCCAGCAGTGTTCCGTACGCCGCGCTGTCATAGACGTACGTCTCGCCGACCTTGAAGCCGGCACCCTCCAGGGCTGCGCGCGCCTGGTCGGGCTGCATGTCGACCAGGCCACCGGGCAGGTCGACCATGTCGCCGGCCTGGGCCTGCGCCTTGGCGGCGGCGAAGGAGGTGGCCGGCTTCCCGGCCAGCCCGGCGGTCATCGCCACCTTGTAGATCCGCCCCGCGTCACCTGAGCCGGAACCGGTCAGGACGGTGCCCGAGGCCGGCAGCCTGATGCCCTTCAGCGTCTTGTTCCGACCGTTCCAGTAGCTGCTGGTCTTGTCGATCGCGATCATCGACACACCGGCCAGCTCGGGGGTGTAGCCGACGAACCAGACGGCCTGGTTGCTGTCGGTGGTACCCGTCTTGCCGGCCTGGTCGGTGAATCCGTCGACGCGTGCCGGGCGTCCGGTGCCGTTCGCGGAGACGCCCTTGAGCACCTGGTTGACCTTGGCGGCCGTGTCCTCGTCCACGGTGCGCTGGCAGTTCCCGTTGGGGGTGGCCAGCGGCTTGCCGTCGGCGGTCGTCATCGACGCAATGACCCGTGCGTCGCAGTGGATGCCGCCGGCGGCGAACGTCGCCATCGACTCGGCCATCGAGACCGGCGTCACCTCGGCCACGCCGAGCACGAACGACGGGTTGCCGCTCATCTGCTGCACGATGTCCTGGCCGGTGGCCATCTCGACCCCGGTCTTCTGCGCCATCTTGGTGGCGTTGCAGATGCCGGTGTCGCGGATCAGCTGGACGTAGAAGGTGTTGACCGACCAGTCGGTGGCCGTCTGCAGGTCCATCGAGGGCGCCGATCGGGTCGAGTTGGCGACCAACCACGGCTCACCCAGCACGAACGAGCCCTTGCACGAGGTGAACCGGGTGCCCTGGAACTGCATCGGCGAGTTGGCGGGATAGGTCTTGTTGAGCGGGATGCCCTTCTCGATGGCGGCCGCGAGGGTGAAGATCTTGAACGTCGAACCGGCCTGGTAGCCCTCGGCGCCGCCCATCGCAGCGGGGGCGTTGTAGTTGTAGAAGGTCTCCCCGGCCTTGCTGCCCATCGCGCTGCGGCTCTGCGCCATCGCCTGGATCTCACCGGTGCCGGGCTTGACCATCACCATCGTCCCCAGGGCCGGGTCCTTGGGGGCCACGACGTTGTTGACGGCGTTCTGGGCGCTCAGCTGCACCTTCGGGTCGATGGTCGTACGGATCGTCAGTCCGCCGCGGTCCAGCAGGGTCTGGCGGTCGTCCTTGGTCGCGCCGAGGGCGGGGGAGGCGAGCAGCTCCTGCCGGGCGTACTCACAGACGAATGGGTACGGACTGGAGGCGCAGCCGTTGCGGGTCGGGGTGATCGAGTTTGCGTCGAACTTCGTCTGCTTCGCGGCCAGTGCCGCGTCATGCTCGTCCGGGTGCAGCTCGGCGATCCGGTCCAGCACGGTGTTGCGGCGTTCGATGGCCGCCTGCGGATGGAGCCGGGGGTTGTAGGCGTCGGGGCTCTGCACCAGACCGGCCAGCATGGCCGCCTCGGGCAGGGCGAGGTCCTTGGCGGACTTGCCGAAGTAGTGCCGGGCCGCGGCCTCCACGCCGTACGCCCCGTCGCCGTAGTAGGCGATGTTCAGGTAGCGCTCCAGGATCTGGTCCTTGCTCAACCGCTGCTCCAGGGCGATGGCGTAGCGCATCTCCTGGATCTTGCGGGCGTAGGACTTCTCCTGGGCGGCCTTCACCCCGGAATCGCTGCCACTGGCCAGCGCGTTCTCGATCTGGACCATCTTCACGTACTGCTGGGTGATCGAGGACCCGCCCTGGGTGGACCCGCCGGCGCTGTTGCGCAGGAAGGCGCGGAAGGTGCCCAGGACGTCGATCGGCCCGTGCTCGTAGAAGCGGTGGTCCTCGATCGCCAGCTGGGCCTGCTGCATGACCGGGGCGATCTCGGACATCGGGACGTAGATGCGGTTCTCCGCGTAGAAGGTCGCCAACCGCGACCCGTCGGCCATCAGCAGGGTGGACCGTTCCGCCTGGGGCGGCGTCTCGAGCTGGGCTGGGAGCTCTCCGAGGCCATTGGCGACGCCGCGGACCGTGGTGGTGGCCACGCCGACGCCGGGCATGATGAATCCAGCGCTGAGTACCCCGATGAGGATGCTCACCACCAGCATCGTCAGGAGAGCCTGCGCACGACTTCCGGGGGGTGGGTTATCCGACACGTTCAAAGCCTACGTGAGTCGGGGAAGCCACCCAACGGACCCGCCGACGGGAGGGGCGATCCGATCCGGATGCGCCGGTGGGTGGCACGACCCGGCCGATTGCGACACGTGGGTGAACGACAGGTGGGCCCCGATTCAGTCCTGCTGCGGTTCAGGTTACGATTGCCGGAGTAACACCACTGGGGGAACTGGTCACCTCCTTCCTGACAGCCTTTCCTGCGGCAAAGACGCGCCGGAGGGGCAGGGAGAGGACCGGCACGCCGGTGGTGGTACCGCAGGGAGGGCGGGGCCTCCCCGGTGAGCAACAGCCGCACCGCTCCAACGACGGATCGAAAGGCGGAGTTATCGTGACCGCACTTGTCGGTGAAGACTGGGCAGTCCACGCCAACTGTGGAGGTCGTTTCGACGAGCTCTTCGCGGAGGGTGCTGCCCAGCGCAAGGCCCGAGGCATCTGTATGGGGTGTCCGGTCCGGGTGGAATGCCTGGCCGAGGCCTTGGACAACCGGATCAACTGGGGCATGTGGGGCGGCCTGACCGAAAGGGAACGCCGCAAGATCCTGCGCGAGAACCCCGAGATCACCGGTTGGGGCGACATCCTTCGTGCCCACGATGGCAAGGTCCCCGGGGGCGCGCGCCACGCCGTCCGTAGCGAGACCGGCGCCTGAGCCGAGCAGGGCTGTAGCCGACGGGCCGGCGCAGGTCGGCCCGTCCTCAGTTCGCGGACAGCTCCAGGTACTCGAGCTGTGCCCGCACGGTGAGTTCCGCCGCACGCTGGGTGTCCCCGACCAGGTCGCCGTAGACATGGTCGACGATGGCCGCGACCGAGGTGTGCCCCGCGGCGTACGCCCGCCGGATCTCGTCCAGCCGCTCCAGCCGATGGGTCCGGTAGCGTGCGATGCGTTCTGCCGGGTCGTGGACGATGGGGCCGTGGCCGGGCATCAGCCGGGTGATCGAGTACTGCTCCACCAGCCGCGCCATCTTGTCGAGGGTGGCCAGGTACTGGGCCAGGTTGCCGTCCGGCCAGACGATCTGGGTGGTGCCGCGGCCCAGGATCGTGTCCCCGCAGAACATCATGTTCCCGCTCGGAGCGGACACGATGAAGCCGATCGAGTCGCTGCTGTGGCCGGGCAGTGTCGCGCACACCACGGCCATCCCGCCGACCTCCCCGCGCTCGCCGTCGCGCAACGGGTCGGCCATGGAGATCTGGGGGTCCAGGGCGCGGATGGAGCACCCCGTCCACTCGGCCAGTCGGCTCGCGCCGCCGACGTGGTCCAGGTGACCGTGGGTGATCCAGATCTCCTCGATGCCGTCCGGACAGGCCGCGCGGACCCGCGACAGGTGCGCGAAGTCGTCCGGCCCGGGATCGATCACCACCGCCGGGGTGCCGTTGGTGCCGGGGAGCACCCAGGTGTTGGTGCCCTCCAGGGTGAGGGCACTCGGGTTCGGGACCAGGAGGCGGATGGGCTCGGTCACAGGTGTTTCCTCACGTCGCCGACGTACGTCGGGCACGGGGGTGGAGGGCCGGCGGGCCCAGGGGGCGTCGGCTCAGCTGACGGTGACGGTGAGTTCGACCTCGACCGGCGCGTCGAGCGGCAGGACGGCCACGCCGACGGCGCTGCGGACGTGCTGGCCGGCCACGCCGAACAACTCGCCGAGCAGGTCACTGGCGCCGTTCGCGACGCCGGCCTGGGCGGTGAAGCCCGGGTCGCTGGCGACGAACACGCAGACCCGCAGCACCCCGGTGATCGCATCCGGGCCGCCGGCCACCGAGGAGGCCGCGGCGAGGGCGTTCAGTGCGGCGGTCCGGGCCAGGTCGTACGCCTGCTCCGGGCTGACCTCCGCGCCGACCTTGCCGGTCGCGGGCAGCTTGCCGGCCACCAGCGGCAGCTGGCCGGACGTGGTCACCTGCGCGCCCTGCCGCAGCGCCGGGACGTACGCCCCCACGGGGGTGGCGACGGCCGGTAGCTCGAGCCCCAGCTCGGCCAGACGGGTGGTGACCGACATCACGAGGCCTGTACCGGGCGCTTCAGGTAGGCCACCAGGTTCTCCGGGTTGGGGCCCGGGACGACCTGGACCAGCTCCCAGCCATCGGAGCCCCAGGTGTCGAGGATCTGCTTGGTCGCGTGCGTCAGGACGGGCACGGTCACGTACTCCCACTTGGTCATACCGTCACCCTAGCGGCCCCGGCAGCCCTCCGGGACCTCCCGGTACGCCGTTCGGTACGCCCTCAAGGGACGTCGAAGGCCACGGCTCGGGGCCGTGACCCGACGACCGCCGCGGTGGGACGGTGACGGGGTCAGCGGGCTCGGCGGCTGACGCGCTCCATGTCGAGGATCGTGACCGAACGGGGCTCGAGTCGGATCCAGCCGCGGGCGGCGAAGTCGGCGAGGGCCTTGTTGACCGTCTCGCGGGAGGCGCCGACGAGCTGCGCGAGCTCTTCCTGGGTCAGGTCGTGGTGCACCAGGGTGCCCTCGGGACGCTGCTCGCCGAAGCGGCCGGACAGGTCGACGAGGGCCTTGGCGACCCGACCCGGGACGTCGGAGAAGACCAGGTCGCTGACCGAGTCGTTCGCATGGCGGAGCCGACGGGCGAGCTGCGCCATGATGCCCTGGGCCACCTGTGGGTAGTCCTTGAGCCAGGTGACGAGGTCCTCGTGCTCCAGGCAGCGCAGTTCCGTCGCGGTGACCGCGGTGGCGGTCGTCGAGCGGGGGCCGGGGTCGAAGACCGACAGCTCGCCGAACATCTGGCCCGGGCCGAGGACCTCGAGCAGGTTCTCCCGACCAGTGGAACCGGTGCGCCCGAGCTTGATCTTGCCCGACACGACGACGAACAGCTGGTTGCCGGAATCGCCCTCGTGGAAGAGGACGGCGCCGCGACTGAGCCGGATTGTCGACATCGTGTGCGCCAGCGCACTGGTCGCCTCACGGTCGAGTCCTCGGAACAGAGGGGCCTGCTTGAGCACTTCCGGGTCCACGATTCCTCCTGCAGCGGCCACTAGTACAAGGAGCAGCCTAGCTGGCTCCCGTGTGAGGTGTCCCACCAGGTGAGGCATCCAGGCCACTATCGACCTCGCGCTAAGCTGACCGGCATGACTGCGCGCGCTGCACGGGAGGACCGCGAGTCCGGTACCGCCCTGGTCCGGCGCGCACGCCGGATCGACCGCATCCTGGCGCAGACGTATCCCGATGCGCGCTGCGAACTGGACTTCGCCTCCCCCTGGCAGCTGCTGGTCGCCACGATTCTGTCCGCCCAGACCACCGACAAGCGGGTCAACCAGCTCACCCCGGGCCTGTTCACCCGCTGGCCCGACCCGGCCGCGCTCGCCGGCGCGGATCGTACGGAACTGGAGGAGACCCTGCGACCGCTCGGCTTCTACCGGGCCAAGACCGAGACCCTGATGCAACTGGGACACCGGGTTCTCGCCGACTTCGACGGCGAGGTGCCACGTACGCTGGCCGATCTGGTGACGCTGCCCGGGGTCGGCCGCAAGACCGCCAACGTCGTGCTGGGCAACGCGTACGGGGTGCCCGGCATCACCGTGGACACCCACTTCGGCCGGCTGGTGCGGCGCTTCGGCTGGACCACGGAGACCGACCCGGACAAGGTCGAGGCAGCCGTGGCGGCGCTCTTCCCGCCCAAGGACTGGGTGATGCTGTGCCACCACGTGATCTGGCACGGCCGGCGCCGCTGCCATGCCCGCCGTCCCGCCTGTGGCGCGTGCCCGGTCGCGGCACTCTGCCCGGCGTACGGCGAGGGTGAGACCGATCCGGTCAAGGCGGCCGCGCTGGTCCGCGAGCCGCGGGGATGAACGGCCTGGAACCGAGGGGACGAGGATGACCACACGACAGGGACCTGCGCAGCGGGGCCGTCGGCTCGTCGCCGTCGCCGCGATGGCGGCGGCGGTCCTGGTGCTGGCCGGCTGTGCGGGTACCGAGCCGGTACGTCCGATCGAGTCCTCGGCCGCGCCCTCGAGCGGCATGGCCCCGGTGGCGGCGCCGACCGCTGACCTGTCCGGCAGGCGCGCCGAGCTGGGTATCCGGGCGTGCCCCGCCGCCGGCTCCGGGACCGCGGTCCCGGAAGGCCTGCCCTCGGTGGCGACGCCGTGCCTGGACGGGTCGGGTGCGGTGGACCTGTCGACGCTGCGTGGGACGCCGATGGTAGTCAACCTGTGGGCGACCTGGTGCGGTCCGTGCCGCCAGGAGGCGCCGTTCCTGGCCGAGGTGTCGGCCGGCATGAGCGGGAAGGTGGAGTTCCTCGGGGTCGACGTCGCGGACCCGGACCCTTCGGCGGCGCTGGAGTTTGCTGGCCGTGAGGGCTGGACCTACCCGCACGTCGCCGATCCGGATCGCCGGTTCTCCGCCGGTCTCGGCGTGGCGGGCCTGCCCCAGACCCTGCTGGTCGACGCCGACGGGAAGATCGTC
This sequence comes from Raineyella antarctica, assembly GCF_900092135.1. Taxonomy (GTDB): domain Bacteria; phylum Actinomycetota; class Actinomycetes; order Propionibacteriales; family Propionibacteriaceae; genus Raineyella; species Raineyella antarctica. The sequence continues at coordinate 80,041 of NZ_FMYF01000003.1, read as the reverse complement.
TACCGGCACGCCGGAGCGCTGACGTCCTCCGACCAGTTGCGTGGCCTGGTCCGTGACCACCTCGGCGTCGGCTGAGCGTCCGGAGCGGGGAGCCCTGCGCGTACAGTGGCGACGTGCCCGACCAGACCCCAGACGTCGAGGGGCCCGACTTCCTCGACGATGCCGCCGACAGCCCTGAGCACCCCCTCCCGCTCACCGGCTACCCCCGTGAGCTGGGGGAGCGGGACAGCGAGCTCGACGAGCGCCCGGCCGCACAGCAGCTGCTGCCCACCCACCTGCACCAGCTCGAGAAGCGGCTGCAGGACCCGCACACCATGGACCGGATCCTGGTCGACCGGGCCGGACAGGGGGGACGGCGCGCGGCGGTCCTGGCGCTGTTCGACACCCGACCCCCGGGCGGCCGCCTGCTGTTCGTGGAGAAGGCGGCTCACCTGCGTCGCCACGCCGGCCAGATCGCGTTCCCCGGCGGCACGTGGTCCGAGGGGGACGAGGGACCGGTGGGGACCGCCCAGCGCGAGGCGGGCGAGGAGGCAGCCGTACGCCCCGACTCGTTCCGGGTGCTGGGAGTGCTACCGACGGCGCACGTGGCGGTCAGCGGCTTCGACGTGACCACCGTCATCGCGTGGTGGCACACCCCGCACCCGGTCCGGGTGAACGACCCCGGCGAGATCGCGGCCCTGCACGAGGTGGAGGTACGCCGGCTGGTGCAGCCGGAGAACCGTGCCCGGGTCGCCTATCCCGGTGGCCGGTACGGTCCGGCATTCCTGATCGACGAACTCTTCATCTGGGGACTGACGGCCCACCTGGTCGATGCGATCATCGACCTCGCAGGCTGGACCATGCCATGGGACCACAGTCGCGTGCTGGACGTGCCGCGGCGCTTCGGACGCGACCGCAACCCCGGCCACTGAGCCGCTGATCCACTGGCCACGGATCCACCGGGCTCGGATCCTGTCGATCCCACGGATCCTCCGGGCCGGGAACGGCGAAGGGCCCCGCCTTGCAGCGGGGCCCTCGAACGTCGTGGGGGGTCAGAGCTTGTCGGCCCCGACCCAGACCTCGCCGGACTTCTCCGCCTTGCGGGCGATCGCCTCGGTGTCGGCCTGAGCCTTGCCGCGGGCGACGGCGGCCTTGGTGGCCTGGACAGTGGTGGACGCCTCGTCGATGGCCTGCGTCGGGGCCATTCCGTTGCGGGTCGCCTTGCGGATCCGGCCGAAGCCGACCAGTGCGAGCAGCGCGGCGAGGATCAGGAAGACACCGCCGATGGTGAGGAAACCCCACGCCGGTCCGGCCGAGTACTCACCGCGGCTGTAGGCGACCGCCAGACCGAAGCCGGCGGCCGTCATCAGGTGGGTCAGCGCCAGGACACCGAAGACGCCAGCGGCCGCGAACATTCCTCCGCCGATGCCGAGGTTCTTCGCCTTCGGCATCATCTCCGCCTTGGCGAGGTCGATCTCGTCGCGGACGATGGTCTTCACGTCGTCGGTGATGTTCTTCAGCAGGTCACTGATGGGTTCGGCCATGGCTGGTATCTCCTGCAGGTGCTGCGGCGGGCTGGACGAAGCTCTTCGGGCACCACAGGGATGCCACTAGCCCAGAGCGTAGTGCCTCCCGCGCCTGTGGGGAGCGTGCCGGGCCGTTTTCTGGGCACGCCGGTCCTGAGCGGAGCGAGCAGAGCCGGCCGCTGTCGGTGCCGACTGCAACAATGTCTGCGACACGAGGGGGAACTGTGGGGCGACTCGCCGAATTGAGCATGCGTAACCGGGCGCTGATCGCGCTGGTCACCGTCTTCGTCCTGGCGTTCGGGATCATCAGCACCGGACAATTGCGCCAGGAGCTGATCCCGCGCATCTCGGTGCCCGTCGCAGTGGTGTTCACCTCCTATCCGGGGGCGTCCCCGGCGGTGGTCGAGCAGCGCGTCACGATCCCGATCGAGCAGGCCGTCGCCTCGTTGCAGGGGTTGGACTCCAGTACGTCCGAGTCCTCGGCGGGCTCCTCGATGGTGACCCTGCAGATGCGCTACGGCTCGAACATGTCCTCGGTCCAGCAGGACGCCAAGGCCGCGATCTCACGGGTGGAGGGCATCCTCCCCGACGGGGTCAGCACCCAGGTCTTCACGGGCAGCATCGACGACCTCCCGGTGGTCCAGCTGGCCATCGCCGACGATACCTCGGCCGGCGAACTGGCCGAGCGGGTCAACACGCTGGTCGTGCCCGAGATGGAGAAGATCGACGGCGTACGGGCGGTGAGCGTGGCCGGCGCGCCCATCCCGGAGGTGCTGGTCGACGTCAACGCCGATCGGCTCGCAGCCGAAGGCCTCACCGTCGCCCAGCTGCAGCAGGCCATCGGTGGATCGGGCACGCCCGCCGCCGGCGGTTCACTCGTCTCCGGAAAGAACGACCTCACCGTCGCCGTCGGTCAGCGGTACGGATCGGCCGCCGACGTGGCAGCGGTGACCCTGGCCGGGCCGACCGGCGATGCGGTCCGGGTGGACCAGGTGGCCAAGGTCACCGACCGGGAGGCGCCGGCGCCCTCGCTGGCGCGGACCAACGGGCGCGAGAGCCTGTCCCTGTCGATCACCAAGACCCCCGACGGGAACACCGTCGAGATCTCCGGGCAGGTCCGTGAGCGGCTCGCACAACTGGACGCCGCGCTGGGCCATGGCGCCCGGACCACTGTCGTCTTCGACCAGGCGCCGTTCATCTCCGACTCGATCCACAACCTGCTGGTCGAGGGCGGTCTGGGCCTGTTGATGGCCGTCGTGGTCATCCTGCTGTTCCTCGCCTCCGTCCGCCCGACCCTGGTCACCGCGGTGTCCATCCCGGTCTCGGTACTGATGGCCCTGATCGGGATGCGAGTGGCCGGCTACTCGCTCAACATGCTCACCCTCGGGGCGCTGACGATGGCGATCGGCCGGGTGGTCGACGACTCGATCGTCGTGATCGAGAACATCCAGCGCCACCTGGGCGAGGGACAGCGCAGGCAGGAGGCGGTGCTGGTCGGCGTACGGGAGGTCGCCACTGCCATCACGGCCTCGACCCTGACGACGGTGGCGGTCTTCCTGCCCCTTGCCCTGGTCGGCGGCCAGGTCGGCGAGCTCTTCCGGCCCTTCGCGATCACCAGCTCGCTCGCCCTGCTGGCCTCTCTGCTGGTGGCCCTGACGATCGTGCCGGTGCTGGCGCACTGGTTCCTGCCGGAGCTGGACCGCAGCCACGTGACGGCGTTGGAGAATGCTGCCGGCGAGCCCCGCCGTACGCCCCTGCAGCGCCTCTACCTGCCAAGCCTGGGGGCGGCGGTGCGCCACCCGTGGGTGACCGTCGTGATCGCCGTGGGACTGCTGGGGCTGTCCGGCGCGATGGTTCCCCGGCTGCAGACGAACTTCCTCGGTGATACCGGACAGAACACGCTGACGGTCACCCAGGTCTTCACCCCGGCGCTGAAGCTGTCCGAACAGGACCGGCAGGCACGGGTCGTCGAGGAGACGATCCAGGCCGTGCCCGGCATCGACACTGTCCAGACGACGATCGGTGGGGGTGGCGCCGACTCGCTGTTCACCGGCGCGGGCGCAGACCGGGCGACCTTCTCGCTGACGACCGATCCGGCGGCCGACCAGGTCGCGGTGCAGCAACAGGTCCGCGACGCCGTCGATGGCCTGGACGCGGTGGGTGAGGTGAGCGTGTCGGCGCAGGCCGGCTACGGCACCACCACCATCGACGTCACCGTGTCAGCCCCGGACACCGCGCGTCTCCGCGAGGCCACCACCACCATCCACCAGCGGCTGGTCGGGGTCGAGGGGGCTGCGGCGGTGACCGATACCCTGGCCGCCGACCGGTCCACCGTCGTGGTGGAGTTGGATCGGACGAAGGCTGCCGAGAAGGGCGTGACGGAAGCCGCCGTGGCGGCCACCGTTCGGGCAGCACTGGCTCCCCAGCAGGTCGCCCAGGTGGAGACCGACGGGGTCACCAAGGACGTGGTGATCAAGGTCGGGGACGCTCCGGTCGGCCTTGACGAGCTCCGTGACCTGGAGGTTCCGGCCGTCTCCCTGGCGGCAGCTTCCGTCACGCCCGGCGGTGGACTGGCCGGTACGGGCGCCGGTACGGCTGGTGACCCTGGGGCGATCAGTGCCGCGGCTGCGGGCGGTGCTCCGGGTGCGGGCTCGGCCGCGGCGGGGTCGGCAGGCTCGGTCGCGGCGGGATCGGCAGCCTCTGCCTCCGCTGCCACGGGGGCCACGACCGCCAAGCTGGGCGATGTCGCGGAGGTGCGCCAGGAACAGGTCGCCACGTCCATCTCGCGCGTCGACGGTCGACGAAGCGCGACGGTCCAGGTCACGCCGGCGGGCAGCGACCTCGGCGCGGTGACCCGCGCGGTGAACGACGAACTGGCGGCCACCACCTTGCCGGCCGGTGTCAGCACGACGGTGGGCGGTGTCAGCGCCGACCAACAGCAGGCGTTCAGCCAACTCGGACTGGCGCTGCTGGTGGCGGTGGCGATCGTGTACGTGGTGATGGTCGCGACGTTCAAGTCCTTGGTCCAACCGCTCATCCTGTTGGTCTCCATCCCGTTCGCGGCGATCGGTGGGGTCGCGGCGCTGCTCCTGACCGGGACGCCGCTGGGGGTTCCGTCACTGATCGGCTCGCTGATGCTGGTCGGGATCGTGGTCACCAACGCGATCGTTCTGATCGACCTGATCAACCAGTACCGCGACCGGGGGCGCCCGATCGACGAGGCGGTGCGGGAGGGGGCCCGGCACAGGCTGCGGCCGATCGTGATGACGGCGCTGGCAACCATCCTCGCGATGGTGCCGATGGGACTGGGAATCAGCGGTGGCGGCCTGTTCATCTCCCAGCCTCTCGCGATCGTGGTGATCGGAGGGTTGGTGTCCTCGACGCTTCTGACGCTGATCCTGGTCCCTGTGCTCTACACCCTGCTCGAGCGCTCGGCTGAGGGCCGTGCGGAACGTCGCTATCGACGGCTCGCCACCCACCTGGCCCCCGACCTGCCCGAGGGCTGAGCGCGGGCGGGACCGGTGGATCACCAGTCGGTCACCAGTGCAGGTGGATCCCGATCGTGACCGAGGGCTCGGCGGCCTGGCGGTCGGGGTCGGGCCACGCCTTGCGGCACTCGATCCGGTAGGGCAGCTTCACCTCGTGTCCGCGGGCGATGTCGTCGAACAGCATGCCGACGTCGGCCAGCAGGTTCCGGTGGGCGGTGTCATCGAGCTTCTGCACCGGTAGGCGCCGCTCGACCATGGCCAGCAGGGTCCGACGGTCCACCGGCACCCAGAGCCGGAAAGCCTTCGCATCGGTGGCGACGAACCAGCCGTCCGCGAGCAGCTCCTCCTCGGTGGGGCCCGTGGTCGTCGAGGTCATGGCAGTGGGGTCATGGGTCTGGATCAGGGCGGCGAGTCGCCGTACCCAGGGGACGGTGTCGTCGCGCGTGGTCCGCAGCAGGGCGAGGTGGCCGCCGGGGCGCAACACCCGGACCGCCTCCGGGAAGACCTCGGGGATATTGGGGCGGTCGTCGGCGATGGTGATGGCATCGAACCACCGAGGCCGGAACGGCATCTGGGTCGGCCGGGCCCGCAGGATGGTCGCGGCTGCCACTCGGGTGGCGATGAGTTCGGCCGTGGCGGCGTCGGTGGTGATCCCGAAGACCCGATGACCCTCGCTCACCAGGTCGCGGGTGAAGGCGCCCTTGCCGCTGCAGAGGTCCAGCACCCGGGAGCCGGCCTCCGGGAGCAGCCACGCCATGGCAGAAGCCGGGTGAAGGGTGCGCGGGGAAGGCATGGACCAACTGTAGGGCGACCGAGGGCATGGGCCCGAACATGCTGCGAGACCCGCCGGGGGCGGGTCTCGCAGGACACCTCATACCAGGGGATCAGGCGCTCGTGCCGTGTCGTACCAGACGGCTGTGCCGGTGGCTACGTCCTTGGTGACGGTCGATCTTGGCGTGGGTTCCTGGCTGTGGTGCGGGGTTGTACCTTGCTCAATTCATACCAGTTGGGCCTGTGGTCAGGGAAGGGTTTCGCTGTGATTCCTCGCACCGTGGGGACTCCTCGTACCTTCGAGACTCCTCGTACCCTGGTTGACCGATGCGATCCGCGCGGAGGATGCACGGGTCGCGCCAGATCGTCCACAGCGGTGTACGCCTTGCCCCGGTTGTCCACAGGGACCGGCCGATCGGCCGAGCATCCCTCCGAGCGATCCACCCTGCCGGCATGAGTGTCGCTCCTGGCCCGACCCGTGCCCTCGATCCCGCCCGCGCCCTCGACCCTCTCATGGACCCCGGCGCTCGCAACGGGCCGCGCCTGCTTCCCGTCCCGTCCCCTCGACTGCCGTTGCCGCGGCGTCGCGCATCCGCCGGCATCGCCAGGAGCGCATCGACGGTGATGGTCGGCGAGCGTGCGGACCTGGTCCGGGCGGTGGAGTCGGTCACCGCCACCCTCGCCTCACCGGCCCCCCAGACACTGCCGGCCGCCCACCTCCCTGCGCGTTGGGGGACCGCGGCGACGATTCTGGTCGGGATCGATGCGGCAGCGGTGGTGGCGGACCTGGGACTGCCACCGCGCTCGGGGGTGCACCTGCTGGGAGGCGAGGAGGACCTGGCCGAGCTCGGGCGCTGGTCCGGACCGATAGGGGCGAGCCTGATCGTGGTTCCCCGCGATTCGGCGCTGCTGGGTCGCGCCCTCCAGGGCGGTCGGGTACCAGACGCGGCCCGCACCGTGGCGGTGGTCTCTGGTGGTGGCGGGGCAGGTGCCTCGACCACGGCCGCCGGGCTCGCCGGAGCAGCCGCCCTCGACGGGCACAGCGCCGTACTGGTCGACCTGGATCCGTGGGGAGGTGGACTGGACCTGTTGGTCGGCGCCGAGGGGCGGCCCGGTTGGCGGTGGGACGATCTGGCCCGGGCCCGGGGCGGCCTGGGATCCCTGACCGGCCGCCTCCCGGGAAGCGAGGGCGTCGACGTGGTCACCATGGGACGCTCCGGACACCAGCGGCTACCCGACGAGGAGGCGGTGGACTGCGTGCTCGCGGCTGCCCGCGCCTCGTACGACCTGGTCGTGCTCGACGTGGCGCCCTCCCGTCCGTGGGTGGAGCACCTGGCCCGGGCTGCCTCGGCCCTGCTCGTGGCGGGCCCCGGGATACGGCAGGTCGCCGCCGCGCGGCAGGTGGCCATCGATTGCGCCGAGGACGGGCTCGATCTCTGGGTGGTGGCCCGGGTGGGGCCCGGTGCGGGAGCCGAACCGGTCAGCGGACTCGCGGGAGAGGCGCTCGAGTTGCCGGTCGCCGGAACGATTCCCCACGACCGGCGGCTGCCGTTGGCTGCCGAACGGGGCGATGCCCCCTGGCGGGTTGCCCGCCGGGCCTGGACCCGGGCCTGCGCCCAGGCGCTGGCGCAGACCGGCGCCTTCGAGTCGGGCAGCGGGGCACTGCGGTGACCGGAATGGTGGACCTGGACCGGCTCCGGCCGACCTTGGCCGGCCTCGGGCACGCGCCGACGACCGCCGATGTTGCTGCGGCGATGCGCGAGGAGGGCTTCGTCGTCACCGACGCCCTGCTCTACGACGCGGTGGAGAGGCTCCAACGGGAGGCCACCGGGGCCGGGGTGCTCGAGCCGCTGCTGCGGATCCCCGGGGTCACCGACGTGCTCGTCAACGGTGCCGACCAGGTCTGGATCGACCGGGGCGGCGGCCTGGAGCGCGTGGACCTGGGTCTCGGCTCGGAGGAGGACGTTCGCCGACTGGCGCTCCGACTTGCTGCCCGGGTCGGTCGCAGACTCGATGATTCCGCGCCCTACGTGGATGCCCGCCTGCCTGACGGCACCCGCGTCCATGCAGTGCTCGGATCCGTGGCGGATCCAGGGACCTGCATCTCGCTGCGGGTGCCGAGCAGGCGGCGCTTCACCATGGCAGACCTGGTCGATCGCGGGACGCTGGTGGCCTCCGCCGTCCCGCTGTTCGAGGGCCTGATCGCGCACCGGCTCGCGTTCCTGGTCTCCGGCGGAACCGGTTCGGGCAAGACCACGGTCCTGGGCACGCTGCTGGGCCTGGTGCCCGCCGACGAGCGCATCCTCGTGGTGGAGGACTCCCGGGAGCTCGACCCGCCGCACCCCCACGTCGTGCGGCTGGAGGGCCGCCCGGCCAATGCCGAGGGCAGCGGGTCGCTCGCGTTGGCCACGCTGGTGCGCCAGGCGTTGCGGATGCGACCCGATCGGGTCGTCGTCGGAGAGGTCCGGGGGGCGGAGCTCTGCGACCTGCTCGCCGCCCTGAACACCGGTCACGAGGGAGGGTGCGGCACCGTCCATGCCAACTCGGCAGCCGACGTGCCGGCCCGGCTGGAGGCACTGGCCGCGCTGGGTGGCCTCGGGCGTGCCGCGACGCGCGCCCAGGCGCTCTCGGCACTGGACGCCGTGGTCCACCTGCGCCGGGACGCCGGTGGACGGCGCAGGATCGCCCAGATCGGCATGTTCGCTCGCGATCGGGAGGACGAGATGTGCGTACGTGAGGCGCTCTCCTTTCCCGGCGACGGCCGGCTGGTACGCGGGCCGGCCGCCGAGGAGTTCCTGGCCAGGATCGGCCGATGAGCGCCGTCCTCTGGGCGCTCGCCGCCGCGGCAGCGATCGCCCGGTGGTGGGGGCCGATGCCCGCCCCCGCGCTTCCGCGACTGGTCGATCAACCCGTGGCGGCTTCTCGACAGGTGGAGCCCCGACGGCGCCCACGGCGTTGGCTCGCGCTGGCCGGTGGCGCGATCACGCTGGTGGCCGCATGCACGGCCCTGGGTGGGGCGACCATCGGTCTGCTGGTGACCGTGGCGCTGCTCGTCGGGGCCACGGCCGTGACTCTGCTGCGATCGCGGCGCGCTGGGCAGCGCCGGCAGGCGGCAGAAGCCGAGGTCGCCCGGGCGTGCTCGCTCCTCGCCGCGGAGGTGCGCGCCGGACGACCACCCGAGTCAGCGGTCGAGGTCGTGGCGGCGGACTGTCCGGTGCTGGCCCCGGCGGCCGGTGCCCTGGCCGTCGGTGAGGACGCGGTGCGGATCTGGGCGGTACAGGCCACCGGTGCAGGGCACGGCGGCCTGGAGGCCCTGGCCAGGGCCTGGGCGGTGTCACGGGCCTGCGGAGCACCGATGGGACCCGCCCTGGACCAGGTTGCCCGGGCACTGGAACAGGACGCCGAGGTCGGGCGCACTATCCGGGGCGAGCTCGCCTCCGCGCAAGCAACCGGCCAGTTGATGTCGGTGCTGCCCCTGGTCGGGATCGGCCTGGGCTATACGATCGGTGGCCACCCCTTGGACTTCCTGCTGGACGACAGGATCGGCCAGGCCTGCACGCTCGTGGCCACCGTCCTGGCGTGCGCAGGCACTCTCTGGACCCATGCACTGGGGCGCAGGCCGGCGCGGGGAGGCTGACATGCTGGAATGGCTGGTCGCCTCGGCACTCGCCGGTGCCGTCGCCCTTCTCGTGCCGCCCGGCTCCGGGGCCCGTCGCCGGCTGGCCGACCCTGCCCGGCGGAAAGGCCCAGGAGCATGGTGGGACCATTGCTGCCGCCCCGTTCCCGGAGCCCTCGGCTCCGAGGCGCGGGTGCGGATCGCGATCACGGCGGGGGCGGTCGGGGCCCTCGTCTCGCTGGCCGCCGGTGCAGTGGGGCTCTTCCCGACGCTCACCGGAGTGCTGGCGCTCGCCGCATACGTCGCCAGTGGACGGATCATCGCCCCGACCGAGCGGAACCGTCGAGCCCGGCGGCGGGCCGACCTGCCGGGAGCACTTGAACTGATGGCCTCCTGCTTGCGCGCCGGGCTGCCGGTTCGGGGTGCCGCGGCTGCGGTCGCCGCAACCCACGGTGACCCTCTCGCCGACGACATCGGGATCGTGCTGGCGCAGATCGCGATCGGGGACTCCGAGTCACGCGCGTGGCTCAGGCTGGCCGAGGACGAGTCCTGGGGGCTGGTCGCCCGCGACCTGGCCCGCTCCGTGGAGAGCGGCACCACCCTGGTCGAGCTGCTGCTGACCCATGCGGACCGGGCCCGCCGGGAAGGGCACGCCGCAGTGGTGGCCGCGGCTCGAACAGTCGGGGTCCGCAGCGTGCTCCCGCTGATGACGTGCTACCTCCCGGCGTTCATGCTGGTGGGCATCGTGCCGATCATCGCCGGTGCGGTTCCGACCCTGCTGACCTGAGCGGCCGGACGAATCTGCGGGGGCCTCGGGGCGAAGCTGTGCCCTTGGGGCCCCGTCCCGATCATGTCCGCCCGTAGCGGCCCACGCAGGTAGCGCCGGGGCGCCTTCGCCGGAGGCCCGTGTCCGCCGGCTGTTGTCCCACCGGCCGCGGGTCGACCTCGTACCTGCCCGAGGGGCCGCCACGAGGCCGGGTCAGCGGTCATCCGAGGCATCCCGGTCGGCTGCGCTCCGCTGGCAGGTCGGGGAGCTCCTCTGTCCACAGGGGCGGCGCCGCACCGGTCGTTGTCCACAGCCGGAGGGGTGCCAGGGAGCCGCGGCTGCTGCGCGACCCACCCTGTGATCGAGCCCGGCGCCATCGCAGCGTCGGCCACACCGAACAGGGGGAACCCATGAACACCGACATCACCCGCATCGCACCACGCCGGACCGGTGGCTTCGTAGCACGCCTGGCCCGGCGACTGCGCCCCGCGTCGCGCGACGAGCGAGGCATGGCCACCGCCGAGTACGCCGTCGGGACGATCGCGGCGGTGGCGCTGGTCACCGTTCTGATCAACGTCTTCCGCAACGACAAGTTCTTCGACATCCTGCTCCAGCTCGTCATCGCCATCTTCAAGTCCGTCCTGGGCGTCTAGGGCTTCGGTCTGTGAGCCACGGCTTCGGCGGCCGTGCGCAGGTGCGGCCGCCGAAGCTCGGTCCAACGGGAGGAGAGATTGATGTCCGACGCGCACAGCCGGGACAGGCGAGGCATGGTCACGGCGGAGCTGGCCCTCGGCGCAGTGGCGGTCGTCATGATCACCGTGGTGCTGGCCTGGGGCCTGCACCTGGTCACCAGCCAGTTGCTGCTGGAGGACACGGTCGCGGAGGTCGCCCGCCAGGCCGCCCGCGGCGACCGGGCAGCCGTCGCCTCGGCCCGTTCCGACGCACCGCCCGGGACGAGGCTCGAGGTGCTCCAGGAGAGTGGCGCGTTGGTGGTGCGTGCCGAGCTGGACAGTGGGCCACCGACGCATCCGCGGGCAGTGGTGCTGACGGCCGAGGCGAGGGTGATCGCCGAGCCGGGCACCCCTGTGGTCACGGGACGATGAGGGACGAGCGCGGGTCGGGGACCCCGCTGCTCCTCGCCGCCCTGGCGGTACTCATCATCGTCGCCTGGGTCGGAGCCGTCGGAGGATCGTACGCGATCGCCCTGCACCAGGCCCGGGGTGTCGCGGATCGTGCCGCCCTGGCCGGGGCATCGGCGTATGCAAACGGCGCCGACGCCTGCCAGGCCTGCCGGCGCCAGCTGGCGGCCGAGGACCCGACGGCCGAGATGACTGACTGTCGGCAGAGTGGGGACATCCAGAGGTACGTGGTCAGCGTGCAGCTGGAGCGACCCGTCGGTGTGTCGGTGCCGGGCCTGCCACGCAAGGTACGGACGACGGCCCACGCCGGACCGGTCACGATCGGCACCGGACCCGGAGCGGGAAGATGATCGATGGGCCTGTCGGGGAGGTCAGTCCCGGACGGGGGTGCTCTGGCGGCATCGGCACCGCCACGATCCGGCCTGTCCCACCCACAACGTCGAATGGCGCCACACCCCGGACCCTCGCCGGGCGAGGTAGGTCAGGACCACGAGGCTGGGACCGGGCCGGTCGGCGACCAGATCCTCGATGGCGGGTCGGTAGGCGGCATCGGCACACATCACCTCCAGTGCCTCCCGGCGTGCGAGCAGCCGCCCGTCCCGGTGCACCATGGTGAACTCGGAGTCGACCCACATGTCGAGGACGGTCTGGTCCGCGAACGCCTCGGGCCTCAGCAGTGCGATCTCGGCATTCGTGCAGAACGCCACAGGATCCCGCTCGATGGCCCCGCGAGAGGCATCCACCAGAACCTCGGGCCGGGCAGCGACGAAGGTACCGCGCCGGCCCTCCGTGCGGATGTACCCGGCAGCCTCGAGCTCCCGGTAGACCCGGGCCGCCGTGTTGTTCGCCAGACCCGTCTGTCGGGCCAGCTCCCGCACCGTCGGCAGGCGGCTGTCAGCCTCGAGTTCGCCGGTGTCGATCTGGGCGGCGATGCGACGACGCAGCTGCTCGTACGGTGGTACCGACGACCTGGTGTCGATGATCATGGTGCTGTCGACCTCCTCGGCCGTCGGCCCGGTCACCGTCCGGGCGTTTCTGGAAGACTACCGCCGTCCTTCCCCGCCGTCGGGTCCCCCATGACCATCGGTCCTGGGTGACCGTGGGGTCCCACCTGACCGTACGCTCGGGCGCATGGATTCATGGTTCGAGACGTTCTGCCAGGAGTTGCTCATCCGACGGGCGCAGTCCGGTTCGGGACAGGGACTGGTGCTGGCCCGGGAGGACTTCGGCCTGGTGCTGCACGCCGACGGCGACTGGTCGGCCGTACCGGTGCGGGCCCTCGTCCAGGGCCTGGCGCCACGTTGGGTGGCGATGTTCCGTACGGCGGTGATGCCGTTGGTCGAGCAGGACCCGGCGACCGGCCTGCCCTGGGAAGCGGGGGAGGCCGTGGGCTACCGCGCGCGAGACGATGCCCGCGAGGGGGTCGTGGCGGACGTGCTGGTCATCGACCTGCTGGACGCGGCTCGGGGGAGCGGGCAATGGGTGCTCGGCTACGAGATCAACGACCGTGGCGTCTCGTTCGCCGAGGCGATCCGGGTGGGGGAGTGTGCGGAGGAGATCCTGGCCCTGAGCGGGCTCGAACCCCGCGACCCGGGCAGGATCCCCACCCCGGACGGGACGGGCCGCCTCTCGCGGGCCCAGGGCCGACTCACCCTCGACCTGGGGGGAGCCCACCTCGGGGTGCGTCGGCTGGTCGAGTCCGGTGGGCACGGCTTCGCGTACGCCAGCGAGGCGTACGCCCCGACCCTGACGGAGTCGGGGATCGCTCCGGTCGAGCTGGTCACCCTGGACATCTGAGGCCCTCCGGCACAACCGGTGAGGTGTTCGAAAAAATGTCAGACCCCTCGAGGAGGCTGGAGCCACCTTCCCGAGAGGAGCACCCACCATGACCGCTCTCATCGATGTCGACCGGATCGTCGCAGAATTCCTGCGTGAGCGGGCCGGCGACCGCACCTTCCACCCCGTCCCTTCGACCCCGGCTCCATGCCCCAGCTGGTGCTGCCTGACACCGGGCCACCCCTACCTCGCGGAGCATCCGGGCGGTCTGCAGTCGCGCTACCACGAGTCGGCCGTCGTCGCCTCACGCGACCTGGCCGGTGGCGGACGACTGGAGGCCCGCCTGCTGGCAGACGACTACCGCACCTCGTCCGGGCGCAGGTCCCTGACCGACCCCCGGATCATCGTCCAGGGGCCCGTCGGCGACGCACTGGACGCCATGGACGTCGAGCAGGCCCGCGCACTGGCGGGCCTGCTGGTGGAGGCGGCCGATCACCTGCAGGGGAAGCGGCTGAGGGCGGCCTGACCCTGCCCCGGGCTCACTCGACGTCGTCCTGGAAGGGACGCACCTCCACCACCTGGCGGCAGGCGGCCGAGGCGTGCTTGGCAATCTCCAGGGCCTTGTCGAGGTCATCGGCGCGTACGACCCAGAAACCGCCGAGGTGTTCGGGGCCGGGCAGGTACGAGCCGCGGTGCATCGTGGCGTGCTCCGAGGTGGCATCGACGATCGTGGCGGCGGTCGACGGCTTCAGGCCGCCGGCGAAGACCAGGCGGTCCTCGGTGACGAGACTCTGGTTGAAAGCGTCGACGTCGGCGAAGATCTGTTCCACCGTGACATCGGCCGGCACGGTGTTGTGGTCGCCGTGGTGGACGCTGAGCATGAACTGCATGGTCGATTCCTCTTCTGGGTGGACTGCCGGCGTGACCGACGCTACCGGCACCCACCCGGCCGCGACAGGGGCACGGCCTACCCTCCTCGCACCCCAGTCGGACCCCAGTCGCCCACCAGCGGCCCAGGTCAGGATGGACATGTCCGGTTCACCCGGGCGGTGCGACACAAGTTCCTTGAGGGAGCGCCCGGTTTCTGGCGGGGGGTCAGAAGCCGTGGCGTTCCCTCAGGCCACCGAACCAGTCGGCGACCAAGGGGATGCCCCAGGCCTCGCACAGGCGCTCGGCCTGATCCGCATGGGTACTTGCCAGGACGTCATCTCCTGCTGCCGCGGCGGCACAGGCCAGGAAGCAGTCGATCGGTCCCAGGTGCATCGCCGACCCGGCCGAGGCGGGGCGGCCTGCGTACGGCACCAGCCAGGCGTACGCCTCGCGGCCCAGCGACGGCAGGCCCAGACCGAGGGCGACCTCGGCGGCCAGGGAGGTGTTGAAGGTCCCAAGGTAGGTCGCGGCGCCCAGCTCGACGCCTCGCAGCTCGTGCGTGGCGCGGGCCCGCTCCGTCTCCCCGACGCGCAGCCACATGGCGGCAACTGTGGACCCCGGCGGTAGGTACGGCAGGTCGTCGAGGGCAGCCAGCTGGGACACCAGGGCGGCCCTGTCCCCGGACCACATGTCGAGGATCATCCGGGTGGCACTGAGCCCGTTGTACATCTGCTGCAGCCGGAAGGTGGAGACCAGGCTCTCGGCGCGCGCCAGGGCAGCGCGGGCGCCCGAGTGGTTCCCCGCCATCGCCAACCACGGCGCCCGCAACAACTCGACCACGGGCAGGACCGACCAGACGTGATGGCGGCCGGCGACGTCCGCCACCTGGGGCAGCAGTGCGGTCATCCTGTCCAGGTGGCCGTTCTCGGCCTCGAACACGGCTGTGAAGGCGAGCGCCAACGCCAGCAGCGGGGGATCGTCGGCGGTCCTGGCCGCAGCCAGCACGCGCCGGGCCTGGGCCAGCCGCCACGGCGCGGTATCGGCGCGCCAGCGGGCGTTCATCGCGGCCAGCCGCACCGAGGTGAGCAACTCCGCGTCTCCGATCCGCTCGGCCATCGCGAGGGCCGCCTCGACCAGCGCGTCGATCCGCTCCGGAACGGCCACGTAGTAGGACTCCAGGGCCAGGGCCACCAGGACCCGGGTCCGCTCCGGCGCATCCTGGTCGGGGAGCCGCTCGAGCAGCTTCTCCAGGGCAGCAAGCCTTCCCCTGTTGGCCGACCGGTAGGCCTGGCCGTGCCAGACGCTCCCCGTCGTCCCGGCGGTGGCCGCCCGGCACATCAGATGGAGGTCGTCGGCGGCCACGGCCAGCGCGAGGGCCTCGTCGAGGGCCTGGTCCGCCTGCTCCGAGCGGCCGGCCAGCCGACACGCCTCCGACCAGCGCAGCAGCAGTGCATGGCGGGCGGGCAGGGGCACCTCGGGGTCGCGGCGTTGGGCCTCCACCGCCTCCGCCAGCAGGTCTGCCTCCTCCTCGATCGCGAACACCTCGTGGGCAACGTCGGCGGCGCGGACCGCTGCCCGCCAGGCCTGCGGGGCGAACGGGGCTCCTGCGCGTCGCCAGTGGTAGGCCAGCGCCGAGCGGCGCTTGTGGTCCCGCAGGCCGGGACCGCCCTGGAGCGTCCGGGCGATGGCCGCGTGCCAGGTGGACCTCTCGGCACGCGGCAGCGCGGCCAGGAGCGCCTCGCGGATCACCTCATGGGAGAAGGCGAACGACTCACCGTCGCCGGCCCCGACCAGCCCGTCATCCACGGCCGGATCCAGCGCGGTGACGACCGCAGCCTCCGACTCTCCCAGGACGGAGGCGAGCATGTCGGTGCTGAAATCCTTGCCCACCACGCTCGCGGCGTGGAGTGCCCGGACGGTTGCCGCCGGCAGCGCGCCCACGCGGGCCGCGACGATCTGCCGGAGTCCGCCCGGGATCGCCTCGGCGGGACCGGAGCCGGCCCGGGCCAGCTCGGCCACGTAGAGCGGGCTGCCGCCGGTGCGCTGCATCAACTCCTCGGCCGCAGCCCGGTCGGGGGTGGTCCCGGCCAACTCGGTGACCAGGGCGGCGACCGCGTCGGTGTCCAACCCGTGCAGGTCGATCCGGCTGTAGCCGGCGCGGGCCAGGGCGCCGGGCAGGCCGCTCTCGACCAGTGTGGCGGTGGGGTTGCCGCGACCGGTCAACACCACGGCCAGCCGGTCACCCCCCAGCGCCGAGACCAGGTGACCAAGGGCCCGCAGGGTCGAAGCGTCGGCCCAGTGCATGTCTTCCAGCACCAGCAGCACGGGACGGACCCGGGCGGCGGCCCGGACCGTGGCGGCGATGTCCTCCCAGAGCCGGAACTGTGCGGCGTGCGGATGCTCCTCCGCCCGGATTCCGGCGGCGAGGTCGGGCACCGGCACACCGCAGCAGGCGTGCAGCTGCTCCATCGGGCGCTGCAGGGGCCACAGCGGCGGTGCCCCCGCCTCCTCCAGCCCCGCACCCACTGCCGTGCAGAAGCCCCGCGAGGTGGCCTCGGCGAGGAGTTCGGCGACCAGCCTGGTCTTGCCCATCCCCGGCTCGCCGACGATGGCTGCGCAGCGGGGGATCCCCCGGCCAGCCTCGTCGAGCAGGGCCACCAGTTCGGCGTACTCGCGGTCCCTGCCGACGAGGGTCGGCCGGAGTCGGTGGCGTGGGGTGACATCGAGGGGCAGGTTCGGGACGGCCGGCGGCTCGTTCTGGGTCCGGCCCGCCGGGGCGTGGGGGGAGGGGAGGTCGTGTCCGGTTGCCCGACCCCCGGGGGCCGGTCGTGCCGACGCAGGTGTCGGGCCGTACTGGCCGGTCGGACCGTTCGCCATCCGGCCGCTCACAGGTGGGGCGGGCGGGGGAGCGGGGGCCGGGGGCGGGGGAGTGCGCCGGCCCACTGCAACCGGACTGGCGCCGTGGGCGGCGTACGGGGCCTGCCGCGAGACGTCGGACCGGCGGGACTGGGGCGCCGAGTCCCGCCGGTAGAGGCCGAGGTCCTGGCGCAGGATGTCCTGCTCCAGGTCGCGGACGTCCGCGCACGGCTCCAGGCCCAGGTCCCGGCGCAACGTACGACGCAGTTGGCGCAGCACGCCGAGGGCATCGGCCTGGCGTCCGCTCCGGGCCAGTGCGAGGGCCCGCAGCAGCCAGACGTGCTCGTGCAGCGGGTTGTGGGCGGCCAGTGCCTCGAGCCCGGCCAGACAGTCGCGATCCTCGCCGAGGGCCAGCTGGAGCATCGCCACGCGCTCGGCGGCAGTGGTCCGCAGCTCCTCCAGCCGGGCCCGCTCGGCGACCGCGATCGGGGCGTCCCCCAGGTCGTCGTACGGCCTGCCCTGCCACAGTGCGAGAGCCTCCCGGAGTCGGTCGATCGCCTCATCGAGCACCGGTGCGTCGGAAGGCCGGGCGTCGGGTCGGTTCGGGTCGGCCACCAGGGCGGCGGCGTGCGCGGTCGAGGCCACCAGCCGGGCGGCGACGTCGGCATCGATGTGTCCGGGCGGCAGGTCGAGCACGTAGCCGGTGTGGGTCCGTCGCAGCACCTGTGCCTCCGTGCGGGGCAGGCGCTGGGGCTCCAGCAGGCGGCGCAGCTCGGCGACGTATCCCTGCAGGGTGTTGGTAGCCCCGGCCGGCGGGTGTTCACCCCAGAGGGCGGCCTGCAGGCGGTCGGCCGACAGCGGCACGCCTCCGGCGAGTGCGAGGGTGGCCAGCAGGATGCGGTGCTTCGGGGCGCCGAGTCGTACGTCCCGCCCCGCCACCGTCAGCCGCGTCGGACCCAGGACCGCGACGCGGGGCAGCCCGGTCGATCCGCTGGTCGATCCCGATGACGTGACCGATGACAACTGATCGCCACCCACCTTTCCTCGACCCGCGCGCCTCCTCCGATCGTGTCACAGCTCACACCCAGTCGGAAGGGCCGGGACGGAATCGGGTGAGGCTGCGCGGGCCGGGTTGCCCCACGACCGCGGGCACGGAGGGGAGGGACGTGCAGGAGGGGGCACCATGGGGGCATGGACAGAGAGACACGCTTCCAGGCCGAGGTGGAGGACATCGACCGGGCCCTGCAGGAGGGCCGGATCGACGAGAACGCCGCGACCGCGCTGCGCGAGGGTGCGATGGCCGACTACGACCGCGCCGGGTACACGTGGTGGAAGGTGCTGGGCGGGATGGTGACGGTGGTGGCCGTGATGATCCTGGTGTTCCAGCTCCTCAGCAGCCGCTGACCCGCGAGGTCAGGCGTGCCGCACGGGACGACCGGCTTCCCGGCTTTCACCGGTCGCGGCAACAATGGACGTCATGACCCAGTCCTGGCCTGACCTTGCCCCCATCCGTACCGTCGTCGGCCCTCGCGCCGAGGGGCCGGACGGACGCCCGCTGCTCCTGCTGCTGCACGGGTACGGGTCCAACGAGAACGACCTGCCCGGCATCGTGGCGCACCTGGGACAGGGATGGGACTGGGTCTCGCCGCGCGGCCCGTACGACATCCCCGGTGGGGGAGCCGCCTGGTTCCCGATCAGCGTTCCCGGCCGCCCCGAGCGCGGACCCGTCGAAGCGGCGCTGGCGGGGCTGCTGGCCTGGCTCGACCAGACGGTCGACGGCCAGCCAGTGGTGCCGATCGGGTTCTCCCAGGGCGGCATGATGGTGACCGAGCTGCTGCGCGCCCGACCCGACACCTTCCCGGCCGGGGTCGTGCTGTCCGGATTCGTCGCGCCGGGGACCTCGCCGGGTGATGCCCGGCTGGCCGGGCGCAAGGTGCCGCTCTTCTACGGCCGCGGCGCGGAGGACCGTGGGATGATCCCGGCCGAGGCGTTCGAGCGTACGGAGGACTGGGCCCGCGAGCACGCCGACGCGACGATCAAGGTCTACCCAGGCCTGGCCCACTCCATTGCGGTCGAGGAGCTCGCCGACGTGGCGGCGTTCCTGGGTGGCCTCGGGCTGGACGCGGTCGCTCCGAGCGAGCGGTAAGCCTGTCGGCGGGAACCGGGCGCCCCTACGAGGAGCATTCGTCGATGGACGCGCGGCCCTGGCACGGGCCGAGTCGTGGTGTGAGCATCCCCTACGGGATTCGAACCCGCGCTGCCGCCTTGAAAGGGCGGTGTCCTAGGCCACTAGACGAAGGGGACCCGGTGGCTGGCCACCGCGGCGTACGACCCGGGGGTCGCGAACCGACGACCAGCATAGCCCACGCGGGCACCACCGTCAGACTGGTGCCGGGCCGGGTGGGCGCGTCGCCCGGGCGGCCGCCCACCCGGGGCCCGGGCACTCCTCGATGCACCTCAGTTGACGCTGACGTGCACGTGGTCGTAGTGGTTGGCGGTGTACGACCCGCGGTCCGCCATCGGCCGCCACCCCTCCGAGGCTCGGGCGACGCTCCAGATGTGCTGGCGCCAGATGATGTACGAGACGTCGTACTGCTGGGCGTTCGCCTGCAGGTAGGCGGCGATCGCGTCGCCGGTCGGCTTGTTGGTGGTCGACCAGTTGGGGATCATCATGTCCACCGCCCGGCCGTCGTTGTGGTCCGAACCGGGCTCGATCCGCGTGCCGTAGTAGGGGCCGACCACCGGCCAGCGCGACTCCACCGTGTTCACGATCGGGGTGATGGCGGGCACCGTGGTGCCCAGGCCGACCGATCCGACCAGGGCCGAGGCCAGGAACGAGGAGTTGCTGATCGGCTCCACGACAGTCGACGGAGCGGGCTGGGAGGAGGTCAGGTACTGGCTGGAGACCCAGCGCTGGGCGCCCTGCCAGACCACCTCGCTCCAGCCGTTCGAGGTCCGGCCGGTCACGCCGATCTGCTGGCTCCGCTCCAGGGTCGTCACAACGGCGTAGCTGGTGGCCGGCCCGGTGCGTACGTTCACCGAGGCGGTGGCGTACATCGTCTCGGTGCTGGTGACGGGCTCGGCGACCGGCAATGTCACGCTGGTGCCCGAGCCGGCCGAGAGGTAGGAGCTGGCGACCCAGCGCAGCGACCCGTTGAGGGAGATCTGCGTCCAGCCGTCCTGGGTCGTGCCGGTCGTCGTCACCGCGGTGCCGCGGGCAAGGGTGGTGATGATGCCGTAGCTGGTCGAGGGGCCGCTGCGGACGTTGAGGTTCGTCGTGGTGGTGGCGGTCCCGGTCGTCACCGGAGCAGGCGCGGTGGCCGAGGTGGTGAGGTAGACGGTGGAGACCCAGTACAGGCTGCCGCTACGGCTGATCTGCGTCCAGGTGCCCGACGTCTGGCCCGTCAGGGACACGGAGGTGCCCTTGCCGAGGGTCGTTGCCACGGGGTAGGTCGTGGCGGGACCGGTGCGGACGTTGAGGTTGGCGGTGGTGGTGGCGGTCCCGACGATGGTCGTGGATCCAGTCGTGGAGTCGGCGGCGCGATAGGTGGTGTCACCGGTGACGTACCGGCTGGCGACGAAGACCCGTTTGCCGTACAGGTCGACGGGGGTCCATCCGCCGGTGGAGTCACCCAGCGCGGTGATGCGTTGGCCGGTGGCCAGTCCGCCGACCACCGGGTAGGTGGTCCCCGGTCCCGAGCGCAGGTTGACTCCGGTCGTCGCCGTCAGCCAGTCCCCTTGGGCGGACTGCGAGAGTGGTCCGAGGACCATCCCGGAGACGGTGACCAGTCCGGCGAGAGTCCCCGCCGCCGTGGTCCGTATGAGGGCGCGCAAAATAATGCCCATTGTTCTTCCCCTCCCGGCGGACTTCCCGGACCGCCGTGACAGCGGGCACCAAGGTGCCCGAAACGGCCGCCGCGGGCTCTTCCCCGGGTTCCTGCCCTTCCCCGACAGGAGACCCTGCCCGCGACGGCTCTTCCGGCGGACACTAGTTACTACGCCGGGCGTACGGAACCCTGAAGCTCGAGTGCAGGTTGATGAAATCGTGATCTGGGCGGGAGCGGACACCTCGGGGCGCCACACGCCCAAGGTGAACAGCAGGTAAACGAAAGGTGTCCGGAGGGGGTATATTGGGAGACATCGCAGGGGCGCAAGGGCTTCTGCACCATGAGCGCCACGAGCGCGAGAGGGAGGGGGCATCATGCTGACCAACGAGGAACTTGAGGCCCGCTACGCCTATGACCTGGCACAGCTGGCGGACCATTACGAGGGCGTCTTCACCCCCGAGGAGGTTGCGGATGCCGTCGCGATCGCCCGCGAGCACCTGGAGAAGCAGGCGAGCGTCACCGACTTCCTGCCGTTGCTGGTGTCCCGGATGGCCAAGGAAGGCCTCCTCGCCCGCGCTCAGGCCCAGGGGCGGATCGCCAAGGCCCTGCCCGAGGTCCTCTTCGTCTCCGAACAAAACAGTGCCCGCTCCCATCTGGCGGCCGCGCTGTGCAGCCACTTCGCCAACGGCCAGGTGAACGTACGCTGCGCCGGCCTGCATCCGCGAGGTGGCCTGGACCGAGACGTCGTCACCGTGCTGGCCGAGCGCGGGATCAACCTGAAGAACCCCTACCCGATGCCGTTCACCAGCAGCCTGCTCGGCGCGGCCGATGTCGTGGTCACCCTCGGCGTGCCGGAGTTCTTCGAGTTCCCGGGCAAGCACTGGGTGAACTGGGACATCCCGCCGGTGAGTGGCGAGGGTCTGGGTGCGATGCGTGCGGTGGCCGACGAGCTCGAGGTCCGGATCCGTGAGCTGCTGGACACCGAGGTGTCCATCGCCGCCTGAGCCAAGGCGGTGTCGGTAAGCTGAGGGCCCCGGGTCCTTAGCTCAATCGGCAGAGCAGCGGACTTTTAATCCGCGGGTTGTGGGTTCGATTCCCACAGGACCCACACCGCGACGCCCGACCATCTAATGGTGGTCGGGCGTCGCCGTTTCTGCCGCGTCGCGCCTCGATTCGCCGCGTTCGGTTGCCCGGGTGGAGGGGGTTCACGTACACGCGTTCGTTTGTTATGGAATCGTTGCAGATCAACGGTGAAGCTTAGGTTGAGAGTCCGCGTGTCGAGGGTGGCTGTGGAACGACTGAGGGCAGGCTGGGTGCGGATCGACAGATCCGGCGTTTCTTCCCCAGTTACCGCCGCTCCACTAGGAGAGTCATGACTCACGCCACCTTCCCTCCTCGTCCGGTCCGAGCGCTCGCCGTTGCCGGGGCCATCGGCCTGGCCGCTTCCCCGTTGGTGGCTGCGACTGCCTATGCGGCTCCCGGCACGATCAAGGTGGTCCAGTCCGGCTCGAGTGACCAGGGCAACGCCGACAACCCGCAGATCACCGGCTGCAGCTTCGACCTGCGGATCACCGGTGCCGACAAGGGAACCCATAACGTGACCTTCGAGCCGCGACCGCCGAGCGCCGACATCCCCGGTGTCCAGGGGGCTGCGCAGGTGGCGATCTCCAAAGACAAGGGCGACGCGACGTCGTCCTACACCTTCATCGCCATCGAGCCGTTCGAGGTCCCTGCGGACGGCTTCCACGTGAAGGCCAATGTCACATCCGACGGTGACCAGAACGTACGATCGACCACCTTCCGGATCAAGGACTGCAACCCGACAGCTGTTCCCGAGAAGGTGAACTCGGGGCTGAGTGGTGGTAGAGGTGGCGTGGTCGCGCTCGGCCTCGGCGGTGCCGCCATCGTGACCCTGGCCGCGCTCGGTCTGCGTGCCCGTCCCCAAAGCTGATCGTTCATCCATCGGTCCGGCTCCGCCGGAACGCCAGTACGGCTCCTGCCTCACCCACCCACATGTCCTAGCCCACCAGGAGGGGACGTGACCCAGCCCATCCGCACCATTGCCGCCATCGCCGTCCTCGCCCTGGCCTCGAGCCCCGTCGCCGGGGTCGCCACGGCCGCCGATCTCCTCCAGGCCCCCACCGGTGCACAGGCGCAGGACCCCTCGGCCTGGACCGCCGTGGTCTCGCGCTCGTACGCCAAGCAGTACTCCGACGTCGGGTGCGCCGTCGTCCCCGCCGCTGCGGCCACCGAGACGGCGTACGACCTCGGTCCCACTCCGGCGGGGACCTGGATGTTCGCCGTCGTGACATCACCCCAGGCCAGCCGGCAGTACGGTCCGGCTGAGCTGGACGGCACCCATGTGCCGGCCGGTGCGGACACCATACTGGTGATCGGCTGCCACGGGCTGCCGGCGGCCCACGCCGAGTTCGGCTTGCGATCTGCCGCCTCCGGTCCGGTCACCGCCGACACCCAGGACGCCACGCCCACTCCCACCTCCCCGCCCACCGCGACGCCCTCGCCGACTGGGACGCCCTCGCCGACCGGGACGCCCTCGCCGACCGGGACGCCCTCGCCGACCGCGACCCCCGCCGTTCCGGGCGCCATTGCCGCAGGTATCGGGGGCGGCGCCGGGGGCTTCGTCGTGCTTGCCGCAGGCGTCCTCGCCGTCATCGGCCTCGCCCTGCGGGGGCGCCGGATCCGCAACCGCCGCGACCACTGACCGGCTCCACCCATCGGCCGCGCACCCCGGTCACCCGTCGCACCCCGCCCGTCGCACACCGGACCCATCCCGCCCGCACCCCGCCGTACGACCCCTCCCGTCCCACCAGCGACCAGCCGGAAGGAGCGCCATGAGACTGCTGTCGCATCGTGGTGCGCGCCTGCCCACCTGGCTGCTGATGGTTCTCGGGGCGCTGGTCCTGGTCGGCGGTCCGTCTGCCATCGTCTGGGCCGGCTACCTGTCGTCGACGGCGGTGGCGGTGCCCGCCGCACCGGCAGCCTCCACCGACCCGCTGCACCTGACGATCGACTCGCTGGGGATCAGGAACGCCCAGGTCCTGCCGATGGCGATGGAGGGCGCGGCGCTCAACCCGCCGGACAACCCCCGGATGGTCGGCTGGTGGAACCACTCGGCCGATGCCGGCGCGGACCGGGGCACCACGCTGCTCACCTCGCACAAGGTCGAGGGCGGCAACGGCGTCTTCGAGCACCTGGTCCAGGTCCAGCCCGGTGCGGAGATCATGATCCACGGCGAGACCGGCAGCTTCACGTACGTCGTCCGGGACGTCCGTGTCCTGCACAAGGACCAGCTCGCCGCCGAGGCACCCCAGCTCTTCTCCCAGGACGGGCCGCACCGCCTCGTCCTGGTCACCTGCGAGGACTGGGACGGTCACGGCTTCACCGCCAACTCCGTGGTGGTGGCGACGCCGAAGGGCGACCCGGTGGCGAACTAGGGACCGGCTGCGCGGCATAGTGGAGCCCGTGAAGGACTCCATGCTGACCGCCCAGTCCCGTTCCCGCGCCCTCGAGGACATGGTCGACACCGGCCTCGACGTGCTGGTGGTCGGCGGCGGGGTGACCGGGGCCGGTATCGCGCTGGACGCCGTCACCCGCGGGTTGCGCACCGGAATCGTCGAGATGCAGGACTGGGGCGCCGGCACCTCCTCGCGCTCCTCCCGACTGGTCCACGGCGGACTGCGCTACCTCTACCAACTCGACCTGCGACTGGTCTCGGAGTCCCTCGCCGAGCGCGGACTGCTGCTGGACACGATCGCCCCGCACCTGGTCCACGCCCAGCCCTTCCTCTGGCCGCTGCGACTCCCCCTGGTCGAGCGCCTCTACAGCGCCGTCGGGATCGGCGCGTACGACGTGATCGCGCGCTTTCGCGGTGGCCGGGTACCGATCCAGCGCCACTACGACAAGGCCGGCGCCCTCGGCATCTTCCCCGACATCCGGCCCAGCCGGCTGGTCGGGGCGATCCGGTTCTACGACGCCCGGGTCGACGACGCCCGGCTGGTGGTCGACCTGGTCCGCACCGCCGTCTCGTACGGCGCGCAGGCCGCGTCCCGGACCCGTGTGGTCCGGCTGGTCCGCAACGGGCAGCTGGTGACCGGCGCCGTCCTGCGCGACCTGGAGACCGGCGAGGAGCGTACGGTCCGCGCCCGGCACGTGATCAACGCCACCGGCGTGTGGACCGACGAGGTCGAGAAGCTCGCCGGTACCCCCGGCAAGGGCCCCAAGGTGCTCGCCTCGAAGGGCGTCCACATCGTCGTGCCCAAGGAGCGGATCCGTGGCCGGACCGGCCTGTTCCTGCGCACCGAGAAGTCGGTGCTGTTCATCATCCCGTGGCCCGACTACTGGGTGATAGGCACCACCGACACGGCCTGGACCGAACAGCGCGAGCACCCGGTCGCCACCGCCGCCGACATCGACTACATCCTGGAGCACGCCAACCGGGTGCTGCGCTCACGGCTGACCCGCGACGACATCCTCGCCTCGTACGCCGGTCTGCGCCCGCTGCTGCAGCCGCTCGGCGCGAGCGCTGCCGACTCGGCGAAGGTCTCCCGCGAACACGCCGTCGTCTCGGTGGCCCCGGGCCTGTCGGCGATCGCCGGCGGCAAGCTGACCACGTACCGCAAGATGGCCGAGGATGCCGTCGACTTCGCGCTCGGCCCCGAGCGGGCGCGGGTCCAGCCCTCGATCACCAAGCGGGTCCAGCTCGTCGGTGCCGTCGGCTACGAGGCGACCCGGGCGCAGGCCGCCGCCCACGCCCACCGACTCGGCTGGGACCAGCAGCGGACCGCCCACCTGCTGTCCCGCTACGGCTCGGAGCTGACGGTGCTCGCCGACATGGTGCGGACCGACCCGCAGATGGGGCTGCCGCTGGCAGCGGCCCCGACCTACCTGCGTGCCGAGGTCGCCTTCGCCGTCACCCACGAGGGTGCCCTGCACGTCGAGGACGTGCTGCGGCTGCGGGTCCGGCTGGCGTACGAGCAGCGGGACGGGGGAGTGGCGGCCCTGGACGAGGTCGCCGCGGTGATGGCGCCGCTGCTCGGCTGGGACCAGGCCCAGGTCCTGCGGGAGAAGGAGTCCTACCGCGCACTGGTCGAGGCCCAGCGGGCGGCGAGCGAGGCGCCCGACGACGCGACCGCCTCGGCGGTGCGCCGTTCGGTCCCCGACCTCGTCCCGGTGGAGGTTCCCGACGGCGTCTGAACGGGGGCGGGCTACGTCCTGCCACCGCGCCGTACGATCCGCCTCCTGGCAGCTGCGGACGGCCGCAGCGCGCCGGCCCCCCACGCCGTAACCTCGGGAGCAGACAAGCGATGCGCCGGGCCGTACGCCGGGCGGAGCCGAGGACGGGCGGGAGACCATGGGCGAGAACGTCGAGCCGGACCAGCAGGCCGGACAGACCTCCGGAGCAGGCTACGTGGTGGCCGCCTCACTACCGGACCGCGCGACCGTGGCGCGGCTGGTGGAGATCGACTCGACCGGCTTCCGGATCGCCGGGCCGGCCCGGGTACACACCTACCGGGCGGGCTCGCTGATGCTGACCGACCACGGACCGGTCACCGGCACCGCCGCCGCGGTCCTCGAGCAGCTCACCGGCGCCACCCCCGACGCTCGCGCCCAGTGGCGCGACGGCATCGGGGACGGGGCCGTGGTGGGTCGATCGTCCTTGCCCGACACGACGGAGGGGTTCGTCGTGGCCGACGGTCGGCTCTGGTCGGTGGCGCTGACCGGTGTGGTCGGTTCGGTGCCCGCGGATGTCGTCGTCGAGCGGCTGCTGCGGGCCGTCACCGGCCACTAGGGGCCTACGGCTCAGAGCCGGCGCAGGAACTCCGGGTCGTTGTCGGGGGCGGAGTCGCGGGGGTCTCCGCCGCGGCCCCCGCCACCCGCATTGCGGCGACCCCAGACCAGCCAGGCGATCGCACCGGCGAACGGCACCAGGACGATCAGGGCGAACCACATCCACTTGGGCATGAAGTTGACCTTCACCGAGTCCGTCTGGGCCATGTCGGTGATCGCATAGATGGCCAGCATCACGGCGATGAGGATCGGGAGGTAGCGGCCCATGTCACGAGTGTAGGGCAGTGGTCCAGCCCTCAGGCGGGGATCGAGAGCCCCGCCAGCAGGCCCAGTGCGCAGACCAGTTCGGCGATCCCCGTCATCTTCAGCACCCGGACCAGCGGCATGCCGGTGGCCCCCGTGAGGAGGACCCGGGCGGGCCCGGCCACCGGCAGTACGAAGAGCAGCCCGAGCAGCGCCCACCAGCGTCCCGAGGCCGCGGCGACGGCGACCACCGCGATGGCGGTCAGGACCAGCAGGACGACGAAGAACCAGCGGCTGCCGCGGTCGCCCAGCCGGGTCTCCAGGGTCCGCTTGCCCGAGACCACGTCGGTGGCGATGTCGCGCAGGTTGTTGGCGACCAGGATCGCGCAGGCCAGCGAGCCGATCGCTACCGCCGCGGCCAGGCTGGCCCAGGTCACCCGGCCGACCTGCACGTACGTGGTACCGCAGACCGCGACCAGCCCGAAGAAGACGAAGACGAACACCTCGCCCAGCCCCAGGTAGCCGTACGGGTGCTTGCCGCCGGTGTAGTACCAGGCGGCCAGCACGCTGGCCGCCCCGACCAGCAGCAGCCACCACTGCTGGGTGAGCAGCACCAGTACCAGGCCGGCCACCACGCCGATGCCGAAGCACAGGAAGGCCGCGCGCTTGACCACGTGCGCCGGTGCCGCGCCCGAACCGACCAGGCGCTGCGGGCCGACGCGCTCGGCGGAGTCGGTGCCACGGATGCCGTCGGAGTAGTCGTTGGCGTAGTTCACCCCGACCTGCAGGGCCAGCGCCACCACCAGCGCCAGGACTGCGTGCACCGGCCGGAACGAGCCGGCCGCGACAGCGGCGCCGCTCCCGGCCAGGACGGGGGAGAAGGCGGCGGGCAATGTCCGCAGGCGTGCGCCCTCGACCCAATCGGCGACAGTGCTCACGCCAGCTCCTTGTGCATCGATTCCCAGGCCCCGAGCAGGGCCCGGCGATCGATCTTGCCACTACTCGTGGTGGGCAGCACATCGACGTGGGACAGCCCGCGCGGCAGGGCCTGGTGCGACAGGTCGGCGGCGAGCGCCGTCCGCAGCGCGGCCAGGGACGTACGGGCCGTGGTGACGACCACCACGCGGGTCCCCCAGACCTCGTCGGGCACCCCCAGCGCGACCAGTTCGGTGGTCCCGATCGCACGGCGCGCGGCGGCCTGGACAGCGGCCAGGTCGACGTTGAGGCCACCGGAGACCACCACGTCGTCGATCCGGCCGAGCAGGTGCAGCCTCCCGTCGGGACCGACCTCGCCCCGGTCGCCGGTCAGCAGCACCGGGCCGCCGTCAGGGCCGGGGAGCACGCCGAGGGCAGCGGCGGTCAGGTCCGGACGGCCCAGGTAGCCGGAGAACAGCACCGGTCCGGTGATCCCGACCCGCTGGTCGGCCGGGTCGACGGTGATCCCGACCCCCGCCAGCGGCCGGCCGTCGTACACGCAGCCCCCGCAGGTCTCGCTCATGCCGTAGGTGGTGACCAGTCGCAGCCCCTCGTCGCGCAACTGGGCCAGCAGGTCGGGGTCGACCGCGGCACCGCCGAGCAGGATCGCGTCGAAGCCGGCCAGTGCAGCCAGGGCCGCCCGGTCCTGTCGCAGCCGGGCCAGCTGGGTCGGCACCACCGACAGGTAACTGGGGCTGCCGGCCCGGGCCGGGGTGGCAGACAGGTCGGCGAGGTCGGTGCGGGCCAGGTGCAGCGCGCGGTCCGCCAGCAGTGCGCGGCAGACCACCATCGCCCCGGCGACGTAGTGCGGGCCCAGCGCCAGTGTCCACTCACCCGGGCCGGAGAGCCGGTCATCGGTGGCGGCGGCCGCGGCGCGGATCGCGGACGCCGACAGCATCACCCCCTTGGGCGTGCCGGTGGAACCGGAGGTCGAGACCACCAGCGCGACGTCCTCGGGCAGTGCCCCAGGCTCCTCGGCTGCGGCGAGCATCCGCCGTACGGCCGCCTCCTCCACCGGATCCGGGGGCAGCGGGGCCAGCACGTACGAGCCCTCGAGCGCCCCGGCGAAGGCGTCGGTCAGCTCGTCGGACGACAGCCCTGCGGTGGGCAACGGGCGCAGGAGGGGGGCGGACACCCGACCAGCGTACGACCGGCCACCGCGGCTCCCGGTGGGCGACGAGGAGCGATCGGCGCAAGCAGGGCGGACGCGCGGGCATAGGGTCGGCCCATGGACACGTACGTGTACGCCATCCCGCTGCGCACCCGCTTCCGCGGCATCGACGTACGCGAGGGCCTGCTCTGGGAGGGGCCGGCCGGCTGGGCCGAGTGGAGCCCGTTCCTGGACTACTCCGGCGCCGAGCTCGTGCCGTGGCTGCGCGCGGCCCGGGAGGCGGCCGAGCGGCCGTGGCCGGCGCCGGTCCGGGACCGGGTGCCGGTCAACGTCACCGTGCCCGTCGTCGGCCCCGACCAGGCCCACGCCATCGTGACCGGTTCGGGGTGCCGGACCGCCAAGGTCAAGGTCGCCGACCCGCGGACCGTACTCGCCGAGGACATCGCCCGGCTGGAGGCGGTGCGGGACGCACTGGGCCCCGCCGGCCGGCTGCGGATCGACGCCAACGGCGCCTGGGACGTCGACACCGCCCGCCGGAACCTCGCCGAACTGGCCCGCTTCGACCTGGAGTACGCCGAGCAGCCCTGTCCGGACGTGGAGGACCTCGCGGCACTCCGCCGGCACCTGGCCCACGACGGCATCGACGTGCCGATCGCCGCCGACGAGTCGATCCGGCGCTCCGGTGACCCGGAGCGGGTCGTCGCACTGGAGGCCGCCGACGTCGCGGTGCTGAAGGTCCAGCCGCTCGGCGGCGTCGCCGCCTGTCTGGAGCTGGCCGAGCGCCTCGGGCTGCCGGTCGTGGTGTCCAGCGCGCTGGAGACCTCCGTCGGGCTGGCCGCCGGCCTGGCGCTCGCGGCCGCGCTGCCCGAACTGCCGTACGCCTGCGGGCTGAACACCTCCCGGCTGCTCGTCGACGACGTGGTCGACGAGCCACTCGCGGCCGTCGACGGCTGGATGGAGGTCCGCCGGCCGGTGCCCACCCCGACGCGCCTGGCGGCGCTCGCCGCCGATCCGGCCACGGCCGGGAAGTGGGCCCGGCGCAGGGAGGCGACCGGTAGGTTGGCCGGATGAGCCCGGAGCACACGAGCCCGGACCACACCAGGCCGGCGCACACCAGCCCGGCGCAGACCAGGGAGGACGCATGAACCCGTCGACAGCACTCGCCCGCGCGGTCATCGCCCAACTCGTCGCCAACGGCGTGGAGCACCTGGTGGTGTGCCCCGGCTCGCGCAACGCCCCGCTGCTGCTGGCCGCCCACCTCGCCGCGGCCGCCGGGCGGCTGCGGCTGCACGTCCGCCACGACGAACGGGTCGCGGGTTTCACCGCGCACGGCATCGCCCGGGTGACCGGCCTGCCGGTCCCCGTCGTCGTCACCTCCGGGACTGCCGTGGGCAACCTGCTGCCGGCAGTGATGGAGGCGTCACACACCGGCGTCCCGCTGGTCGTGGTCTCGGCCGACCGTCCCACCGGCATGCTCGACACCGGGGCCAACCAGACCACCAACCAGGTCGGGATCTTCGGCACCTTCGTCCGCGCCGAGGCCAACCTGGAGGCCGACGCCGGACCCCTGGCCGTCCGGCACCAGGTCGCCCGGGTCCTCGCCTCGGCCGACGGGATGCGCACCCGCGCCCCGGGCCCAGGACACCTGAACGTACGACTCGCCGCCCCGCTCGTCCCCGACCCGGGCGACCGGGGCCTGGACTGGCTGGACGTCGACGCCCCCTCCATCGCCCCGCTCGGAGCCGGCATGCTGACCGAGCTGGAGCCAGGTCCGCGGACAGTGGTCCTGGTCGGCAGCGGCCAGCCCTCGACCGGTGCCCGGGCCCGGCGCAACGCCGAGGAGGCCGGCGTCCCGCTGCTCGCCGGCCCGATCTCCAACGCCCGTGAGGGGGCCGCGCTGGCCACCTACCGGCTGCTGCTCGACACCTCGCTCGCCGACCGGATCGAACGCGTGGTGGTCTACGGCCGCCCGACGCTGTCCCGGCCCGTCACCCGGCTGCTGTCCCGCAGGGACGTGGAGGTGGTGGTGGTCGCGGACTCCTCGGAGTGGAGCGACGTCGGCCTGCACGCCTCCGCCGTGGCCGACGAGGTGCTGCTGCCGGCCGGAGACCCCGACTGGCTGGCGGAGTGGCAGCGGGCCGACGCGCAGGCGTGTGAGGCGCTGGCCGGGATGCTGCGCGACCAGCCGGGACTGACCGGGCCCGAGGTGGCGGCGGCCGTGGTGGCCTCGGTCGGCCCGCAGGACGTGCTGCTGCTCGGCAACTCCCAGTCCTTGCGCGACGCCGACCTGGCCCCGGTCAGTCCGGCACCGGCCCACGTGATCGGCAACCGCGGCCTGTCCGGCATCGACGGACTGGTCTCCACGGCCAGTGGCGCCGCGATCGGGCTGGGACGGCCGGTCACCGCCCTGGTCGGGGACGTGTCCCTGGCCCATGACGGCGGGGGGCTGCTGATCGGCCCGGGCGAGGAGACCCCCGACCTGCGCGTGGTGGTGGTCAACGACGACGGCGGGGCGATCTTCCACACCCTCGAGCAGGGCGACCCGACCTACGACAGCGGACCGTACGCCGGCGCCTTCGACCGGCTCTTCGGCACCCCGCACGGCGTCGACTTCTCGGCCCTGGCCAGGGCGTACGGCTGGCGGCACCGCCGGATCACCGGCCGGGACGAGCTGGCCGCGGCGCTGGCGGCTCCCGTCACCGGGCGCGAGGTGCTCGAGGTGCCCCTGGACCGCGCGGACCGGCGGGCGTTCGAGGAGCGGATCCGCAGACTCGTCTGACGGAGAATGTCCCGGGGGCCGGGGGTGGTGGATCGCTCAGGCCTCGGGGCCCAGCAGGTCGAACTGGCCCTCGAGCTCCCGGCGACGACGGGCGGCGATCAGCATCAACTGCATCCCGGCACCGACGATGCCGAGCGTGGAGGCGGTGGCGATCGAGCTGGCCCAGGTCTCGCCGAGGAGGGTCCCCACGATGAAGCCGCTGAGCAGGAACACGAGCAGGAAGGCAGCGGCGGCGGTGGTGATGATCCGGACGTTCGTGGGGGCCATGGGGGTCTCCGATTGCAACGGGCGGTCTGCACTGACCGCGGGGCGTCCACCCACCGTATGTTGACGCGGGCCCCCGCACGATCACCGAAAGTCGATAATCGATGTGCGTTCTGGGGAAACCCCACAGCCGCTCAGGCCCCGGACAGCCAGTCGCGTAGCGCGGCGGTCGCCCGCACGTCGTCCTCGTTGTACTCCAGCACCCGCCTACGGGAGGCCTCCCGGTCGGCTGGGTCCTCGCTGTGGACCGCCTCGTCGAACCAGGCCTGCGAATTCAGTCCGCCGGGGTCGTCGTCCCGCCAGGTGAACCCCGCGCCCTCATGGGCGACCACCTTCAGGCCCAGCCCGTGCGCACCGAACCAGTGCTCGCGCACGGTGGCGAACAGGTCGACGAAGTGGTCCCCGGCCCAGGCCCGGGCCTGTTCCAGCACCGGCTCGCGGGTCTGCTCCGCGAGCCGGCCCAGGCGGTTCACCTCGTACGGGGAGTAGTGGTAGACGAGCACCGTACGGTGGCCGGCGGCCAGGCCCTGCAGCCAGGTCATCGCCTCCACGGCCAGGCGGGCCTCGGCCGCCGCGTCGAGGTCGGCGAAGGAGCTGAAGTGTCGGTAGTGCTGCTCCCCGGTCGAGGTGTCGGTGACCAGGAAGCCCCACAGGTAGACCCGGTCGTCGCTGGAGTTCTCGATGTCGAAGTCGATCTCCAGGTCCGCCCGGGGAACGATGATCGGTCCGGTGGTGATCCGCTCCAGCGACCGGCCGTCGGCCAGCAGGCGGGACCGGTGGGCCGCCAGCACCAGCCGGCGGTCGGCGCCGGGGCGGTGCTGCACCTCGGGCAGGTAGTGCGGCATCAGGTCGTCGAGGTCCACCGCGGCGAGGTCGTCGATCGTGTTGATCCCGAGCCGGCGCAGCACCGAGATCTCGCGGATGTCGAGCGGGGACTTGTCGATCCGCAGGCTGAGGTCGTGGTCGTGCAGTTGGGGCCGGCAGGTCTCCCACCACTCGCAGCGCGGGCACTCCTTGTTGACGATGGGCAGCACGAGCGGCTCGGGTGCGTCCGGCAGGCCCTGCTGCATGGCGACGGCGGCGATGCTCACCCGGAAGCCGTGCTCGTGGTCGTAGCGCTCCAGGATGCTGCGCCGGGTCCAGCCCTCGGCCGACCGGCGGGAGAACGTACGGATCACCGGCTCGGCCAGGTCGACCCAGGTGATCACCAGGCCGTGGCCGGGCAACTGGTCGGTGCCGATGATGCCTGCCAGCGGACGGCCGCCGGCCGCGAAGCCGGCCGACTCCAGCAGGCGCCAGTAGTGGGCGATCTGCAGCAGGTCACCCTCGCGGCTGTTCAGCCGGACGGCCCGGGAGTCCACCGGCACCGCGGCGGCGGGGGATGGCCTGCCCAGCGGTGAGACGGGGACCTGGAAGGTGTGGTCGCGGCCCGAGCGTCGCTGCTCCTGCAGCAGGTGCGCCTTGATCTCGACCGGGTGGTAGCCGGGCCGGCCGTCGGGGGTGTCCTGCCCGCGTACCCACAGGTCGGCCCGTCCGCTGCGATGGCCGGCCAGGTCCAGCGGGACGATGCCGTGGATGATCACGTCGACACCGCTCAGCATCGCTGTCCGGCAGGCGTCCTCGCGGACCTGCCAGGGCTGGTCGACCAGGTCCCGGTGGTCCTCCACCCGGAGCAGTCCGTGCACCCTGGCGGCGCCGAGGATCGCCGCGATCACCCGGTCGGCATGGCTCGGGCCGTCGTCGAAGCTCTCCTCGACCGACGGGTCGACCGCAGGGGTGGCCGGATGCACCTGCGGGTCGAACAGGTTGTGGGTCTTCACCGCGCAGCTGCGAGCGGCGAAGGCGTCGAGGACGAAAGCTGCCATCGGCAGGTCAGGCCCAGGCGCGGTGGATGGCGACGATGCCGCCCGAGAGGTTCTCCCACTGGACGTCGCGCCAGCCGGCCTCGACCAACAGTGCGGCCAGCTGCTCCTGGTCGGGCCAGGCCTGGATCGACTCGGCCAGGTAGACGTACGCGGCCGGGTTGGACGACACGGCGGTCGCCATCCGGGGCAGCGCCTCCATCACGTATTCCTTGTAGAGCGTGGCGAACGGGCGCCAGGTCGGGGTGGAGAACTCGCAGATCACGATCCGGCCGCCGGGGCGTGTGATCCGGCGCAGCTCGGTGAGCGCTCCGATGGTGTCCTCCATGTTGCGCAGGCCGTAGGAGGCGGTGACCGCGTCGAACGAGGCGTCCGCGTACGGCAGGGCGAGGGCGTCGCCGGCGACGAAGCCGAGCTCGGGGTAGCGGTCCTTGCCCACCCGCAGCATGCCCAGCGAGAGGTCGGTCGGGACCACCGTCGCACCGGAGGCGGCGAAGGAGTGGCTGGAGGTGCCGGTGCCCGCGGCCAGGTCCAGGATTAGCTGGCCGGGGCGGGGGGCCAGGGCCTTGCGGGTCGCCTCGCGCCAGAGCCGGACCTGGCCCAGCGAGAGGACGTCGTTGGCGAGGTCGTAGCGCGTGGCGACGCCGTCGAACATCGTCGCCACGTCCTGGCGCCGCTTCGCAAGCGTTGCGCGGTAATCGGTCTTCTGGTTCGCTCGGGCCACCGACCCAGCATGTCACGGACCGCCGACATCGAGGCTCGGCTACCACAGGGCGACCGCCACCGACCGCCGCGCCCGGCCACCCGCTGCCACCCACGGCCCGTCACCGCCTCAGCACTGCACCGGACTACGGTAGGGCCATGTCCCAGCTGTTCTCGCCGCTGACGTTGCGCGGCCTGACCGTCCGCAACCGGGTCTGGATGTCGCCGATGTGCATGTACTCGGCCGCCCCGACCGGGGTCGAGGCCGGCTGCTCGACCGACTTCCACCTGCAGCACCTGGCCTCCCGCGCCAGCGGCGGGGCCGGCCTGGTGATCGCCGAGTCGACCGCGGTGACCGCGCAGGGACGGATCTCCCCGTGGGACCTGGGGCTGTGGAACGACGCCCAGGCAGCGGCGTTCGCGCCGATCAACGACCTGTGCCACCGGCTCGGTGCCCTGACCGGCGTCCAGCTGAACCACGCCGGCCGCAAGGCCTCCACGGTGCAGCCCTGGCGGGGTGCCGCCTCGGTCCCGCTGCAGGAGGGCGGCTGGGGCACGATCGCGCCCAGTGCCGTCCCGCTCGGGGACGCGTACGCCGCACCGCGGGCGATGACCGCCACCGACATCGTCGGAGTGATCGAGGGCTTCCGTGCCGCGGCGGTCCGCGCTGTCCAGTCCGGCTTCGACGTCGTCGAGGTGCACGGCGCCCATGGCTACCTGCTGCACCAGTTCTGCTCCCCGGTCGCGAACCGCCGTACCGACGACTGGGGCGGTGACTTCGAGCGCCGGGTCCGCTTGCCGCTGGCCGTCGTCGACGCGGTCCGTGAGGCCGTCGGGGACCTGGTGCCGGTGCTCTACCGGATCTCGGCGACCGACTGGTTCGAGGAGACCGGGGTGGAGGAGCCGAGCTGGACGGTCTCCGACACCCAGCGGCTCGCGGTGCTGCTGCAGGAGCACGGCGTGGACCTGGTCGACGTCTCCAGCGGGGGCGTCACCCCGCGGGTGGTGCCGCCACGACCCCACCCCGGCTACCAGGTGCCGTTCGCCGAGGCGGTGAAGCGGGTCGTCGACATCCCGGTCAGTACGGTCGGGATCATCGTCGACCCGCAGATGGCCGAGTCGGTCGTGTCCGAGGGGCGCGCCGATGCCGTGATGGTCGCCCGGGAACTGCTCCGGGACCCGTACGCCCCGGCCCGCTGGCAGGCCCGCCTGGACGGCGCCCCGGACCACTACCCGATCCAGTACGCCCGCGCCCTGCCGCTGCGCTGAGCGCCGGGGCCGGTCAGCCCTCCAGGGCGTCCCGCATGGGGACGAGCTTGGCGTTGGACTCGGCCAGCTCGGTGGCCGGCACGGAGTCGGCCACGATCCCGCAGCCCGCGAAGATCTCGATCGAGCGGCCGTCGGGCTGCAGTCGCCCGCAGCGCAGGCCGATCGCCCACTCCCCGTTCCCGTGGCTGTCGATCCACCCGACCGGGCCGGAGTAGCGGCCCCGGTCCATCCCCTCGATCTCGGCGATGGTCGCGCGGGCCACGTCGGTCGGGGTGCCACAGACGGCCGCGCTGGGGTGCAGGGCGGCGGCCAGGGCCAGCGCGGTGGTGCCGGGCCGGACGACGGCGTTCACGTCGGTGGCCAGGTGCATCACGTTGGGCAGCTCGAGCACGTACGGCGTCTCGGGCACGTTCATGCTGGTCGAGTGCGGGGCCAGCGCCCGGGCCACGGACTCCACGGCGAGCTGGTGCTCGCCCAGGTTCTTCTCCGACTGGCTCAGCACCTCCGCGATGGCGGTGGAGGAGAAGGTGTCCTCGACGCCCCGGCCGCCCGTCTCGCCGGGGGAGCGTCGCTTGGGTCCCAGCGCGCCGCGCCAGATCGTCCCGGCGAGCACCCGGGAGGTGACCAGGCCCTGGTCGACCCGGACCAGCATCTCGGGGGTCGCGCCGACCATGTCGTCGACCCAGAAGGTCCAGCACCGCGGGTAGCGCGGGGAGAGACGGCCCAGCAGCCAGCGCGGGTCGATGGGGGCCTGGGTGGTGGCGATCACGTTGCGCGCGAGCACGACCTTCTCCAGGCGCCCCTGGGCGATCCGCTCCACGGCGCCCGCGACCACCTCCTCCCAGTCCGGTCCGGACATCGCGCCGTCCGACCAGGACACCGCACCGGGCCCCTGCGGGGTGGTGGTGGGTACCGGCAGCACCGGCTCGGGCAGCGGCGCGTCGGCCGGCCCGACCCGGGTCATCCAGTGCCGGCCCTCCCGGCTGCCGACCACGATGCTGGGAACCACCAGGACGGACGTACGGGTGGTGTTGGTGTCGTCGAAGACGAACGTCCCGAAGGCGAGCGAGCCGACCCCTGAGGGCAGCGGATCCTGCGCGGACCCGTCGTCCAGCGCGGTGGCCACGGCCTTCCACCAGGCGTTGGCCTCGGCCAGCGAGGTCACTTCGCAGCGAGCGGCCTCGCCCAGCCCGATCATCCCGTCATCGCGGTGGAACCAGGCGCAGGCACCGGCCTCGGGCAGCAGGTCCCGCAGGGGACCGGGGTCGTCGATCATCGTCGTGACCGAGCGGAGGCGAGGGACCGTCGGGAGCGAGGCTGGCTGCATCACCCCCGCACTCTAGCCGTTCCGGCCGGGGGTCGGCCCCGGGCGAACGGCCGCGGGCGGTGCCCGGTGCGGGAGCGGGGCGTGTCCCCGTCCGCGCACCGGCGCACCGCCCGGTCGATCAGGCCAGACCGCGCTCGATCGCGGCGATGATCCGGGGCCGGATGTCGGCGGCCGCGATCACCTCGTCCACCGATCCGACCTCCACCGCGCGGTGGATGCTGTGCACGGCGTCGAACTCGGACGCCAGCTCGGAGATCTTCTCGGCCCGCACCACCGCGTTCAGGTCGGCCAGCTGGACGGCCAGCGCACCGCGCCGGTCCTCCGGGCTGGTCGCGATCCGCTTCTCCAGTTCGACCACCCGCGGGTCGGCGGCGACCCGCTTGCCGACCTCGGAGGCGAAGACGACCGCTGCGGCCGGCGCACCACCGAGCACCGAGGCGTACGAGCCCTCCACCGCCAGCACGGTCAGGCTCGGGTTGAGCCGCTTGGAGAACACCACGAACGCGCCACCGTGGTAGCGGGAGATGACGCAGAACACGATCGGGCCGTCGAAGTTGACGATCGCCCGGCCGATCTCCGCGCCGTACTCCAACTGGAGGTTGCGCATCGACTCCGGCGACCCGTCGAAGCCGGACAGGTTCGCCAGTACCACCACCGGCCGGTGGCCGGAGGCCGCGTTGAGGGCCCGAGCCACCTTCTTGGACGAGCGCGGGAACAGCGTGCCGGCGGTGTAGGTGTCCGGGCCGTCGGTGGGCGGGAAGCCCTGTCGCGGAACCGGCGTGGACTCGATCCCGATCAGGGACACCGCGTGCCCATTGATCCGGGTGTCGGTGACCACTGCGGTCTCCGCGTCGGCCATCCCCGCCCAGCGCTCCAGCATCGGGTGGTCGGCGTCGGCGACGGCGCGCATCACCGTACGGATGTCGAAGGGCCGCTTGCGGTCGGGGTTGTGATCGGCGGAGAAGATCTCCCCGACCGTGTGGAAGTCGCCGTTCGGGTGCGGGAACGGGGACACGTCGCGGTCAGCCGGGTCCGTCGTCGGTGCCCGGCGCGGTCCGGGCTCGCCCGGCGCGATGTAGCTGTACTCGTAGTGCGCCAGCACGATGTCCAGCGCCCCGGCCAGGTCCGCCGCCCAGTACTGCGCCTGCCCGTTCGGGCCCATCACCCGGTCGTAGCCACCGATGCCGAAGTTGTCCTCGGCCGAGACACCACCGGAGAAGTCCAGCGCCTGCTTGCCGGTCAGCACCATGGCGCTGTCCGGGGTCATCACCAGGATGCCCTTGGTGTGCATCAGCATCGTGGCCTCGGCGTTCCAGTACGGCTGGGCGCCGACGTTGATGCCGGCCACGACGACGTTGATCTCGCCACCGTCCTGGGTGAACTCGACGATCCGCTTCAGCGCCTCGGCGACCCAGTCCATGTTCTCGGTGCCGCTGGTCATCGACACCCGCGCCCCGGAGGACACCGCGTACCACTCCAGCGGCAGGCCCAGCTCCTCGGCCAGGTCGAGGGCTGCGATCACCCGGACGCACTCCGGCTCGGACAGGGCGCCGAGCGACTTGGTCGGGTCACCGCACAGCACGACGCGGCGGACCCCCTCCGGGTACAGCTCGGTCGGGGTACTGACCAGGGCGACGATCATGCCGGCGGTGTTGCGTCCGCGGGGACGTTCCACCGGCCCCAGCACGCCGTTCTCGTCGAGGTCGTACTCGACCAGGGAGCCGCCCCGGGTGAGGACCGAGGCCAGCTCGTACGGGTAGACCAGACCGCGCCGCTGGGCGCGCTTCACCTTGGTGGCGTAGTCG
This sequence comes from Raineyella antarctica, assembly GCF_900092135.1. Taxonomy (GTDB): domain Bacteria; phylum Actinomycetota; class Actinomycetes; order Propionibacteriales; family Propionibacteriaceae; genus Raineyella; species Raineyella antarctica. The sequence continues at coordinate 41,282 of NZ_FMYF01000003.1, read as the reverse complement.
TCCAGGGGCGCCAGCGGCTCGGTCGGCGGATCGATCAGGTCTGCGGCGGTGCCGCCGTGGGGCCGGGCGCGGAAGCGGATCGCGACCGGGTGCAGGTCGCCGCGCTGGTCGACCACCCGACCCTGGGCCAGGACCTCCTCGATGCCGTTGCCGTCACTGAGCGGGGTGATCTTGTCCCGCAGGGCGGCGACCTGCTCCAGGTCACCCCGCAGCGCGGGCCAGACGGTCACCCAGACGTGGTTCATCGCCAGCTGGGAGCCGGCCTTGCCGCGGGCGGTACGTGCCCGGCGGATCACCTCGAGGCAGTTCTCCACCGCGCGCTCGGCATGCGGCAGGCCGACGATCCGGCCCTCCTCGTCGCGGACCACCGCGAGCTGGCGCACCTGGGCAGCCGCCACCAGCCGTCGGTCCGAGGGGTTGGACCGGGCGACGCACTCGTAGAGCAGGACGTCGCCGGGGACGTCGATCCGGGTGACGTCGAACTCGCGCAGCCGCCACAGGTTGAGGCGCCGTCCGACCAGCGGGTGCATGCCCCGGACCAGCCGGTCCTCGACCAGGACCTCCCGGTCCTCGGGGGAGTGCTGGAAGGTGTAGTAGTCGACCGGCCGGTCGCCCTCGGGGCAGACCGCGACGGAGACCCGGCGGCAGGCGCCGACGAAGGGCTGGCCGGTGAGCAGGCGGGCGATCTCGGCGGAGACCTGGTCCTGGTCGGCCGGCGGCTGGGGCCAGCGCAGGTAGAGCTCGGCCACCGAGCCGTGGTCGGTGGCCAGCTCGGACGAGACCAGCGCATCGATCGCCCCGCCGGGGGCCAGTTCGGCGATGTCGCCCACGGTGGACACGATCCGGGTCGTGCCGTGCCGGCTGCTGTCGAACTCGGCGCGGACGACCGGGCGGTGCCGGTCGGTACCTGGGACGTCGTGCTGGACGACGGCCAGGTCGGCGAGGCCGTAGTCGAGGTAGTTCTGCCGGACCAGCACCTCGAGCAGCGGCTCGTGCTCCGGTGTCCCGGCCGCGAGCCGGTCGCGGAGGAAGTCTGCCAGCGGCTCGGGGATGGCGGCCAGGGCCTCGATCCGCTGCTGCCGGTCGGTGGCGGTGGGATCGGCCAGGGCCGCGACCTCTTCGGCCACGCCGGACAGGACCTTGGTGCGCTCCGCGTCGACGATCGGCTGGTCGAACCAGCCGAAGCGGACCGAGCGGGCCAGGTCGGCGACGACCGGGAAGCGGCGCTGGGTGGCGCGGATGACCCGCTCCAGCAGGGCGCGGGCGGCCGGGGCGTCGGCCTCCGCGACCGGCAGCGGCAGGCCGAGCCAGCGCTGCAGCACACCGACCATGACGTCGACGTCGGCGCTGTTGTGCAGGGTGAGGAAGATCCGGAAGACCGCCTCCTCCAGCTCCGGGCCGCGCTCCAGGTCGGTGACACCGTAGTGTCCCAGGACGCGCAGCAGCTTGTCCCGGAAGTGGGTGGGCAGGCCGCCGCGCTCCGGGTCGAGGGTGCGCAGGTAGGTGTGGAAGTACTCGCGGGCGCTGTGCACCCGCAGTTCGGTGCGCAGTTCCTCGTCGGCCGGGCGGTTGCGGGTCAGCTCGGCCAGGTCCGTGAAGACCGTGACCAGGCCGATCTCCTGGGCCAGGACGTCGACCCCGGAGGCGGCCAGGGCGTCCCGGCCGGCCAGGTAGTCGGAGAGCAGGGCGCCGACGCGGCCGGGGGCGATGTCGTAGCCGAGCAGCAGGGCGCGCAGCACCTGGAGGGCATGGGCCGCCCGTCCGGCGGCGTCGAGGTCGGCGACCTCGTCGGCCGGCCAGGCCAGTGCCTTGCCGGCGACCTGCTCCGCGGCGGCGTTCGGGTCACCGGTCGGCTCCAGCTGGGCGAGCGGCTCGCCGGTGGCCACCTGGGTGCCGACGCGTACGAAGAGCTCCTTGACCCGCCCGGCGACCGGGGCGGTGACGGCCATCTCCATCTTCATCGCCTCCAGCACCACCACGGTGGCGCCCGCGGCGACCTCGGTGCCGACCGGGACCGGCGTGCCGACCACCAGGGCCGGCGTGGGGGAGCGCATCATGCCGCCCTCGTCGCGGGTGATCCGGTGGGCGACACCGTTCACCTCGACCAGCTGGGTCGTCCCGCTGGCGGCGGTGACCAGGCGGTAGTCGTGGTCACCGATGACCAGCCGGGCGCGCACCCCGTCGATCCGGTCCAGTCGCGCGACGACGGACACGTCCGGGGCCGCGGGGTCCGCCGCGGGGTCGCTGATGCTGACCAGGTGGCGGTCGTGGCTGGTCCGGGCCACCGTGACCGCGTAGCGCACGCCGCGCAGCTTCAGCTCGACGGCGCGGATGGACTCGTGGTGGAGCTGGGGGCGTCCGCCGCGGGCGGTGGTGAGGAGGTGGCCGATCTCGGCCTGCTCCTCCTCGGTGTAGCTCTGGATCGCCGCAGCCACCAGGGCGATGCCGGCGTGCCGGTCGGTGACCAGGCCGCCGTCGGCCATCGTACGGTCGATCCAGCCGGTGTCGGCCCAGGCGGGCTCGCCACGGGTGACCTCGGGCCGGTCCAGGAGCTCCAGGACGAAACTCTTGTTGGTCACGCCGCCGTCGATGACGACGGTGGTCTCGAGCATGGCGCGCTGCAGCCGTGCGATCGCCTCGTTGCGGTTCGAGCCGTACGCGATGATCTTGGCGACCATCGAGTCGAAGTCGGCCGGGATGGTGTCGCCCTCGGTGACGCCGGTGTCGACCCGGACCCCGGGGCCGGCAGGGAACTCCAGCCGGACGATCCGGCCCGGGGAGGGGGAGAAGGAGCGATCCGCGTCCTCGGCGTTGAGCCGGGCCTCGATCGCGTGCCCGTGCTCGACCGGACGCGGCCCGGCGAGCGGGATCCCGGAGGCGACCTGGATCTGCAGGGCGACCAGGTCCAGGCCGGTGACCAACTCGGTGACCGGGTGCTCCACCTGCAGGCGGGTGTTCACCTCCAGGAAGGCGAACGTACGGGTCTGGGGGTGGTAGAGGAACTCGACGGTGGCGGCGCCGCAGTAGCCGACGGCCAGCGCGAGGCGCTCGGCCGAGGCCTTGAGCTGCTCGGACTGTTCCGGCTCGAGCAGCGGGGAGGCCGACTCCTCGATCACCTTCTGGTTGCGGCGCTGCACCGAGCAGTCGCGGACGCCCACGGCCCAGGCGCTGCCCTGGCCGTCGGCGATCAGCTGCACCTCGATGTGGCGGGCGCCGGTGATCAGCTTCTCCAGGAACACCACGCCACTGCCGAACGAGCGCATGGCCTCGTCGCGGGTGCGCTGGTAGGCCTCGACCAGGTCTTCCGGGCCGGTGACCTTGCGGATGCCGCGGCCACCGCCGCCGGCGGTCGCCTTCAGCATCAGCGGGTAGCCGACCTGCTCGGACACCGCCAGCGCCTGTTCCAGCGTGTCGACCGGGCCGCGGCTCCAAGGGGCGACCGGGACGCCGGCCTCCTCGGCGATCAGCTTGGAGCCGATCTTGTCGCCGAGCTTGCGCATGGCCTCGGCGCTCGGTCCGATGAAGGTGATGCCCCGCCGCTCGCAGAGGTCGGCGAAGGCAGGGTCCTCCGCGACGAAGCCCCAGCCGACCCAGACCGCGTCGGCCCGAGTCTCGTCCAGGGCCCGTTCGAGGACCGCCAGGTCGAGGTAGGGGCGATCGGCAGCCGCGCCGATGCGGTAATTCTCATCGGCCTCGCGGACGAAGGCCGCTCCGGCGTCGACGTCGGTGGACAGGGCGATCGTACGGATCGGGGCCTGTCCGGCGGAGGTCCGCTGGGCATTCAGGTCGCGTACGGCATGGATGAGCCGCATGGCGGCCTCTCCGCGATTGACGATGGCGATGCGAGAAATGGTTGGCACCCCTCGACATTTCCATGCTTGGGGCGTTCCTGTCCTGCGGACCACCTACAAGGCCGGGTCCCGGATGTTGTAGGTCTCGATGGAGGCGGAACGGCACCATGGTGGGGTCCATCTCCCCGGAAAGAGCGGTCACGATTGAATAACGCCACGGATCCCTTCCCGTAATCGATCAGCCATTGTTGCTCTGGCTAGGGGGGATGCGGTGTCCAAGGTTTCGCCGTGCAACGGAGGGAGTCGTAGACTGCAGGGGCCAGCCAGCCCCGGCGTCCGTGGGCTGCAGAGGATCTCGAGCCACAGGAGAGTGGATGTCTCGCGCCACCGATGCGGCAACCAGTACCACCGGGGGAGGATCTGTCTCCGTCGACGCGGTAGTGGTCGGAGCGGGTCCGGGCGGATCGGCCACCGCGGCCCACCTCGCGGCCCTCGGCCTGGACGTTGCCCTGCTGGAGAAGCACACCTTCCCCCGGGACAAGATCTGCGGTGACGGACTCACCCCGCGGGCGGTCAAGGAGCTCGTACGCCTCGGCATCGACACCTCCGAGGAGGCCGGCTGGGTGCACAACAAGGGGCTGCGCGTCTACGGCGGCAACGGCCGCCCGTTCACGATGGACTGGCCCGACCTGGCGGACTTCCCCGCCTACGGCATGACGCGGCGCCGTACGGAGCTGGACGAACTGCTGGCCCGGCACGCCGAGGCCCAGGGCGCCCACCTCTACGAGGGGGCCCACGTCACTGACCCCGTGCTGGACGCATCGTCCGGACGGATCACCGGCGTGCGCACCAAGGACGGCCGGACGTTCCACGCCCCGGTCGTGGTCGCCGCGGACGGCAACTCCTCCCGGCTGTCTCTCGGCATGGGGATCCGCCGTGACGAGAAGCGCCCGATGGGTGTGGCCGTGCGCTCGTACGTCACTTCGCCGCGGCACGACGGCGAGTACATGGAGTCCTGGCTCGAGCTGTGGGACGGCGCCCCGGGCGCCTCGCAACTGCTGCCGGGCTACGGCTGGGCCTTCCCGATGGGGGACGGGTCCGTCAACGTCGGCCTGGGCATGCTGAACACCTCACCGGCCTTCGCGAAGACCGACTACCGGCAGATGATGCGGACCTGGCTGGAGAACACCCCGGAGGAGTGGGGGTTCCGGCCGGAGAACCTGCAGGTGCCGATCAAGGGCATGGCCCTGCCGATGGCGTTCAACCGCAAGCCGCACTACAAGGACGGCCTGCTGCTGGTCGGCGACGCCGGTGGCATGGTCAACCCCTTCAACGGCGAGGGGATCGACTCGGCGCTGCAGGCCGGCCGGGTCGCGGCCGGTGTGATCGCCGACGCGAAGGCCCGCGGCTTCGGCACCGGCTCGGCGGAGCGAGCGCTGCGCGGCTACCCGGTGCTGATGCAGGACGAGCTGGGCAAGTACTACCGGCTGGGTGCCGTCTTCGCGCAGCTGATCGGCCACCCCACGGTGATGCGGATCGCCGTCCGGTACGGACTGCCGCGCCGGACGCTGATGAAACTGGTGCACAAACTGCTCGCAGGGCTCACCGACCAGCGCGACGGGGACGCGTTCGACCGGGTGATCAACACCCTCGTGCGGATCGCCCCCTCGGTCTGAGTACGCTCAGCACGGACGGGGCAGGGATGTCAGAGAGGCTTGCGAGGATGACCACGGCACAGGGAAGGACCTGGCGATGAACATGTACCTGCCGTTGATCCTGATGTTGGTGATGGGCGCCATCATGGCGGTCGTCGCCCTGGTGTCGGCGATCATCGGACCAACCCGGTACAACCGGACGAAGTCCGATTCGTACGAGTGCGGGATCGAGCCGACCCCCCAACCCACCGGCGGTGGCCGGTTCCCGGTGAAGTACTACATCACCGCGATGCTCTTCATCGTCTTCGACATCGAGGTCGTCTTCCTCTACCCCTGGGCCACCTCCCTCGGCGCGCCGGGGATGGGCAGCTTCGCCCTGGTCCAGATGCTCATCTTCATCGGCCTGGTCTTCCTGGCCTACATCTACGAGTGGCGGCGCGGGGGTCTGGAGTGGGACTGACAGCAGCCGGTTCGTACGTCGACAGCGGAAACGTGAGGTGCTGATATGGGACTCGAGGACAAGATCCCGCAAGGGGTCCTGCTGACCACTGCGGAACAGCTTTTCGGGTGGGCGCGCAAGGCGTCCTTCTGGCCGGCGACCTTCGGCCTGGCCTGCTGCGCCATCGAGATGATGTCGTTCGGCGCGACCCCGCACGACGCGGGACGCTGGGGCCAGGAGGTCTTCCGCGCCTCGCCGCGCCAGGCCGACCTGATGATCGTGGCGGGCCGGGTGAGCCAGAAGTTCGCCCCCGTGGTCCGCCAGATCTACGACCAGATGGCCGAGCCGAAGCGGGTGCTGTCGATGGGTGTGTGCGCCTCGTCCGGCGGCATGTTCAACAACTACGCGCTGGTGCAGGGCGTCGACCACATCGTCCCCGTGGACGTGTACGTGCCGGGCTGTCCGCCGCGCCCCGAGATGCTGATCGACGGGATCATGAAGCTGCGCACGATCGTGCAGAACGCCCCCATCGGTGCCGACGAGCGTGATGCGGCCATCGCCCGCGAGGCGCGCCAGCTCGTCGCCTCCTCCCTCACCGAGCAGAAGGGCCTGCTGCGATGACCGACGCCAGCATTCCCGTCGTCCCCGAGGACGGCCAGGGACAGGAGCAGGAGCGCCGCGTCCTGGACGTCCGCCAGGGCCTGTTCCACGCCTCGACCACCTCCGACGTGTCCGGCTACAACGACATGACCTGGTACGTCGAGATGCCCCAGGCCAGCCGTCGGCCGTACGGCGGGTGGTACGACGGCTTCGTCGACCGCCTGCGCGGGCTGGTCGGTGACCCCGACGAGGCGATCAGCTCGGTGGTGGTCGACCGGGGCGAGATCACCCTGTTCATCGACCGCGCCCACCTGGCCGAGGTCGCCCGCGTGCTGCGCGACGACCCGATGCTGCGGTTCGAGTCCTGCCCGTCGGTGTCGGGCGTGCACTACCCGACCGATCGGGGTGCCGAACTGCACGCGGTCTACCACCTGCTGTCGATGACCCACAACCGCCGGATCCGGCTCGAGGTCACCTGCCCCGATGCGGATCCGCACATCCCGTCCGTCGTGGCGACCTACCCGACGGCCGACTGGCACGAGCGGGAGACGTACGACTTCTTCGGCATCATCTTCGACGGCCACCCCGCGCTGACCCGGATCGAGATGCCGGACGACTGGCCCGGTCACCCCCAGCGCAAGGACTACCCGTTGGGCGGCATCCCCGTGGAGTTCCACGGCGCCACGAACTCCCCGGTCCACGAGCGGAGGGACTACAACTCATGAGCACCGAATTCCACGACGAGGACATCCTCGACGACACCACCACCCAGGACGATCCCTACCGGCAGGCCGGCGACCCCGAGGTAGGCAACGTCTACTACGCCGACGGCGGTGACTGGGACGACATCGTCGAGGCCCAGGCCGAGCGTGGTGACGAGACGATCGTGGTCAACATGGGCCCGCAGCACCCGTCCACGCACGGCGTACTCCGGGTCCTCCTCGAGCTCGACGGCGAGACGGTCACCGATGCCCGGATCGGCATCGGCTACCTGCACACCGGCATCGAGAAGTCGATGGAGTACCGCACCTGGGCCCAGGGCGTCACGCTGTGCACCCGGATGGACTACCTGACGCCCTTCTTCCAGGAGGTGTCGTACTCCCTCGGCGTCGAGCGCCTGCTCGGGATCGAGGACGACATCCCCGAGAAGGCCACCACGATGCGCGTGCTGCTGATGGAGATGAACCGCATCGTCAACCACCTCGTCGCGATCGGTACGACCGGCAACGAGATGGGCGCGACCACCGTGATGACGGTGGCCTTCCGCGAGCGCGAGGTCATCTTCGACATGCTCGAGATGATCACCGGCCTGCGGATGAACCACGGCTTCATCCGTCCCGGCGGCGTCGCGAACGACCTGCCTGCCGGCGCCATCCCGAAGCTGCGGGAGATGTCCGCCTGGCTGCACACGCACCTGCCGGAGATCGGCGGACTGTGTGACGACAACCCGATCTTCCGGGCCCGGCTCGACAACGGCATCGGCTACCTCGACCTCACCGGCTGCGTCGCCCTCGGCGTCACCGGCCCGCCGCTGCGCGCCACCGGGATCGACTGGGACCTGCGCAGGAAGCAGCCGTACTGCGGCTACGAGACCTACGACTTCGACGTCATCACCGATGACGGCTGCGACTCGTACGCCCGTTACGTGGTCCGCCGCGACGAGATGTTCCAGGCACTGCGGATCGTCGACCAGGCCATCGACCGGCTGGAGAAGATGGACGGCCAGCGGGTGATGGTCAACGACCCGAAGATCGCGCTGCCGGCCCAGCTGACCGTCGGGCCGGATGGCCAGGGCAACTCCAACGAGCACATCCGCCACATCATGGGCGAGTCGATGGAAGCGCTGATCCACCACTTCAAGCTGGTCACCGAGGGCTTCCAGGTCCCGCCGGGCCAGGCGTACGTCCCGGTCGAGAGCCCCAAGGGCGAGCTGGGTGCCCACGTCGTCTCCGACGGCGGCACCCGCCCCTACCGGGCACACTTCCGTGACCCCAGCTTCGTCAACCTTCAGGCCTACCCTGCGATGGTCATCGGCGGCATGCTGTCCGACGTCTCCGTCGCGGGTGCCAGCCTCGACCCCGTCATGGGAGGCGTCGACCGATGAGCGGTTTCAGGACCCATTTCGACAACACCGGAGGCGTCGGTCCCGACGACCCCGCGGGCACCCGGATCGATGCCTCGACCATCGCCGAGCTGGAGGAACTCGCTGCGCGGTACCCGGAGAAGCGTTCGGCCCTGCTGCCGATGCTGCACCTGGTGCAGAGCGTGGAGGGACGGGTCACCCCGGCGGCGATCGAGATCTGCGCGCGCATCCTCGACATCACCCCGGCCGAGGTGAACGGCGTCGCGACCTTCTACACCATGTACAAGCGCAAGCCGATGGGCAGGCACCACGTCGGCGTCTGCACCACCTCGCTGTGCGCGATCCTGGGCGGTGACGAGATCGCCGCCGCCCTCGAGCAGCACCTCGGCGTGGGCAACGACGAGACCTCCGAGGACGGGGCGATCACCTTCGAGCGCGTCGAGTGCAACGCGGCGTGCGACTACGCCCCGGTGGTGATGGTCAACTGGGAGTTCTTCGACACGATGACCCCCAAGAAGGCGATCGAGCTGGTGGATCGCCTGCGCAGCGACGAGGTCGTGGTGTCCCCGCGTGGGGCCACGATCACCTCGTGGCGGGAGGCGGAGCGGGTCCTGGCCGGCTTCCCGGACGGGCGGGCCGACGAGGGCCCCGCTGCCGGTACCCAGTCGCTGCTCGGACTCAAGCTCGCCGAGCGCAACGGCTGGCGTGCACCTGATCCGGCCGATGTGCCGGCTCCGAGCCAGGAGGAGGGCAAGTGACCGACACCCTGACCCCGGTCCTCAGTGCCAACTGGGGCGACGAGCGGGCCTGGAAGCTCAGCAACTACGAGCGGCGCGGCGGCTACCAGGCCCTGCGGACCGCCCTCGGCAAGGCCCCGGCCGACATCATCGGCCAGGTCAAGAACGCGAACCTGCGCGGCCGCGGCGGCGCGGGCTTCCCGGCCGGCGTGAAGTGGAGCTTCCTGCCCAAGGACAACCCCAACCCGGTCTACCTGGTCGTCAACTGCGACGAGTCCGAGCCCGGCACCTGCAAGGACATCCCGCTGGTGATGGCCTCCCCGCACACGCTGCTCGAGGGCGTGATCATCAGCTCGTACGCCGTGGGCTGCCACCACGCGTTCATCTACATCCGCGGTGAGGTCCTGCACGTCATCCGCCGGATGCAGCAGGCGGTGCGCGAGGCCTACTCCGCCGGCTACCTCGGCAAGGGCATCCTCGGCACCGACTTCGACCTGGAGGTGACGGTGCACGCAGGTGCGGGCGCCTACATCTGCGGTGAGGAGACGGCACTGCTGGACTCCCTGGAGGGTCGCCGCGGGCAACCGCGTCTCAAGCCGCCGTTCCCCGCGGTTGCCGGCCTCTACGCCTCGCCGACGGTGATCAACAACGTCGAGACGATCGCCACAGTGCCGTCGATCATCAGCAACGGGGTCGACTGGTTCACCTCGATGGGCACCGAGAACTCCCGCGGTATGACGCTCTACTCGCTCTCCGGGCACGTCGCCAACCCCGGCCAGTTCGAGGCCCCGATGGGGATCACCCTGCGCCAGCTGCTCGACATGGCCGGCGGCATCCGCCACGGGCACCAGCTGAAGTTCTGGACCCCCGGCGGCTCCTCCCTCGGCATCCTCACCGACGAGCACCTGGACGTGCCGCTCGACTACGACGGGCCGGCCAAGGTCGGCACCGGCCTGGGTACCAAGGCGCTCCAGTGCTTCGACGAGACAACCTCCGCGGTGCGGGCCTGCCTGCGCTACGTGGAGTTCTACAAGCACGAGTCGTGCGGCAAGTGCACCCCCTGCCGGGAGGGCTCGTGGTGGCTGGTCCAGCTGCTCGCGCGGCTCGAGGCGGGCAAGGGCGAGCCGGGCGACATCGACAAGCTGCTCGACCTGTCCGACAACATCGCGGGCCGGTCCTTCTGCGCCCTGGCCGACGGTACGGCGACGATCGTGAAGTCGATGGTCAACTACTTCCGGCCCGAGTTCGAAGCGGGCCTGCACACGCCCGCCTGGGAACTGTTCCCGTACGAGAAGACGACCGCCTGGTACCGCGCCGGCGCCGTCGCTGAGAGCGGAGCCACCGCATGAGTGAGACGACGAAGGAAGCCCAGGCGCTCGCCACGCCCGCCGCCGACCCCCAGGCCGGCGCGCTGGCAGCGGGGGGAGCGAACACCAACACCCCCGATGCGGCGCTGGCCCTGAACCGCAACCCGCTGTCGCGCCAGATCGCCGAGGCCGACCCGGCCACCCTGGTCTCGGTGACGATCGACGGCATCGAGGTCAAGGTGCCCAAGGGCACGATGATCATCCGGGCCGCCGAGATGATCGGCAAGCCGGTCCCGCGCTTCTGCGACCACCCGCTGCTCGACCCGGTGGGCGCCTGCCGCCAGTGCCTGGTCGAGATCACCGACGACGGGCGCGGCCGCCCGATGCCCAAGCCGCAGGCCTCCTGCACCACCGCGGTGATGCCCGGCCAGGTCATCAGGACCCAGGCCACCTCGCCGGTGGCGGCCAAGGCGCAGAACGGCATCAACGAGTTCCTGCTGATCAACCACCCGCTCGACTGCCCGATCTGCGACAAGGGCGGGGAGTGCCCGCTGCAGAACCAGGCGATGGCGGTCGGCAACGGGGACACCCGCTACTCCGACGTGAAGCGCACCTACCCCAAGCCGATCCCGCTCTCCGCCGAGATCCTCCTGGACCGTGAGCGCTGCGTGCTGTGTTCGCGCTGCACCAGGTTCGCCGACGAGATCGCTGGCGACCCGCTGATCGAGCTGGCCGAGCGCGGGGCCGTGGAGCAGGTCGCGATCCACGACGGGGAGCCCTTCAACTCCTACTTCTCCGGCAACGTGATCCAGATCTGCCCGGTCGGTGCCCTGACCAGCACCGCCTACCGGTTCCGTGCCCGCCCCTTCGACCTGGTCTCCACGACCACCACCTGCGAGCACTGCGCCGCCGGTTGTGAGCTCCGCGTCGACCACCGCCACAACGACGTGATGCGTCGCTATGCCGGGGACGACCCGGACGTGAACGAGGAGTGGAACTGCGACAAGGGCCGCTTCGCCTTCGTGTCCGGGCGCGGCACCGACCGACTGACCCACCCGCTGGTCCGCGAGGACGGCGTGCTGCGGCCGGCGTCCTGGCCCGAGGCCGTCAACGTCGCCGTGGACGGACTGCGCGCCGCCGGCGGTGCGGTCGGCCTGCTGCCCGGCGGCCGGCTGACCTGGGAGGACTCGTACGCCTGGTCGAAGTTCGCCCGGGTCGTGCTCGGCACGAACAACGTGGACTTCCGCTCCCGTCCGCACACCCTGGAGGAGGCAGGCTTCCTCGCCCACGCGGTCGCCGGCACCACGGTGGCGGACTCGGTCACGTACAAGGACCTGGAGAAGGCCTCCGGCGTGCTCCTGGTCGACCTGGAACCCGAGGACGAGTCGCCGATCGTGTTCCTGCGCCTGCGCAAGGCCTGGCGCAAGAAGCACCTGCGCGTCTGGACCGTCGCGCCGTTCCTCAGCAACGGCTCCCGCAAGCTCGGTGCCACCCTGGTGCCCACCGCCCCCGGGGGCGAGGCGCGTCGGATCGAGGGCATCGACGACGACCTGGACCTCGGGTCGAACGGCATCATCCTGGTGGGGGAGCGGGCCGGGGCCAGCCTCGGCACCCTGACCGCGGTCCTGCGGCTCGCCGAGCGCAAGCAGGCCCGGGTCGCCTGGATCCCGCGTCGCGCCGGCGATCGTGCCGCCGTCGAGGCGGGCCTGCTGCCCAACCTGCTGCCGGGCGGACGCCTCGTCGAGGACCCGTCCGCACGGATCGACGTGCAGGCAGCCTGGGACGTGGAGCACCTGCCCACCGAGCCGGGACTGGACGCGGACGCCATCCTCGGCGCCGCCGCGGACGGCACGCTCAAGGCGCTGGTCGTCGGCGGCATCGAGCCCACCGACTTCCGCGACCCGGCGGACGCCCGCCGCGGCCTGGAGGAGGCCGGCTTCGTGATCAGCATCGAGCAGCGCCTCTCCGAGGTGACCGAGCGGGCCGACGTGGTCTTCCCGGTCAGCCTGTTCGAGGAGCGCAACGGCACCTTCCTGGACTGGGAGGGGCGCGAGCGCCCCGTCCACCAGGTGGTCCGGCCGCACACGCTGGTGGACGACCTGCGGGTCCTGGTGGCCCTGGCCGACGCCCTCGGCGTCGACCTCGGGGTGCGGGACGCCGCCGCGGCGAAGGCGGAGATCGACCAGCTCGGACGGTGGGAGGGTCCCCGGGCCGACGCCCCGACCGAGTCGTACGAGACCGTCGAGCAGGTCGGTGAGCGCGACGTGGTGCTCGCCACCTGGCGCACCCTGCTGGATGCCGGCCGTGGCCAGGACGGGGAGCCGCTGCTGGCGCTCACGGCCCCGACGCCGGTGGCGCGGATCTCCCCGGCAACGGCGGCCTGGGCCGGGCTCGACGGTGACGCCGTCGTGCTCCGGACCGACCGCGGGCAGCTCGCCTTCCCCCTGGTCGTCGACGACACCATGGTCGACGGCGTGGTCTGGACACCCCGCAACGCCCCCGGCCCGTCGGTCGCGGAGCACCTGGGACTGGTGGCAGGTGACGTCGTCGGGCTCGCCCCGGCGCAGGCCACCGCCACCGACGACTCGACTGGAGGCGTGGCATGATCCCGCTCGACCTGTCCCTGTTCGGTCACGACCCCGTGTGGCTGGTGATCATCAAGGTCATCATCTGGTTCGTGTTCATCCTGCTCGCGACGATCTTCAACGTGTGGCTCGAGCGCCGCACGCTGGGTCGGATGCAGCAGCGCATCGGCCCGAACTTCGCCGGACCCTTCGGCCTGGTCCAGGCCCTCGGCGATGGCCTGAAGCTCCTGTTCAAGGAGGACCTGATCCCGGCCAAGGCCGACAGGTTCATCTTCAAGCTGGCACCGGTCATCATGACCATCGTCGCCTTCGGCACCTTCTCGCTGGTGCCCTTCGGTGGCACCGTCACGATGTTCGGGCACCAGACGCAGCTCCAGTTGGTCGACTCCCCGGTGGCCGTGCTGCTCTACCTCGCCCTGACCGCGGTCGGCGTGTACGGCGTCGTGCTGGCCGGTTGGGCCTCCTCCTCGCCGTACTCCCTGCTCGGTGGCATCCGTTCCACGGCCTCGATGATCTCCTACGAGATCGCGATGGGCCTGTCGCTGGTGACCGTCTTCCTGTACGCGGGAACGATGTCGACCAGCGAGATCGTCCAGGCCCAGGCCGCGCCGCTGCAGTTCGGCGCCAGCCAGTGGCAGGGGTCGATGGGCTGGTACTTCCTGCTCCTGATCCCTTCGTTCCTGATCTACGTCATCTCGATGTTCGCCGAGACGAACCGCCAGCCGTTCGACCTCCCCGAGGCCGAGGGCGAGCTGGGCTCGGGCTACATGACCGAGTACTCCGGCATGACGTACGCCCTGTTCTTCCTGTCCGAGTACATCAACATGTTCATGGTCTCGTGCGTCGCCACGACCCTCTTCATGGGCGGCTACCTGCCGATCTGGCCGTTCAACAACATCCAGGCCCTGCACAACCCCTGGCTGGGACCGGTCTGGTTCCTGCTCAAGGCCTACTTGTTCATGTTCCTGTTCATCTGGGTCCGGGCCACCGTGCCCCGGATCCGCTACGACCAGCTGATGCGCCTGGGCTGGAAGTGGCTGATCCCGATCGCCCTGGTCTGGACCATGCTCGTGGCCGTCTTCCGCGTCGGCGCGGCCGAGGGCTGGATCGGCAACCGCTCCTTCCTGATCGGAGCGGTCGTGGTCGCCGCCGTCCTGATTGCCCTCCTGCTGTTCACCGGGCCGAAGGTCGAACCGGAGCAGGAGCCGGACCCGGCAGCCTTCGACCCGTTCGCGGGCGGCTACCCCGTCCCGCCGATCGGGGACCAGCAGGTCCCCGGCCTGATCGACGTGGTGGTCTCCGCCGCCGACGAACCGCAGCGTTCCGCGCTGACCGAAACGTCCGACACCGACCGAAGGGCTGATTCCTGATGGTGAATCCTGTTGCAGGCTTCGGGGTGACGTTCAGCACCCTGTTCCGCAAGACACAGGTCAAGGGTGACCAGACGCGCATGTACCCCGAGCGGCCGGCGATGGTGATGCCGCGCTACCACGGGCGGCACCAGCTCAATCGCTGGCCGGACGGACTGGAGAAGTGCGTCGGCTGCGAGCTGTGCGCCTGGGCCTGCCCCGCCGACGCGATCTACGTCGAGGGCGCGGACAACACCGAGGAGGAGCGCTACTCCCCGGGGGAGCGCTACGGCCGCGTCTACCAGATCAACTACCTGCGGTGCATCCTGTGCGGCTTCTGCATCGAGGCCTGCCCGACCCGGGCGCTGACCATGCTGAACGACTTCGAGATCGCCGACACCTCTCGCGAGGCGATGATCTGGGAGAAGGACCGCCTGCTGGCGCCGCTGCAGCCGGGGATGGAGCAGCCGCCCCACCCGCGCCGTCTCGGTGACGACGAGAAGACCTACTTCCTGGGCCTGCCCGACACGGGCCTGCCCGACACCCGGATGCCCGAGGGGCACCAGGACACCCACGTGGACGAGTCCCAGCAGCGCCCGGTCGGCACCCCCTGGATCCGTTCCGGATCCGAGGTGCGCAAGGAGATGCGCAAGCAGTTCCACCCGGACTACTCCATGCCGTCCGAGCACGCACTCGAGGCCGGGGACGACTCCCGGGCCCTCGGCCCGGCAGACGGCGCGTCGACGACGGACAAGGGAGCCGAACGATGATCCCCCTCGCACTCGGGTCGGAACTGGCCTTCTGGCTGTTCGCACCGCTGATGGTCCTGGCCGCGCTGGGGCTGGTGTTGTCGCGCAGGCCGGTCCACTCCGCCCTCTTCACGGCCTTCGTGATGGTCGGACTCGCCGTGCAGTACGCCGCCCTGGACGCGCCGTTCCTGTTCGCCGTGCAGATCATCGTCTACACCGGCGCGGTCATGATGCTGTTCCTGTTCGTCATCATGCTGGTCGGCGTGAGCTCCTCGGACTCCATCGTAGAGACGATCAAGCACCAGCGCGTGCTGGTCGGCCTGGCGGTACTCGCCCTGGCGGTGATGCTCATCGCCGGCATCGGTTCGGCCGGGACCGATCCCGGGAAGGGCCTCGCGGAGCCGAACGCCAGTGGCAACGTCCAGGGCATCGCCTGGTTGCTGTTCAACCGGTACGTGCTCGTGTTCGAGGCTGCCGCCGCGCTGCTGCTGATCGCCACCATCGGGGCGATGGTGCTGGCCAACCGCCAGCGTACGACCCCGCGGCGGACCCAGGCGGACATCGCTCGTGACCGCATGAAGGAGTACGCCCGCACGGGCGCCCACCCCGGCGGCCTGCCCGGTTCGGGCGTCTTCGCCCGGCACAACAGCATCGATGCCCCGGCACTGCTGCCGGACGGCTCGGTCGCCGAGCCGTCGGTCTCGCGCACGCTCAAGGCCCGTGGCGTCATGCTGCAGGGCGAGCACCTGGCCGACGCGACCCGCGAGACCCTCGCCGCCATCGACCCGGACGCGACCGACGCGGTCGGCGGACGCACCATCGACGAGGCCCGTGCCACCCGCGCCCAGCTGCCGCAGGGCAGCACCGGTGTGAAGGATCCCGAGGACCTTGCCCACAAGGGAGATGAGGAGCGATGACCCCGAACCACTACATCATCCTGGCGGCGATGCTGTTCATCATCGGCGCCTCGGGGGTGATGCTGCGGCGGAACGCGATCGTCGCCTTCATGTCGGTCGAGCTGATGCTGAACGCCGCCAACCTGCTGCTGATCACCTTCTCCAACTACTGGGGGGTATTGGACGGCCAGATCGGCGCGCTCTTCGTGATGGTCGTCGCCGCCTGTGAGGTCGTCGTGGGACTCGCGATCATCGTGGCCATTTTCCGTACGCGTCGGTCGACCTCGGTCGACGATGCCAACCTGCTGAAGTTCTGAGGGGCGCCCGATGATTCCGCTTGAACTGGCCTCCGCGGTGCCCGCGCAAGGGATGTTCACCTGGGGGTGGACGATGATCGCCGCGCCCGCACTGGGCGCCCTGCTGCTCCTCGTACTGGGCAAGGCCTCCAACCGCTGGGGGCACCTGTTCGCCACCCTGATGCCGATCTGGTCCTTCGCGATCGCCGTCTGCCTGTTCGCCGAGATGCTGCTGCGCCCGACCGGCGAGCGTGTCGTCAGCGCGCCGCTCTACGACTGGATCACCACCAGCATGTGGACCGCCTCCTTCGGGTTGCGGATCGACCAGCTGTCGATCCTGTTCGCGATGCTGATCACGGGGGTCGGTTCGCTGATCCACGTCTACTCGATCGGCTACATGGCCCACGACCCGAACCGGCGCAAGTTCTTCGCCTTCCTGAACCTGTTCATCACGGCGATGCTGATCCTGGTCCTGGCCGACAACTACCTGCTGCTGTTCCTCGGCTGGGAAGGCGTCGGCCTGTCCTCGTACCTGCTGATCGGCTTCTGGCAGGAGCGGCCCAGCGCGGCCAGGGCAGCGAAGAAGGCGTTCGTGATGAACCGCGTCGGTGACGTCGCGATGTCGATCGCCCTGATCCTGATGCTGGCCCTGTTCGGCTCCACGTCCTTCGACGTGGTCAACGCCGGCGCCCCGAAGATGACCTCGACGGTCGCCACGCTCCTGGGGATCCTGCTGCTGATCGGCGCCTGCGCCAAGTCCGCCCAGGTCCCGCTGCAGGCCTGGCTGCTGGACGCCATGGAGGGCCCGACCCCGGTGTCCGCCCTGATCCACGCGGCCACGATGGTCACCGCCGGTGTCTACCTGGTCGTCCGGTCCGGCGAGGTCTACGCCATGTCCGAGGTCGCCTCGACCCTGGTGGTCATCGTCGGCACCGTCACGCTCCTCGCCGGTGCCTGGATCGGTTCGGCGAAGGACGACATCAAGAAGGTGCTCGCCGGCTCGACCATGTCGCAGATCGGCTACATGATGCTCGCCGCCGGTATCGGTCCGGTGGGCTACGCCTTTGCGATCTTCCACCTGCTCACGCACGGCTTCTTCAAGGCCAACATGTTCCTCGGCGCAGGCTCGGTGATGCACGCGATGAACGACGACGTGGACATGCGCCACTACGGGGCCCTGGCCCGTCCGATGCGGCTGACGTTCCTGACCTTCGCGATGGGCTACCTGGCCATCATCGGGTTCCCGTTCTTCGCCGGCTTCTACTCCAAGGACCACATCATCGAGGCCGCCTTCCAGCACAACATCGTGGTCGGCGTGCTCGCCCTGCTGGGCGCCGGTGTCACCGGCTTCTACATGACGCGCCTGATGATGATGACGTTCTTCGGCGAGAAGCGCTGGCGCGAGGAGCAGCACCCGCACGAGTCGCCCGCCGTGATGTGGATACCGCTCGCGGTGCTGGCGATCCTCTCGGTCATCGGTGGCCTGCTGATGAACAACTGGATCGGCGGCTGGCTCGCGCCCGCCGTCAACGGTGAGGTCGAAACCACCGGGCTGCTCCACATCACCGCGATCGGCGGGCTGACCATGGCCGTCGTGGCCTTGGGCGTCGCCCTCGGCTGGTGGCTGTACCGCGAGGACGTCCCGGACGTCGCGCCGATGAACGTGTCGCTGATGACGCAGATCGGCCGCAATGACCTGTACGGGGACGCCTTCAACCTGGCTGCCTTCACCAACACCGGCAACGGCGTGGTGACCGCGGTGCAGGCCGTTGACGACCACGCCATCGATGCTGTCGCGAACGGCACCGGGACCGCCTTCGGGCAGCTCGGCCAGCTCTTCAAGCGGGGCGAGACCGGCTATGTCCGTTCGTATGCGCTGACGATGGTGGCGGGTTCCGTCCTCATCGGCGTCGTGCTGATCCTGGGCCGTCTGGCCTGACGGGAGGAAGAAACAGATGACGACGTTCCCCTGGCTCACCGTGCTCGCGGTGCTGCCCCTGATCGGTGCCCTGGCACTGGTCTTCATCAAGGGTCCGAGGGCCCGCACCGTCGGCCTCGCCTTCGCCCTGCTCACCCTGGCGGTGTCGATCGTCGTGGCGATCGCCTTCGATCCGGGCGCGGGCATGCAGTTCATCGAACAGCAGTCCTGGATCCCCGCCATCGGGGCCTCGTACTCGCTGGGCGTGGACGGCATGGGCCTGCTGATGGTCCTGCTCACCACCATCCTCGTACCGGTCGTCATGCTGGCGACCTGGGACGATCCCGACACCACCGGCGGGCGCTGGACGTCCCAGACCTTCTTCGGTCTGACCCTGCTGCTGGAGGGTCTGGGCCTGTACGTCTTCATGGCCACGGACGTGCTGCTGTTCTACCTGTTCTTCGAGGCCACCCTGATCCCGATGTTCTTCCTCATCGGGGGATTCGGCGCGGCCAAGCGCAGCGGCGCGGCGATGAAGTTCCTGCTCTTCTCCCTCGCCGGCGGCCTGGTCATGCTCGTCTCGGTGATCGGCATCTACGCCGTCACCTCCGGCCTGGGCAACCCGACCTACTCGCTGCAGTCGCTGCAGGGGGCGGCGGCCGCCGGACTGTTCGCCAACCCGTTGGGCAAGTGGCTCTTCGCCGGCTTCTTCATCGCGTTCGCCGTCAAGGCCCCGATGGTGCCGGTCCACACCTGGCTGGCCGACGCGGCCGAGGAGGCCTCCCCGGGGGCCGCCACCCTGATGGTCTCGGTGCTCGACAAGATCGGCACCTTCGGGATGCTGCGGTTCTGCCTGGGGCTGTTCCCCGAGGCGAGCCTGTGGGCCACCCCGCTGGTCCTGGTGCTCGCCCTGGTCTCGGTGGTCTACGGCGCCGTCGCCGCGATCGGCCAGCGCAACCTGATGCGCTTCGTCGCCTTCACCTCGGTGAGCCACTTCGGCTTCATGGTGATGGGTATCTTCGCGCTGACCTCGACCGGCATCGCCGGATCGGTGTTCTACATGTTCAACCACGGACTGTCCACCGCAGCCCTCTTCCTCGTCGTGGGGTACATGGTCAAGCGGCGCGGCTCGGCTGACATCGCCGCCTTCGGCGGTGTCCAGAAGGTCGCCCCCGTGATGGCGGGGTTCCTGCTGGTCTCCGGCCTCTCGGCGCTGGGCCTTCCCGGCCTGTCGAGCTTCGTCTCGGAGTTCATGGTGCTGGCGGGCACGTTCGCCGGCCACCCGTGGATCGCCGGAGTGGGCACCATCGCCCTGCTGCTGTCCGCGGTCTACGTGATGAACGTCTACCAGCGGACGATGACCGGCCCGGTCACCGAGCAGGTCGCCCGGACCGTGCACGCCGACCTGACGTCACGCGAGCGCCTCGCAGTGGTCCCGCTGGTCGCGATCATCCTCGTCCTCGGCTTCTTCCCGCGCCCTGCACTGCAGTTGGCTGAGCCCGTCGGGGCCCAGGCCGTCGCAGCCCTGCAGGCGCACGGGGTGACCGACCCCAAGCCGCAGATCCCGGAGGGACAGAACTGATGAACCTCACCACCGACTATGCGGGGTTGCTGACCGCCATCCTCCCGGTCGTCATCGTCTTCCTGGGGGCCTCCCTCAGCCTGCTCGCCGAGGCTGTCCTGCCCCAGCGCCTGCGCTGGGGGACCCAGGTCGTGCTGTCCCTGGTCGTGCTCATCGCGGCCCTCGTGTCGGCCCTGGTGATGTGGCGCGGGTCGCCCGGTTCCCTCGCCAAGGACCAGACCGCCATGGTGATGGTTGACCTGCCGGCCCTCGGTCTGTGGATGCTGCTGCTGCTCTTCGCGGCACTCTCGGTCCTGTTGATGGCCGAGCGCGAGGTCTACGGCGGCGTCAGCGCCTTCACGCCCTCCGGTGCGGCCATCCCCGGGTCGCAGGAGGAGCGTTCCGCCGGCGATGCCCGGCTAGAGCACTCCGAGGTCTTCACCCTGCTGCTGTTCTCGGTCACCGGCATGATGCTGTTCCTGGCCTCGAACGACCTGGTGATGATGTTCGTCGCGCTGGAGATCATGTCGCTGCCGCTCTACCTGCTCTCCGGGCTGGCGCGTCGCCGTCGCCTGCTGAGCCAGGAGGCCGCGCTGAAGTACTTCCTGCTCGGGGCGTTCGCCTCGGCGTTCTTCCTGTTCGGCATCGCCCTGGTCTTCGCCTACGCCGGTTCCTTCCACCTGTCGGTGATCGACTCGATGGTCGGGGCCAGCTCCCTCTCCGAGTCCGTGCTCATCGCGGGCCTGCTGATGATGCTCGTCGGGCTGCTGTTCAAGGTCGGCATCGCCCCGTTCCACAACTGGGTGCCGGACGTCTACACCGGTGCCCCGACCCCGGTCACCGCCTTCATGGCGGTCTGCACCAAGATCGCCGCCGTCGGCGGCCTGATGCGCGTCCTGTACGTCGCACTGGGCGCCGAGCGCTGGAACTGGCAGCCGGTGCTGGCGGTCGCCGCGATCCTCACCATGGTCGTCGGCGCCGTGATCGGCCTGGCGCAGACCGACGTCAAGCGCCTGCTGGCGTACTCCTCGATCACCCACGCCGGCTACATCCTGGTCGCGATCGCGGGTGCGGCGCAGGTCGCCAACAACGTCCACGGGTTCACCTCGGTGTCTGCGGTGTCGTTCTACTTGCTGACGTACGGCGTGGCGACGATCCCCGCCTTCGCGATGGTGACGATGGTCCGCGACAACGGCGCCGAGGTCACCCAGCTGTCCGGCTGGGCCGGCATCGGTCGGAAGAACCCGGTCTTCGGCGTGGTGATGGCGGTGTTCATGCTCAGCTTCGCCGGCATCCCGCTGACCGCTGGCTTCATGGGCAAGTGGGCGGTCTTCGCCGCGGCGTTCCAGGGCGGCTGGGGCTGGCTGGCCCTCGTCGGTGTGCTGCTGAGCCTGGTGGCGGCGGTCTACTACCTGCGCGTGATCGCGGTGATGTTCTTCCGCGAGCCGGTAGAGGGGCCGGAAGTGATCGACACCTCCGCCGCGACGCTGATCGTGGTCGTCCTCGGCCTGGTCGGAACCATCGTGCTGGGCATCATCCCTGGCCCGGCGATGACGTTCTTCCAGAATGCCGGTGAGTTCCTCCGTCTGGGTATGATGTGACGCTTGTGAGCCCATCCCCAGCGCCCCAGACCAGCGACGCCTTCGAGGCGTACGTCCGCGAGCGGCTCGAGGTCATCGAGTCAGCCCTGGCCGAGGCGGCCACCGGCAGGATGCCGTTCGTCACCGAGGCGGCCCGCCACGTGATCGCGGCCGGCGGGAAGCGGTTCCGACCGCTCCTCGTCGTGCTCGCATCCGCCCTCGGCACGCCGCGGTCGGAGGAGGACCTCACCCGGGCCGCACTGGTGATGGAGCTCACCCACGTGGCGAGCCTCTACCACGACGACGTGATGGACGAGGCGGACCTGCGTCGCGGTGCCCCGAGCGCCAACAGCGTGTGGGACAACACCGTGGCGATCCTCGTGGGCGACTTCCTGTTCGCCCGCGCCTCGGACCTGGTCGCCGACCTGGGGGTGGAGTTCGTGCAGCTCCAGGCCCGTACGTTCGCCCGGCTGGTCCAGGGCCAGATCGCCGAGACCATAGGTCCCGCCGAGGGGCAGGACCCGGTGGAGTCCTACCTCGGCGTGATCGCGGACAAGACCGGCTCGCTGATCGCTGCCTCGACCATGTTCGGCGGCATGATCGCCGGCCTCGACGCCGACCAGATCCGCGCGCTCGACGAGTACGGCGAGGAGCTGGGACTGGTCTTCCAGCTCAGCGACGACATCATCGACGTGACCTCGGAGTCCACCGGCAAGAAGCCCGGCACCGACCTGCGCGAGGGGGTCTCCACCCTTCCGACGCTGCTGCTGGGCGAGTACGAGGACGAGGAGTCGCGCGAACTGCTCGCTGCGATCCGCTCTGACCTGGACGACGACGAGGTCCTGGCCGACGTCCTCGGTCGGCTGCGGGCGCACCCGGTCATCGACCGGGCCCGCCAGGAGGTCGCCCGGCGCGCCGAGGTGGCCCGCGGCCACCTGGTCGGACTGCCCGAGGGCGTGGCCCGCGACGCGCTGTCCGAGCTGTGCGACACAGTCGTGTCGCGTTCCGCCTGACCCGTACCTGAACCACCCGAGGGGGGTCTCTGACCGCGCGCTCAGAGACCCCCCTCGTCGGTGGCTAGACCCAGGCCATGCGCGACGGACCCGGCCGGGTGCTGAGCCCGCCGCGCCGGGTCACCAGATGTGGACGCGCTCCTGCGGGGCCAGCCACATGCCGTCGCCCTCCTGGGTGCCGAACGTCTCGTGGAAGGCGTCCAGGTTCTTCAGCGTCTGGTTGCACCGGAACTCGGAGGGGGAGTGCGGGTCGGTCGCGAGCCGCTGGCGGACCGTCTCGGGCCGGGTCTTCTGCTGCCAGATCCGGGCGAAGTTCATGAAGAACCGCTGGGCCCCCGACAGGCCGTCGATGGGCTCGGGCTCGATCGTCTCGCCGGTCTCCGGGGAGGCCAGGGCGATCCGCCACGCGTCGTAGGCGATCGAGGCGCCGCCGAGGTCACCGATGTTCTCCCCGATGGTCAGGGCACCGTTCACCGACTGCCCGTCGGCACCCTCGGGCACCAGTCCGTCGTACTGGGCGATCAGGGCCTTCGTACGCTCCTCGAAGGCCGTCCGATCCGCATCGGTCCACCAGTTGCGCAGCCGCCCGTCCCCGTCGGCGGTCGAGCCCTGGTCGTCGAAGCCATGGCCGATCTCGTGGCCGATCACCGCGCCGATGCCGCCGAAGTTCACCGCGTCGTCGGCCTCCGGGTCGAAGAACGGCGGCTGCAGGATCGCCGCGGGGAAGACGATCTCGTTGCGCAGCGGGTGGTAGTAGGCGTTGACCGTCTGCGGGGTCATGAACCACTCGTCGGGATCGATCGGGCCACCGACCTTCGCCAGGTCCCGGTCGGTGTCGAACTCGGCCGTACGCCGGACGTTGCCGACCAGGTCATCGGGGCGGATCTCCAGCTTGGAGTAGTCGATCCACTTGCCCGGGTAGCCGATCTTCGGGGTGAACTTCGCCAGCTTCGACAGCGCCTCGGTCCGGGTGGCCTCCGTCATCCACTCCAGGGAGCTGATCGAGCGGCGGTAGGCCTCCAGCAGATTGGCGACGAGTTCGTCGCACCGCTCCTTGGCAGCCGGGGGGAAGTACGCGTCGACGTACAGGCGTCCCACCGCCTCGCCGACGCAGCCCTCGACCAGTCCGACTCCCCGCTTCCAGCGCGGCTTGATCGTCGGCGTACCGGACAGCGTCGTGCCGTAGAAGCCGAAGTGCTCCAGCACGAAGTCGTCCGACAGGTAGGAGGCGGTGCCGTTGAGGACGCGCCAGCGGGCCCACGAGCGCCACTGCGGGAGCCGGTCGGTGGCCAGCAGAGGGGCGACCTCGTCCAGGAACGACGGCTGGGACTCGATCACCTTGGTGACCTTGGCCAGGTCGACACCCAGTCCCTCGAACCAGCGGCTCAGGTCCACGGCCGGGTTGATCGCACCGACCCGCCGGACCAGCTCGTCGATGGTGATCGGGTTGTAGGAGGCGACCATGTCCCGTCGACGCACCTTGTCCCAGTGGCAGGCGGCGATCCCGGTCTCCAGGGCCATCACCGCCGCGGCCTGGCCGGCCGGATCCTCGAGACCGGCCAGCGCGAACATCCGTTCCATGTGGGCGACGTACGCCGCGCGGATGTCGGCGTACTGCTCGAGGCGGTAGTACTCCTCGTCGGGCAGGCCGAGGCCGCCCTGGCTGATGAACAGCGCGTACTGCTCGGGGGCCCCGGGGTCGGCGTCGACCCCGCCGTACAGCAGGGACCCCAGGCCGCCGCGCGCGTTGGCGCCGAGCAGGCTGACCAGCCCGGCGACGTCCTCGACCGCCTCGACGGCGGCCAGCTCGCTCCCGAGCGGGGCGGCGCCGAGCCGCTCGATCGTCTCGGTGTCCATGAAGCTGGCGTAGAGTCCGGCGATCCGATCGGTGTCGGTCTGCGGGCCCTCGTGGGGGGCCGGCGTGCCCAGGCCCGTGACCAGGTCGCGGACCGCTTCCTCGGAGCGGTCGCGCAGGTCGCTGAAGGCACCGGTCAGCGGCTTGTCGTCAGGGATCGTCGCACTGTCCAACCAGCTGCCGTTGACGTGCCGGTAGAAATCGGTGCGAGCCGGGATCCCCTCGTCGACGGCGGTCAGGTCCAGCGCGACGTGCGTCTCCTCAACTGTCATGGCCCGATGGTAGTGCGCTCGGTCAACGGTCCGGTGACGGGTCGGGGCAGGTCAGGCGCCCTCCGCCACGTTCTGCCGGGAGGCGTGGGTCGCACGGGTGGTGAGTGCGTCGTAGATCGGCTCGGAGCGCAGCAGCGTCGCCACCAGCATGGCGATGGCGCACGCGCCGAGCATCGGGGGCAGCTGGCTGGTGACCCCGGTGAGCTCGGTGGTCAGGACCAGTCCGGTGATCGGTGCGCGCACGCTGGCGGTGAAGAAGGCCGCGGTGCCGATCAGGGCGAGCGCGGCCGGCTCGGGGGTCCACTGGGGCACCAGCTGCTGGCCGAGCAGCCCGACCAGCAGCCCGAGGTGGCTGCCCACCACCAGCATCGGGGCGAAGAGCCCGCCGGGGGTGGCGGCAGCGTACGAGACCACGCCGAGCACGAGGCGGGCGGCCAGGATGCCGAGGACGGTCAGGACGCCACCCTCGGCCAGCAGCGCCTGCTGGGTGAGCCCGTCACCTCCGCCGACCAGGCCCGGGGCGAGGAACGCGACCAGGCCCACGCCGGCGCCGATCAGTCCGGCGCGTACCTCGCGCGGGACCCGGCTGGCATCGGCGTACCGCAGGCTGGACATGATCATCGCGTTGTAGCCCACCCCGGCGAGCCCGGCGAGCAGGCCGACGACGAAGACGACGCCGGCGTGCGCCAGGCGGGGCTGTCCCATCGGCGCGGTCCGGAAGAGTTCGGTGGTGTCGCCCAGGAACAGGTGGGCACTGGCGAAGCCCGCGCCGGAGGCCAGCAGGGTCGCCACAGTGGTCCGCGGGTCGAAGCGCTTGACCAGCTCCTCCAGGACGAAGACCCCGCCGGCCAAGGGTGCGTTGAACGCGGTGGCCAGTCCGGCGGCCGCGCCGGCGGCGACGAGGATGCGTAGGTCGTGGCTGCCGCGGCGCGTCAGGCGGCTCAGGATGATCCCGATGTTGCCGCCCATCTGCACCGAGGGTCCCTCCCGGCCCAGGGCGAGTCCGGCCCCGATCGCCAGCAGGCCACCGACGTACTTCACGGGCAGGATCAGCGGGCTGCCCGGCCGGGTCCGGCCCTCCACGACCGCCTCCACCCGGGGAATGCCGCTGCCCTCGGCGTGCGGCTCGACCCGGTGGACCAGGGCGGCGGCAGTGGCGGTGGCCAGGGCGCAGACCACGACCACCACGACCAGGCCCAGGGCGGGATCACCATGGGCCCACGAGACCAGGGTGTCGCGGGCCTCCGACACCCGGTCGAGCGCCCAGCGGAAGCTCGCCGCCATCAGGCCGGTGAGCATTCCGACCAGGACGGCGGTGGTGGTGAAGCCCAGCAGGCCTCCCGGCCGGTCGGCCTCCACCGCCGGCGGCCAGACCGAACTGCCCAGCCGACGCCACAGCGGGTGTCCACCCGGGCGATCCATCAGTCGACCTTCGCCGATGCCGACCGCGAGCCCCCGTCGGTCGTGGGGGCCTCGTCGGTCGTGGGGGCCTCGGCGGCGGACACCGGCACCTCACCGGCGCGCCGCTTGCCGGCCCGGTCCAGGCTCCGCCAGCGGGCCAGCGCCTCCCCGCTGACGATGACCAGGGACACCCACACCAGCAGGAAGCCGACCCATCGCCCGGGCGTCAACTGCTCGCCGCGCACCAGCCAGCCGATCAGGAACTGCAGCGTGGGTCCGATGTACTGCAGCAACCCCATCACGGTCAGCGGGATCCGCTGTGCGGAATCGGCGAACAGCAGCAGCGGGACCAGGGTGACCAGGCCGCCGAGCACGAGCAGGACGGCGTGCAGCGGTCCCTGGGTGGTGAACGTGCCGTGACCGGAGGCCCCGACGCCGATCAGGAAGGCCAGGGCGAACACGCTGATCGCGGAGCCCTCGACGACCATGCCGGACAGGGCGTCGACCTTGACCCCGCGCTTCACCAGTGCGTAGAGGCCGAAGCTCGTGGCGAGCACCAGGGCCACCCAGGGCAGCCCGCCCACCTCGACCGAGAGCACCACCACGGCGATGACCGCCAGCCCGACGGCGATCCACTGCAGCCGGGACAGCCGCTCGCGCAGGAACACCACCCCGATCAGGATCGACAGGATCGGGTTGATGTAGTAGCCCAACGAGGCGTCCAGGACGTGGCCGTTGTTGACCGCCCAGATGTAGGTGCCCCAGTTGATGCTGACCAGCACACCTCCGGCCAGTAGGGCGGTCCACTCGCGTCGTCCCAGACCGCGCCAGAACCGTCGGCGCAGCAGCAGGCAGCCGAGCAGCGAGAACACCAGCGACCAGACGACGCGCTGGGCCAGGATCTCGAAGGCCGAGGAACCGGCGACCAGCGGCCAGTAGAGCGGGAAGAAGCCCCAGATCACGTACGCCCCCACGCCACCGGCAAGACCTCGCCGGGAGACCCCGGCCGGCGTGGCGCGTGCGACCTGTGTCATCTGTCCTCCTCCTGGCCCCCTCGGGCGCGTCGCGGGTGCTACCGGCCGCCGCGGCTCCTGCTCGGCGGTGCCAGGGGCTTCCCGTCGGATCGTACGCCCCGGGTCCTGCCCGGTACCGGGGCTGCGGCGGCGTGGACCGGGCCGCTAGGGTTCCGCCCATGGGAATCGCTGTGTACTGGGACATCGACGGCACCCTCCTGCTCTCCCCGCCGGGTCGCGCCGACCTGTTCCTGCAGGCGATCGAGGGACTCGGCGGCACCCCGGTGAAGCCCGCCGGCCGCCGCGAGGGGCTGACCGACCGGCGGGTCGGCGAGCTCTACCTCGAGGCGGCGGGGATGTCCCTGGACCGGCTCGACGACTACCTGGCCGAGCTCGACGTACGATCGGCGACCTACTACCTGGAGCACCCCCGCGCCCTGATGCCGGGGGTCCACGACGCGCTCGCGGACGTCGCCGCCCGGGGCTGGCGCCAGGCGCTGATGAGCGGCAACACCCCGAGCCGGATCCGGACGAAACTCTTCACCGCCGGCATCGACCCGTCGACGTTCGACATGGCCACCTCGGTCTCGGGAGGGTTCGTCAGCGACCGGCGCGAACTGGGAGGGCAGGCGAGGGAGCGTTCCGGGGACGACCTGCTGGTGGTGGTCGGCGACACCCCGCACGACCTGCTCGCGGCACAGGCGGCGGACGCCGTGTTCATCGGGGTCAACGCCGATCCGGCGGTCCGTGACGAGCTGGCCAAGTCCGCCCTCGTGGTGGTGGAGACCCTGGCGGACCCGGCCTTCGCGGCCGCCCTGGACCGGGTGGCGGGCGGGACCGGTGGTGCTGCCACCGCCCGGGCAGCAGGGGCCGATCAGCCGATCACGCCGAACGCGTAGCCCGCCGCCCGCAGGTCGGCCACGACCAGCGGCAGCGCCTCGGTCGAGATCCGCTTGCCCGGCGCGTCGTGCATCAGCACCACGACCACCGGCGGGTTGCCGGCGTGGGCAATGTCGGTCTTCACGTTGCGGGCCGCCTCCGCGGGAGTACGGGGCTCCTTCTTCCGCGGCTCGGCGTCACCGGTCATGGTGTTCCAGTCGATCCAGGACAGCCCGCGCGCGGTGAGTCCGGCATCGGCCGCGGCCAGGCCCGTCCAGGACATGTGGCCACCGGGGTAGCGGAAGCAGTCCGGGCTGTAGCCGGGGCCGAGCGCGCCGCGCAGGGCGTCGAGGGCCCGGGCCTGGTCGGACAGGATGTGCTCGGTGTCCGCCTTGCGCCGGGGGTAGAGGTAGCCGTAGTCGTGGCTGTAGGAGTGGATGCAGACCGCGTTGCCCTCGGCCATCTCGCGCTGCAGCAACGGTGCGCCGGCCCGGCCCAGCCCCTGGGGGCCGGCGATGATGAAGAACGTCGCCGGCACCCCGGTGGCGTGCAGGGCGTCGAGGACGCGCGGCGTCGCGTCCGTGCTAGGCCCGTCGTCGAAGGTCAGGAACGCCACTTTCTGCGCCGGCAGGTCCGGGGCCCGGGTGCCCTCCCGTACCCACTCCTGCACCTTGGCGGCGGGATAGGCGTACGCCTGGGCGGCGGCATTGTGGTCGGTGCCGGCGACGACGGCGCTGGAGGGCGTCGGGCTCGGGGCGGGCGCAGGTGGACGGGACGGCGGGGCACAGGCGGCGAGGACCACGGTGGCGAACAGCACCGTTGCGAGCAGCACCAGCACGGCCAGGAGGCCGTGGTGGGACGGCGCACGGTTGGGACGCATCGATACCTCCTCCGGGGCGCGACGGGACGACCACCCCGAGGCTAGGCGTGGCACGACCCCGATGGAAGGTCGTGCCACGCGTGCCCCCGTGGGGCTCAGCTCCGGTTCAGTGCCGTTCTCGGTCCGCTCTCAGGCGGACACCTCCCAGGTGTCCTGGCCGTACAGCAGGTCCTGGAGGGCGGCGTCACCGGTGTCGGTGTCGCCGCGCGCCGTACGAACCTGCTCGCGCGCCTCGTCGTCGTACGTCGGACGCTCCACGTCGCGGAAGATGCCGATCGGGGAGTGGGCGATGTGGCCGGCCTCGCTGAGCCGCGAGAGCGCGAAGGCGTAGGCCGGGTTGTCGGCGTACGCATCGTGCACGACGATGGCCGACTCCTCGACGCTGGAGCGCTCCGCGATCCGCAACCGCGGGGAGTCCGGATCGCGCACCACGCACAGGTGGCCGTCGATGCCGAAGATGATCGGCTCGCCGTGCGTCAGCGGGATGATCGCCTCCGCCGCCTCGTCACCGCCCTTGAGCGCATCGAATGCGCCGTCGTTGAAGATCGGGCAGTTCTGGTAGATCTCCACCAGCGAGGTGCCGCGGTGGGCGGCCGCCGCCTTGAGGATCGCGCTGAGTCCCTTGCGGTCGGAGTCCAGGGCGCGCGCCACGAAGGTCGCCTCGGCGCCCAGCGCCAGCGACACCGGGTTCAGCGGCTGGTCCAGCGAGCCCATCGGGGTGGACTTGGTGACCTTGCCCAGCTCCGAGGTGGGGGAGTACTGGCCCTTGGTCAGCCCGTAGATCCGGTTGTTGAACAGCAGGATCGTGATGTTGACGTTGCGGCGCAGTGCGTGCAACAGGTGGTTGCCACCGATGGACAGCGCATCGCCGTCACCGGTGATCACGAAGACGGCCAGGTCCTCGCGCGCGGTCGCCACGCCGGTGGCGATCGCCGGGGCACGCCCGTGGATCGAGTGCATGCCGTACGAGTCCACGTAGTACGGGAACCGCGAGGAGCAGCCGATCCCCGAGATGATGACCGTGTTCTCCTTCTTGATGCCCAGCTCGGGCATGAAGCCCTGGAACGCGGCGAGCACGGCGTAGTCGCCGCAACCGGGGCACCAGCGCACCTCCTGGTCGGAGGTGAAGTCCTTCCGGTTCAGCGGGGAGATGGCCAGCGGCACGTGGGCCAGGCCATGGGTGATCGCCGGCTGCGAGGCCGGGGACGTCGGGTTCTGGGTGGTGGTCACTGCTGTGCTCCTTCCGAGGCAGCGGCGGCGGACTCGACCTCGCGGACGACGGCGGTCAGGTCCGCCTCGAACTCGTCCACCGAGATCGGCAGGCCGCGGACCCGCGAGTAGCTGCGGACGTCGACCAGGTACTTGGCGCGCAGCAGCATCGCCAGCTGGCCCAGGTTCATCTCCGGCACGACCACGCGGTCGTACGCGCGCAGCACGTCGCCGAGGTTGGCCGGGAAGGGGTTCACCCAGCGCAGGTGGGCATGGGCGACCTTGATCCCCTGTTTGCGCATCCGGCGCACGGTGGCCAGGGCCGGGCCGTACGTGGAACCCCAGCCGAGGACCAGGACGCGCGCGCCCTCGCCGGACTCGCGGCCCGGGTCGTCGACCTCGACCGGCGGGACCAGCCGGCCCACGCGCTCCACCTTCGCCTGCCGGGTGTCGGTCATCAGGGCGTGGTTGGCCGGGTCGTACGAGATGTTGCCGGTCCGGGAGTCCTTCTCGATGCCGCCGAGGCGGTGCTCGAGGCCGGGGGTGCCCGGGACGGCCCACGGCCGGGCGAGGGTCTCCTCGTCACGCAGGTAGGGCAGGAAGTCGCCCTTCTCGCCGTTCGGCTCAGTGGTGAAGTTCGGGTCGATCGCCGGGATCTCGTCCAGCAGCGGAACCCGCCACGGCTCGGCGCCGTTGGCCAGGTAGCCGTCGGTGAGGACGAAGACCGGCGTCCGGTACTCCAGCGCCACCCGGGTGGCCTCGACGGCCGCGGTGAAGCAGTCGGACGGGGACTGGGCGGCGATCACCGGGACCGGCGCCTCGCCGTGACGGCCGAACAGCGCCATCAGCAGGTCGGCCTGCTCGGTCTTGGTCGGCATGCCGGTCGAGGGTCCGGCGCGCTGCACGTCGACGATGACCATCGGCAGCTCGGTCATCACGGCCAGCGAGATGGTCTCCGACTTCAGGGCGATGCCCGGTCCGGAGGAGGCGGTGACTCCCAGGCGGCCGGCGAAGCTGGCGCCCAGCGCCGAGCCGGCAGCGGCGATCTCGTCCTCGGCCTGGAAGGTCATCACGTTGAAGCGCTTCAGCTTCGACAGCGTGTGCAGGATGTCGGAGGCCGGCGTGATCGGGTACGCGCCGAAGAACAGCGGGATGCCGGCCTTCTGGGCGGCGGTGACGAGGCCGTACGAGAGGGCGACGTTGCCGGAGATCTGGCGGTACCTGCCCTCGCGCAGCGGGGCCGGGGCGACCTGGTACGTGACGGCGAAGGTCTCGGTGGTCTCACCGAAGGCGAAGCCGGTGCGGAAGGCGGTGATGTTCGAGTCGCGGATCTGCGGCTTGTTCGCGAACTTCTCGCTGAGGAAGTCCAGCGTGGCCTGGGTGTCGCGGTTGAACAGCCAGGTCAGCAGGCCCAGGGCGAACATGTTCTTCGCGCGCGAGGAGTCCTTGCGGGTCAGTCCGAAGTCCTTGACCGCGGCCACCGTCATGCCGGTCAGGTCGAGGGCGTGCAGCTGGTAGTCGTCGAGCGAGCCGTCCTCCAGCGGGTTGGCCTCGTAGCCGACCTTGGCCAGGTTGCGCTTGGTGAACTCCGCGGTGTCCGCGATGATCAGGCCGCCGCGCCTGACCTGGGCGAGGTTCGCCTTCAGGGCCGCCGGGTTCATCGCGACCAGGACGTCGGCGGTGTCGCCGGGGGTCATGATGTCGAAGTCGGCGAAGTGAAGCTGGAAGCTGGAGACGCCGGGGATGGTGCCCTGGGGGGCGCGGATCTCGGCGGGGAAGTTCGGAAGGGTCGAGATGTCGTTCCCGAACGACGCTGCCTCGGCCGTGAACCGGTCGCCGGTCAACTGCATCCCGTCACCGGAGTCACCGGCGAACCGGATGACCACGCGGTTGAGCATCTGGACGTCTGCCACGTCGGTATGCCTCGTTTCTCGTCGGACTGAAGCGCCCGTGTCGGGCGCCGGTCAAGTCTAGGTCGTGTGAGGTGACACTTACCTCGCACGCGGATTCCTTGACTCATTGGATCGCCTAATGAGTGTATGTGCAAATTCTTATGTCTGGGGATGGTCCATGCCGCGGACCGGACCACCACAGGAGTCGTGCCGGACCGGACCACTGCACCTGGCTATCACGGGACCCGATCACCCGTGGTGCTGCGCACTACGCTGTCCGCATGGCTCCGGTGACACGCGTCTACGACTGGTACGGCGACGGGCGACTGCTCGTGGCCGATCTCGGGCTCGCCTGCTGCACCCTGGAGTTCGAGGCTGCGACCCTGGGCCGGCCCGAGGTCGATCCGGCCGTACACCTGGCCTCGAGTCCGGCCGCGCTGGCCGTCGTGGTGTCCGGGACGGTTCCCGATGCCCTGGTTCCGGTGGTCCACCAGGCGGTCGCGGCCCTCGGCCGGGAGACCGGCTGCACCCCGGCGGTGGTGGCGTACGGCGCCTGCGCCAGCTCGGGCGGGCCGTACTGGGACTCGTACGCCGTGGCCGACGGCATCTCGCAGTTCCTCCCCGTCGCCGCGTACGTCCCCGGCTGCCCGCCGCCGCCCGGTTCGCTGGAGGACGCCCTGGCCGGGCTGGTCGGGGCCCCCGCATGAGTGCCCCGGTCGAGGAGCGTACGGTCCGGCCCGAGGACTGGGTGGTCGCGGCCGAGCAGGCGCGTGCCCAGGGCTGGGACCGCTTCGACTGGCTGGACGCGACCGACGACATCGGCCGCGCCGACACGGTGACGGTGGTCTGCCAACTGCGCGACCCGGCCGGTCGGCAGCTGCGGCTGCGGACCGGGGTGCCGCGCCGGGAGGGCGTCCTGGCCAGCCTCGCCGTGGTCTTCCCCGGAGCAGGCTGGGCCGAACGGGAGGCGGCCGAGGGGTTCGCAGTGGAGTTCGCCGGCGGTGATGCCCGCCGG
Source organism: Raineyella antarctica (assembly GCF_900092135.1). Classification (GTDB taxonomy): domain Bacteria; phylum Actinomycetota; class Actinomycetes; order Propionibacteriales; family Propionibacteriaceae; genus Raineyella; species Raineyella antarctica. The sequence continues at coordinate 8,307 of NZ_FMYF01000003.1, read as the reverse complement.
CTGCTGCTCGGCCCGGACGCCCCCGAGGCGCCGCTGCTGAAGGACCATGTGCTGGCGGCACGGGCGGCGGTCCCCTGGCCCGGCGCCGACGACCCCGACGAGGGGGCCAGGCGACGCCGGATGGTGCCCAGCGGGGTGCCCGATCCGGCCGTGTGGGGCGACCGGGACCCTGCCGAAGGGCCGGCCGCCGCGGACGAGGTGGCGGCCAGTGCCGCCGGGGGGCGGGTCCGGCGCACCCGCGAAAGTCGTCCACCCAGCCAGGGTCGTCCACCCCGCGAGAGCCCCGCGCCCCCGGCGGTCGGGCGGCGGGGGGAGGGGAGGGACCGATGACGGGCACCCACGGCTCGATCCGGCTGGTCGAGGACCGCTGCACCTCCTGCATGATCTGCGCCCGCGAGTGCCCGGTCTGGTGCATCACCGTCGAGTCGCACACCGAGCCCGACGCCGACCAGGCCGGCGCGCGCCGGCCGCGGCTGCACAACGTGCTGGACGACTTCACCATCGACTGGTCGGTCTGCATGTACTGCGGCATCTGCATCGACGAGTGCCCCTTCGATGCTCTCGAGTGGGCCGAGGGGCACGTCCCGGCGGGTCCGACGCCGATCGCCCTGGTCCACCACCGCCAGGAGCTCGCACCTCCGACCGGCTGATGGCCCTGCGAACCTGAGGATCCCCCGACAATTCCGGGAAAGTGGGCCGACGCGGTGGGAAAGGATTCGTCGGATCGGCCGATCGCTGCCTACCCTGAAAGCTGGGGGCGAATCAGGTTCCCCCGTTTGTCGGCACGGAGGAGGCGGTTCGATGGCAGTGGAAGAGCAGGTGCTGGCATCGCCGTCGCGACTGCAGGGCCCGGACGGGGCGACCGTCACCGGGACGCGCCGCCGCGCACTGGATGCCGTCGCGGCCCTGCGAGCCGAATGGTTCGATCCGATGGTCCGCCAGGGGATGCTGGGATTCGTCCTGGTCGCCGCCGGGTCGATCAGTCCCGCGTTCATCCCGGACAACTCCCCGCTCTGGTCGATCGACGCCACCTGGGTGGTGCGGACCCCTGTCGGATCCGCCTTCGCGACGGTCGTCGTGCTGGCCGGGATCTGGCTGGTGCTCGACGCCTGGATGCGCCTGCGCCCGCGTTCGGCCGGTCGCCACGACTTCCGCGCCGTGCTGGCGCTGTGGTCCCTGCCGTTGCTGGCCGCGCCCCCCGTCTTCAGCCATGACGCCTACTCGTACGCCGCACAGGGCTGGCTGGTCACCAACGGGGTGGACCCCTACCAGGTCGGCCCGGGAGCGCTGCCGGGCAACTTCGCGGACGCCGTCTCGCGGGTCTGGCTCTACACGCCGGCCCCGTACGGTCCGCTGAGCCTGGAGATCCAGCGGATCCTGGTCGACCTCACCGGCGGCCACCTGCTGGCCCCCGAGGCCGGCAGCCTGATGCACTCCTACCTCGCTGCGCTCGCCATGCGTGTCCCCGCCGTGCTCGGGGTCATCCTGATCGCGGCGTGCCTGCCCGGCCTGCTGCGCCACGTCGGCGCCCGGGGGCTCGAGGCGGACCGGGGCATGTGGCTGGCGGTCGTGAACCCGCTGATGATCGCGCATTTCGTGGGCGGCGCCCACAACGACGCCCTGATGGTCGGCCTGACAGCCCTTGCCCTCTGGCTGGCCGCACGCCACCGCCTCGTCGCCGCGGCGATCGTCGTCGGCCTGGCCACGGCGGCCAAGCAGCCCGCGGCCCTGGCCGGGTTCGCGGTCGCGTTCATGGCCCTCGCCCCCGCCGAACGGCAGTGGGGCCAGTGGCGCACCATCCTGCGTCGGACCGTGGTGACCGGCGCCATCGCGCTGGGTACCTTCGTGGCGGTCTCACTGCTGACCGGTCTCGGCTTCGGCTGGCTCCACGCCATGGCGGTCCCCGGCTCGGTGCCCACCATCGCGCCCAGCAGCATCATCTCCCGGCTGGTCAACTCAGTGGTCCTGCAGTGGGGCTTCTACGAGTGGGGCGGGGTGATCAGCGGCGCGGTGCGGACCCTGTTCGCCATCGCCACGGCCCTGTTCATGGTCTGGCTCGCGGCCAGGATCGCGCTGCACCGCCCGATGGCCTTCGTCTCCTGGGGCCTGCTGGCCGCGGCGATCGGCGGCACGGCCCTGCACGGCTGGTACCTGCTGTGGGGCGGTGCCCTGCTCCCGGTCGCGCGCCCCACCGAACGGGTGGCCCGGGTCGCGACCTGGGTGAGCGCCGGCATGTTGTTCTACTACGGCACCAACCTGGCCGTGCGCAACAGTGCCAGCTGGGTCGGGGCGTTAGCCATCCTGCCCCTGCTGCTGTTGATGCTGCGCCACGACCGTGCGCAGTGGCGGACCCCTTCGGTCGCGGTGCCGGTCACCGCCTGACCCGCCGGCCCCCTCGTACGCTCAGGCGGTGAAGAGTCCGGCGACCTCGGCCGGGTCGACGTCCTCGATCGAGGCGTCGCTCCAGCTCGGGCGCTGGTCCTTGTCGACCAGCTGGGCCCGGACGCCCTCGGAGAAGTCCGGCAGCATGGCGAGCCGTTCGGCCACCAGCAGGTCCTGGTCGAGGACCTCGTGGACGCTGGCCATCGCCTGTGCCCGGCGTACGCCCTCCAGGCTGACGACGACCGACAGCGGGCAGCGCAGCCGCAGCGTGGCCCCGGCCTGACGGGCGGCCTGCTCGGGGTGGTCCAGCAGCCGCTCGACCACGGTGGCCGCGTCGGTACCGGTGAAGCACTCGTCGATCCAGGCCCTCGTGGGGCCGCCACGGTGCAGGGCCGACAGTGCCGGGTAGGAGATCTCGGCCCCGGTGAACGGGGCGCCCTCCGCGAGGGCGAAGAGCCAGGGGTCGCGCTCGCCGTCCAGTTCGGCCATCGTCGCCAGCCGGTCGGCCGCGACCATCGCGTCGGCGAACCCGGCGGCCACCGCATCGGTACCGTCGATCGTCTCGCCGGTCATCGCCATCCAGGCGCCGATCTCTCCGGGGGCACGGGCCAGCAGCCAGCGGGCGCCGACGTCCGGGGTGAAGCCGATGATGGTCTCCGGCATCGCCAGGCGGGTGCGCTCGGTGGTGAGCCGGATCGACCCGTGTCCGGAGACGCCGACGCCCCCTCCCATCACGATGCCGTCCATCAGCGCCACGTACGGCTTGGGGAAGTCGGCGATCGCCGCGTTCATCGCGTACTCGGCGCGGAAGAAGTTGCCCGGGCGGCCGTGCTCGAGCACGTGCGTACGGACCGCGCGGACGTCGCCGCCGGAGCACAACCCGCGCTCACCGGAGCCCTGGATGACCACGGCGCCGACGGCGTCGTCCTCGGCCCACGCATCGAGCTGGGCGTGCACGTCGGTCACCATCGCCTCGGTCAGGGCATTGATCGCCCGCGGGCGGTTCAGCACGATCCGGGCGACCGGCCCGTCCGTGCCGAACAGGACGTCGTCGGTGGTGCGGCTGGCGAGCTCCATCAGGTCTCCTTCGTGGTGCCGGGTGGGTGGTGCCTCACAGGTCGTAGTCGACCACAACGGGGGCGTGGTCGGAGATCCGCGTGTCGTACGAGGGGTCCCGGTCGGTCCCGGCGGCGACCGCGGCCGCCGCAAGGGCCGGGGTGGCGAGCTGGTAGTCGATCCGCCAGCCGGCGTCGTTGTCGAACGCCTTGCCGCGCCAGGACCACCAGGAGTACGGACCCGAGCCCTCCCCGACGTGACGGCGGACGACGTCGACCAGGGTCCGCGGGGAGGTGATCGACCCGATCCAGTCGCGCTCCTCGGGCAGGAAGCCCTCAGACTTCTGGTTGGTCCGCCAGTTCTTCAGGTCCAGCGGGGTCGGGGCGATGTTCCAGTCGCCCATCACGACGAACTCGCGACCGTCGTTGAGTGCCTCGCGCCGGGTGGCCGTGAGGTGGCGGGCGAAGGAACGCAGGAACCGCTGCTTGCGCTGCATCTTGGCCAGCGAGGCGTCGTCCTCGTACGGGGTGCCGCCCTTGGGGACGTACACCGACGCCACGCGGATCCGGCGGCCGCCGGCCAGGTCGAGGTCGGCCTCGACGTAGCGGCCCTCGGTGTCGAACTCGCGACTGCCGAAGCCGTGCCGCACCCGGCGGGGCTCCACCCGGGTGGCCAGCGCGACACCGTTGCGGCCCGCCAGCGTGCCGCAGTGGTAGGTCAGGTGGTAGTCGCCGAACACCTGGGGCAGGTCGGGCTCGGGGCAGCGCATCTCCTGGACCGCGAGGACGTCGGGCGTACGGGCCGCGAGCCAGGTGGGGAAGCCACGCCGCTCGGCGGCCCGGATCCCGTTGACGTTGAAGGTGGCGATACGGAGCACGGGAGCAACCTTAGATGGCGACCGGAGGCCCGGCGGTCCTCGTCTGGTCGGCGGCGCCCAGGCGGCCGCGGTGCTGCGGACGGGCGATGCGGCCGTCGCCACTCTGGCGGGCCTTGGCCGTGTCGTGTTGAATTGGATCAGTCGACAAATGAACACGGTTGGCGACCGGTCGCCGATCGACCAGAGGAGGTCCTGTCATGGCCACGTGGATCTGGATAGTCATCATCGTCTTGGCGGTGCTCGTCGTCGCCGTCATCATCGCGGCGACCCGCGCCAGGATGGCAGCGAGCAGGGAACGCCAGCAGGCCCAGGCAGACGAGCTCCGGACCGCCGGACGGGAACGTTCCGTCGAGGCACGTCGTCAGGAGGCCGATGCCCAGATGGCCGCGGCCCGCGCCGAACAGGCACGGGTGGAGGCCGAGGAACAGGAGTTGCGGGCCCGGGAGACCCGGGACGAGGCCAACGAGCAACTCCGGCGCGCCGACGAGCTTGACCCCCGCGGTCGGCAGGCGTACGACGAGCGGGCCGCCGATGCGCCGACTCAGCAGCCGTTCGGCGAGCAGGGCCCCGGTCAGCGGGCGTTCGGGGAGGATGCGCCGGGCCAGCAGCCGTTCGGGGAGCCGGCTCCCCGGAGCGGTACCGGCGGCGTCCAGGACCGCACCGGGAGCACCCAGAGCGGTACCGAGGGGGTCCCGCGCCGTGGCGAGCCGCTGCAGGACGGTCCGGCCGATGTCGAAGGACGTCCGGGACCTCGCCGCAGCCAGAGCTGATGCGCCGGCGGGCATTGCCCGCGGGCGCGCACGACCCCGGTGGGTGGGTGGTGGGGTGACCCGCCCACCGGGCTGTCCCCCGGGCGCTCGTACGCGTCGTCACGGCCGTGTGACGCCTCCGGGGGAGGGCTGGGAGACTGGCGTCATGTCCACGCCGACGCCGTTCCAGGCCTACCCCACCCTCAACCTGCTCAGCAGTGAGCTGCAGGACCTGGTGCGCCGCAACGGGCGCCAGGTCCAGGCCCCGCCCGGGACCGTGCTGTTCGACCTGGGCAGTTCCTGCACCGGGTTCCTCCTGGTCCTGGCCGGGGTCGTCGAGGTGTCCCGACCGCATGTCGACGGGCGGTCGATCCTGCTCTACCGGCTGGAGGCGGGCGATACCTGCGTACTGACACTGAACTGCCTGTTCGGGGAGGTCGCGTACGAGGCGCGGGCCGTCGTCCGCGATCCGGTGCTGGCGGTGCAGCTGCCCAAGGGGGTTTTCCACCGGCTGGTGGACGAGTCACCGGAGTTCCGCCACACGATGCTGGCCCTGCTCACCCGGCGGCTCACCCGGGTGGTGCGGCTGCTGGAGGCCACCGCCTTCGTGTCAGTGCAGCAGCGCCTGGCCGGTGAACTCCTCGCCCGCGGCCCCGTGGTCCCTGCCACCCACCAGGAACTGGCGGCCGCCGTCGGCAGCGTCCGCGAGGTGGTCAGCCGGCAGCTGGCGACGTGGGCGCATGCCGGTTGGGTGGCCACCGACCGCGGCCGCGTCACCGTGCTCGACCCGGGCGCACTGGAACAGGTCCTGGAGCCCCTCGGCGGTCCGTAGGGCCGGTGTCCGATGGGGTCGGATGTTCTCCGGACGGGTTCGGCCGGTCGGTGACTGCGGTTACAGACGGGGGATGTCGCCCGGTGGTGCACTCGTGGTATCTCGTCGATCAAGGAGAAAGCCATGAAGATGAACGAAGGCGCAGCAGACCGGGTCATCCGGGTCATCGCCGGACTGGTGTTGCTGGGGGTGGCCTTCCTCGGCCCCGTGGGCACGGTGCTGGCGTGGGTGCTCGGAGCGGTCGGTGCCCTCCTGGTGGTGACCGGAGCCGTCGGCTTCTGCCCGATCTATGCGGCCCTGGGGATGAGCACCAAGCACGGGCGCCACGGCATCGGCACTGCGGCCGGCACCACCGCGCACTGACGCCGCCTACCGCGCACTGATGCGGCAGGCCGGTTGCGGACCGTCGCGCTTCCCCTCGCCGTTCGGGGTCGGGAGCGCGACGGTCCGGCCGACCGCCCGGCGGATCAGCGGTAGTTGCTGAACTGGACCGCGAAGTCGTAGTCCTGGGCCTTGATCAGGGCCTGGACCGTCTGGAGGTCGTCACGGCTCTTGGAGGAGACGCGCAGTTCGTCGCCCTGGATCTGCGCCTTCACGCCCTTCGGGCCCTCGTCGCGGATCAGCTTGGAGACCTTCTTGGCGTTCTCCTGGCTGATCCCCTCCTCGACAGTGGCGGTGATCTTCCACAGCTTGCCGGAGGAGCGGGGCTCGCCGGTGTTCAGGGACTTCAGGTTGATGCCCCGGCGGACGAGCTTGGACTGCAGGACATCGAGGACGGCGTTCACCCGGTCCTCGCTGCTGGCCTCCATCTCGATGACACTCTCGCCGGAGAGGGCGACCTTCGCATCGGTCCCCTTGAAGTCGAAGCGCTGGCCCACCTCCTTGGCGGCCTGGTTCACGGCATTGGCGACCTCCATGTGGTCGACCTTGCTGACGACGTCGAACGAGTTCTCGCTGGCCACGTCTGTGCTCCTCCGTCGGTGGTGGTGTGCGGACCATTGTGCCCGTGTTCGTGGCGTCCCGGGAGCCCGTCCGGGAGGCCCGTACCAGCGCCGTTCCCGTTGCCTCATGTCAAGATGCCCGCGTAGCTTGCTTCGTTGCCTCATCTGATTTTGCCCGGATGGCTGGCTGGGTTCGGGGCGCCTTCTTCGCGGTGGTCAGGGCCAGGAGCTGGCTGGTCAGGGCCTGGATCTCGCGTTGGACGGCCGCGGGGTTGATCTGGCGGTAGCGGCTGGTCAGGGCGGCCTTGACCAGCCCGGTCACGCTGGGTTCGGCCTGGGCGCGCTGGTAGGGGGTCTGGGCGGTGTCGTACTTCTTGATCACCTTGGCGCCGACCCGCTCCTTGGCGATGAGTTTCTGCTGGGGGTAGAAGAAGTTCGTCAGGTCGGTCTGTCGGGCCCAGATCCGGTTCAGCAGATCGAGCTCGCCGGCGGTGTCGTAGCGGTGGTAGCCGACGATCTGACGGACCTGGGTCCAGTTCTTCTGCTCCACGTGCGCGCCGTCGTTCTTGTTGCCCGAGCGTGAACGGGTGAAGGTGATCTCCTGCTCGGTGCAGTAGCGAAGAAGCTCGTGGTTGATGAACTCGCTGCCGTTGTCCGAGTCGATCCCGCGCAGCGGGAAGGGCAGGTGTTCCCGGATGTCCACCAGCGCCTCGAAGACCCACTTCTGGGCCTTGTTGCGCACCGACCGGTTCTCCACCCACCCGGTCGCGATGTCGGTGACCGTCAGGGTGAACGCGAAATCGCCGCGGGAGTTGCCACCCTCGTGGCCGACCAGGTCGATCTCGACGAAACCGGGCACCGCGTCATCCCAGTCCGCCCAGGTCCGCATCGGGATCGCGTCCTTCAGCAGCGAACCGGGCTTGGTGTGGGAGTGCCCACGCACGGCCAGTTTCGCCCGGTCCGGGGCGAGCCGGCGGTCGATCGTGGCCGCCGAGATCCGACACAACGCCGCCGCGGTCTCCTCGTCCAGATCCAGCTCCCCGAAGGCGCGCAGCACCGGAACCAGCTCGCCCAGGAACGGGGCCATCCGCTTGCCCGACGCCGCCCCCATCACCGCCCAACACGTCCGCAACGCGACCATCACGTCCTCCCCGTAGACCGGCGGGCGCCCCTTGCGGGGCCGGACGATCTTGACCTTCAACGCCTCGCGCAACGCCTTGCGGGCATGGTCACGGTGCCAGCCCGTCAGCTCGCACAACTCGTCCAGGATCACCTTCTTGCCCGCCCGGTCCGCCGCCTTGTAGCGGCGAGCGCTCGCCCTGGTCACAGCCCGACGTTCAGCCATCGTCAACCCCATCAACTCGGCGTACCGGCACAGCAGCCACAGGGCCGGTCGACGCGCCGCTACGCGGGCATTCCTAGTTGAGGCAACGACCCCCTCCACGCGGGCATCTTTGATGAGTCAACGCG
>NZ_FMYF01000022.1 GCF_900092135.1 Raineyella antarctica | reverse complement strand
CTGCTCGACCATCCCGATGAGGGCATGCGCAGCATGCTGCTGGAACTACTTGAACGCCGCTACGACGCCGCCTCAACCGTGTTCTGCACCCAGTACGCGAAGAAGGACTGGCACCAGCGACTCGGCTCCGGAGTCCACGCCGACGCGATCATGGACCGCATCGTCCACAACACCATCTGGGTCGACACCGGCAACCACAACATGCGTGAACACGCCGCCGTGAACCAGTGACAAGACGCCGGTGGGAGCCGGTGGCCCCCACCCCGGCGGCCGCTGGCCCCCACCGGCAATATCACTGGCCCCCAACGGCAAGATCGAGTGGCCTCCAAGCCTTCAAATACTCAGCCACGGTGAGGGTTGGCGTTGCCGACAGGGTTAGACCACAGATGGTCGGCTGCTCACGCGACCACCGATGGTCCAACAATCTCGTTCGTTTAACAGGCATCGGGAGCGGAGTCGGCGCTCTTCCCGGACCTGGTCGAATGCCCTGGATCCTGGTGGAGTCATTTCCATGCGGCTCGGGCTGCGGACCATGACTGGCCGTGAGCGGTCCCGTCGAGTGCCGGCCCAAGGAAGCGGTCGACCAGTTCGGTGGCCATGGCGAAATCGGTGAAGCCCTCACACGCCGCCGTCTTGCGAGCCAGCCTTGGGTATTGCTTGTCCCAGGAGGCTGGTGGGGTGAACACCGGTCGTCCCGCGAGGTGTCGGTGGTCCCACTCCCCCAGGATCGCCGTGTGCAGGGCTGCCCCCTCGACGTCCTCGCGCCTTGCGAACACGACGAGGTCCACCAGGTCCTTCACCCGGCTGGACGGGCGGGATCCGTCAGCGCCGTATCCGGCCTGGATGGCGCACAGCTTGTCGGCGATGTGGTCCACGAGGGGGTAGAGCCGCAGGGTCGGGGCGCCAAGGCCGGGGATGTCGATGCCGGGAAGGGGCGCTGGTTCAGGTTCGGCCGTGAGCAGCGAGCCGGTGACGAGGTCCACGGTGAACGGTTCCTTGCGCGAGGCGCCGACGTAGGGCTCCACTCTGAGCCGACGGCCGTCAACCTCGGGCTGGCCGCCTCCGGCGAGGCTGGGTTCCACAGTGGTGATCTGGAACCGCAGGTGATCGTTCAGGTCGACAGCGAGAAGACTCCTGAGCGCCTTGAGTGCTTGGTCGGTGTCGTCAAGTTGTCCCAGCAGGTCGATGTCCTTGGTGGTCCTGGCGTCGTGGATGCGTACGAGCGCCGCGGTTCCGCCCTTCACCACCCACGGAGCATCGGGATCCTGGAAGACCCGGGCCAGGAAGCGCCCGTACACGAAGTTTCGAATGTAGGCGGCGGGGTCTTCGCCGGTCTGCTTTGCAGCTTGTTTCGAACGGTCAGTTACGGCCTGCCACAGGGCCGTCGCGTCACGATACCCGTCGGCGCTCACAGGTCCTCCAGCTCCGTGGCCAGGGACAGGACGGGTCGGGAGGCCACAGCCGCTTTCCACGCCGGCTCCAGGGAGGCCGTGATCGCCTGGATCGCCGAGGTGGACGCCTTGGTGAGTTCCGGCGACAGGACCGCAGGCAGGCCGTCGTGCACCGCCTTCTGCAGTGACGCCGCGGAGCTGAAGGCCGCCTGGGCAGCAAGCGCGGGCGCGAACTGGTCGGCAGCGCTGGCGCTCTTGGCCGCGGCGGAGACTACGCGCACCGCGTCCATCATCGGGCCGATAGACGAAGCAGACATGGCGTGGGTCCTCGCGAAGGTATCGGCGAGGGGCCCGACCGCTGCACGGACGGCTGCCAGTGTGGTGTCGTACGGGGGCAGGCTCGCCCCGATCGAGGCGAGGATCTCGCCAATAGCGGCCGCCTGACCCTGCGCGAAGATGGACGCACCGATCGGACTCTTGACCAGTTCAGCTGCGATCTGGCCGGGGCTCAGGCCGGCGACGTCCAGCAGGTGCGCGACCAGCGCCGGTCCGTCTGGCTGCCCATGGGCATGGGCGAGGGGCTGAAGATGGGCGGCCAGCCGCTCCTGGTCGAGTGCGCCGCGACGAAGCGCCTGCCCGACGATCTGGGCGACGAGATCGGGGTCGTGGCCATCACGGAGAAGGTCCGCGATCGTCCGCTCGACCGTGGTGGTGGGCAGCCCTTCGACCAGTTGCACGTCATCAGCGGCAAGGGCCAGCCGATGGATCCGCATGTTCCTGCGCGACTGCTTACGCCCCGGCAGGGTGAACTCGGGCTGGTCATCGAGCAGGTCACCGAGCTGATGTAGCCCTGCGGCCGAAGCGAAGGAAACGACGCCGGCGGCGACCGGATCGGCGAGTCGCTCCTCAACCGTGTGCACGGGATCCAGGGACAGCCAAGCGGCTCGCAGACGACGGTGGTCGTCCGGTGAGGATGCGAGCGTGTAGATCCCACGGTCCACGCGCTCAAGAACCCCAGCGTCGGCGAGCCTCGAGAGCTGGACCCGCGTGATTCCCTCACGTTCGGCCTGGGCGGTGGTGAGCATCTCCCACTGCCCCGCGGCAAGACGCGCCACCCGGGCCATAACAGCAGTTGACGACTCAGACATACTGCGATGGTATCAAAAAATGCAACAAATGCAGATCGTATTCATTCGTTCCGCTAGATCAAAGCTACGTTTGCAACATCTACGTGCAACCAATGCAGTACCTCCAAGACGGTCAGGGCACCCCTCGGCAGCGAAGCCCTCACCATCGCGTCTCACGATCCAACTCAGGCTGAGGGCGCCCCGTCGCGGATCCTTCAGCAGCAGATCATCTTCGGCTGAACTGTCGACGCGCTCTCACTCACCCAGAGCCCGTCGTCGGTGGACGACACGAATGGCGAGGCCCAGACCAGCCCCCAACCACAGGAGGGCAGCGATCGCCAAGGCCGTGGGCAGACCCAGGATGACCACGCCCGCGCCTGCGGCAATGTCCTGGGTTCCGTCCGGATCAGGGGAATCGAGCATGGACACCACGTATCCGAACAGCTGAGCAGCCGAACCCGCAACCACGGCAACCCAGATCCACCGAAGCTGCCACCAGCGGCCTACCACGAAGCCGACCGTCACCGTGGCAAGCATCGCCCCGGCTGCGAGCGCGAGGATCACCGGGAAGGTGTTCGACCCAAACCCCCGGGATGGCGGCGCAACCATGACGGCAATGGGCATCCAGGCCGCCAACATGAACATCCAGATCAGGCCCGGGATCATCGCCCAGGTCGGGGGCTGCCTCCAACTGCTGACATACCTCCAGGCAGTGCCGTCGAACCGCCATTTCATATCCGGAGAGAACGCAGGAAGCCACCGCTGCCCGTCCCACCACCATTTCCCGTCAGGCGAGAACGATGCGCCATGAGGTCCTTGCTGCACCCTGCCCCCTCGTGCTTCCGGTTGCAGTGCGAGCCTAGGACAACATCAACGCACGAGCATCGCGCCGGTCCATGCCGACAGGGCTCATGTCTGTTAATCTCGCTGGATTGATCGACACTTCTGCAGCCGGATCGGACATCGCACGGGTCTGTCAATCACGTTGGTTGGACAGACACCTCCGACGGACCCCGACTACCGGCAGATGCGTAGGGCGCTTGCGGCTTCAGGCTGGACGGGGGCTGACTGCGGCGGCCTGTCACGGCCTTCCTCTGATCGGATCGAGCGCGGACACACGACGGAGCGCGAGATACCAGACTGGTATCGTTTGGGGCATGGCGATGACCCTCCGACTGGAACCCGAGGACGAGAAGGCGCTCGCCCTGCTTGCCGAAGCGCAGGGGGTGAGCAAGCAGGAAGCCACAGTGAGGGCGATCCGCGAGGCGGCAGCCAGAAAGCTCCGCGAGGACAAGGTACGTCAGTTGTCCGGAGTGGCCCGGGCACGCTACGCCGACCTGCTCGACCGGTTGGGTGAGTGACCGAGTACCTCGCGCTGGACGATGTCTTGTCACTGGTGGAGGACCTCGCCGTTGGCCCGGTACGGGATGTCGGCCTGCTCGACTCTGCGGTCCACCGACCTCAGGTGAGCGTGTTCGGACGCGACGCCTATCCCGGCATCGATGACAAGGCGGGCGCCCTGTTGGAGTCGCTGGTCCGCAATCACGGGTTGGCCGATGGGAACAATCGGCTGGGCTGGCTCTGCGTCGTGGTCTTCTACGGCCTCAACGACATCACCCGGGAAGCGGCCGACGATGACGCCTACGACCTGGTGACCGCCATCGCCAGTGGGACCATCAGCTATCAGGAGGTCGCAGGCCACCTGGCCTCCTGGCACTGACCGGGCGCGGCATGGCAAGGCGTACGGAAGTGCCTGTCCGAGCAGCAAGTCGGTTCCTCATCCCTGCCAACGGCGCGCCACCGAGGGACACTGGCGTGCCGTTCACCAATCCACGATGGGTCCATCAATCACTTTCGTTTGACAGACACTTCCCTCGCCCACTCGATACCCGGCGGCGTGAGTCGCCGCAGCGGCGCCACTGGTGAATCGCCCCGGGTTTCGTGGAGGCTCGGTTAGTTGGATCCGACCTCGACGAGGCAACCGGAGACCTCCCTCACGACAAGAGCCGGCCCCCTTGCCCTCAACCCCACACGGGAATACGAAAAGGGCCGGGGACCCTTTGGTCTCCAGCCCTGGTGGGTACGGCTCACGGACGACGGTGTCCGCGGCCTGTGTGGTGCTAGATCAGAAGCTGATCCCGAAGCTCTCGGCCTTGGCCTGCTCCTCGGCGGTCTGACGGAACCCGTCCATCCAGATCTCGGCGAAGCTCTTCTTGCTGGTCTCGTTGCGATCCATCATCTCTATATCTCCTTGCGGTAGTTGTCTTCTTCAGTGTCGTCGGGGCTCCAGGCCTGCCTGGCCTCGTTCCCCCTCGACATCTTCCACTTTATGTCTTTGGTGAAACAAAGTCAAGGGGAGACGTTCCCCTCCCCCGAACCACCCCACGACACGGCGCTCCTGCCCCCGCGGGCGCTGCAGCGAACCTCACGGGTCGTGACCGACATCGACAGGCCATCACCGAGGGGCTTGCCCCACTCCCCGTTGCAGATGTCGATACCGCGGACCGCCAGGACGTGGGTGATGGCGGCTTCCAACACCGCCTGCTCGTACTCGGGCAGACCGAGGAAGCACTTCTCGAACCGGTCGCCCTCGTACTCAATGGTCCACTCGCCCACAGGCCCCCCTCCCCATCGCCCTCGCCATCCCCAAAGCCATCTGTAGCCACAGACGGCTACGGAGAACGCCGCGGAGCCACGATGGCTTCCACCTCGCTGGCCAATAGCGAGGCGCCTTGGTGATCTCTCCTCCTGCCACGATGAACGCGTGGGCTCAGCCGCGCTGCACGGGCCAAACCCGCATGCACCGGCAGCACCGTGCCCGCGCCCTTCTTGGCGCCCTTGGCTTCGCGCAGCACCGCATCCGTCGCGCGCATCCACGGACCCGACCCGCCGGCTCCACCCGCGCCGCCTCCACCGCCGCCTCCGGCAAATCCACATACCGCGCCCGCACGTTCGGCAGCGTCAGACTCCTGTGGACGTTCCCCGCCGCATGCCAGAACGGCGCCCTGCCCGCCTCGGGACGTAGCGCCACCGAATAGCCCACCATCACATCCGTGGTGCCGGGAGCGTAACGGGGCGGGGTCACCACCCCCACCCGCCACAACCCCCGCACATACCCCGCCTCCCTGGGACCGCTGCTGCGAGCGGAAATTCGACGCCCACGTACCGTCCTCGCGGATCAACTGCACCACGATGTGGATGTGGTCGAAGGGTCGTGCGACAGTGGCCGCGTGCACGTCACCCGAACCGGATTCACCTCGCTCAAGGGAGCCCGCCACCTGGACCGGCCGTTCGTCGACCTGGCTTGGGACGGCCCGGTCGGGGACCGGGAGTTCTGCCTGGTCGACCCGGCCCGTGAGCGGGTGCTCCGCACCGTCGAGAACCCGACCCTGATGCAGACCCGGGTCGCGTGGGACGCGGGCAGGCTGACCGTGGCGCTGCCCGGGGCTACGGCTGAGGGCGTGCCGGCACCCAGCGGCGAGACCCGTACGCTCGACTACTGGGGCCGCTCCGTGACACTCGAGATCATCGACGGACCGTGGGCGGCGGCCTACTCGAAGCACCTGGGGTACGACGTGGTGCTGGCCCGGTCCCCCGCGGGCGACGTCGTCTACGGCGCCAGCGTCAGCCTGGTCACCACCGGCTCCCTCGCCGAACTCTCCCGCCGGATCGGCGCTTCCGTCCTCGACTCGCAGTTCCGTGCCACGTTCACGCTGCAGACCGACACACCCCATCTCGAGGACGGCTGGATCGGCCGGCGGCTCCGCCTCGGCGAGGCCGAGGTCGAGGTCCGCAGTCCCATTCCCCGCTGCGCCGTGATCGATCTCGACCCCGTCAGCGGGAGGCGTCGCACCCAGGCGCTGCGGACGCTGGCGGACTATCGCCGGCAAGGTAACGAGATCATGTTCGGGGTGGATGCCGTCGTGGCCGAGCCCGGTCGCGTCCACGTGGGCGATGCCACCACCGTCACCTTGGTGCTCTGAGCTCGCGCCACGATGGCTGCGCGCCTTCCCTCGCGGTGGGGAGCGTCCGCGACTACGCTGGGCGCACCTCGCAAGGGAGTGATCGGTATGAGCCCCAGCACGCAGATCGGCCCTGAGTTCGGGGCATTCGACTTCACGCATGACCGGCGTACCCACGAGGTGTTCCGGGGTGGTACAGGGCCGGCGGTCCTCGTGCTCCACGAGATCCCTGGCCTGCACCCGGGCGTCGTCGATTTCGCCCGTCGGCTGATCGCCGCTGGGTACACGGTGTACCTGCCGTCGCTGTTCGGGCGCCCCGCCGCCCCGGCGACGGGCCGCGAGATGGCGCGGACGATGGTGCGGGTCTGCGTTTCGCGCGAGTTCACCCTGCTGGCCGACCGTACGAGCCCCGTCGTCGGGTGGCTGCGGGCACTGGCGGCCACGGCCTTCCGTGAGTGCGGCGGCCCGGGGGTCGGTGTGGTCGGGATGTGCTTCACCGGAGGTTTCGCGCTGGCGACGGCACTGGAGCCGTCGGTCCTCGCGGCGGTGATGAGCCAGCCGGCCATGCCCGCGCCGATCGGGGAGCGTGGCCGCGCCGCCCTGGGCCTGGATGCCCAGGACCTCGCCACCATCACTGCACGGGCGAATGACAACCTGCGAGTGCTCGGGCTCCGGTTCACCAACGACCGGGGTTGCCCGCCGGAGCGGTTCGCGACCCTGCGGACCACGCTCGGAGGGGCCTTCGAGGGGATCGAGATCGACTCCTCGCCGGGCAACGCTGCCGGTATCGAGCCGTCCGCGCACTCGGTCCTCACCATCTCCCTGGTCGACGAGCCCGGGCATCCGACCCGGGTCGCCCGGGACCGGGTCCTGGCGTTCCTGGCCGAGCGACTGCGCGGTTGACCGGCGCGCCGGGCGGCACTGTTGACAAAGCGTCCCGGCTACCGGCGTGGCCGGGACGCGTCACGACTAGCGGCTGAGGAACACCTCCACGAGTTCATTGAACTCGTCGGCGTGCTCGAGCTGGGCCCAGTGGCCGCACCGGTTGAAGAGGACGAGCCGCGAGTCGGGGATGGCAACGGGATCATCCCCGCTCACGCGGGGAGAACTCGGGCGTGGTGAGCGTGCCCGCGTTGATCGGATCATCCCCGCTCACGCGGGGAGAACGGGGTGGCGCGATGGGCGTAGCGTGCTCCATACGGATCATCCCCGCTCACGCGGGCAGCACCC
>NZ_FMYF01000015.1 GCF_900092135.1 Raineyella antarctica | reverse complement strand
CCCGTTGCCTCATGTCAAGATGCCCGCGTAGCTTGCTTCGTTGCCTC
Source organism: Raineyella antarctica (assembly GCF_900092135.1). Lineage (GTDB taxonomy): Bacteria > Actinomycetota > Actinomycetes > Propionibacteriales > Propionibacteriaceae > Raineyella > Raineyella antarctica. The sequence goes on along the minus strand of NZ_FMYF01000015.1, from coordinate 73,063 downwards.
ATCTGATTTTGCCCGGATGGCTGGCTGGGTTCGGGGCGCCTTCTTCGCGGTGGTCAGGGCCAGGAGCTGGCTGGTCAGGGCCTGGATCTCGCGTTGGACGGCCGCGGGGTTGATCTGGCGGTAGCGGCTGGTCAGGGCGGCCTTGACCAGCCCGGTCACGCTGGGTTCGGCCTGGGCGCGCTGGTAGGGGGTCTGGGCGGTGTCGTACTTCTTGATCACCTTGGCGCCGACCCGCTCCTTGGCGATGAGTTTCTGCTGGGGGTAGAAGAAGTTCGTCAGGTCGGTCTGTCGGGCCCAGATCCGGTTCAGCAGATCGAGCTCGCCGGCGGTGTCGTAGCGGTGGTAGCCGACGATCTGACGGACCTGGGTCCAGTTCTTCTGCTCCACGTGCGCGCCGTCGTTCTTGTTGCCCGAGCGTGAACGGGTGAAGGTGATCTCCTGCTCGGTGCAGTAGCGAAGAAGCTCGTGGTTGATGAACTCGCTGCCGTTGTCCGAGTCGATCCCGCGCAGCGGGAAGGGCAGGTGTTCCCGGATGTCCACCAGCGCCTCGAAGACCCACTTCTGGGCCTTGTTGCGCACCGACCGGTTCTCCACCCACCCGGTCGCGATGTCGGTGACCGTCAGGGTGAACGCGAAATCGCCGCGGGAGTTGCCACCCTCGTGGCCGACCAGGTCGATCTCGACGAAACCGGGCACCGCGTCATCCCAGTCCGCCCAGGTCCGCATCGGGATCGCGTCCTTCAGCAGCGAACCGGGCTTGGTGTGGGAGTGCCCACGCACGGCCAGTTTCGCCCGGTCCGGGGCGAGCCGGCGGTCGATCGTGGCCGCCGAGATCCGACACAACGCCGCCGCGGTCTCCTCGTCCAGATCCAGCTCCCCGAAGGCGCGCAGCACCGGAACCAGCTCGCCCAGGAACGGGGCCATCCGCTTGCCCGACGCCGCCCCCATCACCGCCCAACACGTCCGCAACGCGACCATCACGTCCTCCCCGTAGACCGGCGGGCGCCCCTTGCGGGGCCGGACGATCTTGACCTTCAACGCCTCGCGCAACGCCTTGCGGGCATGGTCACGGTGCCAGCCCGTCAGCTCGCACAACTCGTCCAGGATCACCTTCTTGCCCGCCCGGTCCGCCGCCTTGTAGCGGCGAGCGCTCGCCCTGGTCACAGCCCGACGTTCAGCCATCGTCAACCCCATCAACTCGGCGTACCGGCACAGCAGCCACAGGGCCGGTCGACGCGCCGCTACGCGGGCATTCCTAGTTGAGGCAACGACCCCCTCCACGCGGGCATCTTTGATGAGTCAACGCGGGCCCTTGCCCTGCAGGTGTGGCCGTCGTCACAATGACCTGACCGGTCCGTCGACGCACCGGTCCTGGGAGGTGACGATGGCGAGGAGCATCCTGGCGCCCGACCTGTGGCGCGAGGCCATGGGCGAGACGTTCTACGGGCTCGAGCCGGCCGCTGCCCACCCGTCCACGGGCGAGCCTCCCACCGGTCGCGTCCGCGCCATCGCCCTCGACGACGTCGGTGTCTACTCCATCGCGGGGAACGAGCAGGCACTGACCCGCTCGCCCCGGGCGGTCCGCCACCACCCCAGCGACATACTCAAGGTCTGCTTGGTCGTCCACGGTGCGGCCACGCTCGAGCAGTCCGGGAACGTGGTCAGCGTCCTCCCGGGCGAGTTCGCCCTCTACGACACCGAGCGCCCCTACCGGTTGACCCAGCATGGCACCTGGGACGTACGCGTCATGACGGTGCACCGCAGCGCACTGGACCTGCACGACAGGCAGGTCCGACGGCTGCTGGAACGGCCGCATCCGGCCGACTCCGGGGCTGGCGTGCTGTACGCCTCCTACCTGGCAGGAGTCGTGGACGGCGCCGACCCGGATGCAGCGGCCATCAGCCGGCACCTGCGCGACGCCGGTATCTCGCTGCTGCGCGCCGCCCTGACCCGCGACCTCGATCCCGTGCTCGAGGCACGTGCCGACGTGGTCGCCGAGCAGGTGCTCGCCTTCGTGCGGGCCAACCTCGCGGATGAGGGGCTGAGCCTCGAGAAGGTCGCGCACAGCCAGAACCTGTCGACGCGGACGGTGCAGCGGTTGCTGGCACAGCAGGGTGTCACCTTCACAACCCTCCTGCGGACCAGCCGGCTGGAAGCGATCCGCCGCGACCTCGCCGACCCCGCACTGCGCCATCTCCCGATCGGGACGCTGGCCGCCCACGCGGGGGTGCACGACCAGGCGTGGCTGTCCCGTACGTTCCGCAAGGCGTACGGGACCAGTCCCTCGGACTTCCGCCGGGAGCATGCCCTGACACAGTGAAGCCCTGACACGGTGCACCGCCGAGCGCCGCCGAGCAAGGGCCCGGCGGCGCTCGGCCGTCTGCAGGTCGTGCTCGCTGCCCGTCCTTGCGGCAGCCAGCCGGTCAGTGCGGCATGCGGAGGATGGCCTTGAGCGTGCGGCCCTCCAGGCTGTCCTGGGCGGCCTCGTTGATCTGGTCCAGGTCATAGAACCGCACGAGCTTGTCGAACGGGAACCGGCCCTGACGGTGCAGTTCGACCAGGTGCGGGATGAACACGCCCGGCACCGAGTCACCCTCGACGATGCCGCGGATCGTGCGTCCCCCGAGGAGCAGGTTGTTCACGTCGAACTCCGACGTCGTGCCCAGCTTCGGGGCACCGACGACGCCGATCTGGCCCAGCGGCCCCAGTGCCTCGATGGCCTGGGCGAGCACCTCGGGTCGCCCGGTCGACTCCAGTGCGAACTGTGTGCCGGCCCCGGTGATCTCGCGGACCCCCTCGACCAGGTCGGTCTCCAGGGTGTTGATGGTGTGGGTCGCGCCCAGTTCCATCGCCAGCGCGAGCCGAGAGGCCACCACGTCCACCGCGATGATCGTGGTGGCTCCCGCGACCCGGGCGGCCATCACTGCGGACAGTCCGACGGCGCCCGCCCCGAGGGCGAGGAAGCTGCTGCCGGGCCGCACCCTGAGCGTGTTGATCACGGCACCGGCCCCGGTCTGGATGCCGCACCCGAGCGGGCCGAGCAGCTCCAGGGGCGCGTCCGCAGACACCTTGACCGCATTGGCCTGCTTGACCAGCGCGTACGTGGCGAACGAGCTCTGGGCGAAGAAGTGGTCGTGCAGCACCTCGCCCTCTGCGTCGGCCAGGGCACTGTTCCCCTCCGTGTCGCTGCCACCGAAGTTGAGCCCGAAGAACTGGTCACAGTAGCCGGGCATGCCGCTGGTGCACTGGGCACAGTGACCGCAGTACCCGTACGACAGGACGACGGGATCGCCCGGGGCCAGGGCCGTCACGTCGGAGCCGACCTGCTCGACGATGCCGGCCCCTTCGTGGCCGAGGACGGCGGGCAGAGGGACCGGATAGAACTGGTCGCGCACGATCAGGTCGGTGTGGCACAGGCCGGTGGCGACCACCTTGACCAGGACCTCGTCGGCCTGGGGCGGCCTGATCCTGGCCTGCTCGATGGTGAACGGGGCCTCCTTCTCGCGGGCCACCGCCACGGTGATCTCGCGGGTGGGTGTGAGGGTGCTGGTGCGGGATTCGGTGACTGTCATGTCGGGTCCTTGGTTGGTTGGTCGGGATCGGTGCGGGCGGGGGCGGGTCAGAGCGGGTAGTGCGGGGCCTGGTCGCGGATGGTCATCCACTGCCACTGGGTGAATTCCTCACCGTTGGAGCTGCCGCCGATGCTGGCGCCGTTGCCGGAGGCGCCGACGCCGCCGAACGGGTTGATCACGTCGTCGTTGACCGTCTGGTCGTTGATGTGCAGCAGGCCGGTCTGGAGGCGATCGCCGAGGGCCATCGCCCGCCCGACATCGGAGGAGATGATGCCCACCGACAGCCCGTACTCGGTGTCGTTGGCAAGCTCGACCGCCTCGTCGTCGGTGTCGAAGGGTACGACCACCGCCACGGGGGCAAAGATCTCCTCGCGGAAGGCCGGGTTGTCGGGCGTGACCCCCGAGAGCACGGTGGGCTCGAAGAAGAGGCCGTCGCAGCTCCCGCCGGTCTCCACGGTCGCACCGGCCGCGGCCGCCGCCTGCACCACGGCGAGGGCCCGGTCCCGCTGGTGCTCGTTGATCAGCGGGCCGAGGGCCACCTCCCCGCTGAGGGGATCGCCCACGGTCAGGCTCTTCGCCCTGGCCACGAGCCGCTCCAGGAGCGGCTGGTGGAGCGATCGGTGCACCAGGACCCGTCCGGTGGACATGCAGATCTGTCCCTGGTGGAGATAGACGCCCCAGACGGTGTTGGCCACGGCCAGGTCGAGGTCCGCATCATCCAGGATGATCAGGGAGTTCTTGCCACCCAGCTCCAGCGAGACCCGCTTGAGGTGTCTTCCGGCCGCCTCGCCGACCTTGCGGCCAGCTGCGGTCGACCCGGTGAATTGGACCATCGAGATGTGCGGGTCGCTCGTGATGGCGGCACCCGCTGCCGCGTCCCCCGGGACCACGTGCAGCGCGCCGGCCGGCAGGCCCGCCAGTTCGAAGATGCGCGCGATGGTGAAGCCGCCACAGACGGCTGTCCGCGGATCGGGCTTGAGCACCACGGCATTGCCCAGGGCCAGGGCGGGGGCGACGGCCCGGATGGCGAGGTAGAGCGGGAAGTTGAACGGCGAGATCACCCCGACGACCCCTACCGGGCGGCGGCGCGCGAGCGTCATCTTGCCGTCCGGGCTGGGCAATACCTCGCCGGTGGCCCGGCTGGGCAGCCCGGCGGCCTCGTGCAGGGCTCGCACGGTCAGCGACACCTCGAAGGCCGCCTTCGCCCCGGTGGATCCCGACTCCCGGATGATCCACTCGACGATCTCGTCGGCGTTCTCCTCGGCGATGCGGGCAGCGGCGCGTAAGACGGCCGCCCGCTCGTCGTAACTGGTCCGGGCCCAGCGGTGCTGGGCCTCGGCCGCCGACTTCGCGGAGTCGGCGATGCCCTGCTCGTCCACCAGGCCCACGGTCCCGAGGACCTCCCCCGTGGCCGGCTCCACCGTCTCGGCGGTGTGTGCTGCCGGCCGCCAGGTTCCGGTGAAGACCTTGCCTTCCCAGGTCTCCCGCGGCAGCAGGGTCGCGATGCTCGTCATGGTTGCAGTCATTCGATTCCTCCTCTTCCCTCGTCCTTGAGGGTCTCGTCGTTGAGGTGGGACGAGTCTTTCCGAACGGCCGCGGCGCCTCTTGTCCGTGCGCGCCGGACTTGTTGTCCGTGTGCGCCACGCCACATCCGGCGGCCCGGCGGATCACCGGCGGCGAGCGGACCGGTCGTGGGTGTGCCGGTGGTGGATGTCGGGATAGTGCTCGTGGGTGTGGGTGATCGCCTCGTGGGTATGGGGATGACGGTGCCCCCGCCGCGGGACCGGACCCTCGTGGTGGTGGTCGTGGTGCAGGTCGTCGTGGGTGTGCCAGTGGTCGTGGGCGAGGGCCTCGTGCGTGTGCTCGTGGCTGTGCTGCTCGCTCAGGTGCAGTCCCACCCCGAGGGCCATCAGGAGCCCGGCGACGACCAGCGGCACGGTCAGGGCCTCACCGAGCGCGAGCGCAAGGACAGCCCCGAAGAAGGGTGCGACCGAGAAGTACGCCCCCGCCCGGGCCGTCCCGACCAGGCGCAGGGCCACGATGAACAGGGCGAGGCTGGCCCCGTACGCCACCAGCCCCACGGTCATCGCCGCGACCAGACCGGACGCAGGAGGCAGGGAGGATCCGAGGGAGAACGCCAGCACGAGGTTCACCGGACCGGCGACCAGTCCCTTGACCCCCGCGAGCCACGACGCATCGACAAGGGAGACCATCCGGGTCAGGTTGTTGTCGATCGCCCAGGACAGGCAGGCGCCGAGCACGGCCAGCGCCGGCAGGGCCGCAGAGAACCTCGTCTGCCCCGGCCAGGACAGCACGACGGCACCCGCCACGATGGCCACCACGCCCAGCGCGACATGTGCGCTGACGTTCTCCCGGAAGACGAACCACGCCAGCAGCGCGGTGAACACGCCCTCGGCGTTCAGCAGCAGCGAGGCACCCGAGGCGGGCATCCCGACCAGCCCGTACATCAGCAGCACCGGTCCCACCAGTCCGCCGAAGAGGATCGCGCCGGCCAGCGGCGCGACGTCGGCGCGTGCGAGTCGTACGCGAGGGGATCGCCGGATGACCCGGTAGATGGTCAGTCCCAGACCCGAGCCGAGGTAGAGCAGGCCCGCCAGCATCCAGGGGCTGACCTCGGCGTCGAGGAGGAGCTTGGCCAGCGGTGTTCCCGCGCCGAAGAGTAGCGCCGCGAGCAGGGCGGCCTGCACCCCGCGGTGGCGCAAGGCGTCCAGCAGCGCGACGTTCACCTCTCCAGCGTAGGCACGGCAATGCCCGGGCCCACCACATTGCGAGTGCCACGCGGCCGGAGCGCGATGCGGACGAGCCCCTCATCACCACCGCGTGCCCGGTGAAACGGGGCGGGCGCGGGGCGTCGGGAGGCGCCTGAGGACCCTCCCAACATCGGCTCAGTCAGCCGGGCGCTCGATCGAGGCGACCGGTTCGACGGCCTCGACGCCGCCGGCTCTCCGGTGCACGGAGCGCCACCAGAAGCGTGACACCAGCGCCGCCAGCACACCACCGGCCGTGTTGACCAGGACGTCGTCCACCGAGGAGACCCGGTCCAGTTGCAGGACGTACTGCGAGACCTCGACGAGTACCGAGCAGCCGGCGACCAGCGCCATGACCCGGGGTATCGAGGCCAGCCGCCCGAACCGCAGCGGGGCGAAGAAGCCCAGCGCCGCGAACACCAGCATGTTGCCGCCGATCTGCATCGTCGCCGACAACGGCCCGGCGGCCACGATCGCGGTCAGGTCACGCAGCGGGACCAGGCTCACCCGCTCGGGGACGACGCCGGCCCCGGAGCCCGGCAACATGGTGATCCACACCCACGGCACTGTCCCGTAGACCATGCCGACCTCGGCCAGCGACTTCCGCCACGGCGACCCGGTGCCGGCGGCGATCCGAAAACGTGCCAGGATCCACACCGCCAGCGCGGCCACCGGCAGGGCGGCGAGGGCAAGGAACACCACGCCGTTGAACGTGCTGACCAGGCCGTGCCACCCCCTGCCCAGCGGCAGCAGCAGCATCCTCAGCACCATATGGAAGGGGAAGAACGCCGCCAGCGCACCGACGATAGCCACCCCCGCGACCGTCAGGCCGACCTGCCGGCCCCTGCGCGTACGAGGGGCCGGAGCCGGGAGTGATGCGTCGATGTCCATGCCCCTATTCAAGACCGACGACCCAACGGTGGCCTATTCGCCCGACACCGATCCGTCACCTTGCCGTCGTGCTGTGCTGGTGGATGAGCCGCATGGCGGCCTCTCGATCGCGCGCCTCGAGGGCGTCGACCAGGTCGACGTGCAGTTGGTACCGCTCGGCGATGTACTCCGGAAGCGAGGCGTCGGCGGAGCTCTTGACCGACAGGGTGTGGGTCTCGATGAACTCGAGGAGGTTGAGGTAGAGCGTGCGCGTCACGGTGTCCGGGCTGACCCTGGCGATCGCGGAGTGCAGGTCCCAGTTCGCCCGTACGAAGGCGGTGGGATCGTGTGCCTCGATGGCCTCGTGCATCTCGTCCAGGGACCTGCGCATCCGGGCCACATCGGCGGCCGCGCTGTGATCGAGGGCGTCCTCGACGATCAGGGGATCCAGGGCATCGCGGAGGCGTACCGCGCGAGAGATGTCGGCATCGGCCGTATCGAGGGCGAGGATCGAGTTCCCCAGCCGGACGAAAGGCGTAGGTTCGGCTGCGAAGACGCCGCCCCCCGGGCCGGGACGCAAGGTGATCAGGCCTCGGGCCTGGAGGATCTGCAGGGCTTCGTTGAACGTGCCCTTCGAGACCTCGCACCGCTCCTGGAGTTCGGTCTTGGTTCCCAGGCGAGCGCCGCGCGGCGACTCCTCGGCCATCCGCCCGATCACCAGAGCGGCCTGCTCCGGCCGGCTCAAGCCGGAGGCGAAACCCATCTGGTCCAAGAGATCAGTCACAACATCCTCGCTTAAGTCCGTCCTGTCGATTATCGCACCACGGCAGTCTCCGCCCCTCGTACCGCCGCCAGGGGCTGGACCGATGGAACGCATCAACCGATCCGTAGGCGGGCCATCCGTGTGTCCAGCGCACGGATGTTGACCAACCCCTTGACATGAGACCCAGGTCACGTCCAGACTAACAATCAATCGAGCATGATTAATACCCATTGATTCGGATGGATGCTCGAACAGCCTCCCCCAAGGAAGTGAGTAGGCATGAACGACACGATGTACGACGCTGTCATCGTCGGAGCGGGTCCCGTCGGTCTCTCGTTGGGTCGCATGCTGGGCCTGAACGGGCACCAGGTGTTGATCCTCGATCGCTGGCCCCAGCCGTACCCGCTACCGCGCGCGGTCCACTTCGATGACGAGATCGGCCGGATCTTCCAGTCGATGGAACTCACCGACCAGATCAAGGCCGTCTCGGAAGGCGTACCCGACTTCTACGAATGGCGGAACGCCGAGGGCGAGACCCTGGTCCGCATCGACTGGTCCGGGACCGGCCCGTGCGGCTGGCCGACGGCCAGCTTCTTCTCCCAGCCGCAGGTGGAGGCCTTGCTCGCCGATGCCGTCGAGGCCATGGACAACGTCACCTTGATGCGTGCCGCCGAGGCGGTCGGCATCGAGGAGCGCGACGACTCCGTCCGGGTGACGCTGCACAGCACGCAGATCGGCCAGACCACCGTCGACGCCCGCTTCGTGGTCGGCTGCGACGGAGCCAAGAGCTTCGTCCGGGAGCACCTGGGCACGACCATGCACGACGAGGGATTCTTCTTCGACTGGCTGATCGTCGACGTCATGCCCAAGGACGACGTGGAATGGTCACCGCAGAACTGGCAGTCCTGCGATCCGGCCCGGCCCACCACCCTGGTCTCGGGCGGCCCCGGTCGGCGCCGCTGGGAGTTCATGCGCCTCCCCGGAGAGACCCGCGCCCAGATGAACACCCCCGAGAAGGCGTGGCAGCTGCTCGAGGCGTGGGGCCGTACGCCGGAGAACACCGAACTCGAACGTCACGCCCTCTACACCTTCTCCGCCCGTTGGGCGGAGAAGTGGAACTCCGGACGGCTCGCCATCGCCGGAGACGCCGCCCACCAGATGCCCCCGTTCGCCGGCCAGGGGATGTGCTCCGGCCTGCGGGACGCGGCGAACCTGGCGTGGAAGCTGGACCGGGTGCTGCGCGGCGAGTCCACACAGGAACTGCTGGACACCTACACCAGCGAGCGCAAGGCCCATCTCCAGCACGCGATCGCCATGTCGGTCGAACTCGGTCGAGTCATCTGTGTCCTGGATGTCGAGATCGCAGCGGAGCGCGACGCACGCATGCTGGCGGGCGGCGCCGACCCGGCCAAGGTCCTGCCGATCAGCGCGCTGCCGGTGCTCGGGGAGGGCGTGTGTGCCGAGGACCTCGGCATCCCGGACCTGCGCGGCACCTTGGCGCCCCAGTTCCCCGTCGACCGGGACTCCCGGACCGACCTGCTCGACGACATCACCGGCCCCGGAGCGCTCCTGCTGGTGCCCGGGACGATGCCGGCGGCGGACCAGCACGACCCGGCGCTCCTGGACCAGCTCGTACGACTGGAGGTGCAGCCACTGGCCATCGCCGTAACCGGCTCCGCCGACCTGCAGGACCCGACGGGGGCTTGGACCGATTGGTTCACCCAGAACCGGGTCGCTGCCGTACTGATCCGCCCCGACCACTACATCTTCGGCGCCGTCACCGACATCGCCGAGCTCTCGCAGCTGGTCGACGAGTACCAGGACCGGATCGCAGCCTCGACCTCGTCACTCGAAGCGGTCCGGGCGGCCTCGGCACTCGCCTGATCACCCCGCATTCCCCCGAACACACCCAGACATCCGACGCACCCGTACATCGAACAGGGAGAACAACCACCATGCGCATCGCGAACCTTGACAACCGTGCAGCCCTCGTCCTCGGAGAGACCGGCGCCGAGCAGGCCGTCGACATCGCCACCGCCTCGGAGGGACGCTTCGGGCCCGACGTCGCGGACCTCTACTCCTCCTGGGCCGAGCTGCAGGAGTGGGTCGCCGGACTCGACACCGCCACCCTGCCCGCGACGGACCTCGACCGCAGCCGACTGAACGCCCCCTCCCCCGCGCCCCGCCAGGTCTTCGCGATCGGGCTGAACTACGACGAGCACGCGGCCGAGTCCGGCTTCGATTCGCCCACCCACCTCCCCCCGGTGTTCACCAAGTACGTCTCCTCCTTCTCCGGTCCGGATACCGAGGTGACAATCCCCACGGACGGGAACGTCGACTGGGAGGTCGAGCTGGTCGTGATCATCGGACGCCAGGGGCACCGCATCGACGCGGCCGATGCCTGGGACCACGTTGCCGGCCTGACCGTCGGGCAGGACATCTCCGAGCGGGTCTCCCAGCTGCGCGGACCCGCCCCGCAGTTCGGCCTGGGCAAGTCGTTCCCCGGCTTCTCCCCGCAGGGCCCGTGGCTGGTCACGCCGGACGAGGTCGGCAACCCGGACGACCTGGAGCTCGGCTGCACGATCGACGGCGAGACGGTCCAGAAGGGCCGCACCAGCGAACTCATCTTCCCGGTGGCCGAGCTGATCGCCGGCCTGTCCAACTCCGTCACGCTGTACCCCGGTGACGTCATCTTCTCCGGCACCCCGGCGGGCGTCGGTGTCGGCCGGAGCCCGCAGCGATTCCTGAAAGCCGGGGAGCAGCTCCACACCTGGGTCGAGGGCATCGGCGACCTGAACCAGCGCTTCGTCGCTGCCCCCGTCGAGTGAGGGACCGGTAACCATCATGGCACTGCACGGACTGGGCAAAGTCACCCTCGGCGTCCCCGACGTGGACGACACCATCGCGTACTACAGCGAGTTCGGCCTCGACCACCGCGGCGACGGTGTGTTCGCCACCGCCAACGGCGGCGAACAGCTCGAAATCACCAGGACCCCGTTCCGGCGCCTGGTCGAGCTGGCGGTCGCCGCCGACGACCACGACGACATCGCCGCCGTCGACTCCCGGCTGCACAAACTAGGTCTGGCCACCGTCCTCGACGACACCTCGGTGCTCGCGGTCGAGCCGGTGACCGGGACCCGGGTCCGAGTGGGCATCCGACCCCGCATCGTGATCGACCCACCGGTCACCGCTACCCCGTACAACGGGCCCGGCCGCATCGACCGCTGGGGTCGGGCACCCTTCATCGCCCGGAGCGGCCCGGTGCGGCCCCGCAAGCTCGGACACGCCGTCCTCGGTTCCACCGACCTGCCGACCACCATGAAGTTCTTCACCGAAGGACTCGGGTTCAAGGTCAGCGACTACATGGGCGACCACGCGGCGTTCATGCGCTGCTCGAACGAGCACCACAACGTGCTGGTCATGAGTGCCCCGGTCAACTTCATGCACCACACGAGCTGGCAGGTCGATGACATCGACGAGATCGGACGCGGCGCCCAGAGCATGCTCGAAGGCCACCCCGAACGGCATGTCTGGGGCCTGGGCCGGCACTTCGCGGGTGCCAACTTCTTCTGGTACCTCAAGGATCCGGCGGGCAACTTCGCCGAGTACTACTCCGACATGGACACCGTCTCGGAGGACGACCTGTGGTCCCCGCAGGTGCTGCACGGGCTGCAGGGCCTGTACGCCTGGGGGCCGCCGCCCCCGCCCTCGTTCCTCGAGCCGGAGGACCTGGCGGCCCTGATGACCGGGGCACACTCCGCCCGGGTCTGATCCGGGCCCCCAGAGGGCCCACCGCAGCTGGTGGGCGCCGACCCGGTGCCCCACCAAGTGCGGGAGCCCCACCCCCCCGACGCTTCTCCACCACACGGAAGGAACCACCGCGATGCCGGTCGCTCACGTCGTCACTTTCACCTTCGTCCCGGGCACCCCGCCCGAGACGATCGCCGCGCTCTCGGATGGCCTGCGGGCCGTCTCCGCCGCCTGCACGGGGATCGAGTCCTACCACCATGGCGGCGACCTCGGCCTTCGCCCCGGAACGGCCGACTACGCCATCGCCGCCGTCTTCAGCGACCGCGACGCCCTGGCCCGCTACCTGACGCACCCCGAGCACCTGCGCGTCAACGCCGACTTCGGCCCCATCATCGCCGCCAAGTCCTCTGCGCAGTTCGCCGCCGGCCACCAGGAGCAGAAGGTCGGCCGACCATGACGACCACGACCCTGGAGCCCGCGAACCACCCTCGCGTCGGGCTCGACAAGGTGGTGGCCTCGGCCGCCGAGGCGGTCGCCGACATCCCGGACGGAGCATCGCTGGCCGTCGGAGGATTCGGGTTGTCGGGTGCTCCGATGGCGCTGATCACCGCACTCCTGGAGCGAGGGGTCCGGGAACTGTCGGTCGTATCGAACAACTGCGGGGTCGACGACTGGGGCCTGGGAGTGCTGCTGGGCGCAGGCCTGATCCGCAAGATGACCTCCTCGTACGTGGGAGAGAACAAGCAGTTCGCCGAGCAGTACCTCTCCGGCCAGCTCGAGGTGGAGCTGATGCCGCAGGGCACCCTGGCCGAGAAGCTCCGTTCGGGCGGAGCAGGGATCCCCGCGTTCTACACCCGTACGGGTGTCGGCACCCAGGTCGCCGAGGGCGGTCTGCCGCAGCGCTACGACGCGGCCGGCAATGTGGTCAAGGCCTCGGAACCCAAGGAGGTCCGCGCCTTCGCCGTGGACGGCGTCCAGAAGGACTTCGTCCTCGAGGAGGCGATCACGACCGACTACGCCCTGGTGCACGCCCTGCGGGGCGATCGCTACGGCAACCTGGTGTTCGCCAAGGCGGCACGAAACTTCTCACCGGTCGCGGCCGTGGCCGGACGGACCTGCATCGCACAGGTCGAGGAGCTGGTCGAGCCCGGCGAGATCGACCCCGACCAGGTACACCTGCCGGGGGTGTACGTCCACCGGATCATCGAGGTGGGCAGGGACATCGAGAAGCGGATCGAGAAGCGTACGATCCGCAGGACGGAGACTGGGCAGTGACGCTGAGCAGAGAGCAGATGGCCGCCCGGGCGGCGCGAGAGCTGGCCGACGGGTCCTACGTCAACCTCGGGATCGGGCTGCCGACCCTCGTACCGAACCACCTTCCCGAGGGCTTGGTGGTGATGCTGCAGTCCGAGAACGGCATCCTGGGCGTCGGCCCCTACCCGGCCGACGACGCCGTGGATCCGGACCTGATCAACGCTGGCAAGGAGACCGTCACCACCCTGCCGGGAGCCTCGTACTTCGACTCGGCGACGTCGTTCGGAATGATCCGAGGAGGCAAGATCGACGTGGCCATCCTCGGGGCGATGCAGGTCTCCCGCAGCGGGGACCTGGCGAACTGGATGATCCCGGGCAAGATGGTCAAGGGACCCGGCGGAGCGATGGACCTGGTCCACGGCGCCCGGAAGGTCATCGTGCTGATGGAGCACACCGCCAAGGACGGGTCCCCCAAGATCGTCGAGTCCTGCTCGCTGCCGCTCACCGGCCGCGGCGTGGTGCAGCGGATCATCACCGACCTGGCGGTCATCGACGTCACCCCCGACGGGTTGCGGTTGGTCGAGGTCGCCCCGGGTGTGACGGTGGAGGACGTACAGGCACGTACGGAGCCGGACCTCGACGTCTCCGACCACCTCGTCCGGGTGGAGGTGAACGCGTGACCGGCGCGACCGATGTCGTGATCGTCGCAGCGGCCCGCACCCCGCTGGGCAGGATCTCCGGGGCCCTGGCCGGCCTGGGCGCACCCGAGCTCGGCGGGGTCGCCATCGCCGGGGCACTCGAGCGGAGCGGGATCGATCCGGCACTGGTGGACGCCGTGATCATAGGGCAGGCACTCCAGGCCGGGGTCGGGCAGGGTCCGGCACGGCAGGCCGCCATCGCCGGTGGCATCGGGTGGCGTGCCCACTGCACCACGGTCAACAAGGTGTGCCTGTCGGGTCTGACCGCGATCATCGATGCCGCCCGACTGGTCCGCTCCGGGGAGGCCGACGTGGTCGTGGCCGGCGGGATGGAGTCGATGACCAACGCGCCCTACCTGCTGCCCGGGGCCCGGGGCGGCTTCCGCTACGGCAACGTCGCAGCCCTGGACAGCACCCTGCACGACGGCCTGACCGACGCCTTCGTCCACTCCGCGATGGGTGCCTGCACCGACCACGACACGGCGGAGAAGTACCCGATCTCCCGGGCCGAGCAGGACGAGATCGCCGCCGCCTCCCACCAGCGCGCACAGGCCGGCTGGGACGCCGGCGTGTTCGACGCCGAGGTGGTGCCAGTGACGATCCCGGACCGCAAGGGCTCGACGACCGTCGCGCGGGACGAGGGCATCCGGCCGGACACCACCGCGGAGACGCTGGCCCGGCTGCGGCCGGCGTTCAGTCCCGACGGCTCGGTCACCGCGGGGAACGCCTCGCAGCTCACCGACGGCGCGGCCGCCACCGTGCTGACCACGCGAGCCCATGCGCAGGCCAACGGCTGGCAGGTGCTGGCGACCGTACGGGCGGCGGGACAGGTCGCGGGGCCGGACACCTCCCTGCATGCCCAACCCGCCAACGCGATCAGGATGGCACTGGACCGGCAGGGCTGGTCAGTGGACGAGCTGGACCACGTCGAGATCAACGAGGCCTTCGCCGTCGTCGTTGCCCAGTCGGCGCGCGACCTCGGCCTGGATCGGGCCCGGGTCAACCCGAACGGCGGCGCCATCGCCCTCGGGCACCCGCTGGGGGCCTCCGGGGCCCGACTCGCGGTGCATGCGGCCCACCGGTTGGTCGCTCGCGGCGGCGGCCGGGCGGCCGTCGCCCTCTGCGGCGGTGGCGGCCAGGGCGAAGCGCTCCTCCTGGAGGCGTAGGCCGGTCAGGCCGGTGGCCGCCGCGGGCACGTGGCCCGAGGGCGGCACCGGAACTTCTCCGATCACGCCGGATGGAGCCGGGTTCAGGCCAGGCTGCTCGTCAGCCACTCGACGGCCTCGGCGGCGGTCCAGCCGTCGGGGCGGGTCTCGGCGAGCCGCTCGGGACCGGACAGGTCCTGGCCGAGGGTGATGGCGGGCTGCTCGACGTAGCCGCTCTTGCGCATCTGGCCGAGGCCGATGTCGGCGAGCAGCGCGTTGCACAGGCACATGCGGCCGATGGTGTCGGCGGCCTCACCGCCCTTCTTCACGTACATCTGCTCGGGCTCGGCGGCGCAGCGATAGGTCAGCCGCCCGTCCTCACGCTCCACCGGCGTACGCAGGAAGCCGAGGTCGCAGATCCGCTCGCGCGCCGCGTACGTCTCCGGCTCCGAGAGGCTGCCCTCGACGTTCGCGATCTTGAACGGGAACCCGGTGGGCGAGGCGCGCGGGTCGTTGCGGACCTGGCCGCTGTCCTGGTTGAGCGAGTGGAGCAGTCCGGACCTCAGGTCCGTACGCAACCCCGACTCCTCGGCGAAGGCGAACAGGGTCCCTACCTGTACCCCGACGGCACCGGCGGCGACAGCGTCGGCCACCCGCTCCGGGGTGCCGTAGGCCCCGGCCAGCCAGAAGGGCAGTCCGATGGCTGTCATGGCCGCGAGGTCGGCGTTGTCACGCAGGCCGTAGACCGGCTGCCCGGCGTCGTCCAGGGCCATCTTGCCGCGCGGCGGCGCGCTGTGGCCGCCCGCCAGCGGGCCCTCCACGATGAAGCCGTCCGGCCGGAACTGCTCGCTGCGGTTGAGGAACGCGGCCAGCACGTGCAGGGACACGATGGCCAGGAACTGCGGGCGCTTCAGCTCGGGCAGCGCGTCGCCCAGCAGCTCGACCGGGTCGAGCGAGGCGATGTAGGGCCGGGTAGCGTCCGCGACGTCGATGGTGAGCTCACCGGGGAGCCCGGCGGCGAAGTTGTTCAGCAGTTGCGGGATCTCGCGCGGGATGCCGGCGCCCATCAGGACGTAGTCGACACCGGCGAGCATGGCCCCGAGGACAGCGGACAGGGTCGCCGTCTGGATCTTCTCCAGCAGGTTGATGCCGACGACGCCGTCGTGGCCCTCCTTGGCGAGCCACACCTCGGCGAAGTTGCCGACCAGCGCCAGCTCGATCGCCGCCGGCCGCGGGTTGAGACCGAGCGGGAGCTGGGGACGGTAGGCCGCGCCGTCGCGGCCCCCCTCGCGGAAGTACCGATCGAGCACCCGCGACGCCATCGCTGGGGACGGGAAGTGTGCCAGGGCGCGCCGGATGTGACCACCCTCGTCGCCGTCCTGCAGCCGCCTGGCCACGACGCTGTCGAGGGCCGTCCCCGAGACCACGCCGAGCTGACCGGTCAGGGAGACCTGCCGGGCGAGTTGCCAGCTGGACACAGCGACACCCATGCCGCCCTGAATGATGACGGGGCGCGTCACCACGGCCGTCTGCTCTACCGTCATATTCATAAACCTACGGTACCGTAACTTACGCCTGGCCCTGAATCGGGCGGGAGCGCCCACGAACCCCTGTCGACCGTTGTCATGGCGCCGATCCGGGGGCAGCGTTCTGCCTATAACTGAGCCTGGGCCGAATGTGATTTCGGCGACAGAGCCGGACAGGTTGGTGGAGTTGGGCTCCCCCCCGGGTGGTGAACGGATGGGGAGCTGCGTGGCGACGTGAGTCGGCTCGTCCTCGGCTCCGAACCCGATCGAGAGCGGTCGTACGGTGCCCTGTGGTCGAATGGCCCTGGACGATCCACACACTTCCCGGAGGAGTCACCCGATGCGCGCTGCCGTCGCTGTCAGCCAGGACTACGACCACCCGCTGGACGGCCTGCAGGTGCAGGAGATGCCCGATCCCGAGCCCGGACCCGGTTCGGTGAAGGTGCACGTACGTGCCGCCTCGCTGAACATGCATGATGTGTGGACGCTGCGCGGGGTAGGGCATCCGGCCGAGAAGCTGCCCCGGATCCTGGGCTGCGACGTCGCGGGCGTGACCGACGACGGCCGCGAGGTGGTCGTCGCCTCGGTGATCGGTGACCCGAGCGCGGGTGGGGGTGACGAGACGCTGGACCCGCGCCGGACGCTGGTCTCGGAGAACATCGACGGCGCCCTGGCCGAGCAGATCGTGGTGCCCGAGCGCAACCTGATCGACAAGCCGGCAGCCCTGTCGTTCGAGGAGGCCGCCTGCCTGCCGACGGCCTGGGGCACCGCGTTCCGGATGCTGTTCACCCGCGCCGGGGTCCGTCCCGGCGACCGGGTGCTGGTGCAGGGCGCCTCGGGCGGGGTGAACTCGGCGGCGATCACGCTGGCGGTGGCCGCCGGTGCCCGGGTCTACGCCACCGCTCGCACCCCGGAGAAGCAGGAGTACGCCCGCAGCCTGGGCGCGATCCCGTTCGCGTCCGGAGGCCGGCTTCCCGAGCGGGTCGAGGTCGTCGTGGACAACGTCGGCGCCGCGACGTGGGCGCACTCGCTGCGCTGCCTGAAGCCCGGTGGCCTGGTCGTGACGTGCGGCGCGACCACCGGCGGCGCGCCGGATCCGGAGCTGAACCGGGTGTTCTACCAGCAGCTGCGGGTGATCGGCTCCACCGGCGCCACCCGCGGGGAGGTCGAGTCCCTGCTGCGCTTCATGGCAGACCGCGATATCCACCCGCACATCGACCGGGTGATCGGGCTGGACGAGGTGAAGGACGGGTTCGCGGCCATGATCGCCGGCGAGTTCCTGGGCAAGATCGTCGTCACGCCATAGCCACCGATCACTGCCGATCAGTCATCCCCCGCCTGGGCCACTCACTCCGTGAGCAGCCGGGCGATGGCGGCGGCCTGGGTGAGGGCGTTGAGGTGTCCGCCCGGCGCCACCTCGACCTCGAGGCCGAGACGCTCGGCCACGATGCGGCGCTGGAAGTCCAGCGGGAACAGCCGGTCGTCCCGGGCAGCCAGGAACCGGGTCGGCACGTCCGGCCACGCCGCCAACGGCCATGGATCGGCGAACGGCCGCCCCGACTGCACCACCTCAGGCCCGGCCTTGGCCTCGGCCAGTAGCTCCGGATCGGCGTCGTGGAAGTAGAGCTCCCACGGATCCTCGAGGGTGGCGGGATCGCGCCCCTGCTGCTCGGCGTACGCCCGGGCTGCCGCGGCCTGCCCGGTCACGACCCACCAGTCGCCACCGGTCTCCCCCGGCGAGGGTGTCATGGCGTTGAGCAGGACGATCTGCTCGACCTCGAGCCGGTCGCAGACCAGGGGCGCGACCAGGCCTCCCATGGACTGCGCGACCAGCGTCACCGGTCCGGGCACGTCGACGGCCCGTACGACGGCGTCGGCGTACGCCACCAGCCCGGCGGAGTCGTCGTCGGCCGGCAGCTCCACGGCGATCGCGGTGTGGCCGAGCGAGCGCAGCTCCGCCACCAGCCGATGCCAGGACCACGCCCGGCCCCCGGCTCCGGGAATCAGTACGAAGGTCGTCATGTCATCTCGCTCCCGCCCTCATCGACGACACGGATCAGGGGCGATCAAGGAGCGCGTTGAGGTTCGGCAGGTCCACGAACTGCGAGAAGGTTCCCGTGTCGGCGATCTCCTGCGCGGCGGCGAGGAAGCCACGCCAGGCGGTCTTGGCGAGCATCCCACCCACGCTGATCCGTCGTACGCCGAGGCCGGCGGCCTCAGCGACGGTGGTGAAGGGGGTGTGGATCAGCAGGTTCACGGGTTTGGGTGACACGGCGGCGACGATCGCGGACACGTGGCCCAGCGAGGTGATCCAGGGCGCGTAGAGGCAGTCGGCTCCTGCTTCGGCGTACGCGCTGAGCCGACGGATCGTCTCGTCGATGTCGGGACGGTCCCAGACGAACCCCTCCGAGCGGGCCGTCAGGACGACCCCCGTGCCGCTGTCGTCGATCGCGGCCCGGGCCGCCTGGATGCGCTCCACGGCGAGGCCGAAGTCGAACAGTGGCGCGGCCGGATCGCCGGAGAAGTCCTCGATGGAGAGCCCTGCCACGCCGGTCTGCACCGCCAGACCCACATTCACCGCCAGGTCCCCAGGCTGGGCGGCGAAGCCGCCCTGGAAGTCCGCGTTCACCGGCAGGTCCACGGCGGCGACGATGACGCGGAGGTGCGCCAGGGTCTGCTCGAGGCCGACCCTGTTGTCCGACCGACCCACCGACCAGGCGAAACCGGCACTCGTCGTCGCCAGGGCGCTGAAGCCCATCGCCGCGAGCGCTCGCGCGGTCCCGGCATCCCACGGGTTCGGCATCACGAAGCATCCCGAGGCGTGCAGCCGCCGGAACTCGGCCGTCCGGTCTGCGCTGCTGTTCATGGCACACCTCGTTCATTGGGGGTGGCGGGCTCGGAACCGCCGGCCAAATCAGGAGAATCCCGATTCCCAGCGTACGGAGGTGCCGTCGAGGAGGTCAACGACTCCGGCCGACCATGGGTCCGCACGGAGGAGCTGGTAATCACTCGCCTTCCCGAGCGCGTTCAGGATGCTTCGGACAGGCGGCGAACCACGTACTGATTGAGGCTGAGGTGCTCCTCGGCGGCTTGGATGGCGAGTCGGCGGTGCAGGCTCTCACCGACCCGCAGATTGAACTTGCCCGAGTAGGTTCGCTGTGACAGGGGTTCGGGCACGACCTCGTCGGCGGCGGTGAGATCGGCCACCGTGTCAGCCACCAGAGCCACCAGTCCCTGCAAGGCCTCGGCCTGAGAGCCGGCCAGCCACGACAGGGACGGGAACTCTGCACAGGTGGCGACATACTCGCCGTCCTCGACAGACCAGGTCACCCGGTAGGTGTATCGGGACACGTCTGGGTGCTGCTGGGTCATTTCGCCTCCTTCTTGTCGATCGCGGCCAGGACCTGCCGCACCTGGTAAGACTTGGCCTTGCCGTTGTCGTTCTGGATGTTCACGCGCGGGTCGCCGGGCCACGGGGTCTTGAACACCGCATGGGAGCCGCCGCTGCGCCGTGGTGACCCGAAGTAGTGTTCGCAGACCTTGTGGAGGTCCTCGTAGCGGACATCCTGAGGATTTCTCCTCATTCCGGCGACGAGCTTCTCCACGGACGACACACCGCAATGGTACTACTAGCGGTACCACGCTCAACGGCGCGCGCCGCAAGGCGCCTCATCTCGGGCGCCGAGGGCGATCCAGACGTCCGGGAGCCTGCACGACTTCATCGATGCACTGGGGCGCTCGTTCAATGGCTGATCTGTCCTGAACGCTGATGGCGCGACCCTCACCGGCAGCCGGTGGGGGTCCCGGCGTGTTGAGGCAGTGCGGCATCGCGGACTGACGCCTCAGACGGCCGCGCCGATCGGTGACGGCAACTGAGCGAGGCACCCACGTTCAAGGTCGCGGAATCTCCAGCCAGCGACCGTGCGGGTCGGCGCTCCCCCAGCTGACCGGATCGAGCTCGTCGGCACCCTGCCAGCGGTGGACGCCCAACTGCGCCACCCCTCGGTCGTCGGCTCCTTGCGCCAGCGGCGGCAGCCCGGGCACCGCGTCGGCCGGTTCGGCGGAGCACCAGCTGACCCGCGCTCCGGAGCTCCGGGCGAAGCCGGCCAGTGCCTCGGCAAACAAGACACGGCGGGAGCGCTCGACATAGGTCAGTGCCCAGGAGGTGACCACGACCAGGTGCGCGTCCCCGGTAGCCGTGCCGAGCGCTGCCGCCAGGGCGCCGTGGACCACGTCCGGATCGGTCAGGTCGCCATCGCGCAGCGTGGGCCGGTCCCGGTGCGGCAGCTGCTGGCGCTGGCGGACCGCGGCCCGGAAGCGTTCGACGCGTTCAGGCATGTCCGGCCACAGGCAGGCCTGGAGCCAGCGCAACGTGTCGTGGTCCTCCGGCGGGACCGTCGCGAGGTCGACCCCGACCCGGGCCACGATCCGGGGCGGGTGCAGTGCCGGGACCGTCAGGGTCCCGAGGCGGTCGTCCGCACGGTTATGCACCGCCGATGAGCGGTCGCCCCAGGCCAGTTCGGCATTCCCGGGGCCGGTCACCCGGACGTCGTACCGGTCCGGGGTGAGCAGCAGCCCGGCACTGGTGCCGAACCCGACCAGCGCCACGGGCCGGCGGGGCGAGGCCAGCGCGAGCATCGCCAGCACGTACGTGCTCCGGTTCACTTCGTTGGTCTGGACCGTACGGCCGGCGATCGTGGCCCGGAGCTGTTCGCGATGGCAGAGCACCAGGTCGCGGACCTCGGGCCACGAGCCGGGTGTACGCCACTCATCGGGGGCGGGAGCCTGAGCCGGATCGGTCAGCGAGGCGAACCAGCGGGCGACCGCCGGCGGATCGTCGGGGGCGACCTCGACCAGTCGCAGCACCAGCTCATGGAGCGCGGCGAGCAGCAGCACCGGTCGCTCCTGGCCGGGACGGGCCGCCAGCAGCAGCTCGGCGACCTCGTCGTCCTCGGCCGACGCGGTGCAGATCGCGTGGTAGAGCGGCAGGGACGGGTAGGCGGCGGCGAAGTCAACGAACCGGCGTCGGATGACGGCAAGGCGGTCGGCATCCACGATGGAGGGCACCTCAGCAGCCCCCGTACACCCCGTCGCTGTACGGGCTCAGGACGATCGCGGTGATCTCCTGGGAGGCGGGCCAGTCCGGGTGATCCATCAGTGTCCCGCCGTACCAGTTGTCGGAGTACTTCTCGCTGACGGCGAGGAACAGGATCATCGCGCCCTGGCCGCGGAGCTGGGCGGCGTAGAACGGGCCGCCGTTGCCGTTCTTGGCGACGATCGTCGCGTCCGGATGCCTCTGGCGGACCTGACCCCAGGTCATGCCGACCCGGGCCCCCTTCCAGGTGACCGGTCCGGGCCGGTTCGCGGAGACCTCGACCAGCTCCTTCGCCGCACCGAACGTGACCCCGAGCGGTTCGTCGCGATACGGGCCCGACACCACGTAGCCGCCACACACGTCATCCGGCAGCGGCCGGACGATGTCCCGACGGGTGCCCTCGGAGGCGGTCATCCCCAGCCGGAGCCGTCCGTAGCCGGCGTAGCTGAACACGTCGGCGGTGGCCGGGTCGGCGGACCGTGAGGGCGTGCTGGAGGCGGTGGCCGTGGGGCTCGGCGTCCGGCTGGTCGCGCTCGGCGTCGGGCCGACCACACTCGGAGTCGGACTTGCGGTGACCGAAGCCATGGTCGGCGTCTGCGGGGCCGTCGGCGTGGGCGTCTGGGCCGGCGTGGCTGACGCCGCAGGCCCGGACCCTGCCAGTGACTGGGTACCCAGGCCACAGCCGGCGAGCAACGTGCAGGCGGCCAGCGCCACCACAACCCACCGGATGCGCATGCGTGTCCCTCCACAACGGAGCCGGACCGTACCCGACTGGGCGCCGGTCCTGGCAGGAGGCTAGCGCAGCGAGGGGTTGCTGTGGGCCGGGTCGGCCGCTGAACCGTCGGTCCATCGAAGTTTGTACCTGCTGAAGACTGTGCCAGGTAACGACCACCCGTAGACCTCTTGAGGTTTACAACCCTTGTGTCATACTCGGGGTGTGTGGGAAGTAGACGTCAGCCTCATCGAAGACTGGCTCCTCGGCCTCGACCAAGATGATTACGACCTCATCATCGCCGCCCTGGAAGTCCTGGCTGAGGAAGGCCCGACACTGGGACGTCCTCTTGTCGACACCATCAAGGCGTCCCGGCACAAGAACATGAAGGAGCTGCGGCCAGGTTCGACCGGCAGATCAGAGATCAGGATCCTGTTCGCGTTTGACCCTAGACGCCACGCAATCCTTCTCGTCGCCGGCGACAAGGCCGGCAAATGGCAACGCTGGTACGCGCGCCAGCTCCCACTGGCGGATGACCTGTTCGATCAGCACCTGAACAAGCTGGGCAGGAGGAAGAGATGACCACTCTGAAGCAGATCACTGAGCGCCGGCCCGTGCGTCGCGACGTGGTGGATGACCACAAGGAGCGCATGCTGGCCGAGACCAGGGCGTGGCGGTTGCGGGAGCTCCGCGAGCAGTTCGACATCACCCAGGTCGAGCTGGCCGAGGAACTCGATATCAGCCAGAACCGTGTCTCTCGGATCGAACGCGGGGACATCGACAAGACGCAGGTCGATACCCTGCGCCGCTACGTCGAAGCGCTCGGAGGAACGCTCCGACTCGAAGTACAGGTCGGAGACCAGACGTTCCAGATCGCCTGAGCACCGTGCAACGCCGCCCGTGGTGGGGCATCAGCGCTACAGTCCCAGAATGGCCTCGTTGAACGACCCGCTGGAGCTGCGTCACGGACGTACGCTGCCGAACCACCTGGTGCTCGCGCCGATGACCAACCTGCAGAGCCATCCGGACGGGACGATCTCCGACATCGAGATCGACTGGCTCCTGGCGCGTGCCCGCGGCGGGTTCGGGATCACCATGACCGCCGCCGCGTACGTGAACCCGGCCGGCCAGGTCTGGCCCGGCCAACTCGGCATCTCCTCGGACGCGCACATCGCAGGTCTGGAGCGCCTCGCGCGCGAGGTGGCCGCGGCGGGCTCGGTCTCGTCGGTGCAGCTCCACCACGGTGGCGTGAAGGCGATCGCCGCGGTCTCCGGCCACGACGTGGTCGGTCCGTGGGCCGATGCCCAGACGGGCGTACGGGAACTGTCGACCGGCGAGGTGCAGCAGGTGGTCGACGACTTCGCCGCGGCTGCGCTGCGGGCCGAGAAGGCCGGGATCGACGGCGTCGAGGTGCACGGCGGCCACGGCTACCTGGTCGGCCAGTTCCTCGACGAGTCGAACAACACGCGCGAGGACGGGTACGGGGGTGACTCCGGCGGGCGGGCGCGGTTCGTCCACGAGGTGATGCGCGCGATCCGCGGCCGGACCGGACCGGACTTCCAGGTCGGGCTGCGCCTGTCCGTCGAACGCTACGGCTTGGTCCCCGACGAGATGGTCGACCTCGTCGCCGACCTCCTGGCCGGCGGTGACCTCGACTACATCGACCTTTCCCTGTGGGACGTCAGGAAGCTGCCCGTCCACGCCCCCGAGGGCAGCCGGATGCTGATCGAGGACTTCCTGGAACTGCCGCGGCACGGGACCGCCCTGGGAGTCGCGGGGCACATCGCGAGCGCCGCCGACGCGCAGTGGGTGCTGGACCAGGGCGCCGACCTCGGCTTCGTCGGCAAGGCCGCCATCGCCGACCACGCGTTCGCCCAGCGGGCGATGGCCGATGCCGGCTACCGGGCCCCCAACTTCCCCGTCACGAAGGACCACCTGCGCGCCGAGATGCTGGGCGAGCCCTTCGTGGAGTACTTCGCGACCAACTGGCCGCACCTGGTCACCGCCTGAGCCTGTTCCAGGTCAGTCCTGCGGATCGGGCATCGAGCCATCCCGTCGCCATCCGGTCGGCTTCGCCCCAGTCCCGTCCGTCGGACAACTGCCCCAATTTCTGGAACGCGCCCCGCCACGGCTAAAATGCCACCGCTGTCATTCATACCGGCGTGAACGCCACCCAAAGAAAGGCACTAACAGTGCTGAGGCTTGCTCGTGACCGTAAGACTTCCTTTGTTCGGCTCACGTTCGCGATTCCTGCCGACATCGTCACGGGGACCGTCAGCGTCGTCGGTGACTTCAACGACTGGACGCCCGGCACGCACGTGCTCCGCCGCCGCAGCAACGGCACCTACAGTGCCGCGGTCACCGTGAGCCCCGGTTCCACTCTGCGCTTCCGCTACCTCGGCGAGAACGGCCACTGGTTCGACGATCCTGACGCCGACTACGTCGACCCGCAGGGCAGCGTGGTGCAGGTCCAGGTCTGAGACGCGGTTGCTCGCCTGATCACGACAGCCGCCGTGGTCCCTGGGGCCGGTAGCCGTTCACGTCGGAGCGGCTTGTGCGGATGCGTCAGGGACGACCGACGATGCGTCGGCCGGCGCGAGCGGCGAAGCGATCCAGTGCCTCCGTCAGGCCCGGGACGGTCCACACCGTCGCGCCGTTGATCGGCTTCTCCTGCCGGATGACCCCGACGGCCACCAGCCGATCCAGGATCCGGTAGGCGCTGGAGGGCGAGACACCTCGGTCGGTCACCATCTGCGCGGTGAAGGCCGGTTCGGACGCGCACAGCTCGGCGAAGATGAGCAGATTCACTGTACGCCGCTGCGCGCTACCGATTGCTGCTTCGCGGAGGGCCTGCGCATCATCGCGCAGGACGGCCGCATTGTCGAGGGCCCTGCGCGTGGCATAGGAGAACCGTTCGATGATCGGTTCGATCTCACCTTGGCGGTAGGCGGTGAGTGCGGCGAAGTAGGCATCCGTGTCCGCCAGCAGTCCGGAGGAGATCGGCACCGACAGGTGCCGGGTCACTCCTCTGCGCCGCAGGATGGCGCTCACCAGCGCCCGACCGGTGCGGCCGTTGCCGTCGGTGAACGGGTGGATGGTCTCGAACTGGGCATGCGCGATCGCCGCCTGGACCAGCGGTTGGATGTCGTCGCGTCGAATGAACCCGACCAGGTCGACGATGTCGCTCTCGACGGCATCAGGGTGGACGCCGACGTACGCGGCGGCGACCGGCGACTGTCCGCCGATCCACACCCACTCACGACGGAACTGGCCGGCGTTGTCCGGATCATCCCCGCCGTCGAGCCGCTCGTGCATCGCCCGAATGGTATTGGCACTGATCCGGTCGGCCAGGTCGACAGCGGCCCGCAGTGCCGCGGTGTTGCGGGCGATCATGGTGGCGTCGGGACGGCTGGAATCCCCCAGGGCTGCCAGGGCGATCCGGCGCGCGTTCGCCGTCAGGTGCTCGATCTGCGAGCTGGCGGCCGATTCACTGCGTAGCAGCACCGAGGAGAACGGCACGCCCCATCCGGCGGATTCCTTGTCGAAGGCCTCCATCCGGGCCACGGCCTCGTCGGCATCGGCCACCACATCGGGGCTGACCGGCGGCACCAGGGCACTGATGTGGGGCACGACGGCGTAGCGGAAGGTCCCACGGTTCGCCAGGCGCTGGCGACGGCTCGCCGCCGAGTCGGGTCGGTCCCAGTCGGCCTCGCCGTGGCCGAGCGCCGGCCAGACTGCCGCGGGATCCGCCGGTGTTGGCGCATGATTGTCAGCCTGCTGGTCCATCTCACCCCCTTGATGGGACCAATGTATGCGTATTTTCCCAATAAGTAGCCTATTGGGAATCATCTGCTCGATGCTCCTGGTTGCGGGTGACGCTTTCCCTCCACGGTGACGAAGAGCAAGCCTGCGCCTCTGTGAAGAGTCGCCATGGGAATGTTCGTACGCTCCATAACAACGCTGTTCACGGGCATGTCACCTTCCTTGGGACAGGCCACGGCGCGCGATCAGGATCCTGGTCCGGTTCGGGGCACAGCTCGCCCACCAGGTGGTGGGCGCGAGAGGCATCCGAGCCAGGGACTCAGTCAGTGATCACGTACGCCGCGAGGAACTCTTCTCCCCATGCGGCCTGCGAATACGTCCATCGTCAGGTCGGCAGTCGGCGGGCGTCCAATGCCAAAGCCGCATCCGGCTATCCGTGCTGTGTATACGTCCCAGTCGGAGCTGGTTTCCGAAGCGTCGCAGCGCGATCATGAGTTGGACGACTGTCCGAAGAGGCCGTGATCCGGGCTGCGGCACTGGCCGGGTGCAGTTCCGGCAGGTCGTGGTGGCTTGGAGCCTGTGACCTACGGAGTGTCACGGGCCGAGGAGTCTCGCCTGATGAAGACCCAACGCGAGAGAGGAGGCGTCATAGCTCGTGTACTGATGGCGCAACTGCCAGATCCGATCCGCCAGCGGACCGATCTCGTGTCGGGTCAGAGAGAACGCGAAATAATCATGCCGAGCTTCCTCAGCAGCGGCGGAGTCGATCCGTCCACCCAGCAGCAACCCTCCCAGCACCGAGAGCACCTCCACGTCGAGCAAGCAAGGAGCATGGATCTCGTCGCTCAGCGCATCGAGCAACGCGTCGCTCACCCCGCGGCCGACAAGGGCCTCGACCATGGCCGAGGCGTCGACCACGATCACCGGCGGCCTGCCTGTACTGCTGCGACGATCTCCTCCGAGGTGGGGCCGCTCGAGCGGTCCCGGGCCTTAAGACGAGCGATGATCTGGTCATTCGTCGGCCTGGCGGCGATCCTGGCCAGCTCGGCGGCGACGTACGCCGACAGCGACTTCCCCTCGGCAGCCGCGCGTTCCTTCAGCGTGGCGGCCACTTCATCGGAGACATCACGGATGTAGAGAGTCGCCATTGCTCAACGCTAGCATCCTGCAAGCAGGCCCCAGGTATCCTTGGTCGTCACGACCCGTCGCCGCCGAGCGGTGGCTCCGTCAGTGCCTGATAGGCCGGTCGCAGCACGTCGACCAGCGAGTGGCCGCGTACGGTGACCGGCACTGGCGGCAGCTGATCGAGCAGGGTCGCACCGCCTGCGCCCGAGGGCGCGGGTCTCATCGCCGGGCCCGCGACGTAGAAGTCGTCGAGGAGCTCGACCAGCGGCACGACCCGGTCCTCCTCGACATCGGACGTCGCCACGTCGAGAGAGGCGAGCAGGTCCTCGCGGTCGCGACCGCGCCAGGCGAGGATCTCGAAGGGGTCCTCGTCGAAGCGTTCGGCGAGCAGGTAGAACACTGCGGCCAAGTGCTTGCACGGCACCGCCACGTCCGGACACGAGCAGTCCATGGTGAGGTCGGCGCCCGGGAACAGGGGCAGGTCGAGGTCGGCGAAGACCTGCTCGATGTCGGGCGGCATCGTCCCGGAGAGCAGCTGCGCGACGAACCACGCATCCGTGGCCAGGCGTTCCTGGATCCGCGCCCACTGGTCCTTGCCGTACGCCGTGACGCCGATCCGCACCCGGTAGGGGCGGGCCCGCGAACCCTGCACACTCGCGGCCACCTGCCCGGCGGCCAGGTCCAGCGAGATCACCTGGCCGCGGCGGGCGTAGTTGCGACCCCGGGCGAGCCGGGCGCCCATCCCGATCTGCTCGAGTGTGTCGAGGAAACGGGTCGACCACCACGTGGTGGCGATCTTGCCGCGCGCGCTGCGGGCACGCAGACCGCCCTCGACGGAGCGCGGCACGGACGGCGGGTAGAACCCGGAGGCGTACGGGTCGGAGCGCCTACTCACCGACGGCCTCCTTCGACAGGGTGAACAGGTCGCGCAGCCGATCGGTCGACAGCTCGGTCAGCCACGATTCCCCGTCGCCGACGGCCAGGTCCGCGAGCGCCTTCTTCTCCTCGATGAGCTGGTCGATGCGCTCCTCCAGGGTGCCGGTCCCGACGAACTTGTGCACCTGCACGCGCCGTTGCTGGCCGATCCGGAAGGCCCGGTCGGTGGCCTGGTTCTCCACGGCCGGGTTCCACCAGCGGTCGAGGTGGATGACGTGGTTGGCGGCGGTGAGGTTGAGTCCGGTGCCGCCGGCCTTCAGCGACAGCAGGAAGATCGGCGCGCCCTGCCCCGCCTGGAAGCGCTCCACCATCTCGACGCGACGCTGCCGGGACGTGCTGCCGGACAGATACGCGACGTCGGTGTCGAAGCGGGCGGCGAGGTGAGGGACGAGCAGTTCGGCGAACTCGGTGAACTGGGTGAAGCACAGCACCCGGTCCCCCTCGGCGAGGATCTCCTCCAGGATCTCCTCCAGCCGCAGAATCTTCCCCGAGCGCCGGCCGATCGCCGAATGGTCGTGCAGCAACTGTGCGGGATGGTTGCAGACCTGCTTGAGCTTGGTCATCGCGGCCAGCACGTTGCCGCGCCGCTGGATGCCGTCGGACTCCTCGATCCGCGCCATCATCTCGTCGACCACGGACTGGTAGAGGGAGGCCTGTTCGACGGTCAGCCGGTAGGGCTGGCGCAGCTCGATCTTCTCGGGCAGGTCGTCGATGATCGCCGGGTCGGACTTCAATCGCCTCAGGATGTACGGCCGGGTGATCCGACGCAACAGTCCCACCGCCTCGTCGTCGTGGTGACGTTCGATCGGTGTCGCGAAGCGCTCCCGGAACACCTCGGCGGGGCCGAGCATGCCGGGATTTACCACATCCATGATCGACCACAGCTCGGCGAGCCGGTTCTCGACCGGAGTGCCGGTCAGGGCGATCCGCTGTCCCGCCGCCAACCGGCGGACCGCCTTGGCCGTACGGGAGTGGCGGTTCTTGATCGCCTGGGCCTCGTCGAGCACGAGCCGTTCCCAGGTGATCGTGGAGAGTTCGTCGATGTCGTTGAGTGTGGTCGCGTACGTGGTGATCAGCAGGTCGGTCCTGGCGAGCACGGCGGTCAGGTCGTCGCCACGGGGGCGATCAGGTCCGTGGTGGGCGACCACCCGCAGGCCCGGCGCGAACCGTGCGGCCTCGGCCTGCCAGTTGCCGATCAGTGAGACCGGGCAGAGCAACAGCGTGGGACGCCTCACCGCACCGGCCTCCGGCGTGGTCCGGGCGCGGGCGGTCGTCTCCAGGGCCAGCAGCTGCACCGTCTTGCCGAGTCCCATGTCGTCGGCCAGGCAGGCCCCCATCCCGAGTCGGCCGAGGAAATCGAGCCAGCTCAGGCCTCGGCTCTGGTAGGGGCGCAAGGTGGCGGTGAAACTCTCCGGCGGTTCGACCGCCCCGATCGACGCCGGCGCCGTGCCGTCCAGCAGGTCACCCAGCCAACCGGCGGCGCTGACCCCGGTGAGCGGCAGCGGCAGATCGAGATCGTCTGGGTGACCGGCGGCGAGCCCCAGGAACTCCCCCGCCGTGGTTCGGCCCGTTCCTGACGACCGGAGGAAGTCCAGTCCGCGCGCCAGTTGTGCCGCATCGACGGCGACCCACTCACCACGCAGTCGCACCAGCGGGGCCTTCGCGGCGACCAGGGCGGCGATCTCGTCCGCGCTCAGGCTGTGCTCGCCGACGGCGAGTTCCCAGCGGAAGTCGCACAGCTGGTCGCGGCCGAGGGCGATGCCGGTGGCGTCCGCGTCGCTGGGGGTCGCGCTCACCCGCAGTCCCATCCTGGCCCGGCGCCCCCACCATGCCGGGAGCAGCACCTCGACCCCGGCCTGGTCAAGAGCGGTGGCCGCCACGGTGAGGAAGCCGGCGGCGCCGTCGGTGTCGAGGTCGAGGCCGGACGGTTGGGCCTGCCGCAGACCCGGTTCCAGATCGGGGTAGATGGCCTGGGCGCGCGCAAGCTCGGCCAGCAGCACCTCACGGGGGCGTTGGAGCCAGCGGCCGAGCGTGCCGTCGTCGCCCCAGATATGGTCGGCATCGACCAGCAGGCTGGGGTCGGCCCGCGACCGGAGCAGGAAGTCGAGGCGCCAGGCGGGCGGAGCGGTCTGCTCGGCGGGATCCTCGGCGGCCGGTTCACCGACATCTGGATCCCCGGTGGCGGGGTCGTTCAGGCGCAGGACCAGGTGGGCGGGGCCGGGGTGCTGCACACCCACCGCGGCCCATGGCTGCAGGTATTCGGCCAGGGCGTCCAGGTCGGCCTCGCTCGCCTCCACGCGGGCATCGGGGCCGGTGAGCGCGTCGAGCCAGGCCTCGACGACGGGCGGACGGGCAGGCTTCCGTCCCCGGCGCGGGGGCAGGAACGATCCCGGGAGCCGTAGGCGGGCGCGGGCGTCCACCAGCGCGTCCAGCGCTTCGGTGACGAGCGCCGGCGCGGACCGGGTCGCATCAGCGGCCCGGAACGCCGGGGGCATCGCCGCGATCAGCGCGTGCGCGGCCGTCGCATCGGGCCCGGTGAGCACCGCACGCCAGCGCGCCTCGGCGCCGACCTCACCCCGCTCCAGGGCGGGGTACAGCCGGCCGCGGTCGACGAGCTCGTCGGCGAATCCCGCCAGGTCTAGCAGCTGGCGGACGGAGGCAGCGGGGCGTACGTCGTAGGCGTCAGCTCGCTCGTCCGGGTGGGCGTCGTCGATGTCGGCGGTGTCGTCGGGGTGTACGAAGCGGGACAGACGCTCGGCGATCGCAGCCGGGGCGAGCCACACCAGCGGCACCGTCCAGGCGAGCAGCGACGGGGCGGCATCGGTCGACCTGCGCGGTGCGATGCGGATCAGTTCCGGGGAGTCGAGCGGTGATCGACGCAGCGATGGCAGGTGCACGGTCGCCCTGGACGGTTGCCCACCGAGGAGATCGGCCAGCGTCGCCGCAGTCGCCGCGAAGGGATGGGGACGGGCGCTGCGCAGCGCCTGGCTGGGGCTGGACACCGGCAGCCTGGAGTCCTCGGCCCAGATCCCGGCACCGACACCCGATGCCCAGACGGTATGCAGCACCAACACGCGACGCCCAGCCCCTCACCTGATGACTCTGTCCTGGGAGGCTCCAGCGTAGCGGAGCGCGAGGAGGTCGCGGGCAGCCAGGCCGCCGTGCGATCCTACTGGTGGCCGGAGACAAGGCCGGCCGATGGAAGAGCTGGTACTCCCGCAACATCCCGGTGGCGGACGACCTCTACGACGAGCATCTGAGGAAACTGGGACGGAGGAAACGATGACCACCTTGGAGCAGATCACCGAACACAGGCCCGTGCGTCGAGATGTGGTCGACGCCCACAAGGAGCGCATGCATGCTGGCCGAAATGCGGCTGCGCGGGCACCGCGTTCGGCGGCCGACGCGTGCCCGAGTACTCGCTGTTCCTCGTCCGCAATTCCCTGACCAAGGTCGGCTACAAGTTCTCCACCTACGCGGCATGCTCCCGTACGCCGGGGAGGAAATGCGACAACCACAGCACAGCGACACAAACTGCACCAGGAACCCGGAACCACACCCTTTCGATTCTTTCGATTCAGCGCTAGTCTGGGGGCATGGGTACGCAAACGCACGATCAGACGGTGCTGCCGCCCCAGGACCTGGAGGCCATGCTGGACCTGTCACGCTTCCTCGACCACATGCCCGAGCCGGCTGCCCTCCTGGGTCCCGACGGGCAGACGGTCCCGCTTCCGCTCGAGGTCTTCAGCGTCTTGGAGTCCGTGGTGTCCGCGATGCGGCAGGGCAAGGCCATCACCGTCGCCCCTGTCGACCAGATTCTCACAACTCAGGAAGCAGCTGACTTCCTGGGCATCAGCCGCCCGACGCTCGTGAAGCTCCTCGAGTCCGGCGAGATCGATTTCGAGCAACCCGGGGCGGGTCGCCACCGTCGCGTACGGCTCCAGGACCTCCTTGCCTACAAGGATCGCCGCCGCACCACACGACGCAAAGCACTCGACGACCTCACGCACGAAGCTGCCGAGGCTGGTCTGTATCAGTCGGATGTCGACTACGCCGCAGCACTGAAGGCCGCGCGTAAGCGCCGTCCGAAGGAAGCTCATTGACTCGATTCAGCGCGCTTCTCGACGCATGCGTCCTGGTGCCCATCGCCTTGGCAGACACCTTCTTGCGCTTGGCAGAAGCAGGCCTCTACCGTCCGCTCTGGAGCAGCACCATCCTCGACGAAATGGTGGCGGCCGTGGAGGAGGTACATCCCGACCTGGCCGACGGGCGAGCCCGACGACGCGCCGAAGTCATGCGCACAGCATTCGACGACGCCTGCGTGACGGGATGGGAGCCGCTCTTGGCCGGAATCGACTTGCCCGACATCGATGATCGACATGTGGTCGCGGCCGCCCAGCGGGGGCGCGCAGACATCATCGTCACCTTCAATCTGAAGGACTTCCCATCAGCAATCCTGGACGACCTCGATATCGAAATCCAGCATCCTGACGAGTTCCTCTTGAACCAGCTTGACCTGGACCCCGAACGCACTATGCGTGTGCTGCAGGAGCAGTCGCTCGTCACTCGCAACCCAGCGATCACGATCCACGAACTGATTCGCCTACTTTCCCGTTGCGGGGTCAGCCGCTTCTCGGAAGCAGCCAAAGGACAGCTCTGGCGGGTCCGGTGAGTAGGGTGCGATCCCTTCCCGATCGGATGTCAGCGCGCTCGCCATCCGGCGGAAATGGCTCCCAGGTAGAGATCCTGTGGCCCGGACGCCACAGGATCTCTACCTGAACGGGGGCCCCGATCGCGGGACTGCGAACATCGTCTTCCATGAGTACTTCGGCGTGGACCCGGACCTGATCCTGGACCTCGCCGATCACCATCTCGGCCCGCTGGCCGAGCGCCGACACAGCCTCCGAACCGCCCGCCCTGCTCCACCTGGCCGTATTCGTCCGGGCCGACCGGTCCACTGGCACTACTGGGACCAACCTCTGACATCATCACCTCGACGCCGTCCTGCTTCTTCCCTCGGAGGTTCCGTTGTCCTCTCTAGCCGATGCCGTGCTGCCGCTGGTCCGTACGCGCGCCGACCTGCACCGCTGGAGCGCCTCCAATGCGTACGGGCGCCAGCTGCACGAGGCCGTGGCCATGCTCCGGCAGGCCGCCCGGGACGAGCCCGCCGACGAGGTGCTCGGGGTGACGCAGCGGGCGATCGCGAGTGCGCTGCGGGTGATCTGGCGAGCCGATGACTCCAGCGGCATCATCGGCGACGCCATCCGGGACCTGCTCGACCTGCACGCCGAACTGGTCAGGGCCGCGCAACCCGCGGCGACCAAGATCATCAACTGGATGATCAACTTCCAGTTCGTCCAGGAAGTGGACTACTTCACCATCGACCCGGTCGCGTACGCCCCGGCGCTCGGCGGGAGGGGACTGGCGCGGTACCGGGAGAAGCTGGCCGAGATCGCCGACACCCTGGGCCCGGAGCTGAGCGACGAGGAGGAGGCCGGCCTCCGGGGCCAGCGCACCGCCCACCCGGAGAGCTGGGAACGTCGGATCAACGAGCGACACATCCGGTTCACGCTGGCCTGGAACGCGCAACGGCTCGCGGTCTGGGACCGCGATGTTCCGGCGATCATCGCCACCCACGCCCGTGACCGCAAGGTCGCCGCTTGGTTCACGGACACCGCCGAAGCCCTCGCCGAGATCGGCGAGTACGACCTGGCGATCGACTGGGCCCGCCAGGGCGCGGACTTCGATCGGGGTCACCAGTCGGTCGACGCCGCCGCGTACTGGTGCGCCCTGTTGGCCGACCACCGCCCGCAGGAGGAGTTGGCTGCGCGGCTGGAGGTGTTCCGGCGCTGGCCAACCGCCGGCCACGCGGGCGCCGTACACAAGGCGGCCGGCGATGCCTGGCCCGAGCACCGCGACGCGATCATGGCCGGCCTGGCGCAGCAGCCCAGCGAGGCCGTCGGGTTCGCCCTGCACGCCCTGAAGGACGTCCGTCTGGCCTGGACGCTGGCCCATTCGCTCGGTCTGGGCGATGCCTACCTCTGGGACGAGCTCGCCTCCGCGTACGAAAAGGTGGACCCGCTCGCCACCCTGCCGGTGCACACCGCACTGCTCGTGGCGGACCTCGAGGTCGCTGACGCCAGGCGCTACCGCGCCGCGGCTCGACGGCTGGCGAAGATGCGCACCCTTGCTCGCAAGACCGACCAAAGTGCCGAGGTGGACCAGCTCATCGCCGAACTGCGCGCCACTCACCGACGACGTACACGGCTGCAGCAGGAGTTCGACAAGGCCGGGCTGCCCTGACCGCGACGGTCCTCCGCCCTGTTCGGGCCAGGAACGACGGCTGCGTGACCCCGAGCCGCGTCGCTTCCAGTCAGCCGCTACGTGTCGGCAGGTAGCGGCTGACCGGAACCGAAGCGGCTGGTACGGGGTGATCCGGAGGCAACTGCGGGCCCGCCGATGTTGGCGCATGGTTGTCGACCTGCTGGCCCAGCTCGCCCGCTTGATGGGAGCGATGTACGCGCGTTTTCGCCAGGGTCGGCTCCGCCTCGCAGGCCGACGTCGAGGCCCCCGCCTTCACGGCCTGGACGCTGCTGTCCGTGGAACCGGCCCAGACGAAGGGTCCGGGCTGGCCGATGAACCGTACGTCTCCGCAGTGGTACCGGCTGGGGCTCAGGTCCTGAACGACAGGCGCTCCAGCGTCCCCCCACGCTCCCGCTCCTCGGTACACGAGGGGGTGAGCAGGACACGATCGGTCCGCGGTATACAACGGGGCACACGAGAGGTGGGCCCCTACCGGCAGCGCCTCCAGCAGGGACCCACCGGTCCTGGTGACCGCGGGAACGTCAGCCCGCGGACCTGAGCCCGTGGGATGCGACCCCGCAGCTGTCAGCCGACGCCGAGCAACGCGTGTGCGCGCTTTCCGTCGGCGCGGAATTCGGCGGTGCTGCTGCTGTGGACGATCTCGCCCTTCTGCATCACCAGCACGCGCTCCGCGACGTCGAACGCCAGCCTGAGGTCCTGCTCGACGATGAGAACCGCCAGTCCGGTCGACCTCAGCCGGGTCAGGACGTCGCCGACCTGTCCCACCACCGCCGGGGCGAGGCCGTCGGAGGGCTCGTCGAGGACCAGCAGCTTGGGGTTCCCGACCAGGGCACGGCCGATCGCCAGCATCTGCTGCTCACCGCCGGACAACTGGGAACCCAGGTTCGTCCTCCGCTCCCCCAACCGCGGCATCAACTCCATCACCGACTTCACCGTCCACTCCCCACGCTTGCGGGCGGAGATCAGCAGGTGCTCCTCGACGGTCAGCGAGGCGAACACCCGTCGGCCTTGCGGAACGATGCCGACGCCGGCCTTGGCCAAGGCGCTGGGCGGCTTGCGGGCCAGGTCGATGCCGTTGATCAGCACCTGCCCCGAGCTCGGCCGGACCAGCCCCATGATCGACTCCATCAGGGTGGTCTTGCCGACCCCGTTGCGTCCGAGCACCGCCACCGATTCGCCGGTGTCGAGGCTCAGATTGACCCCGTTGAGCACCCGGCTGCCGTCATAGCCGGCGACCAGGTCCTTGACCTCAAGCAACATCGCTACCTCCCGAGTAGAACAGCGGCTCCGCACCCTCGGACTCACCGAGATAGGCGACTTTGACGGCCTCGTCCTCCCGTACCTCGGCGGGACTGCCGTGGGCGATCAGGCGCCCGGCGGCCAGGACGCTCACCGACTGGGCCAGTCGGAACACCAGGTCGAGGTCGTGCTCGACGATCAGGACCGTGACGTCGGCCGGCAGGCTCTCGATCAGATCCATGAACCGATGGGTCTCCGCCGCCGACATGCCCGCGGCCGGCTCGTCGAAGAGCACCATCGTCGGATTGCAGGCCAGCACCATGCCGACCTCCAGCTGGCGGCGCTCGCCGTGCGACAGGTTGCCGCACAGCTCACCCGCCCGATCGGCCAGGCCGACGTTGGTGAGGTGCTCCATGGTGCGTTCGCGGATCTTCCGGTCGGCACGCGGGCTCGGGAAGAACCGCCAGGGCCTACCCTCGAAGCCCTCCACGGCCAGCGCAACGTTGTCCAGCACCGACATGTTGAGGAACAGGCTGGAGTGCTGGAACGTACGCACCAGACCGGCACGGGCCCTGGTCGACTCGGACTCCGCGGTGATGTCCTGCCCGTTGAAGGTGATCGTCCCTGCGGTGGCCTTGCGAGCCCCGCCGATCACCGAGAAGAGCGTCGACTTGCCCGCCCCGTTGGGACCGATGAGCGCGTGCCGCGCCCCTCGCTCCACCTCGAAGCTGACGTCATCGACAGCCTTCAGTGACCCGTAGTGCAGGCTCACGCCCTCGAGCTTCAGCAGTGCCTCGGACATCAGAGCTCATCTCCTTCTCCGGCGATCGGGGTGGGGCCCACAGCAGCGGCCCGCCTGCGGCTGAGCCCGGCAATGCCGCGCGGCAGGAGGAACACCGCGAGCACGAACACGAAGCCCAGGATCATGCCGCCGCGACCGTCGGCGATCGCGCCGATCTCGTCTCGGATCAGGATGACGATCGCCGCAGCGACGATCGGGCCCCAAATGGTCCCGGCACCGCCGAACACCACCGACAGCAGCGCGATCGCGGCCAGCGCGAACGCCATGTCGCCCGGGGAGACGAACCGCGCCTGGGCGGTCCAGGCCGTTCCGGCCATGCCGGCGAGTGACCCTGCGAAGGTGAACGCCACCAGCTTCACCATGAACGTACGCCGGCCGATGGCCCGCATCCGCTCCTCGCCGTCCCTGATGCCCCGCATGGAGCGACCCATCGGGGACCTGACCAGGATGACCGACAGCGCCACGCCGAGGGCGAACACGAACAGCACCCACCAGTACAGGTAGCCGACCAGCGCGATCGGTTCGCCACCGGGCAGGATCGAGATCCCGGGGATGCCGGAGAGCCCGTTGGAGCCGCCGGTGAGGGCCATCGCCTCCGCCTGCTTGTGCGCGAGTTCCGTGATGGCCAGTGTCACCATCAGGAACACGAAGCCCTTGGTGCGTACGGCCACGATGCCGGTGACCAGGGCGAGTGCCGCGGCCACCAGTGTCCCGACCACCA
The DNA here is from genome assembly GCF_900092135.1 of Raineyella antarctica. Taxonomy (GTDB): domain Bacteria; phylum Actinomycetota; class Actinomycetes; order Propionibacteriales; family Propionibacteriaceae; genus Raineyella; species Raineyella antarctica. Next base: position 36,001 of record NZ_FMYF01000015.1, on the reverse strand, counting down.
TTTGCACGAAGGCATTGGTGGTCAGGTAGATGCCGGTCAGACCCGCGGCGTACGCGCCGGCACCGAAGTACGCGACCTGGCCGAGGGTGGGCAGGCCGGTGTAGCCGGTGAGCAGGTCCACGCTGACCACCAGCAGGGCGAAGGCGAGGATGCGCGACAGCATCGTCACCGGATAGGGCGACAGCCACAACGGCACCGACGCCAGCACCAGCAGGGCCACCACGGCCAGCAGCAGCCCCAGCCAGCGCCGTCGTCCGCCGCCCCTGACCGCGTGGCGCGGAGCGGGGGTCTTCGTGCCGGGGTCGACGGTCGTCTTCTCGTTGTTGATGGTGGACATCAGTGGCCACCTCCGTGTCCGTGCTTGGACGGCAGCAGGCCGGCCGGCTTGATCAGCAGGATCGCCGCCATGACGGCGAACATGAGGAACGACGCGTAGCCCGACAGCAGCGCAACGCCGACGGTCTGGACCTCGCCGACCAGCAGGGCGCCGACGGCCGCGCCCTTCAGTGACCCGAGGCCGCCGATCACGACGATGACCAGCGCGTACACCAGCATGAGGTTGTCGTTGCCCGGCTGGGCGCCCATCAGCGGGGACGCGATCAGGCCACCGACGGCGGCGAGGGCTGCGCCGCCACCGAAGACGCCCGCCAGCACCAGTCGCGTACGCACCCCGATCGCCTCGACCATGCCTCGGTCGTTGACCGTGGCCCGGACGACCGCACCGATGGTGGTCTTCTCCAGCAGCAGCCACAGGCCGATGCCGACCACCAGTCCGACGCCGATCAGCACGAGCCGGTAGACGGGATAGGGCGCGCCCAGGAACGGCACGCTGCCGGCCAGCGCGGGCGGCGGCGGCACCGTCTTCACATCGCCGCCGAAGACCATCAGCAGCAGGTCGCCGACGATCATCGCCACCCCCAGGGTGAGCATCGCCTGTCGGAGGTGGTCCCTGACCGAGGTGGTGAGCACCGCCAGCAGCACACCCGCCAGCAGGCCGACCAGTGCCGCGACCAGCACGGCTGCGAAGGAGAGGGCGCTGGAGGCGCCCCCACCGAGGACGGCCACCCCGACGTACGCCCCGATCAACGCGATCGAGCCGTGCGCGAGGTTGAGCACGTCCATGGTCCCGAAGACCAGCGACAGTCCGATCGCCACGATGAACAGCACCGCGCCGAGCGCGATGCCGTTCACCATGGTCACGGAGTTCGCGACGAACCAGTCCATGGCTGGATCAGCCCGCCTTCAGTTCTTCGACGACTGCGTTGACCCGCTTGCCGTCGACGACCCGCACCTCACGCAGGTAGTACTTCTGGTCGGGGTCGTGCTGGGCGTTGAAGGACCAGGTGCCGCGCGGGGAGTCGATCTGGCCGACCTTGCCGATGGCTGCCCCGATGGCCTCGCCCGTGGTGCCGTCGGCCTTCTTCAGGGCCTCCGCGAGGACGTTCGCCGCGTCGTACGCCTGCACGGAGTAGACGGTGGGCGAGGTCTTGTAGGCGTCGCTGTAGGCCTTGACGAACTCCTTGTTCTTCGGGTTGTCGAGCTGGTCGGAGTAGTGCAGGGAGGTCTGCACTCCGTTGGCGGCGTCGCCCTGGGCGTCGAGCACCGAGCCCTCGGTCAGGAAGCCGGAGCCGTAGAGCTTGATGCCGGTGCCACCGAGGAACTGCTTGAACTGCTTGACGAAGCCAACGGCCTCCGAGCCGGCGTAGAAGACGTAGACGGCCTTGGCGCCGGAGTTGCGCACGTTGTTGAGGTAGGGCTGCCAGTCGGTGGTCGCGCCGAACGGCGGGGTGTACTCCTCGCCGGCGACCTTGCCGCCCGCTGCGGTGAAGGCCTTCTTGAAGCCGCCGACCTGCTCCTTGCCGGCGGCGTAGTCGGAGCCGAGCAGGTAGACCGAGCCGCTGCCGATCTCCTCCTTCACCTTCGCTCCCATCGGCGCGTTGACCCCGCCGTTGGTGAAGCTGGTCCGCCAGATGTAGTCCGAGGGGGTGTCGACGAGCTTGTCGCTGCCGGCGTTCGCCACGATCAGCGGGACCTTGTTCTGGTTGAAGGTGTTCGCCAGGCCCGAGGCGGTGGCGGAGTTGACCAGGCCGACCACGGCCGAGACCTGGTCCTGGGTGACCAGTCGCTCGGTGGCCGGGATACCGGTCTGCGGGCCGTTGCCCTCGTCGGTCTCCACGAGCTGGACGGTCTTGCCGCCGAGCTTGTTGTCGTTCTGGGTGAGGTAGAGCTTGAAGCCCTGCTCCATGTCCTTGCCCAGGGCGGCATAGGTGCCGGACTTGGGCACCGAGAGGCCGATCTTGACGGACCCGGAGGTGCCTCCGGACCCGCCGCTGCCGCCTCCGAGGGAGCCGCCGCCACAGGCGGTGAGCATCATGGCGCCGACGAGGGCCGGGACGACGGCCGCCTTGCGCAGGAATGAAGCGCTCAGGAATGACATTGATTCTCCTTTGAATCTTTTGGGTTCTGCTCCGCCGGAGTCGTACGACCCGGGGGACGTTGGTGCATCTCGGCCGCCGGCCGAGGGGTGGGAGCGATCGGCCTGTCGGCCATCGCCCGCAGGACGTACGTGTCAGGTCACAGCCACGTGCCGCCCTGGATGGCGGAGGGTTCCTCCTCGCCGGGACGGAAGCCATGGATCCAGTCCAGGTGACGGTCCCAGGCCGACGGATCGGCGAGCCGGGCGTTGCGCTCGTCGGCACGCGGGCCGTCGGGCAGGTGGAGCACGTCGGCGTTGGTGATGGAGGCGTACTGGATCTTGCGGGTCCGGCCCCGGCGCAGCCGCTCGTACTCGGCGCGGGCGGCGTCGAGGTCGGTGCCGGCGGCGAGCTGCTCGGCGAGCACGATGGCGTCCTCGATCGAGGTGTTCGCGCCCTGGCCGTGGTGCGGCACCATGGCGTGGGCGGCATCGCCGAGCAGGGTGACGCGGCCCTTCGACCAGCGGCTGAGCGGGGGCCGGTGGAACAGCGCCCAGCGCTCGGTGGAGGAGACGGCCGAGACCATCTCGACGATCGCCGGAGCCCAGTCGCCGAAGCTGGCCAGCTTCTCCTCGTCGTTCGTCGGCGCGATCCAGCCCTTGTGCGGCCAGGGGGACGGGTTGCGCTCGACCAGGAAGAAGTTGTGGTCCCCCTCGGAGTTGATCGGGTAGTGCAGGCAGTGCCGTCCGGGGCCCATCCAGAACTGGATCGCCTCCGGATCGGGCATCGAGGGCATCTGTTCGGGCGGGACGATGCCGCGGAAGGCGCTGGCACCGGAGTACAGGGCGTCGTCGTAGCCGAGCAGCAGGCGGCGTACGGTCGAGCGGGCGCCGTCGGCGCCGATGACCAGGTCTGCGGTGGCGGAGGTGCCGTCGGTGAAGTGCAGCACGGCCTCGTTGCCCGAGTCGTCGATGTCGACCAGGCGCTTGTTGAGCTTGATCGCGTCCATGCCGACGGCGCCGGTCAGGACGACCTGGAGGTCGACGCGGTGGATGCCGACCCAGGGTGCGCCGTAGCGGGCCCGGTAGTCGAAGCGGTGCTCGGCGATCTTGCGGCCGTCGCGCCCGTCACGGTAGATCAGCGCCTGGACCTCGAACCAGCGCTCCTCCAGCGGCCCTCCCAGGCCGAGCCGGTCGATGAAGTACCGCGTGGAGGCCGCCGACAGCCCGACCGCGGCACCGACCTCCCGGAGCTCGGACGCCGCCTCGTAGAGGGTGCACTCGATGCCCTTCTCGCGCAGGGCGAGGGCCAGGGCCAGGCCGCCGATCCCGGCGCCCACGATGGCGATCCGCAGGTCCTTCACCAGTCCTCCTCGTTGAGTGTGACGAGGGCCACACTAGGAGTCGGACTCTGTCGCGTCATGAGACAAACACGGGGACCGTGAGTGCGAAGTTCAGACATCTGTTCAATCCCCGCCCGGGGCCTCACGTTCACGGACGGAACGGAGGCCAACCGGGGGCCGCCAGGGCTAACACATCCCGGTAGCGTGCCTCACAGTGAGACACCGGTCACACTACGGGGCAGGGGCGAACCGTTTTCCGACCCGCCGGGTCGGCCAGCAGCCCGGTCAGTCGGACGATCGTGCAGGTCAGACGATCCCGGCCAGCCTCGCGATGCGCATGCCGATGGTGAGTTCCTGGCGCAGCACCGGGTCCGCGATGTCCACGCCGGCCAGCGCACCGATCCGGCCGAGGCGGTAGTAGAGCGTCGAGCGGTGGATGTGGAGTGCACCGGTGGTTGCGGCGACGTCACCGCCGCAGTCGAGGTAGGCCTCCACTGTGCCAAGGAGCTCCTCCCCCAGTCCGGCGGCCAGGAGACGACGGACCTGCACCGGCAGGTCGTCCGGTCCGAGCGCGGCCAGCGGCAGGCGCACCAGCACCCGATCGATCCCGAGGGAGTCCCAGACGGAGACGTGGACCGGTGAGCGGGTGGCAGTGTTGACCCGCAAGGCGTCCCGGGCCCGCCGGAACGAATCGGCGACCCGGTCGAGGTCGCCGACGAGGGGACCGATGCCGGCACGTATCGTGGCGAGTTCCGTGCGGTCGAGGAGACGCTCGAGGCGCTCCGCCACGACCGCACGGGGGAAGACCAGTACACCGACACCATCCTCGAGTACTGCCCCGACGAGCGAGGCTGTGGAGGTGCGCGCGACGAACTCGATCACCGACTCGACGGCGAGCTCGACCGTCGCGTCCGGATCGGGCAATGCGCCCAGTTCTGCGTCGCAACCGAGGGCGACGGCGGAGTAGTTCCGGGAGGCGCCCAACATTCCCTCGCGCAGGAAGGATTCCGCGGCCGTACGGCGGGCCGCCTCGGTGTCCCCCACCAGGTCGCGCAGAAGGCCCGACATCCGATGGTGGTCACGCTCGGCGTAGAGGGAGCGGAGGGACAGCAGCATGCCCAGCGTGGGGGTGTGCTGGGCAAGGATCTCGCGCGCCGCCTCGGGCAGGTCGGCCTCGTCGGGCGCGCACGGGACCAGCAGGAACCCGACCTGCTGCCGGTTGTCGCGCAGCGGGAGGAGCCGAATAGTGCCGTGGCCGGGGAGGTCGCGGACCTGTTCGGTCCCTGCAGGGGGGACCTGCCACGCATCGCTGTGCGCGAGGACGGTGGACAGCCGGACCCGGTCGGCCTCGGTCTCGTGGATCGAGTAACCCACCACACGGAGCCGCTCGTCGGTCAGGACCAGGCGGCGTCCCAGCAGTTCCGAAAGGTCCTGCAGGGTGTCATGGAGGTCAGCGCTGGGGGCCACCCGCCGATCGTACGCGTTGGTCAGCCGTTCGCCCTGCGCCGCCGAGGACGAGGACGACGTCGGCCATGCGCGGAGCGCGGTTGATGGAGGCCACGAGAAGGTAGCGTTCGCCCACCGGGCGATGGCCGACGCCGACTACCAGGCACCGGCCTTCCCAGTCACGAAGGATCACCTGTGCGCCGAGATGCTGGGCGAGTCCTTCGTGGAGTACTTCGCGACCGCCTGGCCACATCTGGTCAACAGCTGAGCGGGCCGGAGGAACTGACAGCCGTGGGTTCCCCGCGGGAGTCCGGCTGTGCGCCCACCATCTGCTTCGCTTGCAGGTAGCCGCTACGCGTCGACGGCATGCGTCCCGCTCCCCCACGGCTCATCCGACCCGCAGCCCCTCCACGGCAGGACGGAAGAGCAGAACACCTGCCCGTCGATCCGGGCGGCCGCACTGGCCGGATGAGGCTCGGGCAACGGTTCCAGGGGCAGCCGTGAGAACACCCCGGCCCAGTGCTGGCCCCGGACCATCACCTCCGCGGTCAGGACCTTGTCGTAGCCGGGCACCTCGAGCCGGGGCGAGACCTCGGTCAGCAGCAGAACGTCGCAGTCCAGGTTGAGCAGGAAGTCGACGTGCGCCGGCTGGCAGCGACTGTCGAGGTTCCAGGTGCCGATCCGCAGGGCTTCACTCACCGCCGAGCACCGCCTTGACCGCCGCCACGGCGTCGGCGACGCGCACGGGTCCGTCCTCGGGCAGGTCCCAGCACTCGATCGTCACCACCGGCACGCCCGTCCGTACGGCCAGGGCGATCTCGCTGAGCGTGCCCCAGCTGCAGCCGACCGCGATCACGGCGTCACAGCTGCGCACCAGCAGTGCGTTGCGCATCTCCCCCAGCCCGGTGGGCAGGGCGACGGTCAGGTAGAGGTTGGCGGCGCTCCGGTCGGAGCCAGGCAGCAGCCCCACCGTTGTGCCCCCGGCCTCGAACGCTCCGCGGCTCGCGGCCTCCATCACGCCGCCGAGGCCGCCGGTGAGCACGACGGCTCCGCGAGCGGCGACGAGCCGGCCGACCTGGTGGGCCTGGGCCAGCAGGGCCGGGGAGACGTCCTGGCCGGGGCCCACGATGCCGATGTAACGCACGGATCCCGACTCGGTCATGGCAGTCACCCTCTCAGCTCACCCGATCGACAACGACCACCTGCGCCTCGTGGCCGCCGCTGTCGAGTTTCGCATCGCACGTGTAGAGCGGCACCTCCAGGGCTTCGGCCAACGCGATAGAGGAGGCGTCATGGCTCGTGTACTGATGGCTCAGCTGCCAGATGCGGTCCGCCAGCGGTTCGATCTCGTGGCGGGTCAGGGAGAACGCGAAGTGATCGTGCCGAGCTTCCTCTGCTGCGGCCGAGTCGATCCGTCCCCCCAGCAGCAGGCCTCGGAGCACCGAGAGCACCTCCACGTCAAGCAAGCACGGAGCATGGATCTCGTCGCCCAGGGCATCGAGCAACGCGTCGCTCACCCCGCGGCCGACAAGAGCCTCGACCATGGCCGAGGCGTCGATCACGATCACCGGCGGCCGGCCCGTACGGCTGCGACGATCTCGTCCGAGGTCGGTCCGCTCGAGCGGTCCCGGGCCTTCAGACGAGCGATGATCTGGTCGTTCGTCGGCCGGGCGGCGATCCTGGCCAGCTCGGCGGGGACGTACGCCGACAGCGACTTCCCCTCGGCCGCCGCACGTTCCTTCAGAATGGCGGCCACTTCATCGGAGACATCACGGATGTAGAGGGTCGTCATGACTTCATGCTAGCAGTGTGCAAGCAGCGGGTGGGAAGCTTCGAGGCCAGCTATCCGCCGGCTGGACTCCACCTCGCCATAGCCCAGGCTCCTCGACTCCACGATCTGGGCGGGCACCATGACGACCGGCATCCGCACCTCACGACGTTTCGGGAACAACGCCTAACCGCGCATGTGGGAATGCTTCAGGCAGCTGATGGAACGGACTGCCGGGCGCACGTTCAGGTGACGAAACGGCTGGCGGGTCAGGAGATGTCCTGTTTCAGCTCCGTACGATCTGCTCATTGGTCAAGACTGATCACGTGGCTGATTGGACTCCCCTACGAAGGGCTCTCGACGACGTTACGACCTCCGTGACATACGCATGGTCTGACCTGGACAAGCTCGTCGGCGGCCTTCCTCGCTCTGCCTACGAGTACAGCGCGTACTGGAAGGGCGCTCGGGGCGGATGGCCTGGCTTCACCACCGTTGACGTACGAGTCGGCGAGTCGGTGACCTTCGTGAGGATCGCGGACACGCCTCCTGCCGAGCTGGCGCGCAGGGTCGCGCCTCCCCAGGGAGGCCCTCAGCCGTCACGGGTCAGCGGCGAGAAGCGGCCTGACCTCGTTCTTGTCGGATGCGTCAAGAGCAAGCTGCCTTTGCCGGCTCCGGCGAAGGACCTCTACATCTCGGCGCTGTTCCGCAAGGAGCGGGAGTACGCCGAGCATCTGGGCGTTCTTTGGTTCATCCTCTCGGCGGAGCATGGCCTGGTCGCTCCCGATACCATCCTCGAGCCGTACGACCGGCAGCTCAGCAAGACCTCCCGTGACTACCGTCTGGCCTGGGGCCGACAGGTGATCGTCGACCTCAACCGCGTGGCCGGCGATTTACAGGGCCGCACTATCGAAATCCACGCCGGCTCGGCGTACGCGGACGCTATCCGCGACGGGTTGCTTGCCGCGGGCGCCGACGTCGTCGAACCACTCGCAGGTCTGCCGATGGGGTCCAGACTGGCGTGGTACGGGAAAAGCAAATCGATCGCGGACGAACCCAACGACTCCGATGTATCGGTACTGGTCAAGCAACTGACCGACTTCTGGAGCTGGTCACCCACAGGTGAACTACCCCGGTCCGCCCCAGGCACGCAGGGAGTCGCGACCAGCACCCAGGCATGTTGTCCCTCCTCGAAGTGGTGAAACCACCGCTCATCGACCTCGGACAGCTGACGGGTGCCGACTTCACCTCCAGCGTCCAAAGGCAAGCCGGTGGGCCGCGAGGTCGTGACGCTGCTCGTGCGCGACACTGCCCGGGTCGGACTTCTCGACACTCTCCGGTCCAGGGTTCCCTCGAGCCGCGTTCTGTCAGTGGTGCTTGAGCACCAGCAGGTGTCAGCTATAGTCGACACAAGGTCGTCGAAGTCCTCACAACCGACGATTTCGACCGATGGCTGAGGAAACTGAAGGATCGGCAAGCCAGACTCCGAATCCTGGAGCGGATTGATCGGCTCACCCATGGCCACCCCGGCGACGTGAAACCCCCTCGGCCCCAAGGCGTCTCCGAACTGTGGTCGACCTACGGGCCGGGTTACCGGATCTACTACCTGAACGAGGGTCAACGCCTGATCCTCCTGCTGTGCGGCGGCGACAGCCGACCCGGCAAGCAGACATCGAGAGGGCGCACCACTTCGCCGACGAGTGGCGCTCCGAGGAGGAGGATGACGATGACGAAGAAGAGTGAGAAGTACACGCCGTTCGATGTGGCCGACTACCTCGACAGCATCGAGGACGTCTCGGCCTACCTGGAGATCGCTCTTGAGGAGTCGTCGGATGACCCGACGGCGTTACCCCGTACCCTGGGTGTCATCGCCCGCTCCCAGAACATGAGCGAGCTCGCCCGGCGGGTCGGCATGAGCCGGGACGGCCTCTACAAGGCACTCTCGGCCGAGGGCAATCCGACGTGGTCGACGGTTCTCAAGGTGACCAACGCCCTCGGGTTGCGCCTCACGCTTCGCGCCGTGGCGTGACACTCAAATGTCCGACTCTGACACGTCTGGAGGTGAGCCCCGTGGTGCCGGTCGCTCCCCACCACACTTGCCCACACGCCTCAAAGACGCCACAATTGTGTGCATGACCATTGAACCTCTCCGCGACGTCCGCAACCACTTCAGCGACGTCATCGACCGCGTCGAGCACCAGCACGAACGCGTCACAGTCACGCGCAACGGACGCCCCGTCGCCGTGATTCTCAGCCCTGAGGACCTGGCTGAGCTCGAGGAAACCCTCTCGGTACTCAGCGATCCACAGGCCCTGGCAGACATCCGCGAAGCCGATGCTGCGTATGCAGCTGGTGACATCGTCCGCGGAGTAGATGCCGTTCGCGGCTTGCGCTCGTGAGCGAAGAACGTTACGAACTGATCCTGACCCCGCCCGCCATCCGAGCAATCCAGTCAGCGTTACCTGAGTCCGTAGCGGCAGCGGTCGTCGAGTTCCTCACCGGAGCCCTGATCGAGAATCCCCATCGCGTCGGCAAGCAGCTCCGCCGGGAACTGGGCGGCATCCATTCAGCGAGGCGCGGCACCTACCGCGTCCTCTATCGCATCAACGAGGCGCAGCGCGAAGTCGTGGTCCTCCGCATCGAGCACAGGCGCGACGTCTACCGTCCCACATGACCGCACATGCCGCCTGTCACTGCGACGTCCGGAAAGCTCCCTGGCTACGGCTGTACCGAGTCGATGCCCCTGACCAAGCAGTTGGGAACCGCTAAGCGTGGCTCCTTCATGGCAGAACTGCGTGCGATCGACCCGCTGGCCTGGAAGGGCAGGTATGACAACCCGGGCGTCCTCGACGGCACCATCTGGGCGGTCACCATCACGACCGGCATGCGCACCTCACAATCCTCCGGGAGGAACGCCTACCCGCGCACGTGGGAACGCTTCCGGCAGCTGATCGAACGGACCGCCGGGCGAACATTCAGGTGACTGAAGTCCCGCCTCGAGTCTTCCAACTCGGAGGACCGACTCTTCCCGGCACATCTACGTGAACAGAGGTCGGTCCACGCCCCGCCTCCTCGGCGCTCGCCCCCTAGCCAGCTGGCAGACTTACCAACCGTCCGAGAGATGAGGGGACGGATGTCGAATACGCAGGGTGCATCAGAGAAGTCGGTACGAGTTGCCATCAAGCAGTGGCGCGACGCACTGATCAACCTCTCCGGCCTGAACCCGCTGCTGAACTACCGCCCGAGCAGCTCGCGCACAATCGAGTTCGTCCAGCACACGACAGACGAAGTCTTGGGGATCATCAACTCGGCGAACACGACCTTCATCCGGGGGACCAAGGAGCCCGAGCGCTCAGGCGGGGCCGAGAGTTCCGAGGGCCTCGAGCTCGAAGAGGAGCTCTTGGACCAACTCGGAGGCTTCGATTCGGAGGGTAGCTCTAGCTCTGACTACCTGTACGCCAACACGACCCAGCGCACTGTCGACCGTGCCTTGCGCAATCTCGACGCGAGCTACAAGCTCGAACTCATCGACAAGGGCATCAGGACCTTGTACGTGGTGCTCGGAGAACTCCGCTGGCGGGAGACCTCGGGTGACGCTCGACGCAGTCCCCTCATTCTCCTTCCCGTCGAGTTGGATTCAGCTGCTGCTCGCGAACGCAAGTACCTGAGGGCCGCCGACGAGGACCTCGTCGTGAATCCGGCCCTATCCCTCCTCGTCATGCAGCAGTACGGTCTTCAGCTGCCCACGACCGAGGACATTGCATCCGCGCTGGAATCCGCCGGCGTCGCCTCGGCCCTCGACCTGTTCCGAAGCATCGCTTGGCCCAATGGATGGCAGGTGAGGGATTTCGCGGCACTGGGCAGCTTCAAGTTCGCGAAGGAGGCGATGTACCGCGACCTGATCGACAATGAGGACGCCATCGCCGAATCCCCCTTGGTCCAGTCACTTGCGGGATCCATCAGCGCCGACAATTCTCCCTTCAACTTCGAGCCGCACGGCGACCACGACATCGACGAGGTTGCACCCCCGGAGACGACTCCCCTCGTCCTGGACGCAGATTCGAGTCAACGAGCCGCGATCCAGGCCGCTGTCGAGGGACGGAGCTTCACGCTCGACGGACCACCGGGAACCGGCAAGAGCCAAACGATCGCGAACATCATCGGAGCCTTGATCGAAGCCGGCAAGACCGTCCTCTTCGTCTCCGAGAAGGCCGTGGCCCTGGACGTCGTACGGAATCGCTTGGCGCACAGCGGATTGGAGCCCTTCCTCTTCGAACTCCATAGCAGCAAGGCAAATCGTAGGGAAATCGCAGCAAGGCTGGGCAACGCCCTCAACAGCATGCCCGTTGCACCAGCTGGCATGGGATCTGTCGAACTCACCCGACTCCGCGAGGCGCGGCAGGAACTGTCCTCCTACGTGCAGGCCGTCAACGAGATCCGGCAGCCACTCGGGTCGAGCTACCACGCCGTCCTGGGCCGGCTCGAACAGCTGGGGCAACAGCCACTGGGCCCAGCATTCGCGGCCAATGTCCTCGAAGTGTCCGACTCGTCCTTGGCCAAAATCGTGGACCTGATCGAACGGCTCACCAAGCGGTGGCCGATGGCACTCCAGGGCGAGCGGGCGGCATGGTACGGGCTCCTCCATCACAGGAACCCGCGGTTTGAACTCCAGCAGCTGGCCACAGCCCTGGACACCCTCGATGGTGTACTGGATGACTCTGCGGAGGTACGAAATACTTTTGGGCTCGGAACACTCGCCGACCTGCATCGAACCATCCAGCTGCTCGAACGCTGGCATGCCGAACCCTCGTTCCATGTCAATCCTTGGCTCGACCAAGCGGAGATCGTTGCCGTCGGTGCCGCGCTCGCTGATTACGAACAGGCGACAGAGACCCGCGCCCGCGCTGAACAGACCGCCCGAGCGGCCCTAGGAGAGATGTGGAAGTCCGTCCGGGTCTTCCCCAGCGACGGGATCCCTCGTCTCGAGGGCGAGCTACTGGCGCTTCCCGACGTCTCCGGCAATTCGACACAACAGTCCCTGATCGCCGCCGCTGACGGACTCAGGCAGGGCCTTTCGGGTCTCACCGAACTGGCCCGACTGGCGGAGGAGCTCTCGACGCAGCTGGGTGCACGACGACCCCAGACTCCAGCGGAAGTGGGGCGGCTCATCAGTGCCGCACGGGCAGTGCTGGCCGATGATGCTCCGGAGGCGGAGTGGATCCACGACCCCGAGTCTCGAGGGTCTGCCCGCTCCATTGCGGAGCAGACGATGCAGTCCCAGCTGACTCTGGAGGAAGCAGAAGAAGTGGCCGAGGGCAGCTTCACCGAGGACCTCCTCACCATCGACCTAGCCGCACTCGAGACCTCCGCCGAGGAGAACAAGGGCTTCTTCAGGAGGTTCAGTTCTGACCACAAGGCGATGCGGGCAGCGCTCAGCGAGGTGTCTCCCCTGACCTGGCAGCAGGCTGTGGCCGCGCTGCCCACCGCCCGACGGTGGTTCGACGCACAAGCGGCCTACGACGCGCTCCTGCCATCTGCGCAGTCAATCCTCGGGCATCGGTTCTCCGCCGACCGCACCACCGACTGGGATGCCGTGACGAGGTGCTTGGAGAACGCCGACGCCACCGTGGTCTGGACGTTCCTCGACCCCTCCGCCACCAGTCGTCTACTCCACAGCCAAACCTCGATCGCTGCCGCCCGCGTACTCGTCGACGAAACCGACCGCGTTCTGGGCCGGTGGAACTCCGACCTCAGCGTCTGGGCCGCTACAGACGGCAGCCATGAGGACTTCCATTCGCTCGAGACCCGACTTCGGGACCGTGACCAGCTACTGCGGCCTGTCCTGGATCTCGTCGCTGCCCAGGCTGCCCAGCTCGGCCAGACAGCGACGTTGGCGTCACACCTGGAGGCCGCAAGGGCGCGTTCTTCCTACGAGCAGTCGGCACGTAGCGCGACCGAAGCTGCCCACAGGCTCGTTACTCTCGGCCAGCTGGAAGGTGTAGCGTCCGAACTCGCCGGAGTGGACGTCGGCCTTGTGCATCACAAGCTGCGCTGGGCGACAGCAGTCCTGGAGGCCGCGAACGCCGCCGGGGGCGAACGTACGGCCTTGCGGAACGACCAGATCACGGCGCTGCGACGCAGCGAGCCTCCCCTCGCCGGAGCCACTGACGTCCTCCAGTCTTTCGAGAAGTATGCCGAACGGGTAGTCAGCTGGTTCAGCGAGGAGCGACAGGCCTGGCTGCGCGCGGATCTACGCGATCAGTCCACGGCGGTCGAGCTCGTCGAGCACCTGACGTCTGCCGTTGACGAGATCGACGATTGGTTCTCCTTGGGTGCAGCCGTCCAGGAACTCACCGAAGCAGGCTTCGGGCCTGCATTGGCATTCGCGAAGGCGCAGGAACTCCCGCAGCAGACGATGCCTGACTTCCTCCTGGCGACGCTGTATCGCAGCTGGCTCGATGCCCAGCTGGCGGGTGACCCGCGGTTGGCCTCCGGGAGTGGCGACGACCGTGACGACCTCGTCCAGCGGTTCCGCAGGCTGGATGCCGATCTCGCCGGGGCTGCGGTGGCCAAGATCATCGAGGCTGGGGCAGCCCGCAGACCTCGCTCGTCTGCGGGCCAAGCCGCCATCATCCAGCGTGAGGCCCAGAAGAAACGCAAGCACATGCCTGTGCGGGATCTCATCGGCCAGGCGAAGGACGTGGTCCTCGCTCTGCATCCGTGCTTCATGATGAGCCCCCTGGCTGTGTCGCAGTACCTTCCGGCGGAGCAGATGTTCGATGTGGTCATCTTCGACGAGGCCAGCCAGGTCCTGCCGGCGGACGCTATCAACTGCATCTACCGGGGATCGGCCCTGATCGCCGCCGGAGACCAGAAGCAGCTTCCCCCTACCGCGTTCTTCCAGACCTCGATCGACGACGGAGACGAGGACGGCGAAGAAGACGTCGCGAACGACTTCGAGTCGATTCTGGACCTGATGAAGTCCAGTGGAGCTTTCACTCCCCTGAGCCTGCGCTGGCACTACCGCAGTCGCCATGAGAATCTGATCGCCTACTCCAACGCATCCTTCTACGATTCTCGACTCATCACCTTCCCCGGGGCACTCCACGAGTCGGAGGATGCAGGCGTCCGATTCATCAAGGTTGATGGCGTCTACCGCCGATCCTTGGGACGCAACAACCCGATCGAAGCCCGCCACGTCGCCGAACGCGTCATTCACCACTTCTCCACCCGCCCGGACAAGACACTCGGCGTCGTCGCGTTCTCGACGCCCCAACGCGATGCCATTGAAAATGCGATCGAGCTGGCCCGCGGTCAGCGTCCAGATCTGGACCAGCACTTCGGCGAGGACCGGGTCGACGGCTTCTTCGTGAAGAACCTCGAATCCGTCCAAGGCGATGAGCGAGACGTCATCATCTTCTCCATCGGCTACGGTCGCGACCAGAACGGCAAGATGTACAACAACTTCGGCCCCCTCGGAAAGAAGGGGGGCGAACGTCGGCTGAACGTCGCCATCACGCGAGCCAAGCAGCTGGTGGAAGTCGTCAGCTCCATCAGCGCCTCCGATATCGGGGAGGTCACCGGTGCCGGCTCGCGGCACCTGCGACGTTACCTCGACTTCGCCGAACGCGGCCCCTCCTCGCTGGAGATCGAACTGGGACCGTCTGGCATGGACACGGAATCACCGTTCGAGGACGCTGTGGTGTCCTACGTCACCAGCCTGGGATTCGCGGTCCAGCCTCAGGTGGGTGTCGCCGGCTATCGCATCGACATCGGCGTGAAGCATCCGGACAAGCCGGGTGCTTTCATGCTGGGCATCGAGTGCGACGGAGCCATGTACCACTCGAGCAAGGCTGCGCGCGACAGGGACCGTCTGCGCCACCAGGTCCTGGAGGGTCTGGGCTGGCGGCTCCATCACATCTGGGGCACGGCCTGGTACCGACACCCGGAGCGGGAAAAGGAACGTCTGCGGACGCTCCTGGAGGAGTTGTCCCAGAAGCCGATGACAGGTCGGCTTGCGGCATCCGCATCACCGGCTCGCCCACAGGTGATCGTCGAGACCGTCCAGCACTCCTTGGATGAATCGCCCGACTGGATCGAGGACTACTCCAAGGCCTCAGTGGGCTGGGTGGACGAAGAGGTGCTTCGCGACGTTCGCAATGCGCCTCGTCTTCGACGCTTCGTCGAGGAGGTCGCCGCGGTCGAGGCCCCCTTGCACATCGACGTCCTCTGTCAAAGGGTCCGCGATCACAGCACCATCGAACGGATCAGCGCGCGGGTCAAGGAGACGATCCTCAAGGCCGTGGAGGTCGCCGATGTCTCCTTCGATGGCGCATTCCTTCGAACGACCAACGCAGGTCCCGTGGCCGTACGGCGCTCCACCGACGATGTCAATCGCAAGGTGGAGCAAGTGGCAGACGAGGAGCTCCGTCGCGCGGTGGAACTGCTCATCGGCCACGCCATCGGGATCTCCCGAGAAGATCTGGTCACCCAGGCTGCACGAATCTTCGGCTGGCGTCGCGTGGGCGCTGGGATTCGCAACCGCGTCGAGGCTGCCATTGACGAGCTGCTGAAGGAGGGGGCAATCGAGGAAGGCCCCGGCGGATTTAGACGAACCGCCAGGACAGGTGATCACAGCAGCACCCAGCAGGCAGCCACGCGAGATGCGGGCAGAACTCAGACGAGTGACAACGTGCTTCATGGCGCCGCAACGTCACCGTCATCAGTGAAGTCGACTAACTCGACGAACTCCTCCAGCGCTTCTCGCTCCCGCGCTTCCGCCGTGCGAAGCGATGCATCTCACCGTCGTGACGATGCCGGCGATGAAGACAGCTTCGCCCAGTTGAGCAGCAGCGCGGGGCGTTCGCCTCGTCGGGCCGCGACAAGTCCGAGCAAGGCTTCACCTTCTACCGGGAAGCGGCACCCCCTCAAGACGACCATCCCCGGCGACGGCACCTGGCTGGTCGGCACCGACATCGAACCCGGCACCTACCGCACCACCCACCCCACCCCCGAGGACAAGGGCTCCTGGTACCGACTCAGCAACCTCACCGGCGCCTACGACGCCCGCATCGAAGAGGGCTACGACGCCGGCCCCATCGTCGTCACCATCCACCCCACCGACATCGCCTTCAAAACCGAAGACTGCGGAACCTGGGAACGCATCGGCTAAACGGCCAACTCAGGTCAGGAATCGACCATCGACGCCACGGGAAAGACGCTTTCAGTAGGGTGTTTGCATGACGACCAAGACCCAGGGCTCGGGCTCCCAACCATCCTCATATGAGCAGCAGGCCTGGGGTGACTTGATCAATGGCCAAGCGAAACCGACGAGGCGGGCGGCACAGGCCGTCAGCGACGGCATGACCCGCGCCTACGACGGAGTCCGGCAGTCGGACCCGGCCAAGCGAATCGGCCGGTTTGGCACCTCTGTGACGAAGAAGATTGGCGAGATCGTTCCTCAGGGGGCTAAGGATGGCGCAGGGAAAGCTGCCGATGCCGCCGGCAGAGTCGTCGAGAGCATCCCCGTGGACTGGCTAACGGACGGAGCCCGAGCAGCTGGGAAGTCAGTAGTCCGAGTTAGCCGCATCGGATTGACTCCGGAAAGAGTGGTTAGAACCCACCAGCGGAAGGGACATGCTGTTACTGCCTTCCATGAGCTACGTGGTCTCGACCTTGAACTGATCGACCGAGTGCGTGGACGTAACACGGACTTGGTGTACGCCAGCATTGGCGCCGCATCGGGTGCTGGTGCTGCGCTCGCCATGACCGGCGGCGAGGTCGGTGTCGGCACAGGAGTCGGCACTGTCCCCGGTGGTGCAGTCGTCGCATCTGCAATCACTGCCGACATCGCAGTTCTTATCGGCCTAGCATCCAGAGCAGTGGGGCAGGTTGCGCTTGCCTACGGCCACGATCCCGAAGATCCCCTTGAGAAGACGTTCGTGTTGAGTGTGGTGAACTTCGGGACGGCGACTTCCACGGCCGCGAAGCAAGCCGCCTTCGTAGACCTCGTTCGGCTCTCCCAGCTTCTCGTTCGAGGGGCCGCGTGGCGCGTGCTCGAGGAGCAGGCAATCGCCAAGATCGCGAGGAAGATCGCGGAACGCCTGGCGATCCGGTTCACCAAGAAGTCTCTGGGGAAGCTCATTCCGGTCGTTGGTGTCGGATTCGGAGCCACCATGAACTTCGCCACGCTCGAGTCAGTGGTGGACGCAGCGAACGTCGCCTACCGGCGGCGCTTCCTTGTCGACAAGTATCCGTTCCTCCTGGACGACGGTGACATTGACGGTGTTCGCGGCTTCGGGGTTGCACCCGACGACTCCGCGGACGATGTCGTCATCAGCGTTGCGGAGGATCTTGATCTAGTGGAGCAAGAAGGTGACCCATCGGACGGAGAAGTTGACGGGCGCTCCGGATTACGCACGACCGACGGCGTCAGCTAACTGCCGGATGGGCCTGTCAGCGGCGGCGAGGGCAATCACGGTTGCGCCCGTAGGCTCGCCACCTGATCAGGCGCGCTCAGGTCCAGCCTCAGCCCCTCCAGCTCCTCCGGACTCGCCTCCGAGTAGTGCATCTTCAGCAGCTCGAGCATGTCTTCCTGCCGTGGCTGCCCGAAGGTCAGCCGGTACAGCGCCACGTCCCGTTTGATCTCCTCCAGCCGCGCCGAGTCGATGCTCAGCGGGTACGGCGCGACGTGGCGCTCGATCCGCGCGTCGCCCGGATACACCCAGTGCGGAGCGAATTCCCCCAGTCGTTCCCGCTCGTCCTCGGCCAGTTCGTACGCCGCCCGCCACGGGTTCGGCTCCGCGCTGGCGAGGATCGCCCTGCGGTGCCGGGCGGCAATGTTGCGGCGCACCGCATGGCCATCGAAACGGTCGACGCGGCCCTCCCGCTGCTCGAAGTCGACGGGGTTGGCCGGGGTGTTCCAGTGCATCACCGCGTGGCACCACCAGTGGAAGTCCACGCCCTCCTGCCCCACGCTCGTCGTCGCGAGCACGAACGGCCAGAACGGGCTGTTGAACGCCTGCCGGACCAGTGGCTGGCGGTTGCTCTCCTCGGTCGCCCGCCGGCTGCCGAACCGCAGCGCGAACCGCGCCCGGATCCGCTGCTGCTCGCCGGGATTGTCGGCATCGAACAGCTCGTACGTCGCCGGCCGCAGCTCCAGCGCCACGGCCACCATCCGCGCGATGTCCATCAGAGTCTCGTCGGTGAGGTCGGCCGCGCCCTGGGCAGCGTGCACGTGATGGACGAACTCGTCGAGGACCGCCTGCAGGTTGCCCCACGCGCAGTACTGCAACACCTTGCGCCAGTACGGCAGCTGGTCGGGGATGAGCTGGTCGATCAGGAGCGCCGTCTCCGGTCGGGTGAACAGGGTACGGAAGGCCGACGACACGCGGACGGCGGCCAACCAGAGCCCCTCCTTCGTGACCTTCGCCTGACCACCCGCAATCCTGGACAGCGCGCGGTAGGCAGCGTTGCCCGGACTGTGGGCGGCGACCTCGGCGATCCTGGCCAGCGCCTCCTCGGTGACCGTACGGTCCTGCTGCTGCCCGCGAATGCGGAGCGCCAGGTCGAGGTGGTGCTGTTGACGCTCGCCACTCTGCCGACCCGTGTCGGGACCGTCGGAGGAGTGCTCCGGCTCGTCGGGCGACTCTCCGCTCGACGCTTCCTGGATCCGGGAGGTAGTCATTCCGTCCGGTGTGGAGTCAGCCCTACGCAGCGCCTCGAACCAGTGCGATGCACGCAATCCCGCCACCTCGATCGCATCGACCTGGTGCTCAGCGCGCAGCCGCCCGACGACGTCGTCGTGCAGGACCCCCGGTTCCAGCGGCGCTCCCGCCTGGTGCAGGTCAGCGCGCCGCGGATCGGCGAGGGCGGCCAGCCCGGGCATCGGCCAGAAGATCGCCAACGTGGACATCGACGAGGGTCGTTCCCGGTCGCCGTCGGGGTCCATCCGGTACGCCAATAGGTTGCGCCGGTTGCGCCGGTCCCGGTCGCGGTCCTCGACCGTCGTCCCGCGGAACGTCTCCCCCGCCCCGAGCCGGTCGGCTTCGTAGCTCAGCAGGGACGCCACCGCGCCCGGGGTCGCCATCCAGGAGGAGAAGATCAACCGCTTCGTCACGTCCTGCGCGAACTCTTCGGCGTACGGGCCGCCGGGCGCCAGGTACGGCAGCGACGGCGGTACCCAGAGCAGCTTCCACCAACCGCGCTCGACTGTGTCGGCGGCGAGATCGCGGAGGCGGGAGTTGCCCAAGTCGATCGGCTCGTACGCGTCGACCGCGCGGAAGTCGATGCGCTGGGTCCGGCCCAGCGCAGCCCGTACGGACTCCGAGCGCAACGGGTCGGTTAGCGAGGCACGGATCTGGTCGGCGATCTTGTAGCCGTCCATGAAGTTCACGAAGTACGGCGCGGACTTCCAGTAGGCGATCGTGAACGGCGCATCCACCGTCTGGGCCAGCTGCCTGAGCGCGACGTAGCCGCGCAGGTCGTCGGCCGGCGGCGGGGCCAGCGGCGTCGAATCCTCCTTGGTCATCGCGGTGGTCAGCAGGCGGGGACGTTCGGTGCGTTCCATCACGGTGAGCAGGCGGTCGCGGACCTGTTGGGTGAGGTCGTCCGCGCCACGGCCGGTGACCACGGCGTTGCGGTAGTCGCGCAGCGCCGCCGCGATCCCGTCGGTGACCTCGCCGTCTTTTCCGCCGGCCAGGAACCGGACGATCTCGAGGAAGTCGCGGTGGTGGTCCTCGCCACCGTGCGCCTCCTCGGCATAGGTGAACGGCTTGAACGGCGTCGCCGACAGCAGCAGCACCTTGGCCCGGTGGTCAGTGCCCTCCTCGTTGAAGTTGAACAGGTGGTGGGCCAGCTCGCCGGTTTCGCTGTCCTCCACCAGCAGGTCCCGGAACCGTTGGAACTCGTCCAGGATCACCAGGTCGGGGGTGAGCAGCCGAACGCTCTCTCGGGCCAAGAGCTTGCGCAGCTCGGCGACGAGAGGCCAGGCATCGTCCCACTTGTTGCGATGGTGGACCTCCTGCAGCAGGTCCTCGAACCGGTCGAGCAGGCTGCGCTCCCCCGCGGCCGCAGCGGCCAGGAAGGGGCGGGAGACGGCTGGGTCGATGCAGTCGGGCAGCTCGGGGTCGTCGAGAGCCTCGGCGATGGGTGCGCGGCCGTAGGTGAGCTGCCTGCGCAGATCACTCACGTACCAGTCCCGGAAGCGTTCGGGGTTCGAGACGGTGCCCTGCAGCACCTGGAGCGCCCCTTTGGCCCGCCAGCCGGTGAGCTGCATCTTCTTCTCTAGCAGGAGGTAGAGCATCGCCCGCTCCTGCGCCGTCCCGGAGCGCCAACTGCTGCTGAACGACGTCCCTGGTGTGAAGGAGACGAGGTTGACGGCTTTCATCAGGCCGTCGTCACCGGGCTGGGTGAAGTCGCGCGAGTGCTTGGCGAGCAGCGTGAGTCGGCTGGCGATGCCGTGCTGGGCTCCGTCAGTGACGTTGAGCTTGCGCAGGTTCTGGTGGGCCAGGTCGAGGTTGGAGCAGACATAGACGACGTCGATCCGGTCGACGTGGTCGTTGCGCTGCAGTTGCTCGACCGTACGGGCGATGACGCCGCGGGCGACGATGGTCTTGCCCAGACCGGTCTCGTCGGCGATGAGGAAGCGGTCGGTCGGGTCGTCGCCGTAGAAGCGGTCGATGATGTGCTCGACGGTGTTGCGCTGGAAGCTGGTCAGTCCGTCGAGGATGGGTTGCGCCAGGAAGGGGCGGCGATCGGTCATCGTGACACCTCCACCATCGGAAGCACGTCCATCACGGACGCCCACAGCTCGTCGAAGCCGTCGGGCAGGACCGTGCGGCCCGTCTCGGTCTCCCGCAGACGCCTCACGAGCCGGTCCAGGTCGTGCAGGGCGTCGGGTCGATCGGCCAGTGCCCGGACGAGCAGCTCGAAGACGCCGGTGCTGCCCCGGAAGGAGGCGCCCCACGATCCCGCCCCGGCGTCACCGCTCGTCTCGGCCCACAGCGCCGACGGATCGGTGAGTCCGAGCAGGAGCGAGAGGAAGCGGAGGAACTTCTCCGGGGTGTCGACTTGGCGGGCGAGCACCTCGTCGAGTCGGTGGGGCGGGTCGTTGTGCAGTGGTGCGTGCACGACGGTGCTGAGCGTCAGGCCCGACGGGTTGGTCACGCGCATGGTCACGAAGGGGGTGATGTCGGCCAGCACGGCCGGGAGGTTGGCCTCACAGGGGCCGGGATCGGTCTGGGTGTGGCTGACCCCGGGCTGGGTGAGCAGGGCAAGACGGACCAAGTGGCCGGAAGGGATGTGCAGGTCGGATTCACTGGTCAGGTGGAGCTGGTAGTCGCCGTCCCGCTCCTGTTCCACGGTGATGCGAAAGGCCACGGCGGCCAGGGTGCGCAGCAGGTTCTCCAGCTCGCGAAGGGCCTCGTCCTCCCCCGGTAGCGGTTGGTCGGCGCTGGGGGCGTACGCCTGCAGGAGCGTACGCAGGTTGGCGGCGGTCGGGCCGTCGGGTGGGTCCATCATGGTCGCGACCCCCAGGTCCTTGGCGCGGCCGATGAGTTCGACCACGAACTCGACGTTGCCGCCATAGGCCGCGGATGTCGCGTTCGCGGAGCCGATGAAGACGTGGGTCTCGCCACGGTTGCGTTCGGCGACGGTGATCTTGGCGTGCAGGCCGAACAGCTCGCTCGTCTGGGGCGTGCTCGTCCGGTCGCCACCCTGCTCGCTCGCCCGATCGCTCGGACGCTGTTCGGTGTCGGATTCGGCGGCGGTGATGTCGGCGTTCGCCAGCGGATCGAGGACGAAGACGGCGTCCCCGTCCGGACGTCGGAGCCCGGAGAGCAGGTCGGAGCCCAGGGCGTCGAGCGCCTCGGGGCGCGAGACCAGCGCCACGTCCCGGGTGTTGTTGCCGGTGACCCGGCGGACCCCGTCGGCGTCGAGGAAGGGCGAGACCACCAGGTGTCGGTAGCCGGAGAAGTCCGGCGGTGCGGTGCGCAGCTTCGGCACGCCGAGGGCGTGGAACCGGGCCTCGCTGACGTGCTCGGGCAGCGACCACTGGACCCGCTCGGCACGATCGGCCAGGTCCGTGACGCGTGCCAGCCGCTCGGGCGCCAGCTCCGTGACCGCCCACTTCGGCAGCCGGCGGAGGAACGAGGCGAGCGGTCGATTGGAGTCCAGGCGCTTCCCGGGGGCGCCGTCGAGGATGACCACGGCGTCCCAGGCCCGGCTGTCGGCGAGGTTGCGGGTGGAGCAGATCAGGCGGTAGGCGTCGGGCAGGTCGGCGGCGGTGTAGCGCAGGAACCAGATCTTGGGATGGAACAGGTACCCGGGACGGGGCCGGTCGACCGGGTGCAGCATCGGCTCGAGGAAGGCCATCAGGTCGGAGGCCTGCTGGGGGACGGTGATCTGGCCGGCCTGGCAGAAGATGTCGACCCGATCGGCGCAGGCCCGTACGGCCTCCAGTGCGGCGATGGGATCCTCGCGCGTGCGCAGGTCGTACGAGGCGAACGCGAGTGGGGCCACCAACGCGGTCGGCAGGTGCAGGGTGAAGGTCGTGGTTACGGCAGCCTCCAACCGGTACCCAGCGGGCGGGCGCAGCTGGTCCATCAGGACGACTCGACTGTCGGGCTCAAACACGGGCCAGCCCCTCGTGGATGTCGGTGATGATGGTCTTGACGGTTCCCCAGCGGTAGTCGAGGCCTCCGCTTGCTCCCCCACCCCACTGGCCGAGCAGCTTGCGGTTGGTCAGTCTGGCCTGCTTCCCCTTCAGCGAGGCCTCCCGGTTGGCGATCAGCAGGCGTGGCGCCTCATTCTCCAGAGCCGTGTGGGCCGTCCCATCGCGCATGCCCTGGACCCACGCGTCGACGAACATCCGGGTGCGAGGGGAAATCCTCGGGTTGCGGGCGTGCGCCGTTGCCCAGAAGCCGAGCATGTCCCATGCCCCCAGTTGGTGACGGGCGTCGCCCACCTCACCGAGCCAGACGCGGTACTGCTCGTGGTATTCCTCCACGCTCTTCGCGACGGTAGTGAAGCCGGCTCGCTCGTACGCCTCGGCGAGCAGCACGTTGTAGAGGCGGGTGGCGCCCTTGACTGCCAGGGAGAACAGCTCGGCATGGCGCATCAGGTGGGCGGCGGGGTCGGGAGCTGACCGGCAGGTCTCGTCCCGCCACGGGTACGGGCTGTCCTCTGTCGGCGGCTGGTCGGCGACGACGACGTGCGCGAGCAGGGTCGCCGGCACGCTCTCCAGGATGCGTTCGCGCAACCACGAGGCCTCCGGTGCCGTCAGGTCCAAGCCGCCCTCGAGAGTCGACGGGAAATCCTTCGGGGCCGGCGGCAGAGTCGGATGCCAGTCGCCCCCGGCCCGAGAGGCGAGTTCGTCAGCGGCGTCGCGCTGGTGCCTGGTGCTCGCAATCTGGTCGAGCCCGACGTCGCGGCGCAGAATGCCGAAGGTCAGCAGCCCGTTCCAGTAGATCGACGAGGGCAGGATCTTCACCCCTGCCCCAGCCCGCGCGCCGATGACTCCCCGTTGGCGCTCACCGCGATTGAGGGTCCGGACAAGGTCCCGCTCCGACCGCTCCACCTGCACGCGCACCTGGGCGGCGCTGCGGCCGGGTCTGCTCTCCTTGACGTACGCCCAGGGCACCAGCAGGAAGTAGCGCGCCCGAGTCTCGATCGTGGTGATGCCAGGGAACAGCGCGTCACTGAAGGTGTCGCGGATCTGACCGATGCCGAGCTCGTCGAGGGTTTCCTTCTGGGTGAACAGCGCGATGACCTCACGGACCCGACGCTGCTCGTCGGCTGAGGTGTCGAGCCAAGCAATCGACGACACGGCGCCTCCCTCCCCCGCCTCAACCTAGCGGGAGCACAGGAGACAGGCGCTCATTCGAAGAAGTCCTCGTCGACCTCGACGATCTGCACCGTACGCCTGACCTGGACCCCCACGCCGTAGCGGACCATCAGCGCTGCGAGACGCTGACCGTCGATGAGGATCACCCGGGTTGGCACGGAGTCGACGTAGGCCCGGGCCCCGGTGGCGAAGCGGCCGGTGGTGAAGACACCCTGGTTGGCCTGGTTGCCGTGCAGTGCCCCGACGAAGGCTTGGATCTCCGGCCGCCCGACACTGGCATCGAGGGCATAACGCTTCGCCTGGACGTAGATGCGGCTCAGCCCCAAGGCGTCCTGGTCGACGAAGCCATCGATCTCTCCATCACTGGACCGTTGGGACCCAGTGACCTTGCCTCCGGCTCCCCCGTAGCCCATCGCCAAGAACAGGCCCAGAATTGCCTGCTCAAAGAACGCAGGATTCTCGGAATTTAGCCGAGTTAGCAGGTCCGCTCCGACGCTCGCCTGGAGACGAGCGACGCCGGTCTCGATCTGCTCGACCGGGTCGATCTCCTGCGCAACCTCCAACGCATGATCTATGGGCTCAACCGACTCAACCGACTCAACCGAGGAACCCAGCAGTGGTCCGAGATCTATGAGTCGGATGCGGTGCGGATGCTGGGCCAACAGGGTTCTACCCGCTTCCGTGATCTGGTAGATCCCACGTGCCGGCCGCCGGGCTGC
This sequence comes from Raineyella antarctica, assembly GCF_900092135.1. Taxonomy (GTDB): domain Bacteria; phylum Actinomycetota; class Actinomycetes; order Propionibacteriales; family Propionibacteriaceae; genus Raineyella; species Raineyella antarctica. The sequence continues at coordinate 11,472 of NZ_FMYF01000015.1, read as the reverse complement.
GCCGTATTGAGCCAGGCGGGAGAGCGCCCAGTTCGCGCGGTTCTCCCACCGGCGTTGCCCCGACTTCATCATCTCCTGGCGAGCCTGCTCGGTCAGGCCGAGCTCGTCCGCGGCGGCCTCGCGGACGTCCATGGCCTTGTGGCCGACGCCATCCGACAGAAACCGAAGAGCCGAGGCACCGAAGTACTCCCAGGTCGGGACCTCAGTCATCGGAATCTCCTAGCCTGCCCCTTTCATGTGGGGGCGTCTTGAGGGCTGGGCTGGGGATGTGAAAGTGCTCCTGGCTAGGGAGAATGGGAGTGTCTAGATCACATTCCGGCCCGTAGCAAGGAGCACCTCCGAGGTGAAGAATACCGGCTTGTACCCGCGCGTCCATATCGACCGCGCCGATGTCCCCGCGGTCGGGCAGGCCGGGGGCCTGCTGCTGGTCGAAACAATCCGCGCGACCGGCCTGGACCGGGCCCTGTCGGCGCAGCTGGCGGGCTGGCGCAAACCGTTCGCGGTGCATGATCCGGGCAAGATCATCTGCGACCTGGCCCTCACGCTCGCGTTGGGCGGGGACTGTCTGGCCGACATCGCCCAGCTGCGCGACGAGCCGGGCATCTACGGTCGGGTCGCGTCCGACCCGACCGTCTCCCGCCTCATCACCCTGCTCGCGAAGGACGCTGATCGTGCCGTGGCCGCGATCGGGCGGGCCCGCAAGGCGGCCCGTCAGAACGCCTGGCAGTTGGCGGGTGAGGCGTCCCCGGCCCGGCGGGCGACGGTGGCGGATCCGTTGGTGATCGACCTGGACGCGACCCTGGTCACCGCGCACAGCGAGAAACAGTTCGCCCGTCCGACGTTCAAGAAGGGCTATGGCTTTCACCCGTTGTGCGCGTTCGCCGACCACGGCCCCGACGGGACCGGCGAACCGCTGACGATCCTGCTGCGGCCCGGCAATGCCGGATCGAACACCGCCGCCGATCACCAGAAGGTGATCGCCGACGCGCTGGACCAGGCCGGTCTGGGGCCACGGCCCGGACGCAAGGTCCTGGTCCGCATCGACGGGGCCGGGTCGACCAAGGACACCGTCGGCACACTCACCGCGCGGAGGGTGGCGTACTCGGTCGGGTTCACCCTGCCGATGAACACCCCCGAGTTGTACCGGCTGATCCGTGAGGACATCTGGGAGCCGGCCTACAACACCGACGGCCAGCCCCGTGACGGCGCTGATGTGGCCGAGTTCACCGGGCTGCTCGACCTGGACGGGTGGCCGGCCGGGATGCGCGTCATCGTCCGCCGCGAACGGCCCCACCCCGGCGCCCAGCTGCGGTTCGACGACGTCGACGGCTACCGCCTGACCGCTTTCGCCACCAACACCACCCGCGGACAGTTGGCGGATCTGGAGGTCCGTCACCGGCGCCGGGCCCGCTGTGAGGACCGGATCCGCAACGCCAAAGACACCGGCCTGACCAACCTCCCGTTGCACGGGTTCGATGCCAACCGGATCTGGTGCCAGATCGTCGCCCTCGCCGGAGAGATCACCGCCTGGATGGGACTGCTCGCCCACCCCGACCACCAGGCCCGCCGCTGGGAACCCAAGCGACTGCGCTACCGCCTCTTCACCATCCCCGCGACCCTCGTCCGCAGAGCCCGCCGCATCCTTGTGCATGTGTCCGCCCGGCACCGCTGGTCCGGGCTCGTCGAAGAAGCGATCAACACACTGCGGGGCCTACCGGCCCCGGCCGTTGACGCCGGCCCCGACCGTTGACCGCCACCACCCCAAGGACCCCACAGGCCCGGACAGCCCGCCACCGCGTCGCCACGCGGACCATCGTCATACCCACCTGCCACAATCAGGCCACGAGGCGGAGATCCCAGCCCCGACAACGACAAGAGCCCGCACGGTGAAAGATCGAGGCTAGTCTCCTGGGCCGCATGCCACGGATTGATAATGGACCCCTCCCTTTGCACCGCGTGCTGGCGACGGCTGCCCGTCCAACGCGAAAACCGTCTCCCCTGACACCCTAATCATTCGCCAGCTTTACCAGATCCCGTCCTTACGGACGGTAGTCATCGTGGACCCGTATGCTGCTCAGTTCCACGCCCCCGTCCGCACGCGACCAGTAGTGCAGTCGACGCGCCGCCGGCGAGTTGCTCTGCAGGCTCACTCGCCAGCAGATCTCACCGCTGTCCCTGATGACGGGGGTGTCGTTGCCACCGAGGCCCGCCCGCAGGGGATGGAGCTCACGAGAGTTGAGCTCTGCATCTCTGCCCGTCAGGACATGCACGATCACCTCGATGACTTTTCCCCGCGAAATGCCTTCCACTTCCTGCAGTGTGCGCAGAAACTCGGGCCCGCAGGACCAGTCCTTCAGTGGCAGCTGCTTTTTCTCCGACGGCAGCGTCATGCGTGCCCAAGCCTGGTGGATCTCGAAGTCCAATTGCTCGGCAGGGTCCTCGAACAGGCCGCTGTCATCCTGCCCTGCCCCTTCGCCTTTGCGCCTCTTCGCACGGCGAAGCTGAGCACGGATGCTCTTGAGTTCGGCCTCCAACCTGACCCGGTGTTCGTGCTCCTCCTGGAGCTCGGCGATGAGCTGCACCGTCTCGCGCTGGAGGGCAACTACCCGCGGATTCTCGGGGACCGCGCGGGCCGCCGCAGTCTCCTCCTCCTTGCCGACCTCCTCGGCAGCAGTCGGCGGGAGCACTGGCGCCTCGTTCGCGCTCATATCGGGCGGGAGCAGCCACGAAGGGCCACCTACCAGAATGCTCGGCGCCGGTTCCGCCTCGATGCTCTCGTCAGCCTCGGCAACTGACAACAGCCAGTCGCCCTCAGCGTCAGCGGCAACCAGGAGCGCTGCCATGACCTCGCCCTCCGTGACGAGTCCCCGGAGATCACTTTGTTCCCCGATCAGGTCGAGCGCGGTGATGGTGTGCGTACGTCCAGGGAAGGACTCCACCTGGCATGCCTCGGCAGTCACAGACGTCACCCTGACCAGGACGACGTCTCCGGCGTGATAGGAGTCCAAGGCCTCCTCAGGTCGACGCCGCATACCGCCGACATCAATGCGCTTGCTCTCCGGATCGAGGAGTCCTTCGATCCGCATCCCCTTGGCGAAGAGTTGCCGGGCCGGAGTGTCGGGCTCGATCAGTTCAGGCCACAGGACACCCTGCTGTGCCCCGCCCAGATTGACCAGAGCACGCTCGGCGATGACACCCAGGACCTCACCCGTCACGGGAAGCGGTGCGGCCTTCGCCGACATGGGTGCAGAGGACACGGAGGTCGATGCCATGCGCATGACGTCCCCGATAAGGGAGCGGGTGATTCGGGTACGGTCGGCACGGCTGTGCGCGAAGTGCAAGGGCGAGACGTACGGATCGCTTTCCCAGGCTGTGCCGAGCGGGTAGACGCGTGCAGCGCCGCCATAGACCTGGCAGCGCGGAGGCACGGCATCACTGAAGGCCCAGCTCGCCTCCACTGTGCAGATCTCGAAGACGGTGGCGAGGCCTTCGAGGTCGTTGGTTAACTCCTCCACATCGGCGTAAGCCTCACTCGCCTCAGTGGCCCAGGAAACCACGACGGCTGGAAACCTGCGAGACGAGCTGTGTAGGAAGGTAGCGAGCTGCTGGGCTTCGGTAGCTGTTGTGATGCGGGCAGGGGGCGGCGATGTCGCTCCCTCCCTCGGCGTCACAGGAAGAGGGGCCCCTCCTGGGTTCGATGACGCGGAAGCTCGTTCTGCCCCCGAACGGGATTGTGCGTGCTTGATGTCCATCATCAGGTCCCGGCGCAGGCGTGCGCCGTCATCACTACTGCGTGCATGGCGTACAGGCATCGTGAACGGCTGTCGCTCCCACTCCCTGCCTGGAGGGTAGATTCGACAGGCCCCACGGTGCACACTTGCGCATTCATCCTCGAGTTGGTGCGCCATCGCCTCGGTCAGGTCGCCCTGGGGGATGGTGACGACGTCGACAGCACCTCCAGCCGATTTGAGCAGTTCGGAAGCCGAAACGTACGGGCCCCTCTCGCCTTTCGCCACGGTCAGGACGGCTACTGGGCGCCTACGTGACTCATTTCGCAAGTACTGCACGAGCCCTGCAACATCGACCACATCGTGCAGGATCACAGGAGTATCGCTGGGGAACATCGAGCCCTCCGAGACGACCTGGCGACCATGCCCGCCATTGCGGTGCCCTGATTTGTTATGCCGGCCCGATACTTCGCGATTCATGGTGAGCTCCATTTCGTGCGTTCGGCTCTGGGGAAGAGTGCCGAACCGTATCGCCCCATCGAATCGCACGCCTATGACATCTGGCATCCCCCTATCGGTCAGGCTCGCTGTCCAAGTGGCTGCTTCCCTCCTCGACCACCACGCGTCGGCTTGCACGAGGGCCACCTCGTCAGCGCGCCAGGGCCACGGAACCGGCAGACCCGACTCGCTGGCCGAAGGGATGACATTACCTAGCCAACCGGGCGACGCAGGACCTCGCTTCGGCACGGTCAGATGGATGGCATGGGACAGCGACGCTCCGACTCCCGGCACTCTGGGGTCGAAAGCCTTGTGTCGGGTGACCTGCAGGCGACCTGTCTGTGGCTACCTCTAGGCTCTCAGCAGGCACACAGTTCGAGGAGGAACAGGGATGGCGCTGGATCGGATCGGCTATTACCCCGACGTCGAGGGTCTCGACAGCGTGCGCGGCACCGCCGAGTACCACCGCGTGTTGCTCGTAGGTCCACGCGCCGAGGACATCCGTGCCCAGACCCCGTTCCGGTTCCGCGAGGCAGGCCCCGAACTGTCGGACTTCCCCGTCGGAATCTACTGGCGGATCATCGACGACCGCCTCGATGCGATGGTGCTGGCCGATGAGGTGGGGTCCGAGCCTGAACCTTCCGAGGAGTCCGTCCTCGCACATGCGGATCCCGACAGCTTTGGTCCGCTCGGGATGGAGTGGTTGGACGCCTACTGGGAGGACGCCCTCCCTATCGACGCTCCCAGGTTCGGAAAGGGGGACCTGACCGTGCATCGGGCCAGCGGGCGTGACGCCACGGTCGAGAAGCGCACGCTCACACTGACCGGGCAGCCTCGGCGCGCGGTCTGGAACTATCGGGTGAAGACAGAGGGCAGGTTCGTCACCGTCAGCGAGGACACACTGGAGCCTGCCGCCGATGCCACTGATCTGCACTCGCTACTCGACTCCGAACCGGGGACGGCCCGCGGATTCGGTGCCACCTTGACCTACAGCAAGCTTAGTTTGGGCGTGACTGATGCCATCTTCTCCTACAAGGCCACCAAGTCCATGTACCTGCCCTACCAATTCAGGCCGGTGCTGAAGTTCCTCAACACCTATGCCCAGCGCATGCTGATCGCCGACGAGGTCGGTCTGGGCAAGACGGTCGAAGCCGGGCTGCTGTGGACCGAGATGGCTGCCCGCAACCAGGCCAACCGCGTCCTCGTCATCTGCCCATCAGCGCTGGTCGTCAAGTGGCAGCAGGAAATGCGGCAACGTTTCGGTTTCGAACTGGAGCGATTGGACGGGGCCGGACTGCGCCGCCTGGCCGAGAAGGTCGCCGACGGCAAGCCGCCGAAGGAGTACGCGTACGTGGCATCGCTGCAGACGCTGTCCAGGGCAACCGACGCTCGTGCGCTACTGACCGAATCGGACTTCACGACCGATCTGTGCATCGTCGACGAGGCCCACCAGCTCCGCAATCCCCGCACCGCGGCGCACGACACCGGTGAGGATGTAAGCCTCTGGTCGCCCGCCCTCGTGCTGCTCACCGCCACCCCGCTGAACCTCGGCAACCATGACCTGCTGTCGCTGATCCAGCTCCTCATGCCCGGCGAGGTCAAGGACCTGCGGGATCTCGAGGAACGGATCGAGCACCATGAGCCCTTGCAGAACATTGTGAGGAGCGTGTCCGACCGCACGAGCTCGAACGCTGATCGGCGCCGGTGGCTCAACGAGATTGCTGCGTCACCCCTGGGAGCGGCACTGCGCCAGCGAACGGCATTCCAGGACCTCAGTGAGCTGCTCTCGTCCGACACGCTCGCCGTCGAAGAGGTACCGCGACTGCGTCGCTACTGCAGCGAACTCCACGGCCTGTCCGCTGTGGTGACGCGCACGCGGAAGTCCGAGGTGCGCCAGGACCGCACGGTCCGTCATGCCGTGCCGATCGAGGTCGACTGGACAGATGCGGAACGCCGGTTCTACGACGACTACAAGGAGTGGGTACGCCAGGAGGCCCGAAACAACGACATCCCGACCGGATTCGCCTTGCAGATGCCCTTGCGACTGGCAGGGTCGTGTCTGCGAGCCACAGCAAAGACAGTGCTCAGCCGCGCGGCCATCGAGCCCGAGGTGGCCGACGACGACTGGGTGTCGATGCCGAGTGAACACTGACCCTGTGGCGCCGAGTGAATGTTGACCCCCCTCGGACAGAGTGAGGGAGTGATCAAAGTGGAGGATTGGGCAGAGATCCGTCGGTTGCACCGGTCGGAGCAGATGGGGATCAAGGCGATCGCGCGGCGGTTGGGGCTGGCCAGGAACACGGTCCGTTCGGCGTTGGCCGCCGATACCCCGCCGAAGTACTCCCGTGCCCCGCAGGGCTCGCGGGTCGATGAGTTCGAGCCGGCGATCCGTAGGCTGCTCAAGGAGTTCCCGGAAATGCCCGCCACGGTGATCGCAGAGAAGATCGGGTGGGAGCCCTCGTCGTCGGTGTTGCGGGCGCGGGTCGCGTTGCTGCGGCCGTTGTTCAGCCCGCCCGACCCGGCCGATCGCACCACGTATGTGGCGGGGGAGATCGTGCAGTGTGATCTGTGGTTCCCGGGCAAGGTGGTCCCGGTCGCCCCGACGGTGTTCGCGGACCCGCCGGTGCTGACGATGGTGGCCGCGTATTCGGGGTTCATCATGGCGTTGCTGTTGCCCTCGCGGCAGGCCGGGGACCTGGTCGCGGGGATGTGGCAGCTGCTCGCCGGGCTGGGCGGGGTCCCGAAGATGCTGGTCTGGGACAACGAGTCCGGCATCGGTCAGCATCACCGGTTGACGATGTCGGCGCGCTCGTTCGCGGGCACCCTCGGGACCCGGATCTACCAGGCCGCACCGCGCGACCCGGAGACCAAGGGTGTCATCGAGCGGGCGAACGGGTTCTTCGAGACGTCGTTCATGCCCGGGCGCTCGTTCACGGGTCCGGGTGACTACAACGCCCAGCTGGCCGAGTGGTTGCCGCGGGCCAATGCCCGGATGCTGCGCCGGACCGGGCAGCGCCCCGGGGTGCTCATCGAGGCGGACGTCGCGGCGATGGGTGGTCTGCCGCCGGTCGCGCCCACCGTGGGAGCCTCGAGCCGGGTGCGGTTGGCGCGGGACTACTACGTGCGGGTCGACGGCAACGACTACTCGGTCGACCCGAGGATGATCGGCCGGTTCGTCGACGTCCATACGGGCCTGGGGGAAGTGGTCGTGACCTGGGCAGGGACCCAGGTGGGCGCGCATGTGCGGTCCTGGGCGAGTCATCAAACGATCACCGACCCCGACCACGTCACGATGGCCGCGCAGCTGCGCACCGCCTTCCAGGCGCGCACCGCCGCGATGCGCGGACCGGTCCCCGCCCCCGGGACCGCGGTCGGTCAGCGGGCCCTGGCGCACTACGACGAGGTCTTCAACCTGCCCGCCGCACCACCCTTCCCGCCGGCGGCGCCGACCCTGAAGGTCGTGCGGTGAGCGCGCCGATGAGCGCACTTGCGGGCAAGGACGTGGCCGGGGAGATCACCTTCCTGGCCCGCGAGCTCAAGGCCCCGGTGATCGCCGCGACGTTCAGCGCCCTGGGTGACCAGGCCCGAGCCGAAGGCTGGTCACACGAGGAGTACCTCGCCGCCGTGCTGGGCCGCCAGGTCGCCTCCCGGGTCGCGAACGGCACCAGGATGCGCCTGAGCGCGGCCCGGTTCCCCCAGATCAAGACCTTGGAGGACTTCACCTTCGAACACCTGCCCACCGCGCCGCGCGACATCATCGCGCACCTGGCCACGACCACCTTCGTGGCCCGCAAGGAGAACGTCGTCCTGCTCGGCCCGCCCGGGATCGGCAAGACACACCTGGCGATCGCGCTGGCGATCAAAGCAGCCGAGGCCGCCTACCCGGTCGCGTTCAACTCCGCGACCGGGTGGATCACCCGCCTCGCCGACGCCCACGAACACGGCCGCCTCGAGGTCGAGCTGCGCCGCCTGAACCGCTACCGGCTGATCGTGATCGACGAGGTCGGCTACCTGCCGTTCGACGCCGCGTCGGCCGCGTTGTTCTTCCAGCTCATCGCGTCGCGCTACGAGACCGGGTCGGTGATCGTGACGTCCAACCTCGCGTTCTCCCGCTGGGGGGAGACCCTCGGCGACGACGTCGTGGCCGCCGCGACCATCGACCGCCTCGTCCACCACGCCCACGTCATCGCCCTGGACGGCGACTCCTACCGCACCCGTGCGCACCGCACCGGGCCACCACCAGCAGCACCCCAGACGACCAACTAGCCATCGAAAACAGACCCAGGGGGGTCAAAGTTCAACCGGCAAAAAGGGGTCAAAGTTGGCCCGGCGTTGACACTGGGAGCTGGCATCCCGCCCCACTGCTGGATCATTCCTCGGAGAGGCTGTCCCGCCACACCAGTTGGTGGCGGATGCCCAGGCTGTCCTCCGGGTCGACCGGAAGTACGACGCGTTGTTGCGACGGCTGCGCACGCCCGAGTTCAACGGGCATCAGGCCCTGGTCTTCACGTTCTTCCGGAACACCGCCGACTACCTCACCAACCGGCTCGCGGCGGATGGGCTGCGCGTCGCCAGTCTGCACGGCGGCGTCGCGGCCGATGATCGACAGCGCATCATCGCCGAGTTCCGGGAGGGCAGATACGACATCGTCGTTGCGACGAAGGTCGCCAGTGAGGGCTTGGACTTCGAGTTCTGCTCGGTAGTGGTCAACTACGACCTGCCATGGAACCCGATGGAGGTCGAACAGCGGATCGGCCGCATCGACCGTCTGGGCCAGAAGTCGGAGAAGATCAACATCCTCAATCTGGTCACCCCGGGGACGATCGAGACCGACATCTTCCTGCGCCTCATGGATCGCACCCACGTCTTCGAGCATGCGATCGGTGAACTCGACGAGATCCTCGGGCAGGAGTTCCAGAAGGCTTCCGACACCGTCCTGGAATTCACTCTCTCCGGGGAGGAAAGGCAGCGCCGGATCGACCAGTCGCTGATGGCCATCGAGCAGCACCGGGCCGACAACGCCGAGGTCAGCGATGCCGCGGCCTTCCTGCAGGCAGGTGACGACTACGGGATCGATGCCATCGAGCAGAGGGTCGCGCGCGGTCGCTATCTGGGGCAGGCCGAACTCGCCGGTCTCGTGACGGAGTGGGCGGCAGGACGGGGTGGCGCGACGGTCATCGACCAGAGGGCCCAGGAGTTCAGGGTGGACTTCACCCAGGAGATGCACGAAGCCGTCGTGGAGTGGCGGCGTTCACTGCTCGAGGTGCCCGGACGCGTACGGGAGCTGGAGACCGCTCCTTCGCTGACCTTCAGCTTGGATGCTGAACGGGCGCGCCAGCACGACATGCGGCTGCTGAGCGGCAGCCATCCCCTCGTCCGGGCCGTCGCTTTCTCGGCCAAGGAGCATCGCATCACCAGGTTCGGCAATGTCCAGGTGCGTTGTGCGGGAGGATGCGAGCCCGGTCTCTATGCGGTGGCCATCGCGTCGGCCGGATGGCAGGGACTGCGCCCGACGAGCGAGCTGTGGGTCCAGGCCGTCGACCTCGACAGCGGTGAACAGGTCCATGGGGGTGTGGAGGCAGCCCTGTTCGCGGCGCTGGCGAATGGGGAACTGCTGGATTCACGGCGACGCATCCACGAGGATTTCGCGTCCAGGGTCAAGGAGGCATTCGCCCTGCTCGACGAGCGACGGATCCACGAGGAGCAGAAGCGCCGAGCAGACAACGAGGCCCTCACCGAAGAACGCCGGATCCGGGCCCAACGGACGCGGGATCGGCAGGTGGAGATGACGCGCGAGCGGTTGACGCAGAACCGTATCAGCGGCAACCACACCATGGATGCCGCCATACGAGGGAAGGCACGCAAGGCGGAGCAACGGTACAACGACGAGATCAGCCTGATCGACAGCCGGGCGGCCTCGAGCCTCGACCTGAACCAAGTGGCCATCTGCCAGCTGCAGGTGGTCCCGGCATGAGCAACACCTCCGATGAGCTCGCCTACGAGCGCGTCATCAACCGAAAGTACCTCCAGTACGTCGAGAACAAGCCTGACTACCCGATCTACGGAGTCCGCAAGCGCCCGAGGAACTGGGGCCCCCTGACCGGCCGTGTCTCGTTCCTCCAGTCGGGGCCAGACGACGACGCAGAGTTCTACATCGGCCCGGAGCAGGCGACCTGGGAGGGAGTCGAAGTTGTCAGCTGGGCCGCGCCGGCAGCGCAGGCCTTCTTCACCAGCGACCGCCGCTGGAACGGGCAGTACATCCGCGTACGCCGTCGCTTCAACAGCAACCAGGACTACGTCATCGGGTATTCAGACGAGTGGGTGATGCGCAAGAACGCAGCGCCTTTCCCCCGGCCCAAGAAGCGCCGTGCACTCGTACGCCCCAACGGCTCATCGGTCCAGAGTGGTGGCGATCGCCCGGATCCTGCCGAGCGCCCCATGCCATCTGCCGCTGAGCTCGAGGCCGTGCGCTTGGCAGAGTCCGAGCAGAACAACGCGAACCGAGCCGACTATCTGCTGCAGGTCATGCAGGCCCCACGCCAGGACACCCTCGGCCCTGTGCTCTCGACGCTCCAGCCCGAGCAGTACGAACTGGTCACGGCTGACCCGGCGACCTCCCTCACCGTCCAGGGGTTCGCCGGCACAGGTAAGTCCATCATCGCGACCCACCGCGCCGCTTGGCTGACCCATCCTGATCGGGAGGGACCGGCGGTCCATGACCTCTTGCTGGTGGGGCCGAGCCTGGTGTGGGCCGACCACATGGAGCCTGCCGTGCGCGGCCTGCTCGCCGGCGACGCCTGGGTCGAGACCCGCACGCTGGGCGAGCTGATCATGGACCTGATCGGTCTTCCCCCTGACTATGCGGACACCGTGTCAGCCTGGGACGTGGGGCCGATCATCACGAAGTTCGCAACGCTGGTGATACGCGAGGTGGTCAATGAATATTCGCTTCACTGGGGTCCGTCTGTCGTGTGGTCGGGGGCCGGCGGGCTGATTCGGCGGTAGCGGGCTTGGGGGCCGGGTGTGGCGTGCTTGGGGGCCACCCTGTTTAGGCTCCTTCCGCCGTGTGTATAGGGCGCGCGGCGGAAGGAGTGGGTGTTCATGGTACGGAAGATCAGAGCGAAGCTGGTGTTGCAGTTGCGCGCCGAGGGCTTGTCCGGGCGCGCGATCGCGGCATCGCAGGCGATGTCGCGCAAGAGCGTCACGGCGGTGCTGGAGGCTGCTGATGCGGCCGGTGTCGGTTGGG
>NZ_FMYF01000027.1 GCF_900092135.1 Raineyella antarctica | reverse complement strand
CCCAGATGGTGTTGTGGACGATGCGGTCCATGATCGCGTCGGCGTGGACTCCGGAGCCGAGTCGCTGGTGCCAGTCCTTCTTCGCGTACTGGGTGCAGAACACGGTTGAGGCGGCGTCGTAGCGGCGTTCAAGTAGTTCCAGCAGCATGCTGCGCATGCCCTCATCGGGATGGTCGAGCAGCCACTCGTCGATCACCAACAGGGTGAAGGCCGCGTACTTGTTCAGGAACTTCGTCTGTCCTTGGGGCTTGTCCTTCGCCTGGGCCCAGGCCTCTTCGAGGTCGGGCATCCGGATGTAGTGGGCCCGGATCCGGTGCTGGCAGGCCTGCTTGGCAAGCGCGCAGCCAAGGTAGGACTTCCCCGAACCGGTGAAGCCCTGGAACACCACATTCTGATGCCTGTCGATGAAGGAGCAGGTCGCGAGCTGGGCGATCACGTTACGGTCCAGTCCGCGCTCCTCGATCAGGTCGACCCGGCGCAGATCGGCGCCGGGATAGCGCAGCCCGGCCCGCCGGATCAGTCCCTCGACCTTGGCGTGGGTGAACCCGGAATGCGCCTCGTCGACGACCAGCCGGAGCCGGTCGGCGAACGCCAGCCCAAGGACCAGGGTGTCGTCCTGGGCTTCGATCGCCTCCAGCAGCGGGGCCGCACCCATCTCGCGAAGCTTGCGCTTGGTCTCCAGATCGATCCCGCTCACCGCTCACCGCCGGCGTAGTAGCTGGCGCCGCGCACGTAGCCGCCGTCTTCGACTGGTTCTGTCCGTTGTGGGCGCAGGCCTGCGGCCTGGTCCTGCCCGGTCGCCAGGATCGGCGCCAGATGGGCATACCGCGGTGAACGGACCCTGCCGGCCAGGGCGAGTCGACAGGCCGCCTCGACCCGCTCAGCGGAATAGCGCCGCGACAGCCGCAGCACGGCCAGAGCGGGGTCCAGACCCTGTTCGTCGACCGGCACGGACTCGAAGATCCGGTTCACCACACTCACCGCCGACGGGCCGATCCGTTCGGCCCAGTCCCGCACCCTCGGCGGGTCCCACTGCCGGTATCTGTGACCGGCGGGCAGGTCGGCGTCGTTCGTGCGGTACTCGTTGGCCGATCCCTCGGGCAATAGCAGGTGGCTGGTGAGCCGTTCGCTGCCGCGGTAGGCCTCAAGCACCCGGTCGGTGATCCGCAGGTCGACCGTGGTGCCGATATGGGCGAACGGCACCGAGTAGTGGTTGCGTTCCCAGACCACATGCCCGTTGCGCCCGACCCGGCGCCCGTAGACCCACCGGCTGATCTCGTAGGCCACCACCGGCAGCGGCGTCAACAACGGCGCCTCCTCAGCGGCGAACACGCTCGCCCGGCTCCCGGCGCGTTTCTGGAACGGCTGCCGGTTGTATTCGTCCATCTGCGCCCCGATCGCGACCTTCAGCGCCGGCAGCGAGGTGAACTGCCGATCCCGCAGCGAAGCGATCACCCACGTCGCCACGTGGGCCACGGTGTTCTCCACGCTGGGTTTGTCCTTGGGCTTCCTCACCCGGCCCGGCAGCACCGCGGCCGAGTAGTGGGCGGCCATCTCCCGGTAGGCGTCGTTGAGCACGATCTCGCCCTCGCGGGGATGTTTCAGCACACCGGTCTTCAGATTGTCCGACACGATCCTCGGCACCGAACCGCCGAAGAACTCGAACATCGCCACATGGGCCCGCAGCCAGGTGTCCTGCTTCATGTCCAGGGCCGGCTCGACGAACGC
>NZ_FMYF01000006.1 GCF_900092135.1 Raineyella antarctica | reverse complement strand
ATTCCGAACCCGGAAGTCAAGCCCTTCAGCGCCGATGGTACTGCACACGGGAGTGTGTGGGAGACTAGGACGTCGCCGGACAACACACACCACCCTTCCGGGTGGTGCACAGATCGGGCCGATACCCCTCACCGGGTATCGGCCCGATCCGCAATTACAGGACAATTCCTGGCGCGCGAGGCCTCCGCGAAGCGACCGTTGGGTTGTGCCCCGTCGGCCGGTCTCTGGTGCGATCCTCGAGCCAGGATCATGCCTGGCCACAGGAGGCCAGGCCGTGTACAGGTTGGGTCTTTGGCTGTGATGGCCCCGTGTACATGACGGGCATCCGTCTTCGGACGTGGGATAGGGTCGTGGCGTGGCAGAGAACAAGGATGACGTGACGGTCGAGCTGAACCGCCTGCGGGCATCGATCGACAACATGGATGCAGCACTGGTCCACCTGCTGGCCGAGCGCTTCAAGACCACGCAACGCGTCGGCATCCTCAAGGCCGAGCACGACCTGCCGCCGGCCGATCCGGTCCGTGAGGCGGAGCAGATCCAGCGACTGCGGTCCCTGGCTGCCGAGTCGCACCTGGATCCCGAGTTCGCCGAGAAGTTCCTGACCTTCATTGTCTCTGAGGTCGTTCGGCACCACGAAGCCATCCGGCGGGAGCGACCCGACCCGAGCTGACCGCTCGCGGTCCTTCGTCCGGAGGAGTCCGGCCTGGGGTGGTGCCTCCCGAGGATCGCTGCCCCGTCCCCCCTCCGCGCTCCCCGCCGATGCGTGCGAACGGCGTGTCCGTCACGCTCGCAATCACGCCCATCGTTATCGAGGCGCGCCCCCGTCATCCCTTGACTTCCCTCGTCAGGTCAGGTTCAGTCGACAATGACGTAACTGTCAGCGGGGCCGGCCCCGGTAACTGCGGAGACCAGTCCTGTCCTGTTCACAATGACGTGGAAGGAAAGCACATGGACGTGCCGTACTCGCCGCCTAGGCGAAGAAGGCGTGGGGTGGCGCTGGCGCTGGTGACCGGCATGGTCGCCGTTGCTGCGCTGAGCGGATGCTCCTCCCAGGGCGGAGGGAGTGGCGCCCCGACCCTCACCTGGTACATCAACCCGGATTCCGGCGGCCAGGCGGAGATCGCTCAGCGATGCTCGGCCCAATCCGGAGGCGCCTACAGCATCAAGACCTCGCTCCTGCCGCGGCAGGCCAGCTCCCAGCGGGAGCAGCTGGCCCGACGGCTTGCTGCGGGCGATACCTCCCTGGACATCATGAGCCTGGACCCGCCGTTCGTGCCTGAACTCGCCGAGCCCGGATTCCTGGCGCCGGTGCCCGCTGCGCTGGCACAGTCCTCCACCGCCGATGCAGTGGAGGGCGCAGTCAAGGGCGCAACCTGGAAAGGCAAGGTTGTGGCGGTCCCGTTCTGGGCGAACACCCAGTTGCTCTGGTACAAGAAGTCCGTCGCCCAGCAGGCCGGTCTCGACATGTCGAAGCCCGTGACCTGGGACCAGCTGATGGACGCGGCCCGCAAGACCCACAAGCAGCTCGGCGTCCAAGGCATCCGTGCGGAGTCGATGACCGTCTGGGTGAACGCCCTGTACGAGTCGCAGGGACAGTCGATCATCACGAACCCGGGTGCGCCCGGCGACCAGATCCAGCTGGGGCTGGACTCCCCGGCCGGACAGGAGGCGGCCCGGATCGTCGGCACCATTGGACGAGACGGACTGGGTGGGCCAGGCATCGCCACCCAGAACGAGGACGTGACGAGGCAGAACTGGCAGGGCCCGGACGGCTCCTTCATGGTGAACTGGCCCTTCGTCTACACCGCCGCGCAGAGTGCGGTGAAGGAGGGCACCCTCGACAAGTCCGTGCTGGACGACATGGGCTGGGCGCTCTACCCGCGCGTCAGTGCTGACAAGGAGACTGCCCCGCCCTTCGGTGGCATCGTTCTGGGCGTCGGGGCCAAGAGCCGCCACGTCGACCAAGCGTTCCAGGCGGTCAAGTGCATCACCTCCACGCAGAACCAGTCCTACTACTTCGTCAGCAACGGCAACCCACCGGCGAGCAAGGCTGCCTATGACGACCCGGAGGTGCAGAAGGCCTACCCGATGGCCAACGTGATCCGCCAGTCCCTGGAGCTCGCCAAGCCGCGTCCGCAGACCCAGTTCTACAACGAGGTCAGCACCGGTATCCAGCAGCGCTGGACACCCCTGGACGCGGTCACGCAGCAGACGCCCAAGGAGACCCAGGACTTCATCACCGCCGTACTGAAGGGGGACAGACTGCTATGAGCAGCACAGCAACCACAGCGATCCCAGCCGCGTCCGCGGCCCAAGCCCCCGAGAAGCAGGGTCGCCGCCGGGTCAGTGAGCGTACGCGCAGCGAGCGGCGGCTGGGCTGGATACTCGCCGGCCCGGCGTTCATCATCATGGTGGCGGTCACCATCTACCCGATCCTGCAGGCCTTCTACGACTCCCTCTTCAGCTTCCGGCTGACGGCCCCTGGCGAGCGCCGTTTCATCGGCTTGCAGAACTACGGCGTCGTCTTCAGCGACTCGGTGTTCTGGCGGGACCTTGGCGTCACCGTGCTGATCACAGTGATCACCGTCGCGGTCGAGCTGGTTCTCGGCTTCGCGCTGGCCCTGGTGATGAACAACGCCCTCAAGAGGATGCGCGGTCTCCTGCGCACGGCGATCCTGATCCCGTACGGCACGATCACCGTGGTGTCGGCCTTCGCCTGGTTCTACATGTTCGACATCAACTCCGGCTACGTGAACACCTGGTTCAGCTGGCTGCCGGGGATCGGTCCGGACTTCGACTGGTTCGGGTCGGCGGCGCCGGCCCTGTTCGTCATCATGGCCTCGGAGATCTGGAAGACCACCCCGTTCATCTCCCTGCTGCTGCTCTCCGGCCTGGCCCAGGTGCCCTCCGAGCTGACCGAGGCCGCCAAGGTCGACGGCGCCAGCTGGTGGGAACGGATGAGCCGGGTGATCATCCCCAACATGCGTGCCGCCATCATGGTCGCCGTGCTGTTCCGGGCACTCGATGCCTTCCGCATCTTCGACAACATCTTCATCATGACCAACGGCGCGTACGGCACCGAGACGCTGTCGCTCCTCGCCTACCGGACGTCGATCGGACGGCTCGAGATCGGCCTCGGCTCGGCTGTCTCGGTCGTCCTGTTCCTGTTGGTGATCCTGATCGCGATCATCGCGATCAAGGGCTTCAAGGTCGACCTGGCCAGTAGGGGAGTGAAGTGACATGAACGCTCTTACCGGAAGGCAGAAGCTGGCCTGGGCGGTCGTGGCCATCGTCATCCTGCTCTACACGCTCTGGCCGATCTTCTCGATCCTGACCACCTCCTTCAAGGCGCCGTCCGACATCGGCACCGGCAAGTTCTGGCCCTCGACCTGGACCGGCGAGAACTACCAGACGATCTTCGCCGGCAGTGCCAAGGACCTGTTCCTGCCGGCCCTGCGCAACTCGATCGGCATCTCGCTGATCTCGACCGTCATCGCCGTCGTGCTGGCCACCTTCGCGGCGTACGCGATCGCCCGGCTCGACTTCCTCGGCAAGCGCCTGGTGCTGAACACCGCACTCGCAGTCTCGATCTTCCCGATCATCTCCCTGACCACGCCGCTGTTCAACCTGTGGCGCCAGATCGGGTTGTACGACACCTGGGTCGGTCTGATCATCCCTTACCTGTCACTGACCCTGCCGATCGCGATCTACACCCTGGCCGCCTACTTCCAGCAGATCCCCTGGGACCTGGAACGGGCGGCCCAGGTCGACGGTGCCACCACCTGGCAGGCGTTCACGAAGGTCATCGTCCCGCTGGCGGCACCTGGTGTGTTCACCACCGCGATCATCGCCTTCTTCATCGCCTGGAACGACTTCGTCTACGGCATCTCGCTGACCTCCACGTCGGTGGCCCGTCCGGTGCCGGCGGCGCTGGCGTTCTTCACCGGCGCCTCCCAGTTCGAGGACCCGACCGGGGCCATCTCGGCCGCCGCGATCGTGGTGACGATCCCGATCATCATCCTCGTCCTGCTGTTCCAGCGCCAGATCGTCTCCGGCCTCACCCAGGGCGCGGTCAAGGGCTGACGCCCTCGCCCCGACACGTCAAGGAAAGCTGCCATGGCACAGATCACACTCAACAACCTGGTCAAGACCTACGACGACGGTTTCACCGCCGTGAAAGGCATCAGCCTCGACATCGCCGACGGGGAGTTCATGATCCTCGTCGGGCCGTCCGGCTGCGGCAAGTCGACCCTGCTGCGGATGATCGTCGGCCTGGAGGACATCACCTCCGGCGACCTGACGATCGACGGCAAGCGGGTCAACGAAATCCCACCCCGGGACCGCAACCTGTCGATGGTTTTCCAGAACTACGCCCTCTACCCCCACCTGACCGTCTACGAGAACATCGCCTTCCCGCTGCGACTCAACCGCAGCAAGATCGACAAGGAGGAGATCGACCGGCGGGTCCGGGAGGCGTCGGACATGCTCGACCTGCGTGAGCACCTGGACCGCAAGCCGGCCAACCTCTCCGGTGGCCAGCGCCAGCGCGTCGCGATGGGGCGCGCGATCGTGCGGCAGGCGGACGCGTTCCTCTTCGACGAGCCACTGTCCAACCTCGACGCCAAGCTGCGCGGCCAGATGCGTACGCAGATCGCCCAGCTGCAGCGTCGGCTACGCACCACCGCGGTGTACGTCACCCACGACCAGACCGAGGCGATGACCCTCGGCGACCGGGTCGCGGTGCTCAAGAAGGGAACGCTGCAGCAGGTGGCCAGCCCCCGGGAGCTCTACGAGCAGCCGGTCAACCTGTTCGTCGCGGGCTTCATCGGCTCACCGTCGATGAACTTCCTCCCGGCGAAGGTCCAAGGGGACAAGCTCGCCACTCCCATCGGCCTGTTGGCGGTGCCGGACAAGGTCCTGAAGGCCGCGGGGAGCCGGGACCACGTGATCCTCGGCGTACGCCCCGAGTTCTTCGAGGACGACGACTTCGTGGATGACTCGGTCCGGGCGCACGGCACCACCTTCGAGGCGACACCGAGGCACACCGAGTGGCTCGGCAACGAGCAGTACGCCTACATCGACTACGAGCCGGACCCGAGCACCAAGCAGCTGATGGACGAGCTCGCCCGGGACCTCGACCAGGACGAGATGCCCTCCACCGTGGTGGTCACGATCGACTCGGGCAGCAGGATGCGGGGTGGGAAGCCCGGCAAGTTCTGGCTCGACACCAGGCTGGTGCACGTCTTCGATACGGCCGATGGGTCGAACCTCACCCGGGACGCCGAGGCCGGCGCCGAGCTCACCGCCCTCGCCGAGGAGGAGCGGGAGTCGGAGATCTCGGCCGCCAACGGATAGCCGGAACATGACAGTGGCCCGGGTCAGGAGCTCAGCTCCTGACCCGGGCCACTGTCGTCACTGCCGGGCACCCCGACGCGCGGGGGCGCCGGGGTCAGTGCGGTGGATCAAACTAGGCCCTCGAAGAGGACGGTGGAGAGGTAGCGCTCGCCGAAGCTCGGGATGATGACGACGATGTTCTTGCCGGCGTTCTCCGGGCGGGAGGCGACCTCGCCGGCGGCCTTGAGGGCGGCACCGGAGGAGAGGCCGACCAGCATGCCCTCCTGGGTGGCGGCGCCGCGGGCGAAGTTCACCGCGTCCTCGGTGGTCGCGGTGATGACCTCGTCGATGATGTCGCGGTTGAGGATCTCCGGGATGAAGTTCGCACCCAGGCCCTGGATCTTGTGCGGGCCGAAGCGTCCCTCGGACAGCAGCGGGGAGTCGGCCGGCTCGACGGCCACGATCCTGACCTCGGGCTTGCGCTCCTTGAGGACCTCGCCGACGCCGGTGATGGTGCCACCGGTACCGATGCCGGCGACCAGGATGTCGACGCCACCGTCGGTGTCGTTCCAGATCTCCTCGGCGGTGGTGCGGCGGTGCACGTCCACGTTGGCCGGGTTCTCGAACTGGCGGGCCAGGATGCCGCCGCGCTCGGCGGCGATCTCCTCGGCCTTGGCCACGGCGCCCTTCATGCCCTCCTTGCCCGGGGTCAGGACGAGCTCGGCACCGTATGCACGCAGCAGGGCCTTGCGCTCGGACGACATGGTCTCGGGCATGGTCAGGATGACCTTGTAGCCGCGGGCCGCGCCGACCAGGGCCAGGGCGATGCCGGTGTTGCCGGACGTGCCCTCGACGATGGTGCCGCCAGGCTTCAGCTGGCCGGAGGCCTCGGCCGCGTCGATGATCGCGACACCGATGCGGTCCTTGACTGAGCTACCGGGGTTGTAGAACTCGAGCTTGGCAAAGACGTTGGCCGCAGTGTCGCCGAAGAGGCGGTTGATGCGGACGAGCGGAGTGTTCCCAACAGCCTGGGTGATGTTCTCGAAAAGCGCCATATCCCAGTAATACAACACCTTATGGTGAGTATTCAAGTCGCCTATACGTTCGTGTGCCGCGTGGCGGCCGGGACCGGCAGGGCCGCCACGAGGTCCTAGACTTGCCGCCATGGCAGACCAGACCACGAGCGGTGCCGCAGGCGCGGAGACCCATGACACCGTCATCGTCATAGATTTCGGCGCGCAGTACGCGCAGCTGATCGCGCGCAGGGTCCGCGAGGCGCGCGTCTTCTCCGAGATCATGCCGCACACCGCCACCGCCGCCGAGGTCGCCGCCCGCCGACCCAGGGCGATCATCCTCTCGGGTGGCCCGCAGTCGGTGTACGCCGAGGGTGCCGCCCAGGTCGACCCCGCCCTGTTCGAGGCGGGGATCCCGGTCTTCGGCATCTGCTACGGCTTCCAGGCGATGGCCGCGGCGCTGGGCGGCGATGTGGCCCGTACGGGGCTGTCGGAGTTCGGCCGGACCGAGACGACCGTCGTGACCGCGGGGACCCTGCTGCGCGAGGTCCCGGCGACGTTCCGCACGTGGATGAGTCACGGCGACTCGGTGCACTCCGCCCCGGCCGGGTTCACCGCGCTGGCCTCTACGGCCGGCGCCCCGGTGGCGGCGTTCGAGGACGTCGAGCGCCGGTTGGCCGGTGTCCAGTGGCACCCCGAGGTGATGCACTCCGAGCACGGCCAGCAGGTGCTGGAGCACTTCCTCTACGAGATCGCCGGCTGTACGCCGGACTGGACCCCGGCGAACATCGTCGACGACGCGGTCGCGCAGATTCGTACGATCGTCGGCGACAAGCGCGTGCTGTGCGGACTGTCCGGCGGCGTCGACTCCGCCGTCGCGGCGGCCCTGCTGCACAAGGCGATCGGCGACCAACTCGTCTGTGTCTTCGTCGACCACGGCCTGCTCCGCGAGGGCGAGGCCGAACAGGTCGAGCAGGACTTCGTCGCGGCCACCGACGTACGCCTGGTGGTGAAGAACGTCGCCGAGGTGTTCCTCCGCGAACTCGACGGGGTCACCGACCCGGAGACCAAGCGCAAGATCATCGGCCGGGAGTTCATCCGGGCGTTCGAGGTGGCCACCCGTGAGATCAACGCGGACGAGCCGATCGAGTTCCTGGCCCAGGGCACGCTGTACCCCGACGTGGTGGAGTCCGGCGGCGGTGAGGGTGCGGCGAACATCAAGTCCCACCACAACGTCGGCGGCCTGCCCGACGACCTGCAGTTCAAGCTGATCGAGCCGCTGCGCACCCTGTTCAAGGACGAGGTCCGCGCGGTCGGTGCCGAGCTCGGCCTCCCCGAGGCGATGGTGTGGCGCCAGCCCTTCCCGGGCCCGGGCCTGGCCATCCGGATCATCGGCGCGGTCACCGAGGACCGCCTGGCGATCCTGCGCCGCGCGGATTCCATCGCCCGCGAGGAGCTGGAGAACGCCGGCCTCTACCGTGACATCTGGCAGATGCCGGTGGTGCTGCTCGCCGACGTCCGGTCCGTCGGCGTCCAGGGCGACGGTCGTACGTACGGCCACCCGATCGTGCTGCGCCCCGTGACCAGCGAGGACGCCATGACCGCAGACTGGGGCCGGCTGCCGTACGACCTGCTGGAGAAGATCTCCACGCGGATCACCAACGAGGTGCGCGACGTCAACCGCGTCGTCCTCGACGTCACGAGCAAGCCGCCGGGCACCATCGAGTGGGAGTGAGCGGCGGCCCTGCCGGCCGGGGCTCGCGCTGACAGGAGGGGCGGACCAGGTGGTCCGCCCCTCCTGTGCGTCCGCCCCGGGTCAGTGCGACGAGCCGGTGATCTCGTCCACCCAGCTCGGGACGACGACCGTGGCCGGGCCCTCCCGCACCTCGTCGAAGGGCAGCGGCGCATCGGTCGGGACGAGGTTCAGCTCCATCGTGCGGGCGCCGAACGCCTTGGCCATCGCGGCGTAGCCCGCGGCCGGGTAGACCACCCCGGAGGTGCCGACCGACGCGAACATGTCGCAGGCCTCGACCGCCTCCTCGATCCGGTCCAGCTCGTACGGCATCTCGCCGAACCACACCACGTCGGGGCGCAGCATCCGCTGCCCGCACACCGGGCACGGCGGCCGGTCGACCAGGTCACCCGTCCACTCCGGTTGGCCGCCGCAGGCCAGGCACCGGGCCCGGCGCAGCTCGCCGTGCATGTGCACCAGTTGCCGGGTGCCGGCGCGCTCGTGCAGGTCGTCGATGTTCTGCGTCACGACCAGGAGGTCGATCCCCGGGGCACGCTCGAGCCGTGCCAGCGCGTGGTGGGCGGCATTGGGGGAGACGGTCGCGACGGCGCGCCGCCTGGTGTCGTAGAACCGCTGTACGGTCTCGGGGTCCAGGTCGAACGCCTCGGGCGTGGCGACGTCCTCGACCCGGTGGCCCTCCCACAGGCCGCCCGCGCCCCGGAAGGTCGCCACACCGCTCTCCTCGGAGATGCCCGCTCCGGTCAGTACCACGATCCGCATGGCTCGATTGTGCACCGGGTCGCTGTGCCAGGAACTGCCGGGATCAGATGCGGGCGGGATCAGGTGCGGGCGGGATCAGATGCGGGCGGGATCAGATGCGGGCGGGATCAGGTCCGGCTGCCGGCGATCAGCCCGATCAATCCGACGATCACCAGGGAAGCCGGCGCGGCCACGCTGAGCAGCCCGGGATCGATCGGGTGCACCATCCGGCTGAACAGGATCGCGCCGCCGTACATGACGGCCATCAGGCCCAGGACGAGTGAGAGCACGTCGGTGCGCCGGCGGCGCCGACCGGGCGGGGGAGTGGGGCGGGTGCTCATCACGGCTTCACCACCAGTTCGCCCACTTCGGTCGAGGCGTTGATCGTGAGGGTCGGCGCGCCCGGACGACCGGGCGACACGAGCCGGGTGACGCCCTCCGCCGGCGGCTGGTCGGAGGACCAGTCGCCCAGCGTCATCGGCCCCACGGCGACCCGGCCGTGCACGACGACACGGGCGGACTCGGGGATCAGGATCGTCACCGAGCCGGCATTCATGTGGACGTCATAGGTGGTGTCGTGTCGCAGGTCGAGGCCGCGCAGGTCGATCGTGGGTGCGCCGAAGTCCCAGCTGTCGGCGACCGGCATGGTGTCCGACACTACGTACGTGACGCTGTCGGGGGCGACCAGGGGCTGGGGGACCGGGTGGTCGGTGTGGTACGCGCCCGCTGTCGCAAGGAGGGCAAGGATCACCGCGGCGCTGATCAGGCCGCGGGGTCGGCCGACCCAGGCGCCGACCACCAGCGAGCCACCGACGATCACCAGGGCCGCGGCGGCCCCGATGAACAGGGGGATCGGATGGCCAGCCGTCGCGGCGAGGGACAGCCAGGTCCACAGCAGTCCGAGTGTGGTCAGCGTGACCAGGCCAAGGGTCCGCTTGCCCAGCCGCTGCGGGTCCGGCAGGCGTGCCGCGCGCGGGGTGGGCGGCGGCGGTGCGTACAGGCCGATCGGGTCGGGCTGGGTCAGGTAGGAGCTCATCGCAGGATCCGGTGCCCAGGAGGGGGAGGCCTGGGGGCCGGCGGCGGTGGCCCTTCGAGGGTCTTCGGCGCGCTGTCCTGCGTGCGTGCCGGCCGCGCCGGTCGATGCGTCGCCGCTGGCCGGCGGGCGTACGACGGTGTGGATGTCCGCCTCTGTCGGGGACCCGACGGAGGCGGCGCCCTGGGCGGGGGAGCCGAACGGCCGCGCTGGCGGGAGAGCGCCGCCCGGCGACTGCGGGGGCCCCGGAGGCATTGTGCCGCTCGCCCGGTCGCGCCGGGAGTCGATCGCCCCTCGTCCGTGGCGCGGGCGGTACACACTGAAGTAGTAGACCAGCCCGATGACTACCGCGGGGAACGACGAGGTGGGGGTCACCTGGCCGACCGGTATGGCGACCGCAACGAGGACGACGGCAAGGATCGACAGCAGCGCCCAGCGCGGGACGGTGGCGAGGGCGGGGAACGTCTCCAGCAGGATGCCGAGGTCATGGCCCTCGCGGGGGATGAGCAGCCAGCCGGCCACGTACAGGACCAGTCCGATCCCCGAGCTGACGGCCAGCAGGATGGCCGCGACGCGGATGATCAGCGGATCGATCCCCGTACGCTCGGCGAGGGCAGCGCAGACGCCTGCGATCGGGGCCCCGTTCGCAGGTCGATGCATCGTCATCACCGGCTCCATGCCCCCATCCTGTCTCGCCTCCCGGGTCGGGACCATCGGGCACATCCCCCAAATTGTCCTCAGCGGGAGGCGCCGGGTGGGGGGATTGTCGGCGGTACGTGCTTTGCTGGATCCCATCATGGACGTTCTTCCGGCTGAGCACCCGAAGGACCCCGAGGACGGTCGTGGTCGCACGCCGAGCCCGGGGATCGCTGCGCGTGTGCCCGCCACGCGTCGACGCCGCGCCTACCGGGTGGACGACGGCCGCTGGCTCGGCGGTGTCTGCGCCGGCCTGAGCCAGCACCTCGGCTGGCCGGTGACGCTGCTCCGGCTGGCGTTCGTGGCCCTGACCATGACCCAGTTCGTCGGAGTCATCGTGTACGCCGTGCTCTGGGTGGCGCTGCCGCCCGAGCCGCCCCGGGTCGCCGCCCCCGGGCTGGAGGCCGCCGCCCGGACCGGGTCGCGCACCGTGGCCACGCACGTGCGGCGCCGTACGGACGTGGGATCGGCGCTGGCGATGGCGCTCGTCGGTGGCGGGGTGCTGTGGCTGATCCAGATGTCCCGCTTCGGGATGGCCTGGGGGGTGTTCTGGCCGGTCATGCTGGCCAGCGCCGGAGTAGCGGTGATCTGGCGCGAGGCCGACTCGATGGGCACCTGGCGCGAGCAACGCAGCGGCGGGAGTCGTACGGTGCAGCGGTCCCGGGTCGACCGGATCGGCTCGCTGCTCGGCGCCCTGGCCGGACTGATGCTGCTGGCCATCGCCTTCGTGCTGGTGAGTCCCCAGACCTCCCAGGGGAGCGCCTCCCAACTGATGACGATGCTCATCCTCAGCATGGGAGGCGTCGCCGTCGTCGGTGCCCCGTGGTTCTTCCGGACCCGCGCGGAGCTGGACCGGGTCCGGGAGCAGCAGCTCCGCTCCGACGCACGGGCGGACATGGCTGCCCACCTGCACGACTCGGTGCTGCAGACCCTCGCACTGATCCAGCGCCAGGCGGACGATCCCCGGGCCGTGGCCCGACTGGCCCGCCGACAGGAGCGGGAGCTGCGGGAGTGGCTCTACGGTGCCCCTCCGGACGAGTCGACCCTGATCGCCGCCGTGAAGCGGATGGCCATTGACGTCGAGGACGAGTTCGATATCGACGTCGAGCTGGTCACGGTGGGTGACATCGCGCTGACCCCGCAGATGGGATCGCTGGCCCAGGCGGCCCGGGAGGCGGTCGTGAACGCTGCCAAGCACTCCGGAGCACCCAGGGTCGACGTGTTCGTCGAAGTGCTGGAGGATACCGTCGAGGTGTTCATCCGCGACCGCGGCCGTGGATTCGACATCGAGGCGATCGACGCCGACCGCCAAGGGGTGCGGGGCAGCATCATGGAACGGATGGAGCGGCACGGTGGGCGGGCGACGATTCGCTCGGCCCCGGGCCAAGGGACCGACGTACGACTGGAGATGACACGATGACGACCCATCAGTCCGAGCCTGCTGACGCCGACGCGCAGAATCCCCCACGGGAGGGAATGCGGACCGGGGCCCTGCGGGTCGTGGTCGTTGACGACCATGACATGTTCCGCGCCGGGGTGAAGCACGAGATCGGGGCCCACGTCAGCATCGTCGGCGAGGCCGCGGACGCGCCCTCGGCAGTCCAGGTCGTCCTGGACACCGACCCGGACGTGGTCCTGCTGGACGTCCACCTGCCCGGCGGCGGAGGGGTCGAGGTGCTCCGACAGGTCCACCAGCGCCACCCCGACGTCCGTTTCTTGGCATTGTCGGTCTCGGACGCCGCGGAGGACGTCATCTCGCTGGTGCGCGGCGGGGCCCGCGGCTACGTGACCAAGTCCATCAACGCAGACGAGCTGATCGAGGCGATCGAGCGGGTCGCCGGCGGGGACGCGGTGTTCTCCCCCCGGCTCGCGGGTTTCGTCCTGGACGCCTTCTCGGGGTCGATCGACGTGGCGAGCATCGACGAGGAGCTGGACCGGCTCTCCCCGCGCGAGCGCGACGTGCTCCGCCTGATCGCCCGCGGCTACTCCTACAAGGAGGTCGCCAAGGAGCTGTTCATCTCGGTGAAGACGGTCGAGACCCACGTCTCGAGCGTGCTCCGCAAGCTGCAGTTGTCCAACCGGCACCAGCTGGCACGATGGGCGAACGACCGTCGGCTGACCTGACCGGCCCCGAACAGGCAGCGAGCCCCGACCGGTTTCCCGGTCGGGGCTCGCTGGGCAGGAGCAGGTGTCAGACCCGCTTCTTGGTGATGAGGCCGTAGATGAGGAGGACGACGATGCAGCCGACGATGGCCAGGATCCAGGTCCACAGCGAGAAGAAGCCGCTGCCCTGGACGCCGAAGAGGCTGCCGATCCAGCCGCCGACGAGGGCGCCGATGACGCCGAGGATAAGGGAGATGATCCATCCCATCGGGTCCTTGCCCGGGAGGATGGCCTTGGCGATTGCGCCGGCGATCAGACCGATGATGATCAGACCAAACCAGCCAACATTGAGTGCCAGCGGCACGAGAAGCGCAGTAGTCATAACTCCAGATTAGGGCAGCAGGGTGTGTCGACAAACACATCGGGCGCGTGTCGGGTGACGATTGGGTGAACACCGAGGGACACCGCCTAGGGGTCGGGACGGCGGGCGCAGGTCGGGACCGCAGGGATGGTCGGGGGAGGGTAGTCGGGAGCTCGCCCGGACTCAGAGCAGCGGCCGGAGTGGCCGTAGTACGGCCTCGGACCACTTGGCCATCAGGGGTCGGCTCTGCCACTCGTCCAGCGTCAGCTCGCGGCAGTTGGTCAGGTCGGTGGAGAAGATGGTCTCCATCCGCTGCGCCACGGCCGGATCGATGAACTCCACGTTGATCTCGTAGTTCCCCACCAGGCTGAGGCGGTCCAGGTTCGCAGTGCCGATGGTCGCCCACTGGCCGTCGATCGTGGCGGTCTTGGCGTGCACCATCGCCTCCTGGTAGAGGAAGAGTCGTACGCCGGCCTCCAGCAGCTGGCGGTAGAAGCCCCGGGACAGCCAGTCGGCCTCGATGTGGTTCGACTCCGCCGGGATTATGACCCGGACGTCGACGCCGCGCCGGGCGGCCTTGAGCAGGGCCTCGAGCAGGTCCTGGTCGGGGATCAGGTAGGCATGCGTGAGCCAGATCCGCTGGCTGGCCCGGTCGATGGCCTCCAGGTACATTCCCCGGATCGGGTAGCTGGCATAGGCCGGCACGTTGCGGACCACGCGCGCGGAGGTGTGCCACGCCCGTCCGATCGGCTCCGCCAGCAGGGGCTGCCGGGGACCGCCGATGGCGTTCCAGTAGTCGACGAACGCGTCGGCCAGGTCAGCCGCGATCGGGCCGGACAGCCGGGCATGGGTGTCCCGCCAGTCGTTCACGTACAGCGACCCGATGTTGTAGCCGCCGACCCAGGCAGTCTCCCCGTCCACGACCAGCACCTTGCGGTGGTTGCGGGCGAGCTTGCCGAGCCGCCAGCCGCGTGGCCAGCGCAGGTAGATGGGGTGCTGGCGCGCGTGCACGGAGTCGGGGAAGCGGTAGAAGTCCGGGTCGACGACGAGGTTCGCGAACCGGTCCCAGACCACGTACACCTCGACCCCGCGCGCTGCGGCCTCGATGAAGGCGTCCTTGAACTCCTGCCCCAGCTTGTCGCCCTTCCAGATGAAGGTCTCGAAGTAGATGGAGTGCTCGGCGGCGCGGATCGCGGCCAGCATGTCCGCGTACAGGTCGCCGCCGTACATGAAGATCGCGGCCGTCCCCTCGGCGGTGGCGAAGTCGTCGGGCTCGGTCCGGGGGAAGTTCACCGGCCCCTGGCGGCGCTTGCGGAGCCAGGCGACGACCTGGAGCGCGGCGATCGTCAGGACCTGGACCGCGCCGATGACGGCGCCGATCCGCTGCAACACCGTTCGGACCTGCGGTAGGGCAGGTCCGCGGAAGGGGGCGGGGCGCTCTGGCATGCCCCAAAAATAGCGGACGCACCATCTAGGCTGGGCGGTGCCATGAACGATGCTGACACCCCCACCCTGTTCCCCGCCTTCGGCCTCGCCGCCGGCGCTGCTTCCACCCGCCCTGCTGCCCCCGGGCAGTCGCGCGGCGGAGCCGATCGCGGACCCGCCGACCCGCCCGTCCCCGGGGGGGCGGGTGCCGGAGCGCGCCGCGCGCCGCAGGGTGCGGGACGCCGGCGCCCCACCGCGGCGGAGCTGGTCGAGGGCCTGAACGCCCCACAGCGTGAGGCGGTCGAGCACGAGGGCGGGCCGGTGCTCGTGGTGGCTGGTGCGGGGTCGGGCAAGACGCGCGTCCTGACCCGCCGGATTGCCTACCTGGTCGGCGTACGCGACGTCCATCCCGGCTCGATCCTGGCGATCACGTTCACCAACAAGGCCGCCGCCGAGATGCGTACCCGGGTGGTGGACCTGGTCGGTCCGCGGGCGCGGGTGATGTGGGTCTCGACGTTCCACTCGGCCTGCGTACGCATCCTTCGGGCCGAGATCGGCCACTTCGAGCGCTCGTCGAACTTCTCCATCTACGACAGCGCCGACTCCAAGCGCCTGATGCAGATGATCTGCCGGGACAAGCAGCTCGACCCCAAGCGCTACCAGCCGCGGGAACTGCTGAACTGGATCTCCAACTGCAAGAACGACCTGGTCCGGCCCGAGGCCTCCGCCGACCGGGCGCCGCGCGGGCAGGAGGACGTCTACCCCGGGGTGTACGCCGACTACGAGCGTCGCCTGCGTGCCGCGGAGGCCTTCGACTTCGACGACCTGATCATGGAGACCGTACGGCTGTTCCGGCAGTTCCCCGAGGTCCGGGAGAAGTACCGGCGCAGGTTCCGCCAGGTGCTGGTCGACGAGTACCAGGACACCAACCCGGCCCAGTACGCGCTGGTCCGTGAGCTGTGCGGGAACGACCCCTCCGCGCTGCCCGAGGAGTCCGGCATCGTGCCGATCGACCCGCCGGAGCTGATGGTGGTCGGCGACTCCGACCAGTCCATCTATGCCTTCCGCGGCGCGACGATCCGCAACATCCTGGACTTCGAGCACGACTTCCGCGGCGCGCGGACGATCCTGCTGGAACAGAACTACCGATCGACCCAGACAGTCCTGTCGGCCGCCAACTCGGTCATCTCCAAGAACCCCGACCGGCCCAAGAAGCGGTTGTGGTCCGATGCCGGGGCGGGGGAGAAGATCGTCGGCTACGTCGCCGACACCGAGCACGGCGAGGCCCAGTTCATCGCCGACGAGATCGACCGGCTGGTCGACGCCGGCACCACCACGTACGGCCAGACGGCGGTGTTCTACCGGACCAACGCCCAGTCGCGCGCCTTCGAGGACGTGTTCATCCGGGTCGGGATGCCCTACCGGGTGGTCGGTGGCGTCCGGTTCTACGAGCGCAAGGAGGTCCGCGACGCTATCTCCTACCTGAAGGCCATCGCCAACCCGCACGACGAGGTCTCGGTGCGCCGGATCATCAACGAGCCGAAGCGCGGGATCGGGGACCGGGCCCAGGAACAGGTCCAGCACTTCGCCGACCGGCAGCGGATCAGCTTCGGGTCGGCGCTGGAACGCCTCGACGAGGTCGAGGGGCTGGCCACGCGCTCACTGGCCCAGTTGCGTGCGTTCGCCACGATGATGGCCGACCACCGGGCGATGATGGCGGCCGGGGCCGCCGCCGACGAGCTCCTCGCCTCGATCCTGCAGGCCTCCGGCTACGTCGACACCCTGCGTCGCAGCAACGACCTGCAGGACGAGAGCCGGCTGGAGAACCTGACCGAGTTCGTGGCGGTGGCCGAGGAGTTCGTCGCGCAGGCGCACGTCGTCGACATCGACCAGGAGACCGGTCGGCCGATCGACGCCGAGACCGGCGAGCCCCTCGAGGAGGATCCGGACACGACCCCGTCGGCGACGGGCGACCGCACCACCGTCCCGGGGCAGCTCGGCGGCCTGGGTAGCGGTGCCCCCGAACCGGACGACTCGTTGCCGGCCTTCCTGGAGCGGGTGGCGCTGGTCGCCGACGCCGATGCCGTCCCCGACGGGGACACGGACGGGGTGGTGACGCTGATGACGCTGCACACCGCCAAGGGGCTGGAGTTCGACACGGTCTTCCTGACCGGCTTCGAGGACGGGGTGTTCCCGCACATGCGGTCCCTGGACAACCCGACCGAGCTGGAGGAGGAGCGCCGTCTGGCGTACGTGGGGATCACCAGGGCCCGCAAGCGCCTCTACCTGACCCGGGCGGTGGTCCGCACCCAGTGGGGGCAGCCCTCCTACAACCCCCAGAGCAGGTTCATCGCGGACATGCCGGGGGACCTCCTCGACTGGCGCCGGCTGGTCGAGCCGGCCACGTCCTGGGAGACCCGGGCGGCGAGTCGTACGTCCTCGGCCCGCGACCGGACCGAGGGGGGCCACGTCTTCGGGTCCGGGGTGCCGCGGGGGCCGCACGTCGATGCGGTCACCGTGGGAGACCGGGTGCTGCACACGGCGTTCGGCCTGGGAACCGTCGTGGCCACGATGGGCTCGGGGTCCAACGCCAAGGCCGACGTCGACTTCGGGTCACTCGGCACCAAGCGGCTGTCGCTGCGCCACGCGCCGATGGAGAAGCTCTGAACGGAGCCCGCCGGTGACGGCGTGAGCCCGGTTCCCCAAGGGGAACCGGGCTCACGCGTACGTTCAGCAGGTCAAGCGGGACGAGGGCGGCAGGACCTCGTCCGGGTGATCGATCAGATCGAGGCGCCGCGGGCCGCGAGCCAGGAGACCGGGTCGGCGGTCGTGTACGGGTTGCCGACCGTGGAGGCGTTCGGGTAGTACTCCCAGTGCAGGTGCGGGCCGAAGGTTCGCCCGGTCATACCCACGTAACCGATGAGCTGGCCGGCCTTCACGTGCTGGCCGACGCTCACGGCGGTGGAGGACATGTGGGCGTACAGGGTGGCACCGTCGCCGTGGTTGATGACGACGTGGTTGCCGGCCCAGCCGCCACCGTTCGGGGGGGCGATGACACCGTCCGCAGCCGCGTAGATCGGGGTGCCGACCGGAGCCGGGAGGTCCTGGCCGGTGTGGTAGCGCGACCAGGAGCCGACCGCACCGAAGCGCGCGCCGATGGTGTAGCTGCCGCGCTTCATCGGGGCTGTTGCGCCGCCGGAGGAGGCGACGACCGACTGGACGGAGGTCTTCGCCGCGGCAACGTTGAGGGTGCCCGTGGGGGCGGCCTTCGCAGCCTTCTCGGCAGCGGCCTTCTGGGCGGCCTGGGCCGCAGCCTGGTCGGCCTGGTCCTTCTTGGCCTTGGCGAGGCGATCGTTCTCCGCCGAGATCGAGCTCGTGGAGGAGGTCAGCTGGTCCGCGCGGGAGGCGAGTGCCTGCTCACGGGAGGCCTGGGCGGCGGAGTCACTGGCAGCGGAGAGCTGCTTGGAGCGCTCGGTCGCCAGCTGGGCGCCCATCGCGGCATCCAGCTCGGTGCGGGCCGCCGTACGGGAGGTCTCGTCCGTGCTGCGGCCATCGAGGGAGCCGGCCTGCGCCGGAGTGGAGCCGGTGGTGGTGTTGGGGGTGCCGTTCGCGTCAGCGGGGGAAGCGGGGGTGGCTGGTGCGGGCTCGGCGATGGTGGCCGACGCGGTGCTCTTCTGCTGGAGCTCCAGCAGGGCCTCCGGGTTGGCCGCCTGGGCGTTCGAGGTCATCGTCACGGCGCCCGCGACGGCGAGGCCCAGAGCGGAGACGGTCAGCGCCGCCAGGCTCGAGTTGAGCGTGTGGCGGTTGTCGTCCGTGCTCTCGTCCGTGGCCATCTCCGCGTAGCGCGGCGACAGGGACTCGGGCTGCTGCAGACGGTCACGCAGCGAGACCAAGGAGTCCCGGGCGGATCCGAAGGTGTCGGAACGAGGCGCGTCGGCAACGGCGCGACGGGGGTTCGACGCCTTGACGGTGATCCGTGACACGTGGGCTCCTTGTTGCTAACGGCATGACGCCGGTCACGAGACCCTCATGGTCCCCAACCGGCTCCAAGAAACATAACGGATTGGTAAATGCGGTCAAAATCGAGCAGGCCGCCGACGGGGCCGTTTGGGGTCAAAACCTGGCAGACCCGCGCGGTCGCGCCACGCAGATTGTGAACAAGGTCACATAACCCGCGCTGGCTTGCACAGAGTTGCCTCAGGGTGGACACGGTTGCGGTGTCGACATAGTGAGAAACGGGCGGGTCGGGGACCTTCGGGACCCTGGACCGACCCGTGCGAGTAGGAGGGGTGCACCTCCGCACGAACTCGCCCACAGCTAGGCTAGGGGCGTGGATACGAACGCACCGATTCGAGTGGTTGTCGCCAAGCCTGGCCTGGACGGTCATGACCGTGGCGCCAAGGTTGTTGCCCGCGCACTGCGCGATGCCGGCATGGAGGTCATCTACACCGGGCTGCACCAGACCCCGGAGCAGATCGTCCAGACCGCAATTGCCGAGGACGCCGACGGTATCGGACTGTCCGTGCTCTCCGGCGCCCATCTCACGCTCTTCCAGGACGTGATCGAGCAGTTGAAGGCGAACGACGCCGCCGACATCGTCGTCTTCGGCGGCGGCATCATCCCGGAGGAGGACATCCCGCCGCTGCACGACATGGGTGCCGCGGAGATCTTCACCCCCGGGACGTCGATGGAGAGCATCGTGTCCTGGGTGCGCGAGCACGTCGCCAGCCACGCCGCGGCCTGACCCCTGCCCGGGTCCGGCCAACAGGCCGGACTCCGGTCCCGGGACGTCCAGCTGTGGATCTGGCGCGCCCCACTGGACCTGCTCGGACCCTCACTCACTCCTCGTGGCCGGTAGGCCGACTTTCGGGTCGGGCTACCGGCCACGATGCCGTTGCGGCTTCCCTGCAGTCATTCCGCGAGATGGTTTGCACCCTCCCCGCGCCGGTGGACCGTCGCCTAGACTCGGCCACATTGCCGCCCCGCCACGGATGTCGGGGCGGGGCGGGACCGGTGTCCCGTCCACCGAGCGAAAGGATCGCGATGGATCTGTACGAGTATCAGGCCCGCGACATGTTCGAGTCGTACGGTGTCTCGGTGATGCGGGCCGCCACGGCCACCACCGCAGCCGAGGCGCGACAGGTAGCCGAGGACCTCGGCTGGCCCGCAGTCATCAAGGCCCAGGTGAAGACCGGTGGCCGGGGCAAGGCCGGCGGTGTGAAGCTGGCCCGTGATGCCGATGAGGCCCAGGCGGTGGCCGAACAGATCCTGGGAATGGACATCAAGGGCCACACGGTCCACCGCGTGATGGTTACCGAGGGTGCCGACATCGCCGAGGAGTACTACTTTTCCCTGCTGGTCGACCGGTCGGACCGCCAGTACCTGGCGATGTGCTCGCGCAGCGGAGGCGTGGACATCGAGACGCTCGCCAAGGACTCCCCGGAGCTGCTCGCCAAGGTGCCGGTCGACCCGCTCGTCGGCGTCGACGCCGCCAAGGCGGCCGAGATCACCGCGGCGGCGGGCTTCGACGAGGCCGACCGGCCGAGTCTGGAAGCCATGTTCGTGAAGCTCTGGGAGGTCTTCCGCGACGAGGACGCCACGCTGGTCGAGGTGAACCCGCTGATCAAGGCGGGCGACGGATCGATCATCGCGCTGGACGGCAAGGTCACCCTCGACGAGAACGCCGCCTTCCGCCACCCCGAGCACGCGGCGTACCGCGACGAGGCCAACGTCGACCCGCTGGAGTCGCAGGCCCGTGAACAGGGCCTCAACTACGTCAAGCTCGACGGCAACGTCGGGGTGATCGGCAATGGGGCGGGCCTGATGATGAGCACCCTGGACGTCGTCGCGTACGCCGGAGCCGACCTGCCGGGCAGCCCGAGCCCGGCGAACTTCCTCGACATCGGCGGCGGCGCGTCGGCCGAGGTGATGGCGAACGGCCTGTCGCTGATCCTGTCCGACCCGGCGGTGAAGAGCATCTTCGTCAACGTGTACGGCGGCATCACGTCGTGCGAGCAGGTCGCCAAGGGCATTGTGCAGGCCATGGACCTGCTCGGCGAGCGGGCGAACAAGCCGATCGTGCTGCGCCTGGACGGCAACAACGCCGCCGGCGGACGCCACGTGCTGAAGCGGGCGCGCGAGCGCCTGGCTGGCTTCGTGCTCGTCGCCGAGACGATGGACGGGGGCGCCCGGATGGCTGCCCAGCTGGCCGCCGGCGTCGCCAGCATCGACGAACTCCGTAACGCCCGGGAAGGCGAGAACCGATGACCATCCTGCTCGACTCGAACTCCAAGATCGTCGTCCAGGGCCTGACCGGCTCGGAGGGGCACAAACACGGCCAGTTGATGCTCGCCTCCGGGTCACGCGTCGTGGCCGGCACCAACCCGCGGAAGGCCGGCCAGACGTCGGAGTTCTCGTGGGCCGGCGGTCATGCCCTGGTCCCGATCCGTGCCACGGTCGCCGAGGCCATGGAGAAGGACGGTGCCGACGTGTCGGTCATCTTCGTCCCGGCCGTTGCGACCAAGGCCGCGGTGATGGAGGCGATCGATGCGGGCATGCCGCTGATCGTGGTGATCACCGAGGGCGTACCGGTGCACGACACCGCCGAGTTCTACGCCTACGCGAGGAACAAGGGCACCAGCCGGATCCTGGGGCCGAACTGCCCCGGCATCCAGTCGCCGGGTGAGTCGAACGCGGGGATCATCCCCGCCGGGATCACCGGGCCGGGCCCGGTCGGCCTGGTCTCCAAGTCGGGCACCCTGACCTACCAGATGATGTTCGAACTGCGGGAGATCGGCATCTCGACCGCCGTCGGCATCGGCGGTGACCCGATCATCGGGACCACCCACGTGGACGCCCTCGCGGCGTTCGAGGAGGACCCCGACACCAAGGTGATCGTGATGATCGGCGAGATCGGTGGTGACGCCGAGGAGCGTGCCGCGGCGTACATCAAGGATCACGTGACCAAGCCCGTGGTGGCGTACGTCGCGGGCTTCACCGCTCCGGTGGGCAAGACGATGGGGCATGCCGGCGCCATCGTCTCGGGGTCGGCCGGCACCGCCCAGGCCAAGAAGGAGGCCCTCGAGGCCGCCGGCGTCAAGGTGGGCACCACCCCGTCCACGACGGCCGACCTGGCCCGGGGGATCGTGGCCGAGCTCGGCCTGGACCGCTGGGACCGCTGAGGTCCGGCACACCAGAAGGGGGCTCCCGGATCGTCATCCGGGAGCCCCCTTCCAGCTTGCCCAACCGCCACTGCCGGGTCGCGTACGTGGCCGACAGTGGGGGCTCAGAGCGTCGTCGCGAGCCGCTGGCCGGCCCGCTCGGCGATCCCCTTCCACTGGTCGTTGTTGAAGTCGAACGACTGCCCGGTCGGGATCATCGTGTAGATGACCGTGCGGTCGACCTGGACCAGGCCGACGCGGTAGCGCTGCTTGGTGTTCTGGTCGACCTGCTGGGTGATGGTCCAGACCCGGCCGGTGATGGCCTTGTTGTTGGCCTTGGTGTCGATGGCGGCACCCTGCTCGACCTTGGCGGTCAGCATGTTCTTCTCGCACCCGTTGATCGAGGCGGTGATGTCCTTGACGAGGCCGTCCGCGCCGCCCTTGTCCGGGTAGGTGAGGATGTACTCGTCCACGCCGAAGGTGCCCTCGGGGGCGGCGGCGTCCTCCTGCAGCAGGTAGGCGCGGTGCTTGCGCGACTCCGGACCCGCGACCGTGGCCAGGTCCTTGCCCTCGCACTGGCTGCCGAAGAAGTCGAAGGTCGTCGCCACGTCGGTGCCACCCCAGCGACCGGTGCCGGCGGTGATCCGCGGCAGGTCGGCATTGGCGAGGAACTCGGGGTTGCTCGCGGTCTGCGGCGGTACGCCGGAGGAGGCGGAGGGATTGTCGGCGCAGGCGCCGCCGGCGGCCTGGCAGGTGCGCCCCACGACCGTACCGAGCAGCTTGGCGACAGCCGTCCCGTCGGGGGTGGCCTGGGGCTTGGAGGCGTCGATCACGTGCACCACGGAGCCGCTGCGGCTGAGCTGGACGGTGTGGTTGATCGCCGTCTTGTCCTGCACGATCGCGGTGACACCGGTCGCGGCATCCCCGACACCGCTGATGGTCCAGCCGTTGGCCAGCAGCGCGATCGGGCGCGAGCAGTCGCCGAGTTGCTTGCTCCACAGGTCGGTTGCGGACTTGGCATCATCGGCGGAGGCGAACTGGAACGCCTCGTGGAGGACCGAGTTGTTGGCGTCGTTGCCGGCCTGGAGCTTGCGCACCACCGTCGACTGCGCCAGCGGCACGCCCTGGGCGTCCAGGACCAGGCAGGTCGGCCGGGGAGTGTCGGCATCGACCCGCTCCTGGGTCAGGATCTCCGCCCAGGCGGCCTTGCTGTCCAGGGAACGTACGTCGTCGACCGTGAGCATCGAAGCCGGGGTCAGGACGGGCGTGGCCGTGGGGCTGGGGGACTGCCCCGCACCCGGACCCTGTCCGGTGATCCGGCCACGCAGCAGCACCGCGGTGGTGACCACGGCGATCACGACCAGGGCGGCGACCAGGGCCAGGATGAGGTTGCGCCGGCGGTTGTTGCCGCCGTCGCCGGAGTCGAATGCCCGGGAGGGGCCCTGTCCACGTCCGGGCGGTGCTCCCCCCGGAGTCGTCGGGCTCGTCGGGCCGGTCGGGCTCGTCGGGCCGGTCGGACCGGACTGGGCGGTGCCACCCGCACCCGCGGGGCCACCAGGGAAGGCAGCTGCACCGGCGGCACCGGCAGCGCCCCCAACCGCAGTACTGCCCGCGACCGGGGCGGGAGTGGACGGTGACCCAGCTGCCGCCACGGGCGGTGAAGCAACGGGCGGTGAAGCAACGGGCGGCGAAGCAACGGGGGTGGGACTGGCGGCGGGTGATGGCGAGGGCGCCGCGGCCGGGCTTCCGCCGCTGCCGGGAGAACGCCACTTGTCGGCGCCGGGGGAGATCGCCCGATTGATGCCGGTCTCGGTCACTGAAGGGGTCGGCGATGCGGCGGCTGCGGGGGTCCTGGGCGACGGCGAGGTCGCCGGCGATGCCGAGCTCGCAGGTGTCGCAGGCGACGCAGGCGTCTGCCGGGACGGCGACGCGGGGCCGGCCTGCCACTCCGTACGGCTCGGGGCGGGCGGGCTGCTCGGAGCAACGGGGCTGCTGGCGGAGCGGGGCGCTGCCGGGGTCTCCGTGGAGCGGGGGCCACTGGCGGATGCCGGAGCTGCGGGCTGCGGGTCGGGGGCGGCCGCACGACGGGCGCGGCGCGGGAGGTTCTCCGCGGAATCCGGACCACTGCCCGGCGGCGGGGCGGCCGCTCGGCGAGGTCGCGGCGTCTCCGGTACCTGCTCGTCCACGTCAGCCCCTTCCAGTTCTGCGTTCCGGTGCGACACCTCGTGACACCGGCGCCCGCTGGCATGGGGAGCCAGGACGCCGTACGAATCCATCATCCCGGATGGCCAATGGTCATATTGACACTACCCTCTGGGGCGTGTCGAAGCGACCCGCCCGAGCGGTGCGGGCGAGCATGGAGGGGATATGAGCCAGAACCGCAACAGCCCGCCCCGCACCCGTCCCGACCTCGGGGGGCCGACCGGTCACCACCGGTCGCGTCGCGATGCCCGTGCCCGCTCGACCGAAGGCGAACAGGAAGCAGTGGTCGAAGGGGTCACCGGCCTGCGTCCTCCGATCCCGTCCGCGGAGGATCCGTACGTACCTCCGGAGGGGCCCCGGTGGGGCGCGGCGGTCGTGGCCGGCGGGGCGGCAGCCATCGTCGGCTGGGTGCTGCTCGCGGCCCTGTCGACACTGGCCTGGCTGACCGCCCCGGTCGGTTCGTACGGCGGGGTGCTGAAGGTGTCCACCCAACTGTGGCTGGCCGGCCATGGCGGCGGCCTGGTGGTCGGCGCAACGCGGTGGACCCTGGTGCCGTTCGGCCTGTCGGTCGTCCTAGGCCTGCTGCTGGCCCAGGTCGGCATCGCCGTGCTGCGCAGGCTCGGCGAGCCCGAGGACAGCCCACAGGGGACCAGACTGCTGCGCGGCGCACTGATGGGCCTTACCTACGCGGTGGTCGTGGCAGTCACCGGCCTGCTGGCCGGGGGACCGGCCCAGGCGGGCAAGGCCCTCGGCGGGGCAGTGGTGCTCACCGTCCTCGCATCCTGGTGGTCCCGGTCCCGTGTCCGCCTGCGGAACCGCCTGTGGTGGCCGGCGCCGGTCGTCGAGGCCGCCCGGGCGCTGGCGGTCGGGCTCCTGGCGCTGCTCGTCGTCGGCGCCGCAGCCCTGGTCACCGGGCTGGTCGTGCACCGGGGCGAACTCGTGCTGCTCACCCAGGGGATCGGCGGCGGCGCCCTGGGCGGGCTCGGCGTGGTCCTGGCGCAGGCCGCGTACGTCCCCACCTTCGTGCTCTGGGCGATGAGCTACACCCTGGGGGCGGGCTTCGGGCTCGGCGACGGGTCGCTGGTCTCGCCCTCGGACACCCACCTCGGCCTGCTCCCGGGCTGGCCGATCAGCGCGGCGCTGCCCGCGCCCGGTCCGGGAACGACGCTGGACCTGGCCTGGTTGGCCGGCGGGGTCCTTGCCGGCGGCCTGGCGGCATGGG
The DNA here is from genome assembly GCF_900092135.1 of Raineyella antarctica. Lineage (GTDB taxonomy): Bacteria > Actinomycetota > Actinomycetes > Propionibacteriales > Propionibacteriaceae > Raineyella > Raineyella antarctica. The sequence continues at coordinate 229,720 of NZ_FMYF01000006.1, read as the reverse complement.
TCTACCTGCGCCGCTCGAGGTGGACCAGGCCGGACACCGGGATGCTCTTCGGCGGCCTGGTCGGGGTCGGCCTGGGCCTGCTCGCCACGCTGGTCGGGCTGTTGTCCCGCGGCGACCTGGGTGTCGCGCGGCTCGCCGGCCTGGGTCCCCGGCCGCTCGAACTTCTCGTCCTCGGTACGGTCCTGACCACCGGCGGCGGCCTGGCGACCGGCCTGGCGTACGGCATCGTGCGCTCGGTGACCGCCCTTCGCCGACGTCGGGCGGCCGCGGCGGCTGCCTCGGCCGACTCCGCCGCCACCCTCGGCGACCCACCATCCTCAGGAATCTCCGAATCCCCGGCCGTCCAGGCCTCGGCGGCTCCTCACGCCGGCGAGGGGCCCAGGCCCGCCACGGTGACGGAGGACGCGCCGGAGGTCAGCGGCCCGGTCCTGGCCAATGACGATCCGAACCCCGTGGACGACCTGAACCCCGTGGACGAGCCGGCCGGACCCGACGACACATCGACTGGCCGCTGACAGACGGCGTCCGTGCCGCGGCAGCACGGGCGCGCCGGGTCGGGGCTGAGTAGGCTGCTGGCGTGGCTTACTCGGTGGTCGTCCTGGTGTCCGGTTCGGGCACGCTGCTGCAGTCCCTGCTCGATTCGTGTGACGACCCGGACTGGGCCGCCGCGCACGACGTACGGATCGTGGCCGTGGGTGCCGACCGCGACAGCGCGTACGGGCTGGAACGTGGCCGCGCGGCCGGTGTGCCCACCTTCGTCGTCCCGTTCCACAAGGGGGACGACCGGGCGGCCTGGGACCGCCGGCTCACCGAGGAGGTCGCCGCGTACGACCCGGACCTGGTCGTCAGCGCCGGCTTCATGAAGCTCGTCGGACCGGCGTTCCTCGAGCGCTTCGCCGGCCGGATGATCAACACCCACCCGGCACTGCTCCCGTCCTTCCCCGGCACCCACGGCGTACGGGACGCATTGGCCTACGGCGTGAAGGTCACGGGTGCCAGCGTCTTCTACGTCGACGACGGGGTCGACACCGGCGCGGTGATCGCCCAGGCCGCGGTACCGGTCCTGCCGGACGACACCGAGGAGTCCCTGCACGAGCGGATCAAGGTCCAGGAGCGCCGCCTCCTGATCGAGACCGTCGCAGACCTCGCCGATCGCGCCGCGGCGGCCCACTGACCTCCCGACCATCCCCACCCGCCGACCCTCACGGAAGAAGGATCCATGTCAGCTGCACCAGAACGACTCCCGATCAAGCGGGCGCTGGTCTCCGTCTATGACAAGACCGGTCTCGAGGATCTCGGCCGCGCGCTGGCCGACGCCGGCGTCGAGGTCGTCTCGACCGGGTCCACCGCCAGGAAGCTGGCCGACGCCGGCGTACCGGTCATCCCGGTCGAGGACGTCACCGGCTTCCCCGAGTGCCTCGACGGCAGGGTCAAGACGCTGCACCCGATGATCCACGCGGGCATCCTGGCCGACCGCCGTCTCGAGTCGCACCGTACGCAGCTCGACGAGCTGGGCGTCAAGCCGTTCGACCTGGTCGTGTCGAACCTCTATCCCTTCCGCGAGACCGTGGCCTCGGGCGCCACCCAGGACGAGTGCGTCGAGCAGATCGACATCGGCGGGCCCTCGATGGTCCGCGCCGCGGCCAAGAACCACCCGAGCGTGGCCATCATCACCGACCCGGCCCAGTACGGCGACCTGCAGCGCGCGCTCGCCGAGGGCGGCTTCAGCCTTGCCGAGCGCCAGCAGCTGGCCGCACAGGCGTTCGTCCACACCGCGGAGTACGACATCGCGGTGGCCTCCTGGATGGGCACCGAGCTGACCGACTCCTCCGCCGGTGACGGCTTCCCGGCCTGGGTCGGGGCGTCCTGGACCAAGCGTGGCACCCTGCGGTACGGCGAGAACTCCCACCAGGCGGCCGCCCTGTACGCCGACGAGTCCGGTCCCAAGGGCCTGACCCAGGCCGAGCAGCTCCACGGCAAGGAGATGTCCTACAACAACTACACCGACGGTGACGCCGCTTACCGCGCCGCGTACGACTTCGACGAGCCAGCCGTGGCGATCATGAAGCACGCCAACCCGTGCGGGATCGCCGTCGGCTCCGACATCGCCGACGCCCATGCCAAGGCGCACGCCTGCGATCCGCTCTCCGCGTTCGGCGGCGTTATCGCCACCAACCGTCCCGTGTCGGTGGCCATGGCCGAGACGGTCAAGGACATCTTCACCGAGGTGGTCATCGCCCCCGGGTACGAGGACGGTGCGCTGGAGATCCTGTCCGCCAAGAAGAACGTCAGGCTGCTGACCGCCCCGGCGTACACGCACCGCGACCGCGACCTGCGGCCGATCTCGGGCGGCGCCCTGCTGATGGAGCCCGACACCTTCCAGGCCGCCGGCGACGACCCGGCCAACTGGCAACTGGTGGCGGGCGAGCCCGCCGACGAGGCGATGTTGCGCGATCTGCTCTTCGCCTGGAAGGCCTGCCGCGCGGTCAAGTCCAACGCGATCCTGCTCGCCAAGGACGGCGCCTCCGTCGGCGTCGGCATGGGCCAGGTCAACCGGGTCGACTCCTGCAAGCTGGCGGTGGAGCGTGCGGGTGAGCGTGCCGTGGGTGCGGTCGCCGCCTCCGATGCGTTCTTCCCGTTCAGCGACGGCCCGCAGATCCTGATCGACGCCAAGGTCGCCGCGATCGTCCAGCCCGGCGGCTCGATCCGTGACGACGAGACCATCGAGGCCGCCAAGGCGGCGGGCGTGACGATGTACGTGACGGGGACGCGCCACTTCTTCCACTGAGCAACCTGCTTGCGCGCAGGCGCGTACGTCCGGGACGGCCGGGTCCACCACTGGTGGGCCCGGCCGTGCTGGTCCCGCGCTTGGTGGGTGCGAGGGTGGTGGGGTGCGAGGGTGGTGGGACCCGGCATCGGTAGCCGGGGACGGGTCTCCTGCGCGCACAGGTGCCGACGATTCCCATGTGCGCCGATCCCCGGCAGAGGGGCCGACGGAACACGGTCGGTGATCCCGGGGAACGTCGGCCCGTGTGATGCCCGCGGACCGCTCTCGCGGTGACGGCTCCGCCGAGTGCTCTGCTGGTGATCGCTCCGTTCGCCGCCGGGGGTGTGCGCTGCCGGTGTTCGCTGCCGGTGGGGGGTGTTCGCTGCAGCTCCGCATGTTCACTGCTCTTGCACGGGCAGTGAGGTCGGCCGGCTGCAGCGAACCCGGGTAGCTGCAGTGAGCCTGTCGCACACCCGGCCGGTTGGCGGGCGGAGGAGCCCCTGATCGTGGCCGAGCCTCCCCGGCGGGAGCCACGCCGGTGCCGGTGCCGGCGCCGGCGCCCGCGGTCGCGGTCCGGTGCGATGGCGGGGGTCCATTCCCACTAGGCTGTGGCCGTGTGTCGTACGGATCGGCCTCGGCCGTACGTCCCCTCTCGACCACGGGGCTGAGGAGTAGTGCGATGACCGCAACCAAGATGGACGGCAAGATCGCCGCGACGGCGATCAAGGACGACCTCAAGGTCCGTGTGGCCGCCCTCGTCGAGAAGGGCATCACCCCCGGCCTCGGCACCATCCTGGTCGGTGACGACCCGGGCAGCCAGGCGTACGTCCGCGGCAAGCACCGCGACTGTGCCGAGGTCGGCATCGCCTCCATCCGCGTCGACCTGCCCGCGGACACCACTGCCGAGCAACTCTCCGAGGAGATCGCCCGCCTCAATGCCGATCCGGCCTGCACCGGCTACATCGTGCAGCTGCCGTTGCCTGCCCACCTGGACGACAACTGGGCGCTGGAACAGATCGACCCCGACAAGGACGCCGACGGCCTGCACCCGACCAACCTCGGTCGCCTGGTGCTCGGCGTCGAGGCTCCGCTGCCGTGCACCCCGCGAGGGATCGTCGACCTGCTGCGCCGCAACGATGTCGAGCTCAAGGGCGCCGAGGTCTGCATCGTCGGCCGTGGCACCACCGTCGGCCGTCCGCTGGGGCTGCTGCTGACCCGTCGCACCGAGAACTCCACGGTCACCCTCTGCCACACCGGCACCCGTGACCTGGCCGAGCACACCCGCCGGGCCGACATCGTCGTCGGCGCTGCCGGCACCGCTGGCCTGATCACCGCGGACATGATCAAGCCCAGCGCGGTACTGGTCGACGTCGGCATGACCCGTACGGACGAGGGCCTGGTCGGTGACTTCGACCGCTCGGTCTGGGAGGTCGCCTCGAAGGTCGCCCCGACCCCCGGCGGCGTCGGCCTGATGACCCGTGCCATGCTGCTGATGAACGTCGTCGAGCGTGCGGAGAAGCTCGCGAAGTGAGGATCGGACGTCGAGCGAACCGCCAGGACCTTCCGGACCGCGACTCCCGGGCCGAGCTCCGGGCCGCTTCCCGGGCCGAGCTCCTGGGCACCCTCGGTCCCGACGAGGTCCGGGTGGTCCCCGATCCGCCTGCCCTCGGCACGATTCCGCCGGCCGGGGTGCCGTGGTCCGGGCCGGAGCGCCTCCGCGCCGATCCTGGGCTCCGGCTGCGCTGGTTGGCAGTGGTGGTGGCCATCATGGCCGCCGGCGTCGTCGTGATCGGCCTCGGTCACTGGCAGGTCGGTGCCTGCATCGTGGGTGGGGGCATGATCGTCGGCGCGGTGATCCGGGCCATCGTTCCAAGTTCCCAGGCCGGCCTGCTCCGGGTACGGAACCGGCCGATCGACGTGACGGGGATGCTGGTCGTCGGGGTCGGGATCATCGTCATGGTCATCTCGAGGCTCTGACCGAGCGGTTCCACCCGCGACGGGCACGAAAGGCGAGCTGCGCCACAACCGGAATACCCAGTAGGAACGCCGAGGGGGCGGGTACGGATCATCGATCGGTACCCGCCCCCTCGTGTGCCGGATCGGGGGTCAGACCAGCCCGAGCTCGTGGACCGCCTGGCGCTCGTTCTCGAGCTCCGCGATCGTCGCGGCCAGCTTGGCCTTGCCGAAGGCGCTGAACTCCAGGCCCTGGACGATCTCGTACTCGCCGTTGCTCGTGGTGCACGGCATACCGCAGATCAGGCCCTCGGGGATGCCGTACGAACCGTCGGACGTCACGCCCATGGTGACCCAGTCGCCGGCGGGGGAGCCGACCAGCAGGTCGTGCATGTGGTCGGCCGTTGCGTTCGCCGCCGAGGTGGCGGAGGAGGCGCCGCGGGCGTCGATGATCGCCCCGCCACGCTTGGCGACGGTCGGGATGAACTCGTTCTCCATCCAGTTCGTGTCGTTGACGACCTCGACGGCGGGACGGCCGGCGATCGTCGCGTGGGTGATGTCGGGGTACTGGGTGTCCGAGTGGTTGCCCCAGACCGCGAGCTTGCGGATGTCGGTGACGGCCGCACCGGTCTTCTTCGCCAGCTGCGACAGGGCCCGGTTGTGGTCCAGGCGCATCAGCGAGGTGAAGCGGGTGGCCGGGACGTCCGGGGCGTGGGTGCGGGCGATCAGCGTGTTGGTGTTGGCCGGGTTGCCGGTCACCAGGATGCGGACGTCATCGGCGGCGTGGTCGTTGATCGCCTGCCCCTGGGGGGCGAAGATAGCGCCGTTGGCGGCGAGCAGGTCGGAGCGGTTCATTCCCTTGCCGCGGGGACGGGCGCCGACGAGGAGGCAGATGTTCGCTCCGTCGAAGGCGACGTTCGGGTCGTCGCTCATCACGATGTTGCTCACCAGCGGGGAGGCACAGTCGTCGATCTCCATCGCCACGCCCTCGAGCGCCTTCATCGCGGGGGCGATCTCCAGCAGGCGCAGCTCGACCGGGGTGTCCGGGCCGACAAGCTGGCCCTGGATGATGCGGAAGAGCAAGCTGTAGGCAATGTGACCGGCACCGCCGGTGACGGCCACCTTCACTGGGGCTTGGGACACTGTCTTCTCCCTCGTCGGAGTTCGTGCGGATCCGGGTGGTCCGCACGACCGACGCTAGCACTGGGGGGACCGGGCCCGACGACCCAGGGGCCCCTCACCCGGCAGGCCTGCAACAGGGTGCGGCTGCGACCCCGAGGCGCTACTGGAAGACGATCGTACGGACCCCGTCGAGCAGGACGCGATGCTCGGAGAACAGCCGGACGGCCTCCGAGAGGGTTCGCGACTCCTCGTCCTGGCCGATCGCCATCAGCTGGTGGGGGGAGGCGGAGTGGTTCACCCGGACCACGTTCTGCTCGATGATCGGGCCCTCGTCGAGGTCGGCCGTCACGAAGTGGGCGGTCGCGCCGATCAGTTTCACGCCACGGGCATGCGCCTGGCGGTAGGGATTGGCGCCCTTGAAGCCCGGCAGGAAGGAGTGGTGGATGTTGATCGCCCGGCCCTTGAGGAAGTCGCACAGCTCGGGGGAGAGGATCTGCATGTAGCGGGCGAGGACGACCAGTTCGATGCCCTGCTCCTCGACGACCTGCATCACCCGGTGCTCGAAGTCGGTCTTGTTCTCGGCGACCACGTAGTGCGACTCGAACGGCACGCCGTAGAACTCGGACAGCTCGCGCAGGTTCTCGTGGTTCGACAGCACCAGCGGTACCTGGATCGCCAGGTGCCCACTGTGGCGGCGGTAGAGCAGGTCCTGCAGGCAGTGCCCGGCCTTGGAGGCGAGCACCAGGGTCTGGACCGGGCGCCCCACCACGTCGATCTGCCAGGTGGCGTCGAGCTCGCGGGCGACCGGCGCGATCTGGCTCAGGATGGCGTCCTGCGGCAGCGCCGTGGCGAACTGGAGTCGGAGGAAGAAGTTGCCGGTGTCCAGGCTGGAGAACTGCTGCAACTCGGTGATGTTGCCCTCGGCGGCCACGACGGCGCCGCTGATCTTGTACACGATGCCGGGGCGATCCTTGCAGCTCAGGGTGATCACCCACTGGTCGGCGATCTCGTCGAGGGCTGGCACATGCATCCGATCGGTCACCCGGACAGGCTAGCCGACCGGTCCGGGTGCAGGCGCGGTCGGGGACGAGGGGATCCGTACGACCCGTCGGGGCGTACGAAGAAATCGTCGACCCTGAAACGTAGGTGAAGATTGCCAGAGGATGGACTGAGAGATTCTCCGGACCCTGTGGGTTGCGGCAACGTTCGGGGAACGAGGCATGAACTCCTGCCCAATCATCCCTCCGGGGACTGCCGCCGGGGAGGGCGCGGAGCGTAACTTCGCGCCCGGCCGGACATTCCGGCCGCGTGACACGAGGAGCAACCCATGTCCACTCGACGGCAGCGCATGCTGGCCGGTGCGGGGGCGATCTGCCTGGCGGCCACCGCGTTCGGCGGTGCCCAGGCCTTTGCCACCACCGGTTCCCCGGCAACCGCAGGGGGCGGCGCCACCACCACCCCGATCAAGCACGTGGTGGTGATCTTCCAGGAGAACGTCTCCTTCGACCACTACTTCGCCACCTACCCGAACGCCGCCAACACCGCGGGTGAGACCCTGCAGGGCTCCGGCACGGCGGCACCCTCCTTCCAGGCCCGTCCCGGCACCTCGAAGCACATCGACACGCTCCAGTCCGCCGGCATGCTGGCGCCGAACAACCCGAACTCCGTCCAGCCCTTCCGGCTGTCCCCGTCCCAGGCAGTCACCTGCGACCAGGACCACAACTACCTGGCCGAGCAGAAGGCTTACAACGGCGGCGCGATGGACAAGTTCGTCGAGAACACCACGCGCGACAACTGCAGCTCCACCCCCCACGCGTACGGCCGCAATGGCCTCGTGATGGGCTACTACGACGGCAACGCCGTCACCGGGCTGTGGAACTACGCCCAGCAGTACGCGATGAGCGACAACTCGTACAGCACCACCTTCGGCCCCTCCACGCCCGGTGCACTGAACCTCGTCTCCGGCCAGACCCACGGGGTGCACGAGTGGTCCACCGACGGCGCCACCGAGGTCAAGCCGACCGCCAGCGACTACACCGTGCGCGTCCCGAACGCCAACGGTGTCGGCACCGTGACCGGGGACCCCGACCCGGTCTACGACGACTGCTCGAACAACTCGCACGCCACCGGGCACACCCTGGCGTCGATGGACGGCAAGAACATCGGCGACCTGCTGAACGACAAGGGCGTGAGCTGGGGCTGGTTCCAGGGCGGCTTCCGGCCCACCAGCCCCGCCACCTCCAGCTCACCGGCCGCCTGCCTGGACTCGCACACCAACGTCGCCGGCAACACGGTGACCGACTACTCGCCGCACCACGAGCCGTTCCAGTACTACCGGTCGACGTCCAACCCGCACCACCTCCCCCCGGCCAGCCCGGCGGAGATCGGCCACAACGGCCAGGCCAACCACCAGTACGACCTGACCGACTTCAACGCCGTGGTCAACACCGACGACATGCCGGCCGTGAGCTTCCTCAAGGCGGGGATGTACCAGGACGGCCACGCCGGCTACTCCGATCCGCTGGACGAGCAGACCTTCATCGCGAAGACGGTCAACGAGATCCAGCAGTCGAAGAACTGGAAGGACACCGCCGTCGTCATCGCGTACGACGACTCGGACGGCTGGTACGACCACGCCAAGGCCCCGGTCGTCAACGCCTCCACCTCGGCCGACGACGCGGCCTGGTGCAAGGACGCCGCGGCCAACGGCGTCGCGGTGATGGGTGGCTACCAGGACCGCTGCGGGTACGGGCCGCGCCAGCCGCTGCTGGTCGTCTCCCCGTACGCGAAGACGAACTACGTCGACCACACCCTGACCGACCAGACCTCGATCCTGCGCTTCGTCGAGGACAACTGGCAGACCGGCCGGATCGGCGACAGCTCCTTCGACGCGAAGGCCAACGCCATCGACGGCATGTTCAACTTCGGGCATGCGCTGGCCCCGAAGGTCCTGCTCGACGAGCAGAACGGCACCATCGCCTCGCTGACCCCGGCCAACGGCCAGGGTCGGGCGAAGGGGCTGCAGCCGACCCGCCCGGGTCGCAGCTGACCCACGCCCCGGGCCCGCCACGGCGGCCCGGGAGTGATCGCCACCTGGGGCGGGTGGCCGGGAGCGATCCCGGTCACCCGCCCTCGTCGTCCGCGCCGTCGCCGTGGGCTGCTGTCACCGGCAGCGGTCCGCGCTGTCGGCTGCGGTCCCTGCGCTTCTCCCGGGCCCGGCCGTCAGAGGTTGTGGCGCTCGTACGCCGGCTCGCGCGTCCCGGCGATCGCGGCACACATCCGTACGGTGTCGACCGCGGCCCGCGCATCGTGCATCCGGATCACCCGGGCCCCCTGCTGGATGCACCAGGTCGCGGCCACCACCGAACCGAACGTGCGCTCCTCACGGTCGTGGCCCAGGGCCTCGCCGATGAAGTCCTTGTTGGACACCGCGGCGAGCGTCGGCAGGCCCAGGGCAACCACCTCGCCGAACCGCCGGGTCAGCTCCAGGGTGTGCCGGGTGTTCTTGTTCAGGTCGTGGCCCGGGTCCAGGATGACCTGCTCGTCGCGTACGCCGAGGTCACGGGCCCGTTCGAGCCGATCGGCCAGGAACGCGACCACTTCGGTGACGACGTCGTCGTAGCGAGGTCGGGGATGGTGCACGTGGGGCGCGGCGAGGCTGTGCGTGATGATCAGCGTCGCACCCGTGTCGGCGGCGAGTTCGGCCAGGCCGGGATCGGCGAGCCCGGAGGTGTCGTTGATCACCGAGGCGCCCGCGGACAGGGCCCGCTCGGCGACGCCGACCCGGGTGGTGTCGACGGAGATGACCACGTCGCTGGCGGCGGCCACCCGCTCGACGACCGGGACCACCCGGTCGACCTCCTCCGCCTCGCTGACCTCGGGGGTGTCCGGGCTGAACGGCATGCCGCCGATGTCCACCCAGTCGGCCCCCGCGTCCGCCGCCGACAGCGCCGCGGAGACGGCCGCGTCCAGCTCGTACGTACGGCCGCGGTCCCAGAAGGAGTCCGGGGTGCGGTTGACCACGGCCATCACCGCGGCCTGGCGGTCGAAGTCGAACGCGCGGCGTCCGATGGTGCGGCGGCCGAACCGCGGGAGAGTCGTCACGCCCTGATTCAAACAGAATCCCCGCCAGATCGGCGGTGCGTCCGGCAGCGGCAGGCAGAACGTCCACCGCGTCGGAGGGGCCTGATCCCTATGATGGGCGCGTGCATGCCGTTCACGACAGGGGCAGTCTCCTGTGAGCCCACTCGCCCGCGAGATACTGCTGGTCCTCTTCTTCACCATCTGCGGCGGGTTCTTCGCCGCTGCGGAGATGGCACTGATCTCGCTGCGGGACAGCCAGATCAAGCGGCTGCGCACCAGGGGACGCCGTGGCCAGCGGGTCGGCCAGCTGGCAGCCGATCCGCAGCGGTTCCTGTCGGCGGTGCAGATCGGCGTCACCCTGTTCGGCTTCCTGTCCTCCGCCTTCGGTGGTGCCACGATCGCCGGGCGACTCTCCCCGCTCCTGATGCGGCTGGGCCTGCCCGACGGGATGGCGGACACCGCGGCCCTGGTCGTGATCACCATCCTGATCTCCTACCTCTCGATCGTGCTGGGCGAGCTCACCGCCAAGCGGCTCGCCATGCAGCGCGCGGAGACCTTCGCGATGGCGCTGGGCCCCACGGTCGACGGCATCGCCCGGGCCCTGACGCCGGTGATCTGGCTGCTCGAGGTCTCCACCAACGCCGTCATGCGGCTGTTGGGCGGACGCCCGGACGCCTCCCGCGAGGAGGTCACCGACGAGGAGATCCGCTCGATGGTCTCGGACTCCTCGACCTTGGGCGCCGAGGAGCGCCGGATCCTCGACGACGTCTTCGACGCCGGCGACCGGTCCCTGCGCGAGGTGATGGTGCCCCGCACGGAGGTCGACTTCCTGCCCGGCGACACCCCGACCTACAAGGCGGTCCGGGAGCTCAGCGGTGCCCCGCACTCGCGCTACCCGGTCACCGGCGCCTCCGCCGACGACGTGCTGGGCTTCGTCCACGTACGGGACCTGTTCGACCCCGGCTGGTCGCAGCGCGCCACCCCGGTGGAGGAGTTGGTCCGTCCGATCGCCAACTTCCCGCAGACCGTCAACGTCCTCTATGCCCTGGCCGAGATGCGCCGGGTGTCCAGCCACATGGCCATCGTCCGGGACGAGTACGGCGGAACCGCGGGCATCGTCACGATGGAGGACCTGGTCGAGGAACTCATCGGCGACATCACCGACGAGTACGACATCGTCGAGAAGGAGGGGCCGATCTCGCCCGACACCAGGGAGATCGACGGACTCACCTCACTGGAGGACTTCGAGGACGAGACGGGCCTGAGCCTGCCGGAGGGGCCGTACGACACCCTCGCCGGCTGGTTCATGTCCTGCATCGGGGCGATCCCCGAGGTCGGAGACAGCTACGACGCGGTGCTCCACCCCGTCGAGGACCCGAGCCAGACCCGCCCGGTCACCCTGAGCGTGCTGGAGATGGACGGCCGCCGCGCCGCCCGCTTCCTGCTCGCCCCCACCAAGCCGAAGGGTGCGGGCGCGGCCCGGGTCGCCGCGGGCGACGAGCCCGTCGCGACCCAGCCCACCCAGGGTCCCGCCCAGCCCGATGGGGAAGGATCGACGCCATGACGATGGACGAGGACGGCGGGCTGCTGCTCAGTTCCCGTGCCGTGGGCGACGTGCTGGTCGCCGCGGTCCACGAGGCCGGCGGCACCCTGCTGCGCTGGCGGATGGACCACGTCGACCACCAGCCCGGACGGGGCACCACCGCCACGTACCGCGCCCACGTCGCCTGGGACTGGGGCGAGGCGACCGAGATCGTCGGGGTGACCGCCCGGGTGGGTGGCGCGGACGCCGGCGACCGGGCCAGCGAGCGGGTGTACCACGATGCCGAGGGCCACGAGGTGACCGTCTGGATCTACCCGGCCGACCCCGAGCTGCCCGGACTGGCCAGCGCCGCGTACGCCGAGGGCGTCGCCGAACTGGTGAACGACCACGGGTTGTGGATCCCGCAGGGCGGTGCGCTGGCGGGGAAACGGCCGTACGTCTCGCCCGGCGACATCCGCCTCGACGTCGTCGGCTACCGTCCTCGCCAGCGCGCGGTGCTGCGTGCCGACGTGCACGTGGGGGAGGAGATGCGCCGCTTCTACCTGAAGGTGCAGACGGCCGAGGAGGCGATCCAGACGGTCGGCCAGCACCGGCTGCTGCGCGGGGCGGGGATCCCGGCCCCGGAGGTGCTCGCCCTGACCGAGGACTCGGTGGTGGTGCTCGAGGGGCTGCCTGGTCGTCCCCTCACCAGTGCGCTGTTCCGGGAGGACTTCCCCTGCTCCGCCGAGGAGCTGATCGCCGTCCTGGACGCGTTCCCGCCCGTGGTCGCCCGGCTGCCGCGGCGACTGCCGTGGACCGAGTCGGTGCACTACTACGTCGGCGTGGTGGCCCGCGCCCTGCCGGAGCTCGAGCCGCGGCTGCTGTGGCTGGCCGACCAGGTCAGCCAGGGGCTGGCCGGCCTCCCGGCGGGGGAGGAGGCCACCCATGGGGACTTCCACGAGGGCCAGGTGCACGTGTCCGGCGGCCGGGTGTGCGGCATCCTCGACATCGACGCGATCGGCCCCGGCCGGAGGGCGGACGACCTCGGCTGCCTGCTGGCCCACCTGTCGACGATCCAGCGGATGGACGCCGCCCAGGCGGCCCACCTGCAGGGGCTGCTGGAGGCCTGGACCCCGGTGTTCGACCGCCGGGTCGACCCGACCGAGTTGCGGCTGCGTGCGGCAGGGGTGGCGATCAGCCTGGCGACCGGCCCGCACCGCAGCCAGGAGGCCCAGTGGCGCGAGGAGACCATCGCCATCATCAGCGCCGCGGAGGCCCTCGTCCGGCAGAGCGGGTGACCTGGGTCACCGGCCGTCAGGACCCTGTTGCACGGTGTTGAGAAGTGGGGGGAGCGGCCGCACGACCTGGACCGCCCGACGGTAGGCTCAGCCGCATGAGTGGAATTGGTGAGACCGAATCCGGGACTCCCTTCGAGGCGCTGTACACGGCTGAGTCGCTGGACGGATGGGATCCGGCCAGCCAGTTGGGTAGCCCGGGGGAGTACCCGTACACGCGTGGCGTGTACCCGAAGATGTACACGACCCGGCCCTGGACGATGCGCCAGTACGCCGGCTTCGGTACGGCCGTGGAGTCCAACGAGCGCTACAAGTCGCTGATCGCGGCCGGCACGATGGGCCTCTCGGTGGCCTTCGACCTGCCGACGCAGATGGGCTACGACTCCGACGCGCAGATCTCGCGCGGCGAGGTGGGCAAGGTCGGCGTCGCGATCGACTCGATCGACGACATGCGCATCCTGTTCGACGGCATCGACCTGGGCAAGGTCTCCACCTCGATGACGATCAACGCCCCCGCCGCCGTGCTGCTGCTGCTCTACCAGCTCGTCGCCGAGGAGCAGGGCACCTCGGCCGACCTGCTGACCGGCACGATCCAGAACGACGTGCTCAAGGAGTACATCGCCCGCGGCACCTACATCTTCCCGCCGTCGCCCTCGCTGCGGCTGATCTCCGACATCTTCGCCTACTGCCACGACAACATCCCGAAGTGGAACACCATCTCCATCTCCGGGTACCACATGGCGGAGGCCGGCGCGACGCCCGCCCAGGAGGTCGCGTTCACCCTGGCCGACGGCATCGCGTACGTCGAGGCGGCACTCAAGGCCGGTCTGCAGGTCGACGACTTCGCGCCGCGACTGTCCTTCTTCTTCGTGGCCCGCACCACCCTGATCGAGGAGGTCGCGAAGTTCCGTGCGGCCCGTCGCGTGTGGTCGAAGATCATGAAGGAGCGCTTCGGCGCCCAGAAGCCGAAGTCGCAGATGCTGCGCTTCCACACCCAGACCGCCGGCGTGCAGCTCACCGCCCAGCAGCCCGAGGTCAACCTGGTCCGTGTCGCGGTGCAGGCCCTCGGTGCCGTCTTCGGTGGTACCCAGTCGCTGCACACCAACTCGTTCGACGAGGCGATCGCGCTGCCGACGCCGAAGGCGGCCCGCCTCGCCCTGCGCACCCAGCAGGTGATCGCGTACGAGTCCGACATCTGCCGGACCGTCGACCCGTGGGCCGGTTCGTACGTGGTGGAGAAGCTGACCGACGACCTCGAGGCCGAGATCTGGAAGCTGATCGGCAAGATCGACGAGATCGGTGGCGCGGTCAAGGCGATCGAGCAGGGCTTCCAGAAGGCCGAGATCGAGGACTCGGCGTACGCGTACGCCCAGGGCATCGACTCCGGCGAGCGCGTCCAGGTCGGCGTGAACAAGTTCACGATCGAGGCGGAGGAGAAGTACGAGCCGCTCCGCGTCGACCCGACCATCGGCGCCCAGCAGGCCGAGCGCCTGAAGAAGCTGCGGGACGACCGCGACAGCGCGGCAGTCGAGGCGGCACTGGCCAAGATCAAGGCCGCCGCACAGGGTGACGAGAACCTCCTCTACCCGATGAAGGAGGCCCTGCAGGCCAAGGCCACCATCGGCGAGGTCTGCAACTCCCTGCGCGACGTCTGGGGCACCTACACCCCCAGCGACGCCGCTGGCTCCTGATCCCGGCCGTCCGGCGGCCACCGGACACACGAGGCGGGTCGTCATCCATGCGATGGCGGCCCGCTTTCGTACGCCCGACCCGCCCAGTGGCCCTGCCCGCCACGTATCCACGGGGCTAGGCTGGCCCAATGACAGCCGCACCCACCACGCACGAGGGCGATCCCGGTCCCGCCATCGCCGCGGCCTCCGCGGCGCTCAGCGAGCGGATGATCGCCTTCCGCCGGGACCTGCACTCGCACCCCGAACTGGGCCACGCCGAGCGGCGTACGACCCAGCGGGTGGCTGATTCGCTGGCCGCGCTGGGACTGGAGCCCCAGGTCCTGCCGGTGGGCACCGGACTGACCTGTGACATCATCGGCGACGGCTGGGACCCGAGCAGGGGGATGGTGGCGCTGCGTGGCGACATGGACGCCCTGCCGCTGACCGATGCCAAGGACGTCTCGTACGCCTCCAAGTACGCCGGCGTCACCCACGCCTGCGGCCACGACGTGCACACGACCGTGGTGCTCGGCGTCGGCCACGTGCTGGTGGACCTGCGGAACAGGGGCCTGCTGAAGACCGCGGTCCGGCTGGTCTTCCAGCCGGCCGAGGAGTCGACGCCCAGCGGTGCCCCCGACGTGATCCGGGCCGGTGCGCTGGAAGGGGTCCGCGAGGCGTACGCCCTGCACTGCGACCCCCGTACGACCGTCGGGCAGATCGCGGTGAAACGCGGTGCGATCACCTCCGCCGCGGTGAAGGTGAACGTCAACCTTCGGGGGACCGGCGGGCACACCTCGCGCCCGCACCTGACCGCCGACATCATCGGAGCCCTGGGCTCGATCGTCACCCAGACGCCGTTCCTGCTGTCGCGGCGGATCGACCCGCGCAGCGGAGCCTCGCTCATCTGGGGCCGGATCGCGGCCGGCAGCGTCGAGAACGCGATCCCGCGCACCGGCGAGGTCGGCGGCACCCTGAGGGTGCTGGACGTGCCCGGCTGGAAGAAGGCGGTCGCCGTGCTCCCGGACCTGATCAGTTCGATCGTCGCGCCGTTCGGGGCGGAACTGGACATCGACATCGACCCGGGCATCCCGCCGACCGTCAACGACCCGCGGGGCGTGGCCCGCCTCGTCGACGCCGCCGAGCGCCAGCTCGGCGCCGACTCCGTCGCCCGCACCGCCCAGTCCCTCGGTGGTGAGGACTTCGCCTGGATCCTGCAGGCCGTCCCGGGCGCCATGGCGCGGCTCGGCGTCCGTCCCCGCGGCGTCGCCGAGGCGGACTGGCCCGACATCCACCAGCCTGGGTTCGACGTCGACGAGGAGTGCATCCAGGTCGGTGTCCGGGTGCTCAGCCGCCTGGCGGCCACGCCGATCCACTACCACGACCCGCTGCCCGCGCCGCGTACGCCCGCCGAACGCGGCGTCGCCGACCATGCCGCCGCCCCCTCCGGCGGGAAGAGATGACCGCCGTCGACTGGGCCGGTCTCCACCGGGCCGCCCAGGCCGCCTGTGCCCGGGCGTACGCGCCCTACTCGACGTTTCCCGTCGGGGCCGCCGCGCTCGTCGACGACGGCCGGATCGTGGCCGGCTGCAACGTCGAGAACGCGTCCTACGGGATCGGACTGTGCGCCGAGTGCGGCCTCGTGTCCGCCTTGGTCGCCGGAGGCGGCGGCCGCCTGGTGGCCCTGGCCTGCGTGGACGCGACCGGTGGGCCCTTGATGCCGTGCGGTCGCTGCCGGCAGCTGCTCTGGGAACATGCCGCTGAAGACATGCTGGTCGACAGCAGTGACGGACCGATCCCGATGGCCGACCTGCTGCCGCGCGCCTTCGGCCGTTCCGACCTTGACCGGGTCGCGGCCGCCGGGGCCGGCAGCACTGACGCCCGCCACGAGCAGGGTCAGGCCCCTATCGGCCGGGACCCGCGTAACCCCGATCCGCGCGACACTGCCGCGCTCTACCGGGCGGTAGCCTCACCGTCGCCCGACACCTTCGACCCTGAGGACCTTCGATGACGACGACCGCGGCGACCCGCGCCCTCGACCCCGCACACCTGCGCGCGCTGCCCAAGGTCGCCCTGCACGACCACCTCGACGGCGGTCTGCGTCCACGTACGCTGTCGGAACTCGCCGCCGCGGTCGACCACCGGCTGCCGGCCGACTCACCCGCCGCACTGGCCGACTGGTTCTTCGACGCCGCCAACTCCGGGTCGCTGGAGCGCTACCTGGAGACCTTCGACCACACCGTGGCCGCGATGCAGACCGAGGAGGCGCTGCACCGAGTGGCGTACGAGTTCGTCCTGGACCAGGCCGACGACGGCGTGGTGTACGCCGAGGCGCGCTGGGCGCCCGAACAGCACCTGCAGCGCGGCCTGACCCTGGACCGGGCGGTCCGGGCGGTGGGCCGGGGACTGTCCGACGGCATGGCTGCCTCGCGGCGCGACGGCCACCCGATCATCGTGCGGCAGCTGGTCACCGCGATGCGGCATGCCGACCGCGGCCTGGAGATCGCCGAGCTCGCCGCCAGGCACGAGGACGACCTGGTCGCCGGCTTCGACATCGCCGGCGCCGAGGCCGGGTTCCCGCCCAGCCGCCAGCTCGAGGCGTTCCGGTACCTGGAGCAGCGGGGGATCCCCTACACCATCCACGCCGGTGAGGCCGTCGGGCCTGAGTCGGTGCGCGAGGCCGTCGAGGTCTGCCACGCCGACCGGATCGGCCACGGGGTCCGGATCATCGAGGACATCGACCTGGCCGGGGCGGTCCCGGTGCTCGGGGAGACCGCGACGATGGTCCGTGACCGCGCGATCCCGCTGGAGGTGTGCCCCTCGTCCAACCTGCAGACCGGTGTTGCGGCGCGGATGGCCGACCACCCGGTCGACGCGCTGCACCGGCTCGGGTTCGAGGTGACCATCTCCTGCGACAACCGGCTGGTCAGTCGTACGACGCTCAGCCGTGAGTACGCCCTGCTGGTGGACACCTTCGGATGGACCCTCGGCGACATCCGTGCCACCGTCGACCGCGGGGTCCGGGCGGCGTTCGTGGACGCCGACACCAAGGACCGGATCGCCGAGCACGTGGAGATGACCTGGCCCAGGTGAGCCAGGGTGGCGAGGCTCAGGCCGCAGGCCGGTGACGCGGCCGGGTGCCGTTGCCGAGGCTGGCCCGGCCCTCGGACAGCTCGACCACGGCCTGGCCGAGGTCGCCCCGGTTCGCGTCGGTGACGACCACCGGCCACTGCATGGCAGGGGAGCCGGAGGACGACAGCTCCAGGTAGCTGGCGGACCTGTGCAGCCAGTTCAGCTCGAAGTCGCCCCACTCACGGTCGATCCGATCTGTGCCGGCCCCGGGATCCAGGTGTACGCCGGTGCGGTCCAGGGTGAAGAGCACCGGTGGCCCGTCCTCGTGGATCGGTGTCTCGCGCTTGGACCGGAAGGACAGCCCGGCGCCGATGCCCAGCACGACCAGCAGGATGCCGGGTACGACGCTGGTGTGGCTGTCACCGAGGAACGAGGCGAAGATCAGCCAGGCGCCGCCTCCGATCCCGATCAGGATGGACCCGATCAGGCCGATGCGGCTGTTGCGCCGCATGTCCGCCCAGCGCCTGCGGTCGATGTGCACCACGAAGCTGTCCATGTGCCGAGTATGTCAGGCGCCCCGGTACCGATGGGCCCGGTGCGCCCGCGAGGGTGTTCCGGCGGCGCGAGCGGATGCGCGCTGGCGATAGGGTTGTCCCCATGACATCCTCCCGTGTGCTCACCGCTGTTGCCTGGCCGTACGCCAACGGTCCTCGTCACATCGGACACGTGTCCGGGTTCGGCGTCCCGGCCGACGTCTACTCGCGGTACATGCGGATGAGCGGCCACGACGTGCTGATGGTCTCCGGCACCGACGAGCACGGCACCCCGATCTCGGTCCAGGCGGAGAACGAGGGTGTGCCGGTCCGCGAGCTGGCGGACAAGTACAACCGGGTCATCGTCGAGGACCTGCAGGGCCTTGGGCTGTCGTACGACCTCTTCACCCGTACGACCACGCTGAACCACTACCGGGTGACCCAGCAGATGTTCCTCTCGCTGCACCGCAACGGGTACGTGGTGGCGAAGGCCGCCCGCGGCGCGATCAGCCCCTCCACCGGTCGTACGCTGCCCGACCGCTACATCGAGGGCACCTGCCCGATCTGCGGCTACACCGGGGCCCGCGGCGACCAGTGCGACAACTGTGGCAACCAGCTGGACCCGATCGACCTGATCGACCCGCGCTCGCGGATCAACGGCGAGACGCCGGAATTCGTGGAGACCGAGCACTTCTTCCTCGACCTGCCCGCGCTGGCCGAGTCCCTGTCGGAGTGGCTGAAGACCCGCGAGGACTGGCGTCCCAACGTGATCAAGTTCTCCCAACACCTGATCGACGACCTGAAGCCGCGCGCCATCACCCGCGACCTGGACTGGGGCGTCCCGGTCCCGCTGGAGGGCTGGCGCGACGAGCCGATGAAGCGGCTGTACGTGTGGTTCGACGCGGTGATCGGCTACCTGTCGGCGTCGGTCGAGTGGGCCGCGCGGATCGGTGACCCCGAGGCGTGGAAGAAGTGGTGGCAGGACCCGGAGACGGTGGCCTCCTACTTCATGGGCAAGGACAACATCGTCTTCCACTCGGTGATCTGGCCGGGCATCCTGCTCGGGCACAACGGCCAGGGCGACCGTGGCGGTGAGCCCGGCGCGTTCGGGATCCTGGAGCTGCCGACCGAGGTCGTCTCCTCGGAGTACCTGACGATGAGCGGCTCGAAGTTCTCCTCCTCGCGCGGCCACGTGATCTACGTCGGTGACTTCCTGCGCGAGTTCGGTCCGGACACGCTGCGCTACTTCATCGCCGTCGCGGGCCCGGAGAACCAGGACACCGACTTCACCTGGGAGGAGTTCGTCCGCCGCAACAACACCGAGCTCGCCGCCCAGTGGGGCAACCTGGTGAACCGTGCGGTGTCGATGGCGCACAAGAACGTCGGTGCCGTCCCGGCCCCCGGTGAGCTGGCCGACGTGGACCGCAGGATCCTGGACGCCTCGAAGGCGGCCTTCGACACCGTCGGGAAGGCGCTGTCCCACAGCCACTTCAAGCAGGGCATCTCCGAGGTGATGCGGATCGTCGGGCTGGCGAACCAGTACCTGTCCGAGACCGAGCCCTGGAAGCTCAAGGACGATCCGGCGCGCCGCGACACGATCCTGTGGACGGTGCTGCAGGTGGTGTCGGACTGCAACGTGATGTTCACCCCGTTCATGCCGCACGCCTCGCAGAAGATCTTCGAGATGCTCGGCGGCGAGGGGGTCTGGGCGGCACTGCCCGAGATCCGTACGGTCTCCGAGGAGGGTGGCCCGGACTATCCGGTGCTGATGGGCGACTACGCGTCCGCGCAGGCGGTCTGGGCCTCCCAGCCGCTCGCGGCGGGCATCCCGCTGACCAAGCCCGAGCCGCTGTTCACCAAGCTGGACGACAAGCTGGGGGAGACCGGCCCCGACTGGGCCCCGATCCTGCACGACTGAGCCCTGGCGGCTGCGGCGCGCCTGGTTGGGGTGGGGGGCGGCGTCTGCTCGGGTGGACCAGTACCGGTGCCCGTGCCCGTACCAACGCCCCCGCGGACGTTGTTGCGCACCCGCGGATCGGCAGGTATCCGCGGGGACTTACGAACGTCCGCGGCCGTAGCAGGGCCGGGGAACGGAACGGGGCCAGCACCAGGGTCTTGGTGGGTTGGCGGGCCTGAAATGGCCAGTGGCTAACGATGTGTGCCGAGCTGAGCGACCGCACGCGCCCCCATCGGCCACACGGGTGTTGTCCGGGACCCCCGCATGTGTTGTCCGGGACCCCCGCATGTGTTGTCCGGGACCCCCGCAGGTGTTGTCCGGGACCCCGACGGTGTTGTCCGCGATCCCGACAGTGTCGTCCGTTCGCCCCGACGTGTTGTGGGAGGTGTTGTCATGGGCGTGTCGTGCCCGCAGAGCAGGTGGGATGATCGCGTGGATACCGAGAAGACCGCGTCGAGACGGACATCAGATCTGCCCTCAGGGCGCCTGCTGACACCGCGGACCGTTGCACCGCTGGGGCTCACGGCCCATGAGCTGCGATCAGCACACCGCCTGGGCCAGATGGTGCGGCTCCGGCGCGGGGTCTATGCCAAGACGGCAGACCTCGACCCGGTCCAACGTCATCATCTTCGCATCCTGGCTGCCAAGGACCTGCTCGACGAGTCGGCCGTTCTCAGTCACGTATCAGCTGCGGTCTGGCGTGGCCTCGACGTGCCGTGGGCGATGATCGACGACCGGGTCCATGTCACGCGGGGGATTGCGGGCGGCAGCATCCGCGAACGCTTGGCCACCCATACCGGGCAGGTACCCGATGACCAGTGGACGGTCATCGATGGCCTTCGTGTGACGACAGTGGCGAGGACAGTGGTCGACCTTGCTCGAGTCAGCGAGGTGAAACCGGCGGTGGCCCTGGCCGATCGTGTCCTGAGACAGGACGGGGCGGATGCCTCCCGCACCGAGATGCAGAGGATCCTGGGCCAGTCCAAGGGCCGGAGGGGTGTGGGACAAGCGCGGTGGGTAGTGGGCTTTGCTGACCCCCGCGCAGAGAGCGGTGGTGAGTCGGTGAGCCGGGTCGTCCTGGAGTCCTTGGGCGTCCCGACACCTGAGCTTCAGTTCGAGGTGCGTACGGTTCGCGGCGCTCTCATTGGCCGAACAGACTTCGCCTGGCCACGCCACCGGACGCTGGGAGAATTCGACGGGCGGGTGAAGTACCGACGCCTTCCAGCAGCCAACGGTGAGGATCCCGGGGAGGTCGTCTTCCGCGAGAAGCGGCGCGAGGACCGACTGCGGGCGGCCGGCTGGGAGGTGGTGCGGTGGACCTGGGATGAGCTGGCCCGGCCGGAGGAATTGGAGCAGGAGCTGCGGCAGGCCTTCCTGCGTGGCGAGCAGCGGTGGGGGGCCGACACCTCCGACCCGGGAAGTGCTCGAGCACGCGGACGCTAGTGGATTCCCGCGGACATGAGGGTATCCGCGGCTAGGCATGAAGGTCCGCGGGAAGGACTCGAGCACGGGGGAGGTCCGCGCCGACGCCATAAGGTCCGCGGGAAGTTGTCCAGAAGCTCCCGGAACACGCGCCGAGGTCCGCGGGAACCCTTCGTGGGGCTCCCGCAGACCTTCGGGTGTGCCGGCTGTGGGGCCGGGACTCAGGCCCGGCGGCGCTCCAGCTGGCCCAGACCGGCCATCACGATGCCGGACACCAGGATCGCGCCGACCGAGGAGCCGAGCCAGGAGGGAGCGACGAAGCCGAGGCCGGCGGCGAGTCCGGCCCACAGCGAGGACCAGCCGGGGATGTCACCGGGGTAGATCAGCTGGTAGGCCACGAAGCCGGCGAGCCAGGCCACGACAGGCACCCAGCGGAAGGGGGCACGATCGGAGACGTCCCACTGACCGCGGCGGATCAGGGCGAAGTCCACCACTGCGACGGTGAACAGCGGCACGAAGAACGAGCCGATGAGGAACAGGAAGCTCTGGTAGCGGGAGAAGTCCATCAGCCCGGCCAGGAGCGTGGCGATCACTCCGATGACCACCGAGATGATCCGGCGGTCGAGGTTCGGCAGGATGTTGTGGACGGACATGGTGGTCGAGTAGATGTTCGCGAAGGCCTCGTCCACCTCGTCGACCATCAGCAGGAACAGCGCGATCCCGCCGGCCGGCAGGGCGACCAGGGCGCCGATCAGCTTCGCGTCGGACAGGTCGCCGGTCAGGTGCGCGACGGCGAGGACGCCCAGGGCGTAGTACGCGATCGCCGCGAGGCCGTATCCCACCCCCGCACCGATGAACGCGGCGCTGGTGGACCGCGAATGCCGCGAGTAGTCCGCCGCCAGCGGGGCGAACGAGACCACACCGGCGACGGCGAGGTCGACACCGGGCCAGAAGCCGATCACGCCGGACTGGTCGATCGGGTGCACCGGCTGGCGCAGGACCACCACGAACAGGTAGACCGAGCACAACAGCACGAGCCAGACCATCACCGTACGCAACAGCTTGGCCGAGCCGAGCGGTCGGATCGCCATCACCGTCGTGACGATGCCAGTGAGCACGACGAACGGCCACCGCCAGTCGCTGCCGAGGATGGAGGCGGCCGTGGTGGAGATCACGATGATCTCCATCGTTCCCCAGCCGATGTTCTGCAGGATGTTCAGGATGGTCGGCACGACGGAACCGCGCCGGCCCAGCAGGCCACGCAGGGCGACCATCGAGGGCGCGCCGGTGACGGCGCCGAAGGTTGCCGAGCCCCCCAGGATCAGGGCGCCGATGAGGCAGCCGACCACCGTGGCCAGGATGCCGCCGGCGACGGTCCCGACCGACAGGCCGATCAGGGCGCCGGTCAGCGGCCCGAAGAGCGAAATGCCCAGGTTGCCCCAGAGTGCGGTCTGCGCCCAGACCCCGAACGTACGGGGCGGCTCGGTGCTCAGCGTCAGCGGCGCCTCGGAGGCCTTGGGTCCCGCGTCCGGGCTCGTCAATTGCTGCGAATCAACAGTCATGGAGCTTCTTCTCCCTACGCCGGCATGACCCGGTCAGGTTCGTCCGGTCGATCGACCCGCCTTGCGGCACTCGACCCTCTCAGCCCGCCATATGGCGCGGACTCCCGTGGATAATCCCCCCGAGGTTATCACGGCCCCCTGGCTTATGTTTGTGACCGGAATCACAAGCATTGGGTCCGTAGGTGTATTGACCTGAGACCCAGCTGATGGGATATTTTGCAGCATCTACAACGGGGAAATTCTCCCCGCTGATCATGAGGAGCGACAATGACGCCGCACACCCATTCACCGCTACACACCGGTCCAACACCGGAAGTGGAGGCGAACCTCCCCAAGCACCATGCGCCCCTCCCGGAGATCTGGGACAAGGATCGCGAGGGAGCCCACGACCCGAGCGGGATCGACTTCGTCGCGGTGCAGAACTCGGCGGAGTACCGCGAACTGCGCAGTTCCTTCACGCGATTCGCCTTCCCGATGGTGACCATCTTCGTCGGCTACTACTTCGTGTTCGTGCTGCTCGCGACGTACGCCCCCAAGGTGGTGGGTGCCCGGATCGGCGACAGCTACATCCCCTGGGGCGTGCCGCTGGGCCTGCTGGCCTTCGCTTCCACCTGGTTCGTGACCTGGGCGTACGTCCGCCACGCCAACAAGAACCTCGATCCGCGATCGACCGCGCTGCGTGAGCGCCTGGAGAAGGGCGAACTCTGATGCTGACCTTGCTCGAGACCGCCCAGACGGGCAACCCGATCATCAACATCTCCATCTTCGCGGTCTTCGTGATCGCGACCCTCTCGGTCGTCATCGGCGTCAGCCGCAACGCCGACAAGAAGGCCGCCTCCAGCTTCTACACCGGTGGCGGAGGCTTCTCCGGCCGCCAGAACGGCCTCGCCATCACCGGCGACTACCTGTCGGCGGCCGCCTTCCTCGGCGTCACCGGCGCCATCGCCATCAACGGCTTCGACGGCTTCCTCTACTCGGTGGGCTTCTTCGTCGCCTGGATCATCGCGCTGACCCTGGTCGCCGAGCCGCTGCGCAACACCGGCCGCTACACCATGGCCGACGTGCTCTCGTTCCGGATGTCGCCCAAGCCTGTCCGGACGGCAGCAGCCATCTCGACGCTCGCCATCTCGTTCTTCTACCTGCTGGCGCAGATGGCCGGCGCGGGTGGACTGGTCGCCCTGTTGCTCGGCGTCAAGTCCACCATCGGCCAGAACCTCGTGATCGTCGTCGTGGGTGCCATCATGATCGCCTACGTGCTCATCGGCGGCATGAAGGGCACCACCTGGGTGCAGATGATCAAGGCGGTGCTGCTCGTCTCGGGCGCCACCATCATGGCGCTGTGGGTCCTCGTCTACGCGAACTTCAACGTGTCGGGCCTGCTGCGTGAGGCGATCGCCCACCACACCGGTGGTGAGGCGATCATCCGGCCGGGCCTGCAGTACGGCAAGGACTGGGCGACCAAGTTGTCGTTCATCTCCCTGGCCATCGCGCTGGTGACCGGCCCCTCCGGCCTGCCGCACGTGCTGATGCGGTTCTACACGGTTCCGACCGCCAAGGAGGCCCGTCGTTCGGCCGTGTGGGCGATCAACATGGTCGGCCTGTTCTTCATCGTCACCTTCATCCTGGGCTACGGCGCCATCTGGCTCGTCGGCCAGGGCGCCGGTGGGATGGGCAACGAGATCATCGCCGGTGCTCCGGGCAAGGCCAACGCCGCGGCACCCCTGCTGGCGCTCCAGCTCGGCGGTGAGGTGATGATGGGCATCATCTCCGGTATCGCGTTCGCCACCATCCTGGCCGTCGTCGCCGGTCTGACCATCACCGCCTCGGCATCGTTCGCGCACGACATCTACAACAGCGTCCTCAAGGACGGCAAGGTCGACGCGGGCTCCGAGGTGCGGGTCGCCCGGATCACCTCGGTCATCATCGGCGTCCTCGGCGTCGTCGGCGGCATCTTCGCCAACGGCCAGAACATCGCCTTCCTGATCTCGCTGGCCTTCGGCGTGGCCGCGGCCGCGAACCTGCCGGCCATCCTGTTCACGCTGTACTGGCGGAAGTTCAACACCCGAGGCTCGGTCTGGTCGATCTACACCGGCCTGATCACCTCGATCGTGCTGATTGCTTTCTCCCCGGCGATCTCAGGCGCCAAGTCGGCGTTCTTCCCGCACGCGGACTTCGCGTGGTTCCCGCTGACCAACCCGACCATCGTGGCGCTGCCGTTGGCGTTCCTGATGGGCTGGATCGGCACGATGACCGCCAAGGAGAAGGCCGACCCGAGGCTGCAGGCCGAGATGGAGGTCCGCTCCATGACCGGTCTGGGCGCCGGCGAGGCCCTCGTCCACTGATCCCGACAACCCCGACCACAGGGCCCGGACCGATCGTCGGTCCGGGCCCCTGTGTCGTGTCGGCCCCTATGCAGTGTTGGCCCCTATGCAGTGTTGGCCCCTATGCAGTGTTGGCCCCGGTGTCGTGTCGGCCCCAGTGTGTCGGCCCCTGTGCACAACGCGTCGTCTGGATCGCGGCTGTCGTGCGGTGCCAGGTGTATCGGGCGGGTCAGGGCGTGAGGTACGACGGCTCGGCCTGGGGTGCGGTGTCCCGGGCCGAGGCAGAGCGGCGGCGTCGCTCCCAGATCGGGGCCACCACCAGGCGGCGACGTACGAGGAGCACCGCCAGGCCGACCGTCCACACCAGCATCACCGCCACTGTCACCGGGCTCGCCTCCGGACCGAAGCTGCCACCGGACAGCCAATCGGGTCCGACCGGCTCCGAGACCAGCAGCCCGAGCTCGTTGCCACCGCTGCCCGACACCACCGCGCCGAAGAGCATCCCCTGGGTGAGGTTCCAGGCGGCGTGCAGTCCCATCACCACCCACAGTGAACGGGTGAGCGTGTAGAGCAGCGCGAACGACAGCCCCGCCTCGAGTGCGATGGCAATGGCTCCCCACAGGCTGCCGTCCGGGTTGACCAGGTGCAGCAGTCCGAACAAGGTGCCGGACACCACCGCCGACCCCCAGGTGCCCAGTCCCTGCTCGACCAGCCGGTGCAGCCCGGCCCGGAGCAGGATCTCCTCCACGACGCCGGCCATCAGGCCCATCGTCAGGGCCGGGACCAGCCAGGGTCCGGCGGTGTCGGTGCCGGTGATCCGGTAGACCCCGGTCAGCAGCAGGATCCCGAAGCACACAGTGAAGAGCGCCACCCCGAGCAGCAGTCCCCACAGCACCCCGCTCCATCGACCCGGGTCGAGCTCGAAGGGTCGGCGTCGACCGTCGACGGCACGCGCCATGATGAGGTAGCCGAGCACCGCACCGACGACCATCAGGACGATCAGCCAGGCGTCCGACGAGCCGGAACGGGATGCGACCGCCGCACAGAGCTGCATGAGTCCCAGCACGAGGACGGCCATCAACACAGCCCGCACCACCGGGTTGTGCCGGAATCGTCGCGAACCGGAGGGTGAGTCGGGCCCCAGACCATCCGGGCGCAGCGGAGAGGAGGCGAGGGAAGGGGGCAGGGCGGGGCGAGCCGGGATGTCCATGCCCCCAAGTCTCGGATCCGCCGGGGTCGCTCCGGCCTGGATCCGGCGCCGCCTCCGGGCGGGTTCCGGGCACCCCTGAGGCACGGTGAGCGGGTCCTCAGCCCAGGCCGAGCGCCTCCGCGACCTCGGTCCGCAGCACCCGGAGTCGTCCGGCGGCCAGTATCCGTGCGGCCTCGAGGTCGACCGATGCCTCCGGTGCCGACCGGACCTCCAGGTAGCACTTCAGCTTCGGCTCGGTGCCGGACGGTCGCACGACGACCCGAAGCGTACCGCCCTGGAGCACGACGGCATCGGTCGCCGGAAGGTCCGCCGTACCCGCAGCCAGGTCGGTGACGGTCAGCGGCTCACCGCCCAGCGTGGCCGGCATCGAGGTCCGCAGACGCTGCATCGCCCCGCTGATCACCTCGACCCGGTCGGACCGGAAGGCCAGCTGGTCGGTGGCGTGCAGCCCGTGGGTGCGCATCACGTCGTCGAGCAGGTCGGTCAGCGTACGACCCTCGTCGGCCAGCCTGCCGGCCAGGTCGAGCACCCGGACCAGCGTGGTGATGCCGTCCTTGTCGGCGACCGCTGCCGGGTCGCAGCAGTACCCCAGGGCCTCCTCGTAGCCGTAGACCAGGCCGGGCACCCGGCCGATCCACTTGAAGCCGGTCAACGTGGTGACGTACGGGGCCCCGGCCGCGCGGGCCATCGTGGCGAGCAGGGTGGAGGAGACCACCGAACTGGCGTACGTGCCGGCAACGCCACGGCGCAGCAGGTCCGCCCCGAGCAGCGCTCCGAGCTCGTCCCCGCGCAGCATCCGCCAGCCCTCCGGGCGGGGCACGGCGACCGCGCACCGGTCGGCGTCGGGGTCGTTGGCGACCACCAGGTCGGCCCCGACCTCCCGGGCCAGGCCCATCGCCAGGTCCAGTGCCCCGGGCTCCTCGGGGTTGGGGAAGGCCACGGTCGGGAAGTCCGGGTCCGGATCGGCCTGCGCCTCGACCACGGCCGGCTCCGGCAGGCCGGCGGCCCGGACCACCCGGCGGACGGTGGCCAGCCCGACCCCGTGCATCGGCGTATAGACCCAGCGCAGCCGGCGGGAGGCGGACGCGGACAGCGCCGCGGGCAGTGCGGCGACCAGGCCGGCGGCGCGGGCGACGTAGCCGTCGAGCAGCTCCGGTCCGGCGTCCCGCCAGTCGTCGGACCGGGGGAGTGTCGCCAGCGGGAGGGCGCCGGCCTCGGCGATCCGGGCCGCGATCCGGGCGTCGGCGGGCGGCACGATCTGGGAGCCGTCGCCCAGGTAGACCTTGTACCCGTTGTCGGGGGCGGGGTTGTGCGAGGCGGTCACGACCACGGCTGCGACGCAGCCGAGGGCACGGATCCCGTACGCCACGACCGGGGTGGGGATCGGTCCGTCCACCAGCAGGACGTCGAGGCCGTGGCCGGCGATGGTCGCGGCGGTGTCCCGGGCGAACGCCGCGGAGCCGTGCCGGGCATCGTGGCCGACCAGCACCGGACCGGCGGAACGGCCCGTGTCGAGCAGGTAGCGGGCCAGGCCGGCACTGGCCCGGATCACCACCACGCGGTTCATCCGGGCCGGGCCGGGCCCCATCGGGCCGCGCAGCCCTGCAGTGCCGAACTCCAGCGGACCGGAGAAGGCCCCCCCCAGCTCCGCCAGCGCGTCGGCGTCACCATCGCGGACCCGGACCAGCAGGTCGTCGAGTTGCCCGACCGTACGCGGATCGGGATCCTCGGCCCGCCAGGCGGTGGCCTGCGCGAGGAGCCGCTCCCGGTCCCGGTCCGGGGCGGGGCCTGGACCCTGGCCGCTCATCCCAGCACGCCGACCAGGTCGGCCAGCAGGGCGCGCAGCTGCGGCTCCGCCTCGTGGCCGGCGGCGATCACCTCGGCGTGGTCGAGCGGGTGGTCGGCGATACCCGCCGCCGGATTGGTGACCAGGGACAGGCCCAGCACCTCCAGGCCGGCCTCGCGTGCCGCGATCGTCTCCAGTGCCGTCGACATGCCGACCAGGTCGCCACCGATCCGGCGGGCGTACTCCACCTCGGCCGGGGTCTCGTACTGGGGGCCGCGGAACTGTACGTAGACACCCTCGTGCAGGTCGGTCCGGACCGCTGCCAGGGCAGCGCGCAGCCGCGGTGAGTAGGCGTCCGACATGCTCACGAACGACGTGCCCAGCAGCGGCGTGGCACCTGTCAGGTTGATGTGGTCGCGGATCACCACCGGGGTGCCGGGCAACCACTCGGGGTGCACCGAGCCACAGCCGTTGGTCAGGACCAGGGTGGTCGCCCCCGCGGCCGCGGCGGTCCGGACGCCGTGCACGACCGCCTCCACCCCGCGGCCCTCGTACAGGTGCGTCCGGCCGGTGAAGAGCAGGGCGGTCGCCCCGGCGGGCGTACGCACCGCGACGACCTCGCCGCCGTGCCCGGGGACGACCGGGGCGCTGAAACCGGGCACCCGTTCCAGCGCCACGGCGGCGATCTCGGTGCCGATGGCGTCGCGGCCACCGGACCAGCCGGACCCGAGCACGACCGCCAGGTCCGCCCGCTCGATCCCGAGGGCCTCGCGCAGCGCATCCGCCGCCGTCACGGCGGCCTCATGGGCGGTCTGCGACCCGGCGGCGGTGAGCGCGTCCCGGGCGTCGTAGGTGTCGCGGCTCATGGGCCGAGTCTGTCACGTCCTTGTGGCACGCGGCAGGCGACCGGGACGCACCGACCCCGCACTCATGGAAGAATGCCCGATGTGACCAAGGTTGTGATTCTCGGCGGTGGCCCAGGCGGATACGAAGCGGCGCTGGTAGGTGCCCAGCTCGGCGGGGAGGTGACACTGGTCGACAGCGACGGGATCGGTGGATCGGCCGTCCTCACCGACTGCGTGCCCTCCAAGACCCTGATCGCGACGTCCGACGTCCTGTCGGCGATGAGCGAGGCGACCGGTCTGGGGCTGCATCCCGCGAACGGCGCCGACGACCTCTCCGGCACGGTGATCACCGACCTGGGTGCGATCAACACCCGCGTGCTGCACCTCGCCCAGGCCCAGTCCGGCGACATCGCCACCCGGCTGGTCGAGGAGGGCGTCCGGATCGTCCGCGGCCGTGGCCGCCTGGTCAGTGTCGGCACCATCGTCGCCACCACCAGCCTCGGCGAGGAGCGGCTGGAGGCCGACGTGGTCCTGGTGGCCACCGGCACCCACCCCCGCGTACTGCCCGACGCCATCCCCGACGGGGAGCGGATCCTGGACTGGACCCAGGTGTACAACCTGACCGACCTGCCCGAGCGGCTCATCGTCGTCGGCTCCGGTGTCACCGGCGCGGAGTTCGCCAACGCGTACGACGCCCTGGGCGTACCGGTCGTGCTGGTCTCCTCGCGCGACATGGTGCTGCCGGGCGAGGACCCCGACGCCGCCCGGGTGCTGCAGGACGTCTTCGAGCGCCGGGGCATCGAGATCATCAGCCAGGCCCGTGCGATGTCCGCCCGTCGCGAGGGTGACGGCGTCGTGGTCGGCCTGGAGGACGGCCGCGAGGTCCGCGGCTCCCACGTCCTGATGGCCGTCGGCTCGATCCCCAACACCGCCGGCATCGGCCTGGAGGAGGCCGGCGTCACGCTGGACAAGCGCGGTTACGTGACCGTCGACAAGGTCTCGCGGAGCTCGGCCCGGGGCATCTACGCGGCCGGTGACTGCACCGGCGTCTTCGCGCTCGCCTCCGTCGCCGCCATGCAGGGACGGATCGCGATGTGGCATGCGCTCGGCGACGCCGTGCCCCAGCTCAAGCAGGACACCATCGCCTCGAACATCTTCACCGCACCCGAGATCGCCACCGTCGGGGTCACCCAGAAGGACGTCGACGAGGGCCGGTCCACCGCCGACGTCCTGATGCTGCCGCTGGCCTCGAACGCCCGCGCGAAGATGCAGGAGTTCACCGACGGCTTCGTGAAGCTCTTCTGCCTGCCGATCACCGGGATCATCGTCGGTGGCGTGATCGTCGCACCGACCGCCTCCGAGCTGATCCACGCGGTCTCCCTGGCAGTCTCGCAGCGGATCACCGTCGACGACTTCGCGCACGCCTTCACGGTGTACCCCTCACTGTCCGGATCGGTCGCCGAGGCGGCCCGCCGCCTGCACAACCACGGCAAGATGGCCACCGCCGAGCTCACCAACTGACCCTGGTCCCCGTACGACCCCGAGAAGGGCCCTCCCGCGACCGGGAGG
Source organism: Raineyella antarctica (assembly GCF_900092135.1). Taxonomy (GTDB): domain Bacteria; phylum Actinomycetota; class Actinomycetes; order Propionibacteriales; family Propionibacteriaceae; genus Raineyella; species Raineyella antarctica. The sequence continues at coordinate 199,034 of NZ_FMYF01000006.1, read as the reverse complement.
GCCCTTCGGGTGTCTGGGGGGCGCGGGTATCTCCGACGCGCCCAGAGAGGGCAGGGAGGCGTGCGTCGCGCTGGCCTACGCCGGTCCGCGCTGGGCCTGCGGACAGCGGTCCGTGCGGTCCGGCAGACGGCGAACGCCGCCGGAGTCCGTCCACCAGGGACGGGCTCCGGCGGCGCGTGTCCGCTACCGGATCGCTCGACTCAGTCGGCGTCGAGGATCTCGCACATGACCTCACCCGACTGCACGGACTGCCCGGCATCGACGGTCAGGCCCTTGATGGTGCCGGTGCGGTGCGCGTTGATCGGCTGCTCCATCTTCATCGCCTCCAGCACCACCACCAGGTCGCCCTCGGTGACCTCCTGGCCCTCGGTCACCGCGACCTTGACCACGGTGCCTTGCATCGGGGCGGTGACGGAGTTGCCGGAGGCCTCCTTGACGGCTGCCTTCGACTTCTGCCGCTTCGGCTTCTTGGCCGCGCTGGAACCACCGCTCATCGAGCCGAGGCCTGCGGGGAGGCTGACCTCGACGCGCTTGCCGTTGACCTCCACCACGACGGTGTGCTTCTCGCCGGCCTCCGGGGCCTGGCCCTGGGCGCCCTCGTACTGCGGGATCTGGTTGTCGAACTCGGTCTCGATCCAGCGGGTGTGGACTCCGAAGTGGCCGTCCTCGGCGGTGTAGGCAGGATCGTTGATCACGGCCTGGTGGAACGGGACGGCGGTCGGCATCCCCTCGAGGACGAGCTCGTCCAGGGCACGCCGGGAGCGCTGCAGCGCCTGCTGGCGGGTGGAGCCGGTGACGATCAGCTTGCCGACCAGGGAGTCGAACGAGCCCGGGACGGTCATGCCGGTCCGGTAGCCGTCGTCGAAGCGGATGCCGGGCCCCTGCGGGGCGACGAAGTCGGTGACGGTGCCGGGGGCGGGCATGAAGTTGCGGCCCGGGTCCTCGGCGTTGATGCGGAACTCGATCGAGTGGCCGCGCAGCTCCGGGTCGTCGTAGCCGAGCTCGGCCCCGTCGGCGATGCGGAACATCTCGCGGACCAGGTCGATGCCGGAGACCTCCTCCGAGACCGGGTGCTCCACCTGCAGGCGGGTGTTGACCTCCAGGAAGGAGATCAGGCCGTCCTGGGCGACGAGGAACTCACAGGTGCCGGCACCGACGTAGCCGGCCTCCAGCAGGATCGCCTTGGAGGCGGAGTAGAGGCGCTCGACCTGGTCCTCTGTCAGGAACGGGGCGGGGGCCTCCTCGACCAGCTTCTGGTGGCGGCGCTGGAGGGAACAGTCACGCGTGGAGACGACCACCACGTTGCCGTGCTGGTCGGCCAGGCACTGGGTCTCGACGTGGCGGGGCTTGTCGAGGTAGCGCTCCACGAAGCACTCGCCGCGGCCGAAGGCGGTGACGGCCTCACGGGTGGCGGACTCGAACAGCTCCGGCACCTCCTCGAGGGTGCGGGCGACCTTCAGGCCGCGGCCGCCACCACCGAAGGCCGCCTTGATCGCGATCGGCAGGCCGAACTCCTTCGCGAAGGCGACCACCTCGCTGGCATCGGCGACCGGATCTGGGGTGCCGGGGACGAGCGGGGCGCCGACCTTGAGGGCGATGTGGCGGGCGGCCACCTTGTCGCCCAGGCTGCGGATCGCATGCGGGGAGGGGCCGATCCAGATCAGGCCGGCATCGATCACGGCCTGCGCGAAGTCGGCGTTCTCGGCCAGGAAGCCGTAGCCGGGGTGGATGGCGTCGGCACCGCTGCGGCGGGCCACGTCGATGATCTTGCCCATGTCAAGATAGGACTCTGCGGGGGTGGCACCACCCAACGCGTATGCCTCGTCGGCCAGACGCACGAACAGTGCGTCGGCGTCCGGATCGGCATAGATCGCTACGCTGGCGATTCCCTCGTCGCGCGCCGCTCGGACCACACGGACAGCGATCTCGCCACGATTAGCGATGAGCACCTTACTGATGGGCACTATTCCTCCTGGGTTCCACTCTGAACCGCCCCACGACACCAAGCCGCGACGGCACTGTCTCGGGCCAGAGTCTATGGCCTCGAGCTCCGTGTCGTGGCAGGTTGGGCAACCGGGAGCCGACCTCTACCAGGTCAGACTAGCGGGTGGAGGCTCACATACCGCGTCGTGCGGGCTGGGGAGCGCCACAGGTGTGACCGAGCTCGCGTAGCGTCTTCACCACGACCGGCGCGGTGATCGGGTCCAGGTTCAGCGAGACCGAGTGTTCGGGCCGTCCGTCGGCGGCGATCCGGCCCACCGACGTACGCATCCGCTCCACCGAGGTGGCCGGATAGTCGACGATCACGTTGAGTCCTGCCTCGGCGGCCACCTCCAGCATGGGAGAGCTGTGGTGCAGCACCAGCGGCAGGTCCGGGTCGTACGCCGCGATGGCGCGTACGATCGCCTCGGCGTGGTCCTTGCGGCGGCCGGCCATCCGGGCCAGCGCCCCGGTCGGTCGGACGAAGGACAGCCGGCCGTTCTCGGAGAAGGCCAGCGAGTCCAGCGCGCCGATCTGGTAGATCAGCTCGGGGTACAGGTCCTCGTACGCCACGTCGAGGTAGCGGTCGCCGCCGCCGAGGAAGTCGCGGTAGCCCACCGCCACCCCCAGCTGGACGCCCGCCGCCAGGGCCCGCCGGATCGCTGCGAGGACGCTGCGCGGGGTGCCGGCGTGCAGGCATCCGGGGAGGTTGACGCTGGAGATATACGGCAGCACCGCCTCGTCGGAGCGGAGGTTCTCCGGGCGGAGTGACTCGCCGAATCTCGCGTTGAGGTCTAGTTGCACTGCATCAGCCTTCTCATCCGGCCAGTCGCGTCAGCGACGTGCCCTGTACGGTCATCTGAGGATACCCCGGGTCCGCTCCCGCCCTTGCCGCCAGGTCCGGGCCGGACCTGGCGGCAAGGGGGAGGGGACTCAGAACGGCAGCCTGCGGAAGATCGGCTGCGGCACGAGGCGCAGCACCAGCATCACCAGGCGGAACAGCTTGGGCGCCCAGACCACGCTGCGGTGCAGGCGTACGCCCTCGACGACCTCGACGGCCACCTGGTCGGGCACCACGGCCAGCGGAGCGGTGCGCAGGCCCTCGGTCATCTTCGACTTCACGAAGCCCGGCCGGACCACCATGACGTTGACCCCCGAGCCGCGCAGGGCCTCGGACAGGCCGCGGTAGAAGCCGTCCAGGCCGGCCTTGGTGGCCCCGTAGACGAAGTTGGAGCGGCGGATCCGCTCCCCGGCCACGCTGGAGAGGACGACGATCTGGCCGTGTCCCTGGGCGCGCAGCCGGTCGGCCAGCATGACCCCCAGGTGCACCGGGGCGGTGAAGTTGACCTCGGCCATCTCCAGCGCATGGGCAGGTTCCTGCCAGGCGCGCTCGGCCTCGCCGAGGATGCCGAAGGCGACCACTGCCATGTCGACGTCACCCTCGGCGAAGGCGGCGTCGATGGTCGCGGCGTGGGTGTCGGTGGCGCGCGCATCGAGGTCCACCTCGCGGACCCGGACGCCCTCGGCACGCAACGCGTCGGCGGCGGCGGATCGTCCCGGGGAGGGTCGTGCGGCCAGCACCACGTCCAGGGCCGGGCTCTCCTTGGCGTACGCCCGGGCGATCGCCAGGGCGATGTCCGAGGTGCCGCCGAGCAGCAGCAGCGAGCGGGGGTTGGCGGTGGCATCCAGCATGTCGGACTCCTAGGGGTCAGAGGAAGACGGCCAGGCCGATGGTGACCAGCCAGGTCAGGCCGAGCACCAGCAGCGCGCGGTCGTGCAGGACGACGTCCTCGGGGGCGCCGCCCTCGCCCCGGTCGATGCGGAAGGCGTACTGCAGCATCGCGAGGGTGAACGGGAAGATCGAGATGGCCGCCCACAGCGCCCGACCGCCACCGGCGACCCGCTGCTCGAAGGCCCACAGGCTGTACGACATCACCACGGCGACGGCGCCGAGCTCCCAGACGAACTTCAGGTAGCTCTCGGTGTAGGAGGCCAGCGACTTGCGGGTGCCCGCCTCCGGGCCGAGGTGGCGGATCTCCGAGTAGCGCTTGCCGGCGACCATGAACAGCGACCCGAAGGAGGCGACCAGGAGGAACCACTGGCTGAGCGGGATACCGGTGGCCACGCCGCCGGCGACCGCGCGCAGCAGGAAGCCGGAGGCCACCACCGCCAGGTCGACGACCGGGAAGTCCTTGAGCAGGTAGGAGTACAGGAACTGGATCGCCATGTAGCTGGCCAGGGTGATGCCCAGTGGCACCGAGACCCAGAAGCCCAGGGCCAGGCCACCGCCGGCGGCCACCAGGGCCAGCAGCCAGGCGAGCCAGATCGGCAGCTCCCCGGCCGGGATCGGGCGGAACCGCTTCTTGGGGTGCTGGCGGTCGGCCTCGATGTCATGGATGTCGTTGAGCAGGTAGATCGCCGAGGAGACGGCGATGAAGGCGACCATCGCCAGCAGGGTCGCGACGATCACCCCGCCCTCGAAGATCCGCCCGGCGGCCAGCGGGGCGGTGAGGACGAGGATGTTCTTGACCCACTGCTTGGGGCGCATGGCGCGCAGCCAGGCGGGGAGGAACGTACGTGGCCTCGAGTCCGGTGCGAGGGGTGAGGCGGTCGTTCCGGCGTCGGATGTGGTGCTCATGATGGCGTCAGCCTACTGCCACAGCCGTGTCCAACCGATTCCCAGTGACCCCAGCAGCTCGCGCAGCAGGGTCAGGCTGATGCCGACCACGTTGTGCGGATCGCCCTCGACGCCCGCGACGAAGGCGCCGCCGAGCCCGTCGAGGGTGAACGCACCGGCCACCCGCAGCGGCTCGCCGGTCGCGACGTAGTCGGCTATCTCCTCGTCGGTGGGGGAGGCGAACCGGACCAGGGTGCTGCCGACGGCGGCAGCGGAGCGGGCCGGGCCCGTGCCGTCGCGACCACCCGGGCCGAGCGGGACAGGGCCGGCCGGCAGCACGATCACATGGTGTCCGGTGTGCAGCACGCCGGTCGCCCCGCGCATCTGGTGCCACCGGGCGATGGCGACCTCGGCGCTGCCCGGCTTGCCGTACGCATGCCCGCCGAACTCCAGCACGGAGTCGCACCCGACCACGATGGTGGGCCGGTCGACGGGGTCGGCCGCCACGACCGGCGCGACGGCCTGCGCCTTCAGGCGCGCGAGCGTTCCGGCCAGCTCGGCGGGGGAGTGGTCGTCGTCCAGGTCCTCGTCCACCCCGGACACGACCACCTCCGGATCCAGGCCGGCGGCGCGCAGGGTGGACAGACGGGCCGGGGAGGCCGACCCGAGGACCAAGCGGTGGCTCGGTCGTCGGGAGGCCGCCCCGGCCCGTCCGATGGTGTCGTTGCTCACGACCGCAAGACTAGAACTGGCGGATCCCCGAGTTCCACGTCTCCCGGCCGGTGGCGAAGGTGCGCCGCACCGCCCGCCAGTACGAGTTGTACCGCGACGAACGCGGCTGGGTGGCGTTGCCCGGTCGGGCCCCCGGCCCGGACAGGGCCGCGAACACCACGGTGATCGCGGCGAGCTCCTCCTCGGTCGGCGCGCCGCCGACCACGCGGAACGCCGCCTGCCTGGGCTCCTCGACAGCCGTCGTCGGGTCGGCCACCGTTGTCGCGTCGGCCACCGTCGTCGGGTCGGCCACTGTCGTCTCCTCGGCGCTCACAGCGGGATGTTCCCGTGCTTCTTCGGCGGCAGGCTCTCGCGCTTGGAGCGCAGCAGCCGCAGCACGCGGACGATCTCCTGGCGGGTGTCGTGCGGCTGGATGACCTGGTCGATGTAGCCGCGCTCGGCCGCCACATACGGGTTGGCCAGCGTGTCGTTGTAGTCGTCGATCAGCGTCTTGCGGAGCGCCTCGGGATCGGCGTCGTTGGCGAGCTGCTTGCGGTACAGGATGTTGACCGCGCCCTCGGCGCCCATCACGGCGATCTGGGCGGTCGGCCACGCGAGGTTGATGTCGGCACCCAGGTGCTTGGACCCCATCACGTCGTACGCGCCGCCGTAGGCCTTGCGGGTGATGATCGTGATCAGGGGGACGGTGGCCTCCGCGTACGCGAAGATCAGCTTGGCGCCGCGGCGGATGATGCCCTGCCACTCCTGGTCGGTGCCCGGCAGGAAGCCCGGGGTGTCCTCGAAGGTGACGATCGGGATGTTGAAGCAGTCACACGTACGGACGAAACGAGCGGCCTTCTCGGAGGCGTCGATGTCCAGGCAACCGGCGAACTGCATCGGCTGGTTGGCCACGATGCCGACCGTACGGCCCTCGACCCGGCCGAAGCCGACCACGATGTTCTGGGCGAACAGCTCCTGGACCTCGAGGAACTCCTCGTCGTCCAGGACAGCCTCGATCACCCGTCGGATGTCGTACGGCTGGTTCGGGGAGTCCGGGATCAGGGTGTCCAGGGAGAGGTCGATCTCACTCAGCGAGAGGTCGGCGTCCTCGTCGTAGTACGGCGGGTCCTCCAGGTTGTTCTGCGGCAGGTAGGAGATCAGGTCGCGCACGTACTCCAGGGCGTCCGCCTCGTCGGCGGCCAGGTAGTGGGCGTTGCCGGACTTGGTGTTGTGCGTCCGGGCACCGCCCAGGTCCTCCAGCGACACGTCCTCGCCGGTGACCGTCTTGATCACGGCCGGACCGGTGATGAACATCTGCGAGGTCTGGTCGACCATCACGGTGAAGTCGGTCAGGGCCGGGGAGTAGACGTGGCCACCGGCCGCGGCACCCATGATCAGCGAGATCTGCGGGATGACACCGGAGGCGAGGGTGTTGCGGCGGAAGATCTCGCCGTACAGGCCGAGGGAGACCACGCCCTCCTGGATCCGGGCGCCACCGCCCTCGTTGATGCCGATCAGCGGGCAGCCGGTCTTCATCGCGAAGTCGATGATCTTCACGATCTTCTCGCCGTAGACCTCGCCGAGGGCGCCGCCGAAGATGGTCACGTCCTGGGAGAACACGCAGACCGGACGACCGTGGATCGCGCCGATGCCGGTGACGACGCCGTCACCGTACGGGCGGCGGGCCTCCAGGCCGAAAGCGGTCGAGCGGTGCCGGGCGAACTGGTCCAGCTCAGCGAACGACCCCTCGTCCAGCAGCGCCTCGATCCGCTCGCGGGCCGTCTTCTTGCCCTTGGCGTGCTGCTTCTCCACTGCCGCTGCAGATCCCGCGTGAACCGCCTCATCGACGCGTCGCTTGAGATCTTCCAGCTTTCCGGCTGTGGTGTGGATGTCGACGTCCATGCTGTAAAAAACCTTCGCCTCGAGGTGCCTACTCCGATGTATGCAACCGCTCCGGGGGTCACGGGCGCGCCGCGCCTGACCCCGAGGGCGGACTGGAGGTGACTCTATCGTGTCAAGGGTTCGCCTGCAGGGCCTCTGGACAATCGGGAACGCCGCTACTCTGGCCGACATGCCCCTCTCAGCACCGACCGATCCCGTCCGCCTGCGCGAACGCCTGCTGGGCCCGGCCACCGGCCCGGACCCGACATCCGGCGCCGGCCTGTGGCGAACCGTGGAGGTGGTCGCGAGTACCGGCTCGACCAATGCGGATGCGAGCCAACGGTGGCGGGCCGGGAACGGCCTGGGCCTGGTGCTCGTCTCCGACCACCAGAGCGCCGGGCGCGGCCGGTTCGACCGGCGTTGGCAGGCGCCCCCGGGGACCGCGGTGGCCGTCTCGGTCGTGGTGCAGCCGCGCCGCCCGATCCTGGAGTGGATGTGGCTCTCCCTGCTGACCGGGGTCGCCATCGCCCGGGGGATCCGGCGGGCCACCGGGGTCGATGCCACCCTGAAGTGGCCGAACGACGTCCTGGTCGAGGGTCGCAAGATCTGCGGCATCCTGTCCGAGCGGGTGGAGGGCCAGGCGGGGGCGGGCTGCATCGTCGGCTTCGGGATCAATGTGTCACTGGACATGGACGAGCTGCCGGTGCCGACCGCCACCTCGCTGGCGCTGTGCGGGGTGGAGGTGGACAAGGCCGACCTGGTCGCCGAGGTGCTGGCCGATTGGTCGCAGATGTACCGGCTCTGGGACGAGGGGCGGCTCGAGGAGTTGCGTGCCGCGTACGAGGAGAGCTGCTCGACCATCGGCCGCGACGTGAGCGTCCTGCTGGACGCGCCAGGCGGCGGTCGCCGGACGGTGACCGGTGTCGCGGTGGGGATCGGACCCACCGGCGAGGTGCTCGTCCGGACCCCGAGCGGGGTGGAGGGCTTCGCCGCCGGGGACGTCACCCACCTGAGGTGAGCCCGGGACCGCGGCAGGCGCAACACGGGTCAGGCTTGCGCCCGGGTTAGGCTGGGTCGGTGACGAATCCCGGGAGCAGCCAGGCACAGGAGGTTGTGCAGGCACCCCCGGCCGCACCGGACATCGAGCGGGTCGGCCTGGTCCAGCAGGTGATCCGGTACTTCGGGACCGGCGTGATGTCGGCCGTCGTCGACTTCGGCCTGCTCCTCATCCTGATGGCGATCGGCCTCGGCTACACACCGGCCAAGGCCGTCTCCTTCGTCGCCGGGACCGTGACGGCGTACTCACTCAACCGCCGGTTCACGTTCAAGGCGCAACCGTCCAGGCGACGGTTCGTACTGACCATGCTCACGTACGTGCTGACGTTCGCGCTGCAGGTCGGGATCTTCAGCAAGCTCTTCCCGCTGCTGGCCGCGGAGCACCTGCCGCAGTTCGTGGTCCAGGCGATCTCGTTCGTCTTCGGCCAGGGCGCCGCGACCGTCGCGAACTTCAGCCTGCAACGCTGGCTGATCTTCCGGCCGACGTCCGGGCAGGCAGTGGTCGCGGCCGGGACGGCTTCCGCCGGGGTGGAAGCCACCGAGGCCTGAGCCCGGTCGTACGCCCCCGAGTCGGGACGTACGTGCCGGGGGTCGATCAGTAGTAGACCATCCCGAGAGCTTCCTTGACCTCGGCCAGGGTGGCCTCGGCGAGGGCGTTGGCGCGCTCGTTGCCGTCGCGCAGGACCGCGCGGAGGTGGGCCTGGTCCTCGGCGAGCTCGAGCCGGCGGGCCCGGATCGGGGCCAGGTGCTCGTTGACCGCCTCGGTGACGGCGTCCTTCAGGGCCTTGCCGCCCTTGTCCCCGATCGTGGCTGCGAAGTCCTCGGGCTCCTGGCCGCTGAGCAGGGCGCCGATCAGGACCAGCGAGGAGACCTCGGGGCGGGTGTCGGGCTCGTAGGAGATGTGCCGGTCCGCGTCGGTCTTGGCCTTCTTGAACAGCTTCGCGGTCTCGTCGGCGGTGTGCGACAGCGAGATGAAGTTGTTGCGGGACTTCGACATCTTGTCGCCGTCGATGCCCAGCACCAGCGGGGCGGGGGAGAGCAGCGCCTGCGCCTCCGGCAGCACCTCACGGCCGCCGGCGTAGCGGTCGTTGATCCGCCGGGCGATCACCCGGGTCTGCTCCACGTGCGGCAGCTGGTCGCGGCCGACCGGGACCAGGTTGCCCTTGCAGAACAGGATGTCCGCGGCCTGGTGCACCGGGTAGGTGAGCAGCAGGCCGTTGAGCACCCGCTGGCCCGACGCGGCCAGCTCGGACTTCACCGTGGGGTTGCGCTCCATCTCCGGCAGGCTCACCACCGACAGGAAGGGCAGCAGCAGCTCGTTGAGCGCCGGGACCGAGGAGTGCGTGAAGACGACCGTCTTCATCGGGTCGATGCCGCAGGCCAGGTAGTCCTTGAGGATCTCGTAGACGTTGCGCTGGATGTCGCCCGGGTCCTCCCGGTCGGTGATCACCTGGAAATCGGCGATGACCAGGACCGTCGGGACGCCGGCGTCCTGCAACTGCACCCGGCGCTGCAGGGTGCCCAGGTAGTGGCCCAGGTGCAGCGAACCGGTCGGGCGGTCACCGGTCAGGATCCGGTAGCGCTCCGGGTGGGCGAGCACGTCCTGCTCGCGCGCGATCAGGCCGGTGCGGTCCACCTCGGGGGCGGCGGCATCGGGGGCAGGTGCGTCGGTCTGCGACATGTTCTCGGTCATCGGGTGAATGTTCTCACACCCCGGTGCCGGGGCGGTCGGGGTGTTCACCGTTCCCGGCGGCCGGCCCGGAGGGAACGCAGTGGCCGGGACGTACGTCGGTGGACCGCGTGACGTACGTCCCGAGCAGGACGGTGGGCGCGGGGTAGCCTTGTCGTCCGTGAGTGACGCGCGACCCTTCGTGGTGGGAATCATCGGTGGCGGCCAGCTGGCCCGGATGATGTACGGGCCGGCGATCCGGCTGGGCCTGCACGTGAAGCTGCTGGCCGAGGCGCCCGGCGTGAGCGCGGCCCAGGTCGCCCACGACGTCGAGTACGGCGACTACACCGATCCGGCGACCGTACTGGCCTTCGCCGAGGGCTGTGACGCGATCACCTTCGACCACGAGCACGTGCCGACCACCCTGCTGCAGCAGCTGGAGGAGCGCGGCATCGCCGTACGTCCCGGCTCGGCGGCCCTGGTGCACGCCCAGGACAAGGTCGTGATGCGCGAGCGGCTGTCCGCGCTCGGGATGCCCTGCCCGGCGTTCCAGGTGGTCGCGTCGGCCGAGGAGCTGGCCGCCTTCGGGGAGCGGATCGGGTGGCCGGTGATCGCCAAGACCTCCCGCGGCGGCTACGACGGCAAGGGCGTGTGGAAGATCGACGGGCCGCAGCAGGCCGGCGAGCCGTTCGAGGCGCTGGCCTCCGGCGAGGCCGGGGGCGGCACCACCGCGGGGTCCGGCACCAGCGGGGAGGTGCAGATCCTGGCCGAGGAGTTCGTCGACTTCACCCGCGAGCTGTCCGCGCTGGTCGTCCGTTCCCCCTCGGGCCAGGGCGTCACCTACCCGGTCTCCGAGACCTACCAGGACCGCGGCATCTGTGCCGAGACGCTGACCCCTGCCCCCGGGCTGACCGACGAGCGTGCCGTCGCGACCCAGCAGATGGCGCTGCGGATCGCCGAGGAACTCGGCGTGGTCGGAGTGCTGGCCGTGGAACTGATGGAGGCCCGCGACGGTCGCATCCTGGTCAACGAGCTGGCGATGCGCCCGCACAACACCGGCCACTGGTCGATCGACGGCGCGCACACCTCGCAGTTCGAGAACCACCTGCGGGCCATCGCCGACCTGCCGCTGGGCGATCCCGCGTCGCGAGCGTCGTGGACGGTGATGGTGAACGTGCTCGGCGGCTCGCGCGAGGACCTCGCTGACGGCCTGCTGCACGTCCTGTCCCGGGATCCGCAGCTGAAGGTCGAGCTCTACGGCAAGGCCGTCAAGGCGCGCCGCAAGGTCGGGCACGTCACCGCGTACGGCCCGGATCTGGAGGACGTACGCGCCCGCGCGCAGCACGCCGCGCAGTACCTGATGGGAGACCTGGACTGATGGGGAACGGCATGAGGGGGAACGGCATGAGGGGGAACCGCAATGAGGGGGAACCGCAATGAGGGGGAACCGCAATGAGGGGGAACCGCAATGAGTGACCACGCCCGCGTCGGCATCGTGATGGGATCTGACTCCGACTGGCCGGTGATGGAACCGGCGGCGATCGCGCTGTCGGAGTTCGGCATCCCGTACGAGGCCGATGTCGTCTCCGCGCACCGGATGCCCGAGGCGATGCTGTCCTATGGCCGCAACGCCCACCGCCGCGGCCTGGAGGTGGTCATCGCCGGAGCCGGAGGGGCCGCCCACCTGCCCGGGATGCTCGCCGCCCTGACGCCGCTGCCGGTGATCGGGGTGCCGGTGCCGCTGAAGTACCTCGACGGGATGGACTCGCTGCTGTCGATCGTCCAGATGCCCGCCGGTGTCCCCGTCGCGACCGTCGCCATCGGCAACGCGCGCAACGCCGGCCTGCTGGCGGTCCGTATCCTCGCGGCCGGCGACCCGCAGCTGACCGACCGGATGCTGGAGTTCCAGGACGAGTTGCGCGCCACGGCCGAGTCCAAGGGCGAGAAGATCCGGCAGCACTGAGCCCGGCAGCACTGAGTCCGTCAGCACTGATCCAAGGCAGCTCGGTCGGTGCGGGCCGGTTCGCCGCGGGTCAGTTGCCCGCGTCGAACCGGCCCAGGCCGATCGTGTTGCCGGTGGCGAACGCGTGGAAGACCTCTTTCGCCTTCGCCTGGTCCCACAGCACGGCCTCGCCGACAGATGTCTTGTAGTCCGGGTTGGACACCGGGACTGCGAAGGTGTGCCCACCGCCCATGCCGATGAACCCGGCCCCGTAGACCAGCGCCAGTGCATCCAGCGGGCCGGTGTCCTGGCCGCGCGAGACGGCGCCACGGATGGCGTTGTTCAGGCTGATCCAGCGCACCGGGTTGATCAGTGTCAGCGGCGAGAGCGCCTTCTTCGCCGTGGCGGCGACCATCTGGCGCTGCCGCTCGGCCCGGCCGATGTCGCCGCGCGGGTCCGAGTAGCGCATCCGTACGTAGCCCAGGGCGTTGGCGCCGGTCAGGACCTGGCAGCCGGCGGGCAGGTCGATGTGCGCCTTGGCGTCCTTCATCGGTGCGGGCAGGCACATCCTGATCCCGCCGAGCGCGTCGATGACCGAGACGAAGCCGTCGAAGCCGAGGCTGACGTAGCCGTCGATGCGTACGCCGGTGTTCTCCTCGATGGTCTGGGCCAGCAGCGCCGGCCCACCGATGGAGTAGGCGGCGTTGATCTTGTTCTTGCCGTGGCCCGGGACCGAGACGTACGAGTCGCGGGGGATGGACAGCAAGGTGGGGGCGCCGAGCACCGGGACGTGCAGCAGCATGATCGTGTCGGAACGTTCGCCCGCGGCACTGCCGGTGCCCAGCGCACGCTTCTGCGCGTCCGTCATCCCGGCCCGGGAATCGGACCCGGTCATCAGCAGGGTGATGCCCGCCTGCAGGTGTGGCCGGTTGCCGGCGGAGGTGGCGTCCACGCGGCCCGACCCGAACCATGCCCAGGCCGGGAAGGCCAGCAGGTAGACCAGCAGCACGGCGATGACCACCTGCAGCTGTCGGCGGGTCCGCGGGTGCTTGCGCGGACGGGCGTCGCGCGGCTTGCCCGCCGGGCGGGGAGGTCGGCGCATCGCCGACGGCGGGGGTGGCGGCGGGGCGTCCGGGGGGCGCTCGCCCTGGGGGGGAGAGGCCCGGGGCGCCGGGACCGGACGGACGTGCGGGTCCGGCGGCAGCTCCGCCCGCCCGTAGCGATCGGGCCGTTGCGAGCGGCCGTAGGGGTCCGAGGGCCCTTCCGCCCGGCCGTACGGTTCCGGGCGAGGGGCGGGATGCTCGTACGGATCGGGTGGTGGCGGGGGCGCCGAAGAGGGCGCCGGCTCCTCCCCGAAGGGCCGGGAGTCCGGCGCGTGGTCCTCGCCCCGGCCGTAGAGCCAGTCGAGGTCGTCGTCGCGTCCTGCCATGGCGACGAGGGTACTAGGGCCTGCTGAGTGCCCGGTCACCCCGACTTGCCCCCTCAGCGGCGTGGCGCCGTGCGAGGCCCCACCTCCTGCCCTAGCGTCGTCGGTGCCCCGGCACCGACAGTCGTCCTCTCATGGAAAGTCCCCGCAGTGTCCCCACCAGCGAGTGCGCGTGCAGTCGATCCCGATCGGGCCGCCGAGGCGGTGCGGGTGCGCCGTGGTGTCGGACTCCTGCTGCTCAGCGCCATCGCGCCGGGTTCCGCGCAGCTGGCGGTGGGACACCGGCGCGTCGGACGCCTCGCCCTGCGGATCTGGGGCGCCGTCCTCGGACTGGGCCTGCTACTGGCCCTGATCGGCCTGCTCTCCTGGTCCGCCCTGGTCACCGTCGTGGCCAACCCGCTGGTCCTGGCCCTGCTCGTCGTCGTACTGGTCGGCGGTGCCCTGGGCTGGATCGTCCTGTTCATCGACGCGTGGCGGCTCAGCTACCCGCCGGGCATGGACCGGCGCCACCGGCAGGTCTTCGCCGCCGTGACCCTGGCCCTGGTCGTCCTGGTCGGCTCGTCGTACGGGCTCGGCGCCCGGGCGGCCGTCAGCTCGACCCGGACCCTGGGGGCGGTCTTCACCGGCGGCGGCAGCGCCCGTGCCACCGACGGCAGGGTGAACGTGCTGCTGCTGGGGGCCGATGCGGGCCAGAGCCGGGTGGGCCTGCGGCCGGACTCCATCACCGTGGCCAGCGTGGACGTCCGTACCGGACGGACGGTGCTGTTCTCCCTGCCCCGGAACCTGGAGGACGTGCCCTTCCCCGAGGACTCGCCGATGCACGAGCGCTACCCCGACGGCTTCAGCTGCCCGGACCACTCGTGCCTGCTCAATGCCGTGTACACGACCGCGACGCAGGCCGCCGAGCAGGACCCAAAGGTCTACAAGGGCGTCGCCGATCCCGGCGCGCAGGCGACCAAGGAGGCGGTGGAGGCGACCACCGGCCTGACCATCAACTACTACGCCATGGTCGACATGGCCGGCTTCAGCGGCCTGGTCGACGCCCTCGGCGGGATCACCCTCGACATCACCCGCGACGTACCGATCGGCGGCGGGAGCTCCCCGATCCTGGGCTGGATCCGGGCCGGGCAGGGGGTGCACCTCGACGGCTACCACGCGCTCTGGTTCGCCCGCTCCCGCGAGGGGTCCAACGACTTCGAGCGGATGCAGCGGCAGAAGTGCGTGATGGCCGCTGTCCTGCACCAGGCCGACCCGGTGACGATGGTCGCCAAGTTCGACGAGCTGGCCACCGCCGGCGGCCGGATCGTCGTGACAGACGTCCCGCGCAGTGACGTCGGCCGCCTCTCCGACCTGGCCCTGAAGTCGCGGGCGCTGCCGATCACCAGCGTCAGCTTCGTCCCACCGCTGGTCTATCCGGGCAACCCGAAGTTCGACGTGGTCCGGACCACCGTGAAGGACCACATCCGGACGGCGGAGGACCTGGACCGCCAGGCCCAGCGCGACCACACCTCGGCGGCTGCCTCGACCGCTCCCCGTACCACGGCCCCCGCGGCAGCACCGGTCGCAGCGGCCTCCACCGCACCCAACTCCACCGCTCCGGCCCCCGTAGCGCCGACCCGGACGAGCGGGGCTCCCGAACAGACCAAGGCCGCGGCGGCGAAGGCCGGCGCGCCGGCGTCCACCGCTCCGGAGACCGACGATCTCGACGTCATCTGCCGAGTAGCCTCGGCCGGGTAGCGTGTGGCGCGGCCAGCGCCACCACGAGTGAGGACGATGATGAGCGACAGCGCGCAGCAGCCGGTGACCCCGGCCCAGTACCCGCCGGTGAGCATCGTGATGCCGGTGCGCAACGAGTCGCGCCATCTGGAGAACGCCGTCACCCGCGTCCTCGGCCAGGAGTATCCCGGCACCCTCGAGGTGGTCATCGCGGTCGGGCCCAGCACGGACGACACGCATGCCATCGCCGAGCGGCTGGCCGCGACCGATCCACGCGTACGGCTGGTCGACAACCCCACCGGACGTACGCCGGCCGGCCTGAACATGGCGATCGCGGCGGCCGGCCACGACATCGTGATCCGGGTCGACGGGCATGGCGAGCTCGCCGACGGCTACGTCGCGACAGCGGTGGAGACCCTGCAGCGCACCGGCGCGGCCAACGTCGGCGGGATCATGGACGCCCAGGGCGTCACACCCTTCGAGCAGGCCGTCGCGGTGGCGTACACCAGCAGGCTCGGGCTGGGCGGCTCCACCTTCCACCTGCGGACCTCGCCGCAGGGACCGGCCGACACCGTGTTCCTGGGCAGCTTCCGCAAGGATGCGCTCCAGGCGGTCGGCGGCTACGACGAGACGCTGTACCGCGCCCAGGACTGGGAGCTGAACTACCGGCTGCGCCAGCACGGCGAGACGGTCTGGTTCACCCCCGAGCTGCGGGTCACCTATCGGCCGCGATCGACCCTGCGGGCCCTTGCGGAGCAGTTCTACGAGACCGGCAAGTGGCGCCGCGAGGTCGTCCGGCGTCACCCCGAGACCCTGAATGCCCGGTACCTGGCCTCGCCGCTGGCCGTCGTAGCGGTGGTCGGCGGAGTGGCCGTCGGCGCCCACGGCAGCTACCACCGGGTCGGCCCGATGCGCCTGGGCTGGCTGGCCCCGCTCGGCTACCTCGCGATGGTCGTGGCCGGAGCGGCCGCCCTGCGCCGGGACCTGCCCTGGCCGGTCCGGGCCCGGCTCCCTCTCGTCTTCGCGACCATGCACATGTGCTGGGGCCTGGGCTTCCTGGTCGGCCTGTGTCCCGGGGAGCGCCCGGAGGGGCCGTCCGGCCCGCTCTGACCCGACCCCTCAGGCCTCCGAGCGCTCGGCCGCGGAGATCTCCGCAACGGCCCGGTCCTCGACCGGTCCGTCGATGATGACCGCCGATCCGTCGCCCAGGACGGGCCCGACCAGGGCCGTGAGCAGGGTCGGATAGGCCGCCGTCGGCAGCACCGTCCGGCGCCCGTACGTCCCGTCGGCCGCCAGCAGGGAGCCCGCCGCGTCCCGGACGCCGGCCCAGTCCAGCGTCCGTTCGCTGTCCTGCCACAGCGGTGCTCCGGGGGTGGCCGGGGCGGCGATGTACACGTCCGGTTGCGAGGGGACGTCCGCGCCGAAGTCCAGCACGCCGGGGGAGGTCGGACCGGGGAAGCCCAGGCCGAACGGGTGCAGCGAGCATGCCACCACCGCGCGCGCCCCGAGCGCCCGGGCACCGGGGAAGTCGTGCTCGTACTCCTCGGGTCCGGTCACCACCAGGTCCGGGGATCCCGCGGCCACCACGGCCCCGGGACCACGGACCAGCACCCCCACCTGCCACAGCGCCGCGATCCACACCAGCGTGGTCCAGTGGCCCGGGTGTGCGACGGCGAGCGGCAGCACCGCCGAGTCGCCCTCGGCGAGGTCCAGCTCGTCGACCAGCAGGTTGGCGGTCTTGTCGACCCAGTTCACGAACGTGCGCGGCGACAGCTCGATGCGCACCCCGCTCGAGGGGGCGTAGTAGGTGAGCAGCGGGTCCCCGCCTCGGCGGCGGACCCGGTCGCGCAGGGCGTGGTCGAAGGACAGGTGCTCACCGGCATTGCGCATGCGGCCACGGTATCCACATCCCCTAGGCTGGCGCCATGCGTCATGTGGTGATCGTTGCCGGTGGGTCGGGGACACGGCTGTGGCCGTTGTCGCGCAAGGGGATGCCGAAGCAGCTCCTGCACCTGGTGGAGGACAAGAGCTTGCTGCGGATCGCCTACGAGCGGGTCGCGCCGGTGGTCGGCGCGGACCACGTCTGGGTCTGCACCGGCCGGTCCTACCGCGACGTGGTGGAGGCCGAGCTGCCCGAGATCGATCCCTCCCACATCCTGGGTGAGCCGGTCGGGCGGGACTCGCTGAACGCGATGGCCTGGCCGACCGCCGTGCTGGACCGCCTCGACCCCGAGGCCACCGTCGCCGTGGTGACGGCGGACCAGATCATGCGCCCGGACGACACCTTCCGGGAGCGGCTCGACGTGGCCTTCGAGGTCGTCGACGCCGAACCCGAGGCCCTGGTCACGTTCGGCGTCGTGCCGACCACCCCGCACACCGGCTACGGCTACCTGCACCGCGGAGAACCGGTCCCCGGCTTCGCCGAGGTCACCACGGTCCGCGAGTTCAGGGAGAAGCCCGACCGGGCCACCGCCGAGCGCTACCTGGCGTCGGGGGAGTACTGGTGGAACTCCGGGATGTTCGTCTGGCGGGCCGCCACCTTCCTGGCCCAGCTCCGGGTCCTGGCACCTGAGTCGTACAACATCGTCGCGGCAATCGCCGAGGATCCCGGGCGGGTCGACGAGCTGTTCCTGCAGGCCCCCAAGATCAGTGTCGACTACGCGATCATGGAGCCCGTCTCGCGAGCCGGAGGTCCCTCCCGGGTGCTGGTCGTGTCGCTGCCGATCCAGTGGTACGACATCGGCGGCTTCCCGGCCCTGGCGGACCAGCTGCCGCACGATGCGGAGGGCAACGCCGGCGAGGGGCCGGTGGTCCACCTGGACAGTCGCGACACACTGGTGATCAACCGGACCGGGGACGGTCACCTGGTGGCCACCGTCGGCCTGTCGGACATGGTGGTCGTACGGACCGCGGACGTCACGCTGGTGTGCCCCAAGGGGGACACCGAGCGGATCAAGAGCCTCGTCGCCGCCGTACGGGAGGAGGCAGGGGAGTCCTTCGTCTGACCTGCCGCCGACCCACCCTGATCGTCCTTCCCCCAGGAGAGTGCTGATGCCCGATGTCCTGACAGAGGTGCGCAAGCGCCGCGGACCGTTCACCCGGATCGTGATCGGGCTGGTGGTCGCCTGGCTGGTGCTCGGTGCGGTCCGGATCGGTTTCGCCATCCAGGGCGGGTTGGGGCCGCTCGAGGCTGCTGGCCGCCATGCCCAGGACTTCGTCTCGGTGCCGGTGCTGTTGGTGCTGCTGCTCTTCGTCGTCGCCGACGTCTGGGTCCGACCGCGCCTCGAGAACGCCCCCGCCCTGGCCGTCGCGGCCACCTGGGCGGCCTCGGTGGCGGTGGCGGTGTCGATCGGGGTCGGCATCGCCGGCCTGTGGGCCCCCCAGCTGCGGGGACCCGACCGGGCCATCGAGGTGGCCGACATCATCGTCTCCTCGGTCGTGCCGGTCCTGCTGTGCGTGGCGCTCGGGACGGTCACCGGCGCCGCACGGCGCGCGAGTGCCCAGGCCGGGCGAGCGGTCGAGTCCTCCGCGGACGCGCCCGCGGTCACGGCCGGAGCGGAAGCAGAGCAGGCG
This sequence comes from Raineyella antarctica, assembly GCF_900092135.1. Taxonomy (GTDB): domain Bacteria; phylum Actinomycetota; class Actinomycetes; order Propionibacteriales; family Propionibacteriaceae; genus Raineyella; species Raineyella antarctica. Next base: position 180,463 of record NZ_FMYF01000006.1, on the reverse strand, counting down.
TCCGCAGCCGGGAGCGCAGGCGCTGCCGTGGACGGCTCCGCTCCGACCTGGGCGCCCGACGAGGCATCGGGGGCCGCTTGGACGACCGCCGCGGACGCAGCCCGTGGCAGTGGCGCGGCCTGGGGTGACGACAGCACGCCGTTCGGCTGGGAGCCGTCGACCTCGCGGCCCGGGCTCGAGCAGGGGCCCGCAGGACCGCCGGCCGCGGGGTCTGCCCCGGCTGGAGGGCCGACCGGCCCGACCACGCCGAACCGCCCCTCGGCAGCCCCCGGCCAGCTGGATCGCGGGCTCTGGGAGGGCTCCGGCCGGGACAAGGACTGACAGCGCACTGGGATCCGGTCGGATCCGAGGGTGTATTGCTGGGTCAGGGCCATCCGACACGCGGAATGTTGCCGAGATGTTGTGGATGGGCGTTGCGGAGCCTCGGGCCGATGTCGTAATGTCTGAAGGGCACCGTTAACTACATGCCTGTGATTCTGACGGCATCGAGTGCGATGCACCAGATGGACCACCGAGCAATGGCGCAGTGTATCCAGACACAATGGCCGGATTTGACGTCCGGCCATCTGTACAAAGCATCGGCTGTCCGACCCCCACGGGCAGTTCATCCGGGAAACCAGGAGGAACGCATGGACGAGTGGCTGACCGTCCTCGACGGAGGTGGGGACGAGGGAATTCTGGGCTGGCAGGAGCGCGCCCTCTGCGCTCAGACAGACCCAGAATCATTCTTCCCCGAGAAGGGTGGATCGACTCGCGAGGCAAAGGCTGTGTGCCAGTCCTGCGACGTCCGCTCCGAATGTCTCGACTACGCGCTCGCGAACGACGAGCGCTTCGGTATCTGGGGTGGACTGAGCGAGCGCGAACGTCGCAAGCTCAAGAAGAGCATCGTTTGAAGAAGTGCATCGTCTGAAAGGACGAATCGTCTGGAGCCGGCTTCCCCCCGCAGGGCTTCGTACGAGGACAGAACGACCCGCAGCACACATCGACTTGAAGCACGGCACGACCTGAAACGCAGCACGACCCCAGCAGAGAGAGGCACCCCGGCGGGTGCCTCTCTCTCGTTCTTCATCCTGGCGGGTTCAATCGTTGTCGTTCTTCATCCTGGCGGGTTCAATCGTTGTCGTCGGGCGTGGGGGAGCCCTCGGGGTCGATCTCCTCGGTCGGGAGTCCGGTGACGACGGACAGTTGCTCGACCAGGGTGCGGCGGACCAGGATCCGCAGGCCGTCCCGGGAGGCCGCCCGCAGCTGCAGCGGACGCCGGTAGACCACCACCTCGGCCGCCCGGCCGTCGGGTGACTCCACCGCTGCCGCGAGCGGGACGCTGTGGTGGCGCCAGGCCGCCGGCAGGTCGGGGACGTCCGCCATCGACACGCTGATCCCCTCCAGGGCCCGCGGGCAGCTCTTCGCGATCGTGGCGATCGCCTCGGCCAGGGCCTGGGCGAAGAACTCCCGGTCGTCGGGCCGGCGCGGCACCCGGACCGGGCGGCCGGTCCACCGGTTCGGCAACGCCATCGGCCCGCGCAGGCCACGCTGGTGGCGGTCACGTCGGCGGGGGGTGGGCATGTCGGCAGGATAGCCGCTGCCACCACCGGCAGGGGAGGCGCGACGACACGATCCAGGCAATCCACCCGGTCGTGTTTCGGAGGGGTACCGTTCAGGGGTGACGACCAGGCGGTGTACGCGATCGGGCTGCGGCAGAGCGGCGGTGGCGACGTTGACCTTCGCCTACTCCGACCAGCAGGTTGTCCTCGGTCCGCTGTCGGCGCGGGCGGACCCGGTGGCGTACGACCTGTGCCAGGAGCATTCCCAGCGGCTGTCCGCCCCCCGGGGGTGGGACGTGATCCGCTTGCCGTTGTCCGGGGAGCCGGACCAACGTGACAGTGACGACCTGATGGCCCTGGCGGATGCGGTGCGCCGCGTCGGCCTGGCCGAGGACCAGCCCTCCGAGCCAGGTGACTATGCCGAGCGCTCCGGGGTGCGTGAGGTTGCCCACAAGGGCCACCTGACCATGCTCAAGGATGCCGCCAACGAAGCCGGCTCGCATCGCGGCAAGCCGCGACGCAGCTGACGATCGGCTGCGCTGCGTCCCGCCAGGCGATAGCATCACGGCGATGCTCCAGGAACAGATATTCAAGGCCAACGACATCCGCGGCGTGACCACGGGGGACACCCCCGAGTGGGATGTCGCGGGTGCCACCGCGCTCGGCGTCACGTACGCCCGCCTGATGAAGGGGTTGGAAGACGGGCCGGTGGAGTTCGTCCTCGGCCGCGACATGCGGGACAGCGGTCCGGCGCTCGCGGCGGCCTTCGTCTCGGGTGCTCGCAGCGAGGGCGCCCGGGTGATCGATGCCGGACTCACCTCCACCGACGAACTGTGGTTCGTCTCCGGCTATCTCGACCTGCCGGGGGTGACGTTCACCGCCTCGCACAACCCCGCGAACTACAACGGGATCAAGTTCTGCCTGTCCGGGGCGCGCCCGGTGACCGCCGAGTTCCTCACCCGGCTGAGGACCGAGGCGATGGCCCTCGACGCCGCCGGTCCCGACCTCGCCACGGTGGCCGCCGCCGGAGCCAGGAACGGCTCCTACCGCGAGCAGGACTACCTCCAGGAGTACGCCGCGCACCTGCACTCCCTGGTTCCGCTGGACGGCATCCGCCCGCTCCGGGTGGTCGTCGACGCCGGCAACGGCATGGCAGGTCACACCGCCCCCAGCGTCCTCGGGCCGCTGGGGCTGGACCTCGACGTCCTCTATGGGGAGCTCGACGGCTCGTTTCCGAACCATCAGCCCAACCCGCTGGTGCCGGAGAACCTCGTCGACGCCCAGCGTCGGGTCGTCGAGACCGGCGCTGACCTGGCCTTGGTCTTCGACGGCGATGCCGACCGCTGCTTCGCGATCGACGAGACCGGTGCAGTCGTCGAACCCTCGGCCATCACCGCGATGATCGCCGTCCAGGAGTTGGAGCGCGAGCCCGGTGGCACCATCGTGGTCAACACCATCACCTCCGCCTCCGTGCCCGAGGTGGTCGCCGAGCACGGCGGGCACACGGTCACCTCCAAGGTCGGCCACACGTACGTCAAGGCGCTGATGGCCGAGCACAACGCCATCTTCGGTGGGGAGCACTCGGCCCACTACTACTTCCGCGACTTCTACTTCGCCGACACCGGCATGCTCGCCGGGCTGCACGTGCTCTCGCTGCTGGGCCACTCCGACCAGCCGCTCTCGGCGCTGGTGGAGCAGTTCGCCCGCCGGGTCCCCTCGGGCGAGATCAACTCCGACGTGGTCGACCAGCAGGCCTCGATGGACGTCGTCGCCGCGGCCTTCGACGGCCGCGGGAGCGCGGACCGGATCGACGGGCTGACCGTCAACGGTGCGGGCTGGCGCCTCAACCTGCGTCCCTCCAACACCGAGCCCCTGCTGCGGCTCAACGTGGAGGCCTCTGACCGGACCACGATGGAGTCCGTGCGCGACGAGGTGCTCGCACTGATTCGCTCCTGATCCCGGACCGGCCCGGGGACGCCGCAGGTGCGCATCCTGGCAGGGGCACGGTGCCGGGAATGCTCCTACACTGACGTACACGAACCGCCCGCCGACCCCGGCGGGCCCCGAGGAGGAACAGATGGCCGTCGACCTGGACCCGGCACTGCTCGACGTGCTGGCCTGCCCCAACTGCCATGCACCGCTGGCGGTGGACCACGACAAGAACGAGCTGGTGTGCACCGGCAACGGCTGCGGCCTGGCCTACCCGGTCCGGGACGGCATCCCGGTACTGCTGGTCGACGAGGCCCGCAACCCCCATGGCGCCGACACCGGCCACGGTGCCCCGGGCACCCAGGACCACTAGCCACCCGCGACCGGTCCCCCCAGGCGCAAGGAGACACCATGGCAGACTTCGACGACTCCCGACTCGAGGACCGTGAGGTCCTGCAGACGTACGACGCGGAGCTGCGCCGACTGGCCGAGTGCGGCGCCCGGTTGCGCACCGAGTGGTTCAGCGCCTCCAATACCGTGTTCGGACTGCGCGAGGAGGACCGGCCGCGTGCGGTCATCGCCGTCGGCTCGGAGGGTCGTCTGATCCGGGCCGTGCTGGAGCCGGTCTGCCCGGTCCCGTTCGTCGCCTGGCCCTGGCCGGGTCTGCCCGGCTGGGTCGGACCGCTCGACCTGGTCCTCATCCTCGCCACGGAGGGATCGGCTCCGGCCCTGATCGAGTCGGCCCAGGAGGCCACCCGTCGCGGCGCCCGGATCCTGATCGCCGCCCCCGAGGCCTCCTCGGTGGCGGAGTTCGCAGCCTCGCGCTCGACGACCCTGGTCGGGACCAGCACCGGGGACCCGCTCGCCGCCGCGATGCTGGTGCTGGCTGCCCTGCACGAGTTGCACCTGGGACCCCCGGTGTCGGTGGAGTCGGTCGCCGACGCCGCCGACATGGTCGCCGAGGCCGCGTCACCGTTCGTGGACCTGTCGTCCAACTCGGCCAAGGGGCTGGCCTGTGCCGTCGCCGACGCCCAACCCCTGGTGTGGGGCGGATCCGTGCTGTCCGCCCGCGCCGCGCGCCGGGTGGCCTCCGCCCTGCGGGCGGTGACCGGACGGGCCGCGCTCTCCGCGGATGCCGACGACCTGATCGCCGTCATCCGGGCGACCGAGCCGGTCAATCCGTTCGCCGACCCGTTCGAGGACGGCCCGAAGGCCGACCGGCGCCCGTGCCTGCTGATCATGGACGACGGCGAGTCCGGTGTCGACGTCGCCCGTGCGGCCACTGCCCTGCGGGTGGCCTGCGACCGGGTCGACGTACGCAGCGACACCCTTCAGGCCGGCGACGGTGAGGACCTGGCCCGCTACGTCACGCTGCTGCAGAAGGGACGCTTCGTCGCCGCCTACCTCGGCATCGGCCTGGGTGCCAGCCTCGACGGCTGAGCCGCTGCGACCGGCCCGGGTAACCCTAGGCCCAATGATGTGACCGGAGACACACCCGATGGGATGTTTTTTGTTGGGTCCATGAATCGACAAACTGTTCCTACCCGGCACCGCACGGTGCCGACGGCAGGAATGGAGACGCGATGACGACCCCGAATGAACCCACCCGCCCCACGGGTTACCAGACCGGCACCGCTCCCTACGATCCGACCGAGTCCCAGGCGTTCGGTGACCCCAGCGCCCAACCGGACGGCACCGGCTCGCTGGCCGGGATGGGCGCACCGGCAGGTACCGGCTCGCTCGCCGGGACAGGCTCACCAGCAGGCACCGGGTCGCGGTCCGGCGACAGCGGCTCGCTGGCGGACGCGGGGCGCGAGACCGCAGACAGCGCCCAGAACGAGGCCAAGAAGGTGATGTCGACCGTCGGAGACCAGGCATCGGAGGTGAAGGCCGAGACCGGTGCGCAGGCCCGACGACTCCTCGACGAGAGCGTCACCGAGGCCCGCACCCAGGCCGATTCCCAGATGACCCGCCTCGGTGGTCGGCTGCGAGAGCTGGCGGACGAGGTCCAGCAGATGGCTGCCGGCTCCGACCAGTCAGGACCGGCCACCCAGTTCGCCGGCGACCTCGCCGAGCGCGGGGGCCGGGCGGCCGACTGGTTGGAGCAGCACGGCCCGGACGAGGCGCTGGCAGCGGTCCGCCGCTACGCCCGGCGCAACCCGGTGAGCTTCCTCGCGGCCGCCGCGGGGGCCGGGCTGGTCGTCGGCCGTTTCGCCCGCGCACTGCAGGCGGGCTCGCCGGCCGAGGACAGCAACGCCCAGCTCCGCGGACGGTCTGCGTACGGCGAGCCCGGCTACCTCCAGCAGGGACCGGTGCGTGCCCAGACCGAGCCGTACGACCGGCTGGTGGAACCGACCACCGGCCCGGCCTCGGCCAGCGGGCTGACCGGGGAGAGCGGTTCCCTCGGCACCGGTTCGATGGGTACCGGTTCGATGGGTACCGGTTCGATGGGTACCGGTTCGATGGGGACAGGTCCCATGGATCCCGGTTCGATCGGAGACACCCGACGATGAGCCAGCCGAGCCAGTACAGCAGCCCACCGCCGCGAGCGGCCTCGGGCGTCACGCCGTCCGGCGCGACAGTGGAGCCTGCCCGCGTGCCCGGGGACGACCGGTCGATCGGCGAGATCGTCGGCGACCTGGGCGAGGGCCTGTCCACGCTCTTGCGCCAGGAGGTGGCCCTCGCCAAGGCGGAGGCCAGCGAGACGGCCAAGCGCGCGGGTGCCGGCGCCGGGATGTTCGCCGGTGCCGCGGTGGCAGCCCTGATGGTGGCCACGTTCGTCTCCCTGGCCCTGTGGTGGGTCATCGGACGCGCCATCGGCACTGCCGATGCCCCCGCCCTGGCCCCTTCGGGCCTGATCGTGGCGGCGATCTGGGCCGTGGTGGCCGCGATCCTCGCGGTTGTAGGCCGGTCCCAGATGAAGAAGGCGGCGGGCGTTCCGCAGACCAAGGAAACGTTGACCCAGATCCCTGATGCCCTCAAGGGCCACGAGGAGAACAACCGATGAGTACCAACGATCCCGACGAGATCCGCCGCGACATCGACCGGACCCGGGCGAACCTCAGCTACGACGTGAACGCGCTGGCCGACGAGGCGAGCCCCCGACAGATCGCCCGACGACAGGTCCGCAAGGTCCGCTCCGGCGCAGGCTCGCTGCGCGAGCGCCTCTTCGGCTCCGACGATGACGACATCTACTACGACGCGTACGGGTACGAGCGCTACCACGACACCGGATTCGGCTCCGGTGACACCTCGTCCGGGGTGTCGGGCATCGCCCACCAGGCCCGCGAGGGCGTGAGCGACGTCGCCCACGGCGTACGTGATGCCGCTGCCGATGCACCCCGCCAGCTGCGGCGCCGCACCCAGGGTGCCCCGCTCGCCCTCGGGCTGGTCGCGTTCGGCCTCGGTGGGGTGGTGGCAGCCCTGATGCCGGCCTCCGAGCCCGAGCGCCGCGCGGCGCAGCGGGTCAAGGAGCAGGCCGCCCCCCTCGTCGAGGAGGCCAAGGCTGTCGCCCAGGAGGCAGTGGAGAACGTCAAGCCCGTCGCCCAGGACGCGATGAGCTCCGTGCAGGAGACCGCGAGGTCCGGAGCCGAGACGGTTCGTGAGGACGCCCGGTCAAGTGCCGACACGGTGAAGCAGGACGCGGCCCGGGCCAAGGGGAACGTGACCGGCGGTCAGGGCCCCGGCTACTGACCCGCATGCCGATGGGCGATGGGCCTCCGGATGCCCCGGGGGCCCATCGCCCTGTCCGTCCCGAGCCGAGAGGCGCACCAACCATGAAGCACACGAGTCCCGACCCGACCGCCGTGACCGCGCCCGCGGCTGTGCCCCGAACCGGTCGCCGACACCGAGTAGCATTGCCCACCATGGACTACCGCGTCGCTGACCTTTCCCTGGCCGACTTCGGCCGCCGCGAGATCACCCTCGCCGAGCACGAGATGCCCGGGCTGATGGCGATGCGGGTGACGTACGGTCCCCAGCAGCCCCTGGCGGGTGCCCGGATTGCCGGCTCCCTGCACATGACCATCCAGACTGCGGTGCTGATCGAGACCCTGGTCGAGCTCGGTGCCGAGGTCCGCTGGGCATCCTGCAACATCTTCTCCACCCAGGACCACGCCGCCGCCGCGATCGCGGTCGGCCAGGGCACCACCGACGCCCCCAAGGGCCAGCCGGTCTTCGCCTGGAAGGGCGAGTCGCTGGACGAGTACTGGTGGGCCGCCACCCAGACCTTCCGCTGGCCCGACGGACAGCTGCCGACGATGATCCTGGACGACGGGGGTGACGCCACGCTGCTGGTGCACCTGGCCGCCAAGCACCAGGGCGCCGGCACCCTGCCCGACCCGGCCGATGCCACCAATGACGAGGAGCGCGCCCTGTTCGGCGCCCTGCGCACCTCGCTGGAGGAGGGCATCGTCGACTGGGTCGCCGTCGCCGGCAGCATCCAGGGCGTCACCGAGGAGACCACCACCGGTGTGATGCGCCTCTACCAGGCCGCCCAGGAGGGCAGCCTGCTGTGGCCCGCGATCAACGTCAACGACGCGGTCACCAAGTCCAAGTTCGACAACATCTACGGCGTGCGCCACTCGCTGATCGACGGCATCAACCGGGCGACCGACGTCCTGATCGGCGGCAAGGTCGCCGTCGTCTGCGGCTACGGCGACGTCGGCAAGGGCTGCGCCCAGTCCCTGCGGGGCCAGGGTGCGCGCGTCATCGTCACCGAGATCGACCCGATCTGTGCGCTGCAGGCGGCCATGGACGGCTACCAGGTCGCCACCCTCGACGACGTCGTCGGCATCGGTGACATCTTCGTCACCGCGACCGGCAACCTGGACGTCATCTCCGCCGAGCAGATGAGCCAGATGAAGCACCAGGCCATCGTCGGCAACATCGGCCACTTCGACAACGAGATCGACATGGCCGGCGTGGCCGCCTGGGACGGCATCAAGCGGATCACCATCAAGCCGCAGGTCGACGAGTGGATCTTCCCCGACGGCCACGGCGTCCTCGTCCTGTCCGAGGGGCGCCTGCTCAACCTGGGCAATGCGACCGGCCACCCCAGCTTCGTGATGTCCAACTCCTTCACCAACCAGGTACTCGGCCAGATCGAGCTGTGGACCAAGCACGACACCTACCCGGTCGGCGTGCACCGCCTGCCCAAGCACCTGGACGAGCTGGTGGCCCGGCTGCACCTGGACTCGCTCGGCGTCCGCCTGTCCAAGCTGACCCCCAAGCAGGCGGCCTACCTGGGCGTGCCCGTCGAGGGACCGTACAAGCCGGACTTCTACCGATACTGAGGACCTGGCGATGAGCCTGCCGCCGGCGGCCCCCGGTCCCGTACCGGGGGCCGTTCCCGGCCCGACATTCGACGAGCTGCGCACCCCGGACGGCACCCTGCGGGTCGGCTGGGACGAGCTGGCAGCCCTCGTCGAGGCGCCGTTGGACTGGGCGCGGCTGCAGGACGAGGTCGACCGCCGCCTGGCCGACGACAACGTGACGTTCCGGCCCTGGACCACCGACGAGGACGACGGGGAGGCCGGCGAGGCCCGGTTCGACGACGACGATGACGTCGACGAGCCCCAGCCGTGGCGGCTCGACCCGGTGCCCCTGGTGCTGCACTCCCGGGAGTGGCGCGAGGTGGAGCGGGGCCTGGTGCAACGCGCCGAGCTGCTGTCGGCGATCTTCCACGACCTGTACGGCGACCGCCGCCTGCTCACCGACGGAGTGCTGCCCCCCGAGCTGGTGCTCGGCCACCCCGGCTACCTGCGTCCGCTGGTCGGGGCCCGGCAGGCCGGGGGCCTGTTCATGGTCGGGGCGAGCCTCGGGCGCGCCGGTGACGGCGGCTGGCTGGTCGGCGCGCACCAGACCCAGGCGCCGGTCGGCGCGGGCTATGCGATGGAGAACCGTCGCGTGCTGTCCCGGGTTCATGCCGAGCTGTACCGCGAGGCCGACCTGGTCCGGCTGACACCCTTCTACCAGGCCATGCGTGCCGCGCTGGTCGAGTCCGGGCCCCGTGGCGTCGAGGACCCGCACGTGGTCGTCCTCACCCCCGGCACCCATGCCGCCACCGCCTTCGACCAGGCCTTCCTGGCCAGCCGGCTGGGTTTTCCGCTGGTCGAGGGGAACGACCTGGTCGTCCGGGACGGCCGGGTCTGGCTGCGATCGCTCGGCCGGCTCGAGCCGGTCGACGTGATCTTCCGCCACGTGTCCGCGCGGGCCACCGACCCGCTGGAGCTCCAGCCGGGGTCCCGGCTGGGGGTGGCCGGACTCACCGAGGTGGTCCGCCGTGGCGCGGTGTCGGTGGTGAACTCGCTGGGCACCGGCGTGCTGGAGAACCCCGGCCTGATGGCCTTCGACGACCGGATCTGCCACCACCTGCTGGAGGAGCCGCTCCGGTTGCCCTCCCTGCCGTCCTGGTGGTGCGGGGAGGCCGCCTCCCGCAGCCACGTCGTGACCCAGCTCGACCGGCTCCGCGTCGCCCAGATCGGCTCCGGCGAGGTCTGGGAGGGGTCTCTGCTGTCGGCGGAGGAGCGCGACACCCTGCGCCGCCGGGTGGAGGCCGACCCGCACCTGTACGTCGGGCACGAACCGCTGCCGCTCTCGACCACCCCGTCGGTGCGCGAGGGGCGCCTGGTGCCCGAACGCTTCCACCTGACCGGCTACCTGATCCGGCACGGCAGCACGTACGCCGCCCTGCCCGGCGGGCTGGGCGAGATCCGCACCGAGCCGGTCGCCGTCTCGTACGGCCCGCACACCGTCTCGGGCCGACCGACCAAGGACCTGTGGATCGTCTCCGGTGACGACCTGCCGCCGGCCTCCGGGGACGAGGGCGACATGGTCGCCGAGATGATCGCCGGCACCCGGGCGATGATGCCGCGCGTGCTGGACGACCTGTTCTGGATGGGCCGCTACGCCGAGCGCGCCGAGGACACCGTCCGGCTGGTCAGTGCCACCCACCACGTGCTGGTCGAGCTCAACATGGTCTCCCGACCAGGCTCGCCGGTCGACACCCTGCTGGACTCGCTGTACGCGATGACCACCACCCCGCGACCTGCCGACGCGACCAGCGTGCTGCGCCAACTGCGGACGCTGCTGGTCAACCGCTCCCGTCGCGGGACGGTGGCCCGCTCGCTGGCCCGGCTCAGCCACGCCGCAGACGGCGTACGCGACCAGCTGTCCTCCGACGTCTGGGTGGTGCTGGCCGGTGCCGAACGGGCCCTGGACCAGCTGCGCCGCCGCGGCCTCGACGACTCCAGTGCCCTGGGCGATGCGGCCGAGCACAGCCTGGTGGCCCTGCTGGCGCTGAACGGCATCACCGCGGAGAACATGGTCCGCGACGCCGGCTGGCAGCTGCTCGACACCGGCCGGGCCCTGGAACGGGCGATCCAGGTCGTCGGGCTGCTGCAGACCTGCTTCACCGTGCCCGCCCTGCGCCGCGGTGTCACCGCCGACGAACAGGGCCGCTGGTCGACACCGCCGGACCAGATGGTGCTGGCCGCGGCGATGACGGCCGCCGAGAGCGTGGTCACCCACCGACGCCGCCATGGCGGTCGGCCCGAGCTGTCCACGGCGCTGGACCTGCTGGTCTCCGACCGGACCAATCCCCGTTCGGTGGCCTTCCAGGTCGAGCGGATCGACGCCGCCCTGCGGCGGCTGCCGCACGCGCCGACCAGCGGGCGCCCGCAGCGCCTGCTCACCGACCTGGCCGAGCTCACCACCGCCACCGCCGTGCAGCGGGTCAGCCACGGGGAGCCCGCCGTGGCACCGCCGGCCCTCGACGAGACGGGGGTGGAGACCGTGCCGGTGGCGGCGCCGGGACCGAACCCGGTCCAGTGCGTCGATGGGTACCTCGTCGACCTGCGCTCGCGGCTGTTCAGCCTGTCGGAGGCGATCTCCGAGGCCTACCTGACCCGCGAGCCGCAGCCGCGCCCGCTCTGGGTCGCCGCCGACCTGCCGCCCGGGCCCGCCGGGAGCGGCATGTGAGGACCTTCCGGATCCGGCACGAGACGGCCTACCACTACGGCGGCCCGATCACCTCCAGCTACGGCCTCTACCACCTGTCCCCGCGCGAGATCGAGCGCCAGCACGTGCTCGGCCACCGGGTCGACGTCACCCCCGTGCCGGCCGACCGGTCCTCGTACGTCGACGTGTACGGCAACCTGCGCACCTGGTACCACGTGACCGAGCCGCACACCGACCTGGTCATCGTCGGCACCACCGACATCGACATCGGCCCCCAGTGCCTCGACGCCGACCTGCTCGCGCTGCCGTGGGAGCAGTGCCGGCCCGACCTGCGCCGCGACGTGCCGGACTGGTGGGAGGCGGTCGACTTCACCCTGCCCTCGCCGCGGGTGGACGTGCTGCCCCAGGTCGGCGAGTATGCCGCGCCGTCGTTCGGGAGGGCCCGGCCGCTGGGGGAGGCGGTGGAGGAGCTCAACCACCGCATCCACGCCGACTTCGCGTACGATCCCCGGGCCACGTCGGTGACCACCCGGGTGGCGGACGTGCTGCGGATCCGCGCCGGGGTCTGCCAGGACTTCTCCCAGCTGATGGTGGCCTGCCTGCGCTCGGTCGGGTTGGCCGGCCGCTACGTCAGCGGTTACCTGGCCACCGTCCCCGCGCCCGGGAGGCCACGCAACATCGGCGCCGACGCCACCCATGCCTGGGCCGGGGTCTGGGTGCCCGGCGCCGGCTGGTACGACCTGGACCCGACCAACGACCGGCCGGTCGACGAGTCGCACGCGACCGTCGCCTGGGGACGGGACTACTCCGACGTGGCGCCGGTCCGCGGCGTGATCTTCGGGGCCGGCGGGGGATCGTCGATGAAGGTCAGCGTGGACATGGCCCCGATCGAGCAGTCCACCTTCCCCGCGCCCTGATCGGGTTCCTCGGGCTCAGACCTCGAGCGCATCCTCGGACTGCTCGCGCCGGCGGCGGGTGGCCTCCTGCGGCATCTCGCGCAGGGCCAGCGTGGCCAGGAAGCCGAGGCCGAGGATGCCGGCGGCCACTCCCGTGGAGCTGCGCGCCGCCTGGACCAGGGCCTGGGAGGCCAGGCCCGCTGCACCGGCGGTGCGCGGGTCGGCCTGCAGGCCCGGGATCGCGGCGCCGATCGAGTCGTGCACGGCCGCGACCACCGGCATCTGCGCGGTCTGGGGCACGCCGGCGGCCTCCAGCCGGGAGGTCGTGCCGGAGGTGAGGGCACTGATCAGCAGGCCGCCGAGCAGGGCGACGCCCAGCGCCGAGCCGATCTGGCGGACCGTGGTGAGCATGCCGGAGGCCTCCCCGGACAGGCCGACCGGCACCTCTGCCAGCGAGACGTTGGTGACCTGGGCGGTCGCCATCCCCACGCCGAGGCCGTACCCGAACAGGCAGGCGCCCAGGGACCACCAGGTACCCGGCAGCAGGAGTGCCAGGGCGCCCACGGCCAGGGCCTCGACCAGCACGCCGATCTGCACCACCCGACGGGCACCGATCCGCTGGGTCAGCTGCGGAACCGCGGCCGACATCACGAACGTGCCCATCGCCAGCACCAGCATCAGCCAGCCGGTGCCCAGTGCGTCGTAGCCGAGTGCGCCCTGCGCCACCAGCGGCAGGGTGAACAGCATGCCGAACTCACCGAAGCTGATCACCAGGGAGGCGATCGCGCCGCCACGGAAGTTCCCGATCCGCCACAGGCCGAGGTGGGACTGGACCACCTGTCCGCGGCGCTCCCGCCGGTGCTCCAACCGGATCCAGACCAGCATCGCCGCGACGCCGCCGACGAGGGCGACGACGACGGGGGAGAGGGAGCCGTCTGACTGGCGCAGCCAGCCGTACCGGGACGACTCGACCAGGCCGAAGACGATCGCGGCCAGGCCGAGGGTGGCCAGCACGGTCCCGGTCCAGTCGATACCGCGTTGCAGCGTACGGTCCCTCGTCTCCGCCATGAAGCGGACCGCCAGGCCGACCGCGACCAGACCGAAGGGGATGTTGAGCCAGAACGCCCACCGCCAGCTCACGTCGGTCGCCAGCCAGCCGCCGACCAGGGGACCGACCGCAGCCATGCCACCGATCGCCGAGCCGTAGATGGCGAAGGCGATGCTGCGGTCCCGGCCCACGAACATCGCGTTGATCGTCGAGACGGTCGCCGGCAGGGCCATCGCGGCTCCGATGCCCTGGACCAGCCTGGCCGCGATCAGCATCCCCGGCGCGACCGCCCCGCCCGCGCCGAGGGAGGCGACCATGAACACCACGAGGCCGGCGACGAACATCATCCGCCGCCCGAAGAGGTCGCCCAGGCGTCCGGAGGTGAGCATCAGGGAGGCGAAGACGAGCGCGTAGACGGCGCCGATCCACTGGGCCTGGGTGGCGGACAGGCCCAGGTCGTCGATCACGACGGGCAGGGCGACGTTGGCGATGGTGGCGTCCATGATGATCAGGGACGTTCCCAACGCGATGGCTGCCATCGCCCACCACCGATGGGGTGTCAGGGCGCTGGCCGGTGCCGCGTCGGGGATCGGGATGGTGCCCCCGTGGGCGCCGATGGGATCGGACAAGGGATGCTCCCTGGTGGGGCCGCGCGTACGCGGCGAACCTGTTCGGGGTCCCGGACCGCAGACGCGGGACCCGTACTTCCTGGCACGGCGACCGTAACATGCCGACAGTCTGTCGGCAAAGTGTGGTGCAAGCCCGTCCCCTCCGGCTCCCCGACGCCGGAGGGGCCGAGAGGTTCTGCCCGGGAAGGTCAGGGGCTCCGTGGAAGAATGGTCCGGTGCCGAAGATCACAGCTGGAACCGTGGCGGAACACCGCGCCATGAAGGAGCGCCAGGTCGTCGGTGCCGCCGTGGAGCTGCTCACCGGTGAGGGACCCTCGGCCGTCACGCCGGCGGCCGTGGCCGAACGGGCCGGGCTGGCGCGCACGAGTGTCTACCAGTACGCACGGTCCGGGAACGACCTGGTCGCCCTCGCCGTCGAGGAGGTGTTCGTCCGCGTCAACGCGGCGCTCGCCGATGCGCTCGAGGCCGCCGGTCCTGATCCGGTCGACCGGCTGGAGGCGATCATCCGGACGGTCCTGCAGGGTGCGGCGGACGGCCATGCCCCCGACCAGTCGGTCGACGTCGCAGCGCTCCGCGATGGGCAGCAGGCGCGGCTCCGGCACCTGCACGATGACCTGATGGCGCCCCTCGCCGCGGCGATCCAGGGTGCCGGTGCCGAGGACGTGCCCGCGCTGACGGCGATCTCCTGGGGGGCGATCAACGGGGTCGTCCCGTTGATCGGCCACGGCATGCCGGTCGATCGGGCGGTCGCGCTGGTGGTGGCGTACGTCCGGGCGGGTGTCGCCTCCACAGCACGGGAGTGAGGTCCACCGGCAAGGTCGGTCAGAGCCGTCCGGCCCTGGTCAGGGGTTGACCTCGTAGCGCTCCCGGGCGAGGAAGATGCCGGCGCCGGTCACCGCCTGGGTGCAGCCGACGCCGTCGGGCCGGCTGGTGCACAGGACGTCGCCCATCCGGACCGACGTGCCGTAGGCGAGCGTGGGGATCGTGCCGCCGTCCAGTGGCTGGCGGATCGAATCGGTGTGGCACGCCACGGTGGCGTGGCCGCCGGGGTCGATGGCCAGGTCGTCATGGGCCTGCTGGCAACCCGCCGGTGCGGGCGGTGACCACGCCTTCTCCTGCGCGTCGCAGCGCACGGTGGAGGGCCCCAGCCGGCAGACGATATTGCCGGTGGGCGAGGCGAACTGGTAGGCCGGGCGGCCCGACACGTCGAGGGTCGCGTTCCCGCTCGGCGACGGGGTCGGCGTGACCGTACGTGAGGGGGTGGCCGTACGTGAGGGGGTGGGTGTGGCGGTCGGGGTGGCAGTGGCGGTCGGTGTGGCAGTGGGGGTCGCGGGGACTGCTGAGGTCGGGCTGGCGGCGGGGACCGGGCCGGTCGACACCACGGAGGGCGAGGGCGATGACCCCGTGCTGGGGCGGCTACCCGGAATGACCCCGAGCAGCAGCAGTCCCAGACCCGCCACCAGGGCAAGCACGAGCCCGGTAAGGGCGAACGCCGCGAGGTAGCGCGGCGATCGGGCCGGGCCGCCCGTCACTTACCGTCCTGCAGGGTCTCCCAGATCTCCTTGCACTCGGGGCAGACCGGGAACCGGTCGGGGTTGCGCGAGGGCACCCAGACCTTTCCGCACAGCGCGATGACGGGAGTGCCCATCACCATCGCCTCGGTCAGCTTGTCCTTGGGCACGAAGTGGGAGAAGCGCTCATGGTCGCCATCCTCGTAGCGGAGGTCCTCCTCCTGCTCGACGCGCTCGTCGACGAGGGTCTCGGCACCGGGGCTCAACTTCTGGCTCATGGGACGAGTCTACGTTCTGATCTCCGGGTTCACCCGCCGGCGTGGTGCCGTACGCGGGTGAGCCGGCGGCGACCTGCCGGCTCCCGGGCGATCAGGGGCGGGGCGCGCACGGTCGCCTACCATGGGGCCAGTGAGTGCCCGTCTCCCCGAAGCCCCTGACCTGCGGTCCCGTGGTCTGTCACCGGCCTATCCGGATCGGGCCGCGTGGGGAACCGTCAAGAACCTGCGCGCCTGGCAGGCCGCCGCCCTGCAGCAGTACCGCGAGGAGGAGCCGCGTGACTTCCTCACCGTCGCGACCCCGGGCGCCGGCAAGACCTCGTTCGCGCTGACGGTGGCGGCCGACCTGCTGAACCGGCGGATCGTGGACCGGATCATCATCATCACCCCCACCGAGCACCTGAAGACCCAGTGGGCCGGGGCGGCCGACCGGGTAGGCCTGCCGATCGACCCCGAGGGCACGGCCAAGGGCGGCGCGGCGGGCAAGCACTACGTCGGCACCGCCCTCACGTACGCCGGGGCCGCGGTCAACCCGAACGCGTTGCGGATCCGGATCGAGCACCACAACACGCTGGTCATCTTCGACGAGATCCACCACGCCGGTGACGCCCTGAGCTGGGGAGAGGCGGTCCGCGAGGCCTGTGAGCCGGCCCGGCGCCGGCTCGCCCTGACCGGCACGCCGTTCCGTTCCGACACCAACCCGATCCCGTTCGTCACGTACGAACCGGACGGGGAGGGCACGATGCGCTCGCACGCGGACTACAGCTACGGCTACGCGGAGGCGCTCGCCGACGGCATCGTCCGCCCGGTGCTGTTCATGGCCTACTCCGGCGACATGCACTGGCGCACCAATGCCGGGGACGAGGTCAGCGCGCGCCTCGGCGAGCCGATGACCAAGGACATGATCTCCCAGGCGTTGCGGACGGCCCTGGACCCGAGCGGGGCCTGGATCCCGGCTGTCCTGCGGGCGGCCGACACCCGCCTGACCGAGGTGCGCCAGACCGTGCCGGACGCCGGCGCGCTGGTGATCGCCAACGACCAGACCTCGGCCAGGGCGTACGCGCGGATGCTGCACAACATCACCGGCGAGAAGCCGACCGTCGTGCTCTCCGACGAGCCGAAGTCCGGGGCCAGGATCACCGAGTTCTCCGAGTCGAACGATCGCTGGATGGTCGCGGTGCGGATGGTGTCCGAGGGCGTCGACGTCCCCCGGCTGTCGGTCGGGGTCTACGCCACGATGACCGCCACCCCGCTGTTCTTCGCCCAGGCGATCGGACGCTTCGTCCGGGCGCGCTCGCGCGGGGAGACCGCCACCGTGTTCGTGCCCAGCGTTCCCAGGCTGCTGACGTTCGCCTCCGAACTGGAGGTGCAGCGCGACCACGCGCTGAAGCGGCGCTCCGAGGACGAGACGAACCTGCTGGCCGAGGCGCTGATGGAGCGCAACTCCCCGGACGCCGACCTGGACGGGGAGAAGCACCAGTACCAGGCCCTCGGGTCCGAGGCGGACTTCGAGAAGGTGCTGTTCGACGGTGGCGAGTTCGGCCTGACCACGATGGCGGGTTCGGCCGAGGAGCAGGAGTACCTGGGCCTGCCCGGGCTGCTCGACCCGACCCAGGTCAAGGACCTGCTGCAGCGCAGGCAGGCCGACCAGTTGGCGCGCAGCGAGGCGCAGCCCGCGCGGGGGATGGCCGACGATGCCGGCCAGGAGCGCAAGCAGGCGACCCACCAGCGGCTGCGCGCGCTGCGCAAGGAACTCAACTCGCTGGTCTCGGCCTGGAACCACCGCACCGACCTGCCGCACGGCGTGATCCACAACAAGCTCGTGTCGGTGACCGGCGGACCGCCCTCGGCGGCGGCCGACGAGGAGACGCTGGAGAAGCGGATCGAGCTGATCCGGCAGTGGGCGATCAGCGGCTCCGGACCCCGCTGAGCGCGCCCCGGGCCTAACCCGTCGGCCACGTAGGCTTGGGGTCGTGAACGACTACCCTGCCGACAGCCTCTCGACCCCGCCCGCCGTGCCGGCCGGCTGGTACCCGGATCCGGCCGACCCGGCCCGCCAGCGCTACTGGGACGGCGGCCAGTGGACCCAGTACACCAACCCGGCCTCGGGTGAGGAGCAGGCCTACGGCCAGCAGGCCGGCGCCGCGTACGGGCAGTACGGCCAGCAGGGCGGGCAGGCCTACGGCCAGGGTGCGCAACCGTACGGCCAGCAGGGCGGGCAGGCCTACGGCCAGGGTGCGCAACCGTACGGCCAGCAGGGTACCCAGCCCTACGGCCAGCAGTACGGCCAGCAGCCGTACGAGCAGCGCGGCGTCTCCCCGTACGGGCAGCAGTCCGGCCCGACCCAGCCCTACGGCTGGGGCTACGCTGCCGAGCGATCGGGTCCGACCACCGAGGACGGGGTGCCGCTGGCCGGCTGGTGGCTCCGCCTGATCGCCTTCGCGATCGACTCCATCCTGCTGGCCCTGTTCACCAGTGTGGTCACCGCTCCGCTGATGGCGCCCTACACCACCGCGCTCACCCAGTGGATGGACGACATCCTGCGCGAGGCCATGCAGGGCACCCTCTCCGGGGACCTCGCCTCGGTGCTGGGCGGCATGCCCCAGCCGATCGGGGTGATGGGCTTCTGGCCGGCGCTGCTCGGCGTGCTGGCGCCGATGGCGGTCTGGTTCCTCTACTACACGCTGCTGACCCACTTCCGGGGCGCGACCCTGGGCAAGACCATGCTCGGCCTGCGCGTCGTCCCGGTCGGCAAGGGCCGCTCGACCGAGCGCCTCGGCTGGGGGGTCGCCGCACTGCGTGCCGCCGTGTGGGTGGTGCCGCTGCTGTCCTCGCTGGGCACCGCCTTCAGCTTCCTCACCCTGTTCCGCTACCTGGACGGACTGTGGGCCGCCTGGGACCGCAAGCGTCAGGCGATCCACGACAAGGTGGCCCGCACCCAGGTGATCCGTACCCGCTGATCCGCCTCGGCAGGGTTAGCGTCCGGCGCGCGGAGTCCTCCCGCTGATCGGTCGGGGCAGCCGCTAGGGTGGAACAGCCGCCGGCGGCGGCCTCTCCTCCCTCCTCCCGCCCACCGTTCTGACAAGGATCAACGTGGCAGCACCGAGCCCCTCCCTCCAGCAGCTCGCGAGCGACTACGGCATCGCGACGGGTTACTACAACACCAGCGGCCAGTACATCGACGCCTCGGCGGAGACCCTGGTCGCCGTGCTCGCGAGCATGGGGGTCGAGGCCGGTACGCCGGGGGCGGCCGACGCCGCGATCCGGGCCCGCCAGGACGCGATCTGGGCGCGGATCCTGCCGCCCTCGGTGGTGATGCGCACCTCGCAGGAGCGTACGGTCGCCGTCCACGTCCCGGCCGGCCACGCGGTCGAGCTGACCGTCGTGCTGGAAGGTGGCGACCTCGTCCCGGCCGAGCAGGTCGAGAACTGGGAGCCGCCGCGCGAGGTGGAGGGCGTCCCGATCGGTGAGGCGACCTTCCAGATGCCGACCGGGCTGCCGCTGGGCTACCACCGGCTGCGCGCGGACTGGGACGGCAAGTCCGCCTGGTCGACGATGATCGTCACCCCCGACACCCTGGAACTCCCGGAGCGTACGTGGGGGCCGATGGTGCAGCTGTACTCGGTGCGCTCGCGGGACTCGTGGGGGTTGGGCGACCTGGGTGACCTGCGGACGCTGGTCGACTGGTGTGCCGAGCAGCAGGCCGGCTACGTGCTGACCAACCCGATGCATGCCGCCGAGCCGACGGTTCCCCAGGAGGCCTCGCCCTACCTGCCGACCAGCAGGCGGTTCAGCCACCCGGTCTACCTGCGGATCGAGGACGTGCCGGAGTTCGGGCAGCTGTCCGAGGAGCGCGCCGCCCACGTCGCCGAGCTGCGCCGGCAGGTCCAGCAGGACCCGGCGACCCACGACCGGATCGACCGCGACACCGTGTGGCCTGCCAAGATGGAGGCCCTCTACCTGATCCACGAGGTGCGTCGCAGCCCCGAGCGGCAGGCGGCCTACAAGCGCTACCGCGCCGAGCAGGAGGCCGGCCTGGTCCACTTCGCCCGCTGGATGGCCCTGGCCGAGACGTACGGTGCCGACTGGCGGCTGTGGGACCCGCCGCTGCGCGACGTGCACTCCCCGGAGCTGGACGTGTGGGCGGCCCGGCACGTCGCCGCCGTCGAGTTCCACATCTGGCTGCAGTGGCTGCTGGACGAGCAGATGGCGAACGTGCAGGACGCGGCCATCGCCGCCGGCATGCCGATCGGCGTGATGGGCGACCTCGCGGTCGGCGTGAACGAGTACGGCGCCGAGACCTGGGCCAACCCGGACCTGTACGCCCGCGGCGTCACCGTCGGAGCCCCGCCGGACCCGTACAACATGCTCGGCCAGAACTGGAGCCAGCCGCCGATGCGGCCAGACGTGCTGGCCGCCACCGGCTACGCCCCGCTCCGGGCCCTGGTCGGCACCCTGTTGCGCCACAGCGGCGGCCTGCGCGTGGACCACATCATGGGGCTGTTCCGGCTCTGGTGGATCCCCGAGGGCATGGCGCCGACCGAGGGCACGTACGTCTACTACGACCACGAGGCGATGGTCGGGGTGCTGACCCTGGAGGCCCATCGGGCCGGCGCGGTGGTGGTGGGGGAGGACCTCGGCACCGTCGAGCCGTACGTCCGTGACTACCTGCGGGACCGTGGGGTGCTCGGCACCTCGATCCTGTGGTGGGAGAAGAACCACGACGACCGTCCGCTGGAGCCGCAGTGGTACCGGGAGGCCTGCATGGCATCGGTCACCACGCACGACCTTCCCCCGACGGCCGGCTACCTGGAGATGGCCCACGTGCAGCTGCGCCAGGAGCTCGGCGTGCTGACCCGCCCGGTCCTCGACGTGCTGGCCGATGAGGAGCGCGAGCAGGCGAAGTTCCTCGACGCCTGCCGCGCCCAGGGGCTGCTCCCTCACGACTTCGTGTTGTTCACCGAGGCCGATCGGCTGGCCCGCCAGGTACGGATCGAGCAGGGCGTGGCCTCCGAAGCTGGCGTCCCCTCTGGAGCTGTCGTGCCGTCCGACGACGCTGCGATCCGGACGGCCGTGCAGGCGCTCTACGGCTACCTGGTCCGCAGCCGTGCCCGGCTGCTGAACGTGGCCCTCACCGACATGGTCGGCGACCGGCGGATCCAGAACCAGCCGGGCACCTCGTGGGAGCACCCGAACTGGCGGGTCCCGCTGTCGGGTCCCGACGGCCGTCCTGTGCTGCTGGAGGACGCGCTCGCCGGGGACCGGGCGGCCGAACTGGCCGCGGTCCTGCGCGGTGAGTGAGCCTCACTCGTAGTCGGACTCGTACAGGGTCGGGATGACGGGGTCGCCCTGCGACATCTTGCGTGCCGCTCGCGGCAGCTCGGCCAGGCTGTCCCAGTGGCGCCGGCGGGCGGCCTCCAGGTCCTCCCCGGCCAGTACCTTGCCGTCGGTGACCAGTTCGACCAGCAGCGGGCGGTCGTTGTGGTCGCTCTCGGGGCGGCTGCCCACCCCCACCACCTCGGCCTCGGCGATGCCGCGCTCGTCCAGCCGCCGGACCGCGTACTTGCGGCCGCCGCGGGTCGACTTGTTGGCCGAGGTCTTCGCGACCGGCAGCAGCTCCGCGTCCGGACCGTCGGTCAGGGCACGGGCAACCAGCTTGTAGACGAAACCGCAGGTCGGGTGGCCCGAACCGATGACCAGGTTGGTCCCCACGCCGTAGCCGTCGACCGGCGCCGCCGCCAGCGCGCCGATCTGCCACTCGTCCAGGTCGGAGGTGACGAGGATACGGGTCTTCGTGGCGCCCAGTGCGTCCAGCTGCTCGCGAACCTCGCGGGCGGTGATCGCCAGGTCCCCGGAGTCGATCCGTACGGCGCCCAGCTCCGGGCCGGCCAGCTCGACCGCGGTCCGCACCGCGTCGGAGATCGAGTAGGTGTCCACCAGCAGGGTGGTGCCCTTGCCCTGGGTCCGCAGCTGGGCCTCGAACGCCTCCCGCTCGGTCTCGTGCAGCAGCGTGAACGAGTGCGCGGCCGTCCCGGCGGTGGGGATGCCGTGGCGTCGGCCGGCCTCCAGGTTGGAGGTGGACGCGAAGCCGGCGATGTACGCGGCGCGGGCGGCGGCGACCGCCGCCTCCTCGTGCATCCGCCGCGCGCCCATCTCGATGCAGGGCCGGTCTCCGGCCATCAGCGTCATCCGGGAACCGGCCGAGGCCACCGCCGAGTCGTAGTTGTAGATCGACAGCATCACCGTCTCCAGCACGCACGCCTCGGCGAAGCCGCCCTCGACCACCATCAGCGGGGAGCCGGGGAAGTAGAGCTCACCCTCGGGGTAGCCCCAGATACTGCCGGTGAAGCGGTAGTCCGCCAGCCAGTCGAGCACCTCTGCCGAGACGATCTGCTCCTCGCGCAGGAAGGCGAGCTCCTCGTCCCGGAAGCGGAAGTGCTCCAGTGCCTCCATTGCGCGGCCCACCCCGGCCACCACGCCGTAGCGACGGCCCGTGGGCAGGCGGCGCGGGAACAGCTCGAAGATGCTGCGGCGCGAGGCCGTGCCGGCTTGCATGGCCGCTTCGACCATCGTGAGCTCGTAGTGGTCGGTGTACAGCGCAGAACTGGTCACGTCCGCAGCCTAGTGGCCGGGCGGCCGCTGGTGTCAGGGTGTTTCCGACTGTTCCCGCGGTGCCGGGTCGACCTGCCCCGGGAGACGCAGGACCGGGCGGACACGACCCGATCGGTCGCGCCCGCCCGGTCCACGGTTCAGGCCTGGTGGCCCGGCGCCGAGGTCACTTGGTGCCCTTGGTGCCGGTGCCGTTGTCGGTCCACGGCACGCGGACCAGCTGCAGCTGGCCGTCCTCGACCAGTGCGGGATCCTTGTCGATCCCGTCGCGGGTGCTGCTGTGCGCCTGGGTGGTCATCAGGTAGTAGCCCTGGCCGAAGAACTTCGACACGTCGATGGTGGCCGAGGACTCCTCGTCCACGCCGAACGTGCTGTCCGGGACGAAGCGGGAGGGGTCGTGCTGCAGGATCGTGGTCTTGCGGTCGGTGGCCAGGTTGTAGCTGTAGACCTTGGCCTGGTAGTCATTCTCGCCCGGGTCCTCGTTAAGGATGAGCTGCTTGCCGTTGTCCGCGGCGGCCATGTTGTCCAGCATGTGCTGGCCCTCGGTGCCGTCCAGGATCGCCTCGAAGGTGCCACCCTTCGCGGGGTCCGTGACGTCGTTGAAGGTCAGCTTCCAGGTCCGCGAGGGCCCGCCGAACGTGGCGGTGGTGTTGACGTAGAAGACGTTCGGGTTCTTGGTGTCCCAGGCGCCGTCCTCCGGACGCCACCACTCGGTCACGTGGTTGTCGTCGGAGAGCTTCTCCAGGCCAACGGTGTCCAGACCGGAGACGTCGCCGAGGTCGGCAGCGCCCAGCTTGCCCTTCATCGGGAACCCGACGGTGCCGGCCTTCGTGACCGGGTCGTACTCGTTCATCGGCTTGTCGGTGGCCCCGTTGGCCTGCAGGCCGAACAGGGTGCCCCCGGTGAGGCCGGCCTTCACGAGGGCGTCGCCCTCGGACTTCTTGTCACCCACGTACATATACAGCTGGCCGGGGGTGGAGTCGTCGGTGCCGATCATGACCGTCTTGTCGCCGGTCGCCGGGTTGGCGAGGACGTTCTCCCAGGAGGAGTTGCCCATGGCGGCGACCTCGTAGGAGGTGCCCTTCTCCGAGCCCGTAGCGACGTGGGCGAAGGCGCGGCCGCTCTTGGAGTCCTCCTCGCCGTTCATGAAGATGCGGCCGTCGTAGCCCTTGCCCGTCGCGGCGTTGTAGAACGCGGACTTGGCCGGCAGGTCGGCCGAGCACAGGCGAGCGATCGCCGGACCGAGCTTCGGGTCGACGAGCTTGAGCTTCTGGATCAGGTCGGATCCGGAGAGGACCTTGTGGGTCTTCTTGTCGATGACCCACTGCGAGACGAAGGATCCCTTGGCGCCGTGGGTACGGGTGACGCCCGCGGTGGTGCCGAGCTCGTGGTTCATCAGCAGGGTGATGGTGCCGTCACCGTTGTCGTACGCGCCCAGCCCGTCGGGGATGCCGGCCATCCGGTAGCCGTCGGCTCCCACTGCGTCGCCGACCGAGAGCAGGGACTCGTTGGTCACGCCGGGGGCGGTGGGGATCAGGTAGGGGGACTGGGAGGAGGACGGGCCGGTGGTGGTCTGGGGGGCGGCCTGGGCCGCGGTGGTGATGACGACCGGGAGGGCCGCGGCAACGGCGGCGACAGCCAGCCAGCGCTTGCGATTCGGCACGAGGGTGTCCTTTCGAGGCTACGAGACCCAAGCTATTCTCAGGTTCATCTGCCCTGTGCTCCTCTTCGTGTGCTCTCAGGAATCCTGCGGGTGAGCAGCGGGTGAATTCCTCGGGACGTCCAGGTGACGGCCACTCTGCGCCCGGGCGTCGTGCTGTCCGATTGGGCCTCCTTCGGCCCGGGTGAGACACTGTCAGGTATGACCGCACCTGATCATCCTTCGTCTCCGTCCGGAGGGACGGCGGTCATCGAACGTCCCGCGGAGGAGGCGACCGTCGAGCTGCCCTGGACCACAGTGGTCTGGGACGACCCGGTCAACCTGATGTCGTACGTGACCCATGTCTTCGTCACCTACTTCCACTACTCGCGGCAGAAGGCCCAGCGATTGATGCTGCAGGTCCACAACGAGGGCCGGGCCGTCGTCTCGATGGGCACCCGCGAGGAGATGGAACGCGACGTGAACGCGATGCACCAGTTCGGCCTGTGGGCGACCCTCGGCCGGGGGGAGTGAGCCGGTGAAGCGCTTCCGCCGGCGTGGCCGCCACTTCCAGAGCGTGATGGACGAGTTCGAGGTCGGCCTGATGCTGTCCCTGTGCGGGCAGTTCATCGACCTGCTCAGCCCCGAGATGTCCGACCTGGACCTGGAGGCGGACGAGGACGATGCCGAAGGGGACCCCACTGCTCCGGAGCATCCGCAGGCCGCTGCCTTCGACGACCTGATCACTGTCGCTCCCGATCCCGCCGGGGAGGATCCTGACGGCGACGGCGAGGAGCAGGGCTTCGACCCCTTCGCCCTGTGGGAGCAGGAGCTGGACCCACACCGGCCCGACGCCCAGCGGCCGACCGATCCGGTGCTGCTGAGGCTGTTCCCCGACGCCTACCGCGACGACCCCGCAGCCTCGGAGGAGTTCCGGCGCTACACCGAGTCCGACCTGCGCCAGCGCAAGATCGACGAGGCCCTGGTCGTGCTGAGCTCCCTGGAGGCGAGCGAGCGGGGCCTGAAGCCGGTCAGGGTGGAACCGGAGCAGGTCGAGCCCTGGTTGCGTACGCTCACCGCCCTGCGGCTGGTGGTCGCCGAGCGGCTCGGGATCACCACTGACACCCCCGACGGCGACCCCGAGGCGGTCCTCCCGGACGCCCACGAGTTCATGCACGAGGTGTACGACTGGCTGGGGTTCGTGCAGGAGTCCCTGCTGAGGGCGCTGTGAGGCGCGCTAGATTCTTCCGGTGACCACTCGCGACCAGCATGCCCCGATCGGTATCTTCGACTCGGGGTTCGGCGGCCTCACGGTCATGCGGGCGGTCGTCGACCAGTTGCCCGACGAGGACATCATCTACCTGGGCGACACCGCCCGGGCCCCGTACGGCACCCAGCCGCTGGCGGCGGTGCGCGAGTTCGCGCTGGAGTGCCTGGACCACCTGTACGAGCGCGGCGTGAAGATGCTCGTCATCGCCTGCAACACCGCTTCCTCGGCGGTGCTGCACGACGCGCGGGAGCGCTACGACGTCCCGGTGGTCGAGGTGATCACACCGGCGGCCAGTGCGGCCGCCGGTGTGACCCGCAGCGGCAACGTGGGAGTGGTCTGCACGGCCTCCACGGCTCGCTCCGGTGCGTACGCCGATGCCTTGGCCGCGGTGCCGGACGTCCACCTGCGGACCCGCCCCTGCCCGCAGTTCGTCGAGTACGTGGAGCGCGGGGTGACCTCGGGACCGGAGATCGAAAGGGTCGCGCGCAGCTACCTGCGCCCGCTGCAGGAGGCGCAGATCGACACCCTGATCCTCGGCTGCACCCACTACCCGCTGCTGGCCGGCGTCATCTCCTACGTGATGGGTGACGGCGTCTCGCTGGTCTCCAGCTCGGATGCCTGCGCCCGGGCGGTCTACCGCAAGCTGACCGAAACCGGCATGGTGAACGGTGGCACCGAGGTGGGTAGCCGTACGTTCCTGACCACCGGCCAGCCCGAGCAGTTCCGCAGCATCGGGGAGCGGCTGATGGGCAAGGGGTTCATCGAGTCGGTGTCACAGTTCCTGTAGGAGCCTGGACGGGGGAAGCATGAGCGAGCTGGTGATCGTCGGCTGCAGCGGATCGGGACCGGGACCCGCATCGGCGGCATCGTCCTACCTGGTCCGGTGCACCGAGGAGGGTCGTACCACCACCGTCCTGCTGGACCTGGGGTCGGGCGCCTTCGGGCCGCTGCAGCGACACCTCGATCCCCGCGAGGTCGACGCGATCGTCCTCAGCCACCTGCACGCGGACCACTGCCTGGACCTGGCGGCCTGGGACGTCGCCGCGACGTACTCCTCGACCGCACCCTGGGGCCCCGTCCCCACGTACGCCCCAGCCGGGGCGAGGGACCGGATCGCCCGGGCATCGGAGGTCGAGGACCCGCGGGAGGCGGAACTGGAGCGTTCCTTCGACTTCCGGACGATCCGCGAAGGCTCCACGGTGACCATCGGGTGCTTCACGATGACCGTTGCCCGCGTCGCGCACCCGGTCGAGTCGTACGCGATCCGGTTGGACGGGCCCCAGGGATCGCTGGTCTACTCGGGCGACACCGGACCGACGCCGGCACTGGACGAACTGGCCCGCGGGGCGTCGGTGCTGCTGGCGGAGGCGTCCTTCCCTGACGTGGCCGGGCTGCCCGCCGACCTGCACCTGTCGGGGCGCCAGGCGGGGGAGTGCGCCGCGGCCGCCGGGGTGCAGACCCTGGTCATCACGCACGTGCCGGCCTGGGAGGACCCGCTGGCCCGGGCCGAGGAGGCCCGTACGTCCTTCGACGGCCGGATCGTGCTGGCGGAGCCGGGGGCCAGGCTGGAGTTCTGAGGAGGACCGACGGGGTGCGCGTATCCTCACCCCGGGCGGAAGCCCCTGAGGACACACAGGAGGACCATGCAGGACACGGACGAGCGGACGGCGTCGGAGACCGACAGACAGGGCCTTCGGGCCATCACCTACTGGGGCTACGCCGCCGGCGACGTCGCGAACAACATGACGTTCTCGATGATCTCCGCCTTCCTCCTGGTGTATTACACCGACGTCGCCGGCATCGCCGCGGCGACGGCCGGGACCCTGTTCCTGGTCGTCCGCGTATGGGGCGGCCTCACCGACCTGGTCGCCGGAGCGACCATCGACCGGACCCGTACCCGGTGGGGAAGGTTCCGTCCCTACCTCGTCTTCGGCTCGGTCCCGCTGCTGGCCTCGCTGGTAGCCGTCTTCACGGTCCCGGCAGGCCTGCCGCTCGCGGGCCGGATCGTCTGGGCGTACGCCACCTACGCCCTCTTCTCGTTGCTCTACAGCTTCGTCAACGTCCCGTACGGTTCGCTGGCGGCCTCGGTCACGCAGCGCTCCGACGAACGGACCAAACTGTCCGCCGCGCGTTCGCTCGGGGCGGCGTCCACGGGGTTGCTGATCGCCATCGTGGTCTCTCCCCAGGTCGCCCACGCCAGGGACCTGCAGCACTCCCTCACCATCAGCACCATCGGCTTCGCCGTGGCGGGCGTCGCCCTCTACCTGTTCTGCTTCGCCACCTCGACGGAGGCGGTCGCTCCCCGGCGCACCGCCAGGCCCAGCGCGGCCGAGATGGTGCGGGCGCTCACCCGGAACGTGCCACTGGCCCTGCTCTGCCTGCAATCGGTGGTCGTCCTGGCTGCCACCTTCGCCATGGGGGCGGTCGCCATGTACTTCGCCCGCGACGTCCTGGGCGATGCCAACCTGTTCGCGATCCTCACCCTGGCCCAGACGGTCGGCATGATCCTGGCCGCGATGGCCGTCCCACGGACGGTGGCCCGCGTAGGCCAGAAGCGCTCCTACATGGTCGCCCTGGCGGTGGCGGTCGTCGGCTGCCTGGGGCTGGTCGTGGTCCCGGCCGGATGGGTGACGGTCGCGGTGGTGCTCTTCGGCATCGTCGGGTTCGGTATCGGGGTGGTGAACACCCTGGTCTGGTCCATCCAGGCCGACACGGTCGACTACGGCGAGTGGATCACCGGGAAGCGTTCCGACGGCACCAACTACTCGCTCGTCTCGTTCAGCCGGAAGGTGGGCCAGGGACTCGGCGGTGCCGTGGCCGGGTGGATCCTGGCGGCCGGCCACTACGGCCCCACCGCCGGTCATGCGTTGGCTCCGCAGGCCGCGATGGCCGTCCGGGGGGCCCTGGCGGGGTTCCCCGCACTCGCCCTCCTGGTCGCGTTCGTGGCGATGTGGCGCTACCCGCTCAGCGAACAGCGACACGACAGGATCCTGGCCGACCTGCGGAGCGGCACGCACCCCGGCAGCAGTGGGCGAGTCTAGGCGGCAGGTAACCTGACCCCCATGACCGTTTCACCCACCGCCCGCACCGACGGCCGCGCCCTCGACCAGTTGCGCGACACCAGGATCACCCGCAACTGGCTGGACCACGCCGAGGGGTCGGTGCTGATCGAGGCCGGCAAGACCCGGGTCCTGGTCGCGGCGAGCGTCGAGGCCGGCGTCCCGCGCTGGCGCAAGGGCTCGGGGCTGGGCTGGGTGACCGCCGAGTACTCCATGCTGCCGCGCGCGACCAACACCCGCTCCCAGCGCGAGGCCACCAAGGGCCGGATCGGCGGGCGGACGCACGAGATCTCCCGCCTGATCGGCCGCAGCCTTCGCGCGGTGATCGACTACAAGGCGCTCGGCGAGAACACCATCATGATCGACTGCGACGTGCTGCAGGCCGACGGGGGCACCCGGACCGCCTCGATCACCGGTGCGTACGTGGCGCTGCACGACGCCGTCTCGTGGCTGCGCGAGCGCAACCTGCTGGCCGGCGAGCCGCTCACCGACTCGGTCGCGGCGATCTCGGTCGGCGTCGTCAACGGCGTCCCGATGCTGGACCTGAAGTACGACGAGGACTCCACCGCCGACACCGACATGAACGTGGTGATGTCCGGGGACGGCCGCTTCATCGAGGTCCAGGGCACCGCCGAGGCCACCCCGTTCGACCGGAGGGCGCTGGACGAGCTGCTCGACCTGGCCGCGAAGGGCACCGCCGAACTGCGCGACCTCCAGCTGCAGGCCCTGGGCCTGTCCACCCCTGCCCAGCCGCTGGGGTTCGACGGGGTAGGGCCGAACGCGTGATCATCGACCGGGTGGTGCTGGCGACCAACAACGCCAAGAAGCTGGTCGAGCTGCGCCGGGTGCTCGCCGAGACCGGCCTGGAGATCGAGGTACTCGGCCTGGCGGACTTCCCCGCGTACGCCGAGCCGGTCGAGGACGGTGGCACCTTCGAGGAGAACGCGCTGATCAAGGCGCGGGCCGCAGTGGCCAACCTCGGGCTGCCGGCCCTCGCCGACGACTCCGGGCTGGAGATCGACGTGCTCAACCGGATGCCCGGCGTACGCTCCTCGCGCTGGGCGGGCCCGTCCTGTGACGACGAGGCGAACCTGCAGCTCGTGCTGGCCCAGATCGAGGACGTGCCCGACGAGCGGCGGACGGCCCGGTTCGTCTGCGCGATGGCGCTGGTGCTGCCCGACCACGCGGTCGACCCGTCGGGTCGGACGCAGGGCCAGGAGTTCCTGCAGCGCGGGGAGATGGAGGGCCACATCACCCGGGCCCCGGAGGGGGAGAACGGGTTCGGCTACGACCCGATCTTCCGCCCGGTCGACCAGGAGCGCACCAGCGCGCAGCTCAGCCCGGAGGAGAAGGACGCGATCAGCCACCGTGGCAAGGCCGTCCGGGCGATGGCCTCGTTCATCAAGGGGATGGCCGAGCACGGGGCGCCGTCCGGCCCCGCGCTGGACTGAGACGGCGCCTGCGCAGGCCGCCGATCGACCGACCATGGTCCGTGCGCCCCGCAGGGAACTCCGTACGCCCCGCAGGGAAGCACCGTACTCGCATCGACAGGAAGGTCGTCCGTGAAGCAGTACCTGGACCTGCTCCAGCACATCCTCGACACCGGGGTCCGCAAGCAGGACCGCACCGGGACCGGGACCATCAGCGTCTTCGGTGCCCAGCTGCGGTTCGACCTGCGCGAGGGGTTCCCGCTGCTGACCACCAAGAAGGTGCACACCCGGTCGGTGTTCGGGGAGCTGCTGTGGTTCATCAAGGGCTCCACGAACGTCGAGTGGCTGCACGAGAACCGGATCTCGATCTGGGACGAGTGGGCCCGGGAGGACGGCGAGCTGGGACCGATCTACGGCTACCAGTGGCGGTCCTGGCCCGACCCGCAGGGCGGGGCGATCGACCAACTCGCCCAGGTGATCGAGTCGATCCGGACCAACCCCGACTCGCGCCGGCACATCGTCTCGGCCTGGAACGTCGCTGACCTCCCGCAGATGGCGCTGCCGCCCTGCCACGCGTTCTTCCAGTTCTACGTCGCCCCGCCGCAGGAGGGGGAGACCCGCGGCCGGCTGTCGTGCCAGCTCTACCAGCGCTCGGCGGACATGTTCCTCGGCGTCCCGTTCAACATCGCCTCGTACGCGCTGCTGACCCACATGGTGGCGCAGGTCTGTGACCTCCACGTCGGCGACTTCGTGCACACCTTCGGTGACGCGCACATCTACCTCAACCACCTCGAGCAGGTGCACGAGCAGCTCTCGCGTACGCCGCGGCCGCTGCCCCGGCTGGAGCTGAACCCCGCCGTACACGACATCGACGGCTTCACCCTCGAGGACATCCGCATCGTCGGCTACGACCCGCACCCGGCGATCAAGGCCCCGGTGGCGGTGTGAGCCAGCAAGAGATCGTCGCTATCGCCGCGGTGGCCGACAACGGGGTGATCGGTGCCGACGGGGACATCCCGTGGCGCCTGCCCGGCGACCTGCCGCGACTGAAGCGCCTCACCATGGGGCACGTGCTGCTGATGGGCCGCCGGACGTACGACACACTGGGCCGTCCGCTGCCCGGGCGGACCACGATCGTGCTCACCCGTGACCCCGACTGGAGCGCCGAGGGCGTCCTGGTCGCGCACGACCTCGACACCGCGCTCGACCTGGCCGCCGAGCCGGCGCCGGACAGGATCGTGTGGGTCTTCGGCGGCGGGGAGATCTACCGGCTCGCCTGGGACCGGATCGACCGCCTCGAACTGACCGAGGTGCACGCCACCCCGGCCGGCGACACCACCTTCCCGGCGGTCGAGCCGGACCGGTGGGTCGCGACCGGGCGCGAGGAGCACGAGGGCTTCGACTTCGTGACGTACGTCCGGCGCTGAGCGGTCGCGCCCCACGAGATCACGGCGAACGTGCGCCCACCTGGAGAGGTGGGCGCACGTCCGTCAGGCGATGTACGTGAGTGGTGGTCGGTCAGATATCGTCGCGGCGGATCTCCCGCTCGACGTGCTGGTCACCCGCCGGGCCGGTCGTGCCGGTGCCCTGGACGTTGGTGCGCTCGGTGGTGACATGGGTGCGCGGGCGGCCGAGGATGATCTCCAGGACCAGCCAGATCGCGCCGGCCACGATCAGGATGAGGCCGATCATGGGCAGGTTGATGCCGCTGATGGCGTCGGCTACCGCCCACTTGAGGATGGCACCGATCACGATGAGCGCGATCGGGGTGCCGATTCGGGCACTGCGCATGGTTCTGCCTTTCGGTCGGGTCGTCAC
Source organism: Raineyella antarctica (assembly GCF_900092135.1). Classification (GTDB taxonomy): domain Bacteria; phylum Actinomycetota; class Actinomycetes; order Propionibacteriales; family Propionibacteriaceae; genus Raineyella; species Raineyella antarctica. Next base: position 148,850 of record NZ_FMYF01000006.1, on the reverse strand, counting down.
ACCGGTCGATCCGGTGCAGCTGGTGCCGAGAGGCCTCGAGGCGGGTCGTCACCTGCGCCGGGGCCACCGGCCGTTGGGTACCGATAAGTAAACATATACCGCAGGGTTCCAAGAGCGCCCGGACCGACATCCCGGCGCCCCCGAACGTTCCCCACCGGGACCCGTACGGGCGGTGGCGCCGGGGTACATGCTGATACCGATACCGGTCCGGTCGACCGGTCCGGACCGAAGGAGTCACCATGACAGCCACGCTTCTGCACTGCGGCAACCACTTCGACGGCGCCGCCGACCACCTCGGTGGGCCCGTCGACATCCTCGTCGAGGAGGGCACGATCACCGCGATGGACCAGCAAATCGACGCCCCCGACGGCATCGAGGAGATCGACCTGCGGGACCGGACCGTGACGCCCGGCTTCATCGACACGCACGTGCACCTGACAATGGGATCCCCGCTCCCGCAGCAGACGCTGCAGTCGTCGGCACGCAAGGCGCTGACCGGACTCTCGCTCGCCCTCTCGTACCAGCAACTGGGCTTCACCACGATCCGCGACCTGGGGGCGGCGGATCCGGACTGGCCGGTGGTCGACCTCCGCAACGCCATCAACGCGGGGGAGGTGCCCGGACCGCGGCTGGTGGTGGCGCCGCACTTCATCTCCCCGACCGGGGGCCACGGCGACATCGACAACTTCTACTCCGAGCGGTGGGGCTTCCGGGTCTCCGATCCGGCCGACTCGATCGGGGAGATCCGGCGTACGGTCCGGCGTGAGCAGCGCGGCGGGGCCGACTGGATCAAGACCACCAACGCCGGCGGCTACCACTCCGCGGGCGACGACCCGGCCGTGTGCACGTGGTTCGACGAGGAGATGGACGCCGTCTGCGCGGCCGCCGCCCGGCTGGGCCTGGACGTCGCCGTGCACTGCGGCTCGGCCGAGTCGATCACCCAGGCGATCCGCTCCGGCGTCCGCTCGCTGGAGCACGCGTACATGATCGACGAGGAGGGCGTCCGGCTGGCCGAGGAGGCGGGCACCTTCATCGTCCCCACCATGTACCTCAACGTCGCCGACCAGCAGCTCTACGCGAGCGGCAACATGCCCGCCTACATCAAGGTGAAGTTCGAGCGCGACGTGGAGAAGATCCAGACCGCCCAGAAGCTGATCGCCTCCAGCAGCGTCAAGGTGGCCTTCGGCACCGACGCCGGGATGTTCCCGTTCAGCGAGGGCGCCAGGGAGTTCGCCGCGATGGTGCAGTGCGGGATCGCACCGGCCCGTGCGCTGCGCGCGGGCATGTCGGTGGCGGCCGAGTTGCTGCGCCGCGACGACCTCGGCGTGCTGGAGGTCGGCCGGGCCGCCGACATCGTCGCGATGCCGGGGGACCCGCTGGACGACATCACCGCGACCGAGCGGGTGGACTTCGTGATGCAGGGCGGCCGGGTCGTACGCCACGACTGACAGGCCTCGGGCACGGACATCCAGAAACAAGGATGTGAGCAGGGTCACAATCGCCGTTCGTCGTGGCAAGCTGGACACATGACCAGAACCTTCGCCCTGGTCGTGGCACACCCCGATGACGATGCCCTGACCTGGGCGGGCACCGTGGCGAAGCACGCCGACGAGGCCGACTTCCGCTTCGTCCTGGTCCAGGCCACCGACGGGGAGGCCGGCGACATCCGGGAGGGATTCCCCGCCACACGGGAGACGCTCGGGGCGATCCGCCGCGATGAATGCGCCGCCGCGTGGCGGGCCGTGGGCCGTCCACCCGACCGCCTGGAGTGGCTCGGCCTCCCCGACGGCCGGGTTGCCGAGGTGCCGCTGACGGGGGCGGTGGAGCGGATCGGCGCCGTGCTGGAGACGGAGGCGCCCGACGTCGTGGCGACCTTCGGCCCTGACGGCATCACCGGCCATCCCGACCACATCGCGGTCGGACTGGCCACCGACATCGCCTTCGCGCAGTTGGCGGCGGCCGAAGGCCCGGGTTTCCGGCGACTGCTGCACCACGTGCTGCCCCAGTCGGTCTTCGAGCGCTGGCAGCGCAAGCGGCAGGCGTCGAACCTGCCGGTCTTCGACCCGACCCGGGTCTACCACTGGCGCGGGGTGCCGGACTGCGAGGTCGGTCTGGTCGTCAACTGTCGCGGCGTACGGGACCGTGTCCTGGCGGGCATCCTCGAGCACCGCAGCCAGCTGCACGTGATCGCCGACCAGCCGATCGACGTGCTGCACATGCAGCGGACCGTGGGCCGGGAATGGGCAGTCGTCGCCTGGCCGCCGACCGAGCCTCCGTGCCGTCTGCTCACCGACGTGTTCGACGGCCTCTGAACCCGCCCCGCGACGGTCCTGGACCTGCCTTCGCCCGTGGTCGCCGACGGTGGGAGTGTTGGCGCTCCCTGTCACGATGGAGGGCATGGACAACGTCGTGGGGCTCGCGCTGGTGCTGGACCTGGTCCTGGTGCTCCTGGTCGTGGGCAACGCGGTGCGTGGCTGGCACGGCGGATTGCTGGCCGGGGGGCTCGGGCTGCTCGGCCAGGTCGGCGGCGCCGCGCTCGGCCTGTGGGCCTGGCCGCGGGTGCTCGGACAGCTGCCCGGCGGGTTCGGTGCCCTCCAGCAGATCGTGGTCCTGGTCGTCCTCGTGCTCCTCGGCGCCGCGCTGGGGGAGGCTGTGCTGGGGACCATCGGCCGGCGGCTGCGCGCGCACGGCATCGCGATGGTGCATGCGGTCGACCGGCTGCTCGGGGCTGCCGGCGCCGTCGTCGTCACCGTCCTGGTGCTGGGTCTGCTCGCGGTCGCGGTGCGCCCGATCGTCCCGGCTCCCTGGGGCCAGGTCCTGCGGGACTCCCGGGCGGTGGGCGCGTTCACCACTGTGCTGCCCGCTCCCTGGCAGCGAGCCGCCGCCGGCCTGGGCCAGACGCTGAAGTCGGCGGGCTTCCCGCGGGTCTTCATCGGCCCCACCCCCGAACCGGTCCTGCCCGCCCCGACCCCCGATGCCCGGGCGACCGGGTCGGCCGGGGTGAAGGCGGCCGGGGCGAGCGTGGTGAAGGTGACCTCGATCGGCTGCGGCGGAGTATCCAGCGGCAGCGGCTGGGTGTCGTCGGACCAGCGGGTGGTCACCAACGCCCACGTCGTCGCCGGCGGCACCGACCTCGCCGTACAGGTGGAGGGCGTGGGCCGTCCGCGTCGGGCCACCCTGGTCGCCTTCGACCCCAAGGTGGACCTGGCCGTGCTGTACGTGCCGGGCCTCACCGCTGCCCCGCTGCCCACCGCCTCGGCGCTGCCGGACCAGGCCGACGTGGTCGTCGCCGGGTTCCCGGGAGGCGGGGCGTACGAGGTGCAGGCCGGCCGGGTCCGTAGCACGATCCGGGCGACCGGGGCGGACATCTACGACCAGCCCGGCGCCACCCGCCAGATCTACGCGTTGCGCGCATCGCTCGAGGAAGGTGACTCCGGCGGCCCTGTCCTCACCACCGACGGCCACGTGGCCGGGACGGTCTTCGCACGCTCTGTCGATGATCCACAGACGGGCTACGCGCTGACAGACGCCCAGACCAGTGGTCTGGTCGACCGGTCGGCGCACCTGGTCAGCGAGGTCCCCGCCACCGCCTGCCTGCACCAGTGAGGTCGGGGTTGGGACGTTCGGAGGATTCCGGTCCGATTCCGGTCGGAGTGGGCCAGGTTGTCTTGCCCCCGCCGCACCTTAGGCTGAGGGCAAGCCCGCCACCCGGGCGGGCGGATCGGAGCACTTTCCATGCGCAAACCCTCCATGAGCAAGCGACTGTGGGCCGAGTTCCTCGGCACCTTCTGGCTGGTTCTCGGCGGCTGTGGCTCGGCCGTCCTGGCCGCCAAGGTCATTGCCGCACCCGGCGTCAACATGGGCATCGGCTTCGTTGGTGTCGCCCTGGCCTTCGGCCTCACCGTCCTGACCGGCGCCTATGCCCTCGGCCATATCTCCGGCGGCCACTTCAACCCGGCGGTCACCCTCGGCTGCGCGATCGCCAAGCGAGTGGAGTGGGCAGCCGTCGCCCCGTACATGGTCACCCAGGTGATCGGCGCCAGCGTCGCCGGTGGCGTCCTCTACCTGATCGCCTCCGGCAAGGACGGCTTCAACCCCGTCCAGTCGGGCTTCGCCTCCAACGGCTTCGGCGATCGCTCACCGGACGGCTACGGGATGCTTGCGGCCCTGGTCACCGAGGTCGTCCTGACCGCCGTCTTCGTCTGGGTCATCCTCGGCACCACCTCGAAGAAGGCGCCGGCCGGTTTCGCCCCGCTGGCGATCGGCCTGACCCTGACCCTGATCCACCTGATCTCCATCCCGGTGACCAACACCTCGGTCAACCCGGCCCGCTCGCTGGGCGTCGCCTGGTTCGCCGGCACCGGCGCGATGTCGCAGGTCTGGCTGTTCATCGTCGCGCCACTCGTCGGCGCGGCCATCGCGGGCTTCTCGTACGCCGCCCTGACCGGCGACGAGGACACCGAGCCGCAGGAGGAGGAGGCCCGGGTCGGCGCCGAGGCCTGAGGCCGCACGACTCCTGCCCCTGACACGACCCCGGGATCGGCACCGACCCGTGGGCACGCAGTGGCAGCAGTTGGACCGACGCCCGGCGTCCGCTCCCCGAAGGGGACGGGCGCCGGGTTCGTTCGTGCCGCCCCCGGATCAGCCCAGGTAGTCGATGTCGAAGGCGCCGAGCAGGGCGACGCCCGCACCGGGGCTGACCTTCAGGCCCTCGACCCGGTTGCGTCGTACGTCGAAGAAGTAGTTCGAGGAGCCGCGCAGGTCCAGTCCGCGCAGGTCGGAGTCGGTGAACACCGCCGACTCCAGGTCGCAGTCGGCCATCCGGGCGCCGGCCAGCCTGGTGGAGTCGAAGTCGACGTCCTTCAGGGAGCAGCGGAGGAAGTCCCACTGGCGCAGGTCCATCCGGGTGAAGCGGGAATAGTCCAGCCGGCAGTCCGCGAACGCCATCGGCGCGGTGCTCAGCGGGTTGACGTGCGCCCGGGCCCAGTCGACCGACAGGCCCTTGCAGGCCTCGAAGCGGCACTCGGAGAAGGTCGAGGAGCCGAATACGGCGAAGGACAGCGAGCAGTTGGTGAACGTGCACCCGTCGAACTCGCAGCCCCGGAACTCAGCCTTGTCCAGCCTGCAGTCGGCGAACGTACAGGCCTCGAACGAGACCCCGCGGACCGATCCACCCGGTGCCATGTCCCCGGTGAGCCGTTGCCCGCGCACGTGGTCGCGAGCGTCGATGACCTCGGTCAGGTCCATGTCCACGCCACCTCGTCCATGGGTGGTCGCCCATGGGTGGGCGTCCACGGTCTGTCGCCGGCGAGGGCGACCTGGTGCCGGAGAAGGGACTTGAACCCTCACGCCCGAAGGCACAGGAACCTAAATCCTGCGTGTCTGCCAATTCCACCACTCCGGCAGGAGCAGGGACCATTGTGCCCGAGCGTCGGGGGAGCCGTCGCGGGCACCGGTCCGTGGTCAGGTCAGGCGGTCTGCCAGTCCTTCAGCAGCCGCTCGACATGGCCGGTCGCCTTCACGTTGTAGCGCGGGTCGGTGATCGTCCCCACGCCCTTGTCGTCGACGTCCACCAGGAACGTGGATCGGATCACGCCGACGGTCTTCTTGCCGTACATCGTCTTCTCCCCGTACGCGCCGTACGCCTCCAGGGTCGTACGATCCGGGTCGGAGAGAAGCGTGACGGTGAGCGACTCCTTGTCGCGGAACTTCGCCAGCTTCTCCGGCTTGTCGGGCGAGATCCCGAGCACGGCCGCGATGCCGGTGTCCTCCAGGTCGGTCCGGAAGGTGGTGAAGTCACACGCCTCCTTGGTGCAGCCCGGGGTCATCGCGGCGGGGTAGAAGTAGACGACCACGCGCCGGCCGGCGAAGTCGGCGAGCGAGACCGCGTTGCCGTCGGCATCGGTCAGGGTGAAGGCCGGGGCGACAGCGCCCTTTTCCAGACGGTTTTCCATGTTCGACAGTCTAAGCGGGGTAGAGGGGCCAGCCGGGAGGCCATAGTCTGTCCTTGTCCGGCCGTAGCGCGTAGCTCGCTACGCACTACGGCCGTGCCCCACCCGACACCTGAGGAGTGACACCCGTGGCCACTGAGACCCGTGAGCGCCTGTACCCCCGGACCGAGGCGCAGATCAAGGCGGACATCGCCGAGGCGCGTGCGCGTCTGGCTGCCTCGATCGAGCAGCTGGCCAAGGAAGCTCAGCCCAAGACCCTGAAGAACAACGCCGTGGACCAGGTGAAGGCTATGGCCGACGCCCAGTACCAGTCGGTCAAGGGCCAGTTCGTCGACGAGAACGGCGTACGGCTCGACCGGGTCGGCATGATCGCCGGCTCCGTCGCCGGCGTCGTGGCCACCATGCTGACCCTGCGCGGCATCTACCGCGGTGGCCAGCGCCGCAAGGTGCGCAGGGTCGCCCGCAAGCAGGCCGCGGCGATCGCGGCGGGTCCGGTCAAGATCACTGTCAAGAGGAGCTGACCCGTTGCAGGAGCAGAACGACACGCCCCAGGCGCAGTCCGGCCCGCTGCCCATCCGCATGCTGCACGACCGGGTGCTGGTCTCCTCCGAGGGGGAGGCCGGTGAACGACGCAGCGGTGGCGGCATCGTCATCCCTGCGACGGTCGCGATCGGCAAGCGCCTGAGCTGGGCCACTGTGGTGGCCTCCGGTCCCAACGTACGTACGGTGCGGGTCGGCGACCGGGTGCTGTACGACCCCGAGGATCGCGCCGAGGTGGAGCTCAAGGGCAAGAACTACATCCTGCTGCGCGAGCGCGACCTGCACGCGATCGGCGCGGGGGAGGGTGACGAGACGACCACGGGCCTGTACCTCTGACCCGTGGCGCCTCCGACCCACGCAATGACGCCGATTTGGCGTTGGCGGGGAGGGCTGCTAGAGTTTCTTCTCGCGCGCACCGCTAGCTCAACTGGCAGAGCAGCTGACTCTTAATCAGCGGGTTCAGGGTTCAAGTCCCTGGCGGTGTACCAAACAGCTGGCCTCGACTCCTTCGGGAGTCGGGGCCAGTTCCTTTTTGTGGCCGCGGATCCTGACCTCGGCGGTTGGCTTCCGAAGCCTTGGACCGGGCGGAAGTCCGGTCAAGTTTCCGGTGCTGAGAGAGCCGAGTGGTGAAGCAAGAGGACCTCCCGCCCCCGTACAGTCAGAGCATGGACCAAGGTGTGCAGAGCCGGATGACGACCGGCCTGCTGGGGCAGCGGATCTTCGTCACGATCAGCCTGCTGGTCTGCGTGGTCGGCACGTTGTTCGGGATCGGGGTGCTCGGGAAGCGGGTCGAGGAGTCCTCCGGCGGCGCACTGGCAGCGGACGCCACGTTGCTCGCCCCGGCGGGACCGGCCTTCTCGATCTGGTCGGTGATCTACCTCGGGCTGGCCGCCTACACGATCTGGCAGTGGTTCGGCGTGGCCGACCGGTCGCTTCGGGAGCGGAGGACCGGTTGGCTGGCGGGGGTGTCCATGCTGCTCAACGCCGCCTGGCTCCTGGTCACCCAACAGGGGTGGATCTGGCTCAGCGTGCTGGTCATCTTCGCCCTGGTCGTCGTCCTGGGCATGCTGGTCCGCAACCTGGCCGACAGCCCCGGCCACGGCCCGGCCGAGCGCATCGTCGTCGACGGGACCTTCGGTCTCTACCTGGGATGGGTGACGGTCGCCACCTGCGCCAACGTCAGCGCAGCCGGAGCCGCCTCCGGCATCTCGCTGGGGGCGAGCGGTGACCAGGTCATCGCCGTCGTCGTCCTGCTGGTCGCCGCCGCGATCGGCGTGGTGCTGGCCGTACGACTGGGCGGGCGGATCGCCGTGGCGGCCGCGCTGGCCTGGGGCCTGGCGTGGATCGCCGTCGGTCGCCTGGCCGACGGTCCGCTCTCGGTGCCGGTGGCCGCGGCCGCCGTGGTCGCCGCCCTGATCGTCATCGCCGCGACACTCGTCGCCCGGATGAGGTCCACCACCCGCCCGGTCGGTGCCGTCGGCTGACCCGTCCTGCGGACCGGCCGCGTAGCTACAGGGCGAACATCTCCCCGCACTCGATCCGCAGGTTGAGGTCGTCCTCCGCGACGAGCGAGCCCCGGCCTCCTAGCGCTTGGACACCTTCGTCTCCTCGACCTTGCTGGTGATCCGGCCGAGGAACGACCGGGCTTGGCCCTTGGTCCGGATCGCCCGAAAGTCCTCGTCCAGCTTCGCCAGGTCGGCATCGGTGGTCGCGTACGTCTCCGTCGCGGCCTTGTAGGCCGCGCCGAGGAAGCCTGGCAGGTTGCCGCGCGCGATCGGGTGGTCATCGTCCGGCGCGTCGTCGGCCTCGGCCTTGCGGTCCGGCCGAGGTGCCGCCGGGACCGGTGGGGGCAGGGTGCTGGGGCAGTCGGTCCGGGGCGTGTCCAGGGTGAGCAGGTGGAGCAGGTCGTTGGCGGCCTTGTCCCGTTCGGTCAGCGGAGGGAGCCCGAACAGGCTCTGCACCGTCTTCGGGACCGAGCTGTGGTCGTAGACCGTGTGGTCGACCCGCCCCTTGGGGATGAGCGGTGAGATGACCAGCGCCGGGACCCGTACGCCGAGCCGGTCGAAGGCGAAGCCGGACCTGTTGTAGCTCGGGCCGCTCCCGTCGCCCGGCGGGGTGGCGGCGACGGGCGGGACCGAGTCGTACAGGCCGCCGTGCTCGTCGTACGTGACGACCAGCAGGCTGGAGTCCCACAGCGGGGAGTTGCGGATGGCCTCGTACACGCCCTTGACCAGTGCCTCCCCGCCGAAGACGTCGTCCATCGGGTGCTGGGACGACCCTCCCGCGTAGTTGCCCGCGGTGACGTCCCCGTAGTGCGGCTCGATGAACGTGTACTGGTAGGGGTAGGGCCCGTCCAGGTCCCGCGCGAACTCGGTGAGGGAGTGCACGTCCCAGGTGTTGATCCCCTTCAGGGCCGAGACCTGGGCGATGGCGCCCAGCACCGATCCCTCGCCCGGGTCGTCGCTGTAGGCGTTGGTGTTGTCGTGGTACAGCCGCCAGGCCAGGCCGGCGGCCGAGAGGGAGTCGAAGATCGTGCCGTGCGGGAAGGAGAAGCCGCGCAGGGTCTCCCACGCCACCATCTCCTCGCCGGTCGGGCTGTGGTCCAGCCCCGCCGAGGTCGCGGCATGCACGAACATCCGGTTGGGCCACGTGGGGCCCGGCAGGGAGGAGAACCAGTGGTCGCAGATCGCGAACTCGGTGGCCAGCGCGTAGGAGGTCGGCAGTTGGTCCGGGGTGTCGAAGCCGCGCATGACGTCACCGATGTGGGCGGCCGTAGGGGCCGCGGTGCCCTCGTCGGTCGAGGTGGCGTAGTTCGCGGCGAAGCCGCTCATCGAGATCGGCGGGTACGGGCCGCCCGGAGGATACGTGGCGCCGGCGCCGGCCAGTTGCTCGACGACGTCGGGGAACTCGTGTCCCGGGTCGGTGGTCAGCCGCGTGGGTGCCGGCGAGGCCACCGGGTAGTCGATCCCCTCGTACGTGTTGCACGTCCCCGCGGGTGCCACGGTCAGGCCCGGGATGCCCGAGTGCCCGAAGATGTGGTCGAAGGATCGGTTCTCCAGCATGAGGACGAAGACGTTGGTGATCGGGGAGTAGTCGGCGAGCCGTTCCATCTCGTCGACGCACCCGCCCGAGGCCAGCTCCGTGCCCAGGGCCGTCGTGCTCGCGGTGAAGACGATGTCCTCGTCGGCGTCGGAGCGCCGCAGCCGGCACTCCGTCCAGTGCGGGTGGGAAGAGGCTCCGGTGTTCTGGTAGATGCCCGGAGCGGTGCCGTCGGGGACCGACATCGTCACGCTCCACCGGTCGGGCGTCCCCCAGGACCCGAAGCCGGTCTCGAACTCCACCGCGAGCGGGCCCGCAGTCTGGCCCGGGCCGACGACCCACGACCCTGACCGGGGGTCGCTGGAGCCGTACTGGTGGATCAGGCGGATCCGGGCGGTTCCGTCGGTCTCGTTCCTGACATAGATGTTGGCGGTGCGGTGGGTGGCCATGGCGTGCTCCTGGCAGAGGCGGCGGGTCGGGGTGGGTCAGGTCGGGTAGGTGGTCGGCGAAGGATCAACTGGTCAGGTCCTCCACCGGGTGCCAGCCGGTCTCGCCGGCATCGATGCGCTCGCGGATCAGTTCGCCGAGGGTCTCGGCGGTCCGGCGAAGGGCCACCTTCAGCTCGTCGGTGAGCTCGGCGGGGGAGGCCTTCGAGATGGCGATGGCCCCGACCTGGCGCCGGTGCACCACCAGTGCGCTGGCGACGGAATAGACCCCGGGGTTCCACTCGGCGAGGCTGAGGGCGATGTTGCTGCGCCGGATCTCCTGCAGTTGGCGTTCCAGGGCGGCCCGGTCGGTGATCGTGGCAGGGGTCATCCGGGGCAGCGGGTCGGGCAGGATCGCCGACCGCTCCTCGACGGTCAGGCGGGCCAGCAGGGCCTTGCCGAGGGCGCTGCCGTGGGCGGGCAGGATGTTGCCCGGGGCAGGGGCGGGCACCGTGTTGCCGGACCCGACGATCCGCTCCAGGTAGACCACGTGCACCCCGCGCAGCACGGCCAGGTGCGCCACACCGCCGGCCCATGCCTGCAGCCGGGCCAGCGCCGGCAGGCACAGCTCGCGCAGGTTCGAGGCCGGCATCGCGGTGGTGATGGCGAACAGCCGCATCCCGATCCGGTACTTGCGGTCGTGCCCCTCGATGATGCCCAGCGACACCAGCCGGTCCAGCACCCGGTGCACCGTCGACTTCGGCAGGCCGCTGCGGTCGGCCAGTTCGGTCAGCGTCAGGACGCGTTCCTCGGCCGAGAAGCACTCCAGCAGCAGGAACGCCTTGGACAGGATCGACGGCCGGGACGGCTGCTGCCCGGGCGGCGGGACGGCCGTGGCTGGCTTGGGTCCGGTCATGCCGGTGCGCCCGGAACAGGTGGCAGGAGCGGGGTCACGCCCCCATCATGCAGCGGCGCGGTCGGTTCCGTGGGCCCGATCGTGGCTGGGATGGGGGCGCAGTCGGCGCCCGGCGACGTGCGCGATGACCGTGAGCGGAACGGCGAGGGCGGCGACGCCGTACAGCAGGACCGAGTAGCCGGCCCAGGTGCTCGCCCAGGACAGCGTCACCGGCAGGCCGAACCCGGTGTACGCGAAGGTGTAGAGCAGGGCCGTCATCAGCGCCTCGGTCCGCGGCGGGGAGGACAGCTGGATCCGGACCAGCAGGCCGCTGATCACCAGCCCGTACGCGGTGCCGAGCAGGCCGGACATGACCCACAGCTCGACCGGCCCCATCAGGGGCAGCCGCCAGGCCGCCACGACGAGGGTGCCGATGACGAGCACCATGCCCAGGGTCGGGGCGGGGAAGCGCAGCGGGAGCCGGACCCGGCGGACCGCCTGCTGGATGAAGAAACCGCAGGTCAGCGCGGTGGTGCACAGCAGCGTCAGGTAGATCACCGACACGGGTCCGTGGGTGGCCGCCAGCCGCTGCGGAAGGACCGCGTACGCCAGCCCGAGGGAGCCGAAGATCCACGGCGCGACGGGCAGGACGGTGAGCAGCAGCCGGCCGAGGCCGGGGTGCCCGTGCTCCCCACCGGCGGCCGGGGCGGGCGGCGGCAGGACGGCGGGCACCGAGGTGTGCCGGCGGGTCGCCACGATGACGACCAGCGTCACCACGGCGAGCAGCATGTGCGGCACGTACGCGCTGACCAGCGGCGCCGGCGCGGCGTACGCCAGCAGGCCGGCGGCCCCCGCACCGAGACCGAAGCCGGTGGTCAGGCTGAGCGCCGACACCCGGGCCGTCCGGGCCAGTGACGCGGAGGTGACACCGCCGCTGGTCAGGACCAGCCGGCGGATCCAGGCGCCGCCGTTCACCATCCCGGAGGCCAGCGCGATGCCGCTGAGGACCCGTCCGGCGACCAGTTGCCCGACGTGGTCGCCGGCAGTGGCGAGCAGGATGCTGCCGACCAGGCCGAGGGCCACCGCGCCGGCCACGAGCGTGCGTGGATGGAAGCGCCGTTGCAGGCGGGCGGCCAGGAAGAGGGCAGGGACGATCCCGCCGACGTAGGCGAAGAGCAGCATGTTGACCGTGATCTGGTCCAGGCCGCGCAGCGTCTCGTACGGGCCCAGCAGCGGGGTGAACTGGTTGCCGCCCCAGGCGACCGCCGTGCTGGCCAGCGCAGCGGGCAGCCATACCCGACGCGCCGCCGCAGCGGCCTGGGGCTGCTGGGGGAGCGGGCGGGTGGGCAGGCCCTGGCTGGGCGCGGCGTCGAGGGTGGTCACTCCTCGACTGTAAGGCGCGTCACACCGTGCGGGGCGGGCAAGTTTCGGTCACCGGAACTTTTCGGGTCGCCGGACTTGACGTACGTCAAGGAACCGGCACCGTGGCCGAGGTGCACTGGGGGCACGACACAGACCACTCATACCCGGACGGACGACAAACCATGGCCGACCAGCCGCACGCACCAACCACCATCTCCCCGACCAGCCTCGTCGCGAACCTGCGCGCCGAGCACGCCAGCATGCTCACCGAGCTCGACCGGCTCAGCCGGGCGCTGCTGTGCGCGCCCAAGCAGGACTACCCCGCCGCGCGCGCCGCGCTGGAGGACTGGCTCGGCCGGGTCCTGGTCCCGCACGCTGACAGCGAACAGGACGTGTACGCGCTGGTCGCCGCCGCGGACCCCGGCGGAGCGCTGTCCGAGTCGATCCGCACCGAGCACCGGAACCTGTGCGAGGCGGTCGGGCGCTTCTCGGAGGTCTGGCAGGCCGCGGCTGCCCGGACCTGGGCCCGGAGCCTGTACGAGGCCTTCGACGCCCACCAGCACAAGGAGGAGGAACTCCTCTTCACCCGCCTGCTGGCCGCCTGACCCGTCAGGCCGGGGGACCGTCCGACGGGGGACCGGCCCGACGGGAGACCCGCAGGACGGGGAACCGGGACGGCGCGACAACGGGTGGAGCCGGTCAGTCCCCCTTGGCACCCAGGCCGCCGAGGTCATGCACCCGGAACGTCACGGCGTACTCGGTGCCGGCCAGGCGACCGCCCGCGCGCAGCATCTGCGGGACGAACACCTCGGGTGCCGGGTGGCCGGCCACGTGCCGCAGGTAGGCCTCGTGGCTGGCGAGGGAGGCCACCGACGCCGCAACCGCCTCCTCGTCGACCTGGACGGCGTGCGTGGGGCGGCCATGGCCGGAGACCAGGACGGCCCGGGCCTGCCACGGTTCGAGACCCTCCTGCTCGGCCAGTGCACGGAACACCCACCGGTTCGCGGCGTCACGCACCCCGTCGACCACGGCGAGGCCGGCCACCCGGTGGTCGGCCTGGTTCAGCCCGCCGTACGCCTCGAGGTCGAAGTTCGCCGTCACCACGACATCGGGCCGCACCTGCCGGACCACCCGGGCCACGTCCCGGCGCAGCCGCAGGCCGTACTCGAGCATGCCGTCGGGATGGTCGAGGATCCGCAGGTCGCTCACGCCGACGGCAGCACAGGCGGCCCGCTGCTCGCGGGCGCGCAGGGGCGCGACGTGTTCGGGCGGCTCGTCCATCCCGGCCTCCCCGGCGGTGAGCAACAGGTAGGTCACCTCGACGCCGCGGCCGGCCCAGGTGGCGACGGCGGCCGAGGTGCCGTACTCCATGTCGTCCGGATGGGCGACCGCGCACAGCACCCGCGCCCAGTCGGCATCCGGCAGGACGGGGAGGTGCTGCGGTGCGGCAGCGGCGTCGTCGGTCATGGGGGAGTCCTTGGGCGAGGCAGCGGGCTTCGGACACCCCAACGGTACGCACGGCGAGCCCCGGATGCCCTAGTTTCGTGCCCATGGGAATCCTGGAGTCGATGCTGCGGTTCGTGGGGCTCAGTACCGAGCGGCGGACCCGGCCGGGTGCCCCCGGCCACCGCACGACGGACGAGGACGGCGATGGCGACCTGCGGGTCGAGCTGCCGTGGCCGATCCGGGCCGAGCGTCCCGGTGACCTCGGCAGCCTGGGGGCGCTCGGACTCCCCCCGGGCCGGATCGTCCGCCCGGACGAGGACGAGACAGCCGATCCGGTGCTCTGGCTCGCCGACTCCGTGGCCGACCACCGCGCCACCTGGGCCGCCCTCGCGGCACGGTTCCCGCAGACCGGGCTGTGGCCCGTGCTGGTCCAGGGGCTCGGCGAGGACCTGGAGCGACCCTGGTACGGAGGGGAGCTGGACGGCCCACAGGGTCCGGTCCCCGACGTTGCCGAGGTGCTCCAGGAGCGCTGGAGCGAGGCCGTGGAGGTGCTGGAGGAGTACGACGAGGATGAGCTCGACGACGACCAGCGTCGGGTGCGTGATGCCGGGCCGGTCCTCGCCCTGGCCCCGGCCCAGCCGGTCGGGGCGACGGTGCAGCTCGAGCTGGGCGCCGGCACGAGTGGACTCGCCCTCGTCCCGGTTGGGCGTCCCGCTGACGTGCCCTCCGCCATCGGCTGGTGGGGGACCGCCAACGTGGACCTGGACGGCTCGGACGTCGCAGCGGTGCTGCGCAGCTGGGAGGACCGGTTCGGCGCGACGCTGGTGGCGATGGGCTTCGACACCATCCACCTGGAGGTGGCCGCTCCGCCCTCCAGCAGCAACGACGTGGCCACCCTCATCCTGGAGCACTACGCCTTCTGCCCCGACAACATCGACCAGGGCGTCGGGTCGCTCCCGGCGTACGCCCCCGTCGTCCGGGCACACCACTGGACCTTCTGGTGGGACTGAGAATCGTCGTGCGCCGCTGCGGTGACCTGTGCTAGTCGGACAGGCCGTCGGGCTGCAGCCCGTCCCAGGACCAGTGCGGCAGGCGCAGGCCCTCCGGGACGTCGTCGGGGGAGCGGGGGTAGCCGCCCATCGTGGTGGTCGTCGCCCAGGCGAAGTAGTCGTGCAGGACCGTACGCAGGTCGTCGGCCAGGTCGACGTCGGCCATCGCCGCATCGAAGCAGGCGATCGCGCGGCGGTCCATGTCCTCGTGCAGGCCGTTGCCGCTGTGGATCCGGACCACTGTGGTCTCGTCCCCGTACTGCGCGGAGTAGGTCGGCGGACCGCCCCACGCCTCGGCCCAGTAAGCGGCGAGCCGCTGGGTGTGCCGAGGGTGGAAGCCGTGGCTGAAGGCGTGCGCGACGACCTCGTCGGCCATCACCCGGTCATGCCAGGCCTGGGCGAGGCGCAGCACGCCCAGCTCGCCTCCGGCGGCCTCGTACACGGTCTGCATGTCCTCATGATGGGGACCGGAGCTGGTCTCCACAAGGATCCGCTGACTGGGGCGCGGCGGCCTAGCGCTGCAATGGCAACGTCACCCCGAAGCCGACCCTGGCCAGTCGGAGCAACACCTGACCCGGCGCCAGCAGGTCGGCGATCCTGGCCGCCGCGAGCAGTTCCAGCTCGCGCAGCCGTGACTCGTAGACATCAGCACCGGCGGCCCTGGCCTGCGACAGCTGCAGGGTGTTGCTCCAGACCTTTGCGCGTGCCTCTTTGAGGAACCGCTTGGCGGCCCATCGATTGATCGGCCGCAGCGCGCGATCCAGCAGGCTGCGGACGGAGCGTGCCGAGATCTCGAGGTCTTCCGCGGCCACGCGGCTGGCCAGGATCTGGTCGATGCGCTCGTGGTCCCGTCGTCGTCGTGCCAGCAGGTCACCGTCCGTGACCTCGGTGTCGGAAATGACCGCGAGCAGTGCCTGGGGCAGGTCGTAGTTGATGTGGGCGTTGATGCCGAGCAACACGTTCAGCAGGGGTGTCAGGCGAGGGGCGGCATCGAAGGCGAGCAGCCAGGGGCTTGCCGGCGTACCGGCTCCGGACAGGTGCGCGTCAAGGGCGCGCAGGTAGAGATCAGCGAATGCGAGATCCCATTCCTCCACCCAGACCGGGTCCTCGAACGTCCCGGCATCGATCGCCTCTGCCACGGCTGCGGTGGTGCGCAGGTAGGTGGAGAGGAAGGCTCGCGCAGGATCGTCGGCGGGCAGCGCGCCGAGCCGGCGCCGCATGTCGGTCATCAGCCCGGCGATGGACCTGAAACGCCCGCTGGACGGTCCGATGGTCATCTGTCTCCCCTTGCCAGCCAGCCACCAGTGTGGGCTTAATGTAGTCACGGCTCAGTGCGGTGTCACCGTTGGTTCCTCCAGGCCCGATGGGCGGTGGCCCTTGGAGCCGGACGGGGGCAGGGGAATGAAAGTCCAGCAACGCGGGGCAGATGATCGGGTCCTGCGGTTCACGAAGGGCCTGTCAGCCTTCATAGCGCCATTCCTGATCGTCGCCTTCGTCGTGCTGTACGGATTTCCCACTGAGACCGGTCGCCTCTTCGCGTGGACCATGCGCCCCACGATGACTCCCATGGTGCTCGCCTCGGCCTATCTCGGCGGCTTCTACTTCTTCGTCCGCGCCCTGTGGACAGCGCGGTGGTCCTCGTTGCGGGTGGGCTTCCTGTCGGTGGCGCTGTTCGCGACGTTGCTCGGTGTGGCCACTGTGATCCATTGGGACAAGTTCAACCACCACCACTTCGCATTCTGGCTCTGGACGGGCCTGTACTTCACCGCGCCCTTCCTCGTGATCTTCGCCTACCTGTCCAACCGCCGGTTCGCTGCCCCCACGGAAGCGTCGGAACTGCGGCTGGGAGGTGTCTCCCGTTGGATGGTCGCGCTTGTGGGGCTGGCCGCCCTGTCCACCGGCATCACCATGTTCGTGGCGCCGGGCCAGATGATCCCGGTCTGGCCATGGGCACTCACGCCGCTGACCTGCCGGGTGGTGGGCGCGATCTTCTGCCTTGGCAGCGCGGGCCTCGGGGTCGTTCGGGATCCCCGGTGGATCACGATCCGGTTGATGCTGCAGGTGGAGGCGCTGATGATCGTGCTGATGGCCATCGCGGCGCTGCGGGCCTCGGGTGAGTTCCACCCTGAACGGCCACTCACCTGGCTGTTGTTCGTCGGCTTCATGGGGGTCCTCGCCGGCTCGGCCTACCTGTGGTACCGCTTCGAGATCGCTGCTACCCGCCGCGGAACCCGCAGATCCGGTTAGGAGACGTCCCCGGGGCCTAGATGGTCGTGCGCGTCGTACGGATCCCGACCACCAGGCCGACGACCGCGATCAGCCCCGCCGCCACCGCTCCCCACAGCACCGCGGTGGAGCCGAGCGTCCCGCCCAGCAGGGTCCGCTCCGCATCCACGATGTAGGTGAGCGGATTGAAGCGGGAGACCAGCCGCATCCACTCGGGCCCGGTCTCCAGCGGCAGCATGATCCCGGACAGGATCAGCAGTGGGAACAGCAGGGTCTGCTGGACGCTCCAGAACAGCCACTCCCGGCCCTTGCAGGCCAGCCCCAGGGCGTACGACAGCGCGCCGAGCCCGATCCCGAAGACCCCCAGCAGCACCAGCCCGACCAGCAGGTGCACCGGGTAGAAGCGGAAGCCGAACGGCACGCAGAAGACCGCGATCAGCAGGCCCTGGATGAACAGCGGCGCGAACTCCTTCAGGGACCGTCCGACCAGGATCGCCGACCGGTCCAGCGGCGTGGCGAGCACCCGTTCGTACGAGCCGGTCATCAGCTCGTACAACAGGCCCGACCCGGTCATCGACGTCCCGAACAGGCTGATCATCACGATCACCCCGGGGACGAACCACTGCAGGGTGCCCGTCCCACCCGTTCCCATCCCGGCCGCCCCGGCCCCGCCGGTGGCGACCGCGCCGCGCAGCAGGGGCGCGAAGAGGGCCAGGAAGATCAGCGGCTGCAGCAGGGAGAAGACCAGCGAGAACGGATCGCGCAGGAACAACAGGATCTCGCGGACGAAGACCGCGGCGGTGTCGCCGACGAACTTGGCCGGGCCCGGACCGGCTCTCATGCCTTCGCCTCCTCGCGCAGGCTCCGGCCGGTCAGGTTGAGGAACACGTCGTCCAGGCTCGCCTGTGCCAGCTCCGCCGACGTCACCACGAGCCCGTGGTTGCGCAGCTGCTCGATGGCGGCGGGCAGGACCAGCGAGCCGTGAGTCGTGGCGATGGTGGCGCGCACGGAGGCGTACGGCTCGGCGCCGGGGTGGACGGCTCCCGGCTGGGCGTTCCCGGGGTGGACAGCGACCTGGCCGAGACCGTCGGGCAGCGCCGCCCGGACCGCTGCGGCATCGGCCGAGGCCACCTGCAGGGTGACCACGTCGTCGGCGTGGTCGCGCTTCAGGGCGTCGGGAGGGGCGTCGGCGACGATCCGGCCGTGGTCGATGATCACCACCCGCTCGGCCACGCTGTCGGCCTCCTCCAGGTAGTGCGTGGTGAGCACCAGCGTCATGCCGTACTGCTCGCGCATCCCGGTGATGTGCTGCCACAGGTTGGCCCGGGACTGCGGGTCCAGGCCGGTGGTCGGCTCGTCCAGGAACAGCAGCGGGGGCCGGTTCATCAGGCCGAGGGCGACGTCGAGGCGGCGACGTTGCCCACCGGACAGCGAGCTGACCTTGCGCTTGTCGAGCCCGGTCAGCTCCAGGGTCTCCATCAGGTCCCGCGCGCGGGCCCGGTACTCGGGGCGGGGCAGGTGGTAGAACCGGCCCTGGTTGTGGAGCTCGTCGAGGACCCGGTAGGAGTACCCGCCGCCGGTCCCCTGGCCGATGTAGCCGATCCGGGCCCGGACCCGGGCGGGGTCGGTGACCACGTCGTACCCGGCCACCACCGCCGTGCCCGAGGTGGGCAGCAGCAGGCTGGTCAGCATCCGCAGCGTGGTCGACTTCCCGGCACCGTTGGGGCCCAGGAAGGCGACGAGCTCGCCCTGGCGTACGTCGACGTCGATCGCCCGGACCGCCTCGATCACGTCCTTGCCGCGTCGGAAGGTCCGGGTCAGGCCGCGGGCGGTGATCACGCTCAGTCCTCCGCGTACAGGCTGCCGCCGATGAACTCGCGCAGGAGGGAGTTGAACGGCACCTTGCTGGTGTCGATCGGGTCGAAGAAGCTGAGCAGGTTCAGCAATCGGTCGCGGGTGTCGCGGTGCGGGCTGTTGTCACCGATCTTGTCCAGGACCGCCTCGGCCGGGCGGCGCAGCGCGTTCAGCTCGTAGACCATGCTGGAGTTGAACATCGCGTCGGCGTCCTCCTGGAAGCGGAAGATGCAGTCGTACTCCCCACGTCGCACGCTGGACCATTGGTCCAGGGTGCGTTCCGGGGAGATGCCGCGGCTGCGGTCGTCGCGGACCATCCGGCGGATCAGCCGTACCTCGGTGGTGGGCACCCGGTTGACGAGGTCGATGTTGAGCCCCCCGAGCGGGCTGACGTGGATCTTGTACAGCTGGTTGCGGTGGATCCGGCCGACAAGTTCGGGGTTGAGGGCGTGCAGGCCCTCGATCACCAGGATCTGGTGCGGGCCGACCTGCAACGGATGGTGGACGGGGCTGCGCTGGCCGGTGACGAAGTCGAAGCGCGGCACCTCGATCCTCTCGCCCTCCACCAGGCGGCTGATGTGCTCGCGCAGCAGGGGAAGGTCGAGCGCGTCCAGCACGTCGAAGTCGGGCTTGCCGTCGGGACCCAGTGGGGTCGCGTCGCGGTCCACGAAGTAGTTGTCGAGGGACAGCCCCACCGGCTGGAAGCCGTTGACGAGCAACTGGGTGTTGAGCCGGCGCAGGAAGGAGGTCTTGCCCGAGGACGTGGGGCCCGCGATCAGCAGGACGCGCAGCGCGCGCTGCTCGGCCAGGATCGAGTCGGCGATCAGCGAGATCTTCTTCTCGTGCAGCGCCTCGGAGATGCTGATCAGCTCCTGGTGCTGCCCGGAGCGGATGTAGGCGTTGACGTCCCCGACCACCGTGATGCCGACCTGGGCCAGCCAGCGGCGCCGCTCGGTGTACGTCGCCTGCAGCTTGACCGGCGGGATCAGGGGGAGGTCAGCGCCCTTGTCCGCGTCGCCGAAGTCGACGATGAACCCGTCCGAGAACGGCACCAGTGTGAAGGGCTCCACCTCCGCCGGCGCGGTCAGGGCGGGATAGAGGGCGTTCACCACGAGCCCGTCCACGTCGTAGACGTAGTAGCCGCCGGCGCGCCCCAGCAGCTGGATCGGCTCGTTGCGCTGCACCCAGGCGGCCAGCCGCTCCCCGATCAGGCGTACCTCGCGGGTCGAGAGCACCGAGCCGTCCAGGTGGCAGAAGACGCCCTCGAGGATGGAGTAGGAGGTCTTGAGGCGCTCCTCGGGGAAGAGGTCCTGCACGACCTTGATCAGGCCGAGCTTCACCGTCTGGCGCCCTTGGCGCAGGTGGGTCTCCCTCATCGTGGTCCCCGTCCCGAGGTTCGGATCATCCGAGCGTAGGACTTCTGGCAGGCGTGGGCAATGGAACCGCTGTGCACCCGCGAATCGCTCCCGCCGGACGCCTTTGGGGACTAGCCTGCGGACATGCAGAGGTTCCCGCACCAGTACTCCGCGTCGGTGGCCGGGACCCCGACCGGATCCCTCACCATGTCGTCGCCCGAGCTGCCCGACCTGCCGGTGGAGTCACCCCCCGAGTTCGGGGGCCCGGCGGGCTACTGGTCACCCGAGACCTTGTTGGTGGCCGCCGCGGCGGACTGCTTCGCGCTGACCTGGCGCTCCGTGGCGACCGCCAACCACGTCGAGTGGTCCGACCTGAGGGTGGAGGCGAGCGGCGTGCTGGACCGGGTCGAGCGCGTCACCCGGTTCACCGAGATCCGGCTGGCCGTCCACCTCACGGTCCCGGCCGGTACCGACCCGGACCGGATCGGCGCCCTGGTCGACAAGACCGAGGGTGCCTGCCTGGTCAGCAACTCGCTGAGCGCGCCGACGACGATCGACCTCCACCTGGCGGAGGGCTGAGCCCTCAGCCGGCCGCGACGGGCAGGCTGTGCCGGTAGGTCCAGGAGGTCAGCGCCGTACCCAGCATCGCGAGCAGGACGCCGAGGAAGATGTGGACCGCCTCCCGGTCGGTGGCGCCGAGGAAGAACTGGACGGCAACGCCGGCGGCCAGCAGGAGCGCCATCGTCACGTTCACCGGTCCGGCCGAGCGCCGCAGCACCAGGTAGACCAGCGCCGACAGCAGGCAGATGACAAGTGTCACCCAGGCGCCGACCCGGTGGTTCCACCGGTAGCCGGGGTCGTCGCCGAGCATCGCCGCGGCCCAGCCGGCCTGGGCGATCAGGCAGCTCAGCACCACGGTCGCGGCGCTCCGGAGCACGATGAGGTGCGGATGCGGCAGGGGCATGGCTCCACTGTGGCAGACCGGCGACGTCGACTCATGCAGGGGTGTGGTGCCCTGTCCGGGGGAGGTGCGGTGTCCGGGTGCGACCAGCGACCTGTCCGGCGATGATCGGGCCCAGCAGGATCGCGAGGATCAGCAGCGGGAAGGTCCACACCATGAACAGGCCGAGCGTGCCGTTGCCGAGCCCGACGACCACGTAGAGGACCAGCGCCACTGCCGCCCAGACGACCCCGCGGAGCGTGCCGTCCTTCCGGGTGGTGTGCAGCAGGCGGGCCAGAACCCAGGTGATCAGGAAGGCCAGCGGTGCGGTCAGCCCGAACTCCACCGTCAGGTCAGGGGTCGTGTCCTCGCCCATCGGAAAGGGGAGGGTGACCGCGAACTCGGCGAGCATCACCGCGACGTAGACGGCCAGGCCCCACAGGACGGTGAACAGGAGACGCTTCATCGCGCACCTCCGATCGATGGCTGGACCCTTCCATCGTACGGCGCCGTGCCGGGCTGCACCGGCAGGTCAGGGCCGCTCACAGACGGCAGTCAGGGCCGATCACAGACCGCGCGGACCTGGGCGAGCTTGGCCTGGATCGGCGCCCGGTGCTCGGGCCGGGCCGTCGCCTGCAGATCGCCCAGCATGCCCTCGAGCTTGCGGGGCACCTGGATCCCGTCCTTGCCGTAGTGCAGGATCTCGTCCACGGCCAGGTCCAGCAGGTCGGCGAACCTCGGGGGCCGGTGCACCACCCGGACGACGTGGTCCGCGTCGGCGATGTAGGGCGAGATGCTGCGCCGGAGTGCCACCTCGCGCAGCAGGGCGTGGAGCTCGTCGAGCACCTGGACCGCCGTGGTCGGGTCGTTCATCGAGGGTGACAGGGCGCGCTCGGCGATGTCGACCAGCTGGCGCAGCCCGAACGAGATGTCCTGGGTCATGGTCCGCGTGCGGGCCATGCCGAGTGTCCTGTCGAAGGAGGCGATCACGTCCCGGTCCAGGTCGTCGCTGCCCCAGAGGGTGCCGACCTGCTGGCCGGAGGCGATGAAGTCGCCCAGGCAGACGTCCAGGTGCACGACGACGTCGTGCTTGCGCGCCAGCGCCACCAGCCGGGGCAGGTCGAGGTGGTCCAGGGTGCCGTGGCGGCCGGTCGTGACCAGCGCCGTTCGCGCCTCGCCCTCGTACGGGGACCAGGTGGCACCGAACCCGATGGCCTCGTCCTCGGGTTCGCCGAACTGTTCGGTGACCAGTTCGGCGGCGCGGCCACCCACCCGGTCGACCACGGTGGCGATCTGGACGCTGGTGGTGATGTTGTGGATGAAGGCGATGAACATCGCGACCGCGGCGAGCACCAGTAGGAAGGCGGCCGAGACCGACAACTGGGGAACGAAGTCCTGTCCCCCCGAGTTGGCGCCCCGCACGGTCCGCAGCACGGCCAGCGCGTAGACGAAAGAGGCGGTGAAGACGCCCAGGGTGGTCTGGGTGACCCGGTTCTGCAGGAAGCTGTCCAGAAGCCGGGGGGTGAACTGCGACTGCGCCAGCTGCAGCACCACCATGGTGATGGAGAACACCAGGCCGGTGACGGAGATCATCGCACTGGCGATCGTGGACAGCAGGCTGCGTGCCCCGTCCGGGCCGCCCTCGAACAGCAGCGGCATCTTGGTGGAGACGTGCTGGTCGAGCCAGGGCAGCAGCCAGGCCAGCAGCAGGGCGCCGATCACTATGGCGAAGGGCAGGGCCCAGAAGCGCCGCCAGATCCGTTGCCACGGCGTCGGCCTGTCCACCTGGGGCACCGAGCCGCGTCGGCGCTGGATGTCGGCATGCCGGTCCATGTCCCACCTCCTCGTGTCGGGGTCTGACAGGTTCATCCAACCAGAGCGGACTCCTCCAGCAGGTCGCCGAGCCACGAGCCGACCCACGAGCCGCCCGACGAGCCGGCGCCGTATCGGCCGGTGCGCGCTCGGTAGGGTGGCCCGAGGCGACGCAGCGCCGCCCTCCCGTCCTCCCGCCGTCCCCCAGGAGTCGTCATGTCCGGTCGTGCGCCCCACGCACCCGAGGACGTCGGATCCCCGTACGATCCGGACGTGGTGGTGATCGGTGGCGGCCAGGCCGGGCTGGCCACCGGCTACTACCTGCGGCGGGCCGGCCTCTCGTTCGTCATCCTCGACGACCAGCCCGCGCCGGGGGGCGCCTGGCAGCACACCTGGCCCAGCCTGACGCTGTTCTCCACCGCCGAGTTCTCCAACCTGCCGGGCATCATGATGCCCGGCTACGACGGTTTTCCGCCTGCCCGGCACGTCATCGAGTACCTGGCCGCGTACGAGTCCCGCTACGACCTGCCGATCGAGCGCCCCGTCCGGGTGGAACAGGTCACCCACTCGCAGGGTGTCTTCCACGTCCGCACCGGCCGGCGCACTTGGCGGGCCAGGGCGGTGGTCAGCGCGACGGGTACCTGGTCGCGGCCCTTCGTGCCCTGGTATCCCGGCCATTTCCGCGGCGGGCAGTGGCACAGTGCGCACTACCCCGGGACCGAGCCCTTCGCCGGCTCTCGGGTGGCGGTCGTCGGCGGGGCCAACTCGGGGGCCCAGATCGCCGCGGAGCTGGGGGCAGTGGCCGACCTGACCTGGTACACGACATGGCCGCCGCGCTGGATGCCCGACGAGGTCGACGGGCGCGTGCTGTTCCGGCGCAACCGGGTGCGGGCGCTGGCCCTGGTCCGCGGCGAGCCCGACCCCGGTCCCGCCGACCGCCTCGGCGACATCGTCATGGTCCCGCCGGTCCGCGAGGCACGGGACGCGGGGCGCCTGGTCGCCACCCCGATGGTCACGAGCCTGGACCGGATCGAGGCCGACCACCTGATCTGGTGCACCGGCTTCCGGCCGGCGCTCCGGCACCTGCGAGGGCTGCTGGCGGGTCGTACGCCGACGGTCCCGGGACTGTTCCTGGTCGGCTACGGGGACTGGACCGGCCCGGGGTCGGCCACCCTGGCCGGCGTCGCGCCGGGGGCCCGGGCGGCGGCGGAGCAGGCCGGGGCCTTCCTGGGGCAC
Organism: Raineyella antarctica; assembly: GCF_900092135.1. GTDB lineage: Bacteria > Actinomycetota > Actinomycetes > Propionibacteriales > Propionibacteriaceae > Raineyella > Raineyella antarctica. The sequence continues at coordinate 124,720 of NZ_FMYF01000006.1, read as the reverse complement.
TGATCGCCCGCGGCGCGTACGACCGGGCGGAGCCGGCGGGGGTCAGGCGACCGGGCGGCGCAGCCAGCGGACGTGCTCCTCGTCGCCCATCAGCTCCAGCCGACGCCACAGCACCGACGTCGGCAGGGCCTGGCTGGCGTGGGCCTTGGCGGCCTCCAGTTGGTGCTCGCGGGAGACCCGCCAGACCTCGTCACCGGTCGTGCCGATGAAGCCTGCCGGGAACTCGGCGTTCAGCTGGTCGGTGATGGCGGGGGAGAGGGTCCAGGCCAGCACCGGGAGCCCGAGTTCGTCGGCGGCGGCCAGGCCGGCCGCGGTCGCGGCCCGGTGGTCGGGATGGCCGGTGATCCCGGACTCGTCCATCACCATGACCAGGTCGGCCTGCTGGGCGCGTGCCTGCTCCACCGCGAGGGCGGCCAGCTCGGCCCGGTCGACCGAGGCCAGGTCGCCGTCGGGGAACTCGCACAGCCGCACGTGCGTCAGGCCCAGGTGGTCGGCGGCCTCGGTCAGCTCGGCGACCCTGATCTGCGTCAGGTCGCCCTCCACGCCGTGCAGCGTGGAGGCCTCGCCGCGGGTGTAGCAGAGCACGCCGCCGACCGCTCCCTGGCTGACCAGGGTGTCGAGCACCGCACCGAGACCGAAGGACTCGTCGTCCGGATGGGCGACGACGGCGAGGACTGACGACCATGGCATGGGGCCAGCATGCCAGAGCGCCGGCGGTCGGCCGAGCCGGGCCACCCCGGCCCGGCGGATCAGTCGGTGACGGCCAGGGTGCCGTGTGCGCCGCGCTCGGCCAGCGTCATCTCGTGGTTGACGATGGAGTAGTGGCCGGCCTCGGGCGGGACCAGTTCGACGAAGCCGCCCTGGCTGGCCAGCAGGTCCAGGGTCTGGCTGCCGCCCGGACCCTGGTCCGTACACGCCGTGGAACCGGTGACCTCGCCGGGGCCGCGCCCGCAGCGCAGCAGCCAGCTACCCTCCTTCCAGACCGAGTCGAACTGGGCACCGACGACATGGAAGGCCAGCGACTCGTTCGGTCCGGCATCGAGGACCCAGAGGCGGACGCGCTCGCCGGTACGGGCCCTCAGCGGGGTCGTGTCGTACTGGTTGGGATAGCCGTTGAAGACGACGGCATCGGGGGTGCGGGCGGCGATCTTGTCGGCGTTCCCGGCGGCTCCCTGCGGGCCGTAGTACTGCTCGCCCTGGACCAGCAGGTACTCGTGGGCGACCGGGGGGAGGTCGGGCGGGTCGATCACCACCGCCCCGTACATGCCGTTGGCGATGTGGGTCGACATCGGCATGGTGGAGCAGTGGTACATCCAGACCCCGGCCCGGGTCGCGGTGAACCGGTAGGTGAGGGACTGGCCCGGGGCGATCGTCCGCATCGGCTTGTCGGGGGCGAGTGCGCCGGCGTGGAAGTCGATGCCGTGGCCCATCGTCCCGTCGTTGACCAGGGTGATCTCGAAGACGTCCCCGATCCGTCCGTGCAGCGGGGTGCCCGGCACGGTGCCGTTGAACGTCCAGACCTCCTGGGTCACCCCCGGGGCGACCTCCTGCTGGAGTTCCTTGACGGTGAAGGTCAGCTTGTGCGTACGCTCCGGCCCGACCGGGGGCAGCTCGGGGGCGTACGCCTGCCGGCCCGCCGCCGGGGTGGCGCTGCGGTTCCAGACCGCGTCGGGACCCGGGGCGGTGGCTGCGGCGGACATGCCGGCCATGCCGTGCGTCGCGGACCCGGCGGCCGGAGCCGCGGAGCCGGTGGCCGGAGCGGGAGCCCCGGCGGCGCCGACCGCGTTGATCGTCAGGGTCATCCCCATCTGGCGGTGTCCGGCGATCGAGCACCAGGCCTCGGTGGAGGCCCCGATGATCCCCGCGTCGAGGGTCGCGGTGTCGCCAGGGGCGAGCTTGCCGGTGGTGGCGCCGTTGGCCAGGACCAGGTCGTGCACCTGGCCGCTGGTCTCGGTGTTGGTCACCTCGAGGACCAGCCGGTCGCCGACCGGGACGTCGATCGAGGAGGGGGTGAAGCGCATGTTGGCCGCGCTGACCTGCACGGTCGTGGTGTGGCCGGTGGCGGGGATCGAGGAGGTCTGCTGCGCAGCGGTCCCGGTCATCGCCGCGGCGCGCGGGGTCGGGGAGCGGACGACGGCGACCGGGTCGACGACCCCGGCGAGCACGACCAGGAGGGCGAGCACGCCGATCGCCGCCGCGGACTGTCCCTGGGCCCGGCGGCGCCGGGTCGCGTCGTCCTCCGGGACGTACGGTGCCGGGACGTACGAAGCCTGGGCGACGCCACTGCGGCGGCCGACCAGTCGTAGCCCGGTGACGACGGTGGCGACCAGCAGGCCGATCGTCCAGGCCATCACCGCGTACACGGTCAGCGAGGTGGTGACCTTGACCAGGCTCGGCACCGGCAGCAGGAAAACCAGCCCACTGGCGTTGGCCAGCACCACCCGGGTGGCGGCACCGGCGTCGACGACCCCGGTGGTCCGGCGGACGATCGAGGGTCCGCCGCCGATCACGACCGGCAGCAGGTAGCTGAGCGCGCCCAGGACGACCTGGGCCACGAAGCCTGCGGCGAACGGGCCGACCAGGGTCCGGATGCCGCCCAGCGCCGCGGTCAGGTCCCGGGCGCCGGTCAGCTGCACCCCGACCGCCACCATGCAGCCGGCCCACCACAGCAGCCCGGCCAGCATCGACCAGGTGCCGAAGTCGGACGGGCGACGGCCGAGGGCCTCGCGGACCAGTGGGCCGGCGATCGTGGCCAGGCCGGCGAGGTAGCCGAGCACCGCCAGCACCGCGATCCAGCGCCAGCCGGCCAGCCCGGCACCCGCCAGCAGGACGGTCGAGCCGGTCAGCAGCCACCAGGCGCGGCGCCCGACCATGACGGTGGCGTCGTCCGCGCGGGTGCGCAACATCGTCGGCCAGAGCGTGATGACGGTGCCGGCGATGGTCAGGCCGACCCAGCCGAGCAGGTTGAGCGCCAGGTGGGCCAGCAGTTCCCGGGCGAACACCTCGCCCTCGGAGGATGCCAGCCGGGTGCCCAGCCAGGCTCCGACCGGCAGCATCAGCGCGGCGGTGACGTAGTAGCGCACCGCGATGGTGAAGCGGGCCGGCAGCGAGGTGCGCAGCTGGCGGACCAGTGCGGCCGCGTGCACCACCGCGGCGAGCCCGACGAGGACGGCTCCGCCGTACAGCAGGTCGTGCCGGTCGGTCACGGCGGAGGCCACCACGCCGAGCGCGCCGACGTTGAGCAGGCCGATCACGAGCGCGTCGCGGCGGGCATGGTCGGCGGTGCCGCGCAGGACGGCGTCGGCGAAGTAGGAGGACCAGACGACGATGGCGTTGGACACCGCGCCGAGCAGCAGCAGGTGGACCATCAGCCAGCGCGGCTCCGGCACGAACCGGTGCATCATCACGATCACGACGTCGGCGAACAGCCAGGCGAACATCGGCAGCGAGCGCACCAGCATCCGGCGGCGACGGCCGGTGGGGCGACGCTCGGGCGTCCGGGTCGGTTCGGCGATCTGCATGTCAGGCCTTCTGGTGCTGGTCGGGGGTGGCCGGGTCGGCGGCAGGGGTCGGGTTCGGCTCGGCCACGGGGGTCGGCGGCGTGGGCGTACGTCGCGGGCGTCCCACCGGCACTGCCGGAGCCAGGCCCGCCACACGGGTTGCGTTGGCACTGCTCGCCACTGCTGTGGCGACGAGGGCGAGCAGTGCCAACACGTTCAGGGTGCCGGCGACGGCCCGGACGGGCTCGCTGCCGGCGAGGTCGCCGACCACCCGGACCAGCAGGGAGCCGTGCAGCAGCACGGCCACCCCCCAGAACGCCGGCGTGTACGGCAAGGGGCGGCGCAGCACGGCCGGCAGGATCACCGGGGCGTGCGCCAGGATCATCGACATCACGAAGCCCAGGAAGGTGGCGTGCAGCACCGCGTCGTAGCGCAGTCCGGAGAGCGCCGGCCGGAACCACAGCACCCCGGCCACCGCCAGCCAGGCGTAGCCGGCCAGCAGGCAGGCGGCGCTGAAGCGGGGCAGGCCGGTGGAGCGTACGGTCCGGCGGGCGATGTCACGGAACGCGAAGACCGCCGAGACCAGGACCAGGAGCCCGCCGAAGACGGGCAGGCCGACATCCGGCCACAGGCTCGCGGCGGCGATGACGACCACGAGTGCCATGGCCAGGGCGAGCGCCTGGCCGTCATGGCGTTCCTGGCGAGTGGGGTCGGCGGTCAGCTGGCCGATCCGGGCCAGCTCGACGCGTTCGCCGGCGATGGTGAGCACCAGGAAGCCGGTCAGCCAGGGCACCAGTTGCGGGATCGCCACCCCGCCGAGCCACAGACCGGTCGCGCCGACGGCCAGGAAGGCGCCGGAGAACTGGATCGCCACCGCGGGGTCGTACGACCGGCGCCACAGCGGCAGGTAGCCGAGCACCATCGCGAACGCGCCGACCAGCATCACCGCCTGGCCGACCCACAACGGGGCGGGGGAGAGCGCGAGCAGCGCCCCCAGCGACATGCCGAGCGGGGCGGTATAGGCGAGCTTGCGGCCCTGGGCGACCGCGCGCTCCAGGGCGATCAGGGATCCCACGAAACCGATCGTCATCACCATGCCGTGCACCTCCGGCAGGCGCCGGGTGCTCAGCGGGGCCGGCAGCCCGAGCAGCAGCAGTCCGGCGTCCAGGCCGAGCAGGAGGGCGATCCCGCTGGGGACCAGCAGGGCCATCCGGCCACGCGCCAGCGACCTGCGGCGGGAGGCGCTCAAATTAATCACGGAACGAGTGTATAAATAATGTCGAAGCGCTGCCACTCGGGGCCGACGTGGGTGTCGGACAGCACCGGACGCCGCCGATCCGACGGATCGCCGGACGGGTCGGCACCCGTGGGGTAGGCAGGTGGTGGACACCACCGCGCCCGGGTCGGGACGGTCGGCGTCCCGGCAGTCAGGAGCACGACACCATGAGGACGACCCTCCCGCTCGCGCCGCGCGGCGACACCTGCGTCAGCAGGGTGCCGATCTTCGGTGCCCTGTCGGCCCAGGACCAGGACGCCGTCGCCGGGCTGGCCCGCTCGACCACGGTGGCCAAGGGCGAGGTGATCTACCGCGCCGGCCAGGAGACCTCGCAGCTGATGGTCGTCCACACCGGCAAGGTCCGGATCTCCCGGTACAGCCCCGACGGCCACGAGCAGCTGATCCGGGTGCTCGGACCTGGTGACTTCATCGGCGAGGGCGCCTTCCTCACCGGGGAGCGGCCCGACCACTGGGCCACGGCGATGACCGACAGCCGGATGTGCGTCTTCCGGCACGATGACCTGGCCGGCCTGGTCGCCGGGCACCCCAGCATCGGCCTGGGCATCCTGACCACCATCAGCCGGCGGCTCTCCGAGACCGAGCACCGCCTCGCCGCCCTCAGCTCGGCCGACGTGGACGTACGCCTGGCGGACTACCTGCTGGACCTTCCCTCGGAGCGGATCGAGGGGTGCGTACGCCTCCGGTTGCCGCTGGCCAAGAAGGACATCGCCTCACTGCTGGGCACCACCCCGGAGACTCTCAGCCGCACCCTGGCCCGGTGGGCCCACGACGGGGTGGTCGCGCTGCACGGCACGCGCGAGATCGACCTGCTGGAGCCCGGCACCCTGGTGGACCTGGTCGGCGGGCGATAGCCCGGGCCACGGTCGCGGTCGCGGTCAGGAGGGAGGGGACGTCAGGACGTGAAGCCGGCCTGGGTCAGCGCCGACTGCAGGGACGTGCGGAAGCCGTCCGTGGTGTACGACGCGCCCGAGACCCCGTCGACGTTGGCCGACTGTGCGGTCAGTGCCTGCTGGACCAGGGCCGGGGCCGCGTAACTGTTGATCCGCTGCGAGTGCCCGTCGCTGGGCAGGGAGACCCACTTGATGGCAGTGATCTTGCCGTTGGTGATCGTCGCCTGCACCTGCATGTCCCCGTACGGCGAGGAGGCGGCGGCGCCGGTGACCGTCTTGGTGCCCCTGGAGCTGGAGCTGCTGCTGGAGCCACTGGAGCTGGTGGAACCGGAGCCGGACGTGGTTCCGCTCGTGCTGGTGGTGCCGACGGACTGTCCCGACGTGGTGGTGCGGGAGAGGGCCGAGACGGTGCTCTGGGTCGGGTTGAGGACCAGGACGCCGGTGACGGCGGCCAGTGTGGCCCCGGCGATGGCGGCGGGTTTGGCGAATTTCATGGCGTTCCTCCTGCGACTCGGACTGGTGACTCCATGTCACGCCGGGAGGCTTTGCCGGTGCTGTGAGACGTGTGGGGCGAGGTTGGGAGCTTCCCGCGTACGATCCATGGGTCGATCGCAGCACAGGGAAAGGGACGCAACGATGGCCGAGGGCATCAGGATCGCCGCCGTGGGCGACATCGCCGACCAGGGGGTCCTGGTCGTTCCGAAGGCGACGACCGGCACGGTGGAGGACATCGCGGTGTTCCGGGACGGCGAGGCCTACTACGCGCTCGACGACATGTGCAGCCACCAGGAGGCCCTGCTGTCGCGTGGGTGGCTGGAGGAGGGCGAGGTCGTCTGCCCGCTGCACCTGGCCCGGTTCCGGCTGACCGACGGCATGCCGACCTGCTTCCCGGCGAACTGGCCCACCCCCACGCACCGGGTCGAGGTACGTGACGAGGAGCTCTGGCTGTTCCCCGGCGTCCCCGCCGAGGGGGCACCGGTCCTCTGACCCGGGGCGGACTCCGCCGACCGTGAACTCCAGGCAGTACTCCCACCCGTAGATCCTGGCGCCGCGCTCGGACCCGTCGGCGACCAGGATCCTCCTACCAGGCCTGGCGACCCGGACCGGGAAAGCCGGGACGCTCCGGTGCAGGCATGAGATCCTTGCCGCAGAGCGCGGACCACGCCTGCTGGTGTGGCCGCCCTGCCACCCGTGACAGGAGACCGATGAACGTCGAGCTCACCGCCATCCGGGACTTCCTGGCCGCCCACCACCCCTTCGACCGGTTGCCCGGCCCGGTCCTCGAGGACCTGGTGACGCGGATGACCAGCCGGTACTACCGCCGTGACACGGTGATCCTCACCGCGGGCCGGCGAGCCGAGGCGGCGTACGTGCTGCGCAGCGGGGTGGTCGACATCACCGATACCAACGGAGCCCTCGCCGACCGGTGTGTCGAGGGCGACGTCTTCGGCGTCTCCTCGGTCCGCGACGACTCGCCGTCGCGCTTCACCATGGTCGCGCTGGAGGACAGCCTCGCCCTGCTGATGTCGCCGGAGGACTTCCGGCGGCTGCTGGCCGAGCACCGCGACTTCTCCCGGTTCTTCGACGTGCAGTCGGCCGAGCGGGTCCGGGCCGCGGTCGAGGCGCTGCGTACGCCGGAGGCGGGCCACGACGTCCTGCGCACCGAGCTGGGGGACCTGGTCGCGCGCCCGCCGGTGGCCGTCGACGAGGCCGTCTCCATCCGCGACGCGGCCCGGTTGATGACCGGCCAGGGCGTCTCCGCCCTACTGGTCACCCGTGCGGACCAGGGTGGGGCCGACCGGCTCGTGCTCAGCGGGATCGTCACGGACCGGGACATGCGCCGGCTGGTGGTCGGGGAGGGCCGCCCCGCCGATGCGGCGGTTGCCACGATCATGACCGCCGACCCCTTCACCATCGGCACCGAGGCGACGGCCGTCGATGCGATGCTGGCGATGATGCAGCGCGGCTTCCACCACCTGCCGGTGGTCTCCGGGGGCCAACCGGTCGGGATGGTGACCAGCGGCGACCTGATGCGGTTGCAGCAGGCCAATCCGGTGGCGATCGTCGGGACCATCGCCAGCAGTGGCTCCCTGGAGGAACTCATCGCGGCCCGCGGCCGACTGCCGGCCCTGGTGCACGACCTGGTCCGCCAGGATGTCTCCGCCCCGGAGATCGGCCGGATCGTCACGGCGGTCGGGGACGCCGTGACCCGTACGCTGCTGCGGATCGCCGAGCAGGACCTGGGCCCGGCGCCGTTCGCATATGCCTGGGTGGCCCTGGGCTCCCAGGGGCGGCTGGAGCTGGGGTTGTCCTCTGACCAGGACAACGCGCTGGTGCTCGCCGAGGAACCCGACGAGGCGGCCGCGGCGTGGTTCGCCGGGCTGGCCGAACGGGTCACCCAGGGCATGGCCGCGTGCGGCTATCCGCTGTGCCCGGGCGACATCATGGCCTCCAACCCGGCCTGGCGCCTCACCCGTGACCAGTGGCAGCACGTGTTCTGGGGCTGGATCAACGAGCCGGACTCCACCGCCGTGCTCAACGCGGACACGTTCTTCGACATGCGCCCGCTGACCGGCCCCGAACTGGTCGAACCGCTGCTGGGAGCGGTGCACCGGTCCTCGGCCAGCCCGCGCTTCCTGGCCCGGCTGGCCCGCGAGGCGGTCAGCTGGCAGCCGCCGATCGGCTTCTTCCGCGGCTTCGTGCTGGACCGGGCCGGCCAGGGCACCAAGGGCCTCGACCTCAAGGCCGGCGGGATCGCCCCGATCGTCCAGATCGCCCGTATCCACGCCCTGGCCGCAGGGCTGCCCGAGGTCAGCACCGGGGCCCGGCTGGGGGCCGCGGCGGCCACCGGCACCATCTCCCAGCAGCGCGCCGACGACCTGCGCGGGGCGTACGACATGATCAGCCACCTGCGGCTGCGCCACCAGTCCGACCAGGCCGAGCACGGACAGCCCACCGACAACGTGATCGATCCCTCGGCACTGCCGACGATCGACCGCAACAGCCTGCGCGACGCGTTCAAGATCATCCGGGACGCCCAGCAGGAGCTGGCCTACACCTACCGCCTGCACGCGGTCTCCTGAGGCGGGCCCGATGCACGCGGACGTACGGGGAATGCACTGATGGCCGGATGGTTCGGGGGTGGCGGGCGCCGGCGCGCGGCGAACCTGCCCGAGGGCCCGCTGAAGCGGTACCTGGCGGCGCCGATCCCCTCGGGGCGTACGCCGCTGGCCGAGCTGTCCCTGCTGGCGGTCGACATGGAGACCACCGGGCTCGACCCGCGCAGCGACGCGATCCTCAGCATCGGCTGGGTGCCGATCGAGGCGACCACGATCGTGCTCGGCGGGGCCGGTCTGGTGCTGGTCTCGGGCGAGGAGCTGGGGGCGACGGGGGTGGGCCAGAGCGCGACCATCCACGGGCTGACCGATGACCGGCTCGCCGCCGGTGAGCCGCTCGGCGAGGCGGTCGGCGAACTGCTGGAGGCGCTGCGCGGGCGGGTGCTGGTCGCCCACCACGCCGGTCTGGAGACCGGCTTCCTGACGGCGGCCTGCCAGCGTCTGTGGGGCGTACGACCCGATGTCGCGGTGGTCGACACGATGCGGCTGCAGCAGCGGATCGTGGCGCCCGGCTTCGACGACGAGCCGCGGTCGGACGAGCTGCGGCTCTGGAACGCCCGGGCGCGGTTCGGGCTGCCGGTGATGGGCGCGCACGACGCCCTGGACGACGCCCTGGCGGCGGCGGAGCTCTACCTGGCCCAGGTCGCCGAGCTGGGCCTGGAGTCCGAGCCGCTGCGCTCCGTACGCTCCTGAGCCCGGCCGGGCCTCACTCGTGGATGTCGAGCAGGGTCCAGGTCCGTTGCTCCAGCTCCACCAGGGTGATCCGCAGGTCGTCGTTCAGCAGGACGTGCGCCCAGGGCCCGAGCGACTCCCCGCCGACGACCGGGGCGTCGAGTGCCTCGCAGACGATCCCGGCCGGCCCGTTCAGGCCGTCGATGATGCGCGCGGGACGGTACTCGTCTCCCAGCCGGCCCCATACCGGCAGCAGGTGGGGCCACAGCAGGGCCAGCGCCGGGTGGTACCAGCCGGGCGGGAACTCCTCGGTGCGCTGTCGTGCGCCGGCGGCCAGCTGCGTCTCGTACGAGACCACCGAGTCGCCGGTGCCGATCCACTCGGTGCTCGAGGCCTGGACGACCCACCGGTCCCCGGGGGCGACCGCCACCTCGTAGCGCTCGTCGCCATCGCTCACCACCGCGGCGGCCTCGCGGTCCTGGGCCCGGCTGAGCACGGCGGCGACCAGCGCGAGCAGGTCGTCGTCGGGCGTCGGGGGCATGTCCTCGTCAGGAACGTCCACGTCGATCTCCGTCGGATGGGGGGAGGGGGCGGTCAGGGCTCAGCCTCGGGAGGACCGGCGGATGGTGCCGATCCGCTCCTGGCGGAGTTTGTCGATCTCGGGGCGGGGGAGCGGGTCGAGACGGTGCCCCAGGGCCGTCTCGAGCAGGAAGTCGGCCAGCGCCGGGTTGCGGGCCAGCACCGGGCCATGCGGATAGGTGCCGATGACCGAACCCTGGATCGCGCCCTCGGTCCGGGTGGCGTCCCCGTTCCCGATCCCGATCTCCACGTCGGCCAGCGGGAGCGCGTCGGCGCCGAGGGTGGTGAAGCCGCCGTGGTTCTCGAAGCCGGTGACCAGCGCGTCGTCGCCGGCCAGCGGCGAGACGTCGCCGGGCAGCGGGCGCAGCCGGGTCAGTACCTCGCCGACGGCGCGGGTGGTGCCGCGGCGGGTCGAGACGTCGAGCAGGCCCAGCCCAGGCATCACCCGGTCCATCTCGCCGACCGTGAAGGTCGTGCCGAGGATCTGGTAGCCGGCGCAGACCCCGAAGACGACCGAGCCGCGCTCGGCGGCACGGTGCAGCGTGCCCTCCTCGGTGAGCAGCCGGACCGCGGTGGTCTGGGCGCCGTCCTCGCCCCCGCCGAGCAGGTAGAGGTCGGCGTCGTCGGGCAGCGGGTCGCCGGGCTCGGCGACGGTCAACGTGTTCTCGATCCCGCGCCACTGCAGGCGCTTGGTGAGGACGGTGGCGTTGCCGCGGTCACCGTAGATGCCGAGCAGCGACTGGTAGACGAGGACGATGTGGACGGGGCGGGTCATGCCAGGCCTCCGAGCTTTCGCAGCTTCTGGAACGGGGTGTAGGTCGACAGCACGTCGACCGGGTCGGGGTGGCCGGCGAGCGCCTCGGACAGGTCCGGAACCACGCGGCAGGGAACCTCGGCGTACGCCAGTCGGACCGCCAGGTCCTGGGCCCGGGGCCCGGTGGCGATGATGTCCTTGCCGGCCAGCTGCTCGTAGTCGACGTCCCACATCCACGACAGGTCGCGGCCGTCGGCCGCGACGGCGTCGATGGCCAGGACGACCGTACTGGTGCCGAGGAGCGGCAGGGCCTCGTGCCAGCCGGCCGGGTTCTTGGCGAGCAGCAGCCGGGCGGTGGTGGTGCCGAAGGTGGCGGTCGCGAAGCGGCCGGCGGGGGAGTGCACGGTCCGCATCCCGGCCAGCGCCTCCTCGGTGCTCACCCCCATCAGCTGCGCGGCGGCGAGGGCGCAGGCGGCGTTGCCGACGTTGAACCCACCGGGCACCTGGAGCTGCGGGTCGTGGGCGATGCCGCGCTGGTCGATGATCTGGCCGTTCTCGACCCGGATCGACGCCGCCGGCTCGGTCAGGTCGCAGCCGGGGCAGTCCCAGTCGCCGGGATCACCCGAGGCCGGGTCCGGGTTGCGCCGGATCAGGATCGCCCCGCAGGCCGGGCACATCGTGGCGTCCTCCTGCCAGGTGGAGGCGGTGTCGACCCACACCACCTGCTTGGCGGTCTGCGCCGCCCACACGACCAGCGGCTCCTCGGCGTTACCGACCACCACCGGGCCGTCCTCGCCGGCCGCCTCGAGCGCGTCGCGCCAGGAGCGGGCGAGCTTCTTGATCTCGTGGTTGCGGTCCAGCTGGTCGCGGGAGAAGTTCAGCAGCACCAGCACCTCGGGCCTGCCGAGCCGGATCATGTCGGCCACGACCCGCTCGTCGGTCTCCAGCACGGCGATGTCCGCCGTGGGGGCCTGGGACAGGGCCGAGGCGATGCCGTAGTGCAGGTTGGCGCCGTCGGCATTGGTCACGATCCGGTCCGCGCGAGCGGGAGCCAGGCCGGCGCGGATCGCCGCGGCGAGCAGGTGGGTGGTGGTGGTCTTGCCGTTGGTCCCCGAGACCGCTGCGATCCGGCGACCCGACAGCAGCTTGGCCAGGGCATCCGGGTCGATCCGGGTCATCACCTGGCCACGGATCGAGGCGCCCGATCCCTTGCCGGTCAGCCGGGAGACGGTGGCCGCCATGCGGCCGGCGCCGACGGCTGCGGCAAGGCGCAGACGGGAGGCCGGGGTGAGTCGTAGTGGGGTCCCCGGTCGGTCGAGAGTGGATGCCATGGGGCCCATTGTCCACCACCGGCGAGCATGGTCACCTCCACCGTGGTCTTCGCGTCTCCGGAACACTCGGCGCGGCCGAGGGGGAGCGGCGATAAACTCCGGCTCACATCGACCAAGGGGGCTACGTGGCAGTGCACACCGCGGGACGGGTGGACGTCATCGGTTCCATCGCCCTGGACACGCTGATGTCGGTGGAGCGCCTCCCCGAGGCGGGCGAGATCGTGGTCGCCTCCCATCCGATCACCAGCCTCGGCGGCAAGGGCGCCAACCAGGCGGTGGCCGTGGTCCGCAGCGGCGTCGATGCGCGGCTGATCGGCAGCATCGGGGACGACGTCGCCGGCGACCTGGTGATGGAGGAGCTCGCCGCCTTCGGAGTCGACACCGAGCTGATCTCGATCCACACCGAGGAGCGCACCGGCCACGGCTACACGTTCCTGGAGCCCGATGCGACGGTTCGTACGGTCGTGCTGCCGGGGGCCAACCTGCTGACCGACGTGGGCGCCGTGCTCGACGTCGCAGACCGGCTCCGGACCGCCAGCGTCCTCCTGCTGCAGGGCGAGGTCGGCAAGGACACCATCGAGGCGACCATCAGGATGGCGGCCGGGTGGCCCACCCGCCTGGTGTTCAACCCGGCACCGGTGGTGCACATCGACCCCGACCTCTACCGGCACCTGGACGTCCTCGTGGTCAACGAGGTCGAGGCCGCCGCGCTGTGCGGGGTCCCGGTCACCCATGACGTCGGAGACATCGAGGAGATCGCCGTACGGCTCGCCGAGCGTGGCCCCTCCGTCGTGGTCAGCATGGGCGCGGAGGGTGCCGTCGTGGTCCCCTCCCACCGTCCGGTCGAGTTGGTGCTGGCCGAGAACACCCAGGTCGTCGATCCTGCCGGCGCCGGCGACGCGTTCGTCGGGGTGCTGACCGCCGGGATCGCCAAGGGCCTGGGGGTGCAGGAGGCGACCGCCGCCGCCGTTCGCCAGGCGACCCGGACGGTGGCCCGGCGCGGGGCCGTACGGTCCTTCCCCACGTTCGACTTCCACTGAACCTGCGAGACTCCCAGCGAACCTGCGAGAGAACGACCAAGGCCCGAGCCCTGACCAAGGAATGTTTCCTTGCTCGGGGCTCGGGCCTCGACCTCCTGGGGTGAGTAACGGGACTTGAACCCGCGACATCCTGGACCACAACCAGGTGCTCTACCACCTGAGCTATACCCACCATGTTTCCCGCTCCGGACTACTACCCGGTTGGGCGAACCCGAGCAGTATAGCCAACTTCTGCTTCCGTACGCCAATCGGCGTCCTTGCGTGGATCGGGCAGGTTGTGCCGAGCTGTGGGGACGGTCAGTCGGCGTCGGGGACGGACGCGGCGCCGGCCTCCGGGATGCCCTCGGGAGCAGTCTCCGAGGTGGCGTCGGAGGAGCCGATCCCGGTCAGGGTGCCCTGGTGCTTGCGGGCGATCCGCTTCAGGCTGGCGGTGTCCGGGCCGGGCTGCTGCACGAAGACGGCCTCGCGGTAGTAGCGCAGCTCCTCGATCGACTCCTGGATGTCGGCCAGGGCGCGGTGGTTGCCGTTCTTGGCCGGCGACTGGTAGTACGCCCGGGGGAACCAGCGGCGCGACAGCTCCTTGATCGAGGAGACGTCGACGTTGCGGTAGTGGACGTAGCCCTCCAGCTCCGGCATGTCCTTGGCCAGGAAGGTGCGGTCGGTCCCGATCGTGTTGCCGGCCAGCGGCGCCTTGCGCGGCTCCTTGACGAACTGGCGGATGTAGTCCAGGACCTGCTGCTCGGCCTCGGCCATCGTCAGGCCCCGGTCCAGCTCGGCGAGCAGGCCGGACTTGGTGTGCATCTGCCGGACGAAGTCGCCCATGTGCTCCAGAGCTGCGGCCGACGGCTTGACCAGCACGTCCACGCCGTCACCGAGCACGTTGAGCTCGGCATCGGTCACGAGGGCGGCGACCTCGATCAGTTCGTCATGGACCAGGTCGAGGCCGGTCATCTCGCAGTCGATCCACACCAATTCATTCGTCACGCAGCGATCCTAGTCCGGATCGGCGGATCGGCCCGGAGGATGGCACAGGCCCTTGAGCGGAGACATCCGCCCTCGCACGCTTAGTTGAGGCTTACCTAAGTCCTGGTTCGCAGTCAACCAGGCCCACCCCCGGAGGATCCCGTGATCGTGTGTCAGTGCAACGTGGTCAGCGATCGCGACGTCCGTGCAGCCGTCGACGCCGGCGCCCGTACGGTCGCACAGGTCTGCCGCGGCACGAGGGCGGGCACCGATTGCGGCGGTTGTGTCTTTACCGTCCGCAGAGTGGTGTGCCAGCATGTGGAGGACATCCAGTCATCGCTCGTGGAGGTCGACAGTGAAGCCAGTTAGTCCTCGGGTCACCGAGCTGCTCAACAATGCGCTCACCCTCGAGCTCACCGTGATCAACGGCTACTTCCTGTCGGCCCGGATGCTCGACAACTGGGGACTGCCGCATCTGGGCAAGGCCTTCTACGACCTCTCCATCGGGGAGATGAACGACGCCGACGAGCTGATCCAGCGCATCCTGATGTTCGACGGGCACCCCAACGTCCAGAAGATGAACGCGATCCAGGTGGGCGAGACCCCCGAGGAGATGCTCCAGCTGGCCATCGACTCCGAGCTGGGCGCGATCGCCCAGTTCAACGGCGGGGCGCAGGAGTGCCACGACCTCGGTGACCACGCCACCGCCCTGTTCTTCGAGGAGATGGCCCGGGACGAGGAGTCGCACGCTGACTGGTTCGAGTCCCAGCTCGACGCGATCACCCGCCTGGGCGCCCAGAACTACCTGGCCCAGCACGTCGATCCGTCCTCGCGCCCGTCCTGACCGGGCCCCGTCCAGCACCCCGGGCGCGTATCCGTCCGCGCTCGGCGCGATCTCAGTCCGTGCTGGCCGACCCCGCCCCGAGGCCGGCCAGCGCCGTACGGACCGCACCGGGATCGGTCGGCCGCACCAACCGCGCCACCTCCTGCCCGTCCCGCAGGAAGACCAGCGTCGGCCAGAGCTTGACCCCGAAGGACCGGCCCAGCGGCCGGCCGCGGCCGTCCTCGACCATCACGTGGCGGACCTGTGGGAAGTCGGCGAGGGCCTCCTCGACCGGGCCCCGCGACGCCTGGCAGTAGCCGCACCAGTTGGTGCCGAAGTCCAGTACCACGGGTCCGTCGAGGGAATCGATGTCCTCGCGCGCCGGCTGCTGCTCGTCGTACCGCTGTTCCATCGCCATCTCGGCTCTCCTGTCTCGTACGACCACTATGCCCCGGGAGTGGCCGGCCCCGGGGGATCGATTCCCGTGGGTGTGCCGCTCGTACGGGTGCCGCTCCACCGGTACTCGTTCTCGGGCCGGCCGGGGGCGCCGTACCGGGCCGAGCGGTCCACCATCCCCACCCGGTACAGGTGCTCCAGGTACCGCCGCGCGGTCACCCGGGACGTCCCGACGGCGGCGCCCACCTCGCCGGCGCTGCGTGCGGCGTCGGAGGTCCGCAGGAGCTCGACGACCGCGTTCAGCGTGCCCTCGGTCAGGCCCTTGGGCAGGTCGGCCGGAGCGGCGGAACGGACCAGGGCGAAGGCCCGGTCGACGTCCCGCTGGCCCTCGATCCGGCCGGCGCCGGCGACCTCGAGTGACAGCTCCCGGAAGGCGCGCACCCGCTCGGCGAACTGCTGGTAGCCGAACGGCTTGACCAGGTACTGGACGACGCCCAGTGCGATGGACCGGCGGATCGTCTCCAGTTCGGTGTCGGCGGTCATCGCCAGGACGCCACCGGTGAAGCCCGCCGCCCGCAGTTGGCCCAGCACGTCCAGCCCGTGACCGTCGGGAAGGTTCATGTCGAGCAGCACCATGTCCACCCCGAACCCGTGGTGCCGGCGCATCCGGTCGGCCAGGAAGGCCAACGCGTCCCGAGCGGTCGGGGAGGAGTGCACGACCTCGAACCCGCCGGCCCGGGCGAGGTACTCCCGGTAGGTCTCGGCGGTCACCGGCTCGTCCTCCACGATCAGCACCTGGTGCTCACGCATGCGCGATCCCGTCATCCTCGTGGCTCCGGACGAGGGCCGCCCGGCGGTGGCCGGTCGGCACCTCCACCGTGAACACGGTGCCCGAGTCCCGGGCCACCTCCACGTCCCCGCCGAGCTGGCGGGCGGTCTGGCGCACCAGGGCCAGGCCCATGCCCCGCCCGGCCGGGCCCGCGGGCTTGGTCGACCAGCCCAGGTCGAAGATCCGGTCCGCGTCGGCCGCGGACGGGCCGTCTCCGCCGTCGGTCACCTCGAGGACCAGCCAGTCCTCCTCCAGCCGTGCCTGCGCGTCGACCCAGCGGTCGGTCGGGTCCAGGTCGGGGTCGGCCGCCGCATCGATGGCGTTGTCCAGCAGGTTCCCCAGCAGCGTGACCAAGTCACGGCCGGAGATCCCGGTGGGGGAGTCGATCTCGTTGCGGTAGTCCATCCGGACCCCGCGTTCCCGGGCCTGCGCCGACTTCGCGACCAGCAGCGCGCTCACGGCCGGCTCGGCATCGTCGTCCGGCAGGGTGCCCGAGGGGGTACCCACGGTCTCCAGGCCCTGGGACAGCAGTTCCCGGGCCCGGTCGGCGCGCCCCAGCTCGAGCAGCGACAGGACGGTGTGCAGCCGGTTGGCGTGCTCGTGGGTCTGGGAGCGCAGGGCCTCGGTCAGTGAACGGGTCGACTCCAGCTCCCGGTTCATGTGCTGCACGTCCGTACGGTCGTAGAGGGTGACCACGGACCCGTTGTCGGCATCGGGCAGGCCCGGGCGACGCCAGGGCAACAGGCCCGAGCGGGGGGCGGTTCGGGTCCGGTGCTGGTTGACCACGAGGATGCGATCGCCGGCGCTGAACAGCTCGTCGCGGGCCTCCCGGCGCGAGGCCAGCAGCTCGGCCAGGGGTAGCGGCAGGTGCAGGTCGTCCACGTGCGGGGCCGCGGCCCCCTTGCCCGGGGGCGAGGTGGATGCCGAGGGGGTGGGCAGGCCGAGCAGCTCGGCGGCGCGGTCGTTGTACAGGCCCAGCCTGCCTCCGGGTCCCAGCAGGACGATCCCGACATTGACGTTGTGCAGGGCGGTGTCCAGGAAGGTGAAGTTCTGGGCGAGCTGCTCGGGCCCCAGGCCGAAGGTGACCCGGTCCAGGTACCGCTTCAGCGCCCAGCTGGCGAGGGCACCCGCGATTCCGACCAGAGCGGCCAGGGCCAGCAGCGTGGGGATCTGGGCGCGGACCGCGATGTCGAGTTGGGAGACCCGCTGCCCGACGGACACCACTCCGATCACCTGCCCCGCACCGGTGTCCCCGGGCGTCGCGGCGCGGATGGGGACCACGGCCCGTACCGAGGGGCCGGCCGTGCCGGTGGTGGAGGTCTCGACGAACTCGGTGCCGGCCACGGCCGGCGCGATCCGGCCGGGGTAGTGCGTGCCCACCCAGTTCGGCAGCCAGTGGGACAGCCGGGTTCCGTCCAGGTCCATGAAGGTCACCCAGCTGACCTCCGCCTGCTGGGCGGCGGCCACCGCCAGCGGTTGCAGGACCTGGGAGGGATCGGCCGTCGCGTACGCCTGGCGCACCTCCTGCTCCTGGGCGAGCAGGCGAGCGGTGGCCAGGACGTGGTCGCCCTCCACCCGGTACACCGTCTCCCGGGTGTGGATGTAGCTGAGGGCGCTGGCCAGGACCGTCAACACGAGCAGCCCGAGCATCTGCCCGACCGCGAGGCGGCGCGCCAGGCTCCACCCGTGCATGGCGCCTCCCGTCTGCGGCCACCTGGCCGCGTCGTCGTATGTTCCGCCCGTCCCTGGGCAGGCCGCCCCTGACGGGGCCATTGTGACGTACCTCATGAACTTTATGAACGCAATAGTGACCGGCGCCACACCCTGGCGGACGATCGACATACCCCACCTCGGCTGCGGTGACCTGCCCGGCCGGGACAGTCCCATCCTCCACGACAAGGACGTCGCATGCTGTCTCCCGTGACTGCCGCCCCCCGGGCGGCGAAGCCCGAATACCCCAAGTCCAAGGACCGCAGCCACTGGCTGTACATCTCCGTCATCGCTGCCGTGGTGCTCGGCGCCGCGGTCGGCCTGCTGTTCCCTGAGGTCGGCAAGTCCTTCAAGCCGCTGGGTGACGCGTTCGTTGCGCTGATCAAGATGATGATCGCCCCGGTCATCTTCTGCACCATCGTGCTGGGGATCGGCTCGATCGCCAAGGCCGCCACCGTCGGCAAGGTCGGTGGGCTGGCCCTGGGCTACTTCCTGGTCATGTCCACCTTCGCGCTGGGCCTGGGTCTGGTCGTCGGCAACCTGGTGCACCCCGGTGAGGGCCTGCACCTGACCGCGTACGACCCGTCCAAGAAGGCGGCCGGCAACGGGACGGTGGACTTCATCATGCACATCATCCCGGGCTCGATCCCGGTGCTGCCCGTCCTCTTCGTCGCCCTGCTGGTCGGCTTCGCGCTGCAGAAGATGGGCCCGGCGGCCAAGCCCCTGCTGGACGGGCTCGCCCTGGTCCAGGGCGTGGTCTTCCGCGTCCTGATGATGATCATGTGGGTCGCCCCGATCGGTGCCTTCGGCGCCATCGCCGCGGTGGTGGGGGCCACCGGCTGGTCCGCCATCGGTGCCATGGCGCTGCTGATGGGCGCCTTCTACCTCACCTGCATCCTGTTCATCGTGGTCGTCCTCGGCACGCTGCTGAAGGCGTTCACCGGGGTGAGCATCTTCAAGCTGATGAAGTACCTGGCCCGGGAGTACCTGCTCATCTTCGCCACCTCCTCCTCCGAGTCGGCCCTGCCCCGCCTGATCGCCAAGATGGAGCACGTCGGTGTCTCCAAGCCCGTGGTCGGCGTGACCGTGCCGACCGGCTACTCCTTCAACCTGGACGGCACGGCCATCTACCTGACCATGGCGGCACTGTTCGTCTCCAACGCCATGGGCATGGAGATGTCGCTGGGTCAGCAGATCGGCCTGCTGGTGTTCATGATCATCGCCTCCAAGGGGGCCGCCGGCGTCACCGGCGCGGGACTGGCGACCCTGGCCGCCGGCCTGCAGTCGCACCAGCCGGCCCTGCTCGGCGGGATGGGTGTCATCGTGGGCATCGACAAGTTCATGTCTGAGGCACGCGCCCTGACCAACTTCACCGGCAACGCCGTGGCCACGGTCCTGGTCGGCAACTGGGTCGGTGAGTTCGACCGGAAGCAGGCCCGCGAGGTGCTGGACGGTCGGCTCCCGTTCGACGAGAACTCGGTCGTCGAGCACGGCACCGTCCGCGGCGCCGAGATCGACCAGCAGGGTGTTGACCAGCACGGAGACGCCACGTACGTCGATGACCAGAAGGTCAGCGTCGCGGCCCGGGTGTAGTCGCCGGACGAGCACAACGGCACCATGGTGGGAGTTACCTCCCCGCCATGGTGCCGTTCTGTTTGGGTGGCGTTGGCCTTGTGGTGCTTGTTGCCCGCTACGGACGCCCGTTCGCAGGGGTCCCGAGCCCGGCGGCGGCGACGGCTGCGAGCTCGGCGACCGCCTCCCGCAGTCGCAGCGGCAGGGCCTGTTCCTCGTCGGTGTACGCGAAGGGCAGGGCCGCGAACACGAGCGAGACGACCATGGCCCCTTCCCGTGCGCCGGTGCGCTGGGTGACCAGGTCACGCAGCGCACAGCGCAGGGAGCGCATCAGTGAGGACATCTCGTAGACGAGCTCGGGGTCCTCGGCCAGCGCCTGCTTGATCTTCGTACGGTCCTCGTGCGCCAGTTCGGAGCGACCGGCCAGGTCGGCGACCAGGGTGCACAGGTCCTCCAGGACGGATCCGGTGCCCTGGAGGAACCTCTTCTTCTGCTCCTCGGTGATCTCCAGGTCGCCGGCACCGAGGATGGCTGCGCTCTTCGACGCGTAGTAGTTGAAGAAGGTCCGCGACGAGATGTCCGCCCCGTCGCAGATCTCCTTGACCGTGACGTTCGAGGCGCCGCGCGCCAGAGCGGTGGTCAGGGCGACCTGGTGGATCCGCCGAGCCGTCAGGCGCTTCTTGCGCTCGCGGAGGCCCGGTGATTCCGGGTCGAGTTCGATGCGGGCCATGGCCTACGCGTCCGCTCCGGACGCGGCCGTCCTGGCCGCAGCCCGGTTGGCCTGTTCCTGCAGGGCGGAGTGCTGGCGCAGCTCCGGGACCCGGAAGAACCAGCTCAGGACGAAGGCGAGCAGCAGGACGCCCATGCCCACCCAGTAGATGCGGATGGCGGCAGCGGTGAAGCCGAGCAGGAACGGGCGGGCCAGGCGCGGGTCGGCGCCCTTGAGGAACGATGTGTCGGAGGTACTGGAGTCGGCCGAGGACCCGGCGGTCGAGCTGTTGCTGGCGAGTTGGTCGGAGATCGTCGGCACGACCCGGTCGACGACTGCCTGCCGCTCAGCGGGGTCGGTGTAGTCGATCACGAGGCGTCCGTCCACCACACTGGCCCCGGACTTGGCCGCGACCTGCTGGAGGATCAGTTCTCGGGTCCGTGCGTCGGGGGCGGTGGCGGTGGCCTGCGCCGCGACCTGGTCGAGCTGGGTCTGCACGTTCACCTTGATCGGTGCGACCATCGGCGTCCAGATCTTGTTCATCACGCCGGCGTTCTCGGGGGCCTGGGCGATCGCGGGGGTCAGGGCCGCGTCGAGGGAGTCGGTCAGCACGGCCCGGTCCTCCATGGAGGACCGGATGTTGGCCGGCATCGAGGCGAAGAGCACCGACAGGAGGATCGCGGTGCCGAGCGTGCCGCCGATCTGCCGGAAGAACGTCGCCGAGGACGTCGCCACGCCCATGTCGGTCGGGGCGACCGAGTTCTGGCTGGCCAGGACCAGGCTCTGCATCAGCTGGCCGAGGCCCAGGCCGATCAGCACCATGGCCCCCGCGATGAACGGGTAGGAGCTGTCGGCGGTGAGGAAGGTGAGGTAGAAGAACCCGGCGGCCACCAGTGCCGTACCCACGACAGGGAACAGTCGGTACTTGCCGGTCCGTGAGATCAGCTGCCCGGAGACGATCGAGGCGACCATCAGGCCACCGATCATCGGGAGGGTGGCGAAGCCGGACTGCGTCGGAGACATCCCCATCACGATCTGCAGGTAGAGCGGCAGGGTCATCATGGCGCCGAACATGCCGAAGCCGACCAGCGCGCCCAGGACCGTGGCCATCGAGAACACCCGGGAGTGGAAGAGCCGCAGCGGGATGATCGCGTCCCGGCCCATCGCCGTCTCGATCACGAGGAAGGCGACCAGGCCCACCACGCCGAGCACGTAGCAGATGATCGATGTCACCGACGTCCAGCCCCACACGCGTCCCTGCTCGGCGACCAGTAGGAGGGGAACCAGCGTGAGGACGACCGCGGAGGCGCCCCACCAGTCGACCCGCACCCGGTGGTGCTCGAACCGCGGCAGGTGCAGGAAGGTGAGCACCATCGCCAGGGCCGCGGCGCCGATCGGCACGTTGACCAGGAAGACCCAGCGCCAGCCGGCGATCCAGGCGATCGTGCTGGCACCGGCGAACATGCCGCCGACCAGTGGGCCGATCACGGCGGAGACGCCGAAGACGGCCAGGAAGTACCCCTGGTACTTCGCCCGCTCGCGGGGGGCCAGCATGTCACCCATGATCGCCAGCGGCAGCGACATCAGGCCGCCGGCGCCGATGCCCTGGAAGGCACGGAACGCGGCGAGCATGTACATCGAGGTGGAGAACGAGGAGAGCAGGGAGCCCAGGACGAAGACGCTGATGGCGAAGACGTAGAGCGGGCGGCGCCCGAAGATGTCGGACAGCTTGCCGTAGATCGGCGTCGCGATCGTCGAGGTGATCAGGTAAGCCGTGGTCACCCAGGCCTGCTTGTCCAGACCGTGCAGGTCGTCACCGATCGTACGGATCGCGGTGCCGACGATGGTCTGGTCCAGCGAGGACAGGAACATGCCGGCCATCAGCGCGTAGATGACGAGCATGATCTGCTTGTGGGACATCACCGCGCCGACCGTCCCGGCTGCACTCGTGGGTGGGGCGGACTTGGACTCGATCGTGGCTGACACGAAGTCTCCTTGGTGCTTGCGGGGATGCTGGGTAGGGCGCTGCGGACCGCGTGACACGCGGTGCAAAGATGCAGCCGATGTAGTTTTGTACATCGTGCATGTTTTCGCAACATCCGTCTCAGCTGGGGCCCAGTGGGTCGGGGAAGCGAGACTCGACGCGTCACGAGAGATGAAGCGGCGCCATGGTGGGGGAGTGAGACCCCCGGCCATGGCGCCGTGTTGCGCCCCCAGAGGGACTCGAACCCCCGACCGGCAGATTAGAAGGCTGCTGCTCTATCCAGCTGAGCTATGGAGGCAACGGGCCGATTGTACGGTGTTGTTCGCTGGGTACCCTAGGCCACATGCTCTCCGATCCGCTGACGCCGGCAGTGGCGGACCCCTCCGGCACCGGCCCGGACCGCGAAGTGGTGCGGGCGCGTCGCCGCAACGGGCTGTCGGTCCCGGTGGATCCCTCGATGCCGTTGCCGCGGCGGGTGCTGCGCGACTGGCGTACGTGGGTCTCGCTGGGGCTCGTCGTGCTGTTCGTCGGTGCTTTCCTGGCCAACTGGATCCTCTTCGTCCCCGAGCACACGATGCCGAGTGGCACGATCCAGGGACTGGGGACCGACGTCCTGCCCGGCGCGGCCCGGCTGGCAGCCTTCACCGGGGTGCCGCTGACCATCCTGTTCATCCTGGCCGACCGGGTGCGCCCGCAGAGCCTGTGGCTGTGGCTGGTGGCCCTGGTCTGGGGCGGGTTGGTCGCCACCGGCATCTCCGCACCGCTCAACACCTGGGCCGCCGCCCACCTGTCGGTGATCGGGAACGGTGACCCGGCGACGAGCATGCGCGGGGCGGTCTTCATCGCCCCGTTCGTGGAGGAGGCCGCCAAGGCCACGGTCCTGTTCGGCATCGCCATCCTGATGCGCAACCGGGTGACCACCTGGCTGTCGTCGATCAGCCTGGCCGGACTGGCCGGGACCGGCTTCGCCTTCGTGGAGAACATCATCTACTACGGGCGAGTCTTCCGGTACGTCTCCTCGACCACCGGCACCGGCGATGCGCAGCAGGCGATGAACCAGCTCGCGCTGATGCGCGGCGGCATGACCTTCTTCGCCCACCCGCTGTTCACGATGATGACCGGCATCGGCCTGGCCGTCGCGCTGCGGGCCCGCAGCAAGCGGGTCCGCGTGCTGGCACCCCTCACCGGGTTCCTGGTCGCGGCGCTGCTCCACATGGTCTTCAACTTCACCGCCTCCTCCGGCGGCCAGGTCGGGCTGATGCTGTGGTTCGTCGCCCTCTCGGTGGTCGCCGCCATGGTCGGCCTGGCGATCAACCAGGTCCGCCGCGAGCGGGCTCTCGTCCACGCCCGGGTCACCGATTTCGCCCGCCTCGGCTGGCTGCACCCGGACGACGCCGACGCGTTCAGTCGGGCCCGGATCCGCTCCCGGGCGCTGTGGGAGGCCTTCTGGGCGGGACCGTCGACCTACCTGGCGACCGTACGGATCCAGCATTCCGCGACCGAGCTCGCCTACCTGCGTGACGCGATCCACCGCGGGCTGGTCGACGCGACCGGCGAGGCGCGGGAGGCAGAGGTGCTGCGGCGGATCGAGCAGCTGCGCGCCGTGGCCGTGGTCGTGCCACAGGGGGCGGTCGAGTACCCCTGGCAGCGCTGGCGCCGGACACTGCGCCAGCGGCGCGAGGAAGGGCTCCCGGCCTGGGGTGGTTTGCTGCGCGGTCCGACGCCGCACGGGCCGCTAGGATCATCGAGCACGGAGTACTCGCCGGTGGATCCGCGTTGGGGACCGCCCAAGCAGTAGGGAGCCCCTATGTCGGCACGCCTCGCCTCGTCGCTCGAAGGACTTCGGGCGGCCGTGTCCGACGTACACCTGCCGCTACCTCTCGTCGGTGCCGACCATGCCCGCCGCGACGCCCGCGCCGTGGCCGACCAGCTCGACGACTACGTCCTGCCCCGGCTGAGGCGACTGGACGCGCCCCTGCTCGTCGTGGTCGGGGGCTCCACCGGTGCGGGCAAGTCCACCCTGGTCAACTCGCTGGTCGGGCGCCGGGTGAGCGCGCCCGGCGTGATCCGGCCGACCACCCGCAGCCCGGTGCTGGTGCACCACCCCGACGATGCACCGTGGTTCAGCGGCCAGCGGATCCTGCCCGGGATGGCCCGCAGCACGGGCCATGGCCACGACACGCACGCGCTCGAACTCGTGGCCGAACCCACGTTGCCGCCCGGGCTGGCGATCCTGGACGCCCCGGACATCGACTCGGTGGTCGACGAGAACCGGGCCCTGGCCACCCAACTCCTCGCTGCTGCCGACCTGTGGCTCTTCGTCACCTCGGCCGCCCGCTACGCCGATGCGGTGCCCTGGGACTTCCTCACCCAGGCCGCACAGCGCCACGTCGTGGTCGCCGTGGTCCTCGACCGGGTGCCCCCGGCCGGGATGCGTGACATCCCCGGCCACCTCGGCCAGATGATGGCCCACCGGGGGCTGGGTAGCTCCCCGCTGTTCGCCGTACCCGAGACCACCGTCGATGCCGACGGCCTGTTGCCCAACGCCGCTGTCTCGCCGATCCGCGGCTGGCTGGCCGGGCTGGTGGCGAACGACCGGTCCCGCCAGGACGTCGTACGGGCCACCCTCGCGGGTGCGATCGAGAACACCGCCCGCCTCGCCCCATCCGTCGCCGAGGCAGTCGAGGACCAGACCCGGACCGTCACCCGGCTGCGCGACGACGCGAACGCCGCCTTCAGGGAGGCGACCCGGGCGGTCACCGTCCAGACCGCCGACGGGTCGCTGCTGCGCGGCGAGGTGCTGGCCCGCTGGCACGAGTTCGTCGGCACCGGCGAGTTCATGCGGGCCGTGGATGACCGGATCAGCTGGTTCCGCGACCGGCTGGTCTCCGCCTTCAAGGGGCAGCCGCCCGAGGCGATGGAGATGGGGGCCGCGGTCGAGTCCGGCCTGGAGTCGCTCGTGATCGAGCAGGGCCGTGCCGCGGCCGAGCGCGCCGAGGCGGCCTGGCGGTCGAACCCGGCCGGCCGCCACGTCCTGCAGGGCGCCCAGGTGGACCTGTCCACCACCTCTCCGGACTTCGACGAGCAGGTCTCGCGGATGATCCGGGAGTGGCAGAAGGAGATCTTCCGGATGGTCAGCGAGGAGGGTGGCAAGCGGCGGTCCGCCGCCCGCTACCTCGCGCTCGGCGTGAACGGCGTGGGCGCCGCCCTGATGGTGCTCATCTTCGCCCAGACCGGCGGCCTGACCGGCGCGGAGGTCGGCGTGGCCGGTGGCTCGGCCGCGCTGGCCCAGAAGCTGCTGGAGGCCGTGTTCGGCGACGAGAACGTTCGCCGGATGGCCAAGAAGGCCAAGGAGGACCTCGACGAGCGGGTCGAGGTCCTGATGTCCTCCGAGCTGCTGCGCTACCACCAGGTGCTGGTCGCCCTGCAGGTGCGGCCCCAGCAGGCCGAGGAGATCCGAGCAGCGGCCCGTACGGTCAGCGACGCCCTGGCCGATGGCCTGGAGGTCGACCCGTACGTGGGGATCGGCGGGGAAACCCCCGCCCTGGGCCCGGCAGACCGAGCCGTTAAGGGCGGCGAGCGGCCGGCCATCGGCGGCACCCCGTACGCCATCACCAGCGGCATCGGCGGGGAGTCCGCCGAGCTGGCCGGGATCGATCCCGGGATCGAGCGCCGCCCCGTCGAGCAGCCGCAGTCCGGGGCCCGGGCGCAGCCGCGGTCGGCCCCCGAGGGTGGTTTCCTGAAGCCGGCGGCCGACCGGCACAGAGACCGCCCCGCAGCCCGACCCGAGACGGGCGACGTCGTCGATGCCGACGTGATCGACCATCCCCAGCAGGAGCACTGATGCGCCGACAGTCCAGGACAGGCCTCGCCGAGCGCCTGCGCGCCCTCTCCGCCGCGGAGCAGGCGGCCGCGGGGCGGGTCGACCCGGCCCTGGTCGAGGAGGCCCAGCGGGTGGTGCGCCGTGCCGGGCAACGGCTGCGGTTCTCCGGCGAGGTGACCGTGGCGGCGCTGGCGGGGGCCACCGGGTCGGGGAAGTCCTCGTTGTTCAATGCCCTGGCCGGTGTCGATGTCGCCGCGCCGGGCATCCGGCGTCCCACGACGTCGCAGCCGTCAGCGGTGACCTGGGGACCCGAGCCCACCGAGGAGCTGCTGGACTGGCTGCAGGTGACGCGCCGCCACCACCTGGCCGCGGACGGCGACGCCCAGGCCCTGCGCGGCACGGTGCTGCTGGACCTGCCGGACCACGACTCGGTCGAGGTGGCCCACCGGATGGAGGTCGACCGGCTGGTCCAGCTGGTCGACATGCTGATCTGGGTCGTCGACCCGCAGAAGTACGCCGATGCGGCCCTGCACAGCAACTACCTGGTCCCGCTGCGGGAGTACGCCCCGGTGATGATGGTCGTGCTCAACCAGATCGACCGGCTGACCGACGACGAGCGACGCCGGACGCTGGCGGACCTGCGGGCCCTGCTGGACCGCGAGGGCCTGCAGCCGGTCGTGATCCACGCCGCTTCGGCCCGTACGGGTGAGGGCGTCCCCGAACTGCGGGCACTGCTGGCCCGCCGGGTCAGCGACAAGAAGACGGTGGCCGAACGTACGCGCCTGGACGTGCAGGGCATCGCCACCCGGCTGCGGGAGGCCTGCGGCACGGCGACCGCCCCGAAGGTGGGCCGGGCCTCGATCGACGAGCTCGACCGGGCCTGCGCCCGTGCCGCAGGGGTTCCCGCCGTCACCGAGGCGGTCGGCCAGTCCTGGCGCCGCCGCGGTCGGCTCGCGACGGGCTGGCCGCTGGTCTCCTGGATCGCCTCGCTGCGGCCCGACCCGCTGCGCCGGCTGCACCTTGACCTCGCTCCGCGCCGCCGCACCCGACGCGAGATCGAATCGGGCATCGACACCCGGCACGCCCCGACCGAGCTGGCGACCAGCTCGCTGCGGTCGATGCGAGCGATCCCGGCCGCCCAGGTCGACTCGGCACTGCGGGCCCTCGCGGACGAGGCCTCGAGCGGACTCACCCCGGGCTGGACCGAGGCCGTCCGGAACGCGGCGCGTTCCCGTACGGCCGACCTGGCGGACGAGCTGGACCGGGCGATCGGCTCCACCAACCTGCAGATGCACCGCAACCGCCGCTGGTGGAGCGTCGTCCGGGTGGTCCAGTGGGTCCTGATCGCGACGGTGGTGGCCGGGCTGGGCTGGCTGGCGGTCGACTTCGCGCTGCTCTACCTGCAGATGCCACCGCTGCCGCGGATCCTCTGGTTCGGGATCCCGGTGCCGACGGTCCTGGTCGCCGGGGGAGCGCTCGGCGGGCTGGTCCTCGGCGGTCTGAGCCGGATCGGCGTCGAGGTCGGTGCACGCCGCAAGGTGGTCACGGCGCGCCGGGCGCTGCTGGGCAAGATCGACACCGTCACTCGAGAACTGGTCATCACCCCGGTCACCGAGGAGCTGGAGCGCTACGAGGACGCCCAGCAGAACCTGCGGGTCGCCGCGGAGTGACCCCGGCGCAGGGTGGGCCGGGCGAGGACGGTGGGTCGCTGCGCCGACAGATCCCGCCGTCCGCCCGACGCGGGTAACCCTGCGTCCACAGGCGCGCAGGCCTGTCCGGTCACCGTCCACAGGTGCCGGGCGCGGCGCCGCTCGCGGTGCCTGCCGACCCATCCTCCGGGGGAGAGCGATCCCTACCTCTGAGGAGCACCATGGACACGATCATCACCCTCACCGGCAACCTCGGCGCCGACCCCCGGATCCGGACGGTCGGTCCCGCGCAGATCCCCGTCACCGAGTTCAACATCGCGCATACGCCGCGACTGCGCCAGGGCGAGGACTGGAAGGACGGCGTCACCACCTGGTACCGGGTCACCTGCTGGCGCCGGTTGGCCGAGAACGTGGTCGGCTCGCTCCGCCGGGGCGACAGCATCATCGTCACCGGCCGGCTGCGCCCCACCGAATGGATCGACAAGCAGGGCGTGGTCCAGCGCAGCGACGAGGTCGATGCGATCACCGTCGGCCCCGACCTGTCCCGCTCCCGGGCCTACGTGATGCGCAACCGCAACGGCGCCCGCCCGGACGAGCGGCTGGCCGAGGGCGAGGAGCGGGCCGGCGAGGAGACCGAGCCGGGCGCCGAGGAGTTCGCCGACCTCGAGCGCATCGAGGGTCGCGAGGACGAGGGCCTTGGGGAGCGCGAGGGCCTCGAGGAGCAGGAACTCGGGGTCGAGGAGATGGGGCCGGGCGACGCGGAGGCGTACGAGCGCGCCGTGGCCTGAACGGGACGGGTGCGGCGCGAGGATTGGGGGGACCACGCCCTCGCTGGCATACTGGCGACGGCGTGCCCTCGTGCCGCACCCTGACCTCCCGGACTCGTCCGGGCCCGTACGTGAGAAAGCTGGAGTGATTCGTGGCTGAGTTCATCTGCACGATGCACAACGTCCGCAAGAAGCTGGGTGACAAGCTCGTCCTCGACAACGTCACCATGTCGTTCTACCCCGACGCCAAGATCGGTGTGGTCGGCCCCAACGGTGCCGGCAAGTCGACGATGCTCAAGCTGATGGCCGGCATGATCCAGCCCGACAACGGCGACGTCGTCATTGCCAAGGACGCCACCGTCGGCATCCTGCTGCAGGAGCCGCCGCTGACCGAGGGCAAGACCGTCCTGGAGAATATCGAGGAGGGCGTTGCCGAGATCAAGGGCAAGCTCGACCGGTTCAACCAGATCGGCATGGAGATGGCTGACCCGGACGCCGATTTCGACGCCCTGATGTCCGAGATGGGCGAGCTGCAGACCGACCTCGATGCCGCCAATGCCTGGGACCTCGACTCCCAGCTTGAGATGGCCATGGACGCCCTGCGCTGCCCCCCGGGTGACGCGATCGTCGACGTGCTCTCCGGTGGTGAGCGCCGCCGCGTGGCGCTGTGCAAGCTGCTGCTCGAGCAGCCTGACCTGCTGCTCCTCGATGAGCCCACCAACCACCTGGACGCCGAGTCGGTGGCCTGGCTGGAGACGCACCTGAAGGCCTACCCGGGTGCCGTTCTCGCCGTCACCCACGACCGGTACTTCCTGGACAACGTCGCCAGCTGGATCTGCGAGGTCGACCGTGGCCAGCTGCACCCCTACGAGGGCAACTACACCACCTACCTCGAGACCAAGCGCAAGCGCCTGACCGTCGAGGGCCAGAAGGACGCCAAGCGCGCCAAGATGCTGGACAAGGAGCTCGACTGGGTCCGCTCCAGCCCCAAGGCCCGCCAGGCCAAGAACAAGGCTCGTCTGGCGCGGTACGAGGAGCTGGCCGCCGAGGCCGAGCGCAACCGCAAGATCGACACTTCCGAGATCAACATCCCGCCGGGCCCGCGGCTGGGCAACGACGTGCTCCAGGCCGAGGGCGTGCACAAGTCCTTCGGCGACCGCGAGCTCTTCGACGGCCTCGGCTTCGAGCTGCCGCGCGCCGGCATCGTCGGCGTCATCGGCCCCAACGGCGTCGGCAAGTCGACGCTGTTCAAGATGATCGTCGGCCAGGAGACCCCGGATGAGGGCACCCTCGAACTCGGCAAGACGGTCTCCTACTCGTACGTCGACCAGAGCCGCGCGGGCCTCGATGCGAGCAAGAACGTCTGGGAGGTCGTCTCGGACGGCCTGGACTTCATCAAGGTCGCCAACTTCGAGATGCCCTCGCGGGCGTACGTCGCCTCGTTCGGGTTCAAGGGCCCGGACCAGCAGAAGAAGACGGGGATGCTCTCCGGTGGTGAGCGCAACCGGTTGAACCTCGCGCTGACATTGAAGATGGGCGGCAACCTGTTGCTGCTCGACGAGCCGACCAACGACCTGGACGTCGAGACCCTGCAGTCCCTGGAGGACGCGCTGCTCGAGTTCCCCGGCTGCGCCGTCGTGATCTCCCACGACCGCTGGTTCCTGGACCGTGTGGCCACGCACATCCTGGCCTGGGAGGGGACCGAGGAGGACCCGGCCCAGTGGTTCTGGTTCCAGGGCAACTTCGAGGACTACGAGAAGAACAAGGTCGAGCGCCTGGGCGTCGAGGCCTCGCGTCCGCACCGGACCACGCATCGCCGCCTGACCCGCGACTGACACCAGCCGTGGAGCACCGAGGCCCCGCACCCTTCCGGGTGCGGGGCCTCGCGGCGTTCGTGGGGGTTCAGCTCGTGCTGGCTCAGTTCGTGTCGGCTCTATTCGTGGTGGTCAGGCCGACTTGACCTGGGCCGCGCGCTGGCGGCGGGCCCGCATCTGGGCGGCGTAGACCTTGGAGGCCTCGAACGAGATCTGGCGCAGCGGGGTGGCCCAGCGGCGAGGGTCGAACTTGCCGACCGGACCGGAGATGCTGAGCGCCGCCACCGGGGTATGGGTGGGCGACATCACCGGGGCGGCCACACAGTTCAGCCCGCGGCGCACCTCCTCGAAGTCGAAGGCGATGCCCTGCTCCTTGACCCGGGCCAGCTGGCGCCGCAGCTTGTCGGGATCGGTGATCGTGTGCGGGGTGACCGGCACGAGCTCACCGCTGCAGACCTGGTCGATCAGGACCGGGTCGTACGCGAGCATCGCCTTGCCGATGCCCGTGCAGTACGCCGGGACCCGACCGCCGATCCGCGAGGGGGAGGGCACCCGGTGGAAGCCGTGCAGCTTGTTCAGGTAGACCACGTCGGGCCCCTGCAGGACCGCGAGGTGCACCGTCTGGCGGGACTGCTCGTACAGGATCGACAGGAACGGTGTCAGGACGTCGCGGAGCATGTCGATGTCCGGAGCAGACTCGGGCGAGGGCAGGTCGTGGATCATCGGGCCCAGCCGGTAGTTGCTGCCGGCGCGCTCGACGGCCCCGTTGCGCTCCAGGATGCCGAGCAGGCGGAAGGCAGTGGACTTGCTCAACTCCGTACGGCGGGCGAGCTCGCTGACCCCCACCCCGGTACCGGCCTCGTCCCCGAAGGCTCGCAGGAGTGCCAAAGCCTTGTCGACCGCTGTCCGACTGTCTCGCTGGCCCGTCGTCATCCGTTCACCTCCGGCACTGCACCGTCGCTGGTGCGTTCTACTGGAAACGGTGCCGCACAGTGGCACCGCGCGTCCCACCCTACCCGCAGAAACGAACCGGATCACACACGTGGGCGGGACGGGACGAATCCTGTCCCTCCTTCGCCTTCTCCCGTCGAAACGCGGCCCCACGGTATGCCCAGGGCGCTCCCCGGGCGGCAGCTCGGGAGACTCGGGGGCAATCGCCTCCACCGGCCCGGTCCCGCTCCGCGGCACTGCTGCTATCCGAGTGTTGAGTGGTTGCTCAAGAATGATCGCCAGCCGGCAAGTAGTGCCGGAGAACAATGTCACTCGTGCATGCCACCGCCTCGCTGCGGAGGCTGCCGTACACATCGGAGAACAATAAGTACAGACGTCGTCATCGTCGACCCGCCTGCCATCAAGACCGCCCAGCAGAAGCGCGACAGCCGGCGCGCCCAGGCCGCCAGTTTCATGGGAACCACTGTCGAGTTCTACGACTTCCTGCTGTATGCCTCGGCGGCGGGACTGGTCTTCCCCAAGATTTTCTTCGGCGGACTGGACCCCAAGCTCGGAGCCACCCTCTCCTTCGCGATCCTCCTGTCCGGCTATCTCGCCCGGCCGCTCGGCGGCCTGGTCTTCGGGCACTTCGGCGACCGCTTCGGCCGCAAGAACGTGCTGTTCATTACCCTGCTGCTGATGGGCTTCGTCTCGGTCGCGATCGGCCTGCTGCCGACCTATGCCGCGATCGGCATCGCCGCGCCGCTGGCGCTGGTGACCCTGCGCGTCATCCAGGGCCTGGCCATGGGCGGTGAATGGGGCGGTGCCACGCTGATGTCGATGGAGCACTCCGAGGCCAAGTCGCGCGGTGTGGGCGCATCCATCGCCGCCATCGGCGGTCCGGCCGGTGCCGTCCTCGCCACGGTCGTCCTGTCCCTGTTCAGCCGCATGCCCGACCAGCAGTTCCTGAACTGGGGCTGGCGCATCCCGTTCCTGCTGTCGGCGCTGATCGTGCTGGTGGGCCTCTACCTGCGGCTGCGCGTCACCGAGTCCCCGGACTTCCAGAAGTCCCTGAAGGCCGCGGAGGACGCCCACGACCGTGCGCTGCCGCTGGTCACCGTGGTCACCAAGTTCCCCGGCCAGGTCATCCTCGGCGCGCTCGCCGGTGCCGCCCCGCTGGCCGTCCAGGGCCTGATCGGCTCGTTCATGGTGCCCTACGTCGTCAAGGCCGGGCACGTCGACCGGATGACCGCCCTGCTGATGCTGGCCGGGGCGTACGCGCTCCAGATCGTCACGCTGCCCCTCTTCGCCTGGCTGTCCGACCGCCACGGACGCCGTCCGGTCATGGTCGCCGGCGGCATCGTCTCGGCCGCCCTGGTCTTCCCGGTTCTGGGCCTGTTCAACAGCACCTCGCCGATCCTGGTCTTCATCGGCTTCGTGATCGGGCTGGCCATCGTCCAGTCGGCGATGTTCGGACCCGTCGGCGCGTTCCTGTCCGAGAAGTTCGAGACCGAGGCCCGCTACACCGGCGCCTCGCTCAGCTACCAGTTCGCCTCGATCGTCGGTGCCGGCTCCATCCCGCTGGTCGCCACCCGGATCGTCAACCCCGAGGTCGGGACCTCCCACCTCGGCTGGTACGTCATCGGCATGTTCGTGCTGTCGGTCGTCGCGGTGCTGCTCTCGCGCGAGACCTCTGCCAAGGACTCCGCCGAGCTCGGCTGACGCCACTCCCCGTCCGACGCCGGACGAACCATGAAGCGCCTCGCAGGGTCGACCTGCGAGGCGCTTCATCGTAAGGTGCGGGCGCTTCGTGGTACGGGGCGCTTCGTGGCGGCGCACTCGTCACGCGGGGCGCGCCGGGCAGCATCCCGGTGCAGGACTCCGGCGCAGAGCCGGGCACGCACGTACGAGCAGGGACAACGCCACGGCGCCCGCAGGATTGCTCCTGCGGGCGCCGTGGGGTCGTACGGGGATGCTGCTCAGGCGGCGGAGCCACCGGCGGCCAGCGAGACCGCCACGTCGATCAGCATGTCCTCCTGGCCACCGACGTAACCGCGGCGGCCGGCCTCCTCCAGGATGTCCTGGACCGGGACGCCGTAACGCTCGGCGGCGCGCTCGGCGTGGAACAGGAAGGAGTTGTAGACGCCGACCTTGCCCTGGATGATCGAGGCGCGGTCCATGATCGGCTGGCGCGGGATGATCGGAGCCGCGACGTCCTCGGCGGCGGCCAGGATCTTGACCGTGTCCACGTTGGTCTTGATGCCGAGGCGCTCGAACGCGGCGGCCAGGACCTCGGTCGGGGAGTTGCCCGCACCGGCACCCAGACCACGCAGCGAGCCGTCGATCCAGGTCGCGCCCTCGGCCACGGCGTACACCGAGTTGGCGAC
This sequence comes from Raineyella antarctica, assembly GCF_900092135.1. Taxonomy (GTDB): domain Bacteria; phylum Actinomycetota; class Actinomycetes; order Propionibacteriales; family Propionibacteriaceae; genus Raineyella; species Raineyella antarctica. Next base: position 91,185 of record NZ_FMYF01000006.1, on the reverse strand, counting down.
GCCGAAGCTCATGTTCTGGTGGCCGTGGAAGCCGACCTCGGCGTCGTCACCGAGCTCGTCCTTCAGCGCACGGACGCGCACGCCGACCTGGTCGAGGATCATCGCGCCGGCGGAGTCGACGACGTAGACGGCCTGGCAGCCGGCGTCGGCCATGATGCGGGCCTGCTTGGCCAGCTCGGCCGGCTCGATCATGTGGGACAGCATCAGGAAGCCGGCGGTCTCCAGGCCCATGTTGCGGGCTTCCTGGAAGTGCTGGATCGAGACGTCGGCCTCGGTGCAGTGCGTGGCGATGCGGATCACGTCGATGCCGCGCTCCTTGGCCTCGCGCAGCTCGTGCAGCGTGCCCAGGCCCGGCAGCATCAGCGCGGCGATCTTGGCGTGCTTGGCCTCGCCCTTGGCGGCCTCGATCAGGTCCATCTCGTTGACCTTGGAGAAGCCGTAGTTGAAGGACGAGCCGGCCAGGCCGTCACCATGGGTCACCTCGATGATGTCCACCCCGGCCTCGTCGAGGGCGCGGGTGACGTCCTTGACCTGCTCGATGGTGAACTGGTGGCGGACCGCGTGGGAGCCGTCGCGCAGCGTGGTGTCGATGATCTTCGTGGCGTACGTCTTGTTCGGATCCAGCGTGTACTTCTGGGTGCTCATGCGCGGACGCCTTCCTGGGCCTTGTGTGCCTCGATGCGCTCGACGAGCAGGTCGCCGGTGCGGGTGGCAGCGGAGGTGATGATGTCGAGGTTGCCGGCGTACTCCGGCAGGTAGTCAGCGGCGCCACGGACCTGGATCAGGACGGTGACCCGACCCCAGTTGTTCCACTCCGGACGGGCGTGGTCGAACTGCGGCTCGGCGACCAGGTTGTAGCCGGGGACGTAGGACTGGACGGTCTCGACCATCTTGGCGATCGACTCGCGGATCTTGTCCTGCAGCTCGCCGGCCTCGGCGGCCTCGGCCGGCAGGGAGGTGTAGACGGTGTTGCGCATCATCATCGGAGGCTCAACCGGGTTGAGGATGATGATGGCCTTGCCCTTCTTGGCGCCGCCGACGGCCTCGAGAGCCGCCGAGGTGGTCTCGGTGAACTCGTCGATGTTGGCGCGCGTGCCGGGGCCGGCGGACTTGGAGGAGATCGAGGCGACGATCTCGGCGTAGTCGACCGGGACGACCCGGGAGATGGCGGCGACCATCGGGGTGGTGGCCTGGCCACCACAGGTGATCATGTTGACGTTCATCACGTCGGTCAGCGACTCCAGGTTGACCGGCGGGCAGAGGAAGGGACCGACCGCGGCGGGGGTCAGGTCGATGGCGTGGATGCCGGCTTCCTTGTAGTGCGGGGCCCAGGCGGCGTGCGCCTTGGCGCTGGTGGCCTCGAAGACGAAGTCGGGCTTGTCGTCCTGGTCGAGCAGCCACTTGGCGCCCTCGGCCGAGGTCTTCAGGCCGACACGGGCGGCGCGCTTCAGGCCATCCGATTCGGGGTCGATACCGATCATGTACGTCGGCTGGATGTGCTCGGACTTGCGGAGCAGCTTGAACATCAGGTCAGTACCGATGTTGCCGGAGCCCACGATGGCTGCGGTGTACTTCTTCGACACGAGATGATCCTTCGGGTCAGGGGACAGGCGCCCTCGTCCGTCCTCCAGAAGTCTGCCGTGATGGCGTTGCGGCAGCGTTCGTACATCGGCGTACGCCACCGCGAGACGTCGGAGGGCTGGTCACGGGACTGATACCCGTCGGGCCAGCGGTGACGCGTGCGGTCCACCCAAGGTATGTCTTCGCCCGACCGAGCGGGGACAGTTCGTGCCGAACGGTGAACCGTGTCACACTCCCGGGTCAGCCCTGCGGATTCCGTGCAGAACCGGACCCGGGCTACCTCCGAGTCGGACCTCGGGGAACGCCCGGGTCAGAGGGGTGCGCGTGCTGTTGTCCACTCGTCCGCCCGGCGCCCTTGCGGGTCAGGCCGCGTACGCGCCGGGCATCCCGGTCCTCCCGTCCGCCGGGCCTGCCGGTCAGGCAGAGGCGCCGGTCGGCACTCCGCGTGCCAACAGCTCGGCGAGGGTCAGCGCCCGGCGCTCGGCCAGGTCGGCGACCTGCGTACGGCAGGAGAACCCGTCGGCGAGGATCACCGCGTCCGGGCCGGCCGCGTCGATGGCCGGCAGCAGGTCGTGCTCGGCCACCTGGACCGAGACCTCGTAGTGCCCCGTCACCGAGCCGAAGTTGCCGGCCAGGCCGCAGCAGCCGCCGAGCGTACGGACCTCGGCGCCGGTGCGGCGCAGCAGCTCGGCATCGGCGGAGTAGCCGATCACCGCCTTCTGGTGGCAGTGCGGCTGGGCGACGATCGTTGTCCCGGTCAGGTCCGGGACCTGGTACCCGGGCGTACGGGCCAGCAGCTCGGCCAGGGTCAGCACCCCGGCCATGTCCGGGGTCCGCGGGTCGTCCGGCAGCAGGTCCTTCACGTCGCTGCGCCACACCGAGGTGCAGGACGGCTCGATGCCGATCACCGGGGTGCCGGCGGCCAGGATCGGGTGGATCGCGTCCATCGACTGACGCATCCGCTTGCGGGCGCCGTCGAGCTGGCCGGTGGAGATCCAGGACAGGCCGCAGCAGGCGTCCCGCCCGAGCATCCGCGGCTGGTAGCCGGCCTCCAGCAGCACCTTGATCACCGAGGGCAGGGCGCCGTCGGCGAACACGTCGGTGAACGAGTCGACCCAGATGACCACCTCGCCGTGCTCGGTCCGGCGGGGTCGCTCCACCAGCTCGCGGTGCAACAGGGCACGACCGAGCCGCGCCGAACGCGTGCCGGAGAACACCGGGATGTTGCGTCGCTGGTCGGCCCCGGCCGCCCACTTCGCCACCGCGGCGAGCGGACGGATCCCGAGGGCGGCGTTGGCGATCGCGGACAGGCCCGGGACCGAGGTCACCAGCCGGCCCCACATCGGCAGCAGGCCGATGAAGTAGTGGTCCCGGGGGCGCAGCCGGTGGTCGTAGTAGTGGTCGAGGAACTCCGCCTTGTAGGCGGCCATGTCGACACCGGTCGGGCAGTCGCTGCGGCAGCCCTTGCAGGACAGGCACAGGTCGAGCGCCTCGAGCACCTCCACGGAGCGCCAGCCGTCGGTGAACAGGTCACCGTTGACCATCTCCTGCAGGGCGCGGGCGCGGCCGCGGGTGGAGTCCTTCTCCTCCCGGGTGGCCTGGTAGGACGGGCACATCACACCGCCCCCGGCTGTCGAGTCGGCGATGCACTTGCCGACGCCGGAGCACTGGTGCACCTGGTCGGAGAAGTGCAGGTTCGCGCGGCGGAAGGCGCGGGGACCGGCCTCGACGGCGCGGATGTCGGCGTCCACCGGGGCCGGGTCGACCAGCACTCCCGGATTGAGCAGGTTCTCCGGGTCGAAGATGCGCTTGACCTCGGCGAACAGGTCGATCGCCGCGGCGGAGTACATCTTGGGCAGCAGTGCCGAACGTGCCCGGCCGTCACCGTGCTCGCCCGACATCGAGCCGCCGTACGTGGCGACCAGGTCAGCGGCCTCCTCGATGAAGTCCTTGTAGGCCCGGGCCCCGCCGGTCTCGGTCAGCGGCCAGTCGATCCGGCAGTGCACGCACCCGTCGCCGAAGTGGCCGTAGGGCAGGCCGCGCAGGCCATGGCGCTGCAGCAGGTCGTCCAGGTCCCGCAGGTAGGCGCCCAGCCGGGCCGGCGGGACGGCGGAGTCCTCCCAGCCCGCGTACGCGGGCGCGTCGAAGGCGACGCCGGCGAGCCCGGCGCCGTCCGCGCGGATCCGCCACAGCCGGGCGGCCTCGCCTGGGTCGTCGACGATGCCACCCTCGACGGCCGGATTGGCGGCCCTGGCCGCCTCGACCAGGCCCTGCGAGCGGGCCCGGACCTCCGCGACGTCGTCCCCGACCATCTCGATGAACACCCACCCGTCGCCGCCCGGCAGCGGCGGCACCGCGTCGGCTCCCTTGCGGTCCGCGACGACGTCGACGATCCGCCGGTCCAGGCCCTCGATCGCCACCGGGTGGTGCTCCAGCAGCAGCGGGGTCGCGTCCGCGGCCTCGGGCATGGACGGATAGCCCAGGGCGACCGTCACCTTGTGCGGGGCATCGCCGACCAGGCGGACGCGGGCCCGGGTCACGAAGCCCAGCGTGCCCTCGGTGCCGGCGAAGAACGAGGCGACGTCGAAGCCGTTCTCCGGCAGCAGGTGCTCCAGCGAGTAGCCGGAGACCTGGCGGGAGAAGGTGCCGAACTCGGTGCGGATGGTCGCCAGGTTGGCGTCCACCAGCTTCTTCAGTGCGCTCAGCGCGGGGGAGTCGGCGATCGGTGTGCTCTCCGGGTCGTCGGCCGGGCCGAGGACGAGCTTCTCGCCCGAGCCGGTCACCACCTGCAGGGAGACGATGTTGTCAGCGGTGCGCCCGTAGCCCAGTGCCCGGGGCCCGCAGGCGTTGTTGCCGATCATCCCGCCGATGGTGCAGCGGGTGCTGGTCGAGGGGTCGGGGCCGAATCGCAGGCCGTGCGGGGCGGCCCGCTTCTGCAGCGCATCCTGGACCACGCCGGGCTCGACCAGGGCCGTCCGGCCCTGCGGGTCCACCTCGAGCACGCCGGTCAGGTGCTTGAGGGTGTCGACCACGATCCCCTCCCCGACCGCATTGCCCGCACAGGAGGTGCCCGCGCCGCGCGCGGTCACGGTGATCCCGGCGGATCGTGCCGCGGTGAGCACCTGCTCGAGCTCCTCGACGGTGCGGGGGCGGACCACTCCGGTCGGAACGAGCCGGTAGATCGAGCCGTCGGTGGAGTACAGGCCGCGGGTCAGCGTGCTGGTGTCGTACGTGTCTGCCAAGCCGTGCCGGGCCAGGCCCGAACCGAAGCGTTCGGCCGGGTCGCCACCGCTGGTGGACGGCGATCCGGGACTGGCGGAGCGACGGTGGAGCACGGACGACAGACGCATGGGTCCAGTCTGCCGCACGCCCCCCTGTCGTGACGGTGGTGCCCACGGCTTCCGGCAGGGTCAGCCGGCCCGGCGGGCTTCCAGGTCCTCGTCCTCGACGGCCAGGACGGCGCCGAAGACCCGGCCGAGGGCGCGGAAGTCGTCAGGGTCGACGGCGTCGACCAGGGCGTGGCGGACCGAGGCGACATGACTGGGCGCGGCCTTCTCGAGTAGCTCGAAGCCGGTCGAGGTCAGCTGGGCCCAGACGCCGCGGCGGTCGCTGGGACAGGCGATCCGCTCGACGTAGCCGGCCTTCTCCAGCCGGGCCACCGTGTGCGTCAGGCGCGAGCGCGACTGGTGCACGGCCTCGGCGAGGTCGGACATCCGCATCCGCCACAGGTCGGAGGCGGACAGGGCGACGAAGATCTCGTACTCGGCCAGCGAGAGGCCGAACGGTCGCAGGTGACGGTCCAGGTAGTCATCGAGCTGGTGGACGCCGCGCAGGTAGGTCAGCCAGATCTCTTGTTGTTCGTCGGTGAGCCAGCGAGGGGCCGACTCGGTCGTCGTGGGAGGGGTCATGTGTTCCATGGTACCCCAAACGTTGACCATTCAATAGTTGACGGCAAGGAACGGCAATCCTGACGGGGAGGTCGGGAGGTCGGGAGGTCGGGAGGTCGCGAGGTCGGAGCGGCCGGATCCGGGGAGCCGCCCCGTCCCGGGCCCGTCCGGACGGCCCGGACGATAGGCTTCTGGCCAGCCGGACACCACCACCAAGGGAGAGTTATGACCGACCCCGTCGCATCCGTCATGGAGCAGCTCCATCGACCGTCCGAGGCCTTCCTTGCCCGTCGGGAGCACTCCGTCGGCACGATGTTCCTCGCCGCCGTGGAGGAGTTCGGCTCGCGCCCCGCCTACATCTACCGCAAGGCCGACGACGCGTGGACCACGATGAGTTGGGTGGAGACCAAGGAGCGGGTCTTCGAGGTCGCCGCCGGACTGCTCGCACTGGGGGTCGGCTACGAGGACCGCGTCGCGATCGCCTCCAGTACCAGGATCGAGTGGATCCTGATCGACCTGGGCATCATGTGTGCGGCAGGTGCGACGACCACCGTGTACCCCAACACCAAGGACGAGGACGTCTGGCACATCGTCTCCGACTCCGGGTCGAAGGTGGTCTTCGCCGAGAACGCCGCCCAGCTCGACAAGGTGCGCCTCCACCGGGACACCCTCGACTCGGTGACCCGGGTCGTGGTGCTGGACCCCGAGGGAGTCGAGGACATCGACGTCGAGGGGACCAAGGCGATGTCCTGGGACGCCTTCCGCCGACTGGGGGCCGATTGGCTCGCAGCCCACCCGCAATCGGTCCACGAGTCGATCGCCACCACCCACGAGGACACGCTCTCGACGCTGATCTACACCTCCGGGACCACCGGCAGGCCGAAGGGCGTACGTCTCGCCCACCGCTCCTGGACCACCCTGGGCTACCGGGTCGGCCAGGAAATGGGCATCCTCGAGCACGACGACATCCACTTCCTGATGCTGCCGCTGTCCCACGTCTTCGGCAAGTGCCTGATCACGCTCTCGTTCACGAGTGGCCTGGTCCATGCGGTCGAGGGCGACATGACGCGGATCGTCGAGGGCCTGGGCCAGGTCCGGCCGACGATCATGGCCAGTGCCCCCCGCGTCTTCGAGAAGGTCCGCACCGCCGTCATCCTGAAGAACCACCGCGGGGTGACCGCACGGATCGCGCGCTGGGCGTTCTCCGTCGGGCAGAGCGCCCTGCCGTACACCACGACCGGCCTGCGGCTGCCGCGGTCACTGGCGATCCGCTACCGGATCGCCGACAAGTTGGTGTTCTCCAAGCTGAAGGCCACCATGGGCGGCCGTGTGCGCTGGTTCGTCTCCGGCTCGGCCCAGCTGAACCCGCAGGTGCAGAAGTGGTTCTTCGCGGCAGGGATCCCGCTGATCGAGGGCTATGGCATGACCGAGACCGCCGCGATCACCTGCCTCGACGATCCGAAGCGGCCCGGCCTGGGCACGGTCGGACGCCCGGTCCCGGGCAACGAGGTGAGGATCGCCGACGACGGCGAGATCCTGGTGAGGAGCCCGGCCCTGCTGGTCGGCTACCACAACCTGCCGGACGAGGCGGCCAAGGCGTTCGTCGAGGACGGCTGGTTCTGCACCGGCGACATCGGTGAGCTGGACGACCAGGGCAGGCTGCGGATCACGGACCGGAAGAAGGACCTGATCAAGACCTCGGGCGGCAAGTACGTGGCGCCGCAGAAGGTCGAGGGCGCGATCGTCAACAACATTCCGTACGTCTCCCAGGCCTTCGTCCAGGGCGATGGACGCAAGTACATCTCGGTCCTGCTGACCCTGGACGAGCCCTCCATCATGAAGTGGGCCGCCTCCCACGGCCACGAGGGGCTGTCGTACGCGGAGGTGACGCAGAACGAGGACGTCCGCGGGATGATCGGCCACTACATGGAGAAGGCGAACGCGCGTCTCGAGCGATGGGAGACCGTCAAGCGCTTCGAGATCCTCGACCGCGAACTGTCCGTGGACGACGGGGAGGTGACCCCGACCATGAAGGTCCGCCGTTCAGCGGTGGCCGCGACGTTCGCCGACAAGCTGGCCAAGCTGTACGACGACGAGGAGATCGGGTGAGCGAGTACGTCTACCGGGCGCGGGTCCGCTGGGGCGACCAGGACTCCCAGGGACACGTGAACAACGTCGCCTACCTGGACTACATGCAGGAGGCGCGGGTCGACTGGATCCTGAACGGTCCGCAGGCCCACATGCTCAGCGAGGGCGTGCTGGTGGTGGCGCACCACATCGAGTACGTCGCGGCGTCCTCGTTCAGCCCCGAGCCGATCATCATCCGGATGTGGGTCACCGAGCTGGGCGGTGCCCGGTTCGGGGTCTCCTACTACATCCACCAGGGCGACACCCTGGTCGCCCGGGCCAGGACCATGCTGGCGACGTACGACGTGGAGGGCCGTCGGCTGCGCCGGCTGACTGCGGAGGAGCGCCGCTGGCTGGAGGAGTACATCGGGCCCGACCTGGACTTCCGGCCACTGCCCCGCCCGCCCGTCCGGTGGGTCAGCGGCATCGGCTACGAGTACCCCCTGCGGGTGCGCTGGTCCGAGCTCGACCCCTACGGCCACGTGAACAACGTCAGCTACCTGACCTACCTGCAGGAAGCGCACATCGCGATGATGGAGGAGCCCCGCCGCGGCCTGCCATGGGGAGCCGCCGGGACCGACCGGACCTGGGTGGTGGCGGCCCAGGACATCACCTACAAGGTGCCGATGGAGTACCAGATCGAGCCGTTCCTGTGCGAGGTGGTGGTCCTGCGGGTCGGGTCGTCCTCGATCACGTTCGAGATGCGGATCCACGACCCCCACGTCGACCTGACGTACGCGGTCGGCCACCAGGTGCTGGTCCATGCCGACCGGCACGGCATCCCGGTCCCCATCCCCGGCGTGCTGCGGGAGCGGCTGCGGCCACTGACGCTGACCCGCTGAGCAGGACTACCGGGTCCGCTGCCACCAGACGGCCTGGTCCGGGCCGAGCAGCCCGTCGTCGAGGGGGTCGGAGGAGACCAGCACCTCGACGTCCGCCGGCACCCGCACCGTGACGTCGGAGAAGTTGACCCAGCAGGTGAAGTGCGGGTCCCGGTGGAAGCCCAGCACCCCTTCCGGGGCTGCCGGGTCCCAGTGCAGCCTGCCGTCGCCCAGCGCCCGGTGGTGCCGGCGGACGGCCAGTGCCGCCCGGTAGAGCTCCAGGAAGGAGTCCGGGTCACCGGTCTGCGCGGCCGCGGTCCGGTCCGCCCACGAGTCCGGCTGGGGGAGCCACGGCTCGGCGTGCGCGAGCGGCGGGCTGAAGCCGTACGGCGGCCGCTCGCCCGACCAGGGGATCGGGACGCGACAACCGTCGCGGCCCTTGACCGTGTGCCCGGAGCGCTCCCAGATCGGGTCCTGGAGCACCTCGACGGGCAGGTCGATCTCTTCCAGTCCCAACTCGTCGCCCTGGTAGACGTACGCCCCGCCGGGGAGCGCGAGTTCGAGCAGGGCCGCGGCGCGGGCCCGGCGGCGCCCGAGGGCCAGGTCCGCGGTCAGGGCCTGCCCCTTGTCGGCACGTTGGCCCAGACCCTCGCCGGGGATGAACGGGGCGCCGGTGACGGGCAGTCCGTAGCGGGAGACCACCCGGGGCTGGTCATGGTTGCCCAGCACCCAGGTGGAGGGGGCGCCGACACCGGAGTAGCCGGCCAGGGTCGCATCGATCATCGCGCGCTGCGAGTCGTACGCCCACTCGGTCAGCAGGGCGTCGAAGTTGAAGGTGGTGTGCAACCGGCCCTTGACCGTGTACTTCGCCAGTCGCGTGATCGGGCCCAGGTAGGCCTCCGAGACGAAGACCCGGGGACCCTGCGCGCTGTCGACGTACTCGTCGGCGACCGCCCGCCAGCGGCGGTGGATCGCCTCCAGTTCGGGGCGGTCGTAGAAGGGGTGGCCGGGGTACTTGTCGTGGCGGCTGGTCCCCGCTGGCAGGTCGGGCAGGGACATGTCCTTCGCGCACGAATCGGCGACGTCGATCCGGAAGCCGTCGATCCCGCGGTCGAACCAGAAGCGCAGGATGTCGTCGAACATCGCGCTGACCCCGGGATGGGTCCAGTTCCAGTCCGGCTGTTCGGGGGCGAAGAGGTGCAGGTACCACTGCTCGGGGCGGCCGTCGGGGCCGACCACCCGTTCCCACGCGGAGCCGCCGAACTGTGCCGGCCAGTTGTTCGGCGGCTCGTCGCCGCCCGGGCCGCGGCCGTCGCGGAAGATGAACCAGTCCCGCTCGGGCGAGCCGGGCCCGGCCGCCAGCGCGGCCCGGAAGCGCTCGTGCTCGATCGAGCAGTGGTTGGGCACCAGGTCGATGATGACTCGCAGTCCCAGGGCGTGTGCCCTGGCGACCAGGGTGTCGGCCTGCGCCAGGGTGCCGAACCGGGGATCGATGTCGCAGTAGTCGGCGACGTCGTAGCCGCCGTCGTACAGCGGCGACGGGTACCACGGGGAGATCCAGACCGCGTCGACGCCCAGGCGGACCAGGTGCTCGAGGTGCTCGGTGATCCCGACCAGGTCACCGGTGCCGTCCCCGTCGCCGTCGGCGAAGGAGCGCGGATAGACCTGGTAGACGACGGCGCTGCGCCACCAGTCGGGATCGGTCAGGGCTGAGGGGCTGACTGTCTGATCGGTCACGCCACCGAGCCTAGACGCCCTCCCGGCTCACAGCAGATTGCCCCCGTGGCCCGGCGTGGTGTCCTCGCCCTCGAACGCGTTGATCATGCTGTCGGCGGCGCGGACCAGGTAGGTCCACAGCTCGTCGCGGGCCGCCTTGTCCATCTCGACCGACCCGACCGCGTCGTGCATGCACTCCAGCCAGTTGTCGCGCTGGGCCGGGGTGACCTTGTACGGCACGTGCCGCATCCGCAGCCGTGGGTGGCCGCGCTGCTCGGAGTACGTCGTCGGTCCGCCCCAGTACTGCTCCAGGAACATCCGCAGCCGCTCCTCGGCCGGACCGAGGTCCTCTTCGGGGTACATCGCATGCAGCTCGGGGGTCTCCTGGACCTTCTGGTAGAACCGGTGCACGATCGCGCGGAAGGTCTCCGCCCCACCCATTCGCTCGTACGGGGTGGGCTCGGTCCCGGCCGGCTCCTCGTTGCCGACCGGCGGCAGCGGGACGATCGGCTCCGGCTGGGCGCCGGACTGCTGCTGGCTCATCTTCGTTCCTCTCGGGCGGGCGCGGTCAGCGACGGTAGGTGACGTGGCCGCGGCACACGGTCAGCCGGACCGGGTCGGGCAGGTCGCGGCCGGCGTACGGGTTGTTGCGGGACAGCGACGCGGTGTCGGCGGGGTCGACCGTACGGCGGGCGCTCGGGTCGACCAGGCACAGGTTGGCGGGCTCGCCCGGCGCGACCGGCCGCCCCTGCCCGGCCAGTCCCAGCAGCTTCGCCGGGGCGTACGACATCCGGTCGGCCACGCCCTCCCAGTCCAGCAGGCCGGGGGTGAGCAGGGTGTCGACCACGACCGCCAGCGACTGCTCCAGGCCGACCATGCCGGGCCGGGCGTCGACGAAGGCGTGGTCCTTGTCCTGCGGGGCGTGCGGGGCATGGTCGGTGGCGATCATGTCGACCGTCCCGTCGGCGACCGCCTGCCGCAGGGCCTCGACGTGCTCGGCGGTGCGCAGCGGCGGGTTGACCTTGAAGGTCGTGTCGTAGCCGGTGAGCAGGTCGGTGGTCAGCAGCAGGTGGTGCGGGGTCGCCTCGGCCGTGATCCGTACGCCGCGGGCCTTGGCCGCCCGGATGACGTCCAGGGTCTCCCGGGCCGAGACGTGGCACACGTGGTACCGGGCGCCGGTGAGGGCGGCCAGCTCGACGTCGCGGGCGACGATGGTCGTCTCGGCCGCCACCGGCCAGCCGCCCAGGCCGAGCTTGCCGGAGACCTCGCCCTCGTGGCAGCAGGCGTCCGGGCCGGCCAGCCGCGGGTCCTGGGCGTGCTGGGCGAGGACGCCGTCGAACGCGCGGACGTACTCGAAGGCCCGGCGCATCACCTGCGGGTCGGCCACGCACATGCCGTCGTCGGAGAAGCACTGCGTGCCGGTGGCACGGTGGATCAGCCCCAGCTCGGCGAGCTGCTCGCCGGCCAGGCCCTTGGTGATCGCCCCGCACACCACGACCTCACAGGCGCCCTGCTCGGCGGCGATGCCGGCGACCTCGCGCGCGACGTCGGCGGTGTCGGTGACCGGGGTGGTGTTGGCCATCGCCTGGACCGCGGTGAAGCCGCCGCGGGCGGCCGCAGCGGTCCCGGTCCGGATCGTCTCGGCGTCCTCTCGGCCGGGCTCGCGCAGGTGGACGTGCGGGTCGACCAGGCCGGGCAGGGCGACCAGCCCGGTGCCGTCGATCCGCTCGACGTCGTCCGGCGCGTCCGCCGGGTCGGCGAACACCTCGTGGTCGACGAAGATGTCGGTGGTGGTGCCGTCGGCCAGCGCCACCCCGGTGATGAGCAGGCGGGCGGGGACGCTCGAGCGGAGCGGGATGACGGTCATGCGGTCTGTCCTTTCGTGCCGATGAGCGAGGTGGCGTCGATCTTCTCGTCGCCGCCGAGGAGGTGGTACAGGACGCTCATCCGGATCGCGACGCCGGCCGCGACCTGGTCCAGTACGCGTGAGGTGGCGGCGTCGGCCGCGTCGGCGGAGATCTCCAGGCCGCGGTTCATCGGTCCGGGGTGGAGGATGGCGGCGTGCTCCGGGAGCAGGGCGAGCCGGTCGCGGGTCAGGCCGTAGCCGACCGTGTACTCGCGTGGGGTCGGGAAGTAGCCACCGTGCATCCGTTCGCGCTGGACCCGCAGCATCATCACCGCGTCGACCTCCGGCAGCACGGCGTCCAGGTCGTTGCTGGTCCGGCAGGACCAGGTGCCGACGCCGGAGGGCATCAGGGTGGGGGGAGCGACCAGCACCACCTCGGCACCGAGGGTCTCCAGCAGCAGCACGTTCGAGCGGGCGACCCGGGAGTGGGTCACGTCGCCGACGATCGCCACCGTACGACCCGACCAGTCGGCCTCGGGGTCGCCGGTGGCCGCCCGGAAGTGGCGGCGCAGCGTGAAGGCGTCCAGCAGGGCCTGGGTGGGGTGCTCGTGGGTGCCGTCACCGGCATTGACCACGCAGGCGTTGGTCCAGCCGGCCGCCTGCGCCGGCGCCCCGGAGGCCGGGTGCCGGATCACCATGGCGTCGATGCCCATCGCGGACAGGGTCAGGACCGTGTCGCGCAGGGACTCGCCCTTGGAGACCGATGATCCCTTGGCGGACACGTTGATCACGTCGGCGGACAGCCACTTGCCGGCGATCTCGAAGGAGGACCGGGTGCGGGTGGAGTCCTCGAAGAACAGGTTGACGATGGTGCGGCCGCGCAGCGCGGGGAGCTTCTTCACCCGGCGCGACTGCACCTTCTTCATCTCCTCGGCCAGGTCGAGGATCGACTCGGCCTCGTCCCGGGCCAGGTCGGCCGTCGACAGCAGGTGGCGCATCAGGATTCCCTCTCTGCACGGGCGATGGTGACCCCGGTGACCCCGTCGGTCTCCTGGAGCCGGAGCCTGACCGACTCGGCGGCCGCGGTGGGTAGGTCCTTGCCTACCACGTCCGCGCTGATCGGCAGTTGGCGATGTCCCCGGTCCACCAGCACGGCCAGGCGGACGGCGCGGGGCCGGCCGATGTCCCTGAGGGCCTCGAGGGCGGCGGAGGCCGTCCGTCCGGAGTACAGGACGTCATCGACGAGCACCACCACGGCGTCGTCGATCGGCGCGGGCAGCCTGGTCGGGCCGACCGTACGGGTCGGCTGGTGGCGCAGGTCGTCGCGGTAGAAGGTGATGTCGAGCTCGCCGACCGGGAAGGCCCGCCCCTCGATCTGCTCCATCGCGGCGGCCAGCCGGCGGGCCAGCGGCACGCCGCGGGTCGGGATGCCGATGACCATCAGCTTCTCGGCGTCGTGGTCGTTCTCGAGCACCTGGTGGGCCATCCGGACCACCGCCCGGGAGATCTCGTCGGCATCCATCACCTCACGAGGGGTGACATCTGTCCGCTGCTCCTCTGGCAAGGGGTCCTCCGTCCCGACACCCATCGGGTGTCCTCTGTGCCGCCCGTGTCCCGCTGTGCGCGCCGATTCGGGGCACGCGGCCCCATCCGCACGCGGACTTCGATAACGTAGGTTACGTGAGTGACGTTGTGAATGTGATCGCGCCCCTGCTGGCCGGACCGGTTCCCCTCCAGACGCTGCCGGGGTGGCCCCAGGTGCCCACCATTACCCTCGTGGACAACCTGGTCTGGATCCTGTTCCTGCCCCTGGCGGTGTTCGTCGTGATCGCCGTCATCCACCTGGCAGCTACGCATGGCAAGGAGGACCGCTCCCTGCATCCGCCGACCGAGCCGCTCGGGATCAGTTCCGGTGAGCAGAAGGCCCCTGCAGTCACCACGGGTGCACGCTCCGACGAGTCCACCGGCGGCAGCCACGCCCTGAACCAGCACTGACCACAGACGACCAGCACTGACCACGGACCACGAGCAGGGCGGCACCCACCGGTGCCGCCCTGCTCCGTCTCCGGGTCCTGGTTCCTCGTGGTGGCCTTCGCCGGCTCACCCGACCCTGTGGTCGAAACGTCCCGTCCACGGGTCGGTGACGATCTCGGACACCTGGACTCCCACGGCCGGGCCGAAGTGCTCCGCCAACCGGGTGGCCAGTACCGGCAGCCAGGTCCATTCGGCCGCCCAGTGGCTGATGTCGACCAGCGCCGGACGGGCCGGGTCCAGGTGCGACCACTCCAGGAACTCCCCGGCCGGGTGGTGACGCAGGTCCGAGGTCACGTAGCAGTCCACGCCCAGCGCGCGGGCCCGGTCGAGCAACGAGTCACCGGCCCCGGCCAGCACGGCGACGCGGCGGACCGGCCGGTCCGGGTCGCCGCCGATCCGGACCCCGCCGGAGGTGGCGGGAAGGGCGTCGGCGACCTGCTGGCCGAAGGCGGCCAGGGCCAGCTCCGCGGGCAGTGTCCCGACCCGGCCCAGGCCGGTGTCCGCCGGTTCCGCTGCGGTCTCGACGACGTGCCAGGCCGGCGTCTCGTACGGGTGGGCCGCAAGCAGTGCCGCGATGACCGTGCGCCGGCGCGCGCGGGGCAGCACCATCTCCAGGCGCACCTCCTCGACGTGCTCCAGCTGCCCGACCGTGCCGACGTAGGGATGGGCTCCCTCCAGCGGCCGGAACGCCCCGGTGCCGGGGGCGACGAAGTGGCAGGAGTCGTACGATCCGACCCGGCCGGCCCCCGCGGCGGTGAGGGCCGCGACGAGCTCGTCGAGCCGGTCCGGTGGCACGAAGGTGACCAGGTTGTCGAGACCGGGGGAGGGACGCTCCTCCATCGGGGAGAGGTCCTGCAGCCCGATCGCGTGGGCGAGGGCCTCGCCCACGCCGCCACTGGCGATGTCGGCGTTGGTGTGGCCGGCCCACAGGCCGATCCGGTGCTCGGCCAGCCGCAGCACCATCGCGCCCTTGGGCTCGTCGGCGGTGACCTGGTGGGTGCCGCGCAGCAGCAGCGGGTGGTGCGCGACGACCAGGTCGGCGCCGGTCGCGATCGCCTGCTCGACCACCGGCCAGGTCACGTCGACGGTGCACAGCACCTTCGTCACCGGCCGGCGCCGGTCGCCGACGACCAGTCCGACCCGGTCCCAGGACTCGGCGGTGACGGGCGGGTACCAGCCCTCCAGGACGGCCACCGCGTCGCCGAGCGTCACCATGTCAGGCCTCGTGGCCCCGGTGGACCGTCGGGGTCTGCTGCTCCGCGGGTTCCTGCTCCGCGGGTTCCTGCTCGATGGGTGCCTGCTCGGCGGGCGGCTGCTCGGCCAGCGGCTGCTCGGCCTCCGCGGAGACGATCGCGTCCTCCTCGCCGATCGCCGGCTGCACCTCGTCGGTCGTCTCCGACCCACCCTGCTGCTCCTCGCCGATCGCGGCACCGCTGACCGTCTCGACGGAGACCGGTCGTTCCTGGGCGCGGGCCACGGACCGGGCGTGCAGGGAGCGCAGCGCGTCGTCGCGGCTCTCCGCCAACGAGCGGCGGATCGGCGCGGTCAGCTCGTGCTCGGCCAGGAAGGCGTCCAGGCGGGCGAGGAAGTCCTCGTCGGCTACCAGCGACGGGAAGAGGTGGTCCAGGACGTTCTCGCGCAGGGCGATGCCCTTGCGGTCCCAGCCGTTCTTGCCCGCCCCCATCACGTCGACCACGTCGAGGAAGCGAT
Source organism: Raineyella antarctica (assembly GCF_900092135.1). GTDB lineage: Bacteria > Actinomycetota > Actinomycetes > Propionibacteriales > Propionibacteriaceae > Raineyella > Raineyella antarctica. The sequence goes on along the minus strand of NZ_FMYF01000006.1, from coordinate 75,463 downwards.
CCGCATAGGGCAGCAGCAGCTCCTCCTGGCCGGGACGCCAGAAGGACAGGCAGATGCTGCGCTGGGTCTCGTTGGCGACGTCGTCGGCGGCGGTGGCCAGGCGCCAGGCCTCGGCCTTGGCGACCGGGTCCGGGCGGGCCGCGCGGGCACCGGCTGCGCGCTGCTCCCCGGTGATGGTGTGGTCGCGCTCCAGCTCCGCGGCGATGGCTGCCTCGTCGGCGATGCCGAGTCGGGCCAGCTGGGTCAGCAGGTGCCAGCGCAGGTCGGTGTCGATCTCAAGTCCCGGCACCTGCTCCTCCCCGGCGTACCAGGCCCGTACGACCTCGGCAGCCTGGTCGCTGCCGGCGGCCGAGGCGAGGGCGCGGACGAAGGTGAGCTGGTAGTCCGAGCCGGGCTCGGCGCCGGCCACCAGGCGGGCCAGGCCCTGCTCGAGCTGCTGGTTGAGCTCGGGGCGGTGCTCCTCGGGGGCGTAGAAGGTCAGCGCCGTCTGGGCCTGGCCCAGGGTGCGCTGGACAGCAGTCCGGTCGGTCTCCTGGCCGACCGCCTGCAGCACCAGGGCCAGGTAGTCGCGGGCGAGCATCTCCCCGTCCCGGGTCATGTCCCAGGCCGCGCCCCAGCAGACCGCGCGGGCCAGCGGGGAATCGATGTCGCCGACATGCTGCACGACGGTCGCCAGCGACCGTCCGTCCAGCCGGACCTTGGCGTACGTCAGGTCGTCGTCGTTGAGCAGCACCAGGTCCGGCCGGGTCTCGCCGACCAGCTCGGGGACGTCGGTGACCTCGCTGGACAGGTCGAGCTCGATCCGGCGGCTCCGGGTGATCGTGGACTCGTCCACCCGGTTGTACAGGCCGATCGCCATCCGGTGGGTGCGGGTCACCGGGTTGGCCTGCGGCACGTACTGGCGCACCGCGAACCTGGTGAAGGTGCCCGCGTCGTCGCAGTCGAAGTCGGCGGCCAGCGTGCTGACGCCGGCGACCTGCAGCCACTCGGAGGCCCAGCCGGACAGGTCGCGCCCGGAGGCGGCCTCCAGCGCGTCGAACAGGTCCTGCAGGGTCGTGTTGCCGTACGCGTGGTCGGCGAAGTACTGCCGCACACCGGCCAGGAAGTTGTCACGGCCGACGTAGGCCACCAGCTGCCGCAGCGCGGAGGCGCCCTTGGCGTACGTGATGCCGTCGAAGTTGGATGCCACCGCGTTGAGGTCGACCATGTCCGCGGCGATCGGGTGCGTCGTAGGCAGCTGGTCCTGGCGGTAGGCCCAGGTCTTGCGCTGGTTGGCGAAGGTGACCCAGGGCTGCTCGGCGTCCTCGTGGTACTCGGCCATCGCGAAGTGCGAGGCCCACTCGGCGAACGACTCGTTCAGCCACAGGTCGTCCCACCAGGACATGGTGACCAGGTCACCGAACCACATGTGGGCCATCTCGTGCAGGATCGTGTTGTCGCGGCCCTCGTACGCCGCGGCGGTGACCCGGGAGCGGAACAGGTAGTCGTCCCGGTGCGTCACGCAGCCGGCGTTCTCCATCGCCCCGGCGTTGAACTCGGGCACGAACGACTGGTCGTACGTGCCGAAGGGGTACGGGGTGCCGAAGGCGGCCTCGAAGACCGCGAACCCCTTCTTGGTGGTGGCGAAGATCCGGTCGGCGTCCAGGGCACCCACCATCGACTCCCGGCACAGGATTGACAGCGGGATGTCGCCGTTCGGGCCGGTGTAGGTGTCGTGGACCCGGTGGTAGTTGCCGGCGACCAGGGCCGTCAGGTACGTGGAGATCCGCACGGTCGGCTCGAAGTCCCACCGGGAGTAGGCCTGCCCCCACTCGTCGGCGCCGTGCAGCGGGTCGGTCTCGGGGACGACGACCGGGTCGACGCTCGCGGCGTTGGAGATGACCGTCCAGTTGGCCGGCGCGACGACCGACAGCTGGAAGGTCGCCTTCAGGCTCGGCTGCTCGAAGCAGGCGTACATCCGGCGGGCATCGGCGACCTCGAACTGGGTGTACAGGTAGACACGATCATCGGCCGGGTCGATGAAACGGTGCAGGCCCTCACCGGTGTGCGAGTAGCGGCACAGGCCGACGACCACCAGCTCGTGGTCACCCTCGCCGAGTTCCAGCGGCAGCCGGGAGCCGGCGTACGACTCGGCGTCCAGCGGCTCGCCGTCCAGCGTGGCCTCGAGAACCGACTCGGCGAGCAGGTCGATCCAGGTGGATCCTGCGCCGCTGGAGAACTCGACGCTCGAGTGCGACACGAAGGTCGCCTCGGGGTCGGCCAGAACGGAGCCGTCCGGGCCGCGCCCGGTGAGGTCGACGAGGACACGGTAGGCAGTGGGACGGACCAGGTCGGCCCGGATACGGGCCTCCTCGCGCGTGATGTTCTCGGAGTACAAGGCATGACCTTCGTGTCGTCGGGAGCCTGCGGGCAGGCTGTCCGGGATGTCGATAATTACCCCTGCGACATTCGTCAGACTAGCGTTTAATGGCATAAGTGCGCGGAAATATGGGCCTGTGGGACTGCGTTGCGCCCGAATGGTGACCGGATCGTTGCCTTGGCCGACCGCGCGTCCTAGGAAATGGACACTTCGCGGCCCGCGGTGGCGCGATCGTGCCCCGTCTCGGTGCCGGTCCCTAGGCTGGCCCCATGACAGAGAAGCAGATGGAAACCGAGCTCACCGACCTCCAGCAGGTCGACTTCTGGTTCGACCCGCAGTGCCCGTGGGCATGGATGACCTCCCGCTGGATGCTGGAGGTGGAGAAGGTGCGTCCCGTCCGCACCGTCTTCCACGTGATGAGCCTGTCGGTCCTCAACGAGGGCCGCGACGAGCTGCCCGAGGACTACAAGACGTTCCTGGCTGGCGCCTGGGCCTCCGCCCGGGTCGCCCTGGCCGTGGAGGAGCAGTACGGCTCGGAGAAGCTGCGGGAGTTCTACACCGCGATCGGCACCCGCTTCCACCCGAACGAGGAGACCCGCGACCGCGCCGCCCTCGAGGGTGCCCTGACCGACGTCGGGCTGCCTGCCGAGCTGGCGGATGCGGGTGAGACCGACGCCAACGACGAGGCGCTGCGCCGCTCGCACCACGAGGGGATGGACCCGGTCGGCAACGAGGTCGGCACCCCGGTGGTCCGGATCAACGGCAAGTCCCTGTTCGGACCGGTCATCTCGCCGGCGCCGAAGGGTGAGCCGGCCGGGCGCCTGTTCGACGGCGTCGCACTGGTGACCGAGTACGACGGCTTCTACGAGCTGAAGCGTTCCCGGACCACCGGACCGATCTTCGACTGACGTACCCGCCCGATCGATCCTGCATCTAGCTGCACAGCCTCGCCCGGCCGGGCCCGCGGACCACAACGGTCCGGGGCCCGGCCGGTCGCCGTTCGGAGGCGGTCCGGCGCAGCATGCGGCGAGGCGGGTCAGCGCCCGTCGGCCCAGTGGGTGATGCTGCCCCGCAGGAAGCCCTGCCAGACGTCCGTGGCGGTCAGGTTGCCGCGCAGCCCGAGGCGGTCCAGTACGGTCCGGACCGAGGCCCTGGTGGCCGGGTCCCAGCTGCCTGTGGTCGGCGTCCCGACCGACCACAGGTGCGTGCAGATCGCCTGGACCGCCTGGATCTGGACCCGGGAGCGGCCGCTGAATCCGGACAGCCCTGACCCCGAGATCCCGTTGTCGACGTGGATGTGGTTCGCGTGCGCGTCGTCGTACAGGTAGGTCAGCACGTACGCGAAGTGCGCGTGCAGGCCGGCTGCCAGCGCCCAGTAGGCCGGCAACCGGCCCTCGTCCGGGTCGGCGCCCCACAGGTCGTAGTGGCAGGACACGACCTCCCCGGCAGCATCGAGGACCCGGGCGACGTCGAAGGCGCGTCCGCTGTGGTGCCAGGAGTCACAGGCCCCGTCATCGGCCAGCCACGAGCCGTACGTCCCCAGGGTCCGGGTGGTCGTGCCGGTCAGCGCGTTCCATTCTGCGAGCCACGCCTCGAACTGCCCGGCGAAGCCCGGCTCGATCCGGAACCGGGTCGCCCGGTCGTTCACCTCGTAGACCAGCCGGGCGCCGGCAAGGTTGTCGTACGTCCCCATCGAGGCGGCCGGGACGCAGTCGGCCCGGGGTCGCGTCGCACCGCTCCGCGCGGGGGAGACCGACGAGATGTCCGAGCAGCCGGCCAGCACGGCCGGAGCGGCGATCGCCGCCGCCAGGCCACCCATCAGCGTCCTGCGCCGGACCAGGCCTGCCGGTCGGGGTCCGCCGGTGCGGGTCGGTGAAACCGTCTCGTCAGTTGCCACGGGGCCAGACTAGGGATGCGAGCCCAACCGGGCGGTGCCATAGTGTCCGCATGCGCGTACACATCAGCACCGACCACGCCGCGTTCGAACTCAAGAACTTCCTGGTGGAATCCCTCACGGCCGACGGATATGAGGTCATCGACCACGGAGCCCACGAGTTCGACGCCCAGGACGACTACCCGGACTACATCATCCCGGGTGCCCAGGCGGTGGTGGATGACCCGGGCTCGCTGGGGATCGCCCTGGGCGGGTCCGGCAACGGGGAGAACATCGCGTCGAACAAGGTTCCCGGGGTCCGGTGCATCCTGGCCTGGAACGTGGAGATCGCGAAGCTGGGCCGCCAGCACAACGACGCGAACGTGATCGCCGTCGGCGGCCGCCCGCACGAGGAGGAGTACGCCCTGGAGATGGTGCGCGCCTTCCTGACCACCCCGTTCTCGCACGACGAGCGCCACCAGCGCCGGATCGACAAGATGACCGCGTACGAGTCGTCCGCCGAGCGCGCCCAGCGCCACTGACCGGACCGGTCGCTCCGGGGATCAGCGGGACCGGCGCCCGAGCCTGCGCAGCATGGCGTCGGCGCCGGCCTGCGCCTCCGCCTCGTCCTCGGGGCGGGGACGCGAGACCTCCCGGGCCCGCAGGGCCCGGTTCGGGGTGAGCAGGCCGGAGATGCCGTCCCGACCAAAGTCGCGCGGCACCGGGACGTCGTGCTCGACATGGTCCCCGGCCGGGGACGACGGATCCGGGGCCGGGGAGCGCGAACCGCTGGCCGGCTGCTGGTCGTCGCGCTTCTCGCGTCGCCCCGATCGTGATGGCATGCGGCTAGCCTAGACGGGCGCCACCGCCCGGTGGGCAGGACCGGAGGTCGCCCCGTGCCAGAGGGACACGTGCTGCACCGACTGGCGGACGAGCTCACCGCCGGTTTCGGCGGGCGGGTCGTCGCCGTCAGCAGCCCGCAGGGCAGGTTCACCACCGAGGCGATGATGCTGGACGGCTCCACCCTGGTGGCGGCCCGGGCGCGCGGCAAGCACCTGTTCATCGAGTTCACCGGTGAGCGGATCATCCACGTGCACCTCGGCCTGATCGGCTCGATGACCCTCGGCCCCGCCCGGCCGGTCGTCGGGCAGGTCCGGCTCCGGCTCGCCACCGACACACTGGTCGCGGACCTGCGCGGCCCGCAGGGCTGCCGGCTCACCGATCCGCAACACGAGGCGGCCATGGCCGCCAGGCTCGGCCCCGACCCGCTGGACCCCGCTGCCGACCCGGCACTCCTGCTGGCGCGGGTCCGCACCCTCACCAAGCCGGTCGGCACGGTCCTGCTCGACCAGGCCGTGCTGTCCGGGGTCGGCAACGTCTACCGCGCCGAGGTGCTCTTCCGGCTCGGGATCGACCCCCTGACCCCCGCCGCGGACCTGCCGCCCGCGACGTGGCGGGCCATCTGGGACGACCTCGTGGTCCTGATGGCCGAGGGCAAGCGACAGGGACGGATCGACACCGTACGCCCCGAACACACCCCCGAGGCGATGAGCCGGTCGCCGCGCACCGACGACCACGGCGGCGAGGTGTACGTCTACCGGCGCACCGACGAGCCCTGCCTGGTGTGCGGCACCCCCATTCGCCGCCGCGACCTTGCCGGCCGCAACCTCTTCTGGTGCCCGGCCTGCCAGCAGGGACACTGACATGCCCGCCCACCAGCTGCACTGGGGCGAGGCCGTCCTCTCCTTCGACGACCAGGGCAACCTGACCGGACTGGTCCACGACCAGTGGGGCCCCTACCTGGCCGGCCTGGACGTGCAGGTGGTCGGCGCCGCCGCTGGATCCCCGCTGGTGGCGATGGACGAGGACGAGGTCGAGGTGCACCGCGACGGACCGGTCCAGCTCGACGTACGCCACAGCGTCCTGGGCGGTTGGGACCAGCGCATCGTCGCCGCCAACGTGTCCGGGGCGGGCCGGGCGGCCACCGTGCGGCTGCGCCCGGTTCCGGCCCGGGACTGTGTGCTGTGGTGCTGGAGCGCCGGCGCGGAGGCGGCCTGGCTGGTCGCGCCGCGCGGTGAGGGACCCTTGCTGGTGGTCCGCCAGCGGCACGGCGGCACTGTGGACACCGACGGCTTCGAGCTGGGACCCGAGCGGTACTGGGAGGCGGGGGAGCGGCGGCTGTGGCACTGGCAGGCCGGCTGGCTGCCCGACCACCGCGCTGCTGCCGGCCTGTTGCCCGGATGGTGGCCGGACCCGATTGACCTGCCCGAGTCGGTCCCGCTGGTCATCACCGACCTGGACCTGGCCCTGGACGACGAGGACGACGCCTTCGAGCTGGCCCAGGTCGGGGACTCGATGGAACTGCTGCCGGCCGCCGGCGCCCATCGGCTGACGGCCCGGCTCAACGGCGCCCGGGGCACCACGCTGGTCGAGGCCCGCTGGGCGCCGCCCCTGGACCAGGTCGTCCAGGCCTGGGTCTCCCGCGTGCTGGACGGCGCGATCACCGCCGGGCTGGGCCGGACCGACCTGCTGGACAGCTCGGCCGAGGCGGCACTGGTGATGGTCGCGCTGGCCGGCTCCGGGGTCGCCGACCCGCTCCGCACGCTCGACACCGTCGAGGCCTCGATGCCCGGCCTGCTGCGCACCGATCCGGGCCCGGAGACCGTCCTGGCCTGTCTGGGACTGCATGCAGCGACGGGGGACCAGGACTGGCTGGAACGCGCCGCCGACCTGGTCACCGCGATGGCGCCCCGGCCACTGGGCGCGGTGGCCGCGATGAACCTGGTCACCACGCTCGCCGCCACCGGCCAGGACCCGGGCCCGGTCGCCGGCGCGCTGGCCCGGGCCGCGGCCCACTGCGCCACCGGCTTCGACCCCGAGGGTCAGCCCGTGCCCGAGGACGTCCGGGCCGAGTACGCGGTCGTGCTCGGCGCAGGCCGGTGGGACGCGCGCCTGCGCGACGTCGCCCGGCGGCTCGGGCGCCGCCTCGGCGGCGGCCTTCCGGGCCGGCTGTCGGGTGGGGACGGTGCCGAGCGGATGGCCAGGGAGACCCTGTTGCTCGGGATGCTCGACGAGCGGGGGGCCCCGGAGATGCGCCAGGAATGGCTGGTCGACCCCTCCGAGCTGGCCGAGCGCACCAGCCGGCGCCTGCTGGCCGACCTGGTCGACGATCCGGAGGGAATGGTCGACCCGGTGCCGCGGCCGGGCCGTCCCACTGCCAGGGCGTACGGTGCCAGGGTGCTGTTGCCACTGGTGCTGGCCCAGCAGTGGTGAGGGGCAGTCGGCCGGAGCGCGTCGCGGGGCGGGGGCGCGAGCCGGTCCAGTAGGATGTGCCGCCGAGGAGCAAGCAGGGCCGGGAGCCGGGCCCGCACTGGAAGGGAAACCTATGAACAAGTTGGCACGACTGGTCGCAGCTGCCACCTCGCTGGCGCTCGCCGGTGCGCTGGCCGCCTGTGGCGGTGGCAGCAGCCCCAAGGCCGACGCCAGTGCCTCGGCCGGCCCGACCACGGTGAACACCGCCGCCCCGCTCTACGACCAGCTCCCGCAGAAGATCAAGGACGCCGGCGTCATCCAGGTCGGCTCCTCGATCGAGTACGCACCGATGGAGTACTACGACACCGACGGCAAGACCGTCCTGGGCTTCGACAAGGAGCACGGCGACCTGCTGTCGGCCCAGCTCGGGGTGCCGTTCGAGTGGAACAACTCGAAGTTCGACGGCCTGATCACCCAGCTCAACTCCGGCCGGTTCGACCTGATCAGCTCCGCGATGACGGACAACGCCGAGCGCCAGAAGCAGGTCGACTTCGTCGACTACTACCGCGCAGGCCTGGTCCTGATCGTGCAGAAGGGCAACCCCGGCAAGATCAGCTCGGCCGACGACCTGTGCGGCAAGACCGTCGCGGTGATGCGCGGCACCGCCCAGGACCAGTACATGCAGGACACGGTCCAGCCGAAGTGCACCCAGGCCGGCAAGCCGATCCAGCTGCTCGCCTTCGACTCCGAGTCCGAGGCGCTGCTCCAGGTCAAGCAGGGCCGCGCGAGCGCCGGCATGCAGGACTACCCGGTCGCGGCCTACAACGTGCACCAGTCCGGCGGCGCGTACGAGGTGGTCGGTGAGCAGGTGGAGTCCAACCCGCTCGGCCTGGCCTTCTCCAAGAAGGACACCCAGCTGCGCGACGTGGTCCAGAAAGCCGTCCAGACCACCATGGACGACGGTTCGTACAAGAAGTTGATCGACAAGTACGACACGCCGCAGGGCGCCATCGACAAGGCGTCCATCAACGCGGGCAAGTGATCCGATGGCGATGACACCCTCCACTCCCGGCACGGCACCGGGAACCTCCGAGCCGCTCGCCGACGACATCGTCGCTGTCCCCGTCCCACATCCCTGGCGCTGGGTCGGGGCCGGTGTGGTCGTGGTGGTCCTGGGCCTGTTGGTCTGGGCCTTCTCCCAGGCGAACATCGACTGGTCGGTGCCGCCCAAGTTCTTCCTGCAGGAGCAGGTGCTGGTCGGCATGCGCAACACGCTGCTGATCAGCGTGCTGGCCCAGGTGGTCGGCGTCGCGCTGGGGGTCCTGGTCGCCGTGATGCGCCAGTCCGACAACTGGGTGACGAGGGGGGTCGCGGAGTTCTACATCTGGCTGTTCCGCGGCACTCCGGTGCTGGTCCAGCTGATGATCTGGTACAACCTCTCGCTGGTCTTCCCGACCATCCCGGGCACCGGCATCGTGATGAACTCGGTGATGACGCCGTTCACCGCGGCACTGCTCGGCCTGGGCATCAACGAGGGCGCCTACATGGCCGAGATCGTACGATCCGGCATCCAGTCGGTCGACAAGGGCCAGACCGAGGCCGCCGGGGCGCTGGGCATGTCCCGGGCCCACACGATGCGCCGGATCGTGCTGCCGCAGGCGATGCGGGTGATCATCCCGCCGACCGGCAACGAGTTCATCAACATGCTGAAGACCTCGTCGCTGGCGTACTCGATCCAGTACCTCGAACTGCTGCAGGCCGCGGTGCGGATCTACTCCAACACCCTGCAGGTGATCGAGATGCTGATCACCGTCTCGGCCTGGTACCTGATCCTGACCACCGTGTTCTCGATAGCGCAGTACTACCTGGAGCGGCACTTCAACCGGTCCGACCAGGACGCGGGCGTGGATGACGGCCCGCTCTCCAGGGTGCGCCGCAACCTCAAGTTCGGCAGACAGGAGTGAGCGTGCAAGCGGAGCGGTCGGCGGCGGGTGCCGCTGCGAGTGAGGCCATCGTCGAGGCCCGCGGGGTCAAGAAACGGTTCGGCCGCCTCGAGGTGCTCAAGGGCATCACGATGGACGTACGGCGCGGGGAGGTGGCGGTCCTGATCGGGCCGTCCGGCTCGGGCAAGTCGACGTTCCTGCGCTGCATCAACCACCTGGAGCGGATCAACGGCGGCACCCTGCGGGTCCGCGGCCACCTGGTCGGCTACCGGGAGCGCGACGGCAAGCTGCACGAGCTGCGCGAGTCCGAGATCGCCCAGCAGCGCCGCGGCATCGGGATGGTGTTCCAGCGCTTCAACCTGTTCCCGCACATGACCGTGCTGGAGAACCTCTGCGAGGCCCCGATCCACGTCGCCGGGGTCCGTCCGGCCCAGGCCCGGGCCACCGCGCTGGACCTGCTGGAGCGGGTCGGGCTGCCGGACAAGGTGAACGCCTACCCGGGCAAGCTGTCCGGCGGCCAGCAGCAGCGGGTCGCGATCGCCCGGGCACTGGCGATGAATCCCGAGCTGATGCTCTTCGACGAGCCGACCTCCGCGCTCGACCCCGAACTGGTGGGCGACGTGCTCGAGGTGATGAAGCAGCTCGCCGAGGACGGCATGACGATGGTCGTGGTCACCCACGAGATGGGCTTCGCGCGCGAGGTCGGCGACTACCTGGCGTTCATGGACGGCGGCGTGATCGTCGAGGAGGGCCGCCCGGCCGACGTGCTGGGCAACCCGCAGGAGCCGCGTACGCAGGCCTTCCTGTCGAAGGTCCTCTGAGCCCGGGGCACCGGCGTGACGCTAGGGGTGGGTCCGATGGGCCGCCTCGTGAGGCGCCGAGTAGTCTCATCACCTGCAGCCCGGCCGGACCGGCTGCCGAAAGGACCCCTTGATGAAGACCACGAACCGAGTTCTCGCCACGCTGGCCGCCCTGGTGCTGGCGGGCGGACTGTCCGCCTGTGGCGGCTCCGACCAGAAGGCCGGATCCTCCGCAGCGCCGACCACTGTCAACACCGCGGCGCCGCTCTATGCGCAGCTGCCGCAGGCCATCAAGGACAAGGGATCGGTCCAGGTCGGCACCGACGCGGCGTACGCGCCGATGGAGTACTTCGACACCGACGGCAAGACCATCATCGGCTTCGACAAGGACCTCGGGGACCTGCTGGCGACCAAGCTCGGCGTGCCGCTGGTCTTCAACAACGCCACCTTCGACGGGCTGATCACCCAGATCAACTCCAAGCGCTTCGACGCGGCCATGACGGCGATGAGCGACACCCCCGAGCGGCAGAAGGAGGTCGACTTCGTCGACTACTACATGTCGGGATCGGTGATGATCGTCAAGGCCGGCAACCCGCACAAGCTGGCGTCCGTGCAGGACCTGTGCGGCCAGACGATCGCCCTGCAGCGCGGCACCGTCCAGGACGAGTACGTCGCCAAGGAGCTCAGCCCCAGCTGTGAGAAGGCGGGCAAGGGCAAGATCGAGGCGCTGCTCTTCGACCACGAGTCGGAGGCCATGCTGCAGATCCAGCAGGACCGTGCGGTCGCCGGACTGCAGGACTACCCTGTGGCCGTGTACAGCGCCAAGCAGTCCGGCGGTAAGTACGAGACGGTCGGCGACCAGGTCACCGCCGCACCCCTGGGGATCGCCGTGTCCAAGGACGACACCCAGCTGCGGGACGCCCTCAAGGGCGCTCTGCAGGCATCCATCGACGACGGCTCGTACGCCAAGCTGCTGAACACGTACGGCACGCCGCAGTCCGCGGTGAAGGAAGCCACCATCAACGGCGGGAAGTAGTAGATCCCCCCGGTTTTCCGGAAGGACCGACCATGAAGATCCTCACCCGCGTGCTCACCCCGGTCGCCGCGCTGGCGCTGGCGGCCGGCCTGGCCGCCTGTGGCGGCAGCGACAAGGGGGCGACCTCGTCGCCCGCCCCGACCACCGTCAACACGGCGGCCCCGCTGTACGCGCAGCTGCCCCAGGCCGTCAAGGACAAGGGGTCGGTCCAGGTCGGCAGCGACATCGCGTACGCACCGATGGAGTACTACGACACCGATGGCAGTACGGTGGTCGGCTTCGACAAGGAGCTGGGGGACCTGCTGGGGACCAAGCTCGGCGTGCCTCTGGTGTTCAACAACGCCACGTTCGACGGGCTGATCACCCAGCTGGACTCCAACCGCTTCGACGCGGCCATCTCGTCGATGAGCGACACCAAGGAGCGCCAGCAGAAGGTCGACTTCGTGGACTACTACATGTCCGGCTCGATCATGTTCGTGAAGGCCGGCAACCCCGAGCACCTGGCCACCGTCGACGACCTCTGCGGCCGGACGATCTCGTTGCAGCGCGGCACCGTCCAGGAGGAGTTCGTCACCGGCACTCTCGGGCCGCGGTGCGTGAAGGCGGGCAAGAAGGCGCCGACGGTGATGGCCTTCGACCGGGAGTCCGAGGCGATGCTGCAGATCGAGCAGGGCCGCGCGGTCGCCGGCATCCAGGAGTACCCGGTGGCGGTCTACAACACCCGCCAGTCGAACGGGAAGTTCCAGACGGTCGGGGAGCAGGTGATCGCCGGCCCGCTGGGCATCGCCGTCTCCAAGCAGGACACCCAGCTGCGCGACGCCCTGCAGAAGGCGCTCCAGCAGTCCATCGACGACGGCAGCTACCAGAAGCTGATCGACAAGTACCAGACCCCGCAGAGCGCGGTGAAGGAAGCGACGATCAACGCCGGGACCTAGGCCGCTGGCCCCTCAGGACCCGGCGGTGTCCGGGTCGACCCAGTCCAGGGTGCGCGTGACCGCCTTGTGCCAGACCCGGAAGAGCCGTTCGCGCTCCTGCTCCGGCATCGCGGGCTGCCAGCGCGCGGCCTCCTGCCAGTTCTTCCGGACGTCCTGCTCCCCGTGCCAGTACCCGACGGCGATCCCTGCTGCGTACGCGGCGCCCAGGGCGGTGGTCTCGGTGACCTGGGGGCGGACCACCGGGAGGTCGAGGATATCGGCCTGGAACTGCATCAACGTGTCGTTGGCGACCATGCCGCCGTCGACGCGCAGCTCCTTCAGGTCGAGCGAGGCCTCCGCCCGCATCGCGTCGATGACGTCCCGAGTCTGGTAGGCGGTCGCCTCCAGCGCGGCGCGGGCGAGATGGCCGCGCTGGACGTAGCGGGTCAGCCCGACGATCGCGCCCCTGGCGTCGGGCCGCCAGTAGGGTGCGAACAGGCCCGAGAAGGCCGGCACGATGTACGCCCCGCCGTTGTCGTCCACCTCCGAGGCGAGCTGCTGGAGCTCGGCCGTGCTGGCGAACATCTGCAGCTCGTCGCGCAGCCACTGGACCAGTGAGCCGGCCATCGCCACCGACCCCTCCAGTGCGTACCGGGGTTCGTGGCCGTCGATCTGGTAGGCGACGGTGGTGACCAGGCCGTGGTCGCTGAAGACCGGGGCGGTGCCGGTGTTCAGCAGCAGGAAACAGCCGGTGCCGTAGGTGTTCTTGACGTCGCCCGGGTCGAAGCAGGCCTGCCCGAACGTCGCCGCGTGCTGGTCGCCCAGCATCCCGGCGATCGGGACCCCGGCCAGCAGCCCTCGTCGCCGGCCGTGCCCGTACACCTCGGAGGACGAGCGGATCTCCGGGAGCATCGACAGTGGGATCCCCATCTGCTCGCAGATGGAGGGGTCCCACTCCAGGGTCCGCAGGTCCATCAGCATCGTGCGCGAGGCGTTGGTGACGTCGGTGGCGTGCACGCCACCCTCGGTCCCTCCGGTCATGTTCCACAGCAGCCAGCTGTCCATGGTGCCGACCAGCAGGTGCCCCGCCTCGGCCGCGCGCTTGGCGTCCGGGACGTTCTCCAGCAGCCAGGTGGCCTTGGGGCCGGCGAAGTACGTCGACAGGGGCAGCCCGGTGCGGCGCTGGTAGCGGTCCGTCCCGCCGATCCGGGCGAGACGACGACAGATGTCCTGGGTCCTGGTGTCCTGCCAGACGATCGCGCGGTGGATCGGCTCACCGGTCCGGCGGTCCCACACCAGCGTGGTCTCGCGCTGGTTGGTGATGCCGATCGCGGCGATCGAGTCCTGGTTCAGCCCCGCCGCGGCCAGGGCCTGGGCCACGACCTCCCGTACATTGCCCCAGATCTCGACCGCGTCGTGCTCCACCCATCCCGGCCGGGGGAAGTACTGGTGGTGCTCGCGTTGTCCGGTCGACACCGGCCGGCCGGTCCGGTCGAAGATGATCGCCCGGCTGCTCGTGGTGCCCTGGTCGATCGCGAGCACGTACTGGTCCTGTCGGATGTCCGTCCTCGGGCGCATCGTCGGCTCCTCCCGGCAGGGAACGGTGGGGACAAGGCTAGTCCCGGAAGGAGCCGACGATCAGGCGAAACGGGGGGTTGCCAAGCTCAGGCATCGGGGGCGGTGACGACGACGAAGCGCGCCCCCTGGTCGTCCATGAACTCCCCGAACCGGCCGTAGGGGCTGTCCTGGACCGGGCTGACGACCGACCCACCGAGCCCAAGGATCTTCTTGGCCGTCTCGTCCACGTCGGTGGCGCCGAGGTACGTACGCCAGTACGCGGGCTGGCCCTCGCCGAGCCAGGTCGCCTGTCCGATGCCGGCCGTGGCGGTGGACTCGGGGCCGTTGGTCGAGTACCGGAACTCGTCGGTGTCGGCCATCGGCTCCACGGTCCAGCCGAAGACCTCGCGGTAGAAGTCGAGGCTCGCGTCGTACGCGGGGGTGAACAGCTCGAACCAGCACGGCGCACCGGCCACCATGAACGCCTCGATCCCGACGAAGTCGCTCGGCTGCCAGAACCCGGTCGCACCGTGGCCCGGGTCGGCGACCAGTCCCATCGTGCCGCTGGTGCCCACCGGCATCGGCGGGACGATCACGGCGCCTCCGTTCGCGACCGCCTTGTCGCAGGTGGCCTGCGCGTCGGGGGTCTGCAGGTAGACGGTCCAGGCATCCGGGCCGGCCGGCATCTCCGGGACCCGGCCCATCAGTCCCCCGATGTACGCATCGCCGCTCTTGATCATGTTGTAGTTGCCGAAGTCGGGGCCCTGGTCCTCGTACGTCCAGCCGAAGAGGGCGGAGTAGAAGGCGCGGGCCTTGTCGGCATCGGTGGTGGTGAGGTCGATCCAGATCGGACGACCCTGCGGGGTGGCGTTCTCGCTCATGCGCTCATCCTCACAGGCCCTGCAGCCCGGCAACAGGGGGTAGCTGCAGATCAGGCGAAGGGTTCCACCACCACCACCTCGCCCTGGCGGGCCACCGCGCAGGTCAGTCCCAGTTCGGCGCTGATCCGGTCGTGCAGGGCTGCCGAGGCGGCGGGCTCGCCGTGGACGATGAACACCGTCTCCGGGGCCGGGTCGAGGTCGCGCAGCCAGTCGACCAGGTCTGTGCTGTCGGCGTGCACGGAGAACTCCGCGTCCCGGACCACTCGGGCCCGGACGGGCACGTAGCGGCCGTGCAGCTTCAGCTCCCGGGCCCCCTCCTCCAGGACCCGGCCGCGGGTGCCGGCCGCCTGGTAGCCGGTCAGGATCACGGTGTTGCGCGGGTCGGGGAGCAAATGTGCGAGGTGGTGCAGCACCCGGCCGCCGGTCGCCATCCCGGAGGCGGAGATGATGATGGCCGGACCCTGGAGCTCGTCGAGCTCACGGGAGTCCTGGGCGTCCGGGGTCTCGTGCAGGTCGGCCAGGCCGAGGAAGTCGTCCACGTCCAGGTCCTGGCGCAGCTCGTCGCGACAGCCGGCCGAGCGGTAGAGCCGGAGGGCGTCCAGTGCCATCGGGCTGTTCACGTAGATCGGCAGGGAGGGGATCCGACCGTCCCCCTGGAGCTCCCCGATGGTCTTGAGCACCACCTCCGTACGGTCGACGGCGAAGGCGGGGATCAGCACCTGCCCGCCGCGCGCGACGGTGTCCCGGATGGCCTCTGCGAAGTCCTCGTGTGCCAGCGGCGGTTCGGGATGCTCCCGATCGCCGTACGTCGACTCGATCACGACGTACGGGGCCCCGGGCGGGGTGTCGCGACTGCGCAGCACGGGGTGGTCGTGGCGACCGATGTCACCGGAGAAGACGATCGCCGTCGAGGGGGTGGACACCCGTACGCTCGCCGACCCGAGGATGTGCCCGGCCCGGGTCCACCGGCACACCACGCCCTGTCTGATTTCGACGTCGGTGTCGTAGTCGACGGGCCGGAACAGCGGCAGCGTCCGCTCCACGTCCTTGACGGTGTAGAGCGGCAGGGCGGGATGGTGCTTGGAGTAGCCGTACTGCTCGGCGAGCTGGGCGTCCCGCTCCTGCAGGAAGCCCGCGTCGCGGAGCACGATCCCGGCCAGGGCGGCGGTACCCTCGGTGGCCCAGATCGGGCCCCGGTAGCCGTTGCGGACCAGCGCCGGGAGGTAGCCGCAGTGGTCCATGTGGGCATGGGTGAGGACGACCGCGTCGATCTCGGCAGGGTCGACCGGGAAGTCGGCCCAGTTCAGAGAGCGCCAGCGCTTCTCGCCCTGGAACATCCCGGCGTCGACGAGCAGGCGCCGATCACCGAGGGTCAGGAGGAACCGGGAGCCGGTGACGGTTCCGGCTGCGCCGAGGAAGGTGAGGGTGGTGGGGGCCATGGATCAACACTGGACCCTCGGGGCGCGCTGCGCGAGCGCTTTTGGAGCGGATGACGGGAATCGAACCCGCGTAGCCAGTTTGGAAGACTGGGGCTCTACCATTGAGCTACATCCGCGTTGTGCCGGCAAGCCGACGCAGGGCAAGAGTATAGCGGTCGTCGTCTCCGGCGACCAAACGACAAGGGCGCCCCCGAACGGGGACGCCCTTGTGTTGGTGGTGGATGCCTGTCGCGGTGACGGTCAGGCATCCACCACCGGGATCAGCGCAGCCAGCCGTCGCCGACCATCCGGCCCCAGATCTTTCCGACGCCGAGGGTGTCGCCGGCTCGGGTCAGGGCGAAGACGACCAGGGAGAGGCCTTCGATCCAGTGGCTGTCAACGATCGGGTTGGTGAAGCCGGCGCCGGGCCGGCCGATCGGGAACTCGGCGAGGTACATCAGGAACATCAGCAGCGCGCCGGTGATCGCGGCGATCTTCAGTCCGGCGCCCAGCATCACGGCCACGCCGATGGCGAGCAGGCCGATCATGAACAGCCAGTCGGCCCACGGGCCGGCCATGCCCTGGAAGAGCGCCGCGAAGGGCCCTTCAGCGTTCTTCATGAAGCCCTGGGCGGGGGTGCCGCCGTTGATCCAGGCCCGCTCGGGCTTCGTGGTGAAGCCCAGCCCGAAGACCTTGTCGATGAAGGCCCACAGGAAGATGAAGCCGACGACGAGTCGGAGGATGGCCAGGGTGAGACGCGCCGCCGGCGACGTCACGACCTGTTCCTGGGGGGTGTAGGTGGTGGAGGTGGACGCGGTTGTCGTTGTGGTCGACATCGGGAATTCTCCTCAGAGGATGTGTCCTGTGGCTCCAGACTAGCCAGCAACTACGCCACGTAGTTGATTCAGGGCGCCCTCAGGTTCGAGTGTTATGAAACCGATACCCGGTGGGGGTGTGGTGGCGGTCGATGCGGTGCGCCCGTCAACCATCCACCCCGCGGACGCGAACCGGCCCTGGCCAATGTCTCCACTGGTCAGGGCCGGTTGCGGGGGTCGGGGCGACAGGACTCGAACCTGCGGTCTCCTGCTCCCAAAGCAGGCGCGCTAGCCACTACGCTACGCCCCGGTCGTACGACCCGGAGGCCGACGATGCTGCATGCGGTCGGGCCGGACTGGCCGACCCACCGAACCCTTGGAGTGTAGCGGCGGGGGAGTCGACCGTCCAAGTCCACATTTCCTGCAGGGCGCGCGGCCACGCTAGGATGACATCCTGTCTGCGCTGGGGAGACTCAGGTGTGGACGCACATGACTTGAGGGGGCGACCATCCGGGCCGTCGCCCTGTGTCCATCGATTCAGGAGTATCCGTCTTGCCGAGCACTGTTGAGCAGCTGAGCCCTTCGCGAGCCAAGATCACCGTCGAGGTGCCTTTCGCCGAACTGAAGCCTCACCTGGACAAGGCCTACAAGGAGATCGCCCAGCAGGTGCAGATCCCCGGCTTCCGTCCCGGGCACATCCCGGCGGCGATCATCGACCAGCGCTTCGGCCCCGGCGTGGCGCTGGAGCAGGCGCTGAACGAGGCGCTCCCGGGCCTCTACTCCAGCGCTGTCGATGAGCACGGGCTCGTCCCGCTGACCCAGCCGGAGATCGAGGTCACCAAGCTGGAGGTCGGCGAGAGTGTCGAGTTCACCGCTGAGGTGGACGTCCGTCCCGACTTCATGATCCCGGCCTTCGACGGCATCGAGGTCGAGGTCGACGCGGTCGAGTCCACCGAGGACGAGCTCGAGGAGCAGGTCAAGATCCTGCGCGAGCGCTTCGCGACCAACACCGAGGTCGACCGGGCCGCCAAGGAGGGTGACCTGGTCACCTTCGACCTGAAGGCCACCAAGGACGACGAGCTCGTCGAGGGCGGCGAGGCCGAGGGCGTGACCTACCGCGTCGGCGCCGGCGGCATGGTCGAGGGCATGGACGAGGCGCTCACCGGCATGAAGGCCGGCGAGACGAAGTCCTTCACCTCCACCCTCGTCGGCGGCCCCGCGGCCGGCCAGGAGGCCGACATCGAGGTGACCGTGACCAAGGTCCAGGAGCAGGAGCTCCCCGAGGTCGACGACGACTTCGCCCAGATGGTGTCCGAGTTCGACACCGCTGACGAGATGTACGACGACCTGCGCGAGAACCTGGCCCGGATGCACCGCGTCGACCAGGCCAACACCGCCCGCGACAAGGTCCTCGAGGCCGTCATCGGCCAGATCGACATGGAGCTGCCGGAGAACCTGCTGGCCTCCGAGATCAGCGCCCGCAACAACCAGGTCGACCAGGAGCTGGCCCAGGCCGGGATGACCCTGAAGCAGTACCTGGCGGACTCCGACGAGACCGAGGAGTCCGAGGAGGAGTTCCGCGCGAACCTTGCCCAGCGTTCCGCGGAGGCCGTCAAGGCCCAGCTGGTGCTGGACAGGATCGCCGAGGACCAGGATCTCCAGATCGAGCAGACCGACCTGACCGAGCACCTGTTCGCCCGTGCCCGCGCCAACCGCACCTCCCCCGAGCAGGAGATGCAGCACATGCTCGAGCACGACCACACCAACGAGTGGATGACCGAGATCCGTCGCGCCAAGGCGCTGGCCCTCATCGTCCAGTCCGCCACGGTCAAGGACACCGAGGGCAACGTCATCGACCTGAAGAACCTGCAGGCCGACGGCACCTACGCCGAGCCGGCCGAGGCCGAGGGTGACACCGACGTCGCGGAGGAGTCGGCCGACGAGGCCCCGGCCAAGAAGGCTGCCGCCAAGAAGGCCCCGGCCAAGAAGGCCGCCGAGAAGGACGCGGACGACACGGAGGTCCGGGTCGACGACCAGGCCGCCGACGAGGCCAAGTCCGTCGAGGCCGACGCCGAGTGAGCAATCCGGCTACCTGACGCGTACGTCGCAGCGGCCGTCCCCTCGGGGGCGGCCGCTGTCGCTTCCCCGTCTGCCGACAGCGAACACCGCCGCCAATGTCTCCGATTTGTCGTGGCGGGCCGGTAGGTTCGTTTCGTGAACGTTAATCAGGGAAGCCCCTTGCAGGCCGCGAACGGGTCGAGCCCGCTCGGCATGGCGGACAACGTCTACCAGTCCCTTCTTGCGAACCGGATCATCTTCCTCGGATCCGAGGTCCGGGACGAGAACGCGAATGCGATCTGCGCCCAGATGCTCCTGCTGAACGCGGAGGACCCGGAGAAGGACATCTACCTCTACATCAACTCCCCTGGTGGATCGGTGACCGCCGGCATGGCGATCTACGACACCATGCAGTGGATCTCGAACGACGTCGCCACCGTCGCGATGGGCATGGCCGCCTCGATGGGCCAGTTCCTGCTCAGCGCGGGCACCCGGGGCAAGCGCTACGCCCTGCCGCACAGCCGCATCCTGATGCACCAGCCGCTGGGGGCCGTCGGAGGCACCGCCACCGAGGTGAAGATCAACGCCGAGCAGCTGCTGGCCACGAAGAAGGAGATGGCCAAGCTCATCGCCGAGCACACCGGCCAGCCGTTGGAGCGGATCGAGTCCGACTCCGACCGGGACCGCTGGTTCACCGCCCAGGCGGCCCTCGAGTACGGCTTCATCGACCACGTGTACGAGAAGGCCTCGCAGATCACCAACGACGCCAACGACGCCCCGAACCAGTGAGGAGGACGACCATGGATATGCAGCATCTCGCTCGGTTCAACATGGAACAGCGCCAGGAGGCCCTGGCCCCGTCCGGGATCACCCCGGCCGGCCCGCAGATGGACTACTTCATCCCCCAGTGGGAGGAGCGTACGTCCTACGGCGTCCGCCGCGTGGACCCGTACACCAAGCTCTTCGAGGACCGCATCATCTTCCTCGGCACGCCGGTGACCGATGACATCGCCAACGCCGTGATGTCGCAGCTGCTGGTGCTCCAGTCGATGGACCCCGAGCGCCCGATCAGCATCTACATCAACTCCCCGGGCGGCTCGTTCTCCGCGATGAGCGCCATCTACGACACGATGCAGTACATCAAGCCCGACGTGCAGACGATCTGCCTGGGCATGGCGGCCTCGGCCGCCGCCGTCCTGCTGGCAGCCGGGACCAAGGGCAAGCGTCTCGCGCTGCCGAACTCGACCATCCTGATCCACCAGCCCTCGATGGGGCAGACCTCCTACGGCCAGTCCTCGGACATCGAGATCCAGGCCAACGAGATCCTGCGCATCCGGGCCCTGATGGAGAAGATGCTCTCGGACGCCACCGGCCAGTCGGTCGAGCAGGTCAGCCGCGACGTCGACCGCGACAAGTACCTCACGGCCCCCGAGGCCAAGGAGTACGGGCTCATCGACGACGTCCTGACCTCGCTCAAGGACGTCTAGGCCTCCGGGGGACAGGACCACCATGTCGCGTATCGGGGAGACCGGTGACCTGCTGAAATGCTCGTTCTGCGGGAAGAGCCAGAAGCAGGTCAAGAAGCTCATCGCAGG
Source organism: Raineyella antarctica (assembly GCF_900092135.1). Taxonomy (GTDB): domain Bacteria; phylum Actinomycetota; class Actinomycetes; order Propionibacteriales; family Propionibacteriaceae; genus Raineyella; species Raineyella antarctica. Next base: position 54,962 of record NZ_FMYF01000006.1, on the reverse strand, counting down.
ACCCAGCGTCTACATCTGCGACGAGTGCATCGAGCTGTGCAACGAGATCATCGAGGAGGAGTTCTCCGACACCGCGGAGGCCGGTGCCCTCGATGAGCTCCCGAAGCCCCAGCAGATCCGGGACTTCCTCGACGAGTACGTGATCGGCCAGGACTCGGCCAAGAAGACCCTCGCGGTGGCGGTGTACAACCACTACAAGCGGGTGCAGGCCCAGAGCGCCCCGACTCCTCGGCGAGCAGCCGAGGAGGACGGGGTGGAACTGGGCAAGTCGAACATCCTGCTGATCGGCCCGACCGGGTGCGGCAAGACCTACCTGGCCCAGACGCTGGCGCGGATGCTCAACGTCCCGTTCGCGATGGCCGACGCCACCGCCCTGACCGAGGCCGGCTACGTCGGCGAGGACGTCGAGAACATCCTGCTGAAGCTGATCCAGGCCGCGGACTTCGACGTCCACAAGGCCGAGACCGGCATCATCTACATCGACGAGATCGACAAGGTCGCCCGCAAGTCGGAGAACCCCTCGATCACCCGCGACGTGTCGGGTGAGGGCGTCCAGCAGGCCCTGCTGAAGATCCTGGAGGGGACGGTGGCCTCGGTACCGCCCCAGGGTGGCCGCAAGCACCCGCACCAGGACTTCATCCAGATCGACACCACCAACGTGCTGTTCATCGTGGGCGGTGCGTTCGCGGGCCTGGAGGACATGGTCAACGAGCGGGTCGGCAAGCGGCCGCTCGGGTTCAACAACGACCTCGCCTCGCGGATGGAGAAGAGCCGGGAACCGTACGCGGACGTGCGTCCGGAGGACCTGCACAAGTACGGGCTCATCCCGGAGTTCATCGGCCGCCTGCCGATGATCGCCACGGTGTCCCCGCTCGACCGTGATGCGCTCGTACGGATCCTGATCGAGCCGCGCAACGCCCTGGTGCGCCAGTACCAGCGGTTGTTCGAGCTGGACGGTGTCGAGCTGGAGTTCACCGACGACGCGATCGCGGCGGTGGCTGATAGCGCGCTCGAACGCGGGACCGGCGCGCGAGGCCTGCGCGCCATCCTGGAGGAGTCGCTGCTCGACATCATGTACGAGGTGCCCTCGGACGAGAACGTCACCCACGTGGTCGTCAATGCCGAGGTCATCACCTGCGGCGCCAAGCCCGAGCTCCTCACCCGGGCCCAGGCGAGCAAGCGCGGCCAGCGGCACGAGAAGAGCGCCTGAGCCAGGCAGGACGAGGAACGAACGAAGCCCCGGCCCCCCTTGAGGGGGCCGGGGCTTTCGGCGCTCGCTCAGGCCTCCGGTGCCACCAGCTCGACGGCCACCGACAACGGACCGGAAGCGGTGGTCCACACGACCTCACCGGGGATCCGCCCGACCGCCCGCAGGTCGGCCTCGACCCCGGCCAGACGCCCGAGGACGGCCTCCTCGCCGGTGAACTCGGCCCGCGACACCTCGGTCTTCATGGAGACCTTCGCCGACGACTTGGCACCGCGGATGCCCTCCAGCGCCGCGGCGATGTCGACCAGCAGCTCGGGATCACCCGGGCCGACCAGGCCCTCGGTCAGCTCCTCCGCCACCGGCCACGGGGCCAGGTGCACCGAGCCCGGCTGCCACCAGCTCCAGACCTCCTCGGTGACGAACGGCATGAACGGGGCGAACAGGCGCAGCTGCGTGTGCAGGGCCAGTGCCAGGGCGTTCTGGGCCGAGGCGGCAGCGGCCTCGCCCCGGGCGCCGTACGCCCGCTCCTTCACCAGCTCCAGGTAGTCGTCACAGAACTGCCAGAAGAACCGCTCGGCGGTCTCCAGGGCGATCGAGTAGTCGTACGCCTCGAACGCCTCGGAGCTGCGGCGGACGACGTCGGCCAGGGCGGTGAGCATCGCCAGGTCGGCCGGGTCGGTGACCTTGGTGGCGTCGGTCGCGCTGCCGTAGCCGAGGACGAACTTCGAGGCGTTGAGGATCTTCATCGCCAGGCGGCGACCGACCTTCATCTGCTTCTCGTCGAAGGGGGAGTCCATCCCGGGCCGGGCCATCGCGGCGCGCCAGCGCACGGCGTCGGCGCCGAACTTCTCCAGGATCTCCGAGGGGACGACGACGTTGCCCTTGGACTTCGACATCTTCTTGCGGTCCGGGTCGACGACGAAGCCGGAGATGGTCGCCCGCTTCCAGGGCAGCTGGTCGAACTCCAGGTGCGAGCGGACGATCCGGGAGAACAGCCAGGTCCGGATGATGTCGTGCGCCTGCGGGGCCAGGTCCATCGGGAAGGTGCGCTCGAACAGGTCCTCGTCCCGCGACCAGCCGCAGGCGATCTGCGGGGTCAGCGACGAGGTGGCCCAGGTGTCCATCACGTCCGGATCGGCGGCGAAGCCGTTCGGCTGGTTGCGCTGGGACTCCTGGTACCCGGCCGGGACATCGACCGAGGGGTCGACCGGTAGGTGCTGCTCGTCGGCGACCAGCGGGTGGTCGTAGTCGGGCTCGCCCTCGGCATCGAGCGGGTACCAGACCGGGAACGGCACGCCGAAGTAGCGCTGCCGCGAGATCAGCCAGTCACCGTTCAGGCCGCCCACCCAGTCGTCGTAGCGGTGCCGCATGTGCTGGGGCACCCACTCCAGCTCCCGGCCGCGCTCGAGCAGGGCTTCCTTCAGGGCGGCGTCATGGCCGCCGTTGGCGATGTACCACTGGCGGGTGGAGACGATCTCGAGCGGCTTGTCGCCCTTCTCGTAGAAGTTCGTCTTGCGCTGGGTCGGCTCGGGGTCGCGGACCAGCTCGTCCCCGGCCCGCAGCATCGCGACGGTCTCCTCGCGGGCGGAGAACGTGGTCTTGCCGGCGATCCGCTCGTATGCCTCGGTGTTGACCACCCAGTCCGGCGTCTCCCGCAGGATGCGACCGTCGCGGCCGATGATGGTACGGGTCGGCAGCTGCAGCTCGCGCCACCAGGTCACGTCGGTGAGGTCGCCGAAGGTACAGCACATCGCGATGCCCGAGCCCTTGTCCGGTTCGGCGTCGCGGTGGGCCAGCACCGGGACCTCGACCCCGAACACCGGCGTGGTCACCGTGGTGCCGAACAGCGACTGGTAGCGCTCGTCGTCGGGGTGGGCGATCAGCGCGCAGCAGGCGGCGAGCAGCTCAGGGCGCGTGGTCTCGATCACCACGTCGCCGCCGTCGGGCTTGTGGAAGTTGAGGGCGTGGTAGAAGCCGGGGTAGTCCCGGGCCTCCAGCTCGGCCTGGGCCACCGCGGTCTGGAAGGTGATGTCCCACATCGTCGGGGCCTCCGACATGTACGCCTCGCCGCGGGCGTGGTTGTGCAGGAAGGCGCGCTGGGCCACGGCCTGCGCATCATCGGAGATCGTGGTGTACAGCAGGTCCCAGTCGACCGACAGTCCGACGTGCTTCCAGAGGTCCTCGAAGACCTGCTCGTCGACGGCGGTCAGCTCATTGCACAGCGCCACGAAGTTGCGGCGGCTGATCGGGACCTGGCGCTTCGGGTCCGGCTTGGCCGGCGGGGTGAAGTCCGCGTCGAACGGGATCGAGGGGTCGCAGCGGACCCCGTAGTAGTTCTGCACCCGGCGCTCGGTCGGCAGGCCGTTGTCGTCCCAGCCGAGCGGGTAGAAGACGTGCTTGCCGCGCATCCGCTGGTAGCGCGCGATGACGTCGGTGTGGGTGTAGGAGAACACGTGGCCCACGTGCAGCGACCCGGACACCGTGGGCGGGGGAGTGTCGATGGAGAAGACGGACTCGCGGGGGGCGTCACGGTCGAAGGCGTACGTACGCTCGTCGGACCAGCGGGTGCCCCACTTGTCCTCCAGGCCCTCCAGCGCCGGCTTGTCCGGCACGTTCACCGCGCCTACCGCGCCGCCCGCGGCCTGCGGGGTCGGGGTGGACGTGGGCGTCTGGACGGGATCACTCATGGGCTGCATCTTACGGAAGCGGCTCGCCCCCACGCACATCGGCGTGGGGGCGAGACTTCGCGGTGGCGGGATCCGGGCGGGAATCAGTGCAGTGTCACTGGCCTGCGGCGGTCTTGGCGACGGCGGCCGGGAAGTCCGCGGGCTTGGCCAGGCCGGACAGGTCCATGTCCTTGCCGTTGACGCGGATCGTCGGGGTGCCGGTGACGCCGGCCTTTGCGGCCTCGGTGTTCGTGTGGTCGACGAAGTTCTTGTACTTGCCCTGGTCGTAGCAGGTCTGGAACTGGGTGAGCTTGTCGCCGGTGGTGCCCAGCTGGGCGGGCAACTGGTCGCGCAGCAGGGTGTCGGTGTACCCGTCGCCCTCCTTGGCCGGCTGGTTGTTGAAGATCAGCTGGTGGTACTTCGGGTAGTCCCCGACCTCGGCGTAGCAGGCCGCGGCATTCGCGGCGCGCTCCGAGGCATCGTTGCGCAGGTTGGTGTCCAGGAACGTCATCGGGCGGTACACCAGCTGGTAGTCACCCTTCTGGGCCGCGCCCAGGATGACGTCGCCGGCCGAGCGCTCCAGCGAGCCACAGCCGGGGCACTGGTAGTCGAAGAACAGCTCGACCACCGGCTTGCCCTCCGCGACACCGGGGTTCACCCTGATGCCGTCGCCGGCGGCGGTGGTGTTAGGGGGGACGGCGTTGCTGGCCGCGGGGGTCTGCTGGCGGCTCTGGGCCCAGACCACGCCGGCGATGATCAGGGCAGCGACCACCACGACGGACACCGCAGTGACCAGGATCTTCCGCTGGCGGGCGCGCTGCGCGGCGGCCTCGGCCTCGGCGCGCATCTGGGCGCGCCGGTTGGATGCTGACGTGGAGCCTGCCGGCTTCTTGGTGCTCATCGAGGCATTTCCTTCGGTTCGGGTCGGTCAGTCCGTCGGGTCCGCGACGTCGTCGCGGTCGTCCAACTGGATCGGCCGGAGGGCGAACAGGCGGTCCTCCAGCGCGAACGGGGTGCGGGGGAAGATGGTGAGGAAGACACCGGTGGCCATCAGGGTGAAGTCGCGGAGCAGCTCGAGGCCGTACTTCGTCTCGTTCTGCGCCACCTGCCCGCCGCCGCCGAAGCAGCCGCAGTCGATCGTCAGCCCACGGATCCAGGCCTGCGAGATACCGATCACGAACGCGGCCATCAACAGGGCGCCGATCAGGCCGGCCCAGCGGGTGAACAGGCCGGCCACCAGCAGCAGCCCGACGATGATCTCCAGCGGTGGCAGCACGTAGCCGACCGCCACCGCCAGCTCGTAGGGCAGCATCTGGTACCCGCGCACCGCGAGCACCGACTGCTCCAGGTTCGCGACCTTGAGTGCCCCGGCCACGATCAGCACCACACCCAGCACGATCCGGCACGCGAGACCGGTCCAGCCCAGGACGCGACGCCGGCGGACGTCCGGGGAGGTCGGCTCCGTGCGCACGTCGCCGGAGGTCGGGGCAGCTGTCATGGGTCGAAGTCTAGTTGCCGGCGGGCCGGACCCCTGCGCCCCCTGCGTTCCGCCGGGTCCGTGACGGTGACCGCGACGTGGCGCCTGCGCATAGGATCGTGTCGATATGACTGAGATCTCGCATGAATCGGCGGCCGGAGCCGCGGCCTCGGCCCAGCACCACCGTCTCGCCGAGGAACTGACCGCCCGCTGGCCCGAGCACCGCGTGGGGCCGTCGTTGTCCCGCATCTCCGCGCTGTGCGAGCTGTTGGGCGACCCGCAGCGCGCCATGCCGGTGATCCAGATCACCGGCACCAACGGCAAGGGCAGCACGGCGATCATGATCGATGCGCTGCTGCGCTCGGCCGGGTTGCGTACCGGCCGCTTCAGCTCCCCGCACCTGACCGATGTGCGGGAGCGGATCTCCATCGACGGGGCACCGATCAGCGCCGAGCGCTTCGACGAGGTCTGGACCGACATCGCGCCGTACGTCGCCATGGTCGACGAGCAGCGCCTGGACGGCATCGCGATGACCTTCTTCGAGGTGCTCACCGGGATGGCGTACGCGGCCTTCGCCGACACGCCTGTCGACGTGGCGATCGTCGAGGTCGGGATGGGCGGGCGCTGGGACGCCACCTCGGTGGCCGACGCATCCGTGGCAGTCTTCACGCCGATCAGCTACGACCACATGCACATCCTCGGCAACACCCTGACCGAGATCGCCACCGAGAAGGCCGGCATCATCAAGGACGGCAGCCATGTCGTCACCGCCGACCAGGACCCCGAGGCCGCGACCGTGCTGGTCGCCCGGGCCCGGGAGGTGGGGTCGCGGATCATCGCGGAGGGCCCCGACTTCGGGCTGATCGAGCGGACCCCTGCCCTGGGCGGACAGGTGATCGCCGTCAACGCCGGTGCCGGCCCCGTCCGTGACCTGCACCTGCCGCTCTACGGGGAGCACATGGCCCGCAACGCCGCCCTGGCCGTGGCGGCCGTGGAGGCCTTTCTCGGCATGAAGCCGCTCACCTCCGAGGTGATCCAGGACGGTCTGGACCAGGTGATCGCCCCCGGCCGGATGGAGGTGGTCCGGACCTCCCCGACGATCGTGCTGGACTCGGCGCACAACCCGCACGGTGCGGCCGCGGTCGCCCGGACGATCGCCGAGGCGTTCGTGTTCTCCCCGCTGATCGGCGTGTTCGCGGCCATGCGCGACAAGGATGTCCGCCAGGTGCTTGAGGTCCTCGAACCGGTGATGCACCAGGTCGTGGTGACCACCGTCTCGTCGGTGGCGCGCGCCTACCCGGCCGAGGAGCTTGGGGAGGTCGCCCGCGAGGTGTTCGGCGCGGATCGGGTCCACGTGGCGCCGACCATGGTGGAGGCCCTCGAGACAGCGACGATGCTCGCGGATACCCTGATGACCCAGCGGATCGACGCCGAACTGCTGCAGGGCGAGGACGGCCTGCCGCCGACCCCCGGCATCCTCGTCACCGGCACGGTGGTCGGCGTCGGTGAGGCCCGCGGCATCCTGGTCCCGAGCGAGAGCGCGGCGGGGGAGAGTCGTACGGCGGCCCGTGCGGCGGAGGCGGCCGACGAGGCCGGCCTCCACCTGGAGATCGGAACCAATGCCTGGGGCGCCCAGGACGAGGAGCAATGATGCTGAGCAACGACAACCCCATGCTGCGCGTGCTGATGACCACCCTGTTCTTCGAGGTGGTCGTCTTCGGCCTGTCGGTCGCCGTGATGGTCATGCTGGACGGCACCCGCCCGGCGATCGCCGGGACACTGGCAGGCGGGGCCGCACTGCTCGCCCTGGTGGCCGGCGCCACCTTTAAGCGGCCGTTCGGCCAGCCGCTGGGTTGGGCCGCGCAGGTCGCCGGGCTGGCCCTGGGCATCGTGACGCCGATCATGTTCGTCGTCGGTGGGGTCTTCGCCGGCCTCTACGTCGCAGGCTTCGTGCTGGGCCGTCGCCTCGAACCCGCCCGCACGGCCTGAGACGCACCCACGGCCCCCTGCCGGCTCTTGGGGCGCCGGCGGGGACGGATGTTCCCTCAGGCGCCTCGGAGGGTCCGCTAGGGTGGTCGTATGACCCACGCCCAGCGCACCCTCGTCCTGATCAAGCCCGACGCCGTCGCTCGGGGACTCGTCGGTTCGGTGCTCGCGCGCTATGAGTCCAAGGGACTCCGCGTGGTCGCCCTCGAGATGCGCCAGATCGACGCCGACCAGTCCGACGCGCACTACGCGGACCACGTCGCCCGCGACTTCTACCCCGGCCTGCGCGACTTCATCACCTCGGGCCCGCTGGTCGCGCTCGTGCTGGAGGGAGACGAGGCCATCGAGGCGGTACGCCACCTGAACGGCGCGACCGACGGGCGCAAGGCCGCCCCCGGAACCATCCGCGGCGACTGGTCGTTGTCCAACCAGCGGAACCTGGTGCACGGGTCCGACAGCCCCGAGAGCGCTGCCCGCGAGATCAGCCTGTGGTTCCCTGACGTGGCCGCAGGAACCACCGGTCTGTGACGGGCCTGCTCGCCGTCCACTTCGGACTGGCGATCCTGGCCCCGGCGCTCACCCGGATCCTGGGCCAGCGCATCTTCCTGCTCGTCGCCCTCGCGCCCGCGGCGGCCGCCGTGTGGTTGCTCCGGCTCGCGCCGACGATCCTCGCCGGTCGGACGTACCAGGTCAGCTACACCTGGGTGCCCAGCCTCGACCTGACGTTCGACTTCCGGATCGGGCTGCTCCAGTGGGTGCTCGGCCTGGTCGTGTCGGTGGTCGGTGCGCTGGTCCTGTTCTACTGCCGGTGGTACTTCGGGTCCGACCGGCCCCAGCCGCGGGTGGCCGGCCTCCTGGTCGCGTTCGCCGGCTCGATGCTCGGCCTGGTCACCGCCGACAACGTCCTGTTCGTCTACGTGTTCTGGGAGTTGACGACCGTCTTCTCCTACCTGCTGGTCGGCCACAACCCGCGCCGCGCCGCCAACCGTGGTGCCGCCCTGACGGCCCTGCTGGTCACCACCTTCGGTGGTCTGGCGATGCTCGGTGGCCTGGTCATGCTCGGCTCGGCGGCCGGCTCGTACTCCCTGGTGGCCATCGTCGACGCGGCGCCGCGCGGAGCATTCGTGGTGGGGGCCACGGTGCTGGTGCTGCTCGGTGCCCTGACCAAGTCCGCCCAGGTGCCGTTCCACTTCTGGCTGCCGGGCGCGATGGCCGCCCCGACCCCGGTCTCGGCCTACCTGCACTCCGCGGCGATGGTGAAGGCCGGCGTCTACCTGATCGCCGTGCTCGCCCCCGGGTTCGCGGACGTGCCCGGCTGGCGCCCGCTGCTGATGTCGATCGGCGCCGTGACCATGGTGCTGGGTGGCTACCGCGCCCTGCGCCAGAACGACATCAAGCTGCTGCTGGCCTACGGCACCGTCTCCCAGTTGGGCTTCCTGTTCGTGTTGTTCGGATCGGGGACCAGGGCCGGGACGTTCGCCGGCCTGGCCCTCCTGGTCTCGCACGCGGTGTTCAAGTCGACCCTGTTCCTCAGCGTGGGCATCATCGACCACTCCACCGGCACCCGCGACCTGCGCGAACTGTCGGGCGTCGGCCGCCAGATGCCGTGGGTCGCGGCCGCGGCCACGCTGGCCGGGCTGTCCATGGCCGGACTGCCACCGACCGCCGGGTACCTCGCCAAGGAGGCCGCCTTCGAGGCCTCCGTCAATTGGGTGGTGGGACCGCTGGCCGACGGCACCCGGATGCTGCCGGGCCCGGCCGCGGCGATGGTCGCGATGCTGGTGGTCGGCTCGGTGTTCACCGTCGCCTACACCCTGCGCTTCCTGTGGGGGGCGTTCGCACCGAAGGCGGGCATCCGCAAGCCGACCACGGTGCACCACGTGGCGGCGGGGTTCGCGCTGGCACCCGTGGTCCTCGGGCTCACCGGCCTGCTGCTGGGGGCGCTCGGTCCCCAGTGGTCCGCGGTGACCGAACCGTACGGCCGGACCATGGCCCAGGGCCACGAGCCGGAGGGCCTGGCACTGTGGCACGGCGTGACGCCACCCTTCCTGCTGTCGGTCGCCTGCTGGGTGCTCGGGGCCGGCATGTTCCTCCTGCGCACCAGGGTCCAGGAACTGCAGGGCACGATGCCCGCCGTGATGCCCGCCAACGAGGTGTTCCACCGCTTCATCCGCTGGCTCGACAGGTTCGCCGTCGAGGTGACCGCCAGGGTCCAGCCCGGCTCCCTGCCGAGCTACCTGGGGGCGATCCTGGGGATGCTGGTGCTGTTCACCGGCACCGCGGCCTTCCTCCAGCCCGGGCTCGGCGCCGGCGTACGCCTGTGGGACAGCCCGGTGCAGGCGCTGGTCGGCATCGTGATGTGCGTGGCGGCCTGGTTGGCGGCCAACGCCCGCGGCCGGCTCAAGGCCGTCATCCTGGTCGGGGTGACCGGCTACGGATTGGCCCTGCTGTTCCTGCTGCACGGGGCACCCGACCTGGCCCTGACCCAGGTGCTCACCGAGACCGTCTCGATCGTGGTGTTCGTGCTCGTGCTGCGCAAGCTGCCGAAGTACTTCACCGACCGCCCGCTGACCTCGACCCGCTGGTGGCGCATCTTCCTCGCGATCGCCGTCGGCGCGACGGTGGTGGCCACCATGCTGGTCGCCACCACCGCACGGATCGCCACACCGATCTCGACCGAGTTCTACCGGGCGGCGCTGGAGTTCGGCCACGGGACGAACATCGTCAACGTGACGCTGGTCGACACCCGGGCCTGGGACACCCTCGGCGAGATCACCGTGCTACTGGTCGCCGCGACCGGCGTCGCCTCGCTGATCTTCATCCGCGCCCGCTACACCCGTCGCACCCCCGCCGAGGAGCGTGAGGTCACGGCCCGCGGGCAGGGGAACGCCGGTCCGCGCTACTCCTGGCTGCGGGGCGGGGAGGCGCTCTCGCCGCTGCGCCGCTCGCTGGCGATGGAGGTCGTCACCCGGCTGCTGTTCCCGGTGATGATGATCGTCTCCTTCTACCTGTTGATGGCCGGTCACAACGCCCCCGGCGGCGGGTTCGCCGGTGGCCTGATCGCCGGCCTCGCGCTGGTGCTGCGCTACCTGGCCGGCGGACGCCACGAGCTCGACGATGCCGCACCGGTCGATGCCGGCGTGGTGCTGGGCTCGGGCCTGGTCGTCGCGGTCGCCGCGGCCGTTGCGCCACTGGCGTACGGCGGGGCGGTGCTGCAGTCGTACGCGATCGACATCCACCTGCCCGGCCTGGCCCAGGTGACCACCTTCGGCCACACCTGGTCGCTGCTCAGCGACATCCACATCGTGACCTCGGTGTTCTTCGACATCGGGGTCTACCTGGTCGTGATCGGCCTGCTGCTCGACATCGCCCGCTCGCTGGGTGCCGGCATCGACGTCCAGGCCGAGCAGGACCGCGCCCCGCTGCCCCGGGTGGGCGGTGGCGTACGCGGTGGCCGCAGCGCCGTCCGCCTGCCCGGCCGGCACTTCGACGAGCCTGCGGAGAGTGAGGTCTGATGGAACCGAACCTCACCCTGCTGCTGGTCTCCGGCTTCCTGATCGCCTGCGGTGTCTACCTGCTCCTGGAGCGGTCCCTGACCCGGATCCTGATCGGCATCCTGCTCACCTCGAACGGGGTCAACCTGCTGTACCCGCTGATCGCCGGCCCGGCGCGCCGGCCCGCCTTCGTCAACCTGGTGCCCGCGGACGAGGTCACCGACCCGCTGCCGCAGGCGATGGTGCTCACCGCGATCGTGATCACCCTGGCCACCACGGCCTTCCTCCTGGCGATGGCCTACCGGGCCGTCCAGGTCAACGGCGACGACGGGGTCCAGGACGACGTCGAGGACGCGGTGATCCGTCGCCTGGCGGCCCTGGACGAGGCCTCGCAGTCCTTCGACTCCGGGGTCGGCTCCGGTGAGCCGGGCGAGGAGGAGGGCGGGGACTTCTTCGACGTGGAGCCCGGCCCGCTCGACGAGGCCCCGGACGACGTCCTGGACGACGACGAGGACGACGACGCCGACGATGGGGAGCCGATCGGCTCGGAGAAGGCCGTCCGGGTGTCCTCCGACGGTCGTGAGCGGGCGGCCGACGTGACCACGGACATCAAGGAGGCCCAGCGATGACCTGGACCTGGCTGTTGCCCATGCCGATCCTGCTGGCGCTCCTGGGCGCCGGGCTCTCGCTGATCTTCGGGCGGCGCCCGATCATCCAGCGGGCCATCTCGGTGACCGCGCTGTCGCTGATCCTCGTGGTCGCCGGCGCCCTGGTCTACCTCGCCGACACCCAGGGACCCCAGGTGCTGTGGATCGCCGGCTGGCAGCCGTTGGGGATCTCGCTGGTGGCGGACCGTCTCTCGTCGCTGCTCCTGCTGGTCTCGGCGGTGATCTGCCTACTGGTGCTGCTGTTCTCCCTCGGACAGGACCAGGAGGAGCGGCTCAGGGAGACCCCGATCTCGATCTACCACCCGACCTTCCTGGCCCTGACCGCCGGGGTGTCCAACGCCTTCCTCACCGGCGACCTGTTCAACCTGTACGTCGGCTTCGAGATGCTGCTGTTCGCCTCCTTCGTACTGCTCACCCTGGGGGGCACCGGCGAGCGGATCCGGGCCGGCACCACGTACGTCGTCGTCTCGCTGGTCAGTTCCCTGCTGTTCCTGGTCGGACTGGCCGCCGTCTACGCGGCGACCGGCACTGTCAACATGGCCCAGGCCGGCGTCCGGCTGGCCCAGCTGCCACCGGAGGTCCAGCAGGTCATCCAGTACCTGCTGCTGACCGTGTTCGGGATCAAGGCGGCGGTCTTCCCCCTGTCCGCCTGGCTGCCCGACTCCTACCCGACCGCCCCGGCGCCGGTCACCGCCGTGTTCGCCGGCCTGCTGACCAAGGTGGGGGTGTACGCGATGATCCGCACCCAGACCGTGCTGTTCCCCGAGAACAGCATGCAGCGCCCGATGCTGGTGATCGGGATCCTGACCATGGTGATCGGCATCCTCGGCGCGATCGCGCAGAGCGAGATCAAGCGGATGCTCTCGTTCACCCTGGTCAGCCACATCGGCTACATGGTGTTCGGGATCGCCCTGGACACCGCTGCCGGGCTGTCAGCCGCCATCTTCTACACCGCGCACCACATCATCGTGCAGACGACGCTGTTCCTGGTCGCCGGCCTGATCGAACGACGCGGCGGGTCGACCTCGCTGAACGAGCTCGGTGGCCTGGCCTCCGCCTCGCCGGTGCTGGGGGCGCTGTTCCTCATCCCCGCCCTCAACCTGGCCGGGATCCCGCCGATGTCGGGGTTCCTCGGCAAGGCAGGACTGCTGCGCGCCGGTATCGCCGAGGGCAACTGGCTGGCCTCGGTCGGCGTCGGCGCCGTGCTGGTCACCAGCCTGCTCACCCTCTTCGCGATGGCCAAGGTGTGGAACCGGGCGTTCTGGCAGCAGATGCCGCTGGTCGAGAACGAGGACGGCAAGATGGTCGAGGCCGGACAACCGCTCCAGCCGTCGATGGCAGTGGTCGCCGCCGTGATCGTCGCCGTCGGACTGTCCCTCACCGTGCTGGCCGGCCCGCTGTACGGGTTCACCGACCGGGCCGCCCGGGACACCCGGGACGGCGGCTACATCGCAGCGGTCCTGCCCGAGGGGGTGCACTGATGCCATTGACCGAGCGACCGGGCAGCGGCCGCAGCGCCGGGGCACCGCCCGGCCGGCGGACCGACCCGAAGGCCGCCGGTGCGGTCCGGGCCGAGGCAGCCAGGAGCGATACCGGACGTACCCAGACCCGGTGGAACCGGGTCGGCTGGCGCTCGATCCTGATCGGCGTCCTGGTCTGGTGCATCCTGTGGGGCAAGGCCGACCTCCGTACGATCCTCGGTGGCCTGGCCGTGACCTGGGGCGTAGCGCTGGTCTTCCCGCTGCCGGCCATCCGCTACCGCGGGCGGATCCGGGCCTGGGGGGTGGTCCGCCTCATCGCGGCGACGCTGGTCGAACTGGTGATCTCCTCGACCAGGGTCGCCCTGCTGGCGATCAACTGGCGCAAACCGGTCAGCAGCGCCATCGTCGGGGTGCGGCTGCGTACCACCTCCGACCTGCTGGTCGCGATGATCGTCGAACTGATCGGGTTGGTGCCGGGGTCCGTCGTGGTGGAGCAGGTCCGGGCCTCCTCCCGGGTGTACGTCCACGTCCTCGACGTCAGTGACCCCGAGCGGTTGTCCGAGGCGTACGCGGTCGTCCGCGCGGTGGAGGAGCGGGTGATCCGGGCCTTCGGGACCGACGACGAGGTCGCCCTGCTGGACCGGCCGGTGCCCGAGGCGGACAACGGGCCCGCCCCCATCCCCACCGAACCACCCGCGGAAACGCCGGTGACCCATCCCATGGTGGAACCGGTCGAACCCGCCGACGCCCAGCCCGAGGAGGGTCGATGAGTCCGGAACAAGTAGTCCGTGCCGTCCAGCACGTCGTGGTGGCGATCAGCGTCGTCGCCCTGGTGGTGGCAGCCGGGTTCACCCTGTACCGGCTCTCCAAGGGACCGACCAACCTGGACCGGATCATCGCGAGCGACCTGATGCTCGGGATCGCCGTGGGTGGCTTCGCGCTGCACATCGTGCTGTCGGAGGAGACGACGGCGCTGCCGGTCGTGCTGGCGATCTCCCTGGTCGGCTTCATCGGGGCGATATCGATGGCACGCTTCGTCCACGACCGCCAGCCGAGCAGCCCCCCTGACGTACGTCGCAGCCGCCGCCGCGGCGACACCGGACGGCAGACCGTACGCGGCGAGCGGCCCGTCGTCGCGCCCGCCGGAGAGCCTCGCGCCGGGAGGCCGGCCCCCGAGCCCATGGCCGGCGGCACGGATCGGGGCGGTGAGGCATGACGATCGCAGTCCTGGACCTGCTGGCCGCCGTGCTGTGCCTCGTCGGCTCCCTGTTGTGCCTGACCGCCGCGGTCGGGCTGGCCCGGTTCCCCGACCTCGTCTCCCGGCTGCACCCCGCGGCCAAGCCGCAGAGCCTGGGAATGATGGTCCTGATGGCCGGACTGGCCCTGCATATCAGGACCCCCTCCGCCGTGCTGCTCCTGTCCCTGGTCACCATCCTGCAGATGATGACGGTCACCCTGTCATCGCACGTCGTCGCGCGGACCGGCTACCGTTCCGGCTTGGTCGACCCTTCGACGTTGGTGGCCGACGAGCTGGCCGAGGCCATCGCCGTCCGACGCCGTGCCGGGGTCCAGCGCGGGGCTGACGAGCGTGCAGCGGTCGAGCGCCCTGCCGCCCGGCAGGAGCAGGCCGGGCCCGCCGGGCCGGAGGACCATCGGTCGGCGGCTGAGGCCTGATCCCTGGCCCGCGGGCTGGGAGACTCTCACCATGGCACCCTCGCGCAGTGCGGATCCTTGGTCCCCTATGCCCGCCCTCCCGCTGGGCCCGCAGGACTACTACGGCCTGCTGCGGACCGAGCGCTATCGGTGGTGGCGCGGTCTGCTGGGGATCGTGCTGCTCCTGTTCGGCTGGCTGGTGGTCGGCGGCGTGCTGGGCTCCATCGGCCTCGCGGTGGACCTCGTGCGGGGTGACGTCACCCTCGCACAGCTGACGATGGAGGAGGTCCTCGCGGGCAGGATCTCGATGGGGCCGGCATTCTTCATCGCCAACAACCTGGGCCTGGCGGCGCTGGTCCCGCTGTCGATGCTGCTGAACCGGGTGCTCTTCGGCCAGCGTGCCGGCTGGCTGTCGTCGGTGGCCGGCCGGTTCCGTTGGCGGTGGCTGCTCTGGTGCCTGCTGCTGGTCGGCGTGCCATGGCTGGTCTACTACTTGGTCGAGATGCTGGTGGTCCCGGTCGGTGGGGCGCCAGTGGCGCTGTCGGGGTCCGTGGTGGTGCTCCTGCTGCTCACCCTGGTCACCACACCGCTGCAGTCGGCGGGTGAGGAGTGGGCCTTCCGCGGCTTCATCCCCCGGTGCATCGCCGCCATGGTGCCGGACCCGAGGATCGGCCTGGGGTTGGCGGCCCTGCTGGGCGCGGCGCTGTTCATGCTGATCCACCTGGCCCACGACCCCTGGCTCAACCTGTTCTACTTCGGGTTCGGACTCCTCCAGACCGCGCTGGTCTGGCGGACCGGCGGGCTGGAGGCCGCCGTCACGCTGCATGCCGTGAACAACCTCGTCGGGCTGGTGCCGATCGTCCTCACCGGCCAGCTCGGCACCTTTGCGGACCGGAGCGCCGGAGCCGGCGACTGGTCAGTGCTGGTGCCGATGGTGCTCGGCACGGTCCTGGTGGTCGTGGTCGACCGGATGGCACGGCGACGCGGGGTCGCCCGGCTCTTCACCCCCACCGCACCAGGGGTGCCCTCGGGGTGGGGGAGCCCGGTCGGAGGCTCGGATATCGGGGCTCCGCGGGTTACGCTGGAACCCTATGAACATCGCGACGACCCCCACCCCGGCGCCGGCGACCGGCGCGCCTGAGTCCCTCTTCCCCCGGCTCGAGCCCCTGCTGGCCCGGGTCGGCAAGCCGATCCAGTACGTCGGCGGCGAGTTGAACTCCGTCGTCAAGGAGTGGGAGGCCGCCGACGTGCGGTGGTGCCTGTCCTACCCGGACGCGTACGAGGTGGGCCAGCCCAACCAGGGCGTCGCGATCCTCTACGAGATCCTGAACGAGCGCGACTGGATCCTCGCCGAGCGTACGTACACCGTCTGGCCGGACATGGCCGAGCTGATGCGCGGGGCGGGCGTGCCGCAGTTCACGCTCGACGCGCACCGCCCGGTCGGCGCGTTCGACGTGCTCGGCTTCAGCTTCTCCACCGAACTCGGCTACACGAACATGCTGGAGACCATCGACCTGGCCGGGATGCCGCTGCACGCTGTGGACCGGCGCGAGGACGACCCGATCGTGCTGGCCGGCGGGCACGCAGCCTTCAACCCCGAGGCGATCGCCGACTTCATCGACGCGGCCGTGCTCGGCGACGGCGAGGAGATCTCGCTGGCGATCTCCGAGGTGGTCCGGGAGTGGAAGGCCGAGGGCAGGCCGGGTGGCCGAGACGGCGTACTGCTGCGCCTGGCCGAGTCCGGTGGGGTGTACGTGCCCAAGTTCTACGACGTCGACTACCTGCCGGACGGCCGGATCCGCCGGGTCGCCCCGAACCGGCCCAGCGTGCCGTACTCCATCCGCAAGCACACCCTGATGGACCTGGACAACTGGCCCTACCCGAAGCATCCGCTGGTGCCGCTGGCCGAGACCGTGCACGAGCGCTACTCGGTGGAGATCTTCCGTGGCTGCACCCGGGGCTGCCGGTTCTGCCAGGCCGGCATGATCACCCGCCCGGTCCGCGAGCGCAGCATCGAGACGATCGGCGCGATGGTGCAGGCGGGCCTGGAGTCCACCGGTCTGGAGGAGGTCGGCCTGCTCTCCCTGTCCTCGGCCGACCACTCCGAGATCGCCGATGTCACCAAGCAGCTCGCCGACCGCTACGAGGGAACCAACGTCTCGCTGTCGCTGCCCTCGACCCGGGTGGACGCGTTCAACATCGACCTGGCCAACGAGCTGTCGCGGAACGGTCGGCGCTCCGGGCTCACCTTCGCCCCGGAGGGCGGCTCGGAGCGGATGCGCCGGGTGATCAACAAGCAGGTCGACGAGGAGGACCTGATCCGTACGGTCGCGACGGCCTACTCCAACGGCTGGCGCAACGTGAAGCTGTACTTCATGTGCGGCCTGCCGACCGAGACCGACGAGGACGTCATGGCGATCGCCGACCTGGCCCGCCGGGTGATCGAGACCGGCCGGGAGGTGTCGGGCCGCAAGGACATCCGGTGCACCGTCTCGATCGGTGGTTTCGTGCCCAAGCCGCACACCCCGTTCCAGTGGGCCGCGCAGCTGGACTCCGCGACCACCGACGCGCGGCTGCAGAAGCTGCGCGACATCATCCGGGCGGACAAGCGGTACGGCAAGTCGATCGGCTTCCGCTACCACGACGGCAAGCCCGGCATCGTGGAGGGGCTGCTCTCCCGCGGCGACCGTCGGGTCGGCGCGGTGATCGAGCAGGTGTGGCGCAGCGGCGGCCACTTCGACGGCTGGAGCGAGCACTTCTCGTACGAGCGGTGGATGACCGCGGCCGACGGTGCCCTGGCCGGCACCGGTGTGGACGTCGACTGGTACACCACCAGGGAGCGCGACTACGACGAGGTCCTGCCCTGGGACCACCTCGATGCGGGCCTGGACCGCGACTGGCTGTGGGACGACTGGCAGGACGCCATCGACGAGCGGCCGGTCGACGACTGCCGCTGGACCCCGTGCTACGACTGCGGCGTCTGCCCGCAGATGGACACCGAGATCCAGGTCGGCCCGACCGGTCTCACGCTCCTGCCGTTGCCGACCGTCCGCAACCCGCTGGCCGCCGATTGAGGCGGTCCGGCGGTCCGCCGCCTGTGCCGGAGAGGTAGGAGCTGCCGGAGAGGCAGCTGTTGACGGGGAGCCGTCTCAGTCCGCCACGACCTTCGGGTAGGCCGGCGCCCACATCGACTCGTAGATGTCCTGGATCGGGTCGGAGAGGTGGCGTTCGGCCAACCCCTCGGCCTCCGCCACGGCGGCGACGGCGACCGCAACGGTGGCCGACACCGCCCGCAGCTCCTGGATGCCCGGGAGCAGGGAGGCGCCCTGCTCCTTGGACCGCCCCAGCGACGCCACCGCGCGCGCCGAGGCGGCGATCATGCCATCGGAGACCCGGGTGGCGTGGCTGGCGACCACCGCCAGCCCGATGCCGGGGAAGACCAGCGCGTTGTTGGCCTGGGCAATGGTGTAGCTCACCCCCTCGTACTCGACCGGTCCGAACGGCGATCCGGTGGCGATCAGCGCCCGGCCTCCGGTCCACTCCAGCAGGTCGGCGGGCACGGCCTCGGCCTTCACCGTCGGATTGGACAGCGGCATGATGATCGGGCGCTCGGTGTGCGCCGCCATGTCCCGGATGATCTCCTCGGTGAACGCCCCGGACTGCGCCGAGGTGCCGATCAGCACCGTCGGGTGCACGTTGCGGACCACGTCGGCCAGTTCGTAGTGCCCGGGGGCGTCCAGCTGCCAGCCGGCGAGTTCGGCCTCGGAGCGGGCGTACGGCTCCTGGAACGGGCGCATCCGCCCCGCGAGGCCTTCCCTCAGCAGTCCCTTCGACCCGAGCCCCCAGAAACGCTTGTTCGCCTCCAGCGGCGTCAGGCCGTCGGCGACCATCATGTCGCGCAGCAGGTCGGTGATGCCGATCCCGGCGGTCCCGGCACCGTGCACCACGATCCGCTGGTCGGCGAGTACCTCCCCGTGCGCGGACAGGGCGGACAGCACCGCGGCCACGACGACTGCGGCGGTGCCCTGGATGTCGTCGTTGAAGGCGCAGTAGTCGTGGCGGTAGGTCTCCAGCACCCGGTGGGCGTTGGAGGCGCCGAAGTCCTCGAAGTGGATCATCGCGTGCGGGAACATCTGGACGGCGGTCTCCATGAACTCCCGGACGAACGCGTCGTACCGCTCCCCGCGGACCCGCGAGTGGCGTACGCCGAGGTAGGTCTCCTCGTTCAGCAGCGCGAGGTTGTTGGTGCCCACGTCCAGCACGACCGGCAGCACCCGCTGCGGGTGGATCCCGGCGGCCGCGGTGTAGATCGCCAGCTTCCCGACGGTGATCCGTACGCCGCCGACGCCCTGGTCGCCGATGCCCAGGATGCCCTCGGAGTCGGTGACGACGATCAGGTCCAGGTCGTCGGGACCGTGCCCGTACGAGGCGAGCGCCTCGGAGATCTGCTCGGGGTGCTCGATCGACAGGAAGACGCCCCGGGGGCGCTGCATCCACTGGCTGTACTTCTCGATCGCCTCGCCGATGGTGGGGGTGTAGACGATCGGCAGCATCTCCTCGAGGTGCTCGGCCAGCAGGCGGTAGTAGAGCACCTCGTTGCGGTCGTGCATCGCCTCGAGGTAGTTGTTCTTCGCCAGCGGGGTCGGCTGCTCGCGGTACTGCTCGTACACCTTCTTGAGCTGGGCGTTCATCGACGTCACGCCCGGTGGCAGCAGACCGCTGATCCCCAGAGCGTCTCGGGTCGCGTGGCGGAACGCCGTGCCCTGGTTGATCATCGGGAGCGAGAGGACCGCGCGGCCCCGCACCCTGATGTGGACGGTCTCGCCATCGGGACCGGAGGTGAACTCGTACGGAGCAGTGCCCATGACCCGAACGCTACTCGGGTCCGGTGCCGGCGGTGGGAGGGGTGGCCGGCTGGTGACCGCCCCGGATGTGCTACTCGCCGCCGGTGAGGCCCGCCACGCCGCCCGCCGCCGGTATGCCGGCCAGGACGTACTCGTCGTAGACGTCCTCCCAGCAGTAGAGGTCCTCCAGCTGGTCGCCGCGCAGGCACAGCTCCAGGCGGCTCAGGCAGTTCGTCCAGCCGGCCGCGTTCAGGGCGGCCATGTCCCGCTCGGCCAGGTACATGGTCATCGTCAGCATGGTGGCCTCGCCGTCCGGCATCAGGTCGAACCAGACCTCGTCGGGGCCGAAGGTGAAGCCGAGCCGCTCGCCCGGCTCGTACGCCAGGACCTCGCCGAGCAGCGGGTCGGCGCCCTCGTTGCCGAACTGCACCGCCCCACCCTCGCGGGGCTCGAGGACGACGTGCGCGGGGAACCAGTTGTCCAGGCGCGGGGTCTCGGTCAGGGACAGCCAGACGCGCTGGGGGCGGGCCGGGTGGACCAGGTGGAAGCGCAGGGCAGGGCGGCCGTGGTGGGTGCGGAAGGAACCGAGGTCCATGTGTGCTCCTGGGAGGCTGTGCGCCGGCCTGGGGAAGGGCCGCGTCGGGGCGAGGTCGTGTGTGCACCGATGGACACTGCCGAGGTGGTCGACCACCTGCACGGCCAAGGATAGTCGGGGGACCGGGGTGCGGGCCCGCCACGTTGCGCAGGGCGGGAATCGTGTGGTGCCGGTCACCCGGTGCCTCGGGCGGCGTCACGTCGTACGTCGCGGCGGGGTGGGGGCGGCGGTAGGCTGGCCCACCGTGGCAGCCCAGAAGCAGCAACCCGAACAGCAGGCCCCTCCGGTGCAGCGACTCCAGATCCGCTACGCCAAGCGTGGCCGGGCCCGGTTCACCTCGCACCGAGACTTCGTCCGCGCCTTCGAGCGCGCCCTGCGACGGGCCAACGTGCCGATGGCGTACTCCTCGGGCTTCAACCCCCACCCGCGCATCTCGTACGTGAACTCCTCGCCGACCGGCGCGGCGACCGAGGCCGAGTACCTGGAGATCGGGCTCGCCGAGGTCTGTGACCCGCAGAAGGTGCTCGCGAAGCTCTCTGAGGCGATGCCGGACGGCCTGGTGCTGCGCGAGATCCGCGAGGCCGAGGGCGGCAAGGTCGGCGACGGTCTGGAGGCGTCCGTGTGGCGGGTCGAGCTGCCCGGCGCCGACGGCCGGGCGATGGCCGATGCAGCCCGGTTGTTCCTCGACTGTGACCGCATGGAGACCGAGCGGATGACCAAGCACGGGCCCCGGACGTTCGATGCCCGGGCCGACGTGAAGGGCATCAGCGCGTACGTGACCGATGGCGTGCCGATGCTGGACCTGGTGATCGCGCACAGCGAACCGCTGGTCCGCCCCGACGACGTGCTGCGCGCCCTGCAGGAGCTGCACCCGGCCTTCAGCGTCGTCGACCCGCCCAAGCTGACCCGCCTGGTCCAGGGCCGGCTGGAGCTGAACCGGGTCATCGCGCCCTGGTGACCGGGCCGCGGTCCTGGTGACCGGGCAGCGCCGCCTCCTCCGCCACCAGCGTGGTTCCGGGCGGCCCGCAGACGCCACACCCCTCCGGGCGGTCATGCCGGAGGGGTGTGGCGGCTGGCTGTCGGGGAGGGCTCAGGCGGAGACCGTCCGGCGGTCGCGGCCCGAGCTGTGCACCTCGGTCGCGCGGCGGACCGAGAGCATCAGGTTGGTCGAGGCGATCATCACCAGGCAGAGCCCCAGCAGGTGCACGATGATCAGGCCGCGCGGCAGGCCGGTGAAGTACTGCACGTAACCGACGGCTCCCTGGAAGAGCAGGGCGCCCAGCAGGGCGTACGTGGCCCGGGACCGCATCTTGACGACCAGATAGACGGTCAGGGCGACCAGCAGCCAGACGGTCCAGGCGTGGATCTTCGCCATCGTCTCCAGGTCCAGCCCGGTGCGCGGGGAGGACAGGTCGCCGGCGTGCGGGCCCGAACCGGTCACCACGGTGCCGAGGTAGATGCTGATCCAGGTCAGCACGTATGCCACCCGGGTGAGTGCGACCGAGGTGCCGTCCGCCACGTCCGTCGTCCTACGCCAGGCCATGTGGACGATCCAGGTGCAGATGCTGACCAGCGCGGCCGACAACAGCAGATGGATCCCCACCAGGTAGGGGCTGAGCCTGTACCACACCGTGATGCCGCCGATGACGGCCTGCACGACGATGCCGACCATCACCCAGGCGGTCAGCGTCCGGACCCGGGGCACCGGGGCGCCGTTCTCGCGGGAGCGCCAGGCGGAGATGATGTTGCCGATAGCGATGACGATCAGGACGAAGGTCAGCAGCCGGTTGCCGAACTCGATCGCCCCGTGGATGCCGTTGGCGGGCAGGGTGACGTACGAGGCCTCCGTGCAGCGCGGCCACTCGGAGCAGCCAAGCCCCGAACCGGTGACGCGGACGATGCCTCCGGTCAGGATGATGCCGCTGTTGGCGATCAGGTTGGCCAGTGACCAGCCGCGCAGCGCGCGACCGGTTCCGAACATGCGGGTCATGAGGTCCATCGGAATGCCTTTCGTGCGGCCAGGGCACCGAGCACTGACCAGACCAACCCTACGATGAGGGACTGCCAGGAGACGGTCCCGTCCGACCAGGCGCGCAACGCCTCACCGACCGCTGCCGTGGGCAGCAGGGCGATGACGGGACGGATGGCCTCGGGGTAGGACGCCACCGGGAGCATGATCGCCCCTCCCATCAACAGGACGAGGTAGACCAGGTTGGCCAGGCCGAGGGTGACCTCGGAGCGCAGCGTGCCGCCGAGCAGCATACCCAGGGCGGCGAAGGCGGTGCCACCCAGGACCACGGTGACCACCATGACCAGGGTCGGCAGGGCCCCGCCGACCGGCCGCCAGCCCAGGGCCACGGCGACCACGGAGAGGATCACGAGCTGGCCGGCCGTCACCAGCAGCAGGGCCAGGGCCTTGCCGAGCAGCAGGCCGCCGCGGCCCAGCGGGGTCGGCGAGAGACGCTCCAGCACGCCGTAGCGGCGCTCGAAGCTGACGGTGATGGCCAGCGAGGTGAAGCACGTCGACCACAGCGCCAGGGCGAGCACCGACGGCGCGAGGGTGTCGAAGGGCAGGCCGAGCCCGTGGCCGAACCACTTGCCGCCGACCAGGAAGGCGATCGGGATCACCAGGGCCAGCAGCAGCTGCTCGCCGTTGCGGACCAGCAGCTTGGCCTCGGTGAGGGCGTGGCTGCGAATCCGCCGTCCGGCCGGGGCGGCACCGGGGGCGGGGGAGTGGTCGAGCAGGGTCACGGGTCCTCCGGTCAGGCGTTCGGTGGTCACGGTCGCATCCGGCTGTCGGTGTTCGCCAGGAACACGTCCTCCAGCGTCCGGCCGCCGGCGGTGAGCTCGGCGACGGTTCCGGACAGCGCGATCCGACCGTGGTCGATGATCCAGATCCGATCGGCCAGTTCGGCGGCCTCGTCCATCAGGTGGGTGGTCAGCAGCACCGAGACACCGGCCTCGCGCAGGTCGTGCACCAGCGACCAGACCGAGCGGCGCGAGTGCGGGTCCATCCCCGCGGTCGGCTCGTCCAGGAACACCAGCTCGGGGCGTCCGATCAGTGCGCCGGCGAGGTTGACCGCCTGCTGCTGGCCGCCGGAGAGCCGGCGGTACGAGGTGGAGGCGAAGTCGGTGAGCCCCAGACGCTCGGCGAGGGGCTCGACCGGGAGCGGGTGGGCGTGCAGCGAGGCGAGGTAGCGCAGCAGCTCCAGCGGCTTGATCCCGGACCAGGCGCCGGTGCTCTGCGGCATCAGCCCGACCCGTCCGGTGGCACAGGCAGTGGTGACGTCTGTCCCCATGATCCGGATCGCTCCGGCATCGGGGTTGAGGATGCCGGTGCAGCAGCGGATCAGCGTGGTCTTGCCGGCGCCGTTGGGGCCGAGCAGCGCGGTGACCTGGCCGACCTCGGCACGCAGCGACAGGGAATCGATGATCGTCCGTCCGCCGAGGCGTACGACGAGGTCGTCGATCTCGAGGGCAGGGGTGGTGTCGGGCACCACTTGAGTCTAGGACGGCCCCGGCTGAGGTTGAGGTGAGAGCGGCCTCGGTGGACCGGGGCAGGGGAGCGGGGCACGGGTCCGGGCCGGCAAAGCAGGACCGGACCGCGGATGGCATCGGCGCGCCACCCGCGGTCCGGTCACGTACGTCAGGCCAGGAATCCCGCCAGCAGGTCGAGGACCTGGTCGGGGGCCTCGTGGTTGCAGATGTGGCCCGAACCGGTGACGATGCGCAGCTCGGTGCCGTCCATCCGGTCGGCCATCGCCGCCATCGCCTCCACCGGTCCGCCGCCGTGGTCGTTCTCCGCGGCGACGAGCATGGTCGGGACGGACAGGTCAGCCAGCCGGTCCTCGAAGTCCATCTCGACGAAGGCGCCGACGTACCCGACGTAGCCCTCGACGCTGCTGCGCCGGAAGCCCTCCTTCAGTGCGGCGGCGACCTCGGGATGGTCGGCGCGGAAGTCCTCGGACAGCCAGCGGTCGACCGTGACCTCTGCCAGCTCGGCCAGCCCGTTCTCCTGTGCGTACGCCTGCCGGTCGCGCCAGAAGTCACGGCGTCCCTCGGGCTGGCGCGGGCGGCAGCAGAATGCTGCGATCCGCTCGACCCGGCCGGGGTGGTCCAGGCCAAGCACGAGGCTGGTCGAGCCCCCGAAGCCGAGCCCGACCACGCTGGAGCTCTCGATCCCGAGCTCGTCCCACAGCTGCACGATGCCGGCGGCGACGTCCTCGATCCGCAGGTCCTCCGGCGGGGCCTCGCTCCCGCCGCAGCCCCACGGCTCGAACCGCAGCACCCGGTGGGTGGCGGCGAGCTCGGTGGCCTGGCGCTGCCAGAACGAGGCGTCGTTGCCGATGCCGGGGACGAAGGTCACCCAGGGGGCGCCCGCCGGACCTGTGGTGGAGGATTGCAGATGAGGCAACGAGCGGGCCGACGGTCCGGTCATGTCAGGCACCCTTCGGGGTCGGGCGCTCGTGCGGGGCACCGGGGATGAAGTCGTCGGTCGTGCCGGCCCGGAAACCCTCGAGCGCCTCCAGCGCGACGCCGTCGACGTAGTAGAGCTCGGTGTAGCAACCGATCGCCGCGCGGGTGTCCCAGTAGCTCCACTTGCAGTTGCCGGCGTCCGCCCTGAACCAGCCGGCCATCGCCTTCTGCAGGCCCTTCGAGGCGTAGTGCGCCTCGGCCGCCTCGAACTCGGCCAGGTCCTTGACCCGGAAGCCGACGTGGTGCGGTCCGGTGCCGTGCTCGTCGAGCCAGTCCCGGTAGATGCTGCGGCCGCCGTCGTGCTCGGCCAGTTCGATCAGCGTGTCGCCGGCGAAGCCGTACGCGCAGCTGAACTGGAAGTCCTCCGGCTCGCCCCAGTACTCCTTGTCGACCTGGTGCCTGGCCAGGTCGTACGCCTTGGACCAGCGCTCCACGCCGCTGACCGTGCGCCAGTGCTCGATCGCGGTGTCCAGGTCCTCGACCACGAAGCAGATCTGGTCGAAGGCACTGCCGATGAAGGTGGGGGTGTTGTCAGCCATCTGGTTCTCCTTGTGCCTGGGTGCGCCAGGAGCACCCCCGTGGCAGGGGTGCTCCTGGCCGGTGTCGTGCGGCCGGCTCACCAGGAGACGGCGGTGTACTTGCTCTCGAGGTACTCGAGCAGGCCCTCGTGGCCGCCCTCCTTGCCGATGCCGGACTCCTTCCAGCCGCCGAAAGGCGCTGCCGGGTCGGAGACCTTGCCGCGGTTGATGCCGACCATGCCGGCGTCGATCCGGGAGGCCATGCTCATGCCCAGCGCCAGGTCCGAGGTCTGCACGAAGGAGACCAGGCCGACCTCGACGTCGTTGGCCTGCTCGATCACGTCCTCCAGTTCGGTGAAGGTCACGATCGGTGCGACCGGGCCGAAGATCTCCTCGCGGATGCAGCGGGCGTCGCGCGGTACGTTGCGCAGCAGGGTCGGCTGCAGGAAGTAGCCGGCCGAGTCCACCGCCTCCCCGCCGAACACGACCTCGGCGCCGCGGGCCTTGGCGTCCTCGATCAGCTCGAGCATGCCGTCGCGCTCCTTGCGGGTGACCATGGCCCCGAGGTTGTTCTCCGGATCGAGGCCGTGCCCGACCTTGAGGTCGGCCATCGCCGTCCTGAAGCGCTCGACGAACTCGGCCTCCACCGACTCGTGCACGTAGAAGCGGTTGGCAGCGGTGCAGGACTGGCCACCGTTGCGGAACTTGGCGACCATCGCGCTCGCCACGGCGACATCCAGGTCGGCGTCCGGCATGACGATGAACGGCGCGTTGCCGCCCAGTTCCATGGACGTACGCATGACCCGCCGGGCGGCCTGCTCCATCAGTACCTTGCCGACGCCGGTCGAGCCGGTGAAGGAGATCTTCTTGACCCGGGGGTCGGCCATCATGGCGGCGATGGTGGAGTGCGACTTCGACGGGGTGATCACGTTGATCACCCCGGCCGGGACGCCGGCCTCCTCGAAGATGGCCGCCATCGCCAGAGCGGTCAGCGGGGTCTCCTTGGCCGGCTTCAGGATCGTGGTGCAGCCGGCCGCCAGCGCCGGACCGATCTTCCGGGTCGCCATCGCCGCCGGGAAGTTCCAGGGCGTGACGAACAGCGAGATGCCCACCGGGTGCAGCGTGGTGATGATGTTGTACTCACCACTGGGGGCGGTGGCCACCGTGCCGAGTCCGCGGCAGGCCTCCTCGGAGAACCAGCGCAGGAACTCTGCGCCGTAGTCGACCTCGCCCTGGGCCTCGGCGTACGCCTTGCCAGACTCCAGCGTGATCAGCTTGGCGATGTCGTCGCGGTTGGCGATCATCAGGTCGAACGCGCGGCGCAGGATCTCGCCACGCTGCCGGGGCGGGGTGGCAGCCCAGCCCGCTGCCGCCGCATCGGCGGCCGCCACGGCCGCCATGCAGTCGTCGGGGGTGGAATCAGCGACCTGGACGAAGACCTCGCCCTTGCCGGGGTCCTCGACCCCGAAGGTGGCGCCGTCGGAGGCGTCGAGCCACTCCCCGCCGATGTACTGCTTGCCCGCCAGGGCCTTCTCGTACGCCGTGGTCGCCGTGTCCTCGCGCGTCATCTGGTCGACAGTCATGTCGTTGTCCTTCCTCAGGCCTGGATCCGGCCGGCCATGAAGGCCTCGTCCGGGTCGTCGGTGCACGGCAGGCCGGCCGCCTTGAGGCCGGCGCGCAGTGCCTTCATGTGCTTGTCGGGCAGACGGGTCATCGGGTGGCGCAGGGCGCCGCCGTTGAAGCCGGCCAGCCAGTCCTGGTACTTCCAGGACGTACGGTTCAGGGTCGAGATGCCCGGCATGTACGAGGCGCCGACGGAGTCGTTCGCGAGCCGGGCCGGCATGGTGGCCCAGAAGGACTCCATCGCCTGCTCCCACTGGCCGCTGCGGGCCAGCTTGAAGGCCTTGGGGTAGTAGTCGCTCATCCACTGGGTGTTCGAGGTGCCGGAGAACTGGATGTCCATCACGTCCATCAGCGGCAGGCACTGGTTCTCGATCGGGTGGTTGACGACGATGTCGTCCTTGAAGTGGTGCATCATCTCGACGATGCCGATCGGCTGCGGGTAGCCCTGCTCGGCCTTGATCGCGACCACGTTGGGGATGGTGTCGACCATCCTACGGATCAGCGCGACGGACATGCCTGCCGGGTTGACCCGCTCGAAGCCCCACAGCGGGATCGGGAAGAGCATCACGGCCATGTCGACGGCATCGCAGAAGGACTTGGTGTAGTCGTAGATCTGCTGCTCGGTGGTCGGCCAGAACTGCGCGGGGTAGGACAGCAGCGCGATGTCCGCGCCGGCCTGCTCGGCCAGCCTGGCCGCGCGGATGTTCTCCTCCAGGCTGGGGAAGGCTGCGTGGAAGAACAGCTTGGTCCGTCCGGCGGAGGCCTCGCGGGCCACGGCGGTGAACTCGGCGTTCTCCTCCGGGGTGATGGCGGTCTCGGCCATGATCAGCGTGTAGTCGTAGCCGAGTTCGGCGATCTTGTTGATGTCGTGCGCGATCGCGTTGCGGTTCAGCTTCTTCAGGTCGGCGGTGAACGAGGGGTTGCTCACGCCGGAGACACCGGTCAGGTGCTCGCGGGCCCACTCACGCGCTTCGTTCTTCTGGTAGTCCATGGCATATCTCCTTTGATCGCTGCTGGCTCGTCCGCGGGTGCAGGGGGTCGGGTTACTTGTCGATCGGCTGGATCGGGGAGCCGACGACGGTGCCGATGCCGAGCCGCTCGGCGCTGGCGAGCAACTGCTCGGCGACGACGATGTCCTGCAGGGCCGACCCGACCGACTTGTAGACGACGATCTCGTCCTCACCGGTCCGGGCGGCCTGCCGGCCCGACACGATGTCGGCCAGCGAGAACAGCCGGCCCTCGAAGTCGATGCCGTCGGCCTTGGCAGCCAGGAAGTCGCCGGTGTCCTCGCTGACCTCCTCGACCATGTCGGCGACGATCCGGGCGGCCTTCGCCAGCAGGTCGGTGCCGACCTCGCGCTGTTCGGGCAGGGTGGACCCGATCGACACCACGGTGGTGCCGGGGCCGACCCACGCCCCGGACAGGGTGGGGGACTCGTCCCGGGAGCGTGCCGCACAGAGGACCACGTCGGCGCCCCGGACGGCCTCCTCGGCGCTGGCGGCGGGCACGACGACCAGGCCGGTCTCGGCGGCGGCGCGGTCCGCGAAGGCCTGCCGCGAGGTCTCGCGGGGGCTGAAGACCGTCGCGGAGGCGACCTCGCGGATCTTGCTGACGGCGAGGAAGTGGTTGTAGGCCTCGAAGCCCGAGCCGACCACGGCGACCCGTACGGGGCGCTGCGGTGCGGCCTGGTCGACGAAGACGGCCGAGGTGGCGGCGGTACGCAGGCCGGTGATGTGGCTGCCGTCGACCAGGGCCTTCAGCGTCGCGACCTCGCGGTCGATCAGCAGGACGGTGTAGCTGGCCTTCACGTTCTGCCGGTTGACGGTGATCATCTTGGCGCCGACGTGCTTGCCGGAGGTCGAGATCGCGGTCATCCCGCGCAGCCAGATGCCGGTGTCGCGGGCCATGGAGCGCATCGGCACCATGTCGTCGGTCAGGTGGCGGCCGTAGGCGTCGCGCAGGGCGTCTATCGCCTCCCGCCAGTCGGCGAGCTGCTCGACGTCGGCGGCGCTCAGCATGCGCAGGCTGCCGGCAGGGGTGGTGGTGGAATCGTGGGACATGGGCTTCTCCTCGGGAGCTGGGCGGGGACGGCGAGGGCACGACACCGGCCCGGGCCCGGCGTACGTCCCCGCCGGGGCAGGGACGTACGCCGGGACCCGAGCGGGTCGGTGCGGCTCAGACGGGCGAGGAGGCCCAGAGCTTCTGGTCGGGATCGTTGGCCTGGGCGGCGAGCATCCGCTCGGTGATCGCACCACCGAAGCCCCACTGGTCCTGGGTCTCCGGCTTCATGTCGTACGTACGCGGCTCGTGGTTCTCGTCGTCGACGACCTCCAGCGAGGTGGTGTACTCGTGCACGTTCCCGTTGGGGTCGAGAAAGTAGCTGAAGGTGTTGTCGCCGGCGGTGTGGCGGCCCGGCCCCCAGAGCACCTCCTGGCCGGCGCGCAGCAGGCGGCCGGAGCCACGCATGTACTCGTCGATGCCGCGCATCTCGAAGGAGACGTGGTTGATGGCGGTGTGCCGCCCGCGGCCGAGGCCGAGGATGTGGTGCTGCGAGCCGGCCCGCATGAAGCACAGCACGTTGCCGAGCCAGTCGGTCAGGCGCAGCCCGAGGTACTCCTCGTAGAAGCCCTTCATCGCCTCCAGGTTCGGCGTGTTCAGGACGAAGTGGCTGAGGTTCTGCGGGATCGACTCGCGCTCCTCCAGGGCCCGGAAGGGCTTGGGTGCGACGTCCGCCGACACCTCGACCAGCACGCCGTCGGGGTCGTAGAAGCGGACGCCGTAGCCACCGCCCGGCGTGTCGAGGGAGCCGGGCTCACGGTCCAGCTTGATGTTGCCGGCGACCAGGCGCTCGGCGAGCTGGTCGACGTCAGCGGCGCTCCTAGCGGCGTACGCGACCAGGTCGATGCCCTTCTTCTCGTCCTCGCGGAGACGGACGACGTACTGCTCGGGATCGGCGGGGGTGCCCCAGAAGGACAGGCCGGAGTCGTCGGCGACCCGCTCGAGGCCCCACAGGTCCTGGTAGAAGTCGACGGCCTCCTTGTAGTTCGGGACGGCCATGGCGACGTGGCGGACGTGGGTGACCGGGCGGAACGGTGCCTGCATGTGAATTCCTCCTCCTTGAGGACTGCATATGTCGGTGCGATCGGATCGCGGTGTTTCGGGGCTCTGGGCTCGCTGCGCTTGGTGCGCCGGGGACGGCGGGCGTCCTGCTGCGATGTGTCGAGGCTAGGAGGAGTGGGACCTACACCACAAACAATCTCTGACGATTGGATGTATTGATCCGATCCATCAAGGGTCATACTTGCCCGCATGGACCTGAAACGAGTGGACCTGAACCTGCTGGTCGCCCTCGACGCCCTCCTCGCCGAGCGCAGCGTCACCCGTGCCGCAGAACGGCTCTCCATCGGCCAGTCGGCGATGAGCTCGACCCTCGGCCGGCTCCGCAAGCTGTTCGACGACCCGGTGCTGGTCCGCGACGGCCGTGCCCTGGTCCCGACCCCGCTCGCCCTCTCGCTCGAGGTCCCGGTACGGCGTGTCCTGGCCGAGGTGGAACGGGTGCTGGCCCATGCGGACGGGTTCGACCCGGCGGTGGACGAGCGGACCTTCACCATCCTGGCCAGCGACTTCGTCGTGATGACCTTCCTGCAGCCACTGCTCGCCCACCTGTCCCTGGTCGCCCCGAACGTACGCTTCAGCGTGCTCGCACCCGCGGAGGGGTTCGAGGACGAGCTGCGGCGCAACCGGGTGGACGCCGTCATCGTCCCCAAGGAGGCGCTGCCCGACCACCGGAGGTTCCGTCACCAGGTGCTGTTCCGGGACCGGTACATCTGCGTGGTCGACAAGGACAACCCGAGCATCGGTGGCAGCGTCACCCTGGAGGACCTCCGGACCCAGCCCTACCTGGCGTGGGGCACGGCCGGCGGCCTGCCCTCCTTGGTCGAGATCCAGCTGGATGCCATGGCAGTGGAACGCCGTACGGACCTGGTCACCACCATGGGGATCACCCCCTTCGTGGTGCAGGGCACCCGGCTGATCGCGATCATCCCTGCCCGTCTCGCCGCCTACCCGGCGATCCGTCGCGAGCTCCGCGTCCTGGAGCCGCCGGTGCCGCTGGCAGGCTTCTCCGAGACGCTGCTGTGGACCGACCTCAACGACGAGGACGCCGGGCACCGGTGGATGCGCCAGGTGTTCTCCGAGCATGCGGCCACGCTGGGGAGCGTCGTCGAAGAGGAACGATCCGCTCAATAGTCCCCATCGACAGCATGTGTTTCCCGTCACACTCGCGGCGCCCTAGTTTCATCGCATGCCTATCTGTCCGATCGGCCGATGACGTCCGACCGCAAGGGAGACACTTCCATGACCAACACCTCCACCCCGACATCCCCGGGGCGGCTCAGTGCGACGACGGCCCCCGTCGTCGGCTACTCCGGGACCCTGATCGCCGCCTGCTCGGCCGTGTTCGTCTCGCAGGCGATCAGCGCGCTCCCCGCCTCGCTGAACGGCCTGTTCCAGTCCAGCCTGAACATCTCCGGCCTCCAGCTGACCTGGATCACGGCGGCCTTCATGGTGAGCGTCGTCGTGTTCGAGTTCAGCTTCGGTGTCCTCGGCGACATGTTCGGCCGCAAGAAGCTGGTGATCGCCGGAGCGCTGCTGGCGATCGTCGGTAGCATCGTCTCCGCCCTCGCCCCCAGCGTCGAGGTACTCTGGCTGGGTGCCGCGATCAACGGCCTCGGTGCCGGCGCGATGTTCCCCGGCTCGCTGTCCCTGGTCGCCGCCATCACCCACTCCCCGGAGCAGCGCGCGAAGGCCGTGGCGATGTGGGCCGGGTCGCTCTCGCTGGCCGCCGCCTTCGGCCCGATGGCCGGTGGCATCATCTCCTCGGGCGGCAACTGGCGCCTGAGCTACTGGTTCCTCGCCGGCCTGGCCGCCGTCGCACTGCTGCTGACCGGCCTGCTGGCGGTCGAGTCGTCCGCCCCCGAGGGCCGCAAGCTCGACGTCCCCGGCCAGATCACCTTCGCCCTCGGCCTGCTGCTGGTCCTGTACGGGGTCATCCAAGGTGCCGAGGAGGGCTGGGGCAGCCCGCGCATCCTCGGGGCGTTCGTCATCGGCGCCGCCCTGCTCGCCGCCTTCCTGGTGATCGAGAGCAAGGTCGAGTCGCCGATCCTGCACCTGGACCTGTTCCGCAACCGCCCCTTCGCCGTCACCGCGCTGGTCTCCATCATCGGCATGTTCACCTTCCTCGGCGTCGGCTACGGCATGAGCATGTGGCTGGGCCCGGTCCAGCACCAGCCGCCGATCATGATCGCCCTCTTCTTCCTGGTCGTGCAGGCACCCACCTTCGTCCTGGTCCCCGTGCTGTCCCGCCTCCTCGGGGTGATCAACCCGAGCTGGCTGCTCGCCGCCGGCTGGCTGCTGATGGGGGTCGGCGCCTTCCTGCTCAGCAGGCTCGACGTCACCAACACCTCCTTCGGACCGTTCGTCGTCCCCGCCCTGTTCGTCGGCCTGGGCTTCGCCCTCGCCCTCAACTCCATGACGGCGGTCGCCCTGAACAACGTCCCGATGCACCTGGTCGGCATGGGCAGCGCCACGATCAACATGATCCGCGACCTCGGCTTCGCCCTCGGCCCGGCCATCGTCGGCTCCGTCGCCCTCAGCACCGCCGCCCGTACCTTCGGCCAGAACCTCTCCGGCGCCGGCCTCTCCCCGCAGGACCAGGGTGCCGCCGAGGCGATCAACGGGATCGCCGGTCCGCTGGCGGTCAACGGACTGCCCCAGGGAGCCCCCGGCTCCGGTGCCGCCGGCGTCGCCCTGCAGGCGCTCGGCGACGGTTTCTCCCGCGGCCTGCTGGTCGCCGCTGCGGCGGCCCTGCTGGCAGCGATCCTCACGGTGGTGCTGATGGCTGGTGCCGGCGGCAAGGACCCCGAGCCCGAGGCACTGTTCGACCCGCTGCACCCCGACGTCGACTCCGAACCGGTCGTCGAGCTCCCGATCCCCGTCCACCCGCACCAGCCCGGCTTCGAAGGGGGTCGCCCGCACGATGAGCGTTCCTGACACCAGCATCACCCGCGCCAGCGTTCCCGGCACCGGTGCTCCTGCCTCGGCCCTGGTCATCGGCGGCGGCTTCTCCGGAACCTCCGCAGCCCTCGAGCTGGCCAGGCGCGGCGTACGCGTCGACCTGGTCGAGATCACCCCCGAGTGGGGCACGTACGGCGCCGGGATCAGCATCGGCGGCCCGACCCTCCGGGCGCTCCGGACCCTCGGGGTCCTGGACCGGTACCTCGCGGAGGGAGCCGCCTTCGACGGCACCGACGTCCTCCGGGCGGACGGCCACCCGCTGGTGAGTCTGCCCAGTCCACGGGTCGCCGGCGAGGACGTGCCGGGCAACGGCGCCATCATGCGCCCGCTCTTGCAGCAGATCCTCTCCGAGGCGGCCCTGGCCGCCGGGGTGCGGGTGCACCTCGGCAGCACCGCCACCGACCTGGTCGATGACGGCACCGGCGTCACGGCCCGGCTGACCGATGGCTCGGAGCACCGCTACGACGTGGTGGTCGGAGCCGACGGACTGTACTCCCGGACGCGCCGGTCCCTCTTCCCCGACGTCCCCGGCCCCCACTACAGCGGCCAGGGCGTCTGGCGGGCCGTGCTCCCGCTGCATCCGGGCATCACGCGTACGACCCTGTGGATCGGGGACGACGTCAAGGTCGGCCTGAACCCTGTCTCGGACCGGGAGATGTACCTGTTCGTCAACGAGAACATCCCCGACCATCGCCGGGTGCCCGACGAGGAGTTGCTGCCACGCCTGCTGGCCCTGCTCGAGCCGTTCTCCGATCCCCGCCTCCGGTCCGCGCGCGACCAGCTGGACGAGACCTCGCTGATCTCCTTCCGCCCCCTCGAGGGACTGCTGGTCGACACGCCATGGCACCTGGGCCGGATCGTCCTGATCGGCGACGCCGTCCACGCGACCACCCCACACCTGGCCGCCGGCGCCGGGATCGGCATCGAGGATGCGATCGTGCTGGCCGACGAATTGTGCTCCGGGGCCGGGGTCGAGGCCGCGCTGTCAGCCTTCGAGGAGCGTCGCTGGGAGCGTTGCGCCATGGTGGTCAACAACTCCGGCCGCCTGGGCCAGATCGAGATCACCCGGGGTGATCGCCAGGAGCATGCCCAGCTGATGGACGCCTCCTTCACGGCACTGCTCGCGCCGATCTGATCGGCCGTTCTCCGTTCTCCGTTCTCCGTTCTCCGTTCTCCGTCCGGTGGCCGTCGCCGGTGCCCGGGTCTCCGCCCGGTGGTGCCCTGCTGGGGTGCCGCCGGGCGATCGGCGTTCCGAGGGGGCCGGTGGGTGAGGCGAATCTGACCTGCCAGCCCTGGCCCCGGACGGGTCGCGCTCGCACCAGCCAGACAAGCCATTGATGGCATCGATGGCAGACATCATGAAGAACCGTTTCCCAAAATGTGACGTGCGTCCTATGTTTTCTCCATCGGCCAGCGCAGGGACGCGTTGAACCAGCCGACGCTGACCAGGAAGGCAACGAAGCCATGAGCATCTCCATCGCTCTCGACACCAGCAAGTGCCAGGCCTACGGGCTGTGCATGGGCATCTCTCCCGACGTTTTCGACGTACCGTCCGGCAGCTCCATTGCCGTCCTGCTGCGCGACTCGGCGGACGAGGACGAGCGCGAGGACCTCGAGGAGGCGGCCCGCAGCTGCCCCGCCCAGGCCATCGTCCTGACCACCACCGGCGCCTGACCGATGGGCGCACCGAAGAACATCCTCATCGTCGGGGGCTCCGCCGCCGGACTCAGTGCGGCCGACGGCCTGCGCGAAGGCGGTTACCAGGGGCCCATCACCATCCTCAATGCCGAGCCCCGCCCCGGCTACGACCGCCCGACCCTCTCCAAGGCGCTGCTGTCGGGGACCGGCGAGCCCGAGGTCCGCGAGCTGCGCCAGGCGGCGCACTTCGCCGAGAAGGGCTACGACGTCCGGACCGGTGTGGCGGCCGCCCGCCTCGACGCTGATCGCAAGGTCGTCACCGCCCAGGACGGCGAGGAGTTCCCCTACGACGCGCTGCTGGTCGCCACCGGCACCCGGAACCGTACGCTGACCACCGACGACGGGCTCGTGCTGCCGACCATGCGCACCGCCGAGGACCTGGTCGCGATCCGTGACCAGGTCAACGCGGCCGACCGGATCACCGTGGTCGGCGCCGGATTCATCGGGCTGGAGGTCGCCGCGAGCCTGCGCGAACGCGGCAAGGAGGTCACCCTCTTCGGTGCCCACCCGCTGCCGATGGACCACATCATCGGCCCGGAGGTCGCCACGATCATCCGCGACGACCACCGTGCCCACGGGGTCGACCTGCACTCGGAGACGTACGTCACCGGCGTCAGCGGCACGCCGGGGGACTACCTCCTGCGCTACACCGACCGGGACGGCATCGAGCACACCCACGCCACCGGGTGCGTGATCGCCGGGATCGGCGTCACCCCCAACATCGAGTGGCTCGAGGGCTCCGGCCTGCAGGTCGACGGCGGAGTCGTGACCGACGCCGCCGGACGGTCCAACCTGCCCGACGTCTGGGCCGCCGGGGACGTCGCCTACTTCTTCCACCCCCTCTACGACGAGTTCGTCCGGGTGCACCACTGGACCAACGCGATCGAGCAGGGCCGGGTGGTCGGACTCAACATCGCCAAGGGAACCGACACCCCCTACCGCACGGTCCCGTACTTCTGGACCGACATGTTCGAGCGCAAGTACCACTACTACGGGCGTCGCCGGGACGGTGACGACTCCCTGCTGGCCCT
This sequence comes from Raineyella antarctica, assembly GCF_900092135.1. Classification (GTDB taxonomy): domain Bacteria; phylum Actinomycetota; class Actinomycetes; order Propionibacteriales; family Propionibacteriaceae; genus Raineyella; species Raineyella antarctica. Next base: position 19,470 of record NZ_FMYF01000006.1, on the reverse strand, counting down.
GGGCACGTACGACGACGAGGAGTTCCTCGTCCTGTTCGGCCGCGACGGCCGGTTCCACGCCATCGTCTCGCGCGGGTGCGAACGCTCCTTGCGCGGCTACAAGAAGCTCCTCCAGAGAGGCGCGGGCTGGGACGAGGCCCTCGCCCATGCCGGCCTGACGGTCGCCGCGACCGGCGCCTGACCCCACCACTCCAGCCCGGCTGCCCGCCGGCCCGATCCACCCCATCCTGTTCGGTTCAAAGGAGAACCCCATGCATCGGTACCAAACCCCGAGTGCGGACGACACCGCCTACATCGACTCCGTCGTCGACCGGGTCGAGGAGTCCCTCGACGACAGCCTGCTCCCGGTCGACATCTTCAACGACGACCGGATCTTCGCCGCCGAGATGCAGCGCATCTTCACCAAGACCTGGGTGTTCCTGGGCCACGAGTCCGAGATCCCGAACAAGGGCGACTTCGTCATGCGGCGGATCGGCACCGACCGCGTCATCCTGAGCCGTGACAGCAAGGGCATCATCCGGGTCCTGAACAACCACTGCCGCCATCGCGGCACCGAGGTCTGCCACGAGGACCGCGGCAACACTGCAGTCTTCAAGTGCCCCTACCACGGCTGGGCCTACAAGAACGACGGCGACTGGGCCGGTGCACCCCAGATGAACGACGCGTACGGCGAGAAGCTGGATCCGCGCGAGTGGGGGCTGCTGCGGGCGCCGAAGGTCGAGAGCCTCTTCGGCTTCATCTTCGCCTCGCTGTCGGAGGACGTCCCGCCGCTGCGCGAGTACCTGGGCGATGCGGTCTGGGCCTTCGAGGCAGTCGTGAACCTGCACCCGGACGGCATGGAGGTGCTGGCCCAGCCCGAGGTCTTCACCGTCAAGGCCGACTGGAAGAACGGCGCGGAGAACTTCGCCGGTGACGCCTACCACGTCGGCACCACGCACTACTCGAACACCCTGTCCGGCTTCATCCCCGGCCTCAACAACGTGTCGGTGGTGGCCCACGGCTACGACTTCGGCAACGGCAACAGCTTCATCGGCCACTCCATCGCCGACCTGATCGCACCGCAGTTCACCATGTGGGGCTATCCGCCGGAAGTGCGCGACCTGTTCGACCTGGACCGCCTGGACGACGTCCAGCGGGAGATGATCGAGAACCGGCCGCCGACCATCGGAACCTTCTTCCCGAACTTCAGCTACCTGCGCTTCCCGCAGCCGGCCAACCCCGGCGAGATGCCGATCCCGTTCACCAACATCCGGGTCTGGCAGCCGGTGGCCCCGGGCGTGATGGAGCTGTGGACCTGGGAGTTCGAGTACAAGGTCGCTCCCCAGGCGTACAAGGACAAGGCCTACCTGGCCGGCCAGTACGGCTTCGGCTCCGGCGGTGTCTTCGAACAGGACGACACGGTGGTCTGGGAGGGCATCGCCAAGGCCGGGCGCAGCGCCTGGGCCCGCGAGGCCGGCATGCGGCTGCACTTCCGCCAGAAGCGCACCGGACCCGACCCCGAGTGGCAGGGCCCGGGCAAGTACTACCCGTCGATCTACGGGGAGTACCTGCAGGAGGCCTTCTACCGCCGCTGGGTGGACGCCATGCGCAGCCACAACCAGACCATGAAGGCAGAGACCAAGGCGGCCGACCTGGCCGTCCGTGAAGCCGCGGTGGTCGCGGCGGCCGCGGCAGCGGTCGAGGACGAGGGCATTCTCACCGAGGGGGCACAGGCATGAGCACCACCACCGTCAACACCACTGCCGGGAACACCGCAGCTACCGTCACCGACACCGGCGCACTGACCCAGGAGCAGATCCGCCACCTGGCGGAGGACTTCCTGGCCCGCGAGGCCAAGCTGCTGGACGAGCGCCGCTTCGACGAGTGGCTCACCATGATCGACGACGAGATCGTCTACGAGGTGCCGATCCGCTCGGCCAGGCTCTCGTTCGAGGACGAGGTCTCCGGCGGCGGCTACCGCATCCGCGACGACAAGCCGCTGCTCGCGCTGCGCGTGGCGCGCCTGGACAGCGGCCAGGCCTGGGCGGAGGTGGCGCCCTCGCGCACCCTGCGCGTGGTCGGCAGCGTGATCGTCGAGCGCGGCGAGTCCGCCGACGTGGTCAACGTGGAGAGTGCCCTGCTGCTCTACCGCCAGCGCGGCCACGACGAGCTCGGCGACGTGATCCCGGTACGCCGCCAGGACCAGCTGCGCCTCACCGCGGATGGCCCTCGCCTGCTGCGCCGCACGGCGCTGCTGACCACCGCGATCCTCCAGACGCCCAACCTCGGCGTCTTCGTCTGATCACCCTCCCACTGGGATCGAAAGGAATCACGCCATGCAGATGCTCGCTGGGGACGTCGTCCTCGTGGTCGGCGGAGGTTCGGGCCTGGGCCTGGGCGTCGTCCGCCACTGCCTCGCCGAGGGGGCCCGGGTGGCCGTCCTCGAGGTGTCGGAGGGCAAGGTCGAGCAGCTGCACGAGGAGTTCGGTCACGGCGTCCTGGCGATCCGGGGCGACGTGACCGAGCTCGCCGACCTCGAGTCCGCCCGGGCCCGGGTGCTCGATGCGTACGGGCAGGTCGACGCCGTGATCGCCTGCCAGGGCATCTTCGACGGGCAGGTGCCGATCGCGGACATCGAGCCGGAACGCCTGGCCACCCTGTTCGACGAGGTCTTCCACGTCAACGTGCTGGGCCACCTGCTGCTGGCCCGGGTGTTCCACGACGCCCTCGCCGAGCAGCACGGCGCCCTGGTCCTCACCTCCTCGACCGCCGCGTACGCGGCGGACGGGGGAGGGGCGGTCTACACGGCGACCAAGGGCGCGATCCGTAGCCTGGTCGGCCAGCTCGCCTTCGAGTTCGCCCCCGACGTACGCGTCAACGGTGTCGCCCCGGCCGGGATCGCCGGCAGCAAGCTGGCCGGTCCCGGAGCGCTCGGCCTGGCCGCGACGACCCAGGACGCCATCCCCAAGGACGCCTTCCTGGACACCTTCCGGCGGGTATCGCTGCTGCAGGAGCTCCCGACGGCCGAGGAGTACGGCCCGCTCTACGCCTTCCTGGCCTCCCGCCACAACACGATCATGACCGGGCAGACGATCGTCGCCGACCAGGGGCTGCTCAACCGGTCCGTGCTCACCCCCGCCCGCGCCTGAGCCGCCGCCGGGCCATGCCGGGCCCCAGGCACACCCACCACCCGTACCACCAGCTGAATTGCGCCGAGGAGGCGACATGACCACCACCAAGGACTTCGGTCTCAACGGGATCGACGAACTCCGCTTCGCCGTGGAGGATCTGGACTCCGCCGAGCGGTTCGCCGCCGACTGGGGCCTGACCCGCATCGAGGGAGCGGACACGCTGCGCTTCCGTGCCCTCGACGGCTCGGGCGTCGAGTTCGTCCGCACCGACACGTCCGACCCCCGCTGCACGCCGGTCGGCGACGCCAGCGGCCTGGTCGAGATGACCTGGGGGGTGGACTTCCCGGAGAACCTCGAGGCGCTCCGCGCCGAGCTGGCCACCGACCGCGAGGCGGTGATCGACGACGAGGGCGTGCTGCGCAGCCACGACGACCTCGGCTTCCGCCTCGCCTTCCGGGTCACCCGGCGCAGTGACGTCGACTACGACGTCACCCGCTACAACGCCCCGCGCCGGCCGGCCCGGATCGACGAGCGGGCCCCGCGCTACGACCGCGCCCAGCCGTACGAGATCTCCCACCTGGCCATCGGCGTCGACGATGCCTGGCAGGCCGCCCAGTTCTACCTGGACCGCCTGGGCTTCCGGGTCTCCGACCGGTACGCCGACCGCGGCATCTTCGCCCGCTGCTCGGCCGAGGGCAACCACCACAACGTGTTCTTCATGAACGCCAAGCAGCCCGGCACCCGCTTCAACCACCTGGCGTGGAAGGTCCGCGACGTGCACGAGGTGATCCTCGGCGGCCAGGCCTTCGACGCCAAGGGTTGGCTGACCTTCGCCGGCCCCGGGCGCCACCTGGTCTCCTCCGCCTGCTTCTGGTACTTCCTCACCCCCTTCGGCGGCTCCTGGGAGTACGCCGCGGACGAGGACATCGTGACCGAGGAGTGGCAGCCGCAGGACTTCGCCGCCGAGGCGCACATCTTCTCGCAGTGGACCTTCGGCCTGGAGAAGTCCGACGGCACCCTCAAGGGCCCGATCTCCGCCAGCCGCGCCGCCGGGCCCGACCCGGTCGCCGAGGGGCAGTTCGCCGGCTGAGCCGGCGACCTCCCATGACGAGCGAACAGAGCGTCGAGACGACGCGCGAACAGATGCCCGACTCCGCGTCGCAGCTCGGCGCCGAGGATCCGACCGCCGCCAACCCCGTACCCTCCACCACCTGGGTCGACCTGATCGACACCCAGGTGCGGATCGTGCAGGGCCGCTACCGCACCCGGGTGCTCGAGGCAGGCAAGGGACCGGTGCTGCTCCTGCTGCACGGCACCGGCGGCCACCTGGAGAACTACGTCCGCAACATCCCCCGACTGGCCGAGCACTTCCACGTCGTGGCGATGGACTTCCTGTGGCACGGCCGGTCCCAGACCGAGGGCTTCGATCCCGAGCTGATCCCCCCGCTCGTCGACCAGGTCATCGACGTGATGGACCAGCTCGGCATCTCCTCCGCGGCCGTCGAGGGACAGTCCCTCGGTGGCTGGGTGGCGATGCGGCTCGCGCTCGCCCATCCCGGGCGGGTGGAGAAGCTGGTCCTGACCACCACGATGGGCTTCGACCCGGCGGAAGGGGCGATCCCCGGCTTCGTCGAGCCGAACTGGGCCTCCAACCTGGCCAGTTCGCTGGAGACCCTGCGCCACCCCACGTACGACAACGTCCGGGCCCGGATGACCCGGATCCTCGCCGACCCGGACCGGATCACCGACGAGGCGATCCTGATCCGCCAGGCGCTGTACCGCCGGCCTGCCCTGGCGGAGGTCCAGCAGCGGTTCATCACCGAGTACCAGACGGGGGTGGCCGTACGCCCCCATCGCGTCCCGGACGACCTGGCCGCGCAGATCACCTGCCCGACGCTCGTCTTCTGGGGCGACCACAACCGGACACCTCCCGCATACGGGCAGTACCTGGCCGACCGGGTCAGGGACGGGCGGTTCCACTGTGCGGCCGACACCGGACACTGGGCGCAGTACGAGAGCGCCGAGGAGCACGACCGCGTGGTGACCGAGTTCCTGGTCGCCGGCACCCGTGCCCGTACGGGCGCCACGACCCCTGCCCGTACGGGCGCCACGACCAAGGAGGAGACCCATGGCTGACATCACCGGCCGCTGGGACATCGTCAGCTGGGAACAGGACTACGACGACGGACGCCTGATGTACCCGATGGGCCAGCAGCTCGAGGGCTTCATCCGCTACACCGGGGACGGCGACATGTCCTGCATGATCGCCAAGGCCGGTCGTCCGCGGTTCACCACCGGCGGACAGTGGAACGCCGATGACACGGAGAAGGCGGCCGCCTATTCCTCGATGCTCGCCTACGCCGGAACGTACGACGTGGACGGCGATGTGGTGATCCACCACGTGGGGCTCAGCTTGTTCCCCAACTGGGTCGGCGGTGACCAGCGGCGGCGCTTCGTCTTCCGCGAGGACGGCACCCTCGCACTGGAGGCGCGACTCGAGGACGGCACGCCCGAGGCCCGTACGGCGCGCCTCGTCTGGCGGCGCCCTGCCGACAGCCGGACCGTTGACGACCGGATCGCTGGCGGCCGGACCGCGATCGCGCCCGGCGCAGAGCACCGAGCATGACCACCACCAACCAGGAATCCTGCCGACGCCGCCCCGGCCGACGCAACACATCGGACTACAAAGGAGTGAACCGGTGACCATCAAAGACGACTTCAAGGTCCTCATCATCGGCGGCGGCACCGGCGGCATGTGCAGCGCCATCACGCTCGGCCGCCTCGGAGCCAAGGTCGACCTGGTCGACATCGCCGAGGACTGGCGCCCGCTCGGCGCCGGCATCACCATCACCGGCGCCACGCTGCGGGCGCTGAAGGACATCGGCGTGTACGACGAGATCGCAGCCCAGGGGTACGTCGGCGAGGGCATCCGGGTGCTGTCGGTGGAGGGTGAGTTCATCCGCGAGATCCCGACCCCGATCCCCGCCGAGGCCGGGGTGGCGGGCTGTGGTGGCATCACGCGCCCGGTGCTGCACAACATCCTTTCCCGGCACGTCCTCGAGGTCGGCACCGACGTACGCCTGGGCATCTCCGTCGACCGGCTCGAGCAGGACGCCGACGGGGTCGACGTCACCTTCAGCGACGGCGGCACCGGCCGTTACGACCTGGTCATCGGCGCCGACGGCGTCAGCTCCCGGACCCGGGAGCAGATCTTCCCCGGAGCGCCGAAGGCGGAGTACACCGGGCAGAGCGTCTGGCGGATCTTCATCCAGCGCCCCGAGGGCGTCGACCAGCGCCACTTCTACCTGGGCGGGAAGAACAAGGTCGGGTTCACCCCGGTCTCCGACACCGAGATGTACATGTTCATCAACCAGCGCACCGAGAAGGTCTGGCGCGACCCGCAGACCCTGCCAGGCGAGATGCGCAAGCTGCTGGAGGGCTACGGCGGCATCGCCGGCCAGATCCGTGACGAGATCACCGAGGACACCGAGGTGAACTTCCGGCCGCTGGAGGCCTTCGTGCTGCCCGCACCGTGGCACGTCGGCCGCGTCGTGCTGGTCGGCGACGCCGCCCACCCGACCACCCCGCAACTCGCCTCGGGCGCCGGCATGGCCGTCGAGGACGCCATCGTCGTTGCCGAGGAACTGGAGAAGGTCGACTTCGACGTGCCGCGCGCCCTCGCCGCATACAGCGCCCGTCGTGAGGACCGGTGCCGCCTGGTGGTCAACAGTTCGGTGAAGATCGGCCGACTGGAGCAGGAGCAGGCCACCCCGGAGGAGCAGACCGCCGTGGTCGACGAGGCACTGGCGAAGCTGGCCCAGCCGATCTGATCGGACCAGCCGTCCCGCCCCCGGTACGCTGTCCGTTCCTGGCGACCCGCCGGCGGACGGGACGGTGGGCGTGGGCAGGATCACGTTCCTCCCCGCGGAGCACCCGTCGACATCGGTCCGGCAACCTGCCACCGTCTGTGGTGAACCCTCCGTGCAACCCCAGGGGAGCGCAGTGCAGCGCCCCACGAGCGAAAGAGCATGATGAGCGACAAGAATCCCGAGATCGGCCAGTTCATCCAGACCGGTGAGTTCCGGACCAACTACCACGACATCGGCGAGGGCACCCCGGTGCTGCTGCTGCACGGGTCCGGACCGGGCGTGAGCGGCTGGGCCAACTGGCGGCTGGTCGTGCAGCACCTGTCCCCGCGTTACCGGGTGATCATGCCCGACTTCGTCGGCTTCGGGTTCACCGAGTATCCGGAGGGGACCGAGTTCAACCAGCAGGTCTGGCTGGACCAGGCCATCGCGTTCATGGACGCCCTGGGCCTGGAGAAGGCCAGCGTGGTCGGCAACTCCTTCGGCGGCTCGATGGCCCTGGCGATGGCCATCCACCACCCCGAACGTGTCGACAAGCTGATCCTGATGGGCGCCGTCGGCGTGCCGTTCGAGATCACCGAGGGCCTGGACATGGTGTGGGGCTACGAGCCCTCGTTCGAGAACATGCACTCGATCATGAAGTCCGTCTTCGCGTACGACTCCTCGCTGATCACCGACGACCTGGTCCGGATGCGCTACGAGGCCAGCACCCGGCCCGGCATGCAGGAGGCGTTCTCCGCCATGTTCCCGGCGCCGCGCCAGCGGTGGGTCGATGCGATGGCCCATGACGAGGCGGACGTCCGGGCGATCCCGCACCGTACGCTGATGGTGCACGGCCGCGACGACAAGGTGATCCCGCTGAGCACCTCGCTCACCATGCTGGACTGGATCGACGACAGCCAGCTGCACGTCTACTCCCGCTGCGGCCACTGGACGCAGATCGAGAGGGCCGGCGAGTTCAGCCAGTTGGTGGACAACTTCCTCTCCGACTGACCTCGGTCATCCCGGGCAGGGCCCGGAGCCAGGGATCGCGCCGCGCCTGGGTGCGCGTCCGAGGCTCCGGGCCCTGGTGGTGTTCGGGGGCGCTGGTTGCGTTCGGGTGCCCTGGTTGCGTTCGGGTGCGCTGGTTGCGTTCGGGTCCGGGGCCGTTCCTTGGCCTGGCTTGGCTTGTGGTTTGGATCTCTCCTGGCTGAAGAAGTTGCTGCCACGGGCGACCGCGCCGCTGCCGGCACTGGGGCTTCGCTGCCCTTGGACCGGTTCGCTGTCCTTGGGGAAGTTCGCTGCCCTTGCAGGGGCAGCGAACCGGAGGAGGAGCAGCGAATCGGCGGAACGGCAGCGAACCGGGTGGGAGTCGGGACCCGGGAGCAGCGAACCCGAAGTCTCGGGCACCGAACCCCACGAGCGGCAACGCCCGAGCCGTCCCGCTATTCGGTCACATCGGCGTTGTGATTTTGATTCGGCGCACATTAAGGCAAGAATGGCGTTGTGAAATCTTCCGGAGAGGACGCCGTTCGTCCGTCCGGCGTTCAAGGGGGCGCCGCGGCCGCGGTATCAGCGCTGCCCACCTCCACCGTGCGGGAGGCGGAGCGAACCACCCGTGAGTGGGTGGCGCGCTCCATCCTGGAGCACGGCCCCTCGACCGCGAGCCAGCTCGCCGAGCGGCTCGACCTGACCCCTGCCGCGGTCCGTCGCCACCTCGCCGTGCTCGAGGAGTCCGGCGACCTGCGCAGCGAGGAGGAGCGGATCTACGGCTCGCGAGGCCGCGGCCGCCCGGCCAAGGTCTTCCTGCTCACCGATGCCGGCCGGGCCCACTTCCCCTCCACGTACGACACCCTGGCGATCCAGGCCCTGCGCCAGCTCAAGGCCGTCGGCGGCGAGCCGGCGATCGAGCAGTTCGCCGAGGAGCGGATCGCTGACGTGGTCGGCGCCTACCGGGCAGCCGTCGTGGCGGCCGAGGACGCCGGCGCCGAGGTCGATCCTCCGGAGGCCCTGGCCGTGGCGCTGAACGCGGCCGGCTACGTCGCCACCACCCAGCCGTCGCGGACCGGCGAGCAGCTCTGCCAGCACCACTGCCCGGTCGCGCACGTGGCGATCGAGTTCCCCGAACTGTGCGCGGCCGAGACCAAGGTGTTCTCCCGCCTGCTCGGCGTCCACGTGCAACGCCTGGCGACCATCGCCGACGGCAACGGAGTCTGCACCACGCACATTCCCGACGCGGTGACCACCGCGACCCGTCCGCGCACTGGGGCAGTAGCCTCCCACAGCCGGGCCCCCTTGACAGTCGTGACCGCACCCGCGGCACGGACCACCCCAGATGCCACCCACCAGGAGGGCTGACCGATGACCCAGGTGACCAACGAGCCACAGCTCACGCAGGCCGAGCAGATCGATGCCCTCGGCCACTACGAGTACGGCTGGCACGACCCCGACAAGGCCGGTGCGCTGGCCGAGCGCGGCCTGAGCACCGCCGTGGTCGCGAACATCTCCGGCCTGAAGCACGAGCCGGAGTGGATGCTGCAGCGCCGGCTCAAGGCGCTCAAGCTCTTCGAGCGCAAGCCGATGCCGACCTGGGGTGCCGAGCTCGACGGCATCGACTTCGACAACATCAAGTACTTCGTGCGGTCCACGGAGAAGCAGGCCACCTCCTGGGAGGACCTGCCCGAGGACATCAAGAACACATACGACAAGTTGGGCATCCCCGAGGCGGAGAAGGCGCGCCTGGTCTCCGGTGTCGCGGCCCAGTACGAGTCCGAGGTGGTCTACCACAAGATCAACGAGGAGCTCGAGCGCCAGGGCGTCATCTTCATGGACACCGACACGGGTCTGCGGGAGCACCCCGAGCTGTTCCAGGAGTACTTCGGTACGGTCATCCCCTCGGGTGACAACAAGTTCTCCGCGCTGAACACCTCGGTCTGGTCCGGCGGCTCGTTCATCTACGTGCCCAAGGGCGTCCACGTCGAGATCCCGCTGCAGGCCTACTTCCGGATCAACACCGAGAACATGGGCCAGTTCGAGCGCACGCTGATCATCGCCGACGAGGGCTCGTACGTGCACTACGTCGAGGGCTGCACCGCCCCGATCTACAAGTCGGACTCGCTGCACTCCGCCGTGGTCGAGATCATCGTGAAGAAGAACGCCCGCGTGCGCTACACGACGATCCAGAACTGGTCGAACAACGTGTACAACCTCGTCACCAAGCGCGCCACCTGCGAGGAGGGCGCGACGATGGAGTGGATCGACGGCAATATCGGCTCCAAGGTCACGATGAAGTACCCGGCCGTCTACCTGATGGGTGAGCACGCCCGCGGCGAGACCCTGTCGATCGCCTTCGCCGGCGAGGGCCAGCACCAGGACACCGGCTCGAAGATGGTCCACCTGGCGCCGAACACCTCCAGCTCGATCGTCTCCAAGTCGGTCGCCCGCGGCGGTGGCCGCTCGTCCTACCGCGGACTGGTGCAGATCGAGCAGGGTGCGCACAACTCGAAGTCGTCGGTGCGCTGTGACGCGCTGCTGGTCGACAACATCTCCCGCTCCGACACCTACCCGTACGTGGACGTCCGCGAGGACGATGTGTCGATGGCCCACGAGGCGACCGTCTCGAAGGTCTCCGAGGACCAGCTCTTCTACCTGATGTCCCGCGGCATGGCCGAGGACGAGGCGATGGCGATGATCGTGCGCGGCTTCATCGAGCCGATCGCCAAGGAGCTGCCGATGGAGTACGCCCTCGAGCTCAACCGCCTGATCGAGCTGCAGATGGAGGGGGCTGTCGGCTGACCCGGCACCCCGCCCAGCCCCACCCGTACGACCCGAGAAAGTGACCCAGTTGTCCGTCGATACCGCCACCACCGCGACCTCACCCGCCGGCTTCCCCACGCCGTCGGCCGTGGTCCCCTCGCACCTGCACTCCACCCCCTCGTGGGACGTCGCAGACTTCCCGGTCCCGCAGGGACGCGAGGAGATCTGGCGCTTCACCCCACTCAAGCGGCTGCGCGGCCTGCTGCAGGCCGGCCCCACCGGCCAGCGGCTCACCCGTGAGACCTCGCTGCCGGCCGGCGTGACCGCTTCGGAGGTCAGCACCGAGGAGGCCAAGGGCCTCGGCGGGCGCCCGCCGATGGACCGGCTGGCCGTGATGGCCGTCGCCAACGCCGGGGGAGCGCTGCACGTCGACGTCCCCGCCGAGGCGGAGCTCGACGAGCCGGTCATCCTCAAGCTGACCGGTGGCGGTGCCGACCAGGTCGTCCACGACCACGTCGTGGTCACCGTGGGCCACCACGCGAAGGCGACCGTGGTTCTCGAGCACTTCGGTTCGGCCACGTACGACGCGTACGTGTCGGTGGTCGTCGGCGAGGGTGCCCAGGTGAACCTGGTCGAGCTGCAGTTGTGGGACGACGACGCGGTGCACACCGGCCAGACCTCGGTCCAGGTCGGGCGCGACGCGAGCGTGACGGCGGTGACCGCCACCTTCGGCGGTGACCTGGTCCGGCTCACCCAGACCACCGACTACGCGTCGGTGGGCGGGGAGCTGCACCAGTACGGGGTCTACTTCGCCGACGCCGGGCAGCACCTGGAGCACCGGCTGCTGGTCGACCACGCCACCCCCAAGTCGGTGTCGCGGGTGGACTACCGCGGTGCCCTGCAGGGCAAGGGCGCGCACACCGTCTGGATCGGCGACGTGCTGATCCGCAAGGCGGCCGAGGGTATCGACACGTACGAGTCGGACCGCAACCTCGTCCTGACCGATGGCTGCCGGGCCGACGCGGTGCCGAACCTCGAGATCGAGACCGGCGAGATCGCCGGTGCCGGCCACGCGGCGACCACCGGACGCTTCGACGACGAGCAGCTCTTCTACCTGCAGAGCCGCGGGATCGCGGAGGACGAGGCGCGCAAGCTGGTCGTCTTCGGCTTCTTCACCGAGATCATCCACAAGATCGGTGTTCCCGAGATCGAGCAGCGCCTCATCGAGGCGGTCACCGAGGAGCTCTCGGTCACCGTCGGCGCGCCCGCGAACGCCTGATCACCCCCCACGACTTCACAGCACGACAGGAGACCACCCCATGGCAACCCTCGAGATCCACGACCTGCACGTCCAGGTGGAGACCGACAACGGCCCCAAGCCCATCCTCAAGGGCGTCGACCTGACCATCCGGTCCGGCCAGACCCACGCGATCATGGGCCCCAACGGTTCGGGCAAGTCCACGCTGGCCTACACGCTGGCCGGCCACCCCAAGTACACCGTCACCGGCGGCACCGTCACCCTCGACGGCCAGGACATCCTCGCGATGACCGCCGACGAGCGGGCCCGCGCCGGCCTGTTCCTGGCCATGCAGTACCCGGTCGAGGTGCCCGGCGTGTCCGTGGCGAACTTCCTGCGTACCGCCAAGACCGCCGTGGACGGGCAGGCGCCGAAGATCCGGACCTGGACCAAGCAGGTCAACGAGGTCCTCGGCCGCTTCGACCTGGACCCGACCTTCGGCCAGCGCTCGGTCAACGAGGGCTTCTCCGGCGGCGAGAAGAAGCGCCACGAGATCGCCCAGCTGGAGCTGCTCAACCCGAAGGTCGCGATCCTCGACGAGACCGACTCCGGCCTGGACATCGACGCGCTGCGCGTGGTCTCCGAGGGCGTCAACCGCTACATCGAGCAGGGCGACCGCGCGGTGCTGCTGATCACGCACTACACCCGCATCCTGCGCTACATCAAGCCCGACGTCGTGCACGTCTTCGTCGACGGCCACATGGTCACCCAGGGCGGCCCGGAGCTGGCCGACGAGCTCGAGGCCGAGGGCTACGACAAGTACCTGAAGGCGGCGCGCGCGGATGTCTGAGACCCAGGTCGTCGACCAGGGCACCGAGGCGTACGACGTCGAGGCGGTCCGCAAGGACTTCCCGATCCTGGAGCGTACGGTCGGTGACCACCCCCTGACCTACCTGGACTCGGCGAACACCTCGCAGAAGCCGCAGGTCGTGATAGACGCGGTCGCGGACTTCTACGCCCACCACAACGCCAACGTCGCCCGCGCCATGCACATGCTCGGCGCCGAGGCGACCGGGGCGTACGAGGGTGCCCGCAAGAAGATCGCCGGCTTCATCGGTGCGGCCGATGCGTCCGAGGTGATCTACACCAAGAACGCCTCCGAGGCGCTGAACCTCGCGGCGAACACGCTCGGCGCGAGCCTGCGTCCCGGTGACGAGGTGGTGATCTCCGTGATGGAGCACCACTCCAACATCGTCCCGTGGCAGCTGGTCTGCCAGCGCACCGGCGCCACCCTGCGCTGGTTCGACGTCACCGCGGACGGCCGCCTGGACCTGGAGAAGGCCACCCGCGAGGGCCTGGTCAACGAGCGGACCAAGGTCGTCTCGGTGACCCGCCAGTCCAACGTCCTGGGCACGATCAACCCGGTCGAGGTCCTCGCCGGGATGGCCCACGCCGTCGGTGCGGTCCTGGTGGTCGACGCCTCCCAGTCGGTGCCGCAGATGGCCACCGACGTGCAGGCGTGGGGTGCGGACATGGTCGCGTTCACCGGCCACAAGATGCTCGGCCCGACCGGTCTGGGCATCCTCTGGGGGCGCTATGCGCTGCTGGAGCAGCTGCCGCCCTTCCTCGGCGGCGGCGAGATGATCGAGGTCGTCCGGATGGAGGGGTCGACGTACGCCCCGCCGCCGCATCGCTTCGAGGCCGGCACCATGCCGATCGCGCAGGCGGTCATGCTGGGTGCCGCCATCGACTACCTCGAGGGCATCGGCATGGAGCGGATCGCCGCCCACGAGCAGCAGATCACCGCGTACGCGCTGGAGCAGCTCGCCGGCGTGAAGGGCCTGAAGGTCCTCGGCCCGACCGAGCCGGTCGACCGGGGCGGTGCGATCTCCTTCGAGCTGGAGGGCGTGCACCCGCACGACGTGATGACCCTGCTCGACTCGCGCGGCGTCGCGGTCCGGGGCGGGCACCACTGCGCCCGCCCGCTGCACGACCGATTCGGCGTCCAGTCGTCGACCCGGGCCTCGGCGTACCTGTACACCACCCAGCACGAGATCGACGTCCTGGTCGAGGCGCTGGACTACACCCGGGACTTCTTCACCCGGCCGCGGACGTCGTCCCGCACGCGCAGGAAGGCGAACTGATGAACGTCGAGGCCATGTACCAGGAGATCATCCTGGACCACTACAGGGAGAAGCACCACAGCGGCCTGCGCGAGCCGTTCGACGCCGAGGTGCACCACGTCAACCCGAGTTGCGGCGACGAGCTCACCCTGCGCGTCGACCTGGACGGGGACACCATCGCCGACGTGTCGTACGACGGTGAGGGCTGTTCCATCTCGCAGGCGTCGACCTCGGTGATGACAGACCTGGTGATCGGCCGCAGCGTCGAGGAGTCCCAGGTGCTGTACGACCACTTCAAGGAAATGATGGAGTCGCAGGGCCGGATCGAGCCGGACGAGGACGAGTTCGAGGACGGGATCGCCTTCGCGGGCGTCTCCAGGTTCCCCGCACGAGTCAAGTGCGCCCTGCTGAGCTGGTCCGCGCTGCGCGACGCGCTGATGCGTGCGACCTCCACGACCGAGCCGGACAAGAAGGAGGACCGGTCATGAACGAAACCGTCGAGACCGCCACGGACATCGAGAACCCCGCCGACAAGGTGCAGGATCGCGAGCTGATGGGCGACGCGCCGGCGTCCCCCGCTGCGGCCGCGTCCTCCAAGCCGACCGACGAGGACGTGCTCGAGGCACTGAAGGACGTCGTGGACCCCGAACTGGGGATCAACGTCGTCGACCTCGGCCTGATCTACGGCGTCCACGTCGACGACGACTCCACCGTCGTGGTCGACATGACGCTCACCAGCGCGGCCTGCCCGCTGACCGACATGATCGAGGACCAGGCCGAGGCCGCCCTCGAGGGCATGGTCAACGCCCTGCACATCAACTGGGTCTGGATGCCGCCGTGGACCGCCGCCAAGATCTCCGATGATGGCCGGGACCAGCTGCGGGCGATGGGCTTCAACGTCTGACCAGCCGCACGTGACCCGCGAGGCCAGCTGACAGGCATCGGCGCCCGATCAGCGCCGCAGCCTTTTGCCACGCCGCCTGTGGCCATGCCTGATCCGAACGCCCGCGCCACGTCCCGGTCGACGTGCGCGGGCGTTCGCGCGTCGCATCGGCCCCGTCCACCCTCGGTACGGGCCGCACTGAGGCCCCGGTGCGGTTCAATGGGGGTGTGAACACCCCAGGCACGCCGACCCGCAACGTCGCCATCGACTTCGCGCGGGCGCTCTCCCTGCTGGTGGTGATCGGCTTCCACCTGATGCTGTTCCGCGTCGACGTCACGACCGTCGGCAACGGCGCCCCGATCCGTACGTTCGTTGGGTCGCCCGGGCCGGTCGGCTGGACGCTGGGCTGGTTCATCATGGTGATGCCGCTGTTCTTCGTGGCCGGCGGCTTCGCGAACACCCTTGTGATCGACCGCCTGCAGGGCCAAGGCGCCACATACGGAACGTGGCTGGTCACCCGGGCCAGACGACTGCTCGGCCCGTTGGCGTTCTACATCGCGGTGTGGGCGACGGTGGGGACGGTGATCGCGTGGTTCGGGACCTTCTCCACCGCCATGCTGGGCACCCAGAAGCTGACTGGGGCGCTGTGGTTCCTGCTGGTCTACCTGGTGGTGGTGATCCTGGCGCCGGTGATGTGCGCCGCCCACGACCGGTGGGGTGTGCTCGTGCTGATCGTGCTGGCCGTCCTGGCGATCATCGTCGACGCCGTGCGCTTCTCCCTCGGGATCGGGTGGGCCGCCGACATCAACTACGTGGTCGTCTGGCTGTTCGTGCACCAGCTGGGCATCGCCTACCACCGGGGCTGGTGGAGGACGGGACCGAGGATCATCATCTGGGCCACCTTCGCCGGCGCGGTCATCGCACTCCTCGTGCTGCTCAAGGTGGTCGGCTACTATCCGCCCAGTCCGGCGGCCGTGGGGGACCAGGCCGTCGGTAACCTGGCCCCTCCGACCGCGACGATGGCAGCCCTGGCCCTGGCCCAGACAGCGGTGCTGGCCCAGGTCGAGCGGGCCTTCGGGGCCGCGCTGGAGCGTGCCCGGGTGCTGCAGAAGGTGCTGGCGTGGGTCAACGCGCTCGCCGTGACCATCTACCTGTGGCATGGTCCGATCATCGCCCTGGCCATCGGGCTGCTCTACCCGCTCGCCGAGCGGCACCCCGGCCGGGCGACCGTCCTGCTGGGCCGCCCACTCATCATTGCCCTGGCCCTGCCGTTGATGGTCGGGCTCGTCCCGGTGATCAGCATGGTCGAGCGACGCCTCGTCCCACCGCTCGGTGACGCCCCCCGGACACGGCTGGCGGTGGCCTCGATGGTGCTGTTGTTGGTCGGCTTCTGGCTGATCTACCGCACCGGGATGGTGCTCCACCCCGCTGCACCTCGGGCCACGATCGGGCTGCTGTGCTTCGCCGCCGGCGCGCTGATGTTCCGCGACGCCTCACGCCAGTCCAGGCGGCACCAACATCATCACCGGGGCGGCGGGCAGACCGACGAATCGGAGGTTCCGGGGGGTCGGGCATAGGATGGCGCGGTGTTGACTGTCCGCAATCTCGAAGTCCGTGCCGGAGCCCGTCTCCTGCTGGAGCCCGTCTCCTTCCAGGTCGGCCCCGGCGACAAGATCGGTCTGGTCGGTCGCAACGGAGCGGGCAAGACGACGATGACCAAGATCCTTGCCGGCGAGTCGCTGCCGGCCGGTGGAGAGGTGCAGCGCACCGGCCACATCGGCTACCTCCCGCAGGACCCCCGCTCCGGGGAGCCGGAGGAGCTGGTCCGCGACCGGATCCTCGGCGCTCGTGGCCTGGACCACATCCTGCGCCGGATGAAGGCCGCCGAGATGGAGATGGCGGAGACCACCGACGATGACGTCCGGGACAAGGCGATGGCGACGTACGCCAAGACCGAGACCCAGTTCCTGACCGCCGGCGGGTACGCCGCCGAGTCCGAGGCCTACCGGATCGCGTCCAACCTGGCGCTGCCCGAGCGGGTCCTGATGCAGCAGCTCAAGACGCTGTCCGGCGGCCAGCGCCGACGTGTCGAACTGGCCCGGATCCTGTTCTCCGACGCGGACACGCTGCTGCTGGACGAGCCGACCAACCACCTGGACGCCGACTCGATCACCTGGCTGCGCGGCTACCTGCAGTCCTACTCCGGTGCGGTGATGATGATCTCCCACGACACCGACCTGCTCGCGGCGACGGTCAACAAGGTCTTCCACCTCGACGCCAACCGCGCCGTGATGGACATCTACTCGATGGACTGGAAGCGCTACCTGACCCAGCGCGCCGCGGACGAGGCCCGCCGCAAGCGCGAGCGCCAGAACGCGGAGCGCAAGGCCGACCAGCTGTTCGCCCAGGCGGACAAGATGCGGGCGAAGGCGACCAAGGCGGTGGCTGCGCAGAACATGGCCCGTCGCGCCGAGAAGCTGATCTCGGGCCTGGAGGCCGAGCGCCAGGGCGACCGGGTGGCCAAGATCCGCTTCCCGGAGCCGGCACCCTGCGGCAAGACCCCGATCCGGGCCGAGAACCTGTCCAAGTCCTACGGCTCGCTGGAGGTCTTCACCGGCGTCGACCTGGCCATCGACAAGGGCTCCCAGGTGGTGATCCTGGGCCTCAACGGCGCCGGGAAGACCACGCTGCTGCGGATGC
Source organism: Raineyella antarctica (assembly GCF_900092135.1). Classification (GTDB taxonomy): domain Bacteria; phylum Actinomycetota; class Actinomycetes; order Propionibacteriales; family Propionibacteriaceae; genus Raineyella; species Raineyella antarctica. Next base: position 1,816 of record NZ_FMYF01000006.1, on the reverse strand, counting down.
TCGCCGGGATCGAGGAGCCGGACACCGGCAAGGTGATGCTGGGCCACGGGGCCCGGGTGGGCTACTACGCCCAGGAGCACGAGACGATCGACGTGTCGCGCTCGGTGCTGGAGAACATGGTGTCGGCCTCGCCGGACCTGAACAACACCGAGGTCCGCAAGATCCTCGGCTCCTTCCTGTTCACCGGTGACGACGTGGAGAAGCCGGCCGGCGTGCTCTCCGGTGGTGAGAAGACCCGGCTGGCGCTGGCGATGCTGGTGGTCTCCGCGGCGAACGTGCTGCTTCTCGACGAGCCGACCAACAACCTGGACCCCGCCTCCCGCGCCGAGGTCCTCAGCGCGATCAACACGTACTCCGGGGCGATCGTGCTGGTCACCCACGACGAGGGGGCCGTGCAGGCCCTCGACCCCGACCGGGTGCTGCTGTTGCCCGATGGTGACGAGGACATCTGGAGCCCGGAGTACGGCGAGCTGATCTCGCTGGCCTGACTGTGAGGATGGCGGTACAGCTCGTCTGGTGATGGGCTGTGGGGAAGCCACCTGGTGACGTGACCCTTGGCCTGACTGGCCTGTGTGCCTTTCAGTGGACTTGTCCGTCACGGGTGGCCGACCCCGGCCCGGTCGGAGCCTTGTTGGCCTGATCAGGAGCTTGACCCTCAGGTGTTCACAGCACCTGAGGTGTCCCGTCACAGTCCTGCCGTGACTCCTCCCGGACCGGAACCACGTCCATTCCGGAGCAAGGGAGAACGCATGACCAGTCTGGCCGAAGTCGTCGACTTCGTCATCGGGGTCGACACCCACGTCGAGACCCACACAGCCGCAGTGATCGATGCCCACACCGGTGCCGCGCTGGCCGACCTGAGCGTCCCGACCACCCCCGAGGGTTACCGCGCACTGATCGACTTCGCTGATGAGCACGGCGCGCTGCGCGCGTGGGCGATCGAGGGCACCGGCGGCCACGGCGCCGGACTGACCCGTTTGCTGGCGGCCGGCGAGGAGTACGTGGTGGAGCTGGACCGGCCCGAACGCACCCAGCGCCGCCACGGGGCGAAGTCCGACAAGATCGACGCGGTCCGCGCCGCCCGTGAAGCCCTGGCCCGGCCCGTGCTGGGCACACCCCGGGCGGCCGGGGACCGACAAGCCCTCTCCGTGCTGCTCGCCGCGCGTGGCTCCGCGGTCGATGCCTACACCGTGACCATGCGCCAACTGTTCAGCCTGACCATCGCCGCCCCTGAGGTCCTGCGCGCCAAGCTGCGCGGCCACCGGCCGGTCGAGCAGGTCCGTATCGCCGCCAAGCTACGCATCCAGCCCAGCTGGGACACCGAGACCAGCACCACGGCGCGCGTGCTGCGCCAGCTCGCGCGCCGCTGCCAGGGCCTGCAGACCGAGGCTGCCGGCCACGAAACAGCGATCCTGGCCATCGTGAAGCGCTGGCGACCCGACCTGCTCGACCAACTCGGCGTCGGCCCGATCGTCGCCGCCGTGGTGTTGTGCGCCTGGTCCCACCCTGGCCGGATCCACTCCGAAGCAGCGTTCGCGATGCTGGCCGGCGTCGCCCCGATCCCCGCCAACAGCGGCCAGACCACCACCCGCTACCGACTCAACCGCCATGGGGACCGACAACTCAACCGGGCACTGCACACCATCGTCCTGTCCCGTCAGCGCTACCACCAGCCGACCAAGGACTACACCGCCCGCCGCACCGCCCAGGGCAAGACCCCACGCGAGATCAAACGCTGCCTCAAGCGCTACATCGCCCGCGACCTCTACCGCCTCCTCGAACACCCACCAGTCCTTGACAGACCATAGGAGCGTCC
>NZ_FMYF01000007.1 GCF_900092135.1 Raineyella antarctica | reverse complement strand
GCGGTTGTGGCGGGGACTGTTTCCTATGATGCGGGGTCGCGGACGGCGATGTTGGTGCCGTCGGCGCCGTTGGTGTCGGGGACGGTGTATACGGCGACGGTGAGGGGTGGGTCGACGGATCCGCGGGTGAAGGATCTGGCGGGTAATGCGTTGGCGGGTGATGTGTCGTGGAGTTTCACCACGGCTGTGCCGGTGGCGTGTCCGTGTTCGATCTGGTCGGCGAGTGCGGTGCCGGTGAATCAGGAGGACAACGATCGTCGGGCGGTGGAGTTGGGGGTGAAGTTCCGTTCCGACACTGACGGGTTTGTCGCGGGGGTCCGGTTCTGGAAGGGGCCGCGGAACACGGGGATCCATACCGGGGATCTGTGGTCGTTGTCGGGGACGCGGTTGGCGTCGGCGGTGTTCACCAATGAGTCGGCTTCGGGGTGGCAGGAGGTGCGGTTCGCCCAGCCTGTTCCGGTGAAGGCGGGGGTGACGTATGTGGCGTCGTACCACACTCCGACGGGGTTGTATGCGCAGGATGCTGGTGCTTTTGCTGCCGCGGGGGTGGATTCGGCGCCGTTGCACGCGTTGCGTGATGGGCTCGACGGTCCCAACGGGGTGTATGCGTACGGCACGGCGGGTACCTTCCCGACCAAGTCCTGGCGGTCCAGCAACAACTGGGTCGACGTGGTCTTCACCACCACCCCGTGAGGAACTCCGTGGGGGGCTCCGTGGGCAACTCCTTGAGGACGGCAGCCGAGGGCTGAATTGTCAGAATCGTCAGGGCCGTGCGCCCGCCTTCCAGTGCTCCTTGCGCGCCGCGACCTCCCGCAACTCCTCGGTGACCGCCGCCACCACGGCTTGGGCGAACCCGCGCGGATCCGCAGCAGGATCGGCCGGCTCGGGGACGATCCGGTGGATGATCCCGTCCTCCAGCAGTTGGTGGGCGCCGACACGCTGCTGCTCGGACAGCTCGGCGGCGTGGTCACCGTCCTTGAACATGATCGCGCTGGCACCCTCGGGCGGCAGCGGCGCCAGCCAGCCGTTCTCCATCGCGATGATCCGGTCGGCCGGCAGCATCGCCAGCGCACCACCGCCGGTGCCCTGGCCCAGGATGATCGAGACCGAGGGCACCGTCGTACGTGACAGCCAGGCCAGGGTTCGGGAGATCTCGCCGGCCAGGCCCCCCTCCTCGGCCTCGGGCGACAGATCGGCCCCGGGGGTGTCGACCACGCAGACCAGCGGCAGGCCGAGCATCTCGGCCAGGCGGATGCCGCGCTGCGCGGCGCGCAGACCGGCCGGTCCGAGCGGGCCGCCGGTCATCTGGATGTGCCGGTCCTGGCCGACGACGACGCAGGGTAGCCCGTCGAGGCGGGCCAGTGCGAGGTACAGGCCCGGGCCGTGCTCGGCACCGGTCCCGGAAAGCGGAAGGACGTCGGTCGCGCCGTGGCGCAGGACCTCGCGGATCCCGGGCCGGTCATCGCGGCGGGTGGCCTCGATCGCGTCCCAGACCGAGCCGGGGCGCGGGGGCAGCGCGGGGGGAGTGCCCTTCTCGTGGGGTTCGCCGAGGTCGACCGGGGTCAGCACCCGCAGGGCCGTCGCCGCGACCTGGCGCAGGTGTTCGGGCCGGACGATCGCATCGATGATGCCGTGGTCGACGAGGTTCTCGGCGACCTGGACGCCCTCGGGGAAGGGACGGTCGTTGAGCACCTCATACACCCGCGGGCCGAGGAAGCCGATCATCGCCTCCGGCTCGGCGACGGTGATGTGGCCCAGCGACCCCCAGGAGGCGAAGACGCCGCCGGTCGTGGGGTGGCGCTGGTACACGATGTAGGGCAGGCCGGCGTCCTTGTGCGCGATGATCGCCCGCGAGATCGAGACCATCGTGACGAAGGCAGGGGTACCCTCCTGCATCCGGGTGCCACCCGAGGACGTCGAGGCGATCAGCGGCAGCCCCTGGGTGGTGGCGCGGCGTACGGCGGCCTCGATCCGGACCGAGGTGTCGCGGCCGATCGAACCGCCAAGGAACCGGAAGTCCCCGACGATGAACGCCGCAGTCCGGCCCTCGATGGTCGCGCGACCGGTGATCACCGCCTCGTCCATGCCGGACTTCTCCCGGGCACGCAGCACCTGCTCGCGGTAGTCATCCGGGTAGCCGGTCACGTCGATCGGCTGGTCCCAGGATTCCCAGGAGCCGGGGTCCACCACGAGGTCGACAAGGTCGTGCGCACGCCATCGTTCCGCCATGCCGCCAGTGTTCCAGAGCGCAGGGCCGGGGGCTGGCGTACGGGTGGGCTGCGCGCCGGTGTACGGGTGGGCTGCGCGCCGGTGTACGGGTGGGCCGCGCCGCGTACGTCCTGGCGCCCCGACCCGGTGGTGAGGTGCCAAGGGGCCGGGGGCCGGGGGCCGGGGTGCTCAGGCTGCCACCGGAAGGTCGTCCGGCAGTTCGATGTCGAACAGCCGTTGGACGCATTCGTGCAGTCGGAAACCTTGGCCCGCCTCGGCCGGGAAGATGCGATCGGGCTGGGTTGCGGCCGCCCGGGCAGCGTGCTGAACGATCTGCTCGACCGTGTCGGCGTCGGGATGATCGCCGGTACTGATGACCTGGCCGTCGGGGAGGGTGAAGACCCAGGCACCCGGGCGGCCGGTCAGGGCCACGCCGCCCTCATGCACATACGTGTGGTGGGCTTGGCACAACAGGACCAGGTTGGATAGGTCGGTGGCGCCGCCGAGGGCCCAGGGAATGATGTGGTGAGGGATGAGGCGGCGGTGCTGGCTGCAGCCGGGGAACCGGCAGGCGCCGTCGCGCACTCGTAGTGCACGCCGTTGGGACGGTGAGGCGAGCCGGCGGCTCCGGCCCATGGCCAGGACATCGCCGTTGCGGTCAAGGATCAGCCCCAGCAGCGGGGCGTCACAGACATGACGGGCAGCCGTCTCCGCCTCGATCGGGCCGCCGCGCTCGATCCAGGCTCGCTCTGCCCGACCTGCAGCTGCGCCCCGGGACGTTCCCGCGGGAACGTCCGTCGAGCCATCGGACGTCCCGTCGTTCCCTTCTGTGGTGGAAGGCGGAGCGGTGGTGGTCGTTGCGGATGCCGTGGTCGTTGCGGATGCCGTGGCCGTGGCGGATGCCGTGGTCGTTGCGGATGTGGCTGCAGGAGTGGCCAGGGACTCCAGACCGACGTGGATCACGACCAGGTCCGGGTCGTCGGTGGCGCTGGTCGGCGTGGCATCCAAGTAGCAGCGGGCGACGGCGCACAGCCCCGCCACCGGGTCGATCCGAGCGGGCGCCGGGTCATCGCCTTCCTCCTCGGTACTGGCCTCGCCTTCCTCCTCGGTACTGGCCTCGCCTTCCTCCTCGGTACTGGCCTCGGCTCCCTCCTCGGTACGGGCCGCGCCGCGTTCCCCGGTGCTCGTCCCGGGCACTTCCCCGCTGGACCGTTTCCCGGATCTGCCGGTCGGCGCTGCCTTGCTGTCGGCGTCTGGATCGGGTGAGGACAAGGCGTCGCGCTGCCGGTCCGTTGCGGCCTCCAACGCTCCGCGTACCACTGCCGCCTCCTCCGGCAGGAGGGTGACACTGAGGCGCACCATTCCCTCCTCGGTGTCCTTCCAGGAGAGCCGGCGTCGCTCCAGCTGCTGCATGTGCGTTCCTGCGTGCGCACGGTACGACTGGATCGTTCGGGCCAACTGTGAGGCCGTCTGGTCGAGTGCCAGTTGGCACAACTCGGCCTCGTCTACCCGACCGACAAGGCGGGACAGCTCACGGACCTTGGAGAACGTCAGCTCCCCATCGGCGAACCGCGCCGCGACCATCGGCATGGACCGGAGGGCGCGGGCGACCCGTACGTGCTCCCGAGCCGTGCCCGGACTCATCGAACATGCCCACGCGAGCCAGTGCGCACACGAGGTGACACCCTCGAACCATCCCCAGCCGGACCCCTCGTCGAACTGCGCCACCAACTCCACCAGCGTCGCGTCGCACCGCGCCTGCGCCGTCGCAGCCCCCTGGATCCCCATCCCCAGGTCCTCTGCTCGGTCCCTGGGCATTCGATCGGCCCCCGCATCCTCTGACCAGTCCCACATGACGTCCCCCCACGTTCACGTACGATCGCTTCTGGTCCCAAGGCTCCGGGATGGCTCTGACAGTTCTTGGAAGGCCGCCCGACGTACGGGTCCGTTGCTTCGCCGGCGACCGGCGCCGGCGATCGGCGCCGCGACTGGCGCCGCGACTGGCGCCGGCGATCGGCGCCGCGACTGGCGCCGCGACTGGCGGCCCCTCGCCCTCCGGCCGGGCCGGCCGAGGCGCTCCTCTAGGGTGAGCCCATGATCGTACGACCTGCCTCCCGGCGCCCCGCCACCGTGCTCGCCGGGCTGGCGCTGGCGGGACTCGGCCTGGCAGCGCTGGCCGGATGCGCCACCTCCTCGACCAGTTCCGCGCCCGAGCCGACACCGTCCTTCGTCGCCGGGCAGCAGATCACCGTCTTCGCCGCAGCCTCCCTGGCCGGGCCGTTCGACCAGATCGGGGCGGCCTTCGAGTCCGCCCATCCGGGCAGCGACGTGAAGTTCAGCTATGCCGGTTCCTCGGACCTCGTCAGCCAGCTCGCCGCCGGCGCCCCCGCTGACGTCCTGGCCACCGCCGACGAGCGAACCATGAAGCAGGCCACCGACAAGGCACTGGTCCCACAACCGAGGCTGTTCGCGACCAACGAGCTGGCCATCCTGGTCCGACCCGGCAACCCGCTCGGTATCGTGGGGGCACGCGACCTGGCCCATCCGGACGTCCAGCTGGTCGTCTGCGCTCCCCAGGTTCCGTGCGGTGCTGCGACCCAGCGGACCCTCCAGGCGGCCGGCATCTCCATCACGCCGGTGAGCGAGGAGCCGAACGTCACCGACACCGCCGGCAAGGTCACCTCCGGGCAGGCCGACGCTGCAGTGGTCTACACCACCGACGTTGCGAAGGCCGAGGCTACCCGGACCGGAACGGGCGTTCCGCTCGGCATCGACCAGACCCCCAACCGCTACCCGATCGGCGTCACGGCAGCGGCCCTCTCCAGCAACCGTGCCGAGCTCGCCGACCAGTTCGTCTCGTACGTGACCGGTGCGGAAGGCCAGGCAGTCCTGCAGAAGGCAGGGTTCGGTCGGCCGTGACCCGCGAGCCCCCACCGATTGGGCCCGACGGAGTCCGTCCCCGCGGAGTCCGTCCCCGCGGAGTCCGTCCCGGCGGAGTCCGTCCCGGCGGGGCCCATCCCCATCGCATCGCGCCCCGCCTCGACCGCTACGCCGTCCCGCCCTGGATCTGGGCCCCCGCCGCGGCCGGCGTGCTGTTCCTCGTGCTGCCGGTCGCCGCGATGGCGATCGCCGCCGACTGGCCGAACTTCTGGACCCTGGTCACGTCGCAGTCCGCCCTCGTCGCGCTCGGCCTCTCGCTGCGTACGGCCGCCGCGGCGACCCTGCTCAGCCTTGTCCTGGGCATCCCGCTCGCGGTGGTGCTGGCCCGCGGTGACTTCCCCGGGCACCGCCTGGTCCGGGCGGTCGTGCTGCTGCCCCTGGTCCTGCCGCCGGTGGTCGGTGGCCTGGCGCTGCTGCTCACGTACGGGCGCACCGGCCTGCTCGGCGGCGCACTGGAGGCGTTCGGGATCCGGATCGCCTTCTCCACCGCCGCCGTGGTGCTGGCCCAGACGTTCGTGGCGATGCCGTTCCTGGTCATCTCGCTGGAGGGCGCGCTGCGCACCGGCACCGAGGCGTACGAACGGGTCGCCGCCACCCTCGGCGCGTCCCCCGGCACGGTGCTGCGCCGGATCACGCTGCCGCTCGTCGGGCCCGGGCTGGTCTCGGGCACGGTGTTGGCCTTCGCGCGGGCGCTGGGGGAGTTCGGCGCGACGCTGACCTTCGCCGGGTCGCTGCAGGGCACCACCCGGACCCTGCCGCTGGAGGTCTACCTGCAGCGCGAGGTCGACCCGGCCGCGGCAGTCGCCCTCTCGCTGGTCCTGGTCGCGATCGGCGCTCTGGTGGTGCTGGCCGTCGGCGCCCGCGCACTGTCCGGACCGGCAGCGGGGGACCGGCGTGGCTGACGTACGTATCGACGTGGCGCTGGCCCCGCGCCACCTGCAGGTCACCCTCGACGTGCCCGACGGACAGGTCGTGGCGGTGCTCGGGCCCAACGGCGCCGGCAAGTCCACCCTGCTGGCCCTGTTGTCCGGCACCCTCGCCCCTACGGCCGGGAGCGTGGCGATCGGTGGCCGTGACGTCACCGGGCTGCCGGCGCACCGGCGCCGGGTCGCGCTGCTGTCGCAGGATGCGCTGTTGTTCCCGCACCTCAGCGTGCTCGACAACGTCGCCTTCGCCCCCCGTGCGGCAGGCGTGCGCCGGGCGCACTCCGAGGAGCGGGCCCGTGAATGGCTGGAGGCGGTCGATGCCGGCCAGTTCGCCGATCGTCGTCCCGGGCAGCTGTCGGGCGGCCAGGCCCAAAGGGTCGCGATCGCCCGCGCGCTGGCCGCCGACCCGGAGGTGCTGCTGCTGGACGAGCCGTTCGCCGCCCTCGACGTCGCGGTGGCCCCCCAGTTGCGAGCCCTGCTGCGCCGGGTTCTGGCGGGTCGTACGGCCCTGGTCGTCACCCACGACCTGGTCGACGTGGTGACGCTGGCGGACCGGGCGGTGGTGCTGGAGGCGGGGCGGGTGGTCGAGGACCGGCCGGTGCGGGAACTGGTGGAGAGCCCGCGCAGCCGGTTCGCGGCGCACCTGGCCGGTCGGGTCCTGCTGGAGGGAACGTTGGCCGGCGAGCTCGACGCGGACGCCGGCGGAGAAGTCCACCGCGGCGATGCGGTGGTGATCGCTACCGCGCTGGGCCCGGTCGCAGGGCTGTGGCAGGACGACACCGCCGCCGGACCCGGGGCCACGGCGTTGGCCCTGGTGGATCCGGCGGCGGTCAGTCTCCATCGCGAGGCACCGCACGGCAGCCCGCGCAACTGCTGGCCGGTCGAGGTCGCCGGAATGGAACCCCTGGGCGGCCAGTTGCGGGTGATTGCGCACGGTGTCGGCTCGTACGGTGCCGTTGCGCAGGGTCCGGCAGGGGGTGTGGCTCCTACGGTGACCGCTGTGCGCGATGGGGTTTCCCGCGGCGAGGCGTACGTCCCGGAAGGGGGACGGTCCGTACGCCTCGCCGCGGACATCACCCCTGCGGCGGCCGCTGACCTGGCGGTCGCGCCGGGGCGACGACTGTGGTTCGTGGTCAAGGCCCAGCAGGTACGGGTGTACGCCGGGCACTGACCACGGAGTGGGTCAGCCGACGGCCTGCAGCCGGTCGCCGATCCAGGAGGTGGACCAGGCGGTCATCGCGGGCGCCGGGTCGACGACGTGGGCGCGACAGCCGTGCTGGCTGGCCACCCAGATGGCACCGTCGCGTCCGCCCACGACCAGCGCCGTGGACAGGATCTCGGCCAGGCCGGCGTGCGGGGCCACGACCGTGGCGGACCGGGCGCCCGTGGCGGGCAGGCCGGTGGCCGGGTCGACGATGTGGTCGCCGCGCTCGTACGCCCCCGAGGTGGCGACGGCACCGTCGGTGACCTCCTCCACGCCGATGATCGCTTCGGGGTCGTCGGGGTGGCGGATGCCGATCCGCCAGGCCTCGCCGGGGGCCGGGCGGCCGCGAGTGACGACGTCGCCGCCGGCGTTGACCGAGACGTTCCCGAAGCCGCGCCCGACCAGTAGGTCGGCGACCAGTTCGGCGGCCCAGCCCTTGACATAGCCCGACGGGTCGAACCCGCCCGGCGCCGCCCACGGGTCGAACCGGCCGGCGGTCAGCGTACGACCCCAGCGGCAGGCGGCGATGACCTCCATCAGCGACGCCTGGTCCGGGTCACCGGCGTCCAGGTCGGACTCGGCCAGCCGGCCGGCGCGCAGCGCACTGACCAGGGAGGTCTGCCGATAGGTGGAGAACACCCGGTCGACCCACCGCATCAGTTCCACTGCCTCGGTGATCGCACCCTCCAGCACCTCGTCGGCCGGCCACTCGTCGGGGTCCTCGACCAGGTCGATCACCACCACTGTTCCCCACATCTCCTGCAGGTGGGTGTAGCGGCGGCCGGCGGGGCGGCGCTGGGTGACGGTCGGGGTCTCGTTGCCGGGGGTCTCGTTGCCGGGGGTCTCGTTGCCGGGGGTCTTGTTGCTCGGGGAGTCGTTGCTCGGGGAGTCGGTGCGCTGGGTCATCACAGGCCTGCCTTCTGGATCGCGGACTGGAGGGACATTCGGAAGCCTTCGGTGGTGTAGCTGGCGCCGGAGACCCCGTCGACGGTGGCGGACTGGGCGGCCAGGGCCTGCTGGACCAGCAGCGGCGCGGCGTAGCTGTTGATCCGCGCGGAGTGCCCGTCGTTCATCGGGACCTGTTGCCACTGGATGTCGGAGATCTTGCCGCCGGCGACGCTGATCGAGACCTGCATCGGGCCGTACGGGGAGGAGTAGCTGGAGCCGGTGTACGTCTTCGTGCTGGTCGAGGTGGATCCGGAGCTGCTCGAGCCGGAGCCGGAACCCGAGGAGGCCGAACCCGAGGCGGACGAACCAGAGGATGACGAGCCGGAGCCGGAGGAGCCGGAGGACGAGGACCCCGACGAGCTGGAGCCGGAGGATACCGAGCCCGAGCCGGTCGAGCCGGAGGAGGTGGAGCCGTGCTCCTCGCTCTCGCCCTCCGGGTCGGACCCGGAGTTGGGGAGGGCGGGCCGGGCCTGGCCGGCACCGCTGGCTCCGCGGAGCTGGGCCCGGTCCGGGCTGACCTGGGTGCCGGTGCCGGTTCCCGCGGTGAGGGAGGGCGTCCGCGGGTTCAGCACCAGCACTCCGGCGACGCCGGCGATGGTGGCCCCGGTGACGAGGACCGTGGTGACTGCCTTCTTCATCGTTGCCTCACAGGTCGAAGACTTCGTGGTGGATGTTGGCCGGCCGGGCTCCGATCTGGCGGGCCGAGGCGACCACCTGCTCGTTCAGGGTGGCCGGCCCGCAGACGTACACCTGGGCGTCGTCCAGGCGTCCGACGGTGGCGCGCAGGTGCTCGGGGCTGAGCGGGTAGGCGTGGCGGTGGCCCGGCATCAGGTGGACCTTCACCCCGGGGTGGGACTGCAGCGCCCAGAGCTCGTCGCGGTGGGCCATCGACTCCATCGAGCCGGCCCGGTAGATCACGTCGAGCCGGGCCTCTCCGGCCAGCCGTTCGGCCAGTGCCACGACCGGGCCGATCCCGACGCCACCGGCGATCAGCACGGTGCGACGCGTACGGTCCTCGCCGTCGGGGGCGACCCGGCCCGGGGTGACCGCCCCGTACGGGCCCTCGACCAGCACGCGGGTGCCGGCCGGCAGCTGGGCCATCGTGGCGGAGGCGTCACCCAGGGCCTTCACGGTGATCCGCATCATGTCGCCGCGGATCGCCGAGATCGAGTACGGGTGCGCCTCGTAGCCCAGGCCGGGGTGCAGGAAGCGCCAGTTGAAGAACTGCCCGTGGCTGGCGCCCAGTCCGGCCAGCCGGCGGCCGCGGACCCACACGCTGGTCACGCCGGGGGCCTCCTGGACCACCATGGCGACCTTGAGGTCGTGGCGCAGCGAGCGGACGATCGGCAGTACCACCCGGTAGGCGATGATCGCGCCGAACACCGCCACGTACAGGCCGATCCACATGGCCCGGGACCAGCCGGACAGGAACGGGCCACCGGAGGTGATCTGGTGCGCGAACGCCAGGGCGATGCCCAGGTAGGTGTACAGGTGGATGGTCCACCAGGTCTCGTGCTTGATGGTGCGCCGGACCCGCTTCCACGAGGTGTACCCGGCGGCGATGATCGCGGCGGTGCCGGCCAGCGCGGGCAGGATCCACGGCGTCTTCGTCACCAGGCTCCACATCTCGGCGAACCAGTTCACCTTGGCGTCCATGCCGTAGCTGGTGACGACCAGGATGATGTGCGCGAAGACCAGCGACATCGACCAGGGGGCGATGCGCTTGTGCCAGGTGACCAGGTGGTCCTGGCCGATGGCGCGTTCCAGCACCGGCAGCCGGGCGATCAGCAGCAGCAGGATCAGCACGCCGTACGTGCCGATCGAGGCGGCCAGCACCGAGACGGCGTAGATCAGGTTGGACAGGGTGCCGGTGAGAGGGAACACGGCCTGGATGGTCAGGCCGAGCACCACTCCACCGATCGCCCCGACCATGGCCAGGAACCGGGTGGCCCGACGGGCGCGGAGGTTGTCCTGGTCGGCCTGTGCGGGAAGCGAGAGGGCGATCTCGTTGGTGCCGCGCTGGTCGATCGAACTGCGGGTGGGGGTGGCGGAGCGCTGGGGGCCGTAGTGGCGGGTGTCGTTCGGGCGGGTGCCGTACTCGTCACGGACGGTGGCGGCAGGACCGGCGGCACGGGTGGCGTACGCCGACGAGGCGGCACCGGGATCGGAGCCGATCGGGCGGGGGATACGAGACGCTGGCGACTGCATGCTTCAAGAGCACTCCCGGATCCTGTGCCGGTTCTGTGCCGGTTCTCCCGCTGCCATGTGAGTCGCGCCGGACCGTCCACCACCGCCCCCTCTTGCCGCACCGATCACCCCTGCCGTACCCCGGACAGGCACGTGCCGCACTCCGGACAGGCACCCGACCGGCCCCGAAAGGCGCGGGGGATGTCCCCCAGCACCCCCCGGAAGTGCCCCATGGGATCCGCGCGGGGCAGGATGCGCTGGCCGGCGTCCCTAGACTGGTTGGAGCCGACACACGCGCAGGGGAGGGAGCGGACAGTGGCCCAGCCGCCGATGACGACCGTCGAGGCCACCGGTGTGCTCTTCGGGCCCCGCTCCGACGACCCGGCCGAACTGGTCGATGCCGCCGGCCGGCAGCCGGTGATCGACCTGACCCGCCGGCTCCGCCCGGCCTTGTCTCCGATCGACCAGCAGAAGCTCACCCCGTTCCTGGGGTTCTGGGGCCAGATGCGCCCCGACCAGATGCCCGAGGCGTTCGTGGTCAAGGTGATCGCGGTGCCGCCAGGCGTGGCGACGGTGCCGGTCCAGGCCGCCCGGCTGCTCGCCAACGAGGAGGAGGCCGCCCGCCGCAACGGACTGCTCTTCGAGGGCGTGCCGGCGACCGGCGTCGGCGACGGCTACGCGTGGGTGATCCGGCGCTACATCCACGGCCTCACCCTCACCCAGACCCGGTCCTCCGGCGGCCTGGCCGGCAACGAGGTGCTGCTCGCCCGGATGGTGCTGGCCAGGATCGTGGAGCTGCACACCCGTACGTACAACGGCAACCCGCTCTTCCACGGCGACATCAAGCCCGCGAACGTGATCGTCCGGGTGGAGGGCACCACGATCTCGGGCGTCGAGCTGATCGACTACGAGTCCGGCGGCGCGACGGGCGACAACGGCCCGGCCTACCGGCATGCCACGCTGCAGTTCGCCAGCCCCGAGCACTTCCTCTCCCCGCAGATCGACCGCGCCTCCGACGTGTTCTCGTGGGGCCTGACCGCGCTGGACATGTACGCCCCGAACCGGCACCCGTTCGTCACCGCCGTCAATGACCCGAGGGCGTACGAGGACGCGTACGGGACCGGCCGGTCCGCCGACGAGCACCTGCTGGCCGCGGTCACCGACCCGACCCTGCGTGAGTGCATCCGGCTGGCGCTGACCGTCCGTTCCGACAACCGCCCCAGCGCCCGCGCGCTGCTGGACCGGCTGACCCCGGTCGCCCCGCCCCGCCCGGCTGCTCCGGTCGAGGCTCCGACCGCGAGCTTCCAGCTGCCGGTGCGCGGGCCCGCCCCGCTCGCCGGCCCGGGCGCGCCGGTGGCCGCCGAGCCGTACGATCCCGACCAGACCGCCATGCGCGCGTACGGACTGGTGGCCGAGCCGTGGACGGACGGCGTCGCCGGCCACGCCGCGGATCGGTACCCCGGCGGCGGCACCTCCCGGAGCGTCGATCCCGGCGCTGACCGGACCCGGGTCGCCCCGACCACGGCCCTGCCCATGCCGCTGGACGTCACCACCTCGCTGCCCGGTCGCGAGCCACCACCGCTGCCGCTCGTCCGTCCGGTCCGTGCCCTGCCCGTCGACACCGCCGACCCGGACTCGGTCCCCGCCCAGTTGGGTGGCTGGTGGCGCCAGATGGTCACCGCCCGCGGGTACCTCGGTGCGCAGGAGTTCGGGCCGTGGCACTGGGCCGGTTACCTGGTCGCCACCGTCGCGGCGGCCGCGGTGGTCGGCATGCTCGTCGGGATCGTCCTGCTCTCTCTCGGGAGGTTGCTGTTCCCATGACCCTGCCCACCTTCGAGGAGGCCGAGCGCCGCCGGGTCGCCCGGCTGGAGCACCAGCGCGCCCTGGCCCGGTTCCGTACCCGCACCCGGGTGCTGCGGCTGGTCGGACTGGCCGTCGTCCTGCTGGTCACCCTCTGGGTGGTGCTGCCCTGATGGCCCGCTACCTGTGCCCCCAGTGCGCCGTCCACTACCGGGCGAGCCAGTTCACCGCGTACAACGCGCAGAGCGAGGCGTGGGAACCGCCGCGGGTCTCGGTGCCCCAGCGGGTCGCTCGCGCCGTGCGCGCGCTGCTCGGGGCCACCGGCCGGGACCGGGACCGGGAGCGCCGCGAGCACCTGGAGATGCTCCGGCTCGGGGTGCACCACCGCTGCCCCCAGGGCCACCGGATGCCGGCCGAGTTCCTGCGCCGCGAGACCGTCCCGATCGGGCTGGTCGGCCCCTCCTCGGTCTCGAAGTCGACCTACCTGGCCGTCCTGCTGCACCGCATCGTCGGGATGACCGACCTGGCCCCGATGGGGCTGACGTTCACCGTCGAGGAGCACTCCCGGGCCGTCTACCAGCGCGACTACGTCACCCCGCTGGCGATGCGCCGTCCCCCCGAGCAGACCCGGCTGGAGCGTACGTCCCCGCTGGTGGTGCGGATGCACCGCGACTGGGCGCCCGAGGACGACGTGAACCTGTTGTTCTTCGATGCCGCGGGGGAGGGCTACCGCGATGCCCGCTCCAGCGCCGACCTCAACCCGTACCTGACCGTGATGGCCGGGGCCCTGGTGTTCTGCTCGCCGGTCAACCTCGCCTTCGCGCCAGGCTCGGGCTTCGCGCTGCCGGAGGGCATCGAGGGGGCCACCGCGCCCGGCGCCGGCACCGTCGTCGCCGCGCTGCAGTCGACCCGGACAGTCCTGGAACGCCGCCGGGACCCCATCCCGACAGCCGTCGTGGTGGCCAAGTGCGACGAGCTCGCCGCGCTGGAGGCCCGCCGGCCGCACCCCGGCCAGTCGATCCCGCTCGACCCCGGCTTCTACGGCAACGAGGAGGGCTACCTGGCCCGCCAGTCCCGCTGGCCGTACGACCTCCTCGCCGCGCACGGCCAGGCCATCCTCGCCGAGGTCGGGCGGTTCTCGCTGCTGACCCGCTACCACGCGGTCTCGGCCACCGGCTGTGCGGTCAACAACCTCGGCCTGTTCGAACGGATCGCCCCGATCCGGGTGCACGAACCGCTGCTCGGCCTGCTGCACGACATGGGGCTGCTCGAGGGTGCCGCCGCCAGCTACCACCGCGACACCGAGTCGGTGGCCGGGCAGGGGACCTACGGTGGCTGAGATCCAGCAGGCGGTGGTCGGCTGGGCGCCGACCAGC
Organism: Raineyella antarctica; assembly: GCF_900092135.1. Classification (GTDB taxonomy): domain Bacteria; phylum Actinomycetota; class Actinomycetes; order Propionibacteriales; family Propionibacteriaceae; genus Raineyella; species Raineyella antarctica. The sequence goes on along the minus strand of NZ_FMYF01000007.1, from coordinate 142,876 downwards.
AACGGGCTGGGCGTGCTCGGCGCCTCCCCGGGATGGCCGCTGGTCGACGGGCAGCCGTGGCTGCCGGACCAGGCCCGTACGTTCCTGCCGCGCGGCTCGGACGCCGAGGTGATGCGCGGCACCGAGCCCCCCGGCGGGCTCGAGGCGCACCCCACCGCGTACGGCACCATCCTGGTCTCCAAGGTCTACCTGGGCCGGGTCGGGCGTCCCGGCACCTTCACCGCGCACTGCGTCCTCGACCCGTCCGGCCGCCAGGGTGCGACCGACCTGCTGGACCTGGCCCGCGACGGCGTGCTGCGGCTCCGCGAGGAACAGCCCGATGCCGAGGCGCTGCCCGCGCTGCAACTCACCGCGCGGCGCACCCAGCCGCTGCCAGGGGACGTCGCCCCCGACCTGCTGGCCGTGCTGATCGCCCGGCTGGCGGATCGTACGCCGCTGCTGCTGCGCGCCCGGGACCGGATGACGGCGATCGACACCTTCGCCGCGCTGGCCCGCGCCCTGCCACGGCGGGTCGGCGCGGACATGTGGTGGTCCAGCTTCGTCGCCCACCCGTACGATCCGGCCGAGACCGCCGGTCCGGGGGTCGGGGTCGTGGTGGCACCGTTCTCGGTCACCGACGACTTCGGCGCGAGTACCGGGCCCGCGACGCTGGTCGACCTGGACGCCGGCCCGCCGACCGCCCCCGAGCGCGCGCGAGCCCTGTGCCGCAGCTACCTGGACCACCCCGAGCGCTACGGCGACGCCGCGGACGTGGACGAGTTCATCGCCCGGCTCGACGCGCTGACCCTCGACCCGGCTGCCCCGGTCGACGACCGTGCCCTGGACCTGCTGGCCGGTGACGTCGGCCCGGTCGTCTTCGCCCGGCTGATCACCGGCGAGCGCGGCATGACCCGGCTGGCCGAGGTCGTCCGCGCCGGCCGCCGGCTGCCCTATCGCGCCCTGTGGAGCGCCGTCCCCGAACTGCCCGCGCAGATGTACGCGTGGTTCGGGCCGGTGCAGGGGGACCAGGACGTCCAGGTCCGGGCCCAGCACGTGATCTGCTCCACCATGGACACCCGCAACCTGGCCCGCCTGGTCGCCCGCCCGCTCGCCGCGGACGTGGCAGACTTCCGGCCGGTGATCGCCGACCGCAAGCTGGCCGGTTCGCTGGCCGGGCTGGGCGTGCCCCTGGACGCGTACGAGTGGCGGGTGCTGACCGAGGAATGGGGCCCGGTCGTCACCGCAGCCGTGGTCGGCTGGCTGGAGGGCTGGACCCACGCCCCCGCAGACCTGGCCCGGCTCGCCGCGGACCGTGCCGGCTTCGTGGCGGGGCTGGACGCGGCGCTGGCGGCGGTCGCGGCCCCGGCGGCCGACGTGCGGGACCGGCTGGCCGGTTGGCGCGAGCTGCCGGTGGAGGAGTGGATCGACGTGCTGCTGGAGTGCCGGAACGTTCCCGCGGGAACGCCGCTGGCCGCGCTCGGCCGGCTGGACCGCGGGGGAGTGCGGCAGGTGCTGCGCCGGGACTGGCCCCGGCTCGCCGGACAGGCGGGCATTCCGGCGGTCGTCGCCGAGGAGCTGCGGGTGCGCGGGTTGGGGTTCTGAGCTCGGCACTTCTGAGCCCGGCACCTCAGAGCTCGGGCCAGGGTGCACGGCCGGGAACACGCGAGCGACCGCGCCCTGAAGCGTTGAATCTTTAACTATCTCCGCGTACGCTGGGCTCCTGGAGCTCCCACGCCCGACCCGGAGGCAACGCCATGACCGCACCGAACCAGCCCGACCGCCTGCCGACGTACTTCGTCTCCCACGGTGGCGGTCCGTGGCCCTGGATCAAGGACCTGATGCCGGGCGACATGGGCAAGCTGGAGAAGTCGCTGCAGGACATCCCGCGTGAGCTCGGCGTCACACCGCGCGCGATCCTGGCGGTCTCGGGCCACTGGGAGGAGTCCGAGTTCACCGTCCAGACCAACCCGCACCCACCGATGCTCTACGACTACGGCGGCTTCCCCGACTTCACCTACCGGATCCAGTACCCGGCGCCCGGCGCGCCCGACGTGGCGGCCAGGGTCGGCCAGCTGCTCGACGAGGCCGGCATCCCCACCCGCTACGACGCCCAGCGCGGGTACGACCACGGCGTGTTCGCCCCGTTCTTCGTGATGTACCCCGACGCCGACGTGCCGATCCTCCAGCTCTCGCTCAGGAGCGGGTACGACCCGGCCGCCCACCTCGCCGCGGGCCGTGCACTGGCCCCCTTGCGCGACGAGGGCGTGCTGATCGTCGGCAGCGGGTTCAGCTACCACAACCTGCGCAACTTCGGCCCCCGGGCGGCACACGACTCCAAGGCGTTCGGCGACTGGCTCACCGAGGCGGTGGTCGAGGTATCGCCGCAGGAGCGTACGCAGCGGCTGCTGCGCTGGGACACCGCGCCCAGTGCCCGGGCCGCGCACCCGGCCGAGGACCACCTGGTCCCGCTGATGGTCGCCGTCGGCGCCGCCGAGGACGAGGCGGGCGTGCGGATCTACCACGAGCCCGACTTCATGGGCTCGGTCGACTCCTCCAGCTACCGCTTCGGGGCGCTTCCGGGGCGCGCCGGCGCCCGGGCCTGAGCCCTGCGTCGGCCCTGCGCCTGACCGGGCTCACTCCGGCAGCCCGGCCCCGTTCCAGGTGAACTGCGGCTTGCGGCGGGCCCGGAACGCCGCCATACCCTCGGCCACGTCGGGGCTGGAGGCGACCTGGTCCATCCAGGCCGCGACCCGGGCGTCCTCGAGCGTACGGTCGACCATCCGGTCCACCAGGTCCTTGGTGGCCTGGATGGTCAGCTGCGAACGACCCGCCAGGTCGTCGGCAAGCCGCAGCGCCCGGTCGAGCACCACGTCGTCGGGGACGACCTCGTCGACCAGCCCGATGTGCCGGGCGCGTTCGGCGCCGACCAGTTCGGCGGTGAAGATCAGGTACTTGGTCGCGGCCGGGCCGAGCAGTCGGACCAGCCGTTCCAGCGGCACCGTCGGGTAGATGATGCCGAGGTTGGCCGGGGTGACGCCGAACCGAGCCGACGTCGCACTGATCCGGATGTCACAGGCCGCCGCGACCTGCACCCCGCCGCCGACGCAGGAGCCGTTGATCGCCGCGATGGTCGGCTTCGGGCACTCGGCGATCGCCCGGTGCGCCTGTGTCGGCAGGTCGGTGTCGTGGATCGAGTCGAGCTGGCTGATGTCCGCGCCTGCGCAGAAGGTCTGTCCGGCCCCCGTGACCACCACCACCCGGACGTCGGTGTCGACGGTCGCCGCCCCCATCACCTCCGCCCACTGGGCCCACATCTGCGGGGTCAGCGCATTGCGCCGGCTCGGGTGGTCGATCGTGACCAGTGCGGTGCCGCCACGAACCTCGTACGCCAGGTGTCCTTCGGTGCCCATGGACGCATCGTGGTGGACGCGGGGGTCTCCTGTCAGGACGTCGCAGCGGTGGACTGTCAGGACGTCGCAGCGGTGGACTGTCAGGACGTCGCCGGGGTGGAGTCGGCGATCACCTTGTCGTACAGCTCGTTGAACCTGCCCATCCGCTCGGTGTAGTACGCGGTCCGCCGGGGGTGCGGCTCGAAGACCGTCCCCATGTCCGGCGGGGTCCGGTCCAGGTTCGGGGCCAGGGTCTCGAGCGCGAGCAGGGCGGAGCCGTGCAGCGTGGCGCGCTTGATCGTCACCGGTGCCACCGGGCGGCCCATCACGTCGGCGAGGATCTGCAGGATCTCGGGCCGGTCCTGGGTGACCCGGCCCTGCGCCAGGATGCGTACGGCCCCCGGGGCTCGGGTGACCAGCTGGTCACCGATCCGCCGGTAGGTCAGCCCGACGCCCTCGAGCACGCCGCGGTAGAGCTGCATCGGCTCGGTGGAGATCCGTACCCCTGACATCAGGGCGGTGGCGTGCGCCGCCCAACCTGTGGAGCGCTCGCCGGTGAAGAACGGCAGCACCAAGGGGGTGTCCTCGGTGGGGTCGGCCAGTAGGGCGCGGCTGACCAGTGGCTCGTCCGGCAGGGCCAGGGTGTTGGTGGCCCAGGTCACCGCGCGGCCGACGTCGTTGACCGCCCCGCCCAGCAGCGAGCGGTTCCGGTCGACCCGGTAGCACCACAATCCGCTGGGGACCTGGTCGACCGGGCCGGACACCATCACGCGCAGGGCGCCGGTGGTGGCGGCCGAGGCGCCGATCGTACGCGAGTCCGTGGCGCCGGCACCGACGCTGGCGCCCAGTCCGTCGCTGATCGCCGGGAACCACTTGGCCCCGCGCAGCGCCGGCCAGCGCTGGTCCAGCCGGTTGTCCGTCGCGGACAACGGCCGGTCGGGGTCGCGGACCGAGGACAGGTGGCTGGTGGAGATGCCGCACAGGGTCAGCATCTCGGCGTCCCACTTGCCGGTGCGCCGGTCCAGCAGGCCGCTCCAGGAGGCGGTCGAGGTGCCGACGGCGGTGCGCCCGAGCAGGTGCAGGTGCAGGTACTCACCGAGCGAGAGCCAGCGGTCCACCCGGTCGAACAGCAGCGGGTCGGTCGCCGAGAGCCAGCGCAGCCGGGCGGGCAGGTAGGAGGCGTGCAGGCGGACGCCGATCCGGTCGTGCACGGCGTCCTCGTCGACGACGCGGCGCAGTTCGGCGACCTGCTGGGCCGAGCGGGTGTCGGCGTACGTGTAGCAGGGGGTCAGGGCCAGGCCCTTGCGGTCGACGCCGATCACCGAGGAGGCGAAGGTGTCCAGGGCGACGCCGCCGATCCGGCCCTTCAGCTCCTTGGCGGCCAGCCCGTCGATGATCTCGATCACCTCGGCGAGCACCTGGTCGGGGTCGATCGTGGAGGTGCCGTCGCCGGCGGTGCTGAACGCGTGCGGCACCTTCACCCGCTGCCCGACCGGGCGGCCGTGCGCGTCGTGGAGCGAGCCGCGGCTCGCGGTCGATCCGATGTCGACGGCGAGCACCAGCGGGTCGACGGCCTTGGCCAGCTCGATCTGGAAGATGCTCCTGGCCATCCTGCCTCCGGGGTGCTCCGCCTGTGGCGTACGACTGTCGTACGCGCCCTGTGCTGCCCGTGTCTCCCGGACGCCTGGTGGCGACCGGGGCCCCCGACCCGTGCGGTTTCAGACTAGTGCGCGGACACCGGCGGCGGCGACATTCGGCGGGTGTTGCGGTCTCGGACCGGTCATGGGCACGGACGAGGGGCGGCACCCCGTCGCCCGGATGCCGCCCCTCGTGTGCTCAGGACCTGGTGCTCAGGAGCCTCAGACCTTCATGGTGCCGGTCGCCAGCATGCGCTGGTGCCAGCTGAGGGCCTGGGACAGGTCGTGCGGGGTGTGCTGGCCGTTGGCGACCTTCTGCGCCACCGCGAAGTACTCCTCCAGCATCGGACGGAAGTCCGGGTGCGCGATCTTGATGATCGCGGGGACGCGCTGGCGCGGGGACTTGCCGCGCAGGTCGGCGACGCCGTACTCGCTGATGATCAGGTCGGTGTCGTGTTCGGTGTGGTCGACGTGCGAGACCATCGGCACGATCGCCGAGATGGCGCCGTCCTTGGCGGTGGAGGGGGTGACGAACACGGTCAGCGCGGCGTTGCGGGCGAAGTCGCCCGACCCGCCGATGCCGTTCTGCATCCGCGAGCCCATGATGTGCGTGGAGTTCACGTTGCCGTAGATGTCGGCCTCGATCATGCCGTTCATCGCGATCATGCCGAGACGGCGGATGACCTCCGGGTTGTTCGAGATCTCCTGGTTGCGCAGGATGATCTTGTCCCGGTAGAACTTCGCGTTGTCGTTCATCTTCTTCGCGTACTCCGGGGACAGCGAGAACGCGGTGGCCGAGGCGACACTCAGCTTGCCGGAGTCGATCAGGTCGACCATGCCGTCCTGGATCACCTCGGTGTAGGAGGTCAGGTTCTCGAACTGGCCGTGCAGCAGGCCGGCGAGGACGGCGTTGGCGATGTTGCCCACACCGGACTGCATGGCCGGCATCGGGTCGGGCAGGCGGCCGGCCTTCTCCTCCAGGTCGAGGAAGTCCAGCAGGTGGCTGGCGATTGACTTGGACACGTCGTCGAGCGGCTTGAACGGCGAGTTGCGGTCCGGGGTGTCGTTCTCGACGACCGCGATCACCTTGGCGGGGTCGACGGTCAGGTACTTGCTGCCGATCCGGTCCGAGGCGTGGAAGACCGGGATCGCGAAGTCCAGCGGCGCCTTGCGGAGGCCGCCGAACACGTCGTGCATGCCCTCCAGGTCCTCGGACTGCCAGGAGTTGACCTCGAAGATCACCCGGTCGGCGGCGTCGAGCCAGGCCTGGTTGTTGCCGATGGAGGAGGACGGGACCAGCGAACCGTCGGCCTTGATGGCGGTCAGCTCGATGATCGCGACGTCCATCTTGCCGTGGAAGCCGTTGCGCACCTGCGGGGCGATGTGCGACAGGTGGATGTCGGCGTAGTTGATGCTGCCGGCGTTGATCCGCTTGCGGGTCTCGGGATCGGACTGGTACGGCGTACGGAAGTCGACCGCATCGGCGAGGGCCAGCTCGCCGTCCAGCTCGGGGGCGGTCGAGGCGCCCGTGTTCAGGCCGACCCGGAAGGAGCGGCCGGCCTCGTGCTCGGCCTTCGCGCGAGCAGCCAGGGCGATCGGCACCGCCTTGGGGTAGCCCGAGCCGGTGAAGCCCGAGACACCGAGCCTGTCGCCGTCATTGATCAGCGCGGCGGCGTCCTCGGCGCTCATCACCTTGCTCTGGTACGCGGCGTTGTGGATCCGATTGCCCATGAAGTCCTCCAATAGGGGTGCAGCTTTGCACTGCTTAACCTACAGGTCGCCCGCTCGCGGGGGGCAGGAACCGGCAACGAGTCCGACGGATCACTCTGCGGACGAGGGAGGAGCGGCGTACGATGCCCGGCCTCAGGTCAGCGGCTCTCGGTCGCCCGGGAGAGGAAGTCCTGGTGCTCGCCGTGCGCCCGGTGGATCAGGTCGCGGTAGTGCTGCTCGTTCTCGATCAGCTCCGACTTGAGGTGGTCGGGGATACGCGGCATCCCGCCCAGCTTCTGGCCCAGCTGGCGGTTGATCCGCGTACGCTCCTCGAGCGGCGCGTCGGCCGGCAGGGCCAGGTAGCGCTCGGCCAGGTCCTCGGTGGCGCGGATGATCGCCATGGCGCGTCCCCGCGGGCTGTAGAGCGAGAACAGCACGGTCACCGCCAGCACGCCGAGGATGAACACCAGCGACATCTGGGTGGTGATCTCCAGCACCGGCACCGGCTCCCCGGCGTTGATGAAGGGCAGGTTGTTCTCGTGCAGCGCGTGCAGGACCAGCTTCACCGCGATGAAGGCCAGGATCGCCGACAGCCCGTACGACAGGTAGATCAGCCGGTCCAGCAGCCCGTCGATCAGGAAGAACAGCTGTTTCAGGCCCATCAAGGAGAACACCACGGCGGTGAAGACCAGGTAGACCTCCTGGGTCAGGCCGAAGATCGCCGGGATCGAGTCGAGGGCGAACAGGACGTCGGTGCCGCCGATCGCGATCATCACCAGCAGCATCGGGGTCATCGCGCGACGCCCGTCCAGCTGGGTGAACAGCTTGTTGCCCTCGTACTGGTCGGACGTGTGGAAGACCCGGCGGACCGCCCGGATGAAGAAGTTCTCCCCGGACTCCTCCTCGTCGTCGTCCCCGCTGAGGGCCTCCTTGAGCGTGGAGCCGGCGGTGATCAGCAGGATCAGGCCGAAGATGTAGAAGACCCAGGCGAACGCGTTGATCGCTGCGGCACCGACGAAGATCAGCGCCGAGCGGAAGATCAGCGAGACCACGATGCCGAACAGCAGCACCTCCTGCTGGGACTCCCGCGGCACCTTGAACGACGCCATGATGATCAGGAAGACGAACAGGTTGTCCACGCTCAGGGAGAGCTCGGTGACGTAGCCGGCGTAGTACTGGGTGGCGAAGTTCGGGCCCCAGTGCCACAGCACGAACAGGCCGAAGGACAGTGCGATGGTGACGTAGAGAGCGGACCAGGCCGCCGACTCCTTGAGCCCGGGGGTGTGCGGCTTGCGCGCGTGGAAGATGAAGTCGAAGAGCAGCATCCCCACGACGAAGAGGGTGGTGAGCACCCAGGTGAGGCCGGAAACCGCCATGCGTCGTCCCTTCTGTTCAACCGGCGCAGTCTATCAGGCGCACTCCGGCCCCCGGATTTCCGTGCATCGGGCACGGGCCGGGGGCCGGAGGAACGGTTGCCGGGACGTACGGGCCGGTGACGTACGTCAGTGGCGCCGGTGACGTACGTCAGTGGTGCTGCGGGCGCCCCTCGCTGCTGCCCTCGGGGGCGGTCGAGCCGACCGACTCCTCGGCCGAGCCGACCGACTCGGCGGCCGGGTTGACGATGTCGCTGAAGGCGGTCTTGCGGCGCTCCAGCTCGGCCGACTCCGCCGAGGAGGTGTCGTCGGAGGACTGCCGGGCGCTCAGGTAGTCCAGGTGCTCACCGTGCACCTCGTGCAGCAGCTCCATGTAGTGGCGCCTGTCGGAGATCAGCTCGTCCTTCAGGCTGTCGGAGATCCGCGGCATCCGCTGCAGCTGGCGGGCCAGCTTGCGGCTGATCGCGTCGCGCTGGGAGTCGGTGGCGTCGGCCGGCAACTGCAGGTAGCGCTCGGACAGCATCTCGGTGGCGCTGACCACCGACATGGCCCGGCCCCTCGGGCTGTAGAGCGAGGCGAGCACGGTGACCACCAGGATGCCGATGATCACGCTGAGCGACAGGCTGGTGGTGATCTCGAAGACCGTCACGTGCTCGCCGCCGTTGATGAAGGGCAGGTTGTTCTCGTGCAGCGCGTGCAGGAACAGCTTCACTGCGATGAAGCCGAGGATCGCGGACAGGCCGTACGACAGGTAGATCAGGCGGTCCAGCAGGCCGTCGATCAGGAAGTACAGCTGCTTGAGGCCGAGCAGCGAGAAGGCGACCGCGGTGAAGACCAGGTAGACCTCCTGGGTCAGGCCGAAGATCGCCGGGATCGAGTCGAGGGCGAACAGCAGGTCGGTGCCGCCGATCGCGATCATCACCAGCAGCATCGGCGTCATCACCCGGCGGCCGTTGAGGTGGGTGAACAGCTTGTTGCCGTCGTACTCGTCAGAGGTGTGGAAGATCCGGCGGATCAGCTTGATGAATCGGCTGTCGCCCTCTTCCTCCTCGTCACCCTTCAGGGCCTCCTTCAGCGTCGAGCCGGCGGTGGCGAGCAGGATCACGGCGAAGATGTAGAAGACCCAGGCGAACTGGTTGATCAGGCCCGCGCCGACGAAGATCAGGCCGGTCCGGGCGATCAGCGAGAAGGCGATGCCGAACAGCAGCACCTCCTCCTGGTACTGCCGCGGCACCCGGAAGGTCGCCAGGATGATCAGGAAGACGAACAGGTTGTCGACGCTGAGCGCCTTCTCGGTGATGTAGCCGGCGTAGTACTGGCCGGCGAAGTCGCCGCCCCACAGGGCCAGTACCACCAGGCCGAAGACCAGGGCGATGCCGACGTACGCGGCGGACCAGATCGCAGACTCGCGCATGGTCGGGACGTGCGGCTTGCGGGCGTGGAACACGAAGTCGTAGACCAGCATCCCGAGGATCAGGGCTACGGTGAGGGTCCATACCAACGGTGAGACCGTCATGGGTGGGAGTCCTTCCAAGGAGTCGACAGAAGTCGCCTCGCAAGTCTCTCCGCCTCACCCCTCGGGGCCAGGCCGCACCACCCGGTCGGGCCCATCGGGGCCGACGTGCTGACGTGTGGTGTGTTGCGGATACTCCCTCACGGACTCCACCACGTTACCAGTGTGGGGTGGCTCACTCGAAATCGTCGTTCCTCCGGGCGCCTCTACGAGGTCGTGAACGCGATCACCATCAGCGCGAGCGAGAAGACACCCTCGGCCAGGCCGAGCTGCTTGGGCGTGAACCGCAGGCCGTCGGTCCGCATCGGTCCGACCAGCGGCAGGGCGAGGGATCGTACGACCAGGATCGCGAACAGGACCGCCCACGCCCAGGGGAAGCCGGTGAGCAGGCTCGCCACCACGGCCGCGGCCAGCACTGCCACGTGCCAGCCGACCGACATCGCCAGGAAGCCGGCATTGCCGCGTTCGCGGATCATCGACTTCACGAAGAAGACCGTGCCGCCGAAGTAGCCGAGGCACGCCAGCGCCAGGCCGACCGCCGTGCCGTCGGAGGACGGGACCTCGGCCGGCGATGCGTACGCCGCGACCAGCACGACCAGGCAGGCGGCCGCGACCGTGAGCAGGCCACCGACCAGGGCCCGCTCGTGGCGGGAGGCGGCCAGGGCCAGCGCCACGGCGAGCACCGGGACGAACGGGACCACCCACCAGGCCAGGGCCACCCCGGCGAGGGCCCAGGTCAGCAGGCCCAGGGCCGCGGTGATCGCGCCGTAGACCAGCACCGGGCGCCGGTACCGGGCCTGGCGGCGCGACTTCAGCCAGACCGAGGTCGCATGGAAGGTGAAGTAGCCGACCAACCAGAACAGGCCCAGTACCAGGGCGTACGCGGCGCCGCGGCCCTGGTGGAAGCGCAGCCAGGTGCCCAGCACCCAGGGCACGATCACCATGGCCCAGGCGCCGTGCTGGTTGGGTACCCAGCCGCTGGTCCGGTGGTGCCCCCGTTGCTTGCGTACGGGTGCGGGGGTGGCGGGCTGGAAAGACACGGAACTCACGTCGCAATTCAACACGACCGGTCCAACGGTCCGGACGCGGGTCAGGACTCCCGTGTGCTGCGGGTGACGATGTAGCTGCGGTCGCGGGCCACGACCTCGGAGGGGCCGACGTCGCGGCGCAGCGCCGGCAGGTAGGGCAGGTGCGCGTTGTAGACGCACCACAGCTCACCTCCCGGCCGCAGGGCGTGGGCGGCGGAGGCGATCATCCGGAACGCCGGGGAGGAGTCCTTGGCCGAGCCGACGTGGAAGGGCGGGTTGCAGACGACCAGGTCCAGGTCGGCGGCCGACCAGTCGGTGAGGGCATCGGTGCGGAGGACCTCGACAGTGGCCCGGTTCGCCGCGGCGGTGGCCGCGGTGGCGGCGACGGCCGCACGGGAGGAGTCCACCCCGGTGACCTGCCAGCCGTTGCGGGCCAGGACAGTGGCGAGGATGCCCGATCCCGAGCCCAGGTCGACCGCCCGGTCCGCGCCGGGGGCGGGCCTCAGGTCGGCGACCTGGCCGAGCAGCAGGCGGGTGCCGAGGTCGAGCTTGTTCCCGGCGAAGGTGGCGCCATGGGACAGCACGGTCAGCCCGAACTCCTCCAGGGCCGCCTCCCGGGGCCAGGTCGGTTGCGTCCCGCGGGCGTCGGGCAGGGCGCCGGCGGCGTGCAGCACCCGGCACTTGCGTACGCCCAGGCTGGCCCGGACCTCGCCGAAGTGGGCGGCCAGCACGTCGTTCATCCCGCGAGTCATGTGCTTGACCCGCGCGCCGGCGACCAGCCTGACCTCGGGGTGGCAGTGGGTGGCGACGAGTTCGGCCAGCTCGTCTAGCGCGTTCAGGTTGGCCGGCAGGCGCAGCAGGACCAGCCGGACCTCGGCCAGCCGCGGGTCGTCCCAGGACTCCAGCAGTTCGGCCGGTACGTCGGCCTCGTCCTCGAGCTGGTCGGAACGGTGCAGGACCGTACGTCCCTGGCCGGCCAGCTCGGCCGCGACGGCCGGGGCCTCCAGGACCAGCACCGGGGCGTCGGCGAGGTCCTCGCCGGACCCGGCCTCGTCGGTGTCCTCGCCGGACCCGAACGCGTCCTCCTCGGACGCGTCCCCCGACTCCGCGGGATCGACCGTGAGGGCTTCGTCGAGGATCAGGTCGTCTACCGCGTCGAGCTTGTGCATTCCCCGAGCCTAGTGGTCCCGGCCACAGCCGGCGGCCCGGACGTCCGTGCCGGGCAGCGGGACGCGTCCCGGACTCCGGCACCCGATGGGCCGCCGTCTCAGCAGGTGGTCGGAATTCCGCTTCGTTGTCCCCGGTTGCGGAACGGTGCGGACCTGCCCCCGCGATCCTTCACCGGCGGGGGCTAGTGTGCTCCTCGTGGCGGGGGAAGTCCTTGAAGTTCATGTCATTGCCGACTCCACGGGAGAGACGGCGGCTCGCCTTGCCCGCGCGGCACAGGCGCAGTTCCCGTCGCGCCGGTTCCGGATCATCCGCCATCCCCGGATCACCTCGGTGGAGGGCGTGCTGTCGGCGGTGGAGAGCCTGAAGGGCCGCCCGCACGACCGGATCGTCCTCACCACCCTGGTCAATCCCGACCTGCGCGACCTGGTGAACCGGGCCTGCGACGAGATGGGCGTACGACACTCCGACCTGCTCGGCCCCACCCTGCGCAGTATCGAGGAGATCACCGGGACCGAAGCCGACCTGGTCCCGATGCGCCCGGTCGGGGTGGAGGCGGACTACTTCACCCGGATCGGCGCCATGCACTACGTCATCCAGCACGACGACGGCCAGCACCTCGAGGGGTTGAGGAGCGCGGACATCGTCCTGCTCGGTGCCTCGCGCAGCGGCAAGACACCGCTGTCGATGTACCTGGGCTACCTCGGCTACCGGACCGCCAACGTCCCGCTCGTGCTCGGCATCGACCCGCCCGCGCAGCTTGCCGCGGTCGACCGCTGGCGGCTGGTCGGGCTGACCATGGACCCGGAGCGGCTGGTCGAGATCCGCAAGGAGCGGGTGGGACGCCTCGGCCAGGGCACCGGCCTGCGCAACCGCAAGGACGGCTACGCCGACCTGGCCCGGGTGTACGACGAGGTCGACCAGATCGTGGCGCTGCAGCGCCGGCTCGGGGCCGTGGTGATGAACACCACCTCGGTCGCCCTGGAGGAGAGCGCCGCCAAGATCATCGAGACCGTCGAGCGCCGCGCCCTCCAGGCCGGCGCCCACCTCAGGGAGATCGCCGGTGAGCCGCGGGCCACGCCCCGCGCCTCGGCGAAACCCCCCACCTGAACTCCCGGCAACGGGTATGGTCCGCATCCCACGAGGATGCTCCCTCCGGTTGACCACCGGAACCCGACTTGCCGGACAGAGGGGTTCGGCACAGAAGAGGAGAAGTTTGATGACAGAACAGGCCTCCAGCCCCTACATCTATGACCTTGCAGACGGCAATGCGGACATGAAGCCCCTCCTGGGCGGCAAGGGTGCCGGTGTTGCCGAGATGCACCGCATCGGTGTGCCGGTACCCGACGCCTTCACCGTGACCACCACCGCGTGTGTCGAGACGATGCGGACCGGCGAGTGGCCGGCCGGACTCTGGGACCAGATCCAGGCCGCCGTGAAGCGCCTCGAGGAGCGCACCGGTCGTACGCTCGGTGGCTCGGAGAAGCCCCTGCTGGTCTCCGTACGCTCCGGCTCGGTCCAGTCCATGCCCGGCATGATGGACACCATCCTGAACCTGGGCATCTCCGACTCCTCGGTCGAGGCGCTCGGTGCCGAGGCCGGCAACCCGCGCTTCGCCTGGGACTCCTACCGCCGCTTCATCTCCATGTACGGGGAGGTCGTCGAGGGCATCGCCCCGCACATCTACGAGGACGCGCTCAGCGCGGCCAAGCAGGCCAAGGGCGTCGCCAGCGACACCGACCTGGATGCCGAGGATCTCAAGGCGCTGGTGGCGGAGTACAAGCGCCTTTCCAGCGACGCCCTGGGTGGCGCCTGGACCACCGACCCGATGGAGCAGCTGCGCCGCGCCGTCGACGCCGTGTTCAAGTCCTGGAACAACCCGCGGGCCGAGGTCTACCGTCGGGCGAACAACATCTCCGCAGCCATGGGCACCGCCGTCAACGTGATGCAGATGGTGTTCGGCAACATGGGCGAGACCTCCGGCACCGGTGTCTGCTTCACCCGCAACCCCTCCACCGGCGCCAAGGAGCTCTACGGCGAGTTCCTCACCAACGCCCAGGGCGAGGACGTGGTGTCCGGCATCCGTACGCCGCGCCGGCTGGAGGAGATGGAGCAGGTCCTCCCCGAGGCGTACCACCAGCTCATCGAGACGATGGAGCTGATGGAGAAGCACTACAAGGACATGCAGGACATGGAGTTCACCATCCAGGATGGCAAGCTCTACATGCTGCAGACCCGCAACGGCAAGCGCACCGCCCGCGCAGCGCTGCGGGTCGCCGGTGACCTGGTCGACGAGGGGATCATCGACAAGACGGAGGCCGTGCGCCGGATCGAGCCGGGCCAGCTGGACCAGCTGATGCACCCCGGCATCGACCCCGACGCGAAGCCGGAGGCCATCACCACCGGCCTGAACGCGTCCCCGGGTGCCGCCGTCGGTGCCATCGTGTTCGACGCCGACACCGCCGAGGAGCGTGGCAAGGCCGGCGAGGACGTCGTGCTGGTGCGCTGGGAGACCACCCCGGACGACATCCACGGGGTCATCCAGGCCCAGGGCGTGCTGACCTCCCACGGCGGCATGACCTCCCATGCGGCCGTCGTGGCGCGCGGCATGGGTACCCCCTGTGTCGCCGGTGCGCACGAGCTGGCCATCGACGCCGCCAACAAGGTCGTCACGGTCAACGGTCGTACGTGGCACGAGGGCGACATCATCTCGATCGACGGCACCACCGGTGAGGTCTTCGAGGGTGCGGTCAAGTTGATCCCGCCGGCGATGGACGAGGACTTCGAGCGGATCATCAGCTGGGCCGACGAGGTCAAGTCGCTGGTCGTGCGCGCGAACGCGGACAACGGTCCTGATGCCGCCAAGGCGCGCGAGTTCGGCGCCCAGGGCATCGGCCTGTGCCGCACCGAGCACATGTTCATGGACGAGGTCCGCCTGCCCGCCGTGCAGCGGATGATCCTGGCCGAGGACCAGGCCGAGCGGGCGGCCGCCCTGGCGGAGATCCTGCCGCTGCAGCAGTCCGACTTCGAGTCGATCTTCGAGGCGATGACCGGCCTGCCGGTCAACATCCGACTGCTCGACCCGCCGCTGCACGAGTTCCTGCCCGGCCTGGTCGAGCAGAACCTGAAGGTCCAGGAGCTGCGCCTGACCGGCGGTTCGCAGGAGGACATCACCAGGGAGGAGGCCCTGCTGGCCCGGGTGAAGAAGCTGTCCGAGGCCAACCCGATGCTCGGCCTGCGTGGCTGCCGCCTGTCCCTGCTGTACCCGGAGATCCCGGTGATGCAGACCAAGGCCATCGTCCGCGCCGCGATCGCCGTCAAGCAGCGCGGTGGCGACCCGGTGCTGGAGATCATGGTGCCGCTGGTGGCCTACCCGGAGGAGCTCAAGCGCCTCCGCGAGATCATCGTCCGGGTGGCCGACGAGGAGATCGCCGCCGCCGGCATCGAGCTGGAGTACACGGTCGGCACGATGATCGAGCTGCCGCGCGCGGCCCTGGTCGCTGACCAGATCGCCGAGTACGCCGACTACTTCAGCTTCGGCACCAACGACCTGACCCAGACCGGTATCGGCCTGTCGCGTGATGACGCGGAGGGATCCTTCCTCAACGCGTACATCGACAACGACATCATCCCGGCCAACCCGTTCGCCCAGATCGACCGCGACGGTGTCGGCGAGCTGGTCCGGATCGGGGTCGAGAAGGGTCGCAAGGCCAAGCCCGGCCTGAAGACCGGTGTCTGCGGCGAGCACGGCGGTGACCCGGAGTCGATCGAGCTGTTCAACGAGATCGGGATGAACTACGTGTCCTGCTCCCCGTACCGCGTGCCGATCGCCCGCCTCGCGGCGGCGCGTGCGGCGCTGGGTGCGCAGGGCTGATCCTGGCCTGAACCGGGCCGACCCGTACGGGTGGTCCGAACGCTGTAGCGGCCGGTCCGGGCGATGCGCCCGGGCCGGCCGATGCACGTCCGGGACCCCTTGGGTGTGACGATCCGGTTGCGCCCGGGGACCGGGTCCGCCCGATGGAACCGGTCTCACTAGGATCACAGGCGTGGAGACGCTCACCTACGCCGTACTGACCGACAAGGGAACCGTCCGGGCCGAGAACCAGGATTCGGTGCTGGCCGACCCTCCGGTGTTCCTCGTCGCGGATGGTATCGGTGGCCAGGCCGGGGGTGCGCTGGCCAGCCAGGCGATCGTCGAGGAGTTCCGTACGCTCGTCGGCCGCGCCGTCGACGTGGAGGAGGTGGCGGCCGTCGTGAAGGCCGCGCATCGGCGCGTTGTGGGCCTGCACGACGAGAACCCCGGCGCCGGCAGCACCTTGTGTGCGCTGGTCGTGGTCCGGGTGGACGACACCGACCTCTGGATGGTGCTGAACGTCGGTGACTCGCGCTGCTACCTGGTCCACGAGGAGGACGGGCGGCGCCGGGTCCGGCAGGTCACCGTCGACCACTCGCTGGTGCAGGAGATGATCGACGCCGGCGTCCTCGACCCCGAGGAGGCGGAAAAGACGCCGCTGCGCAACGTGATCACCCGCGCGATGGGGTCGGAGCAGGAGTCCGAGAGCGACGTGTGGCTGCTGCCGTTCGAACCGGGCCAGCGATTGATGCTGTGCAGCGACGGGCTGGTGAACGCCGTCCCGATGGCTGAGATCGAGGCCGTCCTCCTCGGTCCGCAGCCCCCTGCTACGGCCTGTCAGACCCTTCTTGAGGGTGCCTTGGGTTACGGTGCACGTGACAATGTGTCAGTCGTAGTTGTCGACGTAGGGGATGGGCGATGAACATTCAGGGCCCGCAGGCCGCAAGCCAGGAGTCCACCGAGCCGATCGGTACGTGGCGTGTCACGTACGCCCCCGGGGAATGGGTCGCGCTCGCCGGCCCCGACGCCCTGGTGGTGATGCCGCCCGCCCCCGCGCGCGCCGGCCGTTTCCTCACCCGCCTCTGGGAGTCCATCGTCCCGACCGCGTCGATCGATGACCTCGTGGCCGAGCTCGGTCGCGCCGGCGTGACCGAGATGCCCGACATGGTCGCGCTGTTCTGGGACGCGGGCTCGATGCACAGCCTCGTCCGCGGTCGCCTCCGGGTCGTCGACCCGGCCACCGGTGACGTGATCGCCAGCGGCGAGGGCGTCCGGACGTGGAACGAGGTCGGCCTCGGTGACGTCCGTACGGTCGCGATCGTGCCGTCCGACGAGGCTCCCGCCGGCGACGACGTCCTGCACCTGCCGCTGGTGGTCGGCGCGGCACGGGTCGGATCCCTGGTGGTCGAGACCTCCGCCGAGCGCCTGGTGAAGAGCCCGCCCGCCGCGCCGCGTGCGTCGGTGGTCGAGCCGGCCAGGACCGAGGCGCCGCGCCACGACACGTCCGGCTGGGCTGCCCCTGCCGGAGCTGCTGCGGGACCTGCTGCCGGGTCTGGTGCTGCTGCCGGCGCTGCCGCAGCCCTCGCCGCCGGCGGCCTGGCCGCGGGTATCGCTGCTGGTGCTGCTGGTGCTGCTGGTGCTGCTGGTGCTGCTGGTGCTGCTGGTGCTGCTGGTGCCGCTGGTCCGGCGGGCGTGGAACACCCCGGTGGACACGAGCCCGAGCACCCGCACGGCCAGGTGTACGACCCGGTGCACCCCGAGTCCGACGAGCCCTCGGTGGTGCACCACCACGGTTCCCACCCGGCCGAGACCGGTGCCTACCCCGCCGACGACGAGCCGCGGACGGCCGAGCTGGCCGCCGTACCCGCCGCCTGGGACGACGAGCCGCAGACCTGGGACGAACGACAGGTCGGAGGCACCGGCTCCCAGGCTCGCATCGACCCCGATGACGCCGCCGCCGAGGACATGGACGCCTCGCTGGCGCAGCAACCGCAGGCCGCGCCGGTGTGGAACCGTCCCGCCACCGACACGGG
This sequence comes from Raineyella antarctica, assembly GCF_900092135.1. Lineage (GTDB taxonomy): Bacteria > Actinomycetota > Actinomycetes > Propionibacteriales > Propionibacteriaceae > Raineyella > Raineyella antarctica. Next base: position 125,194 of record NZ_FMYF01000007.1, on the reverse strand, counting down.
CCGAACCGGCCCCGACTCGGCTACCCAACTGCTCGACGTCCCCTCCGGCGCGCCCGGATCCGACCATGACGCCGACGCCACCGGGCCGATGGCAGCCACTGAACTGCTCGACGTCCCGGACGGGGCGACCGGCCCGTCCGTCCCGATCGAGACCCCGGCCGCGCCCGGCCCCACTGCGCCCGGAGCCACCCAGCCCGGCCCGTCCGCTCCCGCCGATCGGTCCGGAGCGGCGCAACCGGCCGGACCCGCCGGCGTGTCCGGCACCGGGCTCATCGGCGCCGCAGCCTCCGGTGCCGGCGCGAGTGCTGCCGGCCACGAGGCCCACCGGGAGCAGCCCCAGGAGGAGCGCCCCCACGAGGCCACCGCGCCAGTGATGGCGATCCTGCGGCCGATCACCGGTGCGCCGGTGACCGTCGACCGGATCGTGCTGATCGGCCGGGCCCCCAACGCGGGCAAGGCCGGCGGCACCGGGGTCCCCAAGCTGATGACCGTGCCGAGCCCCTCGCACGACATCAGCCGCACCCACGTGAAGGTCGAGCCGGTCGGACGTACGGTCCAGGTCACCGACCTGCACTCGACCAACGGCACCGTGCTGATCACCGGCCCGGTCGGCGGTGATCCCTCGCTCGCCGGCCAGCGCCACCAGCTGGTGCCCGGCGAGCCCGTCGCGGTCCAGCCCGGGTGGATCCTCGACCTCGGTGACGGCGTGACGATCCTGATCGATCGCGCCTGACGCATGCCCCGACAACGCCACCGCGTGGACCTGGGAGTCCGCCAGGGGTCCCTCCGCGAAGCCAACCTCGAGCTCATCACTCGCCACGTGTTCGCCTTCGGCGACGAGGACCACCCGGTCTCCCGGGCCCGGCTCGCCGACGAGACGCACATGACGCGCTCCACGTCCTCGCGCTTGGTCGACGCCCTGATCGAGGGGCGGATCCTCGAGTCCCTGCCGGCGATCAGCGTCTCCGGGCGCGGCCGCCCGGCGGTCCCGCTCATCCCGGCCCGCGGCTCGTACGTGGGTCTGGGCATGGAGGTCGGCGTCGGTCTGCTCGCCGCCCGCTTGGTCGACCTGTCCGGCAGGGTGCTCGCCGACAGCCTGGACCAGCTGGACCTGACCGGGTCCGACCCGGCCAAGGCACTGCGGCACCTGGGCGTCATGGTCAAGGAGATCCTGGACGAGATGGCCCCGGGCCAGGTACTGGTCGGGGCGACGTTGTCGCTGCCCGGGCTGGTCGACATGTCGGCCGCACGCCTGCTCGTGGCGCCGAACCTCGGCTGGACCGACGTGGACCCCTACCCGTACCTGGAAGAGGTGCTCGGCCCCGAGATCGACTTCAGCGTCGGCAACTCGGCCAACCTCGCCGCCCGCACCGTGGCCCAGACCCGTCCCGGGCACCCCGGGCCGTGGTCGAGCTTCATCTACCTGCACGGTGACATCGGTGTCGGCGCCGCCATGATGCTCGACGGTCGGGAGATCGTCGGTGCGCATGGCTGGGCCGGCGAGATCGGACACATGACGGTCGACCCGAACGGGCCGGCCTGCCGCTGCGGCTCGCACGGCTGTCTCGAGCAGTACCTGGGCCGCCACCACCTGCTGCTGGCCGCCGGGATGCCGCCGCGCGCCTCGATCCACGACCTGCTCGCCCGGGTCCGGGCCGGTGACCCGCTGGCCGTCGAGGCGGTGCGAGCTGCCGGGCACGCGCTCGGATCGGTGCTGGCGAGCGTGGTGAACCTGCTCGACATGCCGACCCTCGTCCTCGGCGGTGACCTCGCCGTCATCGGGGAGTACCTGACCGGGCCGGTCGAGCAGGAGATGCGCCACCGACTCCTGTCCGACCCGCTGGCCAAGCCCCTGGTCGTGCTCGCCCCGGCCACCGCGGCCCCCGGGGCCACCGGCGCCGCTTACGTGGCCCTGGACCGGGTGATCCGCGACCCCGCCCGCTGGCTCGGCCCCGGCCGCGGCACCTCCGACCTCGACTGACCGACCTCGACGACCGGACGCGCACTCCCGGCCGCCGCCCGGACAGCGAGAGGCCGGCGCGACCGACCGCAGACCAGCGCGATCAGCGACCGTACGCCGTATGCCGTGCGGCAGGCGTGGCTGCTCGGTATAGGGTCGTGCCATGCTCCTGTCGGACCGCGACATTTCCGCCGAAATCGAGGCCGGTGCCATCGGCCTCAGCCCGTTCGACCCGGCGATGGTCCAGCCCGCCAGTGTCGACGTACGTCTGGACAAGTACTTCCGGATCTTCCAGAACCACCGCTATCCCAACATCGACCCCGCCGAGGAGCAGGCGGAGCTGACCCGGATGGTGGAGCCGGAGGGGCCCGACGAGCCGTTCATCCTGCACCCGGGCGAGTTCGTGCTGGCCTCCACCTACGAGGTCGTCACGCTGCCGACGCACCTGGCGGCGCGGCTGGAGGGCAAGTCCTCGCTGGGCCGGCTCGGCCTGCTGACGCACTCGACCGCTGGCTTCGTCGACCCGGGCTTCAGCGGTCACGTCACCCTGGAGCTGTCCAACGTCGCCACGCTGCCGATCAAGCTGTGGCCGGGCATGAAGATCGGCCAGCTCTGCTTCTTCCGGCTCTCCTCACCGGCCGAGGCCCCGTACGGCTCGGACCGGACCGGATCGCGCTACCAGGGCCAGGTCGGCCCGACACCGAGCCGCTCGTACCTGAACTTCCACCGCACCCGGATCGACTGATCCAGCCGGATCGTCCGAGCTGCCGGATCGACCGAGCTGCCGGATCGACCGCGTCACCCGACCGTCCGGTCAGGAGGCGGCGCGTGCGGGGCGCGCGGTGCCACCGAGCAGGATGGCGCACTCCTTCGCCCCGCTCTCATGGACGTACGAGGCGCCGCGGCGGGCGTACGCGGACTGGACCACCGCCCCGAACCGCCACGCGTTGACCTGCTTGGCGAGCCGCTCCGGCGCGATGGTCCACTCCATCCCGAAGTCGTCCGCGAGCCGCTGGAGGCCGTCGGCCAGCTGTCGGTCGTAGTCGGCCAGACGCTGCGACGTCTCCTCCCGCAACCCGTCGCGCAACACGCCGTAGATCGCCAGTTCGGCCACCACGCCCTGGGTCGCCGCGTCCTGGACGAGCAGTTCGCCCAAGAACTGCTCCAGGGCTTCGGGGAACGTGTCGGCGGTCGGCTCGGGGGACGGCGCCGGGACCAGCTGGCGCTCGATCAGCCGGAGCAGGAACTCCTCGTGGTTGGTGAAGGCGTAGTGGAACGAGGCCAACGGCATGCCTGCCTCGTTGACGATGGCCCGGGTGGTGGCCGCCGCGACCCCGGAGCGGGCGATCACGCGCACCCCGGCGTCCAGCAGCAGCTCTCGCCGGCGGGCGATCGGCAGGTTGGGCATGGCGGCCTCCATAGAGCCAAGCGGTCGGCACGAGCTCCCGAGGGCGAACCAGACGTATGTCGATAGTTTACGCGCGGTTCACATTCTGGGGGTCGCCGCCGGGAAATGCCGGGGTGGCGTCGAAGGCCGCGAGCCGGGACACCCGGGCGAACGCGCGCAGCAGTCCGCGGCCGAAGGCCAGCACCAGCAGGGCCGTGATGACGCCGCGGGGCAGGTCCCAGCCGAGCGAGGTGGCGAGCCAGAAGGCGCCGTACCGGGCCAGGTTGGCGGCCAGCGGGTCGCCGGCGATGAACGACAGGCCGGTCCCGTTGGCCGTGAAGGGCCAGAACCAGATGTTCATCACCAAGCCGTACGCCAGGCCCGCCACCGTCCCGTACGCGCCGAGCAGGCCGAGCTGCCAGGCCCGGACCGTACCGTGCAGCCGGGCCGCCCCGGGCAGCAGTCCGGCCCCGGCCCCGACCCAGCCGGCGGCGAACATCTGGAACGGCATCCACGGCCCCACGCCCGCAGTGAGCAGCCCGCCGGCCACGATCGACAGTGACCCCAGCACGAAGCCGAAGCCCGGACCGAAGGCGTAGCCGGCCAGCACCAACAGGAAGAAGCCCGGCTCCAGTCCCGCCACGCCGGGTGAGATCGCCCGCAGACCGGCGCCGACGGCGGTGAGCATCCCCAGCAGCGCCACCACCTTGGCGTCCATCCCGCCCTCGGACAGCTGGGCCAGTACCACGGCGGCCAGCAGCGGCAGGACCGCCACGAACAGCCACGGGGCGTCCTGGGTGTGGCTGATCGCGTGCGCGCCGGACTCCTGGCCGACCGGCACGAAGAACGGCCACCCGAACGCCAGCAGGCCGACCAGTGAGGCGGCGACGAGGGCCGCTGCCGAACGGGGGCCCATCGCGATCAGGGACAGTCGGGCGGCCCGGGTCATGGGGGCGGGGCGGGTCATGCCACCTGCTCCAGGGCCGCGGCGACCTGCCCGACGGTCAGGTAGGGGAGCGGGGCGAGCACCTTGGCCACCTGCGGGGCGAACATCGGCGAACCGGTCACCACTCGCTGGGCTGGCCCGTCGGCGACGACCTCGCCATCGGCGACCACCACCACCCGGTCGGCCAGCGTGGCGACCACCTCGACGTCGTGGGTGGACAGCACGATGCCGTGCCCGGTCGCGGCCAGCCGGGCCAGCTGGGCGCCGAGTCGCTGCTTGGCGCTGTAGTCCAGGCCCCGGGTCGGTTCGTCCAGGACCAGCAGGTCGGGCGACCCACTGAGCACCACGGCCAGGGCCAGGCACATCCGCTGGCCCTCGGACAGGTCCCGCGGGTGCCGTGACGCCGGGACGTCCGGGGCAAGGTCGGCCAGCAGGGCGGCACAGGTCCCGGCCGGGACGTCGAAGTCGGCATCGGCGGTGGCGCACTCCTCGGCCACCGAGGCGGCGTACAGCAGGTCGGCGGGATCCTGCGGGACCATCCCGACCCGGCGGACCAGCTCGCGCGGGGTGGACCGGCGAGGTACCACCCCACCGACCTCCACCGTCCCGGAGGTCGGGGCGACCAGGCCGGCCAGCACCGACAGCAGGGTCGACTTGCCGGCGCCGTTGCGGCCCATCAGCGCGCAGATCTCCCCGGCCCGGGCCTCGAAGTCGATCCCGCGCAGCGCCTCGACCCGCCCGTACCGGACGGTCAGGCCGTGGCTGGAGGCCAGTACCCGGCCCGGCAGGCCGGCGTGGGTGGTGCGCGGCGGGGGCACCTCGGGCAGGCCGTCCCGCAGCGTACGGGCCCGGCGGCGGGCGTCGCGGACCGACAGCGGCAGCGGTGTCCAGCCGGCCAGTCGGCCCAGCCGGACGATCGGCGGCACCACTGCGGCATCGGCCATCACCCGGCAGGGATCACCGGAGCGGACGATCCGGCCGGCGGCGATCTCGACCACCTGGTCGGCGTACTGCACCACGCGCTCGAGCCGGTGCTCGGCCATCAGCACGGTCATGCCCAGGTCGTCGACCAGGCGACGGATCGCCGACAGGACGTCCTCGGCGGCCTGCGGATCGAGGGCGGAGGTCGGCTCGTCCAGCACCAGGATCCGCGGGTGGGCTGTCAGCGCGGAGCCGATCGCGACCCGCTGGGCCTGGCCGCCGGACAGGGTCGTCACCGGACGGTTGCGCAGGTCGGCCAGGCCGAGCAGGTCGAGGGTCTCCTCGACCCGGACCCGCATGGTCTGTGGGCCGACACCGAGGGACTCCATCGTGTAGGCGAGCTCGGTCTCGACGGTGTCGGTGACGAAGGTCGAGGCGGGGTCCTGTCCGACCAGCCCGACCAGGTCGGCCAGGTCGCGGGGCTGCCACTCGGCGGTGTCCCGACCCCCGACCGTGACCCGGCCGGTCAGCAGGCCCCCGGTGAAGTGGGGGACCAAGCCGTTGGTGGCGCGCAGCAGGGTCGACTTGCCCGAGCCGGTCGGGCCGACCAGCAGGGCCAGTTCGCCTTCCTCGACGTGCAGGTCGATGTCGTCCAGGGTCGGGCGCGGGGCGCCGTCGTAGCGGAGCGAGACGTGGGTGAAGTCGATCATGGCTGGACGACCTTCATGATGGGACGACCTCCACGGATCGGGGAGCAGGGGTGGCCGCGGAGGCGGCAGGGACCGGCGCGACCAGGGCGGGTAGCAGGCCGACCAGGATGGCCAGCAGGGGCACCGGCGCCAGCGGCGGGACGGCCGTCGCGCTCGGCATGGTCAGCCCGCCGGTCCCGTGCAGCGAGGACCAGACCAGCACTGCCGCGACCAGGGCGCCCGAGCCGGCGACCAGCCACTCGGGCAGCGCCCACGGGTCGGGGCGGTAGCGGGTCCGGGTCGCCCGGACCCGGCCGAGCACCAGCGCCGTGGTCGCCAGCGCCAGCCCGAGCAGCACCGCGCCGATCGACAGGGCGGGCCGGATCGAGGCGGACAGCAGACCGTACAGGCCGACCAGCAGCCCGCCGCTGCCGGCCAGGCTCAGGGCGGAGGTCAGCCGCCTGCGGCTGCGCGGCAGGTGGCGGGTCCGGCCGTAGCCGCGGGCGTCCATCGCGGCGGCCAGGGCCACCGAGCGGTCCAGCGCCGACTCCAGTACGGGCATCGCGGTGGTCCGGAACAGGGTCCGGACCCGGACCCGGCGCCCGCGCAGCCGCCGGGCGTTGTGGATCCGGCGGGCGTCGACGACCAGCTGCGGGGCGAACGTGAGCGCGACCACCAGGGCCACCTGGATCTCGTAGAGGGCGGCGGGCAGCAGCTGCAGCAGCCGGCGCGGGCTGGCCAGGGCGTTGGCCGCGCCGAAGCAGACCAGCACCACGGCGAGTTGGCCGCCCGCGTACAGCGCCGACAGCACGGCCTCCCAGGTGACCGGCCCCCCGAGCTTGATACCGGTCACCCAGTCCGGCAGCGGGAGCTGCGGCAGGACGACCAGCAGGTGGGTGCCCTGCGTGTTCGTGGACAGCACGGCCTGCAGTACCACTCGCAGCGCGACCACGACGAGCGCGATCCTGACGAACATTGTGTACGCCCGGGCCCAAGGGGCATCCGTACGCTTCATCGCGACCACGAACCCGGCCACCACCGCCAGCAGTACCAGCGGCACCGGGTTGTCCGTCCGGCTCGCCGCGACGGCCAGGCCGAGCGCCCATGCCCACCAGGCCCCCGGGTGCAGGTCCCGGGGGTGGCGGAAGTCATGGGCGGCCGACGGCCGGCGCATCGTGGCGGTCCCCGATCGGGGCGTGGCCGTCAGGCCCGGCGCCGGCGCGCGACCAGCACGCCGGCACCGGCCAGGACCACGACCAGGCCGCCGACGGTGCCCCAGACCCACGCCGGGGCGCCGGTGGACACGTCGCCGGCAGGGTCGGTCAGCTCGGGGGTGACGGGGGCCTCGGAGGCCGGGACGGTGATGTTGCTGACCGCGTCCGCGCAGCCGGTGGCCGGGTAGCCGTCGATCCCGCAGACCAGGCCGGAGGCATCGGTCCGGACGCTGGTGGCCAGTTGCAGGGTCTGGGTGGCGGTGGCGTCCTTCGGTGCGACGACACAGGTGGCGGTGGGCGGTCCGGGCGGCGTGGAGCCGGCCGGGGCGTCCTCGGCGGTGCCGGGATCGACGACCACCGCGACCCGCTTCTCGCCGTCGACGGCGCGGACCTTGCCGCAGATCTCGTTGAAGGCGGGCGTCGACCGGGGCGTACGAACAGTGGTCATGCCGGCGACGGCGTAGCGCCAACCCTGCACGGACCCGTCCTCGACGTTGGTCGACCCGGGAGCGGTCTGCGCAAACTGCCAGGCGTTGTCGATCCGCTGGTAGTAGCCCCAGTAGCGGTAGCCGTCCTCGGCCCGGGCGGTGCTGGTGCCCAGCGGAGCGAGCAGCAGCGCGAGGGCCGCCACGGCGACCAGCGCACCGCGGCGCAGGGTGAGGAAGGGACGTACGGGCATCGGGGCCTCCTGGCTGTGTTTCTCGACATGCCCGGGTGGATGCGCGCAGGCCCGAACGGCCGGCTCGCCCGCAGTCCACGACGGGTCGGTGAGCACCCCCGGCATCCGGTCATCCGACTCGTCCCGGGGCCACCTGTCGGCGGCTCGCGGGCCGCCGTGTGGGCGACCGGGACCTACGGTTGCGGGTCAGCGCCGGCTTCGGACCGGCTTCCCCGGAAGTCGGGAACTTCCGGGGCAAAGCCTACACTCTGTCGTAGAGGAACCCTGCCGACGGCCGTGCCGGACAGCGCACGGACGGGCGCGGAACGCGGCCCCGGCGGCTAACGTGGCGCCGTGTCGCCCCTGGAAGCAGTCCTGATCGTCCTGGCCGGCCTCGCCGCGGGCACCATCAACACCGTGGTCGGGTCCGGGACCCTGATCACGTTCCCGACCCTGCTGTTCCTGGGGTTCCCGCCGGTCGCCGCGAACATCTCCAACAGCCTGGGGCTCAGCGCCAGCGGGGTGACCGCCACCCGGGGATCCCAGGAGGAGTTGCGCGGCACCGGCCCGCTGCTGCGACAGATGCTGCCCCTGCAATTGGTCGGGGCGGTCGTGGGCGCGCTGTTGCTGCTGGTGCTGCCGCCGGAGGCCTTCCGCCGGGTGGTGCCGGTGCTGATCGTCATCGCGGCGCTGCTGGTCGTGTTCGGTGCCCGGATCAACCGCTGGATCGGCGCCCACCACGTCGAGGGCCCGCTGGTCGGTGGGCACCGGATCGCGCTGCTGGTAGGCACGTTCGCCGCAGGCGTCTACGGCGGCTACTTCGGTGCCGCCCAGGGCGTCCTGCTGATGGGGCTGATGAGCGCCCTGACCGCCCTGCCGCTGGTCCGCCTCAACGCGATCAAGAACGTCCTCGCGCCGGCGTCGAACTTCCTGGCCGCCCTCGTCTTCGTCGCCCTCGCCTGGGACCAGGTGCGCTGGCTGGTCGCGCTGCTGCTGGCCATCGGTGCGCTCGGCGGTGGCTGGCTCGGCGCCCGGATCGGTCGCCGGCTCTCCCCGGCCGTGCTGAGGTCCTTCATCGTGCTGGTCAGCATCGTGGCAGTGGTCAAGCTGGTCTGGTTCAGCTGAGCCGTACGACCCGGGTGGCGTAGACCCGACGCCCACGAGCGCGGTCGGCTACTCCGCGGGTGCCTGCTCCAGCACCGTACGACTGGCCGACATGCCCAGCCGGGTCGCGCCGGCCCGGACCATCGCCACGGCCGTCGGATAGTCCCGGATCCCGCCGGAGGCCTTGATCCCCAGCCGGTCGCCGACCGCCGCCCGCATCACCTCGACCGCGTGCACCGTCGCGCCGCCGGAGGGGTGGAAGCCGGTCGAGGTCTTGACGTAGTCCGCCCCGGCCCGCTCGCAGGCCTGGCAGGCGTCGATCACCTGCCGGTCGGTCAGCACGCCGGTCTCCAGGATCACCTTCAGCAGCACCGGCGCCGGCACCGCCTCCCGGACCATCCGGACCTCCTTCTCCGTGTACACCAGGTCACCGTCGAGCAGGCGGCCGACGTCGATCACCATGTCGATCTCGTGCGCCCCGGCGGCCACGGCGGCGGTCGCCTCGTCGGCCTTGATCTCGGCGGTGTGCTGTCCCGAGGGGAAGCCGGCGACCGCGGCCACCCTCACCCGGCCGGCGCCGCCGGGCAGCGGCAGGCGTGAGGGAGAGACGCAGACCGACCAGGTCCCCAGTTCGTTCGCCTCGGCCACCAGTGCCGCGACCTCGGCCTCGGTGGCAGTGGGAGCCAGCAGGGTGTGGTCGATCATCCGGGCCAGGCGGGGGCGGGTCAACTGCATGGCACCAGCGTCCCACGGCCCGACCTGCGCCGGGGCCGTTACACCAAGGGGCCCCTACCCGACGCGCGTGACGCTTGGGTATTTTCTTCTCGCCGTCGGCAGAGCCCTGTGGCAGGGTTTGCACCAGTACAACCTAGGAGGAATCCATGTCTCAGCCTGTACCCGGAGGTGGGCACGCGGCGTCTGCCGTCCGTGACACCTTCTCGGGGCGCGGGGCGTTCATCTTCGCTGCGATCGGCTCGGCCGTCGGTCTGGGGAACATCTGGCGCTTCCCGTACGTCGCCTACACCAACGGCGGCGGCGCCTTCATCATCCCCTACCTCGTCGCGCTGCTCACTGCGGGCATCCCGTTGCTGTTCCTCGACTACGTGGTCGGCCACCGCTACCGCGGTGCACCCCCGATGGCCTACCGACGACTCAAGCGCTGGATGGAGCCGATGGGGTGGTGGCAGATGGCGATCTGCTTCGTCATCGCCGTCTACTACGCCGTCATCCTCGCCCTGGCCGCGGTCTACCTCGTGCTGTCGTTCACCAAGGGCTGGGGGGCGGATCCGAAGACCTTCCTCTTCGCGCACTACTGGCCGGTCGCCGACACGTACGCCCCGCACTTCGACTTCGTGCCGAAGATGCTGATCCCGCTGGTCATCGTCTGGCTCGTCACCACCGTGGTGCTGGCCCTCGGCGTGCAGAACGGCGTGGCCGGCACCTCGATGGTCTTCCTCCCGGTGCTCTTCATCATGTTCATCTGGCTGGTGATCACGGCCGTCCGCCTGCCCGGCGCCGCCGACGGGCTGAACGCCTTCTTCACCCCGGACTGGACGGCGCTCGGGAACCCGACGATCTGGATCGCCGCGTACGGCCAGATCTTCTTCTCGCTGTCGGTCGCCTTCGGCATCATGGTGACCTACTCCTCCTACCTGAAGAAGAACTCCGACCTGACCGCCAACGGCTTCATCGTCGGCTTCGCGAACTCCTCGGTCGAGATCCTGGCCGGCATCGGGGTCTTCGCCTCGCTGGGCTTCATGGCCCACCAGGCGGGCACCACCGTCGACAAGGTGGCCGTGCCCGGTATCGGCCTGGCCTTCGTGGCCTTCCCGACGATCATCAACCAGGCGGCCGGCGGCACCCTGATCGGCATCCTCTTCTTCGGGTCGCTGCTGATCGCCGGCTTCACCTCGCACATCTCGATCCTCGAGGTGATCATCGCCGCCCTGCGCGACAAGACCGGCATCAAGCGGGTCCCCGCCACCCTGGCGGTCTGCCTGTCCGTCGGCGTGGTGTCGGTCCTGCTGTTCCCGACCACCACCGGCCTGAACCTGCTCGACGTCACCGATGCCTTCGTCAACAACTTCGGCATCGTCGGCGCCGCCCTGTTCAACGTGATCATGCTGGCCTGGGTGCTGCGCAAGCTGCCAGAGTTCGCCGGCCATGCGAACAGGTACGCCTCGATCCGCCTCGGCCGCACCTGGTTCGCCATGGTGGCCGTCGTGGCACCGGTGGTGCTCGGCTTCCTGTGGGTCAGCCAGCTCGTCACGTACGCCCGGGAGGGCTACGGCGGGATGCCCGGCTGGTTCGTCGCGGTCTTCGGCTGGGGGATGAGCATCGCCCTGGTCGTCTTCGCGCTGCTGATGAGCCTGGTCCCGTGGACGGCCGCGTCGGCACTGCGGCGCGAACGTACGTACGTGGACCTGGACGAGGACGGGGTGCCCGACGTGCCCCGCGACTTCGCACACGAGCACGGGAGGTCGGACGTATGAGCACCACCGCGACCATCATGATGGTCATCTCCATGATCGCCGTCTGGGGGAGCCTGCTGGCCTCCGTCGCCTGGGCGGCGACGCACCCGGAGAAGCCCGAGTGATGCCACGGCGGGGGAGCGGCCGGACGCGGCGGGTGGAGAGCCCGACGTGATCCTGGTCGACCCCCCGCTGTGGCCCGCGCACGGGACCCACTTCTCCCACCTGGTCTCGGACGATTCCCTGGCCGAGCTGCACGACTTCGCCGAGCTGATCGGCCTGTCGGCCCGGGCGTACGACCGCGACCACTACGACCTCCCTGTCTCCCAGTACGACATCGCCGTGGCCGCGGGGGCCAGGGAGGTCCCGCCGACCGAGGTGGTCCGTGCGCTGCGCCGCGCCGGGCTGCGCAGCAGCAAACCGCGGGCGCTCGCCGCGGCCCGGGCCCGCGACGAGATGCTCCGCGCGTCCTGGGCGGCCATGCTGCCGCACGCGATCGACATGGGCACCGAGTTGCTCGAGCGCTGGTCGGAGCCGCAGCGCCGCTACCACACCCCCCAGCACCTGGCCGAGATGCTCGACGCCCAGGCCGCCCTGGTCGATGACCAGGAGACCGGCGCCGTCCCCGAACGCAGCCTGCGACTGGCCGCCTGGTTCCACGACGCGGTGTACGAGGGCCGGCCCGGCCAGGACGAGGAGGCCTCCGCCGTCCTGGCCGAGCAGTCCCTCGACGGCTTGGTCCCGGCCCGCGAGGTGGAGGAGGTCGCCCGGCTGGTCCGGCTCACCGCGAGCCACCGCGCCGAGGCCGACGACCGCCGCGGCGAGGTCCTCACCGATGCCGACCTGGCCATCCTCGGTGCCGACGGTGCGCGCTACCTGGAGTACTCCCGGCAGGTCCGGGCCGAGTACCACCGGGTGCCCGCAGGGGACTACCGGGGCGGTCGCCTCGAGGTCCTCCGGCGACTCGCAGCCCTGGTGCCGCTCTATCGCACCCGACCTGCCGAGCGCTGGTGGGCCGAGGCCGCCCGGCACAACATGGCCGAGGAGCGGGATCGCCTGCTGGCCCAGCAGCGACGCGCCGATCGCGCGACCTGACTACTGGCTGCTACCCGCCACGCCGATGGGGGAGACCTGTTCCCGCGCAGCGGCGACGACCGGCGAGGCCGAGGCGGGGGCGGGTGCGAGCGGCAGCCGGACCGTGAGGGTCGTCCAGGTCGCCGCGCCGGTGCTGCCGGGCGGCAGGTCCGCGGCCGCCCGCGAGTCGATCGTCACCGTCCCGCCGTGGGCCTCCACGACGGCCTGGACGATCGACAGTCCCAGGCCGGTGCTGCCCGACCGGATCGAGGCGTCCGGGATCCGGGCCCGCGCCGAGTCGGCCCGTACGAAGCGGTCGAAGACCTGGTCCACCATGGCGGCGGGGATCCCCGGACCGTTGTCGCGGATCGAGATCACCGCGCACTGCCGGCCGGTGGCCGGGTCCGGCTGCACCGACAGTGCGGCGTGCACCTGGGTTCCCGGAGGGGTGTGGGTGCGGGCGTTGGCGAGCAGGTTGGCCGTTACCTGGTGCAGTTGGTGCCGGTCCCCGATCGTCACGACGGGCTCCGGCGGGACGCCCAGGGACCACCGGTGCTCCGGCCCGGCGGCCTGCGCGTCGGCGGTGGCGTTCACCACGATCTCGCTGAGGTCAACCGGTTCGGTGGCAGGGGTGGGGTTGTTGTCGAGCCGGGCCAGGAGCAGGAGGTCCTCGACCAGGGCGGACATCCGCTCGGCCTCGGCGTCGATCCGGTCCAGGGCCCGGGCCGTCTGCGCCGGCATCGATGCCCGGTCCCGGCGGGTCAGCTCGGCGTAGCCCCGGATGGCGGCCAGCGGGTTGCGCAGCTCGTGGGAGGCGTCGGCGACGAACCGGCGGACCTTGGACTCCGAGGACTGGCGGGCCTGCAGGGCGCTCTCCACGTGGCCGAGCATCTGGTTGAAGGCGTCGCTCACGTCGGCGACCTCGGCGGCATGGCCGGGGGGCGGGACGGGCGCGCGGACCTGCAGGTCCACGTGGCCGTGCTCCAGCGGTGTGGCCGTCACCTCCCGGGCCACCGCGGCCAGGTCGGTCATCGGGCGCAGGTTGCGGACCACGACCAGGTAGACGCTGGCCAGGCTGACCACGATGGCGAGCAGCGAGATCGCGCCGAACGTCGAGACGACCCGTACGATCACCGCACGGGTGTCGGCCAGCGGCAACCCGACGATCACCTGTTGCCCGTCGATGTAGGTGCTGATCGCGCGGTAGGGGCCCATCATGTACAGGTCGACGGTGACCGGTGCGCGGTCCGGTACGACGGCGGCCAGGGTCTTCAGTGCCGCATTGCTGGGCACGCCCTGGATCCCGTCGTTGGTGAGGTAGCCGCTGATGGCCGTCGTCTGGCTCAGGTAGACCACCACGGTGCCGATCGGCTGGCCAGGCAGGTTGATCCCCTCGGGGTATCCCTGGGCGTTGTTGTCCGGTCCGGGCTGGCGGGTCAGGACCGCGGACAGCCGCTCGTCGAGCTGCTCCAGCAGCACCCGCTGCGCGACGACGGTGGTGATCCCGCCGAGGAACAGGGCGACCAGCGTGGTGATGGCGGTGACCTGCAGGATCAGCCGGCGGGCCAGGGTGCCGGCAGCAGGGACCCCCAGGTTCCCGGTCTCCGCGGGGGAGGGCGGTGCGGCCGGTGCGGGCAGGGCGCGGGCGGGCGCGCCGGCCGGTCCGCGCGCCCGGCCGGGCCCGAGCCGCCGGTGGCCCCGCCGGGGTGGCGCGGCTCGGGGTCCGTCAGTCATCTGCCGGTCGGAGCATGTAGCCGGCCCCACGCAGGGTATGGATCATCGGGGTCCGGCCCGCGTCGATCTTCTTGCGCAGGTACGAGATGTAGAGTTCGACGATGTTCGCCTGGCCGCCGAAGTCGTAGTTCCAGACCCGGTCGAGGATCTGGGCCTTGCTCAGCACCCGGCGGGGGTTGTGCATCAGGTAGCGCAGCAGCTCGAACTCGGTGGCGGTCAGGTGGATCGAGTCGCCGCCGCGGGCGACCTCGTGCGAGTCCTCGTCGAGGGTCAGGTCGCCGACGACGAGGGTGGCGGCGTTGGCCGCGGCGTACGTGCCGGTCCGGCGCAGCAGCGCCCGCAGCCGGGCGATGACCTCTTCGAGGCTGAACGGCTTGGTGACGTAGTCGTCCGCGCCGCTGACCAGGCCCTCGATCCGGTCGGCGACCGCGTCGCGCGCGGTCAGGAAGATCACCGGGAGGTCAGGCTGCTCGGCGTGCAGCCGCTGCATCACCTCGAGGCCGTCGAAGTCCGGCAGCATGATGTCGAGCACTGCCGCGTCGGGACGGATCTCGTGGGCGACCTGGATCGCCTCCTGCCCGCTGGCCGCGGTCCAGACCTCCCAGCCCTCGTACCGCATGGCCATCGAGAGCAGCTCTGTCAGGGCCGACTCGTCGTCGACCGCGAGGATGCGGATCGGGGAGCCGTCGGGCCTGGTGAGATTTGCCTGGGAACGGTCGTTCATACCATGAGACTGTCACGGCCGTCGGTGTGCGTCGGCCCAATTCCTGTGATTTTTCCAGGTGTGGCCTGTGCGTCGCAGGATGGCGGGTGGGTCGGCCCTCCCGCGGCGGTGCGACACCCGTACGGGGCTGCTGTGCGTCCCGGGGCCAACCACTAGGCTGACTGCGTGGAGATGTTCGACGAACGTGCGGAGATCGAGCGGCTACGCGACCGCCTCTATGAGCTGGAGCAGCGGGTCGCCTGGTTGCTGGCGGTCGCCGGCCGGGCGAGTGAGAGCGTGCCACTCGACGAGGCGGTCGCCGACGTCCTGCGCAACGGCACCTACATCGACGCCGTGATGCTCTACCGCGAGCGCACCGGGGCGGGCCTGGCCGAGGCCAAGCAGTACGTCGACCGGATGCGCAGCAAGGGTGAGGTGAACAACGACGACGAGTCGATCGTCGTCAGCCACAACGAGTTGCCCGCCGCGGAGGCGACCGACGTGCCGGGGGCGACCGAGGCCGGCGCCGTCGACGACGGCGCGGCCTGATCCTCAGAGGTCCTCGACCACCACGGTGACCTCGCGCTCGCCCGGATAGGCGAGCGTCACCCGCTGGCCGACGTGCAGCTGGCGTCCACGGCGTGTCTCCACCTCTCCGTCCACGCGCACGTACCCGCCCTGCACCAGCTCGCGCGCCTCGCCGCCCGTCTCGGCCAGGTTGGCCCACTTCAGGAACTGTCCCAGCCGGATCGTCTCGGCCTCGTGGTCAGGAGTGTTCTCGTCCGGCGGCTCGGGTGCGGTGCTCATGCCCCCATTGTTCCCGACCGCGGAGGCGGGAGCTGTCGGTGGGCACCCCTAGGCTGGGGCCATGGTGAACCGGTTGCGGCTGCTGCACGATGATCTCGGCGCCGCGGTGGAGCTACCGCCGGAGGGGCCCGCCAGGATCGTCTCGCTCGTCCCGTCCCTGACCGAGGCGGTGGCCCTCACGGCCCCGGAACGGCTCGTGGGCGCGACCGACTGGTGCACCCATCCGGCCGACCTCGAGGTCGCCCGGGTACGGGGCACGAAGAATCCGGACCTGGCGGCCATCGCCGCCCTGCGCCCCGACCTGGTGCTCTGCAACCAGGAGGAGAACCGCCGACTTGACGTCGAGCGGCTCCGGGAACGCGGCATCCCCGTCTGGGTGACGGTGGTCGAGTCCCTCGATGGTTCCCTCGCCGCGCTGCGCCGGGTGTTCGTGGAGGTCCTCGCCGGGGACGCACCGGGCTGGCTGCTGCAGGCCGAACAGGTCTGGGCGCCGCAGGAGCCGGTCCGGCGCCGGGTCGCCGTGCCGATCTGGCGCGACCCCTGGATGGTCGTCGGTGGGAGGACGTACACCGGCGACCTGGTCCGCCGTCTCGGTTTCGCGAACGCCTTCGACGATCCGGACGCCGGGCGCTACCCGCACGTCGACCTGGACCGGATCCGGGCCGAGGCCGAGCTCGTCATCCTGCCCGACGAGCCGTACGCCTTCGGCCCGGACGACGGACCGGAGTGCTTCACCGCGACCGACGGGTCGCCCGCGATCGACACGGTCTGCGTCGACGGCCGGGACCTGACCTGGTACGGGCCCGCCATGGTCGCGGCGCGTGCCCGGCTCGAGGAGGCGCTGGTCCCGTGGCGTGGCTGATGCTCATCCTCTCCGGGGTGCTCGAAGCCGTCTGGGCGACCGCACTGTCGATGTCGAGGGGATTCCGCCGACCGGTTCCGGTGCTGGTGTTCCTGGTCGCCTCGGTGGCCTCGATGGCCGGACTGGGCCTGGCCATGCGGACGATCCCGACAGGGACGGCGTACGCGGTCTGGGCAGGGGTCGGGGCCGCCCTGACCGTCGTGGTCGGGATGGTGCGCGGCACCGACCGGGTCACGCTGGCCCGGGTCCTGCTGCTGGTCGGCCTGCTGTCCTGCGTGGCCGGGCTGAAGGTGGTGTCCGGATGACCTCCGCACCGCGCGAGGGGCGCTGGGCCTGGCCGGCACTGGTCGGCTCCGGGGTGCTGGAGGCCGTCTGGGCCACCGCGATGGGCGCCTCGGCCGGCTTCACCCGGCCGGGCGCCACCACGGTGTTCGCGATTGCCCTCGTGATGTCCGTCCTCGGCCTGGGGTCGGCGATGCGGCACATCCCGACCGGCACCGCCTACGCGGTCTGGACCGCGATCGGTTCGGTGCTGACCGTGTCCTGGGGCATCGTGCAGGGGACCCAGCCGGCCCAGCCGCTCACGGTGGTGTTCCTGGCAGGCATCATCGGCTGTGTCCTGGGCCTGCACGCGCTCGAGAACCGCGAGGCGCGGCACCGCCACCGTGCCGGCGGCGTTCCGGACCCACTGGTCCCACCGGCGCCGGGTGACTAGCCTTCACCACGTCCGTCCACTGCAGGAGGTCCTGATGTCCACCACCGTACGAGCCTGGGGAGCCCCCGGAGCCGGCCAGCCGCTGGAGCCGTTCACCATCGAGCGCCGCGACCTGCGGCCCGACGACGTACGGATCGACATCGCCTACTGCGGCATCTGCCACTCCGACGTCAGCACCGTCGCCGGGGAATGGGGCGAGCGCCGCTGGCCGCTGGCCCCCGGGCACGAGGTCGTCGGCACCGTCACCG
This sequence comes from Raineyella antarctica, assembly GCF_900092135.1. Classification (GTDB taxonomy): domain Bacteria; phylum Actinomycetota; class Actinomycetes; order Propionibacteriales; family Propionibacteriaceae; genus Raineyella; species Raineyella antarctica. The sequence goes on along the minus strand of NZ_FMYF01000007.1, from coordinate 107,701 downwards.
CCGTCGGCTCCGAGGTGACCCAGTTCCAGGTCGGCGACATCGCCGGCGTCGGCTGCATGGTCGACTCCTGCGGCAGCTGCGAGGCCTGCCTGGCCGGTGAGGAGCAGTTCTGCACCGTCGCCCGCGTCCTGACGTACGGCGGGACGATGCCCGACGGGGAGTACACCCAGGGCGGCTACGCCCAGCAGATCGTGGTGCAGGAGGCCTTCGCGCTGCAGGTCCCCGACACGATCCCGCTGCCGAACGCTGCGCCGTTGCTGTGCGCCGGCATCACCACCTACTCCCCGCTGCTGCACTGGGGCGTCGGCGAGGGGACCCGGGTCGGCGTCGTCGGCCTGGGCGGGCTGGGGCACATGGGTGTCCAGATCGCCGCTGCCCTCGGGGCCGAGGTCACCGTCCTGACCCACTCGGCCTCCAAGGCGGCCGATGCACTGCGCCTCGGGGCGACCGACGTCGTCGCGACCTCCGAGCCGGGAGCCCTCGAGGCCGCCCGGGGCCGCTTCGACTTCCTGCTCAACACGGTCGCGGCACCGCTCGACTTCGACGCGTACATGAACACGCTGCGGGTGGACGGCGTGATGTGCAACGTCGCCCTGCCCAAGGAGCCGTTCTCCGCCCCGGTGCGGACCTTCACCAACGCGCGCCGGACGTTCGCCGGCTCGCTGATCGGCGGGATCGCAGAGACCCAGGAGATGCTCGACTTCTGTGCCGAGCACCGGATCGGGGCCGAGGTCGAGGTGATCGCCGCGGACCGGATCAACGAGGCGTACGACCGAATGATGCGCTCGGACGTGAAGTACCGGTTCGTGATCGACACAGCGACGGTCTGACCGCGGTCGGGGAGATCGGTCTGCACCGCCCGGGTCAGAGCCCCCCGTACGTAGTCTTGGCCTTCTCCAGGGCCGTCACGTAGCCGGCGCGCTGGTAGGCGTTCTCGTCGGCGTGGCGGATCGACAGCAGCCCCCGGACGTCCTCCAGGCAGGTGTAGCCCTTGGTGTCCATCCAGGACTCCAGGCCGCCGAGCAGCTGGTGGCCGTAGTCGGCGCCGTGGCGGACCAGGGCCGAGGTCGACATCACCACGTCGGCGCCGGCCAGCAGGTAGCGGACGACGTCCTCCGGGCCCTGAACCCCGGACGTCGCGGCCAGCGAGGCCGTGACCCGGCCGTGCAGCGCGGCGATCCAGGTCCGCGGCAGGCGGCCCTCGACCTGGGCGGACAGGTTGACCTCCGGCTCGACGTCCATCGCGTCGATGTCGATCTCGGGCTGCAGGAAGCGGTTGAACAGCACCAGCCCGTCGGCGCCGGCCTCGGAGAGCTGCCGGCACATGTGGCCGACGGAGCTGAAGTACGGCGAGAGCTTCACCGCGACCGGGATCGACACGGCCTGCTTGACCGAGCGGAGGATCTCCAGGTGGCGCTCCTCGACCTCGCGGCCGGACAACGAGATGTCGCCGACCACGAAGTAGATGTTCAGCTCGATCGCCGCGGCACCGGCCTCCTCCAGCTGGCGGGCGTACTGGGTCCAGCCACCGCGGGTCGAGCCGTTGATCGAACCGATCACCGGCACCCCGGCGGCCTTGGCGCCCTCCTCCACCAGGTGCAGGTAGTGCGCGGGCACGTCGCCGTCGTCGATCCCCGGCAGCTCCGGGAAGTACGACAGCGCCTCCCCGAACGTCTCGGCGTTCCGTTCGACCAGCGCCGCGTCCAGCTCGGCCTGGTGGCGGATCTGCTCCTCGAACACGGAGTAGAGCACGACCGCCGCGGCCCCGCCGTCGGCGAGTGCCTTGATGCCGTCGACGGTCTGGGACAGCGGGCCGGCCGAGGCGACCAGCGGATTGCGCAGCCGCAGGCCCAGGTAGGTGGTCTCGAGGTTCATCAGGATCCCTTCCGGGCGTCGGCAGCGAACATGTCGGCGCCCCTGGCGGCCAGGTCTTCGTACGATTGCCAGCGTCGGTCGACCGACTCCTGGCCCAGCCCGATCAGGCGCTCGGCCTCTGCCGGGTCGGACTTCTCCAGCATCCGGAAGCGCAGCTCCTTGGAGCGGTACTCCTTCAGCGAGAACCGGGGTCGGGGCGAGTCGAGCAGGAACGGGTTGCCGCCCTCGTCACGGATCACCGGGTTGTAGCGGATCAGCGGCCAGTGGCCCGAGTTCACCGCGAGGTACTGCTGGTCCAGGCCCTTGCGCATGTCGATGCCGTGCGCGATGCAGTGGCTGTAGGCCAGGATCAGCGAGGGCCCGTCGTACGCCTCCGCCTCGCGGAAGGCCTTGAGGGTCTGCTGCGGGTCGGCGCCCATCGCGACGCGGGCGACGTACACGTTGCCGTACGCGATGGCCTGCATGGCCAGGTCCTTGGACTGGGTCGTCTTGCCCGCGGTGGCGAACTTGGCGACCGCGCCCAGCGGGGAGGCCTTGGAGGCCTGGCCACCGGTGTTGGAGTACACCTCGGTGTCCAGCACCAGGATGTTCACGTTGCGACCGGAGGCGAGCACGTGGTCCAGGCCGCCCGAGCCGATGTCGAAGGCCCAGCCGTCGCCGCCGACGATCCACACCGAACGGCGGATCAGGTGGTCGACCACCGAGCGCAGGTTGTCCACCTTCTCCTGGTGCCACTCGTCCAGCGGCCCGGCCTCCAGCGCGTCGAGCCGCTCCTTCAGAAGGTCGACCCGCGCCCGTTGGGCCGCGAAGTCGGACTCGGTGAACTGGGGCGCCTCCAGGAGCCCGTCGATGAGTTCGGCGCCGACGTCCTCGCGCAGCTCGCCGGTCATCTTCCGGGCCTGGGCGGTGTGCACGTCGGCGGCCAGGCGCAGGCCCAGGCCGAACTCCGCGTTGTCCTCGAACAGGCTGTTCGACCAGGCCGGACCGCGGCCCTCGGCATTCTTGGCCCACGGGGTGGTGGGCAGGTTGCCGCCGTAGATCGAGGAGCAGCCGGTGGCGTTCGCGACGGTCGCCCGGTCGCCGAACAGCTGGGTCAGCAGCTTCAGGTACGGCGTCTCGCCGCAGCCGCTGCAGGCCCCGGAGAACTCGAACAGCGGCTCCAGGAACTGGGTGCCGCGGACGGTGCCGAAGTCGACCCGGGTGCGGCTGTTCACCGGCAGGGTCTGGAAGAACTCGATGTTCTTCTTCTCCTGCTCCAGCCGGGGGGCGACCTCGGTGATGTTGATCGCCTTGCGCTGCGGCTGGCCGAGCGGGGAGACCGGGCAGGCCTCGGTGCACAGGCCACAGCCGGTGCAGTCCTCGGCGAACACCTGCAGGGTGAAGCGGGTGTTCGGCAGGCCGGCTGCTGCCAGCTCGGCGGACTGGAAGCCCTCGGGGGCATCCGCGAGCAACTCGGGGGCGTAGAACTTCGACCGGATCACGGCGTGCGGGCAGACGATCGAGCAGTTCCCGCACTGGATGCAGGCCTCGGGGTCCCATTCGGCGACGATCTCGGAGACGTTGCGCTTCTCGTAGCGGGTGGTGCCCGAGGGGTAGGTGCCGTCGACCGGCATCGCGCTGACCGGCAGGGTGTCGCCGAGGTCGGCCATCATCACCGACGTGACGTTCCGGACGAACGCGGGGGCGTCGGCCGGGATCGGGTTGCGCAGCCCGTGGTCGGAGGTCACCGTTGCGGGCAGGTCGACCTTGTACAGGTGCTCGACCGCCATGTCGACCGCAGCGTGGTTCTTGCGGACGACCTCCTCGCCCTTGCGGGAGTACGTCTTGGTGATCGAGTTCTTGATCCGGGTCAGGGCCTCCTCGCGGGGCAGCACCCCGGAGATGGCGAAGTAGCAGGCCTGCAGCACGGTGTTCGTACGACTGCCCATCCCGGCGCTGCGGGCGACCGCGGTCGCGTCGATGACGTACAGCTCGATGTCCTTGGCCAGGATGGTCTCCTGCACCGGCCGGGGGAGCTTGTCCCAGACCTCGTCCTTGCCGTACGGGCTGTTGAGCAGCAGCACGGTCCCGCGGCGGGCGAAGGGCAGGACGTCGACGTTCTCCAGGATCGACCAGTGGTGCACCCCGATGAAGTCGGCCTGGGAGACCAGGTACGGGGCCTCGATCGGCGTCGGACCGAAGCGCAGGTGCGAGGTGGTTCGCGAGCCGGACTTCTTCGAGTCGTACACGAAGTAGCCCTGGGCGTAGCGGTCCTGGTCCATGCCGAGGATCTTGATGGTGTTCTTGTTCGCGCCGACGGTGCCGTCGGAACCGATGCCGTAGAACACGGCCTGGTTGGTCCGCGGGTCCTCGATGTCCAGCGTCGGGTCGTAGTCCAGCGACAGGTGCGTGACGTCGTCCTCGATGCCGACGGTGAAGCGGGGCCGGGGGGCGTCCTTGGCCAGCTCGTCGAACACGCCGACGACCATCGCCGGGGTGACGTCCTTCGAACCCAGGCCGTAGCGGCCACCGAAGACCTTCGGCATGTCGGGGCGATGACCCGAGGCGTACGCCTCGCCCAGGGCGCTGACCACGTCGAGGAAGAGCGGCTCGCCGCCGGAGCCGGGCTCCTTGGTGCGGTCGAGCACGGCGACCTTGCGCACCGAGGCGGGCAGCGCGGCCAGCAGGTCCTCGGTCGGGAAGGGCCGGTAGAGGCGGACGTTGACCAGGCCGACCCGGCGGCCCTGCGCGTTCAGGTGGTCGACGGTGGACCTGACGGTCTGCACCGCCGAGCCCATCAGCACCACGACGGTGTCGGCGTCGGGGGCGCCGTGGTACTCCACCAGGCCGTAGCGGCGGCCGGTGAGCGCGGCGAACTTGTCCATCGCGTCCCGGACGACGCCCGGCACCCACTGGTAGTAGGTGTTCACCGTCTCGCGGCCCTGGAAGTAGACGTCCGGGTTCTGCGCGGTGCCACGGATGAACGGGTGCTCCGGGTCGAGGGCGCGGCGCCGGTGCTCGCGGACCAGTTCCTTGGGTACCAGGGCGCGCAGGTCCTCGTCGGACAGCATCTCGACGGTGTTCAGCTCGTGGGACGTACGGAACCCGTCGAAGAAGTGTACGAACGGGACCCGTGACTGCAGCGTCGACATCTCCGCGACCGCGGCCATGTCGTGGGCCTCCTGCGGGGAGTCCGAGGACAGCAGGGCGAAGCCCGTCTGGCGTACGGCCATCACGTCCTGGTGGTCGCCGAAGATCGACAGGCCCTGCGCCGCGAGCGCGCGGGCGGCGACGTGGAACACCGTGGAGGTGAGCTCGCCGGCGATCTTGTACATGTTCGGGATCATCAGCAGCAGGCCCTGGGAGGCGGTGAAGGTGGTGCTCATCGCACCGCCCTGCAGCGCCCCGTGCATCGCACCGGCCGCGCCGCCCTCGGACTGCATCTCGACCACCGTCGGAACGGTGTCCCAGACGTTCTTGCGCCCGTGCGCCGCCCACTCGTCGCACAGCTCGGCCATCGTCGAGGAGGGCGTGATCGGGTAGATCGAGCAGAGCTCGTTGAGCCGGTAGGCCACCGAGGCGGCAGCCTCGTTGCCGTCGATGATTGCGCGCATGGTCAGATTCCGTTCCTCGTCGATGCCTCGTGGGACTGGGCGGCCGAGGTCAGGTCCGGCGGCAGCGCCACCCCCTCGGGCACCATCTCGATCGCATGGACCGGGCACTGCTCGAAGCAGGTGGCGCAGCCGGTGCACTTGTCGTAGTCGAAGCGGTAGCGGTGGCCCTTGCCGAGCTTGATCACCGCGTCCTCGGGACAGGCGCCCAGACAGCCGTCGCACTCGAAGCAGTTGCCACACGACAGGCACCGCTGCGCCTCGAACAGCGCCTGGTCGGGGGACAGGCCGCCGACGATCTCCTCGAAGGCGGACAGCCGGGTCTCGGGGTCCATCTCGGGCTGGGTGCGCTGGGAGTCGCTGTCGCGGAAGTACCAGAGGTTGAGCTTGTCGAAGCCGGCCATCGGGTGCTTGGTCGGCTCGACCACCTGGCCGGCGCTGAGGTACATGTGGATGTTGTGGGCGGCCTTCTTGCCGTGGCCGGTGCCGACGGTGACCGTACGCTCCGAGGGGACCGCGTCGCCGCCGGCGAAGATGCCCGGCACGTCCGACATCAGCGTCCTCGGGTCGACCTGCAGGGTGTCGTCGTCGAAGCGCAGCCCGTGGATGTTGTGCAGGAAGCCGGTGTCCGGCTTCTGGCCGACGGCCATGATCACGGTGTCCGCGTCGAGCCGCTCGAACCGGCCGGTGCCGCGCGGGCGCCCGTCCTCGTCCAGCTCCATGATCTCCACGGTGAGGTCGTCGCCGACCTCGGTGATCGTCTGCAGCCAGTTGATCTTCACGCCCTCCTGCTCGGCCGCCTCGGCCTCGTCCTGGTGGGCAGGCATCTGCTCGCGGGTGCGCCGGTAGATGATCGTGGTCTCGTCGGCGCCCAGGCGTACGGCCGTACGGGCCGCGTCCATCGCGGTGTTGCCGCCGCCGTACACCGCCACCTTGCGGCCGATCAGCGGACGTCCGCCGCCGGCCACGTCGCGGAGGAAGCCGACCGCGTCGACCAGCTTGGAGGTGTCCTGGGCCGGGATGTCCACCTTCTTGGACAGGTGCGCGCCGATCGCGATGAAGCACGCGTCGAAGCCGCCCTCGGCCACCTCGGCGGCCAGGTCGTGGACCGGGTGGTTGCAGGTGATGGTGACGCCCAGGTCGACGAGCCGGTCGATCTCGGCATCCAGTACGTCGCGGGGGAGCCGGTACTCCGGGATGCCCCAGCGCATCATGCCGCCGGGCCGGTCGGAGCCGTCGCGGATCTCCACCTCGTGGCCGAGACGGGCCAGGTGGTAGGCGGCGGACAGGCCGGAGGGGCCGGCGCCGATCACCAGTACCTTCTTGCCGGTATGGTGGCTGGGCTTGTCGTACGTCCAGCCGTTCTCGATCGCCAGGTCGCCCAGGTAGCGCTCCACGGCGTGGATCGACACGGACTGGTCCAGCTCGGCGCGGTTGCACGCCACCTCGCATGGGTGGTAGCAGACGCGTCCGTGGATGGCTGGGAACGGGTTGTCGTCGGTGAGCTGGCGCCAGGCGTCCTGGGCGCGCCCACGCTTGATCAGGTACAGCCAGTTCTGGATGTTCTCGCCGGCGGGGCAGCCGGCATTGCACGGGGGGAGCAGGTCGACGTAGACCGGTCGACGGGTCCGCTGGGGGGTGACGCGTCCACGAGTGGTGCCGAGGTCGGGCAGCTTCGTGACGTCCTTGCGACTCTGCATGGTGCCACAGTACTACTGCACGTCGTACTCGCGGAACCGGAGTTGGCAGCCGCGCCGTCCCCGGTTGCCGGATGCCCCTCGGGGGTATCCGATCATGTCCGCTGGTGCGGCGCGGAGTGTGGGATATCTCTCGTCGCGAGCCGCGACCACGGGGCGGGCAGGACTCCTGCCCTCGTTAGACTCCGACCGTACGGACGGGGTGGTGCCGCAGGGACCAGGAGTCCCCGTCTCCGCCGGGGCGCTGGCCCCACGACGAAGGATGGTCATGGCCCAGGTTCGCTTCCACAGTGGTGAACAGCTCCCGCTCGAGATGCACAAGGTGCGCATCGTGCAGAAGTTGACCCTCCTGCCGATCGAGGAGCGACTGCGCGCGATCGCCGAGGCCGGCAACAACACCTTCCTGCTGCAGAACGCCGACGTCTTCCTCGACATGCTGACCGACTCGGGCGTGAACGCGATGAGCGACCGGATGCAGTCGGCGATGCTCCAGGCCGACGACGCGTACGCCGGGTCGGCCACGTTCACCCGGCTCGCCGGCAAGCTGGCCGAGCTCTTCGGCACCCGCTACTTCCTGCCGGCCCACCAGGGCCGCGCCTGCGAGAACATCCTCGCCGAGACGTACGTCAAGCCCGGCGACGTGGTGCCGATGAACTACCACTTCACCACCACCAAGACCCACATCACCAAGCGTGGCGGCCGGGTCGAGGAGCTGATCGCCGACAAGGGGCTGCTGCCGGTCTCCGAGGACCCGTTCAAGGGCGACCTGGACACCGACAAGCTGGTCGCCCTGGTCGAGGAGGTCGGCGCCGACCGGATCCCCTTCGTCCGGATGGAGGCCGGCACCAACCTGATCGGCGGCCAGCCCATCTCGCTGGCGAACATGCGGGCGGTGCGCGAGGTCTGCACCCGCTACGGCCTCAAGCTGGTGCTCGACGCCTCGCTGCTGCAGGACAACCTGCACTTCATCCGGACCCGCGAGGAGGGCTACGCCGACACGCCGATCCGCGACATCACCGCGGAGATCGCCGCGCTCTACGACGCCATCTACTTCTCCGGGCGCAAGCTCGGCTTCGGCCGCGGCGGCGGCATCATCACCAACGACCAGCAGATGTACGAGGCGATGCGCGGCTTCGTCCCGCTCTACGAGGGCTTCCTGACGTACGGCGGCATGTCGGTGCGGGAGATGGAGGCGCTGGTCGTCGGCCTGGACGAGACCATGGACCCCGACGTGATCAGCCAGGGCCCGATGTTCATCGACTACATGGCCCGCGAGCTCGCTGCGCACGACGTACCGGTCATCCTGCCGCCCGGCGGCCTGGGCGTCCACGTGGATGCCAGCCGGTTCGTCGACCACCTGCCGCAGACCGAGTACCCCTCCGGCTCGCTGGCCTCGGCGCTCTACCTGGTCTCCGGCGTCCGCGGCATGGAGCGCGGCACCCTGTCGGAGGAGCGCGAGCCCGACGGCACCGAGAGGCTCGCCGACATGGAACTGGTCCGGCTGGCGATGCCGCGCCGCGTGTTCACGCTGTCGCAGGTGAAGTACGCCATCGACCGGGTCTGCTGGCTGTACGAGAACCGCGAGCTGGTCGGTGGCCTGCGCTTCGTCGAGGAGCCGGAGATCCTGCGGTTCTTCTACGGCCGCCTGGAGCCCATCGGGGACTGGCAGGACCGCCTGGTGGCCAGGTTCCGCGAGGACTTCGGCGACAGCCTGTGAGCTCCGCGGGTGGCGCGGTGGCGCGGATGGCGCCGGAGCGTGGTGGCCGTGGATCGTCGTGACTAGGCTCATGGCATGAGCCGACGACGACGCCCCGGAGACCCGATCGCCCCCGACGAGTTCGTCCGTCCGGATGACGGTGATGCCCGTGACCACTGGGACCGGATGATCGCCGGGGACCTGTACATCGCCGATGCCAGCGACCGGATCGCCTCGGCCAACGCCCGGGCCACCACGTTGATGGAGCGCTACAACTCCACCACCGCCGCGCGCGGGGAGTCCCGCCGGGCCCTGTTGCGCGACCTGCTGGGCACCTGCGGTGACGACGTGGTCGTCCGGGCCCCGCTGTACATCGACTACGGCGTGAACCTGCACATCGGGGACGGGACCTTCGTCAACTACGGTCTGACCGCCCTGGACGTGGCCCCGATCCGGATCGGCCGGCACTGCCAGATCGCCACGAGCGTGCAGTTGCTCACAGCCACCCACCCGGTCGACCCGGCCTTGCGCAGGGCCGGCTGGGAGTCCGGCGAGCCGATCACGCTGGGGGACAACGTCTGGCTCGGCGGGGGCGTGATCGTCTGCCCCGGTGTCACCATCGGCGACAACACCGTGGTCGGTGCCGGCGCGGTCGTCACCAGGGACCTGCCGGCGAACGTGGTGGCCGTGGGCAACCCGGCGCGGGTGCTCCGGGAGCTCTGACCCCGGGCGATTCGCCCGCGCGGCAGCGCCGCTCGAGTCGCTCCATGGGAACAGCCGCGGACGCTAGCCGTCGCCGCGGACCCTCGAAGGTCCGCGGCTGGAGCTAGCATCCGCGGCTGTGCCGGAGGAAGGTGCTCAGCAGCAGCGGGCCCGCGGGTTGTTGCCCTCCGCCTCCCAGGAGCAGCGCCAGAACTCGGCCTCGCTGAGCATGGGCTCGTCGGGATGCGTACGCTCCTGGTGGCGTACGTAGCGGTCGTACTTGTCCAGCCCGGAGAGGCCGCGGACGACCGCCACCGCCCCGCGCCAGGTGCGCTGGACGATGTCGCCGTCCTGGGGGACGGGGAGGGGGGCCGAGCCGTCGCCGCGCGCCTCCTCCACGGCGATGGCGAAACGCCCCTGGGTCGGGGTGGTGGGGTCGTCGATGGTCACAGTTGGTTCTCCTCCTGGACCGTCTCCTGCTGGCTGGTGTGGTGCATCCCCGGGAGGCGGCCGTCGCCGGACGGATCGATACCCGCGGCCTGCCACTCCGCGAGCACTTCCTTCTCCAGTCTAGTCGGCACGAAACTGGACGGCGCGAAGATCTTCGACGGCATCCCCTCGGCCTCCGAGGTGGGCAGCCCGTTCTTCTGCACCGCGCGGATGGCGATCCGCATGCCGATCAGGAACACGATCAGCACCAGGCCCGCGTACAGGATCGAGAGGGTGCCCTGGACGGCGGTGTTACGGATCACCATGTCGATCTGGTCGGGGGTCTTGGCGCCCTGGAAGGTCTGCGCGCCTGCGGCCCGGGCCTGCCGGGCTGCGGCGTTCAGCGACCAGTAGCCGATCTTCGGGTTGGGGGAGAAGATCTTCTGCCAGGAGGCCCACATCGTGATGAACAGGTCCCAGGCCAGCGGGAGGCCGGGAATCCAGGCCCACTTGAACAGCCCCTTCTTCATCACCACGACGAACACCACGGTCAGTGCGATCGCGGCGAGCAACTGGTTGGCGATGCCGAACAGTGGGAACAGCATGTTGATGCCACCGAGCGGGTCGGTGACGCCCATCACGACGATCGATCCCCACAGGGTCACGACGATGGCGGTGCACAACCAGGCGCCGGGGCGCCAGGACGGGTCGCGGAAGCGCTGCCAGCCGGGGATGTTCGCCAGCGAGTCGGACAGCATGAAGCGGGCCACCCGGGTGCCGGCATCCACGGTGGTCAGGATGAACAGCGCCTCGAACATCACCGCGAAGTGGTACCAGAACGCCTTTGCGGCGCCGACGATCGGGATCTGGCTGAGGATGTGTGCCATGCCGAAGGCCAGCGTCGGGGCGCCACCCGTACGGGAGATGATCGACTTCTCGCCGACCTCGCTCGCCGCCTGTGCGAACTGTGCCGCGGTGGCGTCCGGCAGCGGCATGCCCGCCCCGCTGACCAGGTGCAGCCCGTTCGTGTACGCCGCGACGGTCTCCGGCGTGCCCCCGGTCAGGGCCAGCGGGGCGTTCATGCCGAAGTACAGGTGCTGGTCGATCACCGCGGCGGTGATCAGCGCGGAGATCGCGACGAACGACTCGGTCAGCATGCCGCCGTAGCCGATCAGCCGGGCCTGGGACTCCTTCTGGATCATCTTCGGGGTGGTTCCCGAGGCGATCAGCGAGTGGAACCCGGACAGGGCGCCGCAGGCGATCGTGATGAACAGGAACGGGAACAGGTTGCCGGCAAAGGCCGGGCCGGTGCCGTCGAGGGCGAACTTGGTGACGGCCGGCATCTGCATCACCGGCAGCACGATCAGGATCGCCAGCGCCAGGAAGACGATCGTGCCGACCTTCATGAAGGTCGACAGGTAGTCGCGCGGGGCCAGCAGCAGCCAGACCGGCAGGATCGCCGCCATGAAGCCGTAGATCGCGATCGCGAACGCCAGCTCGACCGGGCTCAGGGTGAAGAACTTCGACAGCTGCGGGTGGCCGTTGACCAGCGAGCCGCCGGCGATCGCCAGCACCAGCAGGACGATGCCGATCACCGAGGCCTCACCGACCTTGCCCGGACGGATGAATCGCATGTAGACGCCCATCAGGAACGCGATCGGGATCGTCATGGCGATCGAGAACACGCCCCAGGGGGAGGAGGCGAGGGCGCCGATGATCACGATGGCGAGCACCGCGATCAGGATGATCATGATGGTGAACACGCCGACGATGGCGAACCAGCCGCCGACCGTGCCGAGCTCCTCGTGCGCCATCTGGCCGAGCGAGCGACCACGGCGGCGGATGGACAGGTGCAGCACCATGTAGTCCTGGACCGCGCCGGCCAGGACCACGCCGACGATGATCCAGATCGTGCCGGGCAGGTAACCCATCTGCGTGGCGAGCACCGGGCCGACCAGGGGTCCGGCGCCGGCGATGGCGGCGAAGTGGTGGCCGAACAGTACCGACCGGTTGGTCGGCTCGAAGTCCCGGCCGTTGGCGAACTCCTCGGCAGGGGTGGCCCGGGTGTCGTCGGGCTGGTGGATCTTGCGCTCGATCAGCGTGGCGTAGAACCGCAGTGCGACCAAGTAGGTGCAGACCGCGGCGAGGACGAACCAGACGGCACTGACGTTCTCGCCACGCAGGGTGGCGATGAAGAACCAGGCGACGGCACCGATGATTCCCAGCGCCAGGAAGAGGATCTTCTGGCGGAGGGGGAAGCTGATCGGCTCGACGACCGCGACGGGCGGCAGCGCGGGGTCGGTCTTCAGCTTCTGGCCCGCTGTGCGGGTGACGGACATGGGGACTCCTTGGATGCGTCCGACGTCATGGTCGCCTGCGCGGCCACGTCGGGGAAGTATGGAGGATGCGGGACCTGGCACCGGGCGGGCGGGATGGCCGTCGAACCCTGCAGGCGAGGGGCGGGCCGCGCCTGCGGCGAGCTGCCCCGGCAGTGGCACGATGGGTGCGTGCTCACGCGATACCGGGAAGTGCTACGGCTGCCCGGCTCGTGGCAGTTCTCCTCGGCGGGGGTGGTGGCCCGTCTCCCTATCGGCATGACCGGTCTGGCGATGGTCATGTTGATCTCCCTCGAGTACGGATCGTACGCCTGGGCGGGGGCTACGAGTGCCGCATACGTGCTTGCCGTGGCGGTGTGTGCGCCACAGTTGTCACGGGCGGTCGACCGCTACGGCCAGTCGCTGGTGATGCGGCCGGCGGTCACCATCTCGGGACTGGCGAACCTCGCCCTGGCGTACGCCGCGGCCCAGCACGCACCGGCCGCGCTCCTGGTCGGGCTGGCGCTGGTGGCCGGCGCGACCCAGGGCTCGATGACTTCCCTCGTACGGGCCCGCTGGACCCACGTCGCCGGCAGCTCAGGCCAGCTGCACACGGCCTACTCGATGGAGGCCGCCCTCGACGAGGTGTCGTTCATGCTGGGACCGGTGTTGTCGACCTGGCTCGCGGCGGCGGTGGCGCCCTGGCTGCCGCTGGTGGTCGCCGCGCTCGCGCAACTCGCCGGGGGCTGGTTGTTCCTGTCCCTGCGCGCGACCGAACCCCCACCCTCGGGTGGGCGGCCGGGCGCGCCGGGGCCTGGCGGGCAGCGCGGTTCGGGGACGCGACTGCGGGGGATCCGGGTGCTGTGGCTGGTGTTCGCCGCGTACCTGATGATGGGTGTCGTGTTCGGGGCCGTGGACGTCTCGACCGTCGCCTTCGCCGGCGAGGTGGGCCGGCCGTCGCTGGCCGGCCCGGCGCTGCTGGTGTTCTCGCTGGGATCGTTCCTGGCCGGGCTGGTGTACGGCGCCCGGCAGTGGCGCGGTGCGCCCTGGCAGCACTTCATCGGCGGCACCGTGCTGATCGCATGCGGGACCGGCACGTTCTTCTTCGCCGACTCGATAGTGCTCCTGGCCGGGCTGATGTTCGTGACCGGCCTGACGCTGTCACCGACCTTCGTGGCCGGCCAGACGTTGGTGCAGCGGCTGGTGCCCGGGGACCGGGTGACCGAGGGGCTGTCCTGGATCGCGACCTCGATCAACGCCGGGGTCGCGCTCGGCTCGTCGGTGGCCGGGGTCGGCGTGGACCGTCTCGGCTCGCCGGGCGGCTTCGTGGTCACCCTGGCCGGCGCCGGGCTGGCGCTGCTGGTGGCGCTGACGGCGGCCCCGGTGCTGCGGCGCCGAGCCAGCTGAGACGCAGGGCACGCGCTGCGCCGAGGAGCCCGAGGGATGGCCAAGGGCGGGCCCGGTCGCGACCGGTACCCGCCCTTGCGTGGTTCTGCGGGAGGTCGACCTCCCTCGAGCTCAGTCCTCGCCGTTGGCGGCGCGCTTGAGGGCAGCGCCCGGGGTCAGGCGCACGGCCTTCTTGGCGGCGATCTCCATGGTCTCACCGGTGCGGGGGTTGCGGCCGCTACGGGCGGCGCGCTCCACGACCTCGAGGGTGAGCAGGCCGGGGATCTGGACCTTGTCGCCCTTCTGGGCGGCCTCCATCAGGGAGTCGTTCAGGGCGGTGAGGGCGCGGTTCGCGTCCTCCTTGGACAGTCCGGCGCGCTCGGCAACGGCGGCCACGAGTTCGGTGCGGTTCATGTGTCTCCTAGGGGTGGTTCTGTGACGGATCCAGTCGGATCCTCCACAGGCGGGCGCTGCGCATCGACACAACGCACATGTCGTAACAACGCTGGATGCTAGTGACCGTACGTGCCTACTGCAACGTCGAACCGCGCAGACACGCCATTTTGGCCCCTAGTTGGCGCCTTTTGCCACCCGCAGGGCGTAACCGGTGTGACGGATGTGACAGGTGTGCTCCGTTGTGCTCCTGCCGCGGAAGGACGCGGGATCAGGTCTCGGAGGCACGCGCCGGCTTGACCGGGACGAGGGCGACCAGGCCGCCCAGCACGGTGACGGAGCCGGCCGCGACGGTGGCGGTGGCCGGTGAGACGGCGTACAGCGGCAGCAGTGCCGGGACGATCGCCGATCCCAGGAACTGCACGGCCATCGTGAACGAGGTCGCCCCGCCGGTGTTCTCCGGGGTGCTGCGCAGGGCCAGGGTGTTGGTGAGGATCCGCCCGGCCGTGCCGGTGGCGCCGATCAGCCCGACCAGCAGGAGCAGCAGCACGACCCAGGGCGCCAGCCCGACCAGGGCCATCGAGGCACCAAGGACCAGCAGGGAGGCGACGCCCATCGTACGGATGCCGAAGCGGTCGGAGAGCCGGCCGGCGAGCTTGCCGCTGAAGAGGCCGGCGACCCCGTAGAAGGCCACGACCAGGCCTCGCACCGTGGGGGAGAGGCCGAAGCGGTCGGTCGCGATCAGGGCGGCGAGAACGGTGACGCCGGTCGCGGTGACCTGGGCCGCGAAGCCGACCAGCGAGGACTGGACCAGGCGAGGGTTCGCGAGGGCCCGCCAGTTCGTCGGACCCGTGGTGCTGCCGGCGCGTCCGGTCGGCGTGACCACTGCCAGGACCAGGGCCGCGAGCCCGGTGACGACGAACGCCAGCCGGTAGTCGACGTCGGCGGAGACGCCGCCGACCAGGGGACTGAAGGCCTGGCCCGCCGCCTGCATCGCGGCGAACATGCCCAGCGAGGCGCCGAGCTTCTCCCGTGGGACGAACTCGGCCAGCAATGAGACCAGCACGGGGGTGGTGAACGCATTGCCGATGCCCTGGAGGGCTCGGCCCGCCATGAAGGCCGGCACCACCGCCACGGATGGCAGCAGTGCCGCGAAGATGCAGACCAGCGAGGCGGCGAGGTAGACCGCGAAGCCGCCGCGGATCGTACGACCCCGCCCCCAGCGCTGCGCGAGGGAGCCGGAGAACAGCAGGGCCGCACAGAACGGCAGCATGTACCAGGTGACCGCCGAGGCGGCGGTCTGCAGGTCGGACCCGAGGCCGGTCGCGAGCTCGGGCAGCATGGTGTTGGTGACCGCCCCGCCGAAGGGGCCGAGGAACCCGCCGGCGAACAGCGGCCACAGTCGGGGTTGCTGGCGGCCGCTCGTGGGGGACATGGGGGACAGGCTAGGACCCGGTGGCAGCCGGCCGGGGGCCCGGCATCGTCAGGCGGCACGCGAGCGGCGCGGGCGTACAGTGACGGACATGAGGATCGCCATCCCGGTTACTGCAGACGGCCACGTCGAGCCCCGCTGGGGGCGTGCCCCGATGGTCGCCGTGGCGACCCGGGGGGACGACCGGCAGATCTCCGACTGGGTCGTCCACCAGGTCGGCTGGGACATCGCCCACGACGAGGGGACCGAGGGGTCGCACCACGCGCGGATCGTCCGGTTCCTGCGCGAGAACGAGGTCGAGGCCGTCGTGGTGGACCACATGGGCCAGGGCATGCTGCACACGCTGGAGAAGATGGGCCTGCCCGTCCTGCGGGCGCTCTCCGAGGATGCTCGGCAGGCAGTTGTGCTGGCCGGCGGTCCGGCCTGAGCGGCGCGGTCCAGACGGGCCCGCAGGCCCGGTCCTAGTCCGGCAGCAGCCGTACCCGGTCCTCGGTGAAGCCGTTCTCTATGCTCCACAGCACGGCCTGGGTGCGATTGGAGACCCCGATGGTGCGGTAGGCGGCCTTGATGTAGGACTTCACCGTGTTCGGGCTCAGGTAGGTGGCCTCGGCGATCTCCTGGTTGGACATGCCCTTGTTGATCAGCGCGATCACCTCGGACTGGCGCTGGGTCAGCCCTGCGGCCCGGCCCGGCCAGTCGCCGTTGCCGTCGGTCGGCGCGTCGAGGTGTTGCTCCTCGACATCGAGCGAGATGACGTGCTCGCCGGCGTGGACCCGCTCCAGCGCCTCGACCAGTTGGGCGGCGCTGACGCGCTTCGAGATCACTCCGCTGACGCCCAGCGACTCGGCTCGGGCCAACAGGTCGGGGGAGATCGCCCAGGTGTAGATCACCACCCGGCCGGTGGCGGGGTTCTTGACCGCCTCGCCGAGTCGGATGGTGTCGAGCCGGCCCATGGCGTACGTGTCGTAGAGGGTGACGTCGACCGGATGGATGGTCGGCAGCTTGCTGTCCAGCTCCACGATGTGCACGCGGTCACTGAATGGCTCGAGCATCGCGTGCAGGCCACGCAGGACGAGTTCATGGTCGTTGTTGATGCTCAGGGTCAGGGGGCCCTGCTCCACCGATGGGGTCACGCCCTCAACTGTACGGGTCGCCTCCTCCGGCCGAGGAGTTCCGGGGGAGATCACCTACCCAGGGGTGTTTCCAAGCTGTAGCAACGATTGTACTTTCGATGAGTGACCCAGATCCAGCGTCCCGAGCGCGACGAGTTGCTCGGTAACTTCCAGTCCCGGCCCGAGTGCGCCTGGGCCCTGGAGGATGCTCCCATCCGGCGGGTCCTGGACCGCGTCCTGGTGGATGCCATCCTTGACCCCCGGGTCGGCTTCGTGCCGGTCTCTGCCCTGCTGGTGAGTCTGGCCGGCGCGGGCACGGCCCGCGGGCTGCTCTCCGCGGTCCCGCGGGTGACAGTCTTCGACCCCAGTGGATTCGCCTTCTGCCAGATGCCCGCCGTCGACCGGGCCGACTCCGGGATCACCTGGGCGCAGGGACCCAGCTTGGCCGACTTCGCCGGGACCCTGTTCGACGTGGTCGTGGTCGACCACGTCGGCATGGTGCTCTTCCCCGAGGAGGTGGCCACCATGGTCAAGTACGTCCGGGCCATCCTGTCCCCCGGCGGGGTGCTCATCCTGGTGAATGCGCACAGGCCGTTGCCGGGCTGGCACTTCGGGGCGAGGGTGCTGCACGAGGCCTTCTCCGAGCACCTGGGCCAGCCCGCCCACGAGCTCGACCTGGGCGGGCACCTGCTGGGGGTCTGGCGTCCCTGACGGCGGGAATACCCTCGGGGGTTCCCGTGTTGGACGGCCATGGACCTGAATCTGCAGTACAGGCTCGGAAAGGCTGCCTTCGAGCGACGCAACTACAGGGGCGCGGCCAGGTACTTCTCCGCCGTGCTCGACGAGGTCGGCCACGACACGAACGTCCTCGAGTACCGCGCCCGGTCCTACTACCACTCGGCCGCGCTGACCAAGGCGGAGGCGGACTGCCGGACCATCCTCGAGCGGACCCCGACCGAGGAGTACGCCCTGCTGTTGCTGGTCCGCTCGCTCGAGCGGCAGCAGCGCCACGACGAGGCGCTGGAGTACCGGCGCGTCCTGGCCGCCTACAGCGGCCGGGCCGGCGACATCGCCGGGCACGAGGTGTTCGGCTGAGCCGGGCCAGTCGTCCCCTTGGCCGGCCGGTCAGCCCAGGTAGGCGGTGCCCTCGATCTCGACCAGGAACTGCGGCCGCCCCAGGGCCGCCGCACCGACCACGGTGTGCGTGGGCTTGACGTCGCCGGTGAACCAGCGCGCCCGCGCGGCGCTGACCACCGGGGCGTCGGCCACGTCCACCAGGTAGGTGGTGGTGGCCACCACGTCGGCCATGCTGCCGCCCGCGGCAACCACCACCGCCTCCATGTTGCGCAGCGCCTGGTCGACCTGGGCGGCGATGTCGCCCTCCCCGACGATCGTCCCGTCGCTGCCGAACGCCACCATCCCCGCGATGTGCAGGGTGTCGCCGGCACGGACCCCGTACGAGTAGGTGTTGTTCACCGCGGGCGCGGCCGGCAGCTCGGCCGGCATGATCGCCTCGCGGCGGGACTCGGTCCCGGTCATGGTTCCTCCTGGATGGGGTGGCCGGGCATCGGTGCGCCGGCGGGTCGTCTCCGCCCCAGACTAGGGGTCGTAGGCTCGGGCCATGGCAACAGTCTTCTCGCGCATCATCAGCGGCGAACTGCCCGGCCGCTTCGTCTACCGCGACGACACCGTCGTGGCCTTCCTGTCGATCGGCCCGGTGGCCTGGGGACACACGCTCGTGGTCCCGGTCGAGGAGGTCGACCAGTGGGTCGACGCGAGCCCCGAGCTGTGGGCCCACCTCAACGAGGTCGCCCAGCTCGTCGGCCGCGCGATGGTCACGGTGACCGGTGCGGCCCGGGCCGGCTACCTGATCGCGGGTTTCGAGATCCCGCACACGCACATCCACGTCTTCGGGGCCGACGACATGCGCGGCTACCAGCTCGCCGCCATCGACGTGTCCGAGGAGGAGATGGAGCGGGCCCAGGCCGAGCTCCGGGCGGCCCTGCGCGAACTCGGTGCCGGGGACCACGTCCCCGCCTGAGCACCCTCTGGGACGACTCGGCACGGCAAGCGGACATCGGACCCTTCAGGGGTCTACCGGAATGTCAGTGCGACCTCGCACCATGGAGACATGGTCGATGTGACTGAACGCCTGCTCGCCACCGTGGGACTGCTGCAGTCCCGTACGCGGTGGTCCTCGACCGAGCTTGCCGCGGCGCTGGAGGTCAGTGAATCGACCGTACGGCGGTACATCGCGCGCCTGCGCGAGTGGGGCCTGGAGATCGTCTCGGGTCCGGGGTCCGAGGGCGGCTACCGGCTCACCCACGGGCGGCAGATGCCGCCCCTGGTCCTGGACGACGACGGCGCAGCGGCCGTGGCGATCGCCCTGCGGCGGGCGCTGCTCAGCCCCGAGCCGCTGGTGGAGGAGGCGACGCTGAAGGCCATGGCCAGCGTCCTGCAGGTGCTGCCCGCCCGGGTGCGGGAGAGCGTGGCCGCCCACGACACCGAGGCGACCGCGGCCGGCCAGGCGCTGGAGCGCTCGCTGGGAGTGATCACCGAGGGGCTGCGCTGCGGCTGCGTGCTGCGCTTCCACGTGCTCACCGACGGCCGTCGAAGCGCGATGCGGTTCGTGGAGCCACTGGCGGTCCGGGCCCGGGGCGGCCAGTGGTACCTGATGGGCCATGACCGCGACCTCAGCCGGATCGCGACCTGGGCGGTGGAGCAGATCACGGATGCCGAGGTGACCACGATCCGCTTCTCTGGGCGCAACCGGCGGGCCCGGCAGGCGTGCGAGGCGCTGCCGGACGACAGCCCGGACCCCGTGGTCGCCGTCCTGGAGGTCGACGCCCCGCCGGGACGGGTCCGGGCCGGCCTGCCCGAGGGGGTCGGCTTCATTGAGCCCCTCGACGACGGGCGCTGCCGGGTGATCATCAGCGGCACCAGCGTCAGCCGGATCGCGCGACAGCTGCTGCAGCTACCCGAACTGTTCACCGTGATCGAGCCCGAGGACCTGCGCTGGGAGCTGAGGGCGATCGGCCAGGTGCTGGCCTCGGTCTGAGCCGCTCAGTCCTCGTACGGCGGGTGGAAGGCGTCGTCCAGGTGGGCGGTCAGGTCGTCGGGTACCTGCCGGCGCGGGGTCTCCTGGCACGGCCCGGTGGCGTGGTAGGCGGCATCGAAGAAGGCGTACTCCGCTTCGACGGCACGGCGGAACATGTCCTGGCACCTCTCCGCGGCCGCCAGGTCCTCGGGCTCGGCGGCATCCAGCTGCTGGCGCAGGAACCGCACCCAGTCGCGGAACTCGTGCCCGCGGTGCAGGTCGATCCACTCCAGGTGCTCGGCGCGCTCGGAGGCCGGCGTACGCTCCGGGGACTCGGCCCAGTCCAGGTAGATCCACTCCAGCACGACCAGGACCGAGAGGACGTGAGGCCAGGAGTGGGTCTCGATCGCCTCGAAGATCAGGTCGAGCAGGTCCACCGTCTCCCGGCACAGCGGCGGGTGCAGGCGGTCGTCGAGCTCGACGTCGAAGGTGTCGAAAGCACGCTCGAAGTAGCCGTTCTCGTCGGTGGCCAGCATCCCCAGCTGGCGGCTCAGGCGTAGCCGAGCAGGTGCCGTGGGGGCGGTGGCGACGGCCTCGCCGAGCAGTCGGATGAACGGGTCGAAGAACTGGTAGTCCTGCACCAGGTAGTGCACCAGCGCCACGTCGTCCAGCGTGCCGGCGAAGAGGTCGGTCACGAACGGATGGTCCGTGACCGCCCCCCAGCAGTCGAGGCAGTCCTCGCGCAGGCGACGGGTGAAGTCCGTGGTGGCGTCGGTGCTCATGTCCTCCACGCTACCCTGCGCGCCGGTCGGGGCCCGTGGACCTCAGAGCGAACGGGCACCCTGCTCGTCGCGTGCCGGGGAGGCAGCGACATCGGCCGTCGGCATCCGGACGAAGGTCGATCGGGCGGCGATCAGGGTGGTGGTCCAGAGCAGTCCGACCATCGACACGGCGTAGACCGAGGACAGGGGGTACGTGGTGCCGCCCTGGCGGATCACCAGACCGATCGAGAGCTCGACCACCAGCAGCACGGCGGCCACTGCCGCGTACCAGCGGATGCCCTCGGTGCGGATCCCGGTCACGATCGCGGCAGCGACCATGACGATGGCCACGGCGGCGAGCACCATCCGGGTGGCCTGCAGCCACACCGGCCCGTCGATGTCGACGACCTGCCAGACCGGGCAGCTCACGCAGCGGGTCAGCGAGCCCTTGCCGGCGGCGAACACGCCGGTGACGTGCACCAGCCACAGCAGCGCGACCGCTCCCCAGGCGAACTGGCCGGTCACGGTCAGTGACGTACGCCGCGGGGTGCGGGCGCGCGCCACGGCGGCGGTGGTCATCGCCACCATTGCGATCAGCGAGCCACCGAGGTCGGCCGCGCCCTGGGACTTGCTCAGGCCCCACTTGATCGTCATCATGCCGAAGATCCCGGCGGCCAGGGCGCCCGCCAGCGCGATCCAGGGCAGCACCTGCACCACGGGATCGATCCGGCGACCCCCGGGGGTGCGGTGCCGCAGCCGCAGGCCGAGCAGGGCCGCGGCGAGCAGCAGCGGTCCGGTCGAGACCGCGATGACCCGGTGCACGAACTCGATCAGCGGGTTGATGCCGCCCCCGGGCAGGACCTGGCCCACGTAGCAGCCGGGCCAGTTGGGGCAGGCCGCGCTGGAGTCGGTGGCGCACACCAGCGAGCCGAGCGCCACGGCGGCGAAGGTGATGATCGCCGCGGCGCGGTAGGTCGTGGTGGTAGCGCTTCCTGTGGTGACGGTTCCGGTGGATCCGGTGCCGGTCGTGGGGGAGCCGGGGGTCGGGTTGTCGTTCATGGGTTCTCCGCGGTGGAAGTGGTCCTGTGCGTCGGACGTGCAACAGGGTCCTACGTGACGCGTACTACGACTCGTCGTCGCCAACTATAGGGGTTGTCGCCCGGCGGGATCGTCAGGTCCGGTCGTCAGGTCCCGGTCGTCTCCTCGGCGCCGCGACGGGTGGCGGTGGCGCGGATCACCACGCTGGCCGCCACGACCAGGGCCATGCCGGCGGTCTGGGCAGGGCTGAGCGCCTGGCCGAGGACAAGCAGGCCGGCCAGCGCGGCGACCGCCGGCTCCAGGGACAGCAGGACGCCGAACACGTTCGGGGTGAGCCAGCGCAGCGCGATGTTCTCCAGCGAGTAGGGGATGACCGAGGAGAGCAGGGCGATCCCCGTGCCCCGGGCCAGCGCAGGCCAGGCCAGGATCGTCGAGGATGCGGTCAGCAGTCCGGCCGGCGCGACCAGGACGGCGGCGACCAGCATCGCCCAGGCCACCCCGTCGATCCCCCCGAACCGCTGGCCGGTCCGTCCGGAGGTGATGATGTAGCTGGCCCAGGCCGCACCGGCCAGCAGGGCCAGGCCCATCCCGAGCAGGTCCAGTTCCCCCCACGGCACGCTCAGCGCCCCGGAGATGAGGACCACCCCGACCAGGGCGAGCAGTACCGCCGCACCGTCCCGCAGGCTGCGCGAGGTGATGGCGGCCAGCGCCAGCGGGCCCAGGAACTCCAGGGTGACCGCCACCCCGATCGGGAGTCGTGCGATCGCTGCGTAGAACGCCGAGTTCATCACCGCCAGCGTGAAACCGAACTGGGCGACGACCCACCAGTCGCCCCGCGGGTGGCCGCGCCACGAGGGGCGTACGACCAGGAGCATCACCACCGCGGCCAGGGCCAGCCGGAGCAGCACCGAGCCCATCACGCCGGCCACCGGGATCAGCGTGGCGGCGAGGGCGCCGCCGAACTGCACGGAGACCACCGAGACCAGCACGAGGGAGGGGGCCCAGATCTTCGTCTCGTTCCCCTGCGGTGCCATGGTCCCGATCCTGTCACGCCCCGTGGCGGACTCCCGCTCCGTAAGATGTTGTCGGTAGGCGGCAGGCCGCCGCGCTGGTGCGCGAGCAGGCCGGGACGCGGGCGCGCGTCGACCGCCGGGGCGGAAGGGGGTGCTGCGATGGAGACGTCGATCATCTACGTGGCGGTCACCTTCCTGCTGGGCACGCTCGCCACCCTGGTCCGGCTGCCGCCGTTGGTCGGCTTCCTCGCCGCCGGCTTCGTGGTCACCGCCGCCGGCGTGGAGAAGATGCCGGGCCTGGACATCGTGGCCGAGTGGGGCGTGGCGATGCTGATGTTCACCATCGGCCTCAAGCTCGACTTCCGGGCGCTGCTGCGAAAGGAGGCCTGGGGCACCTCGCTGCCCCACATGGTGTTCAGCACCCTGATCGGGGCAGGCTTCCTCGGCCTGCTGTCCCTGGCCGGGTCGCGGATGCTTGCCGGGGCCGGCGCGGGGACCCTGGTGCTGCTCGGCTTCGCGCTGTCGTTCTCCAGTACGGTCTTCGCCGCGAAGGTGCTGGAGGAGCGCTCGGAGGACGGCTCGCTCTACGGCCGGACCGCGCTGGCGATCCTGGTGATCCAGGACGTGTTCGCGGTGGGGTTCCTGACCGGGGCGGCCGAACACCTGCCCGACCCCAAGGTGCTGTTGCTGGTCGGGTTGTGGCCGGTGACAGTGCTGTTCCGGCGGCTGTGGCGCAGCGTTGGTCGCGGCGAGTTGCAGGTGCTGTTCGGGGTCGCGGTCGCCCTGGTGCCCGGCTACTGGCTGTTCACCTGGGTGGGCCTGACCGGTGAGCTCGGTGCGCTGGTGATGGGCCTGCTGCTGGCCCCCTCGGTCCGGGCCGGTACGCTCGCCGCCTCGCTGTTCAGCATCAAGGAGATCCTGCTGGTCGGGTTCTTCGTCGCCATCGGCGTGGAGAGCGACCTGACCGGCCAGGCGGTGCTGATGGGACTGGTGCTGCTCCTGCTGTTGCCGGCCCAGGGCCTGCTGTACGTGCTGCTGCAGCGGATGTTCGGGCTGCGCAACCGCACGGCGGTGCTCTCCGGGGTGATCCTGACCACCTTCTCCGAGTTCGGGCTGATCGTCGCGGCGTACGCGGTCGCCCGGGGCCTGCTCGAGCAGGTGTGGCTGCCCGCGCTCTCGGTGGCGGTCGCGGGCAGTTTCGTCGTCGCGGCGGTCGTCAACCGGCGGGGCGCCGGCCTGGTCGACCGGTTCGCCGAGGCGCTCCCGGTCCAGGCCACCGGCCGGTTGATGCCGGAGGACCGCCCGGTGGCCCTTGGCGACGTGCGCGCGATCGTGCTGGGGATGGGCCGGATCGGGGCCGCCGCGTACGACCAGTTGCGCCACGTCTACGGGCTCAGCGCCGTCGGGGTGGAGAACAACCTGGAGCGCGCGGCGGTGCTGCAGGCCCGGGGGGTGCACGTGCTGGCGGCCGATGCCACCGACTCGGAGTTCTGGCAGCGGCTGCACCCGAGCCACCTGGTCGAGATCATCGTGCTGGCGATGCCGGAGCACGGGTCCAACCTGTACGCCCTCGAGCAGGTCGAGGCCAGCGAGTTCGACGGCACGGTAGCGGTGGTGGCGCGCAACGACGACGACGTGCGGGAGGTCCGCTCGCTCGGCATCGATGCCGTGCTGCACCTGTACGAGGGGGCCGGCGAGAGCCTGGCCGACCGGGCCGCGACGTACGCGGGGATCCGTCCGATCGAGGGGCAGGGCTGAGGGGTCGGTCAGGTGGCGTCGGCCGCGCCGCTGCCTGCCGGGCCGGGGTCCGGATCCTGCGCCAGGCTCTCCAGCCCGGCCAGGGCCTGGTCGAGGTCGGGGGCGACGACCAGCCGGCTGACCGCCTCGGGCCGGATGAACCCAGCCTCGGCGATGCCCCGCACCGCGCCCAGGAACGGGTCCCAGAACCCGCCGACGTTCAGGAACCCGACCGGCTCGTCGATGATCCCGAGGTAGCTCCAGCTCCACACCTCGACGATCTCCTCCAGCGTCCCGAGCCCGCCCGGGATCGCCAGGAACCCATCGGCCAGCGCGGCCATCTCGGCCTTGCGCTCGTGCATGGTCCCGACCACCCGCAGCCGGGTCAGGTCGTGGCGGCCCCACTCACGGGCGATCATCTCCTCCGGGATGACGCCGATCACCTCACCGCCGGCGTCCAGGGCGCCCTGCGAGAGGGCGCCCATCAGTCCGGACCCGCCCGCCCCGTACACCAGGCCGATGCCGCGGCGGGCGAGTTCGGCGCCCACGTCGTATGCCAGGCTGCGCAGCGCGGGGTCCTTGCCGTCGCTGGCGGCGGCGAAGACGGCGAGGCGGCGCAACGGGCTCATGGGGAGATTGTCGCCTACGCCTCCACCTGCTCGACCTCGTTCTGCTCATCCGCCGGAGCGGTCCGGTCCCACCGGTGGCTGCCGCGGGCCAGCTTCGATGGCCACCACACGGCGGGTCCGATGTCGTAGACCAGGGCCGGCACCAGGACGGATCGCACCACGAAGGTGTCCAGCAGGACGCCGAACGCGACGATGAACGCCAGCTGCACGAGGAACAGGATCGGGATCACCGACAGTGCC
Organism: Raineyella antarctica; assembly: GCF_900092135.1. Taxonomy (GTDB): domain Bacteria; phylum Actinomycetota; class Actinomycetes; order Propionibacteriales; family Propionibacteriaceae; genus Raineyella; species Raineyella antarctica. The sequence goes on along the minus strand of NZ_FMYF01000007.1, from coordinate 82,619 downwards.
GCGAAGGTGGCCGCCAGCACGACGCCCGCCGAGGTGATGACGCCGCCGGTGACCACCAGGCCGCGCAGCACGCCCTCCCGGGTGCCGTGGATGACCGTCTCCTCGCGCACCCTGGTCATCAGGAAGATGTTGTAGTCGATGCCCAGTGCCACCAGGAACACGAAGCCGTAGAGGGGGACCGCGGGGTCGGCGCCCGGGAAGTCCACGACGTGGTTGAAGACCAGCGCCGAGACGCCGAGGGCCGCGGCGAAGGACAGCACGGTCGTCGCGATCAGCAGCACCGGGGCAATCACGGCACGCAGCAGGACCATCAGGATCAGCAGGATGACGGACAGGACCACCGGGATGATCAGGTTCCGGTCGTGGATGGCGTTGTCGATGGTGTCGATCGACGTGGCGGTCACGCCGCCGACCAGTTCACCACCGGGCAGGGCATGGAGCTCGTCGCGCAGGGCCCGGACCGTCGACTCGGCCTCGGCGGAGTCGGCCGCGTACGTGAGGGTCGCCTGCACCAGTACCTGCCCTTCGACCACCTTCGGAGCCGGGGCCGGGCCGGTGGCCGGCCTCCCCGGGGTGACCCCTGCGGGGGCACCGGCGGGGGCACCGAGGGCGCCGACCGTTCCGGTACGGGTGAGCGGAAGCGTGCCGGTCGGGGAGCCGGTGGCGCTGACCTGCACGGACTCGATGCCGTTGTTCGCCCAGAGCACCCGGGCGACGTCGGGGAGCCGTGCCTCGTCGGCGAGGACGTACACGGGGGAGCCGGCGCCCCCGGGGAAGTGCTCGCCGAGCACGTTCTGGCCGTCCCTCGCCTCGGAGGCGCCCAGGACCAGGTCGGACTGGGGCACCCCGTCGGCGCGCAGCTGCGTGGCGCCCGCCGCGGCGAGCGCCAGCACGATGGCGGTGCCGACCCAGAGCGCGCGCGGGCGGCGGCTGACTCCGCGGGCCAGCCGTGCCCAGACCCCGTGGGTGGGCACGACGTCGGCAGGCGTGGCCTCCGGATCGTACGTGGGACGCCGGGGCCAGAAGGATGCCCGCCCGAAGGCGTACAGCAGGGCGGGCAGGAAGGTCAGCGCCGCCAGCATCGCGAAGGCGATGCCGACCGCAGCGACCGGGCCCAGCGTGCTGTTCGACTTCAGGTCACTGAGCAGCAGGCACAGCAGACCGGCGATCACGGTCCCACCCGAGGCCAGGATCGGCTCGAACGAGCCGCGCAGCGCCACCCCGGTCGCCTCCCAGGTGCTGCGCGTGTGCCGCAGCGCCTCGCGGTAGCGGGAGACGTAGAGCAGGGAGTAGTCCGTGGCCGCACCGATCACCAGGATGAACAGGATGCCCTGGGTCTGGCCGCTGAGCAGCAGCACGCCGCCCTTCGCCAGCCACCAGACGGTGAGGAGGGCGACGCAGAGCGCGAACATGCTGGTGCCGAGCACGGCGATCGGCAGCAGCACCGAGCGGTAGACCACCAGGAGGATCAGGAAGACCGCCGAGAGGGCCACGCCGAGGAGCAGTCCGTCGATGCCGGCGAAGCCCGCGGCCAGGTCGGCGGTGAAACCGGCCGGACCGGTCACGTACGCCGTGACTCCGGGGGGCAGGCCGGTGCGCACCGCGTCACCCACCCGGCCGACCGCGGCCGGGATGTCGCTGTCCGTCCTGATCGGCACGAAGGCCTGGACGGCCCGGCCGTCCTCGGACGGGATGGCGGGCGAGATGGCCCCTGCCACTCCCTCCACGTCGGCGGTGGCGGCGATCCGGTCCCCGATCACCTTGAGGTCGTCGGCTCCCAGCGTACGATCCGCGGCCACCACGAGCACGGCGGGGATGGCCTCACTGTCGGTGAAGTCCGCCAGGCGTTGCTGGACCAGGGTGGCATCGGCGGACGCCGGGAGGTAGGCGGTGCTGTCGTTGGAGGAGACCTCGTCGACCCGGCCGAAGTACGGGCCGCCGATCGAGGCGCCGACCAGCCAGGAGAGGATCAGGACGGCGGGCAGCAGGATCCGTAGCCAGCGAGGTACGTGCGTCATTGTCGGGGTCCTTCGGGTGCGCGGAGAAAGTAGCTAGTTTGGCTAGCAATAAACTTAGCATGGGAAGTCCTGCGGGCCTAGACTCGGTGCATGCCTGCCGATTCCGCGGAGGCCGCCCCTGCCCCAGGGTCGGTCTATGACGTGGCCGCCAACGACCCGAGTGGTCGGTTGGTCGACCGCGGCGCCGTGTCCCCCGCCGATCTCACGCAGATCAGCGAACTCATGCAGGCGATGGGTGCGTTGCGCGACGTGGAGGACCGGCTCAACGAGGCCTCGCAGGCCTACATGAAGCTGGGGCGTACGGACATGCGGGCCCTGCACTTCCTGATCGTCAGCGAGAACCGTGGCCAGATCGTCACCGGCGCAGCGATCGCCGCCCACCTGCACATCACCAGCGCCTCGACGACCAAGCTCCTCGACCGCCTGGAGCGGGCCGGGCACATCACCCGCTCCCCGCACCCCTCGGACCGGCGTGCGTCGGCCATCCGGATCACCGAGCAGACCCGCCAGGTCGCGACCGACACCGTTGGTGTGTACCAGTCCCGCCGCTTTCACGCCGCTGCACGGCTCACGCCGCAGGAACGCGAGGTGGTGATCCGGTTCCTCCGGGACACGGCGCGTGAGCTCTCGGACGGGGCCGCCGGGGTCGCTGCGCACTGATCGTTGCTCCGCTCCCCCTCGGACTGGGGCTCAGGCGACTAGCACGAGCCGGGTCGCCAGCCCGAGCATCGTCACCCCCACGCCGGTGTCGATCCAGCGCCAGGTCCGGGGCCGGCCCAGCGGCCCGGCCAGGGCGCGTGCACCGAAACCCAGTACTGCGAACCAGAGCGCGCTCGCGGTCAGGGCGCCGGCGGCGAACGTCCAGCGCGCCGGTCCGTGCTGGTTGGCCAGGCTGCCGAGCAGCACGATCGTGTCCAGGTAGGCCTGCGGGTTGAGGTAGGTCGCGGCGAGGACCGCGACGACGGCCGTCCGCAGCGATCCGGCCCCGCCCGTGACGAGGGCCTTCGGCCGCAACGCCGAGCGGAAGGAGGTCACCGCGTAGCCGACCAGGTAGGCCGCGCCGACCCAGGCGAGGGTGCGCATCATCCGGGGGTGGTCGCCGACCAGCGCCCCGACACCGGCGGTCCCCGAGGCGATCATCAGCATGTCGCTGAGGGTGCAGACCAGCACCACCACGCCGATGTGGTCGCGGCGGATGCCCTGGCGCAGGACCATCGTGTTCTGCGCCCCGATCATCGCCACCAGCGAGATGCTCGCGATGAAGCCGGTCACCCAGATGCTCAGCGCGGTCACCGCGATACCTCCTCCTCAGGCGTCGGTGCGGCCGACGGTCCGCGGGATGCGAGTCCCAGGGATGACGGTAGGAGGCCGCCGAGCTTCAGGCAAACGATGAATTCTGGGGATGGATTAGAATTCCTTCATGAACTTCGAGCAGCTCCGCGCACTGCTGGCGGTGGTCGACGAGGGGACCTTCGAGGCCGCCGCGGACGAGCTGGGGGTCAGTCCGTCCGCGGTCAGCCAGCGGATCAAGGCGCTGGAGACCTCGGTCGGCAACGTGGTCGTCCGCCGGGCCGTCCCGTGCGTGCCGACGCAGGCAGGCTCGGTGCTGCTGCGGATGGCGCGCCAGGTGGCGCTGCTGGAGGCCGAGACGATGGAGGCGCTCGGCACCGGTGGGCCGGGCCAGGCGATCCTGCCGCTGGCCGTCAATGCCGACTCGCTGGCGACGTGGTTCCTGCCGGTGCTCGACGATGCGGCGGCCTGGGGCGACACGGTGGTCCGGCTCCGGGTGGAGGACGAGGCGCACACCAGCGACCTGCTGCGCAGCGGGGACGTGGTCGGCGCGGTCACCGCTGCCCCCCAGCGGGTGGCGGGCTGCAGCACCGAGAAGCTGGGCGCGATCCGCTACCAACCGGTCGCGGCGCCGCGGTTGTGCGAGCTGCACTCCTCCGCCGTGGCGGGGAAGCGGGTGGTGGACTGGGCCCGGATGCCGGTGCTGCGCTACGGCCCGAAGGACGACCTGCAGAACCGCTTCCTGCGCGAACACGGCATCGAGGTCCTGCCGCCCTCCCACCACATCCCGTCGTCGGAGGCCTACCTGGCCGCTGCGCGGGCCGGGCTCGGCTGGGGGCTGGTGCCCGAGGTGCAGATGGAGGGGATGGTGGCCGACGGGTCCCTGGAGATCCTTGGCCCGCGCGACCACCGCGACGTTCCCCTCTACTGGCAGGTGTGGAAGCTCGGCTCGCCCCGGATCGAACGCCTGACGGCGTCCGTGCGGGGCGCGGCGGAGGCGATCATCGCCCTCGGTTGAGGGTCAGCGACAGGTCAGGCTACTGATCGTCGTCGAATCGCTGTTGGTGAGGGTGTCGGCCAGGGCGGGCAGTCCCTCCTCGAGGGCGACCTCCCACTTCAGCGTCGCCAGCTCGTCGCCCCTGGTGCGGCCGCGGGTCAGGACCACGATCGGCAGGTCACGCTTGGCGGCGCGCCGGACGAACCGCAGCCCGCTCATCACCTGCAGTGAGGAGCCCAGGACCAGCAGGCCCTCGGCGCGCTCGACCAGGTCGAAGCAGTGAGCCACCCGCTCCCGGGGCACCATGTCCCCGAAGAACACCACGTCCGGGCGCAGGCGGTCGGCCGAACAGGTCCGGCACAGCGGGGCCCGGAAGGTGTCGACCTGGAGCGTGGAGAGCACGGCGTCGCCATCGGGACGGATCTGGCTGCCGACGCCGACGAAGCCGGGGTTGGCGGCGGCCATCCGCGCATCCAGGTCCTGCCGTGGGCTCACGTCGCCACAGGCCTCGCAGACCACCCGGGCCAGCGAGCCGTGCAGCTCGGTGACCGCCTCACTGCCGGCGGCCTGGTGCAGGCCGTCGACGTTCTGGGTGATCACCGGGCCGGCCACACCGAGCCGCTGCAGGGCGGTGACCGCCTGGTGGGCAGGGTTGGGGGTGGCCCGGCGCAGGTTCTGCCAGCCGACGTACGACCGCGCCCAGTAGCGCCGGCGAGCCTCCGCGGACGTACGGAACTCGTCGATCCGCATCGGCTGGATCCGGCGGGTGCCGTCGGGGTCGCGATAGTCCGGGATGCCCGAGGCGGTGCTCATCCCGGCACCGGTCAGGACGAGCCAGCGGCGGGTGGCCAGCAGGGAGGCGACGTGTTCGTGCACGCGTCGAGGGTACGTCAGGGGCGTACGGGGCTCCGTACGCCAGGTGTGCGGCAGGGGGTGTGCGTCATTCCCCGCGTCATTCCCCGCGTCGGTCCCCGTTCGTCGGGCGCTGCTCGCCGGCGGTCACCGGGAAGGGGACCTCGTTCTCGGGGACCGGCCGAGGGCAGGTGGCGAGGCCGGGGATGAAGGCTGAGGGGAAGTTCGTCGCGCGGTTGAAGTCCAGGGTCGTGCCGCCGGCCGGGTCGACCTCGCCGAGCGGGACCGAACGCCAGTCGGCGGTGTCCATCCCGTTGGTCGGGTCGTGGAAGACCGCGAAGGCCGAGCCGGTGCCGCCACTCACCACGAGGGTCACGTCCGTGTCGCCGCGGGTGAAGGTCACCTCGCCCCAGAAGGTCATCGGCTGGCGTACGCCCGGGTAGGCGGTGTCGATCTCGCGGACGACCGTCTCGGGGTACTCGCGGAAGTGTGCCGGGACCACCCAGGAGTCGTCCCAGTCATAGCTCGGGACGCCGGTGAACGCGGCGCGGGCCGGGGCGTCGGGGTTGCGGAGCCGCACCATCGGCCGTCCTCCGCGGATGCCGGCCTCGGCGACCGTACCGTCGTGGAACAGCGTGTCGTCGGACTCGTCCTCCTGCAGCGGGATCTCGACCAGACCGCTGATCGGCGACCCGTCGCGCTGGACCCCGTCCTCCTCGGTCAGTTCGACCCGGACGTCGTCCTCATCGCCGGACCAGAGGCCGGGGAAGCCGTCGATCGCCCGGGGGGTCTCGTCGAGCCACTCCAGGGAGGTCACCGACAGCCAGCCGTACGGGTCGGCCAGCCGGCGTTCGCGGCCGACGCGCCAGCGCCGCCACTCGCCGCGGGCCCACGTCGTCCAGTCCGGTGTGCTCATGTCTCTTCCCGCGTTCCTTCCCGTTCGGGTGTTCCTGTTGCGCTCTGCGTACGTGGTCTCCGTGCCCTTGCCGCGCCGCCGGTTCCAGCCGACAGCCGGGGCATCGTCGCCGAGACCTGCCCACCACCTCACGCGAGGGCCGCGGTGATCGCGGACACGAACTCGTCGACGTCATCCGCGGTGGTGTCGAAGCTACACATCCACCGCACCTCGCCGGTCGAGGCGTTCCAGTCGTAGAAGAAATAGCGTTCGCGCAGCCGGTCGGCGACATCGGGCGGGACCACCGCGAACACGGCATTCACCGCGACGTCCTGGGTCAGGCGTACGCCCGGAAGGTCGCGTACGCCGGCGGCCAGCCGGGCAGCCATCGCGTTGGCGTGGGAGGCGGAGCGGTGCCAGAGGTCGCCCTCGTACAGGGCGATCAGCTGGGCGGAGGTGAAGCGCATCTTGCTGGGCAGCTGGCCCAGGAGCTTGCGGACGTAGAGCGGGCCGCGGACGGCATCGGGGTTGAGGACGACCACCGCCTCCGCCCCGAGCAGGCCGTTCTTGGTGCCACCGAGGCTGAGGACGTCGACGCCGACCGCGGTGGTGAGGTCGCCCAGGCCGCAGCCGAGTGCGGCGGCGGCGTTGCCGAGCCGGGAGCCGTCCACGTGCAGGCTCATGCCCTTGTCGTGGGCGGCCTCCGCCAGTGCTCGCAGCTCGTCGGGGGAGTAGGCGGTGCCGACCTCGGTCGACTGCGCGACGCTCACGACGGCCGGCTGGGCGTGGTGCTCCTCGCCGAAGCCCCAGGCGTACCGGGCCACCAGTTCGGGGGTGAGCTTGCCGTCGGGCGCAGGGACGGGCAGCAGCTTCACGCCGGCAAGCTTCTCCGGGGCGCCGCACTCGTCGACGTTGATGTGCGCGGTCTCGGCGCAGACCACTGCGTCCCAGCGTTCGGTGAGCATTGCGAGGGATGCGACGTTCGCGCCCGTGCCGTTGAACACCGGGTAGGCGGTGGCCCGGTCACCGAAGTGGCCGCGGACCACTTCTTGCAGCCGGGCCGTGTACGGGTCCGCCCCGTAGCTGATCAGGTGGCCACCGTTGGCGACTGCTATTGCCTCCAGTACCTCGGGATGGACGCCGGAGATGTTGTCGGAGGCGAACCCGTGGTGGGTCGGGTCGTGGAGAGCGGCGGACATGCGGCCCACAGTAGCGGTGTGCGCGGGGGAGTCCGATGGGGGTCAGCATCGAGGATGCGGGGCTGGGGTGGGACCGGGTCGTTCTCCCGCCGTACGGACAATCGTTCGGGTGTCCTAAAAAATTGTCTGAGGTCGTGTCTAGCGTGGTGGGCATGGATGACGTGGGGGATGTGGGTGTGGGAGGGGTGCCACCGGACCCGGTGGTGCCCGGCGTGCCGGAGTCGGGTGTGCCGGAGTCGGGTGTGCCGGAGTCGGTGGTGGCTGCGGTCGCCGGGGTGGAGGCGTTCCTCGAGGCGGGGCCGGTGGTGTTGCCGGGCCGGGCGTTGTTGGCGGCTGGCCGGGCGTTGCAGGGCTTGTCGTCGATGGTTCGGGCGGCTGAGTTGGCCGTGGTCGCCGAGATCGAGGCGCGTGGGGCGTGTCTGGAGTTGGCCGGGGTGTCGACGGCGGCGTGGCTGCGCGAGTCGAACCGGTTGACGGCGCGCCAGGCTGCGGGTCAGGTCCGGTCGGCGTCCGGTCTGGCCGCGCACCCGTACGTGGCAGCGGTGCTGGCGTCGGGCGCAGGCTCGCCGGAGCAGTGTCGGGCGATCGTGGAGGGTCTGGCCGCACTGGAGGCCGGGGACGTCGATCCGATCACGGTGGGCCGGGTGGAGGAGGTGTTGGTCGGGTACGTGGACCGCCATGATCCCGACGAATTGCGCCGCCTCGCGCAGCGGGTGCTGGAGGTCGTTGCCCCGGAGGTGGCCGAGGAGGCGCTGCGGCGGGGGTTGGAGCGGGAGGAGGAGTTGGCGCGGCGCCGGCGGCGGATGGAGTGGGCCCGGGACGGGCAGGGCTCGGTGTTCTTCCGGGTGAAGTTGCCGACGGTGGAGGCCGAGGAGTTGATCGGCCAGGTCGAGGCGTGGGTTGCCCGGGGCCGGCGGCTGGACGAGTCCGATGCCGACGGTGCCGATCCGGGCTTCGTGCCCCCGACGTTGGACCAGCGCCGCGCGGACGCCCTGATGCAGATCGTGCACGCGTCCATGAGCCGGTCGGCGAGCCCCGTGCATGGGGGTGACCGACCTCGGATGACTGTCGTGATCGATTGGGAAGACCTGGCCTCGCGGGTCGGGGTCGGCCAGAGCCTGGACTCGGGGCAGGGGGTCTCACCCGCGCAGGTGCGGCAGATGGCGTGTGATTGTGACGTGTTGCCGGTGGTGCTGGGCGGTGAGAGCCAGCCGTTGGATGTCGGCCGGACCCGGCGGCTGGTGGCGGGGGATCTGCGCCAGGTCGTGCATCTGCGCGATCGGGGCTGCGCGTTCCCGGGATGCGATCGCCGGCCGCGGGACTGCGAGGTGCACCACATCGTGCCGTGGGCCTGTGGTGGGGTGACGGCGTTGGAGAACTTGGTGTTGTTGTGTCGTCACCATCACGGGCTGGTCGAGCCTGATCCCCGCTCGGTGCCGGGTAGCCGGTGGGAGGTGCGGATGGCCGGTGACGGGCTGGCCGAGTTCCTGCCCCCCGAACGCGTCGGGTCGGGCCGCGCACCCCGCCGCCACAGCCGCTACATGCTGCAGACCCCAGAGGGGCAAGACGTCGCGGCCTGACGCCCTGCGCTACTGCGGAGGAGGAGATGGGCTGCGGTGCTTGAGTGATCAGCGGAGAAGGCTGGCGGAGAAGAAGGCTGGCGGAGGACGGAATCAGTCATGCCCGAGGGGGCAGTGGAAGACAGGGAAGCAGGGGACAACAGACCCGGAGCCGCGGCCGAGTGCTGCGGCCCCAGGTGCTGCCGTCAGGTGAGCTTGATCCGGTACTCGGCCTCGAGCCGGCCGGTCACCTCGTGCTTGCGGGTACGACCGGTGGCGTTCCAGCCCATGGCCTCGTACACCCAGATGGCGCGCGTGTTGTCGGCGTAGACCCACAGGATGATGTCCTTGAAGCCCTCCTCGCGGGAGGCGTCCGGCAGGGCGATGAGCAGGCGGCGCGCCCATCCCTCGCCCCAGTGCTCGGGGGCCACGCCGAGGAAGCGCAGCTCGCCGCGGTCAGGGCTGGTCGCCTCGCGCTCGGGCTCGACTGCTGCGAAGGAGACGATGCTGTCGTCGTCGTCCGCAATGGCCAGCAGGAACGAGTGCTCGGACGCGGCGAGAACGTCCTCGATCAGGGGAATGGACTTGTCGATGGTCGTGTCGCTGGCCTGCATGTCGTCGCGGTGAGCGGTTGCCTCGGCCCAGATGGTGGCGGCCTGCGTGACGAGCTTCGGGTCGCGGGTCTTGGTGGCACCCATTTCGAATTCGGTCATGGTTGCTCCTTCCTGTTGTCCTACCGTCGTCAGGTGCACGATGACCGGACTTCACGGATGCTCGTCCCCGAACAACCGGGGGTGAACACGGCCTCAGTGTAGTGGAGCGGGGTCTTTCCCCCGCAGGGGTGGACGAGGACTTCTCCCTCGATTCTCCTCAGTCGGCAAGAAGTTGGAACAGCATGTGGTCCTGCCAGCGCCCGTTGATCCGCTGGTGGCGCGGCGCACGACCGAGCCGTACGAAACCGGTGGCCAGCAGGAGGTGCTGGGCGACCATGTTGTGCGGCAGGACCGCGGCGTCGAGCCGGTGCAGGCCGAGGGTGCCGAAGGCCTCTGCGCGGGCCGCCTCCACCGCCGCGCTGGCCAGTCCCTTGTTGCCGCGATCCTGCGACACCCAGACCCGGATCTCCGCGGACTGGTGTGGTTCGCGACGGATCGTGTCCAGGGTGAGTTGGCCGACGGGCTCCTCCCCGTCGAGGACGAGGAAGGCGGCAGCCCGGCCGGCCTCCCGCTCGGCCCGCAGCCGGGCCAGTTCCCGCCGCTGGGCCGCCGGGGTGTACCAGGACTCCTCGTGCGCGGGCTCCCAGGGTTGCAGGAAGGCACGGTTGCGCCGGAGCAGCGCTGTCACGCTGTCGGCGTCGTCCGGCGTCGAGGGGCGGATCACTGGAGAGGCCATGGGCCCATCCTGCCAGTGCCCCGGAAGCATCCATTTGGTTAGCTCAAGTAATGAACTAGGCTAACTATGTCGCGCGGACGATCCGCCTGACCGGACCGCACGCCGCTACCCGTGCACCCAGGAGGTGACCCGATGCCGGACACGGAACAACTCCTCGGCCTGGCCAACGACGTCCGCATGGTCTGCCAGCAGATCAGCCGGCGAGTGCGGTTCGAGAGCAGCACCGAGATCGCCCCGCACCAGTTCAGCGTCTTGGTGAAGCTGCGCCACCGCGCCTGGAACCCCGGCGAACTGGCCGAGCTGGAGCGGGTGAGCGCGCCGAGCATGACCCGTACGGTCAACTGCCTGGTGGACCTGGGGCTGGTCGAGAAGCTGGCCGACCCGGAGGACGGCCGGCAGAAGCTGGTGCGCCTGACCGCGGCCGGGACCGAAGTGGTGGAACGTACGGTCGCCGCGCGCGACACCTGGATGATGCAGCGGCTCTCCGAGCTCTCGTTGCAGGACCGCGAGAAGCTGGCGGAGGCCGTACGGGTGCTCCAGGGGGTACTGGCACGATGAGCCGCACCGACACCGAGCCGACGACCCCCGAGCCGACGACCCCCGAGCCGATCACCGCACCGACGCCACCCGAAGCCCCGACCGACAGGCTCCCAACAAGCACCGACCCGTTCCAGGACGTCCCGGTCCACGCCGGGCTGTTCGCCTCGTTGTGGCTGCGGAACTACCGGATCTACTTCTTCGGCGCACTGCTGTCCAATATCGGTTTGTGGATGTTCCGGGTGGCGCAGGACTGGCTGGTCCTCACCGTCCTGACCGACCACTCCTCGCTGGCACTGGGCACGATCACCGGTCTGCAGTTCCTGCCGATCCTGTTGCTGTCGGCCTACACCGGCGCCGTCGCGGACCGCTTCGACAAGCGCCGCCTGATGATGGTCACCCAGACCCTGCTCGGGGCCGTCGCCCTGGTCCAGGCCGTGCTGGTCGTCTCCGGCTCCGTCCAGCTGTGGCACGTGTACGTCCTGGCCACCCTGAGCGGCATCGCCACGGCCTTCGACAGCCCGGCCCGGCAGGCGTTCGTGTCCGAGATGGTGCCCGACAGCCACCTGGTCAACGCCGTCGGCCTGAACTCCACCAGCTTCAATGCCTCCCGGCTACTGGGCCCCGGCATCGCCGGCCTGACGATCGGCGCCTGGGGGGTCGGACCGGCGATCCTGTTCAACGCACTCAGCTACGCCGCCACCGTCATCGCGCTCGCCAGCATGGATCCGGCCCAACTACGGCAGGCGCCCCGCACCAGGGGCAGGGGATCGGTCCGCGCAGGCCTGGCGTACGTCGCGCGGCGTCCGGACATCCTGCTGGTGCTGTTCATGGTGTTCATGCTCGGGACGTTCGGGCTGAACTTCCAGGTCACCAACGCCCTGATGGCCACCCAGGTCTTCCACGTCGGACCGGAGGCGTTCGGGCTGATGGGCACCGTGATGGCCGTCGGCACCCTGACCGGGGCACTGGTCGCCGCGAACCGCAAGCGCCCCCGGATGCCGGTCCTCGTCCTCGCCCTGGCCGGCTTCGCCGTGGGCATGGTCGGGTTGGCCTTCGCCCCCTCGTACGTCGTCTACATCGTGCTGCTGGCCTTCGTCGGGGTGTGTGCCCTGACCATGATGACCAGCGCCAACGCAACCGTGCAGATCTCCACCGACCCGCAGATGCGGGGACGGGTGATGGCGCTCTACATGATGGTGTTCATGGGCGGCACGCCGATCGGGGCGCCCCTGATCGGCTGGGTCGGTGAGGTCTTCGGGCCCCGCGCGACGCTCCTGGTCGGCGCGATGGCCACCGGACTCGCGGTCCTGGCCGCCCTCGCCGTCCTGCTTCGGCTCCGCGGTCGGCGCGCCGCCGCTGGGGCGGGGGCGGACGACGTGCCCGACGACTCCCGGGATGCGACCATGGCCCCATGAGCCCCACCCTGCACCTGGTCGACGACGAGGCCGCCGACGCGCTGCTCTCGGAGAACCCCTTCGCGCTCCTCGCCGGCATGCTCCTGGACCAACAGGTGCCGATGGAGGTCGCCTTCGCAGGCACCGCCAAGCTGCGCGACCGGCTCGGGGACCTCGACCCGGGCCGGATCGCGGTGATGGACCCCGACGAGTTCCTGGCCGTCTTCGCCGAGAAGCCGGCGGTGCACCGCTTCCCGCGGTCGATGGCGGGCCGGGTCCAGGCGCTGGCGGCTGTCGTCGCCGAGACGTACGGCGGGGACGCGTCCCGGATCTGGACCGATGGTGACCCGACCGGGGCCGAGGTCCTGAAGCGCCTCAAGGCACTGCCCGGGTTCGGCGAGCAGAAGGCCAGGATCTTCCTCGCCCTGCTCGGCAAGCAGTGCGGTCTCACCGCCCCGGGCTGGCGGGAGGCCGCCGGGGACTACGGCGCCGAGGGCAGCCGCCGCTCGATCGCCGACGTCGTGGACGTGCCGACCCGCCTCGAGGTCCGCGCAGTCAAGAAGGAACTGAAGGCCCGGGCCAAGTCGGCGGGTACGGCCGGCTGAGCCGGACCCGGCCCGGAAACGGCCCGGTCCGGCCTGACCAGGCCCGGCCGACCGCCCCTACCTCCGCCTCAACGCGCCAAGGCGTGCCGCAGCGCCGGCTCCAGTTCCGGATGGGAGAACCGGAAGCCCAGCGACTCCAGCCGGGCCGAGGACACCCGTTGGTCGGTACGGACCAGGACGTCGGCGCCCTCGCGTCCCAGCACCAGCTTCGGGCCGAACGCGGGCGTGGGCACGAGCGAGGGCCGGTGCATCACCCTGCCGAGCCGGGTCGCGAATGCGCCGGCCGAGACAGGATGCGGCGCGACCGCGTTCACCGCGCCGGTCCACTCCGGGTCCAGGACGGCCGAGGCGTAGACCCGCACCATGTCGTCCAGGCCGATCCAGCTCATCATCGACTGCGGGTCGGTGAGGCGGCCGCCGACACCGACCATGAACAGCGGCAGCTGCAGGGCCAGCGCGCCCGATGCCGCACCGAGCACGATGCCGGTCCGCAGCTTCACCAGCCGTACACCTTGGTCCTGCACCGGGTCGGCGGCGGCCTCCCACTGGCGTACGACGTCGGCCAGGAAGTCGACCCCGGGCCGTGACTCCTCGTCCAGCAGTTCGCCCGGCCGGCGGGCGCCGTACAGGCCGATCCCGCTGGCCTGGACCAGGGTCCCCGGGCCGTTGCCGGCGGCCCGGGCCGCCGCGATCGCCCGGACCAGGGTGGTGGTGGAGTCGACCCGCGAGCTGAGGATCTCCCGCTTGGCCGACTCGGTGAAGCGGCCGCCGATGCTGCGGCCGGACAGGTTCACCACGGTGTCGACGCCGGCCAGTGCCGCCGGGTCCAATTCGCCGCGGGCAGGGTCCCAGCGGATCTCGTCGTCGCTGGTGGCCGCGCGGCGGACGAGCCGGCGTACGGTGTGCCCGCCGGTGGTCAGCAGCGCGCAGAGCTGGTCGCCGATCATGCCGGACGCGCCCGAGACCGCCACCACCTGCGGGGTGCCCGACAGCCGGGCGTGCAGGTCGAGGTCGGCGCGCAGCTGCTCCTCGCGGAACCGGAACAGGCCCTTCAGGTAGCGCCGCACCTGTCCGTCGGCCACCCCGCGCAGGGGGCGCGGCAGCTCGTACGTCAGCCGGTCGGTGATCGTCGTGCCGTTGCCGGGTGCGTCGGCGAACTCGTGCTCGTGCCGCCAGTCCTCCATCGGCCCCCGGACCTGCTCGTCGACGAACCGTACGCCCGGCTCGTACGCCGTGTGCTCGACCATCCAGGACGGGCCCGGGGCGGTGTCGCCCGGCCAGAGGGCGGAGAGGAAGGGTAGGGAGACCCGGATCTCCATCCGCGAGCCGGCCCGGATGCCGTCGGTCGGCCCGTGCAGCGGGATCGCGGACCCGGGCGGGGTGAGGCGGACGAAGGCGCCCGGACGCTCGTGCCAGGCGAAGACCTCGTGGCGGGGGTGCGGATAGGTGGCGCTGTGCTCGAATACCGGCACGTCGAACCTTTCTCTGGGATCGGGCCGCCCGGATCTGGCGGACGGGATCTGGCGGACGTGATCTGGCGGACCGGACCTGGTCGTGGTACTCCGGCCGTCTGGTTCGATCATGCTGCACCGGGCGGGGCGACACCAGCTCCAGGGGCGTCGCGCCTCGACCGGTCGTTGCGTGGCGCGGACTAGTCTGACGGTGTCGAACTCCTGGCGCCCGCTGCCGGGCCTGTCCGCGGAAAGGAAGTGCCATGACAGCGCAACCGTCCGACCTGACCAACAATGTCACCGACACGGCCCTGATCTTCGAGGGCGGCGGGATGCGCGCCAGCTACACCTCCGCGGTCGTCGTGACACTGCTCCGGGCCGGGCTGCACTTCGGCTGGGTAGGCGGGATCTCGGCCGGCGCGTCCAACCTTGCCAACTACCTGGTCCGCGACGAGGAGCGGGCCCGGATCTCCTTCGTCGACTTCGCCTCGGACCCGCAGATGGGTGACTTCCGGACCTGGCTGCGGGGCAAGGGCTGGTTCAACGCCGAGTACATCTACGAACAGGCAGGCTTCCCCGACCAGGCCCTGCCGTACGACTTCGAGACCTTCCGGTCGAACCCCGCGGGCATCGCGATCGGGGCCTTCCGGATGAGCGACGGAGAGATGGTCTACTGGGGCAAGGACGACACCCCGGACCTGCCCTCGCTGATGCGCCGGGTGCGGGCCAGTTCGACCATGCCGGTGCTGATGCCGGCGGTCGGGATCGACGGGGAGGACTACATCGACGGGGCGCTCGGGCCGACCGGCGGCTTCGCGATCGATGCGGCCAGGGCGGCCGGGTACGAGAAGTTCCTCGTCGTGCTGACCCAGCCCCGGGACTACGTGAAGCCGGCGATGAAGAACGAGCGCGTGATGGGCCGATGGTTCCGGCGCACGCCCGCGGTGGTGGACGCCCTCGTCCGGCGGCCGGCCAACTACAACCGGACCCGCGAGGAACTGTTCGACCTCGAGCGCGACGGGAAGGCGATGCTCTTCGTGCCCGAGACCATGCCGGTCACCAACAGCGAGCGCAACGTCGCCCGGCTGCGGGCCGCCCACGAGCTCGGACTGGCCCAGGCCGGCCGCGAGCTGCCGCGGTGGCGCGAGTTCCTCGGCGTGGACGGAACCGATCGCGGCTGACCGGGCCCTCAGGCGGCGTTCGGGTCGGGCTGGTGCAGGCCGAAGACGTTGCCCTCGGTGTCCTTGAAGTAGCCCTGCCAGGCCATCCCCATGATCGCGGCCTTGGGCGACACACCCTCGCCGCCGTGGGCGTAGATCCGCTCGGCGACGGCGTCGTAGTCGTCGCAGGCGATGGTCACCACGTACGCGTTGACCGGCTGGTCGATGGCCGGGGAACCACCGGTACGCGGCAGCAGGCCGCCGTTGATGCCGGGCTCGCCCTCCTCGCCGGTGACGACCCCGAAGTACGGGGAGCCGACCGCGTCGCCGTAGTCGTCGAAGCGCCAGCCGAAGACCTCGGTGTAGAACGTCTTGGCGCGCTCGATGTCGTCGGCCTGGATCTCGAAATGGACCGGTCGCGGATTGGCCATGGTGGCTCCTCTGCTGGGTGGCGCCCCTTCCATGGGGCGCCCACCAGCCTGCCGCAGATCGTGGCCGGCCACCAGAGCTTCGGGAGCCCCGGTCCTCAGCCCTTGGGGACCCGCGGGATCGGGCGCACCATGATCTCCTCGACCATTCCCTCCGGCGACGCGTCGACGGCCGTCCGTACGACCCGGGCGACCGACTCGGGGCGCAGGTGCTCTTCGGGGTTGTAGCCGCGTCCCGCGGCCGCCTGCAGGTGGCGCTGCATGTCGGTGTCGACCCGTCCCGGGTAGATCGTGGTGACCCGGATCCGGCCCCGCTCGTCCTCGCGCAGCCCGTCGGCCAGCGCCCGCAGCGCGTACTTGGAGGCCGAGTAGGCCGGCGACCCGACGACCCGGAGGCCGGCGCCGGAGTTGATCATCACGACCAGGCCGTTCGCGGCCCGCAGCGCCGGCAGCAGCAGCCGGGTGAGGTCGGCGACGGCGATCACGTTGGCCTCCATCAGGTCACGCCAGTCGGCGCGCGTCATGTCCTCGATGTGCCGGGGGGCGTCCCGGCCGGCCGAGTGGACCAGGACGTCCAGCCGGTCGATCCCACGGACGGCGGCCTCGGTGGCGGCCTCGTCGGTGAGGTCGGCCACGAAGGGTTCGGCGGAGGGCAGCTGCGAGACCACGGCGGTGACTGCCGCGGCGTCGCGGCCGCCGATCAGCAGGTGGTGGGTGTCGGCGAGGGCATCGGCGATGGCGCGGCCGATGCCGCGGCTGCCGCCGGTGATGAGGGCTACTGGTCGGTCCATGGGCCGCACGCTAGGGCGCGGCGAGGTACGCGGGCAAGCCCGGGGAGGATCACCGCGGGGACGCCGGCCGTTCCCACGGTTCGACGGGGCCGGGAACGGCCACGAAGAGGGGATGGGGGATGGTTCCGGTAGCCGCGGGTCCGGCCGGCGAGCACGGCCTGGGCGAGCAGTCCCTCGCGCCAGGAGGCGCCGAGGCCGGCGCGGTCCAGCAGCGAGGGGTGCAGGGACCACAGCCGCACGACCAACTCCCCCCGATGCGGTGATGTAGCGGCCCACCCTAGGGCGGGCTGAGGGTCTCCGGCAAGCGCAGGTCCGCAGCGGACCGCGGGGAACCCTGACGCCCCGCGGTTACGGTGCCTATCGTGGGAGCAACCGCAAAACAGGAGGAGCCATGGTGACGCGTTCCACCACCGTGCTGGTCGTCGGGGCGACCGGCAGTATCGGGAGTCTCGTCGTGGCGGAGGCGCTGCGGCAGGGCTACCTGACCCGCGCCCTGGCCCGCAACCACGCCCGCGCCGCCCACATCGCCCCCGGGGCCGAGGTCGTCGTCGGCGACCTGACCAAGGTCGACAACCTGACGGCCGCCGTCGAGGGGGTGGACGCCGTGATCTTCGCGCACGGCGCCAACGGCGGCAAGGAACAGTCCGAGGCCGTCGACTACGGTGCGGTCCGCAACGTCCTGGCGGCCCTGGACAGGTACCCGGCCCGGATTGTGCTGATGACCACGCTGGGCCTCACGGCGCGCGACAGCGAGTACAACCGTGCCACCGCGGCCTTCGACTGGAAGCGCCGCGCCGAGCGGCTGGTCCGGGCCAGCGGCCGTCCCTACACGATCGTGCGCCCCGGCTGGTTCGACTACCACGCCGAGGACCAGCACAAGCTGGTGATGCTGCAGGGCGACACCCGTCGTACGGGTGGGCCCGCGGACGGCACAGTCTCGCGCCAGCAGGTCGCCCAGGTGCTGGTGCACTGCATCAGGTCCGCGGCGGCCGACCGCAAGACGTTCGAGCTGGTCGCCGAGTCCGGGCCCGCCCAGAAGGACCTCGACCCGCTGTTCGCCGGGCTGCGGGCCGACGAGCCGGGCTCGCTCGACGGGGTGCTGGACGAGCCCAACATGCCGCTGGAGGACGAACCGGCCCGCGTCCGGGTCGACCTTCGGCTGGCCGCGGAGGCGCTCAGGCGGATCTGAGCCGGGTCACTTGTCGGCACGTGACAGCATGGAGACGTGAGAGCGAACCACGGGCCGCTGCCGGAGTCGCTCACGGCTTCGTCCGTCCGCCGAAGGAGCTCGTGGTGGCGACGTGCGGCACGCTTCACCGGCCGTTCGGTGGTGGCGGTACTGGCCCTCGTGACCGTCACGTCCTTGGTGTTCAATGCCGTGACCACTCCACCTCCTACGCTGCCCGCCCCCTCCGGTGCCGACCTGGTCGTCGGGGGGACCCGAGTGCACTACCAACGGTGGGGCACCCATGGCCCGCCGCTCGTCCTGGTGCACGGCTTCGCCGAGTCGTCGGTGGCGTGGGGACCGGCCGCCGAACTGCTCGCCCGTGACCACGTCGTGTACGCGGTCGACCTCGCCGGCTACGGCTACACGGACTTCACAGGGCGCTACGCGCTCGGTGACCAGGTCGATCTCGTCGACGCGTTCGTTCGGAGGCTCGGCCTCGACCACCCGGTGCTCATCGGTCACTCGATGGGCGCTGCCGTCGTGGGCGGCGTCGCCCTGGCGCACCCCTCCGACATCGGCGGAATCGTGTTCGTCGACGGGGACGGCCTTCCCTTCGCGAACGGGAGCACGGGCAGCGGGAGCGCCGGTGGCGGATCAGGACCTGCCCGGTGGATCCTGCGCTCGCCGTACGGGATCTCGGCCTACCGGCTGCTGACCAGGTCCGCCCGGCTGGACGATCGCCTGATCCGGAGCAACTGCGGCGCGACCTGCCTGGGGCTGACACCCGAGCTGGTC
This sequence comes from Raineyella antarctica, assembly GCF_900092135.1. Classification (GTDB taxonomy): domain Bacteria; phylum Actinomycetota; class Actinomycetes; order Propionibacteriales; family Propionibacteriaceae; genus Raineyella; species Raineyella antarctica. Next base: position 64,088 of record NZ_FMYF01000007.1, on the reverse strand, counting down.
GAGGCGTGGATGCGTCCGATGCGCCAGGGGGCGGCTGAGGCTGCCCTTCCGGCCATGGCTGCGAACGGGGTCCTGTCCCTGTCCCCGGACCAGCTCCGTGCCATCCGTGTGCCCCGGGCCATCATCTGGGGTGAGCTGGACCTGCGCTCCGGTGGTTCGTTGGACGACGCTCGGCACGACCTGGGCGAGCCGCCGACGATGGTCATTCCGGGGGCCGGACACCTGGCGATGCTCGGCGACCCGGTCACCTTCGCGGCGGACGTCGAACAGGTCACGGCGGGCATGTCTGCGGCGCACTGACCGACCCGATGGAGCCATGGGGGCTGGGCCCGGGAGTACGGCCCTGAAGCAGAGCCCCGCCCGTGCGACGTGCACGGGCGGGGCTCCTTCGTTGCGTACGGATCCCGGGTCAGACGGTGCCCGCCGGCTTGGCCACCACGATCAGGATCGGGGTGGCCACGTCGACCTCGCCCGATGCTGCCTGGTGCACCGAGTCGAACTTCTTGACGTTGGTGACCAGGACCGGGGTGACGGTCGAGTAGCCCGCCGCCTCGATCGCCTTCCGGTCGAACACGACGAGCGGATCGCCGGCCTCGACCCGGTCACCGGTGTGCACCTTGACGTCGAAGCCGCGCCCGCCCATGTTGACGGTGTCGATGCCCACGTGGATGAGCAGTTCGATACCACTGTCGAGCCGGAGGCCGAAGGCGTGACCGGTCTCCTGGGCCACCAGGATCTTGCCCGGGGCGGGGGCGTAGACGGTGTCACCGGAGGGCACGATTCCAACGCCCGCTCCCACGGTGCCACGGGCGAAGACCGGATCCGGGACCTCTGCCAGCGGCAGCAGGCTGCCGGCCAGGGGAGCGTGGATCTGGGTCACGGTGCCGGGCTCCATGGCCGGCTTGAGCCGGCGTCGCTCGCCGGGTTCGCCGGTGCCGGGCGCGGAGATGGTGGAGGCCGAGACGTCGCCCCGGACCGCGGCCGCGGTGGCACTACCCGCGCCGACCCCGACCGCTCCGGCACCGACGTAGGCCGGGACGAGCTCGGCTTCGGTCAGCTGGTCACCGGGGACGTGGGCCAGGGCGGCGGCCTCCTCGGACAGGCGCTCCAGCTCCTTCTGCTCGGCCGTCTTGTAGCCCGACAGGAGTACCAGGACCATCGAGGTGAGGAACGAGGCCCCGACCGCAAGGCTGTACCAGCCGATCTTGTCGAAGGCGGGGATGGTCAGCAGCGAGGTGAAGACGAAGGCCTTGGTGTGGATGCCGCCGGCGAAGCCGGTGATGATGCCGCCGACCAGGCAGCCGACCAGCATCCGCGGGTAGATCCGCTTGTAGCGCAGGTGGATGCCGTAGAGGGAGGGTTCGGAGATACCACCCAGCAGACCCGCCGCGAGCGCACCCGTGGCAGTCTGGCGCATCGCCTTCTCCTTGTTGCGGATGGCGAGGATCAGTACGGCGGCGGTCGCACCGAAGGCGGCGAAGTTCCACGAACCCATCGGGCCCTGGATGTAGTCGTAGCCCAGGTTCTGGATGTTGAGCAGCATGATGGCGTTGATCGGCCAGTGCAGGCCCAGCGGAACCATGAACGGATACAACAGCGGGACCAGGATCGCGAAGATGAACGGCGAGAAGTTGTTGACCTGTCCCAGGATGTGGGCCAGGCCGGCGCCGGCGTACACGCCGATGGGGCCGATCAGGAAGGCGGTCAGCGGGATCATGATCAGCATCGAGAGGAACGGCACGAAGATCAGTTGCACGTTGTCGGGGATCACCCGCCGCAGCAGCCTGTCCAGCGCGCCGAGGACGCCGGCCATCAGCAGCGGCGGGAACACCTGCGAGCTGTAGTTGAAGATCGTCAGCGGGAACCCGAAGATCTGCACCACGTCGATCGCGCTGCCGGCGAACTTCATCTGGGTGGACGCGTCCTTGAGGGCCGCGAAGCCCGGCAGCATGACCACGGCCATGATGGCGAAGCCGACCCAGGGGTCGGCGCCGAGCTTCTTGCTCGCGTTGTAGGCGACCATCAGCGGCAGGAAGACGAACACCGACTGCCAGCACAGGTTCACGAACTGCCACGACGGCGGCAGGGTCGTACGCGGGTCGGCCCAGTTGCCGATGACGTGCAGGGTGCTCATCAGCGACATGAAGGTGATGAACAGCGAGGCACCCAGCAGGGCGCCGATGATCGGGCGGAAGGAGTCGGACAGGAACTCGAAGAACGAGTCCAGCCAGGCGAACTTGCCGCGCGGGCCGCCGGCCCGGGCCGCGGCCTTGATGTCGTCCGGGGAGGGGGCTCCCACGTTCTTCATCTCGGGGAGGTTGTGGATGTCCTCGTAGACCGACGTGACGGCGCCGCCGATGACGACCTGGTAGCGGTTGCCCGCCTGGGGCACCGCGCCCATGACGCCGGGGATCGCCTCGACGGTGGCGGTGTCGACCTTGGTTCCGTCCCGCAGCTGGAACCGGAGGCGGGTTGCGCAGTGGGTGAAGCTCTCGATGTTCTCGGGGCCTCCGACACCGGAGACGATGTCGGAGGCCGGTGATGTGGCCATCGTGGCCTACTTTCTGTCGGTTCCTCTTCCTATTCGGCACCTCCAGTGCACGCCATTGGTCAGACCTTGGCAAGGGGTTCCCTTACGAAGGCAGGAGACTTCTTTCAGGGTCATCCCCCATGGCGGGAATAGACGACAGGGGTTCATAGTTGAGTGGATGTGACTCAAGGGCAACCTTGAGCCAGCTAGACTCAGGTAAACCCAGTTCCCTGGTCCGTGTGGACCGGCGAACCCCCTGGTACCGGCCCCTGCCGGGACCGCCGGGGGTCGTCGGACGCCGGCACCATACGGACAACACCACGGAGGTACATCACATGGCTCGTGCAGTAGGTATCGACCTCGGCACCACCAACTCTGTCGTCGCCGTCCTCGAGGGCGGCGAGCCGACGGTCATCCCGAACGCCGAGGGTGCTCGTACGACCCCGTCGGTCGTCGCGTTCTCGAAGGGCGGCGAGGTCCTCGTCGGCGAGGTCGCCAAGCGCCAGGCCGTCACCAACGTCGACCGTACGATCCGCTCCGTCAAGCGCCACATGGGCACCGACTGGAGCGTCGACATCGACGACAAGAAGTACAAGCCCCAGCAGATCTCGGCCTTCGTGCTGCAGAAGCTGAAGAGGGACGCCGAGGCCTACCTCGGTGAGACCGTCACCAACGCGGTGATCACCGTCCCCGCGTACTTCTCGGACGCCGAGCGCCAGGCCACCAAGGAGGCCGGTGAGATCGCCGGCCTGAGCGTCGACCGGATCATCAACGAGCCCACCGCCGCCGCCCTGGCGTACGGCCTGGACAAGGCCGACCAGGAACAGACCGTCCTGGTCTTCGACCTCGGTGGTGGCACGTTCGACGTGTCGCTGCTGGACATCTCCGACGGCGTCTTCGAGGTGAAGGCCACCAAGGGTGACAACCGCCTCGGAGGCGACGACTGGGACAACCGGGTCGTCGAGTGGATGGTCAAGCAGTTCAAGAACAAGCACGGTGTCGACCTCGGTGCCGACAAGATCGCCCGCCAGCGCCTCCAGGAGGCCGCCGAGAAGGCGAAGATCGAGCTGTCCTCGGCCTCCGAGACCTCGATCAACCTGCCGTACATCACGCTGGGCGAGTCCGGTCCGCTGCACCTCGAGGAGAAGCTGAGCCGTTCCGAGTTCCAGCGTTTGACCCAGGATCTGCTGGACCGCTGCCGCGCGCCGTTCAACTCGGTGCTGTCGGACGCCTCCATCCCGGTCGCCAAGATCGACCAGGTGATCCTGGTCGGTGGTTCGACCCGGATGCCCGCCGTCGTCGACCTGGTCAAGGAGATGACCGGCGGCAAGGAGCCGAACAAGTCGGTCAACCCCGACGAGGTCGTGGCCCTGGGCGCCTCCCTGCAGGCCGGCGTGCTGAAGGGTGAGGTCAAGGACGTCCTGCTGCTCGACGTGACCCCGCTGTCGCTGGGCATCGAGACCAAGGGTGGCGTGATGACCAAGATCATCGAGCGCAACACCACGATCCCGACCAAGCGGTCCGAGGTGTTCACCACGGCCGAGGACAACCAGCCCTCGGTGATGATCCAGGTCTACCAGGGCGAGCGCGAGTTCGCCCGGGACAACAAGTCGCTCGGCAACTTCGAGCTGACTGGCCTGATGCCCGCCCCGCGCGGCGTCCCGCAGATCGAGGTCACCTTCGACATCGACGCCAACGGCATCGTGCACGTCGCCGCCAAGGACATGGCGACCAGCAAGGAGCAGTCGATGACCGTCACCGGCGGTTCGGCGCTGGGCAAGGACGAGATCAACAACATGGTCAAGGAGGCCGAGGCGCACGCCGAGGAGGACCGCAAGCGTCGCGAGGCCGTCGACACCAAGAACGAGGCCGAGGCCCTGGTCTTCCGCACCGAGAAGCTGCTGAAGGACAACGCCGACAAGATCGGCGAGGACACCAAGGGCCCGGTCGAGGAGTCGCTGAAGGAGCTGAAGACCGCTCTGGAGGGTGACGACATCGACGCCATCAAGGCCGGCATGGAGAAGCTCAACACCACCTCCGCGGCGATGGGCCAGGCGATGTACGCCGCCGCCCAGGCCCACGCGGCCCAGGAGCACAGCGAGGGCGCCGAGGGCCAGGCCTCCGGTGCGGGCAGCGATGACGACGTCGTCGATGCCGAGATCGTGGACGACGAGAACGACAAGGGCGGCAACAAGTGACCTCTCCCGAGAACGAGAACGGCACCCCGGAGGAGCAGGAGGCCGAGGGCCTGCACATCTCCGACAAGCGTCGTTTCGATCCCGAGACGTACGCGCGTCGGCAGGCTCCTGAGCCCACCGAGGCAGCATCGGAGCCGGCCGGGGCGACCCCCCAGGCCGGCCCCGGGCCGGAGCCCGAGTCCGAGGCCGACGAGGAGGGTGACGGCGAGATTCCCGGTGACTTCGTCGTCCCCGACGACATCAGTGGCCTGGAGTCGGACACCCGGGTGGCGGAGCTGGAGAACCAGGTGCGCGAGCGCACCCAGGACCTGCAGCGCCTCCAGGCGGAGTACGTCAACTACAAGCGCCGCGTCGACCGCGACCGTGACCTCGCCCGCCAGGGTGGGATCGAGACGGTGATGACCGACATCCTCGCGGTGCTGGACGACCTGCAGGCCGCCCGGGCCCACGAGGACCTGAGCGGGGGCTTCAAGGCCGTCGCCGAGGAGATCGAGAAGGTCGCCGCCAAGCATGGTCTCTCCGCGTACGGCACGGAGGGCGAACCGTTCGACCCGCAGGTCCACGAGGCCCTGATGCACCAGCCGGCCCCCGAGGGGACCGAGCTGGAGGGGCCGGTCGTCGCCGCCGTGCTGCAGCCCGGCTACCGGCTCGGCGAGCGCATCCTGCGCCCCGCCCGGGTCGCCGTCACCGGGGCCTGAGCACCACCTGCACCATCGGTGGTCCGGGCCGTCACACGACGGCCCGGACCGCCGCACGACCCACGTTGTGTAGCGCCGAGTGGCGGACCACCCTTGAGGGGGACACAGCGACCACCACGTACGGAAGGGGGCGCCGATGAGCACCAAGGACTGGCTTGAGAAGGACTACTACAAGGTCTTGGGCGTCCCCAAGGACGCGGACCAGGACACCATCAAGAAGGCCTTCCGCAAGCTCGCGCGCGAGAACCACCCGGACGCCAACCCCGGCAACACGGACAAGGCGGAGAAGTTCAAGGAGATCTCCGAGGCGAACGACGTCCTGTCCGACCCGAAGAAGCGCAAGGAGTACGACCAGCAGCGCAGCCTCTTCGGCGGCAACGCGTTCCGCTTCAACCGGGGGCAGGGCCAGGCCACCCCGGACGTGGACGACCTGTTCCGCAACGCCACCACGGGTGACTTCTCCGACGTCTTCGGCAACCTCTTCGGCGGCGCCACGGGCTTCAACCGGCGCACCGCCACCACCCGCAGCCCCCGTCGCGGCGCCGACGTCGAGGGCGAGGTGACGATCGACTTCGACCAGGCCGTCGAGGGCACCACGGTGACCCTGCAGATGGTCTCCGACGCCGCCTGCGCGGCCTGCTCGGGCACCGGCGCGCGGGCCGGGACCACCCCCAAGATCTGCCCCACCTGCCAGGGCTCGGGCATGCGCCCGGCCACCTCGGGCGGGGTCTTCCAGACCACCGAGCCGTGCCCGGACTGCCGCGGTCGCGGCATGATCGTCGAGGACCCGTGCCCGGTCTGTGACGGCTCGGGACGGGCCAAGTCCACCCGCAGCATGCAGGTCCGCATCCCCGCCGGCGTCGAGGACGGGCAGCGGATCCGGCTGAAGGGCAAGGGCGCGCAGGGCGAGCACGGCGGCTCCCCGGGCGACCTCTACGTGGACGTGCACGTCACCCCGCACAAGCTCTTCGGGCGCAGCGGCACCAACCTGACCATCACCGTGCCGGTGACCTTCGCCGAGGCCGCCCTCGGCGCCGAGATCGAGGTGCCGACCCTGCATGGCACGTCGGTCCGGCTGCGGCTGCCCGCTGGCACCCCCAACGGGCGGACGTTCCGGGTCCGTGGCAAGGGTGTCTCCCGCAAGGACGGCACCCAGGGTGACCTGCTGGTCACCGTCGAGGTGACCGTCCCCTCGCAGCTGTCCGACCAGGCCCGCAACGCGCTGCTGATCTACGCCAACGAGGCGGGGGAGACCGATCCCCGCGCCGCGTTGTTCTCCGGACGGTCCTGATGTCCGCCGAGTCGAGCCGACTGCCGGAGGAGATCGACCGCGACGCGCCGATCTTCGCCATCTCGGTCGCGGCCCGGCTCGCCGGCATGCACCCGCAGACGCTGCGGACGTACGACCGGATGGGACTGGTGTCGCCACGGCGTACGTCCGGTCGCGGCCGGCGCTACTCGCCTCGTGACGTGGCCCGGCTGCGGCTGGTCCAACACCTCAGCCAGGTCGAGGGCATCAACCTGGAGGGCATCCGGCGGATCCTGCAGATGCAGGACTCCATCGATGAGCTGCAGCAGCACGTCACCGAACTGGAGGAGCGCCTCCGGGATGCCCTCGTGGCACCGGCCGGGGCGCGGTTCTTCACCGCGGATCCGGTCGGCGGTGTCCGCCTCGGGTCCTACCCCGCGCACAACCGCCTGCCGCGGGCACTTACCCGCTACTGAGCCTTCCGCAGCGGGATCCGGCCCAGGTCCGCCATCACGGCCTCGGCGGCCCGCTGGCCCGACACCATCGCCCCGTGGATCGACCCGGTCTTGCGGTGGTCGCCGGCGACGTAGACCCGGTTGCCCAGCCGCACCTGCTGGCGGTCCGCCAGCGGCGGTCGGTGGGTCGGGATCGCGTTCGGCAGCTCGTAGTGGGCCACCACCTCCCAGTGCTCGGTCGGCACGCCGTAGATCGCGGACAGGTGCCGCTTCACCGCGCTCGCCCGGGACCTCCCGTCCCGCCGGTCGAGCAGGGTCTTCGCGCCGACCAGGTGCGCCTGCGCCGGAGCGTACGAGGGGGCGAAGCTGGCCACGTCCACCGCCGTGCGCACCGGACCGATCCCGCCGCGCCCGTCGAGGGCGAACGCCGGCAGCGCAGACGGTCCCTCCGGCGCACTGAACCACCAGGTCGTCACCCCCTGCATCCGGGGCCGCGGGAGCGCGACGAGCTGGTCGACGGCCTCCGGGCTCACCGCCACCACGGCAGCCATCGCGCTCAGCGTCCCACCCCAGGTGCGCACCTCCACACAGCTGCCGGCCTCCACCACCGAGTCGACGTGGACCTCCAGCCGTACGGGGGATCGCAGGTCGGCGGCCAATTGTTCCGGGAGTGCCTGCATGCCGGCGGCCGGCACCCCGGGCGTCCCGTTCAGGAGGGCGTGCAGCACCCACTTGGCGTACGTGGCCGAGGTCAGTCCGCTGCTGTCGGCGAGCATGCTGTGGAGCAGAGGCAGCAACAGCTCCTCGCGCAGCGCGCCGCGGACGCGGTACTCGTCCAGGGAAGCCATGAGCGTGGTGTCGTTGTCCGCGTCGAGCACCCGGCCGCCGACCATGCCACTGCCGGCCCAGCGGGCCAGCGAGGCCAGGTCCGAGGGCGAGATCATCCGGCTGCGGACCAGGGTGGGCAGCACCCGGGGGACCCGGCGCGGGTCACCGACCAGCAGCAGCCCGTCGGTTCGCCGCACCAGCAGGGCCGGCATCGGGTACTTCATGTCGAGCGCGGGCAGGTCCACCCAGTGGCGGATCGCCGGGAACTGCGGGTTGATCGTCTGCAGGCCCCAGTCGCAGGTGTAGCCGTCGATGACCGAGGTACGGATGCGCCCTCCGACGGTGCTCCCGGCATCGATGGTGAGCACATGCAGGCCTGCGTCCTCGAGCGCCCGGGCACAGCGCAGTCCCGCTACACCGGCCCCGATCACGATCACGTCTGCGTCCACGGTCTCCACCCTTCGTGGCCCGCTCCCGATACTGCTGCCAGATCCTGTTGTCTGTGTCTATTCCACCACGCCCAAGGGGTGTGCTCAGGCCTCTTGGGTGGATCCGGCCGTGGGACGCTCGGCGGGGAACTGTGTCGCCGTGCACAGCTCCCACAGGTGGGCGTCGGGGTCCGCGACGACGGCGGCGTGTCCGCCCCAGGGCCGGCTGGACGGCTGGCGTACGCCGACCCCGCCGGCTCCGATCCAGCCCTCGTACGCGGCGTCGACGGCCTCCTCGGAATCGAACAGGCAGGTGAGGTGGAAGCCGCGGAAACCGGCGCCCTGCGGTGCCACACCGAACTCGTCGGCCAGCACGTCCCAGGGCCGCAGCACCAGCAGCATGCCCTCCGACTCGAAGGCCACGGTGGCCTTGTCCTCGAAGCGGCGGGAGAAGCCGACGGCAGCGTAGAAGTTGCGTGAACGCTCGACGTCCTGCACACCGAGAGTCACCGAGGACAGGCGCTGGATCGTCATGGCTCCAGCTTAGGGGACCCCGGGTACAGGTCCCTCCTCAGCCGAGGTAGGCCCGGACGAGGGGGCCGGCAGCGGACGATCCCGACGCGCCGTCGGCCACGAACGCGGCCACCGCCACCCCGTCCCGGTAGCCGATCATCCAGGCGTGCGTACGTGGGGGCGTCTGGGTGCCGTACTCGGCGGTACCGGTCTTCGCCCCGGTCAGCACACCCTTCAATGAGCTCGCCGAGCCCTGCTGCACGGTGGCCTGCATCACCGACTGCAGGGCGGCGGCCTCCTGCGCCGTCAGCGGGGCGGCGTCCGGGGTGGGGCGGTGGCGTTCCAGCAGGTAGGGCACGGTCGTACGGCCAGCGGCCACCGACGCGGCCACCCCGGCCATCGACAGGGGGGAGGCCTCCACCAGCCCCTGCCCGATCATCGCCTCGGCCGCACCGACCGGGTTCGCCGGCGGCGGCACCGAGCCGTAGAAGGCGGGGAAGCCGGCGTCGTGGTCCCGGCCCAGTCCGAGGCTCCCGGCCGCCTCGGTGAGCTGCTCGGGCGTGATCCGTTCCCGCTCGGAGACCAGGGCGGTGTTGCAGGACAGCGCCACCGCCGACCGCAGGGTGGTGCGCCCCAGTCCGCTGCTGGGGAAGTCGGAGTAGTTGGTGAAGGTCCGCCCGTCGACGGTCTCGGTGGGGGAGCAGGCCACCTCCGACTCCGGGGTCAGCCCCGAGCGCAGCAGCGCGAGCGTGGTGGCGACCTTGAACGTCGAGCCCGGAGGGAAGCGCCCGGAGGTGGCGGTCGGCCGCGCCCCGTCGGCCGGGGAGGTGGCAGCGGCCAGCACGGCACCGGTAGCGGTGTCGAGGGCGACCAGGGCCGCCGATCCGGACACCCCCGCCAGCACCTGCTCGGCCCGGGTCTGGGCCGCCTCGTCGAGCGTGGTCTCGAGGGCGACCCCGGGGGTCGGGGTGGCGTTGAACACCGCCGGGGGGTTACTGACCGTGCCGGCCGGGGCGTCGCGCGGGACGACGACGACCCGGTCGCCGGGGACTCCGCGCAACTGGGCGTCATAGCGTTCCTGCAGGCCGCCGAGCCCGACCAGGTCGCCCTCCGCGACGGCGCCGCCGGAGGCCCGGGCCCGGGCGGCGTCGGCCGGGCCCACGGTGCCGAGCAGGCCCTGGGCGAACGTCGGGGTCGGGCCCAGCTGGCGCTGGCCCTCGATGATCCGGGCGCCCGGGGTGTCCAGGAACGCGGGGGCCACCTGGGTGCGCTCGGCCCGGACGGTGAGGGCCTCCACGTACGCGATCGGCCCGGCGGCGCGGACCCGTTGCCGGTACCGTGCCTCGTCGATGCCCAGGGCGCGCGCGATCCGCCCGGCCGAGTCGTCGACCTGCGTGGCCGGGATCGTGGACTTGTCCAGGCCGAGGGTGAAGGTGTCGCGGGCCCGTACGATCGGCGTCCCGCCCTTGCCGAGGATCTGCCCGCGCTCGGCCGGCGTACGCCGATGCACCAGGCGTGTGGTCGCGCTGAGCGAGGGGTGGACCAGGGTGGGGGACCAGTCGACGGCCCAGCCCTGCTGCCCGCGGGAGAAGCCCGCCGTGGTGTCGTAGCGCCACGGTCCGGCCGGGAAGGTCCACTCGAACGTGAGCGGCACGGTGGCGTGCTGCCCGTCGATCGCGACAGCGCCGGTGCTGACCTGGGGGCGGATGCCGTCCATCCCGGAGGTGATGGCGCGCAGGTCGGCGGTGGCATCGAACCCGTCGGTCACCCGAACGGCGCCGAGGTCGCCGGACTCCAGGCCGGTCTCCAGGGCGCCGACCAGGGCGCGCAACCGGGAGGTGGCCAGGGCAGAGCAGGCGGTCGTCGTGGACAGCAGGGCCAGGGTGAGGGCGGTGGCGAGCAGGCTCCGGACGCGAGGGGTCACCCCCGCAGTCTTCGCCACGCCGAGGTCATGGTCAACGCCAGGCACGGCAGCGAGCCCCCACCGCTGGGTGGGGGCTCGCCGTGGTCCAGCACTCGTCGTGCTCCAGGGCTCATCGGTCCGGGGTCCGTGGTCTCTCCCACGGACCGGGACCACTACTTGTAGGTGAGTCCGAAGCCGTACGGGAACAGCGCCCCGTCCTTGGTGTCGTCATAGCCTGGAACATCGCTCTGCTGCTCGAGGATCGCCTCCTTGGTGCCGGCCAGTGCGTACGGCATCCGGCCCTGGGGAGCGAAGTCGCCGGACACGACGTCCATCAGCGCGGAGGTGCTGGTGCCGAAGTTGGCCAGGATGGCGCCGGCGTCACGCAGGCCGCTCTCCTCGTCCAGCACGAAGGGCTGGCGGAAGTAGATGTCGAGGATGGTGTTCTGGGCACCGACCTCGGACATCACCTGCTGGATGTCCGCCAGGGAGGGGGTGACCTCCCAGGACTTGGACGTCGACATCCCGGTGAAGTCGAGGATGCTCGACTCCCACGGCAGCGACCCGCCGAAGCGCAGGCCGTCGTCGGTGCAGGTGGTGGCACCGTACGCGTTGCAGGCGTCGGCGGCACCGTACGGGCTCTTGCCGTCCAGGCCCTTGGCGCCGTCCCAGACGATCGGGCTGATGTGGTTCGGGTTCAGTCCGGTGGCCGGGTCGTTGCTCTTGTACGCGCCGGTGTTGATGTTCTTGCCCGTCATCGAGACCAGGGCGACGTCGGCGTCGGCGGCGCTCGGACGCTTGCCGTCGACCTTCGCGTTGCCGTCGATGACCGAGTAGCCGGCGGCCTTGACAGCGGCGGCGTCCACGTTGCCGAGCACGTAGACCGTCTTGCCCTTGGCCAGCGGCAGCACCCCGGTGCCGCCGGTCTCCTTGTTCTGCAGCAGCACGGTGGACTTGCGCTGCAGGTCGAGGGCGACGGCACGGTTCGCGTCGTTGCCGATGGTCGCGGTGGCGACGGCCGGGTCGACGTACGGGTCCTCGAACAGGCCCATCTCGAACATCGGGGTGAGCAGGCGGTGCGCGGCCAGGTCGACCCGGTCTGTCGTGACCAGGCCGTCGTCGACCAGGTCGATGATCGTCTGGACGTCGTGGAAGCCCGAGAGGGTGTCGGTGCCGCTGTTGATCGCCGCGGCGACCCGCTCCGGCACGCTCTTCTTCTCCAGGCCCCAGGCCCGGTCGGTGATGATGCCGGTGTCGGAGTTCACGTACCCCTTGAAGCCCATCCTGTCGCGCAGCAGGCCGTTGACGATCTGGTCGGAGAACGCCATGCCGACCTCGTCGTACGTCGTGCCGTCGTAGGTCAGGTCCATCGGCACGCCGTAGTACGGCATGATCGCCGAGACGCCGGCGTCGATGGCGGCCTCGAACGGCTTGAGGTGGTAGCCGAAGTTGTCACCCGGGTACACCTGGGTCTTGCCGAACGAGTAGTGCGGGTCCAGGCCCAGCTGCTGCGGACCGCCGCCGGGGAAGTGCTTCATGGTCAGCGCGACCGAGGAGTCGGGGCTCAGTGAGTTCCCGTCCGCGTCGACCGGTCCCTGCAGGGACTCGACCAGTTGACCCATGATGTTGGCGCCCAGGTCGGCGTTCTCGGTGAAGGTCTCGTGGTTGCGGTACCAGCGCGGCTCGGTGGACAGGTCGGCCATGTAGCCGTACATACCGCGCAGGCCGATCGAGGCCCACTCGTCGCCCATCACGGTGGCGAAGTCGTCGACCACGGACATGTCGCCGTCGGTCGCCCGGCCGGTCTTCACGGCCTGCTCGCCGAGGGCCGCCGCAGCGATGCCGGCCTCCTTCGGGAACGCGGAGAAGGCTCCGGCGGCCTCGTTGATGCCGGCCCGCGCCTGCGGGTCGATGTGGTTGCGCGCGTTGGACTTGTAGAGCACCGGGATACCCAGGCGGGTGGCCTCGGACTTCTCCTGCACCCGGTTCATGAACGTCGCGGCGTCGGCCGGGGTCAGGGACGTGGTGGCGGAGAAGCCGGTGCCCGGCTTGCCGCACTCCGGCTTGTCGGTGACCACGTTGCGGAAGATCAGCCGGTGCATGTTCTGGTTCTTGAGGTAGTCCTCGCCGGTGGCGGAGATGCTCGCCCGGTCACCGTTGATGCACTCGGCGTTCAGGGTGTCGATGAGCATGAGGCCGGCCTTCTCCTCGAGCGTCATCTGCTTGACGAGGTCGGCGACCCGCTGGTCGGTCGTCTTGCGCCAGTCCTCGTACGTATCGATCTTGCCGTTCGCGTTCAGGTCCTTGAACTGGCGGCCGCCCTTCGCGGTCAGGATCTGCTTGGAACGAGCCTCAAGGGTGGGCGAGTCCCAGGCCACGCCTCCGGCCTGGGAGTGCGCCGGCGGCTTGGCATTGTCGTTCGGCGCTCGGCCGGGCGGCGCGGCGAAGGCGCCGGCGCCCATCGTGAGGGCGAGCGGCAGGGCGACCGCTGCGGCCGCCAGGCCTCGTCTGCGTAGCTTGCGTGGAGAGTTGCTCATCAACCGGATCCCCTTCGACACGGTCTGGAGGGCATCGCCGCCACGCGCTGCTGCGCGTGGTCGCAACGTCCTGACTCTTCCGGCGCCGACGGCACCGGTCCCGGAGAGGTCCCCGGGCGCCGCCAGCCTTCCCAAGAGCCAGCTGAGAGTCCGAGGGGTTGCATGAAGTTGTCTCGGGTCTGGTACCGGGCCCCTCCCCGCCGGTCGGCCCGCGTCGACCAGATCGCCCGAACCGTTCCGCTGCCCCTCGCGGGCGGGCAGGATGGGCGTACGAGGGTGACCCGGCTCACGTCCGACGCCCCGAACTACCGCGGAGGAGACCGTAATGGTGACGATTTCGAACTGCCTGTGGTTCGACGGGAACGCGCAGGAGGCGGTCGAGTTCTGGACCTCACTGGTCGAGGGCTCGGCGATCGGAGACGTGTCGTACTACCCCGAGGGCGCGCAGCTACCGGAGGGGACCGTGCTGATGATGACGTTCACCCTGGCAGGGGAGCACTTCAGTGCCCTGAACGGCGGGCCCCAGTACCGGTTCTCGCCGGCGCACTCGATCCAGCTGAACGCCCCCGACCAGGCCGCTGCCGACCGCTACTGGGACGCCCTCACCGCCGAGGGCGGCGAGGAGGGGCAGTGCGGGTGGTGCACCGACCGCTTCGGGATGTCGTGGCAGGTCATCCCGGCCGGCCTCGGGGAGCTGTTGGGCGATCCGGACCCGGTCCGGGCGGCGCGGGCGAACGAGGCCCTGATGGTGATGAAGCGGATCGACATCGAGGCGCTGCGCCGGGCGGCCGACGGGGAGTGAGGGAAGGGCGGTGGCGGAGCCGCCGTCGGGAGGGCAGTATTTCCCCATGATCACGGCGATGCACCTGCTCATCCACTCCGACGACGCGGCCGCCACCCGGGCTTTCCTGCGCGACGTCATGCTGCTCGAGGCGGTCTCCCCCGAGTCCCCCGACGACGGTTCGTCCTCCGCCGATGACTGGCTGATCTTCGCCGGCGGGCCGTGCGAGGTCGCCGTGCACCCCACCGGGACCGACGGCGAGGCCGGGACCGCGGCCGGGCCGCGGCACAGCATCTCGCTGATGTGTGACGACCTGGCCGAGACCATGGGAGAGCTGGCCGGGCGCGGGGCCGTCTTCGCCGGCGAGCCGGAGGACCGCGGCTGGGGGATCGCCGTCGCGCTGCTCGTGCCCGGAGCACAGGACATCCTGCTGTACGAGCCCCGCCACGCCACCGCGTACGCCCGCGGCCTGCAGCGCTGAACCCCGCAGCCGGGCGGCGCCGCTTGCGCGAGCAGCTCAGCGCCGGTTGGCCCCCTGCGCCGCGGGCAGCCGTACGGTGAAGACGGTCCGTCCGGGGCGTGACTGGCAACTGACCGTGCCGCCATGGGCCTGGACGACTGCCTGGACGATCGCCAGGCCCAGGCCGGTGCTGCCCTCCTTCGCCGTACGCGAGCTGTCCGCCCGCGCGAAGCGGTCGAACAGGTGCGGCAGGAACTCCGGGGCGATGCCCGGACCGTTGTCGGCGACGACGGCCTCGACCCAGCCGTCGGCCGAGCGCCGGACGGTGGTGCTGACCCGGGTACCGGCGGGGGTGTGCTTGCGGGCATTGGACAGCAGGTTGGCGAACACCTGGGCGAGCTGGCGGCCGTCCCCGCGGACCGTCATCGGCTCCTCGGGCACGTGGCAGGTGAACGTGTGGTCCGGTCCGGCGGCGCTGGCGTCCATCACCGCCTCGACGGCGAGTTCGCTGAGGTCCAGGTTGCTGAACGTCGGGGTGCGGCCCTCGTCGAGCCGGGCCAGCATCAGCAGGTCCTCGACCAGCCCCGTCATCCGGTCGGCCTGGGACTCCACCCGGCCCAGGGACGTACGACCCTCGGGGCTGAGGTCCTCGGTCAGCCGGATCATCGAGGTGTAGCCGCGGACCGCCGCCAGCGGCGTACGCAACTCGTGCGAGGCGTCCGCGACGAAGGTCCGCAGCTGTCCCTCGGAGCGGGCCCGCGCGGAGAGGGCGTCGTCGACGTTGTCGATCATCAGGTTGAGGGCGTGCCCGACGTTGCCGACCTCCGTGCCGGGCCGGGCCAGGTCCGCGGGGACCCGCTGGCCGGCCAGGTCCACCGCCCCCGAGCCCAGCGGCAGGGCCGCGACGTCGGTGGCGGCCTGGGAGATCCGCTCCAGCGGGCGCAGCGAACGGCGGACAGCGATCGTGGCGATCGAGCCGGCGACCACCAGCGCGCCCAGGCCGCCCAGCAGCTCGGTCAGGGCGAGCGCGGCGACCGGACCCTCCACCGAGGTGGTCGGCAGTCCTGCGACGAGGACGTAGGCATGGCCGTTCTGCTCGGGCACCGGGACCGGCAGCACCCGGTACTCACCGATCGACAGGTGCACGGTCCGCGGTGTCGACACGAGACCGCTCGAGGTCGGGTGCTCGGCGTACGACCGGGGCGGGGTCAGCAACCCGGCATCGGCGAGGGCCTGCACGTCCCCGCTGGTCAGGGCGCTGGCGGCACCGTCGGAGCTTCGGTAGAAGCCGACGGCGGTGCCTGCGGTCACGTCCGCGACCAGGGTGATCGCCCGGGCCGGCTGCCCGGGGGCGTCGATCGGGTTGCGACCGGCGTCGAACTCGTCGTGGTCGCTCGGGCGGGTGTACGTCAGGGCGCGCATGGCCGCCTGCTGGACCTCGGAGTCGAGGCGCTGTGACAGGTTGTTGCGCATCACCACCACTGTCGTGGCACCGAACAGCAGCAGCGCCGCCGCCAGGATCGCCACGATCACGCCGACCAGCTTGGTGGTCAGCGAGACGCGGTGGGGGTGGCGCAGCATCCGCACGACCCTCGCCAGCAGCCGGCGCAGCGCGGCCGTCCCGGACACCGCGGTCCCGGACACCGCTGGCCCGGATGCCTCTCGCCCGAACGTCGCGGGCAGGCGGGACGCCGCCATCAGATCGCCGGGCGCAGCACGTAGCCGACGCCCCGGACGGTGTGGATCATCGGCTCGCGGCCGGCGTCGATCTTCTTGCGCAGGTACGAGATGTACAGCTCCACGATGTTCGCCTGCCCGGCGAAGTCGTAGTGCCACACGTTGTCGAGGATCTGGCCGCGGCTGAGCACGACCTTCGGGTTCTCCATCAGGTAGCGCAGCAGCTCGAACTGGGTGGCGGTCAGGTCGATGGGGTCGCCGCCCCGGGTCACCTCACGGGTCTCCACATTCATGGTCAGGTCACCGACGACGAGCTCGGCGGTGTCCTGGTAGGCGGCCCCGGAGCGCTGCACCAGCCGGTGCAGCCGCAGCAGCACCTCCTCGATCGCGAACGGCTTGGTGACGTAGTCGTCGCCGCCTCGGACCAGGCCGGTGATCCGGTCCTCGACCGTGTCCTTCGCGGTCAGGAACAGCGCCGGCACCTCGGGGTAGTGCTGGCGGATCTTCGCCAGCACCTGGTCGCCCTCCAGTCCGGGCAGCATCCAGTCCAGGACCAGTACGTCGGGGGCGAAGGCGCGCGCCTGCTCGACGGCGTCGATCCCGTCGTGGGAGACCCGGACGTCCCAGTTGCACATCCGCAGCCCCATCGCGACCAGGTCGGCGAGCATCGGCTCGTCGTCGACCACCAGCGCACGGATCGGCGCGCCGTCGGGGTGACTGAGCTTCGGCAGCACGCCGGCCAGTGCTGCGAAGTTGTGGTGTGCGGTCATCGGGGTCCCCCTGGGATCGGTGCCGCACGGGTGGCGGCGTCAGCAATTCTAGGTTTCCGGCTCCCCGGCCGGAGGCAACGGGGCGGGAAGGCCCACGACCATGGGAAGCCCGCGCGGTGTGAGCACGGCGTACGGATCCTGTGCCGGATCTGTGAGGAGGAGGCGGCACGTGCTCCGTGGACGTCCGGGGAGCGACCAGCGGTGGCGCGGCCCGCCGCGTGAGGCAGCCGACGCGGTGACACAGCAACGGCACAAGGAGAGCAGGCCAGCGGCACACGCGTGTGCCCGACGGTCGTGTCATGACATCGCATCCACCTCTTCCCGGCCTGGCAGGTTCGCCGCAGGTCGCTGCCCCGTGGGCCGCTTCGCCGACCGGGGCGGACCACGCCCGTGCTCGTCCCGGCCACGCCGCAGCCGAGCAGGAGTCATCCGTGTCCCGGCCGGTCTCCCGCGCGGTGGTGCTGGTCTCGGTCGTGGTGCTGCTGGTGGGTACGGCGGTCCTGTACCTCTGGAACCTGTCTGCCTCCGGCTGGGCCAACTCGTTCTACTCGGCCGCGGCCCAGGCCGGTGGGGTGAGCTGGAAGGCCTGGTTCTTCGGGTCGCTGGACGCCGCCAACGCGATCACTGTCGACAAGCCGCCGGCTGCGATGTGGTTGATGGGGCTGTCGGTCCGGCTGTTCGGGCTGTCCTCCTGGAGCATCCTGGCGCCCGAGGCGCTGCTCGGCGTGGCCTCGGTCGGCGTGCTGTACGCCACCCTGCGCCGGGTGCTGACCAGGGGACCGGCGGGCACCGCCGCCGACGGTACGGTCGAGCGCACCCGTGAGCCGCTGACCGTACGGGTCCACGTCGCAGCGATGCTGGGCGCGGTGGTCTTCGCCCTCACCCCGGTCGCCGTCCTGATGTTCCGCTTCAACAATCCCGACGCATTGTTGACGTTCTGCCTGGTGCTGGCCACGTACTTCACGCTGCGGGCGACCGAGCGCGCCCGCGGCCGGTGGCTGGTCGCCGCCGGTGCCGTGATCGGGCTGGGCTTCCTGACCAAGATGCTGCAGGCGTTCCTGGTCCTGCCTGCGCTGGTGGTCGCGTACGCCGTGGCCGCGCCGGCGGGATGGGGCCGGCGGATCCGGCACCTGTTCCTGGCCCTCGGGGCGGTGGTGGTGTCCGCCGGGTGGTACATCGCGTTGGTCGAGCTGGTGCCCGCCTCGAGGCGCCCCTACATCGGCGGCTCCCAGGACAACTCCATCCTCGAGCTCGCGCTGGGGTACAACGGCCTGGGCCGGATCACCGGCGACGAGACCGGCTCGGTCACGGGCGGCGGTGGGGCGGTCGCGGCGGGCGGCGGTGGCATGTGGGGATCGACGGGCGTGCTGCGGATGTTCTCCGGGGTCTCCGGCGGGATGGTGTCCTGGCTGATCCCGGCAGCCCTCGTCCTCGGCATCGCCGCGCTGGTGTTCCTGCGCCGGCGTCCGCGCACCGACGTGCTGCGGGCCGCGATCCTCGCGTTCGGTGGCTGGCTGGTCGTGATGATGGCGGTCTTCTCGTTCATGGCCGGCATCTACCACGACTACTACACGATCGTGCTCGCCCCGGCGATCGGCGCGCTGGTGGCCCTGGGTGCCTTCGTGGTGTGGGGCCGGCGCCAGCTCGTCGCCGGCCGGCTGGTCCTGGCCGCCGCCATGGCCGGAACCACCGTCTGGGCGACGGTGCTGCTGGGCGAGGCCTCGGGGATCTACCTCACGCTGCGCTGGCCGGTGGTCGCGCTCGGGGCCCTGGCCACGGCGGCCCTGGCCATCCTGCCCACGCTGGGCCGCCTCGTACGAGCCTCGGTGGTGGCACCCCTGGTGGTGGGCGTGGCGGCGGCCGCGTCGCTGGTCGGACCGGCCGCTTATGCCGTGCAGACCGCGGCGACCCCGCATGCCGGCTCGATCGTGTACGCCGGCCCCGTGTCCGGCGGTGGACCCGGTCGGGCCGGTGGCGCCGGTCATCGGGCCGCTCGCGGCGTCGGAGGTGTCGGGGCAGCCGCAGCAGGGACTCGTGCCTTCGGGCCGCCGCCCGCCTTCGCGCAGGGCACGGCTCCGGGTGGGACAGCCCCCGGCGCCACCGCCCGGGGCGGGACCGTGCCCGGTGGGACCGCTCCCGGCGGTGCCGGTGGTGCGGGCGGCCTGCTCGGGGGGACCCTGGTGTCCGAGGAGATGACCACCCTGCTCGCCACGGACGCCGGCTCCTACACCTGGGCTGCCGCCAGCATCGGGGCGCAGAACGCCGCCTCCTACCAGCTGGCCAGCCGGCTGCCGGTGATGGCGATCGGCGGGTTCAACGGCTCCGACCCCAGCCCGACGCTGGCCCAGTTCCAGCAGGACGTGGCCGAGGGCAAGGTCCACTGGTTCATCGCCGGTGGCATGGGTGGCCACCAGAACGGTGGCTCCGACACCGCCTCGCAGATCTCGACCTGGGTGACCGGGCACTACGCCGCCCGCACGGTGGGCTCCACTACCGTGTACGACCTCACCGAGCCGACCCCGTGAGGCCGGCGTGGTTAGGCTGGGCGCCATGAGCGACGTCACCGTCACACGCAACGATTCCGAGAGCCGGTACGAGGCCCGCATCGACGGGCAGCTGGCCGGGTTCACCGAGTTCGTGCCGGGGGAGGGCATGCTCGTCTTCCCGCACACCGTGGTCCTCCCCGAGTACGAGGGCCAGGGGGTCGGCTCCACGCTGGCCCGCGGCGCCCTCGACGACGTCCGCGCCCGGGGGCAGAAGGTGCTGGCGACCTGCCCGTTCATCCATGGCTGGATGGTCCGCCACCCCGACTACATGGACCTGTTCTACAAGCGCGAGCACGCCGAGGACCCGGAGCGGGTCGAGCAGGACTGAGCCCGGTGGGGCGGCCCGTGACAGGGGTCGCCCCATCCGAGCGACCGCCACCATGGACCTGGACACCCTGCTGGCCCAGCGGCTGGCCACCCAGCACCTGGCCTCCACGCCGGTCGGCGTCCTCGACGTCGTCCGGCACGCGGTCGCGGTCCAGTCCCAGGACGCACCGCTGGCCCGCTGGTCGATCGGCCTGCGGTCCGGACGCAACGACGACGCAGTCCGAGCCGCGATCGATGCCGGCGACCTGCTCCGCACCCACGTGCTGCGCCCGACCTGGCACTACGTCCTGCCCGAGGACCTGCGCTGGCTGCTGGAGCTCAGCCGCGACCGGATCGAACGCTCGATGGGCGCCCGGCACCGCCAGCTCGGCATCACCGAGCACGTGGTGGAACGCTCCTTCGCGGTCCTCGCCGACGCCCTCGCCGGCGGTCGGACGCTGACCCGCAAGCAGCTGCACCCGTTGCTGCCCACCACCGCCTTCCCGGCCCAGGGACAGGTCGTCGCGCACCTGCTGATGCTGGCCGAGGTCCGGGCACTGGTCTGCTCGGGCCCCCTGGAGAAGGGTGAGCACACGTACGGGCTGGTCGACGACAGGGTCCCGCCCTCCCCGGTGCGTCCGCGCGAGGAGCTGGTCCGCGACCTGGCCGCCCGGTTCTTCGCCGGGCACGGCCCCTCGACCCCCGCCGACCTCGCCCGCTGGGCGGCGGTCACCCGCACAGAGGTCCGGAAGGTGCTGCCCGACCTGGACCTGTCCTGCGCCACGGTGGAGGGAACCGAGGTCTGGTGGGACCCGCGCGCCGTACCCGAGCAACGTCGCGACGACGATCCCCGGGCATTCCTGTTGTCGACGTTCGACGAGGCGTGCCTGACCTACCTGCCGCCCTCGTACCCCCGGTTGGCCGGCCACCCCTGGGGCGACCGGCCACCTACGTACGCCCAGGTCGGCGGCGGCCCGGTGATCTGCGACCTGCGCGAGGTCGGGGTGTGGCGGCGCCGGACCGGGCGGACGACCACCCGGGTCGAGCTGGACCTGAGCCCGGCGGTCACCGGCGACCAGCATGCGGCGATCCGTACGGCGGCCGAACGGCTGGCCGCCTTCGAGGGGCGTGGCCTGGAGCTCGCCGGCTGAGCGGGCGCGGCGACCGCCGGCTGCTCGCCGGTCTATGCTGGCTTCCGTTCCAGCCCGGAGAGAGGAGGCGCCATGCGCGGTGTCGCAACGTCGGTCCACGGGCTCGTCCCGCCGTCCCCCCAGGGCCCTCGGCCGGGCCTGACCCGATGAGGTCACCGGGTCGGGTCCTGGTCCCGGTCGGGATCATCGGGACGGCGTTGGCGCAGTGGGCCATCGTACTGATCTTCGCCCGGCGCTACGGCGAGGTCGCCGTGGGCGACTACTCGATCCTCTACTCGATCGCGACGCCGACGTTCGTCGCGGCCCAGTTCGGGCTGCGGGACGTCTACCTGACCCTCAGCCAGCGGTTCGCCCCGCGCAGCTACCTGACCATGCGGCTGACCGGCATCGTGCTGGGCGTCGCCGTCCTGGTCGCGGTCGGGCTGGCCAGGGGTCTGCCCATCGGCCTGACCCTGGCGATGGCGGCGATGAAGGTGGGCGAGTCGGTGGTGGACCTGCGCTACGCCTTCGTCCAGTCGGCCAACCGGATGACCCGGCTGGGCACGGTGATGATCGGCTACGCGATCGGGATGATCACCGTGGTCCTGGTCAGCAGCCTGATCGTGCCGGACCCGGCGCTCCCGGTCGCCCTGACCGGCCTGCTGGGCGTGGGGATCGCCATCGTCGACAGCCTGGTCCCGTTGCCCGGGACCCCCACTCGGCGCCGTGGCTACAGCAGCATCATGCGGGCCGCCGTGCCCGTCACCATGTCCCACCTGCTGTTCTCGCTGGTGACCTACACCCCGATTTTCCTGCTGGGGGCGTTCGGTGACCGTGCCCAGGTCGGCGTCTACACCGGCGCCTCCTACCTGCTCGTGCTGGCCAACCTGATCGGCTCCACCGTACAGACCCTGCTGCTGCCCCGCTTCCGCGACCTGCGGGCCTCCGGGCGTCGCAGTGACCTGCTCGGGTCGGCCCGCCGGTCCTTCGTCGGCCTCGCCGGGGTGGGGGCGGTCGGTGCGGTGGTGGCGATCGCGTTCGGCCCGCAGGTGCTGGGCCTCGTCTACGGCCAGGGGTTCGTGATGGAGCGCGGCCACCTGGCCCCCCTGGTCCTGGCGGCTGCGATCGTGGCTCCCGGCTACATCCTCAACGCGCTGCTGCTGGTCTTCAACGCCTACCGGGCCGGTACGGTCAGCGCCGCCGCCACCCTGGCCGGGAGCTTCGCGTTCGGACTCGCGGTGACCTACTTCACCGGCTCCGCCATGCTGGGCGCCTCCTGGGCGGCCCTCGGCGGGTCGCTGACCCGCATCGTGGTGTCCGGGCTGCAGGTCATCCGGCGGGTGCGCGTCCCCGAGCCGGCGGTCACCGCCCCGGCCTGAGGGGTCCGCAGCCGCGGGTCGGGAGCCGGAGAGCCGGGACCGGGAAGTTGGGACCTGACGAGGGACTCCACTACGGTGGGAGCGGCCGTGGTGGACACCCGCCGCTGGCGCAGAAGTCCCTGCAGACCGGGCGGACAGGCCCCCGGCACCGAGGTCAGCTGCGGGGACCTTGTCGGAGGAGCACTCATGAGCGATAGCACCGTCACCATCGGCCTTCCGGTCCACAACAGTGCCCGCAGCGTCCTGGAGACGATCCGCTCGGTCTTCGCCCAGACCTACCCCGACTGGAAGTTGCTGATCATCGACGACTGCTCGACAGACGGGTCGTATGAGCTGCTGTCGAGGATCGACGACGACCGGGTGACGGTGGTCAAGGGCGAGCAGAACCTCGGCCTCGCCTCGCGGCTCAACGAGATCGCCCAGCGCACCACGACCCCGCTGCTGGCCCGGCTGGACTCCGACGACGTCAACCACCCGCAGCGGCTCGAGCTGCAGGTCGCCTACCTGAATGCGCATCCCGATGTGGACTTCGTCGTCGCCGACGGCATCTCGATCGACGCGGAGAGCCGCCCGCGCGGTTACCGTACGTCCATCCCCGACGCCTCCGTGGCCGAGCACTTCGTCTTCGGTCCCTACATCCACTCGGTGATCACCGGCCGGACCGAGTGGTTCCGCAACAACCCGTACGACACGGGTCTGCTGCGGGCCGAGGACCAGGACCTGTGGCTGCGTACGCTCGGGAAGCGCAAGACTGTCGTGCAGGAGCTGCCGCTGCTCTACGTGCGGGAGGCCGGTTACGTGACGGCCGACAAGTACCGTCGCAGCCTCGACGCGACCAAGGTCGTCATCCGGCGGCACGCGCCTGCGCACCTGAACCGCTTCCAGACCTTCACGCAGCTGGCGTTCGCCGATGCGAAGAAGGCCATCTACACCGCCGCAGAGAAGGCCGGCGTGGGGGACCGGGTGGTCGCGTTGCGCAGCCGCAAGCTGTCCGAGGAGGACGTACGGCACCACTACGAGGTGCTGGCGACAATCCAGGCGACCAAGATCCCCGGCATCGACGACTGATCCGGGGGTGCGCGCCTCAGAGCGCCAGGAGCCGGTCGACCAGGTGGGTCCAGGTGAAGCGCGTCTCGATCGAACGGCGCATCACCTCCCCCTGGCTGGTGACCGCCGCGGGGTCCTGCGCCGCAGCTGACAGTGCTGCGACGCCCTGGTCCCGGTCGGTGACCCGCCAGCCGCCGCCTTCCGCCAGGAGTTCGGCCGTGCCTGCGACGGGGTAGGTGAGCACTGCGCAGCCCTGCGCCCCGGCCTCCAGCAGCACTGTCGGGAACCCCTCGGGGTAGGTGGAGGGGTAGATGAAGACGTCGGCGGTCCCCATCAGGGCCAGCAACTCGTCGTGGGGGATCGGGCCGAGGTAGCGCGCGGCGGCGGGTCGGTCGCGCAGCAGCTCCTCGATCGCGGGACGCTGGGAACCGTCGCCACAGATGGTCAATTCGATCGGCCCGGCCGACCTGGCCTTCTCGACCATCTCGATCGCCTCATCGGCGCCCTTGCCCGGTTCCAGCCGGCCCGCGTAGAGGACCCGGAGCGGGCCGGGCTCGCGAGGCCCCCTGGCCGGGGCGACGGAGGCCACCGCGTTGCCGACGCCGACGGCCCCGCGGACGCCCAGGTGCCGCATCCAGGCCGCCGATTCGTTCGAGACCGCCGCCTGCGCATCGACCCGGCGGCGGAGCAAGAGGGCCAGGACGTGCTCGTAGCCGGCGATCGCCGCATTCAGCAGGCGGCTGTCGGTGGGGACGTGGCCCGAGCCGTGGTTCAGCCAGACCCGGCGACCCCCACGGGAGAGCGAGGTGGCCAGCAGGCCGCTGATGAACAGGTGGGACTGGACCAGGGTGAAGTCGTAGCTGCCCTGTACGGTGCGCAGGATCGCGCGGTTGCGCCGGGTCGGCAGCGGGATCGGCAGGCGGCTCGCGGCGATCACGGCGTCGAGCTCGTGCACCGCCTCGCCGCCGGGTCCGGGTCGGGCGGTGGGCTCCTGGCTGCGCGGGCCACAGGCCAGGACATCGACCTGCCAGCCTCGGTCGACCAGCTCCTGGGCCACGTTGGCGCTGTAGCGCTCGATGCCGCCGATGTGTGGTGGGTAGAAGGGGGCGGCGATCAGTGCGCGTGGTCGCGCGGACGATGGAGTGTCACTCGTCTGCTGTTCGCTACCCATGCGCACATGATAGGGGTGGGCGCGTCAGTGGGGCTCGGCGGGCGGCCGGCCCTGCGGCGTGCCCGGGCCGAGGGGTCGTTGCAGCCAGGCGACGTCCCACCAGGCGCCGTGCTTCCAGCCGATCGCGGGCAGCAGCGCGACCTGTTCGAACCCGAAGGACCGGTGCAACGACATGCTCGGCCCGTTCGGCTGGGTGATCGCGGCGACGGCGATCCGGTACCCGCGGCCGGCCATCCGGTCCAGCAGTTCGGTGTACAACAGTCGGCCCAGGCCCTTGCCCCGGGCGTCGGGCGCCAGGTAGACGCTGGTCTCACAGGACCAGCGGAAGGCGGAGCGCTCCTTGAACGACCCCGCGTACGCGTAGCCGAGTACCTCCCCCTCCTGCTCGGCCACCAGCCACGCCCACCGCTCGCTCGCCCGGCCGATCCGTACGGCCATCTCGTCGACTCTCGGGACGACCTCCTCGAACGTGATGGTGGTGTCGCGGACGTACGGGGCGTAGATCGCCGCGCAGGACGCCGCATCGGCGGCAGACGCATCACGGACCACGGGAACCATGGGCCCGATGGTAGGCCCGGGCTCCCGTGGTCCGTGGGGTGTGTCACCGGTCGTTCGTCATCCGAACGGCCGTGACGGTCAGATGGTGTACTCCGTCTTGGAGTCGTCGGCCTCCTCGGCGACCTTGGAGACGTCGACCTTGGGCTCGTCGGTGGCCTCGGTGCCCGGGCCGAACTCGGCGCCCGGGTCCAGGTCATCCTTCTCGGGGCCGAAGTCGGGGTCGACGGTTTCCGGCGCACCGGTCCCGGCGGCGTCCTGGTCCTTGTCCCGGTCGAACTTCTCGGTCAGGGTCTCGCGGCCCTTGTCGATCACGTCGTCGATCTGGTCGACGGTCTCCTTGACGACCTTGGTCACCTTCTCCAGGGTCTCGTCCAGGTTGAGCTTCTTCTTGGCCTCGTCAAAGATTCCCATGAGTGCTCCCGTTGCGATCGGCCGGCGCGGACGCCGGCGGCGGATACCCCAAGGCTACCGACCCGGGGTCGCGGCACGGGCCGCTCCGCGACGCATTCGGGGGACAGATGGGTGTCTTCCGGGCGGCGTCGTGGGTGGGTTCAGGGTTGCCCCGGGTCCTGCCGTCCGAGAGGGAGACCGCCGATCAGACGTGCAGCACCTGGGCGACCCGCGCACTGAGGAAGCGGCGGCCCGGATCGAGGCGTGCCCGGACGGCCCGGAAGTCGGCCAGTCGCGGCAGGGCGGCCAGGTCGAACCGGGCTTCGTCGAAGTACTTGCCCCAGTGCGGCAGTCCGCCGTGGGTGGCGAGGGTGCGCTGGATGTCACCGAGCAGTTCCACCGAGCCGTCCGCCACCGAACCGTCCGGGCGCTGGTAGACCACGAAGCCGAACCACACCACCGCCCGTCCGTACGCCGACGACAGCCACGCCTGCGAGGGCCCGGTCGGGCGCAGGATGACGGGGTAGTGCAGCCGGAACGGGGAGGCTCCGACGGTCGCGCGCAGGTCGGCGGCGGCCGCGGTGAACCGGTCCAGCGGCACCCCGACCTCCATGTTCACCTGCGGGGCGGGGATGCCGTTGCGGAAGATCTCGACCAGGTCGCCCTCGACGTCGCTGTAGTCGTAGAACCGCCCGACCGTACGTTGCGGGGCGGCGTCATTGTTGTGGTCCCCGGTGTCGTCGCCGAGGCGCGCCTGGGTGGCGGCCAGGATCGGGTTGAGGTCGGTGTGGGCGACGGCCAGGTGGTCGTGCGGCGGCTGGGGACCGGCGGCAGGGTTGACCTCCCAGACGTGGGCGCGGTCCTCGTCCACCCACCACCACGCCTTGACGTGCGCGGAGCGGGCGTTCCAGAGGGCGAAGTCCTGCTGCAGGTCGGTGCCGGAGGTCGTGTACTTCACGCAGTGGTAGCGGGTGTTCGGCCGGACCGCCAGGGTGAGCCGGGTGACCAGCCCCAGGCAGCCCAGGTGCAGCAGGAAGGCGCCGAACTCCTCCTGGTCCGCCGTGACCTCGTGCTCCTGCCCGGCGGCGTCGACGTACGCCACGGCCGTGACCGCGTCGGCCAGTAGCCCCTCGCCCAGGCCCTGGGCGTGGGTCCCGGTGGCGATCGCCCCGGCGACGGTCTGCTCGGTGATCACCGGCGGGCACACCGGCAGGGTCAGCCCCCAGTCGCGGACGTGCTCCCACAACTCGGTCAGCGTGCAGTCGCCGGTGACGGTGACGGTGCTGGCGTCCAGCCGCAGTACCTTCGGCCCGCGGGTGCGCAGGTGGACCGCCATGCCGTCGGTGCCCTCGAGCAGGGCCGGATGGCTGAAGCGGGAGCCGAGCAGTTGCACCCGGGAGTCGGGCCGGGCCGCGAACAGTTCGGCGGCCTGCGCGGCGTCGGCCACGGCGTACGACCGCTCCGGGGAGGCGATCGTCGCCGTGGCGCACCAGTTGGTCGTCGGCAGGGTGGCCGGGGTCGGCTCGGCAGTCGTCACCTGTGCATCATGCCACCGGCCGCAGGCCCGCTCCGCCTCCGATCACCCCGGTGCCCTCGAGGACCAGCAGCAGGCCGAAGACCGCGAACAGGGCCGCCGCACCGTACTTGATCACCCTCTCGGGCAGTTGGCGCTTGAGGATGTAGCCGACCAGGATGGCCAGCGCGTCGGCGGCGACCATGCCGACCGTCGAGCCGATCCAGGTCCAGAACCAGTTCTCCTGGGTGGCCAGCGTGATGGTGGCCAGCATGGTCTTGTCGCCCAGCTCTGCCAGGAAGAAGGCGGTGCCCACCGCTACCAGGGAGAAGCCCTTGGCCTTGCGGGCCTTCTCGGCCTCCTCGTCGGTCAGCTCGTCGCCTCGCAGGGTCCAGAGCGCGAAGACGAAGAAGGCGATGCCGGCGACGACGGCGATGCCGCCCTGCCACTGGGCGAACACGTCGCCGATGAAGTAGCCGATCGCGACCGAGGCGAGGTGCACGATGGCGGTGGCGATGCTGATCCCGATCAGTACGTCGCGCGGGCGGTAGCGGGCGGCGAACGTCATCGCCATGAGCTGGCTCTTGTCACCGAGTTCGGCGATGAAGATCACCGCGGTGCTGAGCAGGAGGGCGTTCATGGAGTCCTCTCCGGGGCCGGTCACAGGCGACCCGATGGGGTTGACTCCGACCGTGCCCGTCCGATGATGGGCAAAACAGTCGAAAGTCTCGTCCGCCATCACCGATGGCCCTCCGCGCCGGGCCAGGGGCCAGTATGTCGACGCGGTTGTTGGGGACTACTCCCTCTCGCCCGCGTAGCCTACCCGATGGGTGGTGACGCCCGCGAATCGCGGGCTCCCGACCAGCCTCACTCCCGGGGGCGTACGGGGTGCTCACTGAGGATCGAGACCCGGTTGTAGACGTTCATCCGGATCGCCACCCACTGCAGGGCGGAGTACTGCTCGTCGGTGAGCAACTCACGGGCCCGGGCGAGTTCGGCGCGTCGCAGGTCGGGTGCGGGCAGGAGGGTCGCAGCCTCGCCGATCGCCAGCGCCGCCCGTTCCACCTCGGAGAACATCTCCTCCGCCTCCCGCCACGCCGCCAGCACGCCGAGCTGCTGCTTGGTGAGGCCGGCCATCAGGGCCTTGTGGGTGTGGGTGTCGAGGCAGAACGCGCAGCCGTTGATCTGGGAGATCCGCAGGCTCATCAACTCGACCACTGCGGGGTGCAGGCCGGCGGCGGTGACGGAGGCGGTGATCTGGTCGGCCCATTTCCTGGTCGCCTGCCAGGCCTGCGGGTCGGACTTGTCCAGGTAGAAGCGCGCCATGACGGTCAGCGTAGTCCTGCCTCGCCCGGCGTATCCCGGGGTCGGGGCGATAGGCTCAGGCTATCGGCCCATGCACAAGATCGATCGAAAACGCCTATCAAAAGTTGGAGAACCGATATAGAGTCTGTATTGCAAGTCAGCGAGAAGACCAACGAAAGAGGTTCACCAATGTCGCTCATGAACACGAAGATCCTGCCGTTCACCACCCAGGCCTACCACCAGGGCAAGTTCGTGGAGGTCTCCGAGAAGGACGCGCTGGGCAAGTGGAGCGTCTTCTTCTTCTACCCGGCCGACTTCACCTTCGTCTGCCCCACCGAGCTCGGTGACATGGCCGACCACTACGACGAGCTGCAGAAGCTCGGCGTCGAGGTCTTCTCGGTCTCCACCGACTCCCACTTCGTGCACAAGGCCTGGCACGACTCCTCCGACGAGGTCGGCAAGATCCAGTACTACATGCTGGGCGACTCCAACGGGACCATCACCAACAACTTCGACAACATGCGTCCCGGTGCCGGCCAGGCCGACCGTGCGACCTTCCTGGTCGACCCCGAGGGCACCATCCAGTACATCGAGTCCACTGCCGAGGGCATCGGCCGCGAGGCCGGTCAGCTGATCCGCAAGATCCACGCCGCCCAGTACGTGGCCGCCCACCCGGGCGAGGTCTGCCCGGCCAAGTGGGAAGAGGGCGAGGACACCCTCACCCCGGGTATCGACCTCGTCGGCAAGATCTGACCCTCGCGACCGGCCTGCGCGGAGTAGGCCTGCGTGGAGTAGTCCTGTCTGAAGTCCAGTCCCGACTGGAGGCGTGACCGGCTCCGGCCGGACACCAGCGGTCCGTCGTGGCGGGCATCCCGCATCGTGGGTGCCCGCCACGGCCACCGGACGTCCCGCGGGTCGGTCGGTCGATCACCTCCCGGCCCGCGGAACGGACCCGGGACCCCGGTCCCACCCCCCGCCGACCCGGCCGCCGGCCTGCGGGCCCCGCCGGCCGGCGCGGCGCGTACGTGCCCGACACCGCCGGCACCGTTTTCGTGCGCACCGATTTCGTACGGCCGCTTCGTACGCCCCTATTCGTACGGCCCCGACCCGTATGGCACCGCACCCGCGGACATCCGGTCCGCCACCCCCTCATCCCGCGTCCGGCGCACCAGGAGTGCGCCGGCTGTCGACCCCGCAGCACGGAGGACCACAATGCTCGACGCCAACCTGACCGCCCAGCTGAAGACCATCCTGAACGACAAGATCGTCGAGCCGATCGAGCTCGTCAGCTCCCTGGATGACCGCCCGAAGTCCACCGAGCTGGCCGAGATGCTCGACCAGATCGCCAGCCTGTCGGACAAGGTCACCCACCGGCGCGCCGATGACGACGAGCGTCGCCCCTCCTTCGCGATCTCCCGCCCCGGCACCGACATCTCGGTCCGCTTCGCGGGCATCCCGATGGGCCACGAGTTCAGCTCCCTGGTGCTGGCCCTGGTCCAGGTCGGCGGCAACCCGGTCAAGGAGGACGAGGAGACGATGGAGGCGGTCCGGAACCTCGACGGCGACTACGAGTTCGTGACGTACATGTCGTTGACCTGCCAGAACTGCCCGACCGTCGTCCAGGCGCTGAACGCCATGGCCGTGCTCAACCCGCGGATCAAGCACACCGCGGTGGAGGGCTCGCTGTTCCAGGACGAGGTCGAGGAGCGCCGCATCCTGGCCGTGCCGACCATCTACCTGAACGGTGAGGAGTGGGGCTCGGGACGCACCGACATGAAGCAGTTCGTCGAGCGCCTCGACCACCACGCCGCGGCCCGTACGGCCGGCAAGCTGAACGAGCGCGAGCCGTACGACGTGCTGGTCGTCGGGGGTGGCCCCGCCGGCTCCGCCGCCGCCATCTACGCCGCCCGCAAGGGCATCCGGACCGGCATGGCCTGCGACCGTGTCGGCGGCCAGGTGCTCGACACGATGGCCATCGAGAACCACGTCTCGACCGTCTACACCGAGGGCCCGAAGCTGGGCGCGCAGTACGCCGAGCACATGAACGCGTACGAGATCGACCAGATCGCCGGCGTCCAGGCGTCCCGGCTGGTCCCGGGCACCGACGGCGAGCTGCACACCGTCGAGTTCGAGGGTGGCGGCCGGCTGCAGGCCCGCCAGGTGATCATCGCGACCGGCGCCCGCTGGCGTACGCTCGGCGTTCCGGGCGAGGCCGACTACCGCAACAAGGGTGTCTCCTTCTGCCCGCACTGTGACGGACCGCTGTTCAAGGGCAAGCCGATCGCCGTCGTCGGTGGCGGCAACTCCGGCGTCGAGGCCGCGATCGACCTGGCCGGTGTCACCGAACACGTGACGGTGGTCGAGTTCATGGACGAGCTCAAGGCCGACGACGTGCTGCTGCGCAAGCTGTACAGCCTGCCCAACACCGAGGTGATCACCTCGGCGCGCACCACCCAGGTCAACGGCGACGGCCAGCAGATGACCGGCCTGGAGTACGAGGACCGCCAGTCCGGCGAGATCCGGACCCTCGACGTGGACGGTGTCTTCGTCCAGATCGGCCTGCTGCCCAACACCGAGTGGCTGAAGGACTCGTCGCTGGAGCTCACCCCGCGCGGGGAGATCCGGATCGACGAGCGCAATGCGACGAACATCCCCGGCATCTTCGCCGCGGGGGACTGCACCACCGTTCCGTTCAAGCAGATCGTGGTGGCCGAGGGCTCCGGTGCGACCGCCGCACTGAGCGCCTTCGACGAGATGATCCGTACCACCGCGCCGGCCGCCATCGTGGCCAGCTGATCGCAGCCCGGTCTGGGCCGCCGCTCCGCTCCGGTGCGGCGGCGGCCCGGCCGGCCCGTTGCGGATGCTCTCCTCGCCCGCGGACCTTATGTGGTCCGCAGCTGGCGACAACGTCCGCAGCTGTCGACAACGTCGGAGGAAGACTGTGAACCTGCGGGACCTGGAGTACTTGGTGGCACTCCATGAACAACGCCACTTCGGCAGGGCCGCCGCCGCCTCCTTCGTCAGCCAGCCGACCCTCTCGACGCAGATCCGCAAGCTGGAGGGCGAACTCGGGGTAGCGCTGATCGAGCGCAGTTCCCGGAGCGTGATCTTCACAGCGGTGGGGGAGGCCGTCGTCCTGCGGGCCCGTCGGATCCTGGCCGAGGCCGAGGAGATCCGCGGGTTGGCCCGCCAGGCGCGCAAGCCGCACGCCGGCACCATCCGGCTGGGCATGTTCCCCACCCTCGGCCCCTACCTGCTCCCGCACGTGGTCCCGGAGCTGCGCTCGCGCTTCCCGGGCCTGGAGATCCTGCTGGTGGAGGAGAAGACCGCCGTCCTGCTGGACGAGCTGCGCTCCGGGGCTCTCGACGCCGCCGCGGTGGCACTGCCGATCGTGGACGAGACGCTCCACATCGAGCCGCTGTTCCGGGAGGAGTTCGTGCTGGCCGCCCCGCTGGGCGACCCGGTCGCCACAGGGGAGGGGCCGCTGGATCCCTCAGCCATCGCCGGGGAGAACCTGTTGCTGCTCACGGAGGGCCACTGCCTGCGCGACCAGGCGCTGGCGCTGTGCGCCGAGACCGGCGCCACCGAGCATGCGGGCTTCCGCGCCACCAGCCTGGAGACGCTGCGCCACATGGTCGCCGCCGGCGTGGGGGCGACCCTGATGCCCGAGCTCGCCGTCGCCCCTCCGGTCACCCCGAATCCGGCGATCGTGCTGCGCCGCTTCACCGAGCCGTCGCCGCACCGCGACATCGCCCTGCTCTGGCGACGTACGAGTGTCTACCGCGAGCTGCTGCCGGAGGTTGCCGAGGTGCTGCGCGGCATCCCCGGCCACCTGGTCGAACCGTTGCCCGCCGCGGCCTGAGCGGGCGCTGGTGGATGGGACGACGGAGGCCCTCCCGCATGAGCGGGAGGGCCTCCGATGACTGGTGCGTCGTGCTCCGTGTGACCGGTGAGGGTCAGACGGTCTTCTTGCTCCGCAGCGGGCCGAAGCCGAGGGCGGCCAGGATCACGCCGATGATGACCAGGGCGACGCCGCCGTACAGGGCGATGGTGCCGATCAGGCCCCAGCCGTAGGCGCTCAGCAGGAGGCCGCGCAGGGTGTCACCCATGAAGAGGGTCTGGCGCAGGTCGCCGAGCTTCTTGACCGCGGCCGGGTCAGCGGTGGTGTCCTTCGAGAGCTTGGTGTATTCCCCGGAGACCTCGCTGTAGGTCTTGCCCTGGCTCGAGGCGTTCATGTGCTCGAGGATGTAGTTGTTCGCGTAGGCCTTCGCCTTGGGGCCGCTGTCCAGCGGGGTGCCGGACCACTTGCCGAGGGCAGACTTCATCTCGGGGGTGGTCAGCGCCGCGTCCGCGGGCATCGTGATGCGTTCCTGGCTGAGCTGCTCCTTGACGTAGCCGTGGGCGAAGGTTCCGCCCCAGATGGCCAGGATGCCGACGATGACCAGAATGACGCCGGCCACACGGCTCAGAACTCCGTAAACGGTGCGTTCCATGATCGTTCCCTCTATTTCTACATTGAGTGGGGCTACGACATGAAAGGTACACCTATCACGGGTAGTACTACAACTCGTAGGGGACGACAAGCCTGTGAATCTTCAATGAAGAGCCTACCGCTTTCTGTGGCCTCCCCCCACCATCCGGCAGCCTCCCCGCCGGACGTGTGACGATGAACGAAAGGCCGCGCTGACGAGGGGTGGAGTCGTGCTGGGTGGACGAATGCGACGTACGTCCGGCGCGGCGATGGCCGGGCTGGTCCTGGTCTCCCTCGCGGCCTGCGCCGGTACGGGGCACAGCCCCGGCACGTCGGCGACACCGCTGCCCCCGGAGGCCGCGGGGGCGGCGACGGCCACGTCGTCCGGGACCCAGGTCCGGGCCACCGACCTGGCCACCGAGCTGGACGTCCCCTGGGGGATCGACTTCTTCTCCAACGGCGATGCCCTGGTCTCGGAGCGCGACACCGGGCGGATCCTGCGCGTGCCGGTCCGCGGCACCGGCGGGCCGGTTGCCGGTGGCCCGGGTGTCCGGGAGCTCGGGAGGGTGGCGGCAGTGCCGTCTGCCGAGGGTGGTCTGCTGGGCGTCGCGCTCTCCCCGGACGAGCGCTACGTCTACGCCTACTACTCCAGCGACCAGGCCAACCAACTGGTCCGGTTCGCCTTCGACGGGAAGTCCCTTGGTCGCGAGGAGGCCCTGTTGACAGGGGTCCCGAAGGCAGGGATCCACAACGGCGGGCAGGTCAGGTTCGGCCCGGACGGCTACCTGTACGTGTCGACCGGGGATGCGGCCAACGGCCCGGCCGCCCAGGACCCCACCTCGCTGGCCGGCAAGATCCTGCGACTCACACCCGAGGGCAAGCCGGCCCCTGGCAACGCCTGGGGCAACGAGGTCTACACGATCGGACACCGCAATGTGCAGGGCCTGGCCTGGGACGACAAGGGCCGGATGTGGGCCAGCGAGCTGGGCCAGAACACCTGGGACGAGCTCAACCTGATCACCTCCGGCAGCAACTATGGCTGGCCTGAGGTGGAGGGCATGGGGACGCGGAAGGGCATCACCGACCCGATGCGGACCTGGAACCCCGGCGACGCCTCGCCCAGTGGGCTCGCCTGGTGGCGTGGATCGTTGTGGATGGGCTCGTTGCGCGGCACGACGCTGTGGCAGGTCCCGATCGATGCCGCCGGGACCACCGAGGCGCCGGTGGCGCACTTCAAGGGCGAGTACGGCCGGCTCCGGGCGGTCGGGGCCTCCGGGGACGCCGCCCCGCTGGTCGTCGGGACCTCCAACAGGGACGGCCGGGGGAGCCCTCAGCCCGGCGACGACCGCCTGCTGCTGGTCGACTGATCGCCGGCCCGCCGGGCCTCGCTCAGCCGCGCAGCCTCGGCCGGCTCACCTGCGCCGCCGGCGGGAACGCCTCCCAGGGATCCCCCTTGGTGGCCACCTGCATGTAGTCGAGCCAGGTCTGGGCCGGGTAGCCCGAGCCGAAGAACGTCCGTGCCCCCGGCTGGGCGTACGGGTCCAGGTCGGTCTGCCCGTCGTTGCCGGCAACATACATCACCGCGGTCGAGACCCGTGTGGTGGCGCCGATGAACCAGCTGGCGTAGATGGAATCGGCGGCCCCGGCGGTGCCGGTCTTGCCGGCGACCGGCCGGCCCAGGGCCGCGGCCCGGGTGCCGGTGCCGCTCTGGGTCACCCGCTGCAGGGCGTACGTGGTGTCCCGCGCGATGTCGGCCTCGATCGCCTGCTCGCCACGGTCGTCGGCCTTGTAGAGCACCTTGCCATGCATGTCCTTGACCTCGGCCACCACGTGTGGGGCGTGGCGTACGCCACCGTTGGTCAGCGTCGCGTACGAGGCGGCCATGTCCAGCGGGCTGACCTCGGGCTCGCCGAGCACCATCCGGTCGTAGTTGCCCCAGCCCATCCCGGTCGGGGCACCGGCGTCGTTGGCGGCCTTCATCACCTTCTTGGGGCCGTCCTGCATCTGGTGGACCATGTCGACGAAGGCGGTGTTGATCGACTCCTGGGTCGCGTACTGCAGGGACACGGCCGAGCCGTAGTTCCGGTTGAACTCGTTGCGCACCGGCATCGGCTGGCGGTCGAGCTGGAAGGTGTTGCCATTGAAGGTGGAGTTCAGCGTGTTGCCGTCGCGCAGGGCGGCGACCAGGCCGAAGGCCTTGAACGTCGAACCGGTCATCCGGGGCGTGGTGGCCCAGTTGCGCGAGTTCTTCACGAAGTCATCGCCGCCGTACAGGGCGAGGACGGCGCCGGTGTGGCTGTCGACCGAGGCGATCGCCGCGTGCAGGTCCGCCCGCGGGGCGCCCTTGGTGGCCGCGGCGGCGGCCCGGTCCCGCTGCTCGGTGGCGGCCTTCTCGGCCGCCTTCTGGGCGGCCGGGTCGAACGTCGTGGTGACCCGCAGGCCGCCGCCGTTGATCTCGGCCTCGTCGTAGCCCAGCCGCTTCAGCTCGGCCTCGACCATGTTGACCAGGAAGCCCTGCGGGCCGTCGTAGCGCTGCATCAGGGGCTGGCCGGGCATGGCCGGCAGGTGCCCGTGGAAGCGGTCGTACTGCTGCTGGGTGATCGAGCCCATCGCGAGCATCCCGGACAGGACGTACTCGTAGCGGCCCTCCAGGCGGGCCTTGTTGTCGGGCGACACCGCGGGGTCGAGGATCGAGGAGTTCTGGATCACCGCGGCGAGTACGGCGCTCTCCCCGACGTTCAGGTTCTTGGCGTCCTTGCCGAACCACGCGCGGGCGGCGGCCTGCACCCCGTACGCGTCGCGGCCGAAGAAGACGGTGTTGAGGTAGTCCTCGAGCACCACCTCCTTGGAGCGCTGGTCGGACAGCTTCAGGGCGTACGCGATCTCGCGGACCTTGCGGATGACCGTGCGATCGGAGGAGAGGTAGACCAGCTTGGCGTACTGCTGGGTGATGGTGGAGCCGCCCTGGACCTGCTTGCCGGTCACGATCGCGACGCCGGCCCGGGCCATGCCGGCCAGTGAGACTCCCTGGTCCTGCCAGTAGGAGCGGTTCTCGGCCGCGACCGCGGCGTCCTTGATCGACTGGGGCATCTGGGCGTACGGGATGGTGGTGCGGTTCTGCACGCTCAGGGTGGTCAGCTCGGTGTGGCCGTCGCCGTAGTACAGCGCGGTGTTGTTGCTCAGGAAGTCGGGATTGGTGCGGTTGAGGTCGGCATTCGCATAGAGCAGGCCGGCACCACCGGTGGTACCGAGCACGACCAGGGCGACGAACCCGATCGCGAGGCGGGCGAGGCGGCGCCCGCGCGGGATCCGGTCCCGCAACCTGACCTGGCTCCCGGCCCACGACCCGAGCGTGTTCCAGTGCCGGGCCAGGGAGGGGGCGTCACCGAGTGACTCGGGATCGTTCTCGCTGGGACGTTCGTACGAGGGGGCATCCCCTGGGCCGTCCGGACCGAAGCGGTGCCGTGCCACCGCGCCGAGCGGCACCGGGGCGGCCGATGCCGGAGCCACCGACTCGAAGTGCGCCTGGTCGGCGGGTCCGGTCGGCGGAGGGGCGCTCGGCGGAGGGGCGCTCGGCGTGGGTGCGCTCGGGGTGGGAGGCGGCGTGCTCGGGGTGGGCGGCGTGCTCGGGGTGGGAGGGTTCGTGTTCGGCGCAGCGGGGGAGGGGCCGGGGGCAGGGGCGGGCGTGCCACCCGATCGCGGGCCGCGGCCCCGTGGACGCGGCGCGGAGGTCGCTGCGCGGGCCGCCAGTGCTGCGCCGGGCGTGGGTGGAGGGGTGGGGATGGGCCGCCAGGCAGCATCGGGGGCCGGGGTCCCGCCGTTCCGGGCGGCATGGCGTACGCGGTGGGTGTGCAGACGAGCGCGGTAGCTTCCCGGGGATCCGACCCCTGTAGGGGTCGGCTGCGACGTCCCCGACAACGGGGATTCGCCGGGGGACTGGCTGTTCTCGTCGGTCATGACCACCTCGGTAACCGGGGACGGGTGCGAACGGCATGGTGCATCGTCAGTCTAGGGGCGAAGGATCGCGGTCCTGTCCGACGACGACGCCCCCGGCGGGGCCGGGGGCGTCTGCCGGGGGCGTTGCGGCTGTCGGGCCACACTGCGGGGCGGTGTGGCGGCGACGATCAGCTGTAGGTGTAGTACCCCGCGACCGGCATCCAGCTGACCGGGTGCAGCTTGGTGCCCTCGCTGGGGTTCAGCGCGGAGATCATCATGCCGTTGCCGACGTAGATGCCGATGTGGCCGCCGCCGTTCTGGAGGACCAGGTCGCCCGGCTGCGGGTTGGACGTGCGGGTCAGCGCCGCGGCCTGGGCCTGGGACGTGCGCGGCAGGCTGATGCCGGCGTGGCTGGTGGCCCACAGCACGAAGCCGGAGCAGTCCCAGGCGCCGAAGGTCGTCCCACCGTAGACGTAGCCGCTGCCGATGCCCTGGTAGGCGGCCTTCACGATCGCGGCGCGCTTGGCGGACAGGCCCGAGGTGTCGACCGACACGTTCATGGCCGTGCGGTCGGCCGAGCGGGAGGTCGTGGCGGAGCGCGAGCCCGCGGGCGAGGTCGAGGTCAGGTACTGGCTGGACACCCAGCGCTTGGCCCCGTCGTGGCTGATCTGGGTCCAGCCACCGGAAGTGGTGCCGGTCGTGGTGACCTTGGTGCCGGCGGCGAGCGTCGTCACCCGCGGAGAATCGATGCTCGCAGCGATGCGGACGTTGAGCGCCACAGTGGTGTATTTCGCGGTGGAGGTCGACGCGGTCCCGGTGGTGGTGCTCGTGGTGCTGGTGGTGCTCGGGACGGTGTACGTCGTGTTCTGGGCGCCTGCCGGGGCGTACGCCTCGGCGTGGGCGGCGGCCGGGGCGACCACGCCGACGGTCACCAGACCGGCCACGGCGGCCAGGCCGGCGCGACGGGCGGCGGAGGTGCCGGTGAAGCCGGCGCTGTGCGCGGCGACAGCGTGGGCACGACGCGTCGTGTGGATCGTGGTGCCGGCGCTGCGGCGCGGGGTGGTGAAAGTGGACTTGGACATCTGGGCCTCCGTGAGCCTACGAGGTGAGCTGTCGGGTTCGGGTGGGAGACACCCGGCATCCGGAGGCGGGCCTCCGTCTGCTTAACCCCAAGACCGACCGGTGAGGGTCGGTCACATGTGGTTCCCCCGCTTCTGCCGTGACGTTTGTGACAACGGGACACGGGTGGCGGCAGAACTCGGCGATCCGCCCGCGACGTGGGATCTTTGGGATCTGCACGCGGACGTCACGCTAACAAGAGCTCGCACCAGATCACAAATTGATAACGGGGGTGACTCAGCTTGATAACGGTGGAGGTCACCTCAGCCGGGGTCTTCCGGGTGTCCGCGGCGAGGGGTGAACGACCTAGCGGGAGCGGCTTCCCAGGGGTGTGTCAGGTGCTGGACCCGAGGTGTGAAATGTGAGATGGATCACGTCGTTCGGAGAGTGGAACGCTCGGGTTCGGCGTACGGAGGCGTTACCGGCGTTACCGGCGTTACCGGCGTTACCGGCGTGACCCGGCGTGACCCGGCGTGACCCGGCGTGACCTTCGACTGGATGGCGGCGACTGTCCGAGGCCGACCGCCGGGCGCGACTGCGGCCGTCCGGCGTCTCAAGCTCCCTGCCCGGCCGCAGGTCGCCCGCCAAGCGCTCCGGTGCGGCCGTCAAGCGTCCCGAGGCGGCGGTACGGCCGTGGTGGCTCGTTAGGTGCGCCGAATCTACGGATAGACCACCAGATTCGCCGTACCTAAGCAGCCGTACGGCCGCTGGCGCACGCCGCCAACGTACGGCCGCTGGCGCACGCCGCCAACGTACGGCCGCGGGTCGCCGCCGACCACGCAGATGCCACGGAGTCCCCCAGCCGCCCGGAGCCATCGCAGGGCCCCCGCCACAGGCCGCAGCCCTCAGCGAAACTCCTCGGACTCCTCCGCGGTGTAGAACAGCCCGAGGTCGTCGTCGTGGAGTTCGTCCCAGGGGGTTTCCAGCAGCCGCTGCTGCTGGTACTCCCGGGTCGCGATCGCTTCATCCTCCAGGGCGGCGAGGCGGTCGACGACGCCGGCCTCGGCCAGCATGTCCTTGGCCCGGTCGAACAGCGCACGGTCACCGCACAGGTAGCGGCCCTCGAGCCAGACCTTGGACGCCACCATCTGGTGGAAGTCACCGAAGGTGGCCTGTTGGCGCAGCGTCGCCACCGACTTGACCACGTAGTCCAGCTCCTCGCGGAACGCCGGATGGCGCAGGTAGTAGTACTTCTTCGCGTAGATCGCGGCATCCAGGTCGGCGGCCAGGCCCTCGGGTGCGTCGTCGGCGACCAGCACCACGATGTCGAGGTCGGAGCCCTGCACCAGGATCCCGGTGGACCGCTCCGGGCGCAGCACCTCGTGCGACATCTCGTAGACGATGTCGCCGGCCAGGGCGATGCAGAAGTACCGGGACAGCACCGGATCGGTCAGGAACGGC
The DNA here is from genome assembly GCF_900092135.1 of Raineyella antarctica. Classification (GTDB taxonomy): domain Bacteria; phylum Actinomycetota; class Actinomycetes; order Propionibacteriales; family Propionibacteriaceae; genus Raineyella; species Raineyella antarctica. The sequence goes on along the minus strand of NZ_FMYF01000007.1, from coordinate 24,789 downwards.
CGCGCGATCTCGTCCATGATCCGGCGCGCGGTGTACAGCTTGCGCTTGCTGACGTGCTGGATGTGGTCCGCCAGGGCGGACGCCGCGGTGTCCAGCGCCACGGTGTCCTCGGCCGGCCCGACCACCGTATAGGTCAGGAACTCGCGCAGGATCGAGGGCGAGAGGCGTACGTAGCCGTCCAGCTTGATGTCGAGGCGTACGTAGCGCCGGCCGATCACCCGGTGGGCGATCCGGTCGTCGAGCATGCACGCCTTCCACAGCGCGAAGTTCGGCGCGCCGAGCGCCTCCTGCAGCTGGGAGCCGGTCAGCGGGCCGCGGAAGGCCAGGGTACGAAGGGCGCGGTCTGCCAGCCCGTCCGCACCCCGGGCCTCTCGTGTCGGTGGCACGTCAGCCGATGGTGGCGCGGACGACGTCGGCGATCTGCTCGGCGTAGCGGCGGGTGGTCTCCTCGGTGGGGCCCTCGACCATCACCCGGCACAGGTTCTGGGTGCCGGAGTAGCGCACCAGCACCCGGCCGCGACCGGCCAGCTCCATCTCGGCCTGCTCGATCGCGGCACCGATCCGGGGGACGGTGGCGATGTCGGGCTTGGAGGCCACGTCGATGTTGATCAGCACCTGCGGGAACACCTCCATCGCCGTCGCCAGCTCGGACAGCGGCTTGCCGGTCTTCAGCATCGTCGCGACGACCTGGAGGGCGGTCAGCTCGCCATCACCGGTGGTGTGGTGGTCCAGGAAGATGACGTGGCCGGAGTCCTCCCCGCCCAGCGAGGCGCCGAGCCGGCGCATGTCCTCCAGCACGTAGCGGTCGCCGACCTTGGAGGCGTGGTGCTTGAAGCCGTACTTCTCGCAGGCCAGGGTCATGCCCAGGTTGCTCATCACCGTGGAGACGAGCAGGTCGTTGGCCAGCCTGCCCTCGGCGTGCAGCTGCTTGGCGCAGAGCATCAGGATCTGGTCGCCGGTGATCTCGTTGCCGAGCTCGTCGACGGCGATCAGCCGGTCGCCATCGCCGTCGAAGGCCAGGCCGACCTGGGCACCGGTCTCCAGCACCTTGGCCCGCAGGTCCCCGGTGTGCTGGGAGCCGCAGTTGTCGTTGATGTTGAAGCCGTTGGGCTCGTCGTGGATGACGGTGACGTCAGCGCCGAGCTCCTGGAAGATGGCCGGGCCGACCTCGTACGTGGCCCCGTTGCCGGTGTCCAGGACGACCTTGAAGCCCTCCATCGACAGCTCGCGCGGGAAGGTGTTCTTCAGGAAGACGGTGTAGCGGCCGACCGCGTCGTCCAGGCGGTGCGCCCGGCCCATGTCCGCGGAGAAGGGGCGCAGGTCGTCCAGGCCGTCGCCGAGGACCAGGTCCTCGATCTCGTGCTCCTCCTCGTCGGTCAGCTTGTAGCCGGTGCCGGCGAAGACCTTGATGCCGTTGTCCTGGTACGGGTTGTGCGAGGCGGAGACGACGAAGCCGGCGTCGGCCCGCATCGACTCGGTGATGTACGCGATACCCGGGGTCGGCAGTACGCCGACCATCTCGACGTGGCCGCCCATCGAGGTCACGCCCGCCTCGAGGGCGGCCTCCAGCATGTACCCGGAGATGCGGGTGTCCTTGCCGATGACGATCCGGATGCGGTGCCCCTCGGGCTTGTTGCGGCCCATCACGTGCGTGACCGCCTGCCCGAGGCGGTATGCGGTGATCGCGTCCATCGGGTGCCGGTTGGCCTCGCCGCGGATGCCGTCGGTGCCGAACAACTTGCCCATATCTTCTCCTTCGTGTCCGAGGAGCCCTAGGCGGACTCGAACAGACCCATGTCGGGTACGCAGGCAGCGGCGCGTGCGCACGTGTCGTCGACGATCGACTGCAGCCAGGCGGTGCCCGCCTGCTTCACCTCGGGTGACAGGCCGGCGATCGCCGCCAGGTAACCGGTGCCGGCCGCGGCGGCCGCCGCCACAGCGGTGTCCACCTCCGCCGGGGCACTGGTCAGCTCGGCCGACGCCTGCGCGGGGTCGAAGCTGCCGAGCAGCGGCACGATGCACGCCACCAGTTGGCGCTGGTCGTCGCTGTCGGGGGTCAGGGTCGCGACGAGCGCGTCGATCCGCTTGGTCCGCTCCTTGCGGGCGCTGGCCAGCATCTCCAGGGCGCCCTCGAGGACCAGGCCGCCGAACTCCTGCGCGGCGAAGAAGGGCGCCCGGACCTCGCGGTACCAGGCCTCCAGCGCGCCGAGGTTGGCGAGGTAGCAGAGGTTCTTCTCCAGCAGTTGGCGCAGGCGCTTGTAGCGGCGCGGGCTGTTCGGGCGGCGCAGGCCCTCGGGCGGTGCGCTGAGCACCAGCAGCCCGTCCTCCTCGACGTCCTCGCGCAGGATCGAGCCGGCCCCCACGACGGTGCCGTAGCCGACCCGGACCGGGCCGACGGTGCCGCCCTGGCCGCCGAGGAAGATCGCCGGCTGGTCCAGCATCACGCCGCGCGCCACGTCACCGAACAGCGACGGGGTGGTCTTGTTGCCGTCCGGGGTGAAGTTGAAGTGGATGTAGGAGGAGCCGACCTCGGAGTGGTCCTTGCGGCTGGTGCCGCCGGCCATCAGGCAGTCGCAGAAGTTGATCAGGCTGCCCAGGGTCACGTACGGGAACAGGATCGTCTGCTTCAGCCCGACGGTGTGCGCGCCGCCGGCCTGCTCCTCCAGCAGGGTGCCCTCGCGGACGTGCGCGCCCAGGCCCATGTTCGCGCCGTCGAGGTAGACCGAGTCGGCGAAGTAGCCGCCCTTGAGCCGTACGTTCGGGCCCAGGCGGCAGTCCTTCAGCGTGACCGGCCCCTCCTCGCCCAAGGTGACGCCGGCCGAGATGACAGTCGCGGCGCCGTGGATCCGGCAGCCGGGATGGATCGTCACGCCGTCGGCGGAGATCCGGTCGATGTCGACGTCGTCGCCGATGTCCAGGCTCCACGGATTGGGGATCTCGACGCCCCGCTCGATCAGCTGCATGGCCTTGTCGAAGCCACGGGGGCGATCGATCATGAGGGTCCTCCCCGGTCGGCGGCGTGTGCTGGTCTGCTCTGGGGAGTCTAACCCGGGGGCGGTGTCGACCAGGAACGGATACTGAACCGGAGGGGCGCGGCGCAGGTCCACCCGAGGGGCGTACGTCGAGGGGCGTACGTGGATCACCGCCTGTGGGCTGATGTGCGAAGGGATCGGGGCGAGCAGACTGGTGGCATGTTCACTTCGCTGCTGCCCCTGGAGATGCCGGGCTACTACGGGGGCCCCGGCGGCCCGATGATGGGCCATCACGGCTACGGGTCGCCGGTGTTCGGCGGCTTCTTCATGCTCATCGGCCCGCTGCTCCTGCTTGCCCTGCTCCTCCTCCTGCTCCTCCTCTACAAGAGGGCCCAGCGTCGCGGCACGCCGCTCTTCGGCCGGACGTTCCAGGGACACCACCAGGGTGGCCCCGGTCATCCCCACGCCCACCAGCACGGGCCCTTCGCCGGCCCGGCCCCCGAGGACGAGGCCCTGCGGACCCTCGCCAACCGTCTCGCCGCCGGTGACATCAGCCCGGAGGACTACCGGGCGCGCATCGACACCCTGCGGTCGACCAAGGACCAGACCACTGATCCGACCACCGGCATGCCGTACGCCGGGCCCGAGGCCAACCCCGGATCGCCCGAGGGCGGCCCCACGGCCTAAGCACGTCACTGCCCGTTACCTCGTCTGGAGGCATCCCCATGTTCATCGTTCTGTTGCTCATCGTGATCGGATTCATCTACCTGTCGCGCCAGGCGGAGCGCAACGGCACCCCGCTGTTCGGCGAGGGCTGGTTCGCTCCCGGCGCCTGTCCCGAGTGCCAGGGCCACCCCCACCACCAGGGGCCGTCCCATGGAGCGCCCGAGGACGAGGCGATGCGTACGCTGGCCAACCGCCTGGCCTCCGGTGACATCACCCCCGAGGACTATCGCGAGCGCCTCGCCGCGCTGCGTACCACCCGGGCCCAGGCGTATGACCCCACTGCCGGCATGCCGTACCTGGGGCCGGAGGACACTGCGGGCCACTAGGACCCGGAGACTCGTGAGGGCCGGGCCACCAGGTGGCCCGGCCTCAGCATGCCCTCAGCCCACCTGCAGCCCGTCGCTCCGCGAGGTGACGGCTTCCCCCACGAGACGTACGACCGTGGCACCGAGGACCGCAGCCTCGGTCTCCGCCCCCAGCCCGGCCGACCGGACGAACCCGACCGGGTCCTTCTCGGCCAGGTCGAACGGGTGGTCGGTGCCGAGCAGCACCTGTCCGGCCCCCACCGTGTCGACCAGGTGGCGCAGCGCCTGCGGAGCGAACACGGCGGTGTCGTAGTACAGCCGGTCGAACAGCTGCGACGGCGGCACCGAGGTGGTGTGGGCCACCGGCTTGCGCTCCCAGCCCATGTCCAGCCGGCTGCGCAGGTCGCCGAGGCAGCCGCCGCCATGGGCCAGGCACAGCACCAGTGGCGTACGTTCCAGCACGCCCCCGAACGCGAGCCGGGCCGCCGCGATCGCGGTCTCCATCGGATAGCCGACCAACTGCGGGAACCAGAAGTCGCCGAGCCGGGCCGGATCCGGCACCCCCGAGGGGTGCAGGAAGACGAAGGTCCGGCGTGCGCTGAGCAGCTCCCACAGCTGGGCGTTGACCGGGTCGTCCAGGTCGCGGCCGGCGCCCTTGGAGCCGATCGCGATCCCGGCGAAGCCGAGTCCGTCCAGTGCCCGCAGCGCTTCCTCGGCCGCCCCTGGCCAGCCCAGCGGCACCGAGCCGAGCGGCAGCAGCCGGTCCGGCGCCGCGGCGCAGTACTGCGCCAGGGCGTCGTTGCCGCGGCGGACGACCTCGGCGACCAGCTCGGGGTCCTGGCAGGTGGTGGCGAACAGGAACGGCGGCAGCGAAACCAGCTCGACGTCGACGCCGGTGGCATCCATCTCCGCCAGCCGTTGCTGCGGGTCGTGCATCGAGCGGGCCAGTGGTAGCGGCGCGTTCGCGCCGACGCCGGAGATCCGCGGGTCGAGCACGACGACGTTCTGCTCGACCCGGGACAGGTCGGCCAGACCCTGCTCGGCCAGCCAGTCCAGCACCGGCATCGGCATGGCGTGGGCGTGGACGTCGACCACCGGTGCGCCCTCGCCTCCCTCGGCGCCGGTCACGGGACGAAGATGCTGGTCGGGGCCGGGTCGGCCTGGTTGCCGGCCGGCTCGTGCAGGACCACACCCATGCCGTTGATCCACTCACCGATCGGCTCGTAGTCCAGCGCGGTCGTCCGCGATCCCTGCATCGCTCCGGCGCACGCGGCCCAGGCCCGGACCTCGCCGGTCCCGTTGCCGCCGATGGCCAGTTCCTCGTTGCTGATGTCGAGCAGTTCGGGCGGGCAGCCCAGTTCCAGCTGGCGCAGGAACCACAGGTCGAAGTCCTCGTCGATGTCGCCGACGCGCGGCTCGCCGACGAAGTGCGACAGGCCGCCGGCGCCCATCAGGGCGACCCGCTCCAGGCCGTCGTACGCGCGGATGGCCTCGCCGACCGCGGCACCGAAGTCGTACGCCTGCCGCAGGGTCATCAGCGGGGGCGTGGTGCAGTTCATCACGATCGGGACCAGCGGCAGGTCCATGGCGGGGGACAGGGCGTGGTAGACGGTCATGAAGCCGTGGTCGACGGTCAGCCGGCTGGAGATGGATGGCTGGAAGCCGCGCTCGATCGTCCCGCCCAGGACCGCGTCGGCCAGGCCCGGGTGCCCGGGCACGATCGTCCGGGGGATGCCGAGCCACTTCTCGACCGGGCCGAGGTGGGTCTCGCCGACGCCCACGCTGAGCTGGGGCAGGTTGTCGAGGAAGAAGTTGGTGAAGTGTTCCCCGGACATCAGCACCACGGCCTGCGCCCCGGACTCGGTGACGCGGTCGCGGACGAGGTCGAGGGCGGCGAAGAACCGCTCGCGCATCGCCGGCGGCGCCGACTCGGGGTTCGCGGACATCATCGGCGCGTGGGACGCCGAGTAGGCCAGCACGATCTCAGCCATCAGGCCTCCTGGGGGGCGAGGCCGTCGGGACGGCCGGTGGGGTCGGGGGAGTCTGCGTTGGGGGAGTCGGAGTTCGACGAAGCGGCGGGGGAGGCCGTCAGGTGGAAGTGGCCGTCCTCGTCGAGGCGGCCGTCGGCCCGGGAGCCGAAGCCCTGCCAGCGCGCCTTGCCGCTGACGGCGTCGGCGCCGGCGGGGAACAGGACGCGGTAGTCGGCCCGCTTCCAGCCGTTGGCCCGGCAGTAGGCGTTGATCAGCACCGGGTGGACGCCGAGGGTGTGGAAGACGCCGACATCGCCGGCCTGCAGCGCCGTACGCTCCTCCTCGGTCATGTCGTAGCCGTCCACCAGCACGTCGTCGGGGCGACGGTCGTCCTGGGGGTCCTCGAGCCGGCGCAGGTGGTCGAAGACGCACTGCTGCATCTGGTAGATGCTCATCGGGCCACCTCCGCGAGCTGCTCGGCGGCCGGCGCCTGGGCCGGTGCCTCGTCGGGCAGGTCGTACGGCCAGCCGGTGTAGCACTCGGCCAGGTACTTCATCGACTCCTTGGAGGAGGTCACCGACATCAGCTCACCGAGCTGGCGCTTGTCGGTGAAGGAGTTGCCGTCGGTGTGGGTGTGCAGCATCTGGGTCATCCAGTAGCTGAAGTTCTGCGCCTTCCAGATCCGCTTGGCCGCGCGCTCGCCGTACGTGTCCAGCTCGGAGCGGTCGCCGGTGCCGGCCCAGCGCACCAGCGCCGGGGCGAGCAGGGCGACGTCGGCGAAGGCCAGGTTGAGGCCCTTGGCGCCGGTCGGGGGGACGGTGTGGGCCGCGTCGCCGGCCAGGAACAGGTTGGCGTACTGCATCGGCTCCTGGACGAAGGAGCGGAACTGCAGCACGGTCTTCTCGATGATCTCCCCGCGCTGCAGCCGGAACCCGTCCGGGCCGGCCAGGATCTCGTCGAAGCGGTCCCAGATCTGCTCGTCGGTCCAGTCCTCGGCAGTGGTGTCGGGGTCGCACTGGAAGTACATCCGCTGGATCTCCGGGGTGCGCTGGCTGATCAGCGCGAAGCCGGACTCGCCGTGGCAGTAGATCAGCTCGTCGGCCTGGAACGGGGTCTTCGCGAGGATGCCGAACCACGCGAACGGGTACTTCATCGTGTGCTTGGTCCGGCCGGGGATCAGGTCACGGGTCTTCGAACGCGAGCCGTCGGCGCCGACCACGATCTCGCACTCGATCCGGCACGGGTTGCCGTCGGCGTCGGTGAAGTCGATCGTCGGGCGGTCGGTCTCGATGCCGGACACCTGGGTGTCGGAGACGCCGAAGCGGACGTCCCCGCCGTCGCGGGCCCGGGTGGCGGCCAGGTCGATGAAGGCGTCGTTCTGCGGGTAGAGCCAGACGGTCTGGCCGACCAGCTCCTTGAAGTCGAGGTGGTGGTTGGTGCCGTTGAAGCGCAGGTAGATGCCCGCGTGCTCGTAGCCCTCGGTGGGGATCCGGCTGATCGCGCCGGTCTCGGTCAGCATCCGTACGCTGCCGGCCTCCAGGATCCCCGCGCGCTGGGTGGTGGCGATGGTCTCGTGGTCGCGGGTGTCGATGACGACGTTGTCCACGCCGTCGCGGGCGAGCAGGTGGGAGAGCATCAGTCCGGCGGGGCCGCCGCCGACGATGCCGACCCGGGTGGTGGTCAGGTGCCTGTCCGTGGTGGTTCCTTGTTGCTGGCTGGGTATGGCGCTGCTGGTCGACATCGCTGTCGTCTCCTCTTCGTTGAGGCAGTCGGGTTCGTTGAGGCGGTCGGGAGGGGCAGGTCCAGCGGGACCTGCGCACGAGAAAACGGTAAGTGACGTACGCCACCACAAGCCAATAGATATTGCAGCCACGCAGTATCGATATCCTCTATGGGTGACCGAGGACCTCAACTCCCTGCGTACGCTGCTGATGCTCTACGAGACCCGCAGCGTCACCGTCGCCGCCGAACGACTCAGTGTCTCGCAACCGACCGTCAGTTACACGCTGTCGCGGCTGCGGCGACGCTTCGGCGACGACCTGTTCCGGCGTGAGGGGAACACCCTGGTCCCGACCAGCCGCGCCCGGCGCCTCTACGACGCCCTGCACGAGCCGCTGAGCAGGGTGGAGCAGGTCGCCTCGCAGGCCTCCAGCGCGTTCGATCCGGCCCTGGTCGGCGGGGAGGTGGTGCTGGCGCTGTCCTCGCTGGGGGAGATTACCTGGCTGCCGATCATCTTCGGGGCGCTGGAGCGCAGTGCGCCGACGATGCGGTTGCGCGTCACGCCACTGGACATCGACGCGGTGGAGGACGACCTGGTCCGCGGCACCGTCGACCTGGCGATCACGATGACCGTGCTGCCCAGCGCCCGGCTGTGGCGCCAGCCCTTCTACGACCCCGAGTACGTCGCGGTGACGCACGCCGACCACCCGCTGGAGCCGGGCGAGGAGGGGGTACGCGACCGGCGCTTCGTCGTGGTGGCCGGGCGGGAGGGGCACGTGTTCCTCCGTGATGCCCTGTACGAGCACGGCCTGGCCGAGCGTGTCGTGCTCTCGGTGCACGGCTACGCGGCGGTGCCGCACGTGCTGGAGACGACCGACCTGGTGGCGCTGCTGCCGCGCTACTTCGCCGAGGTCCACCGGCGGTACCTGCCGCTGGTGGTCAGTCCGCTGCCGTGGCAGGTGCCCAATCCGCGCACCGCCCTGTACTCCCGGCGCGAGGAGAGCCTGTCGCCGGCGCAGTCCTGGTTGCGTACGCTCGTGCTGGACGCACTGCGGGCGGACCTGCCGCAGTACGAGCGCCTGGACCGGTGAGGGCGGCTCCGCGGGGCGGCCCGCCGAATGTTGCAAGTCGCGGATCGCGGCGTATGCTGATCAATGTGATTGATAAATCAACTTCTTTGCCCGCGACCGGCTCGGCAGCGACACTGCGGGCCGGATCGGCGAGGTCGACCCGCCACCACGAGATCGTGGTGATCGGGTCGGGCTTCGGTGGGCTCTTCTTCACGCAGGCGCTGCGGGGGGTCGAGGGCGTGCACGTCACGATGGTCTCCCGTGACACCGCCCACCTGTTCCAGCCGCTGCTCTACCAGGTGGCCACCGGCATCCTGTCCCCGGGCGAGATCGCCCCGCCGGTGCGCGGCATCCTCAGTGAGCAGCGCAACGCCAGCGTCGTCAATGCCGAGGTCACCTCGATCGACGTGGCCGCCAAGCAGGTGCACGCCGACGGGCTCGGGCTGGAGTTCACCCTGTCGTACAACACGCTGGTGGTCGCCGCCGGTGCCTCCCAGTCCTACTTCGGCAACGACGCGTTCGCCCAGTACGCCCCGGGCCTGAAGACGATCGACGATGCCCTGGAGCTGCGCGCGCAGATCCTGTCCGCGTTCGAGAAGGCCGAGATCTCCGCGATGGAGGGGCATACGGCTGACGTCGACGCACTACTCACCTTCGTGGTGGTCGGCGGCGGGCCCACCGGGGTCGAGATGGCAGGCCAGATCCGCGAACTGGCGCGTCGCACCATCAAGCAGGACTACCGCCACATCGACCCGAGCCAGGCCCGGGTGATCCTGGTGGACGGCGGCGAGACGGTGCTGAAGAGCTTCGGCACCGACCTGGGTGAGAAGGCCACCCGGGCCCTGACCGGCATGGGTGTGGAGTTCATCGGCAACGCGCACGCCACCGACGTCGACGGCCAGGGCGTGGAGATCGCCGTCAAGGGCTCGGACGAGAAGCTGGTCGTGCTGACCCGTACGGTCGTCTGGGCCGCCGGCGTGCAGGCCAGCCCGCTGGCCCGCCACCTGGCCGACCAGACCGGCGCCGCGATCGACCGCTCCGGGCGGATCGCCATCGGCCCGGACCTGACCCTGCCCGACCACCCCGAGGTGTTCGTGATCGGTGACATGGCCAACCTCGACCAGCTGCCGGGCGTCGCGCAGGTCGCGATCCAGCAGGGCCGCTTCGCCGCCGGGCAGGTCCGCCGCCGGCTGCAGGGCGACTACCGGGTCCGCAGCTTCCGGTACAAGGACCTGGGGTCGATGGCCGCGCTGTCGCGTACGTCGGCGGTGGTGAGCACCGGCAAACTGCGCTTCACCGGCCCGCTGGCCTGGCTGACGTGGCTGTTCATCCACCTGCTCTACATCGTGGGGTTCAAGTCCAAGGTGACCACGCTGCTGCACTGGTTCGTCAGCTTCATCGGCCGCAGCCGCTCCGAACTGACCACCACCCGCCGCCAGCTGCTGGCCCGCGAGGCGTACCTGCGGCTGCTGCAGCAGACCGGGCCGGGCCGAGGCGAGCCGGAGGTGCTGGTCGACGAACTGCGCGCCCGCGCCCTGCGCGAGCCCGCCCAGGTGTGGGTGGACCGGACCCGCGCCGGTGAGGAGTCGTCCATGCCGATCGGTCCCCAGGGCACCGGTTCGGACCGCCTGGTCCAGCCACCGACCGGCCCCTGGGGGCCGCACCGGTCCTGACCGGTCCACCCCGGCACGCGGGTCGTTGCCCGGGATGCCGGACAACCACGGGCTGAGACGTACGTCTCATGGAACCCCTGCCCGGATAGGACTGGGCGAATGACGAAAGCCACACTCTCCGCCGAGGACCGCAGTGCCACCATCGCGGTCACGGTGTTCCCCGTCCTGGTCATCGCCGCGGCCCTGTTCGGGTTCTTCGCGGCTCCGACCGCCCGCCAGCTCGGCCCGCACGTGAACACCCTGCTGATGATCATCATGTTCGGCATGGGCCTCACCCTGACGCTGCCGGACTTCCGGCTCGTCCTGTCCCGACCCTGGCCGATCCTGATCGGCGTCGTCGCCCAGTACATGGTCATGCCGCTGGTCGGCGTCCTGGTCGCCTGGGTCCTGCGCCTGCCCGCCGACCTGGCGGCCGGCGTGATCCTGGTCGGCTGCGCGCCGGGTGGGACCTCCTCCAACGTGGTGAGCTACCTGTCCAAGGCCGACACCGCCCTGTCCGTGACGATGACCTCTGTGTCGACGCTGCTCGCCCCGCTGCTCACCCCGGCACTGACCCTGCTGCTGGCCGGCCACTACATGCCGGTCAACGGCCCGGCGATGGCGAAGAGCATCCTGCAGATCGTCCTGATCCCCGTCGTCGCCGGTCTGGTCCTGCGACTGGTCCTGCCGAAGCTGTTCACCCCCATCCTCCCCGCGATGCCCTGGATCTCGGTGATCGCGATCTCCGGCGTGGTGGCGGCCGTCGTCGGCGGCTCGGCCGCCAAGGTTGCCTCGGCCGGCCTCATCGTCTTCGCGGCCGTGGTGCTCCACAACGGCCTGGGCTACCTGCTCGGCTACCTCGCCGGTCGCCTCACCCGCCAGCCGGTCCGCGCGGCGCGGACGATCTCGATCGAGGTGGGCATGCAGAACTCGGGACTGGCGGCAGGCCTCGCCGCCCAGTACTTCTCCCCGGCCGCAGCCCTGCCCGGCGCCATCTTCTCGATCTGGCACAACCTCTCCGGCGCCATGCTCGCGACGTACTACCGGCGCACCGCCTCCCGCCACCTGGAGCAGGAGCAGGAGGGTGAACTGCAGCCCAGCGCGGTCTGATCCTGCATTTCTGCCGCGCCGCTGTTGCCGCGAGGCGCAGGGATCAGCGCACCAGCCCGGTGCGATAGGCCAGCACGACCAGCTGCGGCCGATCCCGCGCCCCGACCTTGGCCATGATGTGGCTGACGTGGGTGCGGGCGGTGGCGTTGCTGACCACCAGTTCGGCGGCGATCTCCTCGTTGTTGAACCCCTGGCCGACCAGCGCCAGCACCTCCCGCTCGCGGTCGGTCAGGACGGCGAGCCGTTCGTCCTGGGGTGAGGTGCGGTTGCTGCCGGTAAAGGTGGCGATGACCGTACGGGTGACGCTCGGGGACAGCAGGGAGGCGCCGGAGGCGGCCAGCCTGATCCCGCGCAGGATCTCCTCGGGCTCGGCGTCCTTGACCAGGAAGCCGGCCGCGCCGGCCTGCAGGGCGGCGAACACGTACTCGTCCAGCTCGAAGGTGGTCAGCACCACCACCCGGGTGGAGGCGCAGCGGGGGTCGGCGCCGATCTCGCGGAGCGCGGCGATGCCGTCCAGCTCGGGCATCCGGACGTCCATCAGCACCACGTCGGGATGGTCGCGGCGGACCTGGTCGACCGCCTCCCGTCCGGTCCCGGCCTCGCCGATGACGTCCATGTCCGGCTCGGCCTCGACCAGGGCGCGCAACCCCATCCGGACCAGCGGCTGGTCGTCGGCGATCAGGACGCGGATCGTCCCGGTGCCTGTCGAGAAATCGTCGCCGGCCGGGACGTCGTCGCGGGGCGGGATCGGCAGGGCTGGTGGCGTCATCGGGCTCCTCGGGGATCGGGCTCGCTGGGCTCGCCGGGATTCCCCGGGTTCCCGGGGCTTCCGGGGCTTCCGGGGCTCCCAGGGTTGGTCGGGATCCCCAGCGGCAGCAGGGCGGTGATGCCGACCCCGCCGGGTCCGGTGTCCTCGATGGTCAGTGTGCCACCCAGCGTGGTGACGCGTTCCCGCATCCCCCGTAGGCCGTTCCCCTCGACCACGGGGTGGGCCGGGGCCGGGCCGCCGTTGCGGACCTGGACCAGCAACTGCTCGCCGGCCCGCGCGATCCTCACCTCCACCGGGGTGCCGGGGGCGTGCCGGACAGCGTTCGTGAGGGCCTCCTGGACGATCCGGAAGGCGACCTGCTGGACCGGCGTCGGCACGGTCGCGGCCAGCCCGGCGTCGCGGTGCAGGCCGACCGTGGCGCCGCTGGCGACCAGCGGGGCGACGAGTTCGTCGATCCGGTCCAGGCCCGGACCGGGGGAGAGCGGCGCGGCCTCGTTCGGGTCCCGAAGGATCCCCAGCGTCCGGCGTACGTCGGTGAGGGAGTCCTTGGCGCTGGTGCGGATCGCCTCCAGCGAGGTGCGGGCCTGGGCCGGGTTCTCGTCCAGCAGCCGCAGTGCCACCCCCGCCTGCAGGGAGATCGTGGACAGGCTGTGCCCGACGACGTCGTGCAGGTCCTGGGCGATCCGGAGCCGCTCGCGGTAGGCGACCTGGCGCATCTCGTCGGCATGCGATTGGTGGCGCGCCACCGCCTGGCTGCGCCGGACCTCTGCCAGCAGGGTCGGCACCAGCATCGCGGCGATCCCGAACACGATCGCCGGGTAGAGCCAGGCGCTGGTCAGCCCCATGTAGGGGTCGTTCCAGCCGACCGCCCACAGCATCGGCACCAGCAGCGCCACCCACAGCACCCAGTACCGGCCCGGCCGCACGGCCGTCAGCCCGACCAGGGCGATCGCCGGCGCGATCAGCGCGACCGGCAGAGACCCGCCGAGGGCCAGGTAGCCGGCCGTCCCCACCACGACGGACACGTACCCGACCCGGGGCCACAGGTGCCGGAGGACCAGGCCGGCCGCGACGACCACGCAGGCCAGGAACAGCGCGGGCAGCCAGCGGTGGTCGACCACCGACTGCGACCACGGGCCTGTGGGGTTGGGGTAGCCCGGGTCGTACGGGTCGTAGCGGTCCGGCATCATCGGGCCGCTCATGTGCCCGCTGCTGCGCTGCATCGTCATGGTGCTCACCAGCGCCGAGAAGAACATGATCCAGGCCACCACCACGCCGGTCGCGACCGCACCCAGCCAGGCCAGCCAGGCCGGGGCGTGCGTGGTGCGCCCCCCGGGTGCGCTGGGCGGGTAGGTCCCGGGGCGTGGTTGCATGAAACCGATCGTACGAGGCGGCCGCGTCGTACGCATGGGGCCGGTGGCGTAGGTCTGCGAGGGCCGGCGTACGTCGAGACGCGTACGCCGGGTGCCGCCCGCAGGCTGATGTGCCGGAGGCGGATCGGGAGAAGACTGGGGTCATGTCCATTTCGTTGCTGCCCCTCGCCATTCCTGGCCAGTACATGGGGCCTGGTGGCCCGATGATGGGCCACGAGCACGTCTACTTCTTCGGAGGCTTCCTGATGATGATCTTCCCGCTGCTGTTCCTGGTCGGGCTCTTCCTCCTGCTGCGGCGGGCCGACCGCAACGGCACCCCGCTGTTCGGCACCCGCGAGAACTGGGCCGGCCACGGTCCCGGCCATGGTCCGGGCGCGCACCACCACCCGCACGGCCCGATGGGGGGCCGGGGCGACGCCGAGGACGAGGCGATCCGTACGCTGAACAACCGCCTGGCCACCGGTGACATCGACCCGGAGGACTACCGCGCCCGCGTCGAGACGCTGCGCACCACCCGGGCCCAGGGCAACGACCCGACCGCGGGGATGCCGTACCTCGGTCCGGAGGACCAGCCGGGCGCGCAGGGGCCGCAGGTCTGATCCGGCAGTAGGGGCCGGGCTGGTCACCGACCCACGATGGAAGGTCCTGACGCTCTCGGGGGTCAGGACCTTCCACTTTTGACCGTCGGATCCCGCAGGAGGCCGCTTAGACTCGCACCATCCGGGGATGATCCGTGTAGGACGTTCGCGCTGGAGTGCTCCCCTCGTCAGGGGATTGCGCGATCCCCGGACCAAGAAAATGTATCCGAAAGTGTAGAACGTTTGAGTCGCTGACTTGATAGAGTCAAGGGCATGTTCTCCACCGCGAGCCTTCCCCCCTCTCCCAATTCCTCAGTCTGACCCGCAGATCGAACTGCGGACATGGCTGGGGGGCTAGCAGAGGCAACACGTACGGCATGGGCCAAGTCGTCGAGTGATCGACAGACCTGGCTCCCACTCACACAACACTTAGCGGATACCTCTGACATCGCCGGACGACTCTTCGATCACTGGCTCGCTCATGCGGTCAAGGAGCAGTGGGGAGTCTGCTTCCCCGGCGGAGTCGACGACGCCCGGTTGGCGTTCACGTGGCTCGCGGGACTGCATGACCTAGGCAAGATGAGCCCAGCCTTTGCGGTCCAGGTCGACTACCTCGCCGAACCGATGCGGCAGGCGGGCCTGGACTGCGGCACGCGTGCGGACATGGCCGAACGGAAACTGGCTCCGCACGCTGCGGTGAGCAACTTCTACCTGTTCGACTGGCTTAAGACCGAGCATGGCTGGGACCATGCGACGGCCAGGCAGGTTGCCTCGGTACTGGGAGCCCATCATGGCAAGGTTGCGGATCCGATCATCCTGGGTGCGGTCAAGACGCACCAGAGATTGGCCGGCAAGGGCCCCTGGCAAGAAGCACGTGCCGAACTGGCCACATGGATGACCTTCCGATCGGGCGCCTCCGTACGTATGGGGGACTGGGCCCACCTCCGGATCCCGGTTCCCGTTCTGGTGGGCATGTCGGGTCTCCTCATCGTGGCCGACTGGGTGGCCAGCAGCGAGGCGTATTTTCCGTACCGCCAGGTCGGTGACGTGTCGCCTCCGTTCCAACGGTCTGACCAGAGTGATCGGGTCGAGGATGCCCTCGCCGAGCTGGCCTTTCCTCGACCATGGTCACCTACCATCCCGACGCTGTCGGCCCAAGCGTTCTATCGGCAGCGGTTCGACTGGCCCCAGGGCAGTTCCCCCACTGATGTCCAACGCCACGTCTACGACCTTGCCCAAGGTCGGGACGTGGGCCTCCTCGTCGTCGAGACGACCACTGGTAGCGGCAAGACGGAAGCGGCTCTCGCGGCGGCGGAGGTGATCGCCGCTCGCCTCGGGCTCTCGGGCCTCTACTTCGCTCTTCCTACCCAGGCCACGAGTGACGGCATGTTCGACCGTGTCAGCCAATGGCTTTTGGACCTGCCCGAACCTCCCGAGGACGTGCCCGCGTGGTCATTGACGCTGGCCCACGGCAAGGCGTCCTTGAACCCGAGGTACCGCGCCCTGATGGAACGTGTCGATGAGTTCGACCGCGCGCGGCTCGATCAGCTCGATCCCGAGCAGGTGTACGACCACGACGAGGACGCACCCCGAGAAGGTGCGGATGCATCGGAGGGGTCTTCCCCTTCAGGGGAGGAGACTGGCGGGCTGAGCAATGCCGTCGCCCATCAGTGGTTCCGAGGACGCAAGCGGCGGCTCCTTGCCAGCTTTGCCGTGGGGACGATCGACCAGGTGCTCATGGCGGGGTTGCAGTCGAAGCACCTGATGCTTCGTCACCTCGGCCTGATGGGGAAGGTGGTGATCATTGACGAGGCTCACGCATCGGACGCTTACATGGACGTCTACCTCGATCGTGTGCTCGAGTGGCTCGGCGCCTATGGGGTGCCGGTCATCGTGCTGTCGGCCACGCTGCCCGCGCTACGGCGCCGTGCCATGGTCGAGGCCTATGTCGGACGACGACCGGCTCCCCCCAAGGTTGCGCGTGCGATAGAGGCGATGGCGACGGACGAGCGCTATCCGCTCATCACCGCCGTGGATCGCGATCTCGAGCAGGTCTCGTGTGAGGAGATCTCCCACCAGGGCCCTTCCCGTCGGGTCACCTGGAACTGGGGCAGTACCGATCTGAAGGAACTCGTCGCCACCGTGGAGCAGGAGTCGGCAGGTGGCGGCTGCATCTTGATCATCCGCAACACCGTGGGAGATGCCCAACGCACAGCGGAGGCGCTCGGCCAGGCGGGTCTGGGGCCGATCACCCTCAACCACTCGCGATTCATGGCGTACGACAGGATGCAGAAGGACGTAGGTCTTCGCTCGCTGTTCGGTCCCACCGGGGCCAGACCTGATCGTCACGTCGTCGTCGCGACTCAGGTCGCCGAGCAGTCGCTCGACGTCGATTTCGACCTCCTCATCACCGACCTGGCCCCGATTGACCTACTTTTCCAGCGACTGGGGCGACTGCATCGGCATCAGCGCGAAAGACGCCCGGAAGGACTGTCGACACCGCGATGCATCGTGCTTGCCGATGAGCCGAGGGGAGGAGAAGGTGTCCGCCGTGGATCGTCAGGCAGCGAGCGGATCTACGGCGCTCACCTGCTCCTGCGTACGGCTGCCGTCCTTGACGGCACGGGTCCAGACCTTGCCGTCCCGGACATGGTCTCGCCACTCGTTCAGCGCGTCTTCGGCACCTCACCGGTCGGACCGCCCGAGGCCCAGGGACTGATGGCAACGGCCCTCGAGAAGCACCGGGGCCGTCTGGAGGCGCAGCGGCATCGGGCCCAGCCGTTCCTCCTGGACAGCTGGAATCCGCGGAAGCAGAACGCAGATCTTTCGACGTGGATGACCTTGCCCGGTTCTGATGGGACTGAGCGGCGGGGCCAGGCGATGGTGCGGGACACGGAACCAACCTTGGAGGTCATCGTGGTGCCGACGGACCCTTCTGGCAGCACAGCCATCCAGCCGCCTTGGGTCGTGGAGGACTCGGTCGTCGATGTTCGATCCATCCCCGACGACGCCACCGCCCGGGCGATCGCAGGGTGGACCGTCCGGCTGCCTCCAATGATGACGAGCAATCCGGACCAACTTGATGAACTGATCAGGTGGCTGCAGGAGCAACCGGACGTTCGCCGGTGGGAATGGCACAGGCACCCGCTCCTGCGAGGTGAACTCTTCCTGCCCATGAGACTTCAAGAAGGAGGCCAGATGCTGGCGACGTCGATCCCGAGCAGCAACATCCAATGGCTGCTGCAGTACTCGCCCGACACCGGGCTGGAGGTGACCAAGGATGTCTGACTTCAACCTGGTCGACGAGCCGTTCCTCCTGGTGGAGAATGCAGCAGGATCGACGAGGGAGCTGTCACTTCGGGAGACTTTTCGTCAGGCGAGTGACCTTCGACGACTTGCCGGCGACCTGCCCACCCAGGAGTTCGCCTTCCTCCGACTCCTGTTGGCCATCGTCTACGACAGCCTCCAGCAGGAGATCGATTGGGAGCGGCTCTGGGACGAGGGTCTCCCCCGGGGCGTCATCGATGGCTACCTCGACCGTTGGTACGACAGGTTCTGGCTCTTCGACGGTGAACGGCCCTTCATGCAGGTTGCCGGACTGGCCACAGCCAGGAACGAAATCAGCGGTTTGGAGAAGCTCATCGCTGACATTCCGAACGGTGAGGCCCTCTTCAGCATGCGGAGCAGACGCGGGGCCGAGCGGATCCGAGCGGCGGAGGCGGCGCGCTGGTTGGTCCACGGCCAAGCCTTCGACCCGTCCGGAATCAGATCCGGTGCGGTCGGTGATCCCCTCGTCAAGGGTGGTCGGGGTTACCCCATCGGCCCTGGCTGGGCCGGCCAGCTCGGAGGTCTGGTCGTGCATGGGAGCACCCTTGAGCAGACGCTGATCCTCAATCTCGTACCACAGGACGTCGACCGGTCGGGGGACGTGGACCGACCGGTGTGGAGGCTCGACGAGCCGGCCAGTGCGGTTCGCCGGGACTTCACGGAGGCCGACCCGCCGGGCACCGTGTCGCTCCTGACATGGCAATCCAGGCGCATTCGCCTCGTGGGAGACCGCGAAGGAGTGACCGGCGTCGTCCTCGCGCAAGGGGACAAGATGACGCCCCAGAACCGGCAAAGGTACGAAACCCTCACCGGCTGGCGCTACTCGAAGCCGCAGTCAAAGAAGTTCGGCCGACCGGTCTACATGCCACGCAAGCACGACCCGACCCGCAGCATGTGGCGTGCTCTTCCCTCCATGCTCGCGGAAGTGGGCGAGGTCGAAGGCCATCGCCAGTACCTGCCGGCGGCCACCTTGTGTCATATCGCCGAGGTGGAGTGGGAGTCGGGTGAGCAGTTGCCGGTGCGACTGCAGACCGTCGGGATCACGTACGGATCGCAGGAGGCCGTGGTCGAGGAGCTCGTGAGCGACGAACTGGACCTTTCTGTGGCACTCCTCATGCAAGGGAAGAGGGGCGACGAGCTGAGAGGCCTGGTTGACGACGCTGTCCTGGCCGCGGAGCAGACGGCCCGTGCCCTCGGACGCTTGGCTTCCAACCTCGCCAAAGCAGAGGGCGAGCGAGGTGAGGATGCAGGCGAAGCGGCAGCCGGTGACATCCGTGCACGCTTCTTCGCCGGCATCGATCACGGTGCCCGAGCATGGATCGGCAGGCTTGCAGGAGCGCCAGACATCGACGCAGCTCTAGCCGGCTGGAAGGCCTATCTCCGTACCACGGCCCGGCAGTTCGCTCGGGAACAGCTCGACCTGTGCAGTGACCAAGCCGTGATCGGCCGGCAGGTCGCCGGGCCCGGCGGAGCGGCAATCTTCATGACGGCGGCTCTGGCAGAACGCTTCTTCACCCACGAACTGCAGAAAGTGCTGCCGGACACCCAATCCGGTGATCCTGAAAGGAACGAGGGATGACCGAACAGCAGTCGACCCCGCGAGCCAGCGGTCACGTGGGGAACTACGTCAAGGGAATCATCTACCGCCTCGTGCCCTCGGGCGGTGGACAACTCAACCCACGGAGCCGAGCTCAACTCGCACAGCTCCGTCGTGGCGTCGGCAAGGAACCCGGATCGGTGCCGGAGATCTGGGACCTCACGTTGGATGGCCTCGACGGGGCAGGACAGGGTCAGGCTGCAACCCCCGAGGAGAACGCTGTTCACATCGCCCTCACGATGTTCTCTGTCCACCAGCAGGCGAAACCGATGCTGATGCACACGTCGACCCCTTTCGGCCAGGCTGTTCGCCGTCTGGCATCGACTCTGGAGAGCTCATCCGAGGACGTCCACGAAGGCCCGGTCTACCGACGCTTCACCCAACTTGCCACCGCTGCATCGCTCGACGAACTCACCCACCACGCCCGTGCACTGGTCACCCAGATGCGCAGTGCCGACGTCGGCTTCGACTACGGACGCTTCGCCGACGACCTGGTGGCGTTCCAGGACCCCCGACGTGTCAGTGAGGTCCAACGCAGGTGGGCACGGGACTTCCACCACCTGCGGTCAAACGGCTCTGCGCCGTCGACCGACCAGCCCGAAACAACATCATCGTCCGTTCCTCCCGAAGGAGTCTCCGCATGAACACCGCCATCGACATCCACGTGCTGCAGACCGTGCCGCCTTCCAATATCAACCGTGATGACACAGGATCTCCCAAGACCGCGCTGTTCGGCGGGGTTCGCCGTGGTCGGGTCTCCAGCCAGGCGTGGAAGCGGGCGACCCGAGAGGCCTTCGCCGAGACCCTGGACAAGTCTGAGCTGGGTATCCGCACGAGGGACGTCGTGCAGGCCCTGGTCGAACGCATCCACGTCATCGATCCGACACTCGACGATCGGGCGGAGTCCCTGGCGGTCGAGATCCTCAGCGGTCTCAAGATCAAGACGGCGGCGCCGAAGGCCCGGAAGGGGGAGGAGGCCAAGCTTCCCCAGACCGGCTATCTCATCTTTCTGTCGGCGATGCAGCTCGACGCACTGGCGGGACTCGCCGTAGAGGCAGCGGCGAGCGAGGATCCGGCGGCCGCCATCAAGGCAGGCAGGCCGCACGAGCTGGCTGATCGGGACCACTCCGTGGACATCGCACTGTTCGGGCGCATGGTGGCCGATGCCCCCGACCTCCGAGTCGACGCGGCGTGCCAGGTGGCCCATGCCCTGGGGGTGCATGCGGTCACTCCTGAGTTCGACTACTTCACCGCAGTGGATGATCTGCAGGGAGAGGACGAATCGGGGGCGGGGATGATCGGCACGGTCGAGTTCTACTCGACGACCTTCTACCGGTACGCCACGATCAACGTCGATCTCTTGCGCAGCAACCTCGGCGACGATGCCGCGACTCGTCGTTCCGTCGAGGCGTTCATCACGGCCTTCCTGACCAGCATGCCCAGTGGCAAGCAGAACACCTTTGCGAACGGGACGGCACCCGATGTCGCCTTGGTGACTGTGCGCAGCGGACAGCCGCTCAACTTCGTGGGGGCCTTCGAAGAACCGGTCGTGTCCGACGGCGGCTTCGTGCAACCGGCCGTGGAGCGGCTGGCAGGTTATGCGGCGGAACTCCACCAGGCCTGGAAGCAGCCGGAGTCGGTGTTCGTCGCCGGTCGCGCAGGCATCCTGGGGTCGCTGGCCGGGCTCGGCGACACGGTCGCCTTCGGAGACCTGGGCGCTCGGGTCGCCGGTGCCGCTACGGCTGGAGCGGTGCGGGGATGAGCACGCTTGTCCTACGGCTTGCGGGTCCACTCCAGAGCTGGGGCAGCGAGAGCAGGTTCGTCCGGCGAACGACCGAGACCGCTCCCACCAAGAGCGGGATCGTGGGCCTGCTCGCTGCTGCACAGGGTCGACGACGTGTCGACGAGATAGAGGATCTTGTCGGGCTCTCCCTCGCTGTCCGCGTCGACCAGGAGGGGCAGGTGCTCCGAGACTTCCATACGGCCCACAATCCCAAGCGGCCCCAGGCCAACATTCCCTTGTCGAACCGCTTCTACCTGAGCGATGCAGTGTTCACCGCCTACCTCGGAGGTCCGAGCGCACTGGTGGAGGGGTTGGCCAGCGCGATTGTCGACCCGGCGTTCCCGCTGGCTCTCGGCCGGCGCTCCTGCGTCCCGGTTCCGCCGCTCCTGCTGACGATCTCGGAGAAGGAACCCCGTGAGATGCTGCTGGATACGCCATTGCAGGCGGGGAGATCGCAGCGTCGCAGCCGAGCACGAACCGTGCGGTGCAGCGTTCAGGCCGACGTGCAGGTGCTTCCCGAGGAAGCTTCGCGCCGCCGTATCCGTGACGTGCCGCTCTCGTTCAACCCTGAGGATCGCCGCTACGCCTACCGCGAAGTCGTTGAGACCGTCGTAGACGTAGCGAATCCCGATGGACGTGCATCCGGCGGCCATGATCCTTTCGCCGCCCTGGAGGGACTGTTGTGAACATCTCGAGACTGTCTCTGAACCCGCAGAAGCGTGGTGCGCGCAAGCTCATGGGCTCGCCGGAGGCAATGCATGCTGCAGTCCGGTCCGGCTTCGCGCCAGGAACCGACCCGGGTCGGGTGCTGTGGCGCGTGGACTCCAAGGAGCACGGGCAAGCGACCCTCTACGTCGTGAGTGCGGTCGAGCCGGATCTCGAGCACGTCGCCGAGCAAGCCGGATGGCCCACCCAGGCTCCGGCCGAGTCACGGCCCTACGACCCCTTGCTCAGTCGGCTGAAGGCCGGACAACGATGGGCCTTCCGCTTGACGGCGAATCCGGTCCATCGGGGCCGGCTCTCTGATGGTACCCAGAAGATCATGGGGCACGTGACGGTCGATCAGCAGCTTTCATGGCTGATGGATCGGCAGGAGCGGATCGGGCTCGCGCTGGAAACTGCGGACCAGGAGCCGACCGCAGCCGTCATTGCCCGCAGCGTGCTCACCTTCAGGCGCCAGACGAGCCGTGTCACGGTCTCGTCGGTGACGTACGAAGGGGTCGGAGTGGTGACCGAGCCAGAGGCGCTCCGTACAGCACTGACCCAAGGCATCGGAAGGGCCAAGGCGTACGGCTGTGGCCTGATGACCCTGGCCGTTCCATGATCCCGGGAGCGAAGCCACCCTCCGCGCGTCAGCTCGTGCGGGCGGCGGACCGTCTCACCTTCGTCTACCTCGAGAGATGCACGCTGAGCAGGGACAGCAACGCGATCACGGCGACCTCTGCCGAAGGCACCGTTCACATTCCGGCGGCAGCCGTGAACGTGCTCATCCTGGGGCCCGGAACCCGGATCACCCACCACGCCATGATGCTGATCGCGCAGAGCGGTTCGACCGCGGTGTGGGTGGGGGAGGAGGGCGTACGCTACTACGCCCACGGCCGCTCATTGGCATCCTCGACCCGCCTTCTCGAGGCGCAGGCCACTGCCGTGTCGCACCGTGATCGTCGTCTCGCGATCGCCCGTCGCATGTACGAGATGCGTTTTCCCGATGAGGTCGTCAAGGGCTCCACTATGCAGCAGCTTCGCGGACGTGAAGGTGCCAGGGTTCGACAGATCTACCGCGCAGAATCGGCTCGTACGGGTGTTGCGTGGGACAAGCGGACGTACGATCCCGACGACTATGCCGCTGGGGATGCCGTCAACCAGGCACTGTCTGCCGCACACTCCGCCCTGTACGGGGTAGTGCACGCAGTCATCGTCGCACTCGGGTGCGCGCCGGGACTGGGTTTCGTCCACACAGGACACAGCCGCTCATTCGTGTACGACGTGGCAGATCTCTACAAGGCGGAGTTCACGATCCCGATTGCTTTCGCGGTGGCATCGACGGAGCCGGACGACATCTCTGGCCAAACCCGCCGAGCCGTTCGGGATGCCATGAGAGATGGCAAACTCCTCGAGCGATGCGTGCGGGATATTCGGTCTCTGCTCGATGACTCAGGTTCGGAGGATGATCAACTCGAGATCGACGTCATCCACCTCTGGGACGAGGAAGTGGGAACCGTGGCCGGCGGCGTCTCGTATGAGGTTCCCTGGTGACCGTCATAGTGCTCACTGCAGTCCCAGCCGGATTGAGGGGCCATCTGACCCGATGGCTCATGGAAGTTGCCCCAGGAGTATTCGTAGGTCGGGTGAACCCGCGCATCCGGGATGAACTCTGGGGGATCGTCATCGAAATGGTGGGCAACGGACGGGCCCTGATGGTCTTCAATGCTCGCAACGAGCAGGGCATGGAGATTCGGAATCATGGCCACGCGTGGGAACCGGTCGACTTCGAGGGCGTGACCCTGATGCGACGCCCTGCGGCCAACCTGGTCACTGAGGAGAAGCCGAAGGACCGGGTGAGTAGGGCGGCTCGATATCGACGGATCCGCAAGAAGTGATGCAGGAAGTTGGGATGCGTCGGTATCTTCCCTAGTGAGGAAGTGTGCTCCCCGCGTGAGCGGGGATGATCCGTGCGGGGCGGCGGCTCCTCCGCTGTAGCCGGGGTGCTCCCCGCGTGAGCGGGGATGATCCGGACTTGAGCGTGTTCCGCGAGATGCCAGTCTCGTGCTCCCCGCGTGAGCGGGGATGATCCGTGAAGGCGCCGGGGCCGTCTCCACACCAACCCGGGAAGTGCTCCCCGCGTGAGCGGGGATGATCCGCCATTGCCCTGGGCGGGCTGGCCGTAGCCGGCGTGCTCCCCGCGTGAGCGGGGATGATCCGGCACCCCCTGGACGGTCCACTTCCGCTACTGGGTGCTCCCCGCGTGAGCGGGGATGATCCCGGGATCGTGCGCAAGGCCGACGACGTTGACGAGTGCTCCCCGCGTGAGCGGGGATGATCCCGCCTCCCGCATCTCGTGCCGGACCTCGCGCTCGTGCTCCCCGCGTGAGCGGGGATGATCCGCGACCCCGCCCGGCCACGAGGTAGACCCCGGCGTGCTCCCCGCGTGAGCGGGGATGATCCGCTGTGGGGTTGGCCGGTCGCCTCGAGGATGGGGTGCTCCCCGCGTGAGCGGGGATGATCCCTGCTCCGCGAACTCGGCGGCGGCGCGACCGACGTGCTCCCCGCGTGAGCGGGGATGATCCCCGCATCTACGACACCGACACCGGCCTCGGATGGTGCTCCCCGCGTGAGCGGGGATGATCCCATCTGGTCTAGGACTCCCATCAGGCGCTGTGCGTGCTCCCCGCGTGAGCGGGGATGATCCGGCCCGCCTCGAGCAGGCCATCGCCGCCGGCACGTGCTCCCCGCGTGAGCGGGGATGATCCGTCCAACCGGTACAGCCCGGGCCCGGCGCGGATGTGCTCCCCGCGTGAGCGGGGATGATCCGCTCGTCCACGTCACCGGCCGAGGCGGTCCGAAGTGCTCCCCGCGTGAGCGGGGATGATCCCGTCAGCCAGACAGCACCGCCGACACTGGTGTGGGTGCTCCCCGCGTGAGCGGGGATGATCCGGCCTGAACCGACCGCCGGCCGTCCCCCACCCAGTGCTCCCCGCGTGAGCGGGGATGATCCCGACGAGGGCATCCTCCGCCTGGCCACCTCCATGTGCTCCCCGCGTGAGCGGGGATGATCCCCGTCACCGGGGCGAGTGGGACATCGACGTGTGGTGCTCCCCGCGTGAGCGGGGATGATCCC
>NZ_FMYF01000001.1:194882-557777 GCF_900092135.1 Raineyella antarctica | reverse complement strand
AGTCGACCTCGACCGTCTGGCCGGCCTTGTGCCCGACCCGCGAGGACGCCCCGGTGACCAGCACGTGGTGCTGGTAGGTCCGGCAAAACCGGTCATAGCCCATCGCCGGGTCCCCGGCGACGGCGCACGCGTCGACGTACTCCTGGTGCAGCAGCTTCAGCGTCACTCCGACCCGGGCCATCTCGCGGTGGACCTGGTCCCAGTCCGGCTGGGCGAACACGCTCTCATGCTCCCCCCGCCCCGGGAACAACAGGGCATACACCTCGCCCTCTGGGCGGTCGGCGACCGCCTCCCAACCGACACCGGCCGCATCAGCAGCCTCCAGCACCGCCGTGACGCTCTTGCGAGACATCGCCTGCGATGCCGCGATCGCGCGCCCGGACAGGCCCTCGGCGCGCAACTGCAACACCAGCTTCGCTCTGATCTTCCGTACCATGAACACCCACTCCTTCCGCCGCGCGCCCTATACACACGGCGGAAGGAGCCTAAGCAGGGTGGCCCCCAAGCACGCCACACCCGGCCCCCAAGCCCGCTACTGCCGAATCAGCCCGCCGGCCCCCGACCACACGACAGGCGGACCCCAGTGAAGCGAATATTCACACGCTCAGCCGAGCCCCCATCGGCTACCTCAACAGCCGCATCGACGTCGAGGGACGCCTCGTCAACAGCATCACCGTCGACACCCAGCGCGCACCCCTCGTGCGGATGATGTTCGAGCTCTACGCCACCGGTGACTACAACATCGAGGCGCTGACCGACCTCATACGTGAGCAGGGCCTCACGGCCCGACCCACCGGCAAGTACCGGGCCGAACGCCCGCTATCTGGCAACAGCGTGCGACGGGTCCTCGGCGATCCTTACTACGCCGGGTGGGTCTACTACGACAACAAGCTCTACCAAGGGCGTCACGAAGCGATCGTCGACCAGGAGCTCTTCGACCGCGTGCAAGACGTCCTCGACAGCCGCTCCACGGCAGACGTACGCATGATGCAGCTGCATCACTACCTCAAGGGCTACATCTGGTGCGACCGTTGCCGACAAGCGGGGCGACAAGGCCGCCTCATCTACACGGAAGTAAAGAACCACCAGTACGCCTACTTCGCCTGCATGGGTCGGAGAGACGGCAGCTGCGACCTGCCCTACATTCCCCTCCTCCCGCTCGAGCGAGCCATCGAGGATCACTACACCACTCTGAGCATCGGCGAGCAGCACGCTGAGAAGCTGCACGAGGCACTCCGCCAAGCTGTCGACGCGTACCAATCCACCAGCCGCGAACTGCGCCGCAACCTCGATAAGGAGTTGCAGAACCTCGGCCAGCGTGAAGACCGTCTCCTGCAAGGGTTGATGGGCGGGGTCGGTTCACCCGACAAGATCCGCCACCTCATGAATGAGATCACCATGCAGCGCCACGCCATTGAGCAGCGCATCGCCGACGTGGACATCGAGCTGGGCGCCGGCGCTGACCTGATCGACAAGATGATCTCGCTGTGCACTAACCCGCACGAGCTCTACAAGCATGCCGATGACGAGGCCCGGGGCTGCCTGAACCGGGCATTCTTCAAGGCCCTCCGCATCGACATGCTCGACGGCGGGATCATCCGTGTCGACCACGAGATCCAGGAGCCCTTCGACGTGATTGTGCGCTCGACCCCTCGTCAGGGCTACCTCGAACCCATGACCTCAGCACTACAAGAAAACGGGCGTCCCGATCATCTCGGAACGCCCGCATCTGGGGTTCAGTCCCTCGCCGACCTCTGTTCTGAGGTCACGAGTTCAAACGTCTTCAATCTGGTGGAGCATAGGGGATTCGAACCCCTGACCTCTTCCATGCCATGGAAGCGCGCTACCAACTGCGCCAATGCCCCGGGAACGCTCCCCGAGGGGAGATCCTCCGGATGCCCGGACCAAGGTCCGGACCAACAGAGAGTGGAGCATAGGGGATTCGAACCCCTGACCTCTTCCATGCCATGGAAGCGCGCTACCAACTGCGCCAATGCCCCTTGCGGGCGCCGATCCGTCCCGGACCGACCAGAGAACTCTAGCGCGATCCCCGGCACCGCGCAAAATCGCGCCGATGCGTGGACAGGTCCCCGGGCGAGCCCGATCCGTGCCCTACTGGCACGAGCTCCGTACGGGGCCCGGCCGGCAGGTGATCGGGTCAGGCCTGGACGTTGTACTGCCGGATCCGCCAGACGCCGTCCCTGCCCGCATCCAGCACGATCCAGGCACAGTTGCGTACGCCACCCAGCAGGCGGGTGTCGTCGAAGGAGCCACCGGCGAAGAAGACCGACCCGATCCGGGCGGCCATGCCGTGGGTGACCACGACGACGGTCTCGCCGTCGTCGGTGTCCTCGACGATGTCCCGCAGTGCGCCGGCGATCCGCTCACCCAGCTCGGTCGAGGTCTCCCCCGTCGCGGACCGGCGGACGTCCTCGCCACGGTGCAATGCCTCGCCGACGCTCGGGTCGGCGGCGACGATGTCGGTCAGGGTCAGGCCGACCCACTCACCGACGTTGATCTCGCGCAGTCGCTCGTCGGTGGTCACCGGCAGTCCGGTCGCCTCCGCCAGCGCCCGGGCGGTGCCCTGGGCGCGGGACAGGTCGGAGGAGACGATCGAGGTGGCATGGTGCCGTTCGGCCAGCACCGCGGCGGCCGCCCTGGCCTGCTGCTCGCCGGTCGCGTTCATCGGGATGTCCAGGTGGCCCTGCATCCGGCCGACCGCGTTCCAGTCGGTCTCGCCGTGGCGCCACAGGACCAGCCGGGAGGCGGTCACCGCGTCTCCTCGACGTCGAGCTCGATCCGCGGGCAGTCGCCCCAGAGGCGCTCCAGGGAATAGAGCTCGCGCTCCTCGGCCTGCATCACGTGCACGACCAGGTCGAGGAAGTCGATCAGCACCCAGCGCTGGTCGCGGTCGCCCTCGATCCGGGTCCGGCGGACGTCATGGGCGCGCAGCGCCTCCTCGATCCCGTCGACGACGGCACCCACCTGACGATCGTTGGCCGCCGTGGCGACCAGGAAGATGTCGGTGATGGCCAACTGCTGCGAGACGTCGAACGCCACGAGGTTGGTGGCGAGCTTGTCCGCGGCCGCCTGGGCGGCGACGCGGGCAAGGTGGACGGCGTTCTCGGTAGCGGTCACTGATTCATTACTCCTGGTAGAGGCCACGTTTGTTGATGTAGTTCACGATGCCGTCGGGCACGAGGTACCAGATCGGCAGGCCCTCGCGGACGCGCTTGCGGCAGTCCGTCGACGAGATGGCCAGCGCCGGCACGTCGAGCAGCGTCACCCGATCGGCCGGCAGGTGCTCGACCGAGGGTGCCTCCAGCCGCACCCCGGGCCGGGTGACCCCGATGAAGTGTGCCAGCTGGAACAGCCGCTCGGCCCCGCGCCAGGTCAGGATCTGGCCCAGCGCGTCGGCACCGGTGATGAAGAACAGGTCCACGTCGTCGCCGCGTTCCTCGCGCAGGTCCTTGAGCGTGTCGACGGTGTACGTGTCGCCGGCCCGCTCGATGTCGACTCTGCTGACGGTGAAGCGGGGGTTCGACGAGGTCGCGATCGCGGCCATGATGTAGCGGTCCTCGCCGGACGAGACGCGACGGTCCTTCTTCTGCCACGGGGTGCCCGTGGGGACGAAGACGACCTCGTCGAGGGAGAAGCGCGCGAGGACCTCGCTCGCCGCGACGAGGTGGCCGTGGTGGATGGGGTCGAACGTTCCGCCCATCACCCCGAGCCGGTAGCGCCGGCCCTGCATCACTGCGGGGCGGCGCGCGAGTCCGGTCTGCGTGGAGGCCACCGACGGATCAGCTGTGCGGTCGGGTCCGGCCGATCAGGTGGACGGTGGCCAGCAGCGCCATCAGGATCACGAAGGGGATCAGGAAGAAGACCCCCACGGGGAAGGGCAGCGGGTTGACCAGCGTGTGGCCCGTTTCCAGGAGCGTCAGAGCAGCAGTGTCCATGCCGGTCATGCTAGCGGTTCACCCGGGTTGTGACGTGCCGATGGACCCCGCGACGGAACAACGATCAGCCGCGGACCTGGCCGTTGCCCTCCACCACGTACTTGGTCGAGGTCATCTCCGGCAGTGCCATCGGACCGCGGGCGTGCAGCTTCTGGGTGGAGATGCCGATCTCCGCCCCGAAACCGAACTCTCCCCCGTCGACGAAGCGGCTGCTCGCATTGACCAGCACCGCGGCGGCGTCGATCGCGGCGACGAACCGGTCCGAGGCACGCCGCGAGTCGGTGATGATCGTCTCGGAGTGCCCGGAGGTGAACGTACGGATGTGGCTGATCGCCACCTCGATCGAGTCGACCACCCGTACGGACAGGTCCAGGGAGAGCCACTCCTCCTCGAAGTCCGCCTCCTGGGCGGGGACGACGGCGGCGCTGTAGCCGGCGGTCCGGGTATCGCCGTGCACGGTGACCCCGGCCTCCCCCAGCTCCCAGAGGGCGCGGGGCAGGAACCGCTCGGCGACGTCCTTGTGCACCAGCACCGTCTCCAGTGCGTTGCAGACGCTGGGCCGCTGGGTCTTGGCGTTCAGCATGATCCGGTGGGCCATGTCCAGGTCGGCGTCGGCGTCGACGTACAGGTGGCAGTTGCCGGTGCCGGTCTCGATCACCGGGACGGTGGAGTTCTGTACGACGTGGTTGATCAGTCCGGCGCCACCGCGCGGGATCAGCAGGTCGACCAGTCCGCGGGCGGTCATCATGTCGTCGGTCACCTCGCGGGGGCCGGTGACCAGCTGGATCGCGTTCTCGGGCAGGCCGACGCTGCGCAGGCCCCGGTGCAGCGCCTCGACGACGGCCACGTTGGACCGGATGGTCGAGGAGGAGCCGCGCAGCAGGGAGGCGTTGCCGGACTTCAGGCAGATGCCGCCGGCATCGGCGGTCACGTTGGGGCGGGCCTCGTAGATGATGCCGATCACGCCGAACGGCACCCGGACCTGGCGGATCCGCAGCCCGTTGTCGGTGGTCCAACCGCGGACCACATCGCCGACCGGGTCGGCCAGGTCGGCCAGCTGGCGCAGGCCGTCGGCCATCCCGGCGATCCGGTCCTCGGTCAGCCGGAGCCGGTCGATCAGGGAACCCGACGTGCCGTTGGCCTCGGCGGTCCGGACGTCCTCGGCGTTGGAGGCCAGCAGGTGGTCGGTGCTCTCCAGCAGGGCGTTGGCCATCGCGTGCAGCGCGGCGTTCTTCAGCCCGGTCGGGGTCTCGGCCAGCACCTGGGCGGCTTCACGGGCGGCTAGGGCTTGGTCACGGAACTCCATGCCCGACAGGATAGCCGCTATCCGGTGACGCGGATCGAGGTCCAGCGGTCCGCCCCGTACGGTCCGATCCGCTCGTCGCGAACCCGAGGGCCGAGGGCCACCACGGAGACCGGATGGGCCAGCGGGACCAGCACCGGGTCCTCGAGGAGCTGCTTCTGCGCTGCCGCGACGGCCGCGTCCCGTCCGGCCCCGGCGGGCTGGGAGAGCAGGCCTGCCAGTTCGGAGGAGGTCGAGGGCAGGCCGAACTCCTGGGGGCCGCCGGCCAGCAGTTGGCTGACGAGGGAGGACGGCTCGGGGGTCTGCATCGCCACGCCCATCAGGTGCAGGTCCGGGCGGGTGCCCTCGCCTCCGAGCATCTGCAGGAACGCCGGCCACGACATCGCCACCGGCTCAGCGGTGATCCCGACCGCCTTCAGCTGCTCGGCGACCACCACGTACAGGTCCTCGGGGGCCGGCAGGTAGCCCTGCTGGACCCCGCTGGGGTAGCCGATCCGCAGCTTGAGGTTGGTCGCCCCCGCCTCGGCGAGCAGCCGGCGGGCCTGGTTCGGGTCGTACGGGTAGGTCCGCGTGCCCTGGTCGTCGGGCAGCAGGGAATTGGCCACGGTCGAGCCCTTCGGCATGGTCCGGGCAACGATCGCCGCCGGATCGATCGCCAGCGCGACAGCCTTGCGGATCCTCGGGTCGGCCAGGGCCGTGCTGTCCTTGTCCAGGCCGAGGTAGGTGAGGTCGCCGGCGGCCCGGCGCTCGATCCGGACGCCCGCCTTCGGGTCGGCGGTCAGCGAGGCAGTCTCAAGGGCGGTGACCTGGTCGTACGCGTCGATCTTTCCCTTGACCAGTTGCTCACCGCGGGCCTTGGGATCGTTCACCGTCTTGACCAGGACCCGTTCGACGGCGGCCTTCTGGCCCCAGTAGTCGGGGTTGCGCAGCAGCACCACCTGGACGCCGGGCTCCCAGGCGCCGAAGCGGAACGGTCCGGTGCCGGTCGGGTGCGCCGTGGCGTACGAGGTGGTGCGCGGGTCGCCGCCGGTGGCGTACGCCCCGTTGTCGGCCATCGCGGTCGGGCTCTGGATGCCGAACTGCGGGCGGGTCAGCTCGGTGAGCAGCCCGGGCATCGGCGTCGCGAGGTCGATCCGGACCTGGTGGGGGCCCAGTTCGGTGCAGCCCTGGTAGCGGGAGGCCTGGTCGATGAAGCCACCGAAGACCTCCTGGTAGACCGCGGAGACGTCGGGGGCGGCGGCGCGACCGGACAGGGTGTACCAGCGGTCGAAGTTCGCGCAGACCGCGGCGGGACCGAACGGCGTGCCGTCCTGGAAGGTCACCCCCTCGCGCAGGGTGAGGGTGTACGTACGTCCCTGCCGGGAGGCGGCCCACTCGGTCGCCAGCCCGGGGGCGACGGTGGTGACGTCGGCCTGGGTCGCGGCCGAGGCGGAGCGCGCAGTGGCCGTCGGGGAGGGTGCCGGGCTCGCGGCGGCCGGCTTGTCGGGCAGGGTCACCAGCGTCTCGAAGATCTGCCGGGTGATCCGCAGGCTGTCCGGATCGGTGACCACCGCCGGGTCCAGCGCTATCGGGTCGACCGCTGCCGCGACGACGAATGCGCCCTGACCGGTGTCGGCGGCGCTCGGGCTGGGCTCGTTCCCCGAACCGCCGGAGGTGGAGCAGCCGGCGACCAGCACCGCCGCGAGGACCAGGCCGGGGACCGCCAGCAGCCGGCGGGCGCGCATCAGCGCATCACCACCAGGGAGTCCCGGTGCACGGCCGCGCGCTGGAACCGTTCGCCGTAGTTGGCGGCCAGCTCCCAGGTGTGGTGGCCGATCATGCTCTTCAGGTCGCTGGCGGCGTAGTTGGCCAGCCCGCGGGCGACGAGGGCGCCGTCGGGGCCGACCAGGTCGACCGGGTCACCGACCTCGAAGGTGCCGCGGACAGCGGTGATCCCGGCCGGCAGCAGGGAGGCCTTCCGCCCGGTGACGGCGCGGACCGCCCCCTCGTCGAGGACCAGGGCCCCGTCGGGGTCGCTGATGTGGGCCAGCCAGAGCAGCCGGGCGGGCCGGCGCTTGCCGGTCGGGACGAAGAACGTGCCGACGTCCTGCCCGGTGAGCATGGCGGGCAGGTGGTCCAGGTCGGTCAGGCCGACCGCCACCCCGGCGCCGGTGGCGATCCTCGCGGCCTCGAGCTTGGTGACCATGCCGCCGGTGCCCATCGCACTGCCGCGGCGGGAGATGTCGATCCCCTCCACGTCCTCGGGGCCGCGGACGATGCCGATCCGCCGGGCCCCGGGGGTCTCCGGGTGCGCGGTGTAGAGGGCGTCGACGTCGCTGAGCAGCAGCACCGCGTCGGCGTGCAGCAGGTGGGCGGTCAGGGCCGCGAGCCGGTCGTTGTCGCCGAAGCGCAGCTCCTGGGTGGCGACCGTGTCGTTCTCGTTGATGATCGGGATCACGCCGAGCTCGAGCAGCCGGTCCATCGTCTGCCGGGCGTTGTGGTAGCGCTCCTGGTACTCCAGGTCGCCGATGGTCAGCAGGACCTGGGCGGCGGACAGCCCGAACCGGCGCAGCATCGCCCCGTACAGCTCCAGCAGCTGGCCCTGGCCGACCGCGGCGGCGGCCTGCTGGGTCGGCAGGTCGTACGGCCGTCGCGGCAGTCCCAGCGGCAGCAGGCCCGCGGCGATGGCCCCGGAGGAGACCAGCGCCACCTCCTGCCCGCGCTGGTGGGCGGCGGCGATCACGTCGACGAGCAGGGCGATGTGGACCATGTCGAGGTGGCCGTCGGGGCGGGTCAGCGAGGACGACCCCACCTTGATCACCAGCCGGTCGCAGGTGGCCAGTGCTGCCCGGTCCAGCGTGGGCTGGGTGCTGCTGCTACTCATCCGACGACTCCTCGTCGGCCTCCTCGATGGGCTCGGTCGCGCGGCGGCCGCCGAAGACGTACTCCTCTTCCTCCTGCGCTGCGCGGTAGGCGGCGTCCTTCTCCCGGCGGCGGGCGACGGCCGCGCGCTGGCCCTCGAGCCGCTCGTCGTTGCCGCGGCGGGCGAGGATCTCGGCGCCGCTGTCGAGCTGCGGGGCGAAGTCGAAGATCACCGCGTCGTCGCCGCCGATGGCGACCGCGTCGCCGGCGATCGCCCCCATGTCGACGAGCTTGTCCTCGACGCCCAGGCGGTTCAGCCGGTCGGAGAGGTAGCCGACGGCCTCGGGGTTCTTGAAGTCGGTCTGGCGGACCCAGCGCTCGGGCTTCTCGCCGCGGACACGGAACATGATGCCGCCCTCTCCGTCACCGATCTTGCGGATGGTGAAGTCCGAGCGGTTGTCGGCGACCGCCCGCGGCCGCAGCACGATCCGGGCCGGTGCCGGCGGGGGCTGGTTGGCGCGCCGGTCCTCGACGAGCTGGGCCATGCCGAACTCGAGGGCCTTCAGGCCCTCCCCGGTCTTGGTGGAGATCGGGAAGACCTTGAGTCCGCGGGCCTCGATGTCGGCGCGGACCATGTCGATCAGCTCGCGGGCGTCGGGGACGTCGATCTTGTTCAGGGCGACCAGGCGGGGCCGGTCCTCCAGCCCGCCGTGGGCCAGCAGCTCGCCCTCGATGATGTCGAGGTCGCTGAGCGGGTCACGGCCCGGCTCGAAGGTCGCGCAGTCGATCACGTGCACGATGGCGGCACAGCGCTCGATGTGGCGCAGGAAGTCCAGTCCGAGGCCGCGGCCCTCGGAGGCGCCCTCGATCAGGCCGGGCACGTCGGCCACGGTGAAGACCGTGTCGCCCGCGACGACGACGCCGAGGTTCGGCACCAGGGTGGTGAACGGGTAGTCGGCGATCTTGGGCCGGGCCGCGGAGATCGCGGCGATCAGGGAGGACTTGCCGGCACTGGGGAACCCGACCAGGCCGATGTCGGCCACGACCTTGAGCTCCAGCACGATCTGGCGGGTCTCGCCCTCCTCACCGAGCAGGGCGAAGCCGGGGGCCTTGCGGGAGGAGGAGGCCAGGGCCTGGTTGCCCAGGCCGCCGCGGCCGCCATGGGCGACGACGAGTTCGGAGTCGAGCTCCGACAGGTCGGCGAGCACCTCGCCGGTCTCCGCGTCGCTGACCACGGTGCCCTGCGGGACGAGCAGGACGATGTCCTCGCCCTGGGAGCCGTTCTGGTAGTCCCCGCGGCCGGGCTCGCCGTTGGAGGCGTGCCGCTTGTGCTGGCGGTGGAACTCCACCAGCGTGGTCAGGCCCGGGTCGACCCGCAACGTGACCGATCCCCCGTCGCCGCCGTTGCCACCATCGGGCCCACCGAGCGGCTTGAACTTCTCGCGGTGGATGGAGGCACATCCGTGGCCGCCGTTCCCGCCGGCCACCTCGAGGGTGACGCGATCGACGAAGGAGGGTATTGCCATGGGTGCTTCCTGACTGAAAGGGGACGGGTCGCCAGCCTACCAAGGGGCGCTCGTCGAACGGATGCGGACTGTCCTGACGTGCTGTCCGGACACGCAGGAAGGGCCGCCCCACGAGGGGACGACCCTTCCTCTTTGCTTGTGCTGCTCGATGCCTCATCGGCGCCCGAGCGGTACTGCTGCCTCACTCGGAGACGGCAGCGGCCTCCAGCGGCTTGACATTGATCACGCGGCGCCCACGACGGGTGCCGAACTCGACCTTGCCGGGGACCAGGGCGAACAGGGTGTCGTCCCTGCCGCGGCCAACGCCGTCACCGGGGTGGAAGTGCGTACCGCGCTGGCGGAGGATGATCTCCCCCGCGTTGACGGCTTCGCCACCGAACCGCTTCACGCCGAGGCGCTGGGCATTGGAATCACGACCGTTGCGCGTCGATGACGCGCCTTTCTTGTGTGCCATATTCGGTTCCTCCCTCAGGCCTTGATGTCGGTCACCTTGACCTGGGTGTACCGCTGGCGGTGCCCCTGGCGCTTGGTGTATCCGGTCTTGTTCTTGAACTTCAGGATCCGAATCTTCGGGCCCTTGGTCTCGGCGAGCACCTCGGCGGTGATCTTGACCTTGCCGAGGGCGTCCGAATCCGAGGTCACGGCCTCACCGTCGACCAGCAGCACGGGCTGCAGCTGAACGGTGGAACCGACCTCGTCGGTAACCTTGTCAATCTCGACAACGTCACCCACGGCAACCTTGTGCTGGCGGCCGCCACTGCGCACGATCGCGTACACGCCTATCCTTCTCTCCTCGTCGAATCTGGCTCACCCGGACCGCCGCCGTACCCGCTTTACTTGCGAGGGCCCGGAGACTACGCCATGACAGGCCTTGCGGCCCATCTGTCATCAATCCGTCGTGCGGTGCCCGGAACGTCCCGCAAAGCAAGTCCAGGAGTCCTCAGCGCACCGAGGGTCAAGACTACTCATTGCGGGGCGTCCCGGTCAAACCGGCTACTGCTCGTCGGTCCCCTCGGGGGCCTCGATCCGCTCCAGCGGAGCGATCTCGGCGCTGTCCATGTCCTCCGGATCCAGGTCGATCGGCTCCTGGTCCAGCGGCCGCTGCTCGGCGTCCCCAGGGGTCTCCTCCTGGGCCGCACCGGCGTCCGGCGTGACGGCTTCCTCGACGGAGGCCTCGGTGACGGGCGTGACGGCCTCCAGGGGGACCTGGTCGGGGTCCACCGGCTGCGCGTCCTCCACCGGCTGGGCCGCCTCGGGCTGGGCGGCCCCAGGCTCCGGGGCGGGCGCGGCAGCAGCCTTCTTGGTGGTCCGCTTCGCGGTGCTGGCGCGCTTCGTGGCCGCCTTCTTGGTGGTGGAGCGTGCGGCCGACTTGCGGGTCGAGGCGCGCTTGGTCGCCACCGGCTCCGCCGCCTGCTCCTCTTCTGCCTGCTCCCCTGCCGACTGTTCGTCCGACGCCGGCTCAGCCGCCGACGGTCCGGTCTCGGCCGGTTCCGCGGTCACCTGCTCCGCAGCCGGCTGCGTGTCGGCGCCTTCGGCCTCCATCGCCGGCTCCTGGACGGTGGCCGGGACGTCGACCGCAGCGGCGGTCTCCTGACCAGCTTCCTTGCCGGCATCCTGAGCAGCGGTGTCCTGCGCCGCGGCAGCGGGCGCCGCTGCTTCCTGGGCGGCCGTCGAGCGCCGCGAGCGGGACCGGCGCGAGCGGGTGCGGGTCGGTGCCGGCTCGGCCGGGGCCTCCTCGGTGGTCACCTCGGCGGACGTGTCGTCCCGGGCGGCGTCCTCGGGACGTCCCTCCTGGAGCGCGGCGACGAGGTCATCGAGCATGGCGGTGTTGTCCGCCCCCGGGCGCGGCTTGGCACCGGCGTGCGCCACGGCGCTGATCGCCGCCTGGGCAGCCGCACGGGCCTCCTCGGAGAGGTGCTCGGTCTCGGCTTCGGCCCGGGCCGCCGGCTGGTGGCCCTCGGTCTCCCCCGAGCCGGTGGGCTGCGAGGTGACGGGCTGACTGCCGGTGCTCTTGCCGCGGTTGCGCTTGCGGTTGTTGCGGCCCTGGCGGTCACCGCCGTCGGAGGGCGCCTGGGTGGCGACCGGCATGTCATGGACGATGTAGCCGCGCTGGTTGCAGCACTCGCACGGCTCGGTGAAGGCCTCGGCCAGCCCCGTACCGATCTTCTTGCGGGTCATCTGGACCAGGCCGAGGCTGGTGACCTCGGAGACCTGGTGCCGGGTGCGGTCCCGGCCGAGGCACTCGACCATCCGGCGCAGCAGCAGCTCACGGTTGCTGGGCAGCACCATGTCGATGAAGTCGACCACGATGATGCCGCCGATGTCGCGCAGGCGCAGCTGGCGGATGATCTCCTCGGCGGCCTCCAGGTTGTTCGCCGTGACGGTGGCCTCGAGGTTGCCGCCGTGCCCGGTGAACTTGCCGGTGTTCACGTCGATGACGGTCATCGCCTCGGTGCGGTCGATGATCAGCGATCCACCCGAGGGCAGGTGCACCTTGCGCTCGAGCGCCTTGGCGATCTGCTCGTCGAGGCGGTAGTGGGAGAACACGTCACCCTTGGCGGCGCGGTCCCAGTGCGAGACCCGCTCGCGCAGGTGCGGGGCGACGTGCTCGAGGTACTCCGCCAGCACGTCGTACGCGTCGTTGTCGGTGCCGTTGCCGTCGATGATCAGCTCGGCGAAGTCCTCGGTGAACAGGTCACGGACCGTACGGATGGTCAGGTCGGGCTCGCTGTACAGCTGCTGGGGCGCACCGCCCTGCTGGGCCTTCTTGTCGATGGCGTCCCACTGGGACTTCAGCCGGTTGACGTCGTGGACGAGCTGCTCCTGGCTGGCCCCCTCCGCGGCGGTACGCACGATGACGCTGGCGCCCTCCTCGATGAGGTCGGCGAGGATGTGCTTGAGGCGCTTGCGCTCCACGTCGGGCAGCTTGCGGGAGATGCCGGACAGGTGCCCCCCCGGGGCGTACACGACGTAGCGGCCGGGGATGGAGACGTGGTTGGTCAGCCGGGCGCCCTTGGCCCCGACCGGATCCTTGGTCACCTGGACCAGGATCTGCTGGCCGGACTTGAGGACGTGCTCGATCTTCCGCTCGGAGTGGGAGGAGCCGTACGCGTCCCAGTCCAGCTCGCCGGCGTA
The DNA here is from genome assembly GCF_900092135.1 of Raineyella antarctica. Lineage (GTDB taxonomy): Bacteria > Actinomycetota > Actinomycetes > Propionibacteriales > Propionibacteriaceae > Raineyella > Raineyella antarctica. Next base: position 545,016 of record NZ_FMYF01000001.1, on the reverse strand, counting down.
CAGGACCGCGTTGCGACCCCGGCCGATGTCGATGAAGGCAGCCTCCATGGACGGGAGCACGTTCTGCACCCGGCCCAGGTAGATGTTCCCGATCAGGGAGGAGGAGGACTCGCGGTCGACGTAGTGCTCGACCAGGATGCCGTCCTCGAGCACGGCGATCTGGGAGAACTCGTCGCTCTGGCGCAGCACCATCTGGCGGTTCACCGACTCGCGGCGGGCCAGGAACTCCGACTCCGAGACGATCGGCGCCCGGCGACGACCCGCGGCGCGTCCCTCGCGGCGACGCTGGCGCTTGGCCTCCAGGCGGGTCGAACCCTCGACACCGTGGATCTCGTCGTCCGAGCTCTGCTTCTCGCGGACCTTGACCACGACCTCGCTCGGGTCGTCCTCGGCACCGGTGCTGGCATCCTCGCCGCGACGGCGACGACGGCGACGGCGACGGCGCGAGGAGCCCGACGAACCGGCGTCGGCCGCCGCGCTGTCGTCCTCGTCCTCGTCCTCCTCGGCGGACTCGGCCACCTCGGCCACCTCGGCCGGCTCGGGGCCGATGGCTTCGGGCCTCGGCGCACGGGCGGCCGGGCGCTCGACCTGGGCGGTGGACTCGGTGACGTCCTCGTCCTCGTCGCCCTCGTCCTCGTCCGTACGGTCGGACTGGCCGTCGCCGCCGGTGTGGCGACGACGCCCACCGCGGCGACGCCGGCGCCGGCGAGGAGAGTCGGACTGCTCGGAGCGGTCGGACGGGGTGTGCTCGGCCTCGGCCTCGTCATCGGGCTGGTCGGCGGCAGCGGAGTCCGCGTGCTCGGCGGCGGCATCGATCTGCGCCAGCGAGCCCTCCTCCTCGTCCTGCGGCTGCTCGGGCTCTGCCTGCTCGGGCTCGGCCTGCTCGGGCTCGGCCTGCTCGGGCTCGGCCTGCTCGGGCTCGGCCTGCTCGGGCTCGGCCTGCTCGGGCTCTGCCTGCTCGGGCTCGGGTTCCTCCTCCGGCGCGACGGCCTCGACCGGGGACGGCTCGGGGGCCACCTCGGCGGGGGCCTCCTCGACCGGAGTGACCGGCGCCTCGACGGGGAGGGTAACGGTCTCGACCGGGGCCGGCGGGCCTGCCGGGCGGCGCCTGGAACGGCGCCCCGCGGGCGGCTTGGGCAGGGACGGATCGACGGTGGTGTCGGTGGGCTGCTGCTCGTTGTCGAGCATGGCACTCCTTCAGCCGGTGCGCTCAGCGCATCCGGTGACAGGTGTCGCGACGACCACTGTCCCCGGCGCCCTCGGGCGTCCTACGGCAGGCCAGCGTGTATCGCGATCACAAAGCTTGTGGTCTCCGGGAGACGGCGGCCCGCCAACCCCGCCGCGGTCGATCGATTCGTGATCGTCGCGGTCTCGAGGAGCGGGGCCCGTCCTGTCACCACGGGCACTGCCTCACCGGTTCGGGACACCGGGCGGCGTCCCAACCTGGGCGCAATTATTCCACAGCCGAGGGGAATTGCCATATCGGCGCACCGAAACGTCCGATCAGGACACACGGGCACTCCCCCGCGCCGGTCCAAAGCCGAGTTACGTCGAGTCCCCACCGGACCATGACAGCGGTCCGGCCTGGACCACCAGCGGTCCGCACGGACCGCCTGGATCCACCCGCCCGCGTGTCGCGGAGGCGGTCGGTGTCAGAACAGGAGCGGGTCGACCGCCAGCGCCAGGAAGACCAGGGCGAGGTAGGAGTTGGACCAGTGGAACAACCGCATCGGCTTCAGGGCGGCGTCGGTCAGCCCGGCGTGCGCGCGGCGCCACAGGCCGAAGGCCTCCCAGAGGAAGGCCGCGCCGGAGACTGCGGCCACCACCAGGTAGAGCGGGCCGGTGCCGGCCACCGCCCACAGCAGCAGCGTGGTCGCCACGGTGAGCACCGAGTAGACCAGGATCTGGTTCGCCACGGCGGGGGCCGAGCGGACCACCGGCAGCATCGGGACGTCGACCGAGGCGTAGTCCTCGCGGTAGCGGAAGGCCAGCGCCCAGGTGTGCGGCGGGGTCCAGAAGAACACGATCAGGAACATCACCAGCGGGGCCCAGGCCAGCTGGGCGGTGACCACGGTCCAGGCGATGAGCGGCGGGAAGCAGCCGGCGATGCCGCCCCAGACGATGTTCTGGGCCGTCCGGCGCTTCAGCAGCATGGTGTAGATGAGGACGTAGAACAGGATCGCGGCCAGGCCGAGCGCCCCGGAGAGCAGGTTGCCTCCCCAGCCGAGGACGACCAACGCCACCACGCCCAGCACGCTGCCGAACACCAGCGCCGCGCGCTCGCTCATCTCGTGCCGCGGCATCGGACGCCGGCGCGTACGTCGCATCTGCTCGTCGATGTCGCGGTCGTACACGTTGTTGAAGACATTGGCCGACCCCGCAGCGGCGTAGCCGCCGACGAGCACCACGATCACGTCCTGCCAACGGGGCAGGCCGTGCGCGGCGAGGAACATGGCGGGGACCGCGGTGATCAGCAGCAGTTCGATCACCCGGGGTTTGGTCAGTCGTACGTACGCACCGACCACGTCTGCGACGGTGACCCGTACGGGTGCGGCGACGGACGTCCCGTCACGGGAGTCCGACATCGACTGGGCATCCACTACTGACACGATTCCTTCCGCCGGCCCGGTCAATGCGAGCCTGTTCCGCCACACCCTACCTGCCGCGATCGGCGACACCCAGCCCTCGTCCCACCGGCGGTAACGTGGACGGCGTGATCAAGGCCACGTCCGGGGGCACCCAATTCCGCGAGCGGAAACACGTGGCAACCCGCCGAGGTACCCCTATGCAGGCTGCGTAGGCTTCGGTGTGAAGTCGGGTGCACCCGACTGTCCCGCCGGAAAGGACGAAAGTAATGACCGATACGCCCTCCGCAGCTCTTGACTGGAGCGACCTGGATGCCGAGGCGGTGAACACCACCCGCCTCCTCGCAGCAGACGCCGTACAGAAGGTCGGCAACGGCCACCCGGGCACCGCGATGAGCCTGGCGCCCGTGGCCTACACGCTGTACCAGAAGGTCATGACGCACGATCCGAGCGACACCCAGTGGGTGGGCCGCGACCGGTTCGTGCTGAGTGCCGGGCACTCCTCGCTGACCCAGTACATCCAGCTGTACCTCGGCGGGTTCGGTCTCGAACTGCAGGACCTCGAGTCGCTGCGCACCTGGGGCTCCAAGACCCCCGGCCACCCCGAGTACGGCCACACCGCCGGTGTCGAGACCACGACCGGGCCGCTGGGCCAGGGCGTCGGCAACGCCGTCGGGATGGCGATGGCCGCCCGCCGCGAGCGCGGCCTCTTCGACCCGGACGCGGCCCCCGGCGAGTCCCCCTTCGACCACCGGATCTACTCCATCTGCTCCGAGGGCGACCTGGAGGAGGGCGTCTCCGGTGAGGCCTCCTCGATCGCCGGGACCCAGCAGCTCGGCAACCTGATCCTGATCTACGACGAGAACGACATCTCGATCGAGGACGACACGATCATCGCCTTCAACGAGGACGTCGCCCAGCGCTACGAGGCGTACGGCTGGCACGTGCAGAGCATCGACTGGCGCAAGCCCGGCCAGGACTACGTCGAGGACGTCCAGGCCCTGTACGACGCGATCAAGGCCGCGGAGGCCGTGACCGACAAGCCGTCGTTCATCCGCCTGCGCACCCTGATCGGCTACCCCGCCCCGACCAAGCAGGGCACCGGCGGCTCGCACGGCTCCGCCCTCGGCGAGGACGAGATCCGCGCCACCAAGGAGCTGCTCGGCTTCGACCCCGACCAGCACTTCATCGTGGGCGAGGACGTGCTGTCCCACACCCGTGAGCTCGTCTCGCGCGGCCAGGCCGCCCACGAGGCGTGGCAGAAGAAGTTCGACGCCTGGGCCGAGGCCAACCCCGAGCGCAAGGCCCTCTACGACCGGCTGCTCGCCAGGGAGCTTCCGGAGGGCTGGGAGGACGTCCTCCCGAGCTTCGACGCCGATCCCAAGGGCGTCGCCACCCGCGCCGCCTCGGGCAAGGTGCTGAGCGCCATCGCCCCGGTGCTGCCCGAGCTGTGGGGCGGCTCGGCCGACCTCGCCGGCTCCAACAACACCACCCCCGACGGCCAGCCGAGCTTCCTGCCGGAGAACCGCCAGTCGAAGAAGTTCCCGGGCAACCCGTACGGCCGCGTGCTGCACTTCGGCATCCGCGAGCACGGCATGGGCGCGATCATGAACGGCATCGCCACGCACGGCAACACCCGCGTGTACGGCGGCACCTTCTTCGTGTTCTCCGACTACATGCGCGGCGCGGTCCGCCTGGCCGCCCTGATGAAGGTGCCGGTCACCTACGTCTGGACGCACGACTCCATCGGCGTCGGCGAGGACGGCCCGACCCACCAGCCGATCGAGACCCTGGCCGCGGTGCGCGCCATCATCGGCCTCGACGTCGTCCGCCCCTCGGACGCCAACGAGACCGTACAGGCCTGGGCCCAGATCCTGCGCAACACCGACCGGCCGGCGGCCCTGGTGCTCTCGCGCCAGAACCTGCCGACCGTGCCGCGCGGCACCGACGGCTTCGCCGAGGCCACCGGCGTGGCCAAGGGCGGCTACGTGCTGAAGGACTGCGAGGGCACCCCCGACGTGATCCTGATCGGCACCGGCTCCGAGGTGCAGTACTGCGTCGCGGCCCAGGAGAAGCTGGCCGGCGAGGGCGTGAAGGCCCGCGTCGTGTCCATGCCGTGCCGCGAGTGGTTCGACGAGCAGGACGACGCCTACCGCGACGGCGTGCTGCCGACCGACGTCCGCGCCCGCGTGGCGGTCGAGGCCGGCATCGCCCAGGGCTGGCGGGAACTGGTCGGCGACGCCGGTCGCACCGTCTCGCTGGACCACTACGGCGCCTCCGCCGACGGCTTGCTGCTGTTCGAGAAGTTCGGCTTCACCCCCGAGGCCGTCGTCGCCGCCGCCAAGGAGTCGATCGACGCCGCCGCTGCGGGCAACGCGCTCACCAACGTGCGCGCCGCCTCCGGCCCGGGCCACCTCGGCGCCTGACATCGTCGCCGGTCCGCGGCACCCCGCCGCGGACCGGCACCCGTACGACAAACCACCAACGACATCGATGAAGGAAGCAACCATGAACGAACGTCTCAAGGCCCTGGCCGACGCCGGGGTGTCCATCTGGCTCGATGACCTGTCCCGCGCCCGGCTGACCTCCGGCAACCTGCAGGAACTGATCGACGAGAAGTCGGTCGTCGGCGTCACCACCAACCCGACGATCTTCGCGGGCGCCCTCTCCAACGGCGAGAGCTACGCCGAGCAGGTCAAGCAGCTGAAGGCCGAGGGTGCCGACACGCTCAAGGCGATCCGTACGATGCTCCCGGACGACGTACGCGACGCCTGTGACGTGTTCGCGCCGATCTACGAGTCCAGCAAGGGCTTCGACGGCCGCGTGTCCATCGAGGTCGACCCCCGCCTCGCCAACGACACCGACGAGACGATCGCCCGCGCCAAGCTGCTCTACGACCTCGTCGACCGGCCCAACGTGCTGGTCAAGATCCCGGCGACCCTCAGTGGGCTCCCGGCCATCTCGGCGACGATCGCCGCCGGCATCAGCGTCAACGTGACGCTGATCTTCTCCGTGGAGCGCTACCGCCAGGTGCTCGAGGCCTACATGACCGGGCTGGAGAGCGCCGCCGAGGCGGGCAAGGACCTGTCGTCCATCCACTCCGTCGCCTCGTTCTTCGTCTCCCGCGTGGACACCGAGATCGACAAGCGCCTCAACGCCATCGGGTCGGACGAGGCCAAGGCGCTCAAGGGCCGCGCGGCGATCGCCAACGCCCGCCTCGCCTACAAGCTGTTCGAGGAGACCATCGCCTCCGACCGCTGGCAGGCCCTGGCCGCCAAGGGCGCCAACCCGCAGCGCCCGCTGTGGGCCTCCACCGGCGTGAAGGACCCCTCGTACGACGACACCATGTACGTCGCCCAGCTCGTCGTCGACGGCGTGGTCAACACCATGCCCGAGAAGACCCTGAACGCCTACGGCGACCACGGCGTGACCGAGGGCGACACGATCACCGGCAACTACGACGACGCCCAGAAGGTGTTCGACGAGCTGAAGGCCGTTGGCATCGACATGGACGACGTCTTCGAGCTCCTCGAGACCGAGGGCGTGGACAAGTTCATCGTCTCCTGGAACGAGCTCCTGGAGACCGTCGGGCAGGCCCTGGCCAAGGCCTGATCTTTTCCGAACCACTGGGGGGCTGGCACGATGGTGCCGGCCCCCCAGTGTCGTCCGGGCCTCGCGACAGTTCCTCGGCGCAGCGCCACCGGCGCCCGCCACCCTGCCAGGCCGGCCTACCCCGTCCCTATTGGTTGAAGTCTCAACGAGATGTAGGCTGGCTCCGCACCTCCGAACCGAAGGAGAACAATGACCCCGGACAGCGCAGCAGCACCCGCTTCGCAGGCCACCGACGACGCGTACACCAATCCCCTGCGGGACCCGCGCGACCGGCGACTCCCCCGCATCGCCGGACCCTCCGTCCTGGTGATGTTCGGCGTGACCGGCGACCTCGCCCGCAAGAAGCTGATGCCTGCGGTCTACGACCTCGCCAACCGCGGCCTGCTGCCGCCCGGCTTCGCGTTCGTCGGGTTCGCCCGGCGTGACTGGGAGGACCAGGACTTCGCCGAGGTCGTCGGTGAGGCGGTCCGCCAGCACGCGCGCACCCCGTTCCGCGAGGAGGTCTGGCAGCAGCTGCTCAGCGGTATCCGCTTCGTCCAGGGCGAGTTCACCGACGACGAGGCGTTCGCCCGCCTGAAGGCGACGCTGGACGACCTGGACCGCACCCAGGGCACCGGCGGGAACCACGCCTTCTACCTGTCGGTCCCGCCGAAGTTCTTCGACGTGGTGCTGGAGCAGCTCAAGCACCACGGCATGGCCGACCAGCAACACGGCTGGAAGCGCGTCATCATCGAGAAGCCGTTCGGCCACGACCTGGCCAGCGCCAAGCAGCTGGAGAAGGTGGTCTCGGCCTCCTTCACCGAGGACCAGGTGTTCCGGATCGACCACTACCTGGGCAAGGAGACGGTCCAGAACCTGCTGGCACTGCGGTTCGCGAACACCATGTTCGAGCCGCTGTGGAACAACAACTTCATCTCCCACGTGCAGATCACCATGGCCGAGGACATCGGCATCGGCGGCCGGGCCGGGTACTACGACGGCGTCGGCGCCGCCCGCGACGTGATCCAGAACCACCTGCTGCAGCTGTTCGCGCTCACTGCGATGGAGGAGCCGACCGGCATGGGCGCCTCGGTCCTGCGGGCCGAGAAGGAGAAGGTGCTGGAGGCAGCCAGCGCCACCCGCAAGTTCGACCTGCACACCGCCCGCGGGATCTACGCCGGCGGCTGGTCCGGCGGCGAGCTGGTCAAGGGCTACCTCGAGGAGGACGGGATCCCCGAGACGTCGACCACCGAGACGTACGCCGCCATCCGCGTGGACGTGCACAACCGCCGCTGGGCCGGCGTGCCGTTCTACCTGCGGACCGGCAAGCGGATGCCCTCCCGGGTGACCGAGGTGGCGCTGCAGTTCAAGACGCTGCCGTTCGTGCCCTTCAACGCCCATGACACGGCCACCCTGGGAGGCAACTCCCTGGTGCTGCGGATCCAGCCCGAGGAGGGCGTGACGCTGCGCTTCGGCGCCAAGGTCCCCGGGACCCAGATGGAGGTCCGCGACGTCAACATGGACTTCGACTACGGCTCCTCCTTCACCGAGTCCAGCCCCGAGGCGTACGAACGACTGATCCTCGACGTGCTGCTCGGCGACCCGCCGCTGTTCCCCCGCAGCAAGGAGGTCGAGGAGTCCTGGCGCATCCTCGACCCGGTCCTCGACTACTGGGAGGGCACCGGCACCCAGCCCGAGACCTACCGTCCCGGCACCTGGGGCCCGAAGTCGGCGCGCGACATGCTCGCCCGCGACGGCTTCACGTGGCGTCGTCCCTGACCATCCGCAGCTGACGAGGAGTCCGACATGACAATCGAGATGAAGAACACCACTGCCGCGAAGGTGGCCAAGGCCCTCCTGGACTGGCACCGCGAGCGCGGCAGCTCCGGGAGCGGCATGGTCCACACGTTCGTCGTGGCCACCGACCGCGACGACTTCGACGAGGCCTACCAGGCCGCCCTGGCCGCCAACCGCGAGCACCCCTCCCGGATCCTGATCGTGGTCCGCGACCCCGGCGCCGAGGACGGGCTGGACGCGGAGATCCACACCGACTCCGACGCCCGCGGCGACATGATGGTCCTGACGATGCGTGGCCGTACGGTCGAGCACCCGGGCTCGGTGCTGCGCCCGCTGCTGGTCCCCGACCTGCCAGTGGTCGTCTGGTGGCCGAACGAGGCGCCGGAGGACCTGCTGACCGACCGGATCGGCAAGCTGGCCGATCGCCGGATCACCGATGCGCTGGGCGCCGAGGACCCCACCCAGGCCATCATCGACCGGGCCTACTACCACTCCCCTGGCGACAGCGACCTGGCCTGGACCCGGACGACGCGCTGGCGCGCCCTGCTCGCGGCCGCCCTGGACCAGGTCAAGGCACCGGTCACCGCGGCGACGGTCGAGGCGGCCACCGACAACGCGCCGGCCAGCCTGCTGGCCGCCTGGCTCGAGCTCAAGCTGGGGGTCGAGGTCACGGTCTCCCGGACCGACGGGCCCGGCATCACCGCCGTACGGATGACCACCCCGTCCGGCCCGATCGAGATCGTGCGGATCGGGCCGGACGAGACCGTCTACCGGGTGCCCGACCAGCCGGAGCGGTCGGTGGCCCTGCGGCGCCGTCCGGTCGCCGAACTGGTCACCGAGGAACTGCGCCGGATGGACGACGACGTGGTCCTGGCCGACGTGCTGGCCGAGATGGTCCGCCAGAACGGCCAATGCGCACTCGACCTGTCCGGCCACCCCGGGAACCTGCAGCACCCCGTGCAGCCGTCGGCGTAGGGGTGCGGCGTCGGGCTCAGGGGTGCGGCGTCGGCTCAGGGGTGCGGCGTCGGCTCAGGGGTGCGGCGTCGGCTCAGGGGTGCGGCGTCGGCTCAGGGGCTGGGGTGCTGGGCCACTGAACCCGTAGGACGAGATCCGCCGGTTGGTCCGGCCCGGAGATCCGGGTCGGGTCGACCGGCGGAGTCGTACCTGCGGCGACGTCATGGAATCAGCGGTGCGGCGGCGTGGTCGCGGCGCCACCAGGAGGCACGCGGCGGGCGTGGGCCAAGCCCTCCTCGCTGCCCTTCACAGACTTCACTGCCCACTTCTGAGCCCACTGCCCCTGCAAGGGCAGCGAGTGCGGCCAACAGCAGTGAGGCCGATCAAGGGCAGCGAACCGAGACCGGCCAACGACAGCGAGCCCGGTAGCCCACCCTCGTGGCGTGGTTGCGGCGCCACCAGGAGGCACGCGGCGGGCGTGGGCCAAGCCCTCTTCGCTGCCCTTCACAGACTTCACTGCCCACTTCTGAGCCCACTGCCCCTGCAAGGGCAGCGAGTGCGGCCAACAGCAGTGAGGCCGATCACGGGCAGCGAACCGAGACCGGCCAACGACAGCGAGCCCGGTAGCCCACCCTCGCCCGGCACCCCGCGAGAAACAATCCGGGCCAGTGCGCTGAACAGGCGGGCCAGTGCGCTGATCAGGCGGGCCAGTGCGCTGAGCAGGCGGGCCAGGACCGCGCAGGGGCACCACCGAGCCCGCCGTGCGATGACGGCCTCAGTGCGGTGTGCTCAGTAGATGACCTCGCCGTTGGCCCGACGGTCGCGCAGCGACTGCAGTGCCTCGGCCAGGATCTCCTTCGCCTCGGCGTCGGAGCGACGCTCCTTGACGTACGCGAGGTGGGTCTTGTAGACGGCGGTGTGCGGACGCGCCGGAGGATTGAGCATGTCGGTGTTGGCGGGCAGGCCGCAGCGCGGGCAGTCCCACTCGGCCGGTGCCTCTGCTCCGGCCGCGAAGGCGGGGCGGGTCTCGTGCCCGTTGGCACAGAAGTACGAGACGTACATCCGCGCGGCGACGTCACCGCGATCAGCCTCACCCATGGGCCCCGCGCCGACACGGCTGCCCCGGATCGCGCTACCACCGATCACTTGATGTTCCCCTCAATCCGTTCGGTCACTGGTCGATGCGTCACTGGCCCGGGTGGACCCGGTACAGCACGAGCAGCAGGATGATGCACGCCAGCCAGATGAGCCCGATGGTCAGGGTCAGGCGGTCGAGATTGCGTTCGGCCATGGACGAACCGCCCATCGACGAGGACATGCCTCCGCCGAAGAGGTCCGAGAGTCCGCCACCGCGATTCTTGTGCAACAGGATGAATCCGGTGAGGATCACGCTCAGGATCACCAACAGGATAGAGAGCGTCAGGATGGGCCACCACATGACGACAACCCTAACCCAGCCGGTCCTCCCCGCTGAAAACGGTGGCCACCGCGGACGGCGCGTGGGCGCGGCCGTTGCCACGCAGCTTTCCTAGGCGTCCGAACGCCGCGGTTCGGCACCCCATGGCTCCGCCAGGGCCGCCCGCAGCCGGTCCAGGTCCGTGCCGGCGCGGACCAGCACGGCTCGCTCGTCAGCAGCGACCCGCAGCAGGGCGAGCATCAGGTGGCGGGAGGCGATGGAGCGGTCGCCGAGCCTGAGCGCCTCACGCACCGCCATCTGGATGGTCGCGCTCATCGCCGGATCGAAGGCCACGGGCATGAGTGGGGACGGCAGCGCGCGGGCCTCGCGGCGCCGTCGCTGCTTGCCGTCGATCCGGCGGGCGGCGCCGACCAGGTCGGTCCGTCGGCCGGCGGCCAGGTAATCCGGGACCGCGCCCGCGGCACGCAGCGCGGCGCGCACCCCCGGCGCCTCCTCCGCGAGCGTCACCAGCAGGTGACCCGGCACGGTGTCCGGCCAGCCCGTGTCCGCCGCGACCGCCGTGGACACCACCACCATCCGGAAGGCCTCCTCCGTGAACGTGTCGAACATCGTCCTCCTCGGGCTCCGGGGCGCCACATGCGAACGCCCCTCGTGCGGACATTCAGCCATGCCGGCGGGCCAGGAACGCCGGGGACGGCCACCGGGCGGACCGGGAACGCCCGGGGGCGGGCACCCGGCGGACGGGTACCCGCCCCCGGGACGGATTCCTGCAAGGAGGCCTGCCGACCGGCAGGCCCAAGGGTCAGGCGTAGAACGTGACGATCGGGGTGAAGTCCTCGGCCTTGAGGCTCGCGCCTCCGACCAGGGCACCATCGACGTCCGGCTGCGCCATGATCTCCTTGACGTTGGAGGCCTTCACCGAGCCGCCGTACAGCACGCGGACGGTGTCGGCGACATCGGCGCCGAACGAGGAGCCGAGGCTGGCACGGATCGCCGCGCAGACCTCCTGGGCATCCTCGGGGGTGGCGACCTCGCCCGTGCCGATGGCCCACACCGGCTCGTACGCCACGACGACCTGGGCGACCTCCTCGGCGCTCCAGCCGGCGAAGGCACCCTCGACCTGGGCGACCGTGTACTCGACCTGGCGCCCCTCCTTGCGGATGTCGAGGCCCTCACCGACGCAGACGATCGGGGTCATCCCGGCCTCGATCACCTTGCGCGACTTGGCGTTCACGATCTCGTCGGTCTCGGCGTGGTACTCGCGGCGCTCGGAGTGGCCGACCGTCACGTAGCTGCAGTTGAGCTTCTGCAGCATGGTGGCGGAGACCTCACCGGTGTACGCACCGGAGTCGTGGGCGGAGACGTCCTGGGCGCCGAAGCCCAGCGGCAGCTTGTCCGACTCGATCAGGGTCTGCACCGAACGGATGTCGGTGAAGGGGGTCAGCACGACGCACTCCGACTTCTCGGAGTCGTAGTCGGCGTCGGCCAGCGCCCAGGCGAGCTTCTGGACCAGGCTGGTGGCCTCGAAGTGGTCCAGGTTCATCTTCCAGTTGCCGGCCATCAGGGGCTTGCGAGTCATGAGGTGATCCCTTCTCAGCCGAGGACGTCGATGCCGGGGAGGACCTTGCCCTCGAGGTACTCAAGGGAGGCGCCACCACCGGTGGAGATGTGGCCGAACTGGTCGTCGGAGAAGCCCAGGTTGCGTACGGCGGAGGCGGAGTCTCCGCCACCGACGACGGACAGGCCGTCGACCTGGGTCAGCGCATCGGCGATGGCACGGGTGCCGTCGGCGAAGTCGGCGACCTCGAACACGCCCATCGGGCCGTTCCAGAAAACCGTCTTCGCACCCTTGATGGCCTCCGCGTACAGCGCGGCGGTCTTCGGGCCGATGTCGAGGCCCATCTGGTCGGACGGGATCTTGTCGGAGTCGACCACGGTCTTCTCGAACGGGCCGTCACCAGAGGGGAAGGAGGGCGAGACGACCGTGTCGACCGGCACCAGGATCTTCTTGCCGGCGGCCTCGGCCTGCTCCACGTACTTCTTGCAGGTCTCGATGTTCTCCGCGTCGAGCAGCGAGCTGCCGACCTCGTAGCCCTGGGCCTTGAGGAAGGTGTACGCCATGCCGCCACCGACGACGAGGACGTCGGCGAGCTGGAGCAGGTTGTCGATCACACCGAGCTTGTCGGCGACCTTCGAGCCGCCCAGGACCACCACGTACGGGCGGGCCGGGTCCTCGGTCAGCTGCTTCATGACCTGCATCTCGTTGTACACGAGCTTGCCGGCCGCGTTCGGCAGCTTCTTGGCCAGGTCGTACACGGACGCCTGCTTGCGGTGCACGACACCGAAGCCGTCGGACACGAAGACATCACCGAAGGCGGCGTACTTGTCGGCCAGCGCCTGGCGCTCGGCCTCGACCTTGGACTCCTCGCCCGGCTCGTAGCGCACGTTCTCCAGCATCACGACGTCACCGTCGGACATGCCGGCGACCAGGGCCTCGGCCGAGGGGCCGACGACGTCCTCGGCCAGCTTGACCTCGACACCCAGCAGCTCGGACATCCGCTTGGCCGCGGGGGCCAGGGAGTACTTCGGGTTCACCTGGCCCTTGGGGCGGCCGAGGTGAGCCAGCACGACGACCTTGGCGCCGGCGTCGCGCAGGGCGTTCAGGGTCGGCAGGGATGCGCGGATACGGCCGTCGTCGGTGATGGTCTCACCGTCCAGCGGGACGTTCAGGTCGCAGCGGATGACGACTCGCTTGCCCTGGAGATCACCCAGATCTTCGATTGACTTCACTTCGTACCTTCCTGAGGGGATGACTGCTGCGGTTGGTGCCATGGGGCCCCGACCCGGGCGGGAGGGACCGCTCAACGTACGTCGGCCGGGTGCGAACGACGGGGCTGGCCAGCGGCCAACCCCGTCGCGGTGTGCACAGTCGACCGGTGGATCAGGTCAGAGCTTGGAACCGACCAGGACGGCCAGGTCGACGAGGCGGTTGGAGTAGCCCCACTCGTTGTCGTACCAGGTGACGATCTTGACCTGGTTGCCGATCACCTTGGTCAGGCCCGAGTCGAAGATGGTCGAGTGCGGGTCGGTCTCGATGTCCTTGGAGACGATCGGGTCCTCGGTGTACTTGATGACGTCCGGGGTGGCCTCGGCAGCCTTCTTGACGGCGGCGTTCACCTCGGCGACGGTGGTCTCGCGGGAGGCCTCGAAGGTCAGGTCGACGACCGAACCGGTCGGGGTCGGCACGCGCAGGGCGTAGCCGTCGAACTTGCCCTTGAGCTCCGGCAGGACCAGGGCCACGGCCTGGGCCGCACCGGTCTTGGTCGGGACGATGTTGAGGGCGGCGGCGCGGGCGCGACGCAGGTCGCTGTGCGGGCCGTCCTGCAGGTTCTGGTCGGCCGTGTACGCGTGGATGGTGGTCATCAGGCCCTTGATGATGCCGAACTCGTCGTTCAGCACCTTGGCGATCGGGGCCAGGCAGTTGGTGGTGCACGAGGCGTTGGAGATGATGTTGTGCTTCTCCGGGTCGTACTCGCCCTCGTTCACGCCGATGACGATGGTCTTGTCCTCGTTCTTCGCCGGGGCGGAGATGATGACCTTCTTGGCGCCGGCCTTGAGGTGCGCGTCGGCCTTGGTCGCGTCGGTGAAGCGGCCGGTGGACTCGATCACGATGTCGGCACCGATCTGGCCCCACGGGAGCTGGGCCGGGTCCTTCTCGGCGTAGGCCATGATCTTGTGGCCGTTGGCGGTGATGGACTCCTCGTCGTACGTGACCTCACCCTCGAAGCGGCCGAGGATCGAGTCGTACTTGAGCAGGTGAGCGAGGGTCTTGTTGTCGGTCAGGTCGTTGACGCCCACGACCTCGACATCAGCGCCGGAAGCGATCAGGGCACGGTAGAAGTTGCGGCCGATGCGGCCAAAACCGTTGATGCCAACCTTGACGGTCATGTGCTGTGTCTCCTTGAAAGACGACTGGGCGGCTGCGGGATCCACCGCTTCCGCCCTTGCGGACAACGCAAGCCTATAAAGCCTCCCTGACGAACTTGGAGGCGGGGTCCTGAATTCGAGGCACGTTAGGATGTTCGGGGGTGCCTTCGTCCGGTACCGTCCCCAGGTCCCCGGCGCCCCCCTGCAGCGCTGCGAAAGGACCGAAGATGCTCCGTACGAACCGCGTCGACGACGCCATCACCTCTGGCCGGACGGCGGTGAACGCCTGGGTCACAATGGAGTCCACGTACGTGGCCGAGATCCTCTCGTACGCCGGCTTCGACGCGGTGACCATCGACGCCCAGCACGGCATGTTCGGCCGGGACGCGATCATGGCGATGCTGCAGGCCGTGTCCGCGGGGCAGGCCTCCCCGTTCGTCCGCTCCCCCAGCCAGGACCCGCGCGAGATCGGCTGGCTGCTGGACGCCGGGGCGTACGGGATGATCATCCCCGACGTGGCCACCCGCGAGCAGGCCGAGATCGTCTCCCGGGCCTGCTTCTACCCGCCGGCCGGGACCCGCTCCCTGGGCCCCACCCGCGGCACGCTCTACGCCGGCGCGACCTACTACCAGGACGCCGACAAGGTGATCCAGGTCTGGCCCCAGATCGAGTCGAAGGAGGGCTACGACAACATGGAGGACATCATGTCGACCCCCGGGCTCTACGGGGTCTTCGTCGGTCCGAACGACCTCGCCCTCAGCATGGGGCTGAAGGCCGGCGGGACGATGCCGCAGCAGATCGTCGACATGGTGCACACGATCCTGGAGCGCTCCCACGCCCACGGGCTGAAGATGGCGATCTACTGCGCCGACGCCGACGAGGCCAGGTACTGGGCTGCGGAGGGTGCCGACCTGGTGAACCCGAGCAGTGACTCCGGGCTGCTGCTGACCGGCGGTCGCGAGCAGGTCGCGCACATCCTGGGCGACAAGGCCCCCGACCGCACCGGGGAACCCAAGGCCTACTGACGCCCCGCCGTCCCGGGCCCGGGCTCAGGCCCGGCCCGGGCGGTCCTGGAACACGCTGGCCTCGGTGTCCGGGATGCCCAGCTCGGCGGCCCGCTTGTCGGCCATGTTGAGCAGCCGGCGGATCCGGCCGGCGATGGCGTCCTTGGTCAGCGGCGGCTCGTGCATCCGACCGAGCTCCTCCAGACTGGCCTGCTTGTTCTGCATCCGCAGCTCCCCGGCCCGCACCAGGTGGTCGGGCACCTCGTCGCCGAGGATCTCCAGGGCACGCTCGACCCGTACGCTCGCGGCCACCGCGGCCTGCGCCGAGCGGCGCAGGTTGGCGTCGTCGAAGTTCGCCAGCCGGTTGGCGGAGGCCCGCACCTCGCGGCGCATCCGGCGCTCCTCCCAGACCATCACCGAGTCGTGGGCGCCCAGCCGGGTCAGCATCGCGGCGATGGCGTCGCCGTCGCGGATGGCGACCCGGTCGATGTCACGGACCACGCGGGCCTTCGCCCCGATCCCGAGGCGGCGCGCCGAGCCGACCAGGGCGAGGGCCGACTCGGGTCCGGGACAGGTGACCTCCAGGGCCATCGACCGGCCCGGCTCGGTCAGCGAGCCGTGGGCGAGGAACGCGCCGCGCCACGCAGCCACCGCGGCATCGAGGTCGCCACCGACGATCTGCGGCGGCAGGCCCCGCACCGGGCGGCCGTGGTGGTCGATCAGGCCCGTACGGCGGGCGAGGTCCTCCCCGTTGCTGGTCATCCGGACCACGTAGCGGGTCGCTCGGCGCAGCCCGGAACCGTTCACCACGACCAGGTCGGAGGAGTAGCCGAAGACCTCGCTGATCGCCGTCCGGAGCCTGCGGGCGGCCCCGCCGGTGTCGAGGTCGGCCTCGATGACGATGCGTCCCCCGGCCAGGTGCAGACCGCCGGCGAACCGCAGGGTCGCGGCCATCTCCGCGATACGTGCCGAGGTCTTCGTGACCGATACCGTCGACAGTTCTGCCTTCACCTGTGGGGTCATCGCCATTGCCCCATGCTCCCACACCCGGGCGCACCGATCGGAACGGCGAGAGTCAGAGACCCATCACCTCGGAGTAGGCGGCGGCCAGCCGGAGCGGGTCGTGGCGCGCCGTACCGTCGCGCATCGCCATGTCCGCGACCACCAGCTCGGCGCCCAGCGAGGCGGCGAACCCCTCCAGGTGCTCGCGGTCGTCGGCGACGAAGCGTGGATCGGCCAGGACCACGTCCAGGCGCAGCGTCGGGGCGTGGTCCGCCAGTGCCTCCAGGTGCCGGGAGGGGGTGAAGCCGGAGGTCTCCCCGGCCGGCCGCAGGTTCATCGTCAGGATCCGCTTGGCCCGGGTCTGCACCAGGGCACGGGCCAGGTCGGGCACCAACAGGTGCGGGATCACCGAGGTGAACCACGAGCCCGGGCCCAGGATCACCCAGTCCGCCTCGTGCACCGCCTGCAGGGCCTCGGGCGCCGCCGGCGGGTCGGTCGGGATCAGCCGGATCGCCGACACCTCCGCGGTCGTGGTCGCGACCTGGTACTGCCCGCACAGCACGCTGGTCTCGTCCGGGTGGAGCGGGTCGTCCCCGATCACGTCCGCGACGATCTCCAAGGGCACCGACGACATCGGCAGGACGCGACCACGGCTGCCGAGCAGGGAGGCCACCATGTCGAGCCCGGTCACGGCGTCGACCTTCTGCCACAGGCCGGCGATCAGCAGGTTGCCGATCGCGTGGCCACCGAGCGGGCCGTCCCCGGCGAAGCGGGACTGCAGGATGTCGGCCCACAGCCGGCCCTGCGAGTCGTCGCCGCACAGGGCGGCCAGGGCCATCCGCAGGTCCCCCGGCGGCAGGATGTCGAACTCCTGGCGCAGCCGCCCGGAGGAGCCGCCGTCGTCGGCGACGGTGACGACGGCGGTGAGCCTGTCGGTGATCCGGCGCAGCGCCGACAGGTTCGCGTACAGGCCGTGTCCCCCACCCAGCGCTGTGACGGCAGGACGGCGGCCGAAGGTCAGGTCGGCTGCCAGCATGTCAGACCAGCTCCGCGTCGCGGTGCACGATCGAGGTCGGTACGCCGTGCTCCTCGAGCCGGCGGCCCAGGTCGATCGCCATCGACGTCGACCGGTGCCGGCCGCCGGTGCAGCCGATGGCGATCGTCATCAGCCACTTGCCCTCCTTGGTGTAGCCCGGGATGACCACCTCGGTCAGCAACGACTCGACCCGGTCCAGGTAGTCCACGGCGCCGTCCTGGCCCAGGACGTAGTCGCGCACGGGCTGGTCCATCCCGGTCATCGGGCGCAGTTCGGGGATCCAGTGGGGGTTGGGCAGGAAACGTACGTCCAGGACCAGGTCGGCGTCGATCGGGACGCCGTGCTTGAACCCGAAGGAGACGATGCTGGCGCGGAACCTGCGCTCCGGCCCGCCGTAGGCGTGCCCGACCCGGTCCCGCAGCTGGTGGACGTTCAGGTTGGTGGTGTCGATCACCTGGTCGGCCACCGAGCGCAGGGCGCTCATCTGCTCCCGCTCGGCGCGGACGCCGTCCAGCAGGCGTCCGCCCGCCTGCAACGGGTGGGGGCGGCGGGCCGACTCCTGGCGGCGGATGATGATCTCGTCGGACGCCTCCAGGAAGAGCACCTCCGGCTCGACCTGGATCTCGCTGGACCGCAGCTCCTCCAGGGCCGGCAGCAGGTCTCGGAACAGGACCCGGCCACGGACATCGAGCACGATCGCCAGCCGGTAGATGCCGGCGCCACCGAGGAGCCGGACCAGGTCCGGCAGCAGCCGGGGCGGCAGGTTGTCGACCACGTACCAGCCGGCGTCCTCCAGGGCATCGGCGGCGGTGGACCGCCCGGCGCCGGTCAGGCCGGTGATGACGACTACGCGCTGTTCCTGGGCTGCCACGCCCCCATTATGGTCCACCCGGGGACATCCCGAGGCGGCTCCGCCATACGGGAGGGCCCTCAGGCCTCGGTGATCTCGCCGGTGGCCGTGTTGAGGACCTCGCGGGTCGGGGCCGAGCCGACCGCCTCCAGCACGGCCCGGGCGGTCGTCGGCCCGAAGCCCGGCAGGGCCCTGACCTGCTCCTCGGTGGCCTCGCGCAGCTTGCTGACCGAGCCGAACTCCTTCATCAGCGTGGCCCGGCGCGCCGGGCCGAGGCCGGCGACGTCGTCCAGCACGGACTCGAGCATCGAGTGGCTCCGCCGGGTCCGGTGGTGGGTGATCGCGAACCGGTGCGCCTCGTCACGGACCCGCTGCATCAGGTAGAGCCCCTCGGAGGTGCGCGGCAGGATCACCGGGTGGTCCTCCTCCGGCAGCCACACCTCCTCCAGGCGCTTGGCCAGCCCGCACAGGCCGATGCCGGTGATGCCCAGGTCGGCGAGGGCCCGCCGGGCCGCCTCCACCTGGGGCGGGCCGCCGTCGACGACCACCAGGGCCGGCGCGTACGCGAACTTCAGCGGCCGGCCGGTCGCCGGGTCGACCAGGCCCGGGGCGCCGTCGTCGCCGGCATGGGCGCTCCTGAGCACCTCCTGCTCGGCGAGCATTCGGGTGAAGCGGCGGGTGATCACCTCGTACATCGACGCCACGTCGTTCTGGCCCTCGACGTCCTTGATCGTGAAGCGCCGGTACTCCGAGCGGCGCGACAGGCCGTCCTCGAACACGACCATGGAGGCGACGACGTTGGTGCCCTGCAGGTTGGAGATGTCGTAGCACTCGATCCGCAGCGGCGGCTCGGGCAGGTCGAGGGCCCGCTGGATGTCCTCCAGTGCCTGGGTGCGGGCGGTCAGGTCGCCGGAGCGCCTGGTCTTGTGGCGGGCCAGCGCCTCCTCGGCGTTGCGCGTGACGGTGTCCATCAGGGTGCGCTTGTCGCCGCGCTGCGGGACCCGCAGGTCGACCCGGGCACCGCGCCGCTCGCACAGCCAATCACGGTAGACGTCGGCGTCCTCGGGCAGGACCGGGACGAGGACCTCCTTGGGGATCGGCATCCGCTCCCCGTTCACCTCGCCGTCGGCGACCTCCAGCTCGCCGGCCGCCCCGTACAACTGGGTCAGGAAGGTGCCGACCAGCTCGTCGTCGCCCTGGTCCGCGGTCCGGTCGGCAACCCAGCCGCGCCGGCCACGGATCCGGCCGCCCCGGACGTGGAAGACCATCACCGAGACCTCGAGCGGCTCGGCGGCCATCGCGATCACGTCGGCGTCGGTCCCGTCGCCGAGGACCACGGCGTTCTTCTCCATCGCCAGGTTGAGCGCGGCGATGTCGTCGCGCAGCACCCCGGCCCGCTCGAACTCCAGGTTGGCCGAGGCGGTCGACATCTCGCGCTCCAGCCGTCGCACCAGACCGGTCGAGCGGCCGGCCATGAACTGGCAGAAGTCGTCGGCGATCGCCCGGTGCTCCTCGGCGCTCACCCGGTCCACGCAGGGGGCGGAGCACTTGCCGATGTAGCCGAGCAGGCAGGGCCGGCCTGCCGCCCGGGCGTTCTTGAAGGTCCCGGCGCTGCACGAGCGCATCGGGAACACCCGTAGCAGCGTGTCGACGGTGTCGCGGATCGCCCAGGCGTGGCCGTACGGGCCGAAGTAGCGCCAGCCGCGGCGCTTGTTCCCGCGCCCCACGAAGACCCGGGGGTACTCCTCCGACCAGGTCACCGCCAGCCACGGGTAGGACTTGTCGTCCCGGTACATGACGTTGAACCGGGGCTCGAACTCCTTGATCCAGGTGTACTCCAGGCCGAGCGCCTCGACCTCGTTGCGGACCACCGTCCAGTCGACCCGTGCGGCCGTCCGCACCATCGTCTGGGTGCGCGGATGCAGCCCGGCGAGGTCGGCGAAGTAGGAGTTCAGGCGCTGGCGCAGGGACTTCGCCTTGCCCACGTAGATGACCCGGCCGTGCTCGTCGCTGAACCGGTAGACCCCGGGATCGAGCGGGATCGACCCGGGGGCGGGACGGTACGTGGACGGATCTGCCATGGCGACCAGCATAGGTCGGCGCCCCTCACCGCCCGGCCCCCGGACGACGAGCGGGCCCCTCCCGGAGGAGGGGCCCGCAGTCGGGTGGTCAGCGCACTGCGCTCAGGCGCCGAACCAGTCCCTGGTGTACCGGGCGACGGCCCGCTCGAAGCTGTCGTCGCTGTGGCGTGCGGCGATCCAGTCCTTGATGTCGCCGGCCGCTGCGGCCGCCTGGCGACGGCAGCCCTCCGGATCGGTCACCGCCTGGTACAGCAGCTGCTCGGCCTGCTCCTCGGTGTCGTAGAAGAACGGGTACCCCTCCGGCAGCAGCGCCCTGGCCCACGGCAGGTTGGGGAACACCCCGACCGCCCCGGCCAGCAGTGCCTCCAGGTACTCCATGCCGTACGACTCGTCGGCGGCGGTGGCCAGGAAGGCCGTGGTGTACGCCAGTCGCTCCCAGTACTCGTCGCGGCTCGTCGTCGGGCCGACCCAGGTCCACTTCTCACGGGAGATCCTCATCGCCCGCTCGGTGACCAGGTCCTTCTCCAGCAGGCGCATCTCCAGCGTGATCGGCGTACGGGCCGCCACGGCGGACACGACCCGCAGGAACAGGTCGGGGCGCTTGCGCTTGGACAGGCTGACGGCCGGGTAGAGCACGATCGGGATCTTGGAGGCCTGGTGCGGCCGGGCGTGCTCCAGCCGGATACCGAGGTTCTCCCAGCCGAGGACCGCCTCCTTGCGCAGGGCCGGGACGGTCCAGCGATCGAGGATGCAGCGCACCTCCCCCGCGGTCCGCTCCGAGTTGGCGAAGGTCGGGAACAGGCCGAACGCCAGGCCGAGGGAGGCCTGCTGGACCTGCTCGGGGTACTCCGACACGTTGCGCCAGAAGAAGTTCATCACGTGCGGCGTGGGGGTGTGCTCCTTCAGTACTCCCCAGACGAGCGGTGAGTCGAGGACATCCATGTTGATGACCACGGTGCTGGCACCGTCGATGAACTCCAGTGGCATCTCGTCGAAGCCGTTGCAGCGGCGCTGCTCGGGCCCGACCAGGATCGGCCGGGGGAAGAGCCGGAGGAGCCGCCGGACCAGGGTGGGACCGGCTCCCCTGCTGCTCACGTCCCCATCGGCGTCGACCAGTTGCTCGTGGCTCAGCGAGCCATACTTCACCGCGACGCGCTTCACCGCATCGGCGGGTGCCTTGGGCGGGACGGACACCGTGCTCACCTCCCCTGGGGAACTGTGCCGAGCGGACGCTCGACGGACTCGGCATGCCGCGGTACGGCCGTCCCGGCCGCCAGCGGGACGGGCCCGCCGATGGCCTGCTCGATCTCGTCCTCGAACTCGTCGTCGGCTCCGGTGTCCTCCAGGCGGGAGTTGATCCGCATGCTGTAGAAGGACCGGTACACGAAGAACGCCGAGGCCAGGAAGAACACCACCGCGAGCACGGCGACCAGGACGCCGAGACCGCGGGCGGTCAGGGCGACGGCGAGCTCGACCGCGAGCAGGCCGAACAGGGTGGTGAACTTGATCACCGGGTTGAGCGCCACGGACGAGGTGTCCTTGTACGGGTCACCGACGGTGTCACCGACGATGGTCGCCTCGTGCAGGGCCGTGCCCTTGGCGTGCAGGTCGGTCTCCACGATCTTCTTCGCGTTGTCCCAGGCGCCGCCGGCGTTGGCCATGAAGATCGCCTGGTAGAGGCCGAAGATCGCGATCGAGACCAGGTAGCCGATGAAGAAGTACGGCTCCACGAACGCGAAGGAAAGGGTGGCGAAGAAGACCCCGAGGAAGAGGTTCAGCATGCCCTTCTGGGCGTACTGGGTGCAGATCTCCACGACCTTCTTCGAGTCGGCCTCGCTGGCGCGGGTGACCGTGTCGTCGAGCTTGATGTTCTCCTTGATGAACTCGACCGCACGGTAGGCGCCGGCCGTGACGGCCTGGATGGTGCCGCCGGTGAACCAGTAGATGATGGCGCCGCCGGTGATCAGGCCGAGCAGGAACGGCGGGTGCAGCAGGGAGAGGTTCTCGATGCCGGTGGTCATGCCCTGGGTCAGGCCCATGATGATCGAGAAGATCATCGTGGTGGCGCCGACCACGGCGGTGCCGATCAGGACGGGCTTGGCGGTCGCCTTGAAGGTGTTGCCGGCGCCGTCGTTCTCCTCCAGCATCTGCTTGGCGGTCTCCCAGTCGGGACGGAAGCCGAAGTCGCGCTCGATCTCCTCGTCGATGCCCTCGATCTCCTCGATGGTCGACAGCTCGTACACGGACTGTGCGTTGTCGGTGACCGGACCGTACGAGTCGACGGCGATGGTCACCGGCCCCATGCCGAGGAAGCCGAAGGCCACCAGGCCGAACGAGAACACGGCGGGGGCGAGCATCATGGCGGCGAGCCCGGTGGTGGAGATGCCGTACGCCACGGCCATCAGGCCGACGATGGCGATGCCGAGCCAGTAGCCGGAGAAGTTGCCGGCGACCAGGCCGGACAGGATGTTCAGCGACGGGCCGCCCTGGCGCGAGGACTTGACGACCTCCTGGACGTGGCGGCTCTTGGTCGAGGTGAAGACCTTCACCAGCTCCGGGATCAGGGCACCGGCCAGGGTGCCGCAGGAGACGATCGAGGCGAGCTTCCACCAGACGCCTGCGCCCATGTCGGAGATCAGGGCATAGCTGGTCAGGAAGGTCAGCGCGATGCACATCAGCGAGGTGATCCAGACCAGGTTGGACAGCGGGATCTCGAAGTCCATCCGTTCGGCATCGCGGAAGCGCGCCCGGGTGATGGCCACGTTGATGAAGTACGACAGGGCCGAGGCGATCACCAGGACGGCGCGGATGACGAAGATCCACACCAGCAGGGTCACCTGGGTGGTCACGTTGGGCACGCCGAGCAGGATGAAGGTGACCAGCGCGACGCCGGTGACACCGTACGTCTCGAAGCCGTCGGCCGACGGGCCGACCGAGTCGCCGGCGTTGTCACCGGTGCAGTCGGCGATCACACCGGGGTTGCGGGCGTCGTCCTCCTTGATCTTGAAGACGATCTTCATCAGGTCCGAGCCGATGTCGGCGATCTTGGTGAAGATGCCGCCGGCGATCCGGAGCACCGAGGCGCCCAGGGACTCGCCGATCGCGAAGCCGATGAAGCACGACCCGGCGACCTCACCGGGCAGGAACAGCAGGATGACGAGCATCATGAACAGCTCGACCGAGATCAGCACCATGCCGACCGACATGCCCGACCGCATCGGGATCGAGTGCACCGGCAGCGGCTTGCCCTCCAGCGAGGCGAAGGCCGTCCGCGAGTTCGCGAAGGTGTTCACCCGGATGCCGTACCAGGCCACGCCGTACGAGCCGGCCATGCCGATCAGGCTGAACAGCAGGACGATGCTCACCCGTCCCCAGCCGAAGCCGACCAGGAACTTGTAGTAGGCGAAGATGACCGCACCGATGATCAGCCACAGGATCAGCAGGAACCGGCCCTGCGTCTCCAGGTAGGTCTTGCAGGTGGAGTAGATCAGCTCGGAGACCTCGTGCATGGAGCGGTGCACCGGCAGCTTGCGCAGCTGCGAGTAGGTCACCACGCCGAACAGCAGTCCGAACAGGCAGACGACCAGTCCGACCGCCAGCAACATCCGGCCGTTCATGCCACCGAGGAAGTCGACCTGGGACAGGTCGGGCAGGGCGAGGTTCGCCTCGCCGCCGACCTGGTGCCCCGCACCGGCGGTGCCGGAGCCCGCGGCACCGCACCCGGCGAGGAGCGTCACCAGTCCGACCATGGTCGCGACGAGCGCGACGCGGGGACTTCTACGGGGCGCATGCAAAGGGGTACGGGCCTGCGCCCGGGAGGGGTGATAGCGATTCGAATCCGTCATCACGGGATCCTGGCTTCCTTGCTCGGGACTTCGACGGGACGTCAGGTAGAAGTCTATGACGTCACGTAGTAGACAGCGGCACCGGGAGGGGTGAGCAAGATCTCTTGTGAGGATATTCACACCAATGCCGCCGTACGGCGCGGTCGGCCCGCGGTTTCGGGGCGACGGTTAACCTTGGGGCGTCGATCGCCCGTGACCGCCGAGCAGAGGTGCCGGCCGTACGCGGGCCACCCCCTCAGGAGGACCTGGATGCAAGCTCAGCGCCGCACCGTTTTCAAGCTCGCCGGAGGTGGCGTCGTCGCTGCTGGCGCCGCCGGGCTCCTGTCGGGCTGCGGAACGGACATGTACGGCGGCGGGGCCCGTCCCCGGACCAGGAACAACCGGCAGCTGCGCGTGAAGAAGAGCGAGATCCCGGTCGGCTCCGGCGTGATCTACCCCGACCAGGGCTACGTGGTGACCCAGCCGGTGGCCGGGACCTTCGAGGCGTTCTCCGACATCTGCCCGCACCAGGGCTGCCCGGTCCGCCAGATCACCGCCGACAACAAGATCCACTGCCTGTGCCACAACTCCTACTTCTCGGTCGCCGACGGGTCGCGCATCGAGGGACCGGCGCCGACCGGGCTGGAGCGGGCGCACGTCCAGGACAGCGGCGAGGAACTGGTCGTCACGGCGCTGAAGGGCTGATCCCTGCCGGGGCCGGGCTCTCCAGGACCGTCTTCAGGTAGCGCCCGGTCCACGACTCCTCGCAGGCCGCCACTTCCTCGGGAGTGCCCTCGACCACCAGCGAACCGCCGCGACGGCCACCCTCGGGTCCCATGTCGATGATCCAGTCGGCCGTCTTGATCACGTCGAGGTTGTGCTCGATCACGATCACCGTGTTGCCCTGGTCGACCAGCCGGCCCAGCACGCCGAGCAACTTGCGGATGTCCTCGAAGTGCAGGCCCGTGGTCGGCTCGTCCAGCACGTAGACGGTGCGGCCGGTGGAGCGTCGCTGCAGCTCGGCGGCCAGCTTCACCCGCTGGGCCTCCCCGCCGGACAGCGTGGTGGCCGGCTGGCCGAGGCGTACGTACCCCAGGCCCACGTCCACCAGCGTCTGCAGGTGCCGGGAGATCCGCTTGATCGGCTCGAAGAACTCCAGCGCCTCCTCGATCGGCATGTCGAGGACCTCGGCGATCGTCTTGTTCTTGTAGTGCACCTCGAGCGTCTCGCGGTTGTACCGCGCCCCGTGGCAGACCTCGCACGGCACGTACACGTCGGGCAGGAAGTTCATCTCGATCTTCAGGGTGCCGTCGCCGTGGCACTCCTCGCAGCGGCCGCCCTTGACGTTGAACGAGAACCGGCCCGGCCCGTAGCCGCGCATCTTGGCCTCGGGGGTCTCGGCGAACAGCTTGCGGATCTGGTCGAACAGGCCGGTGTACGTCGCCGGATTGGAGCGCGGCGTACGACCGATGGCCGACTGGTCGACGTGGATCACCTTGTCGATCCGGTCGATCCCGACCACCGAGCGGTGCTTGCCGGGGACGGCCTTCGCGGCGTACAGCTGCTTGGCCAGGGCGCGGTAGAGGATCTGGTTGACCAGGGTGGACTTGCCGGACCCCGAGACGCCGGTCACCGCGGTCATCACGCCGAGGGGGAACGTCACGGTGACGCGCTGCAGGTTGTTCTCGTACGCCTCGCGGACGACGATCTCCCGGCCCGGGGTGCGCGGTCGACGGACCGAGGGCACGGGGATCGAGCGGCGCCCCGACAGGTAGGCGCCGGTGATCGACTGGTGGTTGGCCAGCAGCTCCTCGTACGGCCCGGACACGACGATGTCGCCACCGTGCTCCCCCGCCCCCGGGCCGACGTCGACGATCCAGTCGGCGGCGCGGATGGTGTCCTCGTCGTGCTCGACGACGATCAAGGTGTTGCCGAGGTCGCGCAGGCGCTCCAGGGTGCCGATCAGCCGGGCGTTGTCGCGCTGGTGCAGGCCGATGCTCGGCTCGTCCAGCACGTACAGCACCCCGACCAGACCGGCGCCGATCTGGGTCGCCAGCCGGATCCGCTGCGCCTCGCCGCCGGACAGCGTACCGGCCGAGCGGGACAGGCTGAGGTAGTCCAGGCCGACGTCGACCAGGAACTGCAGCCGCACCCCGATCTCCTTGACCACCCGCTCAGCGATCTGCGACTCGCGCTCGCTGAGCACCAGGCCGCGGAGGAAGGCCGCCGCGTCGGCGACCGGGAGGTCGGCCACCTCGGCGATCGACTTCCCGCCGACCGTGACCGCCAGCGAGCTGGGCTTGAGCCGGCTGCCGTGGCAGGCGGTGCAGGGCACCTCGCGCATGTAGCCGGCGAACCGCTCCCGGGTGGTGTCGGTCTCGGCGTCGTCGTGGCGGCGGGTGATCCAGTGCACCACGCCCTCGTACGCGGTGGTGTACTTGCGCTCCCGCCCGAAGCGGTTGCGGTAGGACACGTAGACCGGGGCGCCGTGGCCGCCGAGGACCAGTCCCTGCACCTCGGGGCCGAGGTCGGCCCAGGGGGTGTCGAGGCTGAAACCCTCCTCCTTGGCCAGGCCCTCCAGGACCCGCATGAAGTACTCGCTGGTGTGCGAGCCGGCCCACGGGCCGATCGCCCCCTCGGCGATCGACTTGGTGTCGTCGGGGATGACCAGGTCGGGATCGACCTCCATCCGGGTGCCGATCCCGTCACACTCGGGGCAGGCCCCCCACGGGGAGTTGAACGAGAACTGGCGGGGCTCGAGCTCCTCGATGTTCACGTCGTGGCCGTTGGGGCAGGCCAGGTTCTCCGAGAACCGGACCTCGCGGTCCCGGTCACCGGCCGGCAGGTCGACGAAGTCGACCGCGACGATGCCCTGGGTGAGGCCGAGGGCGGTCTCGATCGAGTCGGTCAGCCGCCGCTTCGCACTGGCCTTGACCACCACCCGGTCGACGATGACGTCGATGTCGTGCTTCTTCTGCTTGGACAGCTTCGGCGGCGCACTCAGCTGGTGCTGTTCCCCGTCGACCCGGACCCGCGCGTAGCCCTGGCCGGCCAGCTCCTGGAACAGGTCGACGTACTCCCCCTTGCGGCCGCGGACGACCGGGGCGAGCACCTGCAGCCGGGTGCCCTCCTCCAGTTCGAGCAGCCGGTCGACGATCTGCTGGGGGGTCTGGCGGCTGATCGGCTCGCCGCAGATCGGGCAGTGCGGATGGCCGGCACGCGCCCAGAGTAGGCGCATGTAGTCGTACACCTCGGTGATCGTGCCGACGGTGGAGCGCGGGTTGCGGCTGGTCGACTTCTGGTCGATCGAGACCGCCGGGGACAGCCCCTCGATGAAGTCGACGTCCGGCTTGTCCATCTGCCCCAGGAACATCCGGGCGTACGAGGACAACGACTCGACATAGCGGCGCTGGCCCTCGGCGAAGATGGTGTCGAAGGCCAGGCTCGACTTGCCCGACCCGGACAGGCCGGTGAAGACGATCATCGCGTCGCGGGGCAGGCTCACCGAGACGTTGCGAAGGTTGTGCTGCCGGGCTCCCCGGACGATGATCCGGTCGTGCCCGACCCGTTCCAGCGCAGTGCCGGTGTCGGGGCCGAGGACACGTCCGATGGCCTCGTTGCTGGTATCGGTCGGCTTCTGGGGGCTCACCGCCACATCGTACGCACACCCCCCTGACAGGTCCGTATCCTGAGGGGATGAGCCACCGCTGGCCCGCCCCGGGCGCCCTCGAGCTGCTGGTGGCCGTGGCGGAGCAGGGCAGCGTGGGGGCCGCGGCCCGCTCGCTCGACATCGCCCAGCCCAACGCCTCGCGGACGTTGCGCCAGCTCGAGCGGGAGCTGCGGGTGGTGCTGCTGGAGCGTACGCCGCAGGGGTCGACCCTGACCCCGGAGGGCGAGCTGGTCGTCACCTGGGCCCGCGCCGTCCTCGGACAGGCCCAGACCCTCCTGGACGGGGTGGCACTGCTGCGCCGGGAGCGGGCGGCCCGGGTCGCGGTCGCCGCGACGCCCACGATCGCCGAGCACCTGGTCCCGATGTGGGTCGCCGAGCTGCGCAGCACCGCCAGGGCCCGGGCACCGCAGTGGTACCGGGCCGGCGCCGAGCACGGCAGTGCCTCCCTGGACCCGGCGGACGTGGAGGTGGACCTGGCCGTCGCCCCCAGCCAGGAGGTGGCCCGCAGGGTCGCCCGCGGGGAGTCCGCGCTGGGCTTCTCGGAGGAGCCGGTCCGCGCCGCTGGCCTGGAGGTGGTGACCTTCGGTTCGGAGGGACTGGTGGTGCTGGTGGCCCCGCACCACCCCTGGGCACGCCGCGAGGTGCCGGTGACCCCGGCCGAGTTGGCCCGCACCCCCCTGGTCCTGCCGGCCCTCGACTCCTCGGTCCGCCGGGCGCTCGACCACGCGCTCGCACCGTACGACCCGGTGCCGCCTCGGGCGGAACGGCCCACCGCTGCCGGGGTGCTGGCGGCGGTCGCCGCGGGCGCCTCGCCCGGGGTGCTGAACAGCCTGGACGCCGCCCAGGCGATCCGGGCGGCCCGGGTCTCGGCGGTCCCGACCGCCGGGCCGGGCCTGTCCCGGCCGCTGCAGGTGGTCTGGCCCAAGGGCGGCCGGCCCTCTGGGGTGGCAGGCGAGCTGGTCGGGATCGCCCTGGCCCATGCCCGTCGCCACGCCGCCCCCGGACCGGTCGGCTAGTGCGTGCGTCCCCTGTCGGGACGCCGGGGGGTGGGTTACGGTGGGAGGCGTGACGACGAAAACCCCCGGACCCGATGCCCTGAACGGGGCGCTCGCGGCGCTCCAGACCTCCACGCACGCGCTGCTCGGCGCGACCATCCAGGTCAGTGACGAGGACTGGGCCGGCCCGAGCGGGTTGCCGGGCTGGACGCGGGCCGAGCTCGCGGCCCACATCGCCCGGCACGCCGATGCCCTGCGCGGTGTCGTGGACGGCGCCCTGCGCGGCGAATCCGTCCCGCTCTACCCCACGCCCGAGGCGCGCGAGGAGGGCATCCGGGCCGGGGCCGGACGCTCCGGGCTGGCGATCCAGGAGGACCTGGACACCGCCTGCGGCGAACTCGACGCCAGCTTCGACAAGGTGAAGGACTGGTCGGTCCCGGTGGACTTCAGGGGCACCGAGCTACCGCTGGCCCTGCTGCCGTTCGGGCGGCTCGCCGAGGTCGTGCTGCACCACGTCGACCTGGCGATCGGCTACCGCCTCGAGGACCTGGACCCGGAGGTGGCCGGGTACGCGCTGGACTGGGCCGTCACCGCCATCGCCCGCAAGCCCGAGGCCCCGGCCCTGCGGCTGGTCGCCGACGAGGGACGTACGTGGACCGTCCCGGTCCCCGGTGATCCGGTCGAGGTGACCGGCTCGGCGGCCGGCCTGCTCGGCTGGCTGGCCGGACGACTGGGACCCGAGGCCGTCTCCGGAGCGGACGACGTCACCGTCCCCTCCTGGTGACCCCTATCCGAGCGAGAGGAACCAGCATGAGTCCTGTCGAGAAGTACCACGTGGAGCCGGGCGGCCCCGAGGTGAGGGTGCCCGTCGGGGAGCTGATGCTGACCAAGGCATCGGTCGGGCCGACCGACAACAACGCCTACCTCATCGCCGGCCCGTCCGGACCGATCGTCCTGGTCGACTGTGCCGCGGACGCCGATCGGCTCAGCGAACTGGCCGGCGATCGTACGGTCGGCCTCATCGTCACCACCCACCAGCATCCCGACCACATCCGGGTGCTCGCCGAGATGGCCGGGCGCACCGGGGCGTCGCTGGTCTGCGGCGAGCCGGACCGGGCCACGATCGAGGAACGTACGGGGACCCGGCAGCGCGGGGTGTGGGACGGTGACGTCGTGCGCTGCGACGGGATCGGGCTCGGCGTCATCGGCCTGGTCGGCCACACCCCGGGATCGATCACGCTGGTGATCCAGCAGGAGGGGGGCCCGGCCCACCTCCTCACCGGCGATGCCATCTTCCCCGGGGGACTGGGGAAGACGAACTCCCCCGAGGCCTTCGACTCCCTGTACGGCGACGCGGTCGCGAAGGTGTTCGACCGGTTCCCGGACTCCACGGTCATCCACCCCGGGCACGGCGACAGCACCACGGTCGGAGCCGAGCGCCCGCACCTGGAGGAATGGCGCCGACGCGGCTGGTGATCCCCCGGCGGGATCGACAGTGTCAGTCCCGGCGCGCGTCCAGGACGATGTCGATCGCGTTGCCCGCCGGCGTGGGTCGCAGGACCTCCTCCAGGCGCAGCACCTGCAGGTCGCCGGCGGCGAGCCGCAGGGTCTCGGGGCTGTCGAGCATGGCGGGGTCCTGGGGGCCGCCGACCCCCTCGGTGACGTTGCGCCGGGCATGTCCGACCACCAGCAGGTGGCCGCCGGGCGCGAGGTAGCCCCGCAGCCGGTCGTAGACCTCGGTCCCGATGTGCAGGAAGGCGACCAGGACCAGGTCGTAGCGCTGCTCGGGGGTCCAGGTCGTGACGTCGTCGACGACCCACTCGATGTCGAGGCCACGGCGGGCCGCCTCGTCGCGTCCCTTGTCCAGGCCGACGGCCGAGAAGTCAATCGCCGTGACCTGCCAGCCGTTCTCGGCCAGCCAGATGGCGTGACGTCCCTCGCCGGAGGCGACGTCGAGCGCGCGTCCCGGGGTCAGGCCCGCGACGGCGGCGACGACCTCCTCGTGCGGCTCGGCCCGCCACACCCGGGTGGCCTCGGCGTACCGGCGGTCCCAGTTCGCGGCATCAGCTGGCATCGTTCGTCCTTCTGTCGACTGGGCCCAGCCTAGCGCCCGATACCCGGGCCGGTATGCGTGGGCCAGGTGTGGGTCGCCCCGGTAGACGTCGGTCCCGTACGCCACGGACCGTGGCGCCGTACGCCTATTTGGTGGCCTCGACCATCTGGCGCAGTTCCTTCTTGAGCTCGGCGATCTCGTCGCGGATCCTGGCCGCCACCTCGAACTGCAGGGCCGCAGCGGCCTCGTGCATCTGGTCGGTCATGTCCTGGACCAGCTGCGCCAGCTCGGCCTTCGGCACCGAGGTCAGGTCCCGGCTCCGGCCGGACTCGATCGCCGGGGAGGTCGGCCCGTTGCGCGGGTGCTGTCCGCGGCCGGTGGAGCGGGCGAGCAGCTCATCGGTGTCGGCGTCCTCGCGGGCGAGCATCTCGGTGATGTCGGAGATCCGCTTGCGCAGGGGCTGCGGGTCGATCCCATGGGCGGTGTTGTAGGCGGTCTGCACCGCCCGGCGCCGGTTGGTCTCGTCGATCGCCAGCTGCATCGAAGGGGTGATCCGGTCCGCGTACATGTGCACCTGGCCGTCCACATTGCGGGCGGCACGTCCGATGGTCTGGATCAGGGACCGCTCCGAGCGCAGGAAGCCCTCCTTGTCGGCGTCGAGGATCGCCACCAGCGAGACCTCCGGCAGGTCCAGGCCCTCGCGCAGCAGGTTGATGCCGACCAGCACGTCGTAGGTCCCCAACCGCAGGTCGCGCAGGAGCTCCACCCGCTTGAGCGTGTCGATCTCCGAGTGCAGGTAGCGGGTGCGGATCTGGTTCTCCAGCAGGTAGTCGGTCAGGTCCTCGGACATCTTCTTGGTGAGCGTGGTGACCAGGATCCGCTCCCCCTTCGCCGTACGCTCCCGGATCTCGCCGATCAGGTCGTCGATCTGACCCTTGGTCGGCTTGACGATGACCTCCGGGTCGATCAGCCCGGTCGGGCGGATGATCTGCTCGACCGTGCCGTTCGCCCGGGTCATCTCGTACGTGCCCGGCGTGGCCGAGAGGTAGACGGTCTGCCCGATCCGCTCGACGAACTCGTCGAACTTCAGCGGCCGGTTGTCCATCGCACTGGGCAGCCGGAAGCCGAAGTCGACCAGGGTCCGCTTGCGGGACATGTCGCCCTCGAACATCGCGCCGATCTGCGGGACGGTCACGTGCGACTCGTCGACGACCAGCACGAAGTCCTCGGGGAAGTAGTCGAGCAGGCAGTTCGGAGCGGTGCCGGGGCCCCGGCCGTCGATGTGCCGAGAGTAGTTCTCGATCCCCGAACAGGTACCGATCTGGCGCATCATCTCCATGTCGTAGCCGGTGCGCTGGCGCAGCCGCTGCTCCTCCACCAGCTTGCCCTGGTCGTGCAACTCGACCAGCCGGTCCTCCAGCTCGAGCTCGATGCCCTTCAGCGCGCGGTTCATCCGCTCCGGGCCGGCGACGTAGTGGGTGGCCGGGAAGACGTACATCTGCTCGTCCTCGGTCAGCACCTCGCCGGTCACCGGGTGCAGGGTGGACAACGACTCCAGCTCGTCGCCGAAGAACTCGGCGTGCACCGCGTACTCCTCGTACATCGGGAAGATCTCCACGGTGTCGCCCCGTACCCGGAAGGTGCCGCGGGTGCCGGCCATGTCGTTGCGGGCGTACTGCATCTCGACCAGCCTGCGCATCAGGTCGTCGCGCTCGTACTCCTCCCCCACGGTCAGGGTCAGCATCCGGTCGACGTACTCCTGGGGGGTGCCCAGGCCGTAGATCGCCGACACCGTCGCCACCACGATCACGTCACGCCTGGTCAGCAGGGAGTTGGTCGCCGAGTGCCGGAGGCGTTCGACCTCCTCGTTGAGCGAGGAGTCCTTCTCGATGTAGGTGTCCGACTGCGGGACGTACGCCTCCGGCTGGTAGTAGTCGTAGTAGGAGACGAAGTACTCGATCGCGTTGTCGGGGAAGAAGTTGCGCAGCTCGGAGGCGAACTGGGCGGCCAGGGTCTTGTTCGGCTGCATCACGAGCATCGGCCGTTGCAGGCGCTCGGCCAGCCAGGCGACGGTCGCCGTCTTGCCGGTCCCCGTCGCGCCCAGCAGGACGATGTCCTTCTCCCCCGCCTCGATCCGGCGCTGCAGCTCGTCGATGGCGCGGGGCTGGTCACCGGCGGGCTCGAAGTCGCTGACCACGTGGAACGGGGCGACTCGACGGGTGATCTCGGTGACCGGGCGCATGCTTCGAGCGTAGTCGCACCCTCCGACACTCCGAAGGGCCCGGATCCCGGCCCTCCCGGAACGCAAGGTGCCCCCGCTCCACGAGGGAGCGGGGGCACCGACTGCTCGACGGGTCAGCCGTCAGCGATCAGTGACCGCCGGTCAGCTTGTCACGCAGGGCCTGCAGGGCCTCGTCGGACGCCAGCGAGCCCTCGACGGCCTCGTCGGCCTCCGGGACGGCGCTGGAGTAGGTCGCGCCGGTGTCGACGGCCGCAGTGGCCTCGGCCTTCTCGGCGTCGACGACCTGCTGCTTGTGCAGCTCCCAACGACGCTGGGCCTCGGCGTACTGGTTCTCCCAGGCCGCGCGCTGCTCGTCGAAGCCGGGCTTCCAGTCGTTGGTCTCCGGGTCGAAGCCCTCGGGGTAGATGTAGTTCCCCTGGGCGTCGTACGTGGCGGCCATGCCGTAGAGGGTCGGGTCGAAGTCCTCGGCGTGGATGTCGATGCTCTCGTTCGCCTGCTTCAGCGAGAGGGAGATGCGACGACGCTCCAGGTCGATGTCGATGATCTTGACCATGACCTTGTCGTTGACCTGGACGACCTGCTCCGGGATGTCGACGTGGCGCTCGGCCAGCTCGGACACGTGCACCAGGCCCTCGATGCCCTCCTCGACGCGCACGAACGCACCGAAGGGAACGAGCTTGGTGACCTTGCCCGGGACGATCTGGCCGATCTGGTGCAGACGGGCGAACGCCTGCCACGGGTCCTCCTGGGTCGCCTTCAGCGACAGGGAGACGCGCTCGCGGTCCATGTCGACGTCCAGGACCTCGACGGTGACCTCGTGACCGACCTCGACGACCTCGGACGGGTGGTCGATGTGCTTCCAGGACAGCTCGGAGACGTGCACGAGGCCGTCCACGCCACCCAGGTCGACGAACGCACCGAAGTTGACGATGGAGGACACGACACCCTTGCGGATCTGGCCCTTCTGCAGCTGGTTGAGGAAGTTGTGGCGGACCTCGGACTGGGTCTGCTCGAGCCACGCACGGCGGGACAGGACCACGTTGTTGCGGTTCTTGTCCAGCTCGATGATCTTGGCCTCGAGCTCCTGGCCGACGTACGGCTGGAGGTCACGGACACGGCGCATCTCGACCAGCGACGCGGGCAGGAAGCCGCGCAGGCCGATGTCGACGATCAGACCACCCTTGACGACCTCGATGACGCGGCCGGTGACCACGCCGTCCTCTTCCTTGATCTTCTCGATCGTGCCCCAGGCGCGCTCGTACTGTGCGCGCTTCTTGGACAGGATCAGGCGACCTTCCTTGTCCTCCTTCTGCTGGACGAGGGCCTCGACCTCGTCACCGACCTGGACGACCTCGAAGGGGTCCACGTCGTGCTTGATGGAGAGTTCCTTGGAAGGGATAACACCCTCGGTCTTGTAACCGATGTCGAGGAGGACCTCGTCACGGTCGACCTTGACCACGGTGCCGGTGACGATGTCACCGTCGTTGAAGTACTTGATAGTGCCGTCGACTGCCAGGGCGAAATCTTCTGCAGAAGCAAAGTCGTCGACAGCGACCTGAGGCGCAGCCTCAAGGGAGGAGGTCATGTAGTAGGGCTCCGGTGGTTGGAATGTGATGCGACGCGCTGCAGCCCTGTTTCGCTTCGGCTCAGCGATCAACTCAGTTTCCGGAACAGAATGACGTCAACACATTTGCCGCTCACGAGCGTGCCCTACTCCGTCCGAGGACGCGCAGGCCACAACGCAGTCACCATCGTAGCTACCCCGTGTCGGCGAGGTCAACCGGAACGGGGGCGCCGCCCGGCGGACGGCACGCCGCCACCCCGGGCCACCGTGACCGGGACCACCCCGGCCCGGCGGGACCGGGGCCACGGCCCTCGCGAGGTCCCGCGCCTGCTCAGTGTGCCGCGTCGTGCCAGGAGGTCCCGGTGCCCACCGAGACGTCGAGCGGGACGTCCAGCGCCATCGCCGAGCCCATCGCCGAGCGGACCAGCTCCTCGAGGACCTCCCGCTCCCCGGGCGCGACCTCGAACATCAGTTCGTCGTGGATCTGCAGCAGCATCCGCGAGGCCAGGCCCTGCTCACGCATCCGCGCGTCCACCTTGAGCATGGCGAGCTTGATCATGTCGGCCGCCGAGCCCTGGATCGGCGCGTTCAGGGCCATCCGCTCGGCCATCTCGCGGCGCTGCCGGTTGGTGCTGGTGAGGTCGGGCAGGTAGCGGCGCCGGCCGAGCAGGGTCGCCGTGTAGCCGGTGCGCCGCGCCTCGTCGACCACGCCGTTCAGGTAGGTGTGCACCTCCCCGAACGTGCCGAAGTAGTCCTCCATCAGGCCGCGGGCCTCGGGCACCGGGATCCGCAGCTGGTTGGACAGTCCGTACGCGGACAACCCGTACGCCAGTCCGTAGTTCATCGCCTTGATCTTCGCCCGCTGGGCCGGCGTGACCTCCTCGGCCGGGACGCCGAAGACGTGGGCGGCGGTGACCGAGTGGAAGTCGCGTCCCGAGCGGAAGGCCTCGATCAGGGTGTCGTCCCCCGAGAGGTGGGCCATGATCCGCATCTCGATCTGGGAGTAGTCGGCCGTCATCAGGCTCTCGTACCCCGATCCGACGACGAAGGCCTGCCGGATCCGGCGGCCCTCCTCCGTGCGCACCGGGATGTTCTGCAGGTTCGGGTCGGTGCTGGAGAGCCGGCCGGTGGCGGCCACGGTCTGCAGGAAGGTGGTGTGGATCCGGCCGTCGTCGGCAACGGCCTTGAGCAGGCCCTCCACCGTCTGGCGGAGCCTGATCGCGTCGCGGTGCTCCAGCAGGTGGGCCAGGAACGGGTGCTCGGTCTTCTCGAACAGGGTCTGCAGGGCGTCGGCGTCGGTGGTCCAGCCGGTCCGGGTCTTGCGGGTCTTCGGCATGCCGAGCTCGTCGAACAGCACCGCCTGCAGCTGCTTGGGCGAGCCGAGGTTGACCTCGTGGCCGAGCACGGCGTACGCCTCCTCCGCCGCCTGCCGCACCCGGGTGTCGAAGTCACCGTTCAGCCGGTCCAGGCCAGCGGTGTCGACGGCGACCCCGGTGCGCTCCATCCCGGCCAGCACCTGCATCAGCGGCAGCTCGACGTCGTGCAGCAGGCCGGTGGCCTCGTGCGTGGCGAGTTCGTCCTCCAGGGCCATCGCCAGTTGGCGCACCGCCTCGGCCCGCACCCGCGACTCGTGGCCGAGGTCCGTGGTCTCGTCGCCCAGGTCGAGGGCCAGCTGGGCGGGGGCCTCGCCGGACTCGTCGACGACGAGTTCCTTGTGCAGGGCGCGGGTGACCAGGTCAGCCAGGTCGTACGACCGCTGGTCCGGGCGCAGCAGGTACGCCGCCAGGGCGGTGTCGGACCAGAGCCCGGCGGGGGCCCAGCCACGCGACCAGCAGGCCAGCAAGGGACCCTTGCCGTCGTGGACGACCTTGGCCCGGGTCGGGTCGGCGAGCCACGCGGCCAGGGCCTGCTCGTCGGCCGGGTCGAGGTCGGAGGGGTCGACGGTGACGGCGTGTCCGTCGGCGGCGGCGATGGCGATCGTGGCGACGTCACCGGTGCCGGCGCTCCAGCGACCGGTGACGTCCAGGCCGGTGGGGGCAGTGGCGGTGTGCTGGTCGAGCCAGGACGCCAGGGCGCCCTGCGCCGGCGCGTCGGCGATCACCTCGATGCCCCCCGAGGGTCCGTCGGGGGCATCGGACTCCCCGGGCAGCAGGGCGAAGAGCCGGTCCCGCAGGACCCGGAACTCCAGCTGGTCGAACAGCTGGTGCACCGCCTCCCGGTCCACCTCGCGACGGGCCAGGTCCCGGGGTCCGAGGTCGAGCTCGACGTCCCGCAGCAGGTGGTTCAGGTCGCGGTTGCGGCGCACGTCGTCCAGGTGCTCCCGCAGGCTCTCGCCGGCCTTCCCCTTGACCTCGGAGGCCCGGGCCAGCAGGTTCTCCAGCCCGTCGTACTGGGCGAGCCACTTGGCGGCCGTCTTGGGGCCGACACCCGGGATGCCCGGGAGGTTGTCCGAGGTCTCCCCGACGAGGGCTGCGAGCTCGGGGTAGCGGGCCGGCGGGACGAGGTACTTCTCCTCGACGCCCGCGGGGTCGAGCTTGAGCAGGTCCGAGACGCCCTTGCGCGGGTAGAAGACGTGGACGTGGTCGGTGACGAGCTGGAAGGAGTCGCGGTCGCCCGTGCAGACCATCACGTCCATGCCCTCGCGCTCGGCACGGGCGGCCAGCGTGGCGAGCAGGTCGTCCGCCTCGTACCCCTCCTTCTGCAGGTAGGGGACCCGCAGGGCGTCGAGGACCTCCTTGATCAGGTCCACCTGGCCGCGGAACTCCGCCGGCGACTCGCTGCGGGTGGCCTTGTAGTCCTCGTACACCTCGGTGCGGAAGCTGCGCCGGGAGACGTCGAACGCGACCGCCAGGTGGGTCGGCCGCTCGTCGCGCAGCAGGTTGATCAGCATCGAGGTGAAGCCGAACACCGCATTGGTCGGCTGTCCCGTGGTGGTGGAGAAGTTGTCCACCGGGAGGGCGAAGAAGGCCCGGTAGGCGACCGAGTGACCGTCGATCAGCAGGAGACGGGGTCGGTGGCCGCCCACCGGGTCAGAGGTGCTCGCAGGGGAAGTCGTCGTCGTGGCCACGGCGGAGACTCTACCCGTGGCCACCGACAGCGCTACTGGTTCTTCGGCTTCCTGGCGTGCGCGATGATGCCCTCGGCCACCTCGCGCATCGGCTTGCGCAGGTCCATGGCGGTCTTCTGGATCCACCGGAAGGCCTCCTGCTCGCTCATGCCCATGCCGGTCTGCAGCAGGCCCTTGGCCTGGTCCACGGCCTTGCGCGAGGCGAGCCGCTCCTCCAGGTCCTCGACCTCGGCCTCGACGGCACGGATCTCGTGGAAGCGCGCGATCGCCATCTCGATCGCGGGGACCACGTCGGAGGCACCGAACGGCTTGACGACGTACGCCATCGCCCCGGCCTCGCGGGCGCGCTCCACCAGGTCGCGCTGGCTGAAGGCGGTGAGCATGACGACGGGGGCGATCCGCTCGGTGGCGATGATCTTGGCCGCCGAGATCCCGTCCATCCGCGGCATCTGGACGTCCATGACGACGAGGTCGGGATGCAGCTCACGGGCCTTCTCCACCGCGGCCTGGCCGTCACCGACCTCGGCCACGACGTCGTAGCCCTCGTCGCGGAGCAGCTCGACCAGGTCCAGGCGGATCAGCGCCTCGTCCTCGGCCACGATCACCCGGGTGAGGGTGGGCGCCGGTACGGCGGGCACGTCCTGGTCCCCCGCGGGTGCGATCGACTCAGGGCTCGGTGCGGTGGGGACCGGAGCGCTGGGGACCGGAGCCTCGGCAGCGGTTGCCTCGGCGGCCTCCGGCTCGCTGGCAGGCTCCGCGGCGGCGAGCGGCGCCTCGACGCTCTCGGCGGCCTCGACGGTCACAGTGGCCTCGCCGGTCACAGTGGCATCGCCGGATACGTCAGCCGGTGCGACTGCTGGCTCCTCGGCCACGGCCGTGGCCTTCTTGGTGGTCTTCTTGGCCGCCGTCTTGCCGGCCGCCACCTTCTTGACCGGGGCCTTCTTGGCCGGGGCCTTCTTGGCAGCGACCTTCTTGGTCACCGGCTTCTTCGCGGCCGGTTCGGTCGGAGCCGGCGTGGTCTCCTCACCCTCGGGGGATGGGGTGTCACTACTCGTCATGAGGTTTCTCACCTGTCGTGAAGCCCCGGTAGGGGTGGCCGGGGGCAATCGGAAGATCAGCTATAGTGATCCATCGTGCGCCGGGGTGGCGGAATGGTAGACGCGGACGGCTCAAACCCGTCTGTCCGTAACAGGACGTAGGGGTTCGACTCCCCTTCCCGGCACATTAGCGGACGCGGGGCCCGAAGGGGCCCCGCGTCTGTTGCTTGTCAGATGCTGCCGATCTTGTGGACCCGGAGCGAGTTGGTCCGGCCGGGGCGGCCTGCCGGTGTGCCGGCCACGATGACGACCCGCTCACCGTCCTGCACGACACCCTTCTCCTTCAGCTTCTGGTCCACCTGGCGCACCATGTCGTCGGTGGTCTCCACCGATGGCACCAGGATGGTCGGGATGCCCCAGGAGAGGGTCAGCTCGCGCTGGGTCTTCTCCAGCGGGGAGAACGCCACGATCGGGATCCGCGGACGCAGCCGCGACATCCGTCGGGCCGTGTCGCCGGACTGGGTGAACGCGACCAGGTAGGCAGCGCCCACCCGCTCGGCCACGTCGACGGCGGCCTTGGAGATCACGCCGCCGGTGGTGTGCGGATCCCAGTCGATCGCCGAGATCTGCTCCATGCCGTGGACCTCTGTCGAGTCGACGATCTTGGCCATGGTGGCGACGGTCTCGACCGGGTACTTGCCGACGGAGGTCTCCCCGGACAGCATCACCGCATCGGCGCCGTCGAGGATGGCGTTGGCCACGTCGGAGGCCTCGGCGCGGGTCGGGCGCGGGTTGGTGATCATCGACTCCAGCATCTGGGTGGCGACGATGACCGGCTTCGCCCAGCGGCGTGCCTTGCGGACGATCTGCTTCTGGACCAACGGCACCTCCTCGAGCGGCAGCTCCACGCCGAGGTCACCGCGGGCGACCATGAACGCGTCGAAGGCGTCGATGATGTCGTCGAGGTTCTCGATCGCCTGCGGCTTCTCCAGCTTGGCGATCACCGGGACCGTACGGCCCTCCTCCGCCATGATCTGGCGGACGCGCTCGACGTCGCCGGCGGTGCGGACGAAGGACAGTGCGACCATGTCGAACCCGGCGCGCAGCGCCCAGCGCAGGTCCGAGACGTCCTTCTCGCTCAGCGCGGGCACGGAGACCGAGGCGCCGGGAAGGTTGAAGCCCTTGTGGTCGGAGACGGGCCCGCCGACGACCACCGTGCAGAGGACGTCGGTGTCGGTCACCTCCTTGGCCACCATCAGGATCTTGCCGTCGTCGACCAGGATCTGGTCACCGGGCTTGACGTCCTTCGGGAGCCCGGGGTGGGTGCACCCGACCTGGGTGCTGTCGCCGACCACGTCCCTGGTGGTGACGGTGAACTCCTGGCCGTCCTCCAGGACAACCGGGCCACCGAAGGTGCCGAGCCGGATCTTGGGGCCCTGCAGGTCGGCGAGCAGGCCGATCGGGCGCGCGGCGCGGGCCTCGGCCTCCCGCAGGTTGGCCAGCCGGGCCTCGTGCTCGGGGTAGGAGCCGTGGCTCATGTTGAAACGGGCGACGTCCATGCCCGCATTGATCATGTCGAGGAGACGGTCCGGGTCGGTGGAAGCCGGGCCGAGGGTACAAACGATCTTCGCTCTACGCACATGCCGACCCTAGCCGAGGCGCCCTGAACACGGCACAGGAGTGGGCCAGTTGTCCGAACTTGCACGCGAAGTGCCCCGCACCTGAGGCCCGGGCAAGGACGAACCGCCTCAGTCGGCGCTGACGATGTCGATCGCCCGCTGCAGGTCATCGGGGTACGGCGACTCGAACTCGACGTACTCCCCCGAGGTCGGATGCACGAATCCCAGCCGCACCGCATGCAGCCACTGCCGTTCCAGTCCCAGCCGGGCGGCCAGGGCCGGGTCGCTGCCGTAGAGCGGATCGCCCACGCACGGGTGGTGGATCGCCGCCATGTGCACCCGGATCTGGTGGGTGCGGCCGGTCTCCAGGTGGATGGTGAGCAGCGTGGTGCCGCGGAAGGCCTCGAGCATCTCGTAGTGGGTCACGCTGGCGCGGCCGCCGGCGACCACCGCCATCTTCCAGTCGTGGCCCGGATGGCGGGCGATCGGGGCCTCGATCGTCCCCGTGAACGGGTCCGGGTGGCCCTGGACCAGCGCATGGTAGGTCTTGTCGACCGTACGGTCCCGGAAGGCCTGCTTGAGCACCGTGTAGGCGACCTCGCTCTTGGCCACCACCATCAGGCCGGAGGTGCCCACGTCGAGCCGCTGGACGATGCCCTGCCGCTCGGGGGCACCGGAGGTGGAGATGCGGAAACCGGCGGCCGCGAGGTGCTCGACCACGGACGGCCCCTCCCAGCCCAGCGAGGGGTGGGCGGTGACACCGACCGGCTTGTCCACCACGACGATGTCGCGGTCGTCGTGGACGATCCGCATGCCCTCCACGATCCGCGGTACGACCCGGACCCCGGGGTCCTCGTCGGGCAGGTCGACCTCGAGCAT
The DNA here is from genome assembly GCF_900092135.1 of Raineyella antarctica. Lineage (GTDB taxonomy): Bacteria > Actinomycetota > Actinomycetes > Propionibacteriales > Propionibacteriaceae > Raineyella > Raineyella antarctica. The sequence continues at coordinate 503,822 of NZ_FMYF01000001.1, read as the reverse complement.
CGCGCCGCCCTTGACCCGGTCCGACTTCGCGGCCCGGGCACCGTCGAGGCGTACGCCGCCGTCAGCGATCAGGTCGCCGACGTAGGAGCGGGACAGCCCGAGCATCCGCGCGGCGGCGGCGTCCACCCGGTCCCCGGCCAGGCCGTCGGGTACCAGCAGGATGCGTGACCTCATGCCTTGGCCTCCTCGTCGAGCGAGGCTGACTCGTCGTCCTTCTGGTACGGTCGCCCGCCCGGTCCGCGGGAGCCGAGGAAGCTCAGTGCGACGACGAGCACGGCAGCCGAGGTCAGCATCGAGTCGGCGATGTTGAACACCGGCCAGTGCGGCAGCATCAGGAAGTCCACCACGTGGCCGTGGAACGGCGCCGGCGGACGGCCCACCCGATCGATCAGGTTGCCCGCAACCCCGGCAGTGACCAGGCCGAAGGCGAGCGCCCAGACCCAGTGCCGCACCCGCGGCAGTGCGAACAGCAGCAGGCCGGCGAGCACGACGGCGGCGAGGAGGGTGAAGACGATGGTGAAGCCCTCGCCCAGGCTGAACGCTGCCCCCGGGTTGCGGATCAGGTACAGCTGCAGGAAGCGTCCGAGCAGCGGGACCGGATCAGCGGGGGCGAGGGCAGCGATCGCCCATTGCTTCGTCGCCTGGTCGGCGCTGATGCCGACGACGGCCACACCGACCATCACGGCTCGGGCCAGACCCGGTGACACGACGCCGGTACGCGCGGAGCGCGGCACTATCGCCGCTCCTCCCGCTGCTTGCAGGTGAGGCACAGGGTGGCGCGGGGGATGATCTGCAGGCGGCCCTTGCCGATCGGCTGGCCGCAGTTCTCGCAGCTGCCGTACGTGCCGCGGCGGATGGCCGCCAGCGCACGCTCGGACTGGTCGAGCATCTCCTCCGAGTTGCGCACCAGCGACATCTCGTGGTCGCGCTCGAAGTTCGCGGACCCGACGTCGGCGGGATCCCGGCCCGTGACGTCCGAGCCGTCCCGGATACCGACCAGCTCGGCCTGGGTCATCTCGATGATCTCGCGTTGGCGGGCGATGTCGGACTCCAGCTCGGTGATCACCTCCTGCAACTCGTCCAGCGTCCAGGGATCCTCATCAGGCTCTACCGGGAACGCAGCGGGATCGAGTGCCTCGCGCCAGACCGAATCTTCGGCCGGTCGCGATGCGTCAGTCGTGGGCATAGTGGAGTCTCGTCTCTTTCTGTTCCGAATCTCGTGCGCCGAGAGTACACGAAGGGTCCCGCACCAGCGGGACCCTTCCATGCATGTCCGGTCAGTACCGGGCCGTGGCGGCCCGGTCAGACCCGGCGCGAATGGTTCACTTGCCGCCCATCAGGGCGTCCAGGCGGGGGGTCGAGGACCCCTGCTGACCGCGGGACTCGAGGTCCTGTGCGAGGGCCGGACGGTTCTCCGGCTCGAACACGGCCTCCTCGAGGGCGGCGAGCTGCTGGCGGATGCGATCGCCGAAGTTGCGGCGGAAGGTGCTCTCGTACTCGCGGAGCGCGACGACGTTCCGCTGCAGCTGGTCCCGCTCGTCCTCAAGCCCGCTGAACAGCTCGGCGCGGCGCATGTTCACCTCGTTGTCGAGGTTGTCCGCACGGCTCTGTGCCTCGTTGACCAGCCGCTCGGCATTGACGCGCGCCTCGGACTGGATCCGGTCGGCGCGGGTCTGCGCATCGGTGGTGATCTCGTGGGCCTGGCGGTTCGCACCGTCGACGGCCTCGGTCGCCTGGCGGTTCGCGTTGTCGATCGTCTCGCTCGCCTGGCGGTTCGCGTTCTCGATCGTCTCGGACGCCTGGCGATCGGCGTTCTCGATCGTCTCGGAGGCCTGGCGGTTGGCGCTCTCGATGGTGCTGTGCGCCTCGGTCTCGGCCTCGGCGACCAGGCGCTCGGCCTGCTCGGTGGCCATCTGGACCAAGCGGACCACGGCGGGGCTCGCCTCGGAGGAGGTGGTCACCACGATCCGCTCGATGCCGGCCTGGACCGGCTGGGCGACGGGGGCCGGCACCGGCTCGGGTGCCGGCGCCGGGGCCACTGCGACCGGCGACGGCTCGGGCTCCTCCATCACCGGCTGGAACTGCGAGGTGGCCTGCTGGGCCTCTGCGGCGTTGTCGGCGGCCTGCTGGAGCGCCTCGACCTGGCGCCGCAGCATCTCGTTCTCCTCCACCAGCTTCGCGAAGGACGCCTCCACCCGGTCGACGAAGAGGTCGACGTCGGTCACCTCGTAGCCCGCACGCCGGGCCATGTGGAACTTCGTGTTGCGCACTTCGTCAAGCGTCAGTGTGGTCATACGTTCACCTCGAAATCGTCCAATGGACCAGCTGTCCAACGGAAATCTTTGGCCCGCCTCATGGTCGAGGCTACTGCGGTCGGCCCACAAGCCTACTCCACAGTATCGTGCGCCTCTTCGCTCCTACCGTATTGACGGATCGGGCCTGTCGCAACATGACCGTTATCAACCCTCAGGCTGCACCTTAAGGTTCCCCGGCCTGTCAGGACCCCCTCGGAGCGGTCAGGCGACGATCAGGAACGAGGCGGTGAGTCGCATCAGGATCCAGACCGCGAACACCAGGACGATGTAGGAGACGTCGAAGCCGATGTTGCCCATCCGGACCGGCCGGATGAAGCGACCCAGCCACCGCAGCGGCGGATCGGTGATGGTGTAGACCGTCTCCGCGACGATCAGCACCAGGCCCTTGGGCTTCCACCGCGGGGACAGGACCTCCACCCACGACAGGATCATGCGGACGAACAGGAGGGCCATGAAGAGCCACAGCACCGAATAGATGACAAGACCGATGGTGGCCAACGGGGACTCCGAATCAGTAGGAAGAACGTTCAACTCTGATTGTAGAAGCCCTCGGCAATTCGCTGTTTGTCCTCGGTCGTCACCCTGACGTTGTGCGGCGAGAGCAGGAAGACACCGTTGTCCACCTTCTCGATCGAGCCGTTGAGGCCGAAGATCAGTCCGGAGGCGAAGTCGACGACGCGGCGGGCGTGGTCGTGCTCCATGAACGAGAGGTTGATGATCACCGGGAAGCCGTCCCGGAAGTTCTCCCCGATGCTCCGGGCCTCGTTGAAGGTCTTCGGGGTGATGAAGATGATCCGGTTGATGTCCGCCGTGTGCGGCTGCTCCACTGACTGCTCCTGAACGGGTTCCGGCCGGGCCGGGGGCGTGGGTACCGCGGCCGGTGCCGGGGCCTGGGTGCGGGGACGGTGCGTGGGGACGAGCTCGGTCACCTCGGTGTGCTCCGAGGCCGGCTCGTCGAAGTCCTCGTCGTCACGCAGGTAGACCCGGTCGTACGCCTGGCTGTCCTCGTACGTCTCGGACTCGTCGCCGTACTCGTCGCCGAGGACACGTTCGTCGCCGCGCGCACGAGGCGGCACGTCGCTCTCGTAGTCGTCGTAGCGATCGGTGTCCCGGGGGCCCAGGCCAATCCACTCGCTGGCGCGCTTGACCCAGTCAGCCATCCGAGATCCCTTCTGCCGTGGTCGTCCGCCGCAGACGCAGCTCGCCACGGTCGCCCGGGCATGGCTGCAGTCACCAGTGACGATACCGTGACCCGGCAGGTCGAGGGGGAACCCGCCACCGACACGCCAACCGGGAGTCAGGACCGGGGAGTCAGGCGGACCAGACCAGGCCGAGCTGGCGCCCGGCGGCCGCGCCGTCGCGGCGGTGGCTGTGCAGCGTGCTGTCGGTCAGGGTGCACGCCCCCACGTACGCGACCGGGATCCCGAGCTCGTCGAGCCGGGACCGGACACCGGCGGTGAGGTCGATCGCGGGCGTGCCCCAGCGGGTCGTGGCCCGGGTGGCGGGGACCAGGGCCGCGGCGGCCTCGGCCATCCCGGCGGGCACCTCATAGCACTCGCCGTGGATGTGCGGACCGACCCAGGCCACCAGGTCGCGGGCCCCCAGGTCGTGCATCGCCGCCACGGTGGCGCCGACCACGTCGGACAGCACGCCGGCGCGGCCCGCGTGGGCGGCTCCGATGACACGGCGATGAGGGTCGGCGAGGATGACGGGTACGCAGTCGGCGGCTCGGACGGCCAGCGCGACGCCGGGCATCCCGGGGCCGGCGATCAGGGCGTCGCCGTCCGGCTGCTCGCCACGGTCCTGGCCGGCGAGGAACGCGTCGTCGACGAGGTGCACCCGCGCGGAGTGCACCTGGTGGAGGGTCACGAGCCGCCGGAAGCCGGCATCCTCGCGGATCCGGCGGACGTTCTCGGCGAGGCGGTCGGGGCCGCCGTCCGTCGCGCCGAAGCTCAGCGTTCCCTCGGCCGGCGTGACACCCCCGTCACGATCGGTGAAACCGACGCCGATCCCCTCGGCGGGATCGACGTCCGGTCGCTTCAGCAAGGCCCACACGTGCGGCGACTCAGCTCAGGAAGTCGGGCAGGTCGATGTCGGCGAGGTCGTCCTGCGGCTTGGACGGCGAGGGGCCGAAGCCGTTGCGGACCTCGGAGGCCTGCTGCTGCGGGCTGGGCTGCTGGACCGGCGCCTGGTGGGAATACTGGGCGGGCCGGCCCTGCTCGGGCTGCTGCCCGCCCCACGCGTTGCGCTCGGGGGCGGCGGGGGCAGGGGTCGGCGGGGCGGCATGGCGCTGCGGCGGCTCGTTGGTGCGGCGGGTGACGCCCTGCTCGCGCTTGGGCAGCTCACCGCCGTCGAAGCCCGCGGCGATCACCGTCACCCGCACCTCGTCACCGAGGGAGTCGTCGATGATCGTGCCGAAGATGATGTTGGCGTCGTCGGCCGCGGCCTCCTCGATCAGGTCCGCAGCGGCGGAGACCTCGAACAGGCCGAGGTCGGAGCCGCCGGCGATCGACAGCAGCACGCCGTGGGCACCGTCGACGCTGGCCTCCAGCAACGGGGAGGAGACCGCCATCTCCGCGGCGATCCGGGCGCGGTCCTCCCCACGTGCCATGCCGATGCCCATCAGCGCGGAGCCGGCGTTGGCCATCACCGACTTGACGTCGGCGAAGTCGAGGTTGATCAGGCCCGGGGTGGTGATCAGGTTGGTGATGCCGGAGACGCCCTGGTAGAGCACAGTGTCGGCCTGGCGGAACGCGTCGAGGATCGCGACCTGCTGGTCGGTCATGTCGAGCAGCTTGTCGTTCGGGATGGTGATGAGGGTGTCGACCTCTTCGCGCAGCGTGGCGATCCCGTCGTCGGCCTGGCGGCTGCGCCGCTTGCCCTCGAACTTGAACGGCTTGGTCACGACACCGATGGTCAGGGCGCCGAGCGCCCGGGAGATACGGGCCACGACGGGCGCCCCACCGGTACCGGTGCCGCCACCCTCGCCCGCGGTGACGAAGACCATGTCGGAGCCCTTCAGCGCCTCCTCGATCTCGTCGGCGTGGTCCTCGGCGGCCTGGCGCCCCTTGTCGGGGTCCGCCCCCGCCCCGAGCCCACGGGTGAGCTCGCGACCGATGTCAAGCTTGACATCCGCGTCACTCATCAGGAGGGCCTGGGCGTCGGTGTTGATCGCGATGAACTCCACACCCTGGAGCCCGGCCTCCATCATGCGGTTGACGGCATTGACACCGCCGCCGCCGACACCGACGACCTTGATCACGGCCAGGTAATTCTGGGATGCACTCACCACGGGGTTCCCGCCTCGTTTCTGAAAATCGGACGTCCAACAGGTTTCGCGATGCGGGAAGCCCGAACCGCCTGCGGGGGCGGATCGGACGCCGCTCACCTGTCCGAACACTGGGGCACGCTGCTGCCCCAGACTGTTGTTCAGGCTAGGAGGATCCCGGGAACAAAGTCCACAAGCCCCCCTGCGACGCGCCGAGAGTCTAAACCTGAGGTCTAGGCCTGACCCGTCGGCCGCGCCTGGACCCCTCCGGAGCGCTCAGCGAGTGGTCGGGAAGGCCGGCGCGGACACGTCGTAGACCTTGGCCGACGGCACCTGCTTGAGCAGGACCATCAGTACCTCGGCCTTGAGGCCGGGGTCCTCCGGCCCGCCCCACACCACGGTACGCGAACCGTCCAATTCGAGCGTCACTGCGGCCGCGGAATCGGCACGCACGCCGCGGACCTGGCTGCGCACCTCCGCGGGAAGCGTACCGACCGTGCGGCCGACCGCCGCGGTGATGTCGGGGTCCGTCCCGCTCCCCCGGGCCTGCAGGACGTCCTTGGGCAGCTTCGGGACCATGGCGTACGCCACCCCGTCGCCGTCCACCAGTACGAAGCCGCCCTCCACCGGGTAGGCGACGGTGGGGGTCCGCTCGGTCACCCGGATGTCGAGGGTGGTGGGCCAGGAGCGGACCACCGCCACGTCACGTACGGGAGCGAGGGCCCGGACCGCCGTACCGATGGCGCCGGTGTCCTGCTGGACCAGCGGCACGTCGAGCGGGACCCGGGCGGCCTGGGTCACCTGGGCGGGCGTCAGCAGCGTCGTCCCGCTGACCTTGACTGTGCGGGTGGCGAGCACCGGCGAGAAGGCGACCACCCAGGTCCCCGCGATCGCCAGGACCCCGATCACCAGGACCACCAGCAGCCGGCGACGCTGTCGGCGGACGGCGCGCTCGTGCCGCAGCCGGATCGGACCGGTCAGGTCGGCGATGTCACGGTCGTCGTCGGCACCGCGCCCCTTGCGGGGACGAGCAGCCATCAGCGCCCCACACCTGCCAGGGCTCGCACCACGAGCGGGCCCACGGTGGTCACGTCGCCGGCACCGACCGTCAGGACGATGTCACCGGGGCGGGCCAGTCCGGCCAGGACCACCGCGGCGTCCTGGAGGGAGGACGCGGCGTGCACCCGCCCAGGTCCCAGCCGGGCGGTCGTGACGTCACCGATCAGCGCGCTGGTCACCCCGGGCATCGGTTCCTCGCGGGCGCCGTAGATGTCCAGCAGCACCACCTCGTCCGCGGCGGCCAGTGCCTCGCCGAACCCCGTGGCGAAGTCGCGGGTGCGCGAGTACAGGTGCGGCTGGAAGCAGGCGATGACCCGGCCCTCCCCCACCGAGTCGCGGGCGGCGGCGAGCACGGCGTCGATCTCGGTCGGGTGGTGGGCGTAGTCGTCCACCACCCGTACGCCGCCGACCTCGCCGACCGCCTCGAAGCGGCGGTGGGCGCCGTGGAAGCCTGCCAGCGCGGTCGCGGCCTGCTGCGGGTCGATGCCGAGCCGGGCGGCGACGACCAGGGCGGCAGTCGCGTTGGCGAGGTTGTGCAGCCCCGGCACGCCGAGGGCCAGCGTCACCGGGACACCGGCCAGCAGGATCGTGCCGCGGACGCCGGCGGCATCGTGGCTGACGTCGGTGATCCGCACGTCGGCGTCCGGCGACGTCCCGTACGTCACGAGCGGGTGGGAGCCGAGGGCTGCGGCGAGGGCCGCTCCTCCGGCGTCGTCGATGTCGACGACGGCCTCGCCGTCGGCTCCGGCGGCGAACCTGGCGAAGCCCTCGGCGTACGCCTCCGGGGTGCCCCAGTTGTCCAGGTGGTCGGCCTCGACGTTGGTGACCACGCGGAGCGCGGCCGGGTACTGCAGGAAGGAGCCGTCGGACTCGTCGGCCTCGACGACGAACGGGCTGCCGGGGGCCCCGAGCCGCGAGCTCTCCCCGGTGGCCAGGGGCGCGCCGACCACGTAGCCACCGTCGGTGCCGCAGGCGGTCAGCACATGGGCGATCATCGCCGAGGTGGTGGTCTTGCCGTGGGTGCCGCCGACGGCGACGCCGGGACGGCCGAGCATCAGGGCGCCGAGGGCGGCGCTGCGATGCCAGACGCGCAGCCCGCGACTGCGGGCCTCGGCCAGCTCGGGGTTGCTCTCGCGTACCGCGGAGGAGACCACGACCGTCTCGGCATCACCGAGCTGGCCGGCGTCGTGCCCGACGTACGTGGTGACGCCGTGGCCGCGCAGCATGGCGAGGTTGGCCGAGTCTGCCTGGTCGGAGCCACTGACCCGTACGCCGAGGTCGGCGTACGCGGCGGCGATCCCGGACATCCCGGCGCCGCCGATGGCGATGAAGTGGACCGGGCCCAGGGAACGGGGATCCAGCAGGTCGACGGGGGTGAGCAGGGTCATCGCCGGGCCGCCTCCAGGATCATGTCGCAGAGCAGGTCGGCGGCGTTCCCGGGGACCATGCCGCGGCCGGCCTCCCGCATCCGGGCGAGGCGGGCGGGATCGGTGACCAGCGGGGCGACGAGGTCCACCAGGCGGTCGCCGGTACACTCGGCGTCCGCCAGTCGCAGTGCGCCGCCGGCGGCGACCAGGGCATCGGCGTTGCGGGCCTGCTCGCCGTTGCCGTGCGGCAGCGGGACCAGCACCGTCGGCAGGCCGACGGCGATGGTCTCCATCACCGTGCCGGCACCGGAGCGGCCGACCATCAGGTCGGCGACGGCGTACGCCTTCTCCATCGCGTCGACGTAGGCGATCGGGCGGTAGGAGGCGCCGGTGGCCTCGTCGACGACCGGGACCATGTCGTCCCGGAAGTTGCGCGGTCCGAGCACGTGCAGGACCTGGATCCCGCGGGCGATCAGCTCGGGGTAGGCGTCGGCGATGGCGTTGTTGATGCTGCGGGCACCCTGGGAGCCGCCGCTGACCAGCAGCGTGGGCAGGCCCTCCTCGAGGCCGAACCCGGCCCGGGCCCCCGGGGCGACGGCGTCGCGGTCCAGGCCGGTGACCTCCGGGCGCAGCGGCATGCCGACGACGCGCGCGTGTCGCAGCGGCGTGCCGGGGAAGGTGACGGCGATCCGGTCGGTGAAGCGGGTGGCGACCTTGTTGGCCAGGCCCGGCACGGCGTTCTGCTCGTGCACCACGATCGGGATCCGCAGCTCCCGGGCTGCCACGTACGTGGGCATCGCGACGTAGCCACCGAAGCCGACCAGGACGTCGGCGCCACTGCTTCGGAGGATGCGGCGGGCCTGGTTGATCGACCGGCGCAGGCGCAGCGGGACCTTGAGCAGGTCGAGGTTGAGCGTACGGGGCAGCGGGACGGGATCGATCAGCTGCAGTTCCAGGCCGGCCGCCGGGACCACCCGCGTCTCCAGGCCCTTGGGCGTGCCGACGGCCACGATCCGTGTCTGCGGATCGCGCGCCAGCAGCCGGTGGGCGGTGGCGATCAGTGGAGAGGTGTGGCCGGCGGTCCCCCCGCCGGCGAGCACGACATTGGTCATCTGCTGGTTCCCGTTCCCTTCTCGCCGCGAGCGGTGGCCCCGCTGGCCCCGCGTCGCTTCCTGTTGCCGCTTCGGTCGGCCGTGCCGGACCGGGAGCGTTCCGGGGCCTGCCCGACGTGCTCGACCGCCCCGACCCGCCCGTCCACCACGGCGCTGACCCGCCCGATGCTCTGCTGGTGGGCCTGGGCCCGTGCCCGGCGCTCCCGCTCGGCGATCGCACCGGGCTCGGCTCGGGCGCACGACATCAGCAGTCCCACCGCCATCAGCGTAGCGACGACCGAGGAACCACCGTACGAGATGAACGGGAGTGGCACGCCCATCACGGGCCACAGCCGGAGCACGACGGCGATGTTGATGAAGGCCTGGAAGATGATCCAGCCGGTGGCCCCGGCGGCGAGGTAGCGCTGGTAGGGCCGGACGGAGCGGCGCATGATCCGCACCCCGGCCCAGCCGAGCAGCGCGAAGAGGGCGACCACCGCGAGGGTGCCGAAGAGGCCGAGCTCCTCGCCGAGGATCGCCATGATGTAGTCCGTGTGGGCCTCGGGCAGGCCACCCCACTTCTGCCGGCTGGCCCCCAGGTTGAGTCCCCACCAGCCGCCGGAGGCCAGCGCGTACGTGCCCATCATCGTCTGGTAGTTGGCGTCGGTGATGGTGTCCTGCGGGCGCAGGAAGGCCAGCATGCGCATGATCCGGTACGGGGTGGTGGCGATCAGGGCCCCGACCACGCCGCCCGCGGCGATGCCGAAGAACGCGAAGAAGCGCAGCGGCACCCCGGCGACCCACAGGACGACGGCGATGATGGCGGCCATGATCACGGCAGAGCCGAGGTCCCCCTGCAGCACGGTGAGGCCGACCAGGAGGCCGTTGGCGACCAGGTAGGGCCAGAGCACCCGGCGCAACTGGTCCAGCTCCCGGTCGTAGCGGGCCAGGATGTGGGCACCCCACCACATGATCGCGAGCTTGGCGAACTCCGAGGGCTGGCCGTTCAGGGGCCCCACGTGCAGCCAGTTCCGGTTGCCGTTGACCTCGTAGCCGAGCGGGGTGTACGTCGCCAGCAGGCCCACCAGCGCCACCCCGTACAGCACCACCGAGGCGCGCCGGAAACGTTCGGGAGGCACCACGCTCAGCACCACAGCGGCGACCAGGCCGACCACGAGGAAGCCGAGCTGGCGCAGGAAGATCGCGTAGGAGTTGCCGTCGTACCTGACGTACGACAGCACGCTGGAGGCTGACAGCACCATCATCGAGCCGACGAACAGCAACAGGCCGACGGAGGTCGCCAGCAGGGCCTGGCTGGCCCGTGGGTGGTCCAGCCAGCCCCGCACGGTGGCCGAGGTCGTGGCGACCCAGTCGCGGGTGTCCCCCGCCAGGTCGCGGGTGTCGATCGCCATCCGGTGAACCCTCCGATGCTGTCGTGCCGTGGCCCGACAGCCACGGCGGTCAGGCCTGTTCCAGTGCCTTCGCCGCCCGGGTGAAGTCGTCCCCCCGTGCCGCGTAGTCCGGCCACATGTCCTTGCTGGCACAGCCGGGTGCCAGCAGGACGGTGTCACCGGGACGGGCCATCCGTGCCGCGGTGGCCACGACCTGCTCCATCACCCCAGTGTCGGACGAGTCCAGCACCTCGACGGGGACGTCGGGGGCGTGTCGGGCCAGCGCCGCGCCGATCACGTGCCGGTCCACACCGAGCAGTACCACGCCGCGCAGCCGCGGCGCGACGGCCGCGACCAGGTCGTCGAACTCGGTGCCCTTGGCCTGTCCCCCGGCCACCCAGACCACCGATTCGAAGGCGCGCAGGGAGGAGAGGGCGGCGTGCGGGTTGGTGGCCTTGGAGTCGTCGACGTACCTGACGCCATCGACGGTGGCAACGGTCTGGATCCGGTGGCCGCCCAGGTGCAGGTTGCGCAGCCCGTCCCGGACCGCCGTGGCAGGCACCCCGTAGGAACGGGCCAGCGCGGCGGCGGCGAGCGCGTTGGCGACGTTGTGCGGCGCGAACGGCTGGACGTCGGAGACCGAGGCGAGCTCGAGCGCCGAGTCCTTGCGCTGCGCCACGAAGGCGCGGTCCACCAGCAGGTCGTCCACCACGCCGAGCATCGACAGCCCCGGGACGCCGAGGGTGAACCCGATCGCCCGGGCCCCCTCGGTCACCTCCGCCTCCTCCACCATCCGCTCGGTGTTCGAGTCGGCGACGTTGTAGACGCAGGAGTGGGTGACCCTCTCGTAGATCCGGGCCTTGTCCGCGGCGTACTCGGCCATCGAGGGGTACCACTCGAGGTGGTCCTGCTCGACGTTGAGGACCGCCGCGGAGTGCATCGCCAGACTGTTCGACCAGTGCAGCTGGAAACTGGACAGTTCCACCGCCAGCACGTCGTACGGCTCGGGGTCCAGGACCGTCTCCATCACCGGCTTGCCGATGTTGCCGCAGGCGACAGCCCTCAGGCCGGCGGCCTGCAGCATCGACTCGAGCATCTGGGTGGTCGTGGTCTTGCCGTTGGTCCCGGTGATGGCCAGCCAGGCCGGCGTACGGTCCGGGTGCTGGAGTCGCCAGGCCAGCTCGACCTCGCCGTAGACGGGGACCCCGGCCAGCGCGGCCTGGGCCAGCAGCGGGGTGCTCGGCCGCCAACCCGGGGAGGTGACGACCAGGTCGGTGCCGGCCGGCAGCTGGGCGGTCGAGCCGGTGCCGAGGCGGACCTCGGCGCCGAGGACCTCCAGGACCTGGGCCCGCTCGGCGGTCTCCTGCTTGTCGGAGTCGTCCAGGACGACCACATGGGCACCGAGCTCGAGCAGGGCATCGGCGGCGGCGAAGCCCGAGGAACCGAGCCCGGCGACGACGACCCGGGCCTGCGGCCAGGGCGAGAAGCGATCGGCCGAGCCGATCCAGTCCGGACGCATGCCGCTCACAGGCCCATCCCCGTCACCCACTCGCCGTAGAAGAGGCCGACGCCCAGCGCGACGAAGCACCCGGCGATGATCCAGAAGCGGATCACGATCGTGACCTCGGCCCAGCCGAGCATCTCGAAGTGGTGCTGCAGCGGGGCCATCTTGAACACCCGTCGGCCGGTGCCGGTGCGCCACTTGGTGAACTTGAAGAAGCCGGTCTGGATGATCACCGACATGGTGATGATGACGAACAGGCCACCGAGGACCACCAGCAGGATCTCGGTCCGGCTGGTGATCGCGAGCCCGGCCAGCGCGCCGCCGAGGGACAGCGATCCGGAGTCACCCATGAAGATCTTGGCCGGCTTGGCGTTCCACCACAGGAAGCCGAAGCAGGCTCCGGCCAGCGCCACAGCGATCACAGCCAGGTCGTGCGGGTCGCGGACCTGGTAGCACTTGGCCGCCGAGGCGTCGCCCCAGACACAGGACTGGTTGTACTGCCACAGGCTGATCAGGGCGTACGCCCCGAAGACCATCGTCGAGGCCCCGGCAGCCAGGCCGTCCAGGCCGTCGGTGAGGTTGACCGCGTTCGAGGTGCCCAGGACCAGCAGCAGGAACCAGATCACTGCCAGCCACAGCGGCAGCTGCAGCCAGGAGATGTCGCGCAGGAAGGAGATGAACGGCGAGGCCGGGGTGATGCCGCGCTCGTCGGGGAAGTTGAGGGCGAGGATGCCGAAGGCCACCGCGACGGCGGTCTGTCCGGTGAGCTTCTGCGCCGGGGTGAGTCCCAGCGAGCGCTGCTTGGAGATCTTGATCCAGTCGTCCAGGAAGCCGACGAAGCCGGTGCCGACGAACAGCAGCATCACCAGCAATCCGCTCACCGAGGGGACGCTCCAGGTGACCAGGTGGGCCAACCCGTACGCCAGCATGACCGCCAGGATGATCACGATGCCGCCCATCGTGGGCGTACCGCGCTTGGTGTGGTGCGACGTCGGACCGTCGTCCCGGATGAACTGCCCGTACCCCTTCTTGACGAGCACGCCGATGGCGGCCCGGGTTCCGAGCAGTGTTCCCACCAGGGCGATCGCCCCCGCGAGCAGGATGGTGATCAACGTGCGCCTCCAGTCTGGCCAGCATCCGATGCCTGGGGCCCGGCTGCGGCGAGGTCGGCCGCCACGGTCTCCAGGGCAAGACCGCGAGAGGCCTTCACGAGGACCACGTCGGCGGGGCCCAAGGGCGTCGCGGCCGCAGTCAGGGCGAACTTATCAGGAACGACCTCTGCCCGGATGTCGACATGGGAGTCGTGGGCGCCGGCGACGATGTCGGCCGCGTACTCGCCGATCGCCAGCAGGTCGGTGACGCCCAGGCCGGCGGCGAGGGCGCCGATCCGCCGGTGCTCGGCGGCCGCGTCGTCGCCGAGTTCCAGCATGTCGCCGAGCAGTGCCCAGATCCGGGCCTGCGGGTCCCGGGCGCGACGCTTGTCGCCGATCCGGCCGAGGGTGCCCAGTCCGCTGGCCATCGAGTCGGGGTTGGCGTTGTAGGAGTCGTTGAGGATCACCGGTCCGTCCGGGCGCTCGGTGATCTCCATCCGCCAGCGGGACAGGCCGACCGCGGCACTGAGGGCCCGGGCGATCGCCTCGGCGTCGAGCCCGAGAACGTACGCCGCGGCAGCGGCCGCCAACGCGTTGGGCACCTGGTGTGCCCCCAGTTGGCGCAACGTGACAGGGAAGGCCGAGGTGGCGATCTCGCCCCCGCCGCCGGTCAGCAGCGACGTACGGTCCTCGATGTGCAGGGTGAAGCGGTGGCGGTCCAGTTCGTCGGCGACGACGTCCTCGGCCCAGACCAGCACCTCTCCCCCGTCGAGCGGACGCCGGTGCACGGCGAACCGGGCCACGTGGCCGCCGGTCCGCTCGGACATCGCACTGACCCGGGGGTCGTCGCCGTTGAGGACCGCCCAGCCGTCGGGACCGATCGCCTCGACGAGCTCGCCCTTGGCCCGGGCGATCGCTTCCTGGGAGCCGAACTCCCCGAGGTGGGCGTGGCCGACGTTGAGCACGACGGCGACGGTGGGCGGGGTGACCGAGCACAGGTAGGCCACGTGGCCGATCCCGCGGGCGCCCATCTCGGCGACCAGGTAGCGGGTGGTGTCGTCGCAGCGGGTCGCGGTCAGCGGTGCGCCGATCTCGTTGTTGAACGAACCGATCGGCGCCACGGTCGGCCCGTCGGTGCGGAGGACCTGGGCGACGAGGTCCTTGGTGGAGGTCTTGCCGGAGGAGCCGGTGATGCCGACCACCGCCAGGTCGGGGCTGGTGTCCACCACGTGCCGGGCCAGGGCGGCCAGGGCGACCTGGGGGTCCTCGACGACCAGGCAGGGGACGCCGGCCTCGACGGGGTGCTGGACGACGGCCGCGGCGGCACCGTTGGCGGCCGCTGCGGGCACGAAGTCATGCCCGTCGACGCGCTCGCCGGAGAAGGCGACGAAGAGGGCACCGGCGGTGGCCTGCCGGGAGTCGATCACGACGTCGGGGCCGATCATCGGGTCTCCGGGGTCGGCGCCGGCGGGCGCGACGATCCGGGCACCGATCACCTGGGCGATGTCGGTCAGCGAACGAGGTTGCATGTCAGTCCTCCCTGGAGTGCCAGGCTGTGCGGATGGCCTCGACGTCGTCGAAGGGGACGACGTCCGTCCCGATGACCTGGCCCTGTTCGTGTCCCTTGCCGAGCACCGCGACGAGGTCGTCGGGGCCGGCCAGGCGCAGTGCGGTGGCGATGGCCGCGGCCCGCGTGCCGCCGTCGATGACCTGGACGTGGCCCCCGTGTCCTGGGCGCTCGGCGGACACCGTGCCGGAGCGCACCGCTTCCTCCGCGCCGGCCAGGACGGCCGCACGGATCGTCGAGGGCTCCTCGGAGCGCGGGTTGTCGTCGGTCACCACGACGGTGTCGGCCCAGGTCGCCGCGGCGGCGCCCATCGGGCCCCGCTTGGCCTGGTCCCGGTCGCCGCCGCAGCCGAGTACCGCGACCACCCGGCCACCCGCCCCGGCCCGCTGGAGGCGGTCGGTGAGGGCCTGGAGGGCGGAGGCGACGGCCTGCGGGGTGTGGGCGAAGTCGACCACGGCGAGGGGTGCGCCGGGACCGAGGTCGACGACCTGCATCCGGCCGGGGACCTGGGCGTGCGCCAGCCCGGGCAGGGCCGCCTCGAGGTCGACGCCGGCCAGGGCCAGCATCGCGGCGCAGGTGACGGCGTTGCGGGCGTTGAACAGGCCGGGCATCCCGACCTCGATGTCGAGCGGGCCCTGTGGGGAGGCGACCCGTACGAGCGAGCCCCCATTGGCCAGCGGGGTGACCTCGGCGGCGTACCAGTCGGCGGTGGGGTCGGAGAAGCTGGTGGTGACCACGTGGTGGAGACGACCGCGGGTCTCCCCGGCCAGCCGTGCGCCCCACTCGTCGTCGATGTTGACCACGGCGGAGGCGGTGTGCTCCGGGGTGAACAGGCCGGCCTTGGCCTGGTAGTAGTCCTCCATCGTGGGATGGAAGTCCAGGTGGTCCCGGCCCAGGTTGGTGAACGCCGCAACGGCGAAGCGCACCGCCTCGGCGCGCTCGTAGACCATGGCGTGCGAGGAGACCTCCATCGCCACGGAGTCGGCCCCGGCCTCCACCATCACGGCCAGCAGGGCCTGCAGGTCGACCGACTCGGGCGTCGTCACGGTGGTCCGGGAGGAGTCCAGCGAGGTCTCCCCCACCCGGAAGCCGAGCGTGCCGATGGTGCCGGCCGTCCGTCCGGCGGCGGACAGGGCGGCCGCCAGCAGGACGGCGGTGGTGGTCTTGCCGTTGGTGCCGGTCACCCCGTACATGGTCAGTGCCTCGGCCGGTCGGCCGTACACCTGCGCGGCCCAGTGCGCCATCACCGTACGGGGCCGGTCGACGATGACCAGCGGCAGGTCGGCCGCTGCCGGGTCCGCGGCCCCGGCCTCGTCTGTGAGCACCACCACGGCGCCGGCGGCGAGCGCTGTCGCGGCGAAGCGGATGCCGTGCGTCCTGCTGCCGGACAGCGCGACGTACGCGTCGCCGGGCCCCACCCGGCGGGAGTCGAGGGTCAGCCCGCTGACGCGTACGCCGGGGTCGATGCCGAGAGTGCGCGCGGGGTGGCCCGAGTCGGCGGCCAGGGCACACAGCTCCTGCAGCGATGACGGGTGCAGGATCTGCGGACGGAGGGGAGCAGACGAGTTCGACACAGTCAGACCGTACCCATCACCGAGGCGCGGTCGCCACGCGGACCATGGACCTCACCAGTCCAACTTGGTGTCGGGAGCCTTGGTGGTGGAGGGCGCGACGCCGTAGCGCGGCAGGGCGTAGGTCATGATCTCCTTGTAGGCCGGCCCGGCAAGGGTGGAGCCGTAGCGGCCCTTGACCGGGTTGTCCACCACCACGTACGTCAGGATCTGCGGGTCCTCGGCGGGCGCGGCACCGATGAAGCCGGCGGTGTAGCCCGCGTACCTGCCGGTCTTCTCGTCGTAGCGCTCCGCGGTGGCGGTCTTGGCGACCGAGCGGTAGCCGGGCAGGGCCATCCCGCTGCCGGTGCCGCCCGGACCCGTGACCGACTCCATCATCTGGTTGACCAGGGCGGAGGCCTGCTCGGAGATGACCCGCCGGGGGGCCGGGCGGTCCAGCGCCACCGGTGCGCCGTCGGCGCCGGTGGCCGAGCGGATGATGGTCGGTGAGTTGTAGATGCCGCCGTTGAGGATGCCGGCGACGGCGGAGGCCATCTGGATACCGGTGACCGACAGGCCCTGGCCGAAGGCGACCTGGTCCCGGGAGTAGTCCGGCATGTTGGTTGGCGGGGCCCAGCCGGTGGCCTCGCCCGGCAACTCGATGCCGCTGCGCTGGCCCAGGCCGAAGCTCTTCAGGTAGGAGACCAGGTCCGCCTTGGGCAGCTGGCGGGCCAGCTGCACCGTACCGATGTTGGAGGAGTGGGCCAGGACGCCGCTGGCGGTCAGCCGGAGGTCGCCGTGCGCCTCGGAGTCGGTGATGGTCAGGTCGGCCGAGGACAGCTTGCTCGGCACGAACACCTGGGTCTCTGGAGTGACCCGGCCGGAGTCGGCGAGGGCCGCGAAGGTCAGCACCTTCTCCACCGATCCGGGCTCGAGCGCGGCGCTGATCGCCTTGTTGTTCATGTTGTCGGCCTTGGCGCTCTTGAGGTCCGAGGGGTTGAACGAGGGGTAGTTGGCCATCGCCAGGACCTCGCCGGTCTTGACGTTCATCACGATCGCGTAGCCCGACTTCGCCTGGCTGCTGTCGACGACCTTGCGGACCGCCTGCTCGGCCGTCCACTGCAGCTCGGAGTCGATGGTGAGCTGGTAGGTGGTGCCGTCCTCGGCGGGGGTGACCTCGTTCGCGCCGAGCGGGATCTTCGTGCCCGCCGGGGAGGCCTGGTAGACCTCGGTCCCGTCGACACCGGCCAGCGACGTGTTGCGGGAGTACTCGAAGCCGTACGCCCCGGTGCGGAACACACCGTCGTCGTCCTGCTTGAGCACCCCGACCACGTTCGCAGCGAGGGTGCCCGCCGGGTAGGTGCGGATCGAGTTGGTCGAGGTCCAGATGCCGCCCCCGTACTGCGCGTTGTCACCGGCCTTGGCCAGTTCGGCCCGGATCAGGTCGTACGTGTGCGCGGGCACCTGGCGCTTGATCATTGCGTAGCGGGTGTTGGGACGGGTCAGCGGCTCCAGGTAGTCCGCGGGGGCGCCCCCCAG
Source organism: Raineyella antarctica (assembly GCF_900092135.1). Taxonomy (GTDB): domain Bacteria; phylum Actinomycetota; class Actinomycetes; order Propionibacteriales; family Propionibacteriaceae; genus Raineyella; species Raineyella antarctica. Next base: position 486,080 of record NZ_FMYF01000001.1, on the reverse strand, counting down.
GTACTTGGCCAGGATCGCGGCGATCGCGTCCGCGTGGGCGACGGTGACCGACGGGTCGGCGGTGACGTCGACCGCGGGGCTGGACTGGGCCAGCACCTGGCCGTTGCGGTCGGTGATCGATCCGCGCACCGCGGGCAGGGGCTGGGAGCGCTTGACCAGGCTGTTGGCCTGGGCCGCGTACGCCTGCGGGTCCAGGCCCTGGATCTGCACCAGGCGCAGCCCTGCGGTGATCACCACCAGCGCCATCACGACCACCAGCACGTTGATCCGGGCGGCGGTCGCACCGCGGCGCATCGGTCGACGCATCATCCGGCCGATTCTGGCGATGAAGGGGTTCGGGCCCGCCGGAGCGTGTCGGCGGTCGGGCCGGCCGGGGCCTCGCCGGTCGTGGGGTGCATGGTCGCGGCGGTCGTACCGGCCATCACGGCGGGGAGCGGTGGCGCGGCTGCTCCGCGGGTCACGGGGCGGCAGGCCCCCGGAGCGCTGGGAGCTCGTCCGCGCGGAGCTGGGGCGGGTGGTCCCGGCTCCCGGGGTCCCGGCACGGCCGGAGCCGGCGCGCGGGGTGGTCCCGCGCCGGTCCTGGGGGGTGGGTCGCCGGCCGGAGGAGGCTCCGCCGCGTCCCGTCGAGGCTGACCGCTCGGAGGGACGTTGCTGGCGGTGCTCGGGCCGTCGGCGGTTGTCTGTCATCGTCACCCCTTCTGGGAGGATCCGTTCGGCGCGTTCGTTCCGGTGGCGGCGGACGCCTGCGGTGCCGCTGCTGCTGCCGAAGCAGGAGCACCGGTGGACGGCTTGGCGGATGCGGCCGCCGAGGGCTGGGCCGACGCAGCCGCCGAGGGCGCGGTCGACGCAGCCGCCGAGGGCGCGGCCGAGGGCTGGGCGGCAGCCACCCCGGTCGGGGCCGCGGACGGCTGGACCGCCGGGGTCTGCGGCGTCCGCAACCCGGCGTACGGTCCGGCACCGGTGACGGGCTTCGGGTCGCCGAGCAGCGTGCCGTCGGGAAGCATGATGTACCCCGGCTCCGTGGCCGGAACCATCCCGAGGTCGATGGCGCGCTGGGCCAGCTGGGCGGAGGATGAGCGCTCGGTCAACTGCTGCTCCAGGGCCGCCTGCTGGTTGGTCAGCACCTGCTCCTGGGCGGCGAGGGTGCGGAGCGCGAAGGCCTGGTTCTGCAGGGTGACGTTCAGCATCAGCAACAGCGTCGTCCCGACGATGAACACCCCGATCAGGACGCCCCAGAAGGCCCGCTGCGAGATCTGCGCGGTGAGGACCGGGACGACCCGCAGCTGGGCGCGGCGACGCTGGGCGGCCTCGACCAGGCTGCCACGGACACCGAGGACCGGGGAGGTCAGGGCACTCATCGGGACTCCTTGATCCGTCGGGCGGCCCTCAGCCGGGCGGAGGCCGCGCGGGGATTGGTTGCCGTCTCCTCCACCGAGGGTCGCTCGGCACCCCGGGTGAGGAGCTCGAAGGTCGGCAGCAGCTCGTCAGGAACGACCGGGAGGTCGCGGGGCGCGCTGCTGGTCGAGGCCTCGCGGAAGGACTGCTTGACCAGGCGGTCCTCCAGGGAGTGGTAGGCCAGCACGGCGATCCGGCCGTCCACGGCGAGGGCTGCCAGCGCGGCCGGCAGCATGCCCTCGAGAGCCTCCAGCTCCCGGTTGACCTCGATCCGCAGCGCCTGGAACGTACGCTTCGCCGGGTGTCCGCCGGTGTGCCGGGCAGCGGCGGGGATCGCCGCGGCGATCGTCTCGACCAGGCGCGCCGAGGTGGTGAACGGCTCGCTCTCGCGGGCCGCCACGATCGCCCGGGCAATCCGGTCGGCGAACCTCTCCTCGCCGTACCGGCGCAGGATCCGGGAGAGCTGCGGGGCTGCGTACGTGTTGACCACGTCGGCTGCGGTCGGGCCCTCCTGGCCCATCCGCATGTCCAGCGGGGAGTCCACGGAGTAGGCGAAGCCACGGTCGCGGGCGTCGATCTGCAGCGAGGACAGGCCGAGGTCGGCGAGTACACCCTGGATCCGGGGCACGCCGAGATCGGCGAGCACGTCGGTGAGTTCGTCGTATACCGCGCGGACACGGGTGACCCGGTCACCGTACGGGGCGAGCCGCTCGCCCGCCGTGGCGAGTGCATCCGGATCCCGGTCCAGGCCGATCGCGCGGGCCTGCGGGCAGGCGTCCAGGAGCGCCGCGGTGTGGCCGCCCAGGCCGAGGGTGCAATCCACGAAGACGGAACCCGGCTCCCGCAGGGCCGGGGCGAGCAACTCGATGATCCGGTCCCGCATCACGGGGACGTGGATCGCGTCGGGGCGAGCCCTTCCCACTGCCTGCGGGGTCGGGTCCTGCGAGGTCGGGTCCTGGGTGGTCGGTGCGGCGTCGGAGTCAGGGGTGCCTGCTGGGTGCTGCATCGGAGCCATGTTGCCCGTCCTGCCCTTCGCGTTTCCTTCGCACGTGCGCTGACCGCTGCTTCGTGGCGGCGGCCGTACGCCCTGGTTCCGCCCCGAAAGGTGCGGGAAGTGCCACCTGACACAGGGGAAGTTGTGTCAGGGTGCTCACCCCTCGGGTCGGGGCCAGGCCGTACGGCCGGTCCCATTCGTCGACGGCCTAGACCGTCGGGAAGACGTCCTCGTTCATTTCGGCGAATGCTGATTCGTGCTCGGCGGAGTACTCGTCCCACGCTGCTGCGTCCCAGATCTCAAGTCGATTGATCACACCGGTGACGACGATCTCCTTGTCGAGCCCCGCATAGCTGCGGAGGTTCGGCGGGATGGTCACCCGTCCCTGCTTGTCAGGGACCTGGTCGAAGGCCGTGGCGGCCAGCATGCGCTGGTACTCGCGGACCTGCCGGACAGTCATCGGTGCTTCTGCCAACTCCTTCGTTCGTGCGGTGAACGCCTCGATGGTCTCGATCGTCAGGCACCGGTCCTGGGACCGGGCGACGACGATGCCCTCCTGGAGTTCCTCGCGAAACTTCGCCGGGAGGACGAATCGGCCCTTCTCATCGAGCTTGGGGGTGTACGTGCCGAGGAACATGTCGGCCACCCCCTGACCCGGTCGTCCGGACCACCGTCCTCCACTTTCCTCCACCTTAACCCCTTTCCCTCCCCCCTGCCAGCCTCCGTCAGGCATGTCGCAGCCCCCCTCCGCAAGGGCACGACCCGATGCCAGCAAGGGCGCCGATCGACGGCTCCGACGCGCCGCCGAACCCGCGACGACACGCCGACGGCAGGTTGATCGACGCCGTCCGGCACCGACCTCGGTACCGGCTCAGGGAGCGCCCGATGCACGTAGGTGCGCGGTATGCCTCGGAGACCACCAGGCCTGTGGAGGGAAAGGGAGCGGTCGAGGCCCGGTAGGGCCGCCGGCGAGATCCGGCGCGACCGGACACGTACGGCGCAGGGGGCGGGTGGAGGGTCCGGGAGGGCTGGCCCGGCAGGTGCAGAGGGGGCGGCCTGCAGGAGGGCGCCGAGGGCCACCCGGCCCCGACCGGGCGCAGGTCGATCGAGCAGGGGTGGAGACAGAGGGAACAGAGTGGGCGCGACGCCGTTGGGGCAGGACGGCAGACGGCCCCGGGCATGTAGGGTTGGTTGGCGACACCAGCCACGATCCAGGGAGGCACAGTGAGCTCCACCCCGAACGGCGGTCAGGATCCTGTCCCGCAGCGCTCCGCCACACCGGCACCCCAACGCTCAGCCTCCCCGGCCCCGCAGCGCTCGGCGACCCCGGCCCCGCAGCGCTCCGCGACACCCGCTCCGCAACGGTCCGCCACTCCGGCACCGCAGCGCTCGGCGACCCCGGCCCCGCAGCGCTCGGCGACACCCGCTCCGCAGCGGTCCGCGACACCCGCCGCACCAATGAGCGCCAGCCGTTCGTACCAGTCGATCGGGCAGGCCGGCGCGCCCGGGCGCCCGGGGAACACTCCGGCCAACCAGCCGAGCGCCCCGGCCAACCAGCCGAGCGCCCCCGCGTACCAGCCGAGCGCTCCGGCCAACCAGCCGACCGCGCCGATGGTGCAGCCCAGCGCTCCCAGCTACCAGGCGAGCGCCGCCGGACGCGTAGCCGCCGGTTCCCCCGCCGCCGCCCGTACGACCCGCGCGACGTCGGGCCACACGCTGGCGGACGTGACCCGGGTGATGGGCCAGGTGCGTGACGCGGTGGAGACCGTGATCGAGGGCAAGCGGGGCGCGATCGACACCGCGCTCGTCGTGATGCTCGCGGAGGGCCACCTGCTCCTGGAGGATGTGCCCGGCGTGGGCAAGACGATGCTGGCCAAGGCCCTCGGGCGGGCGATCGACTGCCGGGTCAACCGCGTGCAGTTCACCCCCGACCTGCTGCCGACCGACATCACCGGCGTGTCCATCTACAACCAGGCCACCCGGGACTTCGAGTTCAAGCAGGGCGGCATCTTCGCGAACATCGTGCTCGGCGACGAGATCAACCGCGCCTCGCCCAAGACCCAGTCCGCGATGCTGGAGGCGATGGAGGAACGGCAGGTGTCCGCCGACGGCTCCACCTACCAACTGCCCGCCCCGTTCATGGTGATCGCGACGCAGAACCCGATCGAGATGGAGGGCACCTACCCCCTCCCCGAGGCCCAGCGGGACCGCTTCATGGCCCGGATCGAGATGGGCTACCCCTCCCAGGAGGCCGAGGTCGCGATGCTGCGCAACCACGGCGGCCGCCACCCACTCGCCGACATGAGCGCGGTGACGGACGGGGCCACCATCAACGGGCTGATCCAGGCCGTGACCGGCGTCTATGTCGCTCCTGCCCTGGAGCAGTACATCGTCCAGGTGGTCGGCGCCACGCGTACGACCCGCGACCTGCGCCTGGGCGGCTCGCCGCGTTCCAGCCTGCAGTTGCTGCGGGCCTGCCGTTCGCTGGCCGCCATCTCCGGCCGGGACTACGTGACTCCCGACGACGTGGCGGCGCTCGCGGTGCCGGTCCTCGCGCACCGCGTGCTCGCCTCCACCGAGGCCCAGCTCGCCAAGCGCTCGGTCGACGACATCATCGGCAGCTGCCTGCGTTCGGTCCCGATCCCCGACCGGAGCTGATCGATGCGCATTCCGTTGCGCAACCCCTGGAGCCTGATGACCCTGCGGGGCAAGGTGACGTTCGTCAGCGGGGCCGCGATCGCCGTTCTCGCCGCCCTCTTCGGGCAGCGAGACGTGCTACTGCTCGGCCTGCTGCTCGTCCTGGTACCGATCTGCTCCGCGGTGTTCGTGGACCGTACGCGGCTGAAGCTGTCCAGCGAGCGCAAGGTCACCCCCTCGCAGGCGGCGATCGGCGAGGAGCTGTCCGGCAGCCTGGTCCTGGACCGGCACGGCAAGCTCCCCGTCGGGGTGCTGCGCTTCGAGGACCAGGTCCCGCCCCAGCTGGGCGTACGGCCCCGCTTCACACTGCAGAACCTTGCCGCCGAGTGGAGCCGCGAGGTGACCTATCCCCTGCACGGGCAGCAGCGCGGTCGCTTCCGGGTCGGCCCGCTGCGGGTACGCGTGTCCGACCCGTTCGGCCTGGCCAGCCTGGACCGGCAGTTCAACGCGACCAGCGAGGTGATGGTGACCCCACGGATCGTGCCCCTGGACGCGATGGGCAATGCCGGTGGCTCGGGCAGCACCGGTGAGGCCCGGCCCCAGCGCCTCGGCCTGTCGGGCCAGGACGACATCCTCGTCCGCGAGTACGTCCGCGGCGACGACGTCCGGCGCGTGCACTGGCGCTCCACCGCACGCCACGGCGAGCTGATGGTCCGCCAGGAGGAGCAGGCCTGGGACCCCAGCGCCACGGTCGTGCTCGACACCCGCGCCAGCGCCCATCGCGGCGAGGGCCCGGAGAGCTCGTTCGAATGGGCGGTCTCGATGATCGCCTCGCTCACGGTGCACCTGCTCGCCGACGGCTACGCGATCACCCTCTTCGGAGCAGACGGCCCGCTGATGGATCCGGAGCTGGGGGACCTCGGCACCATGACGAGTCGTCGGGAGGCGATCACCCAGCTCACCGACGTCACCCCGTCCGACAGCTCCGGCCTTGACCGGGCCGCGGCGGCCAGCCTGCGCGCGACGTCGTCACAGATGACCATCGCCGTGCTCGGCCAGATCCGCTCCGCCGACGCGGCCCACCTGGTCGAGATGCAGCGCAACCAGTCCCACGCGATGGCGTGGGTGCTGGACGTACAGGACTGGGAGCCCCCGGAGGACCGCGTTCCCGCGGCGACCAGGGCCCTGCGCGAGGACCACGACCGGGCCGTCGAGATGCTCGGCCATGCCGGGTGGCGGGTGGTCCGCGTCCCCGGCGGCACCTCGGTGCACGAGGCCTGGCTCCGGATGTCGCGGATGGGAGAGCAGCTGTGATCCACGCGACTGACCGGATGGGCGGCGCCGTGATCGGCACCTCCATCCTGGCCGCCTTCATCCTGTTGCCCTTCACCCAGGACCCCTCCTACCTGTTCAGCGCCATCCCGCTGGCCGTGCTGCTGGGGGCGCTCGGGATGGTGCTGCGGCGGATGCGGATCCACGACGGCGTCATCTTCGCGGCGCACCTCGTCCTGCTGGTCGTCTTCCTGTTCGCCATCGGCCTGCCGCTGGCGGCCCCCGGCCAGAACCTCTTCGGGCTCTTCGCCGAGGGCGTCCGGCACATGTCGACCCACACCACGCCGATGATCGCCAACCCCGGCCTCACCGTGCTCCTGGTGGCGACCGTCGGACTGACCACCGTCCTGACCGACCTGCTCGCCGTCGGCGTGAACCGGCCGGCCTGGGGCATCCTGCCCGCCCTGACCGTCTACCTGATCGGCGCGGTCGGCCTGCTGCGCGACCTGCCCTGGTGGACGATCGTGCTGCTCGCGCTCGGCTACCTGTGGATCCTGCTGGCCGACGGCATCAATGCCGCGGAGGTCTGGCCGCGCAACCTGGACCGCACGGTGCGACTCACCGGGCGGATCACCCCGCTGGCGCTGCGGATGGGCGGGATCGTGGCCGCCGCCGCAGCAGCGCTGACCCTGCTGGTGGGTCTGCTCGTCCCGCTGCCCCCGACCCAGCACTGGAACGCCGGACGCCTGAACCAGGGCTCCGGACCGATCCAACTGGCCGACCCGATGCTGGACATGCGTCGCAACCTGTCGCTGCCCGCCGACTCGCCGGTGCTGACGTATACCACCGATGCGGGCCAGGGCGAGTACCTGCGGATGGCCTCGCTGCCGGTGCTGGACCGCAACGGCTGGCAGAACGCGTCCTTCCCCCTCACCCAGGGCAGCAACCTGCCCCCGGCCCCCGGCCAGACCGCCCCCGGCCGGGAGATCCACACGCAGGTCAAGGTCGGCGACTTCCGCTCCGAGTACCTGCCGCTGCCGTACGCCCCGCGACGGTTCGACGCCTCCGGCTCGTGGGCCTACGGCTCGGACTCCCTGGTCGTGGTCTCCACCGGCCAGGACCGTACGGCCGCCACCCGCAACCTGTCGTACGACGTGACCAGCACCGATCCGACCCCGGACGGCGCGACCCTCTCCACTGCGCAGGCCGGACGGCCCTCCGATGCCAACCTGACCGCCAGCGTGCCGCAGGACATGCCGCAGGAGATCATCGACCTGGCGCTGAAGATCACCCAGTCCGAGCCCACCCCGGCACTGAAGGCCGCGGCCATCCAGCGCTACCTGCGCGGCAGCCAGTTCACCTACAGCCTCGAGCCCCAGCCCGGCAGCGGCTACGACGCGATGAAGCGCTTCCTGCTGGTGGACCACAAGGGCTACTGCGAGCAGTTCGCCGGCTCGATGGCCGCGATGGCGCGCGTGGTCGGGATCCCCTCGCGAGTTGCTGTCGGCTGGCTGCCCGGCGAGCAGAAGGGAGACGGCTACGAGGTCACCCTGCACGACATGCACGCCTGGCCCGAGCTGTACTTCGAGGGCGTCGGCTGGGTGCGGTTCGAGCCCACCCCCGGGGTGGCCGTCCCGCCGGCATGGACGCTGACCGCCCCGGAGGAGCCCTCGGCATCGGCCACGCCCACCCCGTCGGCGGAAGCCTCCTCCACCCCGTCGGCCGTGCCGTCGACCGCCCCCTCCGAGACGACCGCCCCGCAGGAGTCCGGCCAGGGCGTCAACGTCGGCGCGATCCTCGCTCGCGTCGCCCTCGCGCTGGGTCTCCTGGTCCTCGTCACCGGCCTGCTCGCGGTTCCCGGCCTGCTCCGGCACCGGCTGCGTACCCGGCGGCTGCAGCCCGCCCCGACCGACGACCTGGAGGCCTCGCGGCGCGGCGTCGACGCGGCGTGGTCCGAGGTCCGGGACAGTTTCCTGGACTACGGGCACCCGTGGCCGTCGGGCTCCCCCCGCTCGATCGGACGGCTGGCGGGCGTCGGCCTGCCCGAGGAGGCCGGCCAGGCACTCGTCACGCTGTCCCGCGAGGTCGAGCGCTCCCGCTACGCCCGGTCGGCCCTGCACTCCGGTGACCTGGCCGCGATGGTCCAGACCATCCGGGACGGGTTGCGTGTCGACACCGGGTGGGATGTCCGGCTGATCGGCGAGTGGTGGCCCCGGTCGTGGTGGAACGCCCTGGCCGTGGCACTGTCCTGGCCGGTGCTCCGGGGCCGGGCGCTGACCTGGTGGAAGAGCCGCCGGGCGAGCTGACCACCCGAGGTCGCCACTGTGGCGGGTCGGGTAACGACGAGGGCCGGTCTCCACAGATGTGGAGACCGGCCCTCGGTGCTGTTCGTCGCATTCGTTCTTCGACTGTCGCTGTTCAGCTGTCACTGGGTGGGAGCTGTGCTGCGTTGCTCGCGAAGGGAGCCGTATCGCCAGGTGTGCCACCGGATCGGTGGTGGGTTGTGGTCGTGTGACAGGGGTCGTGGTGTGGAGGACGGAGGCGCTGGCCCGGTCGGGACGGGTCGATGCTCGGTGGCCTCAGCGGCCGTTGCCCTCCTGTCGGCGGTTCCACCGGTCCTCGAAGCGGCCCATGAAACGACGGTCGTGGGCGCCGACGGGAGGCTTGGTACGGCCGGGCTTGGGGGGCGTCGTACCGTCCTTCTTCTGCCAGGCGGTCAGGCCGACGATGGTGGCGGCGAGCATCACGAGGAATCCGAGGATGCTGAGCAGCCAGAAGGTCTGGATCCCGACCAGCAGGAGGGCGATGCCGAGGACGAAGCCGAGCCCGGCACCGACAGCCAGACGGGTCTCGAGGCGCCGTCCACTACCGCCGCTGAGGGTATCCGCCAGTTTGGGATCCTCTGCGGCAAAGGCAGCTTCCATCTGCTCCAGGAGCCGCTGCTCGTGTTCTGAGAGCGCCACCACTACCTCCGACTGTCATGTGGCCTGCATCGGAGGCATACGCCCCCGATGGTCCTACTGGGTCCAGTTTAGTGGTAAGGCACGCGGACGGAAATGCGGATCCTGCATACCAGACAAGGAGATCCACCGGGCGGGGTCCCCTCACCAGTCCTGGGTGAGCGAGGCACGCTGCACCGCATGCGGCCCGAAGCGCAGATTGGCCCGGTCGATCGCTGCCGTGGCCTCGCGCCAGCCGTGCTCGGGAGTGAACAGGTCGGCCTGTGTGCTCACCGTCGAGGCATCCCGCAGGCCCTCCACCCTGATCCCGACCTGGCGCACCCGGGCCCGCTGCAGGCCCAACCTCTCGTACAGGCAGACGGCCCGGCGATGGATCTCGTCGGTCAGGTCGGTCGGTTCCGGGAGGGTGAGGGACCGGGTCAGGCTGCTGAAGTTCGCGAAACGCAGGCTGAGGGTGATCGTACGTCCCACCAGCCGGGCCCGTCGCAACCGCGCAGAGGTCCGCTCGGCCAGCCGCAGCAGCTCCCGGTGGACGATGACCGGGTCGTACACGTCGACCGGGAACGTCTCCTGGGCACCGATGCTGCGCTCGTGCTCCTCCGGGCGACGTGCCATGAGCCGGCGCCGGTCCCGGCCGTTGGCCAGTTCGACGAGCTTCTCCCCCTGGCGGGGCCCGAACGCGCGTTGCAGGGTCGCGGGCAGGGTCCGGGCGAGGTCGCCGATGGTGCGCAGCCCGAGCCGGTGCAGCGTGTCTGCGGTCGCCTCCCCCACCCCCCACATCCGGTCGACCGGCAGCGGCCACAGGAAGTCGGTGACCATCTGCGGCGGCACCACGAGCAGGCCGTCGGGCTTGGCCTCCCGGGAGGCCATCTTCGCCACGAACGGATTGGGACCCAGTCCGGCCGAGCTGGGCAGCCCCTGCTCGCCGAGGATGCGGGCCCGCAGGTCGGCGAGCACGTCCTCGGGCCGTCCCAGCCTGGTGCGGGTCCGGGTCAGGTCGAGGTAGGCCTCGTCGACCGAGGCCCCCTCGACGACGTCGGTGACGGTGTCCAGGATCGCGAACACGGCCTTGGATGCCTCGACGTACTCCTCCATGTCCGGGGCCAGTGCGATCGCGTCCGGACACAGCCGCCGGGCCGTCACCGACGGCATGGCGGACCGGATCCCCCGGGCACGGGCCTGGTAGCTGGCCGACAGGACGACGCCACGGTGCCGGCCGCCCACGTAGACCGGCCTGCCCTGCAGCTCGGGACGGCGCCGCAGCTCGACCGACACGTAGAACGCGTCCAGGTCGAGGTGGGCGATCACCTGCCCGCTCACCGGGACCTACCGTCGGCATCGACCCCAGCGGCTGCGACACCGGCGGTGGCTGCCCCGGCGGCCCTCCAGGAGGTCAGCCCAGGATGGCGAGGACGTGCAACTGGGTCGCCAGCGACCACATGTCCGGGGTACGGCTGATCTCGTCCTCCAACGCCAGTAGCTCCTCGCGGGCGCCGGGGACGTCGAGGAACTCCTCGTTCACCGCCCCGATCACCGCTCCCACTCCACGGATCTCGACCACGGTGAAGCCGGCGTCCTCCAGCAGGGAACGCATCCGCACCTGGTCCAGCCGCGACGGGTCGGCGAGGGCCTTCCGGGCCTCGGCGAAGTCGCCGGCCAGCGCCTTGCGCATCACCCGGGAGTAGCGCTGGCGCACCAGCAGGCTGACCGCTCCCCCGGGTCGCAGCACCGTGGCCATCGCCCGGACGGCAGCAGCCTTGTCCTCGACCACGTCGAGGACCTCGTGGCAGGTGACCAGGTCCACACTGCTCGGCGCGACCAGGTCGACCAGGTCGGAGGAGTCGCCCTGGACGCCCCGCAGCCGATCGGCCACTGCGGCCTCGGTCGCCCGTCGCTGCAGGGAGGCCAGCGCATTCGGGCTCGGGTCGACGACCGTCACGTCGTACCCCTCGAGCGCCAGCGGCACCCCCATGCCACCGGCCCCACCACCGAGGTCGACGATCCTGATCTGCTCCGGCGGCCGGTTCCCCTGCCAGACCTGGGCCTGTCCGAGGACCACCTGCTGGGTGAAGAACCCGCCCAGGGCCCGACGCTTCTTGTCGGCTGCGAGCGCGGTCGGGGCGGCAGTCGGCTGGTCGGGTCGGGTCATGGTCAATCCTCCATCGGGACGTGCACCGCGGCGACACCACGGCTGGTCCGAGCCTACCCAGTCGCCTCTTCATCGTCCCGGACTCCCCGGGCTGGAGTGCCACAGCTTCCGGGGCGTCGCCACCCCCGGTCCGGCCGGGCGGACGTCGGCATACGGCGAGCTGCGGAAACCACTGGCGTGGACGAGGGTGCGACGCTGTCCCATCCCACCGGAGCGGGCGTGCTCGTACGGATCGGGCACCCCGGGCCGTCGTCCGGGATCGCCGGAATCGCCGGGGGCACCGACCACCTCGCCGACACCGGCGTACGAGTCGGACCGCCAGCCCTCGGGGAGGGTGTGCATCGCCCGGTGGACCGCCGCGATGCCCTGCTCCCGGAACACCGCGGTGAGGGCGGCCAGGTCCCAGCACCCGGTCGCCCGCACCGACACGCCCCGGATGCCGGTGCGCCGGACCACCCCCCGCACCAGCAGCAACCAGCCGTTGAAGACGGTCGAGGCGTACGGGCCCTGGGCGTCCTCGAAGAAGGTCGTGTCGACCGGACCGGTGCCGTCGTCCAGGCTGAGGAAGATGACCCGCTTGCCGCTGCGGATCGGCGGGGTCTGGGTGGCGACCTTGACCCCGGCCACGAGCACTTCGCTGCGATTGCGGGCACCGAGCAGGTCGACCGCGTCGACGGTGCCGAGCGCGGCCATCAGCGGGCGGTAGAAGTCGACGACGTGACGACTGACGTCCAGGCCCAGGACCTCCAGCTCGGCCCGCACCCGCTCGGCCATGTTCATGTCCGGCAGCCGGGAGCAGGCCAGGTCCGCGGGGACCCGACGCCGGCCGGGACGGTCCGGTCCGTCATCGTCCGGTGCATCTTCGTCCAGGATGTCACCGTCCGGCCCGAGGCCGCCCGTCCCTGGGGTCGCCACGACGTCGATGCCGAGGGCGAGCTGGTCGGTCCGGACGCCTCGGCTGCCCCGGTGGCCACGGTCGGCGCGGGACAGGTCGGCGATCGACAGCAGCAGGTCGCGGCGGGTCGGCAGCACCGTCGCCTGCTCGGGGGTGCGCACCCGGGCCAGCGCGTAGAGGCGGTCGAAGGCACCCGCGGTGACCAGCCGCTCGGCGACCGGCCGGGTGACCTGGGCCCGCTGCCAGAAGTCGGTGAGCGAGGTCCAGGGACGTCCCTCGATGATCCTGGCCACCTCCTCGGCGGTGATCCCCTGGACGTCGTCGAGACCGATCCGGATCCCCCACTGGCGCTCGTCCTCGGCAGCCATCTGCTCCACCCGGTAGGTCGCGGCGCTGGCGTTGACGTCGAGCCCGAGCACCCCGACCCCGCAGTGCCGGGCCTCGGCCAACAGCAGCCGCTTGGGGTACATGCCCGGATCGTGGGTGAGGATGCCGGCCAGGAAGTGCGCCGGCCAGTGCGTCTTCAGCCACGCCGACTGGTAGGTGGGCAGGGCGAAGGCGGCGGCATGGGCCTTGCAGAAGCCGAAGGAGGCGAAGGCCGCCAGCACCCTCCACACCTCGTCGACCACGTCCTCGGCGTAGCCGTGCTCCTCCGCCCGGCGCCGGAACCACAGCTCCACCTCACGCTGGCCCTCCGGGCTGCCCAGCTCCCGGCGCATCTCGTCGCCCTGGGCCAGGGTGCAGCCGGTCATCGTGGAGATCAGCCCGATCACCTGCTCGTGGAAGACCACCACCCCACCGGTCTCGGCCAGTACCGGCTCCAGGGAGGGGTGCGGGTAGCGCGGCCGGGCCCAGCCCTGCCGCACCTCCAGGAACGGCCGCACCATGTCGGACTTCACCGGACCGGGCCGGAACAGTGAGATGTCGATGACGATGTCGTTGAACTCCTGCGGCCCGAAGGTGGTGACCAGCTCGCGCTGGCCGGGCGACTCGATCTGGAAGCAGCCGAGCGTACGACCCGCCCCGATCAGCGCGTACGTGGCCGGGTCGGAGAAGCCGGTCGTCCCGAAGGAGTCGATGTCGACCCGGCTGCCGGTGGTGCGCTCGATCTCGTCGAGGCAGTGGGCCATCGCCGACTGCATCCGGATGCCGAGCACGTCGAGCTTGAGGAAGCCCAGGTCCTCCACGTCGTCCTTGTCGAACGCACTCATCGGGAAGCCCTCGGAGCTGGTCTCCACCGGCGTCCGGTCCAGCAACCGGGCATCGGAGAGCACCACCCCGCACGGGTGCAGGGCGATGTGGCGGGGCAGCCCGTCGAGGGACTCGACCAGGGCGAACAGGCCGGCCAGGTCGTCCGCGCCCAGGCCGCTGGACCGCAGCTCGGGCAGCTCGCGCAGGGCCGAGCGGGCATCCCGGGCCCTGATGTGGGGGAAGGCCTTGGCGATCACGTCGACCTCGCCGGGCGGCAGGCTCAGCGCCGCCCCGACGTCGCGGATGGCATGGCGCACCCGATAGGTCTCCACCATGGCCACGCAGGCGACCCGCTCGGTCCCGAAGCGCTCCAGGATCATCCGGTAGACCTCCGTCCGGCGGGCCGACTCGACGTCCAGGTCGATGTCGGGCAGGGCGCGGCGCAGGGGGGAGAGGAACCGTTCCATGATCAGTCCCGAGGCAAGTGGATCGACCCCGGAGATGCCGAGCAGGTAGTTGACCAGGGATCCGGCCCCCGACCCGCGGGCCGCGCAGCGGATCCCCCGCTCGTGGATCATGTCGACGATGTCGGCGACGGTGAGGAAGTAGGCGGCGAACCCCAGTTCGGCGATCGTGGCGAGCTCCGCCTCGAGCCGCTCGGTGACGGCCGGGAACCCGGCGCCGTAGCGGGTGGCGATCCCGGCCCGGCAGCGGCGGCGCAGCTCGGCGTCGGCGGCCTGCGGCCCTTTTCCCTCCCCCTGGAGGACATCGAACTCGGGCAGGTGGATCTGTCCCAGGCCCAGGTCGGCGCCCGGGTCGAGGCGGCACCGTTGACCGAGCCGCCGGGTGGCGGCGAGCAGCCGCTCCGCCCCCTGCTCGCCGAGCCCGGCGCGACGGGCCAGGCCGTGCAGGACGTCGAGCATCTCCTTGCCGGACTTGAGCCGGTCCTCCTCGTTCCGGCGGACCGCGCCCCGGGCCAGGGGGACCCCGCGCCGGGCCGCGTCGAGGACGTCGACAGTGGCACCGAGCGACGCGTCACTCATCCGCACCATGTTGGTGACCACGGCCTCCAGCCGTCGCTCATGGGCCAGGGTGACCAGCCGCGCGGCCTGCTCCCCCGACCCCACGCCCAGTCCGGGCAGCAACAGGTCGGTGGCGGCGACGGCCAGGCGGTGGACCCCCACCAGCTCGGCCCAGTCGTCCAGCGCCCGTCCCGCCCCGTCAGCGTCCCCGGCGGCGAGCGCCAGTCCCACGTCGGAGTCCGCCCCGACCAGCACGACCACGTCGGCCCCGGGCAGGTGGGCACGGGCCGTCGCGGCATCCAGCAGTACCTGTCCCTCGGGCAGGCCGGAGTCCGGCGTACGCTCCTCGGCCGCCCGGTGTACCGCCGAGGTGAGCCGGCACAGGGTCGCCCAGCCGGCGCCCGAGGTGGCCAGCACCACCACCCGGGGCACCTCGACCTCCCGGGTCGCCCCGCCCAGGGCCGGCCCCTTGCGTACGACCGACCCGGCCGCCCGTCCTCCGGGTCGGTGCGTCGCGTCGAGCACGGAACGGGCGAACGATCCGAGGGCCGGACCGTCCCCGAGCTCACGGGGATCCAGGCCGAGGTCGACGCCGAGCACCGGGGCGATCCCCTCCCGCAGGCAGGCCTTCGCGAACCTGACCGCCCCGTACAGGCCGTCCCGGTCGGTCAGGGCGAGGGTGTCCATCCCGTGCTCGGCGGCGGTGCGTACCAGGTCGGCGGGATGGGAGGCGCCGTAGCGCAGCGAGTAGCCCGAGGCCACCCGAAGGTGGATGAAGGGGTCGTCGCCCCCGAAGATCTCCATCGCCGTCCCCCTCAGTCCACCACTGCGAGCAGCGACCACGTGCCACTGCCCTGGTGCCGGTAGATCTGGAACACGCCCTCCCGGCCCCGCCACGGGTCCCGGGCCCGGACCTGCCAGATGTCGCGCTGCTCGACCGCCACGTCCACCCGGTCGCCCTCCCACCAGGGGTCGGCGAGCACCCAGTGGCCCTCGACCTCGCAGATCTGCCAGGAGTGGCGCCGCCACCGGAACTCGGCGGGCAGGCCCGGGAGCTCGTCCTCCAGCGTCGAGTAGCTGCCCGCTCCGAAGCAGGCCTCGATCGGCTCGTCGTACCTCCTCATGACAGACACCTCCCCGACGGCTCTCCCTGCATCACCAGCGACCGTCCGGCGTCCGTCCCCAACCCCTGGGTGAATCTCTCCTGTCCTCCTGCGGACCTCAGCACGGCAGCTCCTCGCCCCATCGATTGTATCGAACACCTGTTCGACAAAAAAGAGTGTAGGGAGGGCCGCTGACACTTCTCGGTCCGGCCGGCCCGGCTGGGTACGATCGGCCCATGACTTCCGGTGACCCTGATCCCCGGGCCGCCATCACCGTCGTCGGCGGCACCCTGGCCGGGATGGCCGCGGCCGCCCGCCTGGCCAAGCGGGGCCACCGGGTGACCCTGCTGCACGACGACCGGCCGCTCGCCGCGGACTGGCGCCCCCGCTCCCCGGAGGACCCCGGGCCCCTGCCGGGCGTGCTGGCCTTCCCCGCCCCCTGGCGCGACCTGTTCAAGAAGTCCGGCCGGATCCTGCCCGCAGAGCTGGCCCGGGCAGGCCTCGACCTGGTGGCGGCCCCGCCGGTCCACCACGTCTTCGCCGACGGCGAGGAACTCGTCCTCGGCGGTGACCGGGGAGCGCAGTTCCACCAGATGGAGGCCGCGTACGGCCGCCCGACCGCAGAGGCGTGGCGCGACCTGGTCGACTCCCTGGAGCCGGTCTGGCAGCTGGTGCGCAACCTGGGCCTGGAGACGTCCCTGGAGTCCTCCGCACAGCTCCGGCCGCACCGCCGCGCCCTGGGCTGGGGCCGCAGCGTCGCGGAACTGGCCGCCACCCAGCCGCACCCGCACCTGCGGGCGCTGGTCGAGGAGAGCGCCTGGCGCCGGGGCCACGACCCGGCCCGGACTCCCTCGTTCGTCGCCGCCCGGCTGAGCGTGGAGCGCACCTTCGGCCGCTGGATGGTGGTCGATGCAGCGGGCCGGCCGGCCGGCAGCGACCGCCTGCTGGACCTGCTCGAGGAACGTCTGCGGACCCGCCGTGTCGAGGTCGTCGGCGGCGCCGGAGCGGTCCGGATCGGCGGCTCCCCCCGCCGCCCCGACGGCAGGGGCAACGGCAACGGGGCCCCCCTGGACGCCCTCGTCCTGGCCGGGCACCTGGACGATCCGGTCGCCGCGTACGGCCTGCGCACCCGGGCCGCGCGGCGGGTCGCAGCCCTGGCGCCGGTCGTCGGCCCGCGCCGCCGGTTCGCCCCCGGTCGCCCGGTCGAGGGCGTCGTGGAGACGGTCGAGCACGCAACCCGGCGGATCAGCTGGACCACCACCGAGCGGACCGCCGTCCACGACTGGGGCGACCCGGTCCCGGACCCTGGGCACGGACCGGCCTGGGACGGGCCGGGCACGTGGCTGCGGATGCTCCCGGTCCGCCTGGGCGAACGGGTCTACTCCGCGGGGCCCTGGGGGCGGGGCGGGAACGACCTGGCGGCGGTGCTGATGTCGGCGGCCCTGGCCACGTACGCCGCCCACCTGGACCTGACCGGGCTCGACACCCACCCGTCCAACAAGGACCAGTGACATCGGTATCGACGAATGTTCCGCTGGGCAGTCCACGAGAGGCTGCGTGGCGATCGACGACCCTTGCGATGGGCATAGAGTGGAGAGTCATTTCCCGGTAAGGACGAAACGCTCTTGACTACTCATGACATCTCGTCGGACCTGTCCCGTGAGCTCGCGCTCGAGCAGGCCCACGTCGACAAGGTCTATGAACGCCTGGCCGTCGCCACCAAGGAGGCCCAGCGGGCCGCCCAGAGCGGTGCCTCGCACTACAGGAGCGACCGGGGTGACTACCTCCGCGAGGAGGACATGACGAGCGTCTACGAGCGGGACGTCTTCGCCTACCAGGCGGCCAAGCGCCTGGCGATCCTGGAGGCGGAGCACGAGGGTCTGGTCTTCGGCCGCCTCGACCTCACCGACGGGGACACCGACTACATCGGGCGGATCGGCGTCCACGACGACGACTACGAGCCGCTGGTGATCGACTGGCGGGCCCGTGCCGCCGAGCCGTTCTACCGGGCGACGGCCGCCGACCCGATGGGCGTGGTGCGCCGCCGCGTGCTGCGCTGCCGCGATGACCGGGTGATCGCCATCGAGGACGACCTGCTCGACGGCGAGTCCGCCCCGTCCGACCTGCCGGTGATCGGCGAGGGTGCCCTGATGGCCGCCCTCACCCGGGCCCGTGGCCACCGGATGCGCGACATCGTGGCGACCATCCAGGGCGAGCAGGACGAGGCGATCCGGGCCCCCTACCAGGGCGTGACGATCATCACCGGAGGCCCGGGCACCGGCAAGACGGTGGTGGCGCTGCACCGCGCCGCCTACCTGCTGTACACCCACCGGCGCCGCTTCGAGCAGGGTGGCGTGCTGGTCGTCGGCCCCTCAGACGTGTTCATGAACTACATCGAGCGGGTGCTGCCCTCCCTGGGCGAGGACTCGGTGACCCTGCACTCGGTCGGCACGATCCCCTCCGACGTGCTGCCGGTCGACGCGCATCGTACGGACCACTCCGAGGCCGCGGTGATCAAGGGCTCGGTGCGGATGGTCGACATCCTGGCCCGGCTGATCCAGGTGCCCGCCACCGTCCCCGTGGTGGGGCGCACCGGCCACCAGCCGAAGCTGGAGAAGGACCTGCTGCTGACCGTCAAGGGCAATGCGCTGCGACTCACCGGCAAGACCCTGCTCGGCCTGCGCCGGCAGACGCTCCGTGCGACGAAGACCAACCACGCCCGTCGCGCCGGCCGGGACCTGATGGTCAACGCCCTCTGGGACCTGATGCCCGAGGACCACGACGTGGAGCGCGAGGACTTCGCCGGCCTGGTCAGCGACCACCCGGCGTTCCTGGAGGCGCTGGCCACCTGGTGGCCGACCCAGCACGCGATGATGGAGCTGCGCAGGCTCTCCTACCCGGAGGTCCTGGCCCGGGTGGCCGACGGCATCCTCAGCCCCCAGGACCAGCGCACGCTGCTCGACTCGTTCGCCGAGCTCGGCCCCGAGGGCGACGAGGACTGGTCGGTCGCCGACGTGGCCCTGCTGGACGAGCTCGCCGCCCTGCTCGGCACCCCGCTGGACGACGACAACACCGAGGAGCAGCTCTTCCTCACTGCCGAGTCCTCCGCCAACGAGATCGTCACGGTCTCCGACCGGCTCGCCCGGGAGCGGACCGACGACCCGTACGCCGACCGCTTCGTGACGTACGCCCACGTGCTGGTCGACGAGGCCCAGGACATCACCCCGATGCAGTGGCGCATGCTTCGCCGCCGCGGGGCGCAGGCCTCCTGGACGATCGTCGGGGACCCGGCGCAGAGCTCATGGCCCGACCGCGACGAACTGGCCCAGGAGGTGGAGGCCCTGGTCGGCCTCGGCCAGCGACGGACCTTCCGGATGAGCACCAACTACCGCTCCCCCGCCGAGGTCTTCGACCTGGCCGCCAAGGTGGTGGCCAGGGACTTCCCGGAGGCCGACCTGCCGCACGCGGTGCGTTCCACCGGGATCGCCCCGGAGCTGCGGACGGTGCACCGCGGGCAGCTGGCCGACGCGCTGCAGGAGGAGGTCGACCGGCTGGCCGACCAGGTCCGCGGCACGATCGGTGTGATCACGCCGCCCTCGCGCCAGTTCGACCTGGAGCAGATGCTCGCCGGCCTCGAGCTGGACCGCAGCGTCCGCGAGCGGCTGACCTGCGTGACCACGCTGCAGGCCAAGGGCCTGGAGTACGACGCCGTGGTAGTGGTCGCACCGGACGAGATCGTCGCCGAGCATGTCGGCGGCACCCGGATCCTGTACGTCGCCCTGACCCGACCGACCCAGCAGCTCGTCACGATCGACATCGTGCCGAACGGTGCCCCGCTGGCGCCGGGGGCCTGGCGGGCCGACCTGGACGAGTACCCGGGCCAGGCGGCCGGAGGGGCTCAGGCCAGCTGATCCCCCGGGCGGACCCGGTAGCGGAGCATCGCGAACTGGCCCGCCGCCTCGGCGGACACCAGCTCCAGCCGGTCGGGCATCACGTCCCGCGGCAGCAGCGGGGCGCCGCCCCGCAGCGCGGCGGGGGCGACCGCCACCACGATCCGGTCCAACAGCCCGGCATCCAGGAACTGGCCGGCCAGGTCACCACCACCGACCACCCAGACGTCGCCGCCGTCGGCGGCCGCCTCGATCTCGGCCAGGTGGTCGCGGACCGGGCCGGAGACGACCCTGACGCCGGCCCCGGCGGGGACCGGTAGCTCCCGCGAGGAGAAGACCACCACGCTCCGGACGCCCAGGAACGACGCCTCCCACTTCTCCGGGTGGGCGAGCAGGTCCTCGTGGTCGAGCACCCACTCGTACGTGGTGGACCCCATCACCGACACCGTCACGGTGTCCAGGACGTCGGAGACGTCCGGCTCGGGGCTGTCGACGGCGAACAGCCAGGCCAGCGAGTTGTCCGGATCGGCCAGGAAGCCGTTCAGCGTCGAGGCCGTGTAGTAGACGAAGCGCATGTCGACAGGGTCGCACGCCGCACCGACGTCGTACAGGGCACGCCGATCAGGGCGGTCGAACAGGCCGGGCCGAACAGCGCCCGTGGTCCGGGCGCCGCCGATCAGTCCTGCAGGACCTCGGCCTTGAGGCGCGAGTAGATCTCGCGGGTGGCCCGCGAGCGGTTCAGCGTGTAGTAGTGCAGCCCCGGGGCACCCCCGGCGAGCAGTTCGCGGCTCAACTCGACGCCGATGTCGACCCCCACCCGGCGCACGGCCTCGGGGTCGTCGGCGACGCCGGTCAGCCGGGCCACCACGGCATCCGGCAGCGGCGCCCCGGACAACTCGGCGAAGCGCTGGATCTGGCCGACGTTCGTCACCGGCTGGATGCCCGGGATGATCGGCAGGTCCGAGCCGAGGGCGCGGACCCGCTCGACCAGCTCGAAGTAGCGGTACGGCTCGAAGAAGAGCTGGGTGATCGCGAACGAGGCCCCGGCCTCCTGCTTCTCCACCAGGATCCGCGCGTCCAGTGCCGCATCGCGCCTGTCCGGGTGCAGGTCGGGGAAGGCTGCCACCCCGATCACGGCGCGGGGGTGGCGCCGGCGGACCAGGCGGACCAGCTCGGTAGCGTTCTCCAGGCCCTGCGGATGGCGGACCCAGGGGACGGTCGGGCCGCCGGGCATGTCACCACGGATCGCCAGGATGTGGTCGATCCCGGCCGCGGCATACTCGTCGATCACCTCGGCCAGCTGGTCGACCGGCTGGTTGACACAGGTCAGGTGGCCCATCACCTGCATCACCCGGGCCTGGGGGTCTCGGGCGCGCCGCTCGTTCATCAGCTGGGCCAGCCGGGCGGTGATCGTCACCGTCATGTCGCGGCGTGAACCGTTGGCACCGTACGTCACCGAGACGAAGTCCGGCGCGAGCTCGTCGAGCTCCATCAACGCCTTCCACAGCATGGCATCACCCTCGAGCGTCTTCGGCGGGAAGAACTCGAAGGAGTGCAGCGGCCGGTCGCCGGCACGCAGCAGCTCGTCGATGGTGCGGGGGCTCATGGTGTCATACCCTAATCTGGCCGATCAAGAGCGGACAGCCTAGGCTCAGTCCGTGGTCACCGTTCTCGATCCTTCCCAGCCCCTCGCCGCCCCCTTCCGCCAGGACGTCCAGGACGCCCTGACCGGCTTCCTCACCGACCAACGGCCGGTGCTGGCCGGGGTCGGGACCGAGCTGGAGGCGATGGCCCAACTCGCCGAGGTGTTCACCGGCGGGGGCAAGCGGCTGCGGCCCGCCTTCGCCCTGTGGGGGTACGTGGCGGCCGCCGGATTGCCGGTGGAGGAGACGTACGCGGCCCTGGTCCGCGCCGCGGCGAGCCTGGAGCTGCTGCACGTCTCGGCGCTGATGCACGACGACGTGATGGACAACTCCGACACCCGTCGCGGCGTACCGGCCGCCCACCTGCAGTTCGCCGACCTGCACGACCGCCGGGACTGGGTCGGGGCCGCCGACCAGTTCGGCCGGGCCGGGGCGATCCTGCTGGGCGACCTGCTGCTGGTGTGGTCCGACGAGATGGTGCAGACCGCCGGGCTGGCGCCGGCGGTCCTGGGGCGGGCCCGGCCCTACCTGGCCGCGATGCGTACGGAGGTGACCTGTGGCCAGTACCTCGACGTGGTCGCCCAGGCGCAGCCGCTGCGTCCGGACCGGTTGCAGGACAACATCGACCAGGTCCGCCGGGTCGTGGAGTTCAAGTCCGCGCGGTACTCGGTGCAACGCCCGGTCCAATTCGGCGCCGCCATGGGCGATGCCGACGAGCAGCTGCAGGCGGCGCTGGCCGCGTACGGGTCACCGCTGGGGCGCGCCTTCCAGTACCGCGACGACCTGCTCGGGGTGTTCGGTGACGAACGGGTGATCGGCAAGCCTGCCGGTGGGGACCTCCGCGAGGGCAAGCACACGCTCCTGCTGGCGTACGCGCTGGCCGGGTCGGGCGAGGCCGGGCAGAACCGGCTGATGAGCCTGGTCGGCTCCCCCGACCTCAGTGCGGAGGGAATCACCGAGGCACGCGACATCATCGACACCAGCGGGGCCCGCACCCGGGTCGAGGCGGACATCCAGGCCAACCTCGAACGTTCGCTCGCCGCCCTGGACCGGGCACCGCTCAGTGGCGCCGGCCGTGAGGCGCTGGTCTCACTCGCGCACGCCGCCGTGAGTCGCAGCGTCTGAGCCGTCCTGCCCCCCGTCCGCGGGACCGCGGCCAGCCGGAGCACGGTGGAAGGCGCGGGCGAAGAACTCACGGATCGGGCGCGGCCAGTCCAGGCGCTCCCCACCGGCACGCTCCGAACTGCTGCGGTAGTTGCGCACCGCGTCGGTGTCGTACGGGTCAGCGGCACCCGACCGCCCACCGTCCGTCCGGGCGCGGAACGAGGTGCTGGCCGCGGAGTTCTCCGCGGCGAGCCTGTCCCGTTCGGCAGCCAGCGCCTCGTCGGCCTCCCACCGCGCGGCCACCCGGGAGGCCAGGTCGGCGATGTCGACGCGCAGCTGCGGCGAGGGCTCGGTGATCGGCGAGTCGGCCGGGACGAATACCTCGAATCGGATCCGGCAGGCGCGTTCGGGCACGGCCACCGGGTCGGGCCAGTGCGAGCCGATGTCCACGAACCATGGGCGCGTGCCCGCCGCGGGATCGGCGCACGCGTCCGGGCCTGCGAGCGGGGCCAGCTGGTGGGCCCGTTCGGCGACCTGTGCGGCCCGGCCGCCGACGAGCACGACGAACGAGACGTCGCGCCCCTCGAGGAGCTCGCCGAGGTGCTCCTCGTCGCCCACCTCACGACCGATCGCCGCCTGCGGGCCCAGTCGTCCGGGGACGTCCCCGGGCAGCGCCTGAGCCGGACCGAGCAGGAGGGCGTCCGCCCCCAGGTCGACGGCCACGTCGGGGGCATGGCCGACGACGAGGAGCCGACCGGTCGGGACGACCACCGGCGTGCACCGGTTGAGCACGGCCACGGCGTCATCGTGCTCCCAGCCGTCGAGGTCGAGCTGGAGGATGTCGACCCCGGAGGCCACCAGGTCCTCCACGCGCCGCACCAGGGCATCCGGGGGCGTGAACGGTGCGGGAACCACGACTGCGTAGAGCCGTGCTGCGGAGAGGCGCTGACAAACAGGCTGCAGGATGGTCACGTTCCCAGCCTAGTCACGGCCACGTCGGAGCTGAAGGAGCCGGGCCGCAGCGACACCGGCGGGTGGTTGCGCGGCAGGCATGGATACCGTTCTGGATTCACTCCGGGCGTGTCCCCGTGTCGCTGCCCGGACAACCCTCGACTGCACCTCTAGACTCCTACCAAGGCTGACACGGCCACCTTCCCCTTCAGACCGTGTTAGGAGCAGATGTGACCAATTCCAGCATCGGCGATCCTCTTGTCGGCCATGCCCTCGAGGGTCGCTACGAGATCACCTCGCGTCTTGCCCGTGGCGGTATGGCCACGGTCTACCGCGCGGTGGACCGACGACTCGACCGCACTGTCGCGGTCAAGATCATGCACGAGGGACTCGGCGACGACGAGGCCTTCGTCACCAACTTCGACCGCGAGGCCAGGGCGGCTGCCCACCTCTCGCATCCCAACATAGTCTCTGTTTTCGATCAGGGCAACGATTTCGGCCGACCATTTATCGTGATGGAGCTCGTCGAGGGTTCGACCCTGCGCAGGCTCGTCAGCCGGGAGGCCCCGCTGACGCCGCTGCGTGCGCTGGACCTGATGGACCCGGTGCTGTCCGCGCTGGCGGCCGCACACGACTCCGGGCTGATCCACCGCGACGTGAAGCCGGAGAACGTCCTCATCTCCCGGCGCGGCCAGCTCAAGGTGGCCGACTTCGGGCTCGCCCGCGCCGTGACCTCCCAGTCGGCGGCTGCAACCCAGGGACTGCTGATCGGCACCGTGTCCTACCTGCCGCCCGAGTTGGTCGAGCACGGCTATGCCGACACGCGCTCGGACGTCTACTCGGCCGGGATCATGCTGTTCGAGATGCTGACCGGGCGGAAGCCGCACACCGGCGACAGCCCGATCCAGGTCGCGTACGCCCACGTCCACAAGGACGTACCGAAGCCGTCGTCCTGGGTGGACACAGACTGGCGCCGCTCCCTGGACGGGATCCCTCCCTACCTCGACGCCCTGGTCGGCGCCGCTACCTCACGCGACCCCGACCGGCGACCGAGCGATGCCCGCGCCTTCCTGGACTGCGTCCGTCGCGCGCGCAAGGCCCTGTCCAGCGGGGTGATGCACGACCCGCACCTGACCCTCGTGCTGGCGGACCCGAACGCCGCAGACGACACCGAGCCGGTGGACATCGAGTACACCCCGACCCGACGGGCCATGCTCGCCGTGGCCGGCCTGGGCGCCACGGCCTCGGCTTCCACGGCCTCGGCTTCCACCGGCTCGAGCGCCACGGCCTCGGGTTCGGTCGGCTCGGGTTCCGCCCACGCGGGTGCCCGGCCGGGCGACCTCGGTGGCACGGTGCTGAGCCCCCCGCGGCCCAACGGCACGTCGGAAGGCTCGTCGCTCCGGGCCCTCGAGGACGACCCTGGCGCCCGGGACCAGGACGAGCACGCCGAGCCGATCGCCCTCCCCGTCGACGGCGTGGGAGCAGCCGGCCCGGACAGGCCCGGCGACGGCACCGACAGCGACCGGACCGGCACCGAGGAGTCGGACCGGACCGACTGGGCCGACTCGGGCGCGTACGAGATCGCCCGCGCCACCCGGGGACGCCGGGCCCGGCGCGCACTCGTCGCAGCACTCCTGGTGCTGGTGGTCGCCCTGGGCGCGGTCGGCACCTGGTGGCTGGTCGACGGCCGCTACGTCGCCGCGCCCGTGGTGACCACCATGACCCAGCCGCAGGCTTCGGCGGCGGTGAAGGCTGCAGGGCTGGAGTTCGCGACCACGGAGGAGTACTCCGAGACGGTCCCGGTCGGCGCGGTGATCGCCACCGTTCCCGGCCCGGGCGAGGACATCGCCCGCGGGGCGACGCTGACCGCGGTGCTCTCGAAGGGGCCCGAGCGCTACGCCGTACCGGCCGTCGTCGGAAAGCCGCTGGACGAGGCAAGGCAGGCGCTGGACGCCAACCACCTGGCCGTCGGAACGGTCACCGAGCACTGGAGCGAGACCGTCGCGCAGGGCACCGTGGTATCGGCGGCCACCCAGGAGGGCACCTCGGTCAAGCCGGGAACGCCGGTCGACCTGGTCGTCTCCAAGGGACGCGAGCCCATCACGGTCAAGAACTGGTACAACCGCAACAGCGACGACGCGATCGCCGCCCTCGCGGCGCAGGGCCTGAAGGTCGTCACCACGAGCCGGACCTCCGATCAGGTGGCCGCCGGCAAGGTGCTCGGCCAGACTCCCTCGGAGGGGACGCTGTACCGCGGAGACAAGGTGACCGTGGCCATCTCCCAGGGACCCGAGAAGGTCACCGTCCCGGACGTGAAGGGCAAGTCGGTCAAGGACGCCGAGGCAGCGATGGCCGCCGCCGGGTTCCGTACGACCACGCAGCCGGTCGAGGTCAACTACCTCGGGCTGGGCTTCGTGGCGCGGAGCTCGGCGGAGCCGGGAACCCAGGTGGCCAAGGGCAGCACGATCACCCTCTTCCTGGTCTGAGGCCCACCCCCGCCGCGGAGCTGTCCCCGGCGGTCCGGAAGCGGGTCGAGTGCCGGGATGGCAACCTCCCACTGTACGTGCCGCTGGACGGCCCGATTCGACCATCCAGCATGCGAGAGCGTACTATAGGGAGAACGAACACCGTCGTCCCGCACTTCGGGGTGACTCGCTCTACAGAGGGAATCTGCGTGCGCCTCCCCTTCCTCTCCGGCTCCTCTGCCCATGGCCCCAGGCCCGTGATGAACCGACGTCGTCGGCGTGGCCTGGCAGCTGGGTTCGGAGCCGGTGTGGCACTCTACGGCGCGATCTACGGTCTGCCCGCCGATGCTGCGGTGAAGCCGGATCCGGTCACCACCCTCACCACCGTCGCCCCCTGCCAGGACGTGATGTTCGTCGGCGTGCGCGGCTCGGGCGAGACCCCGGCCAGCGGCCAGTTCGGCATGGGTGGCGAGTCGACCCTCGCCTGGCAGCAGTTCCGCAACGAGATCCCGGGCCAGTCGGCCGCGGCGATGTCGATCGACTACCCCTCGGCCCAGGTCACGACGCTCGCGTCCCCCTACTCCTCCGGGGACTTCTTCCGCAGCATCGACACCGGCGTCACCAAGCTCGAGGGTGTCCTGGCCGAGCGATCGGCCGCCTGCCCCACCGAACGCTACGTGCTGTCCGGCAAGTCCCAGGGTGCCATCGTCGTGCACCGCGCCGTGGCCGACATGGCCGCCCACCAGGACGCCTACGGCCCGCACCTGATGGACCGGATCGACGGCGTGATCGTGATCGCCGACCCGGACCGGGTCCCGAACGAGGACGGCTCGTCCTACGGCACCAGCGCCTCCGGCACCGAGCACTACGGCATCTCGTACGAGGCTCCGTGGGTCGCCGGCAACCGCTACCGCCCCACCACCTTGCCGATCAGCGCCTCCTGGGACCACCCGGAGCGCTGGCAGTCGGTGTGCAACACCGGGGACGCGGTGTGCGACTTCGCCGTGGCCAGCTCGGGCCCGGGCCAGATGCTCGCCGGCTTCGACGTGCACACCTACAGCTACGTGAACGATCCGTCCGCCATCCGACAGGCCGCCTCGGCCGTCGCCGCGGAGTCCCGCTCACGTATGGCGTCGACCGAAAAGACGTCGCAGTCCGCGCTCTGACGTACCCGGACGCGCCTCCTCGACCGGCTCCGGCACCGGGAGCACGAACGGTTCGTCAGGGGTCTCGTCGAGACAGCCCACGATCGTGTCGACGGCCAGACTGATCCTGTCTGCCGCGTCCCGGTAGACCTCCGGCGCCATCCGGAACGGATCCGGGATGTCGTACTCCGCCGGGCGCCCCGAACTGCGCCTGCGAGCGGCAACGGCCATGAACTCCTCCAGCCGCTCGCCCGGCCTGACCGTGTAGAAGGGGCGGGACTGCCCGTCCTCCTCCCAGCCGGCCAGCACCGCGGCAAACTCGGTCAGGGTGAAGGTCCGGCGGACTGCGGTGGGCACCAGGGTGACGACCTCCGAGCGGTGCTCGCGGCTCATCGCCAGCACCAGGTCGGCCCGCTCGATCATCTCCGGCACCAGCGCGCGTGCCCGGAAGCTGTCCGGGCCGGCACCGGCCAGCCCCAGGGTGGAGGCCATCAGAGGGTCGATCGGGCTGTCCACCAGGGCGTGCGTGCCGGCACTCTCCACCAGCACCCCCGGCCCCAGTCCGCGGCGCAGCAGCAGCTCCGCTGCCGGGGAGCGGCAGATGTTCCCCGTGCAGACGGTCAGTATGCGGAACTGGTGGTCCATCAGCCATCCCCTCGTCGGCCGGGTCGTCCCTGGTGCCCCGGGACCGTGGGTGGGCCGTCCGTGGTCCGGTGGACCGGCCACGGACGGCTCGACGGGTCAGAAAGAAGCCGGAACGAAGGCCTGCACCGGGTTGGACCGACGGATCCGTCCATCGGTGAGCCGCTCGGCCACCGTGAAGGCCAGTTCGAGCGACTGGTTGCGGTTCAGCCGCGGGTCGCAGGCGGTCTCGTAGCGCTGGTCGAGGTCGCCCTCCCCCAGCTCGCCGACGCCGCCGACACACTCGGTGACGTCGTCACCGGTCAGCTCGACATGGACGCCGCCGGGCCAGGTGCCGCACTTGTCGTGGACGTCGAAGAAGCCCTGGACCTCGTCCGCCACGTCGGAGAACGCACGGGTCTTGACGCCGCCCTCGGTGGTGAAGGTGTTGCCGTGCATCGGGTCGCAGACCCACACCGGCAACCGGCCGGAGGCCATCACCTCATCGATCACCGGCGGCAGGTTGGTACGGATCTTGCCCGCACCCATCCGGGTGATGAAGGTCAGCCGGCCCGGCTCCCGGTCCGGGTCGATCTTGTCGGCCAGTGCCAGGGCGTCCTTCGCCGTGGTCGTGGGGCCGAGCTTGATGCCGATCGGGTTGCGCAGGTGGCGCAGGAACTCCACGTGGGCGCCGTCGATCTGGCGGGTGCGCTCCCCGATCCAGATGAAGTGGCCGGACACGTCGTACGGCGTACGGGTGCGCGAGTCGATCCGGGTCATCGCGTGCTCGTAGTCGAGCAACAGCGCCTCGTGGGAGGAGAAGAAGTCGACCGTGTGCATCGCCTCGTCGTCCATGCCGCACGAGACCATGAAGGCCAGCGCCCGCTCGATCTCCTGGACCAGCTGCAGGTAGCGCTCGTTGACCGGGCCGGAGCGGACGAAGTCGGCGTTCCACGAGTGCGCGGTACGCAGGTCGGCGAAGCCACCGGTGAGCAGCGCGCGAGCCAGGTTCATCGTCGCCGAGGAGGCGTTGTAGGTCTCCAGCAGGCGACGCGGGTTGTTGCGCCGGGACTCGGGGGTGAAGTCGAAGCCGTTGACCGCGTCACCGCGGTAGGCCGGCAGGGTCACCCCGTCGCGGGTCTCGGTGTCCTTCGAGCGCGGCTTGGCGTACTGTCCGGCGATCCGGCCGATCTTGACGATCGGGACCTGGGCGGCGTACGTCATCACCACGGCCATCGACAGCAGCGTACGCAGCTTGTTCTGGATGTTCGACGCGGTGACGCCGGAGAAGGTCTCGGCGCAGTCCCCGCCCTGCAGGACGAAGGCCTCGCCACGGGCGACGGCCGCGAGTTGCGTACGCAGGTCGTCGCACTCCCCGGCGAAGACGAGCGGCGGGCGCGTACGGAGCTGTGCGACGACGTCGGCCAGCTCGGTCTGGTCCTCGTAGACCGGCTGCTGGGCCGGGTTCATGGCATGCAGCTGGTCGAGGGACGGGATACGTGAGGCATCGGACACGAGCCCGAGTCTAGGCGCAAACCCAAGGCTGACGGCCCCGATGTCAGGACCCGTCGTCGGTCGCGCCCGGCAGCTCCACCGGGGGCTTGGTGGACCCGAGGCCGGGCCGTGCCAGCACCTTCTCCGCCAGTTGCTCAGGGGTGAAGTTCCCGGACTTCACGCTCGTCCCGTAGACGTCCACGTACTCCTGCCCGGACAGCTCGTCGATCGCCGCCATCACGCGATCGGTGATCCAGCGCAGCACCTCGCGGTCGTTGGTCCGGCCGGCGTACTCGCTGAAGTCCAGCGGCCGCCCGATCCGGATCCCCGCCCGGCGCATCATCGGGATCCCGAACAGGCCCTTGTGCAGTTGGCTGTTGATCATGGCGACCGGGATGACGGGAACACCTGCGTGCAGGGCCAGCCGGGCCACTCCGGTCTTCCCCTTGTACAGGCGGCCGTCGGGCGAGCGAGTGCCCTCCGGGTAGATGCCGAGCAGGTCACCGTTGTCGAGCACCTCGGCGACCTCCAGCAGGCCCTCGGCGCTGGCCCGGCCACCGGAGCGCTCCATCGGATGCATGCCGACGGCCTTGAGGAACCAGGCCACCACCTTCGACTTCAGGTCGTGGCCGGAGAAGGCCTCGGCCTTGGCCGGGAAGACCATCCGGCGCGGGATCATCGCCGGGAGTGCCACCGTGTCGCCGGCCGAGAGATGGTTGCTGGCCACCAGCGCGGGACCACTGGCGGGAATGTTCTCCGCGCCCTCGACCCAGGGCCGCCAAACCCCGGCGATCACCGGGCGGAACAGCAGGCTCTTGAACAGTGAGTACGCGATCTCGGACACGTCCAACAGCGTAGCCACTGGCGAGCCGTTCGGTGGTCGGAGTCTGCTCGGGCAGCTGCCGGCGGGGCGATCCCGACGCCGCCCGGCCCACCGATCAGGCCCGGGGCGAGGGCTCCTGGGCGGCTCGACGGGCCAGGTCGGCGGCGCCCACCAGGCCGGCGTCGTTGCCGAGCCGGGCCGCGACGACCTCGGCCAGCGGCCGGAAGCCGCGGCCGGTGAGGTGCCGGGCGAAGGCGGTACGGGCCGGGGCCAGCAACACCTCGCCGGCCTCGCTCACCCCGCCCCCGATGACGAACCGCGCCGGGTCGAGGATGGCGGCCAGGCCGGCCAGGCCCCGGCCGAGCCACTCCCCGACCCCGCACAGGATCTCCAGGCAGGCGGGATCCCCGTTCAGTGCCGCGGTGGTGACGTGGTGGCCGCGGATGGCCTCAGGGTCGTTGCCGACCAGCTCCAGCAGGGGGACGGCCATCGGGGAGCCGGTCCCGGCGAGCGCACGGGCCTCGCGACGCAGCGCCTCCCCGGAGCAGTACTGCTCCCAGCAGCCGCGGTTCCCGCACGGACAGATCTGGCCGTCGGGCACCATGCACAGGTGGCCCCACTCGCCGGCCACGCCCCAGCGGCCCCGGTGGACCTCGCCGTCGATCACCAGCCCGCCACCGATGCCGGTGCCCAGGGTGATCATCGCGAACGTGTCGCAGCCCTGCCCGGCACCGAAGCGGTACTCGCCCCAGGCCGCGGCGTTGGCGTCGTTGTCGATCACGACGGGCAGCTCGAGCCTGGCGGCGAGCCGGTCGGCGAGCGGTTCGTTGCGCCAGGCCAGGTGCGGGGAGAAGCGTACGATCCGCCGGGTCTCGTCGACCCAGCCGGCGGCACCGATCCCGACGGCGGTGACCGGATGGTCGGCGGACAGGTCGGCGACCAGCCGGACGATCGCACCCTCCACGGCATCGGCGCGATCGGTCGGTGTCGGCAGGGTCCGGCGGTCGACGAGCTCGCCGGACGAGGTCACGACCCCCGCGGCGACCTTCGAGCCACCGATGTCGATGCCGATGGCGAATGGCCGGTCAGCTGCGGGCACGTCTGCCTCCCGTGATCTGTTGTTCCAGGTTCCGGGCGATGGTTCGGGAGCCTGCACCCGCGCCGGTCGCCGCGTACCAGCGTGCCACACCGTTCCAGCCGATCCGGCCGGCCAGGGCCTTGACGACGGCACCGGCGACGGCGTAGTCCTCGGTCGTGCTCGGCACCCAGTCGTCCGACGGCCATGCCGGAGGGGCAAGGGTGTCGCCCGTCCCGGGTCCTGGTCGGGCGATTGCTGCCGATGGCCCCAGCACACGCTCGGTCACCGCCACGGCATACCCCTCCTCCACCCACAGCGGTCCGGCAAGGTCCGCGGCGCGGGTACGGACATGGACGAGCTCGTGGGTCAGCACCCTCGTGGGCAGCTCGCCGCCCGCCCGGGTGACCGCCGGGTTGACGACGATCCAGACCCGCCCGCGGTCCTGCGGGGAGGCCACCCCCCGGCGGACCAGGTCGTCGCCGACCAGCAGGGTGGTCGCCGCCGGGATGCCCTGGCTGCGGTTGCCGACCACGGACACCTGACCGGCCAGGGTCGGGGCGATGACCGTGACCGCGGAGAAGGGCGGGACAGCGGGCAGGACCGGGTCGAGGGCCCTGCTCGCCGCGGCAAGGGCGACGGCCCAGACCTGGCAGTCGGCGGGCTCGGCGCAGGCTACCCGGGTACCGTCGCGCATCCTCACCACGGTGGAGGCTTCCAGGGCGAGCGACCGCTGGCCGGCCGATGCCGAGCCGGCGGGCCGGTCCGGCGCTCCGACCGGGGAGAGGGACACCGCGAGCAGGAGCGACAGCACGAGGAGTGTCACGGCCGCCGCGAGTCCCGGGCGTACCGCGGCCGGCTGCTGGAACGGCATCAGCGCCTCCCGTCGGGCTCCTGTTACGGGCGGCGGGAGATCCCCCGTACGCCGCCCATCACGATAGGCGACGCGGCACGGCGACGGATGGCGGTCCGGCTGCCGACGATCGGCGCGGCTGCCGACGGGCTGAGAATCTGGACGGGCGAGGAAATGTGTCAGCGGCGCTGCCTAGCCTTGCCGCGTGATCGACCGACGACCCCTCGACGGGCTCCTTGCCGGAGACGGACTGCAGCCGTCTTTCGCCGACCTCGGCGAGGAACTGTCCGCCGTCGAGTTCTGCGTGGTCGACCTCGAGACCACCGGCACGGGGCGGGACGCGGCGATCACCGAGATCGGCGCGGCCCGGGTGTGCGGCGGGGAGCTGCTCGGGGAGTTCCAGACCCTGGTCGACCCGGAGCGGCCGGTGCCGGCCGAGATCAGCGTGCTCACCGGGATCACCCCGTCCATGCTGCGCGGGGCCCCCACCCTGGCGGCCGCCCTTCCCGCTTTCCTCGAGTTCAGTCGCGGCTGCGTGATGGTCGCCCACAACGCCCGCTTCGACATGGGCTTCCTGCGGCGGGGCTGCGAACAGCTCGGCTACGACTGGCGCCCACGCCAGGTGGTCGACACGCTCGCCCTGGCCCGGCAGGTGATCCCCCACGGCGAGGTGGCGAACTACCGGCTCGGCACGCTGGCCGCCCATGTCCGCGCCGACACCACCCCGACCCACCGGGCACTGGAGGATGTCCGGGCGACCGTGGACCTGTTGCACTACCTGATCGCCCGCGTGGGCAACCGGGACGTGACGACCCTGGAGGACCTGGTCGCGACGATGCGGCCCGTCTCGCCCACCAGGCGCGACCGCAAGCCCTGGGCGAAGGATCTCCCCCACGTCCCGGGCGTCTACTGGTTCTACCGCAACGACACCGGCGGGGGCCGGCCCCCGGGCTCCCCCTCCACCGCGGCTCCGGACGATCAGCTTCCGCTGCCGGAGCCTGCCGGGACACCGGCACGGGAGGTGCTGTACGTGGGCACCAGCCTCGACATCCGCCGACGGGTCCAGGGCTACTTCACCGCCTCCGAGAAGCGGGCCCGGATGGAGGACATGATCCGGCAGGCGGACGGCGTGGCGTACGTGGAGTGCCGCACCCCGCTGGAGGCGCGGGTGCGTGAGCTGCGACTCATCACCACCCACCAGCCGCGCTACAACCGTCGCTCCAAGCGCGCTGCGCACCCGCTGTGGATCACCTTGACCGA
The DNA here is from genome assembly GCF_900092135.1 of Raineyella antarctica. Lineage (GTDB taxonomy): Bacteria > Actinomycetota > Actinomycetes > Propionibacteriales > Propionibacteriaceae > Raineyella > Raineyella antarctica. The sequence continues at coordinate 453,138 of NZ_FMYF01000001.1, read as the reverse complement.
GGAGGCCTTCCCGCGCCTGTCGGTGGTGCGCGACCCCAAGGAGAAGGTCCGCTTCGGGCCGTTCGCCGGCCGGGAGGCCGCCCAGCTGGTGGTGGAGGCGCTGCAGGAGTCGTTCCCGGTCCGCCGCTGCAGCGCCCGGCTGAGCGCCCGCAGCCCCTCCCCCGCGTGTGCCCTGGCGGAGATGGGCCGCTGCCCGGCGCCCTGCGACCACCGGATCTCCCCGGAGGACTATGCCTCGATCATCGGGCTGGTGGCCGGCGCCCTGGCGGGACGGACCGGCCAGGTGGTGGCGGCGCACGGGGCCCGGCTCGGACCGCTGGTCGACGACGAGCGGTACGAGGAGGCCGAGGACGTCCGGCGTCGCCTGCAGGCCTTCCTCGACACGAGCCGCCGCCACCACCGGATCGACTCGGTGGCGTCCTGTCCGCAGATCGTCGCGGCGCGCCGGACCGCCGACACGTTCGCCCCCGCAGGGGCCGCAGGACGTCCGGGCTGGGAGATCCACGTGATCCGCTACGGGCGGCTGGCCGGCGCGGCCCGGACCCGGCCGGGCGAGTCCGCCGTACGGGTGGCCGAGGAGACGGTCCTGCTCGCCGAGTCAGTCCCACCGCCCCGGTCGGGGGCCGCAGCCTTCCCCGAGGAGGTCGAGCAGGTGGCGGGCTGGCTGGAACAGCCGGGGGTCCGGCTGATCGAGATCCAGGGCGACTGGGTCTGGCCACTGCACACCACCGTCGCGGCTGAGGACCTGCCCGCGATCCTCGCCGGCCACGGTCCGGACCGGGATGACTAGGATGACCCCATGGTCACCGCAATCGTCTTCGTGAACGCCGAAACCGACCGCATCCCCGAGGTCGCCCAGGAGATCGCCTCCCTCGACGGGGTGACCGAGGTGTACTCCGTCACCGGCAACATCGACCTGGTCGCCATGGTGCACGTACGCGAGCTGGACGACCTCGCCGCCGTCGTGTCGGACCGGCTGAACAAGGTCGAGGGGATCATCGAGACCGAGACCCACATCGCCTTCCGGGCCTACTCCAAGCACGACCTCGAGGCCGCCTTCAGCCTCGGCAGCTGACCCCCGACGCGCGACCAGACCACGTGACGGCCCGGTCGGAACCGACCGACCGGGCCTTCACGAGCATCTGGTCCATCACCGTCCGACCGGACGGGACCAGCTCAACGCACCAGGAACGCGACCCCGGTCAGGACGATGCACGTGCCGAACACCGCCAGGGCGCCACGCAGGTGCAGTTGGTCGGTCCGGCTGAGCGAGCCACGACGCTGGCTGCTCCCGCCGCGGGGCACCGAGGCCCACAGCCAGCCGCAGGCACCGCCGGCGAGGATCGCCCCGACATCGGCCAGCACGAACGCCGGGTTGGTGAAGAGGCTGAAACCGACCAGGACGGCCAGCAGCACGAAGTCGGAGCGGGCGTCCTCCTTGGCATGGACCTTGGCCCCGGCGTTGGCCGCCAGCAGTCCGATGATCGCACTGGAGGCGCCACCCATCACCAGGCCCGACGGGCCGGCGATGAGCACCACCACGGCGGCGCCCAGACCGGACAGGAAGTAGGTGGCCAGGAAGCGCCACCGGCCCCACATCGTCTCCATCGTCCGGCCGAACAGCCACAGCACGAAGCCGTTGATGACCAGGGACAGGATGCCGCCGGACACCAGGACGTGGGTGACCAGCCGCCACACCTGGCCGCCGAGGACGGCGTACCCCTGGTAGGCGAGCAACCCCTGCAGCCGGTTGAGGGACAGGCTGTCGACCGCCTGGACGAGCACGATCAGCCCGATGAGCAGCACGGTGGCGCTCTGCGAGGCCAGCGATCCGGCGCGGACCCGCATCCGCGGACGGCGCTGGGTCCCCTTGGCCTCGGCAACACACTCGGGGCACTGGAACCCGACCGATGCCTGGATCATGCACTCGCCGCAGATCGGTCGGCCGCACCGCTGGCAGCTGATGCCGGTCTCGCGACCCGGGTGCCGGTAACAGGGGCGGAAGCCCGGACCGTTGAGGCCCGGGCTCCCCTGGGGCTGCGTCACGAGGGGATCAGCCCGCGATGATCTCGACCGACTCCATCACGACCGGCTCCTGCGGCCGGTCGGAACGGTCGGTCGGCACGGCGACGATCTCGTCGACCACCTTGCGCGAGGCCTCGTCGGCGACCTCGCCGAAGATCGTGTGGCGACGGTTCAGCCAAGGGGTCTCGGCCACGGTGACGAAGAACTGCGACCCGTTGGTGCCCGGACCGGCATTGGCCATCGCCAGCAGGTACGGCTTGTTGAAGGCCAGGTCGGGGTGGAACTCGTCACCGAACTGGTAGCCGGGGCCGCCGGTGCCGTTGCCCACCGGGTCGCCGCCCTGGATCATGAAGCCGGGGATGATGCGGTGGAAGGTCAGGCCGTCGTAGAACTTGCCCGTGGTGCGCTGCTTGGTCTTCGGGTCGGTGTATTCCTTGGACCCCTCGGCCAGACCGACGAAGTTGGCGACGGTCTTCGGCGCCATGTCGTCGAACAGGGTGATGGTGATGTCACCGTGGTTGGTGTGCAGGATTGCGGTGGAGTTGGCCACGAGCTGCCTTTCGTCGGGTCGGCGGGTGCGGGGACCCGACGACGCGGTCATGTCTCGGAGCCCATCTTGTCACGCCCAGCCGCCCGGACAAGGTCGGACGTCACCACGTGGTGGCCACGGAGGGGCCCGCGCCGCGTCCAAGGTCACTTCCCCCCGCTCTGTCGGTCCGCGGACGCGGGCGGCTAGTCTGGTCCCACACGGCGAGGGGGCCGCCGCGCCCCTTCCCCACCGGACAGCTGAGTACGGGCGTCACAAGCGCTGAGAAACGGATCTTCGGAGGCAAGAGTGAAGCGCAACACGCAAAAGGTCATCATCGAGGCAGAGGTCCCCAGGAGCCTGACCGAGGTCGGGGTCGATGCCGTCGACGCCGCCATCAAGGCCGCCACCCCCTACCTGGAGCAGGCCCGTGAGGCCGGCAGCCACCGGGTCACCGAGGCCCAGACCCGGCTCGCCCCGCTGGCCGAGCAGGCGCGGGAGCGGTTCTCGCCGCTGGCCGAGCAGGCCCGCGAGCGGATCGTCCCCCTCGCCGAGCAGGCCAAGGACCGGATCGCCCCGTTCGCGGAGCAGGCCAAGGAACGCGCCGGCCAGGCCCAGGACTTCCTGGCGCCGTACGTGGCCGATGCCCAGACCCGTCTGGTCCCGGTCGCGCACGAGGCGAAGATCCGCAGCGCCGCCGGCGCCCGCGGGACCCTGGACAACCTCGCCCCCCGCCTCGAGCACGCCCTGTTGGCCGTCGGCCCGCTGGCCGAGGAGGCCGCCACCCGCCTGCACGACGACGTCGTCCCGCGGGCGGCGAAGTTCCTCGACGCGGCTGCCGAGGTCGAGCCCACGAAGGGCCGCCGGGGACGCAAGGGCGGCAAGGCCTGGAAGGTGCTCCTGGTGCTCGCCGGCCTCCTCGGCCTGGGTGTCCTGGTCGCCAAGAAGCTGGCCACCCCGAGCCAGGACGCCTGGCAGAACTACCAGCCCACCCCGCCGGCCGCGCCTCGCCCGGAGCCCGTCGCCGACGCTGCCCCGGCCGCCGATGCGGACGTCACCGAGACGGCCGCCGAGGACGTCGCGGCCGCCGAGCCTGCTGCGGACGCGGCGACCCTGGCCGACGAGGCCGAGACCGTCACCGAGTCCGCCGTCGACACCGGCTACGGCGAGGGTTCCTACATCGGGACCGACGCGCCGGCGGAGTACCCGATCAAGGGCAACCCCCGGTCGATGAAGTACCACGTGCCCGGCTCGGACTCCTTCGACCGCACCATCACCGACGTGTGGTTCGCCACCGAGGAGGCCGCCCAGGCCGCCGGCTTCACCAAGGCCACCCGCTGAGGTAGCCGCGAGGACGTAGCTGGGGGGCGGGAGGTCATGGACCTCCCGCCCCTCTCCTGTTCCATCCGCCGACCCAGCGCTGTCCGCCTCCTCCGGATCGCCGCGACCCGGCACCCCGGTCGCGGGCGCACCACCGGATCGTCACGATCCGTTCATCGCCAAGCCCCCCGGCCGTCACCCTCCCCTCCGTCCGCCGTGGCAGAAATGACCACGGTAGTCCCGAGCGAGTGGGGACCGTTCCCCGGACAGGAGTCCCGTGCTGAGCCCGACGATCCCCCTGGTCGCCGCCGTGCCCACCGCCGTCCTGCTCGGGATCGCCACTGCCACGGCGACCGGCCCGCTGCTGCGGATGTTGCCGGCCGAGACCGAGTCCGAGGCAGGCGACACCCAGGGCACCGGACCCGCCGGACCGACGCTCCTCGGGTCGGCGCCGCCGGATCGTCCGCCCGACTACGGGGCGCTGGCCGGCCGCGGCTTCGCGACGGCCTGCGGAGCGGTCTCGCTGGTCGCCTCGTTGCTCGTCCTCACCCTGGCGCCCCTGCCCTGGCTGCCGCTGTGGCTGGTCTGGTCCACCCTCTTCGTCGTCCTGGTCGGCGTCGACGCGGCCACCACCTGGCTTCCGCTGGGACTGACCCGGGCCACCTGGGCGGCAGGGGCCGTTGCGCTGGCCCTCTCCGGAGGCCTCGTCCTCGCGCTCGGACGCGGCACGGCCGCCGATCCGGTCCGCGTCCTGCTCGGTGCAGCCGCTGCGGGCGCCCTCTACCTCGCGCTCTGGCGGGTGGGGCGCGGCCTCGGGTTCGGTGACGTGCGCATCAGCCCGCTACTGGGCGCGCTCGGCGCCGCTCTGTCCTGGACCGAGTGGTGGGTCGCCCTCGCCGCCGGGCCGCTGCTGGGCGCGGTGTGGGGGATCGTACGATCCGTGGCCGGGCACCGCGGCCCGTACGCGTACGGGCCCTGGATGTGGCTCGGCCCCGCCGCTGCGCTCCTGGCGCAGCCGACGGGGCCGCTCGTCGCGTGACCGCCCCTCAGGCGGAGGCGAGCCGCTGCGTGGCCGCGATCCAGCTGTCCAGTCGTGCCAGCGCACGACCGGAGTCGATGGTCTCCCGGGCCCGGTCGACGTAGACCCGGAACTGCTCGGTGGCGTCTGCGTCGAGGTCCGGCCCATCGTAGGCGAGCATGGTCGCAGCCGCGTTGAGCAGGACGATGTCCCGTACGGGTCCCGGCTTCCCGGCGAACGTCTCCCGGACGATCGCGGCGTTGACGCTGGGATCGCCACCGACCAGGTCGGACTTCTGGGCTCGCGCGATGCCCAGGTCGAGCGGGTCCAGACTGGTCGCGACGACCCGTCCCCCGTTGATCAGCCACAGCCGCGAACTCGTCGTGGTGGTGAGCTCGTCGAGCCCGTCCCCGCCGAAGAAGACCATCCCCTGGTTGCCGCGCTTGGCGAGGACACCGGCGATCAGGCCGGCCATCCTCTCGTTGGCGATGCCGATGGCCTGGGCCTGCGGGCGCGCCGGGTTGGACAGCGGGCCCAGGTAGTTGAAGATCGTGGCGATGCCGAGCTCGCGCCGCGGGGCCGCGGCGTGCTTCAGGGAGCCGTGGTACATCGGGGCGAAGAGGAAGACGATCCCCTCCTCGTCCATCACCTGCTGCTGCTTCTCGGGAGCCAGGTCCAGCACGAGGCCGAGCGCCTCGAGGCAGTCGGCGGTGCCGCACATGGACGAGGCGGCCCGGTTGCCGTGCTTGACCACCTTGGCTCCCCCGGCGGCAGCCACGATGGCCGACATGGTGGAGATGTTGACGGTGTTGGCCCGGTCGCCCCCGGAGCCGACGACGTCGACCGCGCGGGTGTCCACGTGCACCGGCCTGGCGAACTCCAGCATCACCTCGGCGAGCCCGGCGACCTCGTCGACCGTCTCACCCTTCGCGCTCAGCGCGACGGCGAAGCCGGCGATCTGCACCGGAGAGGCGTTCCCACTGAGGATCTCGCCCATGGCCCAGCGGGTGACCTCCGGGGTCATGTCCTGACCCTTCACGAGGCCGGTCAGCACGTCCGGCCAGGTCTGGCTCCTCGCAGTCATGTCACTCCTCCTTCAGGGGTGCCGGTGTCCCACCCTGGGACAACGCGGCCGACGGCCTGGGACGGCGTGGACGCCGGCTCACGACCGGTGGGATCAGTGGAACGTCAGGAACCGGTGACGGCCAGGCGGTTGCGCAGCAGGGCCGCGACGGCCTCCGGGAAGGAGACCTGGTCGATCGGGTAGCGCTCGATGCGATCCGCCAGGGACCAGGCCGCCAGCCACGCATCGTCCTTGCGGATCACCAGGAGCAGGATCGGCGGGCAGTCCGCGATCTCCTCCTTGAACTGCTTGGACATCCCCATGCCACCGGCCGGCGCGGCCTCCGCATCGAAGATGGCCAGGTCGACGCCGCCCTCGTCCATCGCGTGCTGGGTCGCGGCGTGGGTGGCGGTCTCCAGGATCTCGATGGGCGGCAGGTCGGCGGCCACCCGGCGCCCGATGGCCAACTTCACGTTCTCCCGGACCGCACGGTCATCGGAGTACAGCAGGACCGTCGCCTTCTTCTCGCCGGTCGACGCGTGTGCGCTCATCTGCTCTCCTGGGCAGTCGGTGGTGCTACGGACACCAGCATCGTAGCGCCACCGCCGGACCGGCCCCCGGCGGTGTCACCCGCACGGCGCATTCCGCGCCGTGCCGCCTGTCGGCATAGTGCCGGGCCGGGCCGGTCGTGACGTACGCCACACGCCCTCGTGCGCGCCACGCAGCTTTCGAGCACCGCCGCGGGCCCGACGTAACGATCGCCCAACCAAACGCCACACCGCGAGCGGACAGGGAGCGCCCGGGCCGGATTCCGGCAATAATGCACACGTGGCTTCTACAACTGACTCGTTGGGCGCTGGGCGGGCTATTCCCACCGGAGCCCTCCATCCCGTTCCCTCTACCCGACTCCGCGGCATCCAGGGCCGCCCTGATCCGCTGGCCGTCGGCATGTGGATCTGGCTCGCATCCGAGCTCATGTTCTTCGCCGCGATCTTCGCGGCGTACTTCAACATGCGCAACATCCACGCGGCGGCCGGCACCGGCGGCTGGACCCCGGCCGAGTGGCTCGACGTACCCAAGTCGGCCGTCGTCACCGTCGTCCTGGTGCTGTCCTCCGTCACCTGCCAGCTCGGCGTGCACGCGGCCGAGCACGGGAGGGTGAAGCGCACCGGCTCGCTGGCCAAGATCAGCGGCTGGGGCATGCGCGAGTGGTACTTCCTGACCTTCATCATGGGTGCCTTCTTCATCTCCGGCCAGATCATGGAGTACGCGACCCTGTTCTCCGAGGGCCTGACCCCGCAGTCGTACGCGTACGGCTCGGTCTTCTTCTTCGGCACGGGCTTCCATGGCCTCCACGTGCTCGGTGGCCTGGTCGGCTTCCTGTTCATCACGGCCCGCACGTACTTCGCGCGGACCTTCACCCACGAGCAGGCGGTCAGCGCGATCGCCATCTCGTACTACTGGCACTTCGTCGACGTGGTGTGGATCATCCTTTTCTCGGTGATCTACTTCCTCCACTGACGAGCGTCACGGACCCAAACCCACAGAGAGGCACATTGCTGTGAAGTATCTGTCCACGCGGAGGCGACACCCGGCTGCCAAGCCACTCATCCTGGTGCTCGCCCTGTTCCTGGTCGGAGCCGTGTACGCGCTCGTCATCCCGAGCTCCCAGGTCTCCGCCGCCCCCGGCCTGTCCCAGCAGGTCCAGGAGGGCAAGGCCCTCTTCCAGGTCTCCTGCTCGTCCTGCCACGGCCTGAACGGTGAAGGCACCTCCCAGGGCCCGTCCCTGGTCGGCGTCGGCGCCGCCTCGGTCGACTTCCAGATGGGCACCGGCCGCATGCCGATGGCCCGTCCGGGCCAGCAGGCCCCGCGCAAGGATTCGGAATTCTCCCCCGAGGAGATCTCGGCCATCTCGTCGTACGTGGCGACCCTCGGCCCCGGCCCGGGCATCCCGGCCGCCAGCGTCGTGGACCCGTCGAAGCTGACCGATGAGGAGCTCGCCCGCGGTGGCGACCTGTTCAAGACCAACTGCTCAGCCTGCCACAACGTGTCGGGCCAGGGTGGGGCGCTGCCGAACGGCAAGTACGCGCCCCCGCTGACCGGTGTCCAGCCGGTCCACATCTACGAGGCCATGCGTATCGGCCCGCAGCAGATGCCGGTCTTCTCCAAGAACGTCATCACGGACGAGGACGCCACCCAGATCATCGGCTACCTCGAGACCGTCCAGAACCGCAACCCCGGCGGCGGCCTCTCCCTGGGAAACCTGGGACCGGTCACCGAGGGCCTGTGGGCCTGGGTCGTCGGCATCGGCGGTCTTGTCGTGATCGCCACCTGGATCGCATCGAAGGGAGCTCGCTCGAAGTGAACACCAATGCGAGTACTGAACTCACCCCGCGCCCGGTCGATGACCCGGGCGTGGAGCCGCATGTCCTGAGCTACCGGGCTTCGGACCCGGAGGTCGACAAGGAAGCAGAGCGTCGCGTGATCGCGTGCTTCGGACTGTCGGCACTCTTCGCACTGTCCTCCGTGGTGATCTACTTCGCGGTCCCGCACACCATCGCGATCCGCGTGGGCAGCTTCGACGGCAACCTGCACAACGTGCTGTTCGGCGTGACCATGGGCCTGGGCATCCTCCTCATCGGTCTCGGCGTCATCATGTGGGCCCGTAACCTGATGAACGACGAGGAGCTGACCGAGGAGCGGCATGATCCCGCCTCCTCCGAGGAGACCCGCACCGAGGTGCTGGTCATGCTCAGCGACGGCGTCCGCGACTCCGGCGTGGCGCGCCGCAGGTTCCTGATGGGCAGCCTCGGTGGCGCACTGGGGCTCTTCGCCCTGCCGCTCATCGTCACCCTCGCGGACATGGGTCCCTGGCCCACCAAGCGGGTCCGCCAGCAGACCATCGAGCGGACCCTGTTCGCCGAGGCCACTCCGCAGAAGCCGATCCGCCTGGTGAACGACGTAAGCTGGAAGCCGCTCCGGGCCGCCGACCTGGAGATCGGACAGCTGGTCAACGCCCAGCCCGAGAATCTGCGCGAACTCCACGACGTGGAGTACCAGCAGGCGAAGGCCAAGTCGTCGATCATCCTCGTCCGGATGGATCCCGACTCGATCAAGATCCCCGAGTCCCGTCGCGACTGGCAGGTTTCGGGCATCCTCTGCTACTCGAAGATCTGCACCCACGTGGGCTGCCCGATCACCCTCTGGGAACAGCAGACGCACCACCTTCTGTGCCCCTGCCACCAGTCGACGTTCGACCTGGGCAACTCGGGCAACGTGGTCTTCGGACCCGCGGCGCGGTCGCTGCCCCAGCTCAAGATCGGCGTGGACGGCGAGGGCTACCTCATCGCGACCCAGGACTTCACCGTCCCGGTCGGACCGAGCTACTTCGAGCGCGACTCTCGCAACGATTTCAAGGAAGGTGACGCGTGATGGCCAAGCCAGCTCCTGTCGCTGACACCCGCGATCCCGGCTCCGCAACCACCACGAGCAAGCGCGCGGTCTCCGCGCGCGACATCGACCTGCCCCCGGTGATGGTCAAGCAGGGCGGCCCGCTCGCCAAGTGGGCCGACGACCGCCTCGGTGTCGGTGGTCTCAGCAAGTTCCTGATGCGAAAGATCTTCCCGGACCACTGGTCGTTCCTGCTCGGTGAGATCGCGCTGTGGTCCTTCATCGTCCTGCTGATCACCGGCGTGTTCCTGACCATCTGGTTCAAGCCGTCGATGGCAGAGGTCGAGTACGTCGGCTCGTACCAGTTGATGAAGGGCATGATGATGTCGCAGGCGTTCGCCTCGACCATCGACATCTCCATGGACATCCGCGGCGGCCTGCTGCTGCGCCAGATGCACCACTGGGCCGCCCTGCTGTTCGTCGCGGCGATGTTCACCCACGCCGCCCGAATCTTCTTCACCGGGGCCTTCCGCAAGCCACGCGAGATCAACTGGCTGATCGGCGTCGGCCTGCTGTTCCTCGGCACCATGGCCGGCTTCTCCGGCTACTCGCTGCCCGACGACCTGCTGTCCGGCACCGGCCTGCGGTTCGCCGATGGCCTGATGCGCTCCATCCCGCTGATCGGGACCTGGGCCGAGTTCTTCGTCTTCAACGGCCAGTTCCCGGGCGACCTGATCGTGTCGCGGCTCTACATGGTGCACATCCTGCTCATCCCCGGCCTGATCCTGGGCCTGATCGCCGCGCACATGGTGATCATGGTGTACCAGAAGCACACCCAGTTCCCCGGCCCGGGACGTACCGAGCACAACGTGGTCGGCTACCCGCTGTTCCCGGTCTACATCGCCAAGATGACCGGCTTCTTCTTCATCGTCTTCGGCACCATCACGCTGTTCGGCGCCCTGGTCTCCATCAACCCGGTGTGGACCTACGGCCCGTACAACCCCTCCCAGGTCACCGCCGGCTCCCAGCCGGACTGGTACATGGGGTGGGTCGAGGGCGCGGTCCGGATCATGCCCGGCTGGGAGTCCCACTGGGGCCACACCACCTGGTCCTGGAACGTCTTCGTCCCGGGCGTGATACTGCTGGGTGCCTTCTTCACCCTGATGGCCCTGTGGCCCTGGATCGAGCACTGGTTCACCGGTGACGAGCGCAACCACAACCTGCTCGATCGCCCGCAGGACAACCCGACCCGCACGGCCTTCGGCGTCGCGATCATCACCTTCATGCTGCTGCTGCAGTTCGGTGGTGCCAACGACATCATCGCCACGCACTTCAAGCTGTCCCTGAACGCGATCTCCTGGTTCCTCCGCTTCGCCATCTTCGTGGTGCCGGTGATCGCCTTCTGGGTCACCAAGCGGATCTGCCTGGGCCTGAAGAAGGGCGACCAGGAGCGGCTGCTGCACGGCTCCCCGACCGGCGAGGTCCACCGCGACGCCAACGGCGCCTACATCGAGGACCACGTCCCGATCAGCCATGAGGAAGCCTTCGCACTCACCGCCATCGACGCTCCCGAGCCGCTCACCGTCGCTGCGCAGGCAGACGCCCACGGCGTCCGTCGAACCGACGGCGACGTCTCCGCGATGCGGGCCCGGGCCTCCCACTGGTGGTCCGAGTCCAATATCCCGCACCCCACCCGCGAGGAGCTCGAAGAGGCCCACTCGCACCACGGTGACGGTCACGAGATCGAGCCCGCCGACAAGCACTGACCCGCAAGCCACGAAGCCACGAAGAGGCCCCCGCCACCAGGCGGGGGCCTCTTGTGTGACCGGGGCCTCTTGTGTGACCGGGGCCTCTTGTGTGACCGGGGCCTCTTGTGGGACCGGGGACGCTCGGACACCGGACTCGCGGGCGCGTCAGCGATGCGATGTCGGGCCAGGGGCCGGTCTCAGCGCAGCGGGGTGTGGGCCGGGTCGACCCGCTCGGCCTCCGCGACCGGACCAGGGGCCGTTCCCCCACTCCCCCACGTGTCGGTGGGCAGGCCGTCACGACCGTGCGGCTCGAGCCAGTTGTCCAGGCTGGGGCCGGCCGGGACGATCCGAGTCGGGTTGATGTCGGCGTGCACGACGTAGTAGTGGGCCTTGATGTGGTCGAAGTCCACGGTGTCCCCGAAACCCGGGGTCTGGAAGAGGTCGCGCGCGTACGCCCAGAGGTTCGGCATCTCGGTGAGCTTGTTCCGGTTGCACTTGAAGTGGCCGTGGTAGACCGGGTCGAAGCGTACGAGAGTGGTGAAGAGGCGTACGTCCGCCTCGGTGATCCGTTCCCCCATCAGGTAGCGACGGGTGGCCAGCCGATCCTCCAACCAGTCCATCGCCGTCCAGAGGCGCTCGTACGCGGCCTCGTACGTCTCCTGGGAGCCGGCGAACCCGCAGCGGTAGACCCCGTTGTTGACCTCGGTGAAGACCCGGCGCATGACGGACTCCTGCTCGTCGTGCAGGTCGGCGGGGAAGAGGTCGGGCGCACCCTCGCGCTGGTAGGCAGTCCACTCGCCGGAGAGGTCCCGGGTCAGCTGGTCGAAGTCGTTGGTGACCAGCTTGCCGGTCGTCACGTCGACGATGGCGGGAACCGTGATGCCTCGCGGGTAGTCCGGATCGAGCGCGAAGTACGCCTCCTGCAGTCGCTCGTAGCCGAGGACGGGGTCCCGCCCGTCGGGGTCGAGGTCGAAGGTCCACGAGCGGGCGTCATGGGTGGGGCCTGCCACTCCCATCGACAGGACGTCCTCCAGCCCGAGCAGCCGACGGACGATGATCGCCCGGTTGGCCCAGGGACACGCACGCGAGACCACGAGCCGGTACCGCCCCGGCTCGACCGCGAAGCCGTCGCGCCCGTCGGCGGTGATCCGCGTGGTGACGTAGTTCATGTCCCGCTTGTAGTCCTCACCGGCGGTCACATAGGCGCCGGTCATTGAATCTTCATCTTTATCCGCCATGGCTCCAGAGTAGGGGGAACCACAACCGAGGGGAAGTGCCGTGTCGAAGACGGCGAACCGGGAGAGATCCGCGAGCACCTCGACGCGCAGGGGTGCACGGCACCGGTCGATGCCTGATCGTTAACGAAGTGCACCCCTCGGGACCCCCAAGGACAACATGGGTGACGGCCCGCTGTGACATGCTTTTGGGTGGGCCCCCCAGTGGGCGGCTGCGCAGAATGTATCCGTGCAAGGAGGCACCATGTCACAGGCAACAGCTGCACCACCCCTCGACTACGAGAGCCCAGCGATGCAGAAGAAGCGGCGGAGCACCGTCGCCTGGGTCGTCGGCCTGGCCTTCGCCGGCCTGATCTTCGACGGCTACGACCTCGTCGTGTACGGCGCGGTCCTGCCGCGCCTCACGCTGGGCGACGCCACCCACGGCGTCCTGGGCGCAGCCATGACGCCCGGCCAGGCCGGCGTGGTGGGTTCGTACGCCATGATCGGGGTGATGATCGGCGCCCTGGTCGCCGGCACCATCGGTGACGTTGTCGGTCGCCGCCTCGTCGTGCTGGGGGCCCTGGGCTGGTTCTCCATCGGCATGCTCGTCACCGCCTGGTCGAGCACCATCACCATGTTCAGCATCTGGCGCTTCATCACCGGCCTCGGCGTGGGCGCCCTGGTGGGCATCACCGGCGCCATCGTCTCCGAGTTCGCCCCGCCCGGCAAGAAGAACCTCGCCACCGCGTTCACCTACACCGGCGTGCCCATGGGGTCCCTGCTCTCGGCGCTCCTCGCCCTGGCCATCATGCCGAGCATCAAGGCGCCCTTGGCCGACCAGACGGCAGCCTTCCACACCATGTTCATGATCGGCGCCCTGCCGCTGGTCACCATCCTCCCGCTGGCGATCTGGAAGATGCCCGAATCGGTGGGATGGCTGGCCTCCCGCGGCAAGCTGGACAAGGCCCGCCAGGTTTCGGAGCGGACCGGTGTGCCGATCCCGGAGGCCGTCGTGATCAGGCCCGAGGTGGCCAAGAGCAGCGACACGCGTACGGGGTGGGCGGGCCTGTTCACCGTGTACCTGGTCCCGGCCATCCTGATCGGCCTGATCTCGGCCTCCTGCCTGTTGCTGGTCTACTCGCTGAACACCTGGTTGCCGAAGATCATGCTGCCCGTCCTGGGATCCAGCGGTGGCCTGGCGCTGCTGCTGGTGCTGAACGCGGGCGCGATCGCCGGCACCCTGTACGGCTCCCGCTTCGCGGACAGGTACAGTCCCCAGCGGGTCGTGGCCGTGGGCTTCCTCGTGGGCGTGCTCGCCATCGGCCTGATCGGCTACCTGGCCAGTACGATCCAGCTGCCGTCCGCCGAGCAGGTGAAGGCGGGCGCGACGGCCGACGTCGCCGGGCCGATGGTCCTGATCCTGCTGATCACCGTCGCCCTGGTCGGGGTCGGCACCTCCGGCGTACAGTCCCTGATCTACGCCCTGGCCGCCAATTACTACCGGACCAACGTCCGCGCCGCCGGCGTGGCGTGGACCGGTGGGTTCGGCCGACTGGGCGGCGTCTTCGGCCCGATCCTCGGCGGTGCCCTGGCGGTGGCCTTCGGCCGATCGCTGGGCACCATCTTCTATGTGCTGGCAGGCATCGCCCTGGTCGCGATGATCCTGACCCTCATCCTCCCGCACCCGAAGCCCGAGGCCGTGTCGACCGCCGTCCAGGCCGCCCCGGGTCCGATCCGTACGGGCCAGGCAGCCGTCGGCCGGGTCACCGGAGAGCGTCTGTACGACAACATCATGGTCGTCGTCGACGAGACCGGCAACGAGCTCACCCGGCAGCGGGTCTCCTCGTTCGTGGGACTCACCGGCAAGAACGTCCACCTGGTCTACCTCGCACCCGAGCACGTCATGGCTGGCGAGGTGGGCAGCTCCGTCATCAACCAGGGTGACAACGACACGTCCGTCGACCCGCACCACGTCGCCCAGCTGCAGGAGTACGTCAACCTGGTCAGCGGCAGCGGCGTGTCGGCCAGTGGCCAGGTCCTGACCGCGACCCTGTTCGGTCGCGGAGGCGCCATCGTCGATCTCGCCGAACAGCTCCATGCCGACCTCATCATCCTGAACACCGAGATCGGCGGCCAGCGCGCCAAGGCGCACCTCGCCGAGGAGGTCGCCAAGAGCAACCCCAAGATGGCCGTGCTGATCGCTCGCTCGACCCAGGACTAGTCGCCCGCGCACATCGGCCCCGTACGGTCCCCGGTCCGTACGGGGCCTCCTGCTGTCCCGCAGGCGGTCCCTGTGGGCATGCCGGAGCCAACCGATGGGCACGCGCCAGACCGGCGGCGCCCTCCGAGGTTGTCCGAGGAGACGCCGGGTCGGTCATGGAGGAAGATGGGACACGTGCGATTCCTGACAAGTCCCCCCACCTTCGACCTCACCTACAGTGACGTGTTCATGGCGCCCAGCCGCTCGAACGTCACGTCCCGGTTCGACGTCGACCTGACCAGCACCGACGGGATCGGGACCCCTCTCCCCCTCGTCGTGGCGAACATGACGGCGATCTCCGGTCGCCGGATGGCCGAGACCGTCGCCCGCCGCGGCGGCATCGCGGTGCTGCCGCAGGATATCCCGACCGACCAGATCGACCGCTCGATCCGGCGGGTGAAGGCCTCCCACACCGTGTTCGACACCCCGGTGCACGTCGTCCCCGGGAGCACCGTCGGCCAGGCGATGGGGCTGATCCACAAGCGCGCCCACGGCGTGGCCGTGGTTGTCGACGGCGGGCGCGCGGTGGGCCTGCTGGAGCCGCAGGACTTCGCCGAGGTCGACCGCTTCGCCCAGGTCCAGGAGGTGATGCGCAGCGACTTCCTCACCCTCCCCTCGGACACCGACCCGAAAGCCGTCTTCGAGGCGCTGGAGAACCACCACCTCGACGTGGCCGTGATCGCCGACGACGACCAGCTGGTCGGGATCATGACCCGCAAGGGCGCCGTCCGCGCCACCATCTACCAGCCGGCCCTGGACGCCGCGGGCCGGCTGATGGTCGCCGCGGCGGTCGGGATCAGCGGGGACGTCGAGGGACGTACGCGCGCCCTGCTGACCTCCGAGGCAGACGTCCTGGTCGTCGACACCGCCCACGGCCACCAGGACCGGATGCTGGAGGCACTCCAGGCCGTCCGGCGGGTACGCGACGAGTTCGCGAGCCGCACCGGCGTCCGGGTGCCTATCGTCGCCGGCAACGTGGTCACCACCTCCGGTGTGCTCGACCTGGTCGGCGCCGGCGCGGACGTGCTCAAGGTCGGGGTCGGGCCCGGTGCGATGTGCACCACCCGGATGCAGACCGGGGTGGGCCGCCCGCAGTTCAGCGCGGTGCTGGAGTGCGCGGAGGCAGCCCGGGCCGAGGGCAAGGCGGTGTGGGCCGATGGTGGGGTCCGCCACCCGCGCGACGTCGCCCTCGCGCTGGCGGCCGGCGCCGGTTCGGTGATGATCGGCTCCTGGTTCGCCGGTACCCACGAGTCGACCGGCGAGCTGCAGGTCGACCCCCAGGGACGGCCGTACAAGGAGAGCTTCGGGATGGCCTCCTCGCGGGCCGTGCGCAACCGCACCCGCGACTCGGACGCGTACGCCCGGGCCCGGGCCGGACTGTTCGAGGAGGGCATCTCCAGCTCGCGGATGTACCTGGACCCACGCCGGCCCGGGGTGGAGGACCTGCTCGACTTCATCACCTCGGGGGTGCGCTCCAGCTGCACGTACGCGGGGGCGCGCACCTTGGCCCAGTTCAACGAGCGAGCAGTCGTGGGCGTCCAGTCCTCCTCCGGCTACGAGGAGGGCCGCCCGCTCGACTCGAGCTGGTGACACGTCGCCCTGGTCCTCGTGCGGCGCTCCGTGCGGAGTGGCGGGGATGACGGGATGACGAAGGGGCCCGGACGGTCGAACCGTCCGGGCCCCTGCTCGTCCTGACAGCGGTCAGGTCAGTGTGCGTAGTCCCCGCGGTAGAACTGCAGCGACCAGCCCGCGACGGCCCAGACGCCAATGCCGGCGGCGATGATCGAGAGCCAGAACCCGAAGATCCAGCCCAGGAAGATCAGCATGACCACCAGGCCGCACCAGAACGGCCAGATGCTGGACGGGGCGAAGAAGCCATAGGCTCCGGCGCCCTCGGCGATGGTCCCGTCCTGGCGGTCCTCAGGACGCTTGTCCATCCGACGACCGGTGGCGTACAGGAAGCCGGCGACCATCAGCGTGAACACCAGGGTCAGCAGAATGACGACCGTACCGATGATCTCGACATGACCCTCGGTCTTCAGGGTGATGTACGGGTAGACCGCCGACATCAGGGCGAAATAGATGGCCAGGGCCCAGAAGACCCACTGTTCTGCCTTCACTTGCTGACCTCCTTGGGTTCGCGGGTCGTCAGGTCGTACTCCTCGTGCACCCGGCCCTGGGCGACATTGGCGATCTCCGGGTAGTGCAGGTCGAACGCCGGGCCCTCGGAGCGGATCTTCGGCAGCGAGGTGAAGTTGAACTGCGGCGGCGGGCACGAGGTGGCCCACTCCAGCGAGCGTGCCCAACCCCACGGGTCATCGACCTCGACGCGCGGGTTGTTGCGCGAGATCCAGAGGTTCCACAGGAACGCCAGCAGCGAGACGCCGGTGATGAAGGCACCGACCGTGGAGATCTGGTTCAGCGTGGTGAAGTGGTCGTTGACCAGGTAGTCCGCATAGCGCCGCGGCATGCCCTCGATGCCCAGCCAGTGCTGGACGAGGAAGGTGGTGTGGAAGCCGATGAAGGTGAGCCAGAAGTGGATCTTGCCCCAGGTCTCGTTCAGCATCCGGCCGAAGAACTTCGGCCACCAGAAGTACAGGCCACCGAAGAAGGTGAACACCACCGTGCCGAACAAGGTGTAGTGGAAGTGCGCCACCACGAAGTACGAGTCCTGCATCTGGAAGTCCAGCGGCGGGGAGGCCAGCATGATGCCGGTCAGGCCGCCGAACAGGAAGGTGACCACGAAGCCGATCGTCCAGAGCATCGGGGTGTCGAGGGAGATCGAGCCACCCCACATGGTGCCCAGCCAGTTGAAGAACTTCACGCCGGTGGGGACGCCGATGAGGTAGGTCATGAAGGAGAAGAACGGCAGGCTGACCGCACCGGTGGTGAACATGTGGTGCGCCCACACGGTGAAGGACAGGCCCCCGATGGAGATGGTCGCGATGACCAGGCCGACGTAGCCGAAGATCGGCTTGCGGCTGAACACCGGGATGATCTCCGAGGCGATCCCGAAGAACGGCAGCGCGAGCACGTACACCTCGGGGTGCCCGAAGAACCAGAACAGGTGCTGCCACAGCAGCGGGCCACCGTTGGCCGGGTCGAGGATCTGGGTGCCGAGCGTACGGTCCGCGAACAGCACCATCAGGCCGGCGGCGAGCACCGGGAAGGTGACCAGGACGAGGATCGCGGTGACCAGGACGTTCCAGGTGAAGATCGGCATCCGGAACATGGTCATGCCCGGCGCACGCATCGTCACGATCGTGGTGATGAAGTTGACCGAGCCCAAGATCGAGGACAGGCCCAGCATGTACAGACCGGCCGTCCACAGGTCGCCGCCGGTACCTGGGGTGTTGATCGAGTTGGCCAGCGGGGCGTAAGCGGTCCAGCCGAAGCTCGCAGCACCGTCGGGCGTGACGAAGCCGAGGCAGGCGGTGATCGAGCCGAAGAGGTACAGCCAGTAGGAGAACGAGTTCAGACGCGGGAAGGCGACGTCAGGGGCGCCGATCTGGAGCGGCATGATGGCGTTCGCGAAGCCGGCGAAGGCCGGGGTCGCGAACATCAGCAGCATGATCGTGCCGTGCATCGTGAAGAACTGGTTGTAGGTCTCGTAGTTCAGGTACTGGAGACCGGGATTGGCGAGCTCTGCGCGCATGAACAGAGCGAGAACACCGCCGACCGCGAAGAAGAACAGCGCGGTCATCAGGTACATGTGACCGAGCAGCTTGTGGTCGGTCGTGGTGAGCCAATCGTGGATCCTGGCGCCGGCGGAGACGGCGGGCCTGTCGCGCGTCTCAGACTGCGCGGCCACGCGTTCGAGAGTTGCCATCGTCAGTTCCCCTCCTTCTGGAGCTGGGGGTTGTTCTGCAGCGGACCGTAGAAGGTGCCGGTCTGCCCCTGGGCCTGCAGGCCCTTGAGGTACGCCTGGTACTCCTGCGGGGTGACGATCTGCACGTTGAACAGCATCGCTGAGTGGTAGGTGCCACACAGCTCGGCACACTTGCCGGCGAACGTCCCGAGCTTGGTGGGCGTCACGTCGAAGGTGTTCGAGCGACCCGGGATGACGTCGAGCTTGTAGTAGAACGACGGGACCCAGAACGAGTGGATGACATCCGGGGAGTACAAGGTGAAGCGGACCGGCTCGTTCACCGGGAGCACCAGTGTAGGCGGCGACTCGATGGTGCCGATCTGGTTGACGTCGGCCCCGATGGCCGGGTTACCGGCCTCCTTGTAGTTGAAGGCCCACGACCACTTGAAGCCCACGACGTCGATCTTGTGGACAGTGTTCGTGTCGGCCTTGGCCTGGACGAAGTTCTGCGTCCCGACGGTGTAGAAGAACAGCACGCACACGATCACGATCGGCACGAGCGTGTAGACGAACTCCATCGGCAGGTTGTATCGCACCTGGCGCGGGACCTCGTTGGGGTCACGCCGGCGGAACTTGATGATGGAGTAGATAAGAATCGCGAGCACGAGGGCACCGACGATGAACGCCGCGATCCATGAACCCACGTACATCTGGCCCATAGCCTGAGCACGATCGCTCGTGGGCTCGGGCAGACCCAGGTACCGGCCTTGACCGGCCCCTTGCTGTATGTCGCCGCAACCGGTCAGCGTCATCGCCAAACCAGTGGCACCGAGAGCGAGCCACACTCGTGGTCGCCGCCATCCCTTCAAACCCACGTCACACCCTTCCGATCATGCGCTGGCGGCAGGGCGCAACCCTGCTGCCTATTCCGGTCGTTCCCACATTAACCGAGAATGGGTACGCTGGCTGTCGTCGAGACTTACTCGTGACCGCTCCCCCGTCGGGCCCTCCGGCCGAGTGACGCGGGTCACTTCTGGCGCGCGCGAAATACGTCTGACCAGGCATGAAAGAGGCCGGGGACGCGTCCTCAAGGACGTGACCCCGGCCTCTTCCCGTGCCGGTGATCGGCACGGTCACCAGCTCACGGAATGATCAGTGGAAGCTGTCGCCGCACGCGCAGGAACTCTGCGCGTTGGGGTTGTCGATGGTGAACCCCTGCTGCTCGATGGTGTCCATGAAGTCGATGGTGGCACCGCTCAGGTAGGGGGCGCTCATCCGGTCGGTGACCACGTTGACGCCGTCGATGGTGTTGACGACGTCACCCTCGAGCTCGCGCTCGTCGAAGAAGAGCTGGTAGCGCAGGCCGGAGCAGCCACCCGGCTGTACGGCGATGCGCAGGGCCAGGTCGTCGCGGCCCTCACCCTCGAGAAGGGACTTCACCTTCGCTGCGGCGCCGGTGGTGAGCTTGGCGCCCTGGACGGGGGCCTCGTTCTGCACGGTCATATCGTTCCTCCTCCGACCACACCAGGATGTGGTTGACAGACAGATCTTGTTCTCGGTCAGCTGTCGTCGGCGGGCACTCGCCCTTGCCGAACACCCCCGTTCGCGAACCGGGTCGTTTCGGACCGAGTCGTTTCGAGCAATGTCGTTGACATAACAACTGTGGACCCCAGTCTAGGTGGCCTCGGCCGCTGATCCAACCCCTCGTCCTGCAGGGTCAGGCCGTCCAGGTCCTGGCCAACCGCTCCCCCATCGCGGCCAGGTCCGCGACGGAGAGGTCGACCGCGGTCCCCGGGGGCGCCTCGCTCAGCGCGTAGGCGGCCTCCAACCCGTGCGAACGCATCTCGCGCGAGGAGATGGTCACCACTGCGGCCACCGCAACCACCGGACGCATCGCCGCTCCGGACATTGCGACCACGGCCTCGACGGTCTCACCGCCCCGGTGGGCGAAGTCATAGGCTCCGGCACCGGTCACGACGAGGTCTGCCGAGTGCAGCGTGCTGGCAAGGTCGACCCGTTCTGCGAGCCACTGCGGTCCGGTGACGATCCGGGCCCCGAGAGCGGCGAGGGCGTACGCCGCTCCTCCGCAGGCCCCCAGTCCCGGTGCGTCGGCCAGTCCGGGGGCGACCAGCCGGCTGAACCGTTCCAGCCCGGCATCGGCCCGGAGCAGGTCGGCCGGATCCCAGGGCAGCCCGGCCTCGCGCAGTGCCGCCCCGTACAGGGACGTGATGCCGCGCATCCCGAGCAGCAGACGGTCGGCCTCGTCGGCCGGGACGATGGCGACGACTTCGTCGAACCCGGACAGCAGCGCCCGGACGGGGGACAGGTCCACCGTCGTGGCACCGGAGAGGGCTGCGCCCCCTTGGAGGAGAGGGACGTCGGCCACCGCGCCGAGCATGGCCAGCAATCCGGCACCCGCATCACGGGCCACGCACCCGCCGAGGTCGACCGCCAGCGTACGGCTCCGCCCCGTACCCGAACCGGGGCCGTGGGGACCGGCATCGGCGACCGCGCGGGCGATCGCCTCCCCCCAGGCGGCGGAGGAGGCACCATCGTCAGGTACGGGGCCGGCGGCAGGCCCCGGGGTGGGGCCGTCGACCCCGACGAGCAATCCATCGGTGCCGTCGACGGCCAGCAGGAGGGTGACGTCATCCGCCTCGTGGTCCTGGGCACCCCTGGGGGCCATCAGCACCTCGCTGTCGGACAGTGCCGCGTACGCCTCGAGCAGCCCGGCGCCGGCGGCGCCGAGCGGAACGACGGCGAGCAGGTCCTGGGGGCGACGACGCTGCCAGCCGGTGGCGAGGGCCTCCCCCGCCTCGGCGGAGGCGACGGGTCCGATGCGGTCCGTCGCGAAGACGACCCGCACCGGACCGGAAATGCTGTGGGCAGCCTGCTCAGTCAGGGATCAGCCCGTCCTCGGTGTCGCTGAGCCACTCGCGCACGTCTGCGACGGTCGCCTCGGAATCGGGCAGGATCAGGTCGGAATCGGCGAGCTCGTCGTCGGGCACGATCTCGCCGTGCGCCCGGACGTCGTCCAGGAGCGCCTGGAGCACGGCCGTCAACGCCTCCTGGTCCTCCGCGTTCACCGCCTGCTCGACCGCATCATCGAAGGAGTTGAGCGAGGCCAGGGCCTCCTCGGACAGTCGGAACTGGCCTTCGTTGAGGATTCGGACGATCACTGCGCCTCCTGCTGCCGATTGGTGGGCGAGGTGGGGGTGGGCTGGCCGAACGGCTGCATCGGCTGGGGACTGGAGGTGTACGACTGCTGGCCCTCGGCCTGCTCGAACACCTCGGCGTCCACCGGCTCGGCCTCGGGCTGCTGGGACGCCTGGGCCTGCGCCTGGGTCTGTCCCTGGTTGTACTGGGGCGCCCCGCCGATCGCCGGCTGGGCCTGCGGGGCCCCGCCGATCGCCTGCTGGGCCTGCCCGGCCGGGCTCGCACCGAGGGACAGCTGCTGCTTCATCGCCGCCAGCTCGTTCTCCACCTGGGACGTGGAGGCCAGCTGGTCGAGCTCGCGGGTGATGTCGTCCTGGACCATCCCTGTCGGGTCGTCGAGGGCACCGGAGGCGAGCAGCTCGTCCACCGCGCCGGCGCGGGCCTGCATCTGCAGCGTCTTGTCCTCGGCGCGCTGGATGGCCAGACCGACGTCACCCATCTCCTCACCGATGCCGGAGAAGGCCTCGCTGATCCGGGTCTGCGCCTCGGCGGCGGAGTACGTGGCCTTGATCGTCTCCTTCTTGGTGCGGAAGGCGTCGACCTTGGACTGCAGCCGCTGGGAGGCGCGGACCAGCTTCTCCTCCTCCTGCTGGAGCTGGGCGTGCTGGGTCTGCAGGTCGGACAGCTGGGTCGTGACGCCGGACTTGCGGGTCAGCGCCTCGCGGGCGAGGTCCTCGCGTCCGATCTCGAGTGCCCGGCGGGCCTGCTGGTCGAGCTTGTCGACCTGCTGGTTGAGCTGGTTGGCCTGTAGCTCGACCCGCTTGCGGCTGGTGGCCACGTCGGCGACACCACGGCGGACCTTGCGCAGCAGCTCGAGCTGGCGCTCGTAGGAGTAGTCGAGAGTCTCGCGCGGGTCCTCCATACGGTCCAGGGCCTTGTTGGCCTTGGTGTTGAAGATCGTCGAGATTCTCTGGAAGATGCCACTCATAGACGGTCCCTGGTCCTTCCGTTGGGGCGCTCGGGTCGTACGTACGTCCTCCAGCCTAGGCGCTCGGGTGGCCAGGGGCACCACCCCGGGGAGGCGATTCGGGGGTCAGCGGGTGAGGTCCCCCATCCTTCTCGCCGGCAGACTGCGGCGTTCGGCCGAGGTGCGTGCGGCTAGTCTTGGGAGGTGGGCCCAGCAACCGAGGGCCCCGGCACCAGCGGGCCAGGCCCGTTCCGGAACGTGAAAGGTCGACGTGGGACTGTTCAGCAAGAAGGAGAAGGCCGCCGAGCAGCCGGTGGCCCCGACTCCGGCCACCCCCGCCGGCCGCCAGAAGAAGGAAGGGCCCACGCCCACGCGCAGGGAGGCCGAGGCCGCCCGCAAGGCAAGGCTCAACCCGACGCTCACGAGCAAGGAGCGCCGACAGCGCGAGGCCGAGGCGAGCCGTCGCTCGCGGATGGAGCAGACCCGGGAGCGCGACTCCGACCCGGGCCGCACCCTCATGCGTGACGTGGTGGACTCCAAGTTCCGGCTCGGCGAGGTCGTCATGCCGGTCCTGCTGATCGTGCTGGCCGCCAGCCTGGTCCTGGGCAAGAACCCCGCCCTGGCCAACGCCACGATGATCTTCTTCTACCTGGTCGTCCTCGCGGTGCTGGTCGACCTGGTCATCATGTGGCGCCAGTTCACCAGGATCCATGACGAGCGCCTGCCCGGCCAGTCCCGCAGCGGGCTGTTCCTCTACGGCATGAACCGCACCCTCCAGATCCGCCGCTGGCGCATGCCTGCCCCGCGGGTCAAGCGCGGCGAGCAGGTCTGAGCCGATGGCCTTCACCTGGGCGACCACCCCCGTACTCGACGAGGCGACCGCTGCCGACCTCGGGCTGGCGACCGGCTTCCCCGACCAGTCGGCCGCGGAGGCCTGGTTCTCCGAGCACTGGACCGAGCTGGACGATGCCGGGATCGAAGCCGTCACGCTGCTCGAGGCCGGCACTGTCGTCTACGGACCGATGTCTCTCAGCGCCTGATCGCCCGCCCGGACCTACGGTCCCGTTGAGCCGGGTCACCCCTGGCCGCCCACCGTTGGGTCGCGCCCGGCGCCGGACTACCGTGGCACGCAGGGCACGGCACGCCACCGGCTCGTGCCGGACCTCCAGCACGTCCGGGGCGCCGCGCCACTGGTCACGTACGTCCGTCGTCGCGCGAGAGGAACTCCGGTGAACACCACCACCCTGCCCCGTCTGTCCCTGGCCGAGGAACTGCCCGCCGAACTGGACTACCTGGTGGTGGGGATCCGGCTGGAGGCCGACGGCAGTGTCAGCCACTCGCTCCCCGAGGACGTGGACGCCGGGCCGCTCGACCTGGACCTGCTGTCCTCCGGTGCGGAGCGCAGGACGAAGCTGGGCACGACCACGTCGCTGGGGCGACTCTCCACCGGAGCCCGGGTCGTCGCCGTCGGCCTCGGGGCGGGTCTTCCGAGCCCGGACGCCCTCCGGCGGGGGGCCGGCGCAGCGGTCCGCTGGATCGGTGCCGGCCTGGACGACGGTGCCGGTGCACGAGTGGGGCTGCTGCTGCACCACGAGGGCGCGGCGGGAGCCATGTCGGTGCACGAGATGGTTCGCGCGACCGCCGAGGGTGGCCTGCTCGGCGGCTACCGAACGCTGCACCCGGTCGGCACCGTCCCGGAGGCCCGGATCGGCGAGGTCGTCGTGCTGGACCGTGACGCGACCGACCACGAGTCCCCGGCGCGGCACGCGATCGCCGTGACGGCCGCCGTCGCCCGGGCCCGCGACTGGGTCAACGCGCCTGCCAACCTGCTCTTTCCCGAGTCCTTCGCCGACGAACTGACCCGATGGTTCGACGGGTCACCGGTCGAGATGGACGTCCTGGACGAGGACCGCCTGCGGACCGAGGGCTTCGGCGGGGTCCTGGCCGTGGGCGGCGGGTCCGCCCACCGGCCGCGGGTCGTACGGGCCGCCTACTCCCCCGAGGGTGCCGCCCAGAAGCTGGTCCTTGTCGGCAAGGGGGTGACCTTCGACAGCGGCGGCATCGACATCAAGCCGGCCGGCCGGATGCTGACGATGAAGTCCGACATGGGTGGGGCCGCGGCCGTGATGACCGCCCTGCGCGCGATCGCCGACCTGGGCCTTCGGGTGGAGGTCGTCGCCTACGCGGGCCTGGTGGAGAACATGCCGTCGGGGACCGCCTACCGGCCCTCCGACATCCTGACCATGCGCGACGGCACGACGGTCGAGGTGACCAACACCGATGCCGAGGGACGCCTGGTGCTGGCCGACTGCCTGGCCGCCGCCCAGGTGGAGGACGCCGACCTGGTCGTCGACATCGCCACCCTCACCGGGGCCTGCATCCGCGCCCTGGGCCCGAGCACCATCGGCCTTGTCGCGAACTCCGACCTGGTCGCCGGTCGCCTGCTGCACTCCGCCGAGTCCTCGGGTGAGGCCATGTGGCAACTGCCGCTCACCGACGAGGCACGTGACAAGCTCGAGTCCCCGTACGCCGACCTGGCCTCGGCCAGCACCGAGACGTACCTGGGCATGCAGATCGCGGCGGCCTTCCTGGAGCACTTCGTCGGCGACGCCCACTGGGCCCACCTGGACATCGCCGGGCCCGCCTGGCACGACGGCGCGCCCGAGGGACACCTCTCCTCGGGTGGGACGGGGGCGGGCGTACGGACCCTCGTGGACCTCGCGCTCACCTTGGAATGAGCGGTGGCCGGGGCCGGGATCCGCAGCGTACCGGCGCCGTGCGGCTCGCTGGAACCTCGTACTCAAGGCCTGCGCGTACGGGTAGGGTAACGACGTACTGACTGCGTCGTCACCGTTCTGAAGGAGTCCTAAGCGATCATGTCGACTTCTGTAGCCCTCCCGGCCCTTGGTGAAAGTGTTACCGAGGGCACCGTCTCTACTTGGCTGAAGAAGGTCGGCGATACCGTCGCCGTCGACGAGCCGTTGGTCGAGATCTCCACCGACAAGGTCGACACCGAGATCCCCTCTCCGGTCGCTGGAACGGTGCTGGAGATCCTTGTCCAGGAGGACGAGACCGTCGAGGTCGGTGCGGTGCTGGCCGTGATCGGCGAGGCCGGCGAGGCCCCCTCGCAGCCGGCCGCCCCGGCCCAGCAGGCTCCGGCCCCAGCCGCCGAGGCCCCCGCTCCCGCCGCCCCGGCCCAGGAGGCCCAGGCCCCCGCTGCCGAGACCCCCGCCCCCGCCGCGTCCTCCGCGCCCGCCCAGGGCACCGAGATCACCCTGCCGGCCCTCGGTGAGTCCGTCACCGAAGGCACCGTCTCCACCTGGCTGAAGAAGGTCGGCGACACCGTCGCCGTCGACGAGCCCCTGGTCGAGATCTCCACCGACAAGGTCGACACCGAGGTCCCCTCCCCGGTCGCCGGCACCATCCTGGAGATCCGCGTCCAGGAGGACGAGACCGTCGAGGTCGGCGCCGTCCTCGCCGTCATCGGCAACGCCGACGCAGCAGCAGCACCCGCCGCCCCGACCCAGCAGGCACCGGCACCAGCCGCCGAGGCCCCCGCCCCCGCCCCCGCTCCGGCCGCTGCCCCGGCCGCTCCGGCCCCCGCCGCTGCAGCTCCGGCTCCTGCTCCCGCAGCTCCGGCGCCGTCCGCGCCCGCGGTTCCGGCTCCGACCCCGGCCGTTGCCCCGCGCGCCGCCGGAGGTGACGTGGCCGAGGCCGCGTACGTCACCCCGCTGGTCCGCAAGCTGGCCGCGGAGCATAACGTCGACCTGGCGTCGCTGAAGGGCACCGGTGTGGGTGGCCGCATCCGCAAGCAGGACGTCCTGGACGCCGCGAAGGCTCCCGCCGAGGCAGCCGCCCCGGCGCCGGCCGCCGCTGCGGCAGCCCCCGAGGTCTCCCCGCTGCGCGGCACGACCCAGAAGATGTCGCGGATCCGTCAGACGATCGCTCGTCGGATGCGCGACTCGAAGGACATCGCAGCCCAGCTGACCGCCACCGTCGAGGTCGACCTCACTGTGATCTCGCGGCTGCGTGCCCGGGTGAAGGACGACTTCAAGGCCAAGAACGGTGTCAGCCTGACCTACCTCGCATTCATCGCGAAGGCGACCCTCGAGGCCCTGCAGCAGTACCCGATCGTCAACGCCGTCGCGAACATGGACGACAAGACGATCTCGTACCCGGCCAGCGAGAACCTGGGCCTGGCCGTCGATACCCCCAAGGGCCTGATGGTTCCGGTGCTCAAGAACGCCGGAGACCTGAGCGTCACCGAGCTGGCCAAGGCGATCGCCGACCTGGGCAGCCGTACCCGCAATGCCAAGGTCTCCCCGGACGAGCTGTCCGGTGGCACCTTCACCATCACCAACTACGGCTCGATCGGCACCCTGAGCGACACGCCGATCATCAACCAGCCGGAGTCGGCCATCCTCGGCACCGGTGCCATGGTGAAGCGGCCGGTGGTCCTGCTCGACAAGCACCTCGGTGAGACCATCGCGATCCGGGACATGATGCACCTCAACCTGTCCTACGACCACCGCATCATCGACGGCGCGGACGCGGGCCGCTTCCTGGTGACGGTCAAGGACCGTCTGGAGGACGGCGACTTCGGCGCCGAGTTCGGCGTGCAGGTCTGACAGCCGGCCGATGAGCGACTGACGACGCAGGAGGCGGCCCCGGGAGTGATCCCGGGGCCGCCTCGTCGTCCACGGTCCGGCCCGCTCGGACCGTCCCTCAGTACCGCCGCCCGGTCGCGTCCGCCCAGTCCCTGGCCCGGTCCCGCACCGCCTCCCACCAGCCGGCGGGGAACCCGTCCGGGCTCGGCACCGCCCCGGGCCTCGCTGCCCCGGGGCCGGCGTCCCCGGCACCCGCGGTCCGGATGGCCACCTCGAGGTCCGCCCGGGCCGCACCATCGGCCCGCAGCCAGTCCCGGGCCAGCAGGGAGTCCCGCCAGCCGGGCGAGTCGACCTGGCGCAGGCAGATGACCACCGGCCGGTCCGGGTCGCAGGAGAGGTGCACGCGCTCGTCCCCGGCGTCCGGATCCGCCGCCCTCCGGGGGTGCCCCAGCCCCTCCAGGACCGTACGAAGGTCGGGCCGGTCCAGGTCCGTACCTGCCGGCAGGCCTACCTGCAGGTGGAGCACGTCCGGCGCGGACACTCCCGGGACAGCCGTCGGTCCGACGTGCTGCAGCGCCGGTGCGACCTCCAGCAACCGACCGAGCCGGTCGGCCAGCCGGGCGAGGGTCCGGCCGGCCTGGTCGGCCCAGGTGGGATCGGGCGGGACCGGCCGTCCGTCGCCGGCGTACGGCTCGCCGGTCCGCAGCCGCCGGTCGAACTCCACCAGGCGCTGCCACAGCCGGTCGACCTGGGCCTCGAGGTCCGACGCCGTGCCGTTGTTGTCGAGCACCACGTCGGCGACCGCGAGCCGTTCGGCCCGCGAGGCCTGGTGCCCGATCCGGGCGCGGGCATCGGACTGCGCCATTCCGCGGGAGGCGACAAGCCGGCGAACCCGCTCCTCGGCATCGACGTCCACGACGACCACCAAGTGGTAGGTGGGGGCGGCCCCGATCTCGACCAGCAGCGGGATGTCGTGGATGACTACCGCCTCCGGGGCGGCGGCGTCGACGAGCGCGGCGGTCCGCTCCCGGATCAGCGGATGGGTGATCGCCTCCAGCGCACGGCGTTCGGCCGGGTCGGCGAAGACGATCGCCCCCAGCGCCGCCCGGTCCAACGCTCCGTCGGCGCCCACGACCCGGTCACCGAAGCGCTCCCGGATCGCCGCCAGCCCGGGCGTACCGGGCTCCACGACGGCCCGGGCGATCCGATCGGCATCCAGGACCACCGCCCCACGGGCCGCCAGCAGCGCGGCCACCGTCGACTTGCCCGATCCGATCCCGCCGGTCAGTCCGATCCTCAGCACACCGGCAGGCTACGACATCGGACGAGGGACCCTCGGGAGCCGCGTACACTCGGGCGCATGTCCGCCTCCCCCATCAACGTGCCCGGGGCCGACGTCTCGGTCGTCTCCCCCCTCGGCATCACCTACCGCACCCTCGGCCTGTGGCCCGACCGTACGGCCACCACCGACTACCTCGAGGCCTGGGAGCTGCAGAAGCAGCTCCACTCCCGGGTGGTGGAGGGAACCGACCGCGGCACCGTGCTGCTGCTGGAGCACGATCCGGTCTACACCGCCGGCAAGCGCACCGATCCGGCCGACCGGCCGGTCGACGGCACGCCGGTCGTCGACGTGGACCGCGGCGGCGACATCACCTACCACGGCCCCGGCCAGCTGGTCGGCTACCCGATCGTCCGTCTGCCCGCCAGCGGGATCGGCGTGGTCGACTTCGTCCGCCGGCTCGAGGAGGCGCTGATCCGTACCCTCGCCGAGCTCGGCATCACCGCCGGCCGCGTCCCGCACCGCACCGGGGTGTGGCTGGGAGCCACCGCCACCCGCCCGGAGCGCAAGATCGCGGCGATCGGGATCCGGGTCTCGCGCAAGGCCACCATGCACGGCTTCGCCCTGAACGCCGACATGGACATGAGCTGGTACGACCGGATCGTCCCGTGCGGGATCCGCGACGCCGGGGTGACCAGCATCGCCCAGGAGCTGGGGTCCTCCCCCTCGCTCGCCGAGCTGGCCGCGATGGTCCGGCCCCACCTGGACCTGATGCTGCGCTACGAGCCGTACGAGTCCTCCCCGGACGTGGGTGGCGAGCACGAGTACAACCCGCAGACCGCGCACGGCAAGCGCTCCGCCGGTGACGCCACCGGGTCGGCACCGGCAGGGGACGTCCCCGCCTCCGGCACCGTGACGTACGGGCTGACCGTCTGAGCCGTAGGCCCGACGCCGCTGTTCGGCATCCTTCCTGCGCCGACGGTCCTCGACGGCGCCGTCGGCGCGAGCAGGTAGAATCGGCCGAGTGACGATTGCACCTGAGGGACGAAAGATGCTCCGCCTCGAGGTCCGGAATGCCGAGACCCCGATCGAGGAGAAGCCCGCCTGGATCAAGACGCGCGCAAAATTCGGGCCCAACTATCGCGATCTGAAGAATCTCGTCGCCACGGAGAACCTGCATACCGTCTGCCAAGCGGCCGGCTGCCCCAACCAGTTCGAGTGCTGGGAGGACCGCGAGGCCACCTTCCTGATCGGCGGTGACCAGTGCACCCGGCGGTGCGACTTCTGCCAGATCGCCACCGGCAAGCCCACCGGCTACGACCTGGACGAGCCGCGCCGCGTCGCCGAGTCGGTCCAGAAGATGGGCCTGCACTACGCGACCGTGACCGGTGTCGCCCGCGACGACCTGCCCGACGGCGCCTCCTGGCTCTACGCCGAGACCTGCCGCCAGATCCACGAGGCGATCCCCGGCTGCGGGGTGGAGCTGCTGGTCGACGACTTCCAGGGCAACCGGAAGGCGCTGCAGGCCGTCTTCGACGCCCAGCCCGAGGTCTTCGCCCACAACGTCGAGACCGTGCCGCGGATCTTCAAGCGGATCCGTCCGGGCTTCCGCTACGAGCGTTCCCTCGAGGTGCTGACCATGGCCCGCGAGGCCGGTCTGGTCACCAAGTCCAACCTGATCCTCGGCATGGGCGAGACCGACGAGGAGATCTCCCAGGCGCTGCGCGACCTGCACGCCGCCGGCGCGGAGATCATCACCATCACCCAGTACCTGCGCCCCTCCGAGCGCCACCACCCGATCGAGCGCTGGGTCACCCCCGAGCAGTTCGACGCGTTCGCCGACGAGGCCCGCGAGATCGGCTTCTCCGGTGTGATGAGTGGCCCGCTGGTCCGCTCCTCCTACCGTGCCGGCCGGCTCTACCGCCAGGCCAAGGAAGCGCGCGGCCAGGGCGCAGCGGTCCTGAAGATCCACGGGGTCCACCCCACCAGCGGCCCGCAGGCCTGACCAGCGATGCCGACCACCCGTCCGCACGACAGCAAGGTGAATGACTGATGGCCAAGAGTGAGGCCGCGAAGGCGCTGGAAGCTAAGCAGAAGGCCGCCCGCCGCGCCGAGAAGGAGCGTCGCCGCAACAGCGAGGATCCGCGTGACTGGGGCTGGTGGAAGCAGATCACCTACGCCTACAAGGCGACCGCGAAGGTCGACAAGAAGCTGAACCTGTGGATGGCGGGCGCCTTCGCGGTGCCGGTCCTCCTGGCCATCCTGGTCGCGGCCCTGACCGGGGGCACGGCGTTCAGCTGGGTGCTCTGGATCATCACCGGCGTCGTCGCCGGCTTCACGCTGGCCGTCTTCATCCTGACCAACCGGATGAAGCGGGCCACCCTGGAGCAGGCCCGCGGCCAGGTCGGCTCGGCCGCCGCCGCGCTCGGGCTGCTCAACACCAAGATCTGGACCCATGACCTGGGCATCGCCGGCACCCGCCAGCAGGACCTGATCCACCGGGCGATCGGCCCGGCCGGGGTGGTCCTGATCGGCGAGGGCGAGCCCGGCCGGCTGAAGCAGTTGCTCGCCGCCGAGGAGCGCAAGCACGCCCAGCTCACCGCCGACCTGCCGGTCTGGGTGGTCCAGATGGGCACCAAGGAGGGCCAGGTCTCCCTGGATGACCTTGCCAAGCACATTCGCAAGCTGCCGAAGTCCTTGGACAAGTACCAGGTGACCGAGGTCCGCTCCCGGGTGAAGGCGCTCGACGCGGTCCGTCCGCGCGTGCCGCTGCCGAAGGGCCCGATGCCGACCAGCGCCCGCCAGGCCCGCGGCAGCCGTCGCGCCCTGCGCGGCCGCTGAGCCGGGAGAGCACCCACCAGATGGCAGTCGCTGCGAACTTCGTCAACGCCGAGCACATCTCGAAGACCTACGGGACCCGTACGCTCCTGGACGACCTGACGATCGGGCTGGGCCCCGGGGACGTGATCGGCGTCGTCGGCCGCAACGGGGACGGCAAGTCGACGCTGCTGCGGCTCCTGACCGGCAGGGAGGAGCCCGACACCGGGCGGGTCACCCGTACCGGCGGGATCACCATCGGCATCGTCGACCAGTCCGACGAGTTCGAGCCGACCGCCACGGTCCGCGACCTGATCGTCGACGGCGCGCCCGACCATGTCTGGGCCGCCGACGCGACGACCCGCGGCATCGTCGAGCACCTGCTGGCCGACGTCGACCTGGACCGCGAGGTCGGCCGGCTCTCGGGCGGCGAGCGCCGCCGTGTCGCGCTGGTGGCGGCGATGCTGCACCGGCACGAGGTGCTGGTCCTGGACGAGCCCACCAACCACCTGGACGTCGAGGCGGTGGCCTGGCTGGCCGAGCACCTGCGCGCACTGCAGACCGCGGACCGGGCGATGCTCGTCGTCTCCCACGACCGCTGGTTCCTGGACGCGATCTGCACCCGGGTCTGGGAGGTCCACGACGGGACGGTCGACACGTACGACGGCGGCTACGCCGCGTACGTGCTGGCCCGGGTGGAGCGCCAGCGGCAGGCCGCCGCCAACGAGGCGCGCCGGCAGAACCTGATGCGCAAGGAGCTGGCCTGGCTCCAGCGCGGCGCCCCGGCCCGGACCTCCAAGCCGAAGTTCCGGATCGACGCGGCCAACGAGCTGATCGCGAACGAGCCGCCCCCGCGCGACGCGCTCGGCCTGCAGAAGTTCGCGATGACCCGCCTCGGCAAGGACGTCATCGACCTGTCCGACGTCTCGTACGCGTTGCCCGCCGCGCCGGACGGGACCCCGGGCCGGCCGATCGTCGAGCACCTGACCTGGTCCCTGGCCCCGGGCGCGAGGATCGGCCTGGTCGGGGTGAACGGCGCCGGCAAGACGACGCTGCTGCGGCTGTTCGCCAAGGACCTGGCCCCGGACACCGGTGCGGTCAAGCATGGCAAGACGCTCAACCTGGGCTGGCTCAACCAGAACGTCGAGCCGGTCGACCCGGAGGACCGGGTGCTGACCTCGATGCAGCGGATCGCCAACCGACTCTCGCTGGCAGACGGCCGCGAGGTCACCACGACGTCTCTGCTGGAGGACTTCGGCTTCTCCGGCAACCGCCTGCACACCCGGCTCGGGGAACTGTCCGGCGGCGAGCGCCGTCGGCTGCAGTTCCTGCGGATCATGCTGCACGAACCCAACGTGCTGCTGCTCGACGAGCCCACCAACGACCTCGACATCGACACCCTCAACGTCGTCGAGGACTACCTCGACAACTGGCCCGGGACGCTGGTCGTGGTCTCCCACGACCGCTACTTCCTGGAGCGCACGACCGACGTGACGTACGCGCTGTTCGGCGACGGCGCGGTCCGGATGCTGCCCCGGGGTGTCGACGAGTACCTCGAGCGTCGCCGGGCCCTGCAGTCCGCGGCAGCCGGAGCAGCCGAGCCTGGGACAGGGTCCGGAACGGCGGAGGCACCCGAGCCCCAGGGCCCCTCCCCTGCCGAGACCCGTCGGGCGCAGAAGGACATGGCCCGGCTGGAGGGCCAGCTGGCGAGGATCAGCGAGCAGATTGCCCGGCTGCATGCCGACATGGCCTCGGAGGCCTCGGACTACGTACGGCTCGGCCAGCTGCAGACCCGGTTGGGCGAGCTGGAGCAGAAGCACGAGGCCCTCGAGGAGGAGTGGCTGGAGGCCGCCTCCGTCCTGGAGGACTGACGCCCCGGCCGCTGCGGCAGGGGGGACTGGCGCTCCCAGCCGCTAGTCGCCCTGGTGCCCGATCCGGATCGGAATGCGCCGCGGGCCGAAGTCCCCGGCCTCCGCCCCGAACCGTCCCGGCAGCGGCTGCCCGCAGTCGGGACAGCGGCCGTCGGAGGTGAGCCGGTAGGACAGGATCCGGTACCAGTCACGAACAATCAGCTTGCCACCGCAGCCGGAGCACCGGGTGGTGTCGCCGGCGCGGTCGTGCACGTTGCCGGTGTAGACGTAGTTCAGCCCCTCGTCCATCGCTATCTCGCGGGCCCGGGTCAGCGTCGCGGGTGGGGTCGGCGGGGTGTCGAGCATCCGGTTGTCGGGGTGGAACGCGGAGAAGTGCAGCGGCGTGTCCGGGCCCAGTTCGGCCGCGATCCAGCGCGCCTCCTGCCTCAGCTCCTCCGGGTCGTCGTTCAGGCCAGGGATGAGCAGGGTGGTGATCTCGAACCACACGTCCGTCTCGGTCCGGAGGTAGGACAGGGTGTCGAGCACCGCGCCGAGCCGGGCGCCGGTGATCTTGCGGTAGAAGTCGTCCCGGAACCCCTTCAGGTCCACGTTGGCCGCCGACATGTGCGCGTAGAAGTCCCGGCGGGGCTCCGCATGGATGTAGCCAGCCGTCACGGCGACGGTGTGGATCCCTGCCTCCTGGGCGGCCTCCGCGACGTCCATGGCGTACTCGGCGAAGATCACCGGATCGTTGTAGGTGAAGGCGAGCGAGTCGCAGTGCCACTCCTGGGCCGCCCGCACCAGGTCGGCCGGGGAGGCGGAATCGGCGAGCGTCTCCATCTCGCGGGCGGTCGAGATCTCGTGGTTCTGGCAGAACTTGCAGCCCAGGTTGCAGCCGGCGGTCCCGAAGGAGAGCACGCTGGTGCCCGGGTAGAAGTGGTTGAGCGGCTTCTTCTCGATCGGGTCGATGCAGAATCCCGACGACTTGCCATAGGTCGTCAGCACCATCTGGTCACCGACCCGTTGTCGTACGAAGCAGTAGCCGCGCTGGCCATCGCGAAGGCGGCAGTCACGGGGACACAGGTCGCACTGGATGCGCCCGTCGTCCAGTCGGTGCCAGTAGCGGGCCGGGTACGCCGAATCGGTCATCATTCACTCCGCATGCTCGCGTCCTCGACCTTGAGGACGCCTTCCTCCAAGCATGGCGCGCCGATCAAGCGGCTGTCTGCTCGCTCCACCTCCGCACGGTGTACCGGTCGACCTGCCAGGCGGGATCCCAGCCGTTCCCCGGCAGCCCGGCCTTCCTCCTGAGGTGGTCGAGGAAGCGGGAGGGGTCGGGCAACTGGTCCCATACCTGCGGCAGGAACGTCCCGCGCCGGCGCCCGGCCCGCAGCACCACGCCGTCGATCCCGGGGCGGAGCCGGCCGAGCAGGTCGTCCTCGTCGTCGTACGGGACCGGCTCCAGTGCCGACAGCACCGAGACCTCCACCTCGATCCCGGCATACTCCCGCACCGTCAGGGCCGGGAACCGGGGATCGGCGAAGGCAGCGGCCCGAGCATTGGCAGCCGTGTCCTCCCCCAGGCTCCGGTACGCCTCGAGGGTGCCGATGCAGCCACGCAGCCGGCCGGCCAGGTGCAGGGTGACGAAGCTGGCGCCCGGCTCGGCCAGCCAGTCCGCCGCGGGGACCTCGGGCCCGGGCAGGTGCAGCCGATCGGCGATCGCGGCCCGGGCGAGCGGCAGCAGCACCGGCCCCATGTCGTCGGGGAACATCAGCCCACGCCGATGGCGGCGTAGCCGACCACCCGCCGCTTGTCACCGGCGGTGTCGCCGGAGTTGCACAGCCCGTACAGCTCGGTCACGAGGCCTCGGCGGGCGGCGCTGACCAGCAGGCCGTTGACCGCCCGGGCCCCGCACGCCCGCTCCGGCGCGATCGGCCCGCGCAGCGCGAGCAGCCGGTCCACCGTCTCCCTGTCCAGCCGTTGGGCCTCGGCGTACGGGTGGTAGTGGGACAGGTCGGAGCTGAACACGAGCACGGTCTCCGGACCACCCCACAGCCGGTCGACGACTTCCGCGACATCCTCGCCGCCGACCTCACCGACGGCGAAGGGGACCAGCTCGAAGTCCCCGAGGACCCGCTGTAGGAAGGGCAGCTCCACTTCCAACGAGTGTTCAGCGGCGTGGGCTGCGGCACTCACCACCACCTGCGGCAGGTCGGCCAGGTCCGGCAGCGCGATCGGCACGTCACCCAGGGGGGTGCGGAAGGCACCAGCGGCGGGAAGGGCCAGTCCGCGGACGGCCACCCGGTGGCAGGGTCCGAACAGGACCACCCGGGTGATCCGGTCGGCCGCCGCGGCGAGGCGGGCGAAGCCGAGGGCCGCGGTCGAGCCGGAGTAGACGTAACCCGCGTGCGGCACGATCACCGCCTTCGGCACCGAGGCCCCGGCAGGTACGTCGACGGCCGCCCGGGCCAGCAGGTCGTCCACGTCCCGAGCCAAGTCCGTCGACGACCCCGGGTAGAACATCCCCGCAACGGCCGGGGGGCGCACTGACGTCGAACGCATACCCCAACGGTAGCCGCGTCGCGCCCTGACTGCCCGGTAGGTGACGGACCCCTCAGCGAGCGTCCAGCGCCTCGGCCGCCTGTGCCGCCTCGACCAGGGACGCCTCGATACCCGCGGCCGCGGCTCGCATCGCCCCGACGATCCCCGGCAGGTGCACTGTCGCGAAACGCTGGGTGGGCATCGAGACGGTGATCGCCGCTCCCCCCTCGGTGCCGGGTCCATGGATCGCCACGCCGACCGCCGTCACGCCGCGCTCGGTCTCCTGGTCGTTGACGGCGTAGCCGAGGCGCTGGATCCGCTCGACGATCGCAGCGCCCTCGATCGGGTCGATCGAGTTGTCCCCGGCGACCGGATGCCCCATCGACAACTGGCGGAGGACCCGCAGCCGTTCGTGCGGGGGCAGCTCGGCCAGGATGGCCCGGCCACCGGAGGTCAGGTGGGCAGGGAAGGCCATGCCCTCACGGTCCCCGACCCGCAGCGCCTGCATCGACTCCACCGAGGCGGCGAACCGCGCCTGGGTACCGACCAGGACGACCAGGTTCGCCGTCTCGCCAGTGGCCACGGCCAGCTCGCGCAGGTGCGGGAGCACCACGGCCCGCAGTTCGGCGATGCCGGAATGCGGTGTCGTGCCGTGGGCCAGCATGGGGCCGGCCACGTAGCGCTGGTCCTCACGCTGGGCCGCGAAGTCGCGGTAGACGAGCATCTGCAGCAGCCGGTGCGCGGTCGAGCGGGCCACGCCCAGTCGCTCCGCGGCGTCGGCCACCCGCATCGGCCCCTCGAGCTGCAGCATCGACGCCAGTCGCAGCGCGTTGTCGACGCTGGTGATGGCATACGGGGGAGGATTCTTCACTCCAGAATTATAAGTTCACTCTGGCAGAATCGCGGTAACGTTCATCACATGACAATGACGTCCGCACCGAGGAGCCGCGCCGCGCTCCGGCAACGCCCCGACGAGCGCGTGACCCTCCTCCCCTCCGGTGCCATCCTCGCCGGCACCCTCGCCGCGCTCTCGCTGGCTGCGCTCTCCCCGGCCGCGGCCGCAGCGGCAGCGACCCTGCTGGTCATCACCGGTCTGGTCATCCAGCACCGGCCCACCGCCGTCCCCGTCCTCCTCGGGACGACCCCGTCGACCAGCGACGCCCGCTGACACCCTCCGCTCGCCCCACGAACTCGAAGGAGAACCCCATGCCTGACAACACTCTCCCCTCCCCGGTGAAGCTCCCGGTCATCGAGGGCCCCACCCAGCCGGCACCCAGCCCCGAGCTCGCCGACCTCTACCGGGGATTCGAGCAGGAGATGCTCATCCCGCTGTGGTACGAGATCGGCGACCTGATGCCGGGCAAGCCGCAGGCCAAGGCGGCCCCGTGGCTGTGGAAGTGGTCGGACCTGCTGCCCCTGGCCGAACAGGCCGGCGACATCGTGCAGGTCGGCCGTGGCGGCGAGCGCCGCGCGATCGCGCTGGCCAACCCCACCCTGGGCGGACGCCCCTACATCTCGCCCACCCTGTGGTGCGCCATCCAGTACCTCGGCCCGGGCGAGGACGCCCCGTACCACCGCCACACCCAGAACGCGTTCCGCTTCGTGGTGGAGGGTGAGGGCGTGTGGACCCTGGTGAACGGTGACCCGATCCCGATGCGCCGCGGCGACTTCCTGCCGCAGGGGACCTGGAACTGGCACGGCCACTTCAACCCGACCGACCAGCCGATGGCCTGGATCGACGGGCTCGACATCCCGTTCCAGTACGCGACCGACTCCACCTTCTTCGAGTTCGGCCCCGAGCAGTTCACCGACGAGGAGCGTACGACCCCCCAGCAGTCCCGCAGCGAGCGGCTGTGGCAGTACGGGGGCCTGACCCCGGAGAAGTACGCCGCCCAGCCCATTCCGTTCTCCCCGCTGTTCGCCTACCGCTGGGCCAACACTGACGCCGCCCTGACCCAGCAGCTGGCGATGGAGGCCGAGGGCCACGACGTCACCGTCGAGCCGGGCCACGCCGCGGTGCGCTACACCAACCCGACCAATGCCGGCGACGTGCTGCCGACGATCCGTACGTCCATCCACCGCCTGCGCAAGGGTGCCGCCACGGCCCCGCGTCGCGAGGTCGGCTCCTCGGTGTTCCAGGTCTTCGACGGCGCCGGCAAGGTCAGCGTCGGCGACCGCACCTGGTCGGTCACCCGCGGTGACATCTTCGTGGTGCCCTCCTGGACCACCTTCTCCATCAGCTCCGAGGCCTCCGCCTCCGACTCGGACTCCGGCGCCCTGGACCTGTTCCGGTTCGCCGACACCCCGATCTTCGAGAAGCTCGACCTGTACCGCAGCGAAATCGACGCCTGATCCACCCCCTCACCCGCACGATCGAAGGAGATCCCATGAAGCTCGCCACCATCCGTACGACCGAGGGCACCAAGGCCGTCCGTGTCGAGGGCGACACGTTCGTCGACCTGGGCGTCGACAGTGTCAGCACGCTGCTCGCCTCGGAGGACTGGGAGGCCAGGGCGGCCGCCGACGGCCCGACGCTGTCCGCCGCCGACGCCGACTTCGCCCCGGTCACCCCGGAACCGAAGAAGATCATCTGTGTCGGCCTGAACTACCGCACGCACATCAAGGAGATGGGCCGCGACCTGCCGGAGTACCCGACGCTGTTCGCGAAGTACCCCGAGGCCCTGATCGGTGCCAACGACGACATCATCCTGCCGCCCGAGGACGACCAGTACGACTGGGAGGCCGAGCTGGCAATCGTGATCGGCAAGAAGGTCCGCCGCGCCAAGGGTGCCGAGGCCGAGGCGGCCATCGCCGGCTACTCGACGCTCAACGACGTGACGATGCGTGGCTGGCAGTACCGCTCCAAGATGTGGCTGCAGGGCAAGACCTGGGCGAACACCACCCCGATGGGTCCCTACCTGGTCACCAAGGACGAGGTCGGCGGCGGGCGCCCCGCACTGAAGATCGAGGACGCCCTGAACGGCGAGACCAAGCAGTCCGACACCACCGGCGACCTGGTCTTCGACCCGATCACCCTGGTCGAGTACATCTCCACCATCCTCACCCTGGAGCCCGGCGACGTGATCGCCACCGGCACCACCGGCGGCGTGGGCCACGCCCGCAAGCCCTCCCAGTACATGAAGGCCGGCGACGTGCTGGTCACCGAGATCGAGGGCCTGGGTCGTTGCGAGAACCGCTGCGTCGCCGAGGTCGTGGAGTGAGCCCGGCCTTCGACGACACCCGGCGCTGGATGGCGCAGGGAACCGAGTTGTTCACTACCTCCCTGTCGCGGGTGAGTGACGAGCAGCTGGCCGGGCCGACCGACCTGGACGGCTGGACCGGCAAGCACCTCCTCGCCCACGTCTGCGCGAACGCCGAGGCCCTGCAGCACCTGGTGCACTGGGCCCGGACCGGCGAGGAGACCCCGATGTACTCCTCGCCGACCCAGCGCAACGAGGACATCGAGACCGGCTCCCACAAGGACGCCGCCGAGCTGCGCGAGTGGTACCACCGCTCCGTGGCGGCCCTCGATGCCGATGTCGCCGGGCTGACCGACGAGCAGTGGCAGCACACCGTGGTGACCGCCCAGGGACGTACGGTCCCCGCGACGGAGCTGCCGTGGATGCGCAGCCGCGAGGTAATGGTGCACGCCGTCGACCTCGGTGGTGTCGGCTTCGCCGACCTGCCGGCGGACTTCTGCGCCGCGCTGGTCGCCGACATCGCCGCGAAGCGTTCCCGTACCCCGGAGCACCCGGCGGTGTCCGC
This sequence comes from Raineyella antarctica, assembly GCF_900092135.1. Classification (GTDB taxonomy): domain Bacteria; phylum Actinomycetota; class Actinomycetes; order Propionibacteriales; family Propionibacteriaceae; genus Raineyella; species Raineyella antarctica. The sequence continues at coordinate 413,781 of NZ_FMYF01000001.1, read as the reverse complement.
GAGCGCGACCGATGCGGACGTGGCGGTGGAGATCCCCGGCACCGGCGACCCGATCGTCGTGGCGGCCCCGCTCAGCGAGCTCACCACATGGCTCGCCGGACGTCCCGGCGGCCCGTCCCGTACTACCGACGGAAACGACCTGCCCGGCCTGCCGGCCTGGCTCTGACAACTCGAACACCTGACAGATCTCCCCGTAGGGGGAGGAAGGAAACAAGAACATGACCACCTTCAAGGGTGATGTAGTGGTCGTCGGTGGCGGCATCGGCGGCATGGCGGCAGCGCTCGCGCTCTCGCTCAAGGGATTCAACGTTCAGCTGTTCGAGAAGCACTCGAAGTTCGGCGAGGTCGGCGCGGGCATGCAGATCGCCCCGAACTGCACCCGGATCCTCGACTACTGGGGCGTCCTCGACGAGGTCAAGGCCGCCGGCGTGCTGCCGTCCGGGATGAAGATGCTCGACGCGATGGACGGGCACATCATCACGCAGATGGACCTGCGCGACATGGAGAAGCGGTACGGCTACCCGTACATGGTGATCCACCGCTCCGACCTGCACCGGATCCTGATGGAGGCCGCGGTGCGCGCCGGTGCCACGCTGCACGGCAGCAAGGGGTGCGTCAGCTACGAGAACACCCCCGACGGTGCCCGCGCGGTCTTCGAGGACGGTGACGTCGCCGAGGGCAACATCGTCATCGCGGCCGACGGCCTGCACTCGGTGGCCCGCGCCATGATGAGCGACGACCAGCCGGTCAACTCGGCCTACGTCGCCTACCGCGGAGCCTTCCCGGTCGGCGAGGTCGCCGACAACCACGTCTTCCTCGACGACGTCGTGGTCTACGTGGGCCCGGGCCGCCACTTCGTGCAGTACGGCCTGCGCGGCGGCCAGATGTTCAACCAGGTCGCGGTCTTCGAGTCCCCCAAGGCCCTGGCGGGCGAGGAGGACTGGGGCACGCCGGACGAGCTGGACAAGGCCTTCGAGGGCAGCTGCGAGGCGATCGAGGAGGGCCTGCCGCTGATGTGGCGGGACCGCTGGTGGCGGATGTTCGACCGCGAGCCCCTGATGGACTGGGTCGACGGGCACATCGCCCTGCTCGGCGACTCGGCCCACCCGCCGCTCCAGTACATCGCCCAGGGCGCCATCATGGCGATCCAGGACGCGTACGTGATGGCCGAGCACGCGGCCAAGAACCGCCGTGCCGACGGCACCATCGACGCCGACACCGTGCTCACTGCGTACAACGCAGTGCGCCCGGAGCACTGCCGCCGGGTGCTGACCACCTCGCGCAAGTGGGGTGAACTGTGGCACCTGCCCAAGCCCGAGGCGGACTTCCGCAACGCCCTGCTCGAGGCCCGCGACACGTACGACTACTCGTTCACGGACTGGCTGTACAAGGACACCGCGCTCACCCCCGAGGAGGAGCCCGAGCTGTTCGAGCCGCTGTCGATCCACGACGAGCCTGCCAAGGCCTGGCAGAACCGCTGAGCCGAGCCGGCCCAGAATTACAGCAGCACAGAAGTACAGCAGCACAGAAGTACAGCAGCACAGAAGTACAGCAGCACCGCGTGGGGAGGATCCTGTCATCGGCAGGATCCTCCCCACGTCGGGTTCGCGGGCATCCTCTTCGCGAACCTCTGGTGCGGAACGGGCACGGCGGGTTACCGTTTTGCATGCGTATCACCGACCTGCTGCGTCGCAAGGGCACCGACGTCGTCACCCTTTCACCTGACGCCACCATCGCCGACGCCGTCGCGCTGCTCCGCGACCGTGGGATCGGCTGCATCGTCATCGTCGGGAGCGACTCCCCGATCGTCGGGCTGGTGTCCGAACGCGACATCGCGCGCAGTGTCGGCACCGCCTCGCCCGACTCCCCGGTGTCCGGGATCATGACTGCAGACGTGGTGACGTGCACCCCCGACACGGACGTGGAGGTGCTCGCCGCCCTGATGACGGACCAGCGCGTCCGGCACATCCCGGTCGTCCAGGACGGCGTGATGCGTGGCCTGGTCAGCATCGGTGACGTCGTGAAGGCCCACGTCGACGAGCTCCGCGCCGAGCGCGACCAGCTCGTGGCGTACGTCCAGTCCTGATCGGCCGTTCCTGGTCGGGAGTGCCTGATCGGGTGTTCGGCCGTACGTGACGCTGTTGCGTCAGCGGCGCTTGACGACGAGCGCGCGCAGCATCATGTCGTTCAGGCTGCGCCGGTCGTCACCGATCACGGCCGCGGGGATGACCAGGCAGATCATGAACGTACGCACCACGGCCACCCACCACGGGATGGCGGTGCCGTTCGCGCGGGTGACACCGATGCCCACGATCAGCTGGCCGATGCTGGAGCCGGTCAGCGCGGTGGTCACGGTCTTCTCGAGGAAGAAGACCACCAGCGTCGCGAAGCGCTCCGGGCCGCTGCCGTTGAGGACCGCTCCCCAGGTGATCAGTACGGCCAGGGCCGTGGAGATCGCCCAGTCCAGCACCAGCGCGGTGGCCCGCTGACCCCAGGTCGCCAGCGATCCCGGTCCGGCTTCGGGGAGTCCGAGTCGCTGGCCCGGGTACGTGAGCTCCGTACCGGTGTCGTAGGCGTTTTCCGTCACGATCGCCAGCCTACCCGGCTGGGGCCAGCCCCCTCGACAGCGCAGGAGTGCCCGGCCGTAACATGGCCGCAATACCTGCGCAACGATCGAGAAATCCGCTGTCCGTAGGCTGACCGCGCAGTCCAACCATTACCTACCTTTTCCGGAGGCGCAATGTTCCAGGGAGCTGACGACCTGTTGGCCTACATCAAGGAGGAGGGCGTCGAAGTCATCGACGTCCGGTTCTGCGATGTTCCCGGCGTGATGCAGCACTTCACCGTGCCCGCCAAGTCGTTCGACAAGGACGCGTACGACGAGGGGCTCGCCTTCGACGGGTCGTCGATCACTGGGTTCCAGAAGATCCACGAGTCGGACATGGCCCTGCTCCCGGACCCGACCACCGCGTACCTCGACCCGTTCCGCAAGGCGAAGACGCTGGTGATCGACTTCTACGTGCACGACCCGATCACCAAGGAGCCCTACAGCCGCGACCCGCGCAACATCGCGCGCAAGGCCGAGGCGTACCTGGCCTCCACCGGTATCGCGGACACCGCGTTCTTCGCCCCCGAGGCCGAGTTCTACATCTTCGATGACGTGCGCTTCGACACCAACGAGCACACGAGCTTCTACGCCATCGACTCGGAGGAGGCTGCCTGGAACACCGGCACCGCTCGCGAGGGTGGCAACCGCGGCTACCACGTGAAGAACAAGGGCGGCTACTTCCCGGTCGCCCCGGTCGACCACTTCGCCGACATGCGCCAGGACATGGTCGAGCACCTGGAGAACGCCGGGCTCATCCTCGAGCGCGCCCACCACGAGGTCGGCAACGCGGGCCAGCAGGAGATCAACTACCGCTTCAACACGCTGCAGGCCGCCGGCGACGACGTGATGAAGTTCAAGTACATCATCAAGAACACCGCGTGGGAGGCCGGCAAGACGGCCACCTTCATGCCGAAGCCGGTCTTCAACGACAACGGTTCGGGCATGCACGTGCACTCCTCGCTGTGGAAGGACGGCACGCCGCTGTTCTTCGACGAGAACGGCTACGGCGGCCTGTCCGACATGGCCCGCTGGTACATCGGTGGCCTGCTCGCGCACGCCCCGTCCCTGCTGGCGTTCACCAACCCGAGCGCGAACTCCTACCACCGCCTGGTGCCGGGCTTCGAGGCCCCGGTGAACCTGGTGTACTCGCAGCGCAACCGTTCGGCCTGCATCCGCATCCCGATCACCGGCCCGAACCCGAAGGCCAAGCGCGTCGAGTTCCGCTGCCCCGACCCGTCCTCGAACCCGTACCTGGCCTTCTCGGCCATGCTGCTGGCCGGCCTCGACGGCATCCAGAACCGGATCGAGCCGCCGGAGCCGATCGACAAGGACCTCTACGAGCTGCCGCCCGAGGAGCACGCCGACATCGCCACCGTCCCGGCCTCCCTGGAGGGTGCGCTCGACGCCCTGCGCGAGGACCACGAGTACCTGCTCGTCGGTGACGTGTTCACCCCGGACCTGATCGACACCTGGATCGAGCTGAAGGAGGCGGAGATCGCCGCCCTGCGCCAGCGCCCGCACCCGTACGAGTTCGACCTGTACTACGACATCTGATCGGCCGGGTCCCTGACCCACTGATCGTCGTGTGAACGGCGGCCGGCCTGCCCACCCCTCGGGGTGGCGCGAGGCGGCCGCCGTTTCAGTTTTCCATGGGACCCGACCGCGGCGATGCCGCGGGCCGGGCCCGTGCCCCGCCCCCAGCGTGGGCTCTGGTCGCGGCACCTACCGCCGGTTACGCTGCCGACATGAGCGAACCTCTGGTCCTCGCGGTGCCCGGTCCCGATGGTCCCCGGAAGGTGAAGCTGTCCCACCCCGACAAGCTGCTCTGGCCGGCCGCCGGTCTCCCCGACGGCCGGGGCGTGACCAAGGGCGAGCTGGCCGAGTACCTGCTCGCCGTCGCCGAGCCGTTCCTGCACCTGAACGGCGACCGGCCGATGACCCTTCAGCGTTTCCCCGAGGGCATCGACGGCGAGGAGTTCTTCTCCAAGCGGCCACCGCAAGGTACTCCGGCCTACCTGCCCCGGGTGATGTGCACGTACCCCTCCCGGCGCCGCCACGAGCAACTGGTGTTCACCGAGCCGGCCGCCCTGGCCTGGGCAGCCCAGATGGGCACCATCACCTTCCACCCCTGGCCGGTCAGGACGGCCGATCCCGACAACCCGGACGAGCTGCGGATCGACCTGGACCCCCAGCCCGGTCGCCACTTCCGCGATGCCGTCGAGGCGGCGAACGCCCTGCGGGAGCTGATGGCAGGGATCGGGCTGACCGCGTACGCCAAGACGTCCGGGAACCGGGGGGTGCACGTCTACGCCCGGATCTCCCCCGCCCATGAGTTCCTCGAGGTCCGGCACGGGGTGATCGGGATCGCCCGGGAGCTGGAGCGCCGGCTCCCGGACCTGGTCACCACCTCGTGGTGGAAGGAGGAGCGCGGCGAGCGCATCTTCGTCGACTTCAACCAGGCCAACCGGGACCGGACCATCGCCGCCGCGTACAGTCCCCGGCCGCTGCCGTGGGCGCCGGTGTCCACGCCGTTGTCGTGGGCCGAGCTCGCCGACGCCGACCCGCACCAATTCACCGTCCGTACGGTCCCCGGCCTGCTGGCCGACCGGCCCTGTCCATGGTCCTCGATCGATGCCGACGTGGGGGACCTCGAGGGCGCCCTGGCGCTGTGGCAGGCCGACGTCGAGCGCGGGCTCGGCGAGCTCAACTTCCCGCCCGACTATCCCAAGATGCCCGGCGAACCGCCACGCGTGCCGCCGAGCAAGCGCCGGACCGACCGCGCCGACGAGGAGTACCTCGCACCGAAGGCCGAGCGCGACGCCGACTGGGGCATGCCCATCGTCCCGCCGTTCGGCCCGATGCTGGCCAAGCCGGTCAAGGACCTGCCTCGCGGAGAGGTCATCTTCGAGCCCAAGTGGGACGGCTTCCGCTCGATCATCTGGCGCTCCGGGGACAAGGTCGAGATCGGCAGCCGCAACGAGCGCCCGATGACCCGCTACTTCCCCGAACTGGTCGAGGCAGTGCTGGACAACTTCCCCGACCCGAGCTGCATCGACGGGGAGATCGTCATGGTCGACCCCGAGCACGGCGACCGGCTCGACTTCGACGTCCTGCAGCAGCGGATCCATCCGGCGGCCTCCCGGATCCGCAAGCTCGCGGCCGCGACGCCGGCCAGCTTCGTCGCCTTCGACCTGCTCGCGCTCGGCACTGTCGACTACACCGAGAAGCCCTTCGAGGAACGCCGGGCCGCCCTGGCGGAGGCCCTGGCCGGGGCCCGGGCGCCGATCCACCTCACCCCGGCCACCCGCGACCGGGACGTGGCCCGACGCTGGTTCTCCGAGTTCGAGGGCGCCGGGCTCGACGGCGTGGTGGCCAAGCCCGTCGACCTGCCGTACGTGGAGGACAAGCGGGTGATGTTCAAGATCAAGCACGAGCGCACCGCGGACTGCGTGGTCGCCGGCTACCGGCTGTTCAAGGACCATCCCGACGCGGTCGGGTCGGTGCTGCTGGGCATCTACGACGACGCCGGGACCCTGCACCACGTGGGCGTGGTCGGGGCCTTCCCGATCGCCCGTCGCCAGGAGCTGTACGCCGAGCTCCAGCCGTGGGTCACCACCATGGAGGACCATCCGTGGGGCGCCCTGCAGCCGGTGGAGGGATCACCGGACAACCGCGACCAGGCGGCCCCGCGCACCCCCTCCGCGGCGGCGGGATCACGCTGGAACGCACGCAAGGACCTGTCCTTCACCCCGCTGCGCCCCGAGCGGGTGGCCGAGGTCAGGTACGACCACATGGAGGGCGACCGGTTCCGGCACACCGCCCAGTGGGTGCGCTGGCGGGACGACCGGACCCCCGAGTCCTGCACATACGCCCAGCTGGAGGAACCGGTGAGCTACGACCTGAACCGGATCCTCGGGGACCCGGACCAGCCGGCCTGACCGCCGGCCCAGACGACCGGCCCGGGTGACCCCACCCGGGTCTGGGCGCTCACGGCCGTACGTGCCCCAGCCGTACGTGCGCGATCTCCCCCTTGAGCCCGAATCCGGCGTGGTCACTGGCCATGGCGATCCGCATCCCGCCACGCTACGCCTGCCGGGCACCGTCGGGAAGGGCGAGAGGCCCGCTCCCCCTGGGGAGGCCTGCTCCTCCTGGGGAGGCAGCAGCGCTTCTGCGGGACAAGAATGGTTGAAATTTGAAATTCATGTCCTCGTGCTTTATGTTTGAACTGTCAACGAAGATGTCGCCCTCCGTGGCGGCCCACTGCCTGCACGCTCATCGCACCCCAGGAGCCACCCATGCGCACCATCCTCACCCCGAACGCCACCGTTCGCTCGACCGTCCTCCTCGTCAGCCGGGTCATCCTCGGCATCATCCTGGTCGCCCACGGCTACCAGAAGTTCGCCGAGTGGACCCTGGCCGGCACCACCCAGGCCTTCGCCGGCATGGGCGTCCCGCTGCCCGCCGTTTCCGCGACCTTCGCGGCCGTCGTCGAACTGGTCGGCGGCATCCTGCTGGTCGTCGGTGCCTTCACCCCGATCGTCGGCCTGCTGGTCTTCCTCGACATGCTCGGTGCCGCCCTCCTGGTCCACCTGAGCAACGGCATCTTCGTCGGCGACGGCGGCTGGGAGCTCGTCGGCGCCATCGGCGCGGGCGCCCTGGCCCTCGCCGCCACCGGTGCCGGCCGCTGGTCGGTCGACGGCATCCTGCTGAACCGCACGCAGCAGCAGCCCGCCGGCGCCCCGGTGCGCGAGTCGGTCAGCGTTCGCTGACCCCCGCCCCACCCGGAAGCGTCTCCCCGGGGCGCCCGGAACCACAGGGCCGCCGTCACCCCTCGGTGACGGCGGCCCTGCGGCGTGCTGCACCGGCCACCGGGACGAGCCCCGCCGGACCCCTGTACTGGATCCCAACGGACGCCCCCGATCCCAGTGTTCTCGTCACGGCATCGCGTGGATCCGGGCCGGCGATCGGGAATCAGTACAGGGAATCCCCGCCCGGGGAGGGCGAGGTCGCCGACCCCAGCCTGTCGACCCCAGCGCCACCCCCGGCCCCCGAGCTAGTCCTCCGGGTCCTGGTAGGGCGAGGGGACGTCCTTGTCGGTCAGACTGGTGGCGTAGTCGGGCACCTCGTGCTGCAGCGCCTTCTCGGTCCGCCGGTAGCCGTCGGACTCCGGGCGCGCCGGCAGCACGATCTTCGGCGGCCGGACATGCTCGTACGGCACCGAGTCGAGCAGGTGGGCGATCATGTTGATCCGCGCCGCCCGCTTGTCCTCGGACTCCACGACCCACCACCTGGCCTCTGGCAGGTCGGTATGGACGAACATCTCGTCCTTGGCTCGGGAGTACTCCTCCCACTTGGTCAACGACTCCAGGTCGGTCGGGGACAGCTTCCACCGGCGCATCGGGTCGGTCAGTCGCGACTGGAAGCGCGCGTACTGCTCCTCGGCGGAGACCGAGAACCAGTACTTGCGCAGGATGATGCCGTCCTCGATCAGCATCCGCTCGAAGATCGGGCACTGGCGCAGGAAGCGTACGTACTCGTCAGGTGTGCAGAACCCCATCACGCGCTCCACGCCGCCACGGTTGTACCAGGAGCGATCGAACAGCTTGATCTCCCCCGCGGCCGGCAGGTGCGGGATGTAGCGCTGGAAGTACCACTGCGTACGTTGCCGCTCGGTCGGCGCCGGCAGTGCGACGGTCTCGGCGACACGAGGGTTGAGGTACTCGCTGACCCGCTTGATCGCGCCCCCCTTGCCAGCCGCGTCACGCCCTTCGAAGATCACCACCATCCGCTGTCCGGTGGTCTTGATCCACTCCTGCATCTCGACCAGCTCGCCCTGCAGGCGTAGCAGCTCGGCCTCGTAGATCTTCTTGTCCATCCGCTGCCGGGTCACCGGCTGGTCGCCGTTCTTCGCCTTGTTGGCCATGGATCCATGCTTCCACCCGAGCGGCACCGCGTCACCCCCTCGGCCAGCCCCGACGACGGCCGCTGCCCCGGGACCCGCCGGCCGCCCCCCGAGGATCTCAGGACCGGCCGCGGACCACACGACCATCCGCCGACCTCAGGACCCGCCGGCACTCCTCGCGGGTGCCGGGGAAGGCCGCAGGGTGGCGAACGGGTCGGTCACCTCGAGCTCCCGATGGGTGAACCTGAACAACTTGCCCGGGCGGCCACCGGCACTGCCAGGGGCGGAGACTGCGCCGGTGGCCTCCAGCTGGCCGCGCCGCCCCAGCACACGCTGCAGGTTGGTGGCGGTGACGTCGTGGCCCAGTGCCGCCGCGTACGCATCCCGCAGCCCGGCCATGGTGAACTCCGCCGGCGCCAGCGCGAACCCGATGTTGGTGTACGAGAGCTTGGCTCGCATCCGGTCCACCGCGTGCCGGACCACCGCGGCGTGGTCGAACGCCATGGCCGGCAGCTCGGCGACCGGCAGCCAGGCGGCCGTCCCCGGTAGTTCCGGATCGCTCGTCCAGGGCAGCAGTCCCAGGAAGGCGGTGGCGATGGTCCGGTCGTACGGATCGCGGCCCGGACTGCTCAGCGTCTCCAGCTGCTCCAGGTGCGCCACCTCGGCCAGGTCCAGCTTGGTCGCCAGGTGGCGTCGCACGCTCTGCCCGATCGACTCGTCGACCTCCACCGGCCCGCTCGGCAGCGCCCAGCTCGCGGCGTACGGGGCCCGTAGCCGTCGCCGGGCCAGCACCGACAGCACCATGCCGTCCGGGCCCGGGCGCACCTGGAGCACCGCGGCGATCGCCTCGTGCCGGAATTTGGCGACTCCACCGGCATCCCGCAACGGGCCACTGCCGGCCACCCGGCCGCAGTCGGCCGCCGTTCGCTCCTGGTTCCCGATGGTTTCGCCCGCCGTCCCCTTGCGCTCACCCACGTGTCTCATGTTACAGTTCCAACCAGTTTTCGCCTCATAGTCGAAAACGCGGCAGAGGAGACTCCATGACCATCACCGACATCACCGGCACCGACTCCCGGACCTGGACCGCCGACCAGTGGCAGTCCTGGCGCCAGGAGGTCCGCCGGCTGGCCGACGCCCAGGACGCCGTGATCCTGGCGCACAACTACCAGCCCGCGCCCATCCAGGACGTCGCCGACCACGTCGGTGACTCGCTGGCCCTGTCCCGGCTGGCAGCCGAGTCCTCGGCCGGCACCATCATCTTCTGTGGGGTGCACTTCATGGCCGAGACGGCCAAGATCCTCTCCCCCGACAAGCGGGTGCTGATCCCGGATGCGGCCGCGGGCTGCTCGCTGGCCGACACCATCGACGCCGACCAGCTGCGCGCCTGGAAGGCCGAGCACCCGGACGCGGTCGTCGTCTCGTACGTCAACACCACCGCCGCGGTGAAGGCCGAGACCGACATCTGCTGCACCTCCTCCAACGCGGTCGAGGTGGTCGAGTCGATCCCCGCGGACCGGCCGGTGCTGTTCGGCCCCGACCAGTTCCTCGGCGCGCACGTGCGCCGGATGACCGGGCGGGACAACATCCACGTCTGGCTCGGCGAGTGCCATGTGCACGCCGACATCTCCCCCAGCGCCCTGGTCGACAAGGTGCACGCCAACCCCGACGCCGACCTGTACGTCCACCCCGAGTGTGGCTGTACCACCAGCGCGCTGTGGCTGGCCGACTCCGGTGAGCTCCCGCAGGAGCGTACGCACATCCTGTCCACCGGCGGGATGCTCGACCTGGCCCGGAAGGAGACCGCCACCAAGGTGCTCGTGGCCACCGAGATCGGCATGCTGCACCAGCTGCGGCAGGCGAACCCGCACACCGTCTTCGAGGCGGTCAACCCGAAGGCCGCCTGCCCGTTCATGCAGATGACCACTCCCGAGAAGCTGCTCGCCAGCCTGCGCGACGGCACCGACGAGGTGCAGGTTGCCCCCGAGATCGCGGCCAGGGCCCGTGCCGCGGTCGAGCGGATGATCGCCATCGGCAACCCCGGGAAGGGCGAGTGAGATGACCCGCTCCCCCGCACGCCAGATCCCCACCCCCGCCCCGGCCTGGCGACGCGAGACGGGCGTGGTCATCGTCGGCTCCGGCGCCGCCGGCCTGTCCGCCGCCGTCCACCTGGCCGCCGCCGGGGTACCAGCGGTGCTGCTGACCCGCGCCGGCCTGACGGACAGCTCGACCGACTGGGCCCAGGGCGGTCTCGCCGCGGTCTGGGCCCAGGACGACTCGGCCACCTGCCACGTCGAGGACACCCTCGTGGCCGGCGCCGGCCTGTGCGAGCCCGCCGCCGTCCGCCAGCTGGTCGAGGCCGCCCCCGCCGCGATCCGACGACTGGTCACCCTCGGGGCACAGTTCGACCGCGACGCCGACGGATCGTACGACCTGCACCTGGAGGGCGGCCACCACGCCCGCCGGATCCTGCACGCCGGCGGCGACGCGAGTGGCCACGAGGTCGAGCGGGCCCTCTCCGACGCACTGCGCCGCGCGGTGACCACCCCCGGCTCCTCGGTCGAGGTCGTCGAGCAGATGCGCGCGGTCGACGTGCTCACCGACCCGGCCGGCCGGGCCCGGGGCGTACGCGTCCGCCAGCACGACGGGACGATCGGGGAGTGGCTCGCCCCCGCCGTCGTAATGGCCAGCGGCGGGATGGGCCAGGTCTGGCCGCTCACCACCAACCCGGCCGTGGCCACCGGCGACGGCCTGGCGATGGCCTACCGGGCCGGCGCCGAACTGCGGGACCTGGAGTTCGTCCAGTTCCACCCGACGGTGCTGTGGATCGACCCGGCCGACCGCATCCCCGGCGACCGCGGCGTCCTGGTCTCCGAGGCAGTGCGCGGGGAGGGTGCCGTGATCATCGACCACGCCGGTACGCGCGTGATGGCCGACCGGCACCCGTTGGCCGACCTGGCCCCCCGCGACGTCGTCTCGGCGACGATGCAGGCCCACATGGCCGGCACCGGCGAGCCCCACCTGTTCCTCGACGGCCGCTGCTTCGGGGAGACGACCTGGCAGGAGCGGTTCCCCTCCATCCTGCGGATGTGCCGCGAGCGCGGGATCGACCCGGTGACCGAGCCCATCCCGGTCCGGCCCGGCGCGCACTACCTGTGCGGCGGCATCGCCGCCGACCTGGACGGACGGACGACGGTCCCGGGCCTCTACGCCGTCGGCGAGGTGGCCGGGACCGGGGTCCAGGGAGCCAACCGGCTCGCCTCGAACTCGGTCACCGAGGCCCTGGTCGCCGGCGACCGGGTCGGGGCCCTGCTCGCGGCCGCGGCCACCGGCAGGGGTGGGGTGCCGGCCACCGACCTGGCCCCCGGACCGGACCACCGGCGGGCAGGGTCGGCCCGTCCCGTCCCGGCAGGCACCGTCGACCCGGCGCACCGCGAGGAGCTGCGGACGATCATGGACCGCGGCGTGGAGGTGTCCCGCACCGCCGAGGCGCTCTCCTCAGCGCTGGAGGCGCTCGCCGGGCTGCCTGGGACCGACGCCCCGCTCGACGACGAGGTGCTCGACATGACCAACATGCACACGGTGGCCGTCCTGGTCGCCACGGCGGCGCTGGCCCGCACCGAGTCCCGCGGGTGCCACCGCCGCGCCGACCACCCCGCACCGGCCGAGCTGTGGCAGCGCCACCTGCACCTCTCGCTGGGACCGGGCACCGGCCCCCGGGTGGTCTCCCGCCCGCTCGGGGAGGACCCCGACAGCACCCTCGCCGCCCGTCCCTACGTCCAGCCCCAGGAGGCCCTGGCATGACCAGCACCACCACCAGCCCCGATACCGCCGGCACCGGCACCGTCCTGCCCTGGCCCGAGGAGACGACCCGTGCGCTCGAGGCCGCCGGCCTGGACCCGCTGCACGTCGCCGAGGTCGCCGACCGTACGCTCGCCGAGGACCTGCAGTGGGGCCCCGACGTCACCAGCGAGGCCACCCTGCCGGCCGAGGCGACCGGCACCGCCGACGTGGTGGTCCGCCGGCCCGGCTGCCTGGCCGGGGTCCCGGTCGCCGCAGCGGTGCTGTACACCCTGGCGGCGGCCCAGGGCGTGGACCTGACGGTCCAGACGGTGGCCGCCGACGGGGACCGGGTCGGGACCGGCGACGTCGTGCTCACCGCCACCGGACCGCTGCGTACGCTGCTGACCGCCGAGCGCAGCATGCTCAACATCCTCTGCCAGCTCTCCGGGGTCGCCACCGCGACGGCGGCCTGGGCCGATGCGCTGGCCGGCACGCCGACCCGGGTGCGGGACACCCGCAAGACCGTTCCGGGCCTGCGGGTGCTGCAGAAGTACGCGGTCCGCTGCGGTGGTGGGGTCAACCACCGGATGGGACTCGGCGACGCCGCCCTGGTCAAGGACAACCACGTCGCGGCGGCCGGTTCGGTGGCCGCAGCGTTCCGCGCGGTCCGCGAGTACGCCCCGCAGACCGCCGTCGAGGTCGAGTGCGACACCCTCGCCCAGGTCGCCGAGGCGATCGAGGCCGGCGCCGACCTGGTGCTGCTGGACAACATGGACGCCGACACCGTCAGCGAGGCGGTCGCCCTAACCCGCCCCGCCGGCGTACGGACGGAGGCCAGCGGCGGGCTCACCCTGGCCGACGCGCCCGCGTACGGCAGGACCGGGGTGGACTACATCTCGGTCGGCGCACTGACCCACTCGGCGCCGGTACTGGACCTGGCGTTCGACCTGCGCGCCTGAGATGTCCCGGGACGTACGGCCGGGGGCCGTGCGCCCCGGGGGACGAGAACGGCCGGCCGACTGCGACGTACGCAACCGGCCGGCCGTTCCGCGTCGGAGCGAGGTCAGCGGACCAGGACGTCCACCGGCTCCCCCAGCTCGTCGGTGCCATGGAGGGTCGACACCAGCGGCGGGTTGCGCAGGTCTGCGTCATGGTTGAGGTACGCGCGGGTCTCCCGGGCGATCAGCCCACCGCAGACCAGCAGGCCGATCAGGTTCGGCAGCGCCATCAGGCCGTTGGCGATGTCGGAGAAGGTCCACACGGTGTCCAGCTCGATGGTCGCACCGACGAACACCACCAGGGTGAAGACGACCCGGTAGACGTACACCGCCCGGACGCCCCACAGCCGCTCGGCGTTGCGCTCGCCGTAGTACTCCCAGCCCAGGACCGTCGAGTAGGCGAAGAAGATGACGGCGATGGTGACCAGGTAGTGGCCCCAGTCGCCGGGCAGGCCCATGTCGAAGGCGGCCGAGGTGATCTGGGAGGCCTTCAGGCCCGGCACCTGCCAGGCACCGGTGGTGACGATGACCAGGCCGGTCATCGAGACCACGATGATCGTGTCGATGAAGGTCTGGGTCATCGAGACCAGGCCCTGGCGGACCGGGTGGGCGGTCTTCGCGGCCGCAGCGGCGATACCGGCCGTACCGAGGCCGGACTCGTTGGAGAAGATGCCGCGGGCCACGCCGAACTGGATCGCCGCCGCGACGCCGGCGCCGACGAAGCCGCCGGTCGCCGCGGTGCCGGTGAAGGCATCGGAGAAGATCACGCCGAAGGCTGGCAGCAGGTTGCCGATGTTCAGCACCAGGACCAGCAGGGCCGCCGCGATGTAGAACACGATCATCAGCGGCACGAACGCGGCCGTCACCTTGCCGATCGACTTGATGCCGCCGATCACCGCCAGGCCGGTGGCGATCACGAGCAGCAGGCCGGTGATCCACGGCGCGACCTGGAAGCTGCCCTCGATCTGCGTCACCACGGTGTTGACCTGCGTCATGTTGCCGATGCCGAAGGAGGCGACCAGCGCGAAGACCGCGAACATCACCGACAGGGTCACTCCCAGGCGCCCCGGGATCGCCTTGGCGAGGTAGTGCTGCGGGCCGCCGTTCATGCCGCCGTTGGCGTCCTGGCTGCGGAACCGCACGCCCATGAACGCCTCGGCGTACTTGGTCGCCATGCCGAGCAGCGCGGTCACCCACATCCAGAAGACGGCTCCGGGCCCGCCGAGGCTGATCGCGGTCGCCACGCCGGCGATGTTGCCGACGCCGACGGTTGCCGCCAGGGCGGTGGTCAGTGCCTGGTAGTGGGAGACGTCGCCCTCGGCATCCTCCCGGGAGTCGCCGAAGGCCAGCCGGAGGGCGGCCCCGAGCTTGAGGAATTGCAGGCCGCCGAGCCGGATCGTCAGGTAGACGCCGGTGCCCAGCAGCAGGGGGATCAGTAGGTACGGGCCCCAGATGAACCCGTCGATGGTGTCGAGAGCGCCTTGCAGACCGTCCATGGCCAGCTCCCCTCCTCCGTCGCGGTGCGGCGACGGCTCGTCCGAAACCCCGGGCCGGGGTGGCCGGGGAGCGCCGCGCGACAAGCGGTCGGTACGACGCTCGCACGAACGTAGCGGACCCGGTGGCCGCCGCACACCCTCTTCAGGCCGCCCGGTACAGAGCTGTAATCGGAACCGAACATGCCGAAACCGGTGCCGACAAGCTGTGATACTCCTCACACCTGCTGTGAACCGCTTCGTCCCCCTTCCACAGCGGCGTCTTGCGAGGCACACTTGGTGGCGCAGTTCCCCGTGTCCCCGACGAGAGGAGAGCCAATGAGCAGCCCTGATTCTTCGACCGAACCGATGTGTGCCTGCGGCTGCGGCGCTACCGTCGCTGCCTGCACGTGCCCCAACTGTGACCACAAGGCCAAGGCCTGACGGAACCGAGACCCGTCGGCCGGACCGGCCTGAACGTACGACGATCGAGCGCCTGTTCCGGGCGGGGTCACTCCCCCCAGAACAGGCGCTCGACGACACCCCGGGCCCGGTGGGTGACCTCGCGGTAGTGCGCCTTGAGCGGGCCTGACCCCTCGAAACCCATCGCCGCCGCGACCGCGGCACCGTCGGCGCCGTCGGTCGGCAACGTGTCGGAGGCCCGGGCGCGGACCAGCATGATCACGTTGCGGATCCGGCTGGCCAGCAGCCAGGCCTGCTCCAGGATCTCGGCATCGGACTCCGACACCAGTCCCAGCTCCCGCTCCGCGCGCAGCGCGGGCAGGGTCTCGGTCGTCCGCAGCTGCGGATGCTCGTACGCGTGCTGCAGCTGGATCAGCTGGACCACCCATTCCACGTCACTCAGGCCACCCGGGCCCAGCTTGGTGTGCCGGGAGCGCTCGACCCCGCGAGGCAGCCGTTCGGACTCCATCCGGGCCTTGAGCCGGCGGATCTCGACGACCTGCTTGTCGGTCAGCCCACCCTCGGGCCAGCGCAGCGGATCGATCACCTCGACCAGGCTGTTGCCCAGCTCCCGGTCCCCGGCACCCACCGCGCAGCGGACCAGGGCCTGGGCCTCCCAGGTCGAGGACCAGCGCTGGTAGTAGGCGCGGAACGACTCCAGCGTGCGGACCATCGGGCCGCCCTTGCCCTCCGGGCGCAGGTCTGCGTCGATCTCCAGTGCGGGGTCGGCGCCCGGGCGCCGCAGCAGTTCGCGCAGCCGGGTGATGGCCGCGATCGCCCGACGCTGGGCCTCCGGGTCGTCGCTGTCCTCCATCACGAACATGCAGTCGGCATCCGAGGCGTACGACATCTCGCCGCCACCCCAGCGGCCCATCGCCATGATCGCGATCGCCGGCAGCGGCTCGCCACGCTGCTCGGCCTCCCGGGAGACGACCTGGAGCGTGGCGTCCAGCGTGGCGGCCGCGATGTTGGACAGGGCCTCCCCCACCGCCTCGATGTCGATCCGCCCCAGGATGTCGGCCATCGAGGTCCGGAGCAGCTCCCGGCGGCGCTGGGCCCGGATTGCGTCCGCCGCCCCGAGGGCATCGTCGTGGCGCAGGGCGATGGCGGTGAAGTCGGCCCGCAGCTTCTCCGCGGGGCGCGGGATCGAGTCGCCCTCGTCGGTCAGCAGCTGCACCGCCTGCGGGGCGCGCAGCAGCATGTCGGTGGCATAGCGGCTGGTCGACAGGACCAGCGCCAGCCGTTCGGCCATCGTGCCACCGTCCCGCAGGGCGCGCAGGTACCAGGACGTACGCCCCAGGGCCTCGGAGACCTTCCGGAACGCCAGCAGTCCGGCGTCCGGGTTGGGCCCGTCGGCGAACCAGCCGAGCATCGCCGGCAGGATCTGCCGCTGGATCTCCGCCGGCCGGCCCATCCCCTGGGTCAGCGCCTCGATGTGCTGGAGCGCGGCCCGCGGGTCCGCGTAGCCGAGGCCGTGCAGCCGGTCCTGCGCGGCCTGGGTGGTCAGGCGCAGGGCCTCGCTGGTGATGTGCGAGACGGCCTCGAGCAGCGGGGAGTAGAAGATCCGCTGGTGCAGCGCCACCACTCGGCGGGTGCTGTCCCGCCAGGCCTTGACCAGTTCCTCGGCGGGGTTGCGGCGGAAGCCGAGCGAGCGCCCGAGCCGGCGCAGGTCCACCGGGTCGTCCGGGACCAGGTGCGTACGCCGCATCCGGTACAGCTGGACCCGGTGCTCCATCGCCCGCTGGAAGCGGTAGGCCGCGGCCATCTCCGCGCCGTCCTCGCGACCCACGTAGCCGTACTCGACCAGCGCTTCCAGCCCGGGCAGCGTGCCGGACTTGCAGACCCGCTCGTCGACCCGGCCGTGCACCAGCTCGAGCAATTGCACGGTGAACTCGGTGTCGCGCAGGCCGCCCTCGCCGAGCTTGATCTCCCGGTCCCGTTCCTTCGCCGGGATCAGCCGGACCACCCGCCTGCGCATCGCCTGCACGTCGTGGACGAACCCCTCCCGGCCCCCGATCTGCCACACCATCGGCGAGACCATGTCGACGAACGCCCGGCCGAGCGCCAGGTCACCGGCGGAGGCCCGGGCCTTCAGCATGGCCTGGAACTCCCAGCTCTTGGCCCACTTCTCGTAGTAGGTGCCGTGGCTGGCCAGGGTCCGGACCAGCGGCCCGGCCTTGCCCTCGGGGCGCAGGGCCGCGTCGACCGGCCAGATCGTCCCGACACCGGTATGGGCCGAGCAGATCCGGGCCAGGGCGGAGGCGATCCGGCTGCCGAGGACGGTCAGGTCGTTCCCGCCGATGCACGGGGCGCCCTGGTCGTCCACGTGTGGCTCGACGACATAGAGCACATCGACGTCGGAGATGTAGTTCAGCTCCTGGCCGCCGGTCTTGCCCAGCGCCACCACGGCGAACCGCAGCCGGGCGGCCTGGTCGGCCCCGACCTCGCCGCGGGCGATGGCCAGTGCCGCCTCGAGCACCGCGTCGGCCAGGTCGGACAGTTCGGCCGAGATGTCCGGCTGGATGGTCGCGGGGTCCTCGGCCGAGAGGTCCCGGGCCGCGATCCGCAGCACCGCGGCGTGGTAGGCGAGACGCAACTCGTCCCCGCTGAGGTGGGCCGCCACCGGCTCCGTCGCGTCCGGGTCCGCCCCGACAGCCACCAGCAACTGCCTACGCAGGGTGGCCGCGGGCGTGCGGGCCAGGCTCCCGGCCAATTGGTCGACATGGGTGGGGTGGCGGACCAGGTGCTGCTGCAGACCGGCGCTGGCCCCCAGGACATGGACGAGCCGAGTGGCCAGTGCCGGGTCCTCGGCCATCCTGGCGTGCAGTCCGGGATCCTCGTCCGCCAGCCGGTAGAGCCCGGTCAGGGCCAGGTCCGGATCGGCCACCCCGCTCAGCAGGTCGGCGCAGTCCGTGGCACCACCGGGCCAGGTCGACAGCATGGCCAGGGCGCGCTGCGTGTCGGTGAAGCCCAGGCGGGCCAGGCGTCCGAGGTTGGTCTCCAACCGATCCATGCCCAGCATCGTACGACGTGGTCCCCGTTCCCCGGCGCCCGGCGACGAACCCGCTTGTCGTGGCCATGGTGGGCGGTCCGTCCACTGGTCCTGGTGAAACGTAGGTGAAACCCTCAGCGGGTAACGTCCGACGGGTGGCAGCATCGATGAGATCCCAGCGACAGGTCCAGCAACTGCGACAGACCCTCGTCGATGCACTGCACACCATGGTGGAGACGACCCGCGCGCTGCACCCGGAGGACTACGCCCTGCCCGCCCCACTGCCTGGCTGGGACGTACGGCTGCTGACCGGACTGGCCCTCGGGCAGCTCACCGACATGGCCGCCCAGCTGGAGCGTCCCTCCGTCACCCGCCCGGTGAACCTCGACGTGTACGCCACGCACATGCTCGCGACGGCCTCGCGCCGGCACAGCCGGGCCGCGGCGATCGCCGACCGTGACAGCGGCCCCCGTCTGGGCGAGCAGCTGATCTCCCAGGCCGAGGAGCTCGCCGTCGCCCTGGGCGAGGGAGACCTGCCGCCGGTGGTCGACACGGGGGCCGGGCAGCTCAGCCTGCTGGACTTCCTACGGGTGCACGTCACCGAGATCGCGGTGTACTGCGACGACATGCGGCGCGGCCTGGCCGTGACGGACCGCAAGGTCCCCCCGGCGGACCGGGCCGTCGTCGCCACCGCGGTCCGGGCCCTGGCCGACGTCCTCGCGGCACGCACGCCTGGGCAGGCGATCGAGGTACGGGTCCCCCCGTTCGCCGCGGTGCAGATCGGTGACCCCGCCGCGACGCCGGCCGGGCGGCTGGTCTCGGCACCCACCCACACCCGGGGGACCCCACCGGCGGTGATCGAGATGGACCCGGCGACCTTCCTGCAGCTCTGCGCCGGCCGGCTGGCCTGGGGCGAGGCGGTCAGCACCCATGCGGTGTCGGCCTCCGGGCAGCGGGCGGACCTGTCCCGCCTGCTACCCGTGATGCAGTGAACCCCTCTGAGCAGTGACCCGTCGGCCCCTCAGAGGTTGGGCAGCATCGTGTCCAGTTCGTACGCCGTGACGCGGTGGCGGTAGGCGGCGAACTCGGCGCGCTTGTTGCGCAGGAAGTACTCGTAGACGTGGGTGCCGAGGGTCTCTGCGACCAGCTCGGAGCCCTCCATCACCCGGATCGCCTCCTCCAGGCTCCGCGGCAACGGTTCGATGCCGAGCATCTTGCGCTCCCGGTCGTTCAGCGACGACACGTCGTCCTCGGCCTCGGCGGGCAGTTCGAGCTCCCGCTCGATGCCGTCCAGACCGGCAGACAGGGCCAGGGCGTACGCCAGGTACGGGTTCGCCGCGGTGTCGATGGAGCGCAGCTCGACCCGGGCCGAGCTTCCCTTGGTCGGCTTGTACATCGGCACCCGGACCAGCGCGGAGCGGTTGTTGCGGCCCCAGCTGATGAAGGAGGGCGCCTCGTCCCCGTGCACCAGGCGCTTGTACGAGTTCACCCACTGGTTGGTGACGGCGGTGATCTCGGCCGCGTGCGAGAGGAGACCGGCGATGAAGTGCCGCCCGGTCCGGGACAGGTTGTACTCCGCGGAGGCGTCATGGAAGACGTTGTTGTCGCCCTCGAAGAGCGACAGGTGGGTGTGCATGCCGGAGCCGGGCTCGTCGGTGAAGGGCTTGGGCATGAAGGTGGCCCGGAAGCCCTGGCTCATCGCGACCTCCTTCACCACCACCCGGAAGGTCATGATGTTGTCTGCCATCGAGAGCGCGTCGGCGTAGCGCAGGTCGATCTCCTGCTGGCCGGCACCCGCCTCGTGGTGGGAGAACTCGACCGAGATCCCCATCTGCTCCAGCATGGTGATCGCGGCCCGGCGGAAGTCCGTGCCCTGCGGCTGGGCCGTGTGGTCGAAGTACCCGGAGTGGTCGATCGGCGTCGGCTCGGCACCCGGCTGGCGCTCGGGCTCGATCAGGAAGAACTCGATCTCCGGATGGCAGTAGAAGGTGTAGCCCATGTCCGAGGCGCGAGCCAGCGTCCGCTTCAGCACGTAGCGCGGATCGGCCCACGACGGGGAGCCATCGGGGTGGCGAATGTCGCAGAACATCCGGGCCGTCCCTCCTGCCTCCTCACGCCAGGGCAGCAGCTGGAAGGTGGACGGATCGGGGTGGGCGACCATGTCGGACTCGTAGACGCGGGCGAAGCCCTCGACCGCTGACCCGTCGAAGCCGATCCCCTCGTCGAAGGCGCCCTCGAGTTCGGCCGGTGCGATGGCGACCGACTTGAGGAATCCCAGCACGTCGGTGAACCACAGCCTGACGAAACGGACGTCTCGCTCCTCGAGCGAACGGAGCACGAATTCGGTCTGCTTGTCCATGGCCACAGTCTGCCGCGAAACGTGTTTCAGTGGTGTGACGATGGACCGCCGACTTCGCCACGTCCCCCTTCGCCACCTCCCGGCACCCCTCACCGGGGCCCCACAGGACCGCGAGGGTAGAGTCATGGCGTGACCGATCGGCACCTGTACGGATGGAACCGACGCCGGGACGAGCACGGCTCCTGGGCCGGTTGGCCGCGCCCTGCACGGGTCCGGCAACCGGCCGCGGACCAGCACCCCCGGTCGGCGCCCTCACCGCGGTCGGCGCCCTCGCCACAACCCGCACCGCAGGTCGTCCCGCTCGGCGGCGACCTGGCACTGGTGTCGGTGGGCCAGTGGGACGAGGAGTCCGCGACGACGATCCAGATGCCGGCGATCCGTGACGAGCCCCCGTCCGCACCGGGGCCCGATCCCTCCCGGGAAGGCCGCGGCTAGCCGACCTGCGCCGGACCCGAGCAGGCCCGGTCAGCGATCCTTGTCGTCCTCGTCATCGTTCCAGCGCGGATCCTCGTCCCACGCCTCGTTGCGCTCGCTGACTCGCTCCAGAGCGTGCTGGGCCTCCTCACGCGTGTCGTACGGCCCCAGCCGGTCCGCCGCCCGGCACCCTCCGTAATGCTCCACGGCGTGGTGCTTGATGCAGTACCACCAGGTGTCTTCCAACTCGGTCATGGTCATCTCCGATCGCCCGAAGCACGGTGCGCCGACGTACCGTCCTTCCCAGCATGGCACGCCTGTCCCTCTGGCTGCCACGCCTCCTTGCTATCGTGTGGCGACCGGTCGAGATGGGGTGACGATGGACGACCATGGAACGCCTGGGCTCGACCTGGTGGTACTCGGGACGCACTTCCGGGTGCTGACCCGCCGGGCCGCCACGCGCGATGCGCTGGCCCAGCAGTGGAGCCGGTGCCTTGCTCCGTCCGACGCCGAGGCGATCGAGACCGACGCGGGGGACACCGGGGACTTCCTGGAGCGGGACGGCTACGGTCTGGCCTCCCAGCTCACCTTGCAGGCCATCGAACGTGCGATGGGCGAGCGGTTGATGTTCCACGCCGCAGGGCTGGCCACGCGCCAGGGCGACGTGGTCGCCCTGGTCGCCCCCTCGGGCACCGGCAAGACCACCGCCGCCCGGACCCTGTGTGCCGACGCGTTCGGGTACGTGACGGACGAGACGGTCTCGGTCGGCATCGGTGCCGAACCGGACGTGCTGCCCTACCCCAAGCCGTTGTCCGTGGTGACCGAGCAGAACGGTCGCAAGGCCCAGCACGGCCCGGACGAACTGGGTCTGGCCCCGACCCCGTCGCACCTGCGGCTGACCCGGCTGGTGCTGCTCGATCGCCACGAGGAACCGACCGTCCCCTCGCTCTCCCCGGTCGACCTGCTGGACGGCCTGCTCGAGGCGTCCCAGCAGATCTCCGCGCTGTCCGCGCTGCCCGACCCGCTGCAGGTCCTGTGCCGCACCGTCGACCGCTGCCACGGCGTGGTCCGGCTCTCCTACTCCGACATCGCCGAGACGACCGACCTGCTGACCGACCTCGCGGCGACCCCACCCGTCCGGGCAGCGGAGAACTGGCAGCCCTGGCGGCCACAGGGCCGGCCCGACCACTGGACCGATGCCGTCAGGATCGGCGAGGAGGTCCTGGTCCTGGTCGGGACGGTTCCGGTCCGGCTGGGACCGATCGGCTGGACCGCCCTGGAGGTCCTGCTACGTGGCGGGGACGAGGCCGAGGTCCTCAGCGAGGCGACCGAACGCTACGGGGAGCACCCCGCGGCCGCGTCCCTGGTGGCGGACGCGATCGCAGCGATCCGGGCGGGCGGCCTCCTCCCCCTGCCCTGACCGGCTGCCCGGGCGCCCGCTGTCAGGACTCGGCCCACCCCGCGGTCGCCGAGTACCCTGTGCATCGTGACACCCGTCGAACAGTTCCCCGTGACCCCTGTCCTGTCCGTGCCGGCCGGCATCGAGCGCCCCGAGTACGCCGCGAAGGCGAAGGACGACCCGACGATCGACGCGTACGACGGGCCGGACGTGCAGAGCGCCGAGACGATCGAGAAGATGCGCGAGGCCAGCCGGATCGCGGCGAACGCCATGCACGAGGCCGGCCGCGCGGTCGCCCCCGGCATCACCACCGACAAGCTGGACCGGATCGCCCACGAGTACATGTGCGACCACGGGGCGTATCCGTCCACCCTGAACTACCGCGGCTACCCCAAGTCGATCTGCACCTCGGTCAACGAGGTGATCTGCCACGGCATCCCGGACCTGCGCCCGCTCGAGGACGGTGACATCGTCAAGATCGACGTCACCGCGTACAAGCACGGCGTCCACGGCGACAACTGCTACACCTTCCTGTGCGGCGACGTCGCCCCCGAGGTGGTCGACCTGGTGGACCGTACGAAGGAGGCGATGGACCGCGCGATCAAGGTGGTCAAGCCCGGGCGACGGGTGAACGTGATCGGCCTGGCGATCGAGAAGTACGCCAAGCGCTTCGGGTACGGCGTGGTCCGTGACTACACCGGACACGGCGTGCACTCCGCCTTCCACTCCGGCCTGGTCATCCCCCACTACGACTCGCCGTTCGCCACCACCCTGCTGAAGCCGGGCATGACGTTCACGATCGAGCCGATGATCACCCTGGGCGGGATCGACTGGTACCAATGGGACGACGACTGGACCGTGCTGACCAAGGACGGCAGTATCTGTGCCCAGTTCGAGCAGACCATGGTGGTGACCGACGACGGCGTCGAGGTGCTCACCGTCGCGGACGACCCCGTGGTGCGGTAGTCACAGGATCTCTCGGTAGGAGCTTCCCCACCGGAGTCGGTACATTGGGCAGGCGCCGGACAGGCTCCCGGCACTTCCCCAGAACAGCCATCCGAATCCTGCAGGAGGACCAGGCGTGGATACGCTCCTCGACATCGTCGGTATCACCAAGTCGTACGGGACCACCCGGGTCCTGGACGGTGTGGACCTCAAGGTCGGCCGAGGCCAGGTGATCGGTGTCGTCGGTGAGAACGGTGCAGGCAAGACCACACTGATGTCGATCTTCGCCGGCCACCAGCAGGCCGATGGCGGCACCATGCGGTTGAACAACGCCCCGTACTGGCCCAAGAGCACCGAGGACGCCCAGTCCCGCGGCGTCGGCATCATCCAGCAGGACTTCACGCTGGACCCGGCGATGACCGTCGCCCAGGCGATCTTCCGCAACACCTACCAGGCCGACCGGCCCCAGCGGGCGCTGATCCGCCCGGCCCAGTGGCTGCTCGACGACGCCGGCGTACGACTCTCCCCCGACAGCCCGCTGGGCGGCCTCGCCCATGCCGAGCAGGGCCTGGTCGAGGCGGTGCGCCTGCTCGCGGAGGACGCGCAGCTGGTGATCATGGACGAGGTGGCGGCATCGCTGAACGTCCAGGAGCTCGACCAGCTGCACTTCATCATCAGCCGGCTGACCCGCCAGGGCCGGTCAGTGCTGTACGTCTCGCACCGGCTGCGCGAGGTGCAGGCCGTCGCGACCCACATCGCGATCGTCCGCGACGGGCGGATCCCGGAGGTCCTCGACCCGCTGACGGTGACGACCGAGGACATCGCCGCCCACATGCGTACGCGCTCGGCACGTCGCGCCTGGTTCCCGGACCGCCTCGACGAGGAGCTCACCGAGAGCGTGCCCGAGGAGGCCGCCACGTTCGGGGCACCCGAGGAAGCCACCGGGTTCGGCGTCACCCCAGCACCCGATCACACCCCGGCACCCGAGCACACCCCGGCACCCGATCACACCCCGGCACCCGATCACACCCCGGCACCCGATCACACCCCGGCACCCGAGCACACCCCGGCACCCGAGGCGTTCGGCCAGGCGCCGGCACCGATGGACGCCTCCGCGACCTCGGACGCGCCGGCCCCGGTGGACGCCGCGCAGCCGGCCGTCGAGGAGCCTGCGGCCGCCGCCGACCCGGCCCCGGGCCCGTCCCGCGGCCGGCGGGCGATGGCCGCCGACGACGGTCGCAACTACGACGCCCTCGGCACCGACACCCCGCTGCTGGAGATCGAGGGGCTGGACGCTCCGGGTGCCCACGACGTGAGCTTCACGGTCCGCACCGGGGAGGTCATCGGTCTCACCGGTCCCCGGCACGCCGGCCAGGACGCAGTGGTGGCCGCGCTCAACGGGCGCGCTCCCGGCACCTTCCGTACGCTGCGCATCAACGGCTACAACCGTACGATCAACTCCCCCGCCGACGCCGCCACGATGCGGATCGCCTACCTCGCCGGCCCCGACGAGGAGGCCCCGCAGGAGCGTCGCCGTTCGTTGGCCCGGGCGATGATGGCCGGCGGCTGGGCCGACGGCTCCGACTTCGACACCGAGGTCGAGGGACTCTCCCAGATGATGTCGGCCCTGGAGAAGCTCCAGAACGCCTCGAAGAAGCTGCGCGGGCGCCGCGCTCGCCGGGCAGGTCTGCCGGCCGTGGAGGCGGAGGCGCTGTCGGGTGGCCAGCAGCAGATGGTGCTGCTCGGTGACTGGATGACCCAGGACGCCGACGTACTGATCGTCAGCGAGCCCGGCCGTGGCCTGGACCACGACGCCCGGGCAGCCATGCGGGCGAAGCTGAACGAGGCCGCGGAGAACGGCGCGGCCGTCCTGCTGGTCTCCTCCGACATCGACGAGCTGGCCACGTCCTGCCGGCGCGTCCTGGTGTTCGACCAGGGCTCGATCGTCCAGACCATCGAGGGCTCGCCGATCACCCACGACCAGCTGATGTCGGCCTTCGCGACCGTCGGCTGAGGCGTAGCACGGCGACGGTCGAACCCTGACCGAAAGTGGATTCCCCGGGCCCTGTGGGTGTGTCCATACTGGAATCCCTCCCACCGTGGTGCCGACCGGCGGCGGATCGCTGTCAGGTGGTTTCCTCGGGCGATTGGTTTCCTCGGGCGATCACGCCGGGAGGACGCGCCCGCATGTCCCGGTCCGCCCTGGCCGGTGACCCTGTCTGAAGGCCCGGACCTCGCCATGCTCTGAGACCCAGTCCGGGATCCGCCGTTCCGATGGCCCTGAGGAGGGCTCATGCTGACCGGAATCGACGTCTCGTCCCACCAGGGGCCCTCACCGGACTGGCGCGGCAGCCAGGTCGTCGGGGTGAAGGCGACCCAGGGGGTGTCGTACACCAACCCGCACTGGAAGGCGCAGGTCAACGGCTCGCGCGCCATCGGTGCCCGGACGATCCACTACCACTACCCGAACCTGTCACGTGACGGCGCCCTCGAGGCACGGTTCTTCCTGGACACGATCCAGCCCCTTCTGTCGGACACGGATGTGCTGTGCCTTGATTGGGAGTGGTACGACCAGAGCAACGCCGACATCCTCGGCTCCTCCGCCCTCGAGGGCAGGACGCCCCAGCAGGTCGCGGCCCTGGTCGCCCAGCGGGCCCGGGAGTACCGGGCCCAGTTCGCCGCCGAGGTGCGGCGCCTCGCGCCGGGGCGCCGCCTGCTGCTCTACTGCGACCGCAACATCTGGACCACTGTCGACGACACGTCCGATGCGCTGGACGGGCTGTGGATCGCCGACCCGGACAACCCGGCCGGCGTGCCCGGCATCAAGCACCCCTGGGTCGGCCACCAGTGCGCGTGCGATCCGGTCGACCAGGACGTGTGGGCGTTCGACTCACTCGCCGCCTGGGACGAGTGGGCCCTCGGCGGCGCCCCGATCCCACCCGACCCGCCCCAGCCCGAACCGCCCCCACCGGAGCCGACCCCCGACGACGGGCAGAACCGCGACTGGCCCGCCGGTGCGTCCCCCTGGACCACCACCCTGACCCTGCAGCGGCTGCAGAAGGCGGCCCGCCAGGACGACCTGACCGGCGAGGACCACGTCCACCGGGTCCAGGCCTGCGCCTCGATCCGAGCGACCCTCGACCTGGCCCAGGACACGATCATGCCGCCGCAGGGCACCCCCTGGACCACCCACTTCAGGTACTACTGGTCGGCCTGGCAGCGCAGCCTGGGCTACACCGGCGCGGACGCCGACGGGGTACCCGGCGAGACGTCGGTCTACCGCCTCACCGAGCGGATCGGCCTGCGGTACTGGGACGCCGACCGCCAGCGCGACACCCCCTCCACCCCCACCTCGGGCCGGGTTGACGCCCCGGTCCCCGGCTGCGGGGTCTCCACCCCGTACGGGAAGCGGAAGGCAGGACTGTGGCCGGCAAAGGGCTACCACACCGGGGACGACTACGCCTGCCCCGAGGGCACCCCTGTCGTGGCGGTCCGGCCCGGCACCGTCACCGTCCGCGACGACGGGGTCCTGGGCTGCATCGCCATCCTGTCCGCCGACAACGGCCGCCACTACTGGTACTGCCACCTGCTCAAGGGCAGCCGGGTGACCGGACCGGTCGAGGCGGGGCAGGTGATCGCGAAGTCATCCGACACCGGCACAGGCGCCCGCGGGAAGCACCTGCACTTCGAGGACAACGCCTCGCCGACGACCTGGGGCACCGACCGGCGGCCCGACTGGTGAGCCGGGACGGGGAAGTGGGGGACGAGTCGAGCTGTAAGCCGGGTTCTGTGACGCCCGAGGGCGCCGACGACCATCTATCTTGGACCGCTGTTGCCAGCGGCCTCACGCGACCTACCCGGAAGCTCGGGCGAGCAGCCCTCGAACGCTCCCTGTGTGGTCTTGCTCCGGGTGGGGTTTACCGAGCCACCCCAGTCACCTGGGGTGCTGGTGGTCTCTTGCACCGCCGTTTCACCCTTACCTGCCTTGCGGCAGGCGGTCTGTTCTCTGTGGCACTGTCCCGCGGGTCACCCCGGGTGGGCGTTACCCACCACCCTGCTCTTCGGAGCCCGGACTTTCCTCAGCACCAAGGTGCCGCGGCCGTCCGCTCGACTCGTCCGAACGCCCAGTGTACGCCACCGGCGAGGATGGACCGACCAGGCTGAACTCGGTCCGGCCCTCCGCCACGTCCACCCCGTCCAGCCGTACCCGGATCCGCTCCCCCAGCGGTGGCGTGCCGACGACATCGGCCTCCACTGCGGGCTTGCTGATCATCACCTTGGCCCGCTCCGGCGCCTTGCCCCGCAGTTCGGTCACGGTCCCGACGAACTCCTGGCCGACCCGCCCCGACAGCGTCAGCGCCTCGGTCATGTCGATGATCGCGTGCTCGAAGGTGGCGGCTCGGGAGTTGGACGCGCTCATCTCCTCCGGCAGCCGGTCGAGGGAGGCCAGCACCCATTCCGGGACCGGCTTGCCGGCGCACAGCGCGACACAGGTCTCCTCGGCGTACCGGTCGACCAGGCGGCGCAGCGGCGCGGTCACGTGGGCGTACTCGGTGGCCAGGGCGGCGTGCGTGTCCTGGACCGGGCGCTCCCCGTTGAAGGCGTGGTAGCCGGCGCCGCGGAACAGCATGGTCGCGGCCTCCCCCATCGCCGCATGCTCGGGCCGATGCATGTCGAGGCTGCGGATGAACTCCGGGTAGGGCATCTCCACGGGCCAGGGGATCTCCAGCGCCCGCGCCGTGCGGTGCAGCTTGGCCAGCGCCGACTCCTCCGCCGGAGGCAGCGTCCGCAGGATCCCGATGTTGTGCTCGAGCATGATCCCGGCCGCCGACATCCCGGTGAGCAGGGAGACCTGCGCGTTCCAGTCCTCCACCCGCACCGGGTCGCGGAACCGCAGCCGCCACTTGCCCGGGGCCCGTACCTCGATCTCCTGCTCGGGGATGTTCAGGCTGACGCCGCCGCGGGCGATCTCGCGCTCCTCACGCAGCAGCCCGACGTCGCGCAGCAGGTCGAGCGAGTCGTCCGCCCGGTCGGTGTCCAGCTCCATCTGCACCTCGTCGTACGTCAACTGGGCGCGCGACCGGACCAAGGCACGGACGACCGTACGATCCAGGGTCGCACCGTCCGCGTCCAGACGGATCTGCCACAGCAGCGAGGGACGCGTCTGGCCGGCCAGCAGGCTCGCAGCTCCCTCGGAGAGCACCGGCGGGTGCAGCGGGAACCGGCGGTGCGGGGCGTAGAACGTCTGGCCGCGCCGGTGCGCCTCGAGGTCGACCGGGTCCCCCGGGCGGACGAAGGCGGCCACGTCGGCGATCGCGTACGTGACCAGGTAGCCGGCCCCGTCACGGGCGATGTGCAGGGCCTGGTCAAGGTCGCGGGCGCCCGGAGGGTCGATCGTCACCAACGGGATGTCCGTGCGGTCCAGCGCCGGCAGCCGGGGCTCGCGGGCGGCGGCCTCCGCAGCGGCGAGGACGTCAGCGGGGAACTGTTCGGGAATGTTCAGCTTGGCCTGCAGGCGGGCGACGCCCTCGGCGAGCGCCGACGGCACGACGCCGTGCAGGTTCAGGTGACGCGCGGGCATGTCCCCACCCTACGGCGCTGATCCCGGCCCGGACAGGGCCGACACCGACAGCAGCCCGGAGCCGGACGGTCAGCCCTGCTCAGAGGCCCGACTCCTCCGTACGCACCAGGATCCGCCCGCACTCGGCGCACCGGACCACGTCGTCACCGGCCGCGGCGGCATAGGAGCGCAGGTCGGAGGCGTTCGCGACCAGCCCGCAGCCCTGGCAGCGGCGGGCCGTCAGCGCGGCCGCCCCCGAGCCACTGTGCTGGCGGATCTTCTCGTACAGGCCGTACAGGTCCTGCGGCAGGTCCTTGACGATCGTGGCCCGCTCGGCCAGGTAGGCCTTGGCATCCGCATCGATCTCCTGGGCCACCTTGGTGCGGGCGGCCACCGCGGCGTTCAGCCGCTCGGCCAGCGTTCCGCGCCGGGCGGCGACCTCGTCGCGTAGGGCGGTGGCCTGGTCGAGGCGGTCCAGCACCTCCAGCTCGGCATCCTCCAGCTCACCGATGCGCCGGTCCAGGTGCGCGACCTCGTCGACCAGCCCGCGCAGCGCCTTGGCGTCCACGTCACCGGCATCGATCCGGACCTGGTCACGACGGCGGCGGTCGCGGACCGGCTCCAGCTCGGTCTCGGCGCGGCGCTGCTCCAGCTCGGTGTCGGCGACGAGGGTCTCCGCCGAGGTCAGCTCGTCATCGATGGTTCCCAGCTCGGCCTGGATCCGCAGCACCTCGGCATGCTCGGGCAGGTGCCTGCGGCGGTGGGCCAGCTGGACGAGGACCGTGTCGACCTTGTTGAGGTCCAGCAGCCGGCGCTGCGCACTCTGTGGGGCTTTCATCGCCAATGTCCTCCGCTGTTCCGGTGTGGTTCTCCACTCTAGGCCAGCGCGGCCGTGACTGCCCACCCGACCGTCCCCGCCCCGATGCCGCGATACGGCACGGTCCGCTGGCAGCCGGTCCGCCATCTCTGGTCTAGTCGATCCCTGTCCATCGCCGAGACCCGGAGGCCCAGTGGCCAGCTCCCCCACGACAGCAGTGCCGATCCCGCGAGGGATGTACGTACGACTCGTCGTCGTCCTCGGACTGCTCGCCGCCATCGGCCCGTTGTCCACCGACGTGTACCTGCCGGCCTTCCCCGACATGGCCCGGGAACTGATGGCCACCCACTCCCAGGTCCAGTCGACCCTGGCCGGGTCGCTGATCGGCCTGGGTGTCGGGCAACTGGTCGCCGGGCCGCTGTCGGACTCCCTGGGGCGCCGGCTGCCGGTGATCGCCGGGATGGCCGCCCACACCCTGCTGTCGATCGGGTGTGCCCTGGCCGGCAACATCGACCTGCTCATCGTGCTGCGCGTGCTGCAGGGGCTGGCCGGCACCGCGGCGGCCGTCACCGCGATGGCGGTGGTGCGCGACCTGTTCACCGGTGAGCGGGCGGCGGCGCTGATGTCGCGGCTGATGCTGGTGATGGGCCTGGCCCCGGTGCTCGCCCCGACGGTGGGCGGCTTCATGCTCAAGGTGATGTCCTGGCGGGGGACCTTCGTGTTCCTCGCGGCGGCCGGCGTGGTGCTGCTGCTCGCCGCGGCGTTCTGGCTGCCCGAGACCCACCCCGCCGAACGCCGGATGGACCCGCACCCGGCCGCGACCGCCCGCGCCTACCTGGGACTGTTCCGCGACCCGGTGGTGATCGCCATGGTGGTCGGCAGCGCCGCCAGTGCCGGCACCCTGTTCAGCTACATCTCGGGCTCCTCCTTCATCCTGCAGGGCCAGTTCGGGCTGGACCCGCAGACGTACGCGCTGCTCTTCGGCGCGATCGGCCTGGCGATGGTCGCCGGTGGGCAGCTCAACCCGATCATGCTGCGCCGCTTCGGGCTGGTCCGGACCGAACTGGGCGCCACCGTCGCCTCGGTGGTCGTGGCCATCGTGCTGTTCGTGCTGGTCTCCCGCGGGATCGGCGGGGTGGTCGGCTTCGTGGCACCGCTGTTCTTCGCGATGGCCCTGGTCGCCATCCACAACGCGAACCTCACCGTCATCGCCCTGCACCGCCAGGGCCGTTCGGCGGGCACGGCGGCCGCCGTCCTCGGCGCCGTACGCTTCGCCATCGGCGGCGCCCTGGCCCCGGTGGTCGGCCTGGTCACCCGGGAGAGCCCGACCCCGCTGGCCCTGATCCTGCTCGGGACCTCCGTGGTCGGGCTGGTCGCCTACCTGCTGGTCCGCCCGGCGCTGCCCCGCTACCTGGCCTGAGCCCGTGGCACCCGGTGCCACAATGGGCAGCATGGCTGAAGACGAGGTGCCCCAGGAAACCACGAAGCTGCCGAACCGCCAGAGTCCCTTCTCGGACGCCTTCCGCGAGTTCATCGTCGGCGACTGGGCGCCCTATCCCGCCGACCTGCCGGAGCCGCTGCCCGCCACAGGGCCCGCGGCACGCCGCCGGAGGACCATCGGCGAGATGTTCCCAGGCGAGCGGCTGGTCCTGCCGGCCGGCGAGCTGAAGACCCGCAACAACGACAACGACTACCGGTTCCGGCCACACTCGGCCTTCGCGCACCTGTCCGGGCTGGGGACCGACCGGGAGCCGAACGCCGTCCTGGTCCTGGAGCCCACCGACGACGGCCACCAGGCCACCCTCTACTTCAAGCCCCGGGCCCCGCGCACCGACGAGGAGTTCTACGCCAGCGCACGCTACGGCGAGATGTGGGTCGGCCAGCGCGAGTCGCTCGACGAGATGGCCGCGATGACCGGGCTGGCCTGCGCCCCCATCGACCAGCTCCCCGACGCCCTGGCCAAGAACGCCGGGTCGACCAGGATCCGGCTGGTCCGGGAGGCCGACACCGCCCTCACCGCCCAGGTCGACGCGTTGCGCACCCAGGTCGGCGCCGAGCAGGACGCCACCGAGGGTGACGACGAGTTCGAGGTCGCGTTGTCCGAGCTGCGGCTGGTCAAGGACGACTTCGAGATCGAGCAGATGCAGCAGGCCTGCGACAAGACCTGCGCCGCCTTCGGTGAGGTGGTCCGGTCCTTCCCCGAGGCGGTCGCCAAGGGTCGCGGCGAGCGCTGGGTGGAGGGCGTCTTCGGCCTGTACGCCCGACACGAGGGCAATGCGCTGGGCTACGACACGATCGCCGCGGCCGGTGACCACGCCTGCACGCTGCACTGGATCCGCAACGACGGGGAGGTCCGCGACGGTGACCTGATCCTGGTCGACGCCGGCATCGAGGTCGACACGCTCTACACCGCAGACATCACCCGTACCCTGCCGGTGAACGGTCGTTTCACCGACCCGCAGCGCAGGGTGTACGAGGCGGTGCTCGCCGCCGCCGACGCCGCCATCGCGGTCTGCCGGCCGGGCACCACGTTCAGGGACGTGCACCAGGCGGCGGTCACCGTGCTGGCCCAGCACCTGTACGACTGGGGCCTGCTGCCGGTCACCCCGGAGGAATCGGTCTCCGAGGAGGGCGGCCAGCACCGGCGCTGGATGGTGCACGGCACCTCGCACCACCTGGGGATCGACGTGCACGACTGCGCCCGTGCCCGGGCCGAGCAGTACCGCCTCGGCGAGCTGCGCCCCGGCATGGTGATCACCGTCGAGCCCGGCCTGTACTTCAAGTCCACCGACCTGCTGGTGCCGGACGAACTGCGCGGCATCGGGGTCCGGATCGAGGACGACATCCTGGTCACCGAGGACGGCCCCCGGGTGCTGTCCGACAAGCTCCCCCGCCGGCCCGACGACGTCGAGGCCTGGATGGCCCCACTCCTGGAGGGATGAGGTCATGGCCCCGTCGCTGTTCCCGCCGCGCCGCCCGTCGACGCCCACGCCCCCCGCCCCAGCGCCCGCCCCCTCGCTACCTACCCCTGGTCCGGGCGCACCGCCGCGCACGCTCCCGGAGCGTCCCCGGCACGACTGGACCGCCGAGGGCTTCCCCACCGAGATCCCCGACTCGGTGGTGAACTGGGGCTGGTACGTCGACGGCATCCGCCAGGACTGCGCCGACCTCCAGGAGGCCACCGCGCACGCACTGGCGAACGAGGGCTTCGTCTGGCTCGGCCTGCGCGACCCCGACGACGAGGACATGGCCGGCCTGGCCCGCCGCTTCAACCTGCACCCGCTCGCGATCGAGGACGCCGTCGAGGGCCACACCCGCTCCAAGCTGGAGCAGTTCGGCCGCACCCTGTTCCTGGTCGTCTCGACGGTCGCGTACGTCCCCCGGCGCGAACGCCCCGAGACCTCCGAGATCGTCACCACCGGGCAGATCATGGTCTTCGTCGGCACCGCCTTCGTGATGACCGTACGCCGGGGCTCGCAGACCTCCCTGAAGCGGCTGCGCAAGTCGATGGAGAAGCACCCGGGCCGGCTGGTCCACGGCCCGGCCTCGGTGCTGTACGGGGTGCTCGACACGGTGGTCGACGACTACCAGCAGGTCGTCAACGACTTCGAGGAGGACGTGGACGAGGTCGAGGCGGCGGTGTTCTCCCCGGAGGGTGCCCGCGACATCGAGCAGGTGTACCAGATCAAGCGCGAGCTGATCGAGTTCAAGCGTGGCGTCGCGCCGCTCGGCGCGCCGCTGCATGCGCTGGCGACCCGTACGTTCAAGGCGATCCCGCCGGAGGCGCAGGCCTACTTCCGGGAGGTTGCCGACCACCACACGGAGGCGCGGGAGGCGATCCAGTCCTACGACGAGGTGCTCTCCACGATCCTCGCCGCCTCGCTGAACCGGCTGTCGGTCAGCGAGAACGAGGACATGCGCAAGATCTCGGCGTTCGTGGCGATCGCCGCGGTGCCGACCCTGATCGCCGGCATCTACGGGATGAACTTCGACCACATGCCCGAACTGCACACCCAGTACGGCTACTTCGTGGTCCTGGGGATCATCCTGTCGCTGATGACCACGTTGTTCCTGCTGTTCCGGCGCAACAACTGGTTGTGAGGCGGGGCCGTAGGGTCCGGGTGCCCACGGTCAGCGGAAGTCGTTGCGCCCGCCGGGCATCTGGGCGAGCAGCTCGCGGGCCTTCATGCTGACCTTGTGCTCGCAGAGCACCTCGTAGCGGGTCGCGATGGTCTGGGTCACCGAGGTGAAGTCGCGCCGGCCGCGGGTCATCAGGTAGCCGATCAGGGCGAACACCACGCTGATCACCACGCCGACGACCACGGCGATCGCCGCCAGCTCGTAGATGTTGGTCTGCGGGGGGTAGAAGAGCATCGCCATCACGCCGAACAGCAGGCCGATCGACAGGCCGTTGGACAGGCCCCGGTTGACCACGGTGCCCCAGTCCTTGCGGCCCGTGACCCGCTCGACCGAGCGCAGGTCGGTCCCGACGATGGCCAGGTTCTGCACCGGGAAGGACTTGTCGGACAAGTAGTCCACGGCTCGCTGCGCCTCCGCGTACGAGTTGTACGTCGCCAGCAGCTGGGGGAACTCCAGCTCGAACAGTGATGCCAGCCGGCGCGGGTCGGGAACGGCCATCCCTCAGTCCTCCTCCTGTGTCGGTGACATGCCGGCCGCGCGGCCGCGGGCAGCGACGGTGGCGGCCAGCTTCATCCCGGCCTCGTCCACCATCTCGTCGTCCACGACGATAGCGCCCACCGCGCCACCGGCCTGCGAGGTGGCCTCGGCGTAGCGGGCCATGATCCGCTCGGCCCGGTCGTACGCTGCCCGGTCCGGGGTGAAGGCGGCGTTGCCGGCCTCGACCTGGGCCGGATGCAGCACCCACTTGCCGTCGTAGCCGAGGGCCGCGACCCGGCGGGCGGCGGCGGTGAAGCCCTCCACGTCGCGGATGGCCACGTACGGCCCGTCGATCGCGGCGATGCCGTGGGCGCGCGCGGCGACCAGGATCGTCATCAGCACGTGGTGGTAGGCGTCGGCGATCTCGTAGCCGGCCGGCTGCGCGCCGACGTTGAGGCTCGGCATGCCCATCGACGCGGCGAAGTCGCCCGGACCGTAGACCAGGGAGCGCATCCGCGCGGAGGCACCGGCGATCGCATCCGCGTTGAGCAGGCCGCGGGCGTCCTCGACCTGGGCCTCGATCCCGATCCGGCCGACCGGCAGGCCGTGCGTACGCTCCACCTGGGTCAGCAGCAGGTCGAGCGCCCGGATGTGGTCGGGACCCTGCACCTTGGGCAGCACCAGGGCGTCGATCCGGTCACCGGCCCCGGCGACCACCTCGATCACGTCCGCGTAGGTCCACTGGGTGGTCCAGTCGTTCACCCGGACGGTGACCGTTGGAGCAGCCCAGTCCTTGTGCAGGTACTCCACGATCCGGCCGCGGGCCTCGGCCTTGGCAGGCGGGGCGACGGCATCCTCCAGGTCGAGGAAGACTGCGTCCACCCCCAGCCCGAGGCCCTTGGTCAGGAACCGGTCGCTGGAACCCGGCACGGCGAGGACCGTACGGCGGATGGCTGGCACAGCTGGCTGATTGGAGGACACCACACCGCAACCCTATTCGTCGGCTGCAAGCACGGGGTACTCTCCCCCACGTGAGCGCGACCAACTCCTCGATCTTCCTGTCCCGGCTGCGCCGACTGCCGGTGATGGACACTGCGGGCGACAAGCTGGGGACGGTCCGCGACGTGGTCGTCCAGGTCCGCTCCGCCGGCCGGGCCCCACGGGCGAAGGGGCTGGTCGTCGAGCTGTTCGCCCAGCACCGGGTGTTCGTCCCGATGGTCCGGGTGCACAACATCGAGGCGCTCCAGGTGACCATCTCCGGGGTGCTCAACACCCGACGCTTCGAGCGGCGCGAGTCGGAGATGCTGGTCTTCCACGACCTGATCGACGCCCAGGTGAAGCGCCGTGGGCACACCAAGCCGGCGTGGATCTACGACGTGTCGATCCGCCAGGCCCGGTCCCACGACTGGGAGATCGACGAGGTGGCGCTGCGTGCCTCCACCGGCCCGTTCGCCCGCCGGACGTACGACACGATCGTGGACTGGAGCGACATCGACGTGTTCGTCGTCGGCGCCGGACGGTCGACCCGTGAGGTGCTCGCCCAGCTGGAGGACATGAAGGCCGCCGACATCGCCCGCGAGCTGCACGACATGACGCCGCAGCGGCGCAGCGAGATCGCCCACGCCCTCGACGACGAGACCCTGGCCGATGCCCTCGAGGAACTACCCGAGGACGAGCAGGTGGAGCTGATCCAGGCGCTGGAGGTCGAGCGCGCCGCGGACGTGCTGGAGGAGATGAACCCCGACGACGCCGCCGACCTGGTCGCCGAGCTGACCCCGGAGGTCGCCGAGAAGCTGTTGGACCGGATGGAGCCGGACGAGGCCCAGGACGTCCGCCGGCTGATGGAGTACGGCGAGCACACCGCCGGCGGCCTGATGACGCCCGAGCCGGTGATCCTGGCCCCCGACGACACCGTCGCTACGGCCTTGGCCCGGGTCCGGAACGAGGAGCTGACCCCGGCCCTGGCCGGGATGGTGTACGTCTGCCGTTCCCCGCTGGAGGCACCGACCGGTCGCTTCCTCGGCGCCGTCCACGTCCAGCGCCTGTTGCGCGAACCACCCTCGGTGCTGGTCTCCAGCCTGGTCGACACCGACCTGGAGCCGCTCAAGCCCAGCGCGCACGTCTCCACCGTGAGCCGCTACTTCGCCACCTACAACCTGGTCTGTGCCCCCGTGGTGAACGAGGAGCGCCAACTGCTCGGCGCGGTGACCGTCGACGACGTCCTCGACGCGATGCTGCCCGATGACTGGCGAGGCGACCAGATGGACGGACTGGCCCCGAGCGAGGCGCACTGGAGCTCGGACCGGCACGTACGGGACCTGGAACTGCGCCGCGCGCGCACCCCCGACCGGCCGAAGGGGGCCCGCGATGGCCGATAGCCGCCTCAGCACGCCCGGCCGGATCTCGATCTGGCGGCGCAACAGCAGCGACGACGACACCTTTGGTCGGTTCGCCGAGACCTTCGCCCGGTTCATGGGCACCCCCGCCTTCCTGGGCTGGATGACCGTCTTCGTGATCATCTGGGTGGCCATCAACGTCATCGGCCTGTTCGGGCTGAAGTGGGACCCCTACCCGTTCATCCTGCTCAACCTGTTCTTCTCCACCCAGGCGTCCTACTCCGCACCGCTGATCCTGCTGGCCGAGAACCGGCAGACCGACCGCGACCACGTCCGGCTGGCCGAGGATCGCAAGCAGGCCTCGCAGAGCCGGGCCGACATGGACTTCCTCGCCCGCGAGATCGCGTCGCTGCGCGCCTCGGTCAGCGAGATGGCCACCCGCGACTACATCCGCTCGGAGCTGCGCAACGAGCTCCGCGAGATGCTCGCGGAGCTGGACGACGACGAGCGCGACGGTGAGGACCAGTCCCGCGGCGAGCGGGAGTGGCAGCGACGCACGCCTGTCGATCGTCCGTAGGGGCGGTTGCCCGGAGCGGTTAGCCTAGGGCGCATGCCTGACGTCGTGACGACTCCCCCGGACCACCCCCTGATGAAGGCCGTCGTGGCCTCGCTGTCCCGCGTGATGGACCCGGAGATCAAACGGCCGCTGATGGAGCTGGGCATGATCCCCCGGATCGACATCGACGCGGACGGGGTGGTGACCGTCGAGGTGCTGCTGACCGTCCAGTTCTGCCCGCTGCACACCACGATCACCGAGGACGTGCAGAAGGCTGTCAGCGGGATCCCAGGTGTGGCCGGCGCGAAGGTCGAGCTCGGGGTGATGACCGACGAGCAGCGCAAGGCGCTCAACGTCCAGCTGCGAGGCGGGGTCGAGCAGCACGAGATCCCCTTCGCCAAGCCGGGCAACCTGACCCGGGTGCTGCTGGTCTCCTCCGGCA
The DNA here is from genome assembly GCF_900092135.1 of Raineyella antarctica. Lineage (GTDB taxonomy): Bacteria > Actinomycetota > Actinomycetes > Propionibacteriales > Propionibacteriaceae > Raineyella > Raineyella antarctica. The sequence continues at coordinate 376,122 of NZ_FMYF01000001.1, read as the reverse complement.
AGGGCGGCGTCGGCAAGTCCTCCGTGACCGCCAACCTGGCCCTCGCCCTGGCCCGTGGCGGGAAGAAGGTCGGCATCCTCGACGCCGACATCTACGGCCACTCGATCCCCCCGATGCTCGGCCTGGCCGAGGCGCAGCCGACCATGGTCGGCGAGTACATCATGCCGGTGCCGTACGGGGACCTGAAGGTGATGTCGATCGGCATGCTCAAGCAGAGCCGTGACCAGGTGATCGCCTGGCGCGGCCCGATCCTGGACCGCGCCCTGCAGCAGATGCTCGCCGACGTCTACTGGGGCGACCTGGACTACCTGGTCGTCGACCTGCCCCCGGGCACCGGCGACGTCGCGATGTCGCTGGGCGCCAAGCTCCCCGACGCCGAGGTGCTCGTGGTGACCACCCCGCAGGCCGCCGCCGCGGAGGTCGCGGAGCGGGCCGGGACCATGGCCGACATGCTGCACCAGCGGGTCATCGGCGTGGTCGAGAACATGTCCTACCTCGAGGCCACCTGCCCGAAGTGCGGCGAGACCCACGAGGTCGACATCTTCGGCTCCGGTGGCGGCGAGCAGGTCTCCCGTACGCTGTCGGGCCGCCTGGGCTACGACGTGCCGCTGCTGGGACGGATCCCGCTGGACGTCACGCTGCGGGTCGCCGGTGACGAGGGCGAACCGGTCGTGGGCTCGGCCGAGCCCGGCCCGTCCGCCGCCGTGATCGAGCAGGTCGCCGCGACGCTGGCCGCCAAGCCCCGCGGCCTGGCCGGCATGTCGCTGGGCGTCACCCCGGTCCAGGGCTGACACCCGCGCCGAACCACCACCGGCCGGTCACGCGCCCCTGGGCGCGTGACCGGCCGGCGCTCGTCCTGGCGGTGCTTGTTCTGGCGGTGCTTGTTCTGGCGGACTAGGTCGCCTCGGGGTCGAAGGGTGCGCCTTCCCGGACGCGGCTGCCCGCCGAGGCCGCGGCCCGCGCCGCCGCCAGCTCACCGGCGTCGATCACGCCGTCGCCGTTGGCGTCGATGGTGCGACGGATGTCTGCGGCGGCATCGTCCAGCTCGGCGGTGGCCTCCCGCAGGGTGGCGACCAGGTCGTCCACCCCGTCCAGGCCGCCCTGCTTCATCACGTAGCGGCGGACCGAGCCCTTGGGGTCGGTGATGTCGAAGTCCTCGAAGCCCGGGCCGAGTTCGGAGCGCACCGACGTCTGCGCATTGTTGGCGACCTGGCGGAAGAACTGGATCAGCCGAGCAGCCTTCCGGGCAAGCTCGGGGAGCTTGTCGGGTCCCCACAGGATCACCGCAATCACAGCGATGAACGCGATCTCTCCCGCACCCAGACCGAACACGTCGCCTACGCTAGCCGACTCGTACGACCATGCCGGCACGCGCGTTCCGGACGGACGTCCCCACGGCCGGGCCGCGGGGACGCGGACGGCTCACGCAATGTCGGCCGCACGCAGGGTGGCGATGAACGCGTCGACCAGCGCCGGGGACGGCAGCACCTGCGGGGAGCGCAGGTCACCCACGGAGCGCCAGGTGCGCGCCAGGCCGGCCTTGACCATGCTGCAGCCCTGGGCGGCGAAGACGCCCTGGAACGCCGGCAGCGCCCGCTGGTGCAGGGCCAGCGCGGTCCGTGCGTCCCCGGCCACCCAGGCCTCGATCATGTCCTTGGCCAGGGCCCCGGTGAAGTGCGTGGAGGTGCCCACGAGGCCCACGCCGCCGACCGAGAGCAGCGGCAGGGTGATCGCGTCGTCACCGGCGTAGTAGGCGAGGTCCGTCTCCGCGATCACCTTCGAGGACTCGACGATCAGGCCCTTGGCGTCCTTGACCGCGACGATCCGCGGGTGCTCGGCGAGGGCGATCAGCGTACGGGTGTCGACCGGCACGCCGGCACGCGCCGGGATGTCGTACACCATGATCGGCAGGTCGGTGCTGTCGGCGGCCGTACGGAAGTGCGCCAGCAGGCCCTCCTGTGGCGGCTTGGAGTAGTAGGGGGTCACAACGAGCAGCCCGTGGGCACCGGCGGCGGCCGCCTGGCGAGCTAGCTCGCAGGTGTGCCGGGTGTCGTTCGTGCCCACTCCCGCGACAACGTGTGCCCGGTCGCCGACCTCCTCGACGACAGCCGCGACGAGTGCCGCCTTCTCCGCATCGGTGGTCGTCGGGGCCTCACCGGTCGTGCCGTTGACCACCAGGCCGTCGTGGCGCAGGTCGTCGACCAGGTGCGCCGCCAGTTCACGGGCGGTGGCGAGGTCGAGCTCCCCCTGGGCGTCGAACGGTGTGACCATGGCGGTCAGCAGGCGGCCGAACGGCGGCTGGGCGGACATGTGCGTGGGCTCGGGCATGGCGCGATTCTATGCCGATCTGTGACGGGACGGGTGGAGCGATCAGGCGATCGTGACGAGGACCAGCGGGTCCCCCTCGTGGACGACGTCACCGACGTTGACCACGACCTCTGCAACCGTGCCGGTGACCTCCGCGAGGACGGGGATCTCCATCTTCATCGACTCGAGGACCACGACCTCGTCCAGAGGCTGGACTGTGTCTCCGGGCGCGACGTGGACATTGAGGACGGATGCCACCAACTCTGCGACCACGGTGTGTTGCATACGGCAATGTTAGGGGCAGGCCCACCCCAATTCGTTAGTGTGGACGCGTGACCACGCGCAAGACCACCAAGAAGGCTGCCAGCCAGGCTCCTGCCGCGACGACCACGGGCTCGGGCTCCACCGCGAAGCGGAGCACGAGTGCGGCGAAGATGCACGACATCTTCAGCCCGACCGCTCCGGACAACCCGCCGGTGGTGGAACCGGCCCCGCCCGCCCCCGCGGGGGCCGAATCGGCCGAGCCCGGTGGTGCGCCCCGACAGGGACCCGACCAGGCCAGCTGGGCCCTCGCCGAGCACTTCCGCCACGAGGGACCCGAGGCCGCCGCCGCCCGCGAAGCCGCCGCCAGGAGCGGGATCGTCCCCGTAGCCCCCGGCGTGGCCACCATGCTGACCTTCCTGGCCCGGACCGCCCGGGCCCGCTCGGTCGTCGAGATCGGCTCGGGGACCGGCGTCTCGGGGCTCGCCCTGTTCGCAGGCATGGCCGGGGACGGGGTGCTGACGAGCATCGACAGCGACCCCGAGGCCCAGCGGGTCGCCCGGGGGGTGTTCCGCGACGCGGGCATCCCGAGCAACCGGTTCCGCCTGATCACCGGCGATGCGCTGTCCGTGATGCCCAAGCTGTCCGATGCGGCGTACGACCTGGTCTTCGTCGACGGGGACAAGCTCGAGTACGCGGAATACATCGAGCAGGCCCAGCGCCTGCTGCGCGCCGGTGGGGTGCTGGTGGTCAACAACGCCCTGTGGAACAACCTGGTCGCCGATCCGGCCAACGACGACAACGAGACCATCGTGATCCGCGAGGCCCTGGAGGCCGTCACCACGATGGAGACCGCCTGGATCCCGGCGCTGCTCCCGGTAGGCAACGGGCTGCTGGTCGCCTCCCGCGCCGACGACTGAGTCACCACCTCCCGCACCGCCCGGCTCACCGGCTGCACCGCCCCGCTCGAGCGCCGGACGCCGGTCGCCGGACAGGATGCCACGGCCACGACACCGCAGGCCACGACACCGCAGGCCACGACACCGCAGGCCACGACACCGCAGGCCACGACACCGCAGGCCACGACACCGCAGGCATGACGAGGGCCCCACCCGCGACGGGTGGGGCCCTCCCTGACGTCGAGCCCGGCGAACCGGGATCAGATGGCCTTGACCACGAAGTCCTTCGGGACCACGGTGATGCCACCGGAGGACACGGTGAGACCTCGCGCCCGGTCGGCCTCGTGGTCGACACCGACCTCGGCACCGCGCTCGACGATCACGTTCTTGTCGAGGATCGCCCGGCGGACGACGGCGTTGCGGCCGATCTGGGCGTTGTCCATCAGGATCGACTGCTCGACCTTCGACCACTTCTCCACCCGTACCTGCGGGGACAGCACCGAGGAGTCCACGTCACCACCGGAGATGATGCTGCCGGTCGAGACGATGGAGTCCTCCGCCGTGCCACGAAGGGTGAACTTCGCCCCCGGCAGCTGGCGCTGGTAGGTGAAGATCGGCCACTCGTCGTTGTAGAGGTTGAAGTTCGGCTTCACCGCGACCAGGTCCATGTGCGCGTCGAAGAAGGCGTCGATGGTGCCCACGTCACGCCAGTAGTTGCGGTCCTCCTCGGTCGCGCCGGGTACCTCGTTCTGGGTGAAGTCGTAGACCTGGGCGTCGCCCTTCTCCACGAACATCGGGACGATGTCACCACCCATGTCGTGGCGGGCGTTCTCGTCGGCGGCATCCGCCTCGAGGGCCGCGACCAGGGCGTCCTTGTTGAAGATGTAGTTGCCCATGGAGGCGAAGGACTCGTCCGGGCTGTCGGGCAGTCCGGGCGGGTCGGCCGGCTTCTCGAGGAACTGGCGGATCTTGGCGTCCCCCGCGGCGTCGATGATGCCGAACGCGCTGGCCTCGGCCCGGGGAACGCGGATACCGGCGACGGTCAGCCCGAGACCGGAGTCGATGTGGGCCTTCAGCATCTGGTCGATGTCCATCCGGTAGATGTTGTCGGCGCCGAAGACGACGACATAGTCCGGATTGGCGTCGCGGATCAGGTTCATCGACTGGTAGATCGCGTCCGCGCTGCCCTGGTACCAGTGCGGACCGAGCCGCTGCTGGGCGGGCACCGGCGTGACGTAATTGCCGATGAGGTTCGACATCCGCCAGGTGAGCGTGATGTGGCGGTCGAGGGAGTGGGACTTGTACTGGGTCAGCACGGCGACCTGGAGCAGACCCGAGTTGACCATGTTGGACAACACGAAGTCGATCAGGCGCATGGTGCCACCGAACGGCACCGCGGGCTTGGCCCGGTCGAGGGTCAAGGGCATCAGCCGCTTGCCCTCACCCCCGGCGAGGACGATGGACAGAACCTTGGGGCGGGACGTCATGCCTTGAACTTATGGCCCGCCACCGCCCCAGTAAAGCGGTTTGCCAAGTCTTTTCAGTTTCCTCACGCCGCCGTCACCCAACGGTCCGAGGTGTGGAACCATCACTCCATGAGCCTGAGTGTTTCGGTCCTGACCAGGGAGTACCCACCGACCATCTACGGCGGCGCCGGCGTGCACGTCCAACAGCTGGTTCCCCAGCTGCGAAAGCTGATCGACGTCGACGTGCAGTGCATGGGAGAGCCCCGCGAGGGCGCCACCGCGCACGCCGAGAAATATCCCGAGGGTGCCAACGCCGCCCTGCGGGTGTTCGGCGCCGACCTGTCGATGGTCGACGCCCTCCCCGAGGGCCTCGACCTGGTGCACTCCCACACCTGGTACGCCAACCTCGCCGGCCACCTGGGCGGCATCTTCCGCGAGATCCCGCACGTCGTGTCCGCCCACTCGCTGGAGCCCGACCGGCCCTGGAAGAAGGAGCAGCTCGGCGGCGGCTACAACCTGTCGTCCTGGGCCGAGCGCACCGCCTACAACGGCGCCTCCGCGGTGATCGCGGTCTCCAACGGCATGCGCAAGTCGATCCTCGCCGCCTACCCCGAGCTGGACCCGGAGAAGGTCCACGTGGTGCTGAACGGCATCGACCCCGAGGAGTTCAACCCCGACCCGAACACCGACGTGATCGAATCGCTGGGCGTGGACCTGTCCCGGCCCTACGTCGCCTTCGTCGGCCGGATCACCCGGCAGAAGGGCCTGGTGCACCTGGTCCGCGCCGCCGAGCAGCTCGATCCGGACACCCAGCTGCTACTGCTCGCCGGTGCCCCCGACACGCCGGAGATCGCCGCGGAGTTCAACGCGGCCTTCGCCCACCTGAAGGAGGCACGCGGTGGCGGCGTCACGTGGGTGCAGGAGATGCTGCCGCGCCCGAGCGTACGGCAGGTGCTGGCGCACGCCACGGTGTTCGCCTGCCCGTCGATCTACGAGCCGCTCGGCATCGTGAACCTCGAGGCGATGGCCTCGGAGACTGCGGTGGTGGCCAGCGCCGTGGGTGGCATCCCGGAGGTCGTCAACGACGGCGAGACGGGCCTGCTGGTGGCGTACGACCCGGCCAGGGCCGATGACCCGGAGTACGTGAAGAACTTCGAGACCGAGTTCGCCGCCAAGCTCAACGAGCTGGTCCGCGACCCCGCCCGGGCCGAGGAGATGGGCAAGGCCGGCCGCCGCCGCGCCATCGACGTCTTCTCCTGGGAGAAGATCGCCCAGGAGACCGTCGAGGTCTACCGCAAGGCGATCGACTACTACGCCGCCCACCCGGAGCTGAAGGCCGTCCACTAGCTGACGGCCGTCCGGCCCGGGCGCAGGTCACGTCCGGGCGCAGGCACGGCAAGCAACAGGCACGGCAAGGGGCCCCGGGATTCCGGGGCCCCTTCAGCACGTCCAACGTCGGGTCAGCGGATGCGGTGCCGCCCGGTGTGATCGCTCAGCCGACGACCGAGGACAGCGCACCGGCCAGTTCCGTGGCCTCGGCGGCATTCATCTCGACCACCAGTCGGCCACCACCCTCCAGCGGCACTCGCATGACGATCCCGCGGCCTTCCTTGGTGACTTCCATGGGGCCGTCGCCGGTCCGGGGCTTCATTGCTGCCATCGTGCATCCTCACCTCGTGTGATCGTACAAACCACGCCCATTATCCCGCATCGGGCAAAGAAGCTGGAGGCGGGGCGTCCCGGGGTGTGTCGTGCCACTCTCCGGTCCCGGCCTGCGGGCTCGACACCGGTCCGATCCACTGGTCCTCCACCGGGGGCTCCGGCATCTCCCCCAGCCGGCCCACGGCGGCCAGCGCCGCCAGCACCAGCACCAAACCTGCCAGGCCGACGAGCAACCACGGCATCACCGGGAGCCCCCCGCCCCTCGGGAGGCCGCGACCACGCTCGGGTGCGCGGCGCACATCAGCTCCACGATCTCCTCCACGTCGTCGGTGGCGTGCACCAGCTCGAGGTCCTCGGGCCGGACGTACCCCTCCGACACCATGGTGGCCCCCATCCAGTTGCGTACGCCGGCCCAGAAGTCCACGCCGTACATGACGATCGGGACGGCGGTCAGCTTGCCGGTCTGCACCAGCGTGACGGCCTCGAACAGCTCGTCCATCGTGCCGACGCCACCGGGCAGGGCGACCACCCCCGAGGCGTACTTCAGGAACATCACCTTGCGGACGAAGAAGTAGCGGAAGTAGATCCCCAGGTTGACGTACTCGTTGAAGTTGCTCTCGTACGGCAGCTCGATCCCCAGCCCGACCGAGACGCCCCCGGCCTCCGCCGCGCCGCGGTTGACCGCCTCCATCGCACCCGGGCCACCGCCGGTGATGACCCCGAAACCGGCCTCGGCCAGCCGGCGCCCCACCTCCACCCCGGCCCGGTAGTGAGGACTGTCGGGCCGGGTCCGGGCCGACCCGAAGACGCTGACCGCCGGTCCCAGCTCGGCCAGGGTCCCGAAGCCCTCGACGAACTCGGACTGGATCCGCATCACCCGCCAGGGGTCGGCGTGCACCCAGTCGGTGTCGCCGCGCCCGCTGAGCAGGCGCTGGTCGGTCGTGGTGGGCTGGAGGAGCCCCTGTCCGCGGACAACCGGACCCTGCCGGCGGCGTCGTGCACGAGGATCGCTCACGCGGTCACTGTACCCGGGCCGATCAGGCCCGCAGGCTCACGCGGTCAGCCAGGAGGCCAGCGCCGAGCGCACCGTACGGACCGACTCCAGCGAGCAGTACTCGTCGTCCTGGTGGGCCTTCAGCGGGTCACCGGGGCCGAAGTTCACCGCCGGTACACCGCGGGCGGAGAACCGCGCCACGTCCGTCCAGCCGTACTTGGGTGCCGGGTCGGTCCCGACGGCACGCAGGAAGTCCTGCGCCAGCGGTCGGTCGAGGCCTGGCCTGGCCGCTGGGGCCGAGTCGACCAGCACCAGGTCGTAGCCCTCGAAGTAGTCACGGACGTACCGCTCGGCCTGGGCCTGCGTACGGTCCGGCGCGAAGCGGAAGTTGACCTCGATCGTGCAGGCATCCGGAATGACGTTGCCGGCGACCCCGCCGGAGATACGGACCGCATTGAGCCCCTCGATGTACTCCAGCCCGTCGACGACGACCTTGCGGGGCACGTACATGCCGAGCCGGTCCAGGACGTCGGCCGCCTCGTGGATGGCGTTCACCCCGCGCCAGGCGCGGGCGGCGTGCGCGGCCACCCCGGTGACGGTGATGGAGAAGCGCATCGTGCCCTGGCAGCCGCCCTCGACCCGTGCGTTCGACGGCTCCCCGAGCACTGCGAAGTCCCCCTCCATCAGGTCGGGGCGCTCCCGCTCGACCGTGTTCAGCCCGTTCTTGGAGGCCTCGACCTCCTCGTTGTCGTAGAAGATCCAGGTCACGTCCCGGGACGGCGCCTCGAGCTCGGCCGCCAGGGACAGGGCGACCGCGACGCCGGCCTTCATGTCGCAGGTGCCCCGGCCGTACATCCGCTCCTCGCCGTCGACCGTACGGATCACCGAGGGCAGGTTGTCCGCAAGCGGCACGGTGTCCAGGTGCCCGGCCACGATCACCCGTTCGGCCCGCCCGGTGCGGGTGCGGGCGGCCACGTTGTTGCCCAGCCGGACGACCTCCAGGTGGTCACAGGCGCGCAGGGCGGCCTCCACCTCGTCGGCGAGCCGCTGCTCGCCGCCGCTGACGGACTCGATGTCCACGATCGCGGCGAGCAGGTCGATGACGTCGCTGCGCAGGTCCAGACTCATGGCTGCACCCTACTCGAGACAATTTCACGCCACGATTGGGCGCCTGCGGGTGCAGGGGGTTGAATCAGGTGGTGACTGACCGCAACGTGATCCGGGTCGAGGGAGTCGACCGCACCTTCCACCGGTACAAGATCCTGTTCGTGCTGATGGTGCCGATCGCGATGGCCCTGATGGCGATCTCGTCGATCAACGTTGCCCTCCCGTCGGTCGAGCAGGGCCTCGGCGCGACCGCCTCGGACGTCCAGTGGATCCTGTCGGGCTACGCCCTGACCTTCGGCATCACCCTGATCCCGGCAGGCCGGATCGGCGACTCGCTGGGCCGTGGGATGTTCTTCGTGATGGGGCTGGCCCTGTTCACGCTCGCCTCCCTGGCCTGCGGGCTGGCCCCCGACCCGGCGACGCTGAACGCCGCCCGGTTCGTCCAGGGCATCGGCGCCGGCCTCTACAACCCCCAGGTGATGGGGATGATCCAGCAGTTCTTCAGCGGTCGTGGTCGCGCCAAGGCCTTCGCCCTGCTCGGCATGGTGATCTCGGTGTCGGTGGCCGTCGGCCCGCTGCTGGCCGGCTCGATGATCGCCTGGCTGGGTCCGCAGTCCGGATGGCGCGCCTCGTTCCTGGTCAACGTCCCGATCGGCCTGGCCGGCGTCGTGCTGGCACTGATCTGGCTGCCGTTCGGCCGCGAGCGTCGCCGTTTCCGCCGGTCCCGGGAGATCCGGGCCGCCCGCGCCCACGGCGACACCAGCCGGCTGCAGCGCTCGCACCTGGACCTCGACCCGGTCGGTTCAGTGATGATGGCCGCGGCGGTGCTGTGCGTGATGTTCCCGTTCACGGCGCACGGCTCCCCGTGGTGGTGGCTGCTGGTGCCGGTCGGACTGGGCCTGATCGTGGCCTGGATCGCGTGGGAGAAGCGGTACAAGGCCCGCGGCCACGAACCGATGGTCGACCTGGCGCTGTTCTCCTACCACTCCTTCAGCTACGGATCGGCAGTCACCGGCACGTTCTTCGTCGGCTCCACCTCCATCTTCGTGATCGCGGCCCTGTTCGTGCAGCAGGGCCTCGGCGCGAGTGCCTTCGCAGCCGGGCTGGTCACCCTGCCGAACGCCATCGTCAGTGCCGGCGCGGCCGCCTGGTCCGGGCGGCACACCCTGAGCCGGGGCCGGGTGATCGTGGTGGCTTCGATCGTCACGATCATCATCGCCTGCCTGGGCGCGATCCTGGTCGCCTCGCTGGTCGTCGGCAGCGGCATCAGCTGGTGGTGGCTGGCGCTGCCGTGGGCGGTGGCCGGTCTCGGCCAGGGCGCGCTCGGCTCGGCCAACCAGACCCTCACCCTGGAGGACGTCCCGACGGCCGTCGGCGGCACCGCCGGTGGTGTCATGTCGACCGCCCAGCGGATGGGTACCGCCATCGGCAGTGCGGTGATCACCTCGATCTTCTTCGCCGCGTTCGCCTCGACCGGGGCGTTCACCGCCCTGCGCGACGCCTACCTGCTGATCAGCGCCGTCCTCGTCGTCAGTGCCCTGGTGGCCCTCGCCGACCTGCGCTCGGCCCGGGCCCGGGGCGTGCGGCACTGACCCCTCGCACCGTGGCATCGGTACGAGCCTCGGCCCGGCCGGGGGTCGTACGGCCACGAACACGGCAGGGTCGTGCTGGCCCGACTCGGTAGAGTCGGACCCATGACTGACAGCGCACGCACGGCCCACGGTTGGGGTCTGGCCACCGTCCACGAGTCCGGTCAGGTGCTCGACACCTGGTTCCCCGCTCCTGCCCTGGGCGACCCCGACGGTTCGCCCGCCCCGGCGGCCGTCAGCAGCGGCGTCACCACCGACGAGGCACGCCGGGTCCGTACCGAGGCGGTCCAGGTCAGCATCGACCTGGACGCCGCGCCGCAGGACACCTCGGACGCCTACCTGCGCCTGCACCTGCTCAGCCACTGCCTGGTCGCGCCGAACTCGATCAACCTGGACGGCATCTTCGCCGTCCTGCCGAACGTCGCGTGGACCTCCGCCGGTCCCTGCTCCCTGGACGACTTCGAGGAGACCCGGGCCCGCCTGCGCGCGAAGCTCGGCCACCTCACCGTGCTGAGCGTGGACAAGTTCCCGCGGATGGTCGACTACGTCCTCCCGGCCGGCGTACGCCTCGCCGACGCGGACCGGGCCCGGCTCGGCGCCCACCTGGCCAGCGGCACCACCGTCATGCACGAGGGCTTCGTGAACTTCAACGCCGGCACGCTGGGCCACTCCATGGTCGAGGGCCGGATCTCGCAGGGCGTCGTGGTCGGCGACGGTTCCGACATCGGCGGCGGGGCCTCGATCATGGGCACCCTGTCGGGCGGCGGCAAGGAGCGCGTCTCGATCGGCGAGGGCTGCCTGCTCGGGGCCAACTCCGGCATCGGGATCTCGCTGGGCGACAACTGCGTGGTGGAGGCCGGCCTGTACGTGACCGCCGGCACCAAGGTCGAACTGCCCGACGGCAGCACCGCGAGGGCCTCCGACCTGTCCGGCCAGGACGGCCTGCTGTTCATCCGGAACTCGCTGACCGGCGCGGTCCAGGTGAAGTCCCGGGCCGGCCGCACCGTCGAGCTGAACGCCGCCCTGCACGCCAACTGATGAGACCTCCACGCAGCTCGGTTCCCGCCACCCCCCGTCCCCGTCCCCGGTCCCGTCGGGCCGCGGGGTGCGGGATCGCGGCTGCAACCGCCTTCGTCCTGGTGCTGGCGACGGTCGTCGGCGCCGTGGTGTGGCTACGCAAGAACGAGTTCATCAGCCCCACCCCGTTCGAGTCCCGTTGCCGCTTCGTCGCCGCGAACAACTCGACGGTGCTCGACCTGGGGCAGGCGCACTACGCCGGCATCATCGTCGGCCGGGCGGTCAACCGTGGGCTGCCGGCCCGCGCGGGCTCGATCGCGATGGCGACCGCCTACCAGGAATCAGGCGTACGCAACCTGGACTACGGTGACCGCGACTCGCTGGGCCTCTTCCAGCAGCGCCCCTCGCAGGGCTGGGGAACCGCTGCCCAGATCCGCGACCCGTACTACTCCACCGACGCCTTCTACGACGCCCTGGTGAAGGTGGACGGCTGGGAGACCGGGGACATCAACACCGTCGCCCAGGCCGTCCAGCGCTCCGGCCACCCCGAGGCCTACCGCAAGCACGAGCCGAACGCCCGGGTGGTGGCCAGCGTGCTGGCCGGCCACTCCCCCGGTGGCGTCACCTGCGGCTACACCACCCCGGCCGCGGCCGATGCGCACGGCATGGCCACCTCGCTGCGGCAGTCCCTCGGGGTGAAGGCCCAGGTGAGCGCCGACGGCACCAAGCTCACCGCCACCGGCGCCTCGGTCGAACAGGCCTGGGCGATCGGTCACCATGCCGTCGTCAACGCGGGCGAGACCGGCGTGAGCAGCATCCGGGTGGCCGACCGCAGCTGGACCTGGAAGCCGCGCATCCTGCCGGACTGGACGACCGTCACGTCCGCCGGCGGTGACAGCCGCACCGTGACGATCACCTTCCGCGCCTCCTGAGGGGGCGCGGAAGGTGCCGCGGTTCAGGTGCCGCGGTCGTCGGGCGGCACGATCGTCAGGCGGTGAGCCGGCGCGCGGCCTCGGCGATCCGCTCGTCCGTGGCGGTCAGCGCGATCCGTACGTGTCGAGCGCCGGCGGCACCGTAGAAGTCGCCCGGGGCGGCCAGGATGCCCCGCTCGGCGAGCCGGTCCAGGGTCGTACGGGAGTCCTCGTCCCGGGTGGCCCACAGGTACAACGAGCCCTCGGAGTGGTCGATCCGGAACCCGGCAGCCTCCAACGCCGGGCGGAGCACCGCGCGGCGCGCGAGGTAGCGCTGCCGCTGCTCCTCCACGTGCTCCTGGTCGACCAGCAGCGCCGCCATGGCGGCCTGGACCGGTCCGGGCATCATCATGCCGCCGTGCTTGCGCAGCTCGAGCAGCTCGGCCACCAGCTCCGGGTCGCCGGCGACGAAGCCTGCGCGGTAGCCGGCGAGGTTGGAGCGCTTCGACAGCGACATGCAGGACAGCAGCCCGCGGTGGTCCTCCCCGCAGATATCGGGGTGGAGCACCGACCACGGCTCGGCGTCCCAGCCGAACTCTCCGTAGCACTCGTCCGAGGCGAGCACCGCGCCGACCTCGCGGGCCCAGTCGACCCAGGCCTTCGTTGTCGCGGCATCGAGGATCTCACCGGTGGGGTTGGAGGGGGAGTTGATCCAGACCAGCGACGGCCGGACGTCACCGAGCTCGGCCCGGAGCGAAGCCAGGTCGGTGGCGGCGACGACACGGGCACCGACGATCCGGGCACCGACCTCGTAGGTCGGGTAGGCGGTGGCCGGCACCACGATGGTGTCCTCGGAGCCCAGACCCAGCTGGGTGGGCAGCCAGGCCACCAGCTCCTTGGTGCCGATCACGGGCAGGACGCCGTCCCGGTCCAGTCCGACGGCCCCCCATCGTCCCGCCATGTACGCCACCATGGCGTCGCGCAGCTCCGCGGTCCCGACAGTGGTCGGGTAGCCGTGGGCGTCGGCGGCGGCGAGCAGCGCCCGGCGGGCCAGGTCGGGGGTGGGGTCGACGGGGGTGCCGACCGAGAGGTCACAGATCCCTCCGGGGTGGGCCGCCGCGGTGGCCTTCGCCCCGGCGATCGTGTCCCAGGGGAAGTCCGGCAGTCGATCGGCGACGCGACGCCGGGGCGGCCGCCCCTGTCGTACGGGCGCGCTGGCGGAGGTCGGGTCAGAGGTCACGACTGTGGGTCCTACTCGTGTCGGGACGACGTCGTACGTACGACGTCGAGGGGTGGCGGCCTGCGGCCGACGGTCCGGGAGGGCCGGGCACGGCTGCCCGGCCGGACGTGCCGGGTGCGAGCCACCGCCGGCAGCGGCGCGCACCCGGCACGGACGGGTCAGGCCTGGTTCTGCGGGGGCAGGGCCGCGATCAGCGGGTGGTCCATCTTCTGCGGGCCGAGCTTGGCGGCACCGCCGGGCATCCCGAGCGCGTCGAAGAAGTGGACGTTGGCGTCGTAGTACTCGGCCCACTCCTGCGGGACGTCGTCCTCGTAGAAGATGGCCTCGACCGGGCAGACCGGCTCGCAGGCGCCGCAGTCCACGCACTCCTCGGGGTGGATGTACAGCATGCGATCGCCCTCGTAGATGCAATCGACAGGGCACTCGTCGACACAGGCGCGGTCCTTCACGTCCACGCACGGCTGCGCGATGATGTACGTCACAATGGGCTCCTCAACTCGGCGCTCCCCCGCAGGAGGAGGCGGCCAGATCCTGGTGGCTCGGCCGGAGGGTCCGAGCCGTAGTAGTGACATTAGTATCTCCCGAGGGGAAAACTCGAGAGGGGCAGTGTCGGTGACTGAACTACCACCGCCGGGCAGACGGATCGCCCTGCGCTACCGCGACGATTCCGGGCCCCGGGAGCTGATCGGCTACGTGCGGTCGGTGGACCCGGAGGGCCTGTCGATGCTGGACCGCACGCTGGCCCCACGTCTGCTGGCCTGGCAGACGCTGGAGTCCTGGCGGGCCGTCCCCCAGGTGCCGCGCGGCCGCAATCCGCTCACCGCCGACCGGGCCCTGCTCGACCGGATGGCTGCGGACGGCCGGCTGGCCGCACCCGAGGACGACGCGCCGGACGCCCACCCGTCCGTACGGGACGAGGAATGCCTGGTGGCCCGGCTGGCGGACCTGCTGGGGCCGGACGTCCCCGACCAGCCCCCGGAGGCGTACGACCTGGGCGACTCCATCGCGGCCCGGGACCTGGCCGGCGTGCAGGGCCGGGCCCTGGTGGTCGGAGAGTGGGCGACGATCCGGCTCACCACTGCCCAGCAGGGGCGGACCGCCGCCTCGTCGGTCCCCGATGCGGGGGCCGGGCACTCCTCGGAGTCGGACGCCGAACTCGACGTCGTCCATGCCCTCGCCCGCTGGGCGGCCTACCGGGACGCCCGCAACCTGCAGGTCAGGGGCGCCCGGTCGGCCCTCGCGGGACTGACCGCGGTCAGTTGCAGATGATCTTGTCGGCCGGGTCGTACTTCCAGCTGTAGTTCTGCCGCTTGACCTCGGACCCGCCCTTGATGAAGGCGCGGTAGTAGGAGGCGGTGAACCCTTGGCTGGGCGACTGCGGGGTGCACTTCGGCCCCGTCTCGGTCCGGGTGGTGCCGGTGGTGAAGTTGGACTTCGTCGGAGTCGGGGAGTCGATCCGGTCGTACGGCGAGTCGCCCCACAGCTTGACCGTGAGCGCGCCGTCCTTGCCCGGCGAGGAGGCGGCACGGTTGGCCTCGATCACCACGGCGTGGTCGGTGTCGTTGCGGAACCGCAGGTCCAGCGAGCCGTAGTAGACGGTGGCCTCGCGCCCGGCCGGGTAGCGCTCGAAGTAGAGCGAGTGCGGGTGGTGCTCGACGTCCTCCAGGCCGGCCAGGAACGCCGCGTTGAAGATCGTGGTCGCACCCTGGGAGACGCCGCCGCCGACCTCCTTCACCAGCGTGTCGCCCTGGATCACCCAGCCGTCGGCGAAGCCGCTGGCGGCGTTGCGCTGGCCCACCACGTCGTTCATGGAGAAGGTCTCCCCCGGCAGGAGGACGTAGCCGTTGATCTTGCTGGCGACCAGGCCGAGGTTCGTGTTGCGGTAGTCCGCGTGCGGGAAGTTGGTGGTGAACTGCCCGATCACGCCGGCGACGTCGGCCTTCTTTGCGTCCTCGGTGGTGAACTCGGCGGGCACCGTCGTCACGGCCACACTGGCCTTGCGCGCCTCCCCCTTGGCGGTGAGCACCGGCTGGACGGCCTTGTACAGGTCATCACGGGACACGCTGGTCCCGTCCTTGGACGGCACGATGGAAGGCTTGCCCCCACCGAGCTGCCAGGTGGCGTCCTGTCCCTCCTTGACCCCCTTGAGGCGGCCGATCGCGGGCTTGGCGGCCTGCGCGAGCCGCTTGGGGTCGACCTTGCCGACGAGTTGGCCGTCCTTGACCGAGAACGTGGTGGCCTTCGCGATCATCGCCGGGGTCACCTCGAAGCTGCCGGCGTCGCCGGCGCTCACCCGGATCGGACCGGAGACGGCCGGGTCCGCCCAGTCGGTGCGGAACTTCTCGGCCTCGGCGCTGGTGACCTCGGGCTCGGTCTCCTTCGCCTGCACCGCTGCGGTGTCGGTCCGCAGGAAGGCGCCGACCAGGGCCGCCTCGACTGCCGCGGGCTCCACCGCGCGGGCGTTCACCGCCGGCTCGATCTGCGTCTTCGCCTTGTCGTCGTACGCCACGGCGGCGTTGCGTGCGTCGCGCTTGCCCTGCTCGGCGACCTGGGTCGAGGTGCGGTCCATCGCCGTCCGGTCGATGGCCAGGACGGGGGCTGTCTCGCCGCCGCCGACCAGGACCCGCCAGATGTGCGCCGGGCTCCAGCTGCGGCCGGCACCGGTGGCGTCGACGGTCGCCGCAGCATCGACGGACACGCCGGCATCGGCCGGCACGACCGGCACCTCCAGGTCGTCCCCGATGGTGAGCTTCACCGGCTCCTTCGCGCGCGGGCCCAGCTGCGCCTCGAGGGTACGGATGGCCTCCTCCCGGCCCATTCCGCCCACGTCCACGCCGGCGACCGTGACCCGCCGGGGCACGTTCTCCCCGGCAGCGGCGTAGCCGGCCACGTAGGTCGCGCCGGCGAGGACGACGACGCCGCCGGTCACGGCGGCGGCGATCCGCTTGCGTCGGGTCGACATGGTGGGATCGACACTCATGGGCGACGGGTCCTCTCAGGTACGGGCACAGACTCTTCACATCCTAGGCGGCTCCGGCCGGATCCACCGCCTCGGGAAGGCCCACCGTCTCGCAGGGCACACCACCGACACCGCCGGGCGCAGCTTCCCGGTGACTACCCCTGCTGGTCCGGGTCGAGGCCGGCGAACACGTCGGTCGCCCATCCTTCGCCGGGAAGCGGGACGCCGCCGGCGAAGCGGTAGTGCTCACGCGCCCAGAAGTGCCCGGCAATGTCCTCGGGCAGGGTCATGAACCCCTGGTCGGTGCGGATCTGGCTGCGATGGGCGCGCAACGCCGCCATCTTGGCGCCGACGTACTCGGGGGCGCGGACCTCGACAGCGATCGCCTCGTCCCCGGCGAACAGGGGTGAGTCCGGCTCGGTCGGCATGCCGTCCAGCACCTCGGGGAGCCCCTTGTCGGCCAGGAGTCCGCTGACCTCGGCGACCTGGGAGCGGCTCATCGCCGTCCACAGCGTCCGCTGCACCTGCCAGGCCGGTCCGAGGTCGGGGCGGTGGCTCGGGACGGCGGCCAGGGCCGTGGCGTACGTCGCCACCCGGTGCGCCTGGACATGGTCCGGGTGGCCGTAGCCGCCGAACTCGTCGTACGTGACCAGCACCTGGGGACGGCGGTCCCGGATCACCCGGACCAACTCGTTGGCCGCGACCAGCAGGTCGGCGGCGTGGAAGGAGTCGTCCCGGGTGGCGTCGGCGACCGTCGCGGTGCCGTCGGGCGCCCAGGACATCCCGGAGTCGCGGAAGCGGTGGTCGCCGCCGAGACGGACGTGGTCGGTCACCCCCAGGGCGGCCATCGCCTCGGCGAGCTCGCGCAGGCGGTGCTCCCCGAGGACGTCCTCGCCGTCACTGGAGAGGTGGGCGAGGTCGTCGACGACGATCTCGCCCTCCTCGCCGAGCGTGCAGGTGACCAGGGTGACCGCGGCCCCCTCGGCGACGTACTTCGCCATGGTGACGCCGTTGCTCAGCGTCTCGTCATCGGGATGGGCGTGGACGAGGAGGAGCCGGCGGGCGGCGGAGGTCTGTTCGATCACGACGCCAGCCTAGTCAGTACCTCTCGAGGAGCCGGGCGAAGTGGCAGGCGCTCAGGTGCTCGGACCCGCCGTCGGGACGAGGGTCCAGCGGAGGCTCCTCGGTGCTGCAGCGGGGCATGAAGTCCGGGTGGGCCTGTACCAGCGGGCAGCGGGTGTGGAACCGGCAGCCGCTCGGGGGGTTCGCCGGGGAGGGCACGTCACCGGTCAGCATGATCTGGTGCTTCGACGCGCGCGCCGACGGATCGGGCACCGGCACGGCCGACAGCAACGACTGGGTGTACGGGTGCGTGGACCGCTCGTAGATCTGGTGCTCGTCGCCGATCTCGACGATCTTCCCCAGGTACATCACCGCCACCCGGTCGGAGATGTGGCGCACCACCGACAGGTCGTGGGCGATGAACACGTACGCCAGGCCGAGTTCGTTCTGCAGGTCCTGCAGCAGGTTCACGACCTGGGCCTGGACCGACACGTCGAGCGCCGAGACCGGTTCGTCGCAGACCATCACCTTGGGGTTCAGCGCCAGTCCCCGGGCGATGCCGATGCGCTGGCGCTGGCCGCCGGAGAACTGGTGGGGATAGCGGTTGATGTGCTCGGGGTTGAGACCGACGAGGTCGAGCAGCTCCTGCACCCGCTTGCGGCGGCCGCCCTTCGGCACCACCTCGGGGTGGATGTCGAGCGGTTCACCGACGATGTCCCCGACCGTCATGCGCGGGTTCAGCGAGGTGTAGGGATCCTGGAAGATGATCTGGATGTCGCGGCGAGCGCGCCGCAGCTCCCCGGTCGGCAGCGCGAACATGTCCTGGCCCTTGAACCAGACCTTGCCCTCCGTGGGGGCCTCCAGCTGGACGAGCAGCCGCCCGAGGGTCGACTTGCCGCACCCGGACTCCCCCACCACCCCGAGCGTCTCCCCGGGGTACAGCTCGAAGTCCACCCCGTCGACCGCCTTGACGTCACCGACGTGGCGGCGGGTGACGCCCTTGCGGATCGGGTAGTACTTCTTCAGGCCCTCGGCCCTCAGGATGGGTTCGGCGCTCATCGTTCCCTCTCGGTCTCCAGCAGGTGCTGGCCCAGGAGCTGGTCGTAGTGGTGGCAGGCGACCCGGCGTCCGGGCGCGACCTCCAGCAGCGGCGGCGGATCTCCCGCACGGCAGATATCGGTGGCGAAGCGGCAGCGGGGGTGGAACGGGCAGCCGGCCGGGATCCGGGTCAGGTTCGGCGGCAGGCCACCGATCGCGTTCAGCCGCTCACCCTGCTGGTCCAGCCGCGGGATCGACTCCAGCAGTCCGAGGGTGTACGGGTGGGCCGGATCCGCGTACAGGTCGAAGACGTCGGCCTTCTCCACGAGGCGACCGGCGTACATCACGCCGATCCGGTCGGCGACGTCGGCGACCACCCCCAGGTCGTGGGTGATCAGGATCAGGCCCATGTGCGAGTCCGCCTGCAGCTCCTTCAGCAGGTCCATGATCTGGGCCTGCACGGTCACGTCCAGGGCAGTCGTGGGCTCGTCGGCGATCAGCACCTTCGGGTCCAGGGCGATCGCCATGGCGATCATGATCCGCTGGCGCATGCCGCCGGAGAACTGGTGGGGGTAGTTGTGCACGCGTTCGCGGGCCCCGGGGATCCGTACCCGCTCCATCAACCGGATCGCCTCGGCCTCGGCGTCGCGGCGGTTCATGCCGCGATGCACCCGGAACATCTCGGCAATCTGCCAGCCGACGCTGAACACCGGGTTGAGCGAGCTGAGCGCGTCCTGGAAGATCATCGCGATCTCGTCACCGCGGACGCTGCGCATCACCTTCTCGTCGAGGCCGATCAAATCGGTCCCGCAGTAGCGGACCGCCCCCGCCGTGACGAACGCCGGAGGGGTGTCGAGGATGCCCATGATGGCCTGGGCCGTCACCGACTTCCCCGAACCGGACTCGCCGAGGATCGCCAGCGTCTCGTCCTGGCGCAGCTCGAAGCTCACGCCGTTGATGGCGCGGGCGAGACCGTCACGGGTGCGGAACTCGACATGCAGGTCCTCGACGTCGAGCAGCAGGCCGTCGGTGGGGATCCAGGTGCGGGCGCCCGGCTCGCGGCGGGTCGGCCGCGTCGTTCGTACGCCGGAGGGTGGCGTGGTGGTCACGGGTCACTCCTTTCTCAGCGCAACTTCGGGTCGAGGGCGTCCCGGACGACCTCGCCGAGCATGATGAATGCCAGGACGGTGATGGACAGGAAGAGCGAGGGGAACAGCAGCATGTGCGGGGTTGACCGAACCAACCCGATGCCGGAGGCGTCCGAGATCGCCACGCCCCAGGAGATGGCCGGCGGCTGCAGGCCGATGCCGAGGAAGGACAGGGTCGCCTCGGTGGCGATGTAGACGCCGAGGTTGATGGTCGAGACCGCAATCACCGGCGCGACGGCATTGGGCAGGATGTGCGACCGTACGATCCGGCCGGGCCCTGCCCCGAGCGCGCGGGCGGCCTGGACGAAGTCGTGCGGCTTGACCTGCAGCACCGAGGACCGCATCAACCTGGCGATGCTCGGCCATCCGAGGATGCCGAGGGCGAGGACGACCTTGCCGACCATCACGAGGTACGGGGTGTCGAGCTTGTTGGGGAAGGTGTACAGGGCAAGGATGCCGCCGAGCAGCAGCGGGATAGCGAAGAAGACGTCGCCGACCCGGGACAGGATGGTGTCCCACCACCCGCCGAAGTAGCCGGCGAAGATACCGATCACGCCACCGATCATGGTGGTGACGAGAGTGGCGCCCAGACCGACCAGGATCGAGGAGCGGGCGCCGTAGATCGTCCGGGAGTACACGTCGTAGCCCTGACCGTCGAAACCGAACCAGGCGCCCGGCCCAGGCGCGATTCGCGCCTTCGACAGGTCGGCGTAGTTGGGGTCGGGCTGCGGGCTGAGGAAGGTGAACAGTTGCGGCACGATCGCCATCAGGACGACGAGCACGATCAGCCCGGCCGAGAACCAGAACAAGGGCCGCCGGCGCATCTCGAGCCAGGCGTCGGACCAGAGTGAGCGGGCCGGGCCCTGGTCCGGATCGGGGGTGAAGAGCGGAACGGCCGCGTCCTCGACCACGGCCTCTGGCGCGGCGGGCGCGAAGGCCGATCGGCGGTCACGCTCCGCCTGGGCCGCGGCGATGTCCTGTCGGTCAGTCATGGCTGATCCTCGGGTCGAGCACGCCGTACAACAGGTCGACGAGCAGGTTCATGATGAGGTAGACGAACACCAGGGAGACCACGGCCCCCACCACCGACACGCCGTCACGCGCGGTGATGGACCGGAAGATGAAACTGCCGATGCCGTTGATGTTGAAGATGCGCTCGGTCACGATCGCACCGCCCAGCAGGGCGCCGAAGTCGTACCCGATGTAGGTGACCACAGGGATCAGCGAGTTCCGCAGGGTGTGGATACCGATCGCGCGCCCCTTGCCCAGACCCTTGGCCTTGGCGGTACGGACGTAGTCGGAGCGCAGGTTCTCGACCAGGTTGGTCCGGGTCAGGCGCGCGACGTAGGCGACGGACACCGACCCCAGGACCAGGCCCGGGAGCAGCAGCTGTGACCACGTCCCGGCGGTCGAGGTGACCGGGAACCAGGCCAGCTTGATGCCGAAGACGAGCTGGGCCAGCGAACCCAGCACGAACACCGGGATGGAGATGATCAGCAGGCTGGTGAGGGTGACCAGGGTGTCCGGCCAGCGGCCTTTTCGCATGCCGGCCACGACGCCGGCCACGATGCCCACCAGGACCTCGAAGACGATCGCGATCACCGCCAGCTTCGCCGTGGTGGGGTAGCGGGCGGCAAGCTCCTTGCGCACCGAATTGCCGTAGAAGTTGGTGCCGAGGTCACCCTGCGCGAGCTTGCCCACGTAGTACGCGTACTGCACGACCACCGGCTTGTCCAGGTGGTACTCCTGGGTGAATTTCTGGACGTACGCCTCCGGACAGGCCCGTTCGCCGCAGCGCCCCGAGACTGGGTCGCCCGGGAGCGCGAACACCATCACGAAGATCAGGAACGTCGACCCGATCAGGACCGGGATCATCTGCAGCAACCGGCGGATGATGTATGTCACCATGTCTGCTCCTCTCGATCTGCCGCGACCACCTACGTATCAGTACAACTGCGCAGCGTACGCCGTGCGGCTGGGACGGTGCCCCACCGGCTCCCGGGTCGCTACTCGGGAGCCGGACATGGTCCGGCCCGACGGGGATTCCTCCCCGACGGGCCGGAACTCAGGCCGTACAGGTCCAGTGGACCCGGCTCACTTCTTCTGGATGGCCGCGTAGTCGATCACGCCGAACGCCGTCGCCTTGACGTTGGTGACGTTGGTCGACCAGATCAGCGGCAGGGTGGTGGACCACAGCGGCAGGACCGGCAGGTCCTTGGCGAGGATCTTCTCGGCCTCCTGGTACTTGGCGTTCGCCTCTGCGGGGGTCTTCGCCTCGTTGCCCTGGACGAGGAGGTTGTCGAACTCCTTGCTGGAGTAGTTGAAGTAGTTCGACGAGGCACCGGTCTGGTAGATCGGGGTGAGGAAGTCCTCGATCGACGGGTAGTCCATCTGCCAGCCGTAGCGGAACATGCCCTGGAGCTCGCGGTTCTTCATCTGGTCGAGCAGGGTCTTGAAGTCCGGGGTGACGATCACCTGGCAGTTGACGCCCAGGGTGTTCTTGATGGAGTTGCAGGTGGCGTCGGCCCACGGCTTGTGGCCGCCGTCGCCGTTCACCGCAAGCGTCAGCGTGCCCGAGTAGCCGCCGGCCTGCTGGAAGAGCTGCTTGGCCATGTCCGGGTTGTAGGTGCAGGTGTCACCGCAGGCGCCGGCCTTGTAGCCGTCGACGCTCGGGGCGACCCAGGAATCGGACGGGGCACGGGTGCCCATGAAGACCTGCTTGGTGATCTCCTCGCGGTTGATCGCCATCGAGATGGCCTTGCGCAGCGTCGGGTTCTGCAGCTTCTGGTCGACCGGGGAGAAGGCCAGCAACTGGATGACACCCTCCTTCGCCGTGAGGTTGCGGTCAGGGGCGTCGCTCTTCCACTGGTCGTTCACCAGCATGTTGGTGGGGACGATGTCGGTGGCGTCCAGGTTGTTGGCAACGACATCGGCGTACGCCGCGTCGACGGACTGGTAGATCCGGTAGGTGATCTTGTCCGTATGGCCGGCCCACTGTCCCTTGTAGGACGGGTCCTTCTGCACCACGATGTTCTGCGTGTCCTGGGAGACGAACTTGTACGGCCCGGCGCCGATCGGGTTCTTCTCGTAGGCCTTCGGGTCCTTGAAGAAGGAATCAGGCAACGGGGCGAAGGCGCTGTACCCCAGACGGACCGGCAGGTTCGAGACCGGGGTGGTGGTCTTGACGGTGAAGGTGTAGTCGTCGACGACCTTCAGACCGGCCAGCTTGTCGGTCTTCGGCTTGCTGGTCGCGCACTTCTTGTCCGTGCTGGGGCACTGCAGGTCAGCGAAACCCTCGACCGGCTCGTAGAAGGAGCTGCCCTGCTGACCATTGGGCGCGTAGGCGGCATAGTTCCAGGCATCGACGAAGTTCTTCGCCTTGACCGGGGTCCCGTCGTGGAACGTACGGTCCTGCTTCAGCTTGATGGTGAAGTTCTGGTTGTCCGTCGTGTCGATCGACTGGGCGAGGTCCATCTCGGGCGCCGCGGTGTCGACGTTGTAGTGCACGAGCTGGGACGAGATGGTGGAAAGGACCATGTTGCCGCAGGACTCGGTGGTGTTGGCGGGCAGCAGTGCCTCCTGCGGCGTACAGCCCCGGACGGTGATCTCGCCGCCGGTCCCCGCCGTACCGCTGTTGGAGGCGGATCCTCCTCCGCCGCTACACGCACTCGCCACCAGGGACAGGGTGGCGACCGCTGCCATCGCGGCCACTCGAACGCTTCGTCGCATCTGTTTCCTCCTAGTCCGGCCCGGACGACATCGCCGGGGCCCTGACCGACCGGTGGCCGGTTCTGGCTGCACAGCCGGCCCGGGGCCCGCCTGCAGCCGGCAGGACGTGGCTCACGTCCCACCGAACAGCACGCGAGTTGTACGTCGTACGTAGTAGACCGTAGCGGCTCTACGTGCTGTTGGTGGACGCTATCCGCACCGAGTAGGCCAGCGGAAGGATACAGGTCCGCATCGAGACCTTTTCGTTATCCGAGACCACTGGACGATCGGGCCTAGTCAATGAGCCGGCCGCGCTGTTCGGGCAGCAGGAAGGCGGCCGCCGCGGCGATCAGGAACGCCGCCCCGAACACCGAGAACGTGACGACGAAGCCGTACGCCTGCCCGCCCCAGCCGAGCAGGACCGGTACCAGCAGCGGCGCGATGATCGAGGCGATCCGGCCGAAGGCCGCGGCCGCCCCGGTTCCGGTCCCCCGCAAACGGGTCGGGTAGAGCTCGGGGCCGATCGCGTACAGCGCGCCCCAGGCGCCGAGGTTGAAGAAGGACAGGGCCATGCCTGCGGCGAGGACCTGCCAGACCACCAGCGCGCCCTCGCCGGTGGCGACCAGGCCGAAGGTGACGGCGGCCAGCGCTGAGCCGGCCAGGAACACCGCGAGGGTGACCCGCCGGCCCCAGACCTCGATCAGCCAGGCCGCGGCGAGGTAGCCGGGGATCTGGGCCACGGTGATCAGCAGCGTGTAGCCGAACGACCGGGGCAGCGTGAAGCCTTGCTCGATCAGCAGCGTCGGCAGCCAGGTGAAGGCACCGTAGTAGGACAGGTTGATGCCGAACCAGACCACCCAGAGGGCGGCGGTGCGGCGGGCCAGGGGTCGGGACCAGATCGTGGCGGCCTCGATGTCGTCGCTGCCGGTCGGCTGGAAGCGCGGCACCTTGACCCCGCGGAGCACCGGCGGTGAGGTCTCGAACGCCCGTACGGAGGCCTCCGCCTCGGCGTCCCGGCCCTTCGCCTCCAGGAAGCGGACCGACTCCGGCAGGCCGAAGCGGACCACCAGCGCGTACAGCGTGGGAAGGATGCCGACGGCGAGGGCCCAGCGCCATCCGCTCGCGAAGGAGGGGATGATGAAGTAGCCGATCAGCGCGGCGAGGATCCAGCCGAGCGCCCAGAAGGCCTCCAGGAAGACCACCATCCGGCCGCGGATGCGGGTCGGGGCGAACTCGCTGACCAGGGTGGAGGCGACCGGAAGCTCGGCTCCGAGGCCCAGCCCGACGACGAAGCGGAAGACGAGCAGGGCCGCGACCGACCAGGAGAGCGCGGCCGCACCGGTGGCCAGGCCGTAGACCAGCAGCGTCATGGCGAAGACCTGGCGCCGTCCGTACCTGTCGGCGAGGAGACCACCGAGGCTGGCGCCGATGGCCATGCCAACGAACCCGATCGAGGCGATCAACGACAGGGTGGACCGGCCCAGGTGCCACTCGACGGCCAGGGCGGCCATCACGAACGAGATCAGTCCGACGTCCATCGCATCCAGGGCCCAGCCGATCCCCGACCCGATCAGCAGCTTGTGGTGTTGCCTGGTGTACGGGAGCCGGTCCAGCCGCGCCGTGCGCGTGCTCCCCTGGTCCACCGCTCCGGCCTCCTGTGCAGGTGTCATGGCAGGAGTGTCCCACGGTGCGGTGTGGCCCGCGTCGAGTGGCGCGTCAGGGCTCAGCGGCTGCTGGTGTGGTCCTGGAAGAGGTCCGGCACGCCGTCCGCGTCGGTGTCCACCCGCTCGGCGGCCGCCACTGCGCGGTAGTGCGCGTTGCGCGGGGAGAGGATCGCGGAGGCCAGCAGGGCGGCCCCGACCGAGGCCAGCAGGATGCCGATCTTGGCGACGTCACCGTTGGTGGAGCCGGAGGGGAAGCTCAGCTCGGCGACCAGCAGCGAGACGGTGAAGCCGATCCCGCCGAGGGCCCCGAGGCCGATCAGGTCGATCCAGGCGATGTCGGGGTCCAGGTCCACTCCACGGATCCGGGTGATGAGGAAGGTGCCCCCGGCGATGCCGACGATCTTGCCGAGCACCAGCCCGACCAGGACGCCGAGTGCCACCGGCTCCTGCAGGGCCGAGACCAGCCCTGACCAGCCGCCGATCGCCACCCCGGCCGAGAAGAAGGCGAAGATGGGCACGCAGACGGCTGCCGAGAGCGGACGGATCCGGTGCTCCAGTTGGTGCGCCAGCCCGTGGTAGGACGGGTCATGGTCGGCCGGCAGCGGGCCGCCGCCGTCGGCGCGGTCGGTGGCGAGGACCGGGACGGTGAAGCCGAGCACGACGCCGGCGATGGTGGCATGCACACCGGAGTTGAGCAGCAGGGCCCAGGCCACCACACCGATCGGCAGCAGGATCACCCAGGCACCCCAGGCGTGCTGGCGGAACCATCGCTGGCCGCGCCGGGCCAGGACGGCGTACACGGCGACGGGGAGCAGGAAGAGCAGCAGGTAGAGGGGCTGCAGGTCGGAGGTGTAGAAGACGGCGATCACCACGATGGCGATCAGGTCGTCGACGATCGCCAGCGTGAGCAGGAAGGTCCGCAGCGCCGACGGCAGGTGCGAACCGATCACGGCAAGCACCGCCAGCGCGAAGGCGATGTCGGTCGCCGAGGGGATCGCCCAGCCACGCATCGCCTCGGCTCCGCCCCTGGCGGCGACGAGGAGGTAGAAGGCTGCGGGCACCGCGGCGCCGCAGAAGGCGGCCACGACCGGCAGCAGCGCGCGGCGCGGGTCGCGCAGGTCACCGGCGACGAACTCCCGCTTGAGCTCCAGCCCGGCCATGAAGAAGAAGACGGCGAGCAGGCCGTCCGCGGCCCAATGGCCGATCGAGAGGTCGAGGTGCAGCGGTCCGATGTCGGAGCCGAAGTGGGTGTCGCGGACCGCGAAGTATGCCTCGCTCCACGGAGAGTTGGCCAGCACGACCGCCAGCAGCGTTGCGGCCAGCAGCAGGATGCCACCCACGGACTCGGTCCGCAGCAGGTCCTGGATGCGCCGCCATTCCGGCCACGACCCGCGGGAGAGGGCGTCGGGGGCAGTCGTCTGGTCCGGGGACATGGTCCTCCTGGGTCACATGTTCAGCGACGGGGTTCCGTCACCGGCTGACCAGACTTCCCAGCACACCTCGGCAAAGTTTACCGTGCTGCAGGCGCCGGGCGCGAATCCTCGTCCCGGCGCCCCCAAGGTTCGGTCACCAGCGCGGCACGTCCGGCAGCGGTGAGCCGTCCGTCGTACGGACCCGCTCGGTGTGCCCGCGGGCGAGCCAGTCGACCACCCCGTCGCGCTCGCCGATGACCGTCGTCGCGCCGTCCCCGACCACCAGCTCGTCACCCTCGTACGTGGTGACGGTGAGTCCGGGAGCCTCAGGCTTGCCCTGCAGCATCCAGACCACGGAGTTCAGGGCGTCCAGCTGCGAGTCGGGATCGGCCTCGTGCAGCTCGAAGGTCGAGTCGAGGTCCTGGTGGTGGATGACCACCTCGGCACAGCGCAGGTTGGGCAGGGCATGCGACTGGAACGGGCGGCCCCGCAGGTCGACCTGCTCGGCGGCCCCTGGGGTGTCGATCAGGGCCTGGGCGCGCGCCATGAAGGCGGCGTGTGCCTGCTGCAGGTCGGCGAGCTGCTCCTTGGCGGGGCGGCCCGCGCCGGCCTCGATGTCGGCGTTGCGCTGCTCCGGGGAGGGGTACATCGGATCGCTGCTGCCGGTCAGTGCGTTGTCGAGCATGCGTGTCAGGGCCTCCGCCGAGCGCGCCAGGTGGGTGATGACATGCCCGCGGGTCCAGCCCTCGCACTGGGAGGGGCGGGTGATCTCCTGGTCGGTGAAGGAGGCGACGTTGGCCAGGAGCATGTCGGTCTCGCGCTGGAGCCGCTTGAGGTCGGCCAGGTACTGGGGACGAGTCGTCATGGTGCGAGCCTACGCAGGGACCGGGCCTGCGTCGCGTGAACCGGCGGGTCGGCTTCCGTCAGCTGTCGAGGACCCTGGCCAGGTCGGCGCGCAGGTGCTCCGGGCCGGTGAACAGCACCCCGCGCAGCCCGGCCGCCTCGGCGCCGGCCACGTTGACCGGTCGATCGTCCACGAAGACCACGTCCTGCGGTCGGTGGGCGAGATTGGTGAGGACGGCCGCGAAGGCGGCGGGGTCGGGCTTGGCCAGGCGCAGCCGGGCGCTGAAGTAGCGGCCGCGCATCGGGGCGAACGGCGGCAGGGCGTCGATCGCGTCGGCGATCACCCCCGGGGCGTTGGAGAACAGGGCGGTCGGGATCCCGCGGGCGACCAGGTCGGCATGGATGGCGATGACCGGATCCGACAGGTGCAGCCAGCTGTCGGTGTCCAGCCGGGCCAGGCCGGTCACGACCGGGGTCTCGAGCGTACGGTCGGCGATCGCCGACCAGTAGGCCGCATCGGTGAGGTCGCCGCTGTCGTACGCGTGGCGGTGTGCCCAGTAGCGCTGGTCGAAGGTCTCCAGGTCAAGGCCGCAGCCGGCGGCCAGCGACCGCCTGTCCTCGAGGGTCTGCGGGAGGCCCAGGACCTCCCCGAAGTCGAACAGCACGAGCACGGCCCACTCCCTCCTGCCGACCCGATGGCCGACGGCACGACACTAGCCGGGTCAGGCGCGGCGCCCGCGCCAGGGGGAGGAACCGAGCACGAGGCTGATCACCGAGATGACCACGGACCCCCAGAAGGCGGCCGGGAAGTCTGCGACGTTCCAGCCGATCCCCAGCATGCCGGCCAGCCACGACGTCAGCAGCAGCATGAGTGCGTTGATCACCAGCAGGAACAGGCCGAAGGTGAGGATCACCAGGCAGCCGGTGAGCAGTTCGAAGAGCGGCTTGACCAGGGTGTTGACCGCGCCGAGGATCAGCGCGACCAGGACGAGGGTCACGACGGTGCCCGTGATGTCTGCAGCGTGCACCGTGATGCCGCCGACCAGGAAGGTCGCCGCGGCCACGGCCAGGGAGTTCACCAACCAACGCCAGATCATTGCCCCATCCTCCCTGCCGAGGGGGCCGTACGCGTCAGGATGACCCCGGACACGACCCCGAACCCTTGGGCCCGACCCCCGGCTCTCCGGCTCTGGGCTCCGGCTCGCGGCTCTCCGGCGCTGGGCTCCGCCTACGCCTACAACCAGTCGTTGGCCCGGAACACCGCCCACAGGCCTGCCGAGGTGGCGACGATCAACCCGGCGCTGAGTGCCACGCCGAAGGGCTGGCTGAAGCCCCAGTAGGGGACGTTCTGGCCGAACCAGCCGGTGATGGCGGTCGGGACCGCAATGATCGCGCCCCAGCCCGCGAGCTTCTTCATGATCTGGTTCAACCGGGAGTCCTGCAGGGAGAGGTTGGTCTCGAACAGGGTGGTGACCATGTCCCGCAGCGACTCGGTCCACTCACTCGCCCGCAGGACGTGGTCGTAGAGGTCGTCGTACCAGGAGTCCAGGCCGTCGCTCTCACCGGCCCGGTGCCGCAGCAGCGTGTTGACCACCTCGCGCATCGGCAGGACGACCCGGCGGACCTGCACCAGGTGCTTGCGCAGCTCGAACACCTGCCGGATGAACGCCGAACTGGTCCGCCGCTGCCCGAACAGCAGGTCCTCGAGGCGCTCGGCCTCGTCGTCGAGCTGCTGGATGGTGTCGAAGTGCCCATCGACCACCACGTCGAACAGGCCGTGGACCAGTGCCCCGGAGCCGAACCGCAGCAGGTCGGAGGACTCCTCCCAGCGGCGGAGCACATCGGCCATGTCGAACTCGTCGTCGATCCGGATCGTGAGCAGCGCACGGGGTGTCACGATGCCGGAGACCCGGCCGGTGGTGATCCGTCCACCCAGCACCTCACCCTCCTCGGACGGCACCAGCCGGGCGGCGTAGACGGTGAAGAACAGGTAGTCCTCGTGCCGGGCGACCTTCGGCCGCTCCCAAGGCTCCAGGGCATCCTCCACGGCGGTGGCGGGCAGCCCCAGGTCCTCGGTCAGCTCGGTCAGCTCGTCCACGCCCGGGCGCAACAGGTCGATCCAGACCAGTCCATCGGCTGCCTGGACCGCGGCGGCGACCTCGTCGGGACGGACGTCGTCGTCGACGACCAGACCGCCCCGCCAGGACCGGCTCCGGGCGATGCTGGTGATCTCGGTCATGGCTCCCGTCCCTTTCGTACGCGCGGGCCCGGGGCTGCGGTGTGCACCGCAAGAGCCCTCAACGGTCCTCGTACGCCCCAGTCTGGCCTTTCAGCACCGGGTTCGCGCGCTCGGGCGCCCAGGGGTTCGACGGTCGCGGCGCCCATCCCTCGTCCGGGACCCCGCGGGCACCGACCGGACGGGCCGGGGAGGCCGGGAGCCGGTCGGCGGCGGGCACCTCGGCCGCGAGGGGGGCCACGGCCCGGGGACGGCGGCCGAAGCCGGCCAGCACGGCGGGCAGGCCGGCCCGGATCGAGGTGTCGGAGAGCGGGGAGCTCATCAGCAGGCCGATCACGAACGCCATGGCCAGTGCGATCCGCAGGGAGTTGGCCGGATGGTCGGCCAGGCTCATCATCCCGATGCCCAGCAGCCCGGCGCCGCACGCGGCGGCGATCCGTGACCCCTCACGGGCCGAGCGCCAGGCCCGCCAGCAGACCAGGCCGGTGATCGCCAGGACGGCGAGGAAGCCGATCCAGCCGGCCTCGACCAGCCAGTTCAGCCAGGTGTTGTGGGCGTGCTGGAACTGCAGCGAGCCGGGGATCGCCGCGTCCAGCAGTGCACCGGAACGTCCCATCCCGACACCGAGGGGGTGCCGGAACGCGATCCGGAGCGACTCGCCCCAGACGTGCGTACGGATCCCGGCGCCGGAGACCACCACCAGGACGATCGCCGCCACCAGGCCACCGATGACCAGCACGCCGCCCCGGCGCAACCGCAGACCGTAGGGGCGCAGCAGGGTGACCAGGGCGGCGGCGCCGAGCACGCCGGCGGCCATGCCCGCCCGGGACCAGGTGTGAAGCAGGGCCAGGGCGGCCAGCGCGACCAGTACCCAGCCGACCAGCCGCATCGAGCCGTTCAGCCACTCGTCCACGGCCAGCCAGGCCAGCGGCAGGATGAGCAGCAGGAACGCGGCCAGCAGGTTCGGGTTGGCGAAGGTGCCGATCACCCGGACCAGTGCGCCGGGCTGTTCGCAGCCGTCGGCCATCCCCGCCCCGGGGGCCCGGCAGAAGCCGGTCGGGGTCTGGGCCGCCGCCTGCTGCAGGGCGACCAGCGTGGCGACCGCGGCACCGGTGAGCGCCAGCACCAGGGCGGCCCGATGGGTGTCGCGGTGCGTACGCCGCACGATCACGACCAGGTAGTAGAAGCCGACCTCGGTGAGCAGCCAGCGCCAGCCTGCCATGCTGTCGGCGCGCCCGTACGACGCCAGCAGGCTCGTCAGGACCAGGACCAGCAACGGGACGTCGAGCCAGGTCCGCCAGGCCGCCCGGCGCGGTGCCACCACAGCCATCGCCACCAGGCCGACGACCAGGACGGCCCGCGCGGGCGTGACCAGCCAGAACCAGGCGCCGTCCGGCAGGATGTCGGTGACCGATTCCAGGAACATCAGGGCCACGCAGACCAGCCCCACTGACGTGAGGACGTCGTGCCACGGTTGCCGATCGGCCCACCGCGGGCGCGGCGCGTCGTCGACGGCGCGGGCCGGGCGCGGTCCTGCAAGGGTGGTTACCACCGGATCCGATGACGGAGGGACCCCGACAGCCTCAGAGATGCTCACGCGACATTCTTTCCACGAACGGGTGACATTCCGTCGCCCTGCCAGTTAACGGACAGCGACCGCCAACCGTACGCTGGGCGGCACCCGGCCCCGCCTCACCCCGCACCCCTCCCTCCTGGCCCTAGGGTTGGCGCGGGCAGGCCAGGACCACTCCTCGCTCCTCGGACCACCCGCAGGAGGCTCGGATGCAGCAGCGTGCACGACACAGGGGAACGACCGCCGCCGGCGCGACCGCCTGGCAGGTGGTGATCGGCTTCGGCCTGGTCAGCCTCTTCGCGGACATGGTGTACGAGGGTGCCCGCGCGATCACCGGTCCGTTGCTCGGCCAGCTCGGGGCCTCTGCCCTGGTGGTGGGGCTGGTCACCGGGGCCGGCGAGGCGACGGCGCTGGTGCTCCGCCTGGTGTCGGGCCCGCTGGCCGACCGGACCGGGCGCTACTGGTCGCTGACGCTGCTGGGCTACGGCCTGACGGCGGTCTGCGTACCCCTGCTGGCCATCACTCCGCTGGTCGGCGCGGCCGGCCTCGGCCTGGCGATCACCCTGATCCTGCTCGAACGGACCGGCAAGGCCATCCGCAGCCCCTCCAAGACGGCCCTGTTGGCCGACGCGGCCGGCAGTGTCGGACGCGGCCGGGGCTTCGGCGTGCACAAGTTCCTCGACGAACTGGGGGCGATCGCCGGTCCGCTACTGGTGTCCGTCCTGATCGCCACCACCGGGACAATCTCGCCGGCGATGGCCTGGCTGGCCGTCCCGGGCGCGATCGCCATCGCCGTGCTGTTCGTGCTGCGGATCCGGGTCCCCGACACGTCGGTGTTCGAGGAACAGCCCCGCGACGTCCCACCGCGGCCCGGCGCTCCTTCCCCCACGGACGGGCCGGCCCCGAGCCGACCCACGACCGCAGCCGCGCCCGGTTCGCCGGCCGGCTCCGCGGCGCCCGGAGCACGCGGATGGACCCGCAACTGGTGGGGACAGACGTTCGGGAGCGGACTGCCCCGGCGCTTCTTCCTGTTCTCCGGCTGCTCCGCCCTGGCCACCGGCGGCCTGGTCACCTTCGGCGTCATCTCCTTCCACCTGGTCCAGGCGCGGGTCCTGCCGCTGGCCGCCGTCCCCGTCGTCTACGCGGCCGGCCAGGGTGCCTCGGCCCTCGCCGCCCTCGCGACCGGGCACGGCTACGACCGCTGGGGACCCCGCGTGCTGTACGTCCTGCCGGTGCTGGTCGCCCTGGTCCCGGTGCTGGCGTTCACCTGGACCCCCTGGGTGGCACTGCTCGGCGTGCTGGCCTGGGGCGCCGCCAACGGCCTGCAGGACTCGACCGTGAAGGCGCTGGTCGCCGACCTGGTCGGGAGCAGCCGGCGGGCCACCGCGTACGGGGTCTTCGCGGCGATCCAGGGCGCCGCGGCGATCGCCGGTGGCACGCTGGCCGGCTGGTTGTACGACACCTCGCTCCCCACCCTGGTCGCGGTCGTCGCGGCCAGCCAGGTCGGCACCGCCCTGCTTCTGCGCCATACCCTCGCCGACGGCCGCTGACCGCCCCGGCCGCTGCGCCCCGCGCCTGATGTCGGGGCGGTATGTGAGAATCGGGCCCGTGACGATCACAGCAGCAGCGGACGGCTCCTCCCTCGGCAATCCCGGCCCGGCCGGATGGGCGTGGTACGTCGACGACGACTGCTGGGCCTCCGGCGGGTGGCCGGTCGGCACGAACAACATGGGTGAGCTGATGGCCGTGCTCGACCTGCTGCGCCAGACCGCGCACGTGGACGAGCCGTTGCACGTGCTGTGCGACAGCCAGTACGCGATCAACGTCGTCTCCAAGTGGTCGAAGGGCTGGAAGAAGAAGGGCTGGAAGAAGGCCGACGGCAAGCCCGTCCTCAACGTGGACCTGGTCAAGGACCTGGACGCCGCGATGCAGGGTCGCACGGTCACCTTCGAGTGGGTCCGCGGACACAACGGGCACGAGATGAACGAGGCGGCCGACCTGCGCGCCCGGGCCGCGGCCACCGCCTACCAGCGGCACCAGGACCCCGATCCCGGCCCCGGCTTCCCGGGAGCCGGCACCGGTGGCGGACCGCTTCCGTCCTTCGCCGACCTCGGCGGCGGGCCCGAGGTGGAGGGCACCGACCCGGCCGACGACTACCTCCAGCCGGAGCTGTTCTCCGACGAGCCCGCCGGCCCGGAGCTCGACCTGCCCGACGTCGACCAGGTCGTCGAGCTGGAGCGCTGGCTGCACGGCGCCGATCCGTCCGAGGACACCAGCGAGTGGGCCAGCCTGCTGCACTCCGGATGGTTCCGGGTCCGGGCGGACGGGACGCTGCACCACCGGGCCGACGTGCTCAGCGGGGTGCTCTCCCCCGACCGGTGCGACCTCGACGTGATCGAGGCACGGCGGGTCCGTCCCGACGAGGTCCTGCTGCTC
Source organism: Raineyella antarctica (assembly GCF_900092135.1). Classification (GTDB taxonomy): domain Bacteria; phylum Actinomycetota; class Actinomycetes; order Propionibacteriales; family Propionibacteriaceae; genus Raineyella; species Raineyella antarctica. Next base: position 342,590 of record NZ_FMYF01000001.1, on the reverse strand, counting down.
ACCCGCGGCGTGGCCGGCGACGGCACCCCCCAGACCACGCTGCGGACGACGCTGTGGGTCCGCGAGGGCGCGCAGTGGCAACAACGCTTCGAACAGGTGACCGCCGAGGCCTGAGCACGTGGCGCCCGGCAACTCCGGGCAAGGCTTCACGCCCGACCGGCCAGGAATCCTACGGTCGGACCATGGATCAGATCACCGCTGCTCTCCCCTCGTCCGTCACCGTCACCGAGGGCCGGGGCGGTCTCACCGCCCTCACCGTCGACACCGCCCGCTGCCGCGCGGAGGTCTACCTCCACGGCGCCCATGTCACTGCCTGGCAGCCCGCCGGCCAGTCCCCCGTGCTCTGGATGAGCGAGGCGTCCGCGTTCGCGGCCGACCAGCCCATCCGCGGCGGTATCCCGGTCTGCGCGCCCTGGTTCGGCACCGGGCGTGACGGCGACAAGGCTCCGGCCCACGGCTGGTTCCGGGTATCCCCCTGGCAGCTCACCGGCGCCGAGGACAACGACGGCACCGTACGCCTCACCCTCCACCTCGACGGCGCGGCGGCCGGGCACCCGGGCATCGAGGCCGACTACGTGGTCGGCTTCGGCGACGAACTGACCCTCGAGCTGACCGTGACGACGGCCGAGGACCTGGTCCTGGAGGAGGCGTTCCACACCTACCTGGCCGTCGGCGACATCGAGCAGGTCACCGTCGAGGGACTCGACGGCTGCAGCTACGTCGACAAGGCGCCCGGCGGCAGCCCCGACAACACCCAGTCCGGCGACGTCACCTTCACCGGCGAGACCGACCGCGTCTACGCGCACACCGGCTCCGCCCGGGTCGTCGACCCGGCCAACGGCCGCGCCATCACGCTGGCCAAGGCCGGCTCGGGCGCGACGGTGGTCTGGAACCCCTGGACCGCCAAGGCCGCCGCGATGCCCGACTTCGGTGACGACGAGTGGCCCGGCATGGTCTGCCTCGAGGCCGTCAACGCGCTGGCCGGCGCGGTCGAGCTCGCCGCGGGAGGTCAGCACACCCTGCAGGCCACGTACTCCGTCACTGCGCTCTGAGTACCTGCTCGTCCGACTCACCGCTCTTTCCGAGCCGTCAGCACTACCCGCGCTGACGGCTCGGACCCTGTCCGGCCCCATCCCCTACCCCTGGAAGGTCCACCGTGGAGTGGCTACACATCGTTTTCGTCGTGCTCGGCATCGGCATCATGCTGCTGCTGAACATGCGCTTCAAGATCAACGCCATGCTGGCGTTGCTGCTGGGCGCCTTGCTGATCGGGCTGATGGAGATGCTCTCCGTCAGCGCCGGCTGGCTGCCCGCACCCCCGCCTGAGTCGGCGCTCACGCCTGCCAGCCTCCTGAAGACCATCCAGACCGGCTTCGGCAGCACCCTTGGTTCACTGGCGATCATCGTCGTGTTCGGAGCGGTGATCGGCAAGCTGATGGTCGACTCGGGGGCGGCCAACCAGATCGCCGAGACGATGATCGAGCGGCTGGGCGTGCGCAACGTCAAGATCGCCATGGTCCTGGCCGGCACCGTGTTCGGCCTGGCCATGTTCTACGAGGTGGCCTTCATCATCATGGCGCCGCTGATCGTGGCGGTCGCCCACGAGGCGAAGGTCCCGTTCATGAAGATCGCGATCCCGGCGATCGCGGCGACGACCACCGCGCACTCCCTGTTCGTCCCGCAGGCCGGTCCGGTCGCCCTCGCCAGTGCGTACGGGGCCGATGTCGGCATGGCGTACGTGTGGGGCATCGTCGTGGCGGTCCCGACGGTCGCCTTCACCGGCTGGGTCCTGCCCCGCCTGCTGGGCAACCTGGACTACGCCACGCCCAGCATCATGCGTCCCGATGAGGAGGTCGCCAAGGAGGACCGTCCCTCGTTCGGGATCTCCCTACTGGTGCCGCTGATCCCCGCGATCGTGATGATCGCCGCGACCGTCGCCAACCTCTGGCTGGACAAGAAGTCCACCGCGTACGCGTGGGTCAACTTCGTCGGATCGCCGATCGTCGCGATCTCGCTGGCCCTGCTGGCGGCCATGTTCTTCTTCGGCACCCGCCGCGGCCGGGACATGGACTGGATCATGGACGTCTTCGGCCTGGCCGTGAAGGCGATCGCCATGGTCGTGCTGATCATCGGCGCCGGCGGCGCCCTCAAGCAGATCATCATCGACACCGGCATCGGCACCTACATCGGTTCGCTGATGACCGGCAGCAGCGTCAACCCATACCTGATGGCCTGGCTGATCACCGTGCTGATCCGCCTCGCCACCGGCCAGGGCGTGGTGTCCGCGATGACGGCCGCCGGCATCATCGGCTCGGCCGTGATGGACCCCGCCACCGGCCACATGATGGCCGGGGTGAGCCCGGAGCTGCTGATGCTGGCCACCGCCGCCGGCTCCAACACGCTGACCCACATCAACGACGCCTCCTTCTGGCTGTTCAAGGGGTACTTCGACCTGTCGGTGAAGGACACCCTGAAGACCTGGGGCCTGCTCGAGCTCTCCAACTCGGTCGTCGGCCTCGTGGTGGTGCTCCTGCTCAGCCTGTTCGTCGGCTGAACATCCGCGGCAGGGGCGGGGCACCCGCACGGCGCACCGCCCCTGTTGTAGCCGCGATCCACCGGCCGTCCCCGCGAGCCGGTCACAGAACCCGTCCGGGAAGCCTCGGACGGGTCGTATGCTTCGGAACAAGGACGCTCTTCGAGCGAGGAGGATCATGACGGTGCCACCTCAGGAGGCTCGGACGGAGCGACCGGGACGCAGGTCCCAGGCCCCGTGGGACGACCACCGGATCATCCGCGCGGAGGTCTACAGCGACGAACTGCTGAACCACCACGCCGTCTCCCTCGCCGACGCCCAGGTGGTCGTGCCCACCGCCCGTCCCGTCGTCAGCCTGCTGAAGCGGATGAAGGACAACCACCGCGCCCTCAGCGAGAGCTACCGGACCGTGATGGCAGCCATCGAGGCCGGCGAGACGATCACGCCGGCCGCCGAGTGGCTGGTGGACAATTTCCACACCCTCGAGGAGCACATCCGCCAGGTCCGCCACGACCTGCCCCGCTCCTACTTCGCCGAGCTGCCCAAGTTGGGCGCCGGCTTCCTGGAGGGCCATCCGCGCATCTTCGGCATCATGTGGGCCTACGTCGCCCACACCGACAGTCTCTTCGATCCCGATCAGCTCGGCGTCTACATCCGCTCGTACGAGAGCCGCAAGGCCCTCACCCTCGGTGAGCTGTGGGCCGTTGCGATCAACCTGCGCATCCTGCTGATCGAGAACGCCCGGCGGGTGGCCGAGCTGGTGGTGCACTCCGGCGTGGGCCGCCGCGCGGCCGACCGGGTGGCGGACCTGGTCCTCGGCGTGGACGGGAACCCGCCACGTCCGCTGGCCAAGGCCCTGCCCGAGTGGCGTACGTACACGCCGAGCCGCGCCTTCTACGTCCAGCTCGTCCGCCGCCTGGCCGAGGCACCCGAGGGCCGGGAAGCGGTCGAGTGGGCGACCGAGCGGTTCACCGAGCAGGAGTCTGCGTCGACCCATGCGGTGGAACTCGAGCACCAGCAGCAGGCCGGCGCCACGCTGACGATGCGGAACATCTTCCGGTCACTGCGGCTGCTGTCCGACGTGAACTGGGAGGAATGGCTGGAGGACGTCAGCCTGATCGAGGCGGAGCTGCGAACGAACGACTGCTACTCCCGCCTGGACTTCGCCACCCGCAACCTCTACCGATCCGCGATCGAACGCCTCGCCCGCGGCTCCGGCCAGCGCGAGATCGACGTCACCCGGCTCGCCCTCTCCCATGCGGCGGCCACGAGCGACGAGGTCAGCAGCGACGTGGGGTACTGGCTGGTCGACGACGGCCGGGCCGAGCTCGAGCGCACCGTCGCCTTCCGACCCACGGCACGTGAGCGACTCGTACGTGGCGTGCGGCGTGCAGGCCTGGCCGGCTACCTCGCCGCGCTGGCAGGGGGGACGTTCATCTCGCTCCTGGTCGGCATGGCCCTGATCCTCCGGTTCGGGCCGGGCGTGCCCTGGGGCTGGTACGTCGTGCTCGCCGTGCTGCTCAGCGTTCCCCTGAGCGAACTCGCCCTCGGCGCGATCAACTACCGCCTCAGCCGCCTCATCCCGGCCACCATCCTGCCGTCCCTCGACCTGGACCTGGGCGTCCCCGACGAGCTCAGGACGCTGGTCACCATCCCGACGATGATCACCTCCGCCGACGGCGTCGACGACCTCCTCGCACAGCTGGAGGTGCACTTCCTGGGCAACGACAACGGGGAGCTCTACTTCGCCGCGGCGACGGACTGGGCCGACAGCGACAGCGAGGTGACCCCGGCCGACCAGGCCCTGCTGGACCGGGCCGTGGCCGGGATCCGTGCCCTCAATGCGCGCTACGGCGACCGCTTCCTGCTCTTCCACCGCGAACGGCGCTACAACCCTGCCGAGGGCGTCTGGATGGGCTGGGAGCGCAAGCGCGGCAAGCTGGCCGAGCTCAACTCCCTCCTGCGCGGCGCGAAGGACACCAGCTACGTGACCGTCGAGGGACGCCGACCGGGCCCCTTCACGTACGTGATCACCCTCGACTCCGACACGATGCTGCCCCGCACCTCTGCCCTGAAGCTGGTGGCCAAGCTCGCCCATCCCCTGAACCGGGCGCGGTTCGACGCCCGGGGACGGGTGTTCCGGGGATACTCCATCCTGCAGCCGCGGGTCACTCCCGCGCTGCCGATGACCGAGGACACCTCGGCCTTCCAGCAGGTCTTCTCGACCACCCAGGGCCTGGACCCGTACGCCTCGGCCGTGTCCGACGCCTACCAGGACCTCTTCGCCGAGGGCTCCTTCGCCGGCAAGGGCATCTACGACATCGACGCGCTGACCCGGGCGCTGGACGACAGGATCCCGGAGAACGCCGTCCTCAGCCACGACCTGCTGGAGGGCAACTACTCCCGGTCCGGCCTGGTCACCGACGTCGAGGTGGTCGAGGGCTACCCCACCTCGTACGAGGTCGCGGTCTCCCGGAGCCACCGCTGGACCCGCGGCGACTGGCAGTTGCTGCCGTGGATCCTGTACCGCCACTCAGGCCTGTCCCGACTCGGCCTGTGGAAGATGACCGACAACCTGCGGCGGTCCCTGGTCCCGGTGTTCTGGGTGCTGGGGGTTCTCGTCGCCCTGGCGGTCCTTCCCCCGGCGGGCGCACTGACGTACCTCGTGGTGGCCCTGATGAGCCTGGTCCTGCCCTTCATCGTCCCGCTGGGGCAGGCCCTGCCCCGGGCGGCCGCCGAGGTCACCGTCGCCAGCCAGTGGCGGGCCTTCGGCCACCAGGCCCGGCAGGGGCTCGCGGCCACCGCGATCAACCTGGTCCTGCTGAGCCACCAGGCCGCCCTGATGGCGGACGCGATCGGGCGCACCCTCGCCCGCCTGTGGTCCCACCGCCACCTGCTGGAGTGGACCACGGCCGAGGCCGCAGGTCGCCACGCCACCGGCACCCTGCGCGGGTTCGTCCGGCTGATGGCCGGTGGTTTCGCCGCCCCGCTGGTCGCCCTGGCGATCGGCGTGCTGCGCGGGCCGATGGTGCTGGCGATCGCCGCTCCCCTCGTCGTGCTGTGGCTGCTCGCGCCGCTGGTCGCCCAGCGCCTCAGCCGTCCGCTCGACCGGGTGGAACTGGAGGCCGGCCCGGACGAGATCACCGAGCTGCGTACGGTGGCCCGTCGGACCTGGCACTTCTTCGAGACCTTCGTCACCAAGGACGACCACTACCTGCCGCCCGACAACTTCCAGGAGGTCCCTGACGACCGGCTGGCGCACCGGACGTCCCCGACCAACATCGGCCTGTACCTGCTGGCCACGATCAGCGCGCGGGACTTCGGCTGGATCGGGATGGGCGAGGCCACCGACCGCCTCGAGGAGACCCTGTCCACCGTCCGGGACCTCGAGCACTACCAGGGCCACCTGTTCAATTGGTACGACACCCGTACGCTCGACCCGCTCCCCCCTCGCTACGTCTCCAGCGTCGACAGCGGCAACCTCGCCGGCCACCTGGTGACCGTGGCGAACACCTGCCGCGAGTGGCGCGAGGCCGCGCCACCCATCGTTGTCGACCCCAGTGGCCTGCAGGACACGCTGCGGGTCCTCGGCGAGGAGCTCGAGGCTCTTCCCGAGACCGACTTCCCGGCGCCGGACCGGACCACCGCCGGGGCGCGGCTGACCGAGATCACCCACGCCGTGGCGACCCTCGGCACGTCCGAGGACCCACTGGAGGACTTGGCGCACCTGCAGGACCTCCTGGTCCGCCTGGTCCAGCACTCCCGCCTGCCGCACCGGCTCACGGTCTGGGCGAACGCCGTCCGCTCCGGCGTCGACTCGCTCGGGCGCGACCTCGTCCTGGACACCGCCGGCCACGACCAGCTCCGCCAGCGGCTCGCCCGGCTGGAGGCCTACGCCCGGCAGGCCTTCGAGGAGATGTCGTTCCGGTTCCTGCTGGACCCCAAGCGCCGGTTGCTGTCGGTCGGGTTCGACGTGGAGGACGGCACCCTCGACGAGTCCTGCTACGACATGCTGGCCTCCGAGTGCCGGCTCGCCAGCTACGTCGCGATCGCCAAGGGTGACATCCGCACCACGCACTGGTTCCGGCTCGGACGGACCGTCACCGCTGCCGGCGGCGGTGCCGTGCTGCTGTCCTGGTCCGGGTCGATGTTCGAGTACCTGATGCCCTCGCTGGTCATGCGTTCCCCCGCCGACGGACTGCTGAACACTACCCAGTTGCGGGTCGTCGCCCGCCAGATCGAGTACGCCCGGGAACTGGGTGTGCCGTGGGGCATCTCCGAGTCCGGCTTCAACGCCCGGGACCAGCAGCTGAACTACCAGTACTCGCCCTTCGGGGTCCCGGGCCTGGGGGTGGTCCGCGGACTGGCCGACGACCTCGTCATCTCGCCGTACGCCACCGGACTGGCCGCCATGGTGCAGCCCGACGACGCGGCCGCGAACTTCCGCGTACTGGCCGAGTACGGCGCCCTCGGACCGTACGGCTACTACGAGGCGATCGACTTCACCAAGTCCAGGCTGCTGCCGGGGACGGACCACGCGGTCGTACGCAGCTACATGGCCCACCACTCGGGGATGACGATCGTCGCCATCTCCAACGTGGTCCACGACGGACTGATGCGCGAGCGCTTCCACGTCGAGCCCCGGGTCCGCGCGACCGAACTGCTGCTGCAGGAGCCCGCCCCGCGCCTGATCCCGATCAGCAACGCCCGCCGCGAGGAGATCAGCACGACGCGTACCGTGCGGGCGGTCGTCCGCCCCTCGGAGCGCGCCCTCGTCGGACCGGCCGCCCTGGCGCCGGCCGTCCACCTGATGTCGAACGGGCGGCTGAGCATGGTCCTCACCCCGGCGGGTGGAGGGCACGTGCTGTGGCGTGGTTCGGCGATCACGCGCTGGCACGCGGACCGGACCAGCGACGAGGCCGGGGACTACCTCTACTTCCGGGACGACGACACCGGACGGGTCTGGTCCGGCGCGGCCCTCCCGTTGCGGGTCCAGCCGACGGACTACGCCGTGCACTTCAGCGAGGACGGCGCCCGGTACTCGCGGCGCGACGGGTTCCTCACCACGACGGTGTCGCACTTCATCTCGCCGGAGACCGACGCCGCCGTTCGGCGCGTGGTGATCCGCAACCACGACCGACGGGCGCGGCGGCTGACCGTGACCTCGTACGCGGAGCTCGTCCTGGGCCGGATGGCCGACCACGACGCGCACCCGGTGTTCTCCAAGATGTTCGTCCACACCGAGTACCTCCCGGAGCTGGGGGCGATCCTGGCGACGCGGCGACGCCGCTCGCCGGAGGAGCCCGAGGTGTGGGCGGCCCACCTGCTGGTGACCAAGCGTGGAGCGATCGGTGACCCGGTGGCCGAGACCGACCGCCGGCAGTTCCTCGGCCGCGGCCGGACCCCGCGTGATCCGCAGCGGCTGGCCGGCGATACCGGGCCGGGCCTGACCGGCTACGTGCTGGACCCGATCTTCTCCCTGGCCCAGCACGTCGAGATCCCCCCGGACGGCCGGGCCACCCTGTCCTTCTGGACGGCCGCGGCCTCCTCCCGCGAGGAGCTGCTCGCCGTGGTCGACCAGCTACGCTCCCCCGGCGCGTACGACCGGGCCACCGCCCTGAGCTGGACCCAGAGCCAGGTGCAGCTGCGGCACCTGGGCATCACCGACGACGAGGCCGGCCACTTCCAGAACCTGGCCGGGGCAGTCGTCTACCCCACCGAGTCGAGGCGCTCCTCGGCCGAGACGCTTCGGGCCGCCGGCTCACAGGCCGACCTGTGGCCCCTCGGGATCTCCGGGGACCTGCCGATCCTGCTCGTCCGGATCGAGGACATCGCCGACATGGAGATGGTCCGCCAGGTCCTGCGGGCGGTGGAGTACTGGCGACTGAAGCGGTTCTCGGTGGACGTCGTGCTCCTGAACGAGCAGTCGACCTCGTACGCCCAGGACCTGCAGCACGAACTGGAGCGGCATGCGGCCGGCCTCCAGACCCGGACCGGCTCCCCCGACTCCACCGGCACCATCTACGTGGTGCAGGCGGACTCCGCGGCACCCAGGACGCTGGCGACCCTGCTGGGAACAGCCGCCGTGGTGCTGCTGGCCCGGCGCGGAGACCTCACCCGCCAACGGGCCGCAGGACTGCCGAAACCCCTCCCGCGAGCCTTGGCCGCCCTCGGGGCACGGCGCGAACGGCAGTCCCCGCCGCCCCCCTACCCGACCGGCGACCTGGTCCTCTGGAACGGCTACGGCGGGTTCACCCCCGACGGGCGCGAGTACGTCGTCGTCCTCGACGACGCGAGCACGCCGGCGCCATGGACGAACGTGGTGGCCAACCGGCAGTTCGGGTTCCAGGCGACCGCGGAGGGTGCCGGGCACACGTGGTGGCGCAACAGCCGCGACAACCAGCTCACCCCCTGGCACAACGATCCGGTGACGGCACCGGTCTCGGAGGCGCTGTACGTCCGCGACGAGGCGACCGGCCAGGTCGCCTGCCCCACCGCCTCCCCGGTCGCCGGCGGCAGGCACGTCGCCCGCCACGGCTTCGGCTACACCACGTACGAGCACACCACGAGTGACTCCGTCGACCTGCGCCAGACCGTCTTCGTGGCACCCGAGGACCCGGTCAAGCTCTCCCTGCTGCGGATCGTCAACCACTCGCGCAGGCGCAAGACCTTCACCGTGACCAGCTACGCCGAGCTCGCCCTCGGGTCGGACACCCGCTCGTCCTCCCGGCACCTGGTCACGTCCGTCGACGACGACTCCGGCGCCTTCCTGGTCCGGAACCCCTGGGCGACGCAGTTCACCGACCAGGTGGTGTTCTTCGACATGCAGGGCGCCCAGGAGACGTGGACCGGCGACCGACTGGAGTTCCTCGGCGTCCAGGGCAGCACTGAGATGCCCTCCGCCATCGATGACGGCCTACCGTTGTCCGGCCGGGTCGGGGCCGGCCCGGACCCCTGCGCGGCGCTCCAGCGCACCGTCGAGGTCGACCCGGGGGCCGCGGTGGAGCTCGTGGTGGTGCTGGGTGCTGCCCACACCACCGAGGAGGCCCGCAGTCTCGTCCACCGCTACCGCAACACCGATCCGCACCGGGTCCTGGAGGCGGTCCGGGACCAGTGGCAGGAGCGCCTCGGCTCCATCCAGGTCAGCACGCCGGAGGCCGGCTTCGACCTGATGGTCAACGGCTGGCTGCTCTACCAGACCTGGACGGCCAGGATGCTGGCCCGGGCCGGCTTCTACCAGCTGTCCGGGGCGTACGGCTATCGCGACCAGTTGCAGGACTCGATGGCGATCGCGCTCGTCGACCCGGCGCTGACCCGTGGCCACCTGCTGCGCGCGGCCGGACGCCAGTTCCTGGAGGGGGACGTCCAGCACTGGTGGCTCCCCGAGACCGGTGCCGGGATCCGCACCCGGATCAGCGACGACACCATCTGGCTCGCGTACGCGGTCTGCCACTACGTCCGGCTCACCGGGGACGCCGCGGTGCTGGACGAGCAGGTGCCCTTCCTGGAGGGCCCGCTGTTGGAGGAGGACCAGACGGAGGACTTCTTCGTGCCGACGACCTCCACGCGGACGGCGAGCCTGTACGAGCACTGCGTCGCCGGGCTGCGGCACGCCTTCCCGCACGGCCAGCACGGGCTGCCCCTGATGGGCACCGGCGACTGGAACGACGGGATGAACCGGGTCGGTGTGGACGGCAGGGGCGAGAGCGTGTGGCTCGGCTGGTTCCTGCACACCACCCTGACGGGCTTCTGTCCCCTGGCCACCCGTCGCGAGGACGCACCCACGCTGCAGGAGTTCCGCACCGAGCAGCAGCGCCTGCTCCGCGCCCTGGAGACCCACGGCTGGGACGGCGAGTGGTACCGGCGCGGCTACTTCGACGACGGCACCCCGCTCGGCTCGGCCCACCGCCCCGAGTGCCGGATCGACGGCATCGCCCAGAGCTGGGCCGTACTGTCGGGCGCCGCCCAGCCGGAGCGGGCCGAACAGGCGATGGAGCAGCTGCAGTCGCAGCTGGTGCTGCCCGAGGACCGCCTCGTCCGGCTGTTCACCCCACCGTTCGACGTGTCCGAACCTGATCCCGGCTACATCCGGGCCTATCCCCCGGGCGTCCGCGAGAACGGCGGCCAGTACACCCACGGCGCCCTCTGGTCGATCTTCGCGTGGTCGGCGCTGGGACGTACGGACCGGGCCGCGACCACCTTCGGGATGATCAACCCGGTCAACCACGCCCGGACCCGGGCCGAGGCGGACACCTACCGGGTGGAGCCGTACGTGGTGGCGGCGGACGTGTACGCGGCCGAGCCGTACGTGGGCCGGGGCGGCTGGACCTGGTACACCGGGTCCGCCGGCTGGATGTACCGGGCCGGTCTGGAGGCCATCCTGGGGCTGCACCGCGAGGGCCAGCACCTGGCGCTGCGTCCCTGCCTGCCGCCAGAGTGGCCCCGGGTCAGCATCCGCTACCGCTTCGGCACCAGCACGTACGACATCGACATCGACACTCATGGCAGCGATGCCCGGAGGATCACCCGACTGACGCTCGACGAGGCCGACGTCCCCTGCCCCGACGACCTCGCCCGCATCCCCCTGGTGGACGATGGCAACACGCACTGGGTGTCGCTGATCCTGAGTGGGAAGGACGAGGAACGTGGCTGACCGACCCGACTGGGCGACCATCCCCAATGCCGTCACCCTGCTCCGGTTCCTGCTGCTGGGGCCGGTGTGCTGGCTGGTCCTGCAGGGCCCCAGCGGCCACCCGCTGCCGCTGGTCCTGCTGCTCGTCTGGGCGAGCACGGACTGGATCGACGGCTTCCTGGCCCGGCGCCTGGACCAGAGGAGCCGCACCGGTGAGGTGATGGACCCGATCGCGGACCGGATCGGGATCGCGCTGGTCGCCCTGTCACTGGCTCTCGCCGGAGTGCTGTCCTGGTGGGCGGTCGGGATCATCGCGGCCGTCGACCTGCTCTCCCTCCTCGTCGCCGGCCCTGCCGCGGCCCGGGGGGACATCCACGTCTCCCGACTCGGGAAGGTCCGCACGGCGCTGATGCTGGTCGCCATAGCGGCCCTGGTGGCGGCCGTCTCCTTCGCCCCGGGCCTGACCACGGCCGCCCTGGTCCTGGTCTGGGCAACGGTCGGCCTGCACGTGGTCACCGGCGCCACGTACGTCATCGAGGTCGCCGCGGCGAGCCGCAAGGAAGTGGAGCGGTGACCTGGCCCGAGCGGGCGACCCTGGTGGGCCGGGGCCGGCTGGGCTCCGCGCTGAGACGTGCCCTGGCCGCCGAAGGGGTGGCGACCACCTTCGTCGGGGGCCGCGCCGCCGAGCAGCAGTCCGCTGGACGGCAGGTCGCCGAGCAGACGGCCACCGCCGACCTGGTGGTCCTGTCCGTCCCCGACGACGCCATCGCGGCCGTCGCCTCCCGTCTCGCTCCCCTGCTGCCGCACGGCACGACTGTGGTGCACTGCTCGGGTGCGCTGGGCACCGATGCCCTGCAGTCGTGCGCGGACCGCGGACTGCCGACCGGCGCCTGGCACCCGATGCAGGCCTTCGCCTCCGTCGCGAGCCCGCTGCAGTCCGGCATCGGCTGGGGCATCACGGCGGAGCCGGACCCGGCAGCGCGCCTGGCCGAGCTGTCCCGCCGGCTCGGGGGCCACCCCTTCGTGGTCCGCCCCGAGGACCGGGCGCGGTACCACGCGGCCGCGGCGATGGCCTCCAACTACACCGACGTCCTGGTCCACCACGCCACGCTCCTGCTGGAGGACTGCGGGCTGGACCCGGCGGACGCCCTGCGAGTCCTGCTTCCCCTGGTCCGGACCAGCCTGGACGGGCTCGAACTGGCCGGGCTGCCCGACGGCCTGACCGGCCCGCTGGCCCGCGGCGACGTCGGCACGATCCGGCGCCACCTGGCGGCGCTGGCCGACCGCCCCGAGACCGAGCGGTTCTACCGGGCCGCCGGACTGGCCGCCATGCCGCTGTTGCGCGAGCGCGGCCTGGATGCGGCGACGCGGCACGAACTGGGCACGATCCTCGGGGAGGATCCGGGCGACGGGAGCTGACGCTCCCTCGCGCGTGGCTGAGGCCCGGCTGAGCATCCGCCGGGAGAACCCCCGCCGGAGGCCCGTACGGATGCCGCTGTGCGGAACCCCGGCGCGGCGCCACGTACCCTCGACTCGTAACGTGTAAAGAACCCCCACGGCAGAGAGGCACCAACGTGCGGTTCAGGACCATGGTCACGGGCAAGATCCACCGTGCCCGGGTGACGGCGGCCGACCTCAACTACGTCGGCAGCATCACCGTTGACGAGGACCTGCTCGACGCGGCAGACATCCTCCCGTTCGAGCGCGTCCAGGTCGTCGACCTCAACAACGGCGAGCGGCTGGAGACCTACACCATCGCCGGCGCCCGCGGTTCCGGCGAGGTCCAGCTCAACGGCGCGGCCGCACGACTCGTCCAGCCCGGCGACCTGGTGATCATCATGGCGTACGGCCAGGTGGCCCACCCGGTGCCCGACCGCTGGCACCCGAAGGTCGTCCTGGTCGACGCCACCGACAACTCGATCGCCCGGGTGATCACCGACGTCGACGACCCGCTCGCCCTGCACGGGCCGATGCCGGCCGACCTCGGCTGACCGTGCGCACGTCGATCGCCGACATCCGGGGCCTGCACGCCCGTGGTGAGCGGATCCCGATGGTCACCGCGTACGACTACACCTCCGCCCAGCTGGTCGAACAGGCCGGCCTGCCGATGATCCTGGTCGGGGACTCGCTGGGCATGGTCGTCCAGGGCCGCGACTCGACCATCCCGGTGACCGTCGACGACATGGTCTACCACTCCCGGATGGTCGTCCGGGGCTGCTCGACCCCCCTGGTGGTCACCGACCTTCCCTTCATGTCGTACGCGACCGAGACCGACGCACTGCGCAACGGCGCCCGGCTACTGGCCGAGGGCGGCGCCACATCCGTCAAGCTCGAGGGCGGCCGCCCGGTCGCCCCGACCGTCCGTCGACTCGTCCGGGCCGGCGTACCGGTGATGGGCCACCTGGGCTTCACCCCGCAGTCGGTCAACCAGATCGGTATGCGGGTCCAGGCCAAGCAGGCCGCGGCCGCACGTGACCTGGTCGACGACGCCCTCGCCCTCCAGGAGGCCGGCGCCTGGGCGATCGTGCTGGAGCTCATCCCCGCCCCGCTGGCCGCCGAGGTGACCCGACGCCTCGACATCCCGACCATCGGCATCGGGGCCGGCCCCGACTGCAGCGGCGAGGTGCAGGTCTGGCACGACGTGCTCGGGCTGTTCAGCGACTTCGTGCCCCGGCACACCCGTCGCTACCGCACCCTCGCGGCCGAGGTCGCCGCCGGCCTGCGCGAGTACGCCGACGACGTACGCTCCGGCGCGTTCCCGACCGCCGCGAACAGTGCCGCGATGGACCCGGCGGTCCTGGCCGACGCCCTCGCGGCGATCGAGGGCCCCGCCTCGGAGCCCCGGTCATGAGGATCGCCACCACCCGCCAGGAGCTGCGCTCCGCCCGGGCCGAACTGCGCGCCGAGGGGGTCGGCTCGCTCGGCTTCGTGCCGACGATGGGCTACCTGCACGAGGGCCACCTGAGCCTGGTCGCGGCGGCCCAGCAGCAGAACGACGCCGTGGCCGTCTCGATCTTCGTCAACCCCACCCAGTTCGGCCCGAACGAGGACCTGGCCTCCTACCCCCGGGACCTGGACCGCGACCTGGCGCTGCTCGAGGCCGCCGGTGTCGACCTGGTCTGGACCCCCGGCGTGGCGGACGTGTACCCGCCCGGCTTCGACACGTACGTGGTGCCCGGCGGCGTCGCCGACGTGCTCGAGGGCGCCCAGCGTCCCGGCCACTTCCGCGGCGTCGCGACCGTCCTCACGGTGCTCTTCCGGGTGCTGCAGCCCCAGCGTGCCTACTTCGGGCAGAAGGACGCCCAGCAGGTGGCAGTCGTACGGCAGGTCGTCCGCGACCTGGTCCTCGACGTCGAGGTGGTCGCCTGCCCGATCGTCCGCGAGCCGGACGGGCTGGCCCTGAGCAGCCGCAACAGCTACCTGACCGCCGCCGACCGGGATGCCGCGACCGTGCTGTCCCGCGCGCTGCGGACCGCCGAGGGCGCCTGGCTGGCGGGCGAGCGCGACGCCACCGCGCTCCGTACGCTGATGCTGGAGGTGCTGGCCGACGAACCCCGCGCCGAGGTGGACTACGTCAGCGTCGCGCATCCCGACTCGTTGGCCGAGCTGTCGGCGGTGGATCCGGCCGTCGGCGCCCTCCTCTCCCTGGCCGTCCGGGTGGGACGTCCGCGGCTGATCGACAACGTCGTCCTGCTGCCCTGTGGCACAGGCGACTGAACGCGCACTGTGGGGTGGCGGCTTTCGGGATAATCTGAGCCTCCGAGAGTCCGTTACGAAGCCGTACGCCCCAGGGAGTTGCCTCACACATGGCCAAGATCATCTACACCCATACCGACGAAGCGCCCTTGCTGGCCACCTACTCCCTCCTGCCGGTGATCGAGGCCTTCGCCTCGACCGCGGGTGTGGAGGTCGAGACCCGCGACATCTCGCTGGCCGCGCGCATGCTGGCCGCCTTCGCGGACAAGCTGCCCACCGACCAGCAGGTCCCGGACGCGCTGACCGAACTCGGTGACCTGGCCAAGACGCCCGAGGCCAACATCATCAAGCTCCCCAACATCTCCGCCTCCGTGCCGCAGCTGAAGGCCGCGGTCAAGGAGCTCCAGGCGCAGGGCTTCGCCGTCCCGGACTACGTCGACGAGCCGCAGACCGACGAGGAGAAGGACAACCGGGCACGGTTCGACAAGATCAAGGGCTCCGCAGTGAACCCGGTCCTGCGCGAGGGCAACTCCGATCGCCGCGCCCCGCTGGCCGTGAAGAACTACGCCCGCAAGCACCCGCACTCGATGGGCACCTGGTCCGCCGACTCGAAGACCCGCGTCGCCACCATGGGCCACGACGACTTCCGCACCAACGAGAAGTCGGTCGTGCTGCCCGCCGACGACACCCTGACGATCACCCTGGTCGGCGAGGACGGGACCGAGAAGGTCCTCAAGCAGAGCCTGCCGGTCCTGGCCGGCGAGGTCGTCGACGCCACCTTCCTGAACGCCGCCAAGCTCGACGAGTTCCTGGCCGAGCAGGTCGCCGCCGCCAAGGCCGACGGGGTGCTCTTCTCGGTACACCTGAAGGCCACCATGATGAAGGTCTCCGACCCGATCATCTTCGGCCACGTCGTCAAGGCGTTCTTCCCGCAGACCTTCGCGCAGTACGGTGCCCAGCTGGACGAGGCCGGCCTGTCGGCCAACAATGGCCTCGCCGCCATCCTCGGTGGTCTGGACAAGCTCGAGAACGGCGCCGAGATCAAGGCGTCCTTCGACAAGGAGATCGCCGAGGGCCCGGCGCTGGCGATGGTGAACTCCGACAAGGGGATCACCAACCTGCACGTCCCCTCCGACGTCATCGTCGACGCCTCGATGCCCGCGATGATCCGTATCGGCGGCCATATGTGGGGCCCGGACGGCGCCGAGGGCGACACGCTCGCGGTGATCCCGGACTCCTCGTACGCCGGCGTCTACCAGACCGTGATCGAGGACTGCAAGGCCAACGGCGCGTACGACCCGACCACCATGGGTTCGGTCCCGAACGTCGGCCTGATGGCCCAGAAGGCCGAGGAGTACGGCTCCCACGACAAGACCTTCGAGATCCCCTTCGCCGGGACCGTCAAGGTCACCAACGCCGCGGGCGACGTGCTGATGGAGCACGCCGTCGAGGCGGGCGACATCTGGCGCGCCTGCCAGGCCAAGGACGCCCCGATCCGCGACTGGGTCAAGCTGGCCGTCACCCGCGCCCGCGCCTCCCGGACCCCGGCGATCTTCTGGCTGGACCCGGAGCGCGCCCACGACCGCAACCTGGCCGACAAGGTCCGCACCTACCTCAAGGACTACGACACCGAGGGCCTGACCATCGAGATCATGTCGCCGGTCGAGGCGACCCGGTACTCGGTCGACCGCATCCGCAAGGGTGAGGACACCATCTCGGTGACCGGCAACGTGCTGCGCGACTACAACACCGACCTGTTCCCGATCCTCGAGGTCGGTACGTCGGCGAAGATGCTGTCGGTGGTCCCGTTGATGAACGGCGGTGGCCTGTTCGAGACCGGCGCCGGCGGCTCCGCCCCCAAGCACGTGCAGCAGCTGCTGGAGGAGAACTACCTGCGCTGGGACTCCCTCGGTGAGTTCATGGCGCTGGCCGAGTCCTTCCGCCACGAGGCCAACAAGGGCAACACGCAGGCCGGTGTCCTGGCCGACACCCTGGACAAGGCGACGGAAGCCTTGCTCGACCAGAACAAGGGCCCGGCCCGCAAGGTCGGCCAGATCGACAACCGTGGCAGCCACTTCTGGCTGGCCAACTTCTGGGCCAACGAGCTGGCCTCCCAGACCGAGGACGCCGCCCTCGCCGCAGCCTTCAAGCCGGTCGCCGACGAGCTGGCCGCCAACGCCGAGACGATCGACGCCGAGCTGATCGGTGTCCAGGGCCGCTCGGTCGACCTGGGCGGCTACTACCGTCCCGACGATGCGAAGACCACCGCGGTGATGCGCCCGTCGGAGACCTTCAACACGATCATCGCCAAGCTGGCCTGATCCGGTCCCTCCGGGGCAGCGGCGTACGTACGAGCCGCAGCAGGATGCGCCGAAGGGGCGCCGGGTTCGTCCCGGCGCCCCTTCGGCGCCAGCGCCTGCCGCAGGGGCGCTTCGACTGCCCGGTTCCGGGGCACGGGCGGCCCCACCCGGGGCTATGGCCGTTAGGTGCGCCGAATCTGTTGGTCCAGCGACAGATTCGGCGCACCTAGGGCCGCGGCAAGGGGCCGGGATACCCCACCGCCGCCCGCACGACCAGGTCGATCACCGGGTACGGGTCGATCTCCACGTGTCGTACGACCCGGTGCAGGATGATGCCCTCCGAGCAGGCGGCGACGGCCGCGGCGGCCACGTCGGGGTCGCGTGCTCCGAGCCGGGCCAGCGCCGCGGTGAGGATCGCCTCCATCATCATGCGTCCCCGCGAGATCGCGGTGCGAAGCTCCGCGTCGTGGCTCGCCTCGAGGAAGAGGGCGAGCCGCGCAGCGGTCCTGGTACGTGCCGGCCCGGTGAGTGCCTCGATGCCCCGGGACAGTCCGACCACGAGTTCCTCCACCGTTGCGGGTCTGAACGAGGGATCCAGTTCGGCGAGCTCCTGCTCCACGATCCAGTCACACACCCCGGCCAGGAGCGCTGCACGCGTCCGGAAGTAGTTCGATGTGGAGCCCTTGGGGAGACCGGACCGCTCGTCGATGCGACCGTGGGTGAGGGCACGAACCCCCCGGGTGCCGACCAGTTCCACCGCCGTCTCGAGCACCTGCGTGCGCCGGTCACCGATGCTCGTCATTCCGCTACCTCCACCCGGGATCGCGCCCCCACTCGTCGCCTACACTAGCAACATAGTGGAATTGAGCTACAATCGTAGTAATTCCGGAATGTGAGCCGTATCACACCAGGCGAGTGGCCTGCTCGCCGCAACAGGGAAGGAACTCCGATGAAGCTCACCGTCTTCCACAAGGAACCCAGGATGGCTGACACGCGCAACATGGGCGTGGTGCACTCGGCAATGCGCCGCGACCTGGTCCGGATCCGCCTGCTCCTCGACGACCCTTCGGCCGACGAACCGGCAACGCGCGAAGCCCTCGGCTCCCATTTCGAGTGGTTCCTGGACTTCCTGGAGCACCACCACAAGGCGGAGGACAAGTGGTTGTGGCCCTTCTTCCGCGAACGGGGAGAGGTCGCCCTGGCTGATGCCATGGCCGCCGAGCACGAGGACGTGAATCCTCGCATGACGGCTCTCCGTGCCGCGGCGGCCTCGTACCGCAAGGGTCAAGCCACCCCGGCTGTGCTGAGCGCAGCTGTCCGTGCCCTGCAGGACGCGCTCGCCCCACACCTGGCCCACGAAGAAGAAGTGGCCATGCCTGTGATGGCCCGCCTGGTCACCCACAAGGAGGCACTGAAGTTCGAGAAGGAGGGCGCCCTCAAGGGTCGGAGCATCCGTGAGATCGGGTGGGACGCGAACTGGATCCTGGACGGCACGAGCGATGACCAGCGTCAGCAGTTCCTGCAGGGAGTCCCTCTCCTCGCACGCCTGCTGGTGTTCGATCGTTACGCCAAGACCTACCGCGCGGACCGCGACGCCCTGTGGGGCGGCACTGCAGCCGCCGACGTACCCGCGCTCACCCCCTCCCAGCTTGCGGCCCAGGACGCCTGAGCCGATCGGGACAGACGAGGCGCGGCAGCCGGGCGACTAGTCTCGAGCCATGTCGCCCCTCGCCCTCTCCGTCCTCGACCTGCTCCCCGTCCGCACCGGCCAGACCACGGCCGACGCCGTGAGTGCCGCCCGTGGCCTGGCCCGGATCGCGGACGAGGCGGGCTACCGACGCTACTGGGTGGCCGAGCACCACAACATGCCATCGGTCGCCTCGACCAACCCGCCGGTCCTGATCAGCTTGCTGGCCGCCGCCACGGAGCGGATCCGGGTCGGCTCGGGCGGGGTGATGCTGCCCAACCACGCCCCGTTGGTGGTCGCCGAGCAGTTCGCGCTGCTGGAGGCCGCGTACCCCGGGCGGATCGACCTGGGCATCGGCCGGGCACCGGGGGCCGACCCGGTCACTGCCTGGGCGTTGCGCGCCGGCGCCGACGGGCAGCAACCCGTCGAGCGCTTCCCCGAGCACGTCGAGCAGGTCCGGGCGATGCTCGAGGGGGCCGGACTCGCCGGCCACCTGGGCGGGCGCAGGTTCACCCTGACCGCCACCCCGCATGCCGTCGCGGCGCCTCCGGTCTGGTTGCTCGGGTCCTCCGACTACTCCGCCCGGCTGGCCGCCCAGCTGGGCCTGCCGTACGTGTTCGCCCACCACTTCTCCGGCCACGGCGTCGACCAGGCGCTGGAGCTGTACCGCACCGGCTTCCGGGGAGAGGGTGAACCGCGCACCTTCCTGACCGCCAACGTCGTGGTGGCCGACACCGAGGAGGAGTCCGACCGGCTGGCGCTGCCGTTCCAGCACATGATGGGCCGGTTGCGCACCAACCTCCCGCCCATCGCGCTGCCGACCGTCGAGGAGGCCGAGGCCCTGGAGCTGCCGCTGCCACCGACGGCCTTCCGGGCCGTGCGGGAGTCGTGGTTCGTCGGCACGGCCGACGTCGTCGCCGACCGGCTGGTCGCCTTCGCCGATCGCTACGGCGTCGACGAGGTGATGGTGCAGCCGGTGGCCGGTGACCAGGCGGCCGATCCGCTGGATCGGACACCGGCCCGCGAGCGCACTCTCCGGCGACTCGCCGCAGCGGTCGGCGCTCGCGGCTGACGCCGCCACCGATCTGCCCTCACCCCCGCGACCGGCGGGGCACCGATCCGGGAAGTGGCCAGCGTCGTCCCACCGCTCGGCGCCGCTGGGACCGGTGCCGCGGCAGGGGCGTACGGACCAGCAGCGCGTGCGCGTCCACGCCGACCTCGAGCTCGAGCACGCCGGCGACGACATCGCCGTCCAGCTGGACCGCCACCGGCTGCTCGGGGGTGACCCGCGCGTGGCTGGTCCGCCCGTACGACAGCGCCCGCACCCTCCTCGGCCGGCCGAACACGCCGAACGCCGCGACCGCCAGCCAGTCGAACGGGCTGCGCAGCGCCACCTCGAGGGTGTCCAGCTGCCCGTCGTCGGGGCGGGCCCGGGGGAAGACAGCGATCCCCCCGGGGATGCGCGGGCAGTTGCCGAACAGGACCGTCCACGTACGGGTCCGGCGCGGCCGGCCGTCAAGGTCGACCAGCATCGGCAGCGGGCGACGCAACGCCTCTCCGATCCCCGCAGCCAGGTAGGCGACCCAGCCCAGCGCGCGCTTGAGCCGCAGGCCGGTCGCCTCGACGGCCCGGGCGTCCCGGCCGATCCCGGCCATCACCAGGAACGTGAGCGGGCCCTGCCACCGCGTGGGGTCCTTGGTGGTCCGCACCCGGGCACGGCCGACGTCCAGGACGAGCTCGCGTCCGGCCAGCGCGGTCCGCGCCGCGCGGGCGGGCCCCCGGCCCAGGCCGAGGTTGCGGGCGAACAGGTTGGCCGTTCCGGTGGGCAGGATCCCCAGCGGGATGCCGCTGCCGGCCAGCACCGAGACCACTTCCCGTACGGTCCCGTCCCCCCCGGCCACGACCACCAGGTCCACCCCGGCCCGCAGCAGTTCGCGGGCCTGGTCGGCACCTGGCCGGGCGACGGTGGTCCGGAGCACCAGGGCCGGCGGTGCAGCGGCCGAGGCCAGGACCCGGTCGAGCTCACGGCGCGCCCGCTCCGCCAGGCGTCCCCTGGGGTTGAGGACCAGCCCGACCCGCGTCTCACGGACGGTCGTGAGGTCGATCCCACCAGCGGACATGCCCCCATCATGGACTGTCGGTGCGCCGCTCGTGGCCCGGGGCGGGGCCCAGCTCCCGAAAACGTCAGAGCGGGTGCCTAGTGTGCTGGGCAGGACGAGCGGAGGAGAGTGATGGGTACCGTCAGGTTCCTGCACACGAGCGACTGGCAGCTCGGGATGACGCGCCACTACCTGGCCGGTGAGGCCCAGGCCCGCTTCACCGGGGACCGGGTCGAGACGATCCGGCGGATCGGTGAGCTCGCCGCCAGCACCGGCGCGGAGTTCGTCGTGGTGGCCGGCGACGTCTTCGAGCACCACAACCTCGGGCGACAGGACGTCCTCCGCGCCCTGGAGGCGATGGGCTCGATCCAGGTGCCTGTCTACCTGCTTCCCGGCAACCACGACCCGCTGGGGCCCGGGACCCTGTGGGAGTCGCCGGACTTCGTCGGGCGGCGCCAGCACAACGTCATCCTGCTGGACGATGTCGGCCCCTGGCCCGTACGTGAGGGCGTGGAGATCGTCGCAGCGCCCTGGCGGACCAAGCATCCCGACAGCGACCCGGTGGCGCCGGCCCTGCAAGGCCTGCCCGCCGACGGGACAGTACGGATCGTCGTGGGCCACGGCATGCTCGCCGAACTGCAACCGGACCGGGCGGCCCTGGAGACCGTCCACCGGGGACCGCTGGATGCCGCCCTGGCCGCCGGCACGGTGCACTACGTGGCGCTGGGTGACCGGCACATCCAGTGGCCCGCCGACGGCGAGCCCGGCCATGACCACGGGGCGATCCACTACTCCGGGGCGCACGAGACGACCGGGTTCCGGGAGCCGGACCGGGGGCGGGTCCTCGAGGTGGTCCTGGCCGACGACCTGCCCACCGTCACCTCCCACGAGGTCGGCCGGTGGCTGCACCACATCGTGCAGGCCGACCTGGACGGCGCGGCCGACATCGACGCACTGGAGGCTCGGTTGGCGGCGCTGGAGCCCAAGGAGCGGATCATCCTCAAGACCCGGTTCGCCGGCACGCTGAGCGTGTCCGACGCGAGCCGCCTGGACGCCCTGCTGGACGCCCAGCGGGAGGTCTTCGCCGCCCTGGACTCGTGGGAGCGGCATACCGATCTCGCGGTGGTGCCCGACGAGGCCGAGTTCAGCGCCTTGGCGGCGGGCGGGTATGTCCTGGAGTCCGCGCACGAGCTCGCGGCCACCGCGCAGGCCGGGGGGCCTGACGCGGACACCGCCCGGGACGCGTTGAAGCTCCTGTACCGCTTCACCGGAGGAGAGGCCCGATGAGACTGCACCGGCTGCACATCGAGAACTTCAAGGCGATCGACACCCGTGACCTGAGCGTGCCGGACACCGGAGTCGTGGTCGTCCAGGGCCGCAACGAGGTCGGCAAGACCTCGATGATCGAGGCCTTCGACGCGCTGATCAGCCTCAAGGACTCCAGCAGGACGAAGACCATCCGCGAGGCGAAGCCGGTGGACCGGGACGACCCCATCGTGGTGGAGGCCGAGTTCACCGTGGCCGGCGAGCGCGTCGTCTACCGCAAGCAGTGGCTCAAGCAGCCCGCCACCACCCTGCGCTTCGTCAGCGGGCCCCGGCAAGGTCGTGCGGTGACCGGCGGCGAGGCCCACGATGCCGCCACGGCGCTGTGGGAGAACTCCGACACGACGCTCTGGAAGGCCATGCGGATCATGCAGGCCAGCCAGTTGGAGGCGGTCGGGTTCGGTGGCAGCACCGTCCTGCGCAGGGCCCTGGAGGCCCAGGCCGGGGGCACCAGTATGGAGGACCCCGAGGCGGACAGCCTCGTCGAGCGGGTGCAGGCAGAAGCGGACCGGTACTGGACCGCGACCCGCAGCAAGCCGAACGCCGACTACCGAGCCCTCCAGACCGCCGCCGAGGAGGCAGGGGCCGAGGTCGCCGGCACGCGGGCCGCTCTCGACGAGGTGGCCACGACCGAGTCGGAGCTGGCGATCGTCCTGGACGACCTCGCGCACCTCGATGACCTCGTCGCCGACCACCTGCTCGAGTGCGACGGGCTGGCCGAGCAGTTGGTCGCCATCACCTCCGCCCACGCGGAACTGGAGAAGGCCGAGCAGGCGGTCGAGCGGACGACCCGCCACCACGAGGCCGTCGCGGCACGCCACGAGCAGCGCGCCGACCTGCGTGACCAGGTGGCCGAGGCCGAGTCGCAGGTCGATCGGCTGACGGCGGCGATCGCCCGGGCCGAGGAGGAGCTCGCCCCGGCGCGCGAGCGTGCCCGGGAGGCCGAGGCAGCGCACGACGCCGCCCAGCAGGCCTGGGACCTGGCCCGGGACGAGGACCAGGTGGCCACCGACGACCGTACCCACCTGCTCGACCTCGGCCGCCTCGCCGACCTGCGCATCACCCTCGACAGGCTCGACGAGCTCCGCAAGCGCATCTCCGGCCTGCGCGAGGCGGCCGACCGGGCGGTGACGACACAGCAGCTGGCCGAGATCGAGCGGGCCGTCGACGCGGCAAGGAGCGCCGAGGTGGCGATCGGGGTCGGCAGCGCCCACCTGTCCGTCACGCCCCTGGGCGACGGCGGCACGCTGGTCCTCGACGGCGAGCCGACCGACCTGACCGGTGACTGGCAGACCCCGGTGGTCCGTGAGACCACCGTCGAGATCCCTGGCCAGTGGCGGATCACGGTCGCCCCCGAGTCCGCCACCGAGACGCGGGCCGAAGCCGCCCGCAGCGCCCGCCAGCTGGTCGCCGACCTGCTCGCCGACCTCGGGGTCGCCGACCCGGAGGAGGCACGGTCCCGTCACCTGGACGCGGAGTCCGCCAGCCGCGCCATCGCGGACGCCGAGGCCGACCGGGACGCCATCTTGCGCAAGGATGACGAGGCCACGCTGCGCGACGAGGTCGAGCACCTGGACGCCAGGACGAGGAGCTACGGCTCCACCCGGACCGGCACCACCCCGCTGCCCGGCTCGCTCGCCGAGGCCGAGGCCCGTGCCACGAGCATCGCCGCTGGCCTCGCGGAGGCCCGGAGTGCCCTGGTGGCGGCGCACACCGCCGCGAGCACTACGCGCGAGGACCTGGCCGCTCGGAGCACCCGGCTCCAGCAGCTGTCCGGGGAGCTGACCAACCAGCGATCCACGCTGACCGACCGCCGGGCGGCACTGGACGCGGCCCGGGCCAAGGAGGGTGACGACGCCCTCGACCTGGCCCTGGCCGAGGCGCGCCATGCGATGGCCGCAGCCGAGGCAGGGGCCGCAGCGGCGGTCGACGTGCTCCGCGGGCTCGATGCCGAGACCGTCACGGCCCGGCACGAGTACGTCACGACGGCCCTGGAGACGACCCAGCGACGCCGGCAGGCCCTGGGGGAGAAGCGCACGGAACTGGACGCCCGGCTGCGGGTGATGGGACGCGACCAACGCCAGGCGGACTACGACCGAGCGCAGACCGGGCTGGTCGCGGCGGAACGGGCCCTAGAGGCGATGACCCGCCGGGCGGAGGCGGCCCTGTTGCTCGAGCGCACCCTGATGGCCCGCCAGCGGGCGGTCCGGGCGGCGTACGTGGCGCCGTTCCGCGAGCGGATCGAGGAGCTGGGCCGGGCGACGTACGGCGATCCCGGCTTCGGAGTGACCGTCGACGACGCCCTGACCGTGACCGAGCGCCGGCTGAAGGGGACGACGCTGGCCTTCGAGCAGCTCTCGACCGGCGCCAAGGAACAGCTGGTGATCCTGATCCGGCTGGCGACCGCGATGCTCGTCGATCCTGTCGAGGGCGTGCCGGTGATGCTCGACGACGCGCTCGGCTACTCCGACCGGCACCGGCTGCAGACGATCTGCCGCGCCTTGTCGCTGGCCTCCCAGACCTCCCAGGTCATCCTGTTCACCTGCCACACCGACCGCTACGCCGGACTGGCGGGAGCCGAGCTGGTGGAGCTGTGAGCTCCGGGGAGCCGTCCGGCTGTCAGTCCTTGTGGGCGGGCGACAGGTTGTCGCACATGGCCTGCAGCGTGTCGACAGCGATCCGGAAGTCCTCGGGACTGATCCCGCGGCTCATGTCGGCCCGGACCTTGTCGACGTCCTGGCGGAGGTCCTCGCAGGCGGTCTCCCCCGCGGTGGTCAGCGCCAGGATCCCGTCGCGCGCGACCAGCCATCCCCGCTGTTCGAGGGCCTTGATCGCCGCATCGAGGGAGTCGCCCTCGTCGCACCGGAACGCGTCCAGGGTCTCGTGCAGGCTCTCCGCGGAGCGTCCACCCCAGGAGAGGGTGCTGAGCACCTGCCACTGGCGGCGGGTGACGTCGTCGTCCTGAAGGGCCTGCTCGAACGCCCGGTTGATCAGCGTGTCGAGGTGCTTGGCCCAGTAACCGATGGGTCGGGACTGCTGTTCGATCATGGCCTCAGCGTAGGTTCGCCCGGGGTCGGAGGTGTCCGGTTGGCTGGATCCGCCCGCCGGCCGCCCTGACCTACTCCACCGCGTCCAGTTCGGCGTCGAGGATCTCCTCCGCAGTGATCGGCGAGCGCTTCGCAAAGGTGTCGATGACCGTCGCGATCGCGGCGTCACCGGTCACGTTGGTGGCGGTGCCGAACGAGTCGATGGCGATGTAGGTCGCGATCATCAGGCCGACCTGCGGTTCGGTGAACCCGAGCATGCTGCTGAGCAGCCCGGCGGCCGTGACGATCGCACCACCGGGAACACCGGGGGCGGCCACCATCGTGATGCCCAGCATGAAGATGAACCCGACGATGACTGCCGGGCTGATGTGCATGCCGTACAGCATCATCACGGCGAGCGAGAAGGTGGTGATCTTCAGGGTCGAGCCGGCCAGGTGGATCGTCGCGCACAGCGGGATGACGAAGGAGGCGACCGGCTCGGAGACGCCGCTGCGGATCGTCTGGCGCAGCGTGACGGGGATGGTGGCGGCCGAGGACGAGGTTCCCAGGGCGGTGGCGTACGCGGGCAGCATCGTACGCAGCATCTTCAGCGGGTTGCGACGGGCCAGGCCGCCCGCGACGCTGAACTGGATCAGCAGCAGCACCACCGTCAGGGCGAAGACCATCAGGATGACGCCGAGGAAGGTGCTGATCACGGTGAAGACCTCACCGGCGGCGGTCATGTTCAGGAAGATGCCGAAGATGTAGAGCGGCAGCAGAGGGATGATGACTGACGAGATGACCTTGTTGACCACGTCGCGCAACTCGGCGAACCCGCGTTCCAGCACGTCGCCGTGGATCGCGGTCAGGGCGACCCCGACGACGAAGGCCAGGATCAGCGCCGACATCACGCCCAGCAGCGGGGGCATCTCGACCTTGAAGTACGGCGCCAGCAGCGCGTCCTCCGGATTGGCCAGGGTGACGGCACTACGGCCGGCCAGCACCCGGGGCAGGAACAGCATGCTGGCCCCGTAGGCGAAGAAGCCGGCGAACAACGTCGACCCGTAGGCGATCGCCGCGGTGGCGAGCAGCCACTTGCCGGCGCCCCGGCCGAGCTCGGAGATGGCCGGGGTGATCAGGCCGACGATGATCAGCGGGATGATGAACGACAGGAAGTTGCCGAACAGTCCGTTGAACGTCACGAACACCCGGGTCAGCCCGTCGGGGAAGAACAGCCCGGTGATGATGCCCAGCACGATCGCGATGAGGATGCGCGGCAGCAATCCGAGCGAGAACTGCTTCTTGTCGTTGATCACCCGAGAAGCGTAATCGACTACTTCAGCAGCCGATCCATCCGCCGATCGTTGAGTCGACGGCCTCCGGTCTGGCAGGTCGGACAGTATTGCAGCGACTTCTCGGCGAAGGCGACCTCGGCGATGTCCGTCCCGCAGACGGGGCAGGGCAGACCGGTGCGGGCGTGCACGCGGTAGAGCGATTTCTTCGTGGCCTTCAGCTTGTCGGGGGCCACGCCGTCCATCGCCTCGGCGGCCGCAGCGTACGTGGCGGCGATCGCCTGGTGCAGCGCGGTGACCGCCTCCGGGGCCAGCCTGTTGGCGGTGGCGAAGGGCGAGAGCCGGGCCCGGTGCAGGACCTCGTCGGACCAGCCGTTGCCCATCCCGGCGAGGACCCCCTGGTCGGTCAGCACCGTCTTGACCCGTGAGGTCGTCCCGGCCAGGACCGCCGCCAACCGGTCACGGTCGAGCTCGCCCGCCTCGGGCCCGAGGCCCGCCACCTGCGGAAGGCCGTCCGGGTCGGGGGTCAGGTAGGCCGCCGCGCTCTTGCGCGTGCCGGCCTCGGTGAGGACCAGGGCCGCGTCGGGCTCCAGGCGTACGCGAAGGGACACCGGCCCGCGGCCCATCCGCACCGGCTTGGCCGGGGCGGGCTCGGCCCAGGACAACCAACCGGCCCGGGCCAGGTGCACCACCAGCCACAGCCCCTCGAAGTCGAGCTGCAGGAACTTGCCGCGGCGCCGGACCTGCTCCAGGCGCCGGCCGACCAGGTCGGCCACCGGGGTGGGTGTCTTCAGGACGTTGATGTCGCCGACCTCGACGCCGGTGACGGCCCGCCCGGTCCCCCGCTCGCGCAGGAACGCGGCGGCTGCATCGAGCTCGGGGGCTTCGGGCATGGGGCCATTATGCCGCCTCTGGGCGCGGACGCACCGGGCCCGGGAGCGGGTTCAGTCCTCGTCCTCGTCTGCTCGCCTGCGGCGCAACCACGCGGGTCGGCGCCGCCCGGACAGGCTGGGTCGGGGCAGCACCAGGGTCGCCGCGCCCGGAAGCTGCCAGTTCTGCCAGCGGGCGAGCAGGCCCAGGACGCCGGCCAGCGCGATCGCCAGCCCCATGCCCCAGGCGTACAGCCCGTTGCTCTGGAGCACGACCATCGCGATGCTGGAGAAGATGGACAGCGTGGCGTACACCGGTTGCCCTCCGAAGACCGACGGCTCCTGGTTGGTCATCACGTCGCGGAGCACGCCGCCGCCGACGGCGGTCAGGACACCGATGAAGATCGCCGGGACCCAGCCGAGTCCAGCGGCGAGGGCCTTCGACGCGCCGGTCGCCGACCAGCATCCCAGGGCCAGCACGTCGGCGACCGAGAGCAGCACCCGGGAGAACTTGTCGTCGAGCACGATGAAGTACGCGATGACCGCCCCGGCGATCGCCCCGGTCAGGTAGAACGGGTCGGTCAGCGCGACCGGGAACCCGATGCTGAGCATGACGTCGCGCATGATGCCGCCGCCGAGCGCCGAACTGATCGCCAGGAACAGGAACCCGATCATGTCGTAGCCGCGCCCGCGGGCCACGGCACCGCCGAGCAGGCTGTTGGCGACCACGCCGATCAGGTCGACCGTGCGGAAGAGCGTGTCTGGGGTGACGTCGTTCACTGCTCAGCTGTTCCAGCGGATCACGGCCGGCGATTCCTTCTCCCGCCCCAGCACCGACACGCTGGCGACCTCCAGGGGGAAGCTCTGCCCGAAGATCAGCGGGAAGTCCAGCCAGCTCAGGGCGAGGACGCGCAGCGAGTGCCCGTGCGCGAAGCAGATCGCCCGCTCCGCCCCGGAGGCGCGCACCCGGGCCACCACCCGGGTCAGCCGGGCCCGGACCTGGTCCGCCGACTCCCCACCGCGGCAGCCGTTGAACCAGATCCGCCAGCCGGGGTGCTGCTGGCGGATCTGGTCGCTCGTCAGGCCCTCGAAGTCACCGTAGTACCACTCGGCCAGGTCCTCCTCGACCTCCAGGTGGTCCCCGAAGCCCGCCAGCTCGGCGGTCCGGCGGGCCCGCAGCCGTGGGCTGCTCAGCACCAGCTGGAAGTCGGCGGGGTTCAGGCGCGTACGCAGCGCCTCGGCCTGCGCCACCCCGGTCTCGGTGAGGTCGAGGTCCGTGATCGACGTGTGCCGACCCGTCCTGCTCCACTCGGTCTGGCCGTGGCGGACGAGGTAGAGCTCGGTCATCGGGGGACTCCGTTCCCGGGAGCGGCCTCCCGCTCACCGCACGAGGTGACGAGCCGCGCTGCGGATGCGGCAGCCGACTCTAACATTTCGGATCGTACGTGGCCCCGATCCACCCGGCGCCCCGCCCCGCCCCGCCCCGCCCCGCCCCGGACCGGGGCGGGGCGGGGCCCCAGGACATCCTCTCGGGAGCCGTGGTGCACGGGCAGAGCGCTCTCAGCGCTGCGCTTCGACCTCCCGGCCCTTGGGCACGGTGGACATGATCGACACGACGGCCAGGGCCACCATGACGAGGTTGAACAGCAGGGCGATGAACGCGGCCTGCCGGACGGCGACGTTGACGGTGAGGCCGTGGTTGACCAGCACGTTGCCGACCAGCTGGATCGGCCCGCCCTTGGCGAAGCCGGTGAATAGCACCAGCGACGCGGCTGCACCGATGGCGCCGCCGAGCGAGCTGGCCATCTTGTAGATGCCCGCGCCGGAGCCGGCCTGGGCCGCGGGCAGGTTGGAGAGTGCGGCGTCGGTCGACGGGGTGGCGTAGAAGGCCAGGCCGAGACCGAACAGCGCGTAGCTGATGATGGCCAGGACCTTGTACTGCTCGAGCAGCAGGTTGGTCGGCAGCAGCAGGATCACGGCCAGGCCGACGATGAGCGAGCCCCAGACCATCGGCTTGCGCGGGCCGAAGCGCTGCAGCAGCTTCTCGCCGACCCGGATGAACCCGATGATGGTGATCGCGTAGCCGAGGGTCAGCAGGCCCGCCTGGGAGGCGCTCATCCTGCCGCCGAGCTGCAGCAGCTGCTGGGAGACGATCAGCATGCCGATGGAGGCGTTCAGGATGAAGTTGGAGATGGTCGCGCCGGTGAACGTACGGTTCTCGAAGAGCTTGAAGTCGACGAAGGGCTGCTCGGCCCCGCGCTCGACCAGCAGGAAGCCGACGATGCCGAGCACGGCGGCCGCGGCGAGAACCAAGGTGAGCGGGGAACCCCAGCCGAACTTGCCGCCGAAGGTCAGCACGACCAGCAGGACCAGCACGGTGACCATGAAGACCAGCATGCCGGCGACGTCGAAGCGCTTCTTCTCGCCGGTGGCGGCGACCTTGGACTCCGGAGTGCCGACGATCATCAGGATGGAGACGACCGAGACGATGATCGAGACGATGAAGATCGCGCGCCAGTTGACCATCGTGGCCATGTAGCCGCCGAAGATCGCTGCCAGGCCGCTACCGCCCCAGGAGCCGATGGACCACATCGACACGGCGCGCTGGCGGGCGGCGCCGTCCCAGTAGGTCTTCACCAGCGCCATGCTGGCGGGCATGATGCAGGCGGCCGAGAAGCCCTGGATCGCACGGCCCGCGAGCATCAGCGGCAGCGAGGCGTTGCCGGTGGCCAGGACGACCAGCAACGAGCCGACGATGGCCATCAGGTTGCCGACCAGGGTGATCTTGACGCGGCCGATCCTGTCGGCGACGCCGCCCATGACCACGATGAACATCCCGGAGAACAGGGCGGTGATGGCGACGGCCAGGTTCATCCCGTCGGCGCTCATCACCTCCCCGCCGCGGTTCAGGTTGGCCAGCACGTTGACGGCGACGGTTCCCATCGTGCCGGCGAACAGCCAGTAGGTGACGACGGCGAGGACGATGCCCCAGAGGAGCTTCTCGGTGCCCTTGTAGCCGGTGTCGGTCGGTTTCATCACGGTAGTGGTCATGTCAGTTCTTTCCGAGGTAGGCCATCGCGGCCACGACGACGGCCTCGGTGCCGGTCGCCAGGGTCGGCTGGATCGCGGGTGCGAATCTGGGGTTGTGGTTGGGGAAGACGGGCATGCCGGGCAGGAAGCCACCCAGGCCCCAGTACACGTACGGCACCCCGAGCTGGTCGGGGATGTTGCTGAAGTCCTCGCTGGCGGTGATCGGGTCGAGGTGCTCGACCCGGTCGGCACCGAAGTGCTGCACGAAGGCGGAGGTGACGACGGTGTTGGTCTCCACGTCGTTGCTGGTCAGCGGGT
This sequence comes from Raineyella antarctica, assembly GCF_900092135.1. Classification (GTDB taxonomy): domain Bacteria; phylum Actinomycetota; class Actinomycetes; order Propionibacteriales; family Propionibacteriaceae; genus Raineyella; species Raineyella antarctica. The sequence goes on along the minus strand of NZ_FMYF01000001.1, from coordinate 311,785 downwards.
ACTGGTCGTAGTACTCGAAGGTGGGCTCCTGCGGGGAGCCGGAGGCCTCGCACTCGGCCCGCACGATCCGCTCGACGGCGGCGACGATCTTCTCGCGGACGGCGGTGTCGTACGTACGCAGGTTGAGCAGCAGCTCGGCCCGGTCCGGGATGATGTTGCTCTTGGAACCGGCCTGCAGGCTGCCGACGGTCACCACGCCGAAGTCGCTCGGGGAGATCTCGCGGGAGACGATCGTCTGGAGCCGGATCACGATGGAGGCGGCGAGCACCACCGGGTCGACGCCGAGCTGGGGCATGGACCCGTGGGAGCCCTTGCCGAAGACGGTGATCCGGATGGAGTCACCGGCGGACAGCACCGGACCGGCGGCGGTGCCGACGTGGCCGGCCCCGGGCTTGGTCAGCACGTGCTGGGCCATCGCGACGTCGGGGTGCGGGATCTGGTCGGCCAGTCCGGCCTCGACCATCGACCGCGCCCCGGCTGCGGTCTCCTCACCGGGCTGGAACAGCGCAATGTAGGTGCCCGACCAGGCGTCCCGGCGGGCGGCGAGCAGCTCGGCCGCGCCCAGCGCCGCGACCACGTGCATGTCGTGGCCACAGGCGTGCATGACGCCCTGGACCGTCGAGGAGTACTCCAGACCGGTGTCCTCGGTGACGGGCAGCGCGTCGAAGTCGGCGCGGTAGAGCACGTTCCGGCCCTCGCCGTTGGCGAGGACACCGACCACGCCACCACCGACCTGCTTCACCTCGTACCCGAAGGCCGCCAGTCGCTCGGTGATGGTGGCGGCGGTCCGGCTCTCCTGCATCGACAGCTCGGGGTGGCGGTGGAGGTCCTTGTACAGCTCCTCCTGCCAGGCCGTGGTCCCGCCTGATCCGGCGAGGACTGCTTCGGCTGCGTTCACTGCTACCTCCTGTGACGTGGGTGTCCCGGAGCCAGGGCGCCGGAGCGGGGATCGGCGTACGTCGAGCGCGCGCCGCGACGGGAATCGGTCTGCATCCGCGGAGGCAGGAGTGAGCAGCACCGATCACGGATTCCCAAGGGGTGGGGTCCCGGCGCATCGACAGCGGCCTCGGCCCGGGCACGGATCGTCATCGACCGCCCGACAGGCGGGCATCCGAACGATCGGACGGCCCTCACGCCTGTGCTGTCCCGCACGCCGACAGGACACCTGTAAAGGAATACCACCAGCGAAGGAGTGGAAATAAATCCGGAGGCCCGGTTGTCAGCAATTGCCGGGATTCCGGGGCTGGGAGGGTGTTCCGACGCCCTCAGACGCCGCGGCCGGTGAGCCAACCGCCGAGCGTGGCCAGCCAGGAGGCGTCGTCGTGGTCCGCTCCGCGGCGCAGGTCGCCGTCGACGGCACCGTCGCGCAGCACGACCACCCGCCGGGTACGGGCCGCGACGTTGATGTCGTGGGTGACCACCACGACGGTCCGGCCCTCGGCGTTCACCTCGCCGAGCAGGTCGAGGATCCCCCTCGCGGCCGTCGCGTTGAGCGCTCCGGTCGGTTCGTCACCGAAGACCACGGCCGGCCGGTTGACCAGCGCCCGGGCGATCGCGGCGCGCTGGAGCTGGCCGCCGGAGGCCTCGGTGATGTCACGGTCGGCGAGCTCGCCGATCCCCACCCGTTCGAGGAGGCCCCGGGCCCGGGCCACGACGGCGGCCCGGTCCCTCGGCGTGGCCGTGACGCCGGGGAGGACCACGTTGTCGAGGACGGTGAGGTTGCGCAGCAGGTGGACCTGCTGGAACACGAAGCCCATGGTGGTCAGCCGCGCGGCGGCGAGGTCCTTCTGGGACATCGCGGTGATCTCCTGCCCGCCGACGTGGACGGTGCCATCGGTGACCGCGTCCATCCCGCTGAGGCAGTACAGGAGCGTCGACTTGCCCGAGCCCGAGTGGCCCATGATGGCGAGGAACTCCCCTTCGGCGACGGCGAGGTCGATCCCGTGCAGCACCTCGGTGCGGGCGCTCCCCTCCCCGAAGGACTTGCGCACCCCACGGGCACGGATGGCGGTCGACTGGTCGGTGGTGGCGTCGGCGGTGATGGACATGTCACTCCTCGGAGAGCTGCGTCACGGTGGTGCGGCGGAAGGTACGGGTGGCCAGCACGGTCGCCAGCACGACCGCGAGGACCAGGGCGAGAGGGAAGACGCCGTACGCCAGCAGGGGGTCGACGTCGAAGCGGATCGCGGGCGCCCCCAGCGAGGCGCCCAGGGCGGCGGCGACCCCGTACTGGCCCAGGGTGGCGGTCAGCACCGTGCCGAGCAGCACCCCGGCGAGCAGCACGACCACGAACCGGGTCAGGTACTGGGTGCGCAGCGAGGTGTCGGAGATCCCGAGGGCACGCTGCACGGCGATCTGGGAGGTGTCCCGGGCGATGACCATGGTGGCGAACATCGCCGTGATCAGGAAGGCCAGCAGGAGCGCCACGGCGGCGGCCACGCCGGTCAGCGTACGGGTCTGGTCGACCAGCTCGCCCAGGCTCTGGCGGGTGAACTCCTGTACGTCGACCGCCTGGACCCCCGGCCACTGCGCCGCCAGGCGCCGGCCGACCACGGCCGGGTCGGCTCCGGCTGCCAGGTCGAGAACGATCGTGTCCCACAGCACCGGCTCCCCTGCCGTGGGCAGCACCGCCTTGGCCGTACGACCCCCGTTGGTCACGTCCTGGTAGATGCCACTGACCGTCGGCCGACGCTCGCCGGTCGCGCCCCGCAGCGGGACGGCATCACCGACGCGCACGCCGAGCCCGGAGGCGGCCAGGGAGGACAGGGCCATCTCGTCGGGCGTGGTCGGCGCCCGCCCCTCCAGGTAGGAGACCGGGAAGACGGTGTGGTCGCCGTTCTCCACGTTGAGCGACTCCCACTCCCCCGCCGGGTTGCGCACCTCCTGGCGGATGGTGACCAGTTCGGTGAACCGGCCGACCTGCGGGTCGGTGGCGAGGGCGCGACCCAGGGCCGGCGCCTGCGCCACGACCTGCTGGTCGCGTAGCTCCAGCCGCAGGTCCGAGCGGCCGGCCCCCATGTAGGTGATGAAGGCCGGGGAGGTGACGGTGGTGTGCAGGTTCAGCGGCACCACCATGATGAAGGTGCACAGCGTCAGCACGGTCAGCAGCATCCCGTGCGCCCGCAGGTTGCGACTGATCGCGTTCAACCCCAGCCAGACCGGAGGTGGCAGCCGGGTGGAGCGCCACAGCCGCAGTCGTGGCGAACGGCGACGCCCCGGCCCCACGGCCGTCCCGGCACGCAGGGCATCCATCGCGGTGATCCGGTCCAAGCGGCGCAGCACCAGCGCCACCATGGCGATCACCAGCAGCACGACCGCTGCGGCGGCGAGGACCGGCACGAGCACCTGCAGGACCGAGCGGTCGGCCGCGCCCAACTGCTGGCGCAGACCGGCGGTGAGGACGCGCGCGGCGGGCACCGAGGCGAGCAGCCCGACCAGTCCGCCGACGCCGACGAGGGCGGCGTACTTGACCAGGTAGAGGCCGCGGATCGTACGCCGGGGCAGGCCGATCGCCTTCATCACCCCGATCTCGCGCAGGTCGCGCTCGATCGAGGTCAGGAAGCTGAACCGCAGCGCGATCACGGCGACCACCACCAGCAGGCCGGCCAACAGGGCCAGCACCGCGATAACGATGCCGTGGGAGATGGCGTTGAACAGGTAGAACGAGGACCGCTCGATCATCATGCCGTTCTGCGGCAGGCCGGAGTCCGCGTACGCCTCGGCAACCTCCCGGGTCCGGTTGGTGTCGGTGAGCAGGAACTCGACCAGGTACTCGGGCTCGCCGGCGTGCGGCAGCACGGCAGCAAGGTCCTCGGGGGAGACCAGCAGCCGCTTGGAGGTCACGAAGGTCGGGTTCATCGTCGAGTCGCGCAGGAAGGCTGCGACCCGGAAGTCGTACGTGGCGCCGTCGAGGCGGACGGTGACCGGGTCCCCCACCTCCACGTCGCGTTGCAGCGCGTAGTAGACCGGCAGCGCGATCTCGCCGGACCGGACCGTGAGCACCTGGCCGTCCATCCCGAGCAGGTGGTCGAACTCCGGGTTCTGCACGGTCAGGGCCGGTTGGAGCACGCTGCCGGTCTCCGGAACGCCGTTGATGACCAGCCGGTCGACCGGGATCGGGACGGTGGTGGAGACCAGGGCGTCCTGCACGGCCGGTTGGCCGGCGGACCAGTCCTGGATCGCGTCGGCGTCGATGTCGCCGACATGCATCTGCACGATGTCAGGGGTCCGCGCGGTGGTGAACAGGCGGTCCAGGGAGCCGGTGAGCTGCACCAGGGCGGTGCCGCCCAGGGCGGCGAGCAGTGCGGCTATCGCGACCAGGCCGGCCAGCACCACGCCGATGGCACCGGTGCGCCGAAGGTCGGTCCGCAGCATCCTCCACAGCATGGTCGTCCTCGCTCCCCGGGCCCTGGCGTGGTCGCCGTCGGTGCTGCCCGCCACCGGTCAGTCTGGACCCGCCCGGGGGTCACCGAGGGAGAGTCCGGAGGTACCCCGGATCACGGTCCCCGGCCGGGTCGGGGGCTTGTTGGGGGCCTGTTCGGGGGCCTGCTCTGGGGCCGTTTCGGGCTCGCAGCCGAGCGGTTCGCGGTCGCCGTGCGGGGCTGTCCGGCGGCCCCGTCCTGGGGAATCCGTTGTGGCCCCCGTCCGGGGTGGTTAGCCTGAAGGGATCCAGCACCCACGTGGGTCAGGAGGCGCGGCATGGCGGACCAGGCGGCAGGCGCCGCGACGGCGGCCGAGATCCTGCTCGTGATGCGGGAGCTGGGGCGCCGGCCGTTCCTGCCCGCGGACCAGCGACCGTACGCGGGCGTCGACGCACCGCTGCCGATCGGCCACGGCCAGACGAACTCCCAGCCCAGCACGGTGCTCAACATGCTGGAACTGCTGGAGGTAGAGCCGGGCGCGTCGGTGCTGGACGTCGGCTGTGGCTCCGGCTGGACCACCGCCATCCTGGCCCGCCTGGTCGGCGAGACCGGCCGGGTGCTGGGCGTGGAGCGCATCCCCGAGCTGACCCGCCGGGCCCGCAAGGCCGTGGAGGACCAGCACCTGCCCTGGGCGCAGGTCCGCCAGGCGATCCCCGGCGTCCTCGGCCTGCCGGACGAGGGACCCTACGACCGGATCCTGGTGTCGGCCCAGGCGGACACCATGCCGACCGAGCTGGTCGACCAACTCGCTCCCGGAGGGGTGATGGTGGTCCCGGTGGGCTGGCTGATGCATCGGGTCCGCAAGGACGCCACGGGTGCTGTCCGGGACACCACGCACGGGGAGTACTCGTTCGTCCCGCTGATCACCTGAGCCGCCCGGAGCCGCAGCCTCGTACGGGGGGACGCGGTCGCCGGTGCGTCCGTTTCAGCGGGGCATCCGCCGCCACAGGGCCCGCGGGACGAACGGTGCGACCGAGAACATCACCCGCAGCTGCCAGGGGATCCACAGGTCCACCCCGCTGCCCCGGGAGATCCGCTCCACGACGGCGTCGGCCACCTGGTCGGGGGTGCTGGCGAACACCGCGGGGTCCATCCCGGCGGTCATCCGGCCGACCACGAAGCCTGGCCGGGCCACGACCAGGTGCACCCCGCTGCCGTGCAGGGCGTCCGCCAGCCCCGAGGCGAACCCGTCCAGCCCGGCCTTGGCCGATCCGTAGACGTAGTTGGCCCGGCGCACCCGCACACCGGCGACGGAGGAGAAGGCGACGATCGTGCCGGTGCCGCGGGGGCGCAGCCGGTCGGCCAGTACGGTGAGCAGGCTGGCCTGGGCGACGAAGTCGGTGTGCAGGATCCGGACCACCTCGGCCGGGTCGGTCTCGGCGAGCCGCTGGTCACCGAGGATCCCGAACGCCAGGACGGCCACGCCGATGGGGCCAGCCTGGGCCTCGATCCGGGCCACCAGCCCGGGGTGGGCATCGGTGTCATCGGCGTCGAACCCGACGACCAGGACCGCGTGTGCCCCGGCGGCCAGGCAGGCACGGCGCGCAGCCTCGGTGTCACCGGGCCGGACGGCCAGCACGACCGTACGATCCGGGGCCAGTCGCCGGGCGATGGCCAGCCCGATCTCGCTGCGGCCACCGAACACGACCACCGCGCCCTCGGGGACCGACCCGGGCGACCTCTCGATGCGTTGCACAACCGCAGCCTAGGTGCGCTCGGCGCGGCGGGACCGGAGGGCCCGGGCCCAGGAGACGACCATGGCGACGAAGGTCACCGACCAGACGGCGAGCGCCACCCAGATCCACAACTCGCCGATCCGCTCCACGATCGGTAGCCGGTCGGCACGGCCCAGGCGCATCCCGGCCACCGCGTACATGCCGAGCGGGAAGACCATGCTCCACAGCGACGGGGTGTAGTTCAGCGGGACGCGATGGACCAGGTGGCGCCAGACCCCTGCCCCGACGAGCGCGGGGATCAGCCAGGTCGCGAAGCACCACATCAGGACCGCCAGGCCGGCCACCAGCCCGCGGACGACGTCCACCATCGGCGCACTGTCCATCTCGACGATGGTCGCGCCCGCCACCACCGTGATCGCCACCGCCCCCATCAGGATCCAGTAGGCCGGGTCCATCTCGTGCGGCTCCATCCGGTGCAACGCGAGGCGCAGCGCCACCACCAGGGCCGTCGCGGCGTACAGCATGATGCCGACGGACCAGGAGAAGACGGCCATGATGGCCAGCCATTCGCGGGCCCCCGCGAAGTGCGGCTCGAGGGTCGCTGCGACGACCGCCACCGACTGGCTCGCGACGACCCAGACCAGCCACGACCCGTTGACCGATCCGACGATCGAGGTGTCCTGCCGGGTGAGCACGGCGATGCCGGGGATCACGTAGCCGAGCACCGCCCAGACCGACCCCGCCACGGCCAGCAGTGCCGCGGTGACACCCCACAGGCCGTGCCCGGCCAGCGCCGCCCCGACGACGTCGGTGGCGGCCACGAAGGTGAAGAACTGGAAGGCGGTCCGGGGATTGCGCAGGTCGGCCACCATCGCCGAGCGGTGCCGGGCCCAGCGGGCCACGTTCAGCACCACCAGGGTGGCGTACGCGACGACGGCCACGCCGAGGAAGGCGAGCGCGGCAGTGCCCCAGCCCCGCTGGGCGCACCCGGTCGCCACGATCCCGGTAGCCATCACGAGGGCGAAGTACCCCGGTGACAGGTGCTCCAGAGGCGGGTCGGTGCGCTGTGACGGCTCGGTGGTCATGGCCTCCCCTGGTCGTCGGGGGCGGGTGCCCGGACGGTTCCTCGTGCGTCATGGTGGCACAAGGCGCCGTCTCGGACCACGGTGAACCGTCAGCGCACCTTCAGGACAGCCGGCTGTCCTCGCTCAACGCGTGGAAGGCATGGTTGACGTAGACCAGTGGCCAGTCCTCCGGCCCCAGTCCGGCGCGCAGGGCCCGGACGACCACCAGCAGGCTGCCGGCCACGTCGGTGGCCTGCTCGATCTGTCCCTGGACCCAGCCGACCGCTCCGGCGAGGGCCACGTCGCCATTGGGGAGGACCTGTGTCGCGATGCCGGCGAAGCGGTCCTGGGCGGGCGCGGCGAACCTGCTGGCGACATCCGCCTGGCCGGCCGAGAGCACGTTGACCACGACCGTGCGGGCGGCCGCGACGATGGCACGCGAGGAGGACGAGGCGTTGACGGAGAAGGCCAGGTACGGCGGATCGACCGAGACCGAGGCGACCGACGTCGCGGTGAAGCCGACCGGACCGTCGGGACCAAGGGCGGTGACGACCGCGACCCCGCCGGCGTGCCGCCGGAAGACCGCCCTGAAGTCCTCTGCACCGATCTCCACTGCACCGATGTCCCCCGCACCGGGGTCCCCCGCCGCTCCCGCTGTCTCGTCACCTGCCACCAGCCTGCCTCCGTCCTGGAACCGACATCTCCCGCAACCGTAGCCCGCCGGACGTCGGTGGGCGCCCCTAGACTCGTGCCCCATGCGGACGACCACCACGCACCTGCCCGGGCTGACCCTGACCGACCTGGTCCTCGAGGTGCCCCTCGACCACCTGCACGCCGAGGCGGGGAGCATCGAGGTGTTCGCCCGGGTGGTCACCGGCGAGGGTGGCGAGGACCGGCCCTACCTGGTGTACCTGCAGGGCGGCCCGGGCTTCGAGGCCCCGCGGCCGACGCTGGTGCCGGCCAGTCCGCCGTGGCTGCCGCGCGCCCTGGAGGACTTCCGGGTGGTGCTGCTCGACCAGCGCGGGACCGGACGTTCCACCCCACTGTCCTCGGCGGTCACCGCGATGGCTCCCGATGACCAGGCCGCGTACCTCACCCATTTCCGTGCGGACGAGGTCGTGAACGACTGCGAGGCGGTGCGGCAGGCCCTCGGCGCATCGACCTGGACGGTGCTCGGTCAGTCGTTCGGCGGGTTCACCACCCTGCGCTACCTGTCGGAGCATCCCGAATCCCTGGCCGGGGCCCTTCTCACCGGCGGCCTGAGCGCCGTCGGCCACCCGATCGACGACGTGTACGCGGCCACCTGGCAGGTCATGGTCGACAAGTCCGGGCAGCACTACCGCCGCTTCCCCGAGGACCGCGACCGGGTACGCCGGCTCAGCGAGCTGTGCACCCAGGGCGCGATCACCCTGCCGAACGGCGACGCGGTCTCCGCGGACCGCTTCCGCACCATCGGGCATCGGCTCGGGATGCAGGGGGGTTCTGAGCAGCTGCACTACCTGCTCGAGCTCGACCACCGGTCCCCGGCCTTCGCCCACGACCTGGCCGCGGCCCTCCCCTTCACCGGTCGCAACCCGATCTACTCGGTGCTGCACGAGGCCTGCTACGCCGACGGCGTGGCCACCCGCTGGTCGGCGGATCGTACGATGCCCGACCGGGTCCGCGAGGACCCCACTCTCCTGGGCGGCGAGCACCTGCACCGCAGCCTGTTCGCCGAGGACAGCGAGCTGGCACCGTTCGCGGGCGTCGCGGACCGGCTGGCCGGGCACGAGTGGGGCCGGCTCTACTCCCCCGAGCGGCTCGCCCGAGCCGACGTGCCGGTCGCGGCGGCGGTCTACCATGCCGACGCGTACGTGCCGCGAGAGTTCTCGCTGGAGACCGCAGCGATGCTGCCGGACTGCCGGACCTGGGTGACCAGCGAGTACGAGCACAACGGCCTGCGGATGGATCCGGGCGTGCTGGACCACCTGATCGGCCTGCTGCGGGGACGCCGCTGGCTATGAGCATCCCGGCCGAGGCGGCCGGGTGGGTCAGAGGTGGTCGGCGCGCTCGGTCAGGTCGCGGGTCTCGTCCCAGGTCCGGAGCCGGTCGGCATAGACCGCCTCGACCCGCTCGACCGCACCGTGGCCGAAGAGGACGCGCAGCGGCGGCTCCGCCCGGTCGACGATCTCGAGGATCACCGGTCCGGTGGCCTCGGGCTGCCCCGGCGGCACGGTGGTGGGGTGCTCGGCCAGCCAGGCCCGGAAGTCGTCGTACGCGGGGTTCCTCTCGGAGCGGTGGGCCGAGGAGCCGGACCAGTCCGTGGCGTAGCCCTGCGGTTCGACCAGGGTGACCTTGATGCCGAAGCCGCGCACTTCCTGCGCCAGCGAGTCGGAGAACGCCTCGAGGGCGAACTTGGAGGCGTTGTAGATCCCCAGGTTGGGGACCGCCTGGACCCCCATCCGCGAGGAGGTCTGCAGGATGTGTCCCGAGCCCTGTGCCCGCAGCACCGGGAGCACCGCCTGGGTGACCCAGAGTGCGCCGAAGACGTTGGTCTCGAACTGTGCCCGGACCTCCTGCTCGGTCGCCTCCTCCACCATGCCGAAGTGGCCGAATCCCGCATTGTTGGCCACGACGTCAATCCGGCCGAACCGGTCGACCACCTCCTGCACTGCGGCGAATACCCGGTCCCGATCAGTGACGTCGAGCGGAACGGCCAGCGCCGTGTCCGGGTGGGCGTCGACGAGGTCCTGGACGGCCCCGGTCTCGCGTGCCGCGAGCGCGACGCTGTCACCCCGCTGCAGGGCCGCGGTGGCCCACACCCGTCCGAATCCCCTGGACGCCCCCGTGACGAACCAGACCTTTGCCATCAGATTCTCCTTCCGCTGCGACTGGGCCGTCCCGGCCCCGTACCCGTCGTCCACGGTAGGCCAGAACCGACCGGGGCCCGGGGACGGCGACACGCGAGGCCCGCTTGTGTCAGGCTGGACCGGTGCCCGCTCATCACCCGGACCCCCGACACCGCCGCCTGCCCGGGGACGGCTGGGCGCAGTGCGCCTGCGGCCGCGAGCACTGGGGCGTGTTCGGCGCGGCAGGACTCCTCGTCTGGCGGTCCTCCGGGAACGGGCACCAGGTGGTCCTGCAGCACCGGGCCGACTGGACCCACCACGGCGGCACCTGGGGCATTCCGGGCGGCGCCCTCAGCGGCACCGAGTCGAGCATCGACGGCGCCCTGCGCGAGGCGGTCGAGGAGGCGGGCCTGGTGACCTCGGCGGTCCAGGTCCGCGCCGACCGGACGCTGGTCCATCCGAATTGGTCCTACACCACCGTCGTCGCCGAGGCGATCGCCCCCTGGCAACCCGCCGTCACCGACGCGGAGAGCCACGAGGTGCGCTGGATCGACCTGGCCGAGGTGGAGCAGCTGCCGCTGCTGCCCGCGTTCGCCGCGGCGCTGCCCGAGTTGCGCACGATGCTGGGCCGGCTGGTCGTGGTCGTCGACGCCGCCAACGTGGTCGGCTCGCGACCCGACGGCTGGTGGTCCGACCGGCGGGGCGCGACGGCCGGGCTGCGCGACCACCTCGCCGAACTGGCCGGCACCGGACTGCCCGCGGATGCGGTGGGCCTGCCAGGTGGCACCTGGTACCCCGAGTTCGTCCTGGTCACCGAGGGGGCGGCCCGCGGGATCGAGCCGGCCGAGGGCGTCCGGGTGGTCACGGCGGCAGGGTCGGGGGACGACGCCGTCGTGGCCGCAGTGGCCGAACAGGCCGATGCCCCCGGCACCCTGCTCCGGGTGGCCACGGCCGACCGGGAGCTCGGCTCCCGGGTCGCCTCGTTCGGGGCCGAGATGATCTCGCCGCGACTCGTCCGCCACTGACGCGCGGGACTCACCTGATCGTCGCGTGCCACTCCTGCAGTGAACGTACGCGCTCGGCGCCTGCCAGCTGGGCCGCGATCCCCTCCGCCGCAGCCAGCGCCCCGGCGGCGGTGGTGATGTAGGGTGTACGGGTCCGGATCGCCCCCTTGCGGATGTAGCTGTCGTCGTACTCGGCGGACCTCCCGGCCGGCGTGTTGACCACGAGCTGTACCTGGCCGGCGCGGATCTCGTCGTCCAGGTTGGGGTGGCCCTGGTGCAGCTTGGAGACGATACCGGACTCGATGCCGTGCTCGGCGAGGAAGCGCTGGGTGCCCTCGGTGGCGCGGATCGTGAGTCCCGAGGCGACCAGGCTGCGGGCCGCGGTCACGATCGTGTCGGCATTGTCGAGGCGGTCCCGCTCGGCCACCGTCATCAGCACCGTGCCGGCTGTCGGCAGCGGCGACTGGGTGGCCTCCTGCGCCTTGAAGAAGGCCAGCCCCGCATCGGTGGCCAGCCCGAGCACCTCCCCGGTCGAGCGCATCTCCGGGCCGAGCAGCGGGTCGACCTCGGGGAACATGCTGAACGGGAAGACCGCCTCCTTGACCCCCTGGAACGGCACCTCACGCTCGGTGAGGCCCAGGTCGGCCAGCTTGTCCCCCAGCATCAGCCGGGTGGCGAGCCGTGCCATGTTCACGTCGCAGACCTTGGACACCAGCGGCACGGTCCTCGACGCGCGAGGGTTCGCCTCGAGCACGTACACGATGCCGTCGTGGATGGCGTACTGGATGTTCATCAGCCCGACGACGCCCAGCTCGATCGCGATCCGCCGGGTGTAGTCCTCGATGGTGGCCAGGTGCTCCGGACCGATGTTGACCGACGGGATCAGGCAGGCTGAGTCCCCCGAATGGATCCCGGCGTACTCGATGTGCTCCATCACGGCGGGGACGAAGGCGTCCTGGCCGTCGCAGATCGCGTCGGCCTCGCACTCCATCGCGTTGTCGAGGAACCGGTCGATCAGGATCGGGCGCTCGCGGGTGACCCCCTGGGCCGCGGCCATGTACCGGGTCAGGGACTCCTCGTCGTGGATGATCTCCATGCCCCGGCCGCCCAGGACGTAGCTGGGCCGGCAGATCACCGGGAACCCGATCCCCCGCGCGACCTCGACGGCCTCCTCGACGGTCACCGCCATGCCCGCCTCGGGCATCGGGATGCCAAGGCGGTCCATGATCGCGCTGAACCGGTCGCGGTCCTCGGCCAGGTCGATCGTCTCCGGACTGGTGCCGAGGATCGGCACCCCGGCCGCCTCGAGCGCCCGGGCGATGTTGAGCGGGGTCTGGCCGCCGAACTGGCAGACCACGCCGTCGGGCTGCTCGCGCTCGAAGATCGCCAGCACGTCCTCGACGGTCAGCGGCTCGAAGTACAGCCGGTCCGAGGTGTCGTAGTCGGTGGAGACCGTCTCGGGGTTGCAGTTGACCATGATCGTCTCGAAGCCGGCGTCCCGCAGCGTGTACGCGGCGTGCACGCAGCAGTAGTCGAACTCGATGCCCTGGCCGATGCGGTTGGGCCCCCCTCCGAGCACCATCACTTTGCGGGCGTCCCGATCGACAGGCTCGGGCGCCGGCAGCGGGTTGGCACGCTCCGGGGCATAGGTCGAGAAGTAGTACTCGGCGCCCTCCACACCGCTCACCGGCACCGCCTCGTAGCGGTGCGTGATGCCCTCGGCCAGGCGGCGGGCCCGCAGCTCGGTCTCGTCGACCCCGAGTACGCCTGCCAGGTAGGCATCGCCGAAGCCGTACTCCTTCGCGGCGCGCAGCAGGTCTGCGGGCAGGTCGGAGAGCCGGCCACGGTAGGCCTCGACCCGGGTCTCGACATCGACCATCGCCTTCATCTGCTCGTGGAACCACGCCTTGATGTGCGTACGCTCCTCGAGCTGCTCGGGGGTGGCGCCGGCCCGCAGCGCCTCGTACAGCAGGTACTGCCGATCGGAGGTCGGGGTCTCCACCCGGCGCAGCAGCTCGTCCAGTCCGAGGGAGCGGAAGTCGGCGGCGTTCCCCAGGCCGGTGCGGCCGTTCTCCAGCCCGCGGATTGCCTTGCCGAACGCCTCGCGGTAGTCCTTGCCGATGCTCATCACCTCGCCGACGGCGCGCATCTGCGTCCCGAGCCGGTCCACCGCCCCGGGAAGCTTCTCGAACGCCCAGCGGGCGAACTTCGCGACCACGTAGTCACCGTCGGGGGTGTAGCGGTCGAGCGTGCCGTCGCGCCAGTACGGGATCTCGTCCAGCGTCAGGCCGGCCGCCAGCAGCGTCGACACCATGGCGATCGGGAAGCCGGTCGCCTTGGACGCCAGTGCCGAGCTACGCGAGGTCCGCGGATTGATCTCGATGACCACGACGCGCCCGGTCCGCGGGTTGTGGGCCAGCTGCACGTTGGTGCCGCCGACCACACCGATGGCGCGCACGATCCGGTAGGAGATTTCCTGCAGCTCCGCCTGCAGCTGCGGGTCGATGGTCAGCATCGGCGCGGTGCAGAACGAGTCGCCGGTGTGCACGCCCACGGCGTCCACGTTCTCGATGAAGCAGACCGTGATGATCTGGTCGCTGGCGTCGCGGACGACCTCGAGCTCCAGCTCCTCCCAGCCGAGGATCGACTCCTCGACCAGCACCTGGTCGATCGGGGATGCCTGCAGGCCCCGGTAGACGGTCGTACGTAGCTCCTCGACGTCGTTGACGAAGCCGCCGCCGGTGCCGCCCATCGTGTACGCCGGGCGGATGACGCAGGGGTAGCCGATCTCGGCCGCGAACGCCTCGGCGTCCTCGACGTTCCCCACGGTCTTGGAGCGGGGCATGTCCACGCCGAGCTCGGCCATGGTGCGCTTGAACGCCTCACGGTCCTCGCCCCGCTCGATCACCGACTGGCTGATCCCGATCATCTGCACTCCGTTGTCGGCCAGCACCCCGGCGCGGTCCAGCGCGGTGGACAGGTTCAGCGCGGTCTGGCCGCCGAGGTTCGGCAGCAGGCCGTCCGGCCGGGAGGCCCGGATGATCTCGGTGAGCCGGTCGATGTTCAACGGCTCGATGTAGGTCTCGTCGGCCATGATCGGGTCGGTCATGATCGTGGCCGGATTGGAGTTCACCAGGACGACCTGGTAGCCCAGCTTCCGCAGCGCCTTGCAGGCCTGGGTGCCCGAGTAGTCGAACTCGCACGCCTGCCCGATCACGATCGGCCCCGAACCGATGATGAGGACCTTGTGGACGTCGTCCCGCCTGGGCATGGGCTCTCCTCGCTCGCAACGCTGCTGGCCATGCGAATCTATCGCCCGTGCTCCGACCCGGTCGTCCCGGGGCCACGTACGCGGAACAGGACGATGCACACCAGGGGGAGAGCACATCCGGGTCGGCACCGTCGGATCGTCCGGCAGGCAACGCGGGTCCAGGCTCAGAGGTGGTTCACCTCTATGCTTCCCGCATGCCCGATGCAACTCTGAATGGACATGCGAACCCTGCTGAGCAGCCGACGACCGGTTGTCGGGACCTCGGCCCCGCCAGGACGCCGACCCACCCGGTCGCCACCGCGCCGGTGAATGGGCCGTTGTTCTCGGTCGACGGCTTCGTCAAGGAGTTCATCCACGAGTTGAACACGGCCCAGGGCGTGGCACTGGCGCGCTCGAGCGTCAATGACCAGTACCTGGCCCTGGCCCGCACCGTGAAGAACTACCTCATGGCGCGCTGGCTCGACACCAATCGCAAGACTCGCGAGGCCAAGGTCAAGACTGTGGGCTACCTGTCGGCCGAGTACCTCCTCGGCCGTCAGCTCGGCAATGCGCTGCTGGCCTCCGATCTGAACGAGATCGCCGACAAGGGCCTCGAGCTCTGCGGCCTCGACCTGGTCACGCTGCGCAACCAGGAGGTCGAGCCGGGCCTGGGCAACGGCGGCCTCGGACGCCTCGCGGCCTGCTTCATCGACTCCCTGGCCACGATGAACGTGCCGTGCATCGGCTACGGCATCCGCTACGAGTACGGCATCTTCCGCCAGACCTTCGTCGACGGGCGCCAGGTCGAGCAGCCCGACACCTGGCTCGCACTGGGCTCGCCGTGGGAGTTCCCGCACCCCGATGCGTCCGTCCAGGTGAACTTCGGTGGCCACACCGAGAAGTACCGCGACGCCGACGGCAAGGAACGTACCCACTGGCTGCCCGACTGGAACGTGCTGGGCGTCCCCTACAACTACATGGTCCCCGGCTACCTCAACGGCCGCGTGAACACTCTGCGCCTGTGGAGCGCGCAGGCGACCAAGGCCTTCGACCTGCCGACCTTCAATGCCGGCGACTACGCGCAGGCCGTGCGGGCGCAGACGTTCGCCGAGAACATCTCCAAGGTGCTCTACCCCGAGGACTCCACGCCGCAGGGCAAGGAACTACGCCTGCAGCAGCAGTACTTCTTCGTCGCCTGCTCGCTGCGCGACTTCATCGACAACGAGCTCGAGGACGACTTCGACCTCCACCACCTCGACGAGCGCATCATCCTCCAGCTCAATGACACCCACCCGGTGATCGCGGTGCCCGAGCTGATGCGCATCCTGATGGACGAGAAGGGCTTCGACTGGGACGAGGCCTGGGCCGTCACCACCAAGTGCTTCGCCTACACCTGCCACACGCTGTTGCCGGAGGCCCTCGAGGTGTGGCCGACCGAACTGCTCGGCCGCCTGCTGCCGCGCCATCTCGAGATCATCTACGCGATCAACGAGCAGCTCCTGGAGGAGGTCCGCGAGGCCTATCCCGGCGACGAACTGCGCGCCCGCCGCATGTCGATCATCGCCGAGTTCCCCGAGCGCGGCGTCCGAATGGCCTACCTCGCGACGTACGCCGCCACCAAGGTGAACGGCGTGGCCGCCCTGCACAGCCAGCTGCTGCGCGACAAGGTGCTGCCGGACTTCTCCGAGATGTGGCCCGACAGGTTCACCAACGTCACCAACGGCGTCACCCCGCGCCGTTTCGTGAAGATGGCCAACCCGAAGCTGTCCGAGCTGATCAGCGACACCATCGGCGGCGGCTGGGTCACCGACCTCGAGCGTCTCCGGGAGCTGGAGCCCTTCGCCGACGACCCCGACTTCCGCGCGCAGTTCGCGGCGGCCAAGGACTGGAACAAGCGTCGCCTCGCCGAGGTGCTGCGCAAGCGCGACGGCATCGACCTTCCCGACGGGCACCTCCTCGACGTGATGGTCAAGCGCCTGCACGAGTACAAGCGCCAGTCGCTGAAGCTGCTGCACGTGGTGTCGCTGTACGAGCAGGTCATCTCCGGCAAGCTCCCCGTCGACCAGCTCACCCCGCGTACGGTCGTCTTCGGCGCCAAGGCGGCCCCCGGGTACAAGATGGCCAAGGACACCATCCACCTGATCAACCGCGTGGCCGCGACCGTCAGCGCCGATCCTCGACTGGAGGGACGCCTCAAGGTCGCCTTCCCCGCCAACTACAACGTGACGCTGGCGGAGAAGCTGATCCCGGCAGCCGACCTGAGCGAGCAGATCTCGCTGGCCGGCATGGAGGCCTCGGGCACCGGCAACATGAAGTTCGCCCTCAACGGTGCGCTGACCATCGGTACCGATGACGGCGCGAACGTCGAGATCCGCGAGCTGGTCGGCGACAAGCACTTCTTCCTGTTCGGCATGAACGAGCCGCAGGTCGCCGAGCTGGGCGCGAAGGGCTACAACCCGGAGTCGTACTACGAGGACAATCCCCAGCTGAAGGCCGCCCTGGACCTGGTCCTGTCGGGTCACTTCAGCGGCGGTGACCAGCACCTGTTCGACGCGGTCGTGTACAACCTGCTGAACAGCGACCGGTTCATGGCGCTGGCCGACTTCCAGTCCTACGTCGACGCGCAGGCGCGCGTCGAGGAGAGGTACGCGGACACCGACGCCTGGACGCGTTCGGCCGTCCTGAACGTGGCCCGCTCCGGCTTCTTCAGCTCCGACCGCTCGATGCGCGAGTACATCCAGCGCATCTGGCACACCCAGCCGATGATGTGAGGCTGGCCGCTTGAGGCGGATCGCCGGCGGGTGCCTCGGCACCCGGCGGGCGATCCCTTTTCGCGGTCCCCACGGGCCGTCCTGCAGCAGCTGGTGCCGACGGGGTGCGGGAACGGCGCGAGAGTCCCCGATCCGCTGCCGCCGACACGGACCAGGTTGAGATCAGGGGAAGATGGTTGGGTGCAGACCATTCCAGCAGCCGGCGTCATCATCCTGAACGAACAGCGCCAGATCCTGCTCGTGCAGCGCGGTCACGAACCGCAGCGCGGTCGCTGGACGGTGCCCGGCGGCCGGCTCGAGCCCGGTGAGTCACCTGACCGGGCCGCTGTCAGGGAGGCCTTCGAGGAGACCGGGCTTCACGTGCGCATCGAGCGCGAGGTGCTCCACCTACGACTCCCCACGGGGGACGGACACGAGTTCGACGTGCACGATTTCCTGGCCACCGTGGTCGGCGGCGAACTGGCTGCCGGGGATGACGCGGATGACGCCCGTTGGGTCAGCCAGGACGACCTGGGCGCCCTCGAATTAACCGAGAACCTGGTCGACTACCTCGAGGAGGCGGGGATCACCGACCTCTGGTGACCGGATGACGCGACCCGTGGACCTACCAGCGTCAGGCTTCGCTCGCCCCGGTGGCCCGCTGATCACGGTCGGCACGTACTCGAGCAGTTGAAGCCGACCGTCGAACGTACGGCTCTCGACCAATTCGAGTGCCACGTCGGGATAGCCGTCGTAGATCCGCTCACGTCCGGTCCTCCCGGTGGTGAACGGGAAGACCACGGTCCGGACCTGCATCGCCCCCGGAGGGCGTTGATCTCCGTAGGATGGCGCCATGACCGTACGGATGGACAACGTCGGCATCGTCGTCGAGGACCTGTCTGCGGCGATCACCTTCTTCCGTGTGCTCGGACTCGAGCTCGAGGGGCAGACCGTGGTCGAGGGAGAGTGGGCCGGACGGGTCACCGGGTTGGGCAACCAGCGCGTCGAGATCGCGATGATGCGTACGCCGGACGGCCACGGCCGGCTCGAGCTCTCGCGCTTCCTCGAGCCACCGATCGTCGCCGACCATCGGAACGCCCCGGTGAACGCCCTGGGCTACCTGCGCGTCATGTTCGCGGTGGAGGATCTCGACGAGACCCTCGGCCGGCTGCGCGAGCACGGCGGGGAACTCGTCAGCACCGAGGTCGTGCGATACGAGGACGCGTACCGGCTCTGCTACGTACGTGGCCCCGAGGGGATCCTCATCGGTCTGGCCCAGGAGATCGGCTGAGGTCCCGGCGCCGGTGCACCGCCGGTTGGCCCTCCCCCGTCGCTGCCGGTCCACAGGTCCTCATCGGCGGACCGTTCGGCGCGATGCAGGCGGGGTGATGCAGGCGGGGTGATGCAGACGGGGTGATGCAGACGGGGGGTGCTGCGCCGCAGCTGAGCCACAGCGCAGCACCCCTCGTTCACCGGGCTCCAGACCTTGAACCGGAGCGCCACCTGATCAGCGAATCAGAAGCTGCCGTCGATGTCGGTCCTGACGACGACCTTCTGGTTGACGAACTCATGAAGTCCCAGGTCGATGAGCTCGCGCCCGTAGCCGGAGCGCTTGACTCCACCGAACGGGATGTCCGCCTTCACACCGGTGGGCTGGTTGATGTACACCATGCCGGTGTCGAGACGGCGCGCCAGTGCGCGAGCCCGGTCCGTGTCGGTGGAGAAGACCGACCCGCCCAGTCCGAACGGAGACGAGTTCGCAATGCGAACCGCATCGTCCTCGTCCTTCGCCCGGTAGATCTGGGAGACCGGTCCGAAGAACTCCACCTGCGAGGTGTCGGAGCCATCGGGAATATCGGTGAGGATGGTCGGCTGGAAGAAGGCGCCCTCCTCGGGAACGGATTCGCCGATCTCCTCGACCGTCACGCCTTCGGCGCGGGCCTTCTCGACGAGCTTGGCGAGATCCTCGGCCGCCTGCCGGCTGGACAGCGGTGCGAGGGTGGTCTGGTCGTCCATGGGATCGCCCGCCACGAGACCGGCGACGCCCTTGCGGTACTTCTCGACGAACTCGTCGTAGACGTCGTCGACGACGATGATGCGCTTCGAGGAGCAGCAGACCTGGCCTGCGTTCCAGTGGCGACCGAAGACGGCCCACTTGACGGCCTTGTCGATCTCGGCGTCGGACAGGACGATGAACGCGTCCGCTCCCCCCAGTTCCAGGGTGGACTTCTTCAGGTTCTTCGAGGCGATCGCGGCGACGGATGCGCCGGCGCCCTCGGAGCCGGTCAGGGCCACGCCCCGGACGCGGTCGTCGGCGAGGATCTTCTCGGTCGCACTGTGCGGCGCGAAGATGTTGACCAGGAGACCGTCAGGCGCGCCGGCCTTGCGGAACAGATCCTCCATCTTCAGCGCCGACTGCGGCACGTTCGACGCGTGCTTGAGGACGATCGTGTTGCCGGCGGCGAACTGCGGCGCACCGATCCGGATCACCTGGTAGTAGGGGAAGTTCCACGGCTCGACTGCGTAGAGCACGCCGAGGGGCTCGTTCACCAGCACGACGTCGGTGTCCCCGAAGCCCTTGGCCGGGAGGAAGCGCGGGGCGAGCTCCCCGGCGGCGTTGGCGGCGTAGTACTGGAGCATGCCGATGCAGAGATCAACCTCGGCCTCTGCCTCCCCGATGAGCTTGCCCATCTCGAGGGTCAGGGTCTCGGCATACGCCCGCTTGTTCTCCCGCAAGACGTCCGCGGCCTTCTGCAGGACGGTACCTCGCTGCTCGAACGTGACGTCCCGCCAGGTCTCGAAGGCTGCCTGGGCCTTGGCGATGGCTGCGTCGATATCGGCGTCCGTCGCATTGTCGAAGGTCTTGAGGACTTCACCGGTGTAGGGATTGGTCGTTGCGTAGGCCATTCTCACTCCTTACCTAATCTCCTAGTCACGCACTTGATCTTTCGACCATATGCCCTCGTTCCGGCCGCAGGGCCCCCGAATTCAACCGATGACACGCCCTCATGCGTGGCATCCATCACCCTGCATCGCCTGCGCCCAGTCGCGGCCAGGGCATCGAGGCTGCCCGCAGACACCAGGGCGGACATGGGCAGTGCCACGTGGTGCTACGCGACTCGAGGGAACCTGAGACTCACCCGTCAGCCGCAGGCGCGACCTCGATGTCCTGCCCGGAACGCAGCAAGGATTCGGCCACGAAGCCGGACGCCTTCACGTCCTCGACGAAGTCGCGCAGGTACCGCAGGGCGGACACCGGACGACCCACAGGTATCGCTATCGCCTGCTCGATCTGCATGAACGGTGGCTCGATGATGCGAAGAGTCGGGTCGGCGGCCACGAAGGCGGTGATCGGTTGGCGGATCCCGGCCGCGACCTCCAGTCCGAGGTCCTGGAAGGCCTGGGTGCCCTCCTCACCCCGGACCACCTCTGCGCGCCGGTACTCCCGGGACAGGAACAGGTCGTACGCCGACCCCTGCTTCACCCCGATCCGGATCCCGGGCCGGTCCACGTCGCCCAGCGTCCGGATCGAGGAGTCCCGCGGCACGGCGAACACGCCCTCGATCAGCGCATAGGCAGCAGTGAAGGCGAGGACCTCGGCGCGGGCCGGGTCGATCGCCAGGAAGCACAGGTCGGCCGCACCGTCGACCACGGCGGCCAGGGACTTGCGCGCCGCATCAAAGCACAGGACGTCGACCGGCACGTCCAAGCGTCGTCCGAGTTCCAGGGCCAGGTCCACGCTCACCCCGGAGGGTTGCGACGGGCTGCCCTGCGCCAGCACCGAGTTCCCCAGGTTGATCGAGGCTCGCAACACTCCGGTGGGCGCCAGTTCGCGCCGGACGTCGTCATCCATGGTGCGATCTTAGGGATGGACCGGTTCCCCGTGCGGTGAGAGAACCGGCTCACCACCCACCCCGCCAGACGACGCCGGCGCGTCACTGCCGGAGCGAGCCGCTCACTCGTCGCGGCACCACCCGTCCCGACGGAACCGGACCTGGGAACCGGCCACTGATCATGTGTCGCCTGCCTGCACAGCAGTCAGTTTCGTGTGGAGAATCAGCGCGGACGACCGTCAGACGGTCACCACCACCAGCAGCTCTTCCAGCCCGGCGAAGTCCTGCGCATTCCGGGTCACCAAGGGCAATCCCTCGGCCACAGCGGTCGCAGCGATCAGGAGGTCCTCGAACCGTCGACGGGGCTGTCGCCCCGCCGCCACCACAGCCGCATGGACCCGACCATAGGCCCGCGCCGCTTCGGTCCCGAAGGGGATGGGCTCGAAAGCAGCCTCGGCCCGCTGCAGCCTGTCCTGCCGACGTGCGCGCTCCATAGGGTCGTCCGTCGCAGCTGGGCCCGCCGACAGCTCGGCCATGGTGATCGCTGACACGCCCACGGCCAACGGGAGCGATTCCGGACCAAGCCGGTCCAGATCGATCACCACCGACGTGTCCAGCAGCCCGGCCTCCAGCCGCTCAGCCACGTGGCTCGACCCCTTGATCGGCCACGTCGTCGAGGTCACGCCTGAACCTGCCCCCGTCAACCGCCGGTGCGCCCCGGAACAGCTCGCCCACGAGGCGGACGTCCACCAATCTCTGGCGCCGCAGGGGACGCAGCTCTCCCACCGGCACCGAGTTGCGCGTGATGATGAAAGTGCGGCCTTGGTCAAGGCCCCTCATGATGCGTCCGCTGTCGTTGCGAAGCTCGCGCTGGCTGATGCTCTCGCTCATGAAACGAGCGTAGCGCCAGGTGCTACAGCAGCCAACGACGCCAAGGCCAAGTCGTAGTGCGGTTGGGGGCCGTCAGGTCGCCTGCAGGACGAGCTTCAGCTGTTCGACCGCCCAGTCCAGGTCGGAGACCTGGATCGTCAGCGGAGGTGCGAGGCGGATGGTCTGGGCGTGCGTGTCCTTCACCAGTATGCCGCGGTCCAGCAGTCTCTCGGCAACCTCGCGGCCGGTGCCGAGCGCCGGTTCGACGTCGAGTCCTGCCCACAGGCCGGCCACGCGCACCTCGGTGAGGCCGTGGCCCAGCAGTGGGTCGAGCAGACCCTCGAGGTGGTGGCCGAGGGTCGTCGCGCGTTCCTGGAACTCCCCCGTCTGCAGCAGTTCAACCACGCGCAGCCCGACCGCCGCGGCGACCGGGTTGCCACCGAAGGTCGACCCGTGCTCGCCGGGACGGAACACCCCGAGGACGTCGCGGTCGCCGACGACGGCCGAGACCGGCAGGATGCCGCCGCCCAGTGCCTTGCCCAGCAGGTAGAGGTCGGGGACGACGCCCTCGCGGTCGCACGCGAAGGTCGTGCCCACGCGGCCGAGGCCGGACTGGATCTCGTCGGCGATGAGGAGCACGTTGTTCCGGGAGCACAGCTCGCGGACCGCCCGCAGGTAGCCCTGCGGCGGGATGATGACGCCGGCCTCGCCCTGGATGGGCTCGATGAGCACGGCGGCGGTGTTCTCGTCGATGGCTGCTTCGATCGCGCCGGCATCCCCGTACGGCACGGTGACGAAGCCGGGCGTGAACGGACCGAACCCGTCCCGGGTGACCGGGTCGTCGCTGAACCCGACGATCGTAGTGGTGCGGCCGTGGAAGTTGCCCGCCGCCACGATGATCCTCGCGCGGTCGGCAGGCACCCCCTTCACTCGGTAGGCCCAGGCCCGGGCTGTCTTGATGCCGGTCTCGACGGCCTCCGCGCCGGTATTCATCGGCAGCACCAGGTCCTTGCCGCACAGGTCGGCAAGAGCGGCGGCGAAGGCCCCGAGCCGGTCGTTGTGGAACGCCCGGCTGGTCAGGGTGAGCCGGCCGATCTGGTCGACGGCCGCCTTGACCAGCTCGGGATGGCGGTGCCCGAAGTTCAGCGCCGAGTAGGCGGACAGCAGGTCGAGATAGCGCCGGCCCTCGACATCGGTCACCCAGACGTCCTCCGCGGTCGACACCACCACCGGAAGCGGGTCGTAGTTGTGTGCCAGGTGCTCCCCCTCCTGGTGGATGAGACGCGCGGTGGGCGTGTCAGGGTTCGTCGTCATGCTCATGGCCTGCCTCCTCGCAGTTCCAGGGTGCAACACTTGATCCCGCCGCCGCCGAGGTGCAATTCGGACACGTCGACCGGTAGGGGGTGATAACCGCGCTCGCGCAACTGCGCGACGAAGTTGCTGGCGGGCGGCGAGATGACCACGTTGCGGCCGTCGCTCACCGCGTTCAGCTCGAGGGTCTCGGGCACCGAGGCAGGTAAGCGGATCGCATCGGGGAAACGCTCGCTGAGCTCGCCCTGGCTGCGCTCGTCGAAGGCCGACGGCCGGTAGGCTATGTTGGCCCGCTCGGCACCGCCCGGGCCCTGCACCGGGTCGAGGACGCACAGGGCGGTGTCGAGGTGGTAGTAGGCCGGGTTGACCAGCCGCAGCGAGACGACCTCGAGCCCGAAAACGCCCGCGACCTCGGCGTGGCTGTCGAGCTGGGACCGGAAGCCGTAGCCGGCGAGGATCGTTTCGCCCGCCAGCATCAGGTCCCCCTCGCCCTCCTGCGTCGCGACCGGCTCGACCACATCGAACCCGTGGGCCGCGAACCAATCCCGGAAGGGGCGCTCCTCACCCCGACGCTGGCTGACGCTGAACCTCGCACCCAGGGCCACGCCGTCGATGACGAGTCCGCTGTTGGCCGTGTAGACCATGTCGTTCAGGCCCGGGATCGGGTCGATGAGTTCGACCTCGTGCCCCAGTCGTACGTACGTGTCGTGGAGCGCCTGCCACTGCCGCACAGCCCGGGACGTGTCGGTCGGATGCGTCCGATGCATCCAGGGATTGATCTCATAGCTGACCGTGAAGTGGTCCGGCCGGCACATCAGGTACCGGCGACGCTCCTGGATCCGATCCGGAGAAGACATCTCGCTCCCCACCGAGTCCGACGGCGGACGCTGTCCCGGGGCCCGGCGGCACTTCGACCCGCGGCCGAGCCACGGG
The DNA here is from genome assembly GCF_900092135.1 of Raineyella antarctica. Classification (GTDB taxonomy): domain Bacteria; phylum Actinomycetota; class Actinomycetes; order Propionibacteriales; family Propionibacteriaceae; genus Raineyella; species Raineyella antarctica. The sequence goes on along the minus strand of NZ_FMYF01000001.1, from coordinate 287,845 downwards.
GAAGAGGCGACACGAGCACGCCTGCCCCCAGTGTTCCACGGCTCCCAACGGGTAGAGAAGCACCGAACAGCTACGTGACCAGGGGTGGGACGTTCCCTCGCAGCGGAGCCTCGCCAGGCCCGGGCCTCGACCGGGATCGGAGCCGAGGGTTGCGTGTGAGCTCCTCGGCGATGCCTTTCGCTTCCGGCTGGTCGCCCCTAGTGTGAGCCCGTGATGACGATCGATGGCGTACGGGAACGCGTGGCGCGTGGGGCGACCTACGAGGCGATCGCCACCGGGGTCCTCGAACGCGGGCAGACGGATGCGGCCGCAGCGCACGTCTTCACCGCCACGTACGCCGATGACGCCCTGGCCGCGGCCCGCGCGGCAGACGCCGCCGGGCGGGACGCGGGCCGCCCGTTGGCGGGCCTGCCCGTCACGATCAAGGACCTGTTCGATGTCGCCGGCGAGACCAGCCTGTCCGGCACGATCGTGCGCCGGGGACTGCCGGCCGCCGGGGCCGACGCGGTCGTCGTCTCGCGGCTGCGCCGGGCCGGCGCGTCGATCATCGGACGCACCAACATGGTCGAGTACGCCCTGGGCGGGGTGGGCATCAACCCGCACTACGGCACGCCGCGCAACCCGGCCGATCCCGAGGTGGCGCGCGTCCCGGGTGGCTCGTCGTCGGGGGCTGCGGTGTCAGTGGGGCTGGGCCTGGCGGTCGCGGGCGTGGGCTCGGACACTGCCGGTTCGGTGCGGATTCCCGCGGCCCTGTGCGGGCTGGTCGGTTTCAAGCCCACCCAGTGGCGGGTGCCGCTGACCGGAGCGGTCGAGCTGTCCCGCTCGCTGGATTCGGTCGGCCCGATCGCCAACTCGGTGGCTGACTGCCTGGCGCTGGACGCGGTGCTGGCCGGCGTCCCGCTCCCGGTGGTTTCGCGTCCGTTGTCGGGCCTGCGGCTCGCGGCGGCCCAGACGCTGGTGCTCGACGACATCGAGCCGGCGGTGGCCGCGGCGTACGAGCGGGCCCTGCGGACCCTTGCCGATGCCGGGGCGAGCATCGAGGAGGTGCAGCTGGCGCAGTTCGGCCGGATCGCCGAGCTCAACCAGCCCGCCGGACTGTCTCCGATCGAGTGCTGGGCCGCGCACGGGGACCTGGTGAGGGCACGGGAGGCCGACGTCGACCACCGGGTGGCCCAGCGGATGCGATTGGGCGACGGAGTCAGCGTGGCCGACTACCTGGCGATCCACGACCGCCGCGCGCGGTGGATCACCGAGACGGAACGGGCGCTGGAACCGTACGACGCCTTCCTGAGCCCGACGGTGCCGATCGTGGCGCCGGAGATCGCCCGGCTGGAGTCCTCGGACGATGCGTACTTCGCCGCCAACCGGCTGCTGCTGCGCAACCCCTTCATCGTCAACTGGCTCGACGGATGCGCCTTCTCGCTGCCATGCCACGCTCCCGGCGAGTTGCCGGTGGGCCTCATGGTCTCCGGGCCCCGCGGCGCCGATGCCCGCATTGCCGGGGTCGCCTCGGCGGCCGAGGCCGCGCTGGCTGCGCGCTGACCGGGCTGGTACCCGAACTCAAGCTCACGAGCGGCCGTCGCCTTCGGACGGTCCAGAGCGGCTCGACGTCATACCTCGCGACGCAGAAGCAAAAGTCACGAATCTGGTATAGTCGCCACGGCCCACTGGGCCATCTCATCATCGATGACACGACACGAGAAGCGCCCACTGCGCTTCCGCCACGGCACGTTCGATGCCCCATCCGCCTTGAACGTCTGGAGCAGTTTTGCCTTCAACACACCTATCGCACTCCGCCGCGCCCTCGCGCGGTCGCGCCCTCTGGATGATCGCGGTCTCGGCTGCAGCCGCCTTTCTCGCCACCTTCAACGAGACCTTCCTCAACGTCGCCTTCACGCCGATCATGCAGGACTTCGGCATCGACGTGAACACCGTCCAGTGGCTGACGACCGGGTACCTCCTGGTGGCGGCCGTGTTCGTGCCGGTCTCCGTCGTGCTCTACCACCGCTTCCCGACCCGACCGCTGGTCGTCGCCGTGCTCGCCATCATGGTGGTCGGCTCGGTGGTGGGTGCCCTCGCGCCCACCTTCGGAGTGCTACTCATCGGCCGCCTCCTCCAGGCCGTGGGTACCGGTCTGATCACGCCGATCGGCATGAACATCGCGCTTGCCGTCGCCCCACGCGAGAAGCTCGGCCTGACCATGGGCATCATGGCGGCCATGACCACGCTCGGCCCCTCGTTGGCCATCGTGCTCTCCGGTGCGATGCTGACCACCCAGCCGTGGACCACGCTGATGTGGGCCTTCGGTGCCCTCACCCTGGTCCTCCTGGTGGCCTCAGCCATCATCCTGCGCACAGTCGCCGACCTGGGACGCCCGGTCTTCGACATTGCGTCCTTCCTGCTGGTCGCCGTGGGTCTGGGCGGCGTGCTGTACGCCGTCACGGCAGCCTTCAGCGGATCCCTCGTGTACACGCTGGTCTCCGGCGTCGTCGGACTCGTGGCCCTGTGGTTGTTCATCCGCCGCCAGAAGCACATCGAGCACCCGCTGCTGAACCTGCGGCCCTTCTCCAACTCCGCCTTCACCGTCGGCGTGCTGATGACGATGCTCGGCCTGCTCTTCGTCTTCGCCATGAACGTGATCATTCCGCTCTTCCTCCAGGGCGCGCACGGCACGGCGCCGATGGTTGCGTCCCTCACTCTCGCCCCGGGCATCCTCCTCACCGTCGTGATGGGACCCATCGCCGGCCGGCTCTTCGACCGCCACGGCGGTCGTTGGTCGATCCCGCTCGGTTTCCTGGCCATGGCGGTGTTCGTGACGTGTGTCGGCGTGGCCGCCGGACAAACCTCCATCGTGCTGTTCGGTCTCCTCTACGTCCCGGCCGTACTCGCCACCGCGTTCGTCATCGGCCCCTCCCAGACCTTCGCCCTCTCCAGCCTCAACCCGGAGACCAGCCCCCACGGCGTCGCGGTGGTCTCCACCAGCTTCCAGATCGCCGGCTGCGTGGGCACGTCCCTGGCCACCGGCATCTACGGCGCGCTCACCGCGGCCAACCTCGGCAGCAGCGCCAGCGACTTCGACGCCCAGCTCGTCGGCTTCCGTGGCGCGGTGGCCCTTGTCGTCGTGACCTCGCTCATCGGCATCGTGCTGGCCATCGCCGCGACGCGCCGGGGACGAGTCGAGCAGCCGGCCGAAGCCTCGCTCTCCGCTGCGACGACCGTGGCGTCCGTGCTGGAGCCGGACGTGTACACGCTCACCTCCGATCAGACGGTGCTGGAGGCCCTCCGGACCTTCGCCGAGCGCGGCATCTCCGGGGCTCCGGTAGTGCACGCGGACGGCTCCCTGGCGGGCTTCCTCTCGGACGGCGACGTCATGCGCTACCTGTCTGCGAACCACCCGTCCTCGGCCTCGATCTACACCTACCTGGTGGATGCGGGCGAGGACGTCGACCGCGCCATGACCGATCTGGCCGACGTGAACGTCCTCCGGCTGGCCACCCGCGATGTCATCACCATCGACGTCAATGCCTCGATCGCCGATGCCGTGGCCATCCTGTCCGACACCAGGCTGAAGAAGGTGCCGGTGCTGGACGGTGACAACCCGCGTCCCGTGGGCATCGTGAGCCGGTCGGCGATCAACCGTCTAGTGATCGCCGGGTACCTCCGCGAGCGCGAGGACATCACGACGGCGACCAAGGTGCCCGCCGCGGTGTGACCGAGCGACGGTGCTTCCGGCCGCGGCCGCGGTCGGAAGCACCGTACCCGTCTGGGCTCGGGGTCCCACTGCACAGGTCGTCGATGTCGGAGTGGCCATCGCAGATCTTCGCAGCCGGCCCCACCAGGGCCCGAGGAAACCCAGCGAAGTTGTCCACCGCCCGGTGGGCGAGTTCGCGCCATGCATCCGGCACGTCAGGTTCTTCCGCCTTCATGCGGTCCGGAGCGGCTCGATGCGGTCGAGAGCGTCACCCAGAGCGTCCATCTCGACCTCGAGGTCATAGTGCGACTGCAGGTTGATCCAGAACTGCGGGTCCATCCCGAAGTATCGACCCAGCCGTAGCGCGGTATCGGCCGTGATACGCCGCTGACCGCGCACGATCTCGTTGATGCGGCGCGGGGAGACACCGATCGAGACCGCCAACTTGTTCTGCGTGATCCCGAAACCCTTGAGAAAGTCCTCCATGAGAACCTCGCCAGGGTGCACGGGCGCCCACTTTTCAGTGGTAGTCGACGAGTTCGACATCCTCAGCACCTCCTTCGGTCCAGGTGAAACAGATTCGCCACTGGTCGTTGACCCGGATGCTGTGCTGCCCAGCTCGATCGCCCTTCAGAGCCTCCAACCGGTTCCCCGGCGGCACGCGGAGCGAATCGAGGTAGCGAGCAGCGTGGATCTGCGTCAACTTGCGGATCGTCGCCTGCTGGACCCGGGGATCGATCGACGGCACCTTCTCACGATGCCAGAGCCGCTCGGTCGCCTTGTCAGCGAAGGACCTGATCACGACGACCAGCGTACCGCGTCACGTTAATAACGCTATACGTTAAACCTGAACGCGACCGCGTTCCGGCACCAAGACCTCACGCGCCGGCCCGTCGACATCACCCCGCTTCATTCACCTCGGCAAGGTAAGTCCGGATCGTCGGCAGGTCGACCACAAGCGTGTCCCAGACAGCCTCGTAGTCGGTCCCCTCGTAGTGATGGGCCAGTCGGTCGCGCATCCGCCTGATCAACGACCAGGGAACGGTGGGGTGCCGGTCCGTCGTGTCGGCGCTCAGGCGGGCGACGTTCTCCCCGATCTTGATGATCAGTGACTCCGCCGCCAGACCCGGCACGTTGTCGGGGTCACCGACGTACCACTCATGACCACGGGCGACCAGATCCGCTCCGACGTCACACAGGCGGACGATCTCGCGCAGCGCGGCGGCATCCCGTGCGTTCATACGGCAACGGCCGTGGCCAGGATCTCGTGGTCGGCGGGCAGACCGCCATCGGTCACCACATCGACCTCGACTCCGAGCAGTTCACTGGCCCGCTCGGCGAATGCAGCCAAGGTCATCAGTCCGGTCCCTGGTGAGCGGGTCACCAGGATGTCCAGGTCGCTGCCCGGGCGGTCGGTACCGCGCACCGCGGAGCCGAAGACGCGGACATCACTGAGGCCGTAGCTGCTGGCCAGGGCGACGAGCTCGTCGCGATGGGCAGCGAGGGCGTCATGCGGTAGCGGGCGAGCCGCCTGACGCAGTCGTTCCAGCATCGCCGCCGAAGCCCTGCGTCGACCGGCCTCGTACGCCGCGATGTTCGGCTGCGCGACCCCGGACCGCTCCGCCAACTCGGCCTGGCTGAGGCCCGCAGCCTCACGCATCTCGCGGATGACGTTCGTCATGCGGCCATGATATCGCGCGATATACCACAAGGTCGGATGCCGATGCTGCGGTTGCCGAGCGACCTGTTCTGGAAAGCTGAGAGACCGTGTCACAGCAACAGCCCCTTCAGGTCAGGAGCGGCCTTCACGCGGTCCGGAGCGGCTCGATACGGTCGAGAGCGTCACCCAGAGCGTCCATCTCGACCTCGAGGTCATAGTGCGACTGCAGGTTGATCCAGAACTGCGGGTCCATCCCGAAGTATCGACCCAGCCGTAGCGCGGTATCGGCCGTGATACGCCGCTGACCGCGCACGATCTCGTTGATGCGGCGCGGGGAGACACCGATCGAGACCGCCAACTTGTTCTGCGTGATCCCGAAACCCTTGAGAAAGTCCTCCATGAGAACCTCGCCAGGGTGCACGGGCGCCCACTTCTCAGTGGTGGTCCCGTCCGTGCCACTCACGCCAGATGGATGCGTTCCTTGACGATGACGCCGTCATCGCTGACCCAGCGCCCGATGCTCTCGCAGCCATGGACACGAGGCTCACAGTCCTCTTCGGCGTATGTCCCCCAGATGATGGGCTGCCGGTCGAGGGCGTCCTTGGCATACGCCAGACCGACCCCGACACCAACAATGAAGCAGACGGCCATGATCAGGGAGAAGATCCCGTGACCGATCCGGCGAGCCAGACCCAACAACCTGGTCATATCGGCTCAGACGTTGAAGCGGAACTCCCCCGCGTTACGGCACATGACAACGTCATGGGTGCGGGATGTTCCGGTCGGCTGCCGTCAGGCGACCTGGATCCGCTGGTCGCCGATCACGTACTCGATGGCGAGCCCACCGCCAATGGCTTCGAGATAGCTGCGGATCGTGCCGATCTTCGCGTTGTCGAGGTCGCCGTGCTCGATCTTGGAGACCTGGCGCTGACCGACACCGATCCGTTCTGCCAGCTGGGCCTGGGTGAGGCCCGCCTGCTCCCGGAGCTCGCGCAGCCGGTACGCCCGCACCTCAGCGAGCATGCGGGCCTTGTGTTCCTCGATCTGCGCACGCGCCTCAGCGTCCACAGGGTGCTTGGCGAGGTAGTCCTCATAGCTCAGCGCCATCGCGCTCACTCTCCTCTCAACCTACGTAGGTGCTCGTCGAACAGGTCGTCGGCAACGGGGATGCGCTTCCTGTACCAGCGCGTCCAGTTGCCGGCTTTGTCACCCGCCAACAGCATGATCGCCCGCCGCTCAGGGTCGAAAGCGAAGATCAAGCGCAGCTCGGACCGCCCCGAGGAGCCCGGCCCGAGTTCCTTCATGTCCTTGTGCCGAGAAGCAGTCACCGTGTCCACGAGAGGCCGGCCGAGTTGGGGCCCGAGCTCCCGCAGAAGCTCAAGAGCGGCCATCACCTGCCTCCATGACCCTTCGTCGAGCGAATCGAGCCAATCCTCGACCAGCTCGACGTCGACGCTCCACACGTGCCAAGCGCGAACCGGCGGCCGATCGATGCCGAACTCTTTCGCATCCCGCGTCCATGTCGTCGATCTGCAGGTGGTCGCGCAGCAGGATTCCGTTCACCACCGGGTCGAGGAACCGAGCGCGCTCGATGGTCGAGCGGCGTCCCATACCGACACCCCACGAGGTGACGCGCTCCACCAGGTCCAGTTCGTCCACAGCGAAGAGCCTAGCCAGCCACCATTCCTGGGCGCTCACGGGCCGACCGGCCCGACGACCCACTACTGGTGGCGACCAACGTTCTGGTGCTCAAGGCAGCAGAAGGCCTGACGTCGAATCGGAATGTGACTACACATTAAATCGAAATTCGACCACGTCGCCGTCCTGCATGACGTAGTCCTTGCCCTCCAGGCGCAGCTTGCCGTGGGCCTTGGCCTCCTGCTCGGAGCCGGCCTCGACCAGGTCGTCGAAGGAGACGATCTGGGCCTTGATGAAGCCCTTCTCGAAGTCCGTGTGGATGACGCCGGCGGCCTGAGGAGCGGTCCAGCCCTTGTGGATCGTCCAGGCGCGCGCCTCCTTGGGGCCGGCCGTCAGGTACGACTGGAGCCCGAGGGTCTCGTAGCCGACGCGGGCCAGCACGTCCAGGCCCGGCTCCTCCACGCCCATCTCGGCGAGGAACTCGCGGGCCTCGTCCTCCTCCATCTCCACCAGTTCGGACTCGAACTTGGCATCCAGGAAGATCGCCTCGGCCGGCGCCACGATCTCGCGCATCCGGGCCTTCTTGTCCTCGTCCGACAGCTCGTCCTGGTCGCAGTTGAAGACGTAGATGAAGGGCTTGGCGGTGAGCAGGAAGAGCTCGCGCAGCGGCTCCAGGTCCAGGCCTGCCGCGTAGACGCCCTTGCCCTCGGAGAGGGTGTCGTACGCCTGCTGCCAGGCCTCGTACTTGGGCTTGGACTCCTTCTTGATCCGCGCCTCCTTCTCCAGGCGCGGCATGGCCTTCTCCAGGGTCTGGATGTCGGCCAGGATCAGCTCTGTGGTGATCGTGTCGATGTCGTTGGCCGGGTTGACCTCGCCGTCGACATGGGTCACATCGGGGTCATCGAAGACCCGGGTGACCTGGCAGATCGCGTCGGCCTCGCGGATGTTGGCCAGGAACGCATTGCCCATGCCCTCGCCCTGGGAAGCGCCCTTGACGATGCCGGCGATGTCGACGAAGGACACCGTGGCGGGCAGGATCCGCTGCGAGCCGTACAGGTCCGCGAGGACCTTCAACCGCGCGTCGGGCACTCCGACCACGCCGACGTTCGGCTCGATGGTGGCGAACGGGTAGTTCGCCGCGAGGACGTTGTTGCGGGTCAGCGCGTTGAACAGCGTTGACTTGCCTGCGTTCGGGAGACCGACGATTCCGATGGTGAGTGCCACGATCGGTCAGTCTAGCCCGACTCGTGGCACTCCCCCGACGGCTCAGCCCTGGTGGGTGGAGTCCCAGGCGATCCCGTGGGCGTCCCGGCTGGCGAGGTCGTGGAGTCGGTCGAGCTGCGAGTCCAACTGCTCGATGACGCCCTTGAGCTGGTCATGGGTGACCCGGGCGTACGTCCGGACGTAGTCGACCAGGTCGACGTCGGCCGCGTCGGCGACGCGCTGGCGTGCCTCGACCTCGGCGTCGGACATCAGCTGGTCGGCCATCTGCTGGGCGCGAGTGAGGATGGCCTCGGCCTGGCCCGAGACAGCCACCTCGGGTACGGCGCTGACCGGTGCCTGCGCAGCCACGTCACCGAACCCGGACTGCTGGCCCTGTGGGGCTCCGCCGGCGGCGTACGTGTCCAGCTCCGCCCGCAGGTCGCGATTGGTGCTGACCAGACGGGCGTTCTCCTCCTGGAGGTCCTCGATGAGGTCGGCCAGGTCGCCGAGGTAGTCAGCCACCTCGGTCGTCTCGTACCCGCGCATGCGGGCGCTGAACTCCTTGTGCCGGATGGTCTCCGGGTCGAAGCCTTCGCTGTTAGCCATCGTCTCCTCTTTCCGGACTCAGGACGCCGCGATCACTGATCTTCGGCGGGCGAGGGATTGGACTTGATCGCGCTGATCTCGAAGGAGAGCTCGACCTTCTCCGAGACGAGGACGCCGCCGGTGTCGAGCGGGACGTTCCACTCCAGGCCGAAGTCACGACGGTTCAGGCGGCGCTTGCCCTCGAAGCCTGCGCGCGTCTGGCCGAAGGGGTCGTGGGCCACCCCGGTGAAGTCGACCGGGACGACGACGGTCTTGGTCACGTCGCGGATGGTGAGCTCCCCGGTGACCATGAACGCCATGTCGTCGACCTCCTCGATGGAGGTGCTGGTGAACGTGATGTACGGGAACTGCTCGACGTCGAGAAAGTCGGGGCTGCGCAGGTGCTCGTCACGCTGGGCGTTGCGGGTGTTGATGCTCGCCGCCGCGATCCGGACCACGACGGTGGACTGCTCGGGAGCACTCGCGTTCGCGTTGATCGTCACCTCGATGTCGTCGAACGCGCCGCCGACCTTGGCCACCATTGCATGGCGGGCCGTGAAGCCGATCGTCGTGTGGCCGGGATCGGCCACCCATTCGCCGTCCCAGGACGGATCGTAATCGCTCATGCACACTCCCAATCACAGGTCACTGGGCCCACGTCAGTCCCCCATGGGCCGGGTGCGACGAGACTAACATGATGGCCCCCTCAGGCCCCGGACCAATAGGCGCCCAGCGCGCGCCGCAGGGCGTACGGGTCCGCCACGCCACACATCTCCCGGGCCGAGTGCATCGACAGGATCGGGGCGCCGACGTCCACGGTCAGGATCCCGAGCCGGGTCGCGGTGATCGGGCCGATGGTGGAACCGCACGGGATCGCATTGTTGGAGACGATGACCTGGGACTGCACCCCCGCCGCCCGGCAGGCCCGCGCCCACAGGGCGGCCCCCTCGGCGTCGGTCGCGTAGCGCTGGGAGGCGTTGACCTTCAGCAGCGGGCCGCCGTTGAGGACCGGCTCGTGCGCCGGGTCGTGGCGTTCGGGGTAGTTCGGGTGGACGGCATGCCCGCCGTCGGCCGACAGCACGCTGGAGCGGGCGTACATCCGGCGCAGGCCGTCGGCGTCCGCACCCAGCGCCGTGGCGGTCCGGACCAGGACGTCCTCCAGGACCGGCCCGGCGGCGCCGGTCCGGGTGGCCGACCCGACCTCCTCGTGGTCGAAGCACGCAAGGACCTGGACGTCCTGCGGGTCGGCGGCCACGTCGAGCAGGGCGGTGACGCCGGCATGGACGCTGAGCAGGTTGTCCAGCCGGGCGGAGGCGAAGAACTCCTCCGCCCCGCCGAACAACGCCGGCGGCTGGGTGTCGAAGGCCCGCAGGTCGAAGCCGGCGACGTCCGCCACCTCGACGCCGGCGACGTGCGCGACGTGGGAGAGCAGCGACCCGTCGGGGTGCCCGACCGCCCACACCGGATGCAGGTGCTGCTGCGGGTCCAGGACGAGTCCCTCGTTGACCTGCCGGTCCAGGTGGATCGCCAGTTGCGGGATCCGCATCAGGGGGCCGCTCTGGACCAGTACCTGCGCCCCGTCGACGGTCACCAGCCGCCCGGCCGTGCCCAGCTCGCGGTCGAGCCAGGAGTTGCGCAGGATCCCGCCGTACACCTCGACGTTGGCCAACTGGTACCCGGCGGTCGTGCTGTCCGGGGCCGGCTTGAGGACCAGGGAGGGTGAGTCGGTGTGCGCACCGACGATCCGGAAGCCAGTCCCCGGCCCGGCCCCCTCGGGCACCCGCCAGGCCATCACCGCCCCGCCCCGGACCAGGTAGTGCCCGCCCGGGGAGGCGTCCCAGGGCTCGGTCTCGACCTGGCGTACGAAACCGGCGCGGTCCAGGCGCTCGGCGACCTGCGCGGCCGCGTGGTACGGACTGGGGGCGGAGGCGACGAAGTCGCCGAAGTCCGCCAGGTGCGCGAACGCGCGGTCGTCGGGGGTGATGGTCAGGGCCATGCCATCATTCAACCGCCCTTGGCAGAAATGTCGTACCCGGGCCCCAGACTGGTGCCATGAATGCCACGGGTCCCGACCCCACTTCCCTGCTCCTCGGCATCGTCATCGGCCTGCTCGCCGGCCTCGTCGTCGCCGCACTGGTCGCCCTGCGCGCGTCCCGCCGACCGGGCGGCGCCGACGAGGAGGTCCTCGCCCAACGGTTCCGGGCGCTGTCCGCCGACGCCCTGGAGCGCCAGGCCCTCAGCGCCGACCGGGCCGCCGACCAGCGGATGTCGGCCACCGTCGAGGTGCTGCAGCCACTCCAGGAGTCGGTGCGCCAGTTGCAGCAGCGGCTCACCGACGTGGAGAAGGAGCGGGTCAGCATGGCGACCGACCTGCGCCACCAGGTGCTCGAGGTCCGCTCCACCGGTGAGCAGCTGCGCCGGGAGACGGCCGCCCTTGCGACGGCGCTGCGCAAGCCACAGGTGCGGGGGGCGTGGGGCGAGACCCAGCTGACCCGGATCGTCGAGATCACCGGCATGGTCGAGCACTGCGACTTCGACCTGCAGATCTCGATAACGACCAAGGACGGGACCCTGCGGCCGGACATGCGGGTCAACCTCGCCGGTGACCGGAGCATCTTCGTGGACTCGAAGGTTCCGCTCGCGGCCTTCCTGGACGCCACCGAGTCCGACGACGAGGCCGTCCGCGACGAGCAGTTCGCCACGTACGCCCGGCACGTCCGCCAGCACGTCGACCAACTGGGCGCCAAGCGATACTGGCGGCTCGCCGGTCTCAGCCCCGAGTTCGTCGTCTTGTTCCTGCCCTCCGACGCCTTCCTGGCCGCCGCCCTGCAGCGGATGCCGGACCTGCACGAGTACGCCTCGGCCCGCGAGGTGGTGCTCGCCACCCCGGCCACCCTGATCGCGATGCTCAAGACGATCCACCACAGCTGGCGCCAGGTGGCGCTCGCCGAGTCGACCGCCGAGGTCTATGCCATCGCCCGCGAGCTCTACGACCGGCTCGCGACCCTGGGCGGCCACGTCGACCGGATGGGCCGCAGCCTGGGCAGCGCGGTCCGCTCGTACAACGCGGCGGTCGGCTCCCTGGAGAGCCGGGTGCTGGTCAGTGCCCGCCGGATGCGCGACCTGCAGGTCACCCAGGACGACTTGGTCTCACCGGGCCCGGTCGAGGAGCCGCTGCGCTCGGTCGCGGCGGCCGAGCTGGTCGAGGGGCCACTTCCGGAGCTGTTCGACGGCCCCGCCCCGGAGCTGTTCGACGAGCGCGACGAGTTCCGGTCGGCCACCCGGGGTACGGATCGACTGGGCGGGGAGGCCAGCTGAGAGCACAATGGGCCGGTGACCATCGACGCAGTTCCGCCCTTCCAGTGGCATGGCATGCCCATCACCGCCGACGCGGTCGAGGAGGCGAGTGCGCGGCTCAGCGGCGTGGCCCGGCGTACGCCGCTGCAGCGCAGCGAGCGGCTGAGCAACCGGACCGGTGCCGACGTCTGGCTCAAGCGTGAGGACCTCCAGCCGGTGCGTTCGTACAAGCTGCGAGGCGCCTACTACCTGATCAGCGGGCTGAGCGAGGCCGAGCGGGAGGCCGGGGTGATCTGCGCCAGCGCCGGCAACCACGGCCAGGGCGTGGCCTTCGCCTGCCGCGCGCTGGGCATCAAGGGCCGGATCGTATGTCCCACCGGTACGCCCCGGCAGAAGCGCGACCGGATGCTGGAGCTGGGCGGCGACCTGGTCGAGCTGGTGCTGGTCGGCCGGACCTACGACGAGGCCGCCGCGTTCGCCGAGCAGGAGGCCGCCGAGACCGGCGCGACGCTGGTACCGGCCTTCGACGATCCCCGTACGATCATCGGCCAGGGCACCGTCGCGCAGGAGATCGTCGAGCAGCTGGGCGCGGCACCGGACGTGCTGCTGGTCCCGGTCGGCGGGGGCGGCCTGCTGGCCGGCGCGCTGACCTGGATGCGCGAACGGGCCCCGCACACCACGGTGATCGGGGTCGAGCCCTCCGGCGCCGCGAGCCTCGCGGCCGCGCTCGCCGCCGGCGGGCCGGTCGCCCTGACGCACGTCGACACGTTCGTCGACGGAGCGGCCGTCCGCCGGGTGGGTGACTGCAGCTACGCGGTCGCCGCCGTGCGCCCGCCCCGGACGGTGAACGTCCCCGAGGGCGCGATCTGCTCGGAGATGCTGGAGATGTACCAGGTCGACGGGATCATCGCCGAGCCCGCCGGTGCGCTGGCCACCGCGGCCCTGCGCACGAGCGTCCAGGTGCAGGCGGACCAGAGCGTGGTCGCGATCGTCTCGGGCGGCAACAACGACGTCTCCCGCTACGCGGAGGTGATCGAGCGCTCGCTGGTCTGGGAGGGCCGCAAGCACTACTTCCTGGTGAACTTCACCCAGGAGCCGGGGGCGCTCCGCTCGTTCCTGGACGAGGTGCTGGGCCCGGACGACGACATCGTGCTGTTCGAATACGTCAAGCGCAACAACCGGGACCTGGGCCCGGCGCTGGTCGGCATCGAGCTCGGCGAGCCGACCGATCTGGCGGGCCTCCTGGCCCGGATGGACGCCTCGCCGATCTCCTGCGAGCGGCTGACCGAGGACAGCCCCGCCTATCGCTTCCTGGTCACCGGCATGTGACCGGTGGCCCGCCGGGGCTCAGCCGCGCGGGCGCAGCCGGACGTGGGGCAGCGGCGGGGCCGGGATCGGCGCCTCGCCGTCGGTACGCGGAGTGATCGGGCCGAACTGGCGGGGGTTGGTCCCCAGCCCATCGGCGTGCCCGATCGCGGCCTGCCAGTTCGCTTGGTAGTTCGCCACCTCGGAGTGGGTCCGCCCGACGAAGTTCCACCACATCAGGATCCGCTCCCCCAGCGGCGCCCCGCCGATCAGGACCAGGCGGGTGGGCCGCGCCCCCTCCTCCGTCCGGCGGACCACCAGACGGGTGCGCCCCGCGGCGAAGTAGCCGATCTCGGTGTCGGCGATGGTCCCCGTGTCGGCGACGGTCCCGTTGTCGGGGTCCGTCCCCTGCTCGCCGACCGTCCCGGAATCGACGCTGATGGCGCCCGAGTCGACCAGGATGCCGTACTCCCAGGTCAGGTTCAGGTCGAGGATGAGCTCGCCCTCCCCCAGCACGATCTCCGCGCCGACCAGCGGGCTGAAGGTGGCCACCGGGGAGGAGGCCCCGGCCAGTTCGCCGAGGAAGACGCGCAACTCGTGGCCGCCCAGGTCCGCGACCGGCGGCTCGTAGTGGTCGAAGCGCGGGGCGACGAAGCGGTCGGCGGCCGGCAGGGCGGTCCACAGCTGGACCCCGTGCAGGACGTGCGGGCGTCCGGTGGAGTACTCCGAGTGGTTGATGCCGCGCCCGGCGGTCATCAGGTTCAGCTGGCCCGGCCTCACCACCATGCGGGTGCCCAACGAGTCGCGGTGCTCGACCTCGCCGCTGAACAGCCAGGTCACCGTCTGCAGCGAGGTGTGCGGGTGCGGGGCGACCCGCATGCCGCCGCCCGGCCCGACCTCTTCGGGTCCGAACTGGTCCAGGAAGCACCACGCCCCGATCAGCGAGCGCTGCCGCGCCGGCAGCGTACGCCGGACGGTGGTGCCGCCCGAGTCACCGAGCGGGACCTCGCGCGGGCGGATGACCTGGACCGGTGCTGCATCGGGCATGACGACTCCTGGATCGGCCGCGGGACGGGTCAGTCGCGGGCAGCGCGCCGGGCGGAGCGCAGCTCGTGCGGCAGCGCGAAGGTCAGGTTCTCCTCGACCAGGCGGGCCTGCTCGGCCGGCGGGAAGCCCTGCTCGCCGAGGTACTCCAGGACGCCCTGCACGAGGACCTCGGGGACCGAGGCGCCGGAGGTGATCCCGACGGTGTTGACGCCCTCCAACCAGGCCGGGTCGATCTCGTCGGCCTGGTCGATCCGGTGGGCGGTCTTCGCGCCGGCCTCCAGTGCGACCTCGACCAGCCGGACCGAGTTGGAGGAGTTGGCCGATCCGACCACGATGACCAGGTCGGAACCGGCCGCGATCTCCTTCACGGCGGACTGGCGGTTCTGGGTGGCGTAGCAGATGTCGTCGCTGGGCGGGTCGATCAGCTGGGGGAACCGGGCCCGGAGCCGGTCCACGGTCTCCATCGTCTCGTCCACGCTCAGGGTGGTCTGGGACAGCCAGGCGACCCGGCTCGGGTCGGCGACCTCGAGACCGTCGACGTCCTCGGGGTGCTCGACCAGGGTGATGTGCTCAGGTGCCTCGCCGGCGGTGCCCTCGACCTCCTCGTGCCCGCCGTGGCCGATCAGCAGGATCTGGACGTCCTGGTTTGCGAACCGCTTGGCCTCGTGGTGCACCTTGGTCACCAGCGGGCAGGTGGCGTCGATCGTCCGCAGCCCGCGCTCCGCGGCGTCCGCCTTCACCGCGGGCGAGACGCCGTGGGCGGAGAAGATCACCATCGAGCCGTCCGGCACCTCGTCCAGTTCGTCGACGAAGATCGCGCCGCGGGCCGAGAGGGTCTCCACCACGAACTTGTTGTGGACGATCTGCTTGCGGACGTAGATCGGCGAGCCGTACGCGTCGAGCGCCTTCTCCACCGTCTGGACGGCGCGGTCCACGCCTGCGCAGTAGCCACGCGGCGCGGCGACCACGACGCGCTTGGCCGGAGCCCCGGCCGTCTGGTCGACGGGCGCGGCCTGCTGGTCGGGCGTGAGGGGAGTCGTCATGGGCCCCAGTGTAGGTGGCTCGTCGTAGGGTGGACGTCGTGCCTGCCGACCGGAAGATCACCTCCACCCCGGAGAACCCGCAGCCCCTGCGTACGATCGCCCAGGCGGTCCGCAACTGGGTGGAGCGGCTCGGGGAGGTGTGGGTCGAGGCCCAGGTGATCGAGCTGAACCGGCACCGCAGCGGCTACGTGTACGTGACCCTGCGCGACCTGAGCGAGGAGATCTCGGTGAAGGCCTCGTGCCCCGTCGCCGTGCTCGACATCGCCGGCCCGCTGACCGCGAACACCACCGTGGTGACCCGGGTCAAGCCGCGCTACTGGTTGAAGAACGGCAGCCTCAGCTACGAACTGCTGGAGATCCGCCCCTCGGGCGAGGGCCGGCTGCTGGCGCACCTGGAGCAGCTCAAGCGGATGCTGCAGGCCGAGGGGCTGTTCGACCCGCTCCACAAGAAGGCCCTGCCGCTGCTGCCCCGCCGCGTCGGCCTGGTCACCGGTGCCGGGTCGGCCGCCGAGCGCGACGTCCTGGACAACATGCGTCGTCGTTGGCCGGCCGTCGCGGTGGAGGTCCGCCACACACTGGTCCAGGGCCCGCAGGCCGCCGCCCAGGTGATGGCAGCCCTGGCCGACCTGGACGGGCTTCCCGACGTGGACGTGATCATCATCGCCCGCGGTGGCGGATCGCTGGAGGACCTGCTCCCCTTCAGCGACGAAGGCCTGGTCCGGGCGGTGGCCCGGGCACGTACGCCGGTGGTGAGCGCGATCGGCCACGAACCGGACCAGCCCATCCTCGACCTGGTCGCCGACCTGCGCGCCTCCACCCCGACCGACGCCGCCAAGCGCGTGGTCCCCGACGCGGCGGTGGAGCTGCACCGGGTCGCCGACGCGCGACGCCGGATGGACGTCGCGATCGACCGGGCGGTGAGCAGCCGCGCCGAGCAACTCGCCGCGCTGCGTTCCCGCCCGGTGCTGCAGGCCCCGACCGGCACCCTGGACCTGCAGGCCGAACGGCTGGCGGCCCTGCGGGACCGGGCCACGCGCGCGATCGACGGCAGGCTGCGGGCCGAGCAAACGGCCGTGGAGCACGCCCGCCAGCGCGTCCGCGCCCTGTCCCCGCAGTCGACGCTGGAGCGGGGCTATGCCATCCTGCTCGACGCCGACGACCGCCCGGTCGTCTCGACGGGGGCGGTCGACGAGGGTGACGGACTGGTGGCCCGGGTGGCCGACGGGACGATGGTGGTCCAGGTCGTGGAGATCGAGGGCCGTGACGAAGGAGAGTTCGATGAGTGAACAGCAGCCCACGGGCGAGCTCAGCTACGAGCAGGCGCGCGAGCAGTTGGTCCAGGTCGTCCAGCAGCTCGAGTCGGGCGGGGCGAC
Organism: Raineyella antarctica; assembly: GCF_900092135.1. Classification (GTDB taxonomy): domain Bacteria; phylum Actinomycetota; class Actinomycetes; order Propionibacteriales; family Propionibacteriaceae; genus Raineyella; species Raineyella antarctica. Next base: position 271,003 of record NZ_FMYF01000001.1, on the reverse strand, counting down.
CCTGTCGGAGTCCCTGGCCCTGTGGGAGCGCGGGGAGAAGCTGGCGGACACCTGCCAGCGGTGGCTGGACGGCGCCCGGTCACGGATCGAGGCGGCCCGGGCCCAGCGCCCCGCCACTCCCGGAGGCACCGAGTAGTCCCGCCGGGACATCCGTCAGCGTGCGCCGGTCAGAGGACGCCGGGTGACCCGGTCAGCGGGAGGTCAACGTGGAGGCGAGTGCCTCGATCCCCTCGTAGGTGGCATCGGCGCTCACCGTGATGGTCATGTCGCCCTCCTCGCGGGCCAGCACACGGGTGCGCCCGTCGGGTGAGATCCAGCGCTGCCACTGCTGGCCGTTCACGGTCGAGGTGCCGTCCTGGTTCCCCTTGCGGGAGACCCGCTCGACCAGCAGGCGCGACGGCCCGTCCGACTGGTTCACCGCGTAGTACGTCTGGGTCGGGTCCAGCGCGCCCCAGAGCCACTCGTTGGTGCCCGAAGGTCCATCACCGGTCCGGGACATGGTCCCCTGCGCCACCCAGGAGGCCTGGGTGACGGTCCAACCGCCCTCACCGGCCGGCAGGTTCGCCGGCACGTACACGGGGTAGGGCGCCTCGGACCGGGCCTGGGCCAGCGCCGGCGCCGGGTCCACCGCCTGGACCGGGTAGTCCGGCAGGTTGTTCGTGTACAGCCAGCTCAGCAGCAGGATCGGGATGAGGATGACCGCCAGCGACAGGAACATGTCGCGGGCCGTCGACCGCTTCTTGCGCTTCCGTGGTCGCGCCGGCGCGGGGGACATGGACTGGGACTGGGCCATGCCTCCCATCATCACAGATCGGCTCAAACGGCCAGGATTCGTCCGCAGCCAGAGGGAGTCCCCTGCCCGGCCGCCCCGTACGGCGTCGTTCCCTGTTCACCCACCAGCCGCTCTCAGTTAACTCTCAGCTTCTAGGGTGCCGTCGATATCCCCTGCCCTTGAAGGAGTCGACGTGTTCGACGCGTTCACCCGACGGACCCCCGCCCTGCTGGCGGCCGGCGCCGCCCTCAGCCTGGCCGCCACCGGCCTCGCCCTGACCCCGGCCTCCGCCGCCTCTTCCGTCCCCACCCCGATCACCTACTCGGCCCCGGATGCCGCCTTGGCGCTGTCGCCCGTCGGCACGTACGCCACCGGCATGTTCGAACAGAGCGCCGCGGAGATCGTCCAGTACCACGCCGCGACCCAGCGGGCCTTCGTGGTGAACGCGCAGTCCGGCGCCGTCGACGTCCTCGAGGTCGCCGACCCGGCGAACCCTGCCAAGGTCGCCACCCTGGACGTACGCGGCCTGTCCTCGGCCGACGGCTCCCACGTCTCAGACGCCGCGGTCGTGAACTCGGTCTCGATCCGTCCCGACGGCCTCGGCGTCGCCGCAGTCGAGGCGGACGCCAGGACCGACAACGGCTGGGTCGTCTTCTTCGACGCCAATGCCGAGGTCCCGACGCTACTCGGCGCGGTCCGCGTGGGCGCGCTGCCGGACATGCTGACGTTCTCCCCGGACGGGCGCTACGTGCTGGTCGCCAACGAGGGCGAGCCGGACGGTGAGAGGATCCTGCCGAACGGCGCCAAGACCTACGCCGCCGACCCCGAGGGCAGCGTGTCCGTCATCGAGGTGCCGAACACCGTCGGCGCGCCGCGCCAGAACAAGGTCCGCACCGCCGACTTCCACAAGTTCGACACCGGCGTGATGCAGCTGCCCGCCGGCGTCCGGGTCTTCGGTCCCGAGACCGACGTGGCCAACCCGATCTCCGCCAACCTGGAGCCCGAGTACGTCACCGTCTCCCCCGACGGGAAGACCGCGTACGTGACGCTGCAGGAGGCCAACGCGATCGCCGAGGTCAACGTCCGCTCCGCCCAGGTCCGCGCGATCCACCCGCTCGGCACCAAGGACTGGTCCCGGGTCGCGGCCGACGTGTCCGACAAGGACAAGAAGATCGACATCACCACCGCGAACCACCCGGTCAAGTCGTACTACCTGCCCGACGCCATCGCCTCCTACCAGGCCGGTGGGCAGACCTACCTGGTCACCGCCAACGAGGGCGACTCGCGCGACTGGGAGGCCTACTCCGAGGAGGAACGGGTCAAGGACGTCGCGCTGTGCCCGGCCCAGTTCCCGAACGCCACCGCACTGCAGGACAGCGCAGCCCTCGGCCGACTGAAGATCACCACCTCCGCCGGCTACGACGCCGCCAAGGGATGCTTCTCGGAGCTGTACGGCTACGGCGGTCGGTCCTTCTCGATCTGGACCACCGCTGGTGAGCAGGTCTTCGACTCCGGCTCGCAGTTCGAGCAGATCACCGCCGCGGCACTGCCGGCGTACTTCAACTCCGACCACGCCGAGGCGAAGTTCGACAACCGCTCCGACGACAAGGGTCCCGAGCCCGAGGGAGTCGCAATCGGCCAGGTCGGCGGGCGCACCTATGCCTTCGTGGCACTGGAGCGCGTCGGCGGCATCATGGTCTACGACGTCACCGACCCGGCGAAGGCCAAGTTCACCACGTACGTGAACAACCGCGACTTCACGGCCGAGGCCACGACCGAGGCCGGCGCCACGAATGCCGCGGCCGGCGACCTCGGCCCCGAGGGCTTGTCCTTCATCCCGGCCACCGACTCCCCGACCGGCGAGCCGGTGGTCGCGGTCGCCAACGAGGTGTCCGGTTCGACGACGTTCTTCGCGATCGACCAGCTCTGACAGCCCCCTGGCAGGGCGGCGTCAGTACGTGGCGCCGCCCTGTTCGCGCGCCCAGGCCAGCACTCCCCCGGTCAGGCTGCGCAGCCGCACGCCGTCGGGCGCGCCCTCCTGCAGCAGCCGCACCGCCTCGGCCGAGCGGACGCCGGCCTTGCAGTAGACGACCACGTCGTCGGCCCCGTCCAGGACCGGGTCGACCAGCTCCCAGCCGCCGCCACGGACCTCGTCCAGGGGCACCCACAGGTCGTCGGGGACGGTGACCACCTCGCGCTCCCACTCGTCCCGGACGTCCAGCAGGACCGGCCCGGCACCCTCGCCGCGGGCCGCGACGACCTCGGCAACGGTAACCGTCTCCACCTCGGACTCGGCGGTGTCGGCGCAGGCCTGGACCGCCTCGACCAGCGAGACCACCGGCTCCCGGTCCGGATCGGGCACCAGCCGGAGGGTGTGCTGTTCGGCGCGCAGGGCATCGTGCACCAGCACCCGGCCGACCAGCGGCTCACCGATCCCGCAGATGACCTTGATCGCCTCGGTCGCCATCGCCGAGCCGATCGATCCGCACAGCGCGCCGAAGACGCCGCCCTCGGCGCAGGAGGGCACCGAACCGGCGGGCGGAATGTCCGGGAACAGGTCGCGCAGCATCGGCCCGACGCCCGGCCAGAAGACGCTGACCTGGCCCTGGAACCGGAAGATCGAGCCCCAGACCAGCGGAGTGCCGGTCAGCTCGGCCGCATCGTTGGACAGGTAGCGGGTGGCGAAGTTGTCGGCCCCGTCCAGCACCAGGTCGTACGCCCCGAACAGGTCGAGCGCGTTGTCCCCGTCCAGCCGTTCGACGTACGCCTCCACGTGCGCGGCCGGATCCAGCCGCAGCAGCGCGTCGCGGGCCGACTCGGCCTTGGGCCGGCCGAGGTCCTCGGTGCGGTGCAGCACCTGGCGCTGCAGGTTGGACAGGTCGACCACGTCGTCGTCGATCACGCCGAGGGTGCCCACCCCCGCGGCGGCGAGGTAGAGCAGGACCGGGGCGCCCAGGCCACCGGCGCCAACGACCAGCACCCGAGCGTTGCGGAGCCGGCGCTGGCCCTCCACGCCGACCCCTGGCAGGGTGAGGTGGCGGGCATAGCGGGCGGCCTCGGCCGCGCTCAGGGCGGCTCTCGGTTCGACCAGCGGCTTCACAGTGACTCCTCCTCGCGGGACCCGGTGACCATCCCCTGGGTCGGGCTTGACGCCAGGGCCAGCGTACGTCGCGGGATCCGGCCGGCCAGCCGGGCCCCTCGGCCGGCCTGGACCGCGAGCCTCATCGCCTGCGCCATCCCCACCGCGTCCCGGGCCCGGGTCACCGCGCTGGCCAGCAGCACCGCGTCACAGCCCAGTTCCATCGCGAGCGCCGCCTCGGAGGCGGTGCCGATGCCCGCGTCGAGGATGACCGGGACCCCGGCCCGGGTGACGATCAGTTCGATGTTGTGCGGGTTGAGGATCCCCAGACCCGTGCCGATCGGGGCACCGGCGGGCATCACCGCGGCCACCCCGGCGTCCTCGAGCCGGCGGGCCAGGGCGGGGTCGTCGTTCGTGTAGGCCAGCACGACGAAACCGCGGGCGACCAGTTCCTCGGTGGCGGTGAACAGCTCGACCGGATCGGGCAGCAGGGTGTCCTCGTCGGCGATCACCTCGAGCTTGATCCAGTGCGTCTCGAGCGCCTCCCGGGCCAGTTCGGCGGTCAGGACCGCGTCCCGGGCGGTATAGCAGCCGGCGGTGTTGGGCAGGGCACGGATCCCCTGGCGCTCCAGGATCGCGAAGACCGAGTCGGCCCCCTGGGCGGAGTGTCGACGCATCGCGACGGTGGTCAGCTCGGTACCGGAGGCGACGAGGGCCTTCTCCAGGGTGGCGAGCGAGGTGGCGCCGCCGGTTCCCATCACCAGGCGGGAGCCGAGCGTGACCCCGTCGATGACGAGGGGGGTGTCCGCGGCGAGTGCTGTGGTGGTCATGGTGCTCCTAGCCGCCCTGGACGGCGGTGACGATGTCGATCTGCTGGCCCTCGGCCAGCAGCGTGGTGGCCCAGCGGCCCCGCGGGAGCACGGCCCGGTCCAGGGCGACGGCGATGCCGAGGCGTCCGCCGTCGGAGGGGCGGCCGTCAGGACCGAGGTCGCGCCCGGTACGGGTGGCGACGAGGTCGCGCACGGTCTCGTCGGCGCGAGCGTCGTACGTCTCGCCGTTGACGGTGAGGATCATGCTGTTACCTCCGAGAAGCGGTACGGGTCGACGCCGGCGGCGACGTCGGGGGCAGGGGTGCGGCCGGCGACCAGGTCGGCAGCGAGCCGGGCGCCGAGGGCGGCCAGCAGGATGCCGTGCCGGAAGTAGCCGGTGGACAGGGTCAGGCCGGGGCCGAGCCGGCCGACCAGCGGGACGTCGTCCGGGGAACCGGGGCGCGGGCGGGCCAGCACCTCGTACACCTCGCACTCCAGCACGCCGGGCACCAGCCGCTGGGCATCGCGCAGCAGCTGGTAGATGCCGCCGGCCGAGGGTCCGGCCAGGTCGTCCTCGCGGGAGGTGGCGCCGATGACCATCGTGCCGTCGGCGCGGGGCACGAGGTAGACCGGGAAGCCGTGGACGATCCCCCGGACCGTACGGGTCAGCAGCGGGCGCAGCCGCTCAGGGACCCGGACCCGGATGATGTCGCCACGGACGGGTCGGAGCGGCAGCCGGAGGGACGGCGGCAGGCCCTCGATCGCACCCGCGTCGAGTCCGGCGGTGACCAGCACCTCGTCGGCCGCCAGCAGGGTGCCGTCCTCGAGGCGTACGCCGACCACCCGGTCGTCCTGCCGGGTGAGTGCGGTGACCCGCCGGCGGACCAGGGTGGCGCGCGGGGTGAGGAGCTCCAGCAGGGCGGCCATGAACACGCGGGGGTCGACCTGGTGGTCGGTCGGGATCCGCATCGCCCCCACCACGCCCGGGCCGAGGGCCGGTTCGAGCCGGCGGGCCGCGGACGGCGTGATCGACTCGATCTCCATTCCGAGGGAGTGCTGCAGGTCCGCCAGGTCGGCCAGGGCCTGCCGGTCGGCGGCGTCCCCGGCGCAGACCAGGGTCTCCACCGGCAGGTAGCCGACCGGGTGGCCGACGGCTGCCTCGACCCTGGCGGCCAGCTCGGGCCAGGCCCGGCCGGAGGCGACCATCAGTGGGTAGAGGGCCGATTGGTCCCAGGTGACCTCAGCGATCGCGGCGAGCATGCCGGCGGCCGCGCGGCTGGCCCCCATCCCGGGCTCGGGGTCACAGAGGGTGACGTCCCAGCCCTCTTCGACCAGTTCCCAGGCTGTTGTCAGGCCGATGATCCCGGCTCCGACGACGATGACGCTCCGGTGCTCGTCCACGAGCAGTCCTTTCCTACGGCGGCATGATCCGCATCAGGTGTGGCGGTCGGCACGTGGCCCTCTCAGCCCGCACGTCGTGGGGCTCCCGCAGAATCGCGTCTCTACTATAGGCCCGTGACCTCGACCCTGACCCCGGCCCTGCCCTCAGACCCGGCCTCCCGCGGCCGCCGGCTCGCGGCGCTGCGCGCTGCCCGGCTCTACCTGTGCACCGACGCCCGGACCGCGCAGGGCGACCTGGAGGCCTTCCTGCACGCCGCGTACGAGGGCGGGGTGGACATCATCCAGTTGCGCGACAAGGGCCTGGAGGCTCGCGACGAGATCGCGGCGCTGGAACTGCTCGCGAGGGTCGCGGCGGAGCACGGCCGGCTGTTCGCGGTCAACGACCGCGCCGACATCGCGGCACTGGTGGGGGCCGACGTCTTCCACGTCGGGCAGGGCGACCTGACCACTTCCCAGGCGCGGGCGCTGCTGGGCCCCGACATCCTGGTCGGCCGGTCGACGCACTCACTGGAGCAGGCGCGCGAGGCCGCCGCCGATCCGGGGCTGGACTACTTCTGCGTGGGCCCGGTCTGGGCGACGCCGACCAAGCCGGGACGTACGGCGGTCGGCCTGGACCTGGTCGCGGATGCGGCCGAGATCGGTGACAAGCCATGGTTCGCGATCGGTGGGATCGACGTCGAGCGGGCCGGCCGGATCAGGGCGGCCGGCGCGGAACGGGCGGTGGTGGTGCGGGCGATCACGCAGGCGGACCGACCCCGCGAGGCGGCGGTCCTGCTGCGCAACGCGCTGATCGGCTAGGAAACCCGGAGCGGGTCAGTACCAGCCGTTGGCGGACTTGAACGACCAGGCGGCGCAGGGGGTGCCGTACCGGTCCTTCACGTAGCCCAGGCCCCACTTGATCTGGGTGGCGGGGTTGGTCGCCCAGTCGGCGCCCGCGGAGGCCATCTTGCTGCCGGGCAGGGCCTGCGGGATGCCGTACGCGTCGGAGCTGGGGTTGTCGGCGGTGGGGTTCCACTCCGACTCGCGCATGATGATGTTGTTGTAGCACTGGAACTGCTGGTCGCCCCAGCCGAAGTCGGCGGCCATCATCTGGCGGGCGATGTCCTGCGGCTTGCCGGAGTAGCCGCCCGAGGCACTCGCGGCCTTCTTGTCGGCGGCAGCCTTCGCGTCCGCGGCGGCCTTCTTGTCCGCGGCGGCCTTCGCGGCAGCATCGGCCTGGGCCTTCTTGTCGGCGGCGGCCTTGGCTGCGGCGTCCGCCTGGGCCTTCTTCTCCGCGTCGGACAGGAACTTGTCCTGGCTGGAGATGGAGTCGGAGAGCTTGGCCTGGGCCGCGGCCCGGTCGGCGGCGACCTGGGTGAGGTCGGGACGCTCCAGGTCACGGGTGACCTGGCCGGACCGCTCCGCCGTCAGGGCGGTCGGATCGGCCGCCGGGGTGCCGGAAGCAGAGGGGTCGACAGCAGCCGCTGCCGTGACCGCAGGCACTGCCTGCAGCGTGGAGGTCTGGGCGAAGACCAGCGGGGTCGCGGCCAGGGCGGCGGTCAGCAGACCGGAGGCCGCGGTGATCAGCAGGGGCGCACGTCGAGTTCTCATCGTGACCATTCTGTGATGTTTACCGTATCGTGACCAAATCGAGGCGCCCACCGTGGCACGCTCGAGAGGCAGGTCACACTCGGTGCGGCGCCGATCCGCCGGCAGGACGACAGGGGCGGCCCGGCCCCCTGGCCCGGCCGCCCCTGTCCGGTGGCTCCGGTGACGTCTCAGCCGATCGGGTCCTCCAGCATCTCGGTGACCAGGGCGGCGATCGCCGAGCGCTCCGAGCGGGTCAGGGTGACGTGCCCGAAGAGCGGGTGTCCCTTCAGCTTCTCGACCACCGCCACCACCCCGTCATGGCGCCCGACCCGCAGGTTGTCGCGCTGGGCCACGTCGTGGGTGAGGACGACCCGGGAGTTCTGGCCGACCCGACTGAGCACGGTGAGCAGGACGTTGCGCTCCAGCGACTGGGCCTCGTCGACGATCACGAACGCATCGTGCAGGGAGCGGCCGCGGATATGGGTCAGTGGCAGCACCTCCAGCAGCCCGCGCTCGAGCACCTCGTCGATGACGTTGCGGTGCGCGACGGCCCCGAGGGTGTCGAAGACGGCCTGGGCCCAGGGCGCCATCTTCTCCCCCTCGCCACCGGGCAGGTAGCCGAGCTCCTGGCCGCCGACCGCGTACAGCGGCCGGAAGACGATCACCTTCTCGTGCTGGCCCCGCTCCAGGACCGCCTCCAGGCCGGCACACAACGCCAGCGCGGACTTGCCGGTACCGGCCCGCCCGCCGAGGGAGACGATGCCGACCGAGGGGTCGAGCAGCAGGTCGAGGGCGATCTTCTGCTCGGCCGAGCGGCCATGGATGCCGAAGGCCTGCACCTCGGAGCGGACCAGCCGGACCTGCTTGTCGGCGGTGACCCGTCCCAGCGCCGAGGAGCCGCCTCCGAGCAGCACGAGGCCGGTGTTGCACGGCAGGTCGCGGGTGGCGTCCAGGTCGACGATGCCGTCCTCGTACAGCCGGGACAGGTCATCGGCCTCGACCTCGACCTCCCGCATGCCGGTCCAGCCAGTGTCGGAGACCAGTTCGTTGCGGTACTCGTCGGCCTGCAGGCCGACCGCGGAGGCCTTCACCCGCAGCGGTACGTCCTTGGTGACCAGGGTGACGTCGGCGCCCTCGGCCTGGTAGTTGATCGCGACCGCAAGGATGCGCGAGTCGTTGTCCCCCAGCCGGAACCCCAGCGGCAACCGCTCGGGGTCGGTGTGGTTCAGCTCCACGTGGAGCGTGCCGCCCTGGTCGTTCACCGGCACGGGGTCGTTCAGGTGGCCGTTCGTGATGCGCAGGTCGTCGAGGTAGCGCAGCGCACTGCGCGCGAAGTAGCCCAGCTCAGGGTGGTTGCGCTTGGCCTCGAGCTCGGTGATCACCACCAATGGCAGGACGATGTCATGTTCCTCGAAGCGGGTCAGGGCCCGCGGATCGCTCAGCAGTACCGAGGTGTCGATCACGTACGTGTGACGCCCGGCAGTGGTGTTCTCCTGCACGATGGTTCCTTCCGGCACGGCCGCACGCCAGTGGCGCCCGGCCATGCGCACTCACGTGGATGGCCGGAAAGCCGCGGGACCTCGGGTGAAGGCCCGCATCGATGGACCAGGTCCAGAGGTCATCAATGTCCTTCCGGTTGGGCGGCGTCCAGCTTCCTTCGCGCCACCCGTACTGGGGCCAACATTGCCACGCCGGGGTCCTGCACCGGAATCACCGGACACGTTTCATCGTTCGTTCACATCTTCGCCGCCGACCGGTCACCCGCCGGTCGCCGCCGCGGGGTTGACCCGCAGCGCTCGGCTACCCCGTGACGAGGCCGTCAGCGCCCGTACCGACGCTCGCGCTGGGCGTACGAGCGCAGCGCGCGGATGAAGTCGATCTTGCGGAAGTCGGGCCACAGCGCCTCGCAGAAGTAGAACTCGCTGTGGGCGGACTGCCACATCAGGAAGCCCGAGAGCCGCTGCTCCCCCGAGGTACGGATGATCAGGTCGGGGTCGGGCTGGCCGGCGGTGTAGAGGTGCTCGCTGATCTCGTCGATGTCGAGGGTCTCTGCGACCTGGTCGATCGTGCACCCCTCGGCGGCCTTGTCGCAGAGCAGGGCGCGGACGGCATCCCGGAGCTCCTGGCGGCCGCCGTACGAGACGGCGACGTTGATGTGCATGCCGTCGGAGTCGGCGGTGGCGAGGTCGGCGGCGCGCAACCGTGCCTCGACGTCGGGCGGCAGCAGGTCGAGGGCGCCGACGGGCTGGACCCGCCAGCGGCCGGTGGCGGCCATGTCCTCCATCAGGTCAGCGATCACCTCCAGCAGGGGGGCGAGCTCGTCGGCCTGGGCACGCTGGAGGTTGTCGGTCGAGAGCACCCACAGCGTGACGACCGGGATGCCGATCTCGTCGCACCAGGTGACGAACTCCTTCAGCTTGCTGGCCCCGGCCCGGTACCCGGCGACCAGCGGCTGGCCAGGGGCATTGGTGCGCGCCCAGCGACGGTTGCCGTCGGCCAGGACGGCGACGTGCTGGGGAAGGGCGGCCGGGTCCAGCTCCGCGACCAGCCGATGCTCGTACGTCGAGTAGAGCAGCGTGGAGGGGTGCAGCCGGTCGACCAGCTCGCGAAGGCCGTCGATTCGGGACATGCGACCAAGGGTAACCGCCGCGACGACCGCTTCCTGCACCACCCGGGACGGCGCGATGTCGACCCGGACACATGGCTAGGTTGGTCCTGTCCCACCGTGGGCCACGGTGACCGAGCACGAGGAGGCACCCATGGCGGGTCCGCAGCTGACCAGGCCGGCCGATGCGATCGGCCCGGTCAAGCCCCGGCTGCGCGGCTGGATCCACACCGTCGCGGCGCCGTTCATGCTGGTCGCGGGGATCGCGCTGCTGGTCACGGCCCAGACCCCGGCGCTGAAGGTCTCCGTGGCGGTCTACGCACTCGCGGCGGTGCTGCTGTTCGGCTGTTCCGCCCTCTACCACCGCTTCTACTGGGGGCCGGGCGCGACGACGGTGCTGCGCCGGCTGGACCACGCGAACATCTTCCTGTTCATCGCCGGGACCTACACGCCGCTGGCGGTCGGGATGCTGGAGGGCCGCGGCCGGCTCACCCTGCTGGGCCTGGTCTGGGGCGCCGCGGCGCTGGGCGTCCTGTTCCGGGTGTTCTGGCTGTCCGCACCGCGCTGGCTGTACACCCTGCTGTACGTGGCGATGGGATGGGCAGCCGTCGGGTGGATGCCGGCGTTCTGGCGCATCGGCGGGCCGGCCGTGGTCGTGCTGCTGGTCGCCGGCGGCCTGGTCTACACGCTGGGCGCCGTGGTGTACGCCCGCAAGCGGCCGGACCCGAACCCGCTCTGGTTCGGCTACCACGAGATCTTCCATGCGGCCACGGCGATCGCCGCGCTGTGCCACCTCGCCAGCATCGCGCTGGTCGTGGCGCGCTGATCCAGCGGTCCGGCGGGGGGCGCCAACGGGAGCCCCCCGCCCGACGTCACCGGTCGGTGATGGCGCCCCGGGCCGGGGCCACCCGAGGGGCACCGACCCCTCGGTCCTGCTCGTCGCGCGGGCGACGGAGCACGATCACGGAGCGGGCCGCGACCGTGAACTCGTCGCCGGGGACCATGGTGGGCATCTCCTCCACCAGCGCCGCCAGGCCCGCCCGGTCACTGCTGGTGTCGAGCTCCACCACCCAGCCGTCCCGGTGTCCGTCGGGCAGGGTGAAGGTGATGTCCTCGAAGTGGGCGTTGAAGGCGACCATGAACGAGTCGTCGATCACCCGCGCGCCCCTGACGTCCGACTCGGGGATGGCCTCCCCGTTCAGGAACATCAGCACCGAGCGGGCGTGCTCCTTGACCCAGTCCTCGTCGGTCATGTGTTCGCCGTTGGGGCGGTACCAGGCGATCTCGCCGAGCGCCCCCTCCATGCCGTGTTCCACGTTGCCGGCCAGGAAACGACGGCGGTGGAAGACCACGTGGTCGCGCCGCAGGGCGACCACCCGCCGGGTGAAGGTGAGCAGCTCCCGCTCCATGTCCCCGAGCTGCCAGTCCACCCAGGTGATCTCGTTGTCCTGGCAGTAGCCGTTGTTGTTGCCCCGCTGGGTCCGGCCGAGCTCGTCGCCGTGGGCGATCATCGGTACGCCCTGCGACAGCAGCAGGGTGGTGAGGAAGTTCCGCTCCTGGTGGGCCCGGAGCGCGATGATCTCCGGGTCATCGGTGTCGCCCTCGACCCCGCAGTTCCAGGACCGGTTGTGGCTCTCGCCGTCGGCGCCGCCCTCCCCGTTGGCCTCGTTGTGCTTCTCGTTGTACGACACGAGGTCGCGCAGGGTGAAGCCGTCATGGGCCACCACGAAGTTGATCGAGGCGATCGGCTTGCGGCCGGAGTGCTCGTACAGGTCGGAGGAGCCGGTGATCCGGGAGGCGAACTCCCCCAGTGTCGACGGCTCACCGCGCCAGAAGTCACGGACGGTGTCGCGGTACTTGCCGTTCCACTCCGTCCACAGGGGCGGGAAGTTGCCGACCTGGTAGCCGCCGTCGCCGACGTCCCACGGCTCGGCGATCAGCTTCACCTGGCTGACGACCGGATCCTGCTGGACCAGGTCGAAGAAGGCCGACAGGCGCGACACTTCGTGGAACTGGCGGGCCAAGGAGGAGGCCAGGTCGAAGCGGAAGCCGTCGACGTGCATCTCGGTGACCCAGTAGCGCAGCGAGTCCATGATCAGCTGCAGCACGTGCGGCTGGCGCATCAGCAGGCTGTTGCCGGTGCCCGTGGTGTCGAAGTAGTGCGCCATGTCGTCGTCGACCAGGCGGTAGTAGTTCTTGTTGTCGATGCCGCGGAAGCACAGCGTGGGGCCCATGTGGTTGCCCTCGGCGGTGTGGTTGTAGACCACGTCGAGGATCACCTCGATGTCCGCCGCGTGCAGCGCACGGACCATCGCCTTGAACTCCTGCACCTGCTGGCCGAGGTCACCGGTCGAGGAGTACGAGTTGTGCGGGGCGAAGAAGCCGATCGTGTTGTAGCCCCAGTAGTTCGACAGGCCCTTCTCGACCAGGTGCGGGTCCTGCACGTACTGGTGCACCGGCATCAGCTCGATCGCCGTGATCCCGAGCGAGGTCAGGTGGTCGATCATCACCGGGTGCGCGATCGCCGCGTACGTGCCGCGGATCTCCTCCGGGATGTCCGGGTGGGTCTGGGTGAGGCCCTTGACGTGGGCCTCGTAGATCACGCTGTCGTGGTACTCGTGCTGCGGGTGACGGTCGTTGCCCCAGTCGAAGAAGGGGTTGACCACCACGCCGAGCATCGTGTGCCCCAGCGAGTCATCGTCGTTGAACTGCTCAGGGTCGTCGAACCGGTAGGAGAACAGCGACTCGTCGCCGTCGATCTGGCCGGTGATCGCCTTGGCGTACGGATCCAGCAACAGCTTGGCCGGGTTGCACCGGTGCCCGTTCTCGGGATCGTACGCGCCGTGCACCCGGAAGCCGTAGCGCTGGCCGGGCTGGATGCCGGGCAGGTAGGCGTGGTGCACGAAGCCGTCCGACTCGGGCAGCTGGATCCGGGTCTCGACACCTGCCTCGTCGATCAGGCACAGCTCGACGTCGCCGGGCTCGGCCACCTGGGAGAAGATGGCGAAGTTCACCCCCGCCCCGTCGTACGTTGCTCCGAGCGGGTAACTACGGCCTGGCCAGACCTGCATGGGACCTCCTCATTGATGACCGCTGCCCGGGCGGGCAGCGGTCGTTGCGACGGGGCGATTGTCAGTCGACGGGACGGACCAGTCGGTCCACGGTGTCGGCCAGCGCGGTGCCGGCGAACCTGGGGGCGGTGCGCAACAGGTGCGCCTGGGTGCGGACCGCGCGGTCCGCCCGGGCATCGTACGACTCCTCACCCGTCACCCGGGTGAGCAGGCGCAGCGCGGCGACCATCGAGCCCACCCCGGACGGGGTGGCGTTGTCGTCGAGGGCGCGCGGGCGGGTCCACAGGCCCGGGGCGTCGTCGGCGGTGTCCCACCAGCCCCCGTCCCCGGCGCCGAAGTGCTCCTCGACCAGCGCGACCAGCGCGCGGGCCCGCTCGACCCAGGTCACGTCGCCGGTGGCCTCGGCCAGCAGGGCGTACGCCTCCGCCAGGGCGCCGTGGTCGTCCAGGGTCGCCGGGGCGTCGGAGACCGCACCGTCCCGGCTCACCCGCCGCAACCGGCCATCGACCAGGTGGATGGCCCAGACGGCCTCGGCGGCGCGCACGGCCGCGTCCAGCCACTGCGGCCGACCGAGCCAGTGCGAGGCCCGGACCAGCCCGGAGACCATCCAGCCGTTCCAGGAGGCGACGACCTTGTCGTCACGCGCCGGAGCGGGGCGGTGCGCCCGGACCTCACGCATCAGCTCGCGGGCCCGGCGGTAGAGCTCCGGGCCGTCCGGTCCGAGGCCGTCCGGGTCCACCGGCAACTGGAGCGTCGAGGCGTAGCCCTCGAACGTGCCGGGGTCGGTGACGTGGAACATCCGCAGCACCTGCCGGTAGTCCTGGTCACCGATGACCTGCTGGATCTGCGCGGGGTTCCAGATGTAGTACTCCCCCTCCACCCGCTGGCCGAGCGGATCGGCCGAGTCGGCGTCCAGCGCGGCGGCGAACGCGCCCTGCGGGGTGGTCATCTCGCGGCCGAGCCACTCGACCAGGTCGTCGGCGACCCGGGTGAACAGCGCCCGGCGGGAGTCGCCGACCAGGGTCGCCGCATGGGCGTACGCGGGCAGCAGCAACGCATTGTCGTACAGCATCTTCTCGAAGTGCGGCACCACCCACTGGGCGTCCACGCTGTACCGGTGGAAGCCACCACCGACCTGGTCGCACAGGCCGCCGCGGGCCATCGCCTCCAGCGAGTCGAAGGCCATGTCGCCGGCCTGGCCACGCAGGTGCGAGACGAACGCGGTCGACTCCTGGATCCGCAGCAACGCCTCGAGCACCATCGAGGTGGGGAACTTGGGCGCCCGGCCGAAGCCGCCGTTGACGGGGTCGTACTCGGGCAGCAACCGCTCCCACGCGGCCTCGACGTCCTCGGTGCCCAGGGTGGCGGGGACCATCGCCGGGGTGAGCACCGTGGCGCCCTCGACATGGGCCACCACCTCGTGGGCGGACTCCTCGATGCCCTCGCGTTGCTGGGCCCACGCCCGGGTGACGGCCTCCAGCAGCTGGCGGAAGCCCGGCATCCCCTGGCGGGGCTCCGGCGGGTAGTAGGTCCCGGCCTGGAACGGCTCGCCCTCGGGGGTGCAGAAGACGGTCATCGGCCAGCCGCCCTGTCCGCTCAGCGCCTGCGTCGCGTTCATGTAGACGGCGTCGACGTCCGGGCGCTCCTCCCGGTCGACCTTGATCGCAACGAAGTCGTCGTTGATCAGCTTGGCCGTGGCACTGTCCTCGAAGGACTCGTGAGCCATCACGTGGCACCAGTGGCAGGAGGCGTAGCCCACCGACAGCAGGATCGGTACGTTGCGCTCCTGGGCAGCGGCGAAGGCCTCGGGGCCCCACGGGTACCAGTCCACGGGGTTGTCCGCGTGCTGCTGCAGGTAGGGGCTGATCGCTCCGGCCAGTCGGTTCGCCATGGGGCCAGCCTAGGGCCTGGCGGCACGACGGCAACCGCGCGTCGTCCGCGCCGCCGTCGGCCGGCGGCAAGGATCAGGACTCGAGCCGGCGTCGGCGCCGGCCGACGGCCGCCTCCCGACCGGCCTCACCGCCGGCCTTGGCCCCCGCCGCCGAGTACGTGGCCCGGTCGTGGTCCGGGCCGCGCCAGCGCCCCGGCCGGACCCGGGCACAGACCTGCTCGTGGAAGGCGCGGACCTGCTCCCGCTTGGCGGTGAGCACCAACGCCATCGTGTGCAGGGCCGCCTCGTCGGACGTCGTGGCGGGAGGCGACCCCCCGCCCGCCTGCCCGGGCGCCTCCGTGGCCGGGCCGTCCCCGGCGCCCGGGCCGGTGGCCGGAACCGGACCCGGCCCGGCGGCCCGTACGTCTGAGGCAGTCTCGGCGCGCAGCCGCGACTCCTCCAGTCGCTGCGCGACCGAGTCGATGAAGCCCTCGAAGAACGAGGTCTTGGCGGTCGACCAGTGCACCGGCACCTCCTCCAGCCGGCGCCCGGTCCAGCGCAGGTCGGTCTCCGAACGCCACACCCCGGTGTCCATCCAGCGGGTCGCCGCGGCCAGCATCTGCGCCCGCAGCGACTCGTACAGGGCGACGGTCGTGGCGATGTCGGAGGGCATGCCGTGCGCGTACACCCGGGTGGAGTTGTGGGCCAGCAGGTACTTCACGTCGTTGGCCCGGGCAACCGCCATGAACAGGCTGCAGTACAGGCGCAGCCAGCGCTGGCCGGGGCGTCCCATCACGACGGTGACCTCCTCCGGCAGCTCGCCCTGCTCCGCGCCGTCGGGCCGGTCACGGGCGCCGAGCAGGGCCAGGTCGATCGCATGCCGGGTCGCCAGTTCCTGTGCCCGGGCCACGAAGGTCTCGGCCTCGGCCTGGTGCGGGGTCGCCTCGGCCTGCCGCAGGATCGCCTGGATCCTGCCCCGCCAGGTGTCCTGGAGGGCGGTGGCCGTGTCCGTCTCCAGTGCGAGGCCGAGCAGTTGGGCGTTCACCGGCTGGCCGAGCACGTCCAGGGCGTGCATCATCCGGGTCCGGAAGGTGGCACCGTGCGGGCCGCCCTCCCGGGCCCCACCCACCTCCACCAGGTGGTGGGCCAGCTCGTGCACCACGACCAGTCCGCGCAGCGCCCAGGCGCCACCGACCTGCGCGGGCGGGATGGCGATCTCCATCAGCGCACCGGTGTACTCCGCCTTCTTCGGGCCGCGTCGGGCCCGGACGGTGACCCGGGGCACGCCCAGCCGGTCGCAGGCCTGCTCGCAGAAGCGCTCCACCTCCCGGACGTCGCGGAAGAGCGGGTCGGGCTCGGGCAGCCAGGTCACCCCGTCGAGCCGTACGCCACCATCCTCGATCCAGCGCACCACTCGCCCCTCGGCGGCATAGAGCGCAGCGGTCTCGGCCTGCCAGAGCGCCTGCCGGTCCGCCTCGTCCGTCGTCGGGTCACCGCTCACCGCAGTCCTCCCCCATGCCCGGTACCGCGGTGCCGGAGCCTGGCCCAGGTGCCCCAGGCCCGCTCCAGCCCGGCGGGCACCCCGGGGATCCGCTCGTCGTCGCGCCAGGACCCGGTCTCGGGGACGACCTCGGGCAGGGCCGCGACCCGGGCGCGAGCGGCCTCCAGCGTCGCCTCGTACGCGGACCGCTCGAAGGTGAGGACGTCGGGGAGGCCCCGGACGGCCTCGGCCGCACCGATGCCGCCGTTCTCCCAGCGGAACTCGTCCCAGGTGGCGGTCCGGGGACCGATCGTGACCCGGGCGGTCAGCCAGCCGTCGTGGATGTCGTCGTCCCAGGGGCCCACCAGCAGCGGGACGCGTCCCGGCTCGAGGTAGCGGATCGGCGCGAAGCCGTCAGGCAGCCGCAGGTCCTCCGTACGTCCGAGCAACTCGTCCACGACCGGTGAGGTGCGCAGCAACCACCAGCCCTGCAGCGGGGTGACCAGACCGGCCCCGTGAGCCACCAGCCGGTCCAGGGGGACCCCGTCGACGAGTAGCTCCAGGTAGTGGGCGATCGGCACCTGCCGGGCCGGTCCGAGTCGTCGGGGCCGGCTGGCCAGGTGGACGGCGGGGCGCAGGGAGAGCACGTGGAGCACGCGCCCATTCTCTCCCGTCGGGAGTCGTTCCCCGTCCGCCACCCGTCCGCAGCGCTCCCCTGTGTCCGCAGCCGGTCAGTACTCCAGCGGGAACTCGTCCTCGTCCGGCTCGGGGGGCCCGTCGCGGCCCAGCACGTCGATGACGTAGTCGGGATCCTGGTAGCTGGCCAGCAGCCGGGTCCCGGGCGTCGACCGTGCCCGGACGCTGATCTCGTCGCCGTTCGCGCCGCCGGACGCCGACCGGCGCCCGTGCCCGATCACCAGGTGGCCGTCCGGAACCAGGTAGGCCACCGCCCGGCGCACGATCCCGCCCACGTCGTCGGGATCCAGGAACGGCAGGAGCTCATGCAGCACGATCAGGTCGAACCGGCGCTCGGGCCAGTCGTCCCGCAGGTCCATCACGAAGACGTCGGCGTTGAAGCCGGCCAGGCGTACGAGGGTCTGGCGGACCGCCTCCTCGCGGAGGTCGGTGGCCAGCATGTACTCGGACCGGGCGGCGATCATCGCGGAGAGCTCACCCGTGCCACAGGCCGGGTCGAAGACGTCGCCGTAGAACTCGTTCGGCAACATCGCTGCGACGAGGTCGTAGTGACGCCGTTCGGACCAGGAGGTCTCCCACGGTTCATCGCCGCGCTGACCGTCGGGTTCGAGTGCCGGGGTGGGTTCGTTCATCTGGCTACCATCTCGCGATCGGAGGACCGGGACGTGCTCGTCCGGGCGGAGCGACCCCGCGGCCGGGCCGCGATCGCCGGGGGGCCGGCCCGGCTCGGGGCCGGTCCGCCCGGGCGAGCTGCTACCTGCAGCGTACGCCGCGACCACGGTCGGCGGGTTACCTATCGATGACGGTCAGAGCACCTTGCTGAGGAAGTCCTGCGTCCTCGGGTCGCGGGGCCGCTCGAAGATCTCGGCAGGTGTCCCCTCCTCCTTGATCACCCCGTCGGCCATGAAGAGGACGCGGTCGGCGACCTCGCGGGCGAAGCCCATCTCGTGGGTGACCAGCACCATGGTCATGCCCTGGCGGGCGAGGTCGCGGATCACCTCCAGCACCTCCCCCACCATCTCGGGGTCCAGCGCACTCGTCGCCTCGTCGAAGAGCATGATGTCGGGCTTCATCGCCAGCGCCCGCGCGATCGCGACGCGCTGCTTCTGGCCACCCGACAGCTCGGCGGGGCGGGCGTCGGCCTTCTCGGCGAGGCCGACCCGTTCCAGGAGTGCCTCGGCCTGCCGGCGCGCATCCTCCTTGGAGGCGCGGCCCAGCTGGACCGGGGCGAGCATGACGTTCTGGAGCACCGTCATGTGCGGGAAGAGGTTGAAGTGCTGGAAGACCATGCCGATGTCCTGGCGGACGGTGTCGAGGTCGGTCCCCTTCTCGGTCAGGTCGTGGCCGTTGACGACGACATGTCCGGAGGTGACGTCCTCCAGCTTGTTCAGGCAGCGCAGGAAGGTGGACTTGCCGGCACCGGAGGGGCCGATGATCGCCACGACCTCGCCCTCCTTGACGGTCACGTCGACGTCGTGCAGGACGTGGTTGTCCCCGAAGGACTTCGCCAGGTCCTTCACCACGATCACGTCCTTGCGCTGCGCCATCGGGACGCGGGACGTCTCCGTGGCGGACGGGTCGGCCCCCGCGCGGGGCTCGTTCGCTGCTGTGCTCACTTGTTGAACCTCTTGTCGACCTTGTTGGACGCGATCGTCAGCAGACCGATCACGATGAAGTAGATGACGCCGATGATCAGCCACATCTCGAAGGAGCGGAAGTTGCGGGCGATGATCTGCTGGCCCATGTAGGTGAGCTCGGCCAGGCCGATCACCGCGAGCAGCGAGGTGTCCTTCAGGGTGATGATGAACTGGTTGATGAACGAAGGGGTCATGATCTTGATCGCCTGCGGCAGCACGACCTTGTTCATCGCCTTCATGTACGGCAGGCCGAGTGACCGCGCGGCCTCCATCTGCCCACGGTCGACGCCTTGGATACCGCCGCGCACGATCTCGGTCATGTACGCACCGGCGTTCAGGCTCAGGGTGATCACACCGGCGGTGAACGCCGTCAACGTGATCCCGGTGACGGCCGGGATGCCGAAGTAGAAGAAGAACACCTGGACCAGCACGGGCGTGCCGCGGAAGATCGCCACGTACGCGGTGGCCAGCCAGCTCAGCGCCAGGTTGCCGGACACCTTGAAGAAGCCGAACACGACGCCGAGCACCATCGCGAACAGGATCGACAGCGCGGCGGCGGCGATCGTCAGGGCCAGGCCCTTCATCAGGGTCGGGAAGGAGTCGGCCAGCAGGGTGAAGAAGCCGGTGCGCTGCGTGGTGCCCTGCTCACCCAGGTACTTCGCCAGCACCCGGTCGTACTCGCCGTTGGCGCGGATGTTGGCCAGGCCCTGGTTGAAGGCCGCGATCAGCTCGGGATCGGTGCCCTTGTTGACCGCCATGCCGTACGACCCGGCGGGTGCCTTCTCGCCGATGAGCTTCATCGGGGCGCCCTGCTGGATGGAGTAGGCCACCACCGGGAAGTCGTCGATGTAGGCGGCGGAGTTGCCGGTCGACACGTCGTTGACCATGTCGGCGGTCTGCCCGAAGGCGACGGTGCTGAAGCCGTACTGGGTCTTGACGGAGTCGGCGTAGTCGGCGCCGGCCGTACCGGTCTTCACCGCGACGCGCTTGCCCTTCAGGTCGGCGAGGGAGTTCACCGACGAGGTCTTCGGTGCGGCGAACTGGACGCCCGAGTCGAAGTACGCGTCGGAGAAGTCGAAGACCTGCTTGCGGGGCTCGGTGATGGACATGCCGGCCATCACTGCGTCGACCTGCCGGGACTGGAGCGCCTGGACGGCGGCATCGAAGCCCAGGGAGCGGACCTCGACGGTGAAGCCCTGGTCCTGGGCGATGGCGTGGAGCAGGTCCATGTCGATGCCGACGAGGTCGCCGTTCGCGGCGCGGAACTCGAAGGGGGCGAACGTGGTGTCGGTACCGACGACGTAGTGCTTGCCCTCCGCGGGCTTGTTGTTCGGATTGGGTGCGGGCGTTGCTGCGCGGGCGAACGGAGCCGCCAGCGTGAGCAGCAGTACGACCAGGGCCAGCACAGCCGGCGCCCGGCGCTGCCGGTCGAGGAGATGTCGCATGGGGGTTCCCATCTGGTTCGGACCACGTGTGTGGCAACAGAACGCTACGCCAGCGCCCGTGGACAATGGCAGGACACACACCGTGGTTCACACACGCGATGGCAGATCGGAACACAGGGCTGGTCGACACGAGGTCGCGACCGACACGAGGTCGCGATCGGAACGAGAGGGGTGCACGTGGCACGGATCGGTACCTCCGGTTGGAGCTACGACCACTGGCAGGACGTGCTCTACCCACCCGGGATGCCGGTCCGGGACCGGCTGGGGGCGTACGTGGCGGCCTTCGACACCGTCGAGCTCAACGCCAGCTTCTACCGGTGGCCGCCGGACCGTACGTTCGCCTCCTGGCGGCGTCGCCTGCCGGAGGGGTTCGCGATGACGGTGAAGGCGCCGCGGGGACTCACCCACGCCAAGCGCCTGTACGAGCCGGAGGCCTGGGCCGAGCGGATCCGGCGCGGCATGCACGAGCTGGGCGCCCGGCGGGGCCAGTTCCTGGTCCAGTTGCATCCTGCGCACGCCCGCGACGACGCCCGGCTGGACTGGTTCCTCGGCTCGCTGCCGGACTGGCTGGAGGTCGCCGTGGAGTTCCGCCACCCGTCCTGGCTCGACGACGCGGTGTTCGACCTGCTCGCGCGCCACGGGGCGGCGTACGTGGTGATGAGCGGGGCGAACCTGCCGTGCGTGCTGCGGGCGACGTCCCAGCGGGTCTACCTGCGCTTCCACGGGCCCGACCACGACCACCTGTACGCCGGTTCCTACAGCGACGACGACCTGCGCTGGTGGGCCGACCGGATCCGGGAGTGGGAGGGCCAGGGCCGCCAGGTGTGGGGCTACTTCAACAACGACGGGGGCGGGAACGCGGTCCGCAACGCCCGGACGCTGCGCGCCCTGCTCGGCTGACCGCCCGGGCGGCTCGGCCGGCCGGCAGCTCCCCCGTCCGGGGACGCATCCCCGTTCAGGCGCGCGGCGGGCCCTGCTTGTCGTCCCCATCGGCCGTCGGGGCCTCGGGTCCGTCCTCGTCGGTGTCCTCACCGACCGGGAACGGGAAGCTGCGCCGTCCCGACCGCGAGCGCTCGCCCGTCTCGTCGGCGTACGGCACCTTGATCTTCTTCAACGAATGCATCAGCAGCAGTCCGAGCAGCACGATGGCCAGCGCCAGCACACCGATGACGATGAGTTCGACCGGCCCGCTCGCCGCGCCGCCGTTGTACTCCAGGAGGACCATGCCCCGACCCTATCGCGGCT
The DNA here is from genome assembly GCF_900092135.1 of Raineyella antarctica. Taxonomy (GTDB): domain Bacteria; phylum Actinomycetota; class Actinomycetes; order Propionibacteriales; family Propionibacteriaceae; genus Raineyella; species Raineyella antarctica. The sequence continues at coordinate 249,324 of NZ_FMYF01000001.1, read as the reverse complement.
CGACGGCGATGCCGGCGAACAGGTCGTCCTCGGGCGGCATCGAGGAGGTGTGGTTGATCACCAGCTCGTAGTCCTCGGTCGGCCACGCCTCCTTCTCGATCTCGACCGGGCAGGCGAACCACATGCCGTTGGGGTCGACCTGGGTCGCGTGCGCCAGCAGCGCGCGGTTGCGGACCTCGAAGTAGTCCGCGCACGGCACCCGGGTGGTGATCCGGGCCTGGTAGGCCTCGTCCACCGGCCGGTGCGTGAGCCGCTCGTCGTACGGCGCCTCGAGCCCGCGGGAGCGCATCGCCTCGTTGAGCCCGCGCCAGCGGCCGGCGCTGAGGGTCATCTGGTAGTAGACCTTGGGCACCTGCCAGGCCGGGCCCAGCTCCGGGTACAGCCGCGCGTCGGCGGCCTGGCGGACCGCCTCCATCGAGACCCGGTGGGTCTGGATGTGGTCGGGGTGCGGGTAGCCGCCGTTCTCGTCGTAGGTGGTGAGCACGTGCGGGCGCAACCGGCGGATGATGCCGACCAGCGGCCGGGCGGCCTCGGCGGGGTCGAGGGTGGCGAAGGACCCCTCCGGCAGAGGAGGCAGCGGATCCCCCTCGGGGAGGCCGGAATCGGCGTAGCCCAGCCAGATCTGGTCGATGCCCAGGATGTCGCGCGCGGCGTCCATCTCCTTGCGGCGCACCTCCGGCAGGTTCTCCACGATCTCGGGCCGGTCCATCGCAGGGTTCAGCACGTCTCCGAGCTCGCCACCGGTGCAGGTCACGACGACCACGTCGACACCCTCGGCCTCGTAGCGTGCCGTGGTCGCGGCGCCCTTGCTGGACTCGTCATCGGGGTGGGCATGCACGTGCATCAGTCGCAGCCGCTGGCCGAGGGCATCGAGCCGCTCGGCCGGAGCCCAACCTCCGGCATGCGGATGGTCCTCGCGTGGTCGGGGTTCGTACATCGGCACTCCCTTTCTGGACAAAGCCTGTGAATTCTGCCACGTCGCCCGCTCCCCGCCTACCGTACGACGGTGGATCGTCCGCGGGGCGGCACGGACGTGGCCGGGACCCACGCGTGGCGCGGGGCACAATGGGGCCGTGGCACGTACCAGGACCCAGGCGCTCAGTGACGATCCGGCCGACATCGAACGGATCGCCCGGCGCTACCCGTCCTTCACCGTACGCGGTCCCCTGGTCCGCGCACTGGTCGCGATCCTCGTGGTGGCCGCCCTCGGCTGGTACCTGCAGACCGCCCTGCACAACTCCCGGCGTCCCCCGGTCGAGGCGACCATCACCGGCCACTGGGTGGTGACCCCCCAGCAGGCCGGCTACGACCTGCTCGTCGTACGCCCCGACCCCGGTCGCCCCGCGGTCTGCACCGTGCGCGCCCAGGCCAAGAACTTCGAGTTCGTCGGTGACTCCGAGGTCACCGTGCCCGCCTCCGACCAGGAGCAGCTCACCGTCCGCGGGACGCTGCGTACCGTCCGCGAGGCCGACGCCGTGTCCGTCGAGGGATGCCACCTCGTCGGCTGAGCTGAACGGGCGAACGGTCCGCGGGGCCCGAGGAGTGCATGGCTCCCGGGTCCTCGGGACGGGACGGGACAGCGCTCGAAGCCCCGCTGTTGGGCCATCCGTTAGACTGGCGCGATGGCAGAGAACGTTACCGACACCGTCTTCCTCACCCAGGCGGCCTACGACAAGCTTGCTGCGGAGCTCGAGGCGCTGAAGCACAACCGCGAGGCGATCTCGAAGAAGATCGCGCAGGCTCGCGACGAGGGTGACCTCTCCGAGAACGCCGGCTACCACGCCGCGCGCGAGGAGCAGGGCCAGCAGGAGGCGAAGATCACGGTCATCGAGCACACCCTGCGCGTCGCCCAGGTCGGCGAGGGCCCGGCCGACACCGAGACCGTCGGCGTGGGCACCGTGGTGACCGTGGCCTGGGACGGCGACGAGGACGATACCGAGTCCTTCTTCCTCGGCTCCCGGGAGAACGCCCAGCTGGACGACTCGCTGGCCGACGTCGAGGTCTACAGCCCGCAGTCCCCGCTCGGCCAGGCCGTGCTGGGCGCCCGGGTCGGCGACACCGTCTCGTACGAGGCGCCGAGCGGAGCCACGCTCAGCGTGACCGTCCAGAAGATCGAGGCCCACTGACCCCTGCGGGACATCTCCCGCACCACCGAGCTCCCCGGGAAACCGACCACTGATCCGGTCGATGTCCCGGGGAGCTCGTCCATGTCCACGGATGCTCGGGAACCAGGCCGGTCAGGAGCCGGACGGCTCCGCTGCGGGCAGCCCGACCTGGACCCCCGCGTGCCCCATCACGACGGTGATGTCGAGCCGCGCGGACCCGTTGCCCATCACGACCTGGTCCCCGGAGCCGGTGTGCTGGCCGGACCAGGTGACCCGGCCGATCGAGGCGGCGGCCACCACCGTCACGTTGGAGCCCTGGTCCAGCTTGAGGGACAGCTGCCCGGACTCGACCCGGATCCGGGAGCGTCCGGTGGTGATCCGCCCCGACATCTGGACCACTGCGGCCTGCACGAGGGCGTCCTCGACCTCCTCGAAGCCGGTGATCGTCGCCGACCCGGCGGTGAGCCGGACCCGGCCCAGGCGCGGCACGTTGGCGACCTGCAGGTTCCCTGCGGTCACCTCCACGTCCAGCGCCATCGAGGGGTGGATCCGGATCAGCAGTTCGTTGCCGCGGGGCCGGCGCAGGGCCTCCAGGTGCAGCGGCGAGGGCAGCTTGATCGCACTGATGTGGGGGCGGAAGTCCCCCTCGGCGCTGACCTCGATCAGGTCGCCGTTGCGCCGCAGGACATGCTCGCCGGTGACGTGGCAGCCGCTCACCGACGGATCCACCACGATCCGGACGCGCTTGCCGGTGACCCGGACGCTGACCCGGCGGGCCCCGGCGGCGGCCCGGCCGGTGGCCCCGGCGGCGGCAGTGTGCTGCTGCCCGGGCTCTGCATGGCCCCGGTCGGTACGGACGTAGCCCGCTGCCCCGGCCGCACCGGCGGCCGCCTCGGCCGCGACGTCGGCGGCCCGGGAGGCTGCATGGCGGGCGGTCCGGAAGACCTCTCGCAGGACGTCACCGGCAACCTGGCCGGTACCCGACGTCGTCGACCAGGACTCGGAGCTGGAGGTGCCGGCGTACGGGGTGTCGCCATCCGATGCGTCCGCCGCGCCGTGGGCGCCGGCGTGCGGCGTGCCTGCCGACCCGCCGGCCCCTGCAGCGTCCGGGGCAGGAGCCTCGGTCCGGGGGGTGCCCTGCAGGTCCTCGATCAGTCGGTTGGCTTCGGCTGTGTCGATCCGGCCTGCTGCGAGGTCAGCGAGGATCCGGCTCAGGTCAGGCGTGTCCATGCCCCCACGATAGGAGCGCCCGGTGCTGCCCGGCACCGTGCACGGGAGGTTTCAGGGATCGGTCAGGGTGCGGGGCGGGCCCTCACGCGGATCCGTCGGCCTCGTCACCCCGGCGGAGTGCAGCGTCGTCCTCGGAGCCCTCCGGGCGGGCGGTCGCCTCCGCGTCGTGGGCCTCGGACGTCGACACCGGTGCGACCCGCAGGCTGGTGAGCTCGGCGGTGGTGGTGTTGCTCGGGTCCAGCTGGAGCGCCAGCGTGGCTTCCGTCCCGCCACCGAGGGCGTTGCTCGCCACGATGTCGGGGGTGGTCAGGCGCAGGTCCGGCGCCGGGGCGAGGGCCAGCCACTCCCGGTGCGTGAGGGAGTCCACGAAGGCCTTCGCGAACGCCAGTACCGGGACGGCCACCACGGCTCCGGCGATGCCACCGAGGGTGACGCCGACGCTGATCCCCAGCAGGATCGCCAGGGGGTGCAGGGAGACGGCCTTGCCCATCAGGAAGGGCTGGAGCACGTTCCCCTCCAGCTGCTGCACCGCCAGCACGACGCCGAGCAGGATGAGCGCCGCCACCCAGCCCTTGGTGACCAGGGCGATCAGCACGCCGATGACGCCGGCGACAAAGGCACCGACGATCGGCACGAAGGCGCCGATGAAGGTCAGCGCACCGATCGCGCCGGCCAGCGGGATGTTCAGCGCCACCGCGCCGATGGTGATGCCCACCGCGTCCACCGCGGCGACGATCACGGTGGTGCGTACGTAGCCCGTGAGCGCCTTCCAGCCGACGGTCCCGCCCCGGTCGACGGCGGGTCGGACCCGGGCCGGGACGATGCGCACGAAGGCGGCCCACAGCAGGCGCCCGCTGTACAGGAAGAAGAACAGGGCGAACAACGCCGTGAACATGCCGGCGAAGAAGGAGGCGACACCGCTGCCCACGCCGGCTGCGACGCCGACGATCTGGCCCGACCACTGCTGCAGCCGCCCGGGGATGCGTGCGAACTGGTCGTTGAGCATGCCCTGGACCTGCTCGGGGGCGAGCTTGAGCGGACCCTCGCTCAGCCAGGTGACCAACTGCAGCAGGCCCGTCTGGGCCGAGGTGAACAGCTTGGGGCCCTCGGACACCATCTGGGCCACCACACCGGTCAGGACACCCACCACCAGCGCCAGTCCGACCACCAGCGTCAGGCCCGAGGCGAGCGCCTTGTTGAACCCATGGCGCACCAGCCACGCCTTCGGCGCGGCGAGCAGCGCGGCAAGGAGGACCGCCACGGCCAGCGGGATCGCCAGGCCGGAGAAGTACCGGAACACGTAGCCGACCACGACGACGCCGACACCGATCAGCAGCAGGCGCCAGGTCCAGGAGGCCGCCACCCGGATGCCGGCCGGCACAGCGGCTGCCGACCCTGTGGGCTCGGCCCCGGGCAGGACGGCGAGCGGCTGCCCGGTGCGCTCGGATTCAGGTTCCACGAGATGTCCCCGTTTCGCTCGGTGTCAGGCTGGTCCAACCTACAGCGACGAGGGGCCGGGGCGGGACGGGTCCCGGTCCAGCGGGTCACTGCGTCCTTGCCGACGGACTAGAGTGCGGGCAATGATCCGGCCTCTCCTGTCCCGACGCGGCGCGGCCGCCGACAGGTTGCCCACCGCGGTCCACGTCCTCGGGGTGATCGCCTTCTTCGTGGCTGTCGGCTTCGGCGTCGTCGTCCCGGTACTGCCCGTCTTCACCCGCTCGTTCGGCGTCGGGCAGTTCGAGACCGGCATGGTGGTCTCCTCGTTCGCACTGATGCGGCTGGTCACCAGCCCGTTCACCGGGCGGCTGATCGACCGGCTGGGCGAGCGCACCGTGCTGGTCGCCGGCGTACTGATCGTGGCGCTCTCCAGTGCGGCGATGGGGCTGGCCCAGACGTACGAGCAGCTGCTGGTCTTCCGTGCCGCCGGAGGCATCGGGTCCTCGATGTTCACCGTGTCCGCGATGACGCTGCTGATCCGCTCCACCGCCCCGAACCAGCGTGGGCGGGCCACCGGGACCTTCCAGACCGGCTTCCTGGTCGGGAACATGGCCGGACCGGCCGTCGGCGGCCTGCTGGCCGCAGTCTCCATCCGGGCGCCGTTCTTCTTCTATGCCCTCACCCTGGTCGGCGCCGCCCTGGTCGGGGTGTTCCTCCTGCAGGGCCACGGCCGTACGACCGGCGCTGCTGACGCAGGCGCGGGGCAGGGCACGGAACTGCTGGCACCGCGACCGTTCCGGACCGTGCTGGCGGACCTGCGCTACCAGGCGGCGCTGGTGTGCAACTTCGCGAACGGGTGGAGCTCACTGGGCATCCGGTCCTCGCTGATGCCCGTCCTGGTCGTGGAGGTGCTGCACCACACGCCGGTCTGGACCGGCATCGCGCTGGCGATCGCCGCCGTGGTGCAGACCGTCGCGATCCAGCCGGCCGGACGGTTCGTCGACCGGGTGGGCCGGCGCCCCGCGATGGTGGCCGGCAGCCTGATCGGCGCGGTGGCGATGGTGGGGATCGCCTTCGCCCCCACCATCTGGCTCCTGGTGGCGGCGCTGTGCGTGAACGCGGTCGGGGTCGCCCTGATGGGCACTGCGCCGGCCGCCACCGTCGGGGACGTGGCCGGGGCGCGCTCCGGCACGCCGGTGGCGGTCTTCTCCATGGCGGGCGATGCCGGCCAGATCATCGGCCCGCTGGCGGCCGGTGCGATCGCGGACGGCCTGGACCTGTCGGGCGCCTTCCTGACCGGTACGCTGCTGATGGCCCTGGCCGCCCTGGCCTCGGTCCGGATGCCCCGGCCCGACCGGGACGGTGACCAGCCAGTGGAGGTCGCACGATGACACGCCAGGTGTTGGGCGAGTTGATCGCCGAGGACTGGGCCGAGGCACTCGCCCCGGTCGCCCCCGTCGTCGCCGCGATGGGCGACTTCCTGCGCGCCGAGATCGCCGCGGGGCGGGGATACCTGCCCGCGGGCCACCAGGTGCTGCGCGCGTTCACCCGGCCGATGGCCGACGTCCGGGTCCTGGTCGTGGGCCAGGACCCCTACCCGACGCCCGGGCATCCGGTGGGACTGAGCTTCTCCGTGGCCGCCGACGTGTCCCCGCTGCCCGCCAGCCTGCGCAACATCTATGCGGAGCTGCAGACCGACCTCGGCATCCCCCCGGCCACGAACGGCGACCTGACCGGCTGGTTCGAGCAGGGCGTGCTGCTGCTCAACAGGTGCCTGACGGTGCAGCCCGGCAAGCCCGCGTCGCATCGCGGCCGCGGCTGGGAAGAGGTCACCGGGACGGCGATCCGCGCGCTGGCGCAGCGTGGCGGACCGCTGGTGGCGATCCTGTGGGGGCGCGACGCCCGCGCCCTGGCTCCGCTACTGCCCGGGATCCCGGTGATCGAGAGCGCCCACCCGTCCCCGCTCAGTGCCCGCAACGGCTTCTTCGGCTCGCGCCCGTTCAGCCGGGCCAATGCCGCCCTGGTCGCCCAGGGCGGCCGGCCGATCGACTGGGACCTGGCCCACCAGCACTGATCAGGCCGAGCGCACCAGCTCCGAGGTGAGGTGGCGCGCCATCGGCTGACCGACGGCGGCCATGTCGAACGAGCTGCTCAGCGTGTCGCCGACCAGGCGGTACGTACGGCGACTGGCCGAGACGTCCTTGGCGGTCGAGGCCGACCACACCCGGGCGGTCAGCTCGAGTACCAGTCCGTCGTCGGAGGCCACCAGGTTCCCCTCGGCCAGCTCGGCCTGCCCGGTCGGCTGGGCCAGCACGAACTCCAGGTGGCCGGCGCCGGTGTGCCGCAGGTAGCCGGTCTCCATGTGCAGCGGGGCCCCGTCCATGCCGCGGGTGCGCTGGCTGTAGACGAGGAACGGCTTGCCCACGAAGGCGAAGGTGATCTCCTCGTGGTAGCCGAACGGCTCGATCGTGGGGTACTCCCCCGTGCCCTGTCCGGTCCAGGTGCCGACGAGGTCCGCGAGCGGGACGAGATTGGCGGTCAGTTCCATGCCTGGAGCCTAACCGACGGTGGGCATGCCCCGGGGGGCATCCCTGCGCCCTGGTGGCAACCCGGGGCCGGCCGTGTGATTCAGCTCACTGCGCCGGTCCGTACGTACCCCCGGGGGTAGCGTGAAGAGATCCCGCAGGGCGCCCGCACCCGGACGCCCCACGGGGAGTCCTCGGCCTGCCGCGGGTGCCTCACGTGTGACAGCAGGTCCGGTGTCGAAGGAGACCCGATGAGAGCATGGCAGTTTGTCGGTACGAACCAGCCGCTGGAGGCCAACGAGGTACCCGAGCCCCACGCCCGGCCGGGCACGGTCGTGGTGGACGTGAAGGCCGCCGGGGTGTGCCACTCGGACGTGACGGCCCTGGACGACCCTGGCTGGATGCCCCTGTTCCCCACCCTGCCCAGGACGATGGGGCACGAGAACGCGGGGGTCATCTCCGAGGTCGGCGAAGGCATGGAGCACTGGAAGGTCGGTGACCGGGTCGGCCTGGCCCCGGTGATGTCCGACGGCGATGCCCTCGGCTACGGCCAGTGGGACGGCGGCTTCGCGCCCAAGCTGCTGGCCACCGACGACAACCTGGTCCGGCTGCCGGACGCGGTGCCGTTCGACCTGGGCGCCATGGCCACGGATGCGGGCCTCACCGCGTACCACGCCATGATGACCACCGGCGGGTGCAAGGCCGGGATGAAGGTCGGCGTGATCGGGCTCGGCGGCCTGGGCTACATCGGCGCCCGCGTCGCGGTGCTGACCGGTGCCGAGGTGTACGGCGCGGAGGTCTCGCCGACGACCAGGGAGCTGGCCGGCGAGATCGGGCTCGCGGATGTGGCCGACTCGATCACCGCCTTCACGGACAAGGGCCTGGACCTCATCGTCGACTACGCCGGATTCGGGACCACGACCGCCCAGGGGGTGGAGACGCTGGCCGAGTTCGGCACCTTCGTGCAGGTGGGGATGGGCCGGCTGGAGGCGACGATCAACACCTATCCGCTGATCATCAAGCAGCTCACCATCCGCGGTTCCAAGTCCGGCACCAAGGAGGACCTGGCCGGCATCTACGAGCTGATGGAGAGCGGCAAGCTCAACCCGCCGATGAACCGGATCACCCACGCCGACATCCCGGGGGCGATCGACAAGCTGCGCGCCGGCGGGGTGGTCGGCCGCTTCATCGCGATCTACGAGTAGCCACCCCCACCCGGACCGGACGGCCCCTCGCACGATCGCCCGTCCACGCCCACAGACACCGGCCCGGCCCTGCGGCTCTGGCCGGTGTCTGTGGGCGCACGTACGCTCGGAGCATGTCGTTCTTCCTGCATCCCACTCCCGAGATGGTGAGCCCCGAGCGTGCGCTGCGGGGACGGTCCACGCCGGTCCTGCCCCACCCGGCACCGGCCAACCTGGTGTTCGGCCTGCCCGACGACGCCACCCCGGTCGGCTCGGAGGTCGCCTACTTCGCACTCGGCTGCTTCTGGGGCGAGGAGAAGATGTTCTGGAACACCGAGGGCGTCACCAACACCGCCGTGGGCTACCAGGGCGGCTTCACCCCCAACCCGACGTACGAGGAGGTCTGCACCGGGCGCACCGGGCACGCCGAGACCGTCCGGGTCTGCTTCGACCCCGAGCGCGTGACGTACGAGGCGCTGGTCCGCCAGTTCTTCGAGGCACACGACCCGACCCAGGGCTACCGCCAGGGCAACGACGTCGGCACCCAGTACCGCTCGGCACTCTTCCCCACCTCGGCCGACCAGGCCGAGGTGGCCCGCCGGCTGCTCCCCGCGTACGCCGATGCGTACGCCAAGGCCGGGTACGGGGCGATCACCACCGAGATCACCCCGCTCGACCCCACCAGCGGCGAGCCCGCCTTCTGGTACGCCGAGGACTACCACCAGCAGTACCTGGTCCGGAACCCCGGCGGCTACTGTCCGATCCACTCCACCGGCGTGCGCTGCGACTGAGCAGGGGCGGCACCCGCCCCGCCGTTGGACGCACCGGGGCGAGTGGCAGGATGATCCGGTACGTACCAGGTACGGAGGAACGCCGGTCTGAATCCGGGCCGGTCCCGCCACTGTGAACGGGGTGCGAGCCCAGGTCAGCGACTCCGCAGTCAGGAACTCATCAGTCAGGAACTCCGCCCGGTGCACGGCACACGATCGGGCGGCAGACCTGAGGAGGCCCCATGACCACGCATTCCCCCGACCCCACCCTTCCCGGACCAGGACCTGCCACTGCTGCCCCGCAAGCCCTCCCCACCGCCGGTGGCGGACGCCGGCTGGTCGGGGTCGGGGTCGGACCCGGCGACGCCGAGTTGGTCACCCTCAAGGCCCAGCGCACCTTCGCCGAGGCCGACGTCGTACTGGTCCCGGCCACCGAGCGCTCCGGTGAGGGCCCCGGCCGCGCCGAGGAGATCGTCGCCACCGTGGCACCCCAGGCCAGGATCCGGCGGGTCCCCTTCTCGATGGCCGATCGGCAAGGCGTGACCGCCCGGCGCCGGCAGGCCTGGGAGACCTCGGCCGCGGCCGCCGTCGAGGAGTACCGCGGGGGCGCGGCCGTCGTCTGCTTCGCCACCGTCGGCGACCCTTCGGTCTACTCCACCTTCAGCTACCTGGCCGCGTACGTCACCGCGGAGCTGCCCGACGTCGAGGTGGAGGTCGTCCCCGGCATCACCGCCATGCAGGCGCTCGCTGCGGCCAGCCGGACGCCGCTCTGCGAGGGCCAGGAGGTCCTCGCCCTCGCCCCCGCCACCGCCGGGATCGAGGTCCTGGACGCCGTGCTGGACGCCTGCGACACCGTCGTGGTCTACAAGGGCGGCAGCCGGCTCCCCGAGGTCGTCGACGTCCTGCGGCGCCACGACCGGGAAGCGGTGATGGGCACCGACATCGGTCTGCCCGCCGAACAGGTGGTGCCGCTCGCGGCGGTCACCGACGGGGCCACCGCGCCGTACTTCTCCACCGTCCTGTCCGCGCCGCGACGCGCCCGGACCGGCGGCCGGCTGTGAGCGGGCGGGTGGTGTTCGTCGGGGCCGGCCCGGGTGCGGCCGACCTGATCACCCTGCGCGGCGCAGCCGTCATCGCGGCCGCCGACATCGTCATCTGGGCCTCCAGCCTAGTCGCGCCCGAGATCGTGGCACACGTCCGACCCGACGCCCTGGTGGTCGACTCGGCCGCCCTCCCACTGGAGGAGCTGGAGCCGCTCTACACCCGGGCCCGCGACGAGGACCTGCTGGTGGCCCGGGTGCACACCGGCGACCCCGGCCTGTACGGGGCGACCGCCGAGCAGCGCGCCCTGTGCGACCGGATCGGCGTCGACCACGAGACCGTGCCCGGCATCTCCGCCTTCTCCGCCGCCGCGGCGCGCGCCGATGTCGAGATCACCGTCCCGGAGGTGGCCCAGTCCCTGGTCCTCACCCGGCTGGAGGGCGGACGCACCCCGATGCCGGCGCGGGAGACCGTACGGTCCTTCGCCGCCCACGGCACCACCATGGCGCTGTACCTGTCGGCGGCGCGCAACAAGGCCCTGCAGGAGGAACTGCTGGCCGGCGGCTACCCGCCGGAGACGCCCTGCATCATCGGGTACCGGGTGAGCTGGCCCGACGAACTGATGCTCCGGTGCGAGCTCGCGCGGTTGTCGGAGACGATGAAGGAGCACAAGCTCTGGAAACACACCGTCGTCCTGGTCGGGCCGGCGCTGGCCGCCGGCGGACCGACCAAGCGGTCCCACCTCTACCACCCGGGCTTCCGGCACCAGTACCGCGACGCCGACCCGGCGGCCCGAGCAGAGCTGCGCGAGCACGGCGCCCTCCTCCGGCCCGGCCCGGACGCATGAGCGTCACCGTCCATGGCTACCTCGGCAGTCCCTCGGCCGACCTGCGGGAGCACGCCGCGCGCGCCGACGTCGTTGTCGGGGGCCGGCGCCACCTCGATGCCCTGGCCGTGCCCGAGGACCGCCGGATCGTGCTCGGCTCGCTGTCCAGCGCGATGGTGGCCCTGCGTGCCCTGCCCGCCGACACCGACGTCCTGGTCGTGGCCTCGGGTGATCCGGGCTTCTACGGCGTGGTGCGGCGGCTGCGAGGGGAGGGCTTCCGGCCCCGCGTGGTCCCCACCGTCTCGTCCGTGGCGATGGCCTTCGCCGCGGTCGGGCTCCCGTGGGACGACGCGCAGGTCGCCAGCGCGCACGGCCACCCGCTCGAGCCCACCCTGTACGCCTGTCGTACGTGGCCCAAGGTCGCCGTCCTGACCGCCCCGGACCAGGGCATCCGCGAACTGGCCGCCGCCGTGCCCGACCGGGTCTTCGTACTGGCCGAGCGGCTGGGCGAGGTGGACGAGCGTGTCCGCATCCTCACCCGCGAGCAGGCGCTCGCCCTCCCCGACGTCACCGAGCCCAACGTGGTGCTCGTCCTGGCGGACCATCCCGACGCCGACTCGATGACCGGGGAGTCCCCCGCCCTCGTCGGCATGACCAGCAAGGAACCCCGATGATCGGGCACCTCACCAACAGCGCCGCCGGCCGGCGCCACGCCGCAGCCATCGACGTGGCACTCGGCGAGCCCACCCGCCACTACGAGGGGCCCGTCGCGGACAGCCTGGCCACCGCCTGGGCCGAGTGCGACCTGCTCGTCAGTCACCTCGCCCTGGGCGCCACCACCCGTCTGGTCGCCCCGCTGCTGCAGTCCAAGGACACCGACCCGGGCGTCGTCGTGGTCGACGAGGCCGGCCGGTTCGCCGTCCCCCTGGTCGGTGGCCACGGCGGTGGCGCCAACGACCTGGCCCGCCGCATCGCCGACGGCATCGGTGCCGTGGCGGTGGTGACCACCGCCACCGACGCCGTCGGCCTGCCCGCCCTGGACACGCTGGGCTGGGCCTGGGCCGGGGACGTCGCCGCCGTGACGCGCTCGATCCTGGAGGGGCACCCGGTCGACCTGGTCAAGGAGCGACCATGGCCGCTGCCGGCCTTCCCCGAGAACGTGTGCCTGTTCGATGCCACCCCGACCCTCGGTGCCGACGCCACCGACCGGACCGCCGTCGGTCGGGTCGTCATCACCGAGCGCCCCAGCGCGGAGGTGCTGGCCGGTGCCGATCGGCCCACCGTCGTCCTGCACCCCCGCTCGGTCGTCGCCGGGATGGGCTGCCATGCCGGCACCGACGTCGCACCCCTGCGCGAACTCCTGATCGGCTGCCTCGCCGACCAGCACCTGGCCCCCGAATCGCTGGCCGCCCTCGTCAGCACCGACGTCAAGGCCGACGAGCCCGGGCTGGTCGCCCTGGCCGCCGAGTTCGGCGTCCCGTTCATCACCTACCCCGCCGACGTCCTCGCCGCCCAACCGGTCCCCAATCCCAGCCCGGTGGTCGAGAGCCACGTCGGCTCGCCCGGCGTCGCCGAGGCCGCCGTGCTGGCCCGCGGCGCCGACCTGGTCAGGGAGAAGCAGCGCAGCACCGTCGCCACCTGCGCACTGGGTGTGCTGCCAGCCCGGGGGCACCTCAGCGTCGTCGGCCTGGGCCCGGGGGCACGAGACCTCACCACCCCACGTGCCGTCGAGGCGATCCGGGACGCCGCCGTCATCGTCGGCTACCGCCCGTACGTCGACCAGGTCCGCGACCTGGTCCGGCCCGGCACCCGGGTGGTGGCCTCGGGGATGGGGACAGAGGAGGAGCGCACCGGACGGGCGATCGAGGAGGCCCGCCGGGGCCACGCGGTCGCGCTGGTCTGCTCCGGCGACCCGGCGATCTACGCGATGGCCTCCCCCACCCTCGAGCAGGGCACCGACGGGATCGACGTCGAGATCATCCCCGGTGTCACCGCCGAACTGGCCATCTCGGCGATCCTGGGCGCGCCGCTGGGCCACGACCACGTGACCATCTCGCTGTCCGACCTGCACACCGACTGGGAGACCATCGAGAAGCGCCTGCAGGCCGCGGCCGAGGGAGACTTCGTGGTGACGCTGTACAACCCCCGCTCGCGCAAGCGCCTGAGGCACCTGCCGCGCGCGCTGGAGATCCTCGGCGCCCACCGCCCCGGCTCGACGCCGGTCGCCGCCGTGCACGACGCGACCCGTCCCGACGAGCAGGTGGTCACCGGGACGCTGGCCGACTTTGACGTCGAACGGGTCGACATGAACTCGCTGGTGGTCGTGGGCTCCTCGACCACCCGCCTGGTCACCACCGGGTCGGGCGAGCAGCGCATCGTCACTCCCCGGGACTACCACTGGATGACGTCATGATCCCGCTGGTCATCGCCGGCCACGGCACCCGGGACCCGGCCGGGGTCCAGGAGTTCCTGGCCCTGGTGGACCAGGTCCGGGCGCTGCTGCCCGGGGTCACCGTCGAGCCCGGCTCGGTCGAGCTCACCCCGCCGAGCATCGAGGCCGCGCTCGAGACGGCGCTGGCCCTCTCGGACGGACGCGCGGTCGTCGTGCCGCTGATGGTCGGCGAGGGCGGCCACGTGCTGGAGGACATCCCTGGCGCCATCGGACGCGCCAAGGGGACCGCCGACGTACGCTACGCCCGGCACCTCGGCGCCGACCCCCGCCTCGTCGCGGCGCTGGAGGGCCGGATCGCCGCGGCGCGCGGCGACTGGGCGCCGGAGCGGACCACCGTGGTGCTGGTCGGCCGGGGCTGCTCGGTAACCGGTGCGAACGCCGACCACGTCCGGCTCTCCCGGCTGGTCCAGGAGCACGGCGGGTACGAGCGGGTCTGTCCCGCCTTCCTCCAGGTCGCCGCGCCGGACCTGCCGCGCGCCCTCGACGAGGCGTACGCGATGGGGGCCAGGCGGATCGTGGTCGGGCAGAACTTCCTGTTCTCCGGACGCCTGCGCTCCTGGACGTTCGAGCGGGCCGAGGCCTGGCGGGCGCGGCATCCTGACGCCGAGGTCCGCGTCGCCGAGGTGCTCGGACCATGCGACGAACTCGCCGCCGTCGTGGTGGACCGGTACCGCGAGGAGGAGAGCCGGCTGCACGAGACCTCACCCGCCTACCTGGCCGGGCTGCTGCTGATGGAGCGCGACGTGCTCGTGGTCGGTGGCGGCACGGTCTCGGCCCGGCGGGTACCACGCCTGGTCGAGGCCGGTGCCCGGGTCCGGCTGGTCTCCCCGGAGGCTGTGGCGTCACTGGCCGCACTGGCCGAGGAGGGGACGATCAGGTGGCAGCGGCGCCGGTTCGAGGACGCCGACCTGGACGGGGCCTGGTACGTGCTGGCCCAGACCGACGACCCACAGGTCAATGCGGCGGTGGCTGCCGGCGCGGAGGCACGGCACACGTTCTGTGTACGGGCCGACGACGCCGGCCGGGGATCGGCGTGGACGCCGGCGGTCGCGCGGGCCGAGGGCTTCTCGGTGGCCGTGCTCGGCACCGGGTCACCCCATCGGTCGATGAAGGTCCGCGATGCGTTGCTGAAGGTGCTCGGCCGCTAGCCTCCGCCGTCCTGCCGACCGGACGACCACCCGGCGTGCCCCACCGCGGTGCCGGCCCGGTCGATGCAGATCACCTCGACGGCGATCGGGGCGTCGCGCAGCACGTGCCGGGCGGTGCCGAGCGCGGCCGCGGCGATCGCGTCGCCGAGCGGCGGGTGGATCGCCAGGGCGCCGAGCGCCGTCGTGGCGGTGGCGACCCGGTGGCAGCGCTCCTCGGGGGCCCCCGCTTCCCGGGCCAACCCCGCCAGGAAGCCGGTATCGACCCTGGACCGCGCCGAGTGCACGTCCAGGTGTCCGTCGGCGAGCTTGGCGAACTTCCCGACCCCACCGCACAGGGTGAGCCGGGGACGCGGGTGGTGGCGCAGGTACTTCAGCACGGCCCCGACGAAGTCACCCATGTCGAGCAGCGCGACCGACGGCAGCTCGTACCGTGCGGTGACCAGAGCCTCCGAGCTCGACCCGGTGCACGCGGCCACGTGCTGCTGGCCGGTCGCCTCGGCGACGTCGATGCCGCGGCGGATCGAATCGATCCAGGCAGAGCAGGAGTAGGGCACGACGATGCCTGTGGTGCCCAGCACCGACAGCCCGCCGATGATGCCCAGCCGCGGGTTGAGGGTGTGCGTCGCCAGGTCCGCCCCGCCGTCGATGCCGACGGTGACCTGCAGGTCCGGGCTGCCGTCGCCGCCCAGGGCGCGGTCGGCGGCGGCGATGTTCTCGGTGATCATCGTCCGGGGCATCGGATTGATCGCCGGCTCGCCGAGCGCCAGCGGCAGGCCCGGCAGGGTCACGGTTCCCACGCCGGGCCCCGCGGCGAAGGTGAGGCCGCTCCCCGGGGTACCGGGGGCGACGGTGGCTCGGACCACCGCGCCGTGCGTGACGTCTGGGTCATCGCCGGCGTCCTTGGTGACGGCCGCCATCGCACGGTGGCCGTCGAGCTGTTCGTCGGTCAGGGCGAAGGCGGCCGTACGGTCCCGGGGCAGGGTGACGGTGACCGGGTCGGGGAAGGTGCCCGTCCGCAGCGCCACGTACGCGGCGCGGGCCGCTGCGGTCGCGCAGGCACCTGTGGTCCAGCCCGGGCGCAGGCCGGAGGAGGCCAGCTGTCCGGCGCGGCCGCCCTGGCTCACTCCGCCTCGCTGGCGAGGGCGTTGAGCGCCGCCGCGGCGATCGCCGATCCGCCCCGACGCCCGGTGACGGTCAGGTACTCCAGTCCGAGGGTGTTGTCGACCAGGGCCTGCTTGGACTCGGCCGCGCCGACGAAGCCCACCGGGATCCCGACCACCGCGGCCGGACGTGCCGGGGTCAGGGCCAGCAGCTCGAGCAGGTGGAACAGGGCGGTCGGGGCGTTGCCGATCGCCACCACCGCTCCATCGATACGGTCCATCCACCTCTCCACCGCGGCGGCGGTCCGGGTGGTGCCGCGCTCGGCCGCGTAGGCGGCCAGGGCGGGGTCCGACAGCAGGCAGACGACCTCGTTCCCGGCGGGCAGGCGGGACCTGATCACGCCGGCGGCGGTCATGGTCGAGTCGCAGAGGATCGGCGCCCCTTGGGCCAGGGCGGCCCGGGTGCTCCCGACGACGCCGGGGGTGAAGGCGACCAGGTCGGCGATCAACGGGTCGGCCGCGGCGTGCACCATCCGGACGACGACGTGCTCCAGGTCGGCCGGGAAGCGCCCCAGTCGTGACTCGGCCCGGATGATCGCGAACGACTCCGCGTAGATCTCGCTGCCGCTCCTGATGTAGCCCACGTCAGGCCTCCTTCTCGCCCGCCCACTGTACGACCGGGTCCCGGCCCCGCCCCGGGCGGGCGGACCGTACGGCGTTGGTCTCCCGGCAGCGGTCCTTCGCTCCTACAGTGGGTCCATGTCCCGCCGAGTCGGCACGGTACTCGCCGTCGCCTTCGCCCTCACCTACAACAACTGGGTGCTGTGGCCGCTGAACGGCGATCCGCGGGTGCTGGCCGGCTTCCTGTCCGAACTCGGCGCTGCGACCCAGCCGTTCCACACCGTGTTCCGCAACCTCGACATCTTGGCGGGCCTGCTCCTGCTGGTCACCATCGCCTGGGGCCGCCACCGGTGGGCCGGACGCCTGGCCCCGCCGCGGGTCACTCGCTGGGTGGTCGTCCTGCTCACGGTCTTCGCGGTCGGCGCGATCACGGACGCCTCCGTGCCGATGACCTGTTCCGCGACCCTGGACCCGGGCTGCCCTACGTTCGTCGATCCGAGGGACTGGCCCCTCAACCAGTGGGCGCACAGCATCGTCTCGGTGGTGCTGGAGAGCGCACTGGTGGCATCGATGGCGCTGGTCGCGCTGCGCGGATCCCAGCGGTGGCGTCGTCCGGCCCGCATCGCGCTTGCCATCAGCATCTCCGCGCACCTGACCATGCTGGTCCTCGCCGCGACCTGGCAGGGCGAAGCCGTTCCCCAGATGGTGCTGATGCTCACCCAGGGCGCCTGGATCATCCTGCTGGGCAGGGCCGGCGACCGGCCCACCCCCGTCCTGCCCCGGGCCGAAGGCCCTCAGGCCCGGCGGTCGACCACCAGGTAGGAGGCCAGCGCCACCGCCCCGGTGACCGCGAACACGCTCGGCCAGGAGCCGATCCGCTTCGCCAGCGGATGCGAGGCGCCGAAGGCGCCGACGTACAGCAGCCCCAGCGCCGCCGCCGTCACCGGGCCGCCCTTGGCGAGCCAGGTACGGCCGGCCCACAGGCCGCCGGCGAGCAGGGGCACGGTGCCGATCGGGCGGATCCCGGTCTCCCGGGCACTGATGTAGCCGCCCAGGATGCCGCTGGCGGCGATCAGCGCGGAGTTGACGTCCTCGGGGTGACGGATGTTGCCAAGCTTTCCCATGGGGCCAATCTAGGTCGTCGGGCAATGCCCCGCCCGGCGGTGCCGGCCGACGCCCAGTCGGTCACCTTGGGGCCGGCTGGGAATCCCCCCAGCCACCCCGAACCCGCCCCGGACCGGCCCCGAGGATGGCAGCGTTGACCCCATGACCGTGATGACCGCAGTCGCCCAGGGGGCCTGGGCCGGCGCCTCGTGGCCTCTCGGCGCCCATGTCTCCCCCTCGACCGGGTCGACCACCGTTGCCGTCCACGCCCCAGCCGCGACCCGCGTCGCCCTGGAGTCGTACGCCGAGGCCCTCGGCTCCCCGGCCACGGCCGCGGTCGAGATGGCGCGCGGCGCCGACGGGGCCTGGCGCGCCCAGGTCGACGGGCTGGGCCACGGCTCGCTCTACGCGTTCCGTTGCTGGGGCCGCAACTGGCCGTACGACCCGGCCTGGGAACCGGGCAGCGGCGCCGGATTCGTGAGCGACATCGACCAGGACGGCAACCGGTTCAACCCGAACAAGGTGCTCTTCGACCCGTACGCGCTGGAGATCACCCATGCCCCGCTGGACCCGAGGATCGGCGCGCTCGGCGGCGACGGCGGGTTCTGGGGTACCGGTGGGGCGGACTACCACGGCCGGCCGCGCCGCGAGGCCGACACCGCTGTCTGGGCACCGAAGGGCGTCGTGGTGGTCGACACCACCTCCCCCGGCGAGCACCCGCACATCGACGCCCACGTCTCCGCGGTGTACGAGGCGCACGTGAAGAACCTGACCATGCATCCGTCCGCGATCCGGCTGGGGGAGCTGCTCCACGGCGTGCCGGGCTTCGAGGACGTGGTGGACATCCCGGACGAGCTGCGCGGCACCTACCGGGCGGCCGGGATGATGGCCCCGTACCTGAAGGCGCTCGGCCTGACCACCATCGAGTTGCTGCCGGTGCAGGAGACCGACTCCAACGACATCGGCGAGACCCAGGGCGGTGCGAACCACTGGGGCTACATGACCATGGCCTACTTCGCCCCGAACCGCGACTACAGCTCGGACACCTCCTGGGGCGGCCCGACCCGGGAGTTCAAGGAGATGGTGCGCGCCTTCCACGAGCACGGGCTCGAGGTCTACATCGACGTCGTCTACAACCACACCGCCGAGGGCGGGAACGTGGGCGGCGACCCGGACACCACCGCGTTCACCAGCCTGGGCGGCTTCGCGGCCGACGAGTACTACGTGACGACAGCGGACCACGTCCTGCTGGACGGCGCCACCGGCACCGCCAACCAGGTCAACTTCTCCTCGGCCGCCGCGTGCCACCTGGTTCTCGACTCCCTGGCCTACTGGACCGACGTGATGGGGATCGACGGGTTCCGCTTCGACCTCGCCCCCGTGCTGGGGCGTACGCCCGATGACTGGCGACCCGACGACTGGGCCGACCAGAAGAAGTTCTTCCCCCAGCACCCGCTGCTGGAGGACATCGCCCGGCTCGGCGAGGAGCGGAACGTCGAGGTCGTCGCCGAGGCCTGGGACCTGTGGGGCTACGAGGTCGGCAACTTCCCGCCGGGCTGGGCCGAGTGGAACGGTCGCTACCGCGACGCCGTGCGCGGGTTCGCCAAGGGGGACGGGAACGTCCAGGCCCTGATGGACATGGTGAACGGGGACTACCGCCACTTCGCCGACCAGGGCGGGCCACAGCGCTCGATCAACTTCGTCACCGCCCACGACGGGTTCACGATGATGGACCTGGTCTCCTTCAACACCAAGCAGAACGACCAACCATTCCCGTTCGGCCCCTCCGACGGCGGCGCGGACGACAACACCTCCTGGGACTCCGGTGGCGACCACGCCCTGCGGCGCACCCGCTGGCGCAACTTCTGGACCCTGCTGTTCCTCTCCCGCGGGGTGCCGATGGTCGTCTCGGGCGACGAGTACGGGCGGACCCAGAACGGCAACAACAACCCCTGGGCGCTGAACACCGTGGGGATGTGGAACAACTGGGCCCAGGCCGTCTCCGAGGCCCCCACCCAGCTCCCGGTCGACCCACGCGACCCTGGGGCGTACGCGTACTACGACGTGGTCGGGCGGACCGACGCCCCCGCCGGCACCAACCCGCTGTTCACCTTCGCCGCGAACGTCGCGAACCTGCGCCGGGTGGAGCCTGCGCTTCGACAGCGCAACTGGGGCGATACGGAGGCCGACAACGGCGACGTCAGCTACCTCTTCCGCTCCCCGGACCTGGGGCAGGGCCCGGGCGAGAATGCGCGAGCACTGTCCCTGGGCATCGACGGGTCCTCGGCCGGCGGCAGCGACTACCTGGTGATGGTCAACATGGACGACCGACCGCGGACCTTCCAGGTCGCCCCCGACGGGGCCGGCTTCTGGAGGCGCCTGGTCGACACCGCCCCCTGGGCCGAGCCGGTCGGCAACCACTGGGACCCGGAGGCCGCCGACGTGATCCACGAGGGCGAGTACGTCGTCCACCCGTGGTCGATCGCGGTGCTGCGCCACGATGGAGAGCACCTCCCCGACCTCGGCCTGACCACGCAGATTTCTCTCTCCCCTGGGATCCACTACGCTACGTAGTGGAAAGGTAAGGAGGCCCATTGTGCTGATTGGCATACCGAGGGAGTCATCCCCATCCGAGAACCGGGTGGCGGCCACGCCGGCGACGACTCCCCAACTGGTCGCGCTCGGCTACGAGGTACTGGTGGAACGCGGTGCCGGGGCGCGGGCCGATTTCCCCGACGACGCGTACGTGCAGGCCGGTGCCCGCCTCGGCACCGCCCAGGAGGCCTGGGGAGCCGATGTGGTGCTCTCCTGCACCGAACCCACCCCTGAAGAACTGGCCCTGATGCATCCGGGGGCCACCCTCGTCTCGATGCTCTCCCCCGCCATCCGGCCCGAGGTCGCCGAGACGTACGCCACCGCCGGCATCAGTGCCCTGTCGCTGGACGCGGTCCCGCGCATCTCGCGCGCCCAGTCCCTGGACGTGCTGTCCTCGATGGCCAACATCGCCGGCTACCGCGCGGTGATCGAGGCCGCGGAGTCGTACGGCGGGATGTTCGCCGGTCAGGTGACCGCCGCGGGCAAGATGCCTCCGGCCAAGGTCTTCGTCGCCGGGGCCGGTGTCGCCGGTCTGGCAGCGATCGGCATCGCCGGGTCGATGGGCGCCCAGGTGCGCGCCTTCGACGTACGCCCCGAGGTGGGTGAGCAGATCGAGTCGATGGGCGCCCAGTTCGTCGAGGTCGGCGCGGTCGACGAGAACGTCTCCTCCGACGGCTACGCCAAGGAGATGACGGCCGACCAGGCCGAGCTCGCCGCGCGGATGTACGCCGACGAGTCCGCCAACGCCGACATCGTGATCACCACGGCGCAGATCCGCGGTCGCAGGGCCCCGGTCCTGCTGACCGCCGAGATGGTCGCGGCGATGAAGCCGGGCAGCGTGGTCGTCGACATGGCGGCCGGCAGCGGCGGCAACACCGAACTGACCCGCCCCGACGAGAAAGTCGTCACCGACAACGGCGTGACCATCATCGGCTGGACCGACCTCGCCGGCCGACTGCCGCGGCAGGCCTCGCAGCTGTTCGGCACCAACCTGGTCAACCTGCTCAAGCTGGTCACCCCGGCCAAGGACGGCCGGTTCGTGATCGACTTCGAGGACGAGGTCGTCCGGTCGATGACCGTGACCCGCAAGGGCGCCGTGACCTGGCCGCCACCGCCGGTGAAGGTGTCGGCGGCCCCCGCCGTCCCTGCCGCTGCACCGGTGGAACCGGTCCGGCCTGCCGAGGCCCCGGAGGTCGTCGCGAAGCGGCGCCGGACCCAGCGGCTCTATCTCGGCGCGCTGGCCATGGTGGCGTTCTTCGTCATCGGCGGACTGTCGCCGATCACCATCCTGGGGCACTGGATGGTGCTCATGCTGGCGGTGTTCGTCGGCTTCTACGTGATCAACAACGTCACCCACGCCCTGCACACACCGCTGATGGCCGAGACGAACGCGATCTCGGGCATCATCATGGTCGGCGCCCTGTTGCAGATGGGCAGTTCCAGCTGGGCGGTGACGATCATCTCGTGGATCGCCGTGCTCGTCGCCTCCATCAACGTCTTCGGCGGCTTCCTGGTGACCAACCGGATGCTCGCCATGTTCCGGAAGGCCTGAGCGATGATCACCCTCACGTCCTTGGTCCAGGCCGCGTACATCATCGCGGCCGTCCTCTTCATCCTCGCCCTCGCCGGCCTGTCCCGGCACGAGAGCGCCCGGATGGGCAACGCCTTCGGCATGCTCGGCATGTTCATCGCCGTCGGCGGTGTCATCACCCAGGCCGTCACCACCGCCCCGCGCGGGTTCTGGGTGACCTCCCTGCTGATCGGCTCGGCGATGCTGATCGGTGCCGCGATCGGCATCTGGCGTGCCCACACCGTCGAGATGACCGGCATGCCACAGCTGATCGCGATGCTGCACTCGTTCGTCGGCCTGGCCGCCGTGCTGGTCGGGTACAACTCCTTCCTCGATGTCGGGGCCGACCACAACGGCACCCACCTGATCGAGGTCGGTGTCGGTGTCCTGATCGGCGCCTACACGCTCACCGGCTCCCTGGTCGCGTTCGGCAAGCTCAGCGGGCGGCTGAAGTCCAAGCCGCTGATGATCCCGCAACGCAACCTGCTCAACCTGGTCGTCGTGGTGCTCTGCGCCGTCCTGATCGCCTGGTTCGTGCTCGTGCCCACCCTGCTGCCGCTGCTGCTGATGACGGTGCTCGGGCTGCTGCTGGGCTGGCACATGGTCTCCTCCATCGGAGGCGGGGACATGCCGGTCGTGGTCTCGATGCTCAACTCGTACTCCGGCTGGGCCGCGGCCGCCGCCGGCTTCATGCTCGGCAACGACCTGCTGATCGTCACCGGTGCCCTCGTCGGCTCCTCCGGCGCGATCCTGTCGTACATCATGTGCAAGGCGATGAACCGCTCGTTCATCTCGGTCATCCTCGGCGGCTTCGGCGAGGGCAGCTCGAAGGGCGACGCCGTCGTACGCGAGTACGGCGACTACCACGAGAGCACGGCCGCCGACGTGGCGCGCCAGCTGACCGAGGCGAAGTCGGTGGTGATCGCCCCCGGCTACGGCATGGCCGTGGCGCAGGCCCAGTACCCGGTGGCCGAGCTCACCCTGAAGCTGCGCGAGCGCGGGATCACCGTTCGGTTCGGCATCCACCCCGTCGCCGGTCGCCTGCCCGGGCACATGAACGTGCTGCTGGCCGAGGCGAGGGTGCCGTACGACATCGTGCTCGAGATGGACGAGATCAACCCGGACTTCGACAGGACCGACATGGTCCTGGTGATCGGCGCCAACGACACCGTCAACCCCGCCGCGCTGGACGAGCCCGACTCCCCGATCGCCGGTATGCCGGTGCTGGAGGTCTGGCACGCCAAGCAGGTCGTCGTGTTCAAGCGGTCGATGAACCCCGGCTACGCCGGCGTGCAGAACCCGCTGTTCTTCAAGGACAACACCGAGATGGTCTTCGGCGACGCGAAGGAGCGGGTGCAGGACATCATCGCGGCCCTGGACAGCCATCGTGCGGTGACCGTCGGCCAGCTCTGACAACCTGCCCGGATCGACACAGGCGCCCGGCCGGTGGAGCTCATCGCTCCCCTGCCGGGCGTTTGTCAGGCCGTGGCGTCCGTGACCGCGACCCTCCGCGTGACCGGCGGCAGCACCGACCAGGGGAAGTCGATCCAGCGGTCGGTGTAGCGCCACACATAGTCGGCGTTGAGCTTGGTGTGCGACTTCTCGTAGATCACTGCAGTGCGCGTCTCGGCGGCGTACTGCCGCAGGAAGTCCTGGGTGAACCTGAGGGTCGTGCCGGTGTCGGAGACGTCGTCGGCGATGAGGACCTTGAGGCCCTTGAGATCGTGTGGCTGGGGGCTCGGCGGGAGCAGGACGGGCGCGGGCAGGCGCTCGTCGACACCGGTGTAGAACTCCACGTTCATCTCGGTGATCTGCTTGATGTCCAGCGCGTAGCCGAGGGCGCCGCCGAACGGCAGTCCGCCGCGGGCGATGCACATGATGATGTCCGGCACGAAGTCGTCGTCGACGATCGTCTGGGCCACCTCGCGGACCGCAACCCCGAAATCGGCGTACGTCAGGACCTCGTGTTCCTCGTTCATGGCGAATACCCTAGCCCGCCGCTCCGGACTCCGATGCGGCGCACCCCGCGATCCGCGGTCCGGGCAGGGCTGCTCGGTGGGGTGAGCCGGATCTGACGCCCCAGGCCCGGCCCGAAGCCCAGTGCCAGGCGCGCACCGCGCCATTGCGTGGGTCCGACAACCTGCCGGTCCGGCTCGTCCGCTGGAGCGTCGGATTCGGCTCACGTTAGGGTGGCGGCATGCATCTGCGCTGGGCCGGACCACAGGACGCGGACCTGCTGCAGGAGGCACTCCTCGGCACGGTCAACTGGGATCCAGGGCGACCCCCGGTGGGCCGCGACGAACTGCTGCACAACCCGCAATTGGTGCGCTATCTGGCGACCTTCGAGGACGAGGGGGCCTTCGGCATCGTCGGCGAGGCGGAAGCGAGGCCGATCGGGGTGGTCTGGGCGGTCCGGTTCCGCGAGGATGCGCCCGGCTACGGGTTCGTCAGCGCCGAGGCCCCGGAGATCGGTCTGTGGGTGCGCCCGGACCATCGCGGACAGGGCCACGGCCACGAGTTGCTGGGTTCGCTGGTCCACGAGGCGCAACGTCGTCGGCTGCCGGGACTGAGCCTGTCAGTGGACTCGTTCAACCCGGCCGCCACGCTCTACCGCGAGTTCGGGTTCCGAACCGTCGGGACGAGCGGCGACTCCGAGACGATGCTGCTCACGCTCGGCTGAGGGCCGCGGCGAGGGCATGGATCCCGGGGGCCGCTCAGCCGACGGCCGCAGTATCGGGATCCACCGTGCCGGGCTCGACGCCCGGATCCACCGTGCCCGGATCAGCGGCGAGCTCCACCATCGCGGCGACCCGGTCGGGGTCACCGGCGAGCAGGATGAACTCCGTCGTCGACCGGGCGCCCGGACTGCCGACCTTGCGGCCCTTCCCGTCGTACACACCGATCACCGAACCGACGTAGCGCCGCGAGTCGAAGGCCAGCACCTCGACCGCGCCGCCCCGCGCCCGGCACATCTCCTCGACCTCGGCGCGACTGACGAAGGACTCGTCGTTGATCGACACGGCCACGACGTCGGCCCGGACCCCCTCGACCACCGAGGCGAGGGCCGCGGGCATCGTCCGGCGGCTGTTGAAGGGACTCTTGGTGGCGGCGTCGCGGCAGTCGACGCGCTTGCAGGCCACCCCGTACACCTCGGGGGCGTCCCAACGGACCAGCGTCTCCCAGACGTGGTAGTTCGTGTAGTAGCGGTGCTGGTTGTACGGGGAGTCGAGGTAGGCAAGGTCGACCCGATCCAGCTCATCCACCGCGCGCTGGGCGTCGGTGCGCACGGCCCGGCCGGTCCCCGGAGTGAAGGCGGGGACGGCGAGCCGCAGGCCGTTGTAGGAGCGCGGGGACCACTTCTTCAGGTACGCCATCTGCAGGCCCACGGTCGAGTCGACCGCATCCGCTGCCTCCAGCAGGCTGGTGAGCAGCACCGGCCACAGCCAGGTACCGGCCCAGCGGCGTTCGATCGCATCGCGGATGGCATCGATCCGGCGGCCGTTGTGCGGCTGGAAGTAGCGCGACCGGTGGCAGAACGTCTCGGTGACGTAGCCGTCGGTGCCGGGCAGCGCGTTGAGCTCGTCGATGGCTGCCCGGACGGCCGTCACGTCGACGGTCGCCGCATCGAGCTCGACGTACGTCCGGGCGAACACGTCGGCGTACGCGGCGGTGTCGACGGCCGTGACGTACGCCCCCTGCCGGCAGAACTCCTGGGCGACCCGCGTCGTGCCGGTGAACAGGTCCAGCGCCGTGCCCGCCTCCGCCGCCCGGGCCAGCCGGCCGAGGACGGGGACGAGGGTGCGCTTGGACCCGAGGTACTTGATCAAGCCGTCGCCTCAGCCGAGGTCACGGGCCGACCAGGTGTCGCACTTGTTCGGGTCGCCGGAGGTGTAGCCCGCCAGCAGCCACTTCTCGCGCTGGGCCGAGGACCCGTGGGTCCAGGACTCCCGGTCCACCCGGCCGCTGGTGTTCTGCTGGATCTTGTCGTCGCCGATCGCCTCAGCCGCCGACCGGGCCTCGAGGATGTCCTGCTTGCTGACCTCGGCGATCGGACCGTTGGGGTCCTTGCTGGCATTGGCGAACCAGACGCCGGCGAAGCAGTCGGCCTGCAGCTCGGAGCGGACGGCGGGCGAGCCGGCCCCGGTGCCGCCCTGCTGGACCCGGTCGAGCACGCCGATCTGGTTCTGGATGTGGTGGCCGTACTCGTGCGCCAGCACGTACGCCTCCACCGCGGGGGTCGACGCAGCTCCGAACTGCTGCTGCAGGGTGGTGAAGAACGACTCGTCCAGGTAGATCGACTCATCGGCCGGGCAGTAGAAGGGGCCGACCGCCGAGGTGGCGGTTCCGCAGCCGGTCTGGATCTGGCCGTTGAACATGGTGAACTGCTTGGGCGAGTGGTAGTCCTGCAGTGCCGCCGCCCAATAGTTGTTCAGCGAGTTCTCGTACACCACGAACCGGCACTCCGGGTTGGTCTCGGTGGCCTTGACGCTGGTGCAGTTCTGCAGGGTGTTCTGGCCGGTGTTGCCGGTGTCCCCGGACTGGCCGAGGATGCCGGTCGGGTCGATCCCAAAGAACAGGGCGACCAGGATCAGGATCAGCCCGCCGACGCCGCCGACGGCGATCCGGCCGCCGCCCGAGCCGCCACCGGACGAGGACCGCGACGGATCGAGGCTGGCATTCTCGTTGAACTTCATCAGCGTCTCCGAACTGCTCGCCGGACGGACCGGGACGACGGGACCGGGTGACTGCGCCGGTACCGGGACCGGCGTCGCGGCCCCATGATCGTATCCTGCCAGCCACCGCCGACACCGACAACGACCGGACGACCAGCCGCCGGCGCCGAATGGGACGGCTGGTCGGGGCGGTCTGCCGCAGGCTCGCTGGCTGGTTCGGGCGTCTGCCCAGGCTCGCCGACGGGACCGGGACGCACAGCGGCCCCGCCCGGGAGGGCGGGGCCGTGCGGGTCGGACGACGGGCGTCCGGACGGTCAAGGTCCGGTCGGTCAGCTCTGGCGGAAGTACGACAGCAGGCGCAGCAGCTCGGTGTAGAGCCACACCATCGAGACGGTGATGCCGAACGCGGCGACCCAGGACTGCTCGGCGGGGGCGCCGTTGCGGACGCCGTCCTCGATGGCGGCGAAGTCCACCAGCAGGTTCAGCGTGGCCAGGACGATCGCGACGGCGGTCACGATGAAGGCCAGGCCGCCGGCCTGCGGGCCGTAGCCGATGATCCCGGTGTGCACGCCGAACAGCGACAGCACGAAGTTGATCAGGTACACGACGGCCAGGCCGGCGGTGGCGATGAAGACGCCACGGGCGATCTTGTTCGCCTGCCGGTTGAGGTTGAAGACCTTGTAGCTGACCAGCACCATCGCCGCGACGACGAAGGTCGCCATGACGGCCTGCACGACGATTCCGGGGAACATCTGGTTCAGGAAGCGGGAGAAGACGCCGACGAAGACGCCCTCGAAGGCGGCGTACGCCACCACCATGCCGGGACGGACGCCACGGCGACCCACCACCATGAACGAGACGACGAGCGCCACGATGGCCGAGCCGATCCAGGCCACGCCACTGAGGGCGGGGGGAACGAGGAACCAGGCAGCGGCGGCCGCGAGCACGACCAGACCGAGGGTGAGGGCGGTCTTGGTGACGACGTCGTCCATCGTCATCCGTTCGACCGGACGGGGGGCTGCGTACGGATCGAAGCCCTGGCCCTGGTACTGCGGGGCGTAGCCGGACTGGTAACCGGCCTGCGGGCTGAACGCGGCGGAGCGGTTGAACACAGGATTATGAGTACGCATCAGCGTGGGGTTCCTTACGGGTCACGGGTTACGTACCCCATCGTACGGGGGCAAGGACGATCGCCCGACCGCCGGCAGTCCCGGACCCGGGACAAATCAGGTGGACCCCGGAGGTCGGGGTGTCGCGTCCCCCGCAGTCCTAGCATGGAGACGTGGCGTCGTTTCGCGGCAGCCGTCGAGGCGATGCAGCGCGGAAGGAGCGCACCTTGTCCACCATCGCCGTACGTCCCGAAGCACCCCCGGTCGATCGGTCCTGGGGCCCACTCTTCGTCATCGCCGGGATCGGTTCGATCGCCTTCGTCGCCCTGCTGCTCGCGGCACTCGCCCTTGACGTCGTCGCCCCTCCCCCGGTCCACGGGGGCGCCGCAACGCTGGAGTTCATCGCCGCCCACACCTCGGTGTACGTCGCCGAGCAGGTGCTGTGGATCGCGCCGAGCATCCTGGCGGTGCTGGTCTTCGTCGCGCTCTACTTCGCGCTGGCCGCCGCCCATCGCAGCCTGGCGCTGATCGGTTCGGTGGTCGGCGGGGTCGCGTACGCGCTGCTGCTGGCCATCCCCACCTCGAGCCGGGGAGCGCTGAGCCTGGTCTACCTCAGCGAGCGCTACATGGCCGCGGCACCGGGCGACCGGGCGACGTACGCCATCGCCGCCGAGACGATCATCGCCGAGAACAACACCCCGACGATCGCCGGCGTGCTGGCCACCGTGGGGATCCTGCTGGTCTCGATCCCGATGCTGCGCAGCGTGCTGCCGCGCTGGGTCGCCTGGCTGGGCGTCGCCACCGGCGCGATCGGCATCGTCAGCGAGCTGCTGCGCTACGCCGTGCCGCAGTTCTACTGGGGGTACGGGATCCTGCTGTGGGTCTGGTTCGTGGCGGTCGGGATCGCCCTGATCCGCCTCGGAATGCGGGTCCGTGGCCGGACCGGCGCGGGCTTCCGCACCGAGGGCGACGGCTGAGGCACCCCGCACGACACGACCGACGCACCCGGACGACGACGGTCTGCCTGCCCGACGACTGAGAGCACTCCGGACGCCGGAGACTCAGCCCCGCCCGAGGGCATGCCGCCGGGCGCCGCCGTCGTTCGTACGCCCCAGCAGCACGCCCGACAGCAGGAGGACGACCAAGCCGGCGGCCGGGACGACGAACAGGCCCCTCCGCAGCGTCGAGGCGTCCGCGATCAGGCCGACCACCGGTGGGGAGAGCAGGAACCCCAGCCGCATCAGCCAGGACACCAGGGTGAGGCCGGTGCCGTGGCGCAGCCCGGGCATCTCGTCGGCCTGGTGCATCACGGCCGGGATCAGGGTGGCAACGCCGAACCCGGCGGCGGCGAAGCCGAGGATCGTGCCCGGCAGGGTGGGGAAGGCCAGCGCGAGCCCCATCCCGACGGTCACCAGCAACGCGCCGGCGCGGGCGACGGCGCGCTGGCCGAAGCAGTCGACCAGTCGGTCACCGACCATCCTGCCGATGAACTGGGAGCCGACCAGGGCGACGTAGCCCGACACGGCGAGGGCCGCCGGGGCGCCGAGTTCGCTGGAGAGGTACAGGGTGGCCCAGGAGCTCCCTGAGTCCTCGACGATCGTGTCGGCGATGGCGATCAGCACCAGGGCCCCGAGCACCAACACGATCCGCGGGCTGACACCGGCACGGAAGGAGGACTCCATCTCCGCGACGTCCGCCACAGCCTCCTCGTCGGTCTCGTCGTCCCGGCCGGGCAGGGTGAACCGGAGGGTGACCACGGCGACGACCGAGAACACCACGGCCGAGATGGTCAGGTGCACCCCGATGGGCAGGCCGAGGGCGATCGCGGCGGCGGCCATCGCACCGCCCAGGACCGCACCGATCGACCAGACGGCGTGGAAGGTGTTGATGATGGAGCGCCCGTACCGGCGCTGCACGCGAAGTCCGTGGGCGTTCTGTGCCACGTCGGTGATCGCGTCCATCGCCCCGCCCAGGAAGAGTCCAATGGCGAAGACCGCGACGGAGGGTGCCGTGCCGGCGAGGAGGACGCCGAGGGCTGTCAGCAGCGTGCCCGCCACCGCAACCTTGCCCGACCCGAAGCGCCGGATCAGGACAGCGGCGCCCAGACCGGCGATGACGGCACCTGCCGGGAAGGCGGCCACCGCCAGGCCGTACGTGGTGTTCTGCAGGCCCAGGGCCGCCTTGATCTCGGGGTAGCGCGGCAGGATGTTGGCGAAGACCGCCCCGTTGGTGAGGAACAGCGCCGCCACCGCGCCCCGGGCCCGACGGTCGACGAGGGCCGGCCGGGCGCGATGTTCATCAACCATGCCCTCGATCCTGTCAGTCCGACCGTGGCCGGCGAAACCTGGGCTGCACCCCGCGCCGCCTGCCCCACGGCCACCTCGCCACCTCGCCCCCTCGCCACCTCGCCAGCAGCCGTCCCGGGGACCCCATGGCCCGGAGAACCTCGATGGGCGCCACGGCTGATGCCGCGGCGCCCATCCGTCGTCTCCACCAGGGAGGGGAGGAGTTACTTCTTCTTGGACTTCTTGGAGTCCTTCTTGTTCTTCTTCGACTTGTTCTTCGCCATGTCAGCACCTCCCTCTGTCCGTCAACAACGCATTGACCGAGAGTCAATCACAGATTGACGGTACCGTCAACTCCTGGTTGCCACCGGGCGCGTACGATGTCGCCATGAGCAAGGTCAGCCGACTCGACGACTGCCGTCGGGACCTCGACGCTTCCCTCGACGATTTCGACCGTGCGGTCGGCCCCAAGGAGTTGCTGGCGGCGGCCCGGGCCGTCCGCGCCTGCACCGAGGCCCTCGAACAGGCAGCGGTGCTCCAGGCCCGCGCCGACGGAGCCTCGTGGGCGAAGATCGGCGCCGCGTACGGGCTCACCAAGCAGGGCGCCCAGCAGCGCTTCCGTGAACGGGCCGCAGCCGCCGATGACAAGGCGATCGAGGCTCCTGGCTCCCCGGACATCCCCACCAGCACGCCATCGGAGGATGGCCGGGAGTGACCTCGGCGCACGGTCCGGACCGGACGCCCGACACGGACGCGACAGTCGTGGCGGGTGGGGTGCCCCCGATGGGATTCGAACCCATACTGCAGCGGGTTTAAGCCGCCTGCCTCTGCCATTGGGCTACGGGGGCGTGTCCGGATCGTACGTCACGCACGATCCGGCGTCTCAGGAGGTCGCGCGGCCCCCGGCGTGCAGGGCGCTGTCGGCGACCCCGTCCAGGATGTCGGTCTCGGAGACCAACAGGGTGGGGACGGACAGCCGGCGGGAGATCCGCTCCAGGATGAGCGCGCCGGCACTGATCACCTCGGCGCGCTGGGGGTGCAGCGAGGGAATGTCGCGCAGTTCGGCGACGGTGCTGGCGCAGAACCGCTCGGCCAGCCGCTGCAGTGCGGGCAGTTCCATCCGGGCGCCGTGCACCCGGTCCCGGTCGTACGCCGCCAGCTCCAGGTGAGCGGCCATCAGCGAGGTCACCGTGCCCGCGACGCCGACCCAGTCGCGGACGGAGGCGAAGTCGATGCCACTGGTGTCCAGGGCCGCGTCGATGATGGCGCGGGTGGCGGCGAGCTCGTCGGCGCCGGGCGGGTCGCCGGGCATCGAGCGTTCCCGCAGCCGGACCGAGCCGATGTCGAGGGAGACGGCCCGGCCCAGGCCTCCGTCCGGGTCGCCGAGGGCGAACTCGGTGGAGCCACCGCCCACGTCGGTGACCAGCACCGGTCCGGTGACCCCGACGCCCGCGGCCCGCAGGCCGGTGAGCGCCCCGGCGAACGACAGGGCGGCCTCCTGCCGGCCGGGGATGACCTCCGGGGCAACGCCGAGCCGGGCCCGGACGCCCTCGGTGAAGGCCTCCAGGTTGCGGACGTCGCGGGCGGCCGAGGTGGCGACCATCCGGAGGTGCTCCGGGGCGATGCCCGCCTCGCGGATGATCGCGGCGTACTCGTCCAGGGCCGCGAACGTACGGGCCAGCGCGGCCCTCGAGAACTCGCCGGTCGCGTCCACGCCCTCCCCCAGCCGGACCAGGCGCAGCTGACGGGTCAGCTCCCGCACCGGACCCTGCGGGGTGTCGGCCTCGATCACCAGCAGGCGCACCGAGTTGGTCCCGCAGTCGATACCGGCGGCGCGCATCAGAGCGTGGCCCCGTCGGCGGGGACGTCCTCCAGGCAGGGACGCGCCCAGAACTCGCCCAGGGCGGCCAGGGTCTCGTCGCCGAGCGGGTTGACGCCGGGGCCGGCGGCCAGCGAGTGCCCGGCGAGGACGTGCAGGCACTTGACCCGGGTCGGCATACCGCCGGCGCTGATGCCGTCGATCTCCGCCACGTGGCCGAGGGCCTCGCGGTCGGCCAGGTAGGCCTCGTGGGCGCGGCGGTAGGCGGCGGCCAGCTCCTCGTCGGTCCCCAGGCGCGCTGTCATCTCCAGCATCAGCCCGGAGGCCTCCAGCGTGGAGCAGGCCGAGGTGGCGCGCGGGCAGGTCAGGTAGTACGTGGTCGGGAAGGGCGTACCGTCCGGCAGGCGGGGCTCGGTGGCTACCACGCCCGGCTTGCCGCAGGGGCAGCGCCAGGCGACGCCGACGACGCCGCGGGGCATCCTCCCGAGCTGCTCGGTGATCACCTGCTCGTCCTGGGGGCTCATCGGTTCGACCATGGGGGCAAGTCTCCCACGACCCGCCGACACCGCCGGCACCCTTCCGGCCCGGACCCGTGGCAGCCTCAGGGCGTGGGCGAGGCAGACGCCGATGGTACGGCCGAGGTGGAGGTGCCGCCAGCGGCGGCGGAGCGTGCGGGAGTCGGGGTTGGAGTCGGGGTGGGCGAGGGCGTCCCGACCGGGGCACCACCGGGCAGCGGGCGGTCGGCGGTGTGGGCACCGGACCACAGCTTCAGCCACCAGGCGTCCGCCTCGGGGGTCTCCTGGTCGCTACGCCTGGTGTCCAGCGTGGCGCCCTCCACGGGCTTGCCGTCGGGGCCGATGACGCGGTAGCCGGTCTCCCCCGGCACCACCCAGCCGTACCGCTCCCGCGCCTGCTGCTTCACGTACGCCGGGTCGTCCCACTGGCCGATCCGGTGGTCGAGGTCCTCGATGGCCTTCTGGCGGTCCTGGATGGAGGTGCGCAACTGCGCGATCTGGTGCTGCTGGCGGAAGTAGACCTGCAGGCTGGCGGCCCCGGAGATCAGCAGGACGGCGAGCACGGTGACCAGGGCGACGAGCCGTACGGCAGCACTCGGCTGGCCCGGGCGCGTCGGGCGGCCCGAATCGTCCGCGTACGGCCCCGCGGCAGGCGCCGGCGAATCCGGTCGCCGGGACGAATTGCGGGAGCCGGACCGGTTCCGAGGCTCTCCTCGGTCCGGTCCGGCTCCTTGCTTCCTGTGTCCCTGGTCCGTCACGCGTTCCAGTGTGGCCGATCAGGGCGTGAAATCACGCCTGGAAACGCGGGAAGGCGCGGCGGCCGGCGTACTCGGAGGCCTCGTCGAGCTCCTCCTCGATGCGGAGCAGCTGGTTGTACTTGGCGACACGGTCGGTACGGGCCGGGGCACCGGTCTTGATCTGGCCACAGCCACAGGCGACGGCCAGGTCGGCGATGGTGACGTCCTCGGTCTCGCCCGAGCGGTGCGACATCATCGTACGGAAGCCGTTGCGGTGGGCCAGGTCGACAGCGTCCAGGGTCTCGGTGAGGGTACCGATCTGGTTCACCTTGACCAGCAGGGCGTTGGCCGACTTCTCGTCGATGCCGCGCTGCAGGCGCTCCACGTTGGTGACGAACAGGTCGTCGCCGACGATCTGGATCTTGTCGCCGAGCTGGGCGGTCATTTTCGCCCAGCCCTCCCAGTCCTCCTCGTTCAGCGGGTCCTCGATCGAGACGATCGGGAAGCGCTCGGCCCAGTCGGCGTAGATGGCGACCATCTCGGCGGCGGTCTTCTCGGCACCCTCGAAGGTGTACTTGCCGTCGTTGTGGAACTCGGAGGCGGCGACGTCCAGGGCCATCGCGACGTCCTGGCCCGGGGTCAGGCCGGCGGCCTCGATCGCCTCGGAGATCAGCTCCAGGGCTGCGACGTTGGACTCCAGGTTGGGGGCGAAGCCGCCCTCGTCGCCAAGACCGGTGGACAGGCCCTTCTTGTTGAGGACCTTCTTCAGGGAGTGGTAGACGCGGGCGCCCCACTCGAGGGCCTCACGGAACGAGCTGGCGCCGATCGGAGCGATCATGAACTCCTGGACGTCGACGTTGGAGTCGGCGTGCGAGCCACCGTTGAGGATGTTCATCATCGGGACGGGCAGGATGTGCGCGGAGGGGCCACCGACGTAGCGGTAGAGCGGCAGGCCGGCGGAAGCGGCGGCGGCGTGGGCCACGGCGAGGGAGACGCCGAGGATGGCGTTCGCGCCGAGCTTGGCCTTGTTCGGGGTGCCGTCCAGGTCGAGCATGGCCTGGTCGACGATGCGCTGCTCGGAGGCCTCGAGGCCGAGGAGCTCCGGGCCGATCTGCTCGATGACGTTCTCGACGGCCTTCAGGACGCCCTTGCCGCCGTAGCGGGAATCGTCACCGTCACGCAGCTCGACGGCCTCGAACTGGCCGGTGGAGGCGCCGGAAGGGACGTCGGCGCGGCCCTGGGTGTCGTCGTCGAGGATGACCTCGACCTCGACGGTCGGGTTGCCACGCGAGTCGAGAATCTCGCGTGCGTCGATGAATTCGATGCTTGCCACGTTGGTTGCCTTTCGATCAGCCTCTGACGTGCGCGGCCCTGCCCCGAGACGGGGTGACCACGCTTGGTGACAGCCTAGACACACGAGGGCCGGGCGATGGGGGCACCCCCGCCCAATCGGTCAGGACGGGTCTGTCTCGGCGCGCACGATCGCTTCCTCGAGGGTGCGCAGCGCGTCGCGGGTGACCTGTTCGGGGTCCAGGCCGCTGGCCCGGGCCCGGCTGACCAGGCCGAGGATCGTACGACCCAGCTCGTCGGCCTCGATCGGCTCGGTCGGCAGGTCGATGCCCTGCCCGGCCAGGTCGACCCCGTGGGAGCCTGACCGTCCGATCACCTTGCTGGCCCGGTGCATGGCCGAGAGCTGGTGCGGGACCCCCTCCAGGGTGGACGTACGCCCCTTCAGCAGGCGCTTGCGCTGCTCCCAGGTGGCGTCGAGGTCGTCGGGGACGTCCTCGGCCTCGAAGATGTACGGGTGCCGGGCGATCAGCTTGTCCGCCACCGCGCGGGCGACGTCGTCGATGTCGAAGCCGTCGGAGCGCTCGGCGGCGATGGTGGCGTGGAAGACCACCTGCAGCAGCAGGTCGCCGAGCTCCTCGCGCAGGTGCTCCTCGACCCCGGACTCGATCGCCTCGACCGTCTCCATGGTCTCCTCGACCAGGTACTGCACCAGCGACTCGTGGGTCTGCTCGGCATCCCAGGGGCAGTCGGTGCGCAGGATGCCCATCACCTCGATGAAGCGGTCCAGCTGCGGGTGGGCCGCCCCGATCCGGGCGACCGGGACCTCACGGGGTGCCACCGGCGCTCAGCGCACCGTGACCGGCACCGACAGCGATCCGGTGCCGGAGACCAGACTCATCTGCTGGGTGTCCCAGCTGCCGTAGCGCGGGTTGACCCGGATGCTGGTGTTGACCTGCTGGGCGGCGATCGCCTCGGCACCCAGGGCCTTCTGCGCATAGACGATGTCTCCGACGGCCACCGCGTACGGGCGGGCGTCGGGAACGTCGGCGATCTGGGTGCCGCCGGAGATCGAGGCCAGGGCGGCGTCGCGGTCGGCCGGGGTGATCGGCTGGCCGGCCTTCTCGGCGGCACTGTCGGCGAGCGCCTGGGCGACCAGGGCGGCGACCACCAGCTGCTGGTCACGCAGGGTCGCACTGTCCCCCCGCACCGTCTTCGCGACGGCGTCGGCGGTCCTCTCGACCTCGGTCACGGACACCCGCCTGCCGTCGATCACGACCGCATCGGAGCCGGAGCCGCCTGCGCAGCCCGACAACGTGAGGATAAGTGCTCCCGCCGAGGCGAGGGCGGGCAGTGCGCGAAGCGCCATGATGTCTCCCGTCGAGGGTGGTGGTCGTGGTGATCCTACGCGCTGGTGGAGCCGGCCCGGGCCCGGGCCGTCCCCGCGGAGGTGCCGACATCGCCCCCGCTCCCCTGCGCCTCTCCGGGCGGGGCCGGCACGGTCAGCAGGTCCCGTACGACGCCGACGGCCCAGGCGAGCAGGTCACGGTTCTGCAGCGGCTTGCCGCCCAGCGGCGCCGTGGCGGGCCGCGGGATCAGTACCTGGCCGGCCGGTGTCTTGTAGACGCTCCTGGGGTACAACCGGGCCAGCTTGAGCTGGCGCGACTCGGGGAGCTGGACCGGGGAGAATCGTACGTTGGAGCCCTGCACGATCACCTCGCGCAGCCCGGCCGCCTTGGCGATCAGCCGGAAGCGGGCGACCTCCAGGAGGGTCTCGACCGGCTCGGGCAGCGGGCCGTAGCGGTCCTGGAGCTCGGCGCGGACCTCGGCGATGTCGGCGTCCGAGCGGACCTCGGCGATCGTCTTGTACATCTCCAGCCGCAGGCGCTCCGAGCCGATGTAGTCCTCCGGCAGGTGCGCGTCGACCGGTAGCTCGATCCGGGTGTCCGGCTCGGCCTCCTCGGGGCGGTCGCCGCGGTAGTTGGCGACCGCCTCACCGACCAGCCGGATGTACAGGTCGAAGCCGACGTCGGCGATGTGGCCCGACTGTTCCCCGCCGAGCAGGTTGCCGGCACCGCGCATCTCCAGGTCCTTGGTGGCGATCGCCATGCCGGCGCCGATATCGGTGTTGGCGGCCAGCGTCGCCAGCCGGTCGTGCGCCTCCTGCGACAGCGGCTTGTCGGCCGGGTACAGGAAGTAGCAGTAGCCCCGCTCGCGGCTGCGGCCGACGCGCCCGCGCAGCTGGTGCAGCTGGGACAGGCCCATCCGGTCGGCCCGGTCGACGATCAGGGTGTTGGCGCTGGCGATGTCCAGGCCCGCCTCGACGATGGTGGTGGCGACCAGCACGTCGGCCCGCCGCTCCCAGAAGTCGAGCATCACCTGTTCGAGCCGGCGCTCCCCCATCTGGCCGTGCGCGATCACCACCCGCGCCTCCGGGACCAGCTCACGGATCCGGGCGGCCGCCTTGTCGATGGTCTGCACCCGGTTGTGGACGAAGAAGACCTGGCCCTCGCGCAGCAGCTCGCGCCGGATCGCGGCGGTGACCTGGCCCTCGTCGTACGCCCCGGCGAAGGTGAGCACCGGGTGGCGCTCCTCGGGGGGCGTGGCGATGGTCGACATCTCACGGATGCCGGTGATCGCCATCTCCAGGGTGCGCGGGATCGGGGTGGCCGACATGGCGAGCACGTCGACGTTCATCCGCAGCTTCTTCAGCTGCTCCTTGTGCTCCACGCCGAAGCGCTGCTCCTCGTCGATGATCACCAGCCCGAGGTCCTTGAACACGATCTCCTGCGACAGCAGCCGGTGGGTGCCGACGATGACGTCGATCCTGCCCGCGCTGAGGTCCTCGATAACCTGGCGGGACTCCTTCTCGGTCTGGAAGCGCGAGAGCGCGGCGACCCGGATCGGGAAGCCCGCGTACCGCTCGGAGAAGGTGTTGTAGTGCTGGGTGACCAGCAGCGTGGTAGGCACCAGGATGGCGACCTGCTTGGAGTCCATCACGGCCTTGAACGCGGCGCGGACGGCGATCTCGGTCTTGCCGTAGCCGACGTCACCGCAGATCAGCCGGTCCATCGGGACGGTCTGCTCCATGTCGCTCTTGACCTCGTCGATGGCGGACAGCTGGTCGGGGGTCTCGGTGTAGTCGAAGGCGTCCTCCAGCTCGCGCTGCATGGTGCTGTCGGGGCTGAAGGCGAAGCCCTTGCTGGCCCGGCGGGCGGCGTAGAGCCGGACGAGTTCCCCGGCGATCTCCTTGACCGCGGACCGTGCCCGCGACTTGCGCTTGGCCCAGTCCGAACCACCCATCTTGTCCAGCACCGGCGTCTCGCCGCCCACGTAGCGGGTGACCTGGTCGAGCTGCTCCATCGGGACGAACACCCGGTCGCCGGGCTGGCCCTTCTTGCTGGCCGCGTACTCGATCACCATGTAGTCGCGGGTGGCGCCCGCGACGGTCCGCTGGATCATCTCGACGTAGCGGCCGACACCGTGGTGCTCGTGCACGACCGGGTCGCCGGGCTTCAGCTCCAGCGGGTCGATGGCCTTCTTGCGCCGACCCGGCATCTTGCGCTCGACCCGGTCGGTCTGGGCCCGGCCGGACAGGTCCCCGGCGGTCCACACGGCCAGCCGTACGCCGTCGGCCAGGAAGCCGTGCCGGATGCCGGTGGTGACCAGTTCCACGACGCCCTCGACCGGCGGCTCGGCGACGTCCTCGACCACCCGGGCGGCGACGTCGTGCTCGGCCAGCAGTTCGGCGAGCCGCTGGGTGGTGCCGTGTCCCTCGGCCGACATCACGACCCGCCAGCCGGTGCGGACTGCGGCGGAGATCTCGGCGACAGCACGTTCGATGTCGCCGGCCCAGCTCTGGGCGTCCCGGGCCCGGATCGTACGGATCGGGGTGGCGCCGGCGGCGATGTGGGCGAGCGCCTCGGCGGCCGAGTCGTGGCCCTCGTCGGGCGCGACGGCGAACGGCGCAAGGGTCCACCAGGACTGGCCGAGCTCCAGCACGTGGGAGCGGACGTCGCCGAGCGGCTGGTAGCCGGAGGCGCGCAGGTCGATCGGGGCGCGGCCGCCGGAGGCCGCGGCGGCCCAGCCGGCCTGCAGGAACTCCTCGGAGGTCGCGACCAGGTCGGAGGCACGGCCGCGGACCAGCTCGGGGTCGGCGACCAGCACCATCGCGTCGGCGGGCAGCACGTCGACCAGCAGCTCCATCCGGTCGACCAGGGCCGGCGCCAGCGACTCCATCCCGTCGGCGCCCAGCCCCTCGGCGATCCGGTCGAGCATGTCGGTCAGCTCGGGGTGGTCGGCGACCAGCGCCTCGGCCCGGGCCCGGACCTGGGGGGTCATCAGCAGCTCGCGGCACGGGGAGCAGACGACCTCGTCGACCTGGTGCTCGGTGGAGCGCTGGTCGGCCACCATGAAGTAGCGCATGTCATCGACCGTGTCGCCGAAGAAGTCGATCCGGACCGGGTGCTCCTGGACCGGCGGGAACACGTCGACGATGCCGCCGCGGACCGCGAACTCGCCGCGGCGCTGCACCATGTCGACCGGCAGGTAGGCGGCCGCGACCAGTGCCTCGGCGATGTCGTCGATGCTGTGGTCCTCCCCGCGGCGCAACCGGACCGGCGCGATGTCGGCCAGGCCGGCCACCTGCGGCTGCAGCACGGCACGGACCGGTGCCACGACGACCCGCGGGGCCGGACGCTCGTCCTTGCCGGCCAGCCGGCGCAGCACCTCCATCCGGCGTCCCACGGTGTCGGAACGGGGGCTCAGCCGCTCGTGCGGCAGCGTCTCCCAGGCCGGGTAGTAGGCCGCCAGATCGTGGCCGAGCAGGGCCTGCAGGGCGGCGACCTGCTCCTCCGCCTCGCGGTAGGTGGAGGTGACCAGCAGGATCGTACGCTCGGTGCGCCGCACCAGCTCGGCGGTCAGGAAGGCGCGCAACGAGGTGGGCGCCGTGATGTCGCAGGTGTGCAGGACCCCGGCACGCGCGTCCTCCACGCACTCGGCGATGGTGGGCTCGGTGCCCAACAGGTCGAGGATGCCGGCGAGCTTGCCCGTCACGTGTTCGGTCACCGCACCACGGTAGCGCGCCGGTCTGACAGCGGGCCCGCTCGCGGTTCGTTCCGGCGCCGGGCCCTCCGGTGTCACCGCCGTCGCCTACCCTGAGCCTGTGAGCGCCCCTGACCAGCCGCACCGACCTGACCAGCATCGCCCCGACCCACATCGCCCCGACCCGCCCCCGTTCTCCCGCGGCGGCCTGCAGCCGCCGTTCCCGCCCCCGGCGGGGGCGTACCGACCGGTGCCGGTGCGGACCGTACGAAAGGCGGGCGTGCCGCTCGCCGCCCTGATCCTTGCCGGCGTCGGCGTCGCCGTGGTCGCCTACCTCGCCCTGCTGGGCAGTACCAACTTCGACACCTTCATCGGCGCTGTGGTGCTCTCGACCGTCGGGGCGGCGATCGTGATCACGGCGTACATGTGGCTGGACCGCTGGGAGCCCGAGCCGCCGAGCTACCTGATCTGGGCCTTCCTGTGGGGCGGTGGGGTCGCCACGCTCGGCGCCCTGGTGCTGCAGGAGGTGTTCCGCGGGTTCGTCTGGGGCGAGAACGAACTGCTCGCCACGGTAATCGGGGCGCCGTTGTTCGAGGAGGGCCTGAAGGGGATGTTCCTGCTGGTGATGCTCACCGGCCTGCGGCGACGCGAGATGACGTCCCTCACCGACACGCTGGTCTATGCCGGCATGTCCGGCATCGGCTTCGCGTTCGTGGAGAACCTGCTCTACTTCGGCCGATCGGAGTCGATCGGGCAGACCACGTTCATGTTCTTCGCCCGGATCCTGATGAGTGCCTTCGCCCACCCGCTCTTCACCACGATGACAGCGCTCGGGGTGTGGCTGTCGATGCGGTTGCGCAACGGGGGCGCCCGCGCCCTCGTGATCATGCTCGGCTTCGTCGCCGCGATGACCCTGCACGGCCTGTGGAACTTCTCCGCCTCCTTCGGCCTGGTCGGCTACTTCGGCACGTACGCGGTGGTGATGGTGCCGGCCTTCATCGTGCTGGCCCGGCAGGCCGTCCGGTCCCGCCACCTGGAGGGGATGGTCGTCCGCCAGGAGCTGCCCGAGATGGTCTGGACCGGGCTGGTCAGCCCACAGGAGGCCGGCTGGCTGAGCACCCTGCGCACCCGGGCCGCCCGCACCCGGGGGTTGTCGCGCGAGGAGTCAGCGGTGATCAACACCTACATCGACGCGGTCACCGAGCTGGCGTTCGTCCGCAGCCGGATCAAGCGCGGCTGGTCGACTCCGGAGCTGCAGGCCCACCAGGCCGAGCTCGCGATGGTGGTCGGAAGCCTGCACACGGATGCGGCGCCGGCGATGCGCCCGATGGCCAGTGGCGCGCCGTTCGTCCAGCCCGAACCGCCGACGCCCCGGGCACCGCTGCCGTACGACTTCCACCGGGGCGGCTGGGGCGGCCCCGGAGGACCCGGAGGACCCGGAGGCCCCGGAGGACCCGGAGGACCCGCGGCCTGACGTCGACCTGGGTCAGGAATTGTAGCGATTCTGGGCCGGGCCGAGCCCGTCCACGATGATCGTCTCGACCGCGTCAGCGGCCCGGGCCACCTCGACGGCCACCGCATCGCGCTGGCCGGAAGGGAAAGCGGAGAGGACGAAGTCCGCGGGCGCCTGGCGGCCGGGCGGCCGGCCGATGCCGACGCGGACCCGGTTGAAGTCACCGGTGTGCAGGTGGGCGCGCATCGACTTCAGGCCGTTGTGGCCGTTGTCGCCCCCGCCGCACTTCAGTCGCAGCTGGCCCATGTCGAGGTCGAGCTCGTCATGGATCGCGATGATCCTGGTCGGCGGGATGTCGTAGTACGCGGCCAGTTTGCCGACAGGGATG
Source organism: Raineyella antarctica (assembly GCF_900092135.1). Lineage (GTDB taxonomy): Bacteria > Actinomycetota > Actinomycetes > Propionibacteriales > Propionibacteriaceae > Raineyella > Raineyella antarctica. The sequence goes on along the minus strand of NZ_FMYF01000001.1, from coordinate 208,307 downwards.
CCGGACTCGTTCATGTACGTGTGCGGGCGTACCAGGGCCAGTCGCTGCGATCCGGGACCGGGGATCCCCAGTCCGACCGAGCTGATCCGCGTCTCGGCGACGTCGGCGCGCATCTTGGGCACCGAGGAGAGCCGGGCGTGGGCGCGCCGGGCCAGCTCCTCGACGACGAGGTAGCCGACGTTGTGCCGGGTGTGGGCATAGGTGGGGCCCGGATTGCCGAGCCCCACCACCAGCCACATGTGTGTCAGCCTGCCAGACGTGTCAGTCGAGGACCGAGGTCACTCGGCGGCGGGCTCGGTCGCCTCGACGGCGGCGGCACCGGACTCGGGGACCTCGTTGGCGTTGGCGTGGTTGACCGAGACCAGGACGTCCTCGGGGTCACCGACGTAGGTGACGCCGCTGGCCAGCTTGAGGTCCTTGGCCTGGATCTGCGCACCGGCCTCGAGGCCCTCGACGTCGATCTGGATCTCCTCGGGGATGTCGGAGACCGGCGCCTCGATGCTGATGGAGTTCTGGTCGACGGCGACGGTGGTGTCGGGGGCGGAGTCACCGATGATCTGCAGCGCGATCTCGACGACGACCTTCTCGTCGGCGTTCACGGCCTGCAGGTCGACGTGGATCAGGTCGCCACGGATCGGGTCGCGCTGGATCTGCTTGGCCAGCGCCAGGCGGGCCTTGGACTCGCCCTCGACGTTGATCTCGAGCAGGGCGTTGTCCAGGCGCAGGGCGAGCATGGTCGCGTGGCCGGGCAGGGCCAGGTGGATCGGGTCCATGCCGTGGCCGTAGAGGACGGCGGGCACGAGGTGCGCGCGGCGGGTGCGGCGCGAGGCGCCCTTGCCGAACTCGTCGCGGACGGTGGCGGAAAGTGTGGCGTCAGCTGCCATGGTGGCCTCCTGGTGTCGGGCCATCACGCGGCGGGCGGATGACCGATGGTCTGGTTCCTGCCGCCTGGGCCGGGACGGACGCGTCGACCGGCAGGCCACGGCCCGGGGACCGGTGGCTCACCACGTCGATAACGTTCGGCGTACGTACGTACGCCTCCCCTCGCCGAGGCAACCCCGAGATGCTACCACGCCGGCACCACGATGTGGTACCGGCGTGGACAGCGTCACCCTGCAGGACCCGGCGTGCCCGGGCCGCCCGGTGTCACTGGAACAGCTTGGTGACCGATCCGTCCTCGAACACCTCGTGGATGGCCTGGGCGAGCAGCGGTGCGATCGACAGGACCGTCAGCTTGTTCACCTCCACCTCGGTGCTGATCGGCAGCGTGTTGCAGACGATGACCTCCTCGAAGGCCGAATCGTTGAGGCGCTGGGCCGCGGGGCCGGAGAGGATCGGGTGGGTCGCGGCGGCGATGACCTTCTTCGCGCCCCGCTCCATCAGCGCGTCGGCGGCCTGGCAGATGGTGCCGGCGGTGTCGATCATGTCGTCGACCAGCAGGCAGACGCGCCCCTCGACGTCACCGACGACCTCGTGCACGGCCACCGTGTTGGCCACGTTGGGGTCGCGGCGCTTGTGGATGATCGCCAGCCGGCTGCCCAGCCGGTCGGTCCACATGTCGGCCAGCCGCACCCGGCCGGCATCCGGGGAGACGACCGTCATCTCCTCGGTGTCGTATTTCTCGGAGACATAATTGGCCAGCACCGGCAGGCCCCACAGGTGGTCGACCGGACCATTGAAGAAGCCCTGGATCTGGGCCGCGTGCAGGTCGATCGACATGATCCGGTCCGCACCGGCCGCGGTGAACAGGTCGGCGACCAGGCGGGCGGAGATGGGCTCACGACCGAGGTGCTTCTTGTCCTGCCGGGCGTACGGGTAGAAGGGCGCCACCACGGTGATGCGCTTGGCGGAGGCCCGCTTGAGCGCGTCGATCATGATCAGCTGCTCCATCAGCGACTCGTTCACCGGGGCCGCGTGGGCCTGGATCACGAAGGCGTCGGACCCGCGCACCGACTCCTCGTACTGCACGTAGATCTCGGAGTTGGCGTACGTGACCTGGCGGGTGGGCACCAGCTGGGTGTCCATCAGTCGGGCGATCTCCTCCGCGAGTCCGGGGTAGGACCGCCCGCTGAAGAGCATCAGGTGCCGTTTCGGTGGAAGCATCAAACCGCTCAATTTGCTGGTCTCCTCGGAGATGTCGGGGGGTGGGCCCCTGGGGTGTTCTGCCGTCGATCGGGCGGTCGGCGGCCGCGGCGACAGTCGGACTGCCGCAAGCATGCTGCTTGCCGAACGTCAGGACCTGGGGTCCGAGCCCTGCGGGGCCACGTCCTCGGTGACGATCGACCCGGCGGCGACATGTGCCCCGTCGGCGACCGAGACGGGGGCGACCAGGACACTGTTGGCCCCGACGAAGGCATCGGCGCCGATCGTGGTGGAGTGGCGGGTCTCCCCGTCATCGTTCGCGACGATCGTACCTGCGCTGAGCCGGGTCCGAGCTCCGATCTCGACATCACCGACGTAGCCCTGGTGGGCGATCGACGCACCCCTCCCGATGACCGCGCGCTTGGTCTCCACGAACGGGCCGATCCGTACGTCGGCGGCAAGTTCGGTGCCCGGGCGCAGGTAGGCGTACGGCCCGACCTGGCAGCGCGCCCCGACGGTGGCGAGCAGGCCCTGGCTGCGGGTGATGGTGGCCTCCTCGCCGACCTCGACGTCCTTCAGGGAGGTGTCCGGGCCGATCACGGCACCGGTGGCGATCGAGGTGGCGCCGTGCAGGTGGGTGCCCGGCATCAGGGTGACGTCGGGGGCGATGTCGACCGAGTCCTCGATCCAGGTGGTGGCCGGGTCGATGATGGTGACGCCGGCCAGCATCCACTTCTCCCCGATCCGCCGGTTCATCTCGGCACCCATCCTGGCCAGCTGCAGGCGGTTGTTGACGCCCTCGGTCTGCCACAGGTCGTCAGTCACGTACGCCCCGACGCGCCGGCCCACCGAGTTGGCGTGCCCGATCACGTCGGTGAGGTAGAGCTCGCCCTGGGCGTTGTCGGTGCCCAGGCTGGCCAGCCCGTCGTGCAGGATGTCGGCGTCGAAGACGTAGATGCCGGAGTTGATCTCGTCGATCGCGCGCTCGGCCTCGGAGGCGTCCTTGTGCTCGACGATGCGCGCGATGCCGCCGTCGTCGCCACGGACGATCCGGCCGTAGCCGGTCGGGTCGGGGACGCGGGCGGTGAGCACGGTGACGGCGTGCCCGGCGCGCCGGTGCTCGCCGACCATCGCGACCAGGGTCTCGCCGCTGAGCAGGGGGACGTCGCCGTACGTCACGATGACGGTGCCGGTGACCTCACCCAGCGGGGCCAGGCCGCACATCACCGCGTGGCCGGTGCCGTTCTGCTGGTCCTGCACCGCGGTGATCACGGCGGGGGCGACCTCACGGAGGTGCTCCTCGACCTGCTCGCGCTGGTGCCCGACCACGACGACCAGGTGCTCCGGCTCGACCTGCTCGGCGGCGTCGACCGCCCAGGACAGCATGGAGCGCCCCGCCACCTCGTGCAGCACCTTGGAGCGGGAGGACTTCATCCGGGTGCCGGCCCCGGCAGCCAGCACCACGACGGCAGCCACGCCGCCGCCTGCCTCACCGTTGGTCGTCACGTCGTCACTCGCGGTCACCGTCATCTCCTTCGAAGAGGGGCACATGGCAGACTGTCCCACCCGATCGCCGGACCCGCGCGGAGGCGGGGACGCCGGGCGGCGGCAGCGTCCCCACCCTACCGCGACCGCTCCCTGGGTGTGTCGGGGCCGGGGTCCGCCCCCAGGGACCCTTGGCCCTCCACGGTTTGTCGACAATACTGAACGCATGCCGAACGACCGTGCGTCTCCGGCGCCGTGATCGGCGTGACCGGGGGCAAGCCGGTCGCCTGAGCCGCCACCCAGGACGGAACCGCCTCCACGACCTGACACGTGGGGGCGGTTCCTCTGCGCGGTGCTACTCCTCCACTGCGCGGGTGCTACTTCTCCACCGGACCACCGGTCCCGGTCGCCGTGGAGGTCGAGGCGCCGAGCTGCGCGAGGTTCGGCGTGGTCGACAGGCCGCCCTGGCCGTTGCCCTTCGCCATCTGGACGAACGCGTTCGTGGTGACCCGCTTGACGAACGAGACCGAGGCGTCGGTGATGCCGTACTTCGCGTTCGGGCCGTTGAGCACCTTCACCCACATCATCGAGCCGGTGGCCCAGACACCCGACGTACCCGCGTTGTAGTAGGTCATGTCCGAGAAGGTCTGCTTGCTGGTACCGCACGTCACCGGGGAATGGGCCACGACGGTCAGGCTCGCCGGGGTCCCCGGGATCGGATAGGCACGGTCGATCTCGATCCCCACCACGCCCGGGATCCTGTCGCCCTTCTTCACCCCGGTCCCTGCGAACAGCGGGAAGGTCGGGTCCTGGACGACCATCGCCCCGTACGCCGGGAAGCACTCGTACAGCATCCCGGTCAGGGAATTCTCCGGGTCGGGCATCGGCCGGGAGCGGAACTTGACGGTGGTGTCGACCGCGTCGTGCTTGGGATCGGCGCCGGCGTCGCGGTACTCGACCACGACGCGCCGGTCGCCGGTGAGTCCGTCCTTCAACCGGATCCGCCAGTAGACGGCATTGGCGCCGAGGAAGGCCAGCGACGTCCCGGTATCGCGCGCCTTCTCGACGCTCCTGCGCATGCCGACGGTCCAGTACTCGTCGTGGCCCATGCTGACCAGCCCGGAGGCACCGGCGAGCAGGTCCGGCTCACGGTCCAGGTCGACCGAGGTGACGTACGCCAGGTCCAGGCCGAGGCTCTCGGCGAGCTGGGTCGGCGCCAGCCGGTCACCGAAGAATTGCTGCGCCCCGTTGCCCTTCTGCGGCCGGTCGAAGCTGACCCGGGCGGCCCGGGTGTTGTTCGGGCCGGTGTAGAGGGAGTAGCCGCCCCACGTGTTGTACGCCTGGTCGGTGGTCACCGCCTCGACCAGGACGAGCTTGCCAGCGGTGGAGCGGCTGCGGACCGTGATAGGCACGTACCGCGACTTGCCGGAGGCGGTCAGCTTGAGCAGGTAGGAGCCCTCGGGCCAGTCGGCGGTCGGGACGTCCAGCGACTTGGCCCACTTGGCGACCACCATGTGGTCGGCCTCGATCACCGGGTCCGGTTGCTTGACCCCCGGGAAGGCCTGGGACTGCCACACGAGCCGGCCGCCGGCCCCGCCGTACGATCCGACCCGGTAGGCCGCGACGGTGACGTCGCCCAGGGTCGACGTGACGTACAGGCCGAAGTTCTCACCGGGCAGGACCGAGGATCGGTCGGCGTACCCGCAGAGCTGGGCATCGGTGGAGAGCTGGTTGTCGGGGATCCGCCAGTCGCTCGTGCCGGGCTTGGCGTTCTCGGCGACGGTCCAGGGGCCGCTCGGCGAGGACGGTGTGGTCCCCGTTGAACTTCCTGGCCCCGTCGATGGTGACCTGTTCGCGGAGCAGGCCGAGAGGAGCAGGAGGAACACGACCGCCACTGCGGCGAATCGACGAGCGGCGAAGGTGGATGCCATGGGGGCGAATCTAGTGCGCGGTGATCGGTGTCCCCGTCCCGGACGGGATCCCGCTCGGTCTTACGCACGTCTAGGACGAGCTACGAAAGGAGGTGGCCAGACACGGGATGCACGACGCCGCTAGCATCAGCGCCGAGAGGGTCCCAGAACACCTGTCCAACAGGGCCAGGACGGGCCCTGACCGGGGGACCATGCGAATCGTACGACGACGCCTTGCCCAGGCCTACGTGGCCGTAGCGCTCACCGTGGCGGCGGCTTCGATCACCGCGCTGCCGAATGCCGCGCCCGTGGCTGCGGCCCAGCCGAGGGGGGGCTCCACTTCGGGGTGCCCGGCCAGCAGCCCTGTGGCAGCGACGAAAGCCAGTTGTCACCCGACCACTGCTGCTGAGGTCCAGTACACCTGGCACCAGGGCTGCCCCGTCGGGATCAGCAAGCTCACCACGATCGACATGAACTACCTTGACTTCGCCGGTACGGTCACCCGCGGCCAGATCGTGGTGGCGACCCAGAGGGTCGCCGACGTACTCGTCGCCTTCGATGCGGCCTACAGCAGCGGTTACCAAATCGCCCAGATGACGAATCCCAACGCCTATCAGGGCGACGACGTGGCCATGATGGAGGCCGACAACACCTCCGGCTTCAACTGCCGGCTGGTCACCGGTGGCACCTCCACCTCATGGAGTGCTCACTCGTACGGGACCGCGGTCGACATCAACCCGGTGGAGAACCCCTACCACTCGTCCAGCGGCGCCTGGTACCCGAGCAGCGATTCGCCCTACATCCTGGGGGACGTCCTTGATCGGGATCCCGCCAGCGATCCGCTGCTCGCCCATCCGGCTGCGGTCCTGAGGCCGTCGAGCGCCTTCAACCAGGCGTTCGCCTCGCGCGGGTGGACCTGGGGTGGGGGGTGGCTCAACCGGGACTACCAGCACTTCCAGCGGTAGGTGCCCGAAGGACCTGGCAGGCCATCAAGCTACGCGCCGGGCCTGTCAGGAGGCGAAGCCGGCATGCACATGATCATGGTGGGTGTCGTCGGTGAAGAATCCCGAGCCGGACAGGGCGTACGGACCCCCGATGTTGTACGAGCCGGCCGTGGCGACGTCCCGCATGTAGGAGGTCACCAGCGACTGCGGGGTCGAACCGGCGACAACCGGGTGCCCGTCGATCCGCCAGGTATCGAACGCCCTGCCGCGCGGATGGTCACTGAGCCTGCTGGTGCCGAAGACGTAGGTGGGGTGCCCGGACCGCACGACACTCACCCCGATCCGGTAGGTACCGGCGAGCGCCAGCAGCGCCTCGAGTACGGAGTCGTGCACTTGTCCCGAGGCGACGTCAGCCCTGGAGGCCGGCGGCAGGTCGATCCGGTCGGAGGTGAGCACCTCCCGGGCGAGGGACGACGGTGCCACCGCGGGCCCCGGGTCGGAGGGGTGGATCTCGGTGACGCGCCAGGTCGGTGAGCCCTGGACCAGGCGTACGTCGTACGTGGCCCCATCCGCGGTGATCGCGCCGGTGGCGGAACGGCTCCAGGTCCGGGTCACGACGAGCACGCTCGCAGCGGTGGCGAGGATGCCGCCGTACTGGGCATCGATCACCTGCAGTACCGAGGCATCGGCTCCCGACACGACCGTGCCGGCCGCCGCGACGAGCGCCGGGTCCTGCCCCAGGCCTCGGATCCGGGCGCGGGCGGCGTCCGGGCCGGACTGTCCCGGGCCCCAGGTACCGAGCGCCTCGACGAACCGGGTGGCGGCCAGCTTCACCTGGGGACGTACGTCTCGCGGATCCGCGGTCCACGCGGTGGCGGCCGGCAGCGGCGTCGAGGTCGGGGCCGGCGTGGGAGTCGAGGTTGTTCCCGTCGCGGGCGTTGCTCGGGTGGTGGGCGTTGCTTCGGCGGTTGGCGCGTTACTGGCCGGTCCCCCGCCAGTGCCCGCAGGCCGAGGAGTGCAGGCGGACAGGAGGATGCCGGTGCTGGCGAGGAGGAAACCGCGGCGCCCGAGGACGAACTGATCAGCGGCCATGTTCCAGTGTGCGTCGGCGGGTCCAGCGCTCCAGCCGGCGGATCCTCGAGGAAGGGGCTAAGCCGACTCGTCCTCCGCAATCGTCACGGTGACGAAGAGGTCGGCCCCGTTCCGAGGGGGCCAGTGCGGATACTGGTGGTGGCGTAGGTGCTGCAGGACGACACCAGGGCTGACACCGATCTCTTGCGCGAACTCAATGACGTCCTTCTTGGACCGGAGGCCAGGCAGCTCGGAGCGACACGACCGGGGGATCAGGGTCTCCTCGGCAAAGGAGTTGGCCGCTGCCTCCCTGGCGTCGATCGCCTCCTCACCGTCACTCTGTTCGACGAACTCGTGGTTCGGATGCAGCAGCACGTGCCCGAGTTCGTGGAAGAGGGTGAACCAGATGATGCCGTCCTTCTTCCCACGAGCGCTGAGCACGATGACAGGAGTCCCATCGCGCCAGTAGGTGGCCCCGTAGGCACGGCACCCCGGCACCTCGGGCTGCAGGATCACCTGGACACCGACCCCAGCGAGCACCCGGATGAAGGCCGTCGGGTCGTCGACCAGCTCCCGTGAGAGGATCCGGAGCCGCGGGAGCGACTTCTCCAGGGCAGGACGGTCGTACGCGGGGGCCGGCGGCTGGTTCTGGCGCTGCAGTTCGGCTGCCTGGAGCCATGTGTACACGCTGGCATCGTTGACCTGGAAGGCTCCTGACCGGTGGAAGGCGGGCACGAGGTGGTTGCGGGGCTGGAGCAGGGCATCCGGGTCCGCCACCCGGAAGAAGGCCATCAACTGGAGCATCAGTTGGCCTGGCTTGCGGCGGTCCACGGTGATCGCCCCTCGCTTCCGCAGGTAGGTCACACTCGGCTGGAAGAGGTCGAGGATGTCGGTGCGGTGGGCGAACCGTTCCTGCAGTCCGAGCCGCGCCACTTCTGCGCGATAGGTCGACTCGAGGGCCAGCCACCGATCGGCCGGGACGCCTGTCACCAGCTCGAGCCTGGCCGCGAAGTCCGCGGTCACCGCGGCGCCGCCGAGCACCTTGCTGATGTGCTTGGGCGACACGCCGGTGCGACGAGCGAGCTCGGCCGGCCGCATGTGGTGGTCCTCCAGCCACTCGTCGACGTAGTCACCCGTCGGAACCGCGAAGTCCGGCTCGACTTCGTAGGCATCGTCTGTCCCATCCATCTCATTCACCCCCTAGTGCACGTAGGCATGGCCGATCTCCAGGACCAGCCACGCAGGCTCTCCCCCGATCTCGCGCAGCTCCACGATGATCCGGGCATCCCCGGTCACCGTCCCCGCCAGGCATCCGGGCCAGTCGTATGGCACGCGGTGCCACTTGCCCGGACAAGCCATCAGCGCATCTTCTGTGGAGGACGCTCTCAACTCGCCGATCCGACGCCGCAGCCGCTTGTTCCCCGAAGCTCCCAGCTCCTTCTGTCGCATCGCATCGTCGCGGATGAGTCTCGCGAGGCGTTTGGTCCTGGCCATCAGCCGAACGGCCATCAAGGACCCTCGTTACCCGATAGGTAACATCTTGCCACGCCGGGCGCACCCACAACACCCGCAGTCCCGAAGGCGTCACCAACCGGCACCATCCCACTGAGCAACAGCGTCCCCACCTCACCCTCCCCGCCCCCTGAGGACGGTCCGGGCCCTCGTCCCGACGGCTGGGGGAAGAGCGTGCCTGACCGTGCAGGCACGCTATCGCCGGGCGCAGACAAGCCAGGATGTTCTCCACCGGCTGGGGCTGACAACGTGTGTGCAAAGAAGAGCCCGCCCCGGTGAGGTGGCGGGCTCTCTTGCTGCGTGGCCAGCGCTCTGGCTCCCCGGAGTGGAGTCGAACCACTGTCGCTGATCCTGATTCAAAGTCAGGCGGGCCCTGCCGGCAGACCAACCGGGGATTGGTAGAACCGGGCCAACTCTACGCAATCCGGGTTCACCCCGCACGCCTGCCCCCAGCACGAGACCGGCACCCTTAGCGCGGGTCTGCGAGACTGGGTCGGTGGCCGGCCCCAGAGACACCCTCAACCCATCCGAACCCCCGCCGATCCGTACGCGGATGACAGCGGCCCAGCGCCGCGAGCAGCTGATCGGGGTGGGCCGGACCCTCTTCGCCGAGCGCGGCTTCGAGGGCACCACTGTCGAGGAGATCGCGGCTGCGGCGCAGGTCTCCAAGCCGGTCGTGTACGAGCACTTCGGCGGCAAGGAAGGCCTCTACGCGGTGATCGTGGACCGCGAGCAACGTACGTTGCTGGAGGGCATCCGGACCGGCATCAACCAGGCCAGGGGCGCCCGGCGCAAGGTCGAGGCCGGCACGATGGCGCTGCTGGACTACATCGAGGCCTACCCGGACGGGTTCCGGATCATCTCCCGCGACGCGCCCACCGGGTCGACCGGCACCTCGTTCGCGACCATCCTGTCCGACGTTGCCTCCCAGGTGGAGGACATCCTCGCCGACCAGTTCAGCCGCCGGGGCCTGCGCCCGGAGATGTCGCCGATGTACGCCCAGATGCTGGTCGGGATGATCGCGTACACCGGACAGTGGTGGCTGGACGAGCGTGACCAGGACAAGGCGACTGTCGCCTCGAACATCCTCAACCTGGCCTGGAACGGGCTGTCGCGGATGGAGGCCGACCCCGACCTGTACCGGCACCCCGGGAAGGCCTGACCCGGATCGGTGTCAGGCCGGGGTGTTGTGGTAGACGCGCATCTCGCCCTGCCGGACCCGCGACATCGAGCAGGAGACCAGCTCCCCCGGCACCGCGGTCCCGTCGAACGTGGCGCGGGCCGTGCAGTTCCGCTCCCAGCCACGCGTGCCCTCGAGCCACATCACGTAACGATCGGCCCAGTGCGTCCGCTCGTCGATGCGCCGGATGGGGCCGGTTCCGCTGAAGTCGGCCGCGACGTGGAGAGTGCCGGTGGTCCCGGTGTCGTTCACCCAGTCGGTGAGCTGGACCGGCACGGTCGCGACCGCCTCGGTCGCCACGAGCCGCGGATCGACCGTCACGTCGGCCTCCGTCGCCCTGCCGAAGCGCTCGGACTGCAGGAGGCAGGTCCGCTCGACCACGCCCGGGTCCACCTCCACGTCGGCCACGACGCAGGTGGAGTCGTACGTCTTGACCACGCCGTTCTTGCGGTCGTGGAGGTGGACCTCACTTCCGGCCTGCTCGCTTCCCGAGGAGTAGAAGACCATCACGGCAGCACCCGTGCAGACGGTTCCGGGCTCCTGGACCGAGAGGTCCGGGCAGGTGCTCCAGGACGCCATCGACACATAGCCCGCAAAATTCACCTTGATCACGGCCGCCCGCTGGTCGGGGGCGGCCACGGCGGGCACCGTGACGGCGACGAGGGCCACCAGGGCGGCTCCCGCGGCGAGACCCAACCGGCCGGCGGCCCGGCCCCAGTGCTTGTCCGACATCACAGATTCCCCGCCCAGCGGCATCGTTGCCTTGCGACGAGGGTGGACCCGCCTGATCGAGGTGGCACTGGATTCATGGGGTCAGGTTCGTCCGGCCTGCGGGGGCACGGGTGCTCCGGTGGTCGTGGGGCTCAGGGGGACCCCTCGACCTCCCCCTCCAGCTCGGCGGCCAGGACCCGCAGCAGGTCGGCGAGCTGGCCGGCCTTCTCCCCCGGCAGCACCGCCAGCAGCCGCCGCTCGGCCACCAGCAGATCGGTGAGCGCGCCGTCGACGGCCGCCAGGCCGGCCGGGGTGAGCGTGACGACGACCCCGCGGCCGTCGTTGGGATCAGGGGCGCGTCGCACCAGCCCGCGGGCCGCCAACCGGTCCAGCCGGTTGGTCATCGTGCCGGAGGTGACCATCGTCTCCTGCAGCAGCCGACCGGGCGAGAGCTGGTAGGGGGCGGCAGAACGCCGCAGCGCTGCCAGCACGTCGAACTCCCAGGACACGATGTCGTGGCTGGCGAACGCCGCGCTGCGGGCATGGTCCAACTGCTTGGCGATCCGGGTCACCCGGCTCAGCACCTGCATCGGGCCGAGGTCCAGGTCGGGGCGCTCGCGCTCCCAGTCGGCGATCAGCCGGTCAACCTCGTCCCGCATGCGGAAATCCTATCGACCCGGGAGCCTCCACGACATGGATGTCACGTCCCACTCCACGGGTCCGGAAGCCATCCGCGAGGGCCCGGGCGTGCTCGGCATCGGCAGCCAGGAAGGCACAGGTCGGCCCGGAACCGGACAGCAGTCCCCCGAGCGCCCCGAGCTCGGTCCCGGCGCCCAGGGTGGCACCCAGGTCCGGACGCAGGTCCAGTGCGGGTTCGGCCAGGTCGTTGCGCAGCGTCGCGGCCAGGGCGACCGGGTCGCCGGCCTGCAACGCCTCCAACAGTCCGTCGGGGATCTGTGGGTCGGCGACGTCCTGCGGGGGGTGCAGTTCGTCGAAGCGGCGGAACACCGCGGGCGTCGACAGGCCGGTTCCGGAGGTGACCAGTACCCAGTGGAAGACGTGGTCGACGCGGACCGGTCGCAGCCGCTCGCCGCGGCCATGGCCGACGGCGGTGCCGCCCATCGCGGTGAAGGGGACGTCGCTGCCGAGCCTGGCGGCAAGGTCCAGCAGGGCCTCGGTGCCCACGTCCAGCCCCCAGAGCCGGTCACAGGCCAGCAGGGCGGCCGCCGCGTCCGCGGAGCCGCCGGCCATCCCGCCGGCGACCGGGATGCCCTTGACGATCTGCAGGTGTGCGCCGGCATCCGGAGCGTAGGTGGCGGCGAGCAGGCGGGCCGCCCGGACGGCGAGGTTGTCCTCGGCCGGACCGACCAGCGCCGCGTCGGCGCCGGCCACCTCGACGGTCACCACTCCGGCGGGGGCGGGGGTGGCGGTGAGTTCGTCGGCCAGCGAGACGGACTGGAAGACCGTGGCCAGGTCGTGGAAGCCGTCGGGACGCCGTGGCCCGACGCACAGCGCCAGGTTGATCTTGCCGGGCACCCGGACCCGGACCCTCTCGCCGGTCGAGGCCGACTCAGCCACGGGCGGCGACCTGCTCGGCGATCGCCACGAAGTCGGTGATCGTCAGCGTCTCGCCCCGCGAGGTGGGGTCCAGTCCTGCCGCCTCGAGGGCGGCGCTCGCCTGCGCCGAGGAGCCGAACACGCCGGCCAGGGCCGATCGCAGCATCTTGCGGCGCTGGTTGAACGCGGCGTCGATCACCGCGAAGACCTGCTCGCGCGTCGCGGTCGTCTGCGGCACCGGCCGGCGGGTGAAGCGGACCAGGCCCGAGTCCACGTTCGGCACCGGCCAGAACACGGTCGGCGGGACGTTGCCGACCCGTCCGGCCTCGGCGTACCAGGCGACCTTGGCGCTGGGCACCCCGTACGTACGGGAGCCGGGTCCGGCGACCAGGCGGTCGGCGACCTCAGACTGGACCATCACCAGGCCGCGTTCGATCGAGGGCAGCAGTGCCAGCAGGTGCAGGATGACCGGCACCGAGACGTTGTAGGGCAGGTTCGCGACCAGGGCGGTCGGCTGCGGGCCGGGCAGCTCGGTGACCTGGAGGGCGTCGGCCGTCACCAGGGTGAAGCGATCGGCCTGGTTCGGGGCGCGGTCGGCGACCGTGCGGGGCAGACGTCCGGCTAGCAGGGTGTCGATCTCGATCGCGGTGACGTGCCCGGCCGCCTCGAGCAGGCCGAGGGTCAGCGAGCCCAGTCCGGGCCCGACCTCCAGCACCGCGTCCTGCGGGCCGAGGCCGGCCAGGGCGACGATCCGGCGCACGGTGTTCGCGTCGGTGACGAAGTTCTGGCCGCGCTGCTTGGTGGGCCGCAGGTCGAGTTCAGCGGCCAGGGCCCGCACACTGCTGGGATCCAGCAGGGCGGGCCCTGTCCGTGGCGCGTCGATCCGCGCGCTCTGGTCGTTCTCGTCCGATGCACCCACGGGTGCGTACGTTATCAGCCGGGTCGGACCGGCGGACGCCATCCGACGATCAGC
>NZ_FMYF01000001.1:0-194847 GCF_900092135.1 Raineyella antarctica | reverse complement strand
ATCAGCCGGGTCGGACCGGCGGACGCCATCCGACGATCAGCTCAGGCCCATCTTCGAGGTGCACGCCGGCCACGCGCCCCAGCCCTGGGCCGCCTGGACCTTGGAGGCGATGGCGATCTGGGTGGCCTTGCTGGCATCGCTCGGCAGACCGGTGCCGCCGTACGCCTGCCACGTGCTCAGGTTGAACTGCAGGCCGCCGTAGTAGCCATTGCCGGTGTTGATGGACCAGTTGCCACCGGACTCGCACTGCGCGATCTGGTCCCAGACCGCGGTCGAGCCGCTGGACGAGGTGGTCGCCGGCGCGGTGGTCTTCGGCGCGGCGGTCGGCTTCGGAGCGGTGGTGACCTTCGGAGCGGTCGTCACCTTGGGGGCAGCCGCCTTCGGCGTCGCGGTGACCTTGGGGGTGGTCGCCTTGGGGGCGGTCTTCGTCGGCGAGGGCTTCGGGACGGGCTTGGGCTTGGGTGCCCGGGTCACGGTCACACGCAGGCCGTCCGTCAGCACGGTGGTCAGGCCGGGATCGACCTTGTCCTTGTCGGCCAGGGCGACCTTCTGCTCCTTGAGCAAGTCGTTCACAGTCTTGACCGTGGAGGTGACCTGCGTGGTCTTGCCGTCGACGGCGATGGTCACGTTCTTGGGGGTGGTGACGCTGAACGCGAGCCCCTCACGACCGATGCCCGCGGAGCGGGAGGTCGAGACCAGGGTCTTGGCGTCGCTCATCTGCAGCATCCCGAGGACCTGGTCCACAGAGGTGGCCGTGGTCCAGATGGTGCGCTGCTGGCCGTCGACCGTCACGGTCACCGGTCGGGCGTACTGGACCGAGATCTGGGTGCCCTCGGTCAGGCGGGTGTCGGAGGAGGGCGCGACGACGTCGTGCTCACCGAGCTGGATGCCGTCGTCGGCCAGGGCCTTGCCGACGGTACCGGCGTAGGTCCGAACCTGCGTCGGGGTGCCATCCACGGACACCGTCACGGTCTTGGCCAGGGCCTCGTTGAGGCCCACGGTGCCCAGCCCGAGAGCAAGGACGGTTCCGGTGGCGAGGGCTGCTACGGTCTTCTTCTGCACGCGGGGGTTCTCTCGATCAGGTCCCGAGCGGTGGCCCGGATCTCCGTGTAAGGTCACGAAACCATAACAACGAGATCTTGTCGTGACCAAATCGGCCGACCGTCGCGGTTGACCCGCCCCTGCCTCAGTACTATTGTCCGCTTCCCGTACCCGATCCGGCTCGGCGAACCGTTTCCCCTTGCCAGATGTCATTTGCTCGACCCCGCCGCGTGCTCCGGCCAACGGCCGCCGTACGCCTCGTGGGTGTTCCGTTCGAGCACGTGACAAAAGTCGGCAACGTCCATCCCGCGTCGCTGCGCAAGGTAACGGACGGTGTGCGGCAGCAGGTAGCCGGCGTTCGGCCAGCCGCGCCGGGGCGCGGGGGTGAGGAAGGGCGCGTCGGTCTCCACCAGCAGCCGGTCCAGCGGCACCAGGTCGTACGCCTCGCGCAGCGACTCGTTGGCGGGGAACGTCGCCGTTCCGGGGAAGGACAGCCATGCCCCTCGGTCCAGGAACTGCCGGGCGACGGCGGCGTCGCCGGAGAAGCAGTGCATGATGAAGCGCTCCGGCACGCCCTCGGCCTCGAGCACGTCCAGCACCTCCGCGTGGGCGTCCCGGTCATGGATGGACACGGTCAGGCCGTTCCGCCGTGCGATCGCCAGGTGGGCGGCGAACGACTCGCGCTGCGCCTCGCGCCCCGGGCCCTCGTGGGTGCGGTAGAAGTCCAGCCCCGTCTCCCCGACCCCTCGGACGACGTCCGGGCGCTGGTCGGCGGCCAGTTCCTCGATCCGGCGCAGGGCCTCGTCGAGGGCCGCCCGGCCGTGAGCCTCGGCCAGCCGGGCCGCGTCGTTGGGGTGGATCGCGACGGTGGCGACGACCGAGGGCTCGACCGCCGCGAGCTCGACCGCCCAGCGGGAGCTCTCCAGGTCACAGCCGATCTGCACGGTACGGGTCACCCCGGCCTCGGCGGCCCGGCGCAGCAGTTCCTCGACCGCCAGTCCGGTGTACTCCTGGGTGGTGTCCAGGTGGGTGTGCGAATCGGTGACGGGTGCCGGCAACGGCTCCGGCTGGGGCGCAGGGGTGTCCTTCACGCCCCGCAGCTTACGGCTCCCCCGACCCCCTCCCCGACGCCCGGACACCGGCACCGGACGGGCGCCTGCCGGGAGTCGGTGCCTGCCGGGAGTCGGTGACGGTTCAGGAGTCGGTCTGTGCCAGGGCCTCGCGGTAGAGGTCGTTGCTGCTCAGGCCGGTCGTCGCGGCGACCTGCTTGGCGGCCTCCTTCAGCCGCATCCCCTCCGCGTGCAGCGCCCGCACCTGGCCGACGGCGGCGGCCTCGTCCACGACCGGGGCGTCCGCGCCCTGGACCACGACGGTGATCTCCCCGCGTGCCCCCTCGACCGCCCACTGCGCCAGCTCGGCCAGCGGGCCCCGGACGACCTCCTCGTACGTCTTGGTCAGCTCGCGGCAGACAGCTGCCGGCCGCTCCTCGCCCAGGACGAACGCGGCATCGGACAGGAAGTCGGCCAGCCGGTGCGGGGCCTCGAAGAACACCATGGTGCGGCGTTCCCCGGCCAGGTCGGCGAAGCGGCGGCGGCGCTCGCCCTGCTTGCGCGGCAGGAAGCCCTCGAAGCAGAACCTGTCGACCGGCAGCCCCGACACGGCCAGGGCGGTCAGCACGGCGGAGGGGCCGGGGACGGCGGTGACCCGGATCCCGGCCTCGATCGCGGCGCTGACCAGCCGGTAGCCCGGGTCGGAGACCGAGGGCATGCCGGCATCGGTGACCACCACCACGCGCGAGCCGGAGAGGAGGTCGGCGACCAGTCCCGGGGTGCGGAAGGCCTCGTTGCCGTCGAAGAACGACACGACGCGCCCGGGCACCTCCTGGCCGATCCGGTGCAGCAGGTCGCGGAACCGCCGGGTGTCCTCGGCGGCGATCACATCGGCCTCCGACAAGGCCCGGCGCAAGGCCGGGGAGACCGAGTCGACGTCCCCGATCGGGGCGCCGGCCAGCACCAGGACTCCGACGCCGGCGGGGGTTGCTCGCTCCACTGTGGTCCCTCCTTGCAGGTGGCTCCATACGATGGGCACCGTGAGTCTGCCACAGGATCCGAGGCCCGAGGCCGAGTCTGCCACCCCGACCACGTCCGAGCAGCTCGACGAGCCTGCCGCGACGGGGCCGGGCTGGTGGGCCCGGCTGCTGCAGCGACCGGTCGAGACGCGTACGGTCGTGGAGCGCCTGCGGCCCCCGATGCCGGGCGCACTGGGCGGCTGGGTGATGGTCCTGGTCGTGACGGCCCTCGCGTTCCTGCTCCGGCTGTGGCACCTGGACCACCCGCACAAGCTGGTGTTCGACGAGATCTACTACGCCAAGGACGCCTGGTCGATCCTGCACCACGGCTACGAGGTCAACTGGGCCCCGGGCGCCGACGACCTGATCGCCCAGGGCAACGTGGACCAGATGCTGTCCTCGCCGGCCTTCGTCGTCCACCCGCCGATGGGCAAGCTGCTGATCGGCGTTGGTGAGTGGATGTTCGGGATGACCCCGTTCGGCTGGCGCTTCATGGCAGTCGTCTTCGGGACCCTGCTGGTCACCACGACGATGCTGCTGGTGCGCCGCCTCTCCCGCTCCAACTTGGTCGGCGGCATCGCCGGGCTCCTGCTGACCGTCGACGGGCTGGCGTTCACCATGAGCCGGCTGGCGCTGCTCGACATCTTCCAGGCCACCTTCCTGGTCGCCGCGGTCGGGGCCCTGGTCCGGGACCGGGACCACATGCGGGCCCGGCTCGCCGACCACCTGGAGTCCCACGGACTGGAGCACCTGGGCGACGACCTGGGCCCGCAGCTGCGGTGGCGGCCCTGGCGGCTGCTCTCCGGGCTGCTCTTCGGCTGCTCGATCGCCACGAAGTGGAACTCGCTCTATGCCCTGGCCGCCTTCGCGGTGCTCAGCCTGGCATGGGACGTGGGGGCGCGGCGCCTCGCCGGCGCCCGCCGACCGCTGCTGCGGGGGCTGTTCCGCGACGGGGCTCCGGCGTTCGTGCAGCTGGTCGTGGTCGCGACCGTGGCGTACGGGGCCTCGTGGACCCGCTGGCTGACCACCGAGGGCGGCTGGAGCCGCCACTGGGCGATCCAGAACCCCGAGGCGCCGATGGCCAGGTTCCTGCCGGACGCGGTGGCCTCGCTGTTCGCCTACCACCGCGAGATCTACCAGTTCCACACCGGCGCCTACATCAAGGCTGCCACCCACCCGTACGCCGCCGACCCGTGGGGCTGGCTGGTGCTGCAGCGACCGCTGGCCCTGGATGCGGTCAACGACATCCAACCCGGCACCAACGGCTGCCCGCCGGGCACCGAGACCTGCCTGCAGGTGATCACGGCCCTGGGCACCCCGCTGCTGTGGTGGACCGCCGCGGTGGCGCTGGCGGCGGCGATCCTGTTCTGGATCGGGCTGCGGGACTGGCGGTTCTCGGTCCCGGTGGTGGGCGCGCTGTCGATGTGGCTGCCGTGGTTCCAGTACACCGACCGGCCGCTGTTCTACTTCTACGCGATCTGCATCATCCCGTTCACCGTGAGCGCGCTGGCGATGTTCCTGGGCAAGATCCTCGGGCCCGCCGGGGCCGGCTGGCGCCGGGTCATCGGGGCCATCGTGGTCGGCGCGTTCGTGGCGCTGGTGGTGCTCAACTTCGCCTACTTCTGGCCGATCTACACCGACCAGGTGCTGCCGTGGTCGCACTGGTGGCAGCGGATGTGGCTGGGCGACGCCTGGGTCTGACCGGCCCGGCGGTGCCGCTCAGTACTTGCCGATCCGGTAGCGCAGTTTCGTCGCGCCCAGCCGCAGCAGGCTGAGCGCCTGCCCGGAGGCGCTGCCGCGCTGGTGCACCGGGCTCCAGGGCAGCCGGGTCTCGGTGCCGGTGATGTGCCCGGCGACCTGCAGGGCGGCGGCGGTCGCGGCGGCGATGTGGTCGTCACCGAAGCCGGTCGCCACGTACGTGCCGGAGCCGCGCAGGCCGACCCGCCCGACCAGCGGGAGCCCGTCGTAGCTGCGCTGGCAGCCGTACGACCAGCGGTGGGTGACCTGGGCACCGGGTAGGTGGGAGCGGACCCAGCCCTCCAACTCCACGGCGGCGATCTCGTCCCCCTGGCCGGTGGGGTGCGCCCGGCCGGCGACGACGACCTGGCCGGTACGGAACCCCGGGCGCAGGACGTACGGGCGCAGCGGGTCGTCGACGATCCGGAACGCGTCCTGGACCGTCGCGCCGTGCACGGCCACGGCGTGGACGGTGGTGGGCAGCAGGCGCGGGCCGACGAGGCCGAGGTCGGGCGACGGCATGCCGGTGGCGAGCACGACGCTGTCGGCCCGGACCACGGCGGTCGTCCGCCGTCCCGCCTCGTCGGTGCCGGTGAACCGGGCGGTGATCGGGGAGCCGGGCTCGAGCCGGTCCAGCCGACTGGCCTCGTGGACCAGCCCCCCGGCGGCGACCACGGCGCGCCCCAGTGCCTCGACGTACAGGCGCGGCTGCAGGGCGAGCGCATCGTCGATCCGGATCGAGGGCCGGGTCGGGAACGGCAGGCCCGGGGCGTCGTCGGCGACCGGGTTGAGGCCGGCAGGGCGCATCGCGAAGCGCTCCCGGTGCAGGAAGTGCGCCGTGTGGCCGTCCTCGACCACCGCGTGGCTGGCCAGTTCCCTGCTGGGGACCGCGCCCTCGCGGGCCTCGGCGCGGATGAACGCGAGGGCCCGGGTCAGCTCCTCGACGTACGTGACGACGGCCTCGGTGCCATGGGTCTCCTCGATCACCTGGCAGGACGTGCCGTGCAGGACCGAGGCGACGCCGGGGGTGGCGGCGCTGGTGCCGGCCCCGATCCGGTCCGCGTCGGCAACAATCACGCCGGCCCCCGCCCGGGCAGCCGCGAGGGCGGTGGTCAGGCCGACCACTCCGGCACCGATCACCAGGACGTCGCAGGTCGCGTCCGCCACCGGCGGACAGGTACGGGCGCTGGTCCCCCACAACGGGCTGGTGAGCGGCTTCGGCTCGGCGGTCGTCATGCCGACAGGTTAGCCGTCCGGGGTGGCCCGCCAGCCGGTACGGACGGCCGTACGGACCCCCGACCCGGCGGCATGTGAGGATGGGGCCCCCAGCTCGATCGGAGGCCCCGCCATGACCGCCCCTGCCCGCCCGTACCTCGCACCCCTCTCCCCTGTCGCCCACCGGCGCACGCTCGGCACCGGGCTGCTGCTGGCCGTACTGGCCCTGGCCGGCTGCACCGGGACGGTCAACGACGCGGGATCCGCGACGACCGCCGCCACCCCGCCGGCGGTGACGAGTGGTGCGACGGCAGGTCCGACGGGTCCGACCACGTCGCCCAGCGTGGTGCCGAGCCAACTGTCCACCGAGCAGGTGATCAGCGGCACTGCGGGGACCACCAGTGCGGCCGAGGCGGTCCTCGAGCTGGACGGTTCCCCGGTCCGCACCGGCACCGCGCGGTGCGCCCGGGCGATCGACGAGTCGACCGACCACCCGACGATCCGGCTGATCCTGGCCAGTGCCGACCAGAAGCAGAACGCCGAGGTCGTGGTGACCGACGGCCCGGATCCCACGGTGGTCAGCGCCGTGGTGATGCGCGATGGTGGGGCGCTGGCCGGCGCCGAGGGGCTGGACGGATCCACCCTGAAGGCCAAGCGCAAGGGCGACGCCTTCAGCATCAGCGGCACCCTCAAGGACCAGTCCGACGCCGGCACCCACGAGTTGCGGCTGCAGACGACCTGCGTCGGGCTGTGACCCCTCAGATCTGCTCGGCCTCGAACCTCTCCGCCCGGCGCTGCAGGCGGCCCTTGCGGACGGCGCCATCGATGCCCCAGGCACCGCCACCGACCAGCAGGAAGAACAGCCCCACGGCGGCCAGCAGGAGTTCGGTCTCCCCACGGAAGCCGGTCAGGCCGGACTCGAACGGGCTGCGCCACCAGTACACGTAGACCAGGGCACCGATCCCGACCAGGGCGGTCCCGAGCCCGGCGACCCGGACCAGCAGGCCCAGCACGAGCGCGACGCCGATCAGGACCGATGCGACCGCGGTGCCCCAGGCGAAGATCTCTGGGTATGGGAGAGCGGTCTGGGTGAACGTGTTGATGGTCCCGGGGATGTCCATCAGTTGCTGGGCACCCCGTACGCCGACGACAGCGGCGACGGCGAGGCGGAGCACGAACAGGCCGAGGGAGGCCGCGGGCCGATCGGTGGTCCGGGGCAGGCGGGTCGAGGGCGGTTCGGCGGCGACCGGGGGTGCCGGCTGGGGGCGGCGCTTGCCCAGCGCACGATCCCGGGCATCGCGTTCGGCCCGGCGCTCGGCGCGCAGGGCCGCGTCCTCGTCCTCGACCGGAAGGATCCCGGTAGGTGCCGGGGCAGGGCCCGTGCCGGCCGCCACTGCAGCCGTTGCACCGGCCGCGGAGGCGCCGGCGGCGGGGCCGCCCAGGACCTTGGTGGGTCGGTCCGTACGGCTGTGCCCGCGC
The DNA here is from genome assembly GCF_900092135.1 of Raineyella antarctica. Lineage (GTDB taxonomy): Bacteria > Actinomycetota > Actinomycetes > Propionibacteriales > Propionibacteriaceae > Raineyella > Raineyella antarctica. The sequence goes on along the minus strand of NZ_FMYF01000001.1, from coordinate 187,307 downwards.
CGATCACCGACCAGCGGGCCGCGGGTGACCACGGTGGGCTGGTCGTCGGCCCGGTCCCGGGAGCCCAGGGTCTGGGTGGGCTGGTCGTCGGGAGCACCGGCGGCGAGCGGGGCGGGGCTGCCGGCGCCTGCCGCGTCGGCCTCGTCGCGGCCGGCCGTCGCCGCGGGTCCGGCGGCCCGGTCGCGAGGCGGCGTGGCCTCCGACCGCGGCTCCCCGCCCGGCTGCGTCACGTCGTGCCAGTCATCGGTGGTGTCCTCCGGAGCGGGCTGGGCCGGATGGTGCCGGTCCTCCCCCGAGGAACGGGCCATGGTCTCCTCGTACCGGCGTACGTCCGCCCGGGAGAGCCGGGTCACGGTGGGCTCGGCGGCCTCGTCGTCCACTCCGGCCCCCTCGGGACGGTCGACGGCCTGGTCGTCGCTGCGATCATCGTCGTGGTCACGCGGGGTCACGGCTCACGTCCTTAGTGGTCGGGGAACATGCAGTCCCATTGTCACCGCTCCACCCGGCCGGGGGCTGCAGCAGGGCGGGAGTGTCGCGTCGCAGCCGGTCCGGATCGGCTCCGGACCGGCAAGCGTCAGGCCAGGGGCTCGTCGGCGCCGAGGCTCACCATCATCGACTCGACCGCCAGCAGCGGGGCGACGTTGCTCGCGAGCGCCTCGCGGCAGGCGAGGATCGCGTCGATCCGGGCGATGGTACGATCCGGGGTGGCCCGGGCGGCCTCTGCGGCGACCTGCTCGTGGTGCTCGATGTTCACCAGTTCGGCCCCGGTCTCGAGCTGGATGCTGAGCACGTCGCGGTACCAGGTGGTCAGCTCGGTCAGTGCCCGGTCGATCGCGTCGCGCTGCAGGCGCTTGACCCGCAGCTTCTGCTCGTCCTCCAGTTCCTTGACCGCGGCTGCGACGTTGCGCGGACGGGCGCCCTTGGTGCCCATGCCCAGCGCCTGCTGCAGGTCCGTCCGCTCGCTGGCCTCCAGGTCGGAGGTCTGGGCGGTCGCCTCGGCCTCCGCCGCCTTCACCACGGTCTCCGCGGCGCGCAGGCAGGCGCCGACCCCGGTGAGGTGGGCGGGGATCTTCAGCACGTCGTCGCGGCGCTGCCGGGCCGACGCGTCGCGGGCCAGGTGCCGGGCCCGGCCGATGTGGCCCTGGGCCGCGCGGGCGGCCACGTCGGCCTCGTGCGGGGAGATGCCGTCGCGTTGCACGAGCAGCCGGGCCACGTCCCGGGCGGCCGGGGTGACCAGGGTGAGGGCCCGCGTACGGGAACGGATGGTGGGCAGCACGTCGTCGGGGGTCGGCGCGCACAGCAGCCAGACCGTCGCCGGTGACGGCTCCTCGATGCTCTTGAGCAGCGCGTTGACGCCGCGCTCGGTGATCCGGTCGGCATCCTCGACCAGCACCACCTGCCAGCGCCCCACCGTGGGTGACATGTAGGAGCGGACGGCGACGTCGCGGATCTCGTCGACCCCGATGCTGAGCTTCTCGGTGCTGATCACCGTGACGTCCGGATGGGAGCCCGCCAGCACCGTACGGCAGCTGCGGCAGTGCCCGCAGCCGCCCTGGTCGCACTGCAGGGCGGCGGCGAAGGCGCGGGCGGCATTGGACCGGCCCGATCCGGGGGGTCCGCTGATCAGCCAGGCGTGCGACATCGCGTGCGGATCACCGACCACCGCGCGGCGCAGCACCTCCACGGCCGTTCGCTGGCCGACGAGGTCCGCCCACACGCCGGCATCGGCGGGAGGTGTGGTGGGCACGTGCCCGGGGTTGGGGTTCACGGGGCCAGTCTGCCCGGCGCCACTGACACCGCCGCCTGGCGGGCGGCCACGGCCTCGGCCACGCGGGCGGCGATCCGTTCCCGGGTGTCACGGGCCGCCAGGACCAGGTAGCGGTCGGGGTCGGCACCGGCCAGGGCCAGGAACCCCTGCCGAACCCGGAGGTGGAACTCGTCCCCCGCATCCTCCAGCCGGTCCTTGTCGGCGATCTGCCCGACGGCCAGGGCCGGGTCGAGGTCGAGCAGGACGGTCAGGTCCGGGTGCAGGCCCCTTGTCGCCCAGTCGGCGATCGCGGCGACCTCTGCCACGTCCAGCACCCGGCCGGCGCCCTGGTAGGCCAGCATCGAGTCGACGTACCGGTCGCAGACCACCATCGCCCCCCGCTCCAGCGCCGGGCGGACCACCTGGGCAAGGTGCTGGGCCTTGTCCGCGGCGTAGAGCAGCGCCTCGGCGCGCGGGTCGAGGTCCCCGGTGGCCGGATCGAGCAGCAGCCGCCGGATCACCGCACCGGCCGGGGTGTCTCCGGGCTCGCGGGTCACCACGACCTCATGGCCGGCGCGGCGCAGGTGCTCGGCGAGCAGCGCCAACTGCGTGGTCTTCCCGACCCCGTCACCGCCCTCGAAGACGATGAACAGTCCCCGCGGCTCAGCCATCGGTGCGGGTGTCCCCCGCCGGTGCCGACTCGGGGTCCTCGGTGGTCTCCAGGCCGTCGATCCCGAGGCGCTCCAGCAGCTCGCGGGCGGCCTTGTACACCTTGCGACGGTCCTTGGGCCAGTGCTCGGTGAACTCGGTGCGCGCCTCCGCGCGGGTGTCGGCCAGCCCGGCGTAGCGCCGGCCGATCCCGAAGGCCTCTTCCGGACTGGAGCTGCCGAGCGAGGCACGCAGGGCCTGCAACTCGTCGTTGTCGCACGCGACCAGCCCGTCGAAGAGCTCGCTGGCCCGGTTGCGGAGCTTCCTGGCCTGCTTGGGCGCCAGGAGTGCCGCCAGCTCGGCGGTGACGACGAGGCGCTCGGCGGCCGCGGCGGCGGTCTTCCAGCCGGTGTCGTCGAGGGTGTGCGGGGCGGCCCGGCCGGCCCGTAGCATCGCGTCGAGGGCCTCGGCGACCATGCCACCGATCTCCTCGCGCGCCGAGCCGGTGCCGATGCCCTGGGCCAGGGTCGGCGTCCGTAGCTTGCTGATCCGCTCGAAGATGCCGAGGTAGCGGTCGCCGGTCAGCAGCTCCTCCTGGTCGGCGCCGAAGGCTCCGTCCAGCTCGTCGGCCGCCCAGAGCAGCTCCCGGGCGAGTTCGTCGATGTGGCCGTGAGGCAGGACCGGGGCGACGACCGGGACCTCGGAGGCGAACCGGCGCAGGGCGCGGACCAGCGGCTGCACCTTGCGGGTCCGCCCGGACCGTACGTTGAGGTCGGCCAGCAGCACCTCGTGGGCGCCCTGGCTGATGAAGTGGCCGACGATCTCGGCCATCGAGGCGTCGGTGTCGACCGGGCCGGTCACCGACAGGTCGATCGCCCCGGTGAAGGCGTCGTCGTTGGTCAGGATCCGCAGCCGGGAGGCCAGCGGCAGCTGCCGGTCGACCCGGATGCCCTCGGCCCCGCGCAGCACCTCGTCCACCCACTCGACCTGGGTGCGCGACATGGTGCCGGTGTCGACGCAGACCTCGCGGTACTGGGTCAGCACCTCCCCGTCCCGTCGGATGGTGACGTGGTCGTCGACGACCGAGCCGAGCGGGACCCGATCGGTGGTCCGGACCAGGTAGGTGACGCGGGACCGGCGCTGGGTCCCGACCGGTGCCAGCGGTGCCCCGCGCAGCAGCGGGGCGAGCACGGCCTGAATGGCCTCGGGAACGTCGCCCGAGGTCATCGCCTCCACGTGCTCGGCCGGCAACTGGGGACTCCAGGTCGGCGCGGCCAGCAGCCAAGCGCCCTCCCCGTCCATGGACCGGTGGGCCAGCACGATGCCCGCCCGCAGCAGTCGGTGGTCGGCGGTGTCGAGGATCGTGAGGTCGCTCAGGGCGGGCCGGGTGCTGACCATGGCGGGGTTGCCGAGACCGAGGTCGGGGTTGGCGAAGCGGGGCGCGGCGGCCAGGTCGCGCATCTCGTAGCGGCGCACGGTTGTCCCTTCAGACACGGTTCGGACGGGATCGCTCATTATCGCATCGCCTGGGGTCGCTCGCACTGGATGTCCGGATCAGCCGGTGTCCTACTTCGCCGCCGTCTTCCCGGCCGCCGTCTTCGAGGTGGCTGCCTTGGTAGCAGTCTTCTTGGCAGTGGTCTTCGTGGCCGCCGTCTTCGTGGCCGCCGTCTTCGTGGCCGCGGTCTTCGTGGCCGCGGCCTTCTTCGTGGTGGTCGTCCTGGCCGCCGCCTTCTTGGCCGGGGCCTTCTTCGCCGTCTTGCGCGGGGACGGGCCCTTCGCCCGCTTCTCCGCCAGCAACTCGGCGCCGCGCTCGGGGGTGAGGTCACCGATCTCGTCGGTCTTGCGCAGGGTGGCGTTGGTCTCCCCGTCGGTGACGTACGGGCCGAACCGGCCGTCCTTGACCACCATCGGCTTGCCCGAGACGGGGTCGGGACCGAGTTCCTTCAGCGGCGGCTTGGCCGCGGCCCGGCCGCGCTGCTTCGGCTGGGCGTAGATCGCCTCGGCCTCCTCCAGCGTGATCGAGAAGATCTGGTCCTCGGCGGTCAGCGACCGCGAGTCGGTCCCCTTCTTCAGGTAGGGCCCGTAGCGACCGTTCTGGGCGGTGATCTCCACGCCCTCGGCGTCCGTGCCGACCACGCGCGGCAGGCTGAGCAGCTTGAGCGCATCCTCCAGCGTGACCGTCTGCAGGTCCATCGACGCGAACAGCGACCCGGTCCGCGGCTTGGCGTTCTTCGGCGCATCCTCGGGCAAGACCTCGGTGACGTAGGGGCCGAAGCGGCCGGCCCTGGCGACGATCGGATGCCCGGAGCCGGCGTCCAGGCCCAGGGCACGCTCCTCCCCCATCGGACGGGCCAGCAGCTCGCGGGCGGCGTCGACGGTCAGCTCGTCGGGCGGCAGGTCGTCGGCGACGTTGGCGCGCTTCTCGGTCTCGACCTCCTCCACGTACGTGCCGTAGCGGCCGACCCGCACGACGACGCCGGAGTCCATGTCACCGACCGGGAAGGTCGACAGGGCGCGGGCGTCGATGTCGCCCAACTGGTTGACCAGGTCGTGCAGGCCGGCGTGGTCGAGGTGCTCGGCGCCCGGCTCCCCGCCCCAGTAGAAGTCGTTCAGCACCTGGAGGCGCTGGGCCTCGCCGTTGGCGATCTTGTCGAGGTCCTGCTCCATCTCGGCGGTGAAGTCGTAGTCGACCAGGTTGGCGAAGTGCTCCTCCAGTAGCCGGGTCACCGCGAAGGCCAACCAGGTCGGCACCAGCGCCGAGCCCTTCTTGAACACGTAGTCGCGGCTGGTGATGGTGCGGATGATCGAGGCGTACGTGGACGGGCGGCCGATCTCCAGCTCCTCGAGCTTGGCGACCAGGGAGGGCTCGGTGTAGCGGGCCGGCGGCTTGGTCTCGTGGCCCTGCGCCTCGATCCCGATCACGTCGATCGCCTGGCCCTCGACCAACCGCGGCAGGCGCCGCTGCGAGTCGTCGGCCACGCCGTCGTCGACGGACTCGACGTAGGCCTTCAGGAAGCCCGGGAAGGTGATGGTCCGGCCGCGGGCGATGAAGGTGCAGTCCTCGCCGGAGGTCGCGGTGGCGCTCATCGTGATCGCGACGGACTCGCCGCGGGCATCGGTCATCTGGGAGGCGACGGTCCGCATCCAGATCAGCTCGTAGAGGCGGAACTGGTCGCCGTGCAGGCCGGTTTCGCGCGGGGTGCGGAAGGTCGACCCGGCGGGGCGGATCGCCTCGTGGGCCTCCTGGGCGTTCTTGACCTTGGAGCGGTAGACGTTCGGCGTCGGCGGCACGTACTCGGGCCCGTACAGCTTGGTCGCCTGCGAGCGGGCGGCGGTGATCGCCTCGCTGGACAGCTCGATCGAGTCGGTACGCATGTAGGTGATGTAGCCACCCTCGTACAGGTCCTGGGCGACCGACATCGCGCGCTGGGAGGTGAAGCCGAGCTTGCGGCCGGCCTCCTGCTGCAGCGTGGTGGTGCGGAAGGGGGCGTACGGGTGGCGGGTGTACGGCTTGGCCTCGACCTGGACGACCCGCATCGGGGCGTGCTCCAGGGCGGCGGCCAGGGCGCGGGCCCGGTCCTGGTCCAGGTGGACCAGCGGTTCCTTGCCCTCCTTGAGCCGGCCGTGGGTGTCGAAGTCGCGGCCCTGCGCCACGCGCCGGCCGTCGAGGGCGGTCAGCTTGGCGGGGAACTCGCGCGGCTCGGCCTCGGCGCCGGCGTCGAGGGTCGCCTCGAGGTCCCAGTAGCCGGCGGACGTGAACGCGATCCGCTCGCGCTCCCGGTCCACGATCAGCCGGGTCGCGACGGACTGCACGCGGCCGGCGGACAGCCGCGGCATGACCTTCTTCCACAGCACCGGGGAGACCTCGTAGCCGTAGAGGCGGTCGAGGATGCGCCGGGTCTCCTGGGCGTCGACCAGGTCGGTGTCGAGCTCGCGCGGGTGGGTGACGGCCTCCTTGATCGCGCTCTCGGTGATCTCGTGGAAGACCATCCGATGGACCGGCACCTTGGGCTTCAGCTCCTGCTGCAGGTGCCAGGCGATCGCCTCCCCCTCGCGGTCACCGTCGGTCGCGAGGTAGACGTCCTTGGCGCCCTTGAGTGCTTCCTTGAGGCTGCGCAGCGTGTTGCGCTTGTCCGCCGCGACGACGTAGAGCGGGGAGAAGTCGTGCTCGACGTCGACGCCGGTACGGGCCCACTTCTCGCCCTTGTACTTGGCCGGCACCTCCGCGGCACCTGTCGGCAGGTCCCGGATGTGGCCGCGACTGGACTCCACGACATAGCCCGGCCCCAGGTAGCCCTGGATCTTGGTGGCCTTGGTCGGTGACTCGACGATCACCAGGCTGTGTCCCACGTCCTGCGTAGCCACGTCTCCCTCTCCCTGTGCGACGCACGCCCCAGGCGTGTGCGCTCATCATTTCCCATGCGGGTCCGGCGCCGTCGCCGCGACCGACGACGTGGCACACCATAGCCCACACCACCAGCAGGTTCCCGGGGGCCGACGCGCGGGACGTTTCCGGTCCGCGCTCAGCGCGGGCGGTGCGTGGGCAGGTGGAACCGGGCAAGGAGCGTGGCCAGGCGGTCGGTCAGCGTACGGGCATCGCCCTGGGGGCGTACGTGGGTGCCGCGCAGCCGCCAGTACTTCACCTCCACGAACCGGGTGAGCTCGCCGGGATGGCGCCACCAGAGCCCGGCCAGCCGGACAAGGTGGCGCAACTCCTCGGCCCGCAGCCGCCACCGGCCGATGGCGGCCCGGTAGGGCAGCGTGATCGAGAACCGCTCGCGCAGCACCGCGGGATCGGTGCGGGTACCGGTGACGATGTTGGACAGGTTGGTGTCGTGGACGACCTGCAGCCACATCGGCGGGGCCACGACCTCCAGCAACGGCCCGTGCGTACGGGCCCGGGCGTGCTTGGGGGCGTAGACCGTCATCGGCGGCTCCCCCTCCCTGCGACGCTCGACCAGTGAGAGGAAGGGGCTGGAGAGGTTGTCGAACAGGTAGACCGCACCCCCGCGGTCGACCTGCAGGCCGCGGGTGAAGTTGACGAAGAGCAACTCCTGCTCCGCGAACCTGGCCTGCACCGCGGCCAGGAAGTCCGCCGCGATCCCGTCGTCGCTGTCGATCCGGGTGGTGATGACGTACGGCGCTGTGCTGCGCTCGGCCACCGCCGCGGCGAAGCTGTCGCGGCGCCAGGGCTCGTGCGTCCAGAGCGGGACGAAGGTCCCGTCGGCCGCCAGGTCCTCGACGGTGGCGCGGAACTCCGGCGAGCAGCGATCGTCGAAGATGACCAGCCAGGTGGCGTCCGCGCCGCGCTGGGCCCGCACGCTGGGATACGTGACGTCGTAGAAGAAGCCGAGCCGGTAGTCCAGCCACTCCTCCGCCGGCGGAGGGGCGCCTGGTGACAACACGGCACTGAACCGGGTGAGCAGGAAGTGGTCGAAGGCCGGCATGTACGGAGCCTAGGGGCGGTCGGGGCCGAGAGGGTCGGGGTCCGAGGGCGGGCTGAACCTCCAGCCGGCTACTGGTTCGCCGGCGCCGACTCGACAGGCATGCCCACGACCCGACGGATCGCCGCCGGACGCAGTGGGGTGGGCCGGGTCACGTCGGCGGGCAACGCCGCCATCCTGATCACGGCGGCCAGCACAGCGGCGGCGCCGGGGAGGGCCATCGGCGGCATGCTGTAGAGCCAACCGGTCCAGGGCCGGGCCAGCGTCAGCGCCATGCTCACCGCCAGCGCCACCACGAAACTCAGCAGCGTCGAACCGGTGGGCCCCAGCCCGATCCGGTCGACCGCCGCCCCGACGGGGACCAGCAGCGGCGCGTGCGCGAGGTAGGTCACGATCGAGTTCCGGCCGACCCACTCCAGGGCCAGCACCGGGGCCGAGCGCGGGAGGCGGGCGGCGAGCCAGATGGCGGCCAGGACGCCGGCGACGGAGATCAGCGCCTGGTCGGGGCGGAACGGCACGTACAGTCCGCGGGGCACCTGCCAGACGGCGCCGAGGAGGGAGACGCCGGTCAGCACCAGGGGCCAGAGGGGCCGAGCGGCCAGCCAGCGGTCGAGCACCGTCGGCAGGGCTGCGCCGACGAAGAAGAACGCCGAGTACCACAGGTAGGTGGTCAGCGCTCCGTACTGGTCCTGCAGCAGACCTGCTCCGGAGAACAGCCCGAAGGCGACCAGGAGCGGTGGAATCTCGCGGGTCAGCAGGGCCACGCCGTACGAGGCGCCGAGGGCTGCCAGGAACCACAGGTGGGTGCCGACGGCCAGGAACCCGACCGGGTCGGCCTGCCAGCGCTCGGTGAGCAGCAGCACCATGACGACCGTCCAGAGCAGCCAGGGCCACACCACCCCGCGCAGCTTGCCCAGGAGGTAGCGGCGCGTGCCCTTGGCCAGGGAGCGCTGCAACAGCAGCCCGGAGAGGACCATCAGGGTGGGCATCCGGTAGGGCCGCAGCAGGTCGTTGACCACCCAGGCGGTCTCGGCGTCGGTGGTCAGCGAGGCGTGCAGCAACACGACCATGACGACGGCGGACCCCCGTAGGAGATCCATCCACGCCCGGCGCGAGCGTCCCTCCGACCGATTCACCACTGGCTGAACGCTACCTGAGCGGGGCGATGAGGCCGCTCGACGTCCCACCCGACGGGTCGATCCAAACATGAGCCATACGCGCTCAACTTTTTTCGGAAGGTGGGAATAGTCCTGCTGATAGGCGGCGTTGCACCCAGTGACGGCGGCCGGCGCCACCGGTTGACCGTCATCGGTTCCTTTCCCTCATCACAGGAGATGCACCATGGCACGTACCTTCGACCCGTTCCGCGACGTCGACCAGCTGTTCTCGCAGGCCCTGCGGACCCCCGCCTCCACCGCCATGCCGATGGACCTCTACCGCGACGGCGACAACTACTTCGTCAAGATCGACCTGCCCGGCGTGGACCCCTCCACGATCGACGTCGACCTGGACGACTCGACGCTGACCGTCCGCGCGGAGCGCCAGCCGCAGGCCGGTGAGGGCGTGCAGTGGCTGACCCGCGAGCGCCCGGTCGGCACCTTCGCCCGCCAGCTCACGCTGGGCAAGGGCGTCGCCGCCGAGAACATCAACGCCGAGTACACCGACGGCGTGCTGATCCTCACCATCCCGGTCGCCGAGGCCGCCAAGCCGCGCAAGATCAGCGTCACGCACACCCCTTCGGAGACCCTGCAGGGCGAGATCGAGTCCGAGGGCAACGACAACGACTCGGAGTGACCGGGATTCGGAGTGATTCACGGGCCGGTGGACGACCGGCTCCCTGACAACTGACGAGGGCCCCACCCATGGTGGGGCCCTCGTTCGTCGCTGTCAGGTCCGGTCGGCGCCGATCTGTTCCTGCCCGGCAGGGACGGGCCGCTCCGGCAGGTCCGGACGGTGGGGCAGGTCCGAGCGATGCGGCAGGTGGCGGAAACCTGCCAGCAGCGAGGCGAGCAGCAACAGCAGGCCCAGGACCGGCGTGACAGCGCTGAGGGCGGCCTGGGCCGGGGTGTAGGCCATCTCCACCATGCCACCGCTCGGCAGGGTGCGATACGGCGCCAGCCACACCCAGACGATCAGCAGCGCACCCGTGAACCCGACCGGACGAGTGGGTCGGTGACTGACCAGCGCGACGGCCAGCGGCACGATCCAGACGTAGTGGTGGGTCCAGGAGACAGGGGAGGCGAGCGCCGTGGCGATGCCGATCACGGCGACCGCTGGGGCCTCCAGCTTGCGGCGCAGCAGTGCCCACGCGGCGGCCAGCCCGATCAGGATCGTCAGCGCCGACAGGACGGTGCCGAGCTCGGACCCGACGGCGTCGAGCTTGAACACGCGCAGGGTCGCCCCCTCGAACGACTGGTTGTCCAGATAGATGGGATCGGACTCGAAGCCGACCGATCCGGTGGCCAGCAGCCGCTTCCAGTAGAAGATCGACTGGTGCGGGTAGACGGCCAGGCCGACCAGCGTGAAGCCGAGCGCGGAGACCGACGCACTGATCGCTTGTTTCCACCGCCGGTTCACCAGCAGGTGCACGATGAACAACCCGGGCGTGAGCTTGATCGCGGTCATCAGTCCCAGCAGCCAGCCGTCCGGGATCGGCAGCCGCCGGCCGAGCAGGTGCGGACCCGGCACCAGGTCGAGGACGACCAGACAGGTCAGGATCAGTTGGATCTGGCCGAGCTCGGTGCCGAGCGTCACCGGCGTGCAGGTGCCGATCGCCGCCGCGGAGACCACGCTGGCCGACCAGCTGCGCAGGCCCATCCGGTGCACGACGGCCATGATGCCGAACCATCCGGCGACCGCCCAGAGGATCTTCCAGACGATCACCGGACCCCAGGTGAACGGCAGGAACAGCAGCGCGGCGACCGGCGGGTAGACGAACGCGTCCGGCCCGTCGCGGTACAGCTCGCCGCCGTGCAGCGCTGTCCGTGCGCCCTGTACGTAGATGTCGAAGTCCGCCATCCCGCCGTGCGGCCAGCCTCCGTGGTAGAGGAGGGGGATCAGCCAGGCGACGACGCCGGCCAGGAGCGGCAGGGCCACCTTGCCTGCTCGGTCCAGCCAGAATCCTCGGTAGCGTGTCGGTTGGGCATCCACGTGCCCATCCTGACATTGCCGGCGGCCGGTCCCCGCAACTGGGCAGCGGGCGACCGATCAACTGCCGCGGACATCAACTGCTGCGGACATTGCTCCGCCCCAGTCGGGCGGCCAGCCGCCGCGCCAGATCGGTGGCGTTCCTGGCGTTGTCGTTCTGGGGCAGGTCGTGGGTACCGCGGGCGCGGACGATCCCGGCTTCGAGGTGCCGCAGCAGCTCACCCGGATGGGCCCCCCACAGCCGGGCCAGACGAGCGCGCTGCACGGCCCTCTCCCGCACCAGCGTCAGGCCGGGCACCTCGCGCCGATAGGCCAGATCGAGGACGAAGCGGTCATTGGCTTGCGACGGCGAGACGCGCGTGCCGTTGACGAGGTTGGCGATGTTGGCGTCGTGGATCACCTGGAGCCACATCGGAGGCGCCTTCACCTCCCGCACGGGGGCGTATCTGCGGGCGCGGGGATGCTGCGACGCGAGGAAGACCGTACGTGGTGGGGCGTCCGACGGACGTCGCTCGATCAGGGACAAGAAAGGGTTCGACAGCTGGTCGTGGCGGTACACCCAGCCGCGTCGGTCGATCTGTAAGCCGCGGACGAAGTCCACGAACAACAGGTCCTGGTGCTCGAACTGCCGTTGCACCGAGGCCAGGAAGTCGACCGCGATCGCGTCATCGCTGTCCATCCGCGTGGTGATGACGTACGGAGCAGTGCTCCGCGCCGCGACATGGGAGGCGAAGCGGTCATCCCAGAACGGTTCATGCGTCCAGATCGGCACGAAGACACCATCCGCGGCGAGTTCCTCGACGTCCTGCCGGAATGCGTCCGAGCATCGGTCGTCGAACATGACCAGCCACGTGAAGTCTGCATCGCGCTGGGCGGCGACCGAGGGATGCGCAGCGTCCCAGAAGAATGCCAACCGGTACCGAAGCCAGTCCTCCCCCATCGGCGGCGCATCCGGCACGAAGACCGAGCTGAACCGGGTTAGGAGGAAATGGTCGAAGTCAGCCACGCGGTCACCGTACGACAGGCTGATCGCCCCAGCGGCTGCTCGGCCGACCGCGACTCATCGCCGACCGCGCAGCTCGTCGATCTCGCGACGATCCTTCTTGGTGGGGCGCCCCGCGCCGCGGTCCCGTCGGGCCATCGGGGCCGACAGGTACGCCGGGCGCTCCGGGGAGTGGTCGACGTACGCCTTGGCCGCGACCGGGGCACCGACCCGCTTGGTGATCGGCTCGACAACCTCGAACACCCGGTCCCAGCCGGGGCTGCGGACCGTCACCCGGTCACCCGGGCGGACCTCCTGGGCCGGTTTGGCCGGCTTGTCGTTGACCCGTACGTGGCCGCCCTTGCAGGCGTCAGTGGCCAACGAGCGCGTCTTGTAGACGCGTACGGCCCACAACCACGAGTCGACTCTGGCCATGAGTTCTTTCCCTCATCGGTTGAAGCTGTCGTGCGCTCAGGCTACTCCAGGACCAAGAGGCCGCGGGTCACCCCCATCGGGCGCCACATCCTTGACAGTCGAGACCGCGGCGATATTCAACACGGCTTCTCCCCCGCGAGCATTTGGCAACACTATCGGAGTCGAGAGCGCCCTCCGTGGTTTCGGAGCCAATCGCGCCTCGGAGGAAACCGCCACCGGATCATGGCTCATAAGGAGGACCAATGCTGCGATCGCGAAAGCCAGGCTCGCGAGGCCCCAAAGGGTGAACGGCCCCGGTCCTGCGGGCCACCACCATTGAACGTTCGAGAGGGAAGCCCCGCCGCCCACACCGGAAGTGTACCGGCGGATATTGGTCAACAAGGCAAGCGAGTGCGCTCCCACTAGTAAGAGGTACATCGACACTCGTTGCGGACGCGCGATGACCACCGAGGCCCGACCAGGCGCCAGTGCAACGAAGAGCAGGACGGCCGCTAGCGGCAGGACGTATCGCGGTTGCGGATAATCGACTGCAGATAGCAGCACCAACCCTCGCTGCGCCACGATCAAAGGTAACATCACGATAGCCCCACCCGCGATCAACAATGCGACGGACTTTCGCAGGTTCAACTGGGTAATGCCGATCATGACCATAGTGGCAGCCAAGAATCCCATCGTCACGCGCACGAGGGGAGGCATGGAGGTATCCAGCCAGCCAAGATCACTGTAGAGCCGGAGCAGGAAATTCGGGAGTTCAAGAATATTTCGATACAGCACATTGAAGGGAGACTCACTGGCTGCCACCCCTGAGGTGACCGAAAAACCACCTGAACCAGCATTCAAGAATGACCACCCCGCAAAAGCGGCGGCCAATACCGGCGCCAGAATTCTCGAGCGCACCGAATAGCTGCGCACACCGTGGACGATGCTCATCACCACGAGGGTAAGGATAACGTAAAGCGCTCCGTCAACCCGTGCACCCGCCGCCATCACGGCCCCCCCCATTACCGTCAAGGAAGCGACTGAGAGCGCGAGCCGCTTAGAGGCCTTGAGGAGCGCATCCATAGCAAGCACGAGCACCGCAATGCCCGTGACAGCCCACGAACTCGGGTTGACCGAGGCAATCAGGAAGAGGCCCAGCGGGACAACACTGAGGGCGATTGCCGCCGCCCAGCGACGCCGTTCCACCCCGCTGGAGATCAAGAGCGCAACTGACGATGCAGCCACGGCAAGGACGACATTCACAACGCGCATCACCAGAATCGACCGCGTGACGTCGGGGCCGACGAAGATATGCATGAAGCGATAGTAATATGGTGGATATTCTCCGTGATCAACACGGGTAGTCAGAACCAGCCCGTCAGACGGGATGCCGGACATGCAGGCAGCCGATATTTCAGCATGGAACGCATAACACTTCGAGGCATCTCGCACCAATGCCGGAACATAGACCCCGGAGGCACCTTCAGCATCTACCCCCGTCCGACAACCCGACGATTCCACTGGGGGTGGACACCAAATACTCCCCATATGATAATCCTCATCCGGTGACGATCCGACCGGGGAAGCGAGGACCCAAGCCAGACCTACGGTCAACGTCGCCACAATTAGAAGAACGGCGGTAAACCCATCCTTTCTGTTACTCAGGAAGGAAATCAACGCGATCTTCTTATCCATTAGAGTGCATCCTCTTGTATCCCGGGATTGGCCTCCGCAGGCCACCAGCGCCTTGCGCGATCAATTGGTCCCGTGCTCCAACTGCTGCAGCAGGTAGGTGCCGTAGCCGGATTTCACCAGCGGCTCGGCGCACTGGCGCAGTTCGTCGTCGGTCAGGAACCCCATCCGCCAGGCCGCCTCTTCGGGGCAGCCGACCTGAAGACCCTGCCGGGCCTGCATGGTGTGCACGTAGTTCCCGGCGTCCAGCAGCGAGTCGAAGGTCCCGGTGTCCAGCCAAGCCGTCCCTCGTGGCAGCACCTCCACCTGCAGCTTGCCCCGCTCCAGGTAGTGGCGGTTGACGTCGGTGATCTCGTACTCCCCGCGCGCCGACGGCGCCAGGTTGCGAGCGATCTCGACCACGTCGTTGTCGTAGAAGTAGAGACCCGGCACCGCATAGTTGGACTTCGGCTCGGCGGGCTTCTCCTCCAGCGACAGGGCCATCCCGTTGTCGTCGAACTCGACCACGCCGTACGCCTTGGGGTCGGCGACCCAGTACGCGAACACCGCCGCACCGTCGATCTGCTCGAACCGCTGCAGCCTCGAGCCGAGGCCCGGACCGTAGAAGATGTTGTCGCCCAGCACCAGCGCGGCCCGATCGTTGCCGACGAAGTCCGCGCCGATCGTGAAGGCCTGCGCGAGCCCCTTCGGCTCTGGCTGGGCGGCGTACGACAACGACACCCCGAACTGTGAGCCATCCCCGAGCAGTCGCTGGAACGAGGCCAGGTCGTGCGGGGTCGTGATGACCAGGATGTCCCGGATGCCGGCGAAGATCAGCGTCGACAACGGGTAGTAGATCATCGGTTTGTCGTAGACAGGTACCAGCTGCTTACTGGTACCGAGCGTGATGGGGTTCAGTCGCGTCCCCGAGCCCCCCGCCAGGATGATTCCGCGCATGGGGCGAGCTTTTCACACGTCGCACACAGCCACCAAGACGCTTGCCGAACACAGTGTCCAATTACACGAAGCGCTTGGCATACCCGAGCTTGTAGGTCAGATCGGTGCTACGGGTTCCCAACGGACGAGCCGGATTCCCGCCGACGATGGTGAAGGCCGGCACATCCTTCGGAACCACGGCGCCGGCTGCCACGACCGCACCCTCACCGATCGTCACACCGGGAAGGATGATCGAATGGCTCGAGACCCAGGCATGGTCGCCGATCGTGACGGGAGCCCCGGTCTCGGCGAAGTCCGGTGAGTTGACGTCGTGTTCGCGGGTGTAGATCGTGACGTGACTGCCCAGGTTCACAGAGTCGCCGAGCACCAGACCGGACCGACCATCCAGGAAGCACGAGTCACCAATGATGCAGTGTTCCCCGACGGTGATGGACTCGGGGGCGTAGAACTCGGCGCGCCAGTGGATGCTGGAAGTCGATGGGAGGGTCATCCCTGCACGACGGTAGAACAGGTTCCGCACGCGGTGGGATGGCACATGGCCAAGGTCGGCCAAGAGCCGCAGCCTCAGATCGGACCAGACGTCGTTGCGCCAGTGATTGGCCTCCAGCGCCCACGAGGGTGCGACCCGCTTGAGGGCCTCCTTGACCGTTCCCATAGGAGCGCCTTTCTTGAGATAGGTTCCACGATGGACCCGCTACAGGTGTGACCCTAACAACCACCTCTCCAGGAGCAGATCGCAGTGGCCGAGAATCGGAACGACAACCCATCCGACATCGATGCGGTGGTGGTGCTGTCGTACTTCGGACGTGCCGACACCGTGGCCTGCGTCGAGTCCTTGGTTGCCGGGTCGCCCGAGGCCAGGGTCTTGGTGATCGACAACGGATCGTACGACGGTGTGATCGAAGAGATCGTCAATAGGTGGCCATCCGTCGAAACCCTGCAGACGGGCGCGAACCTTGGCTTCGCCGGTGGGATGAACCGGGGTATCGAATGGGCACTCGACGTCGGGGTCGGGACCATCACCGTCCTCAACAATGACACGATCATTCCGCGCGGAGCGATCGCGGCCCTTGGACGGCTCGCCAGGACTGGCGTGGCGGTCAGCCCCGAGGTGCGGTATGCGGACGGATCGGAGCGGGTCTGGTTCGGCGGCGGCACCATCGATGCCGAGACCAGTCTCGCGCGGCACCTCTCCGCGAGCGAGATCTCCAGCAGTGACGGCCCGGACCGCCCCGTACTCCGCCCCAGCCAGGTCCTGGCGGGGTGTTGCGTCACCGCGACAGCGGGGTCCTGGCAGCGCATCGGCTCGTTCGATGAACGGTACTTCCTCAACTTCGAGGACTCCGACTGGAGCGTCCGGGCCCAGCGAGCCGGCATACCCCTCGTCGTGGCCACCGACGTCGTCATCTACCACAAAGTCTCCGCGTCCTTCACGGGCTCGTACTCATACCTCGGGACCTTCTACTACACCCGCAACGGGTTGCTCTTCGGCTCGACGCGACAGCCGTGGGCCCTCGGTACCCGCGCCCGGTTTTTGAGGAGGCATGTGATACCAGTCCTGGGAAAGGCTGCCCGAGACCGTGACTGGGCACGTCTGCTCCGGCAGTCGGTGATGATCGGCTCAGCCGTGCTGGCGCACCTCGGGCGGCGATACGGGCGGGCACCCCGCCTCCTGGAGGGATTCGCCGGGAACTGGGCAAGTAAGTCCACCACTACCCGTGAGTGAGGTGAGCCACACCTCCGGTCAGCAGCTGCGGATGAACTGCGCCTTGACCCAGGCCCCCGACTGGTAGACGAACTCGCGCAGCCAACTGAACGGTCCGCGGTGCTCCGGATAGTTCCAGATGCTCACCGTCGCCGGGACGCACCGTTCCATCAGCATCCGGGTTCGTGCCGTGTGCGGTGTGCTGGTGAAGACAGCCACGTGCTTCCAGCCGTGGGCACGGACCTGCTCGGCCAGCAGGCGGGCCTCCCCCCGCGTCGTGTACGGGTCGGGGATCACGCACTGGATCGTGTAGCCCTGCCGCTGCTCGCCGCAGTTCGGCGGGAAGTACGCGTGGCCAGACGGATCGATGGACGTCGTGGCCAGGAATACCGGTGTCACCCCCTCGTCCGCGCGGGCGAGGGCCTGGTCCCACCGTGTCTCGACCGGGCCGATGACGTACATCGCATCGACGTGCTCGACCGGATCGACGCGCGGGTGGGCGACGAAGCGGATGCACAGCCCCAGCCAGCTGAGGGACGCCAGCAGGAGCACTCCTCCGGCGACCATCAGACGTCTACGAAGTCGGCTCACGACTAGCTCCTCCACTGTCGACGGGCGACGCGGTCAACTGCCGATGGGCAGGTCGGCCACGTACGTGCGCAGGGACTCGTCGACCGCGGCCGGGCGGAATCCCGTCGCCTTGATCTTGTCCAGGGCCAGTGCGCTGTGCACCGGACGGGGCGCCAGGTCCTTGCCCCTGCCGTACTCCTGGGCACTGACCGGGGTGACCTCGGCGCGGTCGTGACCCTTCAGCCCATACACGTCTGCGGCGATGTCGGCCCAGGACTGCACCGGCCCGTCGCCGGTGACGTTGTAGACACCGTACGCGGCGTCGGTGCCGACCAGGTGCCTGATCGCCCGGGCCAGGTCGTCGGTGAAGGTGAGCCTGCCGTACTGGTCGTCGACCACCGTCGGCCGCACGCCCTTGTCGGCCAGCATCGCCATGGTGGCGACGAAGTTCTTCCCGTCGCCGATCACCCAACTGGTCCGCACGATGTAGTGCCGGGGCACGGTGGAGACGATCGCATCCCCGGCCGCCTTCGTCTGGCCGTACACCCCCAGTGGGGAGAACGGCTCGTCCTCGGTGTGCAGGTCCGCGGTGCCGTCGAAGACGTAGTCCGAGGACATCTGGACCAGCGTGATCCGGTGCTCGGTGGCGATCCGGGCCAGCCGGGCCACGGCCTCGACGTTGGTCGCCCACGCCGTACGCCTGCCCTCGGGGGTCTCCGCCGCATCCACGGCCGTGAAGGCCGACGCGTTGATGATCGTCTCGACGTCGGCCCACCGGATCCGGGTCAGGTCATCGGGCCGGGACAGGTCGAACCCCGGCCGCGCCAGCGCGATCGCATCCGGGTAGAGCAGGCGCAGCGCCCGGCCGAGCTGACCGTTCGCGCCGACGATGACCGTGCGCCTGGGCGCCATCGGGACCACGTCGGCGAGCATCGGGTGGTTCCGGTCGGCCTCGGAGACCTCCGCCTGCTCCAGCGGGATCGGCCAGTCGATCCCCAGCTGCGGGTCGGCCAGGTTCACGAACGTGTAGGAGGCCTTCGCCTCCGGGCTCCAGTGGTCGTTGACCAGGTAGGAGTATGCCGTGTCGGGCTCGAGCGTCTGGTAGCAGTTCGCCACGCCCCGCGGCACGAACACCGCGGTGTCCGGCCCGAGCTCGACGGTGACGACCCTCCCGAACGAGTCCCCCGCGCGCAGGTCCACCCAGGCCCCGAAGACCCGGCCGGTGGCCACCGAGACGAGCTTGTCCCAGGGCTCGGCATGGATGCCTCGCGCGACACCGACCTGCGGGTTGAACGACACGTTGTTCTGCACCGGCCCGAAGTCGGGCAGGCCGAGCGCGGTCATCTTCTCGCGCTGCCAGTTCTCCTTGAACCAGCCGCGCGCGTCCCCGTGCAGCGGCAGGTCCAGCACCAGCAGGCCGGGGATCGCGGTCCTCTTGACCGTCAGCTCACCCACGGTCACTGCCCCTGCGCGGCGTAGGCGGCCTCGACGGCGGCCTTCTGCGGACGCCACCAGGACTCGTTGGCCCGGTACCACTGGATCGTCGCCGCCAACCCCGACTCGAAATCGCGGTAGCGCGGCGTCCAGCCCAGCTCCTCGCGCAGCTTGCTCGCATCGATCGCGTAGCGCAGGTCGTGGCCCGGCCGGTCGTTGACATGGTCGTACGCGTCCGGCTCCTGACCCATCAGGGACAGGATCGCCTCGATCACCGTCTTGTTGTTCCGCTCCCCGTCCGCCCCGATCAGGTACGTCTCCCCGATCCGGCCGTGCTCGATGATCTGAAGCACCGCCGAGTTGTGGTCCTCCACATGGATCCAGTCCCGCACGTTCAGGCCCGCCCCGTACAGCTTGGGCCGGCCACCGTCCAGGATGTTGGTGATCTGGCGCGGGATGAACTTTTCCACGTGCTGGTAGGGGCCGTAGTTGTTCGAGCAGTTGCTCAGCGTCGCCTCCAGCCCGAAGGAGCGCACCCAGGCCCGGACCAGGTGGTCCGAGCCGGCCTTCGACGCCGAGTAGGGGCTCGAGGGCCGGTAGGCCGTCTCGGGGGTGAACTTGCCCGGATCGTCCAGCTCCAGGTCCCCGTACACCTCGTCGGTCGAGATGTGGTGGTAGCGGACCTCGTGGTGGCGGGCGGCTTCCAGCAGCGTGAACGTGCCGACGAGGTTGGTCCGGATGAACGGCGAGGGATCACGCAGCGAGTTGTCGTTGTGCGACTCCGCCGCGAAATGCACCACCACGTCCGCGGCCGCCACCAGGTCGTTCACCACGTCCGGGTCCGCGATGTCGCCCTGCACGAAGCTGAACCGGTCCACCGGCAGCCCCTCCAGAGAAGCGCGGTTGCCCGCGTACGTCAGGGCATCCAGCACCGTCACCGAGTGCCCGGTCGTCCCCAACACCTGGTGCACGAAGTTCGAACCGATGAACCCCGCGCCCCCCGTCACCAGATAGTTCGCCATGGTGGTCACGCTACCGTGAGCAGGCGCCACGAGCGCAGCGGCGGTCCGTCACCTGGCCCGCCCGAGGCCCAGCCGCCGGAGGAACAGGACTCAGCCGCGATACAGCGCCTCGTAGCGCGCAGCGACGGACTGCAACGTGAACTCCTCCGAGCGTGCCAGGCCGGCAGCCCGCGTCGCCCCCCGGAGATCGTCGTCGGTGAGCAGCCGTTCGATGGCGTCACCAAGTCTGTCCAAGGGGGCCAGGACGCCGTCATGTCCTTCTTCGGTCACATAGCGGGCGCCGACGTTCGGCGTCGCGACGACCGCCGCACCGCAGGCCATCGCCTCGGCGTACGGTATCCCGAAGCCCTCGTACGAGGAGGGCAGGCAGAAGACCCAGGCCTTGCGGTACTCCTCGATGAGCTCGGAATCGCCGAGGCGACCGAGGACGGTCACCCCGTCCGGCAGCTCATCCGGTGCGTCCTGGGTGACCATGCGCAACTCGGCATCGGGAACCAGTGAACGGACGCTGTCGGCGAACTGATGGGCGAGCGCTTCGCCGCGCTTGCGCCCACCCCAGGTGCCCACGAACAGTACGGAGGGGTGCGAGGACTTCACGGTGTTGCCCGGGTTGTAGCGGGTCGAGTCGACGCCATTGGGGATCACCCGTCGGACCCAAGGGGTCCATCGCCGTGTGGCCGGCGAGACGACGACGGTCGTATCGGCGACCAGACTCGCCAGGACCTCGCTGAAGCCCAGCAGCACCATCCGCAGGCGCTCCTTGATGCCCTTGATGTGCAGGGCCTCCTCGAAGCACGACCCGTGGAGCGTACGGACGTGCCGCGGGACGCGTCGCCGCCACAGCCAGTAGTCATCCCCGTGCGCATGCAGGGCGTCGTACGAGCTGAAGTCGACCTTCCGCAGTGCGAGGGCGAAACGGAAGGTCCGCAGTGCACCCTGCATCTGGATGTGGCGGTGCCCGTACAGGGCCCCGTCGACCGGCGGGCAATCACTGAACACGTCGACGGTGTGCCCTCGTCGTACCAGTTCATTGGCGAGTTCGTGGACCTGGTAGCCGACGCCGATCTTGCTCCCGCTGGGCAGGTAGTACGAGATCATGGCGATCCGGAGCGGCTGGATCGGAAGGGACTCCTGGGAGTGTTCGGCTGTCATGCAAGTCCTTCCCGGAGGGCCTCGAGCCAGGCCCGGCCGAGCTCGAGGTCGGGTTCCAGGTGGTTGCCCTCAGCCCACTCGTTCCACGACTTGATCCAGAGGAGTCGGTGCTGCTCGGGTCGATCAGCGATCGTCGCGACCGCCTCTGCCACGTTCTTGCGGAACTTCTTCGGCGTGGCGCCCGTCAGCACGATGCCACCCCGCTTCGAGCGAGGGGTGTTGTCCCAGTTGGGATAGACACTGGGCTGGACGTGGGGGCCCCGGATCGATTCGGCCATCACAGAGTCGTTGTAGGGGAAGACCTCGGGCCCCCCCATCGTCTTGCGAAGGAGCCGCATCCGGGTCGTCGCGGTGGGTGTACGAACGGCGGGAAGGCGCATGTAGACGCTGGCATCGAAGCCATCAGCCTCGCCCGTGGTGTAGATCGGATCGCCGGCAGCGTTGCTCATCTCGCCCACGAGGTACAGCCCTGGCAGACCCGCCCGCCGTGCCATTGCCTGCCAACGGTCGACGAACTCGGCCGCATCCGGCAAGGACTCGGGTCGGAAGACGTAGAACACGGGCCGGCCATCCACCCGTAGGTAGCGCTCATCCCGGAAGGCCGGCAGGATCGTGTCGAAGTGCGCTTGGTCGTCCTCCTTGCCGGGATAGAGCTGCTCCATCAGGACGCGATCGGCTGCGCCGTGCCAGATGCCGCTCCACGTCTGGTTGGCCCAGGCCAGGCAGAAGGAGATCTCCGGTGCCCCCGAGGCGATCACCTCGCGGAAGGGTCGCTCGAGGATCCGTCGCCCATGCCCGAACCAGTAGTGCCAGTAGGCGAAGGCCTCCACGCCGTACTCGCGCGCCAGGTCGCTCTGTGCCTGTCGGGTCTCGGGAACCCTCAGGTCGTAGAAGCCGAGTTCGCCCGGCAGCGTCGGCTGCTTGTGCCCCGGGAACAATTTCCTGGCCCTCGCGGTGTTGGTCCACTCGGTGAACCCCGGCCCCCACCACTCGTCGTTCTCCGGGATCGGGAAGAACTGCGGCAGGTAGAACGCGATCGCCCGCGCTGTCACGCCCGGGCCCTCGCCCTGGACGTCGGCTGCATGCTCCATCGGTCCCTCCATCTCAGACACGTGCCCTCTGGTCCACCCGCGAGCGGAGCCCCCGAACGATCGGCACGAGCCAGGAGGCCCGCCGCCGGATTGAATCTTTCCGGAGCTCGGCCCTCTTCCCGTCCTGCCAGAGCAGGCCCGCCAGGTCCCGAGCTGCCGAGCGCACCCTCGGGTCCTTGAACCCCGCAGACCTGACCAGCTCGGTGAAGAGGTGATCGTGCAGCGGCCCTGTCGATTCTCGGGCAAGCGCCTCCTCGGCAGCGGCCATGCCACCGCCGTAGCGGAGCGCCACCGCAGATGACAGGAACGGCAGGGCCAGCCGGGTCGTACGAGAAGTCGCTCCTGCATGTACCCGGTAGAAGATAGTGGGTTGGTCGATCTTGGCGATGGGGTGAAGTCGCGCTGCATTCACGAGTAGCCAGTAGTCATCCATCGCGAGGGCGTGCGGGGCGAAGCCACCGGCCAGCCGCAACGTGTGGGCGTCGGCCAGCAGACTCGTGGTGACGGTGATCGGTCCGCGCAGCATGTCGCGGTGGTCCGCATGGGTCACCTCCTCGGAGCCGGTGACATCAGCCTCCCGGCACAGTCGCTCGTACGCGCCGTTCTCGGGCACCACCACGGATGCCCACGCCCCCACCAACTCGTCCTGGGCGGCGAGGCTGTTGACCTCCTCGACGGCCGAGAAGGCGATCTCGCTGGTGGCCACGATCTTGTCCTCGGGGTGTTCCACCACCCACGCGATCAACCGTGCCACCCTCTCCGGGTGCCAGAGGTCGTCCTGGTCGAGAAACGCCACCCAGGGGGTCCGTGTCGCAGCCAGTCCGTTGTTGCGCGCCACCGCCACGCCTAGGTGCGACTGTTCCAGGAGGGTCGCGCCCAGAGGATGGGAGAGGACGAGGTCCGGCCCCCCATCGGTGGATCCGTCGTCGACGACGATCACCTGCTGGGGCGGCAATGTCTGACGTTCGATGGAGGTCAGGGTCTCCTCGATGAAACGCGCCCCGTTGTACAGCGGGATGACGACGGTCACCGGGGCCGACCCGAGCGTCGACTTCTCAACAGACTCCACGATCATCCCTCTCCATTGCCCACGACTCGACATCGCACACAGTCGTCATACCCTCACCTGGAGCTCCCCGTTCGGGTCCCACCGTCGCCACACTGATGGGTCGGCCAGAACGACTCTGTCGCCCCTGACGAATGCTCCGTCAGTGCTCCCCTCCTCCCCGGACAGGTATCCCAACCAGCGCGATTCTCGCTCGTTCTCACCCAACTCCTCCCAGCCTCGCCAGTGAACTGCGACGTCCTTGCCCTTGCCGGCGGCCTCCAGCGCTGCCACCCCCTGAGAGGCCTTGCGGGAGTACTGGACCAACGAGCGATAGGAGTAGTGCAACATGTGCAGGCCGCGGACGGGGATGCCCGGGTGATCGCGGAGCGCATGGTTGCCCTCGCCGACCCATACCCACCGACGGCTCCTGAACGCGATCCGGAACCAGCTACTCTCGCTCCGATCCACCTGCACCGCATTCCCACTGTCAAGGGCGATCCGACCGTCCTCGGGCAGCGGGTACACATTGCGGAAATCGCACCACACCATGTCCTGTGCCGACGGCAGCCCGACCAGGAACTCCTTGACGGTCATTCCCGGAGCGAACCACAACTCATCAGCATCGAACGGCACCACCCAGTCCGCGCCGGCACGCCAGGCCAGGTGTGACAGGTACGACGTCTTGCCGCCTTGGTGGAAGGCCGCCTGGGTATCTGACCCCACATGGATCCGCGCGTCTTGGGCCGCGAGGCCCCGAAGGATCGCAGGGGTGGTGTCGGTCGACATGTTGTCGACGACGATGACGCCGTCCAGACCCTGGTCCAGCATGTGCCGAACCGAGTGTCCGATGATGTCCTCCTCGTTCCGGGCCATGCACACCCCCCAGACCGAACCTGCCACCCGGGTCCGGCGCTGAAGCCCAGGAACCGTGATGGCCGCATTGATGGCCCGCTGACGACGTCCGTACCGCTCGGCGAAGAGGGCCACCCGGTTTCGTCCCGCTCGCAGCCTGTCGAGGCTGTCCCCGGGGAGTACAGCGGTGACGAAAGACTTCAGGACCATTGCATACCTCATCGGTCGGCGTCCACGAGCAGCATCCTTACGGATCGTGTCCGGGACAGGCGCGGCCAGAGTCCCCGTGCGAACGGGTGGATGTCCCGCATCCACCGCCAGGTGATCGGCGCCGGGAACCATTGCAGCCAGTAGTAGAGCTGGCCCTTGATTCCCGAAGCATGTCCCCACGTACGGATCTTCTGCCGGATCATGCCCGGCTCGCGTCCCCAGGAGTTGTGCAGAATGGCCTGCTCCGGCCCCAGCCTGGCCACCCGTACCTCTCCCTCGGCCGGTTCATGCCTGAGCTGCAGGGATTCGTCGTCTCCCTTGACCGTCACTCGCAGCGTCGCACCTTCGCAACGCCTGGCGTCGACCGCCCGCGAGTGACTCCGAATGGCGATCGGCCCGGGATAGTCGTAACGAGGGGCGCGCGAGCTGGAGCAGACTTCCAGATAGTCCCCCGACGGCAGGCGGCGGAACAGGACACGCATGGGCCATTCGACCGCCCCGATTCCCTTGGCTTCCGCCTCGTCCACCATTTCGAGCAGTGCGCCAGGATCCGGCAGCAGCTCGTCGTTGTCGATCTGGAACAACCAGTCGACCGTATCCCCGAGCGCATCGATGCCTGCCTGCCGCTGGGCCGTGTCCGCCCGCATCGGCTCTGCGTGGTCCTCCCACTGACCCCACACGACCTGTCGGATGTTCCGGGTATCCACTCGGGCGATGATCTCTAGGCATAGATCCACTGGAACCGGTCTGCCAGTCCATCCGCGACGGTTGGTAGGAGCCACCACCACCAAGGCATCGAGCAGTGAGTAATAGCGGGACAGGCTCGACTCGAGCCACACGGGATCTCCCGGAAGGATGTAGGCACCGATGCGTCGGCGCGGGGGCGCTGCGCGGACATGCTCTGGTGTGGTCTGGTCCCCCATGCTCATGCACCGAGCTTCGCGGGAGAGAAGGCCGGATCGAGCAGACCGGTCATGCGGAGGCGCGGAGAGAGTGCCAGACCCGGGTATCGACGACGCAACCGGGTCAGGAAGGCGACGATCAGGGAGTTCCTGCGTGCCCGAAGCCGCTCCACCAGGGAAGCAACGGGATAACTGCTCAACGGGACCGCTTCAAATGTGGCCCCGGTGATGGTCACCCGCATGAGGTGATGGCGCCGCAGGAACGAGTCCACCAGTTGTTCGAAGAACAGTCCGAGGGCCGCGCCGGGAAAGCGGGTGGACACCGGACAATCCAGCCACTGGGGAACCGGCCGTCGACGGAGCGATCCCGCGAGCAGGGACCGTCGAACCAGGAAGATCTGGTCGGTGAACCCATACCCCAGGAAGTATCCGGGTCCAGCCTCATCGGCCTCGATGGCAACCGTCGAGCCCCCGTCTGGCATCGCCCAAGTGGGATTCCCCACCGCGACCCGAGCGTCCCTGGCCATCACATCGAGCGCGGGAGTGATCCAGTCGTACGGCTCGGCGAAACCGAGGTCGACGTCCGCATAACAGAGGAGATCGGGCCCCTCGAGGATGAGCGCCACCAGGCAGCAGTCGGACCAGTGTAGAAATCTACCGAAATCGGCCTCACGAAATCCTGAAGATGTCAGCGCCCGCTCGAGCAGGTCCTCGACGAAGAAGTACCGGTCCACCTCCCCGCGCTCGACGGCGCCCTGGGCGAGAACCTCGGCACGCCCTCGGTCCTGCACGTTGTTGACGAGGAGCGTCCTCAGCTGGAAGCCATAGTCGTGCTGAGCGACGGCAGCCGACAGGAATCCCGGCGCAGTCACAAGGTCGATGTTCCGCTCGAAGCAGTTGATGACGAATTCGACCGGATCAGTCTGCATCATGCCGTCCTATCGCGAGGAGACAGCGCGACCTGGCGCACTCGAGCGGTCGTGTCACAGCAGGCCCCCACCCATCAACGGAAGATCGTAACGGGCACGCAAGAGCACCACCGATCGAACTGGGCCACAGTCTAGCCAAGGGGCGTCTACCGCCCGCAAACGCGGTGCCAGCAATCCGATCACTCAGGGGAACGGTCGAAGGCGCACATCGCCAGTACGCCTCTCGCCAACGGACGCATGCGCACCGGGACGGTGCGGATGATCGCGTGAGTATCCCCCGAAGTGAAGCCGGTTCGACCCGCCCGGAGCCCGGTCGAGAACAGCGCGAGCCCGACAGATCCGGCGATCATCGCAGCCAGGACCGGCGAGACGTCGATCCACCACACCAGTCCCCAGACGGCACCGCACACGCCGGCCCCCAGCACGAAGGGGCGCGACTGCCGGGCGACCACGAGCCAGCCCATGTCGAGACTGCGCAGTTCGCCGGCGAGGAAACCAACCAGTTGCGTCCACGAGGCCGCCACATTGGCGATGACGGCTCCCCACACTCCCAGCGGGGGAATCAGCAGGACGGCGAGCACGATGTCGACGGACAGTGCGATCACATTGACGAGCAGGACCCGCCCGCCGGCGAGACGGGCCTGGACGAAGGCCTGCACCGGACCGGTGACCACAAGCAGGCCACCGGCAAGGCCGAGGAGCAACATGACGGGAGGAACCTGGGCGAATTGGCCGCCGTAGATACTCGGCACGAGCGCGGCGAAGGCCGGGAGAGCTACAGCAACCAGCATCCCGACGATGGTGGAGGTTCCGCGCAGTGCCCGCGTAAACGCGCGGCCGACGGAGGCCTCGTCGACTTCGCGCAATCCTGAGATTGCCGGAACCATCGGCCCGATCAGCGCCTGGGCGGGCGCGAAGATGTGTCCGGCCAGGCCGAACGCCATGGCAAAGATGCCGGCGGCTGCAGGCTGGTCCAGCCAACCGAGCATGACGACCTCGGATCGCGAGACCACGAGCGTCCCGATCACGCCGGCAGCACCCACGGGGATCGCGAACCTCCAGAAGCCCTCCGGAAGGCCACCCGGCCACCTGGGACGCAGCACGGCTTTCCGGTACTCGGGGGCGACGAAGGCCAGGCAGAGCAGTCCGAAGAGCACCTGGCCGATTACGAGTCGGGTGGCCCAGACGGCATCGGCCGTGGTGATCGCCACGGCCACGGCGCTGACCGCGATCTGGGCCACCAGATTGGTGACCATGGCGAGCTTGGCCGAGGCAGCCGTCTTGTTCTCGATGTTGATGCAGTCGATGGCCGTACTGAACACTGCTGGCACCAGTACCCCGAAGACAACGGCAACCGCAAGCATCGGCGCACTCACGTCGGCCACCAGGAACACGACGAGGGCCAGGAGCGGCGCCGTGATGAAGAGACGGAATCCTTGGATGCTCGACAACAGTCGTTGAACCGTAGCTGTTTGACCCAGGGCGTGCGCTTTGGAACCGAACTGGAGCAGCCCCGTGCCGGTCCCTAGCTCGACGATGCCACTCACGATGCCGATGACAGTCGTCAGGTAGGCAAGACGACCGTAGTCGACGACTCCCAAGGTTCGCGCGAGGACGATGTTCACGGCGAAAGCAAGCGGAAGAGACACGACTGTGTTGATCATCGTCCACGACGCACCACGAATCGCCCGATCCTGCAGGTCACCGCGGGTCAGACCTGACTGGTCGCCCTCCGGCCGGCCCGGCTCGGGCTGTTGGTGTGTCATCCAGTACTCCCATTCCACGGCCCCATGACCGCCACACAACGATAACCCAGTGGAGCGGGCCAGCCGCTGGGCGACGAGGCACTCAGTTCAGCCACCGGATCACCCGGTCCTCGACCGTCAACCGGTACATCCGGTCGGGTCAGCCCGTCCGGTCCAGCACCCGCTTCATCGCCTCTACCCGATCGGCCCACGAGTCGACGGGGGCATCCGCCCCTTCGGGAAACACGGATCCCGCTGGCACGGCGAGCGTAACGGCTCGCGGGAACTCGGACGGTTCAGCAACGACCACGCGGGAATCCGCACCGTCCCGGAAACCAGCTACTGGGGTACTCACCACGGGGCGTCCCACCGCGCGGTACTCGTACAGCTTGATCGGGTCCAGAGATTCCGTGAACGATGTGACCACGTGCGGAACCACGAGGACATCCGCGTGCTGCAGGTAGCCGGGTACCTCGGAGCGATCCTTCGCGCCGAGGAGCACGACTCCGGCTCCAGCCAGCCGATCCCGATCGGCGGCCTCCAGTGGAGCGGGCCCGACCAGCACCAGGCTGCCACGCTTCCCCAAGGCGCGCGCCGTCGCCACGCAGAGATCGATGTCGATGCGATCCCGGTGGATGGTACCGACGTAGACGGCCACAGCCCCTGCCGGCAGGTCGGCGGGACGAGGCCGCGGCACGCGGTAGTCCTCCACGTCCACGGCGTTGGGCACGAGGGTGACATCCCGGATCTCCCCCTTCGTGGCCTGCAGTCCGCGGCTGCACACGACGACTTCTGCGCAACGCTCCATCAGCAGCGCCTCGTCCCGGACGAGCCGTTCGTGCTCGGCTTCCGTACGGTCGGCCTCCAGCCAGTCATCGGTGATGTCGTAGAGGGCCGGCCAGCCCGTCAGCTGCAGGACCTCGGCGCCTGTGGGATCGTTCACCCACAGCACCGGGTGCTCGAAACCGACGCGTGAGGCCACCCGCCTGACCTGTCCGGCGGCCCGACGATCGGATCGGGGGTCCAGCCGCCGGGGCAACAGCTTGGTCGGCTGGAACGTACGGAGCCTGCCGTCGGCGACACCGTCGAGCTGAACCCGGCGCAGTCCACGGCCGAAGCGGGGACGGCGACCGGACACCAGGTCGTGCAGGGGATCCGTCGCCGGTTCGACGAACAGCACCCGCAGCCCCGGATCGCTGCGCAGCAGGCCTGCAACCAGGTGCTGGTTGCGACGCCAGACGTTGTCCCAACGTTCCAGGGAGATCACCACGAGATCCGTCACAGGACGCTCCGGTAGACGAGGTCCGTGGCGCGGGCCTGGGCCTCCGTCGTGAAGGAGGTCCGCTGCAGGTCGCGAAGCTCGGCGCCATAGCAGGCCCTACGAGACGGGTCCGCTGCCAGTTCCGACATCAGCTCCCCGGCCGCGACGACGTCGTGCGGGGAGAAGAGCGCGGGTTCGCGGACCGCGCCGACGGTTTCCAGATGCCCTCCGGCCGCCGAGGCGACCACCGGCAGCCCCGCCGCCATGGCTTCCAGAACCGTCAGCCCCAGTCCCTCCACGCTGCAAGGAGCCACCAGGAGCCCTGCCTGTCGCATGAGGTCCACGACGTCCGACCGGTGACCTAGGAATCGCACCCGATCGCTGACGCCCAACTCCCTGGCCACGGCCGACAAGGCAGTCACCTGCGAGCCGCTCCCGGCGATGTCAAGGGACCAGCCATGTCGGTGCAGACCGGACGACGCGAAGGCCCGGATGGCATCGGCGGTGTCCTTCTCCGCCTCCAGTCGCTGCACGACCAGCACGGACGGGGTTCGTACGATGCCCGCGACGGGATCCGGCTGTGAGGGGACTCCGGGATGGACGACGGTGCTGGGGCCGTCGATGCGATCAGCCACGTACGCGCTGATCGAAATCTGGGCCGAGACCCGGGCCCGGATCAGGGGGGCCACGCTCCTGCCCCCGAGGCTCCGCCCCCGATGCGCCGCGAAGTGCCGGGTCGCGACCACGGGCACCCGCCAGGACCGCAGGGACAGCACAGCCGCGGTCTCGGCGGCCGTCATATGGACGTGGATGACATCACAATCCCTCAGCCGGTCGAGGCCGCGGACGACGTCCAGCACCGATCCTGCCGGGTGGACGACCACCGACGGATCACCGATCGTGGCCCGCATGGCTCCGGGGTCACCGCCGATCACCGCAACCCGGTGGCTGTCCATCCGACTCTGGGCCGCAGCGAGGGTACTGACGTGACGCTCGACCCCCGCAAACGCATCCGAGCTGATCGCATGCACGATCCGTAGCGGGCGACGGACGTTCGCGCGGGTCATCGAGGGGTCTCCGCAGGTATGGGTCCCGGAGGAACAGCCGCCGGGAGACCTGCCCTGACGAGCCGTTGGGACGGCTCCTGCCCCTCGTTGCGCAGTTCGAGCACTCCGAGACAAATACCCGCCACAACGAACGGGACCGAGACCTGTCCCGCAACCCAGAAGAGGTCGAACTGTCCCTGGACGAAACGGGAGAGCACGACAGCCACCGCAAGCGTGCCGTAGGCCGGGTCGATGCGCCACAGGACTATGAGAACGCCGAGCACCAGGGCCAGGAAACCGAGGAGACCGATGATCCCTGCAGAGGCGAGTACTTCGAGCTCTGCATTCGGCGGCTGGAAGTGCAACGGCGCTCCAGGCTGGTTCCAGAAGCGCAGGCCGTAACCGACCCAAGGCGAGCGCTCCCAAGCCGTCAGGGTGTCCTGGAACCAGGTGAGGCGCTGGTTCGCCGAGTTGAAGGCGTTGCCTGATGCGAGCTGGTCCTTCACGAGTGTTCCGACGAAGAACAGGGCCGGGATTACGGCGACGACGATCACCTTCGACCGCCTGCGGTGCCGGTCTCCGCGCAGGGCGATCAGGAGCAGCGCCACTCCCAGCCCCATGATCGCCTGCCGGGACTGGGTGAAGGCGATGGCCACGGCGAGGATCCAGAACACCGACAACGACCACCGCCGGGGCCAGCCCAGCCACACGGGCCGGGCGTACGCCACCACTGCCGCGAAGGCGACCACGGTGCCGATGAAGTTCTTGTGCATCCCGTACGGCCATGACACGTAGACGGGTTGGAAGTCCCCGCCTGCGTACTGGCGGAGTCCCTGGGCGATCGTGATCATCGCGAGGACCAGGGCGGTGACCATGACGAGGGTGAGACCGGCCCGGGCATGCCCTCCCCGTCCGATGGTCCAGCCCACCACGAGTGCTCCGCCGACAAGCGTCCACGCGTGGACCCACTCCACCGCATTGGCCAGGAAGGGGTTGGCCACCACTGTGAACAGTGTCGCGAACTGGTAGAGCACGGTCAGCCACAGCAGGTTGCGCAAGGGCGCACTGAAGGGCCGCTTGGTGAATACGAGGGCCACCAATGTCGCCAGTCCGAGCGCGGCGTCGGAGATGGACAAGTCGAGCGCTCCGGCACTGACTCGATGGATGACGAAAACCACCGGAAGGAGCAGCAGGGGGATCAGCGCAGCGTCGGCGGCGGTCACGCCCAGGGCGAGCACCACCGCAACGGCTGCCAGGGCGATGACCGGCCGACCGGGGATCTCGCGCCCGATGACCAGGGCCGCGGCGATGAGTAGGGTCGCACCGATCACGGCGGCCAGCCAGCGACCCACCCGGGTTCCCAGGAATCCGGCCATCAGGCGGCCTGCCCGAAGGAGGCCTCGACATGCACGGGCCCCCGTGCGAACACGGCTGCCCGACGGCGAGCCGCCCGCCCCCGCTCGCCCGGAAGCAGCACGGAACGGACCGCGGCTCCCAGGACCTCTCCGGCGCGGGCCAGGTGCCAGCCGATGGCGCCGTAATGCTTGCGCATGTATCGCTCCTGGGAGGCATGGAAGTGTGCATCCCTCTTGGCGGTGTCGCTGCTGGTGGCAGCGCCTAGGTGCACGGCGCTCACCTGCTGCACCAGGGCGTGCCGCCAGCCGAGCAGGTGCGCCCGATAGGCCCAGTCCGTCTCCTCCGCGTAGAGGAAGAAGCGTTCGTCCAGCCCACCCACCTGTGCCAGGGCCTCGGCCCTCAGCAGGAGGACCGAACCGATGACGTACTGGGTACGGGGCAGCAGCGAGGCCAGGCCGACGGCCTCGAGCCACGTAGCCGCCGGGGAGGGGAAGGGCCATCCGACCCTGGATGGTCGTCCCTCACCATCGACCTGGGTGGGGGCGACGCTGGCCAGGTCAGGATCAGCGTGCAGCGCCGACTGGAGTCGGCGGATCGACTCGACGTCCACCTCTGCGTCAGGGTTGAGGAGCAGCACATCAGAGCCCGGATCCGTGCGAGCCGCCAGTCCAATGTTGACGCCGGCGGCGAACCCGCCGTTGCGGTGCGGGTCGATGTAACGGCAGCCCAACTCCTCACACAGTGCCGCGATCTCGGGCAGCGAGGAGTTGTCGACCACTGTGACAGGCAGCGACCGTACCGGTTCGAGTGCCCGCCGGACCAGGGCAGGAGAACCGTAGGCCACGAGGACAACCTCGACCGGACGGCCACCATCGGCCTCCGGCAGTGACCGGCGCCGCATCGTCCCGTACAGATCGAGGTACTGCTCAGCCACCCGATCCCAGGCGCACGACCGGGCGCGGGACAGCCCTTCGGCGCGCAGGCGGTCTGACAGTGCCTGGTCCGACACGACCGACCTAAGCGCAGCCGCCAAGGCCCTCACGTCGCCGGGCGGGACCAGCAGGCCCGCACCCCCGACGACGTCGGGTAGGGCACCACTGTCGCTGGCCACCACAGGGACGCCGCAGGCCATCGCCTCGACGGCGACGCGTCCGAACTGCTCGACCCACGAAGGGGTCGTGAGGGACGGGACCGCGAGGACGTCCAGCGACCGGTAGAAGCCGGGCAGGGCCGCCTGGTCGAGGGCGCCGAGGAACTCAACCCTGTCCGCGATCCCGAGATTGTCGACCCGCTGGCGCAACTCGGCCTCCAGCGGGCCGGCGCCGGCCAGGCGCAGGGTGAGCCGGGCATCGGTGGCCACCGCATCCAGCAGGACGACGACCCCCTTGTGTGCGGCCAGTCGACCGGCGTACCCGACGACTCCCCGTCGCCCGGCACCGGACGAGCCAGTCGGGACACCCGATCCGACGATGGGGCCCAGGCGCTTGATCGGGGGGTCGTCTGTCGTGAAGTGTTCCAGGTCCACCCCCAGCGGAATGGTCCTCGGCGCACCAGGGAAGCCCTTGTCCGCGCAGATCCGTCCGGCCTCGTCGTTGCACACATGGACGGCAGAGGCGTGGCGCAGGGCCCACCGCTCCATCCAGCGGAAGGGCACGGGATAGATCTTGCGGATGTTCTGTGCGGAGTAGAGGGCGTACGGGGCCTTCTGCCCCCGGAGCCCCCGAAGCAACAGGATCTCCGCGGTGGCCAGCGCGAAAGGCTCCTCATGCAGGTCGATCACGTCCCAGTCCTGGCCCAGGAGATGCCAGAGCGGACGTGGGTCGTACGCGAAGAGCGCAGGATGGCTGCCGAGTGTCCCGGCGCCGACCACTTCTTCACCCGGTTCCGGCTCCAGTCCGACGGGGGCACCCGCCTCTTCCCACCGGTGGGCGGTGAGGGTCACGACAGCGGAGCCGGCCCGGACCATCGCACGTTCCCGCTCACGCCACGCGCCGACGACGGCACTGTGGGAGATTCGCAGAACACGCACAGCCGGGCCCCCTCGGTCGAACGATTACCCGCGCTAGACTACTCGTTCCGGGACAGACTTCTGTCCTCGTGCCGCTCCTGTGCGAGACTTGGCGATGTTCGAGCCCTTTGACATCACTGGAGAGCGACTGTGCAGCTACGCGACTTCTTGGCCATCATCCGGGCCAGGTGGATCACCATCGTGCTCACACTGCTGCTGGTCCTGGCCGCCACGGTCGTGACCACTCTCCGCATCCCACCGACGTACCAGGCCAGCGCCCGAGTCTTTCTCGCGGCCTCGTCCAGTCCGAAGACCAGCGCGAATGCGGGCGGGGGCTACCTACTGACCTCCGCGGACCTCAACACCTACGTCGAACTGCTGAATTCTCCGGTGGTCCTGGATCCCCTCCGAAAAACCTTGGGCGTCTCCCCGAGCACGCCTCTCGTGGTCACGGCCGTCGTCTCCCAGAGTTCGCCGGTCCTCGACATCACCGTCCAGGCGGAATCCCCCAAACTGGCCGCTGATGCCGCGAACGCGGTCGGGCCCGAACTGGCGAAGGTCGGCGGAGCCTACGCCCCACTGCTGGCCAGTGCCGGCCAAGGCGTCACCGCCACAGCCATCTCGTCGGCGACGGCGCCCAGCCGTCCGATCTCACCCAACCTGCCGCGCAATGTCGCGCTGGGCCTCCTCGCCGGGTTGGGACTCGGTATCGGACTGGCTCTGATCCGTCACTTCCTGGATACCAGGGTGCGCACCGAAGCGGACGTGCGGGCACTCTCGGACCGACCGATCCTCGGATCCTTGCGGCTGCTGCCCAAGTCGAACGACTCCGACCTGGTGGTCGAAGGCGATCCCCATGGACTGGCAGCCGAGGAGTACCGGCGCCTGCGTACGAACCTTCAGTTCGCTGACGTGACCACCGGAGGCAAGCATTCCTTCGCGGTCTCCTCGGCCATGCCTTCCGAGGGCAAGACCACCACGGCCGTGAACCTCGCCCTCGCGATGGCGGATTCCGGCGCTCGGGTGCTTCTCGTCGACGCGGACCTGCGTCACCCCTCGGTGGCCGGTGCGATGGGGATCGAGGGTGGCGTCGGACTGACCACCGTCCTACTCGCCCACACCACCATCGAGAATGCCGCCCAGCGCTGGGGCGACACGACCCTGTACATCCTGCCGTCGGGAGCCATTCCCCCGAATCCGAGCGAACTACTGGGATCCTCCGCCATGGAGGCACTCTTCGCCCAACTCCTGGCCGCGTATGACTACGTGATCGTCGATGCGCCACCCATCCTCCCCGTCGTCGACCCTGTTCTCATCGATCGCCTGGTCGGCGGGATGCTGATCGTCGTGGCAGCTGACCGAACTCTCAAGCGCGATCTGGCGCAGGCCGTCCGTTCGCTCAACGTCGTCGAAGCCCGGATCGCCGGATTCGCGCTCAACATGGTGCAGAACTCTGATTCCGCAAGTCGCTACGGCGCCTACTACCCGCACGGCCGCAACTCGCGGGCCACGCGCGGGGGGCGCGCTTCGCGCATAGAGAAGCGGCGCTCGAGGCCAGTAGAGGCACCGCACGCAATCACCCCCGCACCTGTACCGACATCACCGACGACGCCCTCGGTACCGGCTCCGCCCAGTCCTGCGCCAACCGGGCAGCCGTTCCTCAGCGCGGCAGAGGATGTCTTGGGGTGGTCCTCCGCGACGCAGGAGGATTTCGGGACCAGCGATACGAGTCCCGTGGATAGCCGAGGGCACGGCCGTCGATTCGCCGACTAGGGGCGGCGATCTCGTCCTTAGTCGGGGACCTGGGTGCCCTCGTTCAGCAGCCCCAGTCGGACCAGCGCGGTGATCAGATCATCGACACCCTGAGCAACGTCAGAGATCGACAGGGCTGCTGCAGCAGCAACGCGTGAAGCAACAGTCCCGCGATCGACCCCCAGCGCCTCATGCCAGATCAACGCCGCGGAATCGGTGAGAACATGGATCGGCCCTTCGGGTACCCGCGCGACATAAACCGCTTCGGCTGTCCCGACGAAG
This sequence comes from Raineyella antarctica, assembly GCF_900092135.1. GTDB lineage: Bacteria > Actinomycetota > Actinomycetes > Propionibacteriales > Propionibacteriaceae > Raineyella > Raineyella antarctica. The sequence goes on along the minus strand of NZ_FMYF01000001.1, from coordinate 151,932 downwards.
GCAACACCATCGGCAACCCGGAGGGCCTTCATCCTTGGTGCTTCCGGACGCGAAGGAGAATGGTACGATACTCCTCAAGGGCTGCGCGCATGGGACGGGCGAAGAACTCCCGAATGATCTGAGGCTTGGTCGGTGGGTGTCCCAAGACTACAGCGAGATGTTCGCTGTTCACTATGATTGCGCGCCATAGCACCGCCATGCGCTCCGCTAGGCTGCCAGCCGCCAGAAAGCGAGCCCACCACTCCTCTGCACGAGTGCCTCCGGTGGAGACGACCCTCCAGAGCTCGTATCCTCGCTGCCCACGAAACATTGCAAGCTCGCCCACTGCCGCGGCGAGCGCCATCTGCGCCTGGAGACGCTCAGCAAGCGCCCGCACGGCATTCTGGCGTTCAGGAGACGCCCCCACCCACACGGTTTCGACATCCCTCCGTGCCTTGGTTGCGCCGGCCTCTCGCGCGGCGTGAAGGAGGAGCACAACGACTTGACCGTCCAATGCAGGGACAGCGCAATCAGTTCCAGCGATAGTACGGGTCCCACGGTCCCTCCACAGGATTTCGAAAGCTGCTGCAGGGGCAAGCTCGACGCCCGGGAACATACGGTGCACGTCGACGTAGCCCCACAACTCATGGAAAAGGGTCGCGGCATGTCCGAAGGGAGAACCGGCAGCGAACCCCGTGACCCACACCCATCCAGCAGTCCTCAGTGCTCGCAGAAGTCGATCGACCTGTGAGGGACGCACGAGCACGTCGACATCGCTCCCCACCCGGCCATCCCAGATCAGTGACGGGTCAAGAGCAAAGCCCTTGATATGTAGGACATCGATATCCGCTAGATCCGCCACTCGCTGGACGGCGGCATGAGCCATCTGGACCTGCACCTCAACGGGAACGGAAGCCTCATCCAGCCGCATTTTGATCTCGCCAATCAGAAAGAGAGGGTGGGCATCCAACAGATGCCCACCCTCTACAACAACATCAACGACGCATCAGGCGGCGACTAAACGATGCAGTGAGAAGTCGTGGGCGGGGCATCCAACGTGACGGTCTGCGCCGGCGCACCGTCGATCGAGTAGGTGATCGTCAAGAATTGCGCGGACGACGTACCGTACCCCGTCAGCAACTGGCAGCTGCCCACACCCGTGAAGGTCGCCGTGAGAGTACCACCGGTCTGGTCCGGGCCCTTCGTGAGCGTGCCACCCGAGCCATTGACGATGGAAGTGATCTGCACTACCGAGTTGCTCTGCGCGCCACCGCATCCATTGGTGAAGCAGATGTACAGCTTGTAGCCGAAAGGCTTGCCCGGATCCTTGCAGCTCTTTGCGCTGTCGAGGGTGAAGTCGGCGCACTTGCTGGCGGCCGTCGCAGGCAGCGCAGACGCGATGGCGATCGCCGGGACGGCCCAAGCGGCGCCCTTGGCCAACGTCCGTCGGCTGATCGTGGTGTCAGTGGAAGGAATGAAGTCAGTCATGAGTCGTCCCATGTGTGTCGAGTAGCCTGCCCCCCCCAGTCGTGGGGCGATGGGACGAACGCTAGCACAGTGGAGTCACAGGGCCTGACAGCGTACCGCCCCGCACAACCCAGAACAGTAGCGCCACACACGTATCCGGACCGACGTGAATCCCTGCAGTGGGATGAGGTTATCGTGGGATCATTCATCGCCGTGCACCAACGGCGACCGGCCCCGGGAGACGTTCGGATGATTGCAGGCAGCTGCCACGCTGGCCCGACCGACCTGACGGCCCCCCGCATCGCCATCGCCCACGACTACCTCACCCAGCGCGGCGGTGCCGAACGCGTGGTCCTGTCGCTCGTCCGGGCCTTCCCGAACGCCACGCTGCACACCACCATCTACAACCCGGACACCACGTATCCCGAGTTCCGCGATGTGCGCATCATCACCTCCCCGCTCAACCGGGTGGCGGCCTTCCGCGCAGATCCCCGACTCGCCCTCCCACTCCTCCCCTTCGCGTCGAACGGCATGCACATCGACGCTGACGTCGTCATCGCCTCCTCCAGCGGCTGGGCCCACGGCTTCCCCACCACCGGCCGGAAGCTCGTCTACTGCCACAATCCGGCCCGCTGGCTCTACCAGCCCGAGGACTACCACGGTGACTCAGGCCGTTTCTCCCCCAAGAGGCTGGCCATGCGCGCCCTGGGTGACCCGCTGCGCCGGTGGGACCTCCGGGCAGCCCTCCGGGCCGACAAGTACCTGGGCAACTCCCGGGTCGTGGTCGAGCGGATCACCCGGACGTACGGCATCCGCGCCGACCTCGTCCCGCCGCCGCACAGCATCGACGCGACGGGTGACCAGGAACCCGTGCCCGGGCTGGCCGACTGGCAGGACCGCTACCACCTTGTCGTGTCGCGGTTGATGCCCTACAAGAACGTCGACCGGGCGCTCGAGGCGTTCGCGGACCTGCCCGACGAGCGACTCGTCGTGGTCGGCGCCGGGCCGCTGGCGGACCAGTTGCGGGCCGCGGCCCCGCCGAACGTGCGGATGGTCTCGGGCTTGACCGACGCCCAGCTGCGGTGGACGTACGCCCATGCCACCGCGCTGGTCGCCCCGTCCCACGAGGACTTCGGGTTGACCCCGCTGGAGGCCGCGAGCTTCGGCAAGCCGACCCTGGCACTGCATGCCGGTGGCTATCTTGACACGATCAATCCCGCAGTGAACGGAGTGTTCTTCGAGGCGCCGGCTGCGGGGGCGATCCGCAAGGCCGTGGTGCGGGCCGGGCTGCATACCTGGGACCCGGCGGCGATCCGCGCCCATGCCGACTTGTTCTCCGAGCAGCGTTTCATCGCCCGGCTCCAGAGGGAGGTTGACGCCGTCCTGGCCGGGCCGCATCGACCCATCCCCCTGGCCCCGTCCTCGACGGAGATACCAGCAGAGCCACTGGAATGGTCCACGACTGGCAACTGAGGGTGAGGGATGTTTGAATGGATAGGTCCCTCGGCGGCAACTGACTGCCCCCGGGGGAGGCCAAGTTTCAGGATTCGGGGGAATCATGGACCCGTTCGGACGTCTCACTGCGGAGGAGACCATCCAGCGGGTCCCTGCTGCCCTGCTGGCCTGGGACAAGCGGCGTCGGGGCAGCAACAGCGTGGTCCGGACCGCCGTCATCGTGACCGACCTGCTGATGATCCTCCTCAGCACCTTGGTCGCCGTGGTCGGCCGCAACTCCCTGAACGTCTTCGACGAGGCCGCTGACGTCTCCTCGGTCGTCACCGGCATGGCCCTGTGGCTGGTGCCGCTGTGGATCGCGGTGTTCGCCTCGTGGGGCCTGTACCGGGTCAAGAACATGGGTGCCGGTTCGCTGGAGTACCAGTCGGTGGTCACCGCCAGCGGTATCACCGCCGGCACGTCGGCTGCGATCCTCTACCTGACCAAGAACGACGTCTCCCGCGGGTTCTTCGTCCTGGAGTTCAGCCTCGGCGTCGTCCTGCTGCTGCTCGGCAGGTTGACCGTACGTCGACTGGTGCAACGGGCACGTGCCCATGGACTGCTGCTCAACCGCGTCGTGCTGTCCGGCGATGTCCAGCACATCGAGGAGATCGCCACGGTGATCAAGCGCGAGGTCTGGCTCGGCTACCGCATCGTCGGCGCCGTCATCCCCCCTGCGACCGGGCAGCCCTACACCCCGAGCGGGATCCCCGTCATCGGGCACACCGACGAACTCGGCACGGCGGTCAAGGCGGCCGATGCCGAAGCGGTCATCTGCACCGAGGGCAGCTTCAGCCGCAGCCGCGACTTCCGTCGCCTGGCCTGGGACCTGGAGAACGAGAACACCCAGATGATCGTGGTCCCGACGATGACCGACGTGTCCGCGGAACGCCTGCGGGTGCGGCCGATCGCCGGGCTACCGCTGGTGCACGTCGAACAGCCGCAGTCCGAGGCCGCCTCCCGCTGGGGCAAGAAGCTCTTCGACCTGGTCGGCTCGACGCTGCTCATCGTGCTGGCCTCGCCGATCATGCTGGCCGTCGCGCTCGCGATCAAGATCGATGACGGCGGACCGATCTTCTTCCGGCAGGTGCGGGTCGGCAAGGACGGGAACCTGATCCGGGTCTACAAGTTCCGCTCGATGGTCATCGACGCGGAGAAGCTGCTCGCGGACCTGCAGGCCCAGAACGAGAACGACGGCGTCCTGTTCAAAATGGCCAGGGATCCCCGGATCACCCGGGTCGGGCACTTCATCCGTCGCTACTCACTGGACGAGACCCCCCAGTTCTTCAACGTCTTCCGAGGCGACATGAGCCTGGTCGGGCCGCGCCCGGCCCTCCCCTCGGAGGTCGAGCAGTACGAGGACCACGTCCGGCGCCGCCTCGACGTACGTCCCGGCATCACCGGCCTGTGGCAGGTTTCGGGACGATCCGACCTGCCCTGGGAGGAGACGGTCCGCCTCGACCTGTACTACGTCGACAACTGGAGCATGGTCCAGGACTTCACCATCCTGCTGAAGACCTTCCGCGCCGTCGTCGCGTCCGCCGGGGCCTACTGACCTCAGGCCACCAGGTAGCCGTCCACCCCCAGTTGGCGCACCCTGGCCACGACCTCGACGACCAGGGCCTCCGCGTCGACCTCCAGCAGCTGCGCGACGGCGCGGATGATGATCCCGAGCGGCAGCTCGCCGTCGCAGGCCCCCAGCACCCCGGCCAGCGCGGTGTCCGCCTCCAGCGCCCGGGCGAAGCCCTTCTGCTGGCGCAGCACCACGTGCTCCGGATCGGCCGCCCCGGGCCGGCCGTACGTCTCCTGGACGGTGTCGACCAGCCGCCAGGAGGTGGCCAGCAGCTCCTCGTCGGTGCGCCGCGACCACTCGACCCCGCGCTGCTGCCCGGCGAACGCCGGGCCCACGGGCTGGACAACGCTGTGCGGCCAGTCCTCCAGCTGCAGGGACGGGGCCTCGTGGCCCGCGTTGTGCAGGCTGATCCAGCCCATCCCCACCGCCTCGATGCCGAGCCGCTCGAAGTAGTCGACCCACTGGGCGTACCGGCCCGCGTACGCCTCGGAGCCGGCCAGGCCGGCGTCGTTGAGCCAGATCTCGATGTACTCGTACGGGTCCAGGACCTCGCGCTGCAGGACCAGCGCATCGCAGCCGGTCGGTTCGATCCAGCCACGCAGCCGATCGGTCCAGTCCTGTCCCCGGACGTGGGCCCAGTTCGCCAGCACCTGCAGCGTGCCGCCCTCGGACAGGTGGGGCGCGGCGCCCCGGACCACCTCGGCGACCAGGTCATCGGCGCCGAAGCCGCCCTCGCGGTAGGTCAGCCGATCCCCTTCGGCCTGCGGCGGTGCCATCACGTACGGCGGGTTGGTCACGACCAGGTCGAACTTCTCCCCCGCGACGGGCTCGTAGAGGCTGCCCTCGCGCAGCTCCACCCGCTCCTCCAGACCGTTCAGGCGCAGGGTGAGATCCGCCAGCCACAGGGCCCGCGGGTTGAGGTCGGTGGCGACGACCTTCTCGGCGTGGGTAGCCAGGTGCAGCGACTGGACGCCGCAGCCGGTCCCCAGGTCGAGGGCCCGGCCGACCGGGCGACGGATCGTCATCTGGGTCAGGGTGGCCGAGGCGGGGCTGGCGCCCAGCACGAAGTCCGGCCGGGTCGCGGTGACGTGGCCGTCCAGGCCGGGGACGTGGTCGGCGACCACCCAGCCGTCCACCGGCGCCCCGGAGGCCTCGTCGGCGCCGTACGGCCTCAGGTCCACCGTCGCGCGGATCCGTCCGGCGACCTCCTCCACCAGCCCGTCGGCCTGCAGGTCGCCGAGCAGGCCGGGCAGCGCATTCTCAGCCGCGTCCCGGCCGACCGTACGCTGCAGCACGAAGAGCCGCAGCAACGTGGCCTGGGGATCGTCGTCGCCACCGAGGGCACGCAGCGCGGCCAAGGTGGTGTTCCGGCCGAGGGCCGCCCCCGCCTGCTCCCCCAGCCGCTCACCGACCGCGTCCACGGTGAACTCCGCCCGGCGCAGGGCCTCGGCGAGACGGCGGGGGTCGACGGTGAAGGGGCTGTACTGGGGCATGGGGCCATCGTGGCACACCGGTCAGCTCTCGCTGAGGTAGCGCATGACGGCGAGCACCCGACGGTGCGAGTCGGAGCCCAACGGCAGGCCGAGTGCATCGTAGATCCGCGAGGTGTGCTGGACGACCGCCTTCTCGCTGAGGAACAGCTCCGTCGCGATCCTCGAGTTGCTGTGGCCCTGGGCCATCAGGGCCAGCACCTGCTGCTGGCGCGGGGTCAGGGCGCGTACGGCGCTGTCCGAGAGCTTGGCCCGGGCCACCATCACGGCGACCACGTCGGGATCCAGTGCCGTACCTCCGGCCACGACCTGCCGAAGCCCGGCCAGGAAGGTGTCCACATCCGCGATCCGCTGCTTGAGCAGGTAGCCGACCTTGCCATGGGAGGAGGCCAGGAGCTCGTGGGCGTAGCGCCGCTGGACGTGCTGGGACAGGACGACCACGGCGACGTCGGTGTGCTTCTCCCGGATCCGCAGCGCCGCCCGCAGGCCCTCGTCGGTATGGGTCGGCGGCATCCGGATGTCGGTGATCACCAGCTCCGGGCGGTGCCGGTCGACGGCCTCCTCCAGACCGGTGGCGTCGGAAGTCACCGCGACCACCTCGAACCCGCCGTCCTCGAGGACCAGCTGCAGTCCCCGGCGCAGCAGCACCTCGTCCTCCGCGAGGATCACGCGCATGGCAGGCCCGCCTCGATCCGTGTCCCGTCGCCGGGCTCACTGACGATCCTCAGGTAGCCGCCGAGGACGTCGATGCGGTCCGTCATCCCCCGCAGGCCGATGCCGTGGCCGGCGTTCGCGCCACCCACCCCGTCGTCACACACCTCGATCCGCAGCCAGCCGTCCTCCGACACCAGCCGCACCGACACGGACGAGGCGCCCGAGTGCTTCACCGCATTGGTCAGCGCCTCGGCGGTGACGAAGTAGGCAGTGCTCTCCAGGGCGGGCGCCTGCATCCGCTCGCCGATGTCGAGCGCCAGGGTCGTCGGGACGGGCATCCGATCCACCAGGTCCTCCACCGCCGCCCCTAGGCCACCCTCGATGAGCGATGCCGGCATGACGGCCGAGACGAGCTGGCGCAGGTCCGCAGCGGCGGCATCGATCCCCTGGCGCAGCCGGGTCGCGCGGTCCGCGGCAGCACTGGCGGTCGCGGGGGCGTTCGCCAGTTGCTGGGCCTCCAGGGCGAGCAGGACCAGTTGCACCTGCAACCCGTCGTGCAGGTTCTGGGCGATCCGTCGGCGCTCGCGGTCGGCCGCGTCGACCAGGCGCTCCCTGGATCGGCGCAGGGCGCGGTGGCTCTCGCGCAGCTCCGCCGTCAGCCGCTCCCGGTCCACGGCGATGGCGATCACCTGGCCCGCCGTCCGGACCAGCTCGGGATCACCGATCAGCAGCGAGTCGTAGTGGATGGCTCCCACAGTACGGCCCTCCAACTCGATGACGACGACGGCACGATCGGGACCGAGCTCGGTCGGGATCGGCACACCGCGTTCATCGACGAAGACGTGCCTCCGGGGCACCCAGAACGACAGGGTCAGGGACGGGTCGCCGAGCGTACGAGCGAGGGCCTGCGCCAGCGCCGGTCGGGTGCCGTCGGAGGCCCCGAGCCAGGTGCCCAGCTCCTCCAGCTCCCCGGTCCGGGCAAAACCACCCCGGAGCGTGCCGTAGGCGAAGGCCACCGGGATCCCGCCGAGGACGAGGAGTTGCAGGCCGGCCCGGATGGCGGGCGGGATACCGAACACCGGCCCGAGCACCAGGGATCCCAGGGGAATGAACAGGACGGCCAGCACGCCGTACGCGAACAGTGGCGCAAGGACCTTGCGGCGGGGGTGGTCGGCGCGGACCAGCCGTCGGAGGAGGACGACGGCGGTCGCCAGCATCACGGCGGCGCCGACGAACTGCTGGGTCCGCCCACCGAGGGCGACGGCGCCGGGCAGGTCGGCGATGACCAGTGAGGGGGCGGGTCCGTTCGGGTCGAACAGGTACCGCGGTGCCTGCAGCACCAGTGAGGTGACGTACCCGGCCGTTACCGTCGCCACCGAGACCGGCCCCTGCAACCGGCCGGAGGGGAAGGCATGCAGCAGGTGCACCATGACCGCCAGGATCAGGGTGGCACCGATGGTGCCGACGGCGGTGAGGACCGGCACGTCGGTGTTCTGCATGCTGCCCAGCCAGACGGCGAAGCCCCCGAACAGGATCAACGCACCGATCCGGTTGCTGGGGCGGCGGTACCACGCCCGGAGCCCGGCGCCGAGGAACGCCAGGAAGACCAGCGGGAACAGGGCGAGGATGTGCCCGACCGGGCCGTCCAGCGGCAGCAGCGCGGCGTTCAGCCCGGCCAGGACCAGGCCGGCACCCAGGATCGTGCCGAGGGACCTGTCGAACGAACGGGCGAGGGTGGACCGTACGACGGCGGGGCGCATGACCAGAAATCTAGTGCTGTCGGCGCGGCGTGAGCTACGTCTCGGCGACGTGGTCGCACCGCGGACGAGTTCGGTCGCAGCACCGAGGATCCCGGTCGCGCCGCGGACGACCTCGGTCACGTCAGGACGTGGGGTTCGGGGTGGAAGCAGCGACCATGCCTGCGCCGGCGGTTCGGGGCCTTCCGCAGATCACCGAGGTCCTCCGTTCGCTTCGCTGTTGGGGTGCCGACACGGCACGTGACCCATCGTGGCGGCCCGGGCCGAGGCACTCCATAGACCTGGGTCCCCAGTCGGCCTCGCTCCCCCGGCTGTCGTGGAGGCGGCCGAGGCGTGCCCGACGGGCCACTACTGTGAAGGCCATGGGGGAACGGCTGGACGACGGGGCGCTGCGGATCACGGTGCTGGACCACACAGCTGTCCTGGGCGGCGCCGAACTCGCGCTGGTCCGCCTCCTGGACCACCTCGACCCCGGGCTGCAGACCCGGACCGTGTTGTTCTCCGACGGGCCACTGGCTGCGAAGCTGGCCGAAGCAGGCCACCCGGTCGAGGTGCTGGCCCTCGATCCTGCCCTGGCGAACACGGACCGACACGAGGCCGGGCGGTCCCGACTCACTGCACTCGCCAATGCGATGAGGGTGCTGCCGTTCACGGTGCGGCTGGGCCTGCGCCTGCGGCGGCTGGCGCCCGACGTCATCTACACCACGTCCCTGAAGGCGGACCTGCTGGGCGTCCCGGCGGCCTGGATAGCCGGGGTTCCGTTGGTCTGGCACGTCCACGACCGGATCAGTCCCGACTACCTCCCGGGCCCGATGGTGCGGCTGCTACAGCTGCTGGCCCGCCGGGTCGTACGGCGAGTGGTCGTCAACTCCGAGGGCACGGCCGCCACCCTGCCAGGGATCCACCCGGCGATCGCCTACCCCGGCTACGACCCGGCGCAGGTGGGCCCTTCCCCCGCCGAACGTACGATCCCGACCCCCCCGGTGGTCGGGATCCTGGGCAGGATCAGCCCGACCAAGGGGCAGCTGGAATTCGTCCGGGCCGCCGAGCGGGTGCTCGCCAGGCACCCCGAAGCCAGGTTCCGGATCATCGGGGCACCGCTGTTCGGCGAGCAGGAGTACGCCGATCGGGTGCAGGCCGTGGCCCAGGAGCTGGGGATCGCCGACCGGGTGGAGTTCACCGGGTTCGTCGCCGACCCTGCGGCCGCGCTGGACGGGCTGACGGTGTGCGTGCACGCTTCCGGCCAGCCCGAGCCGTTCGGCCAGGTCATCGTCGAGGCGATGATCCGCGGCGTCCCGGTGGTCGCCACGCAGGGCGGTGGGGTGACGGAGATCGTCCGTCCCGACCCGGCCGCCGAGCCGCTGGGCTGGCTGGTGCCGCCGTACGACGTGGCGGCGCTCGCGGCCGCGATCGACGAGGTGCTGGAGGATCCGGCGGAGGCCGAGCATCGGGCCACGGCGGCCTGGCACTCTGCGCAGGAACGGTTCTCGGTGCATGACACAGCGGCGGTCGTCGCTTCGGTCCTGCGCGAGGCCGCGGCACGCCGCTGACCCGGCCCACCCTCAGCTGGCACTCTTCGACTGTCTGTGCCCCGACCTAGACTGACCGCGTGTTCCAGTCCTCCGACCCCCGCGTGAGCCACGTGCACCACGTTGCCGCGCGCTCCGGGCGAACCGCGCAATGGCCGGACTGGGCCCCCCTCGACGTCCTCGACTCCCTGGCAGACCTGGGCATCACCACGCCGTGGGAGCACCAGGTCCGGGCCATGGAGGCCGCGCATGCCGGGCGGCACGTGCTGCTGAGCACCGGCACCGCCTCCGGGAAGTCGCTGGCCTACCTGCTGCCCGTGGTCGCCGCCACCCGCGCCGACTGCGACGCCGGCGCACGGATCGGCAGCACCCTCGGGGCAGCCACGCCGATGCCCGGGGCCGCCGCCGCGCCCGGGGCCACGGCCCCCACGACCACGTCCGCCCCCACGTTGACCGCCACCCGCCCCCGCCTCACCGCCGCCCGCCTCCGCGCCGAGCTGGGCGCCGCCCGGAGGGAGGGCACGGCGATCTACCTCGCCCCGACCAAGGCCCTGGCCCACGACCAGCTGCGGGCCTGCCGTGACCTGCAGCTCGAGGACTGGCGGGTCTGCACCCTGGACGGGGACTCCGACGACGCCGAGCGGCGCTGGGCGCGCGACTTCGGCTCGTACGTCCTCACCAACCCCGACATGCTGCACTACTCCGTGCTGCCCAACCACACCCGCTGGGCCCGACTCCTCGGCTCGCTGCGCTACATCGTCGTCGACGAGTGTCACCGCTACCGCGGCGTCTTCGGCTCCCACGTCTCGGCGATCATCCGCCGCCTGCGCCGCCTGGCCGCGATGTACGGAGCCGAACCGGTGGTGATCGCCACCTCGGCCACCATCGACGGCGGCGCGGAGCTGCTCGGCCAACTCGCCGGCGTCCCGGGCGAGGACGTGCTGGCGGTGACCGAGGACACCTCCCCGCACGGGGCGGTCGACCTGGTGATGTGGCGCCCCGAGGCGCACCACGACACCGAGGCCGCCGAGATCCTGGCGGACTGCGTCACCGAGGGCCGCCAGACCGTCGCGTTCATCGCCTCCCGGGCGATGGCCGAACGGGTAGCGGTGAAGGCCCAGGAACTCCTCGGCCCGGCCGGACGGGTCGACGCGTACCGGGCCGGCTACCTGCCCCAGGACCGGCGGCGCCTGGAGCGGGACCTGCAGTCCGGCGCCCTGCACGGGGTCGCCGCCACGAACGCGCTCGAGCTCGGCGTCGACATCGCCGGCCTCGACGCCGTCATCGTCTCCGGCTACCCCGGCACCCGTGCCGCGCTCTGGCAACAGGCGGGACGGGCCGGCCGCCGCGGCAGCGACGCGCTGGTGTTCCTGGTCGCCCGGGAGAACCCGTTGGACGCCTACTTCTTCGCGCACCCCGACGAACTCCTCGACGGCTCGGTGGAGCGTACGGTGCTGGACCCGGCCAACCCGTACGTGCTGGGGCCGCACCTGGCCGCGGCGGCCCAGGAGGCGCCCCTGACGTCTGCGGACGTACGGTTCTTCGGCCCCCAGCTGGAGGCCATCGCCGACCTGCTGACCGCCCAGGGTGTGCTGCGCAAGCGGCGCGAGGGTTGGTACTGGACCCACCCGGAGCGGGCCGCGGCGATGATCGACATCCGCGGGTCGGGCGCGAAGGCGATCGACATCGTCGACCGGGACACCGGCCGGCTGGTCGGCGTCGCCGACGTCGGGTCGGCGGACCGGGCGGTCCATCCGGAGGCCGTCTACCTGCACCAGGGCGACTCCTGGATGGTCGACGCCCTGGACCTGGACAACTTCGAGGCGATCGTGCACCGCGACCGCCCCGGCTACACCACCCAGCCGGTCAGCACCATGGACATCGAGGTGCTCTCCACCGACGAGGTGCGCCCGTTCGGTGCTGCCGAGGTGTGCCGCGGCTCCGTACGCCTCACCAGCCAGGTGGTCGGCTACCTGCGACGCGACGAACTGACCGGCGAGGTCTGGGACCAGTCACCGATGGTGATGCCCGAGCACGCGCTGGAGACCCGGGCGATGTGGATCCGGATCCCTGCTGCCGTGGTCGCGGCGACCGGGCTGACCCAGACCCAGCTCGCCGGTGCGGTCCACGGCGCCGAGCACACCGCGATCGGCCTGCTGCCGATGTTCGCCTCGTGCGACCGCTGGGACATCGGCGGCGTCTCCACGGTCTTCCACCCCGACACCGGCATGGCCACGATCTTCGTCCACGACGGCCAGGCAGGCGGATCGGGCTACGCGACGCAGGGCTACCGGGTCGCCGAGCAGTGGTGGGGCGCGACGTACGAGCGGCTCAGCACTTGCCGGTGCTCCGGGGGCTGCCCCAGCTGCGTCCAGTCACCCAAGTGCGGCAACGGCAACCAGACCCTGGACAAGGACGCGGCGCGGATCCTGCTGCAGCATATGTTGCCAGCCGCGGATCGCAGGTAGAGGGAACGTGCACGAGCACACTCACCGGCCCATTCCCCATTGCGCAGCTTCGCTCAGTGCTCGATGGCGCAGGGACCCCCGACGGGCCGGTAGCCTGCTCCGGTGAAGCTTTTGAGTAGGTGGGTAGGAACACCACGAGGCATGAGCTCGGTGCTACTGGTGGCTATGGCCTATCAGCTGGTTTCAGGTTTTTCCATCCGTCCCACTGATTTCCACAAGTCGTATTGGCTCGTCAATTATGATTTCGGATTCACACGCCGAGGACTGGGCGGCGAGATCCTCCAGCTCTTGAGTGCCCCCCCCCTCTGGCATGCCCTCCCCTCAACTCATGTTCGCTGCTGTCTGGTCCACAGCCCTGATCCCCTCGGCTGCTCTGGCGCTACTGGTCCTTCTGCTGGTAAGGCGCGGGACGACGCAGACCATCGCACTCGCTGCATTGATAGCATGTAGCCCATGGACCTTTGACCCACTGTTCAGATATAGGACGCCCGACCAATTCGGTCTCGCATTCCTGATCGCCAGCGGCCTCGTTCTCTGGCGCACCAGCGGACGAGCACGCACGGCCTGGCTGGCGGTGCTCGGCCTGCTAGGCGCAGTGCTGACCTTGGTTCACGAAGCGACGATGGCTGTCTGGGGTATCTTTGCCCTCCTTCTCATCGTCCAGACGCCCGCATCGGTCGCTTCACGATTACGCGCCGTCATCCTCGTCTATTCGCCCGGTCTATTCGCCATGGCTTCGGTCATGGCGTTCGGTCGATCGGACGGCGACCTGGTGAGCCTGCTCCGTGGGCAGCCGACAACTGCAGTCTTCCTCGACCAGCAATTCGTGGGAACGCCGGGTTATGGAGGTGTCCTTGCGCACATGGGCGACAGCATCGCCGACTCGCTCGCATTGGTACACTCAATATCGCCCCTTCGGGCAATTCTGATGCTGAGTTGGGGCCTGATGCTCCTCCTCATCCACTACTCGTGGTTGAAGGGTGCATCCCCGTCGTTCCTGAGGGCCCTTCGCCCGTTGGATGAGTTGCCGCGGGCATGGATCGTCTGGGCCTCGTGGGCCATTTCTGGAGCGGCGGTCCTGTTCGTCTTCGCTACGGGCGTCGATTGGATCCGCTGGTTCTGCTCGGCAGGAACCAGCATCCTGGTGATCGGAGCCCTTTTACTACTCCGGCATCCGAACTCGGGCGATCGCACATGGACCGGAGACTTCTCACCCGCTCTGGTCGCCATTGGCGTCTACTTCGCGACCAGGCCCGTGCTGCCCCCCATGGGAACCGACAGCATCAAGGGGCTGCTCGACTGGTGGCTGTGACGGTCCCCAGCAGAAGATCGTCCCGATGGTCCGGCTTGGGCCCTCGGTGGCCACAGGTTCACCCGAGGGCCCTTACTGGCTCACTCCCCCGCGACCGCAGCCTTCAGCTGCTCCACCCGATCCGTACGCTCCCAGGTGAACTCCGGCAGCTCCCGGCCGAAGTGGCCGTACGCCGACGTCGCCTTGTAGATCGGGCGCTTCAGGTCGAGCTGGTCGACGATCGCGCCCGGACGCAGGTCGAAGACCTCACGGATCGCCGCCTGGATCTTCTCATCCGAGACGGTGCCGGTGCCGAAGGTCTCGACGAACAATCCGACCGGGCGGGCCCGGCCGATCGCGTACGCGGCCTGGATCTCGCAGCGCTTGGCCAGCCCGGCCGCGACGACGTTCTTGGCCACCCAGCGCAGCGCGTACGCCGCCGAGCGGTCCACCTTCGACGGGTCCTTGCCGGAGAACGCCCCGCCGCCGTGGCGGGCCATGCCGCCGTACGTGTCGACGATGATCTTGCGGCCGGTCAGGCCGGCATCGCCCATCGGGCCGCCGATGACGAACCGGCCGGTCGGGTTGACCAGCACCGTCATCTGGTCGGTCTCGAGGTCGAGGCCGGAGGCGGCGAGCACCGGGTCGATGACCTTGGTGCGGATGGTGTGCGCGAGCTCGGTCTGGGAGATGTCCTCGTCGTGCTGGGTCGACACGACGATGGTGTCGATCCCCACCGGCCGGTCCCCGTCGTACGCCACCGTGACCTGGGTCTTGCCGTCGGGGCGCAGGCCCAGCGCGATGCCCTCCTTGCGGACCCGCGCCAGCCGCTCGGCCAGCCGGTGCGCCAGGAAGACCGGCACCGGCATCAGCGTGGGGGTCTCGTCGGTCGCGTAGCCGAACATCAGGCCCTGGTCGCCGGCGCCCTGCAGGTCGTACGGGTCGTGGTCCTGGCTGTCGGCGCGGTACTCCAGCGACTTGTCCACGCCCTGGGCGATATCGGGCGACTGCTGGCCGATCGAGACGATCACCCCACAGGAGGCGCCGTCGAAGCCCACCCGCGAGGAGGTGTAGCCGATCGACTGCAGTTGCTGGCGGATGATCGCCGGGATCTCGACGTACGCGCTGGTCGTCACCTCGCCGACGACGTGCACCAGGCCGGTGGTGGTCAGGGTCTCGACGGCCACACGCGCCTGCGGGTCCTGCTCGAGCATCGCGTCCAGGATGGCATCCGAGATGCGGTCGCAGACCTTGTCCGGGTGGCCCTCGGTGACCGACTCGGACGTGAAGAGGCGCATGTTGGTGTAAGGCACGGGATCGATCCTAGGACCCCCACACCAGGAACCGCGATCGGTCCAGCATGGTCCAGCACCGTCAGTCGCGCGCGGCCTTCGCGGCGACCCTCGCCTCGAACCTGGCCTTGTCGATGATCGCGCGCTGGTGCGTACCCTCACCGATCTGCCCGTCGTCGTCCCGCAGGACCACGTGGAAGCTCACCATCCGGCCCTCCACCCCGGTCACCTCGGCGGTCGCCGTCACGGTCATCCCGACCGGGGTGGCGGCGGTGTGGTCGAAGCGGACGTCGGTGCCCACGCTGGATTCGTTCGGCTCGAGGAAGTCGGCGAGGGCGCCCATCGCGGCGCACTCGGCGAGGCCCACCATGTAGGCGGTCGCGAAGACGCGAGGCATCTCGGCAAACCCTGGGTACTTCGCCGAGACCGCCGGGACGGTGAGTGAATCGTCCACCTCGACCGACACGGTGGCCGTCTGTCCGGGGGCAAGTCCTGGCTTCATCGTCGGGCTCCTTCTGCGTTCATCGGCTTCTGGTTCATCGGCTTCTGCGTTCATCGGCTTCCGGTTCGTCGGCTTCTGGTTCATCGGCTTCTGGTTCATCGGCTTCTGGCTCATCGGCTCAGCGCAGGCGACGGTCGTTCGGCCCGTGGATCCGCAACCAGTGGTGGCCGTAGCCCTCCACCGGCACGGTCAGCCTGCCCCTGCTCTCCGTGCTGAGCTCGAGGTCGGAGAAGAGGTCGACGATGTCGGTCCCCCCGTCGACGCCCTCCAGGGTGACGGTGATCTCCGTCGCCTCCGGCCCCAGGTTGTGCACCAGCACGGTGCTGGCGACGTCGCCGTCCAGTTGTTCCCAGGTGCAGCGGTGGACGAGCACGGAGGGCGCGTCGTGGTCCAGCACCTCGTACCTGCCCATGCCCAGCTCGGGACACTCGCGGTAGCGGCCGGCCAGCAGGGTGATGAAGGAGAGCAGGGACTCGGGATCCTTGCGCTGGCTCGCGGCGTTGATGTGCGCGGGTCCGTACGGCCCCTCGACGATCGGCGCGACGAGCCGGGACGGCTGGGTCCGCGAGAAGCCCGCGTTCTTCCCCGAGGTCCACTGCATCGGCGTCCGTACGGCCATCCGGCCCGGCACCTCGAGGTTCTCGCCCATGCCGATCTCCTCGCCGTAGAAGAGCGCCGGGGTGCCGGGGAGGGCGAAGAGCAGGGAGTAGACCATCTTGAGCCGCCGGGGATCACCGTTCAGCATCGGGGGGAGCCGGCGGCGGAGGCCTCGTCCGTAGAGCTGCATCTCCGGCTCGGGACCGAAGGCGTCGAACACCTCCTGGCGCTCCTCGTCGGTGAGCTTGTCGAGGGTGAGCTCGTCATGGTTGCGGACGAAGTTGGCGTACTGGGTGTGCGGCTGGATGACCGGTCGTTTGCGCAGGCAGTCGGCCACCGGTCCGGCGTCCCGGCGGGCGAGGGACAGGTACAGCTGCTGCATCAGCGGGAAGTCGAACATCATGGTGAGCTCGTCACCGTCGGTCCCGCCGAAGAAGGCGACCTGGTCCTTGTACGGAAGGTTCACCTCGCCCAGCAGGATGGTGTCGCCCCGGCGCCGGGACATGAAGGCCTTGAGCGCCCGGAGGTGCTCGTGCGGGTCCCCGTACCCCTGGGTGTCCGCCTTCCTGATGCCCTTCGTCTCGATCAGGAACGGGACGGCGTCCACCCGGAAGCCGTCGAGGCCCAGCTCCATCCAGAATCCGATGATCTTGGCGATCTCGTCCTGGACCTTCGGGTTGGCGATGTTCAGGTCGGGTTGCTGCCGGTAGAAGTTGTGCAGGTACCACTCACCGGTCTTCTCGTCCAGCTGCCAGATCGAGTCCTCCTGGTCTGGGAAGACGACCTGGTCGGAGGTGTCCGGAGGCTCGGTGTCACGCCAGACGTAGAAGTCCCGGTACGGGTTGGTGGTGGACGAACGGGACGCCCGGAACCACGGATGCCGGTCTGAGGTGTGGTTGACCACCAGGTCTGCGATCACCCGCATCCCCCGGTCCTTGGCCGTCCGCACCAGTTCGACCAGGTCACCGAAGGACCCGAGAGCCGGATCGACCGCGTAGAAGTCGGTGATGTCGTAGCCGTCGTCGCGACCGCCGTTGGGATAGAACGGCATCAACCACAGGCACGTCACCCCCAACTCGTTGAGGTAGTCGATCCGGCTGGCGACCCCGTCGAAGTCGCCGATGCCGTTGTCGTCGCCGTCCATGAAGGTCTTCACGTCCAGGCAGTAGATGACCGCCGTCTTCCACCACAGGTCAGAGGTCTCGGTCGTACGCACGTCACATGTCTACCGGTTGGGCCGAGACAGGACAAGGGTTCCCCGGCGCCTCGTGGTCAGCGCTGGACGGCCAGCCGGTCGGCCAGCTCGCGTGCCCAGGCGTCGACCTTGTCCCAGTCCCGGAAGTCCCCCTTCGGGGCGTTGTTCAGGCGCGCCACGATCCGCTCCCACCAGGTCCGCGACCCCGGGTCGTACGTGCCGGGGAACACGATGCTGGCGAACGGCG
Organism: Raineyella antarctica; assembly: GCF_900092135.1. GTDB lineage: Bacteria > Actinomycetota > Actinomycetes > Propionibacteriales > Propionibacteriaceae > Raineyella > Raineyella antarctica. The sequence goes on along the minus strand of NZ_FMYF01000001.1, from coordinate 134,397 downwards.
GCTCGGGGAGCACCGCCGCGAGCTGGTCCGGGTAGGCGAGGGCGGCCGCCCTCGCCTCGGGGTCCTCGGAGAGGGCGCTCAGGCAGACGGCGAACACCCCGACCGGCCGACCCAGCAAGTGCCCCTGGCGGGCGATCACCCACTCCCCGCCGGCCGGGTAGACGCTGCCGTTCAGGACCCCGGAGCCGACCACCACCGCCTCGTACGCCGCGGGGTCCGGGTTGTCCTGGACCGCGACGACGGTGACCTGGTGCCCGGCCTCGGTCAGGCGGGCGCCGATCCGCTCGGCGATCGTCTGGGTGGTGCCGCCCTTCGTGGCGAAGGCCACCAACATCCTCGTCATGCATCCTCCTGCGAGCGCGGTCGTCCGATGCGTACGCCCCCACCGTAGGCGCGACCGCGAAGCCCGACGATCGGGCACATCACCCCTGTCCCCCTGACCGCCCGACGCCGACAAGGGTCACTGGAGCACTGGCACCTCGCCCCGGGCCATCTCGGCCGCCTCGTCGAACTCCGCCTCGATCTCCACGTCGGGACGGTAGGTGGCCAGGGACACGGCGATCGCCACGACCAGGTTGAGCACGAAGCCCGGCAGGATCTCGTACAGCCCGAAGATGCCGCCGTTGACCGACAGGGCCTTCCAGGCGAAGACCGTGACGACACCGGCGACCATGCCCGCCCCGGCGCCGGCGGCGGACAGCCGGCGCCAGAACAGCGACAGGATGATGGTCGGGCCGAAGCCCGCCCCGAAGCCGGCCCACGCGAAGGCGACCAGCCCGAGAATGGTGTCGGAGCGCTGCCAGGCGAGCAGGGCCGCGACCAGCGAGACCACCAGCACGCCGGCCCGGCCCAGCCAGACCCCGGCGCCCGGGCTGAGCTGGCGCTTGTAGAACGCGAAGTAGATGTCCTCGACCAGGGCCGAGGAGGTGACCAGCAGCTGGGAGGAGATGGTCGACATGATGGCGGCCAGGATCGCTGCCAGCATGAAGCCGGCGACCAGCGGGTGGAACAGCAGCTGGCCCAGCGAGATGAAGACGCCCTCCGGGTTGGCCAGCCGGCCGGCATCGTGCTGGTAGACGGCGATGCCGACCAGGGCTGTCGCCACCGCCCCGAGGCAGGACAGCACCATCCAGCCGATGCCGATCCGGCGGGCATTGGTGGCCTCCTTCGGGGAGGTCAGCGCCATGAAGCGGACCAGGATGTGCGGCTGGCCGAAGTAGCCCAGGCCCCAGGCGAGGGCGGAGATGACGCCGATGACGGTACCGCCCTGGACCATGCTGAACAGGTTGGGGTCGATCGCCGTGATCGCGTCGACCATCCGGCCCGGACCGCCGAGGTGGATGATGCCCACGATCGGCAGCAGCACCAGGGCGACCACCATCATCATGCCCTGCACCACGTCGGTCCAGGACACCGCCAGGAAGCCGCCGACCAGGGTGTAGAGCACCGTCACCCCGGCGACGACGAGCATCCCGGTGTAGTAGTTCACCCCGAAGGACGCCTCGAAGAAGGTGCCGCCCGAGACCATGCCGGAGGAGACGTAGAAGGTGAAGAACACCAGGATCACCGCGCCGGCGACCAGTCGCAGCAGGTGCGTCCGGTCCCGCAGCCTCGAGCCGAGGAACGAGGGGATGGTGATCGAGTCGCCGGAGACCTGGGTGTAGGAGCGCAGCCGCGGCGCGACGACCTTCCAGTTCGTCCACGCCCCGATGGTCAGCCCGACGGCGATCCAGCCCTCGATCAGGCCGTGCAGGTAGACGGCACCGGGCAGGCCCATCAGCAGCCAGCCGGACATGTCGGCCGCGCCGGCCGAGAGGGCCGACACCAGCGGGCCGAGTCGGCGCCCGCCGAGCATGTAGTCGTCCAGGTCCTCGGTCCGGCGGTTGGCGACGAAACCGATCATCACCATCGCCACCAGGTAGATGACCATCGACAGCATCTGCCAGTTCTGGTCGGTCATGGCTCTCCTCCCGCGTACGACCTGTTGTCGTACGCTGCGCGCCACAGATTATCCCGATCGGGACTGACCGACGCATATGCGAGGTCGGTCGGGACTACCGTCGTTGCATGAGCCTGCAGTCCGGCACCGTACGAATCCTCGACGACTGGTTGCTCCGCACCCAGCGTGCCGCCCGGGTGCCCTCGTTGTCGGCAGCGATCGCCCGCGGCGGACAGACGGTGTGGACCGGTTCGGTCGGCGTCGCCGCCCCCGGTGGCTCGCCGGCCACCGCCCGGACCCGGTACAAGATCGGCTCGATCACCAAGCCTGTGGTGGCGATCGGCGTACTGCAATTGGTCGCCGAGGGGCGGATCGGGCTGGAGGCGCCGCTGGGCGACGTCCTGCCGGACGCCCCCTCCCCCGCCGCCTCCGTGGCCGAGTACCTGTGCCACACCGCCGGGCTCTCGGCCGAGCCCTCCGGCCCGTGGTGGGAGCGCTCCCCGGGCCCTACCTGGGCTGAGCTGGTCGCGGCGGTCCCCCCGCTGCTGACCGCCCCGGGCCGGCGCCACCACTACTCCAACACCGGGTACGCCGTGCTGGGCCACCTGCTGGAGGTGCTCGACGGGGAGCCCTGGGACCGGGTCGTGGCGCGCCGGGTCCTGGAGCCGCTGGGCATGGCCGGCACCGGGCGGTCGGCCGACGAGGACTGCGCGGTCGGGGTGGCGGTGCACCCGTACGCCGATGCCTGGCATCCCGAGCCCACCCCCGACCAGCGCGCGATGGGGCCGGCCGGGGAACTGTGGTCCACCCCCGGCGACCTGGTCCGGCTCGGGTCCTGGACCCTGGGTCTGCCGGCGGGCGGACCGGACCTGCTGCCCGCCGACCTGGCCGCCCAGATGCACGAGCCGCGGGCCCTGGCCGACTCCCCCGGCGCCGGCTGGACCGCCGCACAGGGCCTGGGCCTGCAGGTCTGGAACATCGCGGGCCAGCGCCAGTGGGGCCACGGCGGCTCGGTCCCCGGCTTCACCGCCGAACTGCGCTGCGACCCGGGGGCCGGCGACGTCGCTGCCCTGTGCTCGTCGGCCACCCATGCCGTCGGGGCCGGGGCCGAGCTGCTGGCCCTGCTCGCGGCGACCGAGCCCGCCCCCGTCCGTCCCTGGCACCCGCACCCGGACCAGGCCGAGCTCACGCCGCTGTGCGGGACCTGGTACTGGGGGCCCAACCCGTACGTGCTCACCGCCCTGACCGCCGCGTCGCCGGACCAGCGGGTCCGGCTCTCCCTGGCCCCGCTCGGGGCCGGCCGGCGCACCACCACGTTCGAGCGTGACCGGGACGGGCGGTGGATCGGTGTCGAGGGCGACTACTGGGTCGGGGAGGAACTGCGCCCGCTGACCCGTGCCGACCACGAGCCGTCCGCGCTCGACGCGCCGGGGGCCTTCCAGACCCCGTACGCGATCGACATCGCGACCTTCCACTTCACCCGGCTGCCGTACGAGCCGGGCACCGACGTCCCGGGCGAGGCCCCCGGGGACGCCTGGCGCTGAACGCGCAGCGGCCCCGGCCACCCATCGGTGGTCGGGGCCGCTGCGGCGTACGTGGCCCGAGGGCCTCTGGTCACTCGGCGGAGATGCCCACGGCGGACTCGCGCGCCTGGCGCTCCTCCACGCGACGGGTACGGATGTCGTTGAGGCGCGCCTTGGCGCTCTCCGCGGCCCGGCGGACGGTGTCCTCCAGGTTGGGCTGCTCCAGGGCCGCCAGCGCCTCGGCCTCGGCGGCCTCACGGGCATCGACCTCGGTACGCCACTTCTGGGCGAACTCCTCCAGGACGACGACCTCGCCGTCCACCAGCTGGTTGACGTAGTCGACGCAGCGTCGGAAGACGCCCTGCCAGGCCGTGGGGCTGGCCGGGTAGGTGGGGACCGCCGGGTCGAGCAGGACGTCGACCTGGGGAGCGCCCTGGCCACCGGCCGACTTGTAGAACAGGTGGAAGCGGCCACCCTGGTTCCACTTCCCGTCGGGGAACAGCAGGAGGCCGGAGCCGGTGGTCAGGTTGTTCCACTCGGCGGTGGGCATACCACCCGCGTCATCGATCCCTAGCAGGGAGATGTTCGCCCACCGACCGCTGGGCGCTCCTTGGGTGTAGATCCAAGATCCGGTCATCGTCATCGATCCGTTCTCCCTCTGCCGCCGAGAGGCGCGCGTCATGCTGTGGGGACGACGATACCGGGCCGAGGACCGGACCGTGCAACGTGCGGTCCGGTCCCGGCATCCGGGAAGGTACCCGGGGGTCATCCGGGCGGGCATCCTGACGTGCCCGAAGGGGGTGCCCCGACGCCCCTGCTCGGGATGTGGAACGACCACCGGGACCGCCCGATCGTCGTCGTTGCGTGGATCGGGGACCCTCGGACGGCCTCCGGACCCCCCGATTTCACATTTGGATCCGAGGTGCGTTATAGTTCTCGAGCTGCCGGAAACGGCGGCAAGGTCACTCAGGAACTGGTTCCCGGAGACTGATTGGCCCCGTAGCGCAGTTGGTTAGCGCGCCGCCCTGTCACGGCGGAGGTCGCGGGTTCGAGTCCCGTCGGGGTCGCGAGGACGGTGAGACGAACGAGTCGCTCGTGTCACCGTTTTTGTATTGGAGGCTTCGCCTTCTGGCCAGGTAGCTCAGCTGGTAGCAGCGTTCGCCTGAAAAGTGAAAGGTCACCGGTTCGATCCCGGTCCTGGCCACCACGAGAGGGTCGCACCACGGTGCGGCCCTTCTTGCTTGCCTGCGCACCCCTCCCTCGAAGACGCCCGAGCCACGTCTCCAGCACGCCGCTCCAATGCCACCCGAGCGCCGGCTCCGGCGCACATCCGGACTACGGGGCGTGTAGGAGATGACGGATTCTCCGACTAGAATCCGACCATGGCGCACGAAACGTTCACCAAGGAATCCCGGACCGCCCCGGAGGGTTACTTCGAGGTCGAGGCAGCCGGTCTGCGGTGGCTCGCGGCAGCCGGCGCCGGCGCTGCCCAGGTCGTCCGGGTGCGCTCGGTCGAGGAGGGCAGGATCATCCTCGACAACGTCGTCAACGCCCGCCCCTCACTGGCTGCTGCCGAGGCCTTCGGCCATGCCCTGGCCCGGACCCACGCCGCCGGCGCGGCCGCCTTCGGCCAGGGCCCGGACGGCTGGGAAGGCGACGGGTACATCGGCGCCCAGGAGATGTCGCTGGTCCCCGAGGAGAGCTGGGGCGTCTTCTACGCCGAGCAGCGGCTGCTGCCGTACGCCCAGGCCGCCCACTCGGTGGGTAACCTGGATACCTCCGGGCTGCGGACGATCGAGCGGATCGCCAGCCGGATCGCCGACGGCGTGTTCGACGACGGCCGCCCGCCTGCCCGGATCCACGGCGACCTGTGGGCCGGGAACATCCTGTGGTCCCCGAAGGGCGTGGTGATGATCGACCCGTCCGCGCACGGCGGCCACGGCCTGACCGACCTGGCCATGCTGTCCCTGTTCGGTGCCCCGCACATCGAGGCCATCCTGGACGCGTACGCCGAGAGCGCCCGCCTCGAGCCCGGCTGGCGGGGACTGGTCCCGCTGCACCAGCTCTACCCGCTGCTGGTGCACTCGGTCACCCACTCGGCGGCGTACGGCACGCAGGCCGTCCGCGCCGCCGAGCGGTACCTCTGAGGTCCTAGCGCTCCTGCTCGCTCTCGACGGCCATCCGCCGGGCGCGGCCCGGGGACTTCAGGTCGCCGACGATGTTCCAGGTGTTCGATCCCCAGGCGATGTAGCGGAAGCCCAGGTTGATCATCGCGCCGACACGGTTGCGCCCGCCCAGCAGCATGAACAGGTGCACGCCGACCCACATCAGCCAGGCGATGAAGCCGGTGAAGTCGAGCGCCTTGCTGCGGCCCGGCACCGCGATCTCGGCGACCGCGGCGTTGCGGCCGATCGTCGCCATCGTGCCCTTGTCCCAGTACTCGAACGCGCTCAGCTGCTCCCCGCGCGCGTGGGCGGCGATCTGCTCGGCAATGTGCACGCCCATCTGCATGGCCGGCTGGGCCAGCTGCGGCAGCGGCTGGTCCTCGATGATCGAGCAGTCGCCCGCGGCGAAGATCCGCTCGTGGCCCTTCACCCGCAGCATGTTGTCGACGACGATGCGGCCACCGCGACCCTGCTCGAAGCCCAGTTCCCTGATCCACCCGTACGCACCGACGCCGGCGGCCCAGATCACGATGTCGCTCTCGATCTCGTCGCCGCCCTTCAGGGCGACCCGGCCGTCGCTGATCTCGGCGACCGAGGTGTTGAGGCGTACGTCGACGTCGCGCTTGACCATCTCGTCGTAGGTGTACTCCTGCAGCCGATGGCTGAAGGGGGCCAGCAGCACCGGTCCGGCCTCGATCAGGTGGACCTTGATCTTCTTGCGGTCCAGCTCGGGGTACATGTTCGGGACACCGGTCGAGCGCATCTCGGCCAGCGAGCCGGCCATCTCCACGCCGGTGGCGCCGCCGCCGACCACCACGATGTTGAGGTCCTCCCGGCGCTCCTCCTCCGACAGCGCGGCGTAGTGCTCCAGCTGGCCGAACACCGCGTCGCGGCTGGCGATCGCCTGCGCGCGGGTGTACATCGGCAGCGCGTGCTCCTGCACCCCGGGGAGGCCGAAGAAGTTCGCCGTGACGCCGACGCCGATGGTCAGGTAGTCGTACTGCAGCTCGCGCCCGTCCTCGAGCTGGACGGTACGCGTGTCGGGATCGACCCGGGTGACCGTCCCGCAGGTGAAACGTACGCCGTGGTGCTTGCCGGCGAAGTTTCGCAGCGAGTACGTGACGTCGCCGGGGTTCAGCCCTCCGGTGGCCACCTGGTACAGCAACGGCTGGAACGTGTTGTACGGATGCTTGTCGACCAAGGTGACGCGACAACCCAGATCGGCCAGTTTCCTGGCGGTCTGGATGCCCGCGAAGCCGGCACCGACAACAACGACATGAGGCCCTTGATTCACTCCTTCATCGTGTCACAGGCCACAGTAGGAGGCCACCCACGTCCCAACCGTCCTGAAGAACTCTCGCCGCACGGGCTCAGGTGAGAGGGCCAGGTCGTGCAGGCCATCGGTGATCCGCGCCACGGTCACCAGGCGCCCCAGGTCGACCGCCCGGTGGGCGATCGCGGAGGCGTCCAGGACGATGTCGGCTCGGGTCATCTCCTCCGCCCAGGTCGTGCCGGCGTAGGAGCGCTGGGAGCACAGCACCAGGACGGGCGCGTCGATGTGCAGGCCGGCCGCGACACGTTCGTGGCCGCGGACGATGGCACGGCCCCAGCCGAGCCGGATCTGGGCCTGGGGGGAGGACTTCCACGACGGGTCGAAGTTCCACTCGCCGCCCTCGGCCTTCAGTACGGAGCGCCGGTAGAAGCCCGGGTCGGACATCCGGATCACCGCCGTGGGGGCCATCTTGCCCGCGCCGGCGACGAGCAGCGAGACCATCTGGCTGAGCACGGTGTTGCCGCTGAGCGCCAGCCAGGGCGAGTTGAGTACGACGGCGGAGAAGACGCCCGGGTGGGTGTCCGCGTACAGCGCCCCGGTGAGGCCGCCGGTGGAGTGGGCCATCAGCACGAGCTCGTCGTGGCCGTCGGCATGCATCACCGCGACGGCTGCGTCGATCTCCCGGGAGTAGTCAGCGAGGTCGGTGATGTAGCCGAGGAGCTGCCCCTGCCGCAGCGCGCGACCGTACCGACGCAGGTCGACCGCGTAGAAGTCGTGGCCGAGCCCTGCCCAGAAGTCACCCAGGTGCTTCTGGAAGAAGTAGTCGCTCCAGCCGTGCACGTAGAGCACCGCCGGTCGCCGCGAGGTCCCCGCCGTCGGACCCTCCCCGGTGGACCACCCACCGGAGGCCTCCTGGATGGGGCCCTGTGGTGGGGCCGCCCAGTCCGGCACCGGTCGGGCCCGGTCCCGGCGGACGAGGACGGCACCGATCGACGTCGAGGTCTCCGTGGGGTCCAGCAGCTCCACCGGCAACGGAAGATCGGTGCAGGAGAAACCGTCCAGGATGTCGGGACGCCAGGCGATGGAGCTCACCCCGTCAGGCTAGCGACCGCCCCACCGGGTGAACAGGGTCCGGCTCAACCCATGGAGAGACCAGCACCCATGGAGACACCAGCGGCATACGACCAGGTCGCACACCGCTGGTGCCATCAGGAAAGCCGGAACGCCTCAACGGCGAACGTGGGGCCGGCGAGGATCAGCCGGAGGCGCGCATTCCGCCGTACCCGTCATCGTCGTCGGCGTTGTAACGAGCGGCGAGGTCCGCGTACGCGTCGGGGACGTCCTCCTCGTCGTGGGAGTCACTCCTGAAGTCGTTCCGATAGGAATCGCCTCCTCGGAGTTCACGCTCCAGCGAGGAGAAGTCCGTGTCAATCGGACGGTACTTCAACTCACGAGCAACCTTGGTCTGCTTTGCCTTCGCACGGCCGCGCCCCATATGGGTCGACCCCCTCGCATCTGGTAGCGCCTGCGGCTAGGCCGCGGCATTTATCTGGTAACTGTCGTGAGACACAGGCTACCCGAGGCCGGGGACGAATCAAAGTCCTCCCCCGGTCACTGCTCAACGATGCGACCAGACGACCTATCCGGCGTGTCGGCCCTCCATCAGGACGCGACCGCCATCGTCGGGACCGGCGTCGCGGACGTCCCCACAGACCCACGCCTCGACGCCGCTGCGAGCCAGCGAGGCCAGTGCGGCCTCCACCGAGGCGGCCGGCATCAGGGCGATCATGCCGACGCCCATGTTCAGCGTCGCCTCGATATCTGCCTGGCTGATGCCACCGACCTGCTGCACCAGCGAGAAGATCGGCTGCGGGGTCCAGCTGCCCCGGTCGATCCGGACGGTCAGGTGTCGCGGCACCACGCGGGCGAGGTTGTTGGCCAGTCCGCCGCCGGTGATGTGGCTCATCGCATGCACCTCGGTGGCGTCTGCGAGGGCCAGGCAGTCCTTGGCGTAGATCCTGGTCGGGACGAGCAGCTCGTCACCGAGTGCGCCGCCCAGCTCGGGGACCTCGCGGTCCAGGGCCCAGCCGGCCCGCTCGAGCAGCACGTGGCGGACCAGTGAGTAGCCGTTGGAGTGCAGGCCGGAGGCGCGCATCGCGACCGCGACGTCACCGGGTCGTACCCGGTCGGCACCGAGGATCCGGTCGTACTCCACCACGCCGGTGGTGGCACCCGCGATGTCGTACTCGTCGGGGGCGAGCAGGCCGGGGTGCTCGGCGGTCTCGCCGCCCAGCAGTGCCGCGCCGGCGATCTCACAACCCTTGGCGATGCCCCGGACGATCGCGGCGATCCGCTCGGGCACGACCTTCCCGCAGGAGATGTAGTCGGTGACGAACAGCGGCTCGGCGCCGACGACGACCAGGTCGTCGACGAGCATGCCGATCAGGTCCTGGCCGATCGTGTCGTGCCGGTCCATCGCCTGGGCGATCGCAACCTTGGTGCCGACGCCGTCGGTGGAGGTGGCCAGCACCGGGCGACGATAGCCGGCCAGCGCCGAGGCGTCGAAGAAGCCCGCGAACCCGCCCAGCCCGCCGAGGACCTCAGGGCGGTGCGTCGCCGCGACCGAGCCCTTCATCAGTTCCACGGCACGGTCCCCCGCCTCGATGTCGACGCCGGCGGCGGCGTACGCGCTGGGGGCCGACGTCTCGATGACGTCGCTCTGGGTCGGCTCCTGGCTCATCAGGCCTCCGGTCGGTCGTCGGCGAGCTGCACGCCGTGCAGGGCCGGGTCGGTGGTGAACGTGTGGTGCACGTCGTCGGGATCGATCAGCAGCGGCGGCTGGTTCGGGGAGACCCCGAAGTCCTGGCCGAACAGCTCGAGCGCATGTGGCGGCGGCTCGATCGGGTAGACCCCGTCGAAGCAGGCCCGGCAGAGGCTTTCCTTGGGCCGCTCGGTCGCGGCGACCAGACCGTCCAGGCTCACGTAGCCGAGCGTGTCGGCACCGATCGAGCGGCAGATGTCCTCCACGGCCAGCCCGGAGGCGATCAGCTCGGCGCGGGTGGAGAAGTCGATGCCGTAGAAACAGGGCCAGCGCACCGGCGGGGAGGAGATCCGGACGTGCACCTCGGCCGCCCCGGCCTCCCGGAGCATCCGGATCAGGGCCCGCTGGGTGTTGCCGCGGACGATCGAGTCGTCCACGACGACGAGCCGCTTGCCCTCGATCACATGACGCAACGGGTTCAGCTTCAGCCGGATGCCGAGCTGGCGGATCGTCTGGGACGGTTGGATGAACGTCCGGCCCACGTAGTTGTTCTTGACCAGGCCCTCGGCATAGCGGATACCGGACTCCTGGGCGTACCCGATCGCCGCCGGGACACCGGACGCCGGCACCGGCATCACCAGGTCGGCCTCGACCGGGTGCTCACGGGCCAGGGCGCGGCCGACCTCGACGCGAGCCTCGTGCACCGACCGGCCGTAGATGGTGGAGTCCGGGCGGGCGACGTAGACGTACTCGAAGACGCAGCCCTTGCGGTCGACGTCGGCGAAGCGCTTGGAGCGCAGCCCGTTGGAGTCGATCGCGATGCACTCCCCCGGCTCGATCTCCCGGACGAACGAGGCGCCGACGATGTCGAGGGCGCAGGTCTCCGAGGCGACCACCCAGCCGCGCTCGAGCCGGCCCAGGCAGAGCGGGCGGATGCCCTGCGGGTCGCGGGCGGCGTACAGGGTCTTCTCGTCCATGAACACCAGCGAGAACGCGCCCCGAAGGTGCGGCAGGACCTGCAGCGCAGCCTGGCCCAGCGGGAGGTCGTCGTACGTGGCGATCAGTGCGGTGACGATGGAGGTGTCGTTGGTGGAGTCCATCGAGTTCTTGTGCGGCACCTCCTCGGCCGGACGGCGCTCGTGCAGCCATGCCTCCAACTGGTCGGTGTTGGTGAGGTTGCCGTTGTGGCCCAACGTGATGCCGTAGTTGGTGCTCGCCCGGAAGGTCGGCTGCGCGTTGTTCCACACACTCGCCCCGGTGGTGGAGTAGCGGGCGTGGCCGATGGCGAGATCACCCTGCAGGGAGCTCAGCGTGCCCTCGTCGAACACCTGGGACACCAGCCCCATGTCCTTGAACACCATGATCTGCGAGCCGTTCGAGACGGCGATCCCCGCCGACTCCTGGCCGCGGTGTTGCAGCGCATACAGGCCGTAATAGGTGAGTTTGGAGACATCTTCGCCCGGCGCCCAGACGCCGAACACTCCGCACTCGTCCTGCGGCTTCTCCTGGGGGTCGAGCTCGGCTGTCAGCCGGCCATCGGGACGTGGCACGTCTGCCAGACTAACAGCACGTGCCCAAACACGCCTCCTGGGCGACCAGCGGGTGGCCCCATCCCGTGCGCTGGCAGGGATCGTGCCGAGATCCCCCGTGCCGGTCGCAGGTCGCCGGCCGGCCGCTCGTCAGTGGGTCGCGACGATCGGTGAGCCGCCTGTCGCCGGCCGCGGTACCTCAGCCGGTCGCCGGTCGGACCAGGTGTCGAACCAACAGGCCGCCGATCCAGGCCACCGCGTTCATCAGCACGATCGCGCCGATGACAGTGGCCAGGGCGCCGCCGGTGCCGGAGGCGTCGGAGGCGGCGCCGGCCACCGAGGCGGCGACGGCATAGCCGATGTTGACCGTTGCGGGCAGCAGCGAGGTGGCCGCCCCGAGCTGCTCGGGACGTACGACGCGTTCGACCAGGGTGAAGCAGGTGATCATGTACGGGGCCATGCAGGTGCCCAGCACCAGCAGTCCGGCGCCGTAGCCAACCAGGGTGGGCGCCAGGACCAGCGGCAGGCTGAGCGGCAGCATCAACAGCGCGAAGAGCCGCAGCCTCGCCAGCAGTCCCCAGCCCGCCGGCAGCCGTGGGACGCCGTAGCCCGCGAGAGCCGAGCCGATCCCGCTGAGGGCGTAGAGCAGGCCGGCCAGTCCGGGGTCCCCTCGTTCGCCGGCGAAGGACGTCGTGGCGGTCTGCAGGGAGCCGAAGAGGCAGCCCAGGGCGAACATCGCCACCGACACCATCACCAGGCCGCCGGCCGGCCCCCGGGGACCGCGGCGTCCGGCCCCGCCCCGGGGCACGATCGCCCCCGTGGGGTGCATTGCGAACGCGCTGCCGAAGACCAGCAGCAGGGCGCACACCGACAGCACCGCCACCGAGGGGTCCCCGACCGCCACCATGATCCCGACGAGGGCGGGCCCGAGCACGAAGCCCAATTCGTCGACGATGCTCTCGTACGCGTAGGCGGTGGACAGCACGGACTCCGGCGACTCGGCGCGACGCTGGTGGCTGTGGTCCTGGGGGCGGTGGTCCGATGGATCGTGGACCGGGGGGCGGTGGACGAGGGCTCGCCACCGGACGCGGGCCATCACGCCGACCTGCGGGACGAAGAAGCCGGCCACGGCGGCGGCCACGAGCAGCAGCCCGACCGCCCCGGACCGGGCCGCCAGTACGAGCCCGACGAAGCCCAGACTGCTGGCCAGGCCCTGCAGCAGCACGATGCGGCGCTGCCCGTAGCGGTCGGTCAGCGCCCCGAAGACCGGGCTGCCGAGGGCAGTCGACACGCCGAGCACACCGGCCGCCAGACCACCGGCGGCGTACGACCCGGCGGTCTGGGAGACCAGGGTGAGGGTGCCCATCTGCCCCATCGAGGCCGGAAGCCGGGACAGGAACCCGACCACCAGGAAGGGCCGTCCCGAGAGCTCGACCAGGCGGCGGTAGGGGACGTGGGGCACCCGGTCACCCTAGCCGCCGCTCCGGTCGACCGGCCTCAGCAAAGGTTTCGGGGCCGGGCACCGACCAGCCGGGCCGCCCATTCCGCTGCGCTGAGCGGCGCACCGCGGCCCTCGCAGACGGTCTGCCGGGCCCGGGCCAGGTCGATGTCCCAGGACGCGCCCGTCCCGTTCGCCCCCACCCCGACGAGGCGCCGTCCGCCGTCGACGAACCTCACGTCGTTGACCCGGTCCAGGGCGGCGTCGACCCGGGCGAACGGGACCAGGGCGTCGGACTGCCACTGCCAGACCCAGATCCGCTTGTCGCCTGCGCCTGCGGCCAGGTACCGGCCGTCCGTGCTGACGGACATGCCGTAGATGGCGCCGAGGGCGGTGTCCTGGGCGGCCACCTGGCGCGGCTCCGCGGGTCTGCTCAGGTCGTAGAGGAGCACCCGGCCGTCGTCGGTCCCAATGGCGGCCGACGTCCCGGCGGGGTTGAGTACGGCGGCGGTCCCGGTCGATCCGAGGGCGAACAGCGGTGAGGAACCGGCGACCTGCCCGCGCTCGTCGAGCGTCCAGACGCCGGCGCGGGCGTCGATGTCGGCGATCACCACCACTCGTCCGTCGGGACTCAGCGCCATGCTCTGCGGCTGGTCGACGTCGATCGTGGCGGTCACGGCGTACGCGTCACCGTCGCGGCGGAGCACGAAGGCCTTCTTGCTGGTGTACGCGCTGGCCAGGATGGTCCGTCCGTCCGCCGATGATCCGAGCCAGCTGATGTCCTGGCCGGGGTCGAGCGGGATGACCCGGGCCGGGGCGAAGGCGTCGCCCCGGCGGTCCCAGACCAGCAGGTCGCCGGTCCTCGTCCCGCCCAGGACGGCCGATCCGTCACCCACGACCGCCGTCACCACGCCGTACGCCTCGCCGGCCGGCAGGGCAGGTGGGGTCGGATCTGGCAGTCGCCGGGGATGGGCGGGATCAGCAAGGTCCCACGCGGAGATCGAGCCGTTCCGGTCGACGGTGGCCAGCAGGCGGGTACCGGTGGCGTCGGCGGACACCTGGTACAGGCCGGTGGCGGAGTGGACGAAGGCGGGATCGGCCTGTGGCCACCAGCGGACGGTGCCGTCACTGGCGGCGGAGACCACGTGGTCCCCGGCGTACACAGCCGCACTGACCACGGCGGGGTGGGGGTAGCTACGGATCTCGGTACCGGAGGACTGGGCGAACTCCCGCATCGTCTGGTCCGAGGACGCCACCACCACCCGGGTGCCGTCCGGAGAGAAGTGCACGTCGTTGATGAAGCTGCCGAAGCCGGTCAGGGGTGGCTGGGAGGCCGCGGTGTCGCCCTGGAGCCGCCAGCGCGACACCTGGTGCGAGCGGGTCTCGCCGGCCACCAGCCACTGCCCGTCCGGGGAGAAGGCCACCGCCTGCGCCGCGGCGGTCGTGGCCAGCGCAGGGAGCACGCTCGGGTGGGCACCGTCCAGCGCCCACCGGGACACCCCCTTGGCCCCCGCCGCCGCGAGTCGGGTCCCGGACGGGGCGATCGCCAGTGCCAGGACGGGGTCCTTCTGGGTGGACAGGGCTGCCAGTTCCCGGGGCGAACCGGGCGTGGTCAGGTCCCAGCGCCGGACCGACCCGTCCTGCACACCGGCGTAGAGGGTGCGCCCGTCGGGGCTGAAGGCCAGGGCGTACGTGGTTCCCGCTCCGGTACCGAGGTCGGCGATGACCCGGGCCGGCATCGTGCCGGCGTCCACCAGCCAGGTCCCGCCCATGCCTCCGGCGGCGACCAGCGTGCGACCACCGGCCGAGGTCACCGCACCCGCGAACAGGTTGCGATGACCGGCGTCGAGCGTCAGGATCTCCGGGGTGCCGTCAGCTGCACCGTCCGCTGCGCGCCCCCGCCACAACCGAAGTGCCCCGTCCGGCCCGGGCTGCACCAGCAGGTCGGCATCGGCAGAGACCGCCAGCTTGGACGCTTCCGATGGTCCCAGTGCCCGCCGGGGCAGGGCCCGGCCGGTGGTGCTGATCAGTGCCGAGTTCCCCTCCTGGGTGGAGGCCAGCTCCGAGGCGCCCAACGCGATCTGGGCTGCGAGGCCCGGGTCCTGCGCGGCCACCAGGGAGGAGGACAGCGCCGCCTGGCGGGACAGGGCCTGGGCACGGGTGTGGTTCATCACGACCAGGGAAACACCGGCCACGATCGCGAGGACGGTGGCCACCGCGAAGGCGCCGATCGCGACCCGGCTGCGCCGCCGCAACGTCCGGGCGGTCCGGACCAGTTCCAGCTCGCGGGCCGCGAAGTGGGTCCGGCTGGCGGCGACGAAGTCCCGCTGCTCCGAGGACAGCAGGCTCTCCCGGTCATCGCTGGACCGACGGTCCAGGCCGAACCGCTCGACGGGCACGAGGAGGTCGTCCACCCGTCCGTTCTCGACCCAGAGCGCCGCGGCCCGGGCCAGGTACTCGCGCGCCCGCAGGCGCTCGACGTTGTCGGCGACCCAGGCCCCCAGCCGGGGCCAGCCCTCCAGCAGCGCCTCATGCGCCAGGCCGACCCGGTCCTCGGTCACCGTCAGCAGCCGGGCCTGGGTGAACCGCTCGACGACGGACCAGGCCTCGTCGGACTGCAGCACGTCCAGCTCCAGCGGCCGGCGCACCGGCCTGTCCAGGTCGATCCGGACCAGCGCGAGGAGCAGGTCGCGGGCCATGTCCTGCTCCGGCCCGGACAGCTGCTGGTAGGCCCGTTCGGCGGCCCGCTCGATGGCGCCGGCGACCCCGCCGACCGCCCGGTAGTCCCGGATGGTGAGCGTACGCTGCTCGGCCTGGTCCCAGGTCTCGGTGAGGGCCTGGGAGAGCAGCGGCAGGGAACCGCCCGCCGGGCCCTCCCCGCCGATCTCGAGCTCGCGCCACAGCAGCGCCACCAGGCCCGGATCCACCGTGACACCACGCAGTGCCGACGGTCCGGTGATGATCTCCAGGGCCTGCTCAGGGCCGACCCCTCGCAGCAGCATGGCGTGGCCCAGGGCCGGTCCCAGCAGCTCGGTCTCGGCTGCCTGTCCGAAGAAGTCGGAGCGCATCCCGATCACCAGCGCACAGCAGGCGGCGGTCCCGTCCGGCCCCGATCCGGGCTCCACGGCCTCGGCCAGCAACGCCAGCGCCTCGCGTCGCTGCTCTGGGGAGGCGAGGGTCCAGACCTCCTCGAACTGGTCGATGACCAGCACCGCGGAGGGTCGGTCGGCCTGCAGGGCGCGGGCCGCGAGGGCCGCCCTGATCCGGGTGGCCGGGTCCTCCCCCGGCGTGATCGCGGTCCCGAACCAGCCGTCCAGGGGCCCGCCCGGGGCCAGCGCGCGGCCGACCAGGCCGGCGCCGAGCAGGGACGACTTGCCGGCACCGGAGGGGCCGAGGAGCGCGACCACCGCATCCGTACCGCTGTGTGCCTGGGCCTGGCGGACCCGCTCGGCCAGCTCGGCGAGCTCGCGGTCCCGGCCGAAGAACAGGTCATGGTCCTCGGCGGCATAGGCCCGCAGGCCCACGTACGGATTGCCCATCGGCGTGCCCGGGGCGCGCCGGGCGTCCTCGACCGCCAGCCACCAGTCGTCGTGGCCGTGCTCCGTGCTGAGGCCGAGCAGGTCGAGGACGTCGAAGAAGGCGGTCCGGAGCGCGGGGGTGGGCAGCGAGCGGCCACCGATCCAGCCCTGCAGGGTACCCGGCGGGACGCTGCTGCGCCGCCCGAGCTCCCGGAACGACAGCCCGACCCGGGACCGTGCCGCGGCGAGTGCCTCGCCGATGCCGCGCTTGGTGCGGGGTAGGGCGCCGGACGTCTCCCCCGGCTCCATCCCACCAACAGCCCCGCTGACGCCGACGTGTGCAGGCATTGCTCTCCCCCATCCGGCGGGAACGCACCGGCGTACGCCGGTCACCCGCTGGGGAGCAATCTAGGACATCGCTGTGACGATCTGCTCCAGGAGGAGCGCTTCGGCCAGACAGGCCCGGCGGAAGTCGTCCAGGTGCAGCGACTCGTCCAGCCCGTGCATCCGCGAGTCCGGGTCGGAGACCGCCGTGACCAGGACGGTCGCGGCCGGGAAGCGCTGCTGGAAGTCGGCCACCATCGGGATCGATCCGCCCTGGCCGACGGTCACCGGGCGCCGCCCCCACGCCGCCGCGAACGCCGTGAGTGCCGCCTCCCCGTACGGTCCCTCCAGCGGCGCCTCGCCGGGGGCGCCGGTCTCCCCGCGGACCACCTCGACCCGGGCGTTCCAGGGCGTGTGGGACTCCAGGTGCGCCACCAGCGCGTCCAAGGCGGCCCGCGGGTCCTGCCCGGGGGCCAGGCGCAGGCTGATCTTGGCCCGTGCGCTGGGCGCCAGGGTGTTCGAGGCCCGGTCGACCGGGGTCGCGTCGATGCCGATCACGGAGACCGCCGGCCGGGTCCAGAGTCGCTCGGTCACCGGGCCGTCACCCAGGTAGTCCACCCCGGGCAGCACCCCGCTCTCGGCCGCCAGCCGGTCGGCCGGGTACTCCAGGTCAGGCCCGGGCCGGGAGACGAGCCCCTCGATCGCGACGTTGCCGCGCTCGTCGTGCAGGGTCGCGACCAGCCGGCAGAGCGCGGTCAGGGCGTCGGGGGCCACGCCGCCGAACTGGCCCGAGTGCAGGGCGTGGTCGAGCGTACGGACGGTGACGGTGCAGTCGGCCAGGCCGCGCAGCGTGGTGGTGAAGGCGGGGACGCCGACGTCCCAGTTGCCGGAGTCGGCGATCACGTACAGGTCGGCGGCCAGCTCGTCGGCGTGCTGCTCCAGCAGCGCGCCCAAGGTCGGGGAGCCGACCTCCTCCTCCCCCTCGATGAACAGCGTGACCCCCACCGGGGGCCGGCCGTCGAACGCCCGCAGCGCCGCCAGGTGGACGGCGATGCCGGCCTTGTCGTCGACGACGCCCCGGCCGTACAACCGCTCCCCGCGGCGGGTGACGGTGAACGGTTCCGAGGCCCAGCCGGCAGGGTCACCGGTCGGCTGGACGTCGTGGTGGGCGTAGAGGCAGACGGTCGGGGTGCCCTCCGGCGCGGGATAGCGCCCGATCACCGCCGGTGCGCCACCCGCGGCCACGATCCGTACGTCCGGGCAACCGGCATCGGTGAGCAGGGCGGCGACCGCCTCGGCGCTCGCCGCCACGTCCCCGGCCCGCTCCGGGTCGGAGCTGATCGACCGGATCGCCACCAGTCGGGTGAGGTCGGCCAGGACCTCGGGGAGCAGCTGGTCGATCCGGGCGGCGAGATCGTCGGGGGCCATCTCAGGCGAGCACCAGCGCGCTCGGGATCGGGGCCTCCCAGGCCGCGCGCAACTCGTCGAGCCCGAGGCTGAACTGGCCCTCGACCTCGATCTCGCCGATATCGGTCACCTCGCCGATCCGACCGGCGGCCAGTCCGTGCTCGGCGCACAGGTCGGCGAACCGGCCGGAGTTCTCGGGCGCGATCGAGACGATCGCGCGGGCGACCGACTCGGAGAACAGGCCGACGAAGGCGTCGCCCTCGAGCCGGACCCGCACGCCCATGTCGTAGCGCAGCGCCGACTCGGCCAGGCCGACGGCCAGTCCGCCGGCGGACAGGTCGTGGGCGCTGGTGACCAGGCCCTCGCGGGCGGCGACGGCCATCACGGCGGCCAACCGCTGCTCGGCGTCGAAGTCGACCCGCGGCGGCACGCCACCCAGGTGCTGGTGCACGACGCCGGCCCAGGCCGAGCCGTCGAGCTCGTCGGCGGTGGAGCCGAGCTGCCAGACCTCGTCGCCGGCGTTCCGGAATCCTACGGTGGTGTGCCGGGTCACGTCGTCGATCACGCCGAGGGTGCCGATCAGCGGGGTCGGCAGGATGGCCGTCTCGCCGGTCTGGTTGTAGAAGCTCACGTTGCCGCCGGTCACCGGGGTGCCCAGGGCGGCGCAGCCGTCCACCAGGCCCTTGATCGACTCCACGAAGGACCACATCACCTCGGGATCCTCCGGCGAGCCGTAGTTGAGGCAGTCGGTGATGGCGACCGGCGTGGCGCCGGTGACGGCGACGTTGCGGTAGGACTCGCACAGCGAGAGCTGGGCGCCCTGGTAGGGGTTGAGCCAGGTGAAGCGGCCGTTCGCGTCGGTCGACAGGGCGATCCCCAGTCCGGTCTCCTCGTCGATCCGCAGCATGCCGGAGTCCTCCGGCTGGGCCAGCACCGAGTTGCCGCGCACGTAGCGGTCGTACTGGGAGGTGACCCAGGACTTGTCGCCCTGGTTGGGCGAACCCATCACCTGCAGCAGGGTGCTGGCCAGCTCGTCGCCGTCGGCCGGCCGCGGCAGGGACGCGGTGGTGTTCGCCTCGATCTCGCCCTGGGCCTGGCGCGGCTGCTGCGGCCGGTCGTAGACCGGACCGTCGATCGCGACCGTACGCGGGGGCACGTCGACGACGACCTCGCCGTTCCACTCGATGACCAGGCGGTCACCGTCGGTGACCTCGCCGATGACCGCGGCCTCGACGTCCCACTTGGCACAGACCTCCATGAACCGGTCGACGTCGCCCGGATGCACGATGGCCATCATCCGCTCCTGCGACTCGCTCATCAGGATCTCTTCGGGCGAGAGGGTGTGGTCGCGCAACTGGACCTCGTTCATGTTCACCCACATGCCGCCGTCGCCGGCCGCGGCCAGCTCGGACGTGGCGCAGGACAGGCCCGCGGCGCCGAAGTCCTGGATCGCGGTGACCACCCCGGCGGCGAACAGCTCGAGGGTGCACTCGATCAGCAGCTTCTCCATGAACGGGTCGCCGACCTGTACGGCGGGGCGCTTGCCCTCGCCACCCTCGTCGAAGGTCTCCGAGGCCAGGATCGAGGCACCGCCGATGCCGTCCCCGCCGGTACGGGCGCCGTACATGACGACCTGGTTGCCGGCGCCGGTGGCCTTGGCGAACTTCAGGTCCTCGTGCCGCAGCACGCCCACGCACAGCGCGTTGACCAGCGGGTTGCCGGCGTACGAGGCATCGAACTCGACCTCACCGCCGATGTTGGGCAGGCCCAGGCAGTTGCCGTAGTCGCCCACGCCGGCCACCACGCCGGGCAGCACCCGGGCGGTGTCGGGGGCGTCCAGCGGGCCGAAGCGCAGCGCGTCCATCACGCCGACCGGGCGGGCGCCCATGGCGAGGATGTCGCGGACGATGCCGCCGACGCCGGTCGCGGCGCCCTGGTGCGGCTCCACGTACGAGGGGTGGTTGTGCGACTCGGCCTTGAAGGTGACCGCGTAGCCCTGGCCGATGTCGACCACGCCGGCGTTGTCGCCGATCCCGGCCAGCAGCGCGCCCCGGGGGGTCTCCTTGCTGAGCGCACCGAAGCGCTTCAGGTGCATCTTGGAGGACTTGTACGAGCAGTGCTCGGACCACATCACGGAGTACATCGCCAGCTCGCACCCGGTGGGGCGGCGTCCGAGGATCTCCCTGATGCGCTGGTACTCGTCCTCCTTGAGACCGAGTTCAGCCCACGGCTGCTCGACGTCGGGGGTCTCCTGCGCATTCTTCACGGTGTCGGCCACGGGCCAAATCTAGCCCTTCGCCCAGCCGTGCGTCGTGCGCGCCACAGATCGGGAGCGACCCGGCCCCGGTCAGGCCCGCAGCGGGCGCCGCTTCAGCAGGGCGTACGTGACGATCCCTGCCAGCAGGCCCCAGAACGCCGATACGATGCCGAACGGCGCGACCCCCGACAGCGACACGACCAGCGTCACCAGCGACGCCTCGATCACCGCCGGTCCGAACCCGCCCTCCTGCATGGTGCCGTACAGCGAGTTCTGGGTGGGGACCAGCAGGGCGACGCCGGCGAGGGCGGTCAGCATCGGCGCGGGGATGGCGGCGAACAGCCCGACGATGATGGTGGCCAGGAACCCGCCGATCACGTAGAAGACGCCGGTGGAGATCCCTGCGACGTAGCGGCGGTGCTTGTCCGGGTGCGACTCGGCGCTGGTCGCGATGGCTGCGGTGACGGCCGCGAGGTTGAGCGCATGGCAGCCGAAGAAGGCGAAGACCACCGACACCACTCCCGAACCGGTGAGCATCAGCTTGTCGTTGGGCTCGTAGCCGGAGGCCCGCATGACGATCAGCCCGGGGGCGTTCTGGCCGGCCTGGGTGACGATGAACAGCGGCAGCGCGATGCCCAGGATCGAGCCGATGGTGAAGTGCGGCAGGATCAGCTCGGGGATGGTCAGCCCGGGGCGTACGTCGAAGGTGCCGGTGGCGCCGGTCACCAGGGCGAGGACGCCGCCCAGGGCCATCGCACCGAAGACCGCGTAGCGCGGGAAGAAACGGCGCCCGAGCAGGTAGCCGACCACGATGCCGCCGGCGATGATCGGGGTCTGCACGACCGCGCCGGCCACCTTGATCGCGAACGGCATCAGCACCCCGGCAAGCACCGCCTGGGTGATCGGCTTGGGCACCATCGCCAGCAGCTTGCCGATCAGGCCGGTGGCGCCGAGCACGACGCTGAGCACCCCGCAGACGATGTACGCGCCGATCGCCTCGTTGATCGAGTAGCTGCCGAGCGTGGTCATCAGCACCGCGGCGCCGGGGATCGACCAGGCGATCATCACCGGCTGGCGGGTGACCAGGCTGCCCAGGATGCAGGCCACTCCAGAGCCGACCGAGATGGCCCACACCCACGAGCTGGTCTGCCCGGGGGTGAGTCCGCCGGCCCGAGCCGCCTGCAGCACGACCAGCAGGGGCCCGGCGTACGAGATGGCCACGGCCACGAACCCGGCGACCACTGCCGAGACCGAGACGTCGCGGCGCAGGTTGCTGCGCGGGGGTCCGGCCGGGGTGGCGGTTTCCGCGGCTGGCGCGACCTGCTGTCTCATGTCACCCTCCGGGAGTGCGTGGCGGGCGGGGCGACACCCCTCCCTTGTGGTTCACATCACAGTAGGGGTCCCCGGCCGAGTCGTTGACGTACGTGCCGGAGCGGGGAACGTACGCATCGCAGCGGCGACGTGCGCCACGAAGCCAGGAACCTCCGCGCCGAATCAGCCCTTCTCGCCCGCCAGCAGGGCCAGCACTCCCTGCTGGGCGCGGATCGCGCGCTCCGCGGCGTCGGCCTGCTCCACGACGAGTCGACGCAGGGCCGCCGGGGCAGCGGACCTGGTCGCCAGCCAGTCGCGAGCGGCGGCGGGCACCTCGTGCTCGGCCGCCGGCCGGTCCGGGTCGACCTCGTTCACTGCCGGGAACAGCCCGGACACCAGGCGGGCGGCGATCTCGTTCGGGAACCGGCCCCAGACCTGCTCCAGTCCGGCCCAGTACCCCGGCGTGAAACCGGTGAGCAGCTCGCGCTGCGAGGCGACCGCGAAACCGGCCAGCGCGGCGCTGATCTCCTCGTTCGACCAGACCGCCGGCGACCGGTGCAGCTCATCCCAAGCCCATTGCTTGGTCTCGATCCCGGGCCGGGCGACCCGCGCGGTGAGCCGGTGCGCCCTCGCCGCGGCCGTCGGGTCCGCGGCCAGGGCCCGGTCCAGCTCCTCGTCGTCCACCCGGTCCAGCGCCGCCAGCGCGACCAGCGCCCCCCATCGCAGTTCGGGCCCGACCTCCAGCCCGGCCAGGCCGGGCTCCTGGACCAGGGACCGGAGCCCGGCGGCCACGACATCGGCGTCGGCGCTGCCGACCTGGCCACCGAACCGGACCACGGCACGGGCCCAGGCGAGCTGCTGGTCGCTACCGGGCCTGGCCGCGCCGAGGCGCCGCCAGGCACCGTCGAAGGCATCGGCCCAGGCCGGCGCCCGCAGCACTTCGGGTAGGTAGTCGGCGATCCCGGTCCCGACGCAGGCGACGAGCCGGGGCAGCACGGTGGTGGCGCTCTCCTCGTCGCGCGAGTCCAGCCGCCCGCCGTGGTCCAGGACGGCCCGCAGGTAGGCGGCGGCCGGCAGCCGGGCCTCGCGGACGTCGTTCCACAGCGCCGACCAGACCTGCGCCTGCGCCAGCGGGTCGACCATGCCGCCGGCCCCGGCCAGGGCGGTGGCACGGCTGGTCGGATCGAGCCGGGTCAGCGCGTACGTCAGGTCGTCGTCGTTGGGCAGCAACAGGTGCGGCCGGGCCCACACGTCGGCGGCTGCCGGACCGCCCCCGCGCAACTCGGCGCCGAGCGGGTCGAGCGAGAGGTCCACCACGGCACCGTCGCCGGACAGGTCGAGCTCGCTGCGCCGGACCCGGGCCAGGTGCCCGTCCCCGTCCGGCAGGTAGAGGCCGACCGCGATCCGGTGCGGCCTTCGGGCGGCGTCCGGAGAGGTCCGCTCGAGCCGGAGCACGCCCGGGCCCGCCCCCGGCTCGGGGCCGACGACCTCGAGCTCGTCGACACCGGCGGTCTGCAGCCACTGCTCGGCCCAGGCCCGCAGGTTGCGGCCCGAGGTCGCCTCCAGGGCGTCGAGCAGGTCCACCAGCTGGGCCGATCCGAACGCGTGCCGGGTGAAGTAGAGCCGGGCACCGGCGAAGAACGCGTCCTCCCCCACGTACGCCACCAGTTGCCTGAGCACCGCGGCGCCCTTGGCGTACGTGATGCCGTCGAAGTTCTGCCGGGCGGCCTCCAGGTCGGGGATGTCCGCGGCGATCGGGTGCGTGGTCGGCATCAGGTCGGCGCTGGCGGCCCACTCCTTGCGGGCCCCGGCGAAGGCGACCCAGGCCTCGTCGAACCCGACCTCCCGCTCGGCCCGGGTGCCCATGTACTCGGCGAACGACTCCTTCAGCCACAGGTCGTCCCACCAGGCCGGGGTGACCAGGTCACCGAACCACAGGTGGGACATCTCGTGCAGGATCGTGCCCGCACGCTGGGCCAGCTCCTGGCGGGTCGGCCGGGAGGTGAACAGGTACTTCTCGTTGAAGGTGATGCAGCCCGGGTTCTCCATCGCGCCGATGTTGTACTCCGGCGCGAACAGCTGGTCGTACTTCCCCCAGGGGTAGGGGAAGCCGAACAGGTCGTGGAACAGGTCCAACCCCTTGCGGGTGGTGGCGAACAACTCCTCGGCGTCCAGGTACTCGGCCAGCGAGGCCCGGCACCACAGGCCGAGCGGGACCTCGAGCGGGGACGTCTCGCTGCGCTGGGACCAGAGGTCGTGCACGTGGTGCCAGGGCCCGGCGCAGACGGCGACCAGGTACGTCGACAGCGGAGGGGTCGGGTGGAAGGTCGTCCGCAGCGCCGTGTCCCCCACCGGCACCTGCGAGCCGACCTCCTGGTTGGCGACCACCGACCAGCCGACCGGCGCGGTGACGTGCAGGATCATCGAGGCCTTCAGGTCGGGCTGCTCGAAGGTGGCGAAGACCCGCCGCGCGTCGGCCGGCTCCAGGTGCGAGTAGACGTACGTCTCCCCGTCGACGGGGTCGACGAAACGGTGCAGCCCCTGGCCGGTCCGCGAGTAGGCCGCGATCGCCCGTACCTGCACCCGGTTCGTACGGTTCGGGAGCAGGCCGGTGAGGTGCAGCGCGGAGCCGTCCCACAGCCCGTCGAGGTCACGGTCCTGGCCGTTGACCATGACGGCGAGGACGGCCTCCCCGATGAAGTCGAGGCGGACGTCCTCGCCGGCGGACAGGAACGTGATCGTGGTGGTCGAGGCGAACCCCGTCGCACCCGGGTCGGGTGCTACGGCCAGGTCGAGGTCGATGTCGTAGGCATGTACCTCGATGTCAGCGGAACGCTGCTCCGCCTCGGCCCGGGTCAGGTTCGCGCTGCTCACCGTCCCAGCCTAACGACGAGGGCAGCCGGCGGCGGCCGCATCGGCGAAGCCGCGTCCCTACCCCGACGAAGGGGCCTGTTTCCCGGTCCGGGTCAGGCCTGCGGCGCCACGACGTGGGTCTCCAGCCGGCCGAGGCCGGCGATCTCGACCTCGACGACGTCGCCCGCCCTCAGGAACACCTGGGGGTCGCGGGCCAGGCCCACGCCGCCGGGGGTGCCGGTCAGCACCAGGTCACCGGCACGCAGCGTGATCATGGTGGACAGGTACTCGACCAGCCTGGCGGGGGTGAAGACCAGGTCGCCGGTGTTGGCCTCCTGCATCACCTCGCCGTTCACCCGGGTGGTGATCGCTGCATCGACCGGGTCGAACTCGTCCGCCGTGACCAGGCAGGGGCCGACAGGGGTGGAGGACTGCCAGATCTTGCCCTGGAGCCACTCGACCGTCCGCCTCTGGTAGCCGCGCATCGAGACGTCGTCGACCACGGTGTAGCCGGCGATGTGGGCCGCGGCGTCGGCCTCGGCGACCCGGTAGGCATCGGCGCCGATCACCATGCCGAGTTCGCACTCCCAGTCCAGCATCTCGTCCTCGGCCGGGGCGACCACGTCGTCGTACGGCCCGGTCAGGCTGTCGGCGAACTTGGCGAACAGGGTCGGGTACTCGGGCAGCTCACGGCCCATCTCCTTGATGTGCGTCGCGTAGTTCAGTCCCACGCAGATGACCTTGCTCGGGGCCGGCAGCAGCGTCTCCAGCTCGGCGTCCGCGGCGGGGACGGTCGCACCGGCGGCGGCCTCGGCGAGCTCGCGCCAGTCCGGCTCGGCCAGAAGTTCGCTGAGGTCGGCGCAGCCCTCGATGATGGTGTAGGTGTCGCCGTCGAGGCGGGCGGCGGCGGTGCCGTCGGGGGTACGCAGGGTGGCAAGACGCATCGGGGCGCTCCTTCGTTGCAGGGATCGGCCCGCAGATGCGGGCCCCCTCATCGTGGCGCACCGGCGGCCGGGGTCAACCGATTCAGACCACTCTTAGGCACAACGCCCGTACTCTGGGCAGGTGTCCACTCCGCACGGTCCGGTGCCGCTCCCAGCCGACGAGGTCGTCCCGCGCACCCTGAGGGTCGCGGCCGCCTGGGGCTGGCGGCTGATCGTGCTCACGATCGTGGCGTACGGCATCTGGAAGGTGCTGGCACAGATCCCGGTGCTGGTCTTCGCCACCCTGGTCGCCCTGCTGCTCACCGTGCTGCTCGGGCCCGTGGTCACCTGGCTGAGGCGTCGTACGCGGTGGCCCCGGGGGCTGTGGTCGCTGCTGACGGTCGGGCTGACCGCAGTGCTGGCCGCCGGCGTGCTGGCGCTGGCGGGCCGCTGGATCGCGGCGGGGGTGTCCCGTACCCACGTGGACTTCACCGGTGCGATGGGGCGGCTGGAGAACTGGCTGACCCATGGCCGCCTGCACCTGCGGCCCGAGCAGATCGACAGCGTCATCACCCAGGTCGAGACCTGGGTCGCCCAGCACACGTCGAACCTGACCCAGGGCGCCTTCCAGGTCGGCTCGTCCGCGCTCGACACGATCATGGGCGCGATCCTGTGCCTGGTCACCACGATCTTCCTGCTCACAGACGGCCGCCGGATCTGGATCTTCCTGATCGCACCCTTCCCGCTGGCGTCGCGGATCCGGATCGATGCCGGCTTCCGCAGCGGCTGGCGCAGCCTGTCCGCCTACATCCACACCCAACTGCTGGTCGCGGCCCTCGACGCGGTGATGGTCGGGACCGGCGCCGCCATCCTCGGGTCGGCGTTCGCGCTGCCGATGGCCGTGCTGGTGTTCATCACCGCCTTCGTCCCGATCATCGGCGTCGTGGTGGGCGGCGGGATCAGCATCCTGGCCATGCTGCTCCTGCAGGGCTGGGTCGCGGGCCTGGTGATGCTCGCCATCGTCGCGGGCGTCCAGCAGCTGGAGTCCCACGTCATGCAGCCGTTCCTGATGGGCCGGGCGGTCTCCCTGCATCCGCTGGCGGTGATCTTTGCCGTCACCGCCGGATCGATGATGTTCGGGGCGGCCGGTGCGCTGTTCGCGGTCCCGGCCCTGGCGGTGGCCAACGCAGGGATCAGGACCTACATCCGGACCCCACTGCGGCGTCCCCTCCGACCGGTCGCGCTCACGTACCCGCACGAACCCCCACGGACGGACGGGTGACCTCCTGGCAGGTGCTCGGAGCCTGTGTCGCGATGGCGATCGCCGGCTTCGACCCGTTCGGCGCGCTGGTGCTGCTGGGGGCCGTCGCGCGCGGCACGAGTCGACGTGCCGCCGTCGCCTTCACCGTCGCCAGCGCCGCGGTGATCGTCGCCGCGGCGGTGGCCCTGGACCTGCTCGCGTACGCCGTCCTGCCGCACGGGCTGCCGCACGTCCCGAGCATCGTGTGGGGAAGCCTGGAGGCCGCCGCCGCGCTCGGGCTGCTGGCCTGGGGGCTGCGCCGGCTGCTGTCGCGGCGCAACGACGGACACCAGGCTCCGACCGACCCGGACGCGGAGGGTGCTTCCCGCCGCCGGCGCGGCACCGGGACCGGGGCGATGACGGTGGCCGGCGCGGCGTACGGGCTCACCGTGCTGGGCGATCCGGGCTTCTGGGGCCTGGTGGCCCTGGTCCACCGCCTGCAGGCCGGACCTGCCCTGGGAATCGCGGCGCTGTGGTGGCTGCTGAGCCAGTCCCCGCTGGTGGCGCTGGCCATCGCGATCGCCTTCGGCGCGGGTGAGCCGGTCGGCCGCTGGATGCGCCGCTCCTGGAGCCGGATCGCGGGGCCGCTCGGGCGGGTCGGCACCGCAGCGATCCTGCTCGGCGGACTCGTCCTGGCCGCCGACGTGGTGCTGTGGCTGGTGACCGGGTCGTTCCTGATCCGCTGAGGACGATGCTCCGCTCGGCCGACCACGGTCCGACCGACTCGGCCGACACGGGACGGAATTGGCTCGGCCCGCCGTTGCGCGGCGACCCGGGAGACACTCGCATCGACCGGTGTGGGCCGGGAGCCGCCCCTATCCTTCCGTGATGTCGTACTGTGGCGTCACACGGTCGTTCCGCTCACGGAGAACGGCCACGGACTGAGGAGAACGGTCACCGTGCGAGTCCTGTTGGTTGAGGACGACCTGTCGCTGGCGGAGCTCGTCCGCCGCGGACTGGCGGCCGAAGGTTTCAGCGTCGATGTCCAGCACAACGGCAACGACGGGCTGTGGGCAGCGACCGAGAACCCGTACGACGCGGTCGTGCTCGACATCATGCTGCCCGGCCTGAACGGCTACGACATCCTCAAGGGGATCCGCAAGGCCGAGGTCTGGGCTCCGGTGATCATGCTCACCGCCAAGGACGGGGACCTGGACGAGGTCGACGCCTTCGACATCGGCGCCGACGACTACCTGACCAAGCCGTTCAGCCTGGCCGTGCTGACCGCCCGGCTGCGCGCCCTGATCCGGCGCGGCGCCCCGGCGCGCCCGGCGGTCCTCACCGTCGGCGACCTGGTCCTGGATCCCGGGAGCGGGCAGGTGACCCGCGGCGGCACCGCGATCCACCTGACCGCCAAGGAGTTCGCGCTGCTGGAGTACATGATGCGGCACGCCGGCGACGTGATCCCCAAGGCCGAACTGGTCGACCACGTCTGGGACTCCGCCTTCGAGGGTGACATGAACATCGTCGAGGTCTACATCGGCTACCTGCGCCGCAAGATCGACGAGCCCTTCGGCGTCCGCAGCATCGAGACGCTGCGCGGACGCGGCTACCGCCTCGCCACCGCCTGACCCGTCCCCGGTTCTCGGGCCGCCCTCAGCTGTCCTCGGGGTCGGGGGTCACCGCGTCGGTGCCGGGCAGCCGGATGGAGATCCGGGTCCCGCCCCACGGCGACTCGCCGGCCTCGACCGTCCCGCCGTGCGCCGCCACGATGCTGGACACGATCGACAGCCCGAGCCCGGCCCCGCCGTGGCTCCGGCCGCGTGCCGGGTCCAGCCGGACGAACCGTTCGAACACCCTGGCCCGCTCGTCGGCGGGGATGCCCGGCCCGTCGTCGTCGATCCTGACGACGACTTGCCCGTCCTCGTGCACCACCGTCAGTCCGAGCCTGCTGCGCGCGAACCGCGACGCGTTGTCGACCAGGTTGCGCACCACCCGATGCAGCTCGTCCGGGTCCCCCACGAGCCGCGCCGCCTCGAGGTGTGCCTCGACCTTCAGCCGACCGGCGGTCCGCAGCCGTACGACCTCGGCGCCCACGATGTCGTCCATGTCCACGTCGATCCGCCGCCCGCGCAGGGTCCCGGCATCGGCCCGGGCCAGCAGGAGCAGCCCCTCGGTGAGCGATGCCAGGTGCCGGGTCTCGGTCTTGAGCAGCGGCACCACCGCCCCGGACTCCTCGGGACGTTCGGCGAGGATCTCCAGGCCGGCCCCGAGCGCGGCGACCGGTGAACGCAGTTCGTGGCTGGCGTCCGCCACGAAGCGGCGCTGGCTGTCCTGGGCATGCTGGATCCGGTCCAGCATGGCGTTCATCGTCGTCGCCAGCCGGCCCACCTCGTCGCGGCCCGGTGGCACCGGCACCCGCCGGTGCAGGTCGGCGACGCTGATCTCCTCCACCGCGGTCCGGATCTGCTCCACCGGCCGCAGGGTACGGCCCACCACCAGCCACACCGCCAGGCCGCCCAGCAGCGACAGCAGCGGCACCCCGACCAGCAACGAGATGGCGTCCTGGCGCAGGGCCCGCTCCACCGATACCAGGCTGCCGGCGACCACGACGTCGTAGTCATGGTTTCCCACCTGCACCCCATGGGTCACCACCATGATCGGGTCACCGGTGTGCGGGGAGGTCGCGTGCGGATCCACGAGCACCTGCCCGGGTTCCGGGTTCAGGGCGGTCACCGGTGTGTCCCAGATCACCGAGGAGGTGTACACCACCTTGCCGGCGTCGGCGGGGCCGTGCTCCACCAATTGCAGCGGCCCGCTGGCGATCAGGTGCCGGGCCTCGACCGCCCCGAGGGCCCCGGGCCCCTCGGCCGCGACGATGGCCGACGCCTCCGCCGCACGGCTGCGCAAGGACTCCTCCACCCCGCCACGCAGCGCGGAACCGAGGACCAGGATCATCACCACCCCACCGGTGAACAGCGTGAACGCGATCACCAGCATCGCCACCAGGGCGGCCTGGCTCCGGATGCCGAGGATGCCCTCGGTCGCCCGCGGTGCGGGCGGTAGGTGACGGTGCGCAGGCATACCACCATCCTGCCGTACGATGCCTCGGCCCAACTGCCGGAAGGGAACGGCTCAGTGTCGGTTCAGCGCCTCCCACCTAGGTTTCGCAGCATGCCCACCCAGGACCACACCGCCGCATCATGGCGGTGGATCCTGGTGCTGTGTGCCGCGGGAGCCCTGTACTGGCTGGCCCTGCTGGTCCTGATCGCCACCTCCGACGTACGGATGCTGCCGATCGTGCTGCTGCTCGGCGCACTGGTCTTCCCCGCCGCCGTCCTGGCCTACCTCAACTGGTCCACGCCCCGGCCGGTGGTGAGCGGCGTCCTGGTGGTCGGGGTCACCATCCTCAGCGGCGTGGTCGGGGTGCCGCTGAGCAACATCCTCGAGTCCTTCGCGGACGGCCGGACATCCGTAGCGACGACCCTGGCCGTGGCCGGGATCGAGGAGTCGTTGAAGCTCCTGGTCCCCGGGCTGGTGCTCGCCGCCGGGATGGCACGGGACCGCCGGGCAGGAGCGGTGATCGGCGTGGCCGCCGGGGCCGGCTTCGCGATCCTGGAGATGCTGGGCGCCGGAGTCACCTCGCTCCCGGCAGGCTCGGCGCTCCGGTCCCTGGACCGTGGCCTGCTGGTCCGCGACGTCCTCCATCCCGCCTGCCACCTCGCCTGGACCGGGGTGGTGGCTGCCGCCCTCTGGCAGGTCCGGGACCACCCCCGGCCCGGGGCCCTGGCCGCCCTCCTGGCCGGATTCGTCGTGGTGGTGGCCCTGCACGCCGCAGCCGATTCCTCCCCCGATGTACTGTTCAGCGTGCTCGTCGCGACGGCGAGCCTGGCACTGCTGGTCGTCGCGGGGCGGCGGACCAACTGCCCCGACCGTGTCGCGGCGTGACCGCCGGCCTCGTCCGCCTGCTTGCCGCCCCTACCCGCGAACCGGAAGTGACGTAGCGTGACACGAGTGTTCGGCCTCACCTCACATTGGACGATGGCAGTCGTGGCACTCGTCCTGCTCGGCATCCTCGTCTGGGCGGTGCTCTGGCTGCCGCGCCACCGTGGCGGTGCCGTCCGGGCGGCCCTCGCCCAGGTCCTGGCGCTGTTCCTCACCACCTCCCTGTCCCTGCTCCTGGTCGGCCTGGTGCTGAACCGCGACAACGGCTGGTACACCAACTGGTCAGACCTACCGGGGACCGTACCCGGCTCCTCGACCACGCACTACACCCGGGGCGCCCACACGCGTCCGGCCAAGCCGGCCGAGCTGGTCACCGGCAGGGCCACGGCACTGCAGGCCGCCCCGGCCTCGAACCACGCCCTGCCCGGCTTCAACGCCCACGCGACCGGCGGCCAGTACCTCACCGTGACCATCGCCGGCGACGCGTCGGGCATCAAGCAGCCCGCCCTGGTCTGGCTGCCGCCCTCGTACGCCTCGCACCCCGACCGGTTCTACCCGGTCATCCTCGGCTTCCACGGCATCCCCGGTAGCCCGAGCGCCTACCACGAGAAGTTCGACATCGGCACCACGCTGACCAGCCTCACCGCAGCCAAGCAGCTCCGCGAGGCGATCGTCGTCGTGCCCACCACCTTCGTCCCCGGCAACGACAGCGAGTGCGTGGACGGCACCACCGGCCCCAACCCCGCCCCGTGGGAGACCTACGTCGACACCGACGTACGCAACTGGGTGCGGACCAACCTGCGCACCGTCGACAGCCCTGACGCGTGGGCAACTGTCGGGTACAGCGCCGGAGGCTTCTGCGCAGCCATGCTGCCGGTCCGTCACCCCGACCACTACAGTCACGGCATGGTCATGTCCGGTTACTTCGCCCCCGAGTGGACGGCGCACCAGCAGTACCTCCCCACCGGCGACAAGTCGTACGACCTCACCACCATCGTGGGCACCCACCGCCCGAAAGCGGCCCTGTGGGCGTACGCGGCGCGCGACGACAAGCAGGCGATGACCGCCCTGGCCGGCTTCACCAAGGCCGTCAGGCCGCCGACGACGATGGAGACGCAGACCCAGCAGACCGGTGGGCACCGCTGGGACGTCTGGCTGCAGGGCCTGCCGCTGGGGCTGCAGTGGCTCGGTACCACCGATGCCCAGTTCGCCTGGCGCGCCGCATGACGACCCCCGCCCGCCGGCTCGTCGCGGAGCTGCTCGGCTGGTTGTACGTGGTGGCGACGATCGCCGCGGCCATCGACTGGCTCCGCCGGCGGCTGGCGCCGCACCCACGCGGCCCGTGGCCGATCCAGGACTTCTTCATCACCCTCAACGTCCCGGTCACCGCCTCGCTGGTCTCGGTGGCCGGACTGGCGGTCCTCACCGCGGCGATCCTGAAACGCAAGCGGTTCGCACTGAAGATCATCGCCCTGTTCCAGGTCATCGGCATCGCCTCGGACGTGCTGGCCTTCTGGTACACGCGCACGCACCGCACCCAGCCGGACATCCCGTTCATCGAGGAGAACCACGGCTGGGTCGCGCTGGCGAACATGGCCCTGTCCATCGGCCTGTTCGTCCTGATGGTGTGGCTGCGCCCCGTCTTCCCGGCCCGCACCCGCCGCGGCTCGTGGGGGGCCGCGCTGGCGATCCTGGCCGGCGGGCTGCTGCTCGACCTGGGCCTGACCCACCTGCTGCTGCGCACCGTCACCGATGCCAAGGGCCCCGCCTGGCAGATCCTCTCCGTGACGCTGCTCCATGCTGTGGGCCTGCCCGCCCCGCGGATCTGGCACGTGAGCGTCGGGCACCTGGTCCCCGAGGTGACCGGTGCGATCGCTGGCCTGTCGCTGCTGCTGGCCGTCGCCGCGTTCCTGCGGTCGGCCACCTTCCGGGGCGAATGGCGCCAGGACAACGAGGTGGCACTGCGCGGCCTGCTCACCGAGTTCGGGGAGGAGGACTCCCTGGGCTACTACGCGACCCGCCGCGACAAGATGCTGTTCTTCTCGGAGAACCGCCGGGCCGCGATCGCCTACCGGGTGGTCGGCTCGGTCTGCCTGGCCAGCGGCGACCCGATCGGTGACCCCCGGCTGTGGCCGGACCTGGCCCGGGCCTGGGAGCGGTACGCGCGAGAGTACGGCTGGGCACCGGCCGTACTGGCCAGCTCTGAGACCGGGGCGAGGATGTACGCCGCCGCGATCGGCTCGGAGGTGATCCACCTCGGTGACGAGGCGATCCTGCACCCGGAGCGCTTCCGCCTGGACTCCACCTCGATGACCCCGGTCCGGCAGGCCTCCCGCCGCGTCCGGCGCGCCGGGGTCACCGTGCAGCTGCGGCGGGCCGAGGACCTGGAGCCGGACGAGCTGGAGCGGCTGGACCGCCTCGCCACGGGCTGGCGCACGGGGGGCCCCGAACGCGGGTTCTCGATGGCGCTGGGTCGCTTCGGCGACCCGGCCGACGGCCGCGTGCTGGTGGTCACCGCCCTGGACGATGCCGGTGAACCGATCGCCCTGCAGACGTTCGTGCCCTGGGGGCGGCGGGGGCTGTCCCTGGACCTGATGCGTCGCTCTCCGCAGGCCCCCAACGGCATCAACGAACTGCTGGTGGCCGAGCTGATGGCCTGGTGCGAGGAGAACGGCGTCACCCGGGTCTCGCTCAACTTCGCGTTCTTCCGCCAGGTCTTCACCGACGCCGAGCGGGTCACCGCCGGCGCCCTGACCCGGTTCAACTCGCAGGTGCTCACCTGGCTGGACCGCTTCTGGCAGATGCGTCGGCTCTACCTGGCCAACGCCAAGTACCAGCCCAGCTGGCAGCCTCGCTACCTGTGCCTGCCCGCGCTGATCGACCTGCTGTTCGTCAGCATCGCCGCCGCCGAGGCCGAGGGCTTCCTGCCGTTGCCCCCGTGGATCAACCCCGAGACGTCCGCCGGACGACTCGACGCCGCCCACCTGGACCGCGCACGGGAGCTGGAGACCGTGCGTCCCCTCGCGGAACTGCACCCCAGCCGGGACGACCAGACCCGGCACCGGCTGCGCCACCTGGAGGAGCTGACCGCCTCGGGGCGCGCCGGCTATCCGCTCGGCCGCACCGAGGTCACGCGCCTGGCCGAGGCGGCCCTCCCGTCACTCGATGATTCCCCAGCCGCCGACGCCCCGACGCTGTCGCTGGCCGGGCGGATCCGTACGATCCGCGACCACGGCGGGGTGTGCTTCGCCGACCTGGTGGACGGCCGGGCCCGCGCCCAGTTGTTGCTCGACGCCGGCGTGCTCGGCCACGACGAGGTGCGCGACTTCGCCCGGATGATCGACTCCGGGGACCTGGTGCAGGTGGAGGTCCGGCCGGTGACCTCGCGGACCGGGACCCCCTCCCTGCAGGTCGCGTCCTGGCGGATGCTGTCCAAGTCGCTGCGCCCGGTGCCCTGGCAGGGCTTCGACAATCCCGATGCCCGGCTGCGCAACCGCTCCCTGGACTTCGTGGTCCACCCCGACGAGGCCGATCTGCTGCGTGCCCGGTCGCGGGCGATCGAGGCGGTCCGTACGACGATGCGCGAGGCGGGCTACCAGGAGGTCGAGACCCCGATCCTGCAGACCGTCCACGGCGGGGCGAGTGCCCGCCCGTTCCGTACGACCATCAACGCCTACAGCACCGACCTGGTGCTGCGGATCGCCCCCGAGCTCGCGCTGAAGCGCCTGCTCGTCGGCGGCCTGGGGCCGATCTTCGAGCTCGGCCGGAACTTCCGCAACGAGGGCGCCGACGCGACCCACAACCCGGAGTTCACCTCCCTGGAGGCGTACGAGCCGTTCGCCGACTACACCGACATGCGCCTGCTGACCGAGCGGCTCGTCCGGGCCGCCGCGATGGCCGTGCACGGACGCGAGGCGGTGCCGCTCGACCTGGGCGGCGGCCGGGGAAACGAGATGGTCGACATCTCCGGGGAATGGGCGGTGGTGCCGGTGTGCGAGGCTGTCTCGGAGGCCGTCGGGCGCCCCGTGGACCTGGACACCGACATGGAGGTGCTGCTCGAGCTGGCCCGGGAGCACGAGGTCCACGTCCGCGACGACTGGGGGGCGGGGGCCCTGATCGAGGAGCTGTACGGGGAGCTCGTCGAGCCGGTCACGGTGCTGCCGACGTTCTACACCGACTTCCCGGCAGAGACCTCGCCGCTGTCCGGTCCGCACCGGACCAAGCCCGGCCTGGTGGAGCGCTGGGACCTGGTGCTGGGCGGCATGGAGCTGGGGACCGCCTATTCGGAGCTGACCGATCCGATCGAGCAGCGCCGCCGCTTCGTCGAGCAGTCCTGGAAGGCCGCCGCGGGGGACCCCGAGGCGATGGAGGTCGACGAGGACTTCCTGCGTGCGCTCGAGGTCGGCATGCCGCCGGCCGGCGGGATGGGCATCGGCGTCGACCGGCTGGTGATGGCACTGGTCGCCCGGCCGATCCGCGACGTGCTCACCTTCCCGTTCGTCCGCCCGCAGGGCTGAGGACGGGGCCAGGAACGTCACGGACGTCGGCGTCTGGAGGCTTCAGGCGGACAGCGGAACTCGGTCAGAGCGACGTCGGAGCCGGCAACTGCCCGGCGTCGCGCGCGGTGAACCATGCGGCGGCGCGAATCTCCAGCCAGATGGCCAAGGTCACGCAACCGAGCCAGCCCATCATCAGGCCACCGAAGATCGGGGTCTCCGGGGCGGCCCGGAGCAGGATCGTGCCCGAGTCGACGAACAGCAGCGCGGTGCCGACCAGCGCCGCGACCAGGGTCGCCACCGAGTTGCCGGCGAACAGCGGATCCGCCCACGGGATGGCGGCCCGTACCCAGCTCCGCGCGGTGTCGGCGAAGGTCAGGACCACGCCGCCGCACAGTAGCGCGACGGCGTACGTCACGTTGGGCAGCAGCACGATGCCGCACAGCACCACCAGGGCCACGATCGCGATGACACTGTCGCGCTTGGGCAGCCGATCGGCCCACCAGGCCGCGATGGACAGGGCCGACCCCACACAGATAGCGGCGGCACCCGGGCCGATCCCCACCCAGTCCGGCCCCAGCGCGGTGGTCGAGTCGAGCAGCGTCCCCCACTGCCAGGCATCGCCCAGCGCGGCGGAGGCGGCGGTGGCGGCCAGCACCAGGGCGGCGCCGGCGATCCCGGCCGGGCGCCGGGGAGTGGTGAGGAGCCGGGCCAGCACCGTCGCGACCAGCCAGGCCGCCAGGACGACGGCGATGCCGGCCAGGACGGGGCGGTGGGCGGCGTACCAGGGAACCGCACCTGCCGACAGCAGCGCGATCGGCCAGGTGGTCAGGGCGGCACCCAGGATCGGTGCGTGGCGCCACGCGCGACGCAGCACCATCACGGCGGAGACCAGGAGCAGGGCGACCAGCACGCCGCCGTGGGCCAGCAGGATGGGCCGGCGGTCCTGCAGCACCGACACGGTCCGCAGCAGGTCGGCGGCCCTCTGGGCCGAGACCGGTCCGGGGACCACGCCCAACGACGCCGCACGGGTCGGGCCGACCATGGCGTCCTGGCCGCCCAGGACATCGGCGATCGCGGCGCTGACGTCGGACAGCGTGATGACGCCCGGTTCGCGGGTGGTCTCCGAGGAGAGCGCACCGGCCCGGGCGGTGCCGTCCGGATCGACCCGGTAGGCCGCCTGGACCGAGGAGAGCTTCAGCTTGTCCGCCCGGGGGACCCCGCCGCTGTCGCGCACCAGGGGGCCGGCCGGACCGAGCCCCACGACGACCACGGTGGCCCGCTGGGCGTCGACCAGGTGGCGGATCGCCTCCCCGGAGGACACCGCGGCGTCCACGATGGTGACCCGGCAGTCGGTGGGGTAACCGCCGGCCTGCCAGGCGGCCAGGTCGGAGTAGCGCTGGACCGTGCCGTCCCGGTCCGCCGCGGCCAGGGCGGCTCCCGGGCCGACGGCCAGGATGCACCGGTCGCCGGTCGGTTCGGTGGCGTCGGCGAGGCGCCGCTCGTTGCGGCCCAGGTCCAGGGTCAGCGCGCTGTTGATGGATGCCAGCTGCTGCCAGTTGGTCACGGCGGCGCCGCCCACCCCGCCGAGTCGTACGCCGGGCGAGAGGGTGACCTGGGGTTCGCACTCGGCACCGGTACTCGCCAGCCGGCCCGTGCCGAGGCTGAGCCAGGCCGCGGAGACGCACTCGCCGATGTTGCGGTCGGTGGCCACCACGCCGTACGCCGAGGACGTCGAACGCGACTCGAGGACCGTACGGTCGACCGGGCCGAGCTCACCGCGTTCCCCCACCCCGATCACGACAAGACGGGAGGTGGAGACGGGTACGGGCGTGACCTGCACCGGTCGTGCGACGACCATCAGCACGCCGAGCAGGACGGCCAGGCCGACCAGGTGTCGCAGCCAGCGGTGCCGGAGCCAGCGCGGGCGGGACCAGCCCGACGCGCGCACCACTCCGTCCCCGGGCGGAGTCAGTCCCGCACCCGGCGTGCTGGCGGCCACGGCGTCAGGACACCTGCTGCAGGTAGCTGACCAGGCTGGTGAAGAACGGGACGCCGTCGGTGGTCGGCGAGGCGTCCGGATCCACGTTGTGCTCCGGGTGTGGCATCAGTCCGACCACGTTGCCGCGCTGGTTGGTGATCCCGGCGATGTCGTTGGCCGAACCGTTCGGGTTGCCGATGTAGCGGAACACGACCTGGTCGTTGTCCTCCAGGCGCTGCAGCGTCTCGGCGTCGGCGATGTAGTTGCCCTCGCCGGACTTCAGCACGATGGTGATCTCCTGGCCGACCTCGAACGCGTTCGACCAGACCGAGTCGCGGGACTCGACCCGCAGCTTCTGGTCGCGGCAGATGAAGGTCCGCGAGGCGTTGCGCATCAGCGCGCCGGGCAGCAGGTGGGCCTCGGCCAGCACCTGGAAGCCGTTGCAGATGCCCAGGACGGGCATGCCGTCGTTGGCGGCCTTGATCAGCTCACCCATGACCGGCGAGAAGCGGGCGATGGCGCCACAGCGCAGGTAGTCACCGTACGAGAACCCGCCCGGCAGGATCACGGCGTCGACGCCGTCGAGCGTGTCGTTGCCGTGCCACAGCGCGACCGGCTCGGAGCCGGTCAGCCGGACGGCGCGCGCCGCGTCGCTGTCGTCGAGGGTGCCGGGAAAGGTGACGACGCCGATACGGGTGGTCACTCTTCGACCCGGACGTCGAAGTTCTCGATCACCGTGTTCGCCAACAGGCGCTCCGCCGCCTCGCGGACCTCCGCCAAGCGCTCCTCGGTGACGTCTCCGTCCACCTCGATCTCGAAACGCTTGCCCTGCCGCACCGACAGTCCGGGGAAACCGAGCCTGCCGAGAGCGCCGGTGACTGCCTTGCCCTGGGGGTCGAGGATCTCCGGCTTGGGCATCACGTCAACAATTACACGGGCCATGGCGCTGATCCTAGCGCCTCCCGGCGGTCCGCGATGGCACACCGGATCCGTGGGACGACGCCGATGCCGGGGCGGCAGCGGCGGGCTGCCAGACGCAGGACGGGTCGGACCCGAGCAGGTCACCGGCGACGGCGAACGCCCGGGAGCGCGACCCGCCGCAGACCTCGCGGAACTCGCACACCCCGCAGGCGCCGCCGAACTGCTCGGGCCGGCGCAGCGCCTGCAGCGTCGGGGAATCGCGGTAGATGGCCCGCAGACCCGCCTCCTTCACCGAGCCGCAGTTGAACGGCAGGAAGCCGGAGGGGTACACGTCGCCGGTGTGGTCGATGAACACGAAGCCACGCCCGGCGTTGACGTCGATCGGCGGCCGCGGGACGCGCGTCGCGACGATCGGGTGACCCAGCACGGAGACGGTGTCCGCCACCAGGCGCTCGTGCAGGGCGCCGGTGGCCGGCATCGCGGTCCCTTCGGCCCGGGCGCGGGCCCGCTGGATGACGACCCGGCGGTACTGCGGCGCCTCGGTGGTCTTGATCGCCACCAGGGAGGAGACATCCGCCAGCCAGTGCAGGACGTCCTCGACCTCGTCGGCCTCCAGCGCCTGGAGCTGCTGGCCGCGACCGGTCGGGACCAGGAAGAACACGCTCCACAGGCCCACGCCCATCTCGAGGGCATCGGCCAGCAGTTGCGGGAGCTCACCGACGTTGTCGCGGGTGACGGTGGTGTTGACCTGCAGGCGCATGCCCTGTTCGCGGACCATCGTGGCGGCCTCGCGGGTCGCCGCGTACGTCCCCTCGAACCCGCGGAAGGCGTCATGCGTGGCGGGCCTGGCACCGTCGAGGGACAGCGAGACGGCCTTGGCGCCGGCGGCGTGCAGGCCCGCCAGCCGGTCGGCGGTGAACTTCGGGGTGACCGAGGGCGACAACGCCACCGACAGGCCGGCGGCCGAGCCGTGCGCCACCAGCTCCGCCAGGTCGGCCCGTTCGAACGGGTCCCCACCGGTGAGCACGACCAGCGGGCGCGGGGTGTCCCACTGCGCGATGTCGTCCAGCAGCGCCTTGCCCTGCTCGG
Source organism: Raineyella antarctica (assembly GCF_900092135.1). Taxonomy (GTDB): domain Bacteria; phylum Actinomycetota; class Actinomycetes; order Propionibacteriales; family Propionibacteriaceae; genus Raineyella; species Raineyella antarctica. Next base: position 95,504 of record NZ_FMYF01000001.1, on the reverse strand, counting down.
TGCTCAGCTGGCGCGGATCGGCACGGGTCTGGGCGTCGGCGCGGCAGTGCTTGCAGACCAGCTGGCAGGCCCGCGTGACCTCCCAGATGACGATGAACGGCTTCTCGTCGATGTCCTGGTGCTGGGTCCGCACGACCCTGGGGGGCATGGTGCGAGTGCTCGTCGTCATGGCGTCTCCGATCAGCCTATTCCACGGTCTTCCCGTGAATAATAAGCTCCCGGGACTCGGCGCGCGACCCGGGTGCGCCCGGCGGGCGGATGCGGACCTGGTTCACCCCCGTAGCGGCCACGTGGGTGACCCGATGCGGACGCTCTTCGGTGCTGCGGACCTTGTAACGGCAGCAGGCACGCACAACGTCCGCAACGCCAACGGCACCAGCCCGGACCCGCCCCGCCAGGGCAGCGCGACAGCACAGGATCAGTCGAACGACATCCCGGTCAGCTGCTCGTACGCCGTGACGTAGCGCTCGCGGGTCTGCTCCACCACCGCGGCCGGCAGCTCGGGCGGGGCCTGGCCGGAGTTGCGGTCCCAACCGGACTCCTTGAGCAGCCAGTTGCGGACGAACTGCTTGTCGTACGAGTCCAGGCGCCCGCCCGGCTCCCAGGTCTTGGCATCCCAGAAGCGCGAGGAGTCAGGGGTGAGCACCTCGTCGGCGAGCACGATCGTGCCGTCGGGGCGTACGCCGAACTCGAACTTGGTGTCGGCCAGGATGATGCCGCGCTCGCGGGCGATCTCCTCGGCGGCGCGGTAGATGTGCAGGGTGAGGTCGCGGATCGCCTCGCCCGTCTCGCGCCCGACGGTGCCGACCATGGTCTCGAAGTCGACGTTCTCGTCATGCTCGCCGAGCTCGGCCTTGGTGGCCGGGGTGAAGATCGGCTCCTCCAGCCGCGACCCGTCGACCAGGCCCTCGGGGAGCGGGATGCCGCAGACCGTAGGGGACTGCTGGTACTCGGCCCACCCGGAACCCGTCAGGTAGCCGCGGGCAACGCACTCGACCGGGATCATCTGCAGCTTCTCGACGACCAAGCCGCGGCGGTCGACCAGAGCCGGCACCTCGGTGGAGATCACGTGGTTGGGGACGATGTCGCGCAACCGGTCGAACCACCACAGCGACATCTGGGTCAGGATCGCCCCCTTGTCGGGGATGGTCGAGGGCAGTACCCAGTCGAACGCCGAGATGTTGTCGGTGGCGACCATCAGCATCCGGTCGTCCTCGGGCAGGGCGTAGAGCTCCCGCACCTTGCCGGCATGGATCAGTGGTAGTCCCAGTTCCGCGAATTGGCTCACGGGGCCATCCTGCCACCACCCGCCCCTCCCCCGCCGCGTAGGCGCCACGGGACGTACGGGATGCCCGACGTACGGGATCCCGGCGTACGGGATCCCGACGTACGGCGCCCGACCCGACCGGACCCGGCCCGACACCCCCGCCGATCCCCGAGCGTCCAACCCACCGGCACCGCACTGGTGTTGACTGGGCCCATGGACTCCTCACGGCGCGCCGCCATCGTGTACAACCCGACCAAGGTGGACCTCGACACACTCCGTTCGGCCATCTCCTCCGCCGAGGAGACCCACGGCTGGGGCCCCTCGCTGTGGATCGAGACCACCGAGGAGGATCCCGGCACCGGGCAGGCCCTGCAGGCGGTCGAGCGCGGCGCGTCGATGGTGGTCGCCTGCGGCGGTGACGGCACCGTACGCTGCGTCGCCCAGGGGGTTCACGGGCTGGACGCGGCGATGGGGGTGATCCCCCAGGGGACCGGGAACCTGCTGGCGCGCAACCTGCACCTGCCGCTGGACATGGAGGAGGCCGTGGAGGTGGCCTTCGGCGGCACCGAGGAGTCGATCGACATCGCCACCGTCGACGTGATCCGCCCCGACGGCAGCCGGGAGAGCGCCGACTTCGTCGTGATGGCGGGTGTGGGCATCGATGCGCAGATGATCGTGAACACCGACGAGGACCTCAAGAAGAAGGCCGGCATCCTGGCGTACGTCCAGGCGCTCGGCAGGTCGGTCGGTGGCGGGGACCGGCTGCGGGTGCGGTACCGGGTCGACCAGGACCGTCCCCGGCGCGCCCGGGTGCACTCGGCGATGATCGGCAACTGCGGGGAGCTGCCCGGCGGGATCGTGCTGCTGCCGGACTCGCGCGCCGACGACGGCCGGCTGGAGATGGTGCTGCTGCGTCCCGGCGGCCTGCTCGGCTGGCTGCAGATCGTCGGGCGCGTCGCCCAGCACGCGGTGCTGCGGCGCAGCGACGTGGCCCGCAAGATCACCGGCCCGGACAAGCCGATCCGCGCCCTGCACTACCTGATCGGCCAGGACATGGAGATCCAGTTGACCCACGCCGAGCCGTTCGAGCTGGACGGCGACCTGTTCGGCGAGGTGCGGGCGTTCCGGTGCACGATCGAGCGGTCCGCCCTGCGGGTGCGGACCACCACTCCGCCGCCGGAGCAGGCGCCGGGTTCGCCGCACGCGGATCGCGCCGGGCGCTGAGCTCCGGGTTCTTGATCGTGCACCCAGGACGGTGCACGATCAAGAACCCGGGGCCCCGAAGCGGTCAGCAGTGAACCGTCAGAGCACCGACCCCGGCACGTACGCGGCGGCGTCGGGGTGGGCGTCCAGGATCTCCTGGATCCGCGCCGAGAGTCGCTCGACCTGGCCTCGGGCCGTCCCGGTCAGGTCCAGCGGGTCGGTGACCAGGCCCGCCAGCTCCTCGCTGGACAGGCCCAGGCGCGCGTCGCCGGCCAGGCGCTCGAACAGGTCGTTGTTCTTGCGGCCGGTCTCGCGCATCTCCAGGGCGACGGCGACCGCGTTCTCCTTGATCGCCTCGTGCGCCTGCTCCCGGCCCACGCCCTTGCGGACGGCGGCCATCAGCACCTTGGTGGTGGTCAGGAAGGGCAGGTAGCGCTGCAACTCGGTCTCGATCACGGCCGGGAAGGCGCCGAAGTCGTTCAGCACCGTCAGGAAGGTCTCGAACAGCCCGTCCAGGCAGTAGAAGGAGTCGGGCAGGACGATGCGGCGGACCACGGAACAGGAGACGTCGCCCTCGTTCCACTGGTTGCCCGCCACCTCCGAGATCATCGACAGGTAGCCCTTGAGGATCACCGACATGCCGTTGACGCGCTCGCAGGAGCGGGTGTTCATCTTGTGCGGCATCGCCGAGGAGCCGACCTGGCCGGGCTGGAAGCCCTCGGTGACCAGCTCGTTGCCGGCCATCAGCCGGATCGCGATGGCGACGTTCGAGGGACCGGCGGCGACCTGCACCAGGGCGGAGACGACGTCGAAGTCGAGCGAGCGCGGGTAGACCTGCCCGGTGGAGGTGAGCACCTCGGTGAAGCCCAGCCGGTCCGCGACCCGGCGCTCCAGCTCCTCAAGCTTGCCGGCATCGCCGTTCATCAGGTCGAGCATGTCCTGGCTGGTGCCGACCGGGCCCTTGATGCCGCGGAGCGGGAAGTGCTCCAGCAGCTCCTCGATCCGGGTGTACGCCACCAGCAGCTCGTCGGCACCGGTCGCGAAACGCTTGCCGAGGGTGGTGATCTGCGCGGCGACGTTGTGCGAGCGCCCGGCGATGGCCTGGTCGGAGTACTGGGTGGCAAGGCGCCCCAGCTGGGCCAGCGCGCTGACGATCCGGTCCCGGACCACCTTCAGCGACTCGCGGGTCTGCCACTGCTCGACGTTCTCGGTCAGGTCGCGCGAGGTCATCCCCTTGTGGATGTGCTCGTAGCCGGCGAGGGCGCAGAACTCCTCGATCCGGGCCTTGACGTCGTGCCGGGTGACCTTCTCGCGCTCGTTGATCGAGTCGAGGTCGACCTGGTCCACCACGCGGCGGTACGCCTCGATCACCGCGTTGGGGTCGTCGCCACCGAAGTTCACGCCGAGGTCGCGCTGGGCCTCCAGGACGGTGATCCACAGCCGGCGCTCGGCGACGATCTTGTTCTCCGGGGACCAGATGCGGCGCATCTGCTCGCTGGCATAGCGGGTGGCGAGGACATTGGGGACGGTCACGATGGGCCTTTCGGGGCGAGGTGGGGGCTCGGGATGATCGCTGCCGGCGACGGGCCGCCGGGGCAGCGGCTGGCTCAGAGCGTGATCCGGCCGCGGGCCGCGCGCAGGGCGATGTCGGAGCGGAAGAACCCGCCGGGCAGGTGGATGTCCTCCAGCCGGTGGTAGGCGTTGGACCGGGCCTGGGGCAGCGAGTCGCCGGTGCCGACGACCGTCAGCACCCGGCCGCCGGCCGAGACCAGCTGGCCCTTCTCGTTGCGGGCGGTGCCGGCGTGGATGACGCCCTTGACGTCGGGGGTCAGGCCGACGATCACGTCGCCCTTGCGCGGGTTGTCCGGGTAGCCGTGCGCGGCGAGCACGACACCGACCGCGAAGCCGGAACCGAACCGCAGCGGGACCTCGGGGTCGAGCTGGCCGGTCGCGGCGGCATACAGCACCTGGCCCAGCGGGGTGGAGAGCCGGGCCAGCAGCGGCTGGGTCTCCGGGTCCCCGAAGCGTACGTTGAACTCCACCACCCGCAGGCCCTTGGAGGTCAGGGCCAGCCCGGCGTAGAGCAGGCCCACGAACGGGGTGCCGCGGCGGGCCATCTCGTCGACGGTCGGCTGGATGACCGTGTCGACGACCTGCTGCTTGATGTCGGCCGGGGCCCACGGCAACGGCGTGTACGCACCCATGCCGCCGGTGTTGGGGCCGCGGTCGTCGTCGCCGACCCGCTTGAAGTCCTGGGCCGGGTCGAAGGGCAGGACGTTCTGGCCGTCGCAGATGGCGAACAGGCTGACCTCGGGGCCGTCCAGGTACTCCTCGATCACCACGCGCCCGCAGGCCGCGGCGTGGGCCAGCGCCTCGGCGCGGTCGGAGGTGACCACGACGCCCTTGCCGGCGGCGAGGCCGTCGTCCTTGACCACGTACGGGGCGCCGAACTCATCGAGCGCCGCGGCCGCCTGCTCCGGGGTGGTGCAGACGCGGGAGGCGGCTGTCGGGACGTGCGCGGCGGCCATCACCTCCTTGGCGAAGGCCTTCGAGCCCTCCAGGCGGGCGGCCTCCTTGGAAGGGCCGAAGCAGGCGATGCCGGCCGCGCGGACTGCATCGGCGACGCCGGCCACCAAGGGGGCCTCGGGACCGACGACGACGAGCTCGACCCCCAGCTGGGTGGCGAGGGCGGCGACGGCGGCCGGATCGTTCTGGTCGACCGGGTGGTTGGTGGCGAACGACTCCGTCCCGGGGTTGCCGGGGGCGACATGCACGCTCGCCACGGCGGGATCATGGCTGATGGCCAGGGCGAGCGCGTGCTCGCGGCCACCGGACCCGACGACGAGAACTGACTTCGGCTGCATCACAGTCCCTAAGCCTACCGATTCCGGCGATGCCCGTCGGACGGTCGACCTGACGGCGGTCAGGCACCTTGGCGCACAGCACGACAGCGTGGGATGCCGGACCGGGCAGCGGACGCCGGGCAGCACGCAGCACGCAGCACGCAGCACGACAGCCGCGGACGCTACCGCCAGTTGCGGACCTTGTAAGGTCCGCAACTGGGCAGAGCATCCGCGGCTGTGTCGGATCTCCTGGCCAGGATCAGCGCTTGACGCGCGCGTTGCCCTTCCAGATGGCCCAGACCTGCTCCTCGTCGGCGGGAGCGCCGTAGTCGTAGAGGGAGGTAGCGGCCAGGGCGCCGGTGGCCCAACCGAACTGGGCGCACTGCTCGACCGTCCAGCCCTTGAGGATGCCGTACAGCACACCGCCGACCGAGCCGTCGCCGCCGCCGATGCGGTCGATGACGTCGATGTCGCGCAGCGAGCAGACGACGAACTCGCCCTCGCCCCACAGCACCATGCCCCACTTGTGGTGGTTGGCGGAGACGACCTCACGCAGCGAGGTGCCGATGTACTTGGCGTTCGGGTAGACCTTCTGGACCCGGCCGATCATCGCCTTGAAGTCCTCGATCTTCTCGTCGATCGACTTGCCGCCGGCTTCCGGGCCCTCGATGCCGAGGCAGAGCTGGAAGTCCTCCTCGTTGCCGTAGAGGATGTCACAGACCTCGGCGATCTCGTGGAACGCCTTCGAGAGCTCCTCCTCGCGGCCCTTCCAGAAGGAGGCGCGGTAGTTCAGGTCCATCGCGACGACGGTGCCGTGGGCCTTGGCGGCCTTGGCGAGCTCGACGCAGAACTTCGAGGTCTTGGGCGACAGGGCGGCGATCACGCCGGACATGTGGAGGATCTTGACGCCCTCGTCACCGAAGATCCGGTCCAGGTCGAACTGGTCGACGCTGAGCTCGCGACCAACCTCGCCGGAACGGTCGTTCCAGACGCGCGGTCCGCGGCCACCGAAGCCACCGTCGGCGATGTTGAACTGGTGGCGCAGGCCCCACGCGTCGCCCTGGGGCAGGTCCTTGCCCTCGTACGACATGTGGCGGGACAGCAGGTTCGACTTGATCATGGCCGAGATGGGCGAGCCCTCCACGAAGGAGGTCAGCACCTTGGTCGGCTCGCCCAGGTAGGACACCACGGAGGCGACGTTGGTCTCGGCGGAGGTGACCTGCATCAGGAAGTGGTCGGCGGTATGCACCGGCTGGCGGTTCTCAGGAGTGATGCGCACACCCATCGACGTCGGCACGACGAGCGCCCACTGGGCATCCTCACGAAGCTGCATGGTTGGACCTTCCTGATCGACTCACGGTTCTTCCTGACCGTACGGACACCGCCGGTCCTCGGGCAGCAAGTTGCCGGGACTTGGCAGTGATCAGGAAAGAACGGAACAGGACTGGACGCGGTGCTCGGGTCAGTCGGGGAGGTGAGGCAGGCGGTCCGAGGGCTCAGACCTCTTCGGACTCGACGGACTCGACGGCCCGGCGCGCACCGCTGTCGCGACGCGTGGCGAGCAGTTGCAGGAACACCGGGATCAGCGAGACCAGCACGATCACGATCGCGATCACGTCGACGTGGTTGGCGATGATCGCGAAGCCACCCAGGGTCGCCCCCGCGATCGACATGATGGCGACCCAGAGCAGCCCACCGAGGGCGTTCCAGCCGAGGAAGTGGCGGTACGGGTGACGCACCATGCCGGCGACCAGCGGGACGTACGTCCGGACGACCGGGACGAAGCGAGCCATCACCAGCGAGCGGCCGCCGTAGCGGTGGAAGAATTGCTCGGCGCGGGTGAGGTGCTCGGTCTTGAGGACGCGGGCGTCGTCCTTGAACAGGCCGCGACCGAACCGGCTACCAAGGAAGTAGCCGGCCTGGTCGCCCAGGAACGCACAGACGAAGGTGACCCCGATCAGCACCCAGAGGTTCAACCCGAGGGAGAAGTGCAGCAGTCCGGCCGTGAAGATCAACGAATCGCCGGGCAGGAACGGGAACAGCAGCCCCGACTCGATGAAGACCATCAGGGCGATCCCGACCAGCGCCCATGGCCCCAGCTGGTGCAGCAGGGCTGCCGGGTCACCGAGGTAGTGCAACCCGGGAATGGCCAAGGGCGTGAGTGCGAGAAAGTCCATGCTTTCGATGGTCGACCCGAAGTCTGTGAAACTTCTAAGCGGATCCCGTGAGTGAAACGAGATCAAGATCTTCCTCAGCTTGTTCCCAGGAAGAGGTGCTATAGATCCGTGTCAAGTTCGGTGAGCCTCACCGCCGCCGACATGGCCAGCCAGAACAGCGTCTCGTGCACGTCCGCGGCATGGTTCCAGGACCGCGAGTCCCAGGCCTCGCCCACCAAGGTGTCGGCACTGAAGAGGATCTGTCCGATCCGGACCCCGCGGTAGCGGGCGACGGCCTGCAGCGCGGAGGCCTCCATGTCCACCAGGGCGCAGCCCTGCGCGATCCGCCGCGCGACCCGCCCGCGGGTCTCCCGGTAGATGGCGTCCGTGGTCCACACCCGCCCGGCACTGAAGCCGACCCCGGCCTCGTCGAGCGCCTCCTCGCAGGCGCGGACGCCGAGCGGATCGGCCTCGATCACCGGCGCGGGGGGTGCGTACTGGGAGCTGGTGCCCTCGTCGCGCAGCGCACTGGTCACCACGAACGGGTGGCCCAGCACCAGGTCGGGGACGAGCACGCCGGCGGAGCCGACCGCGACGAAGCGTTGCACGCCCCGCGCGATCAGCTCCTCCATGATCATCACCGTGTGCGGGGCACCGATGGCCGGGTAGCAGAAGCCGACCCGGACCCCGCGGTGGTCCCGCTCGTAGAGCGGCCGCGGCTCGAGCATGTCGCTGACGTGGCGGCACACCCGCGACCCCTCCCGTTGCCCGACCGACCGTACGGTCTCGGGCAGGAAGGCGAGCACCACCGTGTCCGGCACGACCGAGGGCGGGTACATGGCCGAGGGCTCCAGGATCCCCTCCTGGTCCAGGTCGTCCGCGATGTCGGCGGTCGAGTCGAGCCCGAATCCCCGATCGATGGGTTCCCCGGCCATGCTTCCTCCTCGGACGTACGTGCAGGGTGGGACGGCCTCAGGCGGAGACCGGACCGATCAGGTCGTGCAGCATGACGACCTGCTCGCGCCCCGGCCCGACGCCGATGCCGGAGATCCGACAGCGGCACAGCTCCTCGAGGCGACGCACGTAGCGCTGCGCGTTGACCGGCAGGTCCTCGAACGTACGGCACTCGCTCAGGTCCTCGGTCCAGCCGTCGAGGTACTCGTAGATCGGCTTGGCGTGGTGGAAGTCGGTCTGGTTGGCGGGCAGCGTCTCGACCCGCTCCCCGTTGATGTCGTACGCCACGCAGACCGGGATCCGGTCCCAGCCGGACAGCACGTCGAGCTTGGTCAGGAAGATGTCGGTCGCACCGTTGTAGGTGGTCGCGGCCTCGACGACGAGCGCGTCGAACCAGCCACAGCGACGCTTGCGGCCGGTGGTGACGCCGTACTCGTGGCCGATCTCGCGCAGCTTCTCGCCGTCCTGGTCGAAGAGCTCGGTCGGGAACGGGCCCTCGCCGACGCGGGTGGTGTAGGCCTTGGCGATGCCGATGACCCGCTCGATCCGGGTCGGGCCGACACCGGAGCCGGTCAGCGCGCCGCCGGCGGTCGGGTTGGAGGAGGTGACGTACGGGTAGGTGCCGTGGTCGACGTCGAGGTGGTGCGCCTGGGCGCCCTCGAACAGGACGGTCTTGCCCTCGTCCAGCCCCTTGTTGAGCACGCGGGCGACGTCAGCGACGTGCGGGCGGACGCGCTCGGCGTACTCCAGCAGGCCCTCGGTGATCTGGACCGGGTCGACCTCGCGGCGGTTGTACATCTTGACCAGCAGCTGGTTCTTCTGGGCCAGCGCGGCCTCGACCTTCTGGCGCAGGATCGAGGCGTCGAACAGGTCCTGCACGCGCAGGCCCAGCCGGTTCACCTTGTCCGCGTACGCCGGGCCGATGCCGCGGCCGGTGGTGCCGATCTTCCGCTTGCCGAGGAAGCGCTCCCCCACCTTGTCCATCGTGGTGTGGTACGAGGTGATCAGGTGGGCGTTGGGCGAGATCAGCAGGCGGTCGGTGTTCACCCCGCGCGCGGCCAGCTCGTCGATCTCCTGGAACAGCACGGCCAGGTCGACCACGACGCCGTTGCCGATGCAGGGCACGGCGTTCTCGTTGAGGATGCCGGAGGGCAGCAGGTGCATGGCGAAGGACTCGCCGTTCACCACCACCGTGTGACCGGCGTTGTTGCCGCCGGAGTAGCGCACCACGAAGTCGACCGAGTCGCCGAGCTGGTCGGTCGCCTTGCCCTTGCCCTCGTCACCCCACTGGGTACCGATAACGATCACTCCGGCCACGATTGCCACCTCTCGCACGTGCGACGTTCCCGCGACAGCGCCACGGGTGCAGTTGAGCGGAGCCCACGAGGTCGTCGCTCCGCGGCCGGTCCACGTTCGCCGAACCGACCAGGCAACTCTACTCATCGGCACTGACATCGGTCCGACGGGACACGAGACGGACGCCCACCCCCCCCAGTGACGCGGCTGCCCGGTGACGGGTTGCCCGGTGACGGGTTGCCCGGGACTGCCGAGCGGTAGCGTCAGCGCCATGGAGCAGCTGCCGCTGTGGGACGGACCGGCACACGACATCCCCGAGGGCATCGACACCCTGGTCGAGTCGATGAACGGCACCCGCCTGTGCGTCCAGGTCTTCGGGACCCCGGATGCCCCACTGCAGGTGCAGCTCGAGGGTCGGGGCGGCCAACTGGTCAACGTGTCGCGACAGTTCTGCATCGACCTGGCCGCCGCCGGCTTCCGGGTCGTACGGGTGGACAACCGCGACATCGGCCGGTCGCAGAGGTTCCCCGGCGTCGCCTACGACCTGGCCGACATGGCCGAGGACGTGGCAGGCCTGATCGAGGTGTTCGGCGAGGGGCCGGCCACGGTCTGCGGCCGATCAATGGGCGGCATGGTCGCCCAACTCGTGGCACTGGACCATCCGCGCCTTGTCGGTGCGCTCGGCCTGTTCTCCACCGCTCCGCGCAGCAGCCGAGTCGCCCGATCGGCCCCGCCGTCCGCCCGGCACCTCGCCGAGGCCGACTGGGTCGAGGCGTACGTCTCGTCGGCCCTCCCGCTGGCCGGCTCCCTGTACCCGTTCGACGAACGGGAACTGGCTGCCCTGGGCCGCCTGCTGTACGTCCGCGACCACGACCCGGCGGGCAAGCAGCGACAGGACCGCGCGATGGCCGCCACCCCCGACTGGTCGGACCGGCTGGGCAGGATCGCCGTGCCGACCGCGATCCTGCACGGCGACGAGGACGCGGTGATCCCACTCTCCGAGGCCGAGTCCCTGCACCGGTTGATCCCCGGCAGCTCGTTGCGGGTGCTGCGCGGCGTGGGCCACCACCAGCCCCGCCAGCTCGACGGGCTGTTCGTCGAGACCTGCGCCGGGCTGGGCCACGCGGCCGGCAGCACTCCCCCGACGGGTACCTGACGCCTGGCGCTCCGCCGTGCCCGGTCGCCGCGAGCGACCACGGAGTGACCGACGCGCGGCTTCGAGGACGTCGGCCGATCCACCATTCATCGGAAACTCCGGTGCCGCCCCGATCGACGCGCTCCTAGCATCGGTCGCACCGTACGGGCCCCGTCCCGTCCACAACGTCGTGATCGGAGCAGCATGAGCGCTACCACCCAGACCCGGACCGACCTCGATCCGCGGACCGACCGAGATCCCCGCGTCATCCTCGTCGTCGGCGGTGCCGCCGGCATCGGGAAGGCCGTCGCCGGGGCCCTCGAGGCCCGCGGGGACATCGTCGCCGTCCTTGACCGCAACCCGGCGGAGGGCGAGCAGCCCTCCGGCGGCCACCACGTCGTCGACGTCCGTGACCAGGACTCCATCGAGGCCACCATCAAGGCCGTCGTCGAGACGCACGGTGGCATCGACGGCCTGGTGTACGCCGCCGGCGCCCTCGACGGCTACGCCACCCTGGAGGAGATCACCCCCCAGGTGCTGGACACGGTCTTCGCCGTGAACACCTTCGGCGCCCTGCGCGTGGTCCAGGCCGTCGTCCCGGCGATGAAGGAGCGCGGCCAGGGCCGTATCGTCCTGTTCGGCTCGATCGCCGGCAGCGTGGCCGGTGCCGGCGGCATCGCCTACACCATGTCGAAGCATGCGGTCGAGGGTCTGGTCCGCCACCTGGCCGTCGAACTGGGCCCGGCCGGCATCACCACCAACTGCCTCGCCCCTGGATCCATCACCGGCACGAACATCCGCACCAGCATCACGCAGATGCTGCCCACCCAGGGCATCGCCACCAACCGCGGCCTGGGCACCAGCGACCCCGAGACGGCCGCCAAGCTGTACCCGGTCGGCCGCCTCGGCACCGTGGACGCCGTCGTTCCGTCCGTGCTGCACCTCCTCGAGGACTCCTCGTGGTTCATCAACGGCACCACCGTCACCATCGACGGCGGCTACATCTGCCGCTGAGCCCCCAGCTCTCCCAGCCCGCGGTCACCGCTGCCCTCCCGGCGGCGGTGACCGCGGGCTTTCGTACGTTCCCGCCCCTGGCCACGCGCGACTGAGTACGCACGACTGAGACGCCCGACTACCACGCCCTACGCGTACCACCCGACGAGCACGGACGACAGGAGGGCGGGACCGGCATCCCGGTCCCGCCCTCCTGTCCCCCCGACCCTGGTACCGGACATCGCTGCCCTCACACATCGCTGCCCTCACACAGTGCTGCCCTCACACAGTGCTGCCTTCACCCAGGGTTGCCCTCAGACCGTCGCGCCCCAGACGGTCCCGCTCAGACCGTGGGGTCCGCAGCCCAACCGGTGTACGCGTTGGCGAAGTAGGCACGCCCCTGCGCCGTACCGGTGATCGTGTTCAGCTCCCCGTGCTGCCGCTTGGAGGCGAACTCGTCGCCCGGCGTACGGTGCATCATCTGGCTCATCCAGTAGGAGAAGTTCTGCGAGCGCCAGACCCGGCGCAGGGCCATCGGCTCGTACTCGTCGAGCACGTCGTAGTCGTTCTTCGCGAAGGTGCGCTCGATGACGTCGGCCAGGACGCGTACGTCGTTGAGGGCCAGGTTGAGGCCCTTGGCACCCGTCGGGGGGACCGTGTGGGCCGCATCGCCCGCAAGCACCAGTCGGCCGTGGCGCATCGGCTCCTGCACGAAGCTGCGGAACTTCAGCACCGTACGCTCGATGATCGGGCCCTCCTGGAGGCTGAACCCATCGGCGCCGGCGACACAGGACTGCAGCTGGCTCCAGATCCGGTCATCGGACCAGGACGCGGCGTCCTCGTTCGGGTCGCACTGGAAGTACATCCGCTGGACGCTGTCGGTGCGCTGGCTGATCAGCGCGAAGCCGTGCGGGGAGTTGGCGTAGATCAGCTCCGGAGCGCTCATCGGCGCCTCGCACAGGATGCCGAACCAGGCGTACGGGTACTCGTGGAAGAACTGCTTGCGACGGGCCTCGGGGATGAGGAAGCGGGATGCGGAGCGGGAGCCGTCCGAGCCCACGACGATCCGCGGACGGATCTCCCAGTCGATCCCGTCACCGTCGGTGAACTGCACCCGGGGACGGTCGGTCTCGATGTCGAACACCTCGACGTCGGTGACGCCGAAGCGTACGTCCCCGGCGTCCCGTCGGCGGGCATCGGCCAGGTCGATGAAGACGTCGGTCTGCGGGTAGAGCCAGACCGAGGCGCCCACCGACTCGGAGAAGTCGATCCGGTGGCCTTCGCCGTTGAAGCGGAGCTCGACTCCGGCGTGCTCGTGGCCGTCGGTGAGGATCCGGTCGGAGACGCCCTGCTCGACGAGCATCCGGGCGGGGCCGTCCTCGAGGATGCCGGCGCGGTGGGTGGTCTCGATCTGCTGGCGGGTGCGGATGTCGAGCGCGACGGAGGTCAGGCCGCGGCGGTCGAGCAGGTGGGAGAGCATCAGTCCGGCCGGGCCGGCGCCGACGATCGCGACATCGGTGTCGATGATCTGGCGGGTCATGGTTCCTCCAAGGGCGTGTACGTACGTGGTCGGGTCGGTTTCCCGCGGCAGGCCCGGCAAACGGGAAGCAGGGCGGGGTGGAACAGGTGACCCCGAACCGCCCGGTCGTGGCGACCGGGCGGTTCGGGGAGCGGTTCAGACCCGGGCCGGCTCGGCGGAGCCGTTGAGCGGGACGGTCTGGGCCGCCAGGTCCTGCTGCGTGATCCCGCGCTTGGCGGTCCGGTGCCCGGCGCGCTCGGCGGCGTGCTGGGCGATGTCGCGGCCGGCCAGGTAGCCGAACACGAGGGCCGGGCCGATGTTGGCGCCGTAGCCCGGGTAGCCGCCGCCGAAGACGGAGACCGCCGCCGTGCCGACCGCGTACAGGCCGGGGATGCCCTCACCCTGGGTGTCGAGCACCTCGTTGCGGTCGTTCACCGCGAGCCCGGAGTAGGTGCCGAGGTCACCCATGCCGATGCGCACCGCGTAGTACGGGCCCTTGTCGATGGTCGCCAGGTTGGGGTTGGGCTTGTGCTTCATGTCGCCCTTGAAGTGGTGGAAGGGCAGCGTGCCGCGCTTGAACTTCGGGTCCTCGCCGATGGCCGCGTGCTTGTTGAACTCCTCCAGCGTGGCCTTCAGCTTCTCCGCCGGCAGGCCGATCTTCTCGGCCAGCGCCTCCACGGTCCGGGCCTTCTTCAGGTAGTCGTTCAGCCACAGTGCCTGGGGCAGCGGCCACGGCTTGGCCCAGCCGATGCCGTAGCGCTTCATCGCCTTGTCGTCGGCGATGATCCAGGCGTACGTCCCCTCACGGTTCTCGTCGTTCTTCAGCATCTCGATGCAGAAGTCGTGGTAGGACAGCGACTCGTTGGCGAAGCGCTGCGCCTCGCGGTCGACCGCGATCAGGCCGGGCAGGCCGAAGGCCCGCAGGTGCGGGAAGTACGTGTCGCGGCGCAGGGTGTCCTTGAACGGGGTGATCGGGCCCCACGAGGACGGCTGGTGCACGCTGTTGTCGATGTGGCCCCCCAGCGGCTTGGCCAGGAAGTACGAATCGCCGTCGTGACCGATCACCGGGCTGGTGTGGTTGTCACCGTTCGGGTCGTGCGGGAAGTACTGCTGGCGCATCTCCTTGTTGCGGGAGAAGCCACCGGCGGCGATGATCACGCCGAAGCGGGCCTCGACCACACCGCTGTGCTCACCGGAGATCCGGGCACCGGTGACGACACCGTCCTCGTCACGCAGGATCTCCTCGGCCTTGGTCGAGGTCCACAGCCGGACACCCTGCTGCTGCGCGGCGTACATCAGGCGGGTCATCATCGCGTTGCCGTTCGTACGATCGAACGAGCGGCCGGTGAAGATGGTCTCGACCCAGGTCTTGGTGAGCTTGCTGGCGGTGTAGAAGAAGGACTTCAGCGAGACGTTGGCCTCCAGGATGGTGGCCATGTCCTTGCCGATCTCGGGCATGTAGCCGAAGATCGTGTACGCCATCAGGTACGGCTGCATCCGCTTGCGGTCCTTGCCGAGGATGCGGGCGTCGGTCTTCGCGACGGTCACCGCACGGCCCGACACCTTGGCACCCGGGGCGTCCATCTGGTAGTCGGGAGCCTTGTCGGCGTAGTGGAACTCGATGTCGGCATCCTGCTCGAAGAAGTCCATCGCCTCCGGGACGCCGTCGAGGAAGGAGTTCACCTGCTCCTCGTTGAACGAGTCCCCGGCCAGCGCCTTGATGTAGGCGACCTGCTCCTCGCGGGTGTCGCCCTGGGCACGGCCCTGCTTGTTGCCCGGGAGCCAGCCCCAGCCGCCGGAGATGGCGGAGGTGCCGCCCAGGTACTTGTCCTTCTCGATGACCAGGACATTGTGGCCCTGGTGGGCTGCCTTGATCGCGGCCGAGATGCCGGCGGCACCCGACCCGATGACGAGGACGTCGGTCTTGATGGTCGAAGTCATGTTGTTCTTCCTTACACGCGGTTGGCTGGGCGGTCAGGCCGGTCGAGGGCAGAGTCCTCCCGTCGTCCGGCGACGGGGCCTGGTGGAGAGGTGGTGGGCCGAGGGCTCAGATCGTGAAGTCGACCGATGCCATCGCTTCGGTGTTGGGGCCGGAGATGGCGATCAGCGGCAGGTGGTCCGGATGCACGGCGTACGCCCTGACGTCGTCGAGGGAGTCGAAGTCGGCGACCAGGCCGTGGTCCCAGGAGCGCTGTCCGTCCAGCACGTCGGCGCCGACACTGAGGGAGCGAATGGTCTCGATCTTCTCCGGCAGGGCGCGGACCTTGTCGAGCCAGTCCTGGCGCTGGGCCTCGGGGAACTCGGGCTTCCAGCGGACGAGCAGCATGTGGCGGATCATGGGTGGGCTCCAAAACCCGTGGACAGCGATGTCCACGGCTCGGGGGACGGGTCCGGCACCGTCGCCCGCCGGTCGTGGCGGGCATCTCGTGCCTCTGGAGCAAGAACGTACGGTCCCTCCAGCCAATCCCCTAGAGGAGTTTTCGTTCAACGAAAATCAGCGCGAAGGCTCCGCTCCCGGCGCGTGCCAGACGTCGTCCTCACGGACCTGGTGGGCCTCCAGCCCGTGGGAGATCATCCGGGACGCCGCCTGCATCGCCGGCACGATCGGGAGGTGGTCCGCCTCGAGCGGGATCACGACCGACAGCGCAGCGACGATGCGGCCCGCCTCACCGAACAGCGGGACGGCCACGCCCTTGGCGGTGGGCTGCATCAGCCCGTACGACACCGCGTAGCCCTGCTGGCGACTCGCGGCGATGACGGCCCGCAACTGGTCGCCGGTGCGGATCGAGTTGGGGGTGCGGCTGATGAACGGGCCCTCGGCGGCCTTCGCCTGGATCTCCCGCGGTGCGTACGCCAGCAGGATCAGCCCGGCCGAGCACAGGTACGGCGGGATGCGGGAGGCGCGGTCGGCCAGGTTGATCACCGCATTGCGCCGGCTCAGCCGTTCCAGGTAGAGCACCTGTCCCCCGCTGATCACGGCGAGCTGGACGTGCGAGCGCACCAGGGACTGCAGGTCCTCCATGACCGGCAGCGCCGCCATCCGCAGGTCCATCTCGCGCGAGGCCCGTTGCGAGATCTCCCAGAGCCTGGTCCCCATCCGGACCTTGCGGTGGCTGTCGCGCTCCAGCACCCGCTCGGCGACGAGCTCGGCCACGATCCGGTGCGTGGTCGCCAGCGGCAGGTCGGCCCGCTCGGCGATCTCGGAGACGCCGAGCAGGGCGTCCTCCGCACCGAAGGCGTCGATCACGCGCATCGCTCGGCTGATGACCGATTCACCACTTGGCGAATTCGCCATGTCCCGTCCTCGGCTCTCCGACGAGAAGGCTCCATCGCCTTCCGTTGAATGAATGTACCGCTTGTTGCAGTTGCCCCGTAGGACAAACCATGCAGATACCTTGCGACTCGCCGGCCCCCCGGATCCGGGCCCGGAGCTGATCACGCAAGGCCCCACCAGCAACCGAATCGGCCTGCAGCGTTGCCTGCTCGTGCCGGAAGCACAGGAGCCCACCATGACCAGCACCAATGACACGCGATCACCGCGTCGGCCCGAGGGGCAGACCGACGACCGGCTGCACCTGCCCGAGATCACCGTTGACGGCATCGACATGAGGCTCGGCTCGATCGTCGACACGCGCGGCGGAGCCACCCTGGTGAACGCCAAGAAGTCCGCCCTCGCGGCCTTCGTCGGATCGACCCTGGAGTACTACGACTTCTTCATCTTCGGGCTCAGTGCCGCGCTGATCTTCCCGACGCTCTTCTTCCACTCGAGCAATCCGGCCCTGGCGACGATCATGTCGCTGGCCTCGTTCGGCGCCGCGTACGTCGTCCGCCCGCTGGGTGGCCTCGTGCTCGGGCACTTCGGTGACACCATCGGTCGCAAGCAGGTGATGGTCTTCACCCTCGTACTGATGGGCGCGTCCAGCCTCGGCATCGGCCTGCTCGCCACGTACGACGCCATCGGCGTGTGGGCGCCGGCGCTGCTGCTCCTGCTGCGACTGCTGCAGGGCTTCTCGGCCGGCGGCGAGGCCGCGGGCGCCTCCACCCTCACCCTGGAACATTCCCCGGAGGGGCGCCGCGGCTTCTTCACCAGCTTCGCCATGGCCGGCTTCGCTGCCGGGATGGTGATCGCGAACCTCGTCTTCCTGCCGATCGCCGCCCTGCCGGACGCAGCGCTCTTCTCCTGGGGTTGGCGGATCCCGTTCCTGGCCAGCATCGTCGTCATCATCGTCGGCTACATCGTTCGTCGTTCCCTGGAGGAGCCGGAGGTCTTCGTCGAGGAGCGCGAGCACCAGAGCGAGGTCGTTCCGGTCGCCCAGCTGTTCCGCACC
This sequence comes from Raineyella antarctica, assembly GCF_900092135.1. Classification (GTDB taxonomy): domain Bacteria; phylum Actinomycetota; class Actinomycetes; order Propionibacteriales; family Propionibacteriaceae; genus Raineyella; species Raineyella antarctica. Next base: position 77,810 of record NZ_FMYF01000001.1, on the reverse strand, counting down.
CAGGCCTCGGACGTGGTGCGCGTGGTGGGCATGTCGATCTTCAACGTCTTCCAGGCGCTGTTCGCGGTCTGGTCGCTGGGCTACGCGACCACCGTGGGGCTGGAGCGGACCACGATGCTGTGGGTCTCCGTGGCAGCCAACGGCCTGGCGATCTTCTCGATCCCCTTCTGGGGCTGGGTCTCGGACCGCGTCGGTCGCCGACCGGTGTGGATCGGTGCGGTCCTCGGCTGCATCCCCACCTTCTTCTTCTACCTGTGGTCGATCCAGCAGGCCAGCTACCCGCTCGTCTTCCTGTCCGGAACGCTCTTCGCCGGGCTGGTGTACAGCGGGGTGAACGGCCTGTGGCCGTCCTTCTTCACCGAACTGTTCGCGCCGCGCGTACGCTACTCCGGCTTCGCCATCGGCACCCAGATCGGCTTCATGATCGGCGGTTTCGCCCCGGCGGTGGCTGCCGCACTCCTGGTCGATGGAGTCTGGGGTTGGATCCCGGTCCTGGTCTTCGCGGCGCTCTGCGCCGTGATCTCGGCCATCGCGGCCTTCACCGCCCGGGAGACCGCCTTCACGCCCCTGCCCGACCTGGGCCCGGTCGCCACCAGGCCGCGAACCCACAACGAGGAGCACGCGCTCCAGGACGCGTGAGCCCCGCCTCCTGATCCCTCTTCGTCGAATGCCCCGGCCTACTGGCCGGGGCATTCGTACGTGACCCGCGCAGTTCCGGCCCGACGCGGGCCGCACCCGGGGGCACCGACGCGGTACAGGAGGTCCCGGGAGCGACGACCTGCCATCATGCTGCCTCCCGGCGCTGATCGAGGGCGTCCCAGAACTCGAGGACCTGGGAGGCCGTCACCTGCGGAGCCTCCAGGGGGACAAGGTAGGCGGCGTCCGGGACGATACCGACCCGGCAGTCCCTGACCCGCCGGCCCACCGCTCGCGCCTGGTCGGGGGTGAAGCCGGCGTGATCGGCGGCGGTCACGATCAGGGTGGGCTGGGTCAGCCTGTCCAGCTCCCCGGCCAGGTCACTGCGGCGCAGCGAGACGGACACCACCGCGTTGGAGAGTCTGCGGCGGTTCGCGGTGAGCAGGCACTCGCGCACGAGCTCCACTGCTTCCGGGTCGTGGCTGCGCGTGTGCTCGGAGAGCAACGTGTTGATGACGCCATCCACGACCATCGTGGTGGGACCCAGCAGTGAGTACACGCCGAGCAGCAGCCACGTCCTCGTACGCTCCTGGGGCGTGAGCGCCGCCACCGGGGTCCCGAGGGCGACCAGGCTCCGGCACCTGTCGGGTCGGGTCGCGGCGAGGGTGATTCCCACATGCCCGCCCCACGCATTGCCGACCCAGTCGACCGGCTCCTCGATCCCCAGGGCGTCCAGGACCTCTACGGCCGCCTCCGCACACTCCTCGTTGCTGTACCGGCGCCCCGGGTCGGTGCTGTCCCCATGACCGGGACCGGTGATCACCACCAGCCGCCGATGGGCCTGCAATTCGGGAACCATCCGCCCCCAGGATCGCTCGTCGACGAAGAGGCTGTGCCACAGCACTGCAGGGTGCCCACTCCCGAGGAGCCGGACGGACAACTGGCCGACCGATGTACTGACGACCTGGTTCTCGTTCATTGTTGCCACCCCCATGTTGACACTGTCTACCGCTAGGATGGGACTCGTGGTTGACAGTGTCAAGGGTTCGAGCCGGTCGGTGCCTTCCGATTCCTCCGAGAGCGAGGGTCTCGAGCAGCGACTGCTGCATGCGGCACTCGAACGGCTGGCGGAGACGCCCGCGGAGGGCTTGAGCATCCGTTTGATCGCCCAGGAACTCGGGGTCAGCCACCAGGCGCCCTATGTCCACTTCGGGAGCAAGCGCGGATTCCTCGCAGCGGTCGCCGGCGTCGGGCTCCGCGAAGCCGCGGGGGCGGCATCCCAAGCGGTGCAAGCCGCCGGCACGGACCCCCGGACCCGCCTGCACGCCCTCGCCGACTCCTACCTGGGGTTCATCCGCACCCGCCCCCACCTTCACGACCTTGCGTACGGGACCACAGTCGCCAAGAGCGACCACCCTCTCCTCCAGCAGGCCGCGATCGAATACTGGAACCTGCTGCAGGATGCGGTGGCGGCCTGCCAACCCTCGACCGTGACGGAGGGCGACGTGCTGCGTCGGGTGGCGAGCGCCTGGGGCGCCGCATACGGCCTCGCCCGCCTCGCCGCCTTCCACCAGATTCCCCTTTCCGTCCCTGCTTCGGCCGATGAGCTGGTTCATGCCACCCTCGACGCCCTGATCGACGGCTGGCAGGAGCCGACGGCGTCAGCGTCCCACTGACCCGAGCGGGCCGGGCCACGTCCCGGGGACTCGTCGACGACCTCTGTACGACCGGCATACATGAGTGGGGGCACCCGGCCTGCGCCGGATGCCCCCACTTCTGCGCCGGTCGCTCGCCCTTGTCAGGGAGCGACCGAGGGTGCAGCTTTCAGTCCTCTTCGGGGGCCAGGGTGACCGTCATGCCGTCGAACCGGTCGGCGTAGTGGACCTGGCAGGACAGGCGGGACTGCGTCGGTCGGAACCCGGGGGCCTCCTCGACCAGCTCGATCTCGTCCTCGCTGCGCTCCGGCAGCGTCGGGTAGACGTCCTCGGGCAGGAAGACGTGACAGGTGGCGCAGGAAGCGCTGCCGCCGCAGGAGGCCAGGACAGGCAGGTCGTTGTCGCGCAGGGCCTCCATCAGGACCTGGTCCTGCTCCCAGGGCACCTCGTGGCGGGAGCCCTCGCGGTCGATGACGTCGATGGTGATGACAGACATGGTTGTTCCTCGTGTTCGATGACGTTCGTATGGGGTGTGGTGTGCGGGTGCCTGATCAGGCGGCGATCTTCGCCGTCTCCAGGACGCAGTCCTCGAGCCGTACGGCCGGGTCGGCCAGCGCGGTGCGGTCCATGAAGGTGCCGGCGGCGATCAGCTTCTTGCCCTGGCGGAAGTCCGCAAGGCTGCCGACCGTGTCGATCGCAGCGAGGCTGTCCTCGCGCAGGTAGCAGACGCTGAACTTGCCGGTGGCCGGGTCGCCGCGCAGCACGATGTCGTCGTCGGGATGCATCACCCCGGCGGTCTGGAGACGTACGTCGAACTGGACGGTCCAGAACCACGGCACCTCGGCTTCGCGCGGGGTGCGGCCCATGATCGTGTCCGCCACCACGTCCGCCTGCTGCTGGGCGTTCTGGAGGCACTCCAGCCGCATCTCGGCGCCGCCGAAGGTGCTGATGAAGCGAGTGACGTCGCCTGCGGCGTACACCGCCGGGTCGGACGTACGGCACGCCTCGTCGACCAGGATGCCGTCGCGGCAGGCGATACCGGCAGCCTCGGCGAGCTCCTGGTTGGGGATGACGCCGATGCCGGCGACCACCACGTCGGCCGGGTAGGACCGGCCGTCCGCGGTCAGCACGCGCTCGACGCGCCCCTCCCCCTCGATCGCCGAGACCGCGGCGCCGAAGGCGAAGCGGACACCCTTGGAGCGATGCAGCTGCTGGTAGAACTCGGAGACCGGCTCGGAGGTGACGCGCTTCATCACGCGGTCCTGGAACTCCAGGACGGTGACGTCGCAGCCACGCTTGGTCGCTGCGGCGGCCACCTCCATCCCGATGTAGCCGGCGCCGATGATCACGACGCGCGCGCCGGGGACGAGTTCGCCGCGGACGGCCAGGGCGTCGGCGGCGGTCCGCAGGGACAGTACGCCGGACAGGTCATGTCCGGGCACGGTGAGCCGGCGACCGCGGGCACCGGAAGCGATGACCAGACGGTGGTATGCCAGTTCCTGGCCGTCGTCGAGGGCCACGACGCGGCGACCGCGATCGATCGACCCCACCCGCACCCCGGCGAGCCGGGTGATGTCCTTGGACGCGTAGAAGGCGTCCTTGCGCAGCAGCGGGCCGCCCTCGGCGGTCTCGTCCGGCCCCAGCACGTCCTTCGACAGCGGAGGGCGCTCGTACGGCAGGCCACCCTCCTCGTCGACCAGGACGATGCCGCCGGTCCAGCCGCGGGTGCGCAGGCCTGCGGCGACCTGGACACCGGCGTGGCCGGCGCCGATGATGACCACCGGCAGGTCGATGTCCTCGGGGTTGATGTCGTCGAGGATCATGTCGAACTCAGCCACGGCGGGCCTCCAGACGGACGTACAGCTTCTCCGGACCCGAGTTGGTCAGGTTGTTGCCCCGGACGTATTCGATCGGGCGGTCGGTGTCGAGGGTGACCGAGGCGACCTTGCGGGCCAGCTGGAGGGTCGAGGCGACGGTCTCCATCCGGGCCAGCGGCGCCCCGACGCAGGAGTGCACGCCGGCGCCGAAGCCGAAGTGGCCGTCGGTCTTCCTGTCGATGTCGAAGGTGTCGGGGTCCTCGAACTTCTGCGGGTCACGGTTGGCCGCCGCGTTCAGCAGCCGGACCACGGCCCCCTTGGGCAGGGTGACGCCGGAGACGGTGACCTCCTCGGTGGTGATCCGGCTGGCCCGCTGCACGGTGCCGCGGTACCGGGCCAGCTCCTCGACGAAGCGCTCCGCGTCCTCCTCGTTGTCGTGGATCCGGCCGAGGAGCTCGGGGTGCTCGCTGGCCATCCGGAAGGCGTTGGCGAGCAGGATCGTGGTGGTGTCGTGGCCGGCGATGAAGACGAAGGAGCACAGCTCCTTGGCCTCCTGCTCGCTGAGGATGCCCTCGTCCTTCCACATCCGGGCGATGTGGCCGCCCATGGACTCGCTGCCCTCGGCGTACAGCACCTCGAGGCGCTCCTTGAGGTAGGCCCAGAAGTCGTGCGCACTCTGCTCGTCGGTCCCGGTGCCAGGGGCATTGCGGGCCAGGCGGCCGAAGTAGCTGAAGGTCTCGTCGGACCAGAACTTCATCTTCTCGTGGTCCTCGGCCGGCACGTCCAGCAGTGCGGAGATCGTGGTCATCGACAGCGGGATGGCGAAGTCCTCCACCACCTCGCCGCCACCGGCGGCGATCATCCGGTCCAGGAGCATCTCGGCGTTCTCCTCGATCCGCTGGGCGAACGCCTGCAGTGCCTTCGGCGTGAAGGCCTTGGCGATGACCTGACGGAAGCGGTTGTGCTCCGGGTCGTCGATCAGGGTGAGGAAGGTCATCGGGACGGGCTTGACGACCTCGGAGGAGAAGATCTTGGGCTTGCGGAACGCCATCTTCACGTCGTCGTACGCGGCGAGGAACCACACGTCGTTGGTGGGCGTCCAGGCACGGACGACCGGGGCGTTCCGGTGCATCCAGGTGTAGTGCTCGTACGGATCCCCCTGGGAACCGTCGTCGACGACCTTCCACGGCTCGAGGCCCTCCGGCCACGCGAGCTCATGGGAGTAGGGGTGGGTGTTCGGCTCGCTCGTCGGCAGGCCCGTGGTCTCCTGGGTGGCAATCGACATCGTTGTCGCTCCGTTCTCTGGGTGATCAACATGCTCTGGGCAGTCAGCCGGCTACCGTGTGAGCCAGCGCACAATCAGAGTGCGTGAGGTTCTCACCTGGTTGAACCGCTCAACCCGTTCAATGGAGAAACAATCTCCATTCACCCGTTCAACGGGTGGCCGGCGGCGCCCCCGCGTACGCCTTCAACCGAGCAGCAGGGACGTGGACAGGGCCGAGTCGCCGATCTCGTCGCGCAGCACCCTGCCGATCCCGTGGGCCGCGGTGACCAGGGCAGGGACGATGCGGGAGACGTCCGACCCCTCGGTGGGAACGATGGCGTTGAGGGCGGCGATCACGCCGGTCGGGCCCCAGACGGGCACGGCGATACCGGTCCAGGTGGTCACGCCGATGCCGGCCGGGGCCACGAAGCCCCGGGACCGCACCTCGGCGAAGAGCCGGCGCAGTGCAGCCGCGTCGGTCGGCGTGAAGGGCGTGAGCGCGGCCAGCGGTCCGGCCAGGAAGGTCTCCTGCACGTCGGGCGGCTGGTGTGCCATCAGGGCGATGCCCGACGAGCAGGCGTGGATCGGCATCCGCTGGGCGATGTGCGCCTGGTCCAGACCCGATTCGGACGCCGACATCCGCTCCACGTAGAGGACGGTGCCGCCGTCGAGCACCGCCAACGTCGTGTGCTGCTTGACCGCCGTCAACACGTCCGTCATGAAGGGCAGGGCGATCTCGCGCAGGGAGAGCGCCCGGGAACTGCGCAGCGCGAGTTCCCACAACCGCAGTCCAGGTCGCAGGTCCCCCGAGGGCGTACGTTCCAGCAGCCCGGCCTTGACCAGGTCGACCGTGAGCCGTTGGGCAGTGCTCAACGGGAGGTCGGCCCGGCGTGCCAGTGCGCTCTGGCTCAGCTGCGAGCGCTGCCGGTCGAAGGATTCCAGGATCCGGACAACCCGGGAGATGACCGACTCCCCGCTTGGTGAATTGGCCATGACAGCCCTTCCTCGATGATCGGGCGACCGAGGCGAGCGCGCCCACTGTGACCACCGAGGCTAGACGTCGGACCGACATCCACCGAGCACCTCTTCCGATCAATGGATCTTCCCTGCAGCAGTGCGGGAAGGTACCGCACCATCGCCACGGTCAGCGCGACGCCATCATCCGGGGCGCGGGCAGATGCGTTGCCGTCGACCGGCGCTCACGTAGGTTGGGCCCATGGGTACCCGAGAACGAGACTTCCGACCACGTCCCCGCACGGCCCCTGCCGCCATCGGTGCGCTCACCGCTGCCACGCTCCTGCTGGCCGGCTGCAGTGCCGCCGGCGGCGCCGGTGGACGGTCCCCGGACGCGCGGACGGCCGGCGTGGCCACGGCTCCGGCGGGTCCGACCCTGCTCGCCTCGCAGGACCCGCACGAGCTGGCACTGGCCTCCAGCCGGACCTGGTTCGGGCAGGCCGCGTACGCGGTGGTCGCCGATCCCCGCGACCAGGCTGCGGTCGCCCGGGCCGCCTCGATCGCCGCAGCGGCCGGCGTGCCCGCGCTACTGGCCGAGGGCGACGGTACGGCCCCGGTCGCGGACAGCCCGGTCGACGCCGAGCTCACCCGGCTGGGCGCCGGCGCGGTCCTCACCGTCGGGACCGTGGACATCGCCGACTTCGCCGACGCCCTGGCTGTCGTCCCCGCCCCGACCGGGGCCGGTGAGCTGGGCCGGGTACTCGGCCTGAAGGTCGACCAGGTCGACCCTGATGCGAAGGCCCCGGTGCAGCAGCTCGCCACACTCGGGCCGACAGAGGTGCTGGCAGCCCCCGCGGACGCCCCCGCGCCGGCCAAGGGGCGCGGCGAGCTGCCCAAGGTCCAGGCCACCACCCGGGCCGAGGGCGCCGCGGCGGTCAGTGACGGCAGTCCCGCGCAGGCCGCGGCCGTGGGTACGGCCCGAGCGGCCGGGGCCACCGCGGTGGTGTCCCACGGGCACGTCGGTGCCACCTCCGAGGCCGTCGCCGAGCTGAAGGGCAAGACCTCTGTGGTCGGCCTGGGCACCGGCTTCGGGGACGACGCATCGTTCACCTGGCAGGCCCAGGCCGCCGAGACCGGCGTGGAGCTGCCCGGCGGCGGCCAGCAGGTGTTCGACGGCAAGCGCTACGTCGCCCTCTACGGCAGCCCGATCACCCCCGCCCTCGGCCTGCTCGGCGAGCAGGGTACCCCGGCGACGATCGCCCGGGCCGAGCAGATGGCTGCCCCCTACCGTCCCCTCACCAAGGACCGGGTGGTGCCGGCGCTGGAGATCATCGTCACCGTCGCCTCCGGCGATGCCGGGTCCGACGGCAACTACTCCACCGAGACAGACCCGGCGGCGATCATGCCGCTGGTCGAGGCCGCGCGTCAGGCGGGCCAGTACGTGGTGCTGGACTTCCAGCCGGGGAGGACGGACTTCCTCACCCAGGTCAAGCAGTACGAGCAGTTGCTGCGCCAGCCGCACGTCGGGGTGGCCCTGGACCCGGAATGGCGCCTGCGCCCCGACCAGAAGCACCTGACCCAGATCGGCAGTGTGGGTGTCGACGAGGTCAACAAGGTCAGCGCCTACCTGGCCGGTTTCGTCACCGAGAACCGCCTGCCGCAGAAGCTATTGGTCCTGCACCAGTTCCAGACCCGGATGATCACCGACCGGAGCCGGCTCGACACGGGACACCCGCAGGTGGCCGTGTTGGTCCATGCCGATGGCCAGGGCGGCCAGGGCGCCAAGCAGGGCACCTGGGCGGCCCTGCACAACAGTGCGCCGGCAGGCATCCACTGGGGCTGGAAGAACTTCATCGACGAGGACAAGCCGATGCTCACCCCCGAGCAGACCTACCGGCAGGTGACGCCGGTGCCGGACTTCGTCAGCTACCAGTGAGCCGGGTCAGCCGGCCGTGAGGGGCCGGTCGGCCAGGCCCAGCAGGCCGGCGGAGGTCCCGCCCAGCACCTGCTCGCGTTCGGCACCGTCCAGCACGGACCCGACGGTCCCCACCGGGTCCCGGTCGGCCAGGTCGAACGGGTAGTCGGTGCCGGTCAGTACCTGCCCCACCCCGACGTCCTGGACCAGCCGTCGCAGCTGTTCCGGGTCGAACACCGCGGTGTCGTAGTACAGCCGGTCCAGGTAGGTGGCCGGTGGGTGCGGGATCGTACGGGCCTGCGGCTTGCGCTCCCAGCCCACCGCCAGCCGGGCCCGCAGGGCGGGCAAACACCCGCCGCCGTGGGCGAGGCAGAGCGGGAAGGGATGACGCTCGGTGACACCGGCGAACACCAGCCGGGACGCCGCCAGCGCGGTCTCCAGCGGGTAGCCGACCAGCTGGGGGAACCAGAAGTCCTGGGTCCGCTCCGGCGCCGGCGACCCGCTCGGATGCAGGAACGTGAACACCCGGCGATGCGACAGCAGCTCCCACAACGGCTCGTTGACGTCGGCGTCCAGGTCGGCCCCGCCGCCCTGGGAGCCGATCGCGATGCCCGCCATCCCGAGCTCGTCGAGACAGCGCACGGCCTCCTGCTCGGCCCCCGGCCAGCCCACCGGCACGCCACCGAGCGCGACCAGGTAGTCCGGCGCCTGCCGGACGTACTCGGCCAGCGCATCGTTGCCGCGGCGGACCACCTCGGCGACCAGGGCGCCGTCCCGGCAGGTGGAGGCCATCAGGAACGGCGGCAGGGACACGGCCTGGACCTCGACGCCGGACTCCTGCATCTCGACCAGTCGCTCGGTCCCGCCCCACATCGTCACCGGCAGCGGCAACGCCATCCCGGCGGGAACGCCGCTGATCCGCGGGTCGAGCACCACCAGTTCGTCGCGGACCCGGGACAGGTCCGCCAGTCCCTCGTCCTCGAGCCACTCCAGGAACGGCATCGGCATGGCGTGGGCGTGCACGTCGATGACCCTGTTCGGGCGGTCGCTGGGCTCCTGCGAGGCGTACGTGGACAAGGGGATCCTCCCGTTGGTCGCGACGGCGACCGGTCAGTGGTCGGAGACGTTGTCCTCGGAGTCGTGGTGGCGCTCGGAGGTGCGGTCGCCCTCGGCGCCGTCCAGCACGCGGTCGGACGGCTCGTCCTCCAGCGCGACCTCGGCCTCCAGGTCATCGCGCTCGGGGCCGGTCATCGGGCTGTCGCTGTCGCGCTCGCCGGCCTCGTCGACAACCTCGTCGAACTGCTCGTCGTGCTCGTCGGGCGGGTAGTCGACCGCCTCACCGACCGGGCGCTCGGCGCTCAGCACGGCGTACGCGGTCTCGGAGGAGTCGCGCAGGAACTGGGCGCAGCGCTCGTACTCCTCAGTCTCCCCGATCCGGTGCGCGGCGACCGCCAGGGCCCACAGCGCCTTCAGGAAGCCGCGGTTGGGCTCGTGCTCCCACGGGACCGGGCCGGAGCCCTTCCATCCGCTGCGGCGCAGGGCGTCGAGACCGCGGTGGTAGCCGGTGCGGGCGTAGGCGTACGCCGCCACGTCCCCCTCGCGTGAGCCCATGTTCAGCGACCCCTCGGCCAGTAGCGCCCAGCACAGGCTCGACGCCGGGTGGGCCATCAGGACGTCGAGGAAATGATCCCGCCCGTGCTCGGCCAACTTGGCCACTGCGGGGTCATCGGGCAGCTTCGTCACTGGGGCACCATCCGCCAGCAGGTTGACGTGGGTCTCGGTCATGGTTCCAGCCTAGCGATCGCGCGGCCCCGTGGGACGACGGAAATGCGAGGGGCCCCGGATCGCTCCGGGGCCCCTCGTACGCTCCCGCGCTCAGGCGGGAGGGTGGATCACTTGTGCGTGCCGACCGAGTTCAGGTTCTGGCAGGCCTCGACGATGCGGGCGGCCATGCCGGCCTCGGCAGCCTTGCCCCAGACGCGGGGGTCGTACTGCTTCTTGTTGCCGACCTCGCCGTCCACCTTCAGCACGCCGTCGTAGTTGCGGAACATGTGCTCCACGACCGGGCGGGTGAAGGCGTACTGGGTGTCGGTGTCGACGTTCATCTTCACCACGCCGTACGAGACGGCGTCGGCGATCTCCTGCGCGGTCGATCCGGAGCCGCCGTGGAAGACCAGGTCGAGCCCCTTCTCCTTGCCGTACTTCTCGAAGATGGCGTCCTGGGCCTGCTTGAGGATCTCCGGACGCAGCTTCACGTTGCCCGGCTTGTAGACGCCGTGCACGTTGCCGAAGGTCAGGGCAGCCATGTAGCGGCCCTTCTCGCCCAGGCCGAGTGCCTCGGCCGTGGCCAGCGCATCCTCGGGGGTGGTGTACAGCTTGTCGGGCGAATCGCCGACGACACCGTCCTCCTCGCCACCGACGACGCCGATCTCGACCTCGAGGATGATCTTCGCGGCCGCGGCCAGGGCGAGCAGCTCCTGGGCGGTCTCCAGGTTCTCCGCCAGCGGCAGCTCGCCACCGTCGAACATGTGCGACTGGAACAGCGGGTTCTTGCCCGCGTCGACGCGCTCCTGGGAGATGGCGATCAGCGGACGGACGTACTTGTCCAGCTTGGCCTTCTGGCAGTGGTCGGTGTGCAGGGCGATGTTGATCGGGTACTTCTTCGCCACCACGTGCGCGAACTCGGCCAGCGCGGACGCACCGGTGACCATGTCCTTCACGGTCGAACCCGACAGGTACTCGGCTCCACCGGTGGAGATCTGGACGATGCCGTCCGACTCCGCCTCGGCGAACCCCTGCAGGGCAGCGGTCAAGGTCTGCGACGAAGTGACGTTGATGGCGGGGTAGGCGAAACCGTTCGCCTTGGCCCGGTCCAGCATGTCGGCGTAGACCTCAGGAGTTGCGATGGGCATGTGCTCTTCTCTCTCGTCGTGCCGGCCTCAACCTCGAGGGGTCCCGTGGCCGGCTACCGGCGTCTGCTCTCCACCATCAGGCCCGGGATTTTCCGGCCGTCCTGACGACAGCAGTGCTAACAGGGACAACCCTAATGTGCCCCGGTTCAGCCCGGACGGCGGGGCCCGGCAATTCCGTGCAACCGCCCCGGACGGGTGCCGCGAACGGCGTCAGTACGCCGATCCGCGCCGATCCGCAGGGAGGAAACGATCCGCGCCGAAGGAGAGGTACTACGTCGTACAACCCTCAGTGCGCGATCCGCTCCATGGCGACGCCGCAGCGTCCCTGGGAGTAGAGGGCCAGCGCCGCGTGCAGGGCCGCCGGCGTGGTGTCCAGGTCGTCGACCTCGCAGGACCAGGGACCGTTCGGGGTGTCGATCACGTACCGGTCGCCGCCACCGCGCCTGCCACGGACCGAGCCCACCTGCCCGACCTGGTCCCAGTCCCAGTAGTAGCCGGCGATCTGCAGCCCCGGCCACGAGGCCGTGATCACCTCCCCCTCACCGACCTGCCGCCGGTGCCGTACGGCCATCCGCCAGATGGCCAGTCGCACCAGCAGGAGCACCAGGGACAGTCCGAGGACGATGCCGGCGAAGAACCACTGTCCGGTGCCCGACCACTCCTGGCCGGACCTGCGCGACCACAGGTAGAGCCCACCCCAGACCACCACGGTGAGGACCAGGCTGCTCACGCCGGCCACGAAGCGCCGCCGGGCCAGGGCCACCCGGCCCTCCGCCGCCCTGGGGTCCCAGCTGACGTGCAGGAAGTCCTCCGTATTGGGGGCCGGTAGGGGCAGCATGGCCCCAGTGTGCCAGAGCACGCCAACGCGGCTGCGGGCGAGCGGGCGGCGTACGAGCAGGTGGCGTACGAGCAGGTGGCGTACGAGGCGCCGGCTCAGTCCGCCGCGCCGGCCGGGGTGATCCGCATGTGGATCCGGTAGCGGTCGGCCCGGTACCACGACGTGGAGGCCTCCATCAGGGTGTCTCCGGACTTGGTGACCCGCTCCTGCACCAGCAGCGGGGCCTTGCGCGGGATCTGCAGGATCTGCGCGTGCGCGGCGTCCGCGGCCTCGGCGCTGACTGTCTGGTAGCCCGAGGACACGATCAGCCCGTACTTGTTGGCGAACACGTCGTACAGCGCGTCGAGCTGCTGGTCCAGCAGCCCCGGGAACAGCGCCGACGGGTAGTAGCCGACCTCGTGCGCCATCGGCGTCCCGTCGGCCAGCCGCAGCCGTTCGACCCGGATCACCGGACGGCCCTGGGGGATGTGCAGGCGTTCGGCCACGCCGGCGTCGGCGGCCTCCTGGGTCGCCGCGAGCACCTTGGTCTCGGGGTGCAGGCCGCGTTCGCGCATCTCGCGGGAGAACGAGGTCAGGTGCAGCTGCGAGTCGACCTGCGGGCCGGTGACGTACGTCCCCTTGCCGTGCACGCGCTCGAGCCGGCCCACGTCGACCAGGTCGGCGATCGCCTGGCGGACGGTCACCCGGCTCACTCCCAGCGTGCTGACCAGCGACCGCTCCGAGGGGATCGCGTCACCGGGGTGGAGCTTGGTGTCGATGTGCTCCTCGAGGAGTCGGCGCACCTGGACCCGCTTGGTCGTCGTACGTACCGAGGCGGCGGCCGGGAGCGTCGGGGGCAACTGGCCACCCGGCGAACTCTGCGTCGGCTCCACCATCGCCCTCCTGTTCGTCGGCCTCGTCGCCGAGCGACGGCAGTGCCCGCTGGCGGTCACGGACGTGGCGAATCGATACTACGTCACGTCGTCGATCCCCGGGGGCGATGCAGGACAACCGTCCCACACCGGCCGGGAGAACGGGGGCGATTCGGGCAGATCTGGCTGGTCGGAGGCTCAGTCGCCGCTGGGGCCCCCTCAGTCGCCGCTCGATCCGGTCGATCGGATCAGTCGCGGCTCGGGTCGGCCCAGGACAGCGCCCAGTGGTACATCGTGATCGCCGCGGCCGCGCCGGCATTGATCGAGCGGGTCGAGCCGTACTGGGTGATCGCCACCAGCCGGCCGCAGGCGGCGAGCATCTCCTCGGTCAGCCCGGTTCCCTCCGACCCGAACACCAGGCAACACTCCCGCGGCAGCGTCGTACGCTCCAGCGGCACCGAGCCGGGCATGTTGTCGACCCCGACCAGCGGGACCCCCGATGCCGTCGACCACGCCTGAAGGTCGGCCACGTCGGGGTGGTGGTGGACGTGCAGGTAGCGGTCGGTGACCATGGCGCCGCGACGGTTCCAGCGGCGCCGCCCGACGATGTGGACCCCGGCGACGTTGAAGGCGTTGGCGGTGCGCACCATCGAGCCGATGTTGAAGTCGTGTTCCCAGTTCTGGATTGCGATGTGCAGGGGGTGCCGATGGGTGTCCAGGTCGGCGACGATCGCGTCCACGCTCCAGTAGCGGTAGCGGTCCTCCACGTTGCGGTGGTCGCCCGCCGAGAGCAGGTCGGGGTCCAGGCGCGGGTCGTCGGGCCACGGCAGGGGGCGCGGACCGACCCCGGGGCCGTCGGATCGGAGGTCGGCATCGTCTGGGGCGGTCACGGGTGCCGACCCTACTCGGTCGAATGCAGCGATCCCGCGCGATATCGAACGCAGCGCGCGATGTCTTCCACAGCCGGATGGCGGGTCCGTCCGTTGTCCACAGCCGGGCGACGCAGGGGACGTCGGACGTCCCACTGTCCCACCCTCCGGCGTGCCTTCCCGACGCCTGCCGAGCCGTGACCTGCTGCGCCGAGCAGCCTCCACCGACCTGACCACCACCCGCCGGGACCTGCTCGCGGACGGGTTCACCGACGCCATGATCCGCAACCGGGCCCGGGACGGCCAGTGGCGCGCCCTCGGGAGGGGGATCTACCGGCTCGCCCCCGACCCACTGGCTTGGCAGCACTACGTGGTGGCCGCCGGACTGGCGTACGGGCAGGGCGCGGCGGTCGGCGGCCGGGCCGCGGCGTACGTCTGGCGACTGGTGGACAGTCCGCCACGGACGGTCACCGTACGTGTCCCCGGCACCCACGTGCGGGACGGTACGGGACTGTGGGTCCCGCGGACCGATCGTCTCGGCCGGTGCGAGCAGGCCGGGCCGGTCTCGGACAAGGTCCGGCTCCCCTGGCGCGTCCGGATGACGTCGATGGAGGACACCGTGCTGGACCTCCTCTCGGAGATCGAGGATGAGGACGAGGTCGTGGCGTTGCTGACCGGGGCCCTGGGACTGTTCGGCTGGGCCGCGACCGGGTTGGACTACTGGTCCCGGCAGCGGGCACGGCTCCCCCACCGCGCGCTGCTGCGGGACATCCTGGACGAGGCGAACGGGGCGCGCAGCGTGCTGGAGTACCGGTACCGGCGTGACTGCGAACGTGTGCACGGACTGCCGGTCGGGGAGTTGCAGGCGGCGATCAGGTCCGGGGCGCTCCACGACGTGGCCTACCGGGAGTACCGCACGCTGGTCGAACTCGACGGCGCCCGCTACCACAGCGGCCAGGCTCGTTTCCGGGACATGAAGCGGGACAACAAGTCGAGCGTGCTGGGCTTCACGACGCTGCGCTACGGCTGGTCGGACGTCGCGATCCGGCCGTGCGAAGTGGCTGCCGAGGTCGCGCAGGTGCTGAAGGCGAACGGCTGGCAAGGGTCGCCGCTCCGCTGCCGACGGTGTGCCGGGGCGCGCGGATAGCAGGGCTCGGGTCCTACCCGGTTCGGGGGGTCGGGTGACGCCGGCCGATCGGGTCGGCAGAGTCGATCAGGACGAAGTGATCAGCTGTGGCTCTCGGGTCCCCGATGGCCCTTGCGCATGGCGTAGGCCATGTTCACCAGGACGATGCCGACCCACACGATGATCCCGCCGAGCAGTCCACTGATCCCGGCGAAGATCGCGGTCAGCGGGATGGCCAGGCTGAGCGACACGATGCCGAGAACCATCTGGTTCTTGCTCTCGACCCTGGCCAGGTCCGCCTGGCGCTGCCGCTCTGCCTCCTCGAACCCGCCCCGGGCAACGAGCGCCTGCTCGACCCGGGCCGTGAACGAATCGACGAGAGCCTGGTCCATGTCCGGCCCGAGTTCCTTGCGTGCCTCGAGTGTGGCCCGGGCGTCTGCGGGATCCACCAGTCCACCGGGCCCGTGCTGCTCGGCGGGCAACCGGTACGCGGACCCCGCTCGTGGGTCGTACGAACCGGGCTGGTTCGGCTGGCCGTAAGGACCCTGCTGGTTCGGCTGCCCGTAAGGACCCTGCTGGTTCGGCTGCCCGTAAGGACCCTGCTGGTTCGGCTGCCCGTACGCGCCGGGCTGGTTGCCCTGGCCGTAGGGGTTCTGCTGGTTGGAAGGACCGGGCTGGTTCACCTGGCCGTACGAGTTCGGCTGATTCGGGCGCGGAGATTCGGAGGGGACCTGGCCGGCGTTCACCATGCGAGTGTAGAGCCGCAGGCGGTCCGCCCGAGTTCCTTGGGTGCGCCGAATCTATCCGTGGAGCAACAGATTTGCCGCACCCAAGGGACCCCGGTCAACCAGGCGCACATCGACTTTGCATCGACGCACCGGCCCTGTCGCAGGCGGCGGTACCGCCTCCACAGAACCAAGAACCGGTGCTCGGAGCTTCAGACCTCGATCCATGGGCGCAACCGTCGGCAGCCGACTTCTCCTCGGACAGCTAGGTGCGCCAAATCTATCCGTGGAGCAACAGATTCGGCGCACCTAAGCCACCCGGACCCGCCACTCCAGCCTCGCCCCGGCGCCGCGGGCGTCGGCCCGGGCGTCAGTTCTGAGGGTTCTGGGGCCACTGGCCATTCTGCCCCGGCTGCCCCTGCGGAGCCTGACCGTACTGCCCCGGCTGCCCCTGCGGAGCCTGACCGTACTGCCCCGGCTGCCCCTGCGGAGCCTGACCGTACTGCTGCGGCTGGCCCTGCGGGGCCTGCTGGCCCTGACCCCAGTCTGCGGGCATCGCCGGTGTCCCCGACTGCTGCTGCGGCAGCGCCTGCGGAGTCTGCTGGCCCTGCGGCTGACCGCCACGGTAGGAGATCTCGCCGAAGTTCACGTCGGTGGCCGCCCGGGCGTGGTCGGCGACCTCGAAGTACGCGGCCTTCTGGAAGTTGAACTGGCCCGCGATCATGTTCGTCGGGAACGACTCGATCTTCGTGTTGTAGTTGCGGACGTTCGCGTTGTAGTAGCGACGCCCGGCCGCAATACGGTCCTCGGTCTCGGTGAGGGCGCGCTGCAGCTCCAGGAAGTTCGTGTTCGACTTCAGGTCGGGGTAGGCCTCGACACTGACCAGCAGGTTACGGACGGCACCGGACAGCTGCTCCTCGGCCTGGGCCCGCTGTGCCGAGGGCGTCGCTCCCTCGTGCGAGGCGAGCGAGGCCGCCTGGTTGCGCAGGCGGGTGATGTCCTCGAGCGTGTTGTGCTCGTGGGCCGCGTAGCCGCGCACGGTCTCGACCAGGTTCGGGATCAGCTCGTAGCGTCGGTTCAGCTCGACGTCGATCTGGCGCCACGACTCCTGCACCCGGTTGCGCATGCCGACGAGGGAGTTGTACTGGCCCACCGTCCAGCCGACGACGCCGAGCACGAGGAGAACGATGACGATGAGGATGATGATGAGCCCACTCATGGGGGTCTCCTGTTCGTGGGATGCAGGGGCACGGCCAGCTTAGCCGGGGCTCAGACCAGGCCGAGGTCCTCGGCGGCCGACAGTGCGTAGCGGTACTCGAGCCCGGCCTCGGCCACCTTCTCCGCAGCCCCGGTGCCACGGTCGACGATGACGGCCACGGCCACCACCTCTGCACCGGCCTCGCGCAGCGCCTCGACGGCAGTTAGCGCAGACCCACCGGTGGTGGAAGTGTCCTCGACCACCAGCACGCGCTTGCCGGACACGTCTGTGCCCTCGATCCGGCGGTGCAGGCCGTGCTGCTTGGCCTCCTTGCGTACCACGAAGGCGTCGAGCCGGCTCCCGTCCGCGGCTGCGGAGTGCAGCATCGCGCCGGCGACGGGGTCGGCGCCCAGGGTCAGGCCACCGACCGCCTCGAAGTCCAGGTCGTTGGTCAGCGCCCGCATCACTCGGCCGACGACCGGCGCGGCGGCACCGTCGAGCGTCACCCGGCGCATGTCGACGTAGAAGTCCGCCTCCTTGCCGGAGGAGAGCACGACGTGTTCGCGGACCACGGCGAGGTCGTTGACGTGGCCGATCAGGGCTTCGCGATCGGCGGCGGAGATATCGGAGCGAGACATGCCCCAGACTCTAGCGATCCGGCTGCGCCCACGCTCCCCCGCTGCCCGTACACACCCCGCAGGCGCGCCAGTCCAGCGCGTACGCCTACTTGGCCTGCTCGTTGACCAGGTGCCCGAACGCGATGTAGCGGTCCGGGGAGCGGAAGAGGTCCGCGCAGGTGGTGAGCGTGATCAGCCGGTCGGTCGGCTGCTCCCCCGGATGGCCCGGGACGGGCTGCACCACCCAGGTGTCACTGTCCTTCACCACCGTCGAGGAGTCGATCGCGTACGTATAGATCGTGTCGCGGGTCTCGACCAGGACGGTGGACCCGGCCGGCAGGGAGGAGAGCCGGCGGAACGGCTGGCCGTGCGTCACCACGTGGCCGGCCACGGCGAAGTTGCCGACCTGTCCCGGCGGGGCGGTTCCCTCGTACCAGCCCAGGCCCTTGGCGAGCACCTGCTCGCTGGTCCCGTCCAGGATCGGTACGACCCAGCCGTCACCCCAGGCCGGCACCCGCATGATGGCGGCCGCCGCACCCGGGGTGCGCGTGATCGTGCCGTCGGCGGCGACCTCGCCACTGGCGGTCTTCCCCGAGCCGGCGGCGGTCGTCCCCGAGCCAGCGGCAGCGGCACCAGAGCCAGCGGCAGAACCCGAGCCCGGGACCGGGGACTTGGCCCACGCGTCCTCCAGGCCCGAGGTCGTCCGGGTGAACTCCTGGCGGGCGATGATCGTGGTGCCGATGAACTGGTAGCCGAACCAGCCGAGCACCGCCAGCCCCACGACCAGCAGCGCCATCCCGACGACGACGCCGACAGGGCTGCGGCGCGCGGAGGTGGCCGGACGGGCGGTGGGTGAACTCACGTGCCCATTCTCGCCACCGCGGGGTCCCAACCCAAGCCCCCGACGTACGGAACCGAACGGATCCAGCGCGACCGGGACATCCCTAGTGCCCCAGGAACATCGACGGCGGCTCCGGGGAGGCCTCCGCATCGGCGTCGGTGAAGGCCCGCGCACCGGCGCACCAGTCGACCAGGTCCTGCCCGTCGATGATCCGGTAGGCGAACACCGCGCCGGCCGCCGCCCGGGCGAGCTGGCGGGTCGGAATCGGCGCGGCCGATCCGTACAGGACGACGTTGCCGAAGCGGCGGCCGCGCCAGGTCGATGGCTCGGCCGAGACCGCGGCATGCGACCAGGTCGCCGCCACTCCGGCGGCAGCGCGACGGGCCCAGTCCAGCGCGCCGGAGTCGGTGACGTTGGCCAGGAACAATCCGCCGCCGGTCAGCACCCGCCGGACGTCGGCGTAGAACTCCACGGTGGTCAGCTCGGGGGGCACCCGCGCTCCCGCGAACGCGTCGAGGATCACGACCTGCGCGTAGTCATCCGGCATCGCGGCGATCCCCGACCGCCCGTCGACCGGGCGGACCTTGATCCCGGACTGGCGTGGCAGCGGCGCCTTGTCGCGGACCTCCCGGGTCAGCTCGGCGTCGGGCTCCAGGACGATCTGCGCCGAGGTGGGACGGGTGGCTGCGACGTACCGGGCCAGGCTCATGCCGGCACCCCCGATGTGCACCGCCCGGATCCGCTCCCCCGGATCGCCGTACGCGTCGATCGCCTCGGCCATCCGCTGCATGTAGTCAAACTCCAGCAGGGTGGGACGGTCGGGGTCGACGTGCGACTGGTCGGTGGTACCGATCCGTACGAACCAGCTGCCGGGTCGGTCAGGGTCGGGGACCACTCGGGCACCCCCGGCCGTCGGACCGCCGGTCGGTTCGTCTCTGCGTCGTGCCACCACGCCAACTTACCCGCTGCCCCTGTCAGGGGACGCACATGAACCTCAGGGTTTCCGGGGTCGCGGTCCCCGATTGGTCCCCGAACTCTGCCCGGAAGCCTTTACCGTGGCCCCTTCAGCGGTCAGGCTGGAGGAAGACAAGGTTCGTACGTCTCACAGATCTCCGGGCCGACCGTGACGGCCCGACCCACCAGGGAAGGACCCCTCATGCTCGACATCGGAATCACCCGTCCCGCCCAGGGCCGCGTCATCGCCGGCGTGTGCGCTGGACTGGCGCCCCGGTTCGGCCTCGATCCCCTGATCCTCCGCGTGGTCTTCGCGGTCTCGCTGTTCTTCGGAGGCGCGGGCGCCCTCGTCTACGCGGTGCTGTGGGTGCTGATGCCCAGCGAGAAGTGAGCAGCCCCACGCCTCCGCAGCACCCCGTACCCGCACTGCCCCGTCCGACCTTCCCCGTCCGACCTGCCCCTCCGAGAAAGGCCCGTGTCATGAATGATTGGTACCGCCCCCGCAACGACCGCGTGATCGCCGGCGTCTGCTCCGGCATCGCCCGCAAGCTGGGCGTCAGCTCGCTGTGGGTCCGCGTAGGCTTCGTCGCACTGATCTGGTTCGCCGGGGTCCCGCTGTGGATCTACCTGCTGGCCTGGATCCTGATGCCGAACGAGAGCTGATCCCCCAAAACCGGCAGGTCCGCCTGCTGTCGAGGCGAAGGCCCGGAGAGTCCCCCCGCTCTTCGGGCCTTCGTCGTTGCGGGGGTCGGCAATCGCTACTGGCGGCAGTCGGGGACCTTCCAGAGCGTGTATGGGCCCGTCCGCTGCACCAGGACGAAGCCATCGGCCGCGGAGACGGAGTCGATCCCGGTGAAGTCCTTCGTGGCTTCGCGTCCTCCTGTGATCACGTACGTGATGTGGTTGCGCTTGACCGCCCCGCAGACCGCCGGATCGACGCGGACGTTGTCGAGCCCGTGGGCGACGAGGGCGATGTCCGGGCTCCACGTGTTCTTGGTGTGGATGAAGGTCTGCTCGGGGCCCAGCACGTAGAGGAAGGCCGAGCCGGTCCAGGGGTTCGAGGCGACCACGGCGTCGTCGGGAAGCGTGGCGGAGATCTGCTCCAGCGCCCGCACCTCGGCATCGTTGGTCCCCGAGTAGGGGGCCTTCGCCGTGTACGAGCGCCGAACGACACCGACGCTGGCCCGAGTCTCGAACGCCACGGTCGTGAACAGCCCGACCGCCACCAGCACGGTCCACGCGATGGCGAGCCCCCGGCCACGTCCGCGCAGGCGCTCGCCGAAGGAGATCAGCCACGAGGCCCCGACCACGATCAGCGGTGTGGCAGCCAGTGCCGTCGTTGCCTGGAAGCGGTAGGGCCAGTTGTACCAAGGCCAGGTGAAGGGCCACACATAGGCGGAACCGCGGGAGCTGAGGACCGTGCACAGCACGATATAGATCCAGCCGAACGCCACCAGCCACCAGTCGCGGCCGCGCCGCAGGCACGCCACGCTGCCGAGGACGGCAAGGGCGAAGAGGGCGAGCGTGGCCACCTGTTCGGCATCGTTGCGGCCACTCCAGAAGGTGAGCATCCCGATGACGACCTTCGTGAACGGTTCGTTCAGCTCCTGCATCGCCAACAGTCTCGTGGGTGCCGCGAAAGCCCCCAGGACGGGCCCAAGGATGCCGGCGAGGGCGAAGCCGATGGCGGGCAACCAACCGACAATTCCGCGCCGGGCCGTGAGTGCGTGGCGGATCGCAACAGCCAGCGAGAACAGGATGGCCGCCGCTGCGGCCACCATCGTGGCGCTGGTGTGCGCGAGGCTGATCCCCGGCAGTGAGATCAGGAAGAGCAGGGCGGCACTGCCCCAGTGCTGCCGGCGGAACACCTGCAACAGGCCCCAGCCGTACACGGCGATGATTGCCGGGATGAAGACCGACCCGAAGACCTGGGCCCACACGGCACCCCAGGACAGGATCCGCCACGGGAAAGCGGTGGTCGCCGCGGCGAGGAGGCCCGTGAGCAGCACCAGCCGCCGATCGGTCGCCACCAGAGTGTTCAACATCAACATCAGGCCCAGTGGGTAGATCAGGGCACAGGAGACGAGGAGGACACTGTTCTCCACCACGACGACGGGGGCACCTGTGAGCATCACGAGGGTGGCGCTGATCCCGTGCAGGGCAGCCGGATAGAACGACGCACTGGCAGGTTCGTTGAACGCGTTGGCCTCCAACGAGGAGAGGTTGCCCGAGTCCACCATGAACCGCACCAGACCGAGGTGGAAGATCTGGTCAGGTTGCTGCGGGAAGTTGCCGGGGCGCACCGTGCCAAAGTAGAAGACCCAGCAGACGATCAGCACGGCGACCACCGCGCCGACCGCGACCTCCCACCAACGGACGTGGGGTGCGTCGAACCTCCATGGCCGCCGCCTACGTCGTACCCACAGCACGCGCAGGCCCCAGACCACCGCCGGGATCGCAAGCAACCAGAACGCCCCTGCCCCGATACCCCACCGCATACCGGCCAGGTCCGTGAGGATGCCTCCGACCGCCACCAGGCTCGTGGTCAGGAGAGGTGCCAGGGCGATCGCCGGCCACCAACCCGCCCCGAGTCCACCGGCCAGCACGGCCCCCGGGATCCACAGGAGAGCAACCGCGGCGATGACGATGGGGATGGCGGTCAGCCACGACCAGTCGGGAGCAAGCATGTCGGTCATGCTACTGGATTGTCCGGAGCCCCCCACCGATCCGACAGCAGCCTCCGTCCCAGCGCCGGGTGGGGCCCTCAGTGCCCCGTGGAGCACTCCGGGACCTTCCACAGCGTGTACGGCGCTGCGGTGGCGACGACCCGGAAGCCACCGGCCCCACTGACCTCGTCCACAGCGGAGTAGTCGAGGTATCCACTCCCCTGGAGGTAGACCGGGCTGCCTCCCGTTATGACGTACGAGACGTGCTGTCGCTGGACGGCTGCACAGACCCGAGGGTCGGAGGCCACGTTCTTGAGCCCCCGCGCGATGATGTTGAGGTCCTCCCCGCCCGACTTCTCGGTGGGTATCACCGTCCGCTGCGGGGCGACGATGTAGAGGAACTGGGCCCCGCGCCAGGGATTGGCCGCCACCACCGCGTCCGCCGGCATGTGCCCGGACAGCTGCTCCAGCGCACTGACCTCGCCCTTCGTGATCCAGGCTCGCGAATCTGCGATCTCGTACACCGGGCGGACCGTCGCGATCGCCCTCGTCACGCCGATCCAGACCAAGAGCAACACCCCGGCCCAGACGATGCCAGCCCAGACCAGGCCCAGGGGCCGGAATCTGCCCCGTAGTCGTGCAGCCAACGACAGCAACCAGGACACGCCGATGACGACCAGGGGCAGCGCGACGATGACCACCACGGCCTGGAACCGATTGGCCCGGTTGTACCAAGGCCAGGTCAATGGCCACACGTACGTCGTGCCGCGGGCATTGAGCACCCCGGCGATCGCGAAGAAGACCACCCAGGTCGCGACGAGCCACCAGTGGGTGCGGCGGCGCACGCAGACGACGGCTCCGATGACGGCAAGGAGGGTGAGGGCCAGCGCGCCTTCCTGCTCGAGGTCGTTCCGACTGGCCCAGAACGTGACCAGGCCGATCAGGATCTTGGAGGTCGACAGGTTCGCGATCCGGTGCTCGGTCATGCCCACCGGTGCAGCGATGAGCCCAACCACCGGCACCAGGACGGCGAGGGCTGCGAAGCCGATCGCCGGCAGCCAGCCGACGAATCTCCGCCGGACACGCAGTGCGAAGTCCACCGAGGCGCCGACGGAGAAGATGATCGCCACCGCCGCGGCCGCCAGCACGGCGCTGGTGTGCCCAAGGGTGATGCCCGGCACCGCGACTAGGAACAACAGTGCGGCACTGCCCCAGTTCTCCGCTCGCAACACCTGCAGGAGTCCCCAGCAGTACACGGCCACGACGGCGGGGATGAACGCTGACCCGAACACCTGCGCCCACACGGCGCCGGAGATCATGATCCACCACGGAAAGGCGATGAACACCTGGGCCAGGAAACCGGTGAGCAGTACCAGCCGGCGATCCGCCGCGACCAGGGTGTTGAGCAGCAGCATTATGCCGAGCGGAAAGATGAAGGCGTTCGATACGAGCAACAGGCAGTTCTCCAGTACGACGACAGGAGCCCCGGTGAAGAGCACCGCCGTCGCGACGACGCCGTGCATGGCCGCCGGGTAGAACACCGGTGCGGAGGGGTGGTTGAGGCCGTCGGCCCGCAGTGAGGAGATGCTGCCCGAGTCCAGCATGGAGCGCACCGTGCCGAGGTGGAAGATCTGGTCCGACTGCTGCGGGATGTTGCCCGGCGAGCCGGTGGCCACGTGCATGACGTAGCTGCCGATGGCGAACGCGGCCGCCAGCCCGACCGCCACTTCCCACCAGCGTACGGCCGGCGCTCGGAAGCTCCACGGCCGGCGTCCACTGCGGAGGATCAGCCAACGCACCCCCCAGACGAGCGCCGGGACGGCCACCAACCAGAAGAGCGCGGGGCCGATCCCCCAGCGCACCCCGACCAGGTCGGTGATGATGCCGCCGACCGCGATGGTGCTGGTGGTGACCAGCGGTGCCAGGGCGATCGCCGGCCACCGGCCCGCCCCCAGCCCCCCGGCGAGTGCCGCCCCCGGGATCCAGAGCAGGCCGACCAAGGCCATCATGACCGGGATCGCCGTCAACCAGGTCCAGTCAGATGCAAGCATGGCCGAAGCCTAACCTGCGGCGTCCCACCGACCCGTCGTACGCCATCCTCAGGCGGCGCAGTCCGGCACGGACCACAGCACGTACGGCGCGACGTACGCCACCCTCCGGAAGCCGCCGGACTCCCCGACATCGTCGATTCCGGCCTGGTCCAGGTGCCAGTCGAACGTCTCGAACGGCAGGCCGTTGCCACCGGTGATCACGTACGAGATCCCCATCCGTTTCGCCGCGGCGCAGACCGTGCGGTCGGTCGCCATGTCCTTCAGCCCCTTGGAGACGATCTTGTCGTCACGGCCGGAGGACTTCTCTGTGGGGATGGCCGTGTGCTGGGTCCCGACGATGTAGAGGTACTGCCCGCCACGCCAAGGGCTGGTCGCCACGACGGCGTCGGGGGGCATCTTCGCGGATAGCTTGACCAGCGCCCGTACCTCGTCGCTGGAGATCCAGCCGGTGGCACTGTCCCAGCGGTACATGTTCCGGAGCGTCTTGGTGGCCGTCTGGGCCTGGACGTTCATCACTGGTAGCAGGGCCAGGCACAGCAGAACGATCAATAGGACCGTTGGCCGCCAGCGCCCTGCTAGGTGCAGCATCCGCGACACCCCCAGGACCACCAGCGGTACGGCGAAGATCGCCATGATCGCCTCCACCCGGAAGCCGAAGTTGTACCAGGGCCAGGTCCACTGCCAGACCAGGCCGGTGCCGTTGGCGTAGAGCAGGGTGGTGATGGCCATGAAGGATGCCCAGGTCGCGGAGAGCCACCAGTCCTTGCGGTGTTCGAAGCACAGCACGGCGCCGATCAGGGCCAGGCCGGTGAGGACCAGGCCGGCGACCTGGGAGGGATGGTCCGTCGACCCCCAGGAGGTCGCGATGCCGGCGATGACCTGCTGGGCGGGCAGGTGCACCTTGACGTCCTTGGCCATCCCTGCGGGGGCGACCAGGGCGCCGAGGACGTTCGCGAGGACGGCCAGGACCGCGAACACCGCCAGGGGCAGCCACTGCCGCGGGTTGCGCGGGGCGTCCAGCGCGTGTTTCAGCGCGTACGCCAGCGAGAGCATCACGGCAGCGGCGACTGCGGCGAACAGGGCACTCGAGTGCGCCAGGAAGAGTGCCGGGACGGACACCACGAACAGCAGCGCCGAACTCCCCCAGTTCTTCCCCAGGAACGCCTGCGCCACCCCCCAGCCGTAGACGGCCACGACCGCCGGGATGAAGGCGGAGCCGAACACCTGTGCCCAAACGGCGCCGCGGACCATGAGCACCCAGGGGAAGACGGTGAAGGCCAGGGAGAACACCCCGGACAGCAGCACCAGGTGGCGGTCCCGGGCAACCAGCGTGTTCAGCATCAGCATCATACCGAGCGGGAAGGTGAGCGCTGCGGTGACCAGCAGCAGGGAGTTCTCCACCACCACGATCGGTGCGCCGGTGAACATCACGGCCGTCGCGGCGACCCCGTGGAAGGCCGCCGGGTAGAACACCGGAGCCTCCCGGTGGTTCAGGCCGTCGGCGGTCAGCGAGGATAGGTTGCCGGAGTCCAGCATGGAGCGGACCGTGCCGAGGTGGAAGATCTGGTCGCCCTGCTGGGGGATATAGCCGGGGGCCTGGGTGCCCCCGTGCACGATACAGCTGGCGAGGGCGACCGAGACGGCCAGCCCGAGGACGACCTGCCAGACCCGCACGGTGGGTGCGTCGAAGCGCCACGGCGTACGTCCGGTATGGGCGATGAGCATCCGGGCGGCCCAGACCAGCGCGGGAACCACGACCAGCCAGAACAGCGCGACGGCGATCCCCCAACGCAGCCCGACCAGGGCGGTGATGATGGCCCCGACGGAGATCAGGCCGGTGGTCATCAGCGGCGCGAGCGCGACCGCCGGCCACCGTCCCGACCCCAGGCCACCGGCCAGTGCCGTGCCTGGGATCCAGAGCAGGGCGACCAGGGCCAGGATGACTGGGATTGCCATGGTCCAGTTCCAGCCAGGGGCGAGCATGGCCCCCATCGTACGATCCGGCAGAGCCCCTCCCCGCCACGCGAGCGGGGGTGGGCGAGGGCTGCTGTCAGTCCTGGGGAGTCCTGCCGGTGTGCGGGTCGACGTACGGCTGCCCGAGCTCGACGGGACCCGCGGTACGGTCGTCGGCGTCGGTGGTGAGTGGGCGCGGGGTCTGCGGATCAGGGGCGTCGAGCGGCCCCGTCAGGATCGAGCCGTAGCGGTTGTCCGCCTCGATCAGCGCCACCCGGCGAGCCAGCCGGAAGATGACGTCGCGCTGGGACTGGGACTTGAGGTACTGGGTCAGCGCATAGAACAGGAACGCGCCGGTGACCGCGTACAGCAGCAGGTCCGTGCCCCGGCCGACCCCGAGGAAGGAGGCCAACTGGGACATCAACTGGGGCCGCAGGACCGCGATGATCATCGCGATGGCCAGCAGGATGAGTCCGAGCTTCATCGAGGCCTTGGCCCCGTGGGAACCGCGCGAGGCCAGGATCAGGTAGACCAGCAGCAAGGCGAGGACGATGAGGATGACCTGGATGAGCATCAGCGGCTGACCTTCCGGAGCAGGGTGTCGAAGGCGATGTTGATCGCGTTGACGATGGACTGGCCCTTGCCGCGTGAGTAGTCGGTGTAGACGATGGTCACCGGCACCTCCCGGTAGCGGTACTTCCCCTTCGCCACGATCTCGAGGATCTCCGAGGCGTGGGCCATGTCCGGCATGGTGATCTGCATCTGCTCGGCGACCCGGCGGTTGAAGACTCGTAGCCCGTTGTGGGTGTCGGTGAGCTTCAGCCCCGAGGTGGCGTTGCTGAACGCGACCGCCATCCGTAGGACGGCCCGCTTGGTGCGGGTCATCCCGACCGCCTCGGTGCCCAGGAAGCGCGACCCCATGACGATGTCGTCACCGGTCCGCTCGATGGTGTCGAGCATGGTCGCAACGTCCTCGAGCCGGTGCTGTCCATCGGCGTCGTACGTGACGAAGTACTCCACGCCGCGGAGCCGGCGGGCGAACTCGATGCCGGTCTGGAGGGCGGCGCCCTGCCCCATGTTGATCGGGTGATTGACCAGGTACGCACCGGTCGCCTCGACCTCGTCGGCGGAGCGGTCGCGACTGCAGTCGTTCACGCAGACCACGTGGGCATAGTCGCGCAGCACGTTCTCGACGACGCCACGGACGACGGTCTCCTCGTTGTATACGGGAATGATGAAGGCCACGTCCGAGCGCATCTCTACCTTTCTGACGGTCCCGCCCCGAACCGTCGGGGCACCCCCAGATCATATGCGCTGGGGGCTCCCCACCCGACCGTACGGAACGGTACGGGCCCGGGCGGTGGCCCGGGCCCGTCCTTGCACCAACGTCGGCCCCGTGTGGGACCGGGGGTCCCGGCAGTGGGAGGTCAGCAGTGGTAGGTGTCCGAGGGCGCCTCGAAGTGCAGGTCGTAGCCCTCGGGCAGGGACAGCCCGTACGACTGCGACAGGCTCAGAACCTTGCGGGCCCGGGCCAGGCGGGGCAGGTCCGAACCATTGCGGATCTGCCCGCCGGCGGCCTCGAACTCGGCCAGGAACTCGACCGCCCACGAGCGGTCGGCCAGTGAGGGCGAGAGGATCTCGTTCACGGTCAGGGTCTGCTCAGGCATCAGGCAGATCTTGCCGGTCATGCCGAACTGGACGGTGACGCCGGCGGAGTCGGCCAGCTTCACCCCGAGTGCCCCGACGGCGGGGCCGTCGATCGGGCCGGGCAGCCCGGCGGCCTTCGAGGCGATGGTGAACTGGGAGCGGGTGTAGGCCAAGGTCAGCGGGTCGTCGTCGAACCCGGTGTCGCGGCGGTAGTCACCCAGTCCGAGCCCGAGCCGGAACGTGTGCCGGGAGTCGGCGATGGCCGGCAGGTTCTGCACGCCGCGCGCGGTCTCGACCAGCGCGACGATCTTGATGCCCGGCAGCATTTGGGCCGTACGGTGCACGTGCTCGGGCGACTCGACCATCGCCAGCATGACCCCGCGCAGGCCGGGCGTTTGGGCGAGGGCCCGCAGGTCCTGCTCCCACCACTCGGTACCGAAGCCGTTGAGGCGCACCCATGCCTCGTTGCCCGGGGTGGACAGCCACTCCACCACGTTGTCGCGGGCCTGGGCCTTCCCCTCGGGAGCGACGGCGTCCTCGATGTCGAGCAGTACGACGTCGGCGGCGCTGGCGGCGGCCGGGGCGAACCGGTCCGGGTGGGAGGCGTTGACGAGCAGCCAGGAACGGGCCAGCTCGGGGCCGACGGTCACGGGGGGCGTGGTGATGGTCATGTGTTCTGCTGTCCTCCTTGACAGGGTGCGCGCCCGCGCACGCCCCCGATGCTAGGGCGCGGCGGGTGATTACACCAGCAGTCGAGGGAGGCCGGCCCCCGGAAGGCGCACCGAGAGGTCTCCTAGATGCTCCCGGTCATCGGTCCGAAACCGGGCATATCGGTCAACACAAAGTCTGTGGAAGCCCTGGCGGGGACGTCAGGCCGCCTCGAGCGCGGTCACCTCCTGCTCGCTGAGCTCCAGGTCAGCGGCTGCACAGTTCGCCTCCAGATGGGCAACGCTGCCGGTGCCGGGGATCGGCAGCACCACCGGGGAGCGTCGCAGCAGCCAGGCCAGCGCGACCTGCGACGGACTCGCGCCCGGGTGGGCCTGCAGCACTTGGTCCAGCACCCCGCCCGCCTGGGCGAGTCGGCCGGCGGCCATCGGCGCCCAGGGGATGAAGCCGATGCCCTCGGCCTCGCAGTACTCCAGGACGTCCTCGGCGGAGCGATCGGAGAGGTTGTACCGGTTCTGCACGGAGGCGATCTCCAGCCCGGCCTCCCGGGCCGCCCGGATCTCGTCCACGCCGACCTGGGAGAGCCCGACCAGGCCGACCAACCCCTCGTCGACGAACTCCTTCAGCACGCCGAACTGCTCCTCGCGCGGCACCCGCCGGTCGATCCGGTGCAGCTGCCACAGCGGGACCTGTTCCAGCCCCAGGCGTCGAAGCGACATCTGCAGGCACTGGCGCAGGTACTCCGGGCGGCCCACCGGTGCCCAGCGTTCGGGCCCCTGGCGCGTCAGTCCGCCCTTGGTCGCGACCACTACCCCGTCGTAGCCGTCCGCGCCGTGCAGGGCCCGGAAGATCAGGTCCTCCGAGACCTCGGGCCCGTACGCGTCGGCGGTGTCGATGAAGTCCACGCCCAGCTCCACGGCCCGGCGCAGGACGCGGATCGCCTCGTCGGGGTCGGCCGGTGGGCCCCAGATGCCTGGACCGGTGATGCGCATCGCGCCGAAGCCGAGGCGCGTCACCTCGAGCCGGCCGGCGAGGCGGAATGTTCCGGATCGTGCAACGCTCATGTCGCGACCCTACGCCGCTGCCACGGGCCGGAGAAGGACCACCACGGGCCACGATCAGTACTGAATCGTTGTCAGTGCCGAACGGCGTAGCGCAGGAAGACGAACCCGGAGTCGAACCGGCGCATCTGGACCAGGGACAGATCCAGCGCCGCCTGCTCGGGGAGGAACCGGGTTCCCCCGCCCACCACGACCGGTGCGATGAAGACGGAGATCTCGTCGACCAGCCCGGCCCGCAGCATCTGGGCCGCCAGCGTCGGACCGGCCACGGCCAGGTCCTGCGAGCTGGATTCCTTGAGGGCGCGTACGGCCTCCGGATCGAAGCGGCGCTCGACCCTGGTGCGCTCCAGGGCTGGCTCGTCCATCGTCGAGGAGAACACCACCTTGGTGGCAGTCCGCCAGATGTCGGCATAGTCCAGGATGTACGGCGGCGCGCCGGCCAGTGCCTCGTCGTCCGCCCAGAACCGCATGGTCTCGAACATCCGTCGCCCGTAGAGGAAGGTGCCGACCTCGCGCTCGCGTTCGTTGGCGAACCGGTGCGTCTCCTCGTCCGGCTCGGCCCACCCGAAGGTCCCGTCCGGCCCGTTCACGAACCCGTCCAGCGAGGTCATCATCCCGTACGTGAGTCTGCCCATGCCTCCAGTATGGGCAGACCCGACGGCGACCCGCCTGAACGCTCCGCACAGCACCTCCGACCATCCGGCCTGGCGATGGCAACCCACACCACCCCGTCACCGGTCACTCGCCTCTGCGCGGACGAGCGATCGGGGTCAGCCGGGAAAGCCGAAGCAGGGGTAGAACTCTGTCACGCCCGGACGTGGTACCTCGATGCACATCGACTTCACCCTCTCCAGGACCGCCGTCTGATCGGTTCCGGTGACCGACAGATCCGTCCCCTCCCCGGTGACGGTCACCGACACCTCGGCGACCGCATCCCTGCGGAGATTGTTGTCATGGGCCGACACGTTGCCGTCGGCGTAGTGGTCGCCAGTGCGGACGGTCGTGTGCTCGAGGGGGCCGGTGCCGGTCCAGGAGGCGTGGAGGGTGATCGTTACCGGGTTCTCCTGGTCGTCGGTCCCCTTGATGACGTCGGAGACGGAGGCCTTCGTCAGCCGCGAGTCTGCGACCAGCGGCGCCATGTTCTGTCCCTCGGCGCTGAAGAGGACTGCGCCACCGCCTGCGGCCGCGGGCCGGACCGCGGCAGCGCGTGCACCGGCCCGGGCGCTGGCGCAGGTATCGGTCACCCGGACGAAGACACTGGTGAGGCCCTGCTTGTTGACCGGGCCCGGCTGGGCGGCGTACATGGCTGCGCTGGAGGAGACGAAGACTTCGGTGAGCTCGCATCCCTCGACCCGGGAGACCACGGCGGACCCATGGGTCGACGAGATCGTGTGGTAGATGTTCGGCTTCGCCGCCATGGCGGGCGGCGCCAGCAGTGGCACGAGGGCGAGCGCGACCCCGCTCGCCAGGAACAGTCGCTTCATGGCGGACCTCCATCCCCCGGGGTGATCCTTCTCAGGCTACGCGTGCTCCCCGACCCGCGACAGCCTCGATTCGGACCGGTCGTCGCCCCCGGCGCTTACGCCGGCGACGGCTCCTCGATCGCGCGTCGGATGTCGATGGAACGCCGCTCCGGGTCTACCTCAGCTCGACGGGCAAGGAGTTTCCCGGTTCACCGGCGGCGCCATCCAGGTTGGGCGCGGCGAACCAGTCGTCCTGCCCCGGGCCTGTTTCCTGGACCGTGATGAAGTACGGGTTGGTGATCGACGCCGCGTCCAGCTTCGGAGTCCTCGGGGCACAGGCGAAGGCGGATGCCCTCTTGTCCCACTTGCACAGCGCGGAGGCCAGCGGCTCCCCGCTGCCATCGGCCGTGGCGGTCAGGACGACACGGACCTGCCCGTTGCTGGCCAGGGTCTGGGCATCGGCCTGGGACAAGGATCCGTTCACGTCACGCAGCGTGAACATCACCCTGATCTGTGAGCCCGACCTGACCGCAGCCGTTGACAGCAGCGGTGCCGTGAAGGAGCCGAACGGGGCCACGACCGGATACCGCATGCCGGCGCTCGCCTGATTGCCCGCCAGGTCGACGGCCGTACATGTCAGGGTGGAATAGCCGACCGTGCTGGTGAGGACGGGATCGCAGCCGGCCGTGTCGACCCCAGAGGTCGCATCCGAGGCAGACGTGTCCGCGGTCACCGAGTCGTGCAGCACGATCGGGTCGGGCCGACCGACGGCGAGCACCGGTGCGGTGGCGTCACGCCTGATGGTCACCGACTTGCTGAGCGCCACCCCCCAGCTGGTGGTCAAGACGCAGGTGAACGTCTCGCCGATCGTGTCGTACGAGAGGGTCCGGTTCTCACAAGTACCCTCGACAACATTGGCCGCCACCTTCGGATCGGTGAACGACCACGCGACGGTCACGTCGGAGGTGTACCAGCCGTTGTTGCCCATGGTCCCGGTGACCGTGGACACGATCTCCTGTACCGGCCCCTCGACCGCCGTCGTGGTTTCCTGGACAGCGGCGTCCGCTGGAGTCGCCGCATGGGCCGTACCGACCGCGCCCAGCCCGATCAGCGAGAATCCGACAGACATCCCGACGGCCATCAGGCGCACGATCTGTGCCCTCTTCACGTTGCTCGTGTCATGCGTACTCGTTGTCACCGGATTCCCTTTGTGTCCCGGTCGAGCCGATGCACGAGGACCATGGTCTGGCCCTGCCCGGCCCGAACTCCATGCTTGCAGCCCAGAGGCTAGCGGTGAGCGAGGTCACAACCGGAGGCACGATTCCGCGCGGAGTCGCAGCACCCCACCGAGGGGAGGGGTTCACGCGGAGACCAACTCTCCCTAGGCTATCGACATGTCTATTCGGCCGATGAGGTGCCGGAGCCTGCGGCGCCCTCCCGGACCGAGCGAGCGGAAGGCGGATCAGCATGCGCGACAACGAGGAGAACTTCGAGGACCGCCCAGCGGGCCGGCACGAGGATGAGCGCGAACGCCGGACCGAGGATCAGCGTGGCCCCCAGGACGAGGGCGACCTCGCCGGCGGCCAGCTCTCGGAGGTCGGGCGGCTGGACCCGGACGTCGACGACCAGGGCACCATTCCCCCGGCCGACCTGGCCCAGCAGCGCGCCCAGGGACCGGGCCACGACTACCGCGAGAACGCCGTCGGCAACGAGCGGGGCGAGGAGGAAGTGATGCCCCGTGACGATCGCTGACGACGAACCCGGCGACCGTGACGACCTGGCCCTGGATGCGGATCGGGGCGAGGCTCGGGAGCCGGACGAACTCCCCCGGGTCCGGGAGGTGTCGTCGGCCCCGGTCGCGTCGTTGCGCCGGACCATCGGGATGGAGGAGCTCCCCTCCTTCTTCGACATGGCCTACCCCGCCATCGTCGGTTCCCTGACCCGCCAAGGGGTGCCGCCGGCCGGACCGGCTCTGGGTATCTACTTCGGCACGCCCGGCGAAACGATCGACGTGGCCGCGGCCTTCCCGATCGCGGCGGCGATCCTGCCCGACGGAGAGGTCCACGAGATCCTGCTGCCCGCCGGCCGGGTGGCCGAGGTGGTGCACCACGGGTCGTACGGCACCCTCGGGCAGACCTACCAGCGGCTGGAGGACTGGATGCGCGCGGAGGGCCTGGTCCCGGGCGAGGTGACCTGGGAGACGTACGAGACCATGCCCACCCCCGAGGCGGACCCGCGGGACATGCGAACCCGGATCAGCTGGCTGCTGGCAGACGACACGGACGAGGGGCGCGCCGGGGGCGACGACCGGGCCTGAACATCCGCCGGCGGACAGGTCCGGCCTCGACCACCCTTTAGGTGCGCCGTATCTGTTGGTGGACCAATAGATACGGCGCACTTAAGCCTCGGCCACCCCAGGAGGAGCACCTGCGGGCGCCGCCCTGGGGAGGCAACCGCCTGCAGCCGAGCCCTCCTCACTCGGCGAGTGATCACTCCTCGACGATCACTCCTCGACGATCTCGCCCTCGACGACGTCGTCACCGGACCCGTCGCCGGCGACGTGGAAGCCGTCGCCGCCCACGTGTGCCATCTCGTCGCGCCGGTCGGTGAACTCGTCGCCGGTGCCCGCCACCGCGCCCTCACCGGACAGCCCGGACTCGAGGATCTGCAGGCCCTCGCCGTCCGCGCTCACCTCGAAGACGACGTCGTCGCCCTCGTGCAGGCGGCCGGACAGCACCGCCCGCGCCAACTGGTCCTCGATCGTCGACTGGATCAGGCGACGAAGCGGCCGGGCACCGTAGACCGGGTCGAAGCCCATCAGGCCCAACCATTCCTGGGCGGCCGGGGTGACCGCCACGCTGATCCGGCGGTCAGCCATCCGCTTGTTCAGCCGGCCGAGCTGGATCGAGACGATCCGGGTCAGCTCCTCCTGGCTGAGCGGCTTGAACATGACGATCTCATCGAGCCGGTTCAGGAACTCCGGCTTGAACGAGGACCGGACCACGCCCATCACGGCCTGGCGCTTGTCGTCCTCCGACAGGGTCTGGTCGGCGAGGTACTGCGAGCCCATGTTCGAGGTCAGGATCAGGATCGTGTTGCGGAAGTCGACCGTACGACCCTGGCCGTCGGTCAGCCGCCCATCGTCCAGCACCTGCAGCAGGATGTCGAAGACCTCGGGGTGGGCCTTCTCGACCTCGTCGAGCAGGATCACCGAGTACGGGCGGCGCCGGACGGCCTCGGTCAGCTGGCCACCCTCCTCGTAGCCGATGTAGCCCGGAGGGGCACCGACGAGGCGGGCGACCGTGTGCTTCTCGGAGTACTCGCTCATGTCGATCCGGACCATGCTCTGCTCGTCGTCGAACAGGAAGTCCGCCAGCGACTTGGCCAGCTCGGTCTTGCCGACACCGGTCGGGCCGAGGAACAGGAACGAGCCGGTCGGCTTGTTCGGGTCGGAGATGCCGGCCCGCGAGCGGCGCACCGCGTCGGACACGGCGACCACGGCCTCGGACTGCCCGATCAGGCGCTTGCCGAGGTACTCCTCCATGTGCAGCAGCTTCTCGGACTCCCCCTGCAGCATCTTGCCGACCGGGATGCCGGTCCAGGCGGCGACCACCTCGGCGATGTCCTGGGCGGTCACCTCCTCCGAGACCATCGGCTTGGCGTTCTTCTCCGCCTCGTCGGCCTTGGCCAGCTCCTTCTCCAGCGCCGGGATCTCCCCGTAGAGGATCTCCGAGGCCCGGCCCAGGTCACCGTCCCGCTGGGCACGGTCGGCCTCCGAGCGCTTGGCGTCGATCTCGGAGCGGATCTCACCGACCCGGTTGAGGTCCTGCTTCTCGGACTCCCAGCGCTGCTCCAGGCCGCGCAGGGTCTCCTGGGTGTCGGCGAGCTCGGAGTTCAGCCGCGCCAGCCGTTCCTGGGTGGCGGTGTCGGACTCCTTCTCCAGCGCCATCTGCTCCATCGTCAGCCGGTCCACCTTGCGGCGCAGTTCGTCGATCTCGACCGGGGAGGAGTCGATCTCCATCCGCAGCCGGGAGGCGGACTCGTCGATCAGGTCGATGGCCTTGTCCGGCAGCTTGCGACCGGTGATGTAGCGGTGCGACAGCGTCGCCGCGGCGACCAGGGCCTGGTCGGTGATGGCGACCTTGTGGTGCGCCTCGTAGCGCTCGCGCAGCCCGCGCAGGATCGCGATGGTGTCCTCCACCGAGGGCTCCCCCACGTACACCTGCTGGAAGCGGCGCTCGAACGCCGGGTCCTTCTCGATGTTCTCGCGGTACTCGTCCAGCGTGGTCGCGCCGATCAGGCGCAGCTCGCCGCGGGCGAGCATCGGCTTGAGCATGTTGCCGGCGTCCATCGAGGAGTCGCCGGTCGCGCCGGCACCGATCACGGTGTGGATCTCGTCGATGAACGTGACGATCTGTCCCTCGGCGTCCTTGATCTCCTGGAGCACGCTCTTCAGCCGCTCCTCGAACTCGCCGCGGTACTTCGCGCCGGCGACCATGCCGCCCAGGTCGAGGCTGATCAGGCGGCGACCGCGCAGCGAGTCGGGCACGTCGCCGGCCACGATCCGCTGGGCCAGGCCCTCCACGACGGCGGTCTTGCCGACGCCGGGCTCACCGATCAGCACCGGGTTGTTCTTCGTACGTCGCGCCAGCACCTGGACCACGCGACGGATCTCCTGGTCGCGGCCGATGACGGGGTCGAGCTTGCCCTCGCGGGCGGCCGCGGTCATGTCGTAGCCGTACTGCTCCAGGGCACTCGCGGTGCCCTCCTGGCCCTCGGAGGTGACCCGCTTGGAGCCGCGGGCGTCCTGGAACGCCTTGGTGAGAGCCTGTTCGGTCGCGCCCTGGGCCACCAGGATCTTCTTGGCCTCGGAGTCGATCGCGGCCAGCGCGATCAGGAAGTGCTCGGTGGCGATGTAGGTGTCGCCGAGCTTCTCGGCGCGGGTCTCCGCATCGGCCAGGACGCGGGCGACGGCGCCGGAGAGCTGGGGCTGGGAGACCGACGAGCCAGCGGCCGCGGGCAGCTTCTTGATCGCCTTCTCGGCCTCTGCGTCGATCGTACGCGGGTCGGCGTCGATCGACTCCAGCAGCGGCCCGACGGTGTTCTCCGGCGTGATGAGCATGGCGTGCAGCAGGTGCACGGCCTCGACGTTCGGGTTGCCGTTGGTGAGGGCGTTGCGTACGGCGGCCGAGTACGCGTCGCGGCTCTTGGTGGTGAGCTTGTTGGCGTCCATGTGTCCTTCGTTCTCCGGCTCGGAAGCGGGCTCCTTCTTCCGAGCCTGCCACTGTTGGGGGTGCTTGACGACGCTTTCGGGGCGGGGTTGCGGGTCCCGACCGAAGTTGAGCGTCATGGACTCAACCTTGCCGGAAGCCTCGATATTCCCGCCGATGGTGTTCGTCGTGGCGCTTCCCTGCCGGGAGCTGGCGGCACGCCCCGGGTTTCCCTCAGCGCGCGTCGAGTTCGGCGACCAGCCGGGCAGCAGCGGTCTCCCGGTAGGAGGCCTCGACCAACTCGCGCACCTCCGCCCAGTCGGTGTCGCCGTCCAGGTCCACCCCGATCCAGCCGCTCGGGCCGAGGTAGGCCGGCCGGTAGCAGCGTTCCTCCTCGGCCAGGGCCAGCACCTCCGCGGGATCGGGGTGCACGACGAGGGAGCGGTCGTGCTGTTCGTGCGCACCCGCGGCCTTGATCGAGCCGCCGTAGTACGCGAACACCTTGGTGGTGAAGAACGCCGGCCGGCCGTGGCTGACCTTCTCGGCGGCACCGGGGAGGGCCAGGGCGATCTCCCGGAGCCGGTGCAGGAACGGATCGTCCGGATCGAACATCAGCGGATGCTCCATGGTCCGAGCCTAGGCCGACAAGGCCATTCACCAGGTCACCGACCCGCAGCTGACCCCCCGGGGGTGGGACAGTCGAGGCATGCCCATCATCGAGGTCAACGGCTTGCGGAAGACCTACGGCGCACGCGAAGTACTGCACGGCATCGACCTGACCGTGGACGAGGGCGAGATCGTCGGCATCCTCGGCCCCAACGGCGCAGGCAAGACCACCGCCGTCGAGTGCATCGGCGGCCTGCGCACCCCGGACGCCGGCGCCATCCGCGTCGGCGGGATCGATCCCGCCTCCAACGATCCCCGACTGCGCCAGATCCTCGGCATGCAGCTCCAGCAGTGCCGGCTGCCGGCCAAGATCACCACGGCAGAGGCCATCGACCTCTTCGCCGCCTTCTACCCCGACCCCCGCCCCACCGACGAACTGCTCGAGCGCTTCGGCCTCACCTCCCAGCGCGACCAGCGCTTCGAGAAGCTCTCCGGAGGCCAGCAGCAGCGACTCTCGGTCGCACTCGCCCTGGTCGGACGCCCCGAGGTCGCCATCCTGGACGAGCTGACCACCGGACTGGACCCGGCCGCTCGGCGCGACATCTGGACCTACCTGGAGCACCTCGCAGCCGAGGGCACGACGATCCTGCTGGTCACCCATTCAATGGAAGAGGCCCAGCACCTCTGTGACCGGATCTACATCATCGACGCAGGACGAGTGGTGTCCCAGGGCACCCCCGACGAGCTGGCGGCAGCCGCCGGCGGCCAGTCGATCAGCTTCCTCCCGTCGTCCCCGGTGCCCCTCGACGACCTGCTCTCCCTACCGGGCGTCACCGACGTACGCCAGGACCGCGACCGGATCGTGGTCGAGGGGGACGCAGCTGCGGCCCAGAATGTCCTGGCGGCACTGACTACCCGTGGCGTCACCGCCGGCCAACTCCGGGTGACCGGACCCACCCTCGACGACGCCTACCTGCGCGTCACCGAAGAGGACTGACATGAGCGCAACCACCGCCCTGTTCCGCAACGAACTGCGCCTCACCCTGCGCACCCCGGCGATCGTCATCTGGACAGTCGTCATCCCGGTCGTCGCGATCATCGTGATGTGCTCCATCCCCGGCGCCCGCCAACCGCTGGAGGCCTTCGGCGGCCTGAGCGTGGTGGAGGCGTACCAGCCCACGCTGGTGGTCTTCGCCGCCTCGATGCTGGCGCTGCAGATGATGCCGATGATCCTGGGCCAGTACCGCGAACTCGGCTTCCTCCGTCGCCTGCGCACCACCCCCGCCCACCCGGGCAACCTGCTCGCAGCGGTCCTTGCCCTGATCCTGGTCATCATCCTGGTCGTGGGCCTGTTCCTGAGCACGCTCCCGCTCTTCTTCGGCCTCGGCTCCGTGGGCAGGCAGACGCTGGTCGTGCTGCTGTTGATCCCGTGCGCGGCCGCTTTCCTCGCGGTCGGCGCGCTCCTGGCCGCAGTCATCCCCAACCCACGCGTCGCCAGCGGCGTGGGCTCCGCCACCGCCGCCGTGATGTGGTTCGCGGCCGGCATGTGGGTCCCGCGGGCGGTGTTCCCCGGCTGGCTGGCCACCGTGGCCGACTGGACCCCTGGCGGGGCAGTCGCGTCCCTGCTGACCAGCGCGGCGACCGGCGCCGCGATCGGCTGGCAACCCCTCGTCTGCCTGGTGGCCTGGACCGTCATCGGGTTCACCGTCGCGATCCGGACCTTCCGCTGGGAATGACCGCGAGCCCCGTGGCCGGTGTGCTGACGCGGCCACCCACCCAGCCATCAGCGCCGCCCCTCGGTATGGACAAGCACCGGGGAGGCGCGGAGACTCGAGGGGACCGGTAGCCGACCCCGGCGCCGACGTACGTTCGACGGAGAGCGATCCCATGGCACGCACCGCAGAAGAAGTGTTCCAGCACCACGGCCAGTCCCTCGGCGCGGAGGACCTCGAGGAGATCCTCTCGGACTATGCGGACGACGCGATCCTGATCGCCCAGGGCAAGGTGTACCGCGGCAAGGACGGCGCCCGCGAGGTCTTCGTCCAGTTGCTCAGCGACGTCCCGCAGGCCCAGTGGGAGCTGGACACCGTCTTCGCCGACGACGTCCTCTACCTCGAGTGGAAGGCCACCGGCGGCGGCCGCCGGGTCGACGACGGCATCGACACCTTCATCTTCACCGACGGGATGATCCGGGTGCAGACGGTCGCCTACCACGTACGGCCAGCCTGATCGGATCCTCCGGTGCACCTGCGCGTGCGCACCCGGTCACCGGCTGGACAGGAGGACCGGGAGCGGGGCGGATTGGCGATGCCATGACCTCCTCGCAGCCGGACGCGCTCTTCCCCGCCGACCTCGTGGTACGTACGCCTCGACGGCTCGCCCCGGGTGCCCTTCACCTCCCCGGATTCCTGGACCTGGAGCAGCAGCGCCGCCTCGTCCGTACCTGCCGGAGCTGGACCCTCGAACCGCTCGCAGCCCGGGGAGCGACCAGCCGGGGACTCGTCCGCGGCCTGCCGGACTGGGTGGTTGAACTGGCTCGTGAGGCGACCCTCCAAGCGGCCGGAACGAGCCACGAGGAAGCTTCCGAATTGGCGGATCGGACGCCGGACCCGGACTGGACGCCGGACCCCGACTGGACGCCGGACGCGGCAGTGATGGGCGAGTTCGGCCCCGGGACGTTCCTGCGGATGCACCGCCCCATGGAGGCCGCCGGCCCCTTGGTGCTGCTGTCGGTGGGAGATGCCGGCCAGCTGCGCTTCGGCAATCCGGACGGCCCGGGCCGTCCGTATCGGGACGCGTTGCTGGAGTCGGGGGATGCGGTCGTCGTCGATGCCATGGCCCGGCGGAACTTCCTCGGCATCACGCGGATCCGCCCGGGAACCTCCCCCGACTGGTGCGGGCTCCGGGAGGGCCGGATCGGTCTGGCCCTGACAGCGAGTTGACAGCAGTCGCCCGGACAGCGACCAGATGACCCCTCCGCCTCTCCTCCAGGAACCGGTCGGGACCGTCCGCCGTCACATCACCGTTCCTCGGCAAGCTCCCACTTCTTGATCGTGTACCGCGGACAGTTCACTATCAAGAAGTGCAACCGTCTTCGGCGGCCCAATCCAAGAATTCCCCCGGCGCCCCGGGCAGGGTTCGGGCCTCACACTGACGACCGGAGAGGAGACGCCGTGACCACCGTCTACACGATCGGACACTCGACCCGGCCGATCGAGGAGTTCATCGCCCTGCTCGCCGAGCACGGGGTCGACACCCTGGTCGACATCCGTACGGTCCCCCGGTCGCGCCACAACCCGCAGTTCAACCGGGACGCGCTGCCCGCTTCCCTCGCCGCGGCCGGGATCGACTACCGGTACGAGGAGCGCCTCGGCGGCCTGCGCCACAGCCGTGCCGACTCCCCCAACACGGGCTGGCGCAACGCGTCCTTCCGCGGCTACGCCGACCACATGCAGACCGACGTGTTCGCCGAGGCGGTCGACGACCTGCTGGCCCTGGCCGCCGACCACACCGTGGCGATCATGTGCGCCGAGGCGGTCCCGTGGCGGTGCCACCGCTCGCTGGTCGGGGACGCCTTGCTGGTCCGGGGGGCCGAGGCACTCGACATCATGGGACCGGGCAAGGCCCGGGCGCACGCGCTGACCCGGTTCGCGCACGTGGAGGGCCTGACGATCACCTATCCGCCGGAGTCCGGTGGGGATCCGGGCGAGCAGCCGGATGGGGAGCCGAGAACTTCCTGAGGAGACCGAAATCGACAGGAACGGTGCAGTTCCTTGCCCATTGATGTGACCCAGCTCACAACCTACGCTGGAACCGTGACCGATCACGGGGATCGATCGGTGAGGGGTTCATCATGTTGGGCGAGTACGCATCGGTGGCGACGCTGCCGGTCAAGGACCTGACAGCTGCTGCCGAGTTCTACGAGACGAAACTGGGCTTCAAGCGCCAGTCCGAGACCGACTTCGAGGGTGGGGTGTTCTACTGCGCCGGGAAGGGGATGTTCTTCGTCTACGAGTCGACGTTCGCCGGCACCAACCAGGCCACGGCAATGACCTTCCAGGTCCCGCCCGAGGCGTTCGACGCCGAGGTCGAGGGGCTGCGGAGCGCCGGCGTCACCCTGGAGACCTTCGAGATGCCGGGACTGACCTGGTCCGACGGGGTCGCCACGATGGACGAGGGCGGCGGCCGCGCCGTCTGGTTCAAGGACCCGGACGGCAACTTCATCAACGTGGACGAGATCCCGGCGGGGTGACCTGACCGGTAGGACCAGGGTGCGGCCGGCCGTCCGACCGCACCCTTGCACGTCCAGGCGGCACCTGGCGCACCGGAGAGGCATGACATGGCGACACCGCTGGACACCCGCATCCCACCGCCGCTATGGATGGCGGCGTTCGGCCTGACCCAGTGGCTGCTGGCCGGCCGCCCGAGCTATCGGCACCGACCCGGCCCGCTCGGCTTCTTCACCGCCGGCACCATCGGCACGGCCAGCGCGGTG
The DNA here is from genome assembly GCF_900092135.1 of Raineyella antarctica. Lineage (GTDB taxonomy): Bacteria > Actinomycetota > Actinomycetes > Propionibacteriales > Propionibacteriaceae > Raineyella > Raineyella antarctica. The sequence continues at coordinate 36,820 of NZ_FMYF01000001.1, read as the reverse complement.
GTCGGGATCGCGGCGGTCACCGAGTTCCTGCAGCGTGGGACGACCGTGCACCCGGGCACCCCCGAGCATGCCAGCGTGCTGGTGACCGGCCGCGTCTACCGCTACACCCGCAACCCGATGTACCTGGCCCTGACGGGCACCCTGGTCACCCACGCCGCCTGGCTCGGTTCACCGCGGGCCGTACCCCCGGTCGCGGCCCTGGCCGCGATCCTCACCGCCGTCCAGATCCTGCCCGAGGAGCGCGCCCTCCAGGAACGCTTCGGCGAGGACTATCGCGAGTACATGCGCCGGGTGCCCCGCTGGATCGGGCCGCGCCGGTGAGCCCGGTCATCCCCGAGCCCCCAGGTACGAACCCCCTGCTGTGGCTCGGCATCCGGATCGCAGAGCGCGTCACCGGCCGTCGGATGGTGCCCGCCCGGCTGCTGGCCTGGTCCCCACGTACCGCGCTGGGCGCGGGCGCCCTGGAGGCCACGGCCGCCCACCGGATCCCCGGGCTCAACCCGCGGGTGCTGAAAATCGCCCGGATCACGGCCTCGCTGACGGCCAACTGCGCGTTCTGCATCGACATGAACGCCCACGGGCACCGCGAAGTGGGGCTCAGCGACGAAGACGTGTACGCCCTGCGCGACGGCACCGAGGACGGCCGGACCGGGTTCAGCCCGGCCGAGCACCTGGTGATCGCGTACGCCCGTGGCCTGTCCGCCTCCCCGGTAGCCGTCGACGAGGACCTGCTGGGCCGGATGGCCGAGGCCTTTGACGAGCGCCAGCTGGTGGTGCTCGCCTCGACGATCGCCTCGGTGCACTACTGGGCGCGCTTCAACCAGGGGCTGGGCGTCACGCCGGCCGGTTTCGGGGAGCACTGCCTGCTCCCGCCGGCACACTGACCGGCGCCCGTCCATACTCACACCTCCGACACCGGTCACTCATAGCCTCCTCACTGAAACTTCGTGCAACCGTTGCGGTCGTTTGTCGCCCTGAGGCTTGACTGAGGCCTGCAGTTGCCACCAAGGACGGTGCTTCGACATATGTGACGTCTCCGTCCCGGGGCATCCCCGAATTGAGGAGAACATCCACATGCGTAAGCCCAAGGTGCTCGCAGTCATCGCCGCAGCGGCGCTCACCCTTACCCTGGCCGCCTGTGGCGGCTCGGGTAGCTCCGGCACCCCGGGTGCCACGAGCGGCAAGACCCTCCGCCTGGCCCTGAACCAGACCGAGGCGCACCCCTCCTACATCGCGCTGGACAACTTCGGCAAGCGCCTCGCCACGGACACCAACGACCGCTGGAAGGTCCAGGTCTTCCCGAACGAGACCCTGGGCGCCCAGCAGGAGGCCCTGCAGATGGTCTCCAACGGCTCGGTCGACATGGCCATCGTCTCCGGCACCCAGCTGGAGAACCTGAACAAGGACTTCCGGGTCCTGAACATGCCGATGGCGTTCTCCAGCATCGACGGCCAGATGAAGGTCATCCGCGACAAGTCGATCGTCGGCGACCTCTTCACCTCCCTCGAGGGCAACCAGCACGTCACCGTCCTCGGTGGCTTCACCCAGGGCGAGCGCTCGGTCTACACCAAGTTCGGCCCGGTCAAGACCCCGGCCGACCTGAACGGCAAGAAGCTCCGGGTCCAGGAGTCCGACCTGATGATCGCCATGGCCCAGGCCATGGGCGCCTCCGCCACCCCCCTGGCGTACGGCGAGGTCTACACCGGCCTGAACTCCGGCGTGATCGACGCCGCCGAGAACAACGAGGTCTCCTACTTCACCCAGAAGCACTTCGAGGTGGCCCCGTACTTCAGCAACACCAAGCACCTGGTCGGTCTCGACTACCTGATCATCAACACCGACACCCTGAAGAAGATGTCCACCGAGGATCGTGCGTCCTTCGACAAGGAGTGGGACGCCGCGATGACCGAGCACACCAACCTGTGGCAGAAGTCCACCGAAAAGGCGATCGCCGACGCCAAGGCCGGCGGCGCGAAGTTCTCCGACGTCGACGCGGCCGCCTTCAAGAGCGCCCTCGAGCCGCTGCAGGCCAAGTTCCTGACCACCGACTCGCAGAAGGCTCTCTGGGACAAGCTCCAGGCAGCGCAGAAGTAACGTCACTCACCTGTGGGCCCGGCCGACGCGCCGGGCCCGCAGGCTGCTCCCCTCTGGAAAGGAGGAACCATGGAGAGAATCAAGCATGGCCTGGACCTGGTACTCAAGATCCTTACGGCCTTCCTGTTCACCGTCCTGGTGCTGGCAGTCGTCTGGCAGGTCTTCTCGCGTGAAGTTCTGCAGAACCCGTCGACCTGGACCGAGGAACTCGCGAAGTACACCTTCGTGTGGACCTCCCTGATCGCCGCCGCCCTCGTCTTCGGCGAGCGTGGCCACATCGCGGTGTCGTTCGTGGTCGAACTGCTGCCCCGCACCGCCCGCAAGATCGTCGCGGTCTTCATCCAGCTGGTCGTGCTGGCGTTCGCGGTCATCGTCTTCATCCTCGGTGGCATCTTCGCCGCCCAGAACTCCTGGATGCAGAACCTGACGGCGCTGCCGCTGAACATCGGCGAGGCGTACGTCGTCATGCCGATCGCCGGCGTGTTCATCGCGTTCTACGCGATCCACCACATGATCGAGGACATCCGCGGCGTCGGCCCGCTCACGGTCGCCGACCCGAAGGGGGCCGCGCTCGACGAGGCCACCGAGATCATGGCCGAGCTCGAGGAGGATCCGGACCTGCAGGCCCTGCTCCATGCCGACGAGCCCAAGCACAAGCACGACCCCAAGCAGAACCCCGACAAGCAGGATCCGGAGGCCTGAGATGGACATCGCATTCGTCGCATCGATGATCCTGCTGTTCGGCATCGTCATCGGCATCATCACGGCCGTCCCGATCGCCGTCAGCATCGGTTTCTCGTCGTTCCTGGCCATCGCGGTCATCCTCGGTGGTGACCCGAGCGTCGCCACCATGAACACCGCCTCGCGCGTGTTCACCGGCATCAACAGCTTCACCCTGCTGGCCATCCCGTTCTTCATCCTGGCCGGTGCCCTGATGAACAAGGGTGGTATCGCCGGCCGACTGGTCGACGCCGCCAAGGTCATGGTCGGACGCCTACCGCACGGCCTGGCCCACACCAACGTCCTGGCCAACGGCATGTTCGGCGCCGTCTCCGGCGCAGCCGTCGCTGCTGCCGCCGCCGTCGGCACCGTGATGAACCCGCGCCTGGAGAAGGAGGGCTACAACCGGCCCTGGGCCGCCGCGGTCAACGTCGCCTCGGCTCCCTCCGGCATGCTGATCCCCCCGTCGAACACCTTCATCGTGTACTCGCTGGTGTCCTCGACCTCGATCGCCGCGCTGTTCATCGCCGGCGTCGGCCCGGGCATCATCTGGCTGATCGCGTGCATGCTCGTCGTCGCCCTGACCGGCAGCAAGAACCGCGTCACCGACCCCACGGTCGTCGAGGTGCACCCCACCTTCGGGCAGTCGCTGATGATCATCTGGCGGGCCGTCCCGTCCCTGCTGATGATCGTGATCGTCATCGGCGGCATCCTGTCGGGCCTGTTCACCGCCACCGAGTCCTCGGCCATCGCGGTGGTCTACTGCCTGATCCTGGGCTTCATCTACAAGCAGATCCGGGTCCGCGACCTGCCCAACATCCTGGTGGACGCCGGTCGTACGACCGCCATCGTGATGCTGCTGGTCGGCGTCTCCTCGGCACTGTCGTTCGTCATGGCGTACGCCCGGATCCCGGACCTGATCTCCGAGACGATGATGAACCTGACCAGCAACGGCACGGTCATCCTGATCATCATGATGGTCATCCTGCTGATCGTCGGCACCTTCATGGACCCGACGCCCGCCATCCTGATCTTCGTTCCGATCTTCCTGCCCATCGTCACCCAGTTCGGTGTCGACCCGGTGCACTTCGGCACCATGGTCGTCTACAACCTGTGCGTGGGCGTGATCACGCCGCCGGTCGGCAACGTCCTGTTCGTCGGTGCCCGGGTGGCCGGCCTGAAGATCGAGCCGGTCATCATGAAGCTCGGCTGGTTCCTGCTGACCATCATCATCGGCCTGTTCCTGGTCGCGTTCGTGCCGCAGATCTCCTTGTGGCTGCCGCACACCCTGGGCATGCGCTGACCTGACAGTGGTCCTGCCGTCACGGTCCTGCCGTCACGGTCCTGCAGTGGGGTCCACCCTTCGGGGTGGGCCCCACTGTCGTTTCCTCGGCCGGAGTGCCCGGCATTGACGCGGCTGATGGGGCCCATCTCGGATCTCAATATATGTAAACGTTGACATGTGTTGCGCGTCACACGAGCATGAAGCGACCGCACGTGGCCGGCTTCCTGCGTCCCCACGGTCCCCACGCAGACGTGACCACGTCTGACCACGACAAAGGAGTTGTGCATGCGCGCACCGAAGCTCATCGCCCGTCTGGGCGCCGTCGCCCTGGCCTCGCTGCTGACCGTCTCGCTGGCCGCGTGCGGCGCGGACAGCAAGGCCGCCCCGAGCAACGACGGCAAGCCCGAGGTGACCGAGATGAAGGTCGGGTACACCCCGGTCGTCGACCACGCCGGGCTGTTCCAGGCGATCCAGAAGGGCTACTTCCAGGAGGCCGGCCTGACCGTGACCCCGCAGGCGGCGCCCGGCACCTCGATCGCGACGATGGTCTCCGGGGACTTCCAGGCGGCGTTCGGCACCTACCCGAGCTTCCTGCTGTCCAAGCAGAACGGCATCGACCTGCGCATCATCGCCCTCGGGGCGAACGGCAACGAGAAGGACAACGGCATCTTCGCCAACCCGGCTTCCGGGATCACCACGATCAAGGGCCTGGCCGGCAAGAAGGTCGCCGTCAACGCGCTGAACAACGTCGGCGACCTGACCCTGAAGAGCACGCTGCGGGAGAACGGCGTCGACCCGGCCTCGATCCAGCTGATGGAGCTGCCGTTCACCGAGATGCCGGCAGCCCTGGAGCGCGGCGCGATCGACGCGGCCTGGACGCCAGAACCGGCCCAGGCGATCATGAAGAGCAAGGGCATGGTCGACCTCGGCTCGACGTACACCGGCCCGACCGCCAACATCCCGATCGCCGGCGTGGCGATGACCGAGGCGTTCGTGAAGAAGAACCCGAACACCGCCGCGGCCTTCGCCACCGCGCTGCAGCGCGCCAACGCCGACCTGGCCGCCGACCCGGAACTGGCCCGCAACCTGGTGGCCGGCTACTCCAAGACCTCCCCGGAGATCATCGCCACGATGGAGATCCCGGCCTGGAAGACCGGCTACCCGCAGGCCGCCGACCTGGAGGTCTGGAACACCCTGACCATGGAGCTGGGCAACCTGGAGAAGAAGCAGGACCTGGGCTCGATGGTGTACGACCCGACCAAGGGCTGACCCCGGGTAGGCGCGTGGCGTTCAGCGGATCGTGACGCTGGAGTCGAACCAGGTGAGCACCAGCTCCTGACCGAACGGCCACACCGCCGACAGCGCGATGGCCGCCACCGCTGCGGCCGGGTCCTTCCCGAAGTTCGGCGCTCCCGGCAGGGTGAACCCGGCGGACACCGGCCGTACGGGGGCGTCGTCCGACAGCCCGGCCAGCCGGCGTGCCGCGGCGATGCCGGTCTGCAGGTCGCCCAGTTCGTCGACTAGTCCGCGCTCGTGTGCGTCCACCCCGCTCCAGATCCTCCCCCGGCCGATCTCGTTCACCTGTTCGGGGCTGAGCCGGCGCCCCTCCGCCACCCGGGCGACGAACCTCTCGTACACCTCGTCCATCATCCGCTCGGCCCAGGCCCGCTCGGGCTCGGTGAAGGGACGGTTCGGGCTGCCGAACAGCGCCATCTGGCGGCCGACCGTCTCGGGATTGCGGCCGATCCGCTCGTTCAGCTCCGCCAGCACGGGCTTGCCCACGACCACCCCGATGCTGCCGGTGATGGTGAACGGGCTGGCCACCACGTGGTCGGCCTGCGCGAGCACGTAGTAGCCGCCGGACGCGGCGACCTCGCCCATCACCGCGACGACAGGCTTGGTGCAGCGCGCCACGGCCCGGCAGATCACGTCCGAGGCCAGTGCGGAACCGCCGCCGGAGTCGACGTGCAGCAGGATCGCCCAGGTGTTCTCGTCCCGCTCGGCCTTGCGGAGCGCGGCGACCACGGTCTCCGAGCCGGCGGTCTGGCCGGCGAAGGGCGGCGCGCCGGGGCGGCTGCGGCCGGACACGATCGCACCCACCACCGGTACGACGGCGATGCCCGGCTCCTTCTTCGCCCGACGCTTGCCGGCCAACTGGGCCGCGAGGAACTGCAGGGAGCGCGCCCAGCCCTGGTCGGCGGGGACGGCGATCTCGTCGTCGTACGCGATCCGGGTGACCAGGCCGGCCTCCAGGAGCTGGGTCGCGTTGGTGAAGTGGGCATCCAGCACGTCCGGACCGGAGGAGCCCTGCTGGACGTCCGGCTCGGGGTCGGGGGCGGAGGGTCCGGCGGTGTCCCCACCACCGGTGGCCGACGCAGCGGTACCGTCGCGGGTCACGGCGGTCAGCCAGGAGGATTCGACGGAGTCGATGTAGGCGGTCAGCTGCTCGCGCTCGTAGTCGTCCATGTGGTCGTCGGAGAAGCGCGTGAGCGCCGACTTGTACTCGCGGATGCGCAGGTTCTCGAAGCCGATCCCGCGCCGGGTGAGGAACTCGCCGTAGAACACCCGCTCGGCGGCGAAGCCGGTCAGCATCACCTCGGCGGACTCCGGGGCCACCACCTCGCGTACGTCGGCGGCCACCAGCAGGCTGCGCATGGTGACCTGCGGCAGGTAGGCCACCACCCGCTTGCCCTGCTGGAGGCGGCCGAGCGCTCGGCTGATCGCCTCGCAGGTGGCCAGGCCGGCGGTCAGGTTGACCACGCGGACGAGGACGCCGCGGACGGAGTCCATCCCGGCGAGCTGGTCGAGGCGCTCGACGAGCGACTCGAGCGACTCGGGTCGACCCAGCACGGACGGCAGGGCGAGGCCCTGGTGGGCCGGGTAGCCACCGTGCAGGTCCACGATGGCCCAGGTGGCGGCATCCTGCTCGGCATCACGGCCCACGGCCGTACGGAGCAGCGTCGAGAGGTCGGGGAAAGAGCTGAGGTTCGGCACACATCCACGGTACGTGGGCTCCGGAGCCGGCGTACGTCGTTGCCGGCGCCGATCCGGTCCACCTCGCGGCAGGATCGCACCGGGCCGGTGCACGAGCCTCGCCGCGCTCCACTTCTTGATCCCGCACCGTCTGCGGTACACGATCAAGAAGTGGAAGGCCCGCAGGCGGTCCGGGCTGGGCGTGCCTGCCCAGCCCGGACCGCTCACCAACCGGCCTGGCCGGGATCCCGGATCAGGCCAGGTCGAACCGGTCGTTGGTCATCACCTTGGCCCAGGCCCTGACGAAGTCCTGCACGAACTTCTCCTTCGAGTCGTCCTGGGCGTACACCTCGGCGAGCGCGCGCAGCTGGGAGTGCGACCCGAAGACCAGGTCGTTGGCGGTGGCGGTCCACTTCAGCCCACCGGTGGAGCGGTCGTGTCCCTCGTAGACGTTCGCCTCGGACCCCGATGCCTTCCACTCGGTACCCATGTCCAGCAGGTTGACGAAGAAGTCGTTGGTCAAGGTGCCCGGCCGGTCGGTGAACACACCGTGCTTGCTGCCGGCGAAGTTGGCGTCCAGCACCCGCAGACCGCCGACGAGGGCGGTCATCTCCGGAGCGGTCAGGTCCAGCAGGTACGCCCGCTCCACCAGCAGGCGCTCGACCTGGGTCTCCTCGTCCGTACGCAGGTAGTTGCGGAAGCCGTCGGCCCGGGGTTCGAGCACGTCGAACGCCTCGGCGTCGGTCTGCTCCTGGGAGGCGTCGGTGCGACCGGGGACGAAGGGCACCGTGACGTCGAACCCGGCGTTCCTCGCCGCCGCCTCGACGGCGGCCGAACCAGCCAGCACGACCAGGTCGGCCAGCGAGATCTTCTTGCCACCTGATGCCGAGGCGTTGAAGTCCTGCTGGATCCGCTCGAGCCCTGCCAGCACCCTGGCGAGCTGGGTGGGCTCGTTGACCTCCCAGTCCTTCTGCGGGGCCAGCCGGATCCTCGCCCCGTTGGCGCCGCCGCGCTTGTCCGTGCCGCGGAAGCTGGCCGCGGCCGACCACGCCGTGTACACCAGTTCCCGCGGGGACAGCCCCGCCCCCAGGATCGTGTCCTTCAGTTGCGCGACGTCCTGGTCGTCGACCAGTTCGTGGTCGACCGGCGGGACCGGGTCCTGCCAGAGGTAGGTCTCCTTCGGCACCCAGGGCCCGAGGTAGCGGGAGACCGGGCCCATGTCCCGGTGCAGCAGCTTGAACCACGCCTTGGCGAACGCGTCGGCCAGTTCGTCGGGGTGGTCCAGCCAGTGGCGCGTGATGTCGGCGTAGATCGGGCTCTCGCGCATCGACAGGTCGGTGACCAGCATGGTGGGCTTGCGCTTCTTTGACGCGTCGAAGGGGTCGGGGATGATGTCCTCGGCGTCCTTGGCGACGAACTGCCAGGCGCCCGCCGGGCTCTTGGTGAGCTCCCACTCGTTGCCGTACAGGGTCTCCAGGAAGCTGTTGTCCCACTGGGTGGGCGTGGGCGTCCAGACCACCTCCAGGCCGCTGGTGATCTGGTCCTCCCCCTTGCCCGTGCCGTACGAGCTCTTCCAGCCCAGTCCCTGCTGCTCGATCGGGGCCGCCTCGGGCTCCGGGCCGACGAGGGTGGGATCGCCGGCACCGTGGGTCTTGCCGAAGGTGTGCCCACCGACGATCAGGGCAGCGGTCTCCTCGTCGTTCATGGCCATCCGGCCGAACGTCTCGCGGATGTCGATGGCCGCCTTGACCGGATCCGGCTCGCCCTCCGGGCCCTCCGGGTTGACGTAGATCAGGCCCATGGTGGTGGCGCCGAACGGCTTGGCCAGCTCCCGCTCACCGGAGTAGCGCTTGTCCGTGCCCAGCCAGGTGTCCTCGAGGCCCCACAAGGTCTCCTCCGGCTCCCAGATGTCCTCGCGCCCGAAGGCGAAGCCGGCGGTCCGGAACCCCATGGCCTCCATGGCCACGTTGCCGGCCAGCACCAGCAGGTCGGCCCAGGACAGGCTCCTGCCGTACTTCTTCTTGATCGGCCACAACAGGCGGCGCGCCTTGTCCAGGTTGGCGTTGTCGGGCCAACTGTTGAGCGGGGCGAAGCGCTGGGCGCCCTGCCCGCCGCCGCCCCGGCCGTCGCCGGTGCGGTAGGTGCCGGCGTCATGCCAGCTCATCCGGATGAACAGGCCGCCGTAGTGCCCGTAGTCGGCGGGCCACCACTCCTGTGAGGAGGTCATCACCTCGACCAGGTCCCGTCGGAGCGCCTCCACGTCGAGCTTCTTGAACTCCTCCCGGTAGTCGAAATCGGCACCGAGCGGATTGGCCTTCTCGCCCTGGGCGTGCAGCACCGAGACATCGACCTGGTTCGGCCACCAGTCCTGGTTCCTCATCGGGGCGTGGGCCTTGGGGGTCGGCGTCGGGATCGCCGGGTTCTCGCTCTCGCTGGTGCTCTGGGTGTCATCCGCCGGATAGGGCGGGCGGGCGTCAGATGTCACGGGATTTCCCTTTCGATGGGTGGGTCGTCAAGGGTGATGAAGTGATCGGGACAGGGAGGGGTGGCGACGCCGGAGTGGCGACGTACGGAGGTGCCCCGGCCTTCACGAGCACCGCGAGTCCGGGGTTCGTCGGGCGCAGAACGACCGTCCGCAACTGGACCGGGTGCTCCGCCATTGACATGTTCCGACTGTGCGCCGCCTTCTGGAGCCCGTCAAGAGCGCTGTCGGACTCGATGACCTGGCGTCGCTACCGCAGAGGATGTCGGAGATCTAGGGGGCCGGCGGAGGTGGGCCGCCGGGGTCTGCGACCGCCAGGGCGTGCGCCAATCCGCGGCCTCCCAGCCATCTATGACGTAGAGGCGCTCGCGGTCGACCTTGTCGCCCCGGAACTCCAGCAGGTTCACCGTGAACATCCAAGGATTCTTGTCGTAGCTGATGAGATTCGCAGCCACCACCCGATCGTCACGGATGGTGATTCGGCGGATGTGGAAGTTCAGCGAGACCGGGTACTGCTGTCGCGGTCACGGCCGTACCGCTCCATGCATCACTGCGGCACGAAGGTGAGTACCAGCATGGCCACGATGCACACCACGACCAACCCGATCACGAGGTAGTAGACCGAGGTGACCGAACGCCCGGCGACGTACTCCCCCATCAGCCGCGGATCCCTGGCGATCCCCGCCATGTACGCCAGGAGGGGCAGCAGCAGGACTGCGTTCAGGACCTGCGTGAGGACCAGGATCGGCACCAGGGAGACCCCCGGCAGGAGCACGAGGACGACACCGACGACCGTGACGGCGGCGAAGGTCCCGTAGAACAACGGAGCCTCCCGTGGCGTGTCGTCGAGCGCTGCGGGCCGTCCCGCCACGTCACACACGGAGTAGGCCGTCGAGAGCGGCAGGATCGAGGCCGCCAGGAGGGCGGCGCCCAGCAGTCCGACGGCGAACAGCTCCTTGGCCAGCGGACCGGCGAGCGGCTCCAGGGCAACGGCCGCACTGGCGGCGTCGCTGACCCGGATGCCATGGGCGTGCATCGTGGCGGCGCAGGCCACGACGACGAAGAACCCGATCACTCCCGTGAGGATGGCTCCGGTGACGACATCGATCCGCAGCAGCCCGAGTTCCTTGGTCCCGAGTTTCTTGTCGACCGCGTAGGACTGGATGAACGCCAGGCCCCACGGGGCCAGGGTGGTGCCCAGGGTGGCGGTCGTGATGAGCATCGCATCCTTGGTCAGGGGCATCGCGGGAACCACCATGCCCTGGAAGGCGGCGCCCCAGTCGGGCCGGGCGAGGATGCCCGCACCGATGTAGGCCAGGAAGACGGCGGACAGGACGATCAGCACCCGCTCGATCCCCCGGAAACCGCCACGCAGCACCAGGGCCGACACCGCGATCGCGGCGATGGGCACAGAGATGTACCGCGACAGGCCGAAGATCTCGGTTCCGGCAGCGATGCCGGCGAACTCGGCGGTGGTGGTCCCGATGTTCGCCGCCACGAGCGCGGCGATCGACAGGACCCCTGCCTTGGCGCCGTAGCGCTGCCGGATCAGGCCGGCCAGGCCCTGCCCCGTCACGACACCGATCCGCGCACCGAGGTCCTGGAAGACGATCAGGGCGAGGGTCGAGACGACCAGGACCCACAACAGCTGGTAGCCGTACGAAGCCCCCAGCGTCGAGTAGGTCGTGATACCAGCAGGGTCGTCATCCGACAGCCCGGCGATGAGCCCCGGCCCGACGACAGCCCCCAGTGCCGCCGCAACCATCGCGATGCGCCGCAGGCGACCGACACCGCTGGCCTCCGGCTCCTCCACCGCCGGTTCGTGCTGCACGATGCTCATGCGTTGCCTCCCTTGACGCGCTGCCACGGCCAACGCCGTTCCATGTCCCCGAGGGCGTCGATGATGTCATCCGCCAGGATGCGGCCGAGCGGGCGATTCGCCTCGTCCACCACCACCATCGACGCGCCGATATTGTCCCGGACGGCATCGACCACATCGTCCAGGGACGCGTCGGCGCGTACGGTGGTCGGCCAGGGCGGCCCGACCAGCTCGGCCAGCGGCCGGCCGGGATCCTCGCCGAGCAGTTCGAGGGCGCTGACGTCGTCGACCAGCGCCCCGCTCCCATCGACCAGCAGGACCACCTCCGACTGGCCGGAGTCTCCTCGCCCCTCGAGCAGGGCCTGTACGGCATCCGCCACGGTGGAGTCCGCCGGCACCACGGGCATCGCCGAGGTCATGATGCCGCCCGCGGTGTCCTCGTCGAAGCCGAGGAGGGAACGCAGCTCACCCTCGTCCTCCTCGGCCAGCTCATTGAGCAGGGCCTCGCGGTCCTCGAGGGACAGTTCACGCAGGGCCTCGACAGCCTCGTCGGGCTCCATGGTGGCGAGCAACTCGGCAGCACGGCCGACCTCGGCATCCCCGAGGACGCTGGCGGAGTCGGCCGAGGACATCAGCTCCAGGGCATCGGCCGCGTCCTCGGTGTCGAGGTCGTCCAGCAACTCCTGGCGTTCGCTGCGGCCCAGGTCCCCGAGAAGGTCGGCGAGCTCGGCCGCGCTGAGGAGCTTCAACTGCTCGTTGGGAACGTCGAGCTGAACGCCTTGCTCCTCCGAGACCGCCATGGAATGGATGCCGGCCCAGTCCAGCACCCCGGACGGTGACGGGTGCCGACCACGCCGGCCGGGCAACGCTCGGCGCAGGAAGGTGGACCAGGAGGTGTCGACGCCCACCAGCCGCCACCCGTCACCGACGTCGCCGAGGTAGAGATCGGACGCGCGCACGACCTGGACCCCGTGCAGATCGACCAACTGGTGGTCGACGACATCGTGGTAGAGCTGGATCTCCAGGGGACGTCGGCGTACGTCCTGCAGATCGAACTTCGAGGCCTGGAGCCGCAGTTCGCCCTGCTCGACACCTGCGACGTCCTCGGCGTGGAGCCAGACCCTGCGCGGACCGATCCGGACGGTGTACCCGACCACCGGCGGGTGCGGGTCACCGGCCAGTACGACGACGTCGTCGAGCCGCCCGACGGGGGCTCCGTCCTGGCCACGTACGGGACGACCCACCAGACCCGCCACCGAGACCAGCAGCCCCGACAACTCCCGGCGCCTCTCGGAGCGTCGACGCCCGCCACCCGCGTTCGCACCCAAGGCGCTCAGAGGAGATTCCATGCGACTGCCTTCCTCGACGTACACCGGCACCATCCGGGGCACCGAGGTAGATGATCCCCCCATCGAGCCACGGACGGCCAGTCGCCCTCCCACCGGGAGCCAGTCCGTGGCAGGCATCACATTGATCCGACAACGAGGTTGGACGATCGACTCACTACACTGGGGCGGGCCCTGAGGAGGCGCTCCCCCCATGCGCCCCTCAGGGCTTGGATGTTCGCCCAACACAATCGGTGGCGGTCAACGAGGTCCCAGGACCACATCTCGTCGACGTACGCCGCCGATCAGGTGCCCCGGACCGCAAGGACCCACGGCATCCCGAAGCGACGGTGCGTCAGGCCCTCCGCGCCGGTTACGCAGGTCGTACGCTGGGTTTCCTCGGCAGTCCGCGGGTCGACGTGACCGAGGCGAACCTCGCCCTCCAGCCGCTCGATCCGCGACGAATCACCGACGCGAAGGACCACCTCGATGACCGACGCGGCCACCCCCGGCCGGCCGAGCCTTCCCCCTCGCGGGCGGCTCAAGATCCTCCTCGGCGCCGCTCCCGGCGTCGGGAAGACCTACGCGATGCTGGACGAGGGCCGACGCCGCGCCGCGCGGGGAACGGACGTGGTGGTGGCCCTGGTCGAGACCCATGACCGGCCCGAGACCGCCGCCCTGCTCGCCGGTCTGGAGATCATCCCGCCCCGCTGCGTGGTGTATCGCGGGATGGAGGTGAGCGACCTGGATCTCGACGCGGTCCTGCGCCGCCACCCCCAGGTCGCCCTGGTGGACGAACTGGCACAGCACCATGAACCCCAGCTCCCACCCGACACAACCACCGATGCACCATGCCCAGGGGGTGACCGCATCGGTGGGTCGGGAGGAGATCGGGCCCGAATCTCACATCGTGTTTACATCGAGCCCGAGCAACGGTGGACACATCAAGCCAGCCGGCTTGAATGCATCGACCGAAGGAAGTCAGCATGAACATCAAGAAACTTCTCGTCACCACAGCCCTGGTGGCCACTCCCGTTCTGGGTGGCTTGGCCGTGGCTCCGGCCTTCGCGGCCCCGTCCTCCCCGGTCCCCAGCAGCAGCGCCACGCAGGCCGCCGTTGGCGGGTCGGAGAGTTCCGAGGCCACGACTGCCGAACACGGTACTCTCGAATCGGCGAACGACGGCCCCGGCGGTCACGCTGACGCGAACGGCGCCAACGTGGATCATCAGTTCAACGGTCAGGAGTAATCGCTCACCGTGGTGGGGCCGCCAGGAGGCGGCCCCACCACGCGGGCTCCAGGAGGCTGACGCATGCACGTGCTTGTAGTGGAGGACAATCCGCGTACTGCCGAGGTCCTGGGCCGGGGGCTGCGTGAAGAACATTGGGTCGTCGACGTGGTCACCACCGGTCGGGAAGCCCTGCGATGGGGTCGGACTCTGCCGTATGACGTCATCGTGCTGGATATCAGGCTTCCCGACATCAGTGGTCATGATGTCTGCCGTCAGCTCCGTGAGCGGGGAGTCTGGACCCCGATTCTCATGCTCACGGCCTTGGGAAGCGTGTCGGAGCGGGTAACGGGACTGGACGAGGGGGCAGATGACTACGTGGTCAAGCCGTTCACCTTCGTCGAACTCACGGCGAGGGTCAGGGCGCTCGCCCGCAGGGGCGCCGTCCCTCGTCCCACCGTGCTGACGGTGGGAGGCCTCACGTTGGACCCGGCCGCCAACCGGGCCGAGCGCGACGGGGTCGCACTCGATCTGTCCTCCAAGGAGTTCGCACTGCTGGAACTGTTCATGCGTCACCCCGGAGATGTGCTGTCACGCACCTTCATCCGGGAGAAGGTCTGGGATTTCGCCTACGACGGTGACTCCAACGTGGTCGATCAGTACGTGGGTTACCTTCGGCGCAAGATCGACCGTCCCTTCGGCAGGCATGACGTGGAAACGGTCCGGGGACGCGGCTACCGGCTCGCAAGACCTGCGACTGGCTGACATGAGTCTGCGGCTGAGGGTGACCCTGATCTTCACACTGGGCATGCTGATCGTCGTGTCCGTGGTGGGGTGGTGGCTCGTGAACTCCCTGTCCCACTCCGTTGATGTCGCGATGGACACCTCGCTGCGAGCCCGCGCGGACGCCCTGGTCCAGCAGTACGGCGCCGGCACAGGGTTCCAGGACGGAGCCCTACGGGCCTCCGGACTCTCACCGGTGGACACCCTCGCGCAAGTCGTCGACGGCTCGGACCGTCTGGTCGAGACGTCGGAGGGTGCGGGAACCGATCCGCTGCTCACCCCGACTCAGCTGGCCCAGGCGCGTACGGCACCGCTGTCGGTGAACACCACCCTGCCGGGAGGTGAACCCGTCCGCGTGTTCGCGATGTCGATGGAGTCCAGCGGAACACCTTCCGCGTTGGTGATCACCGGCACCAGTCGTCGCACCACCCTGGCGACCCTCCATGACATGGTGCTCCAGTTGGTCGCCGGCGGAGCCACGCTGATGGCCCTGGCCACGATGGTCGAGTGGCTGGCTGTCGGGGCGACCCTCAAACCCATTGAACGAATGCGGCAGAAGGCCGAGCAGATCAGCGGGGACCCGGACTCCGCTGCCAGGCTCCCGGTGGGACGCCGTCACGACGAAGTGGCGCGGCTCGGCCACACATTCAACGACCTGATCGAGCGGATGCAGCATTCGCTGAGCCAGCAGCGACGCTTCGTCGCCGACGCCAGCCATGAACTGCGTACCCCGCTGACCATGCTGCGCGCCGAACTGGAGTTGGGCGCGCGAGCGGGCCGCCGACCCGAGGAGGTCCAGCAGTCTCTGCGATCTGCGCACGCGGACACTGAACGCCTGGTCCGCCTGGTGAACGGGCTGTTGGCCCAGGCCACAGCCGATACGGCAGCGACCGGCCCGGATCGGGGGCTCGTTGACCTTGCCGCCACCGCCGCCGAAGCCGTCGATCTCATGAATCGGGCACACAGCGATGTCGCGATCGCCCTGCAGGTCACCGATGGGCCTTTCCCCATGGTCGGCTCACATGACCGGCTGGTGCAGCTTGCGATCAACCTCATCGACAACGCCGTCAAGGCGTCCCCTGTCGGTGGTCGCGTGGACGTACTCGTCGAGCCCGATGAGCGGGATGATGGCCTGGGAGTCCTGCTGTGTGTCGGTGACCGCGGAAAAGGATTCGAGGAGGGGTTTCTGCCGCACGCCACCGAGCGCTTCGCCCGCGAACAGCCCACGGAGGTCGGTACCGGCGCGGGTCTCGGGCTGGCGATCGTGGAGTCCATTGCCCGCGAGCATGGCGCAACTCTGCAGATCGGCAATCGTGCAGACGGCGGAGCCCGCGTGTGCGTCCGCTTCCCGATCGTCACCCAGTAGCTCCTGGCCCCGCCGATCTGGTGGCGGGGCCTGTACCGGCCGAACTGCAAGAACGCCGTGGAGGCAGTCAACGCCGTCCCGGGCCGTGGGGAGGGGCGGATCTTCGCCACTCGGTGGGGGCGACACAATGGAGGCATGCGTATGCTGATGGTCGAGGACGATCCGTCCCTCTCGAAGCTGGTCTCCGACGGGTTGCGGAGCGAGGGGTTCATCGTCGACGTCGCGTCCAACGGGCGCGACGGTCTCTGGATGGCCCTGGAGGGGGCGTACGACGTCGCGGTGATCGACATCATGCTGCCCGCCCTGAACGGCTACGACATCGTGAAGGGCATGCGGGCCCGCCAGGTCTGGACCCCGGTGCTGATGCTGACGGCCAAGGACGGGCCGTACGACCAGGTGGACGCCTTCGACCTGGGGGCCGACGACTACCTGACCAAGCCGTTCGATTTCGTCGTGCTCGTCGCACGGCTGCGTGCGCTGATCCGTCGGGGTGCGCCGGAGCGGCCGACCGTGCTGAGCGTGGGCGACCTGTCACTCGACCCGGCCAGCCACCGGGTGTGGCGCGGCGAAGCGGAGGTCGAGCTGACGGCCAAGGAGTTCATGCTGCTGGAGTACCTGATGCGCCGGCGTGGCCAGGTGGTCTCCAAGACGCAGATCCTCGACGGCGTGTGGGACCCGGCGTTCGCCGGGGACACCAACATCATCCAGGTCTACGTGAGCTACCTGCGCCGCAAGGTCGACGAGCCGTTCGGGCGGCATTCGATCGAGACGGTGCGCGGCGTCGGCTACCGGCTGGTCGACAGCCCGCCCGTGCCCTGATCCAGCACGGCGGGACCCGGCAGGTCAGGAGCGGGCACGGTCTGGTCGCTCGTGTCCTCTTCTGGTGAAGCCTGCCTGTGGAGCGGGAGGCGGAGGGTGAACCGGGCGCCGCCCAGGCCGGAGCGGTCCACGGCCACGCTGCCGCCGTACAAGGCGACGAGTTCGCGGACGATGGCCAGACCGAGCCCGCTGCCACCGTCGTCGCGGTTGCGCGCCTCGTCGAGCCGGACGAACCGCTCGAACACCCGCTCCCGCTGGTCCTCCGGGATGCCGGGGCCGTCGTCCTCGACCCGGACCACCGCCTCGGCCCCCTCGGCGGCGACCGACAGCACCACGCGGGAGGTCGCCGCCCGCACGGCGTTGTCGGCCAGGTTGCGCACCACCCGGACCAACTGCAGTCGGTCCCCACGGACCCGCGCGGGGCGTACGTCGAAGCTGACCTCCACCCGGCCGGAGGGCCGCGGCCGGCGGGCCTCCTCGACGACCAGGTCGTCCAGGTCCACATCGCGCCAGCGGGTGGCGGGCACCGAGCCGGCATCACCACGGGCCAGCGTGAGCAGGTCGTCGACGAGCCGTTCCATCCGGTGGGTCTCGGTCACCATCACCGGCGCCAGGCTGCTCCACCGCTCCCCCGTCGGGTCACCGGTGCCCATGTCGAGGGCGGTGTGCAGGCTGGCCAGGGGGGAGCGCAGCTCATGACTGGCGTCGGCGACGAACTGGTTCTGCTGGCGGCGGCCACGTTCGAGGCGTTCGAGCATCGCGTTCATGGTGAGGGCCAGGCGCCCGATCTCGTCGTCGGTCCCCGAGACCGGGACGCGCGCGTCGAGGTGTCGCGAGGAGATCGACTCGACCGTGCTGCGGATCCCCTCGACGGGTCGCAGCGAGCGGCTGATGAGCCACCAGGCGATGATCCCGGAGGCGAGGACGATGACCGGGGTGCCGAGCAGCAGCAGTTTGACGACGGTGGTGACGGCCTCGCGCTGGGAGACCTGCGGCAGGGCCACTGCGGCGGTGACGGGGTGATCGTCGATGAGGACCCCGGTGGCGGCGGTGACCGGGCCGGGGATGTCCCGCAGGGTCGGCAGGGGGGTGATGCCCTCCACCAGGACCTGCCCGATGGCCGGGTGGAGGGTGGTCAGGGGGGCGCCGGGACGCGAACTGTAGAGGAGGCGACCCTGCGCATCGATGAGCTGGACGACGGCGCCGGCGCCGACCTCGGCGCCGGTTTCCCCGTTGAGGCCCTCGAGCCCTTCCCGGCCGACCAGATCGACGATGGCCTGGAGTTGGGCGGTGGCCTGGGTCTTCAGTGACGATGTCAGCGCGGAGTAGAGCGCCAGGCTGACGATGCCGGTCCCCATCACCAGGGCCAGCCCGACGATCGCCATGGTCGCCAGCGCCAGCTTGGCGCGCATGCCGACGGCGAGCAGGATCCGGCTCATCATCACCTCCTGGTTCCCGCCCCCAGCCTAGGCCTGGGGCCTTGTCGGGGTGGGACCGTCCTCATCGGCTTCTCACAGGCGGCGGGGACAGTGGAAGACAATCGCTGTCCGAGTGGCCGGAGCCTGACCCTCGAGCGGCAACACAGGAAGGAAGTCCCATGACAGACCTTGCCACCAACGAACTGCCGGACCGCCGGCGCCGTGATGGTGCTGCCCGGTCGGGGGTGGGCACCGCGCACCACGAGGACGCACCACAAGGCCGCCCTCGGCGCCGCCGCCGCTGGCTGGCGGTCCCCGCCCTCGTGCTCGCCACCCTCCTGCTGTGGAACGGTGTCTCGCTGGGCCAGGCGCTCGCCGCCCCGGGCACCGACACCACCGCCGCCCGCGTCGCCGAATGGGCCCGCGACCACGGGATGAGCGGCCTCATCACCCTCCTGGAACAGTGGCAGTACCAGCTGAACCCGCCCAAGGCCGGCGGGACCCCGGACCGCTCCGCCCTCCAGGTCGGTTCCTCCGGTGCCGTACGCACCGAGAGCGTACGGCCCTCGACCATCCCCTCGCAGGGCGGCCCGGCCCTGCCCGGCGAGGGGCAGTGGCACCCGCTCTACTCCTCCCAGGGACACACCGCGGCGATGGTCACCTCGCTGCGCCCGGACGCGGTGCACACCTCCTACGTCGTCCACGTGGTCTGGATGGACCCCCGGCTGAACTCGTTCGTGCTGCATCCCGGCACGAAGGAACCCGGCCCGGTCCCGCACGAGACGAGCCAGCTCAGCGGCACCGCCGCCTCGACCGTGCTGGCCTCCTTCAACAGCGGCTTCAAGATCGTCGACGCCCACGGCGGCTACTGGCAGGACGGACACGCCGTCGCGCCACTGCGCCAGGGCGCGGCCTCGATGGTGCTCGGCAGTGACGGCATGCTGAAGGTGGAGAGCTGGCCCGGCGGCCAACCCGGCGCCGGCGTCGCGGCCGTGCGCCAGAACCTCACCCTGCTCGTCGACAAGGGAAGCATCACCCCCGCCGTCTCCAACCCCAGCCCCGCCATCTGGGGCAAGACCGTCGGCAGCGCCGCCGCGGTATGGCGCAGCGGTGTCGGCACCCGCGCCGACGGGTCGACCGTCGTGGTGATCGGCCCCTCACTGACCGTCGGGGCGCTCGCCCACATCCTCCACGACGCCGGAGCGGTCGAGGCGATGCAGCTCGACATCAACAAGGACTGGACCAGCTACATCACCTACACCCACACCGCCAATGCCACGACGGCCAAGAAGCTGACCAGCGACGAGACCGCCGCCGCCGACCGCTACCTGCAGCCCTCCAGCCGCGACTTCGTCGCGGTGATGCCACGGCACGCCTGATCGCCAGCCGAACTCACACACCGACGCGGTGGGGCCAGCCAGCCCGGTGTGACGACTGGGGGGGAAATCTTTACTTTACCCCCACCTCGATCATTACCGGCCGCTGGGAGGCTGGAAGACATCGGGCGGTCGAGTGATCGCCTCTTGGAACCAGGAGGATCACCATGATGGGTCGGGGCGGAATGGGATGGGGCGGCGCAGGTTACGGCGGCGCAGGTTACGGCGGCGCGGGATGGGGAGGCATGTTCGCAGGCTTCTTCCTGTTCGTCCTGGCGGTTCTCGTCATCGCCGCGCTCGTCTACCTCTATCGGCGCGCCCACCTCGGGAACCGGCTGGTCACCACACCTTCGCAGGCCGGTCGGGACAGCCACAGCGCCGCACGGGCGCCGTATCGCACCGGGCATGGCGCCACAACGAGCCCGGAGGATGAGGCCATGAGGGCGCTCACCGCACGTCTGGCTTCCGGCGAGATCACTCCCGAGGACTACCAGGAGCGCGTGGCCACCCTGCGTAGCGTCCGCGACCAGGGCCTCGACCCGACCGCGGGCATGCCCTACCTCGCACCGGAGGACGCAGCCCAACCGAACCGGCGTGCCGCCTGATCGCGCGTCGACCACGCACCCCGGGACTGCCTACGAGCGTCCCGGGGTGTGTGCTTGCCCTACCCGGCAGCAGCCTCGCGGGCACTGTCCAGGGCTGTGGGAAATCTTTACTTTGCCCCCACCTCCATCATTACCGGCCGCTGCGAGGCTGGAAGACATCGGGCGGTCGAGTGGCCGCCCCGCAGACCAGGAGGATCACCATGATGGGTTGGGGCGGAAACGGTTGGGGCGGCATGGGTTGGGGCATGGGTTGGGGCGCCATGATCGGGATGGTGGTGTTCTGGATCGTCCTGATCGCGCTCATCGCGTGGGCGGTGAGCCGGCTGCTGCCGGCGCGCCGGGTGGAGGGCGGCTCCCCGCAGCCCCCACAGGAGACTCCCGAGGAGATCCTGGACCGCCGCTTCGCGCGCGGCGAGATCGACCTGGAGACCTACCAGACCCAGCGCGAGGTGCTGGCGGCTGCCCGCAAGGAACGCCGATGACCAGGAAGCGTCTGAGCAAGGCCGGCCCGCGGTGGCTGGCCTGGGTGGTGCTGGCCGTTGCCGGCCTACTGCTGGTCGCCTCGGTGGCTTTCGTGGCATGGGGGTTCGGACGGCCCCCAGCACCTGTGGGTGGTGTCGCGCCGCAGTGGTCGGGGCACGGCGCCCCAATGACGGGTCCCGGCGGCCGCGGACAGGTCGGTGGACCGTCCGGGGGCATGATGGGCGGCCGGGTATGGCTGGCCGGTGACGGCGTGCGGGTCGGGACGATCGCCCAGGCCCGCGCCCGCGCCACCCAGGCCGCCGCTTCCAGCGGGCTGCGTCCGGGTGAAGTGATGCAGTTCACCAACAACTTCTATGTCGAGTTGAAGGACACCTCGGGTGCCCCCACGACGGAGGTACTCGTCGATCCGGCCACCGGTGCGGTCGCCACCGAGTACGGGCCTGCCATGATGTGGAACACCGGCAACCGTACGGCCACGGTTTCCGCCGATCAGGCGGTGGCCATCGCCAACCGGTGGTTGCCGACCAACGCGGCCGGCCAGACGGCGGCCACCCCCGAGGCCTATCCCGGCTACTACACGATCGACACCACCTCAGGTGGCAAGAAGGTGGGCATGCTGTCGGTGAACGCCACCACGGGCGCGGTCTGGTACCACACGTGGCACGGCCAGTTCCTTGCGGAGGAGGACGCCTAGTGACAGAGAAGAAGCTGAGCGCGTTGGTCGTCGACGATGAGCCCAGCATCGTGCGGGTCGTGGAGGGCTACCTGGTCAAGGACGGCTTCGAGGTCCGCACCGCCGCCGACGGGGAGACGGCGCTCGCGCTCGCGCAGGAGTCCGAGCCCGACGTCGTCGTGCTCGACCTGGGCCTGCCCGGCATGGACGGCATCGAGGTGTGTCGACGCCTGCGTACCTTCAGTACCTGCTACATCCTGATGCTGACCGCGCGCGCCGATGAGGTCGACATGCTGATCGGGCTCGCCGTCGGCGCCGACGACTACGTCATCAAGCCTTTCTCCCCCCGCGCGCTGGTGGCACGGGTCCGCACCCTCCTGCGACGCCCCCGCACCCCCGTGGCCGGCGCCGCGTCGCCGGCCGGCACGGACACGCGTGTCTTCGGCCAGCTCGTCATCGACGTGCCGGCCCGCGAGGTCCGCGTGGCCGGATCGGTGGTCCCCCTGACGCGCACCGAGTACGAACTGCTGGAGGCCCTGAGCAGCGCCCCCCGGATGGTGTTCACCCGGGCACAGCTGCTGGACCGGGTCTGGGAGGGTGGGGCAGGTTCCGCACCGGGTGATGAGCACCTCGTCGACATCCATGTGGGCCACCTGCGCCACAAGCTGGGCGATGATCCACGTGACCCGCGCTACGTGCTCACGATCCGCGGCGTCGGCTACCGGATGGGTCCGGGATGACCCGCCGGCCGATCAGCGCCGGGCTCGCGCGCCTCGGGCTGGCACCCCGCCTCCTGCTCAACAACCTGCTGGTCATCGTGGCAGGCGCCGGCACCGTCGTCCTGACCGTGCTGCTCGTCGCACCGGCCGTGTTCCAGCTGCACCTGCGCAGGGCCGCCGTGCCCCTCGATGCGAAGGTCCTCGAACACATCGGCCGGGCCGTCGACCAGGCCGTCCTGGTGTCGGTCGGCGTCGGCGTGGTCATCGCCACGTTCACCGCCTCCACGATCAGCTGGCTCGTGGCCCGACGCCTCGCAGCGGCCGTGGCGGAGGCCGCCGACACCGGTCGTCACCTGGCCGACGGACACCTCGACGCGCGCGTCCTCGACCCCGGAATGGGACCCGAACTCGCCACTCTCACAACCTCACTGAACGACCTCGCCGAGCGGCTGCAGTCCACCGAGACGACCCGCAGGGAGCTCACCGCAGATCTGGCCCACCAGCTCCGCACACCGATCACGTCGATCGAAGCGACCCTGGAAGCCGTACGCGAGCACGTCCTACCTCCCGACGACCTGACCCTGGAAACCCTGACTGCCCAGAGCGCCCGGCTGCGACGCCTCGTCGCCGACCTCGAAGTCGTCTCCCGGGCCGAGGAACGCCAACTCCTCCTCAACGTCGAACCCGTCGCCATCCCCGCCCTGGTGGAGGAGGCCCTCGGCGCCCAACGCGAGCGCTACCGCGCCGCCGGCATCCACCTCGAGGCGACCATCAACCCAGGTCTCCCCCTGGTGCTGGTCGACCCCGACCGGATCCAGGAGGCACTGGGGTGCCTGCTCGACAACGCCCTGCGCCACACGCCGCCCGGAGGCACCGTGACGCTCACGGCACAACCGCGCGACACCGCCCGAAGCGCGCCCGCGCAGATCATCGTCAGCGACACCGGGGACGGCTTCCCCCCGTCCGAAGCCGAACACCTCTTCCACCGCTTCACGAAGGGGCCGCACAGCACCGGGTCCGGCCTCGGCCTGACCATCGCCCGGGCCCTCGTCGAAGCCCACCACGGCACGCTCCTCGCCCACAGCGACGGCCCCGGAAACGGCGCGCGGTTCACGATCACGCTCCCACCCGCCAACCCCGCCCGATCCTGACCAGCTACCCGGTCCCCCTCGGTGTGACCGTCCACGGCTCGTGGGTGGGACCTATGCGCGGACCGGTTCGAGTGCCGCGGCCGTCTGCGGTGTGCGGCCAGTCCGGGTGGTCTGCGCGCGGCGCGGCGTCGCTGATGCCGTCCCCGACCATCGCCGTGGGGTGGGTACGGGTCAGATCGGTGATCGCGTCGGCCTTGTCGGCCGGACGCTGGTCGGCCAAGACCCCTGGTGATGAGCAGATCAGCCAGCGCGCCCTCGCGGACGAGATCGGGCAGACTGGGCCGATGAGTGGTCAGGCCCAGGAGTCCTCGGTGATGCACATCGGCGTGGTGGCTGAGCGCACCGGTCTCAGCCTGCGTACGTTGCGGCACTACGACGAGATCGGCCTGGTGCACCCGACCGGACGCACCGACGGCGGCTTCCGGCTGTACTCGGAGGCGGACGTGGAACGGCTGCTGCTCATCCGGCGGATGAAGCCGCTGGGGTTCAGCCTGCAGGAGATGCAGGACCTGCTCACCCTGACCGACGCCCTTGCCGCTGGCGAAGCGCCCGAGACGGCACTGCAGGAGCTGCGGCGATTCGAGAGCCTCGCAGCTGAGCGCCGCGCGGATCTGTCACGAAAGATGCAGATGGCCGACGAGTTCCTCGATCGGTTGCGAGCCCTCTCTGCCTCGGACGGATCCGGGCAGTAGCCCTGCCCTGGGTGCGCACGCATTCCGCGCCGATTTCCGCACCCTAACCAACCTCACGTAACGTTAGGTTTGGCAATCGGGGCCTTCGCGCGGCGAGTTCCGTTGCGGGCCCCTCCTCCCCCATCTGCGAGGCAACCCCATGACTCCGACCGTCGCGCCCGAGCTGGCGCATCAACACTCCCAGGGTCACCCGGATACTGTTCGGTCCGTCCTCCGGTCGCCACGTCGACTCAAGACCGAGGTCCTGGCCGGCCTGGTCGTCGCACTGGCACTGATCCCCGAGGCGATCTCGTTCTCCATCCTGGCCGGCGTCGCCCCACAGGTCGGGCTCTTCGCGTCCTTCACCATGGCCGTCACGATCGCCTTCGTGGGCGGTCGCCCGGCGATGATCAGCGCCGCCACCGGAGCGGTCGCCCTCGTCATTGCCCCTGTCGCGCGCAACTACGGTTTCGACTACTTCCTGGCCACGGTGATCCTGGCAGGGCTGCTGCAGGTCGTGCTGGCTGTCCTGGGCGTGGCGAAGTTGATGCGCTTCATCCCGCGCAGCGTGATGACAGGGTTCGTCAACGCCCTGGGCATCCTCATCTTCACCGCCCAGTTGCCCCACCTGATCGGCGGCGACATCCCGCTCCTGGTCTATCCGCTGGTCGCGGCAGGGATCGCGATGCTGGTGTTCCTGCCTCGGCTGACCTCCGTCGTACCCGCCCCGTTGGTCACCATCGTGGTGATCACCGCGGTCGTCGTGGTTGCGGGCTGGCGCGTCCCCAACGTCTCCGACCAGGGTGCGCTACCGCAGTCGTTGCCCGAGTTCTTCTTCCCGAACGTCCCACTGTCCTTCGACACCCTCCGGATCATCGGCCCCTACGCGATCGCCATGGCCCTGGTCGGACTCATGGAGTCCCTGATGACCGCCAAGCTGGTCGACGACATCACCGATACGCACTCTGACAAGACCCGCGAGAGCTGGGGCCAGGGTGTGGCCAACGTGGTCACCGGCTTCTTCGGTGGCATGGGTGGCTGCGCGATGATCGGCCAGACGATGATCAACGTCAAGCAGTCGGGAGCCCGCACCCGGATCTCGACCTTCATCGCCGGCCTCTTCCTCCTCATCCTCGTGGTCGCCCTAGGTGATGTGGTCGGCCTGATACCGATGGCAGCCCTGGTCGCCGTCATGGTCATGGTCTCGGTCGGGACCATCGACTGGCACAGCCTGCGGCCCTCGACCCTGCGGATGATGCCGCTGTCGGAGACCCTCGTCATGCTCGTGACCGTCGTCGCGACCGTGGCCACGCACAACCTCGCGATCGGCGTCGTCCTGGGCGTCCTCACCGCAATGGTGATGTTCGCCCGCCGCGTCGCCCACATGGTGCTGATCGAGCCGGTCTGGGAAACCGACGTCGACGGCGACGGAACCGTCGACGTCCGCCGCTACGCGGTCGAGGGCGAGCTGTTCTGGGCCTCCAGCAACGACCTCGTCTACCAGTTCGACTATGCCGGCGACCCCGAGACCGTCATCATCGACCTCACTGCCGCGGATATCTGGGACGCATCCACGGTCGCGACCCTCGATGCGGTCCGGAACAAGTACGCGGCGCGGGGCAAGAAGGCAGAGATCGTCGGCCTCGACGGCGAGAGCCTGCGGCGCCTCGAGCGCCTGTCCGGGAGACTGGGAGAGGGGCACTGAGCAGGCATCCGGCCCAAGATCCGCCCTCGGCCCCTGAGGCCACTCCGGCATCCTCACCGGATACTGCCCGATGGCTCAGGGCGCGGCCGGTGCCCACCTCACGATGATGCGGATGGACGTCCCCACGGACCGGGCCATGTCCGCCGTCCGGCTCCCTCTCGGCCGCTGGACCACGGCCAGCGACGTCGAGCAGGCGGCTCACCTCCTCACCACCTGGGTCGAGAGCGCGTAGGCGCATCCCGGGACGCCCGCTGCCCTGGGGTCAGATCACTTCGCGGGCGCAGGGACCTTCGCACCCGTTTCTAGGCTGCCTCTCCTTCGTCGACGGCCAGACCGGCCAATCGCCATTCGAGCATGCCGTCCTCGAGCCGGCGGGCGTGGAGACCGTGGGCGCGCAGGATGTCGAGCGCTTCGTAGGCCATGACGCAGTAGGCGCCCCGGCAGTAGGCGACGAGCTCACCGTCGGCGGGCAGTTCGGAGATGCGTTGCTCGAGTTCCTCCAGCGGGATGGATACCGCGTCGGGGAGGTGGGCGGCACGGTACTCGTCGGCGGGACGAACGTCGATGATGGTCAGCCTGCCCTCCTTGGCATGAGCGGCCAGCTCTTCTCGGGTCAGGGCCTGCTCCTGGGCGCGGGGCCCCTCGAGCTGGAGATAGGCGACGCGGCGGGGCTCGACCGTAGGAACCCGGTCCTGGGCGACCGAGCGCAGGAGAGCGAACAGCCGCAGGACGTCCGGGCCGGCAATCCCGTAGAAGATCTTCGTGCCCTCCCTGCGGGTGGAGACGAGCCCGGCTTGGCGAAGTGCCTGCAGGTGGGCCGAGGCCGTACTCAGACCCAGGCCCGCGGCGGCGGCGAGGGCCTCGACACTGCGCTCGCCCTGGGCCAGGAGGTCGAGCAGCTCCAGCCTCTTGCCGTTGGCCAGGGCCTTGCCCACTCGCGCGAATTCTTCGAACAGCGCGGCCTTCTCTGCACGGTCCCCCACTTGATCCTCCAAAGATCCATGTAATACTAGAGTCAATTCTATTCCAGGCTTTCTTGGAATACTACGCCGGCTGGGGCTCCGACCCCGGAGAGGACGAGAATGGCTCCCATCGCCCCCATCCCTGTTGTCGACGAAGGCCTCGGCAACTCCACCTACCTGCTCGATCTGGGCGCGGGCCGCGCCCTGGCCCTGGACCCGCAGCGCGACCTGCGCGCCCTGCGGGCCGAAGCGGCAACGCGCGGCCTGCGGATCGTCTACGCGGTCGAGACGCACCTGCACACCGACTTCGTCTCCGGCACCGCCGAACTCGCAGCAGTCGAGGGAGCGCGGATCATCTCCCCGGCCGTGGGCGAGCGCGCCTTCGACCACCTGGGGCTCGCGGACGGTGAGGACCTCGACCTGGGCAGCCTCACCCTCCGGGCCCTGTCCACTCCCGGGCACTCGCCTGAGCACCTTTCCTACCTGCTCTACGAGGGCGACACTCTCGCCGGAGTCTTCACCGGCGGTTCGCTCATGGTCGGCACCGCCGGACGGACCGACCTCGTCGGCCCCGAGCAGACCGTCCCCTTGGCCAGGGCACAGTACCGTTCCCTGCACAGGCTGATGGAACTGCCCGACGAGACCCCGGTCTGGCCCACCCACGGCGCGGGATCCTTCTGCTCGGCCGGCGCCGGAGCGGAGCGCACCACGACCATCGGACGCGAACGGCGCACGAACCCGCTGCTGCAGCTGGAGCGCGAGGATGCCTTCGTCCAGGCCCTGATGGCCCGGATGGGCAGCTTCCCCGGCTACTTCCGCCGCCTGCCCGAGGTGAACCGCCGTGGCCCGGCCGTGCTGGCCTCGCCCGCGGGCCTCGCGCCGCTCTCACCCGCCCGCGTCCGGGAGCTGCTGGCCGCCGGTGCGCAGGTCGTGGACGCCCGACCGACCCGTGAGTTCGCCGCCGGGCACCTCCCCGGCGCGATCAGCATCCCCTTGCGGCCCGTGTTCGCGCTCTGGCTGGGCTGGCTCGCCGATCCCCAGGCCCCCCTGGTCATCGTGCGCGGAGCGGACCAGGATCCCGAGGCCATCGCCGCCGCCGCAGCCAAGGTGGGCTTCGACTCCCCCGCGGGCGAACTCACCGGGGACATGGCCGCCTGGACCGCGAACGGTGGCGCGACCGAACGCACCGAACTCACCGACGCCGCTGGCCTGGCCCGGATGTCGGACGCGACCGTCGTCGACGTACGCCAGGCGGCCGAATACGCCGCCGGCCATGTCCCGGGCGCGATCAACCTCCAACTCGGTGACCTCCTCAAGACCGATGGCCCCCTGCCCGAGGGCCCGGTCGTGGTGATGTGCGGGCACAGCGAACGCGCCGGCGGGGGCGCCAGCCTGCTCGAACGCGCCGGGCTGTCAGGCATCACGATCCTCGACGGCGGTCCCGACGAGTGGGCTGCGGCGGCAGGCCGCCCGGTCGCCACGGGGGTCGAACAGTGAGCGGGCGACGCAAGGATCATTGACCCGGGGCTCGGGAGAGGGTGCCGCCTCCGGCCCGGTGCTGGGACTGCGGCAGAACCTGGCCCAATTCCTCCTCCTGGTCGCGGTCAACGCCCTCGTCGGCGGCACCCTCGGCCAGGAGCGCACAGTCCTGCCGCTGCTGGCGTCCCAGACGTTTCACCTCGGTCTGTACACCAGCGCGCTGACGTACATCCTCGCCTTCGGCCTGTCCAAGGCCGCGATGAACTACTTCGCGGGCACGCTCTCGGACCGGTACGGCCGCAAACCGGTGCTGGTGGCCGGCTGGCTGGTGGCCATCCCCATCCCGCTGATGCTCATCTTCGGGCCCACCTGGGCGTGGATCGTCGCGGCGAACGTGCTCCTGGGCACCAGCCAGGGCCTGACCTGGTCCACCACCGTGATCATGAAGATGGACCTCGTCGGCCCGAGGCAGCGCGGCCTCGCCATGGGCCTCAACGAGGCAGCCGGCTACCTCGGGGTCGCCGTGACCGCCCTCGCCACCGGGTACCTGGCCTCCGCATACGGGCTGCGCCCCGCCCCGTTCCTCCTCGGCGCGGCGTACATCGCCCTCGGCCTGGGCCTGTCCGTCCTGAGGGTGCGCGAGACCCACCACCACGCCAGGGCCGAGGCCTCCCAGCACGTCAACGCCCACGACCAGGCGCACGCCGGCCTCACCACCAAGGAGATCTTCACCCTCACCAGCTTCAAGGACCGCTCCCTGTCCTCGGTGAGCCAGGCGGGCATGGTCAACAACCTCAACGACGGCCTCGCCTGGGGCCTGTTCCCCGTCCTGTTCGCCGGCGCCGGGCTCAGCCTGCACCAGATCGGCATCCTCGCGGCCGTCTACCCCGCGGTCTGGGGTGCCGGGCAGCTCTTCACCGGGGCCGCCTCCGACAGGTGGGGCCGCAAGTGGTTCATCACCGCCGGCATGCTCGTCCAGGCGGTCGGCCTGGCCGTCGTCGCCGGAGGCGACACCTTCGCGATCTGGCTGGTCGCCGCCGTCCTCCTGGGCCTGGGGACCGCCATGGTCTATCCGACCCTGCTCGCCGCGATCGGGGACGTGGCCCACCCGACCTGGCGGGCCCGGTCCGTCGGGATCTACCGGCTGTGGCGCGACGGTGGGTTCGCCGTCGGGGCGCTCCTTTCCGGGCTCATCGCAGACCTGTACGGAATCCCCGCCGCCATCGGCGCGGTCGCCGCGCTCACCGCACTGTCGGGCCTCGTCGTCGCCCTCCGCATGCGCGGCAACGACCACACCACGACATAGGAGCCGTGGGAGGCCCCGGATGGGGCCTCCCACGCCTCTCTGAGAACCGGCCACCAGCACCGACCCGACCGACTCTGCCCTCCCCCTCGAATCGGGCCCCGACCGCGGCTCGCGGGTCAGACCTATGCGCGGACCGGTTCGAGTGCGGCGCCCGCCTCCGTGGCGGGCAGCCCGGAGGGTCTGCGGGCGGCGCGGATGCCGTTGAGGATGACGATGACCTCGGCGGCCTCGTGGACCAGGACGACCCCGGCCAGCCCGAGCACCCCGAACAGGGCGAGCGGGAACAGGACGATGATGATCGCCAGGGCGAGGGCGATGTTGGCGGTCATGATCCGCCGTCCGCGTCTGGCGTGGGCGAGCGCCGCGGGGATCAGCCGCAGGTCGTGGCCGGTGAAGGCGATGTCGGCGGACTCGACCGCTGCCGCCGACCCGGTCGCGCCCATCGCGATCCCGACGGTCGCGGTCGCGAGCGCCGGGGCATCGTTGATGCCATCCCCGACCATCGCCGTGGGGTGGGTACGGGCCAGATCGGTGATCGCGGCGGCCTTGTCGGCCGGACGCTGGTCGGCCAGGACCCTGGTGATGCCGGCCTGTGCCGCGAGGGCTGCCGCGGTGCGTGGGTTGTCGCCGGTGAGCATGAGCGTCTCGATGCCCTGGTCGGCCAGCATCCTCACGGTTTCGGCGACTTCGGGGCGCAGCTCGTCGCGGATCCCGATCAGGCCCACGGCCTGCCCGTCTGCTTCGACGACCGCGACGCTCATGCCTTCCCCGCTCATCGCATCGGCATCGTCGCCCAATTGCTGGGGATCGATCCAGCGGGGGCTGCCGACCCGTACGATGCGCGTCCCGACACGTCCGGTGATGCCGTGGCCGGCATCCTCGCTCACCTGCGCCGCGGCCGGGGAGCCGGGGGCCGCGGTGATGATCGCGGCGGCCAACGGGTGGGTGCTGGTGGATTCGACCGCCGCAGCCAGTCCCAGTAACTCCTCCCTGCCCATCGCGGGCGCGGTACGTACGTCGACGACCTGGGGCTGGTTGCTGGTCAGGGTGCCGGTCTTGTCGAACGCGACGGTGCGGATGGTGCCGAACTGCTCGAACGCGGCCCCGGACTTGATCACGACGCCGAATCCGGAGGCGGACCCGATGGCGCTGATGACCGTGACCGGCACCGCGATCGCCAGGGCGCAGGGGGACGCGGCGACCAGCACGACCAGGGCTCGTTCGATCCACGTCCACGGATCCCCCGTGAGGAGGCCGAACCCGGCGACCAGTGCGGCGGCGACCAGCACCACCGGCACGAGCGGACGCGCGATCCGGTCCGCGAGGCGGGCGCGTTCGCCCTTGCGGGCATGGGCCTGCTCGACCAGGGCCACGATCTGGGTCAGCGAGTTGTCCCGACCGTCAGCGGTCGCCTCGATCAGCAGGCTCCCCGAACCGTTCACCGCCCCGGCCGGCACCGGGTCACCAGGGCCGACCCCCACGGGGATCGACTCGCCGGTCACCGCGGAGGTGTCGATGCTGGAGCGGCCCTGGGCCACGATCCCGTCGGTCGCGACCCGCTCCCCGGCACCGACCACCAGGACGTCGCCCTCACGGATCTGGGCGACCGGGACCGTGACATCACCACCTGTCCGGGACAGCCGGGCGGTCTGCGGGATCAGGGACAGCAGGGCGCGCAGGCCTTCCTTGGCCCGGTCCATCGCCCGGTCCTCCAGCGTCTCGGCCAGGGAGAACAGGAACGCCAGCGCCGCGGCTTCCCCGACATGGCCGAGCAGGACCGCGCCGATCGCGGCGATCGTCATCAGCAGGCCCACACCCAGCCGGCCGCGCACCAGCCGCCGGATCGCGCCGGGGACGAACGTCCAGGCCCCGGCCAGCAGGGCGACCCACTGGGCGACCAGCGCCGGCACCTCGAGCCCTGACCACGCGAGGACCAGCCCCACAGCCAGGAACACCCCCGAGACCGTCGAAGGCAGCAAGGCGGGGTCTCGCCACCACGGCGGCCGCACCTCCCCCGGCTCGCCGTCGCTCTGCCTGGCCGGATCCGGACCGCAACAGCCGTCGCCGTCCTCATGCGCCAGCGGCGGAACCGCCAGCGTTGAAGAGTCCTGGCCGTGGCCGGGGCGGGCATCGCCAGCCGGGCGCGGGGCACCGAACGTGATCCGGTGGACCGTCGGGGAAGGGCGTCGCGGCTCGTCCGCTCCGCAGCACTCGTCGCTCATCGCGCCCCCTCACCGCCGTCGCAGCAGCCCGGGACCCGGCACTGCGGATCCACGCACGGCGCCTCCTCATCGACGGCAAGGGTCACCTCCACCAGAGCCATCAGCGCGGCAGCCAGATGCGGGTCCGAGATCTCGTAGCGCGTCTGGCGCCCCTCCGGCTCGGCCACGACGATCCCGCAGCCCCGCAGACACGCCAGATGATTCGACACGTTCGTACGCGTCAGGTCCAGGTCGCGCGCCAGCTGCGCCGGATACCCCGGCGCCTCGAGCAGGGACAACAGAATCCGCGAGCGGGTCGGGTCGGCCATGGCCCGGCCCAACCGGTTCATGACATCAACACGAGAAGCAATGGTCAGCACACACTGACCATACAGCGAAGGCTGACCTATCCGGAACCTGAACGCCTCACCCACGGGGCCTAACGGCGTGTGCCAATCTCGTTCGTTTGACCGACACTTCCCGGGACGATGCAGACCTTGACGAGACGACCTCCACCAGCGAGCGCCCGAAGCTCTGCGAGAACTCGGCTGACCGTTCGAGGGTCACCCTGCTGACCTGGTCGTTCGCACGAAGAGGAGGGCCTTGGCCCTGCTGACGTCGTTGGGGCACCGGTCCACACTTGTGGCAGCACCGGAAGTCCAGGACGGAGGGCGCCGAGGTGAAGGTCTTGATCGTGGGGGCCGGGATCGCCGGGCCTACCCTCGCCTACTGGCTGCTGCGGGCGGGGCACCGGCCGACGTTGGTCGAGCACGCGCCCGAGCTGCGCCGCGGTGGCTACCTGATCGACTTCTGGGGAGCCGGGTTCGACGTGGCCGATCGGATGGGGATCATCCCCCAGTTGCGCCGCGAGGGGTACGTGATGCGTGAGGCGCGAGCCGTCGGGCGCAACGGTCGCCGGATCGCCTCGATGAAGCCGGCGGCGATCATGGGCCCCAACGAGCGGTACGTCAGCATCGCCCGGGCCGACCTGGCCCAGGCCATCTACGGTGCACTGCAGGGTGAGGCCGAGCTGGTCCTGGGCGACACTGTGCACGCCCTCGAGGACGACGGGGACCGGGTCCACGTCACCTTCGAGCACGGCCAGCCCCGAGACTTCGACCTCGTGGTCGGGGCGGACGGCCTGCACTCCCGGGTCCGCCGGCTGGTGTTCGGCCCCGACGAGCAGTTCGAGCGCTACCAGGACATCGTCGTCTCGGTCTTCGACGTCCCGGGCTACCGACCCCGCGACGAACTGGTCGCCATGATGCACGCCGAGGTCGGCTTCCAGGCCGTCCGGGTCTCGTTGCGCGACGACGTCACCATGGTGGTCCTCACGGTCCGGCACGACGGCACGGTGCCGCTGGGGAGCGTGGCCGACCAGCAGGCGCTGCTACGGGAACGGTTGCGCGGCGCGGGCTGGGAGATCCCGGCACTCCTCGAGGCGATGCCCCGGGCCACGACCTTCTACTTCGACGCGGTGAGCCAGATCCAGATGCCGTCATGGACCCGGGGCCGGGTGGCGCTGGCCGGGGACGCTGCGGCCTGTCCCTCGCTGCTGGCCGGCCAGGGATCGGCGCTGGCGATGATCGAGTCGTACGTGCTGGCCGCGGAGCTGGCACGATCCGGCGGCGACCACGCGCTGGCGTTCGCCCGCTACCAGACCACGCTCGCCCCATTCCTGCGCTCCAAGCAGGCGGCGGCCAGACGACTGGCTTCGGCGTTCGCCCCGCGCAGCAGGTCCGGGCTGCTGGCCCGCAACGCGGTGATGAAGCTGATGGAACTGCCGCACGTGACGGACCTGGCGATGGGAAAGAGCTTCCACGACGCCATCGAACTACCGGCGTTCCCTTCCGGCTGAGGCCAGCGATCGCAGGGTCCGGTCTCGTCCGCCAGGGCTCCTTCCCTCTGAGGTGTCGACCAGCCGGGCTACGGTCATTCGCCTGCCCTGCCGAGGGCTCACCGCCGCCCAGATGCCCGCAGAAGGCCGTACTCGGCGACCAGACGTTCAGGGATCACGCTGGCCTTCAGGGGCGATGTCGGCACGCAGCCAGACCTCGACCACCTTCACGAACGAATCGATAGCCCGAGCGACAGGGTGACGGCAAAGCGATCCTGGCAGAGAGGATGCGCCCCGGCAGCTCCGGGCTCCGCACGGCGTCACCCAGTACGCAGCGCAGTCGGTCCGCCGGGATCTGGCGTGGCTTGCCAAGCGGTCGGCGGATGTCTTGATGGTGGATGGTGACATCGAGCAGGGCGAGCCGGCCCCCGAAGGTCGTGGCCAGCCCCTGTGGGCGCAGATGATCCCGCAGCCTGTCGAGGAGCTGTTCGGTACTGAGCGACGCGAGTTCGTCGACGTACACCTGGTTGATGGATCCCCCTTCGAGAAGTCCAACAATCTCGTTCGCTTGACAGACACCCGCCGTCGAGGAACTGGCGACCACGCTGTGATGCATAGTCGTGAATGGGATGGCTATGCAGCGGTCGGTGAACGCGCAAGCACCCGGCTCCGTACGAGGGCGAGTACGCCTTCCGCCCTGTTGCTCCTCGTCGTGTCGTCCCGGCTGCCGACTCGGAACCGTCGACTGGCAGACCTCGCCATGCCCCGCCGTCTGCACACCTTCGGGCTGGATCAGTTCGGGCGTACGTACGGGCCGAGGCTGGGGAGAGGCCCACTACGGTGGAGGCATGGACGTCCCGGACCTCACCGACCGACGCAGACGCACCCTGGAAGCCTCCCGCCGTCCCGGCTGGGTCGATGTCGTCCTAGCCGCGGGCATGGGCGTCACCCTGGGGGTGGCCTCCTTCCAGGCAATCTGGAGCTGGATCGTGGGGATCATCCTGTTGGCGCTCACGATCACGATCGCCGTCGTCCTCAATCGCTCGTTCGCCAAGCGACGCGACGTTCCCGGCGAGGGCCTGACGGATCGACGTTCGGCGCTGATGTTCATGGCGATGTACCTCGCCGTCTTCGTGCTGGGCCAGGCCCGCGTGCCACATGCCTGGCAGCCGTGGTGGGCGCTGGCAGTAGCGGTCATCGCAATGTCGGGCGGCCTGGGCTACCTGCGGCTGACCGAGCGCTTCACGATCGAAAGGCTCGCTGGTACTGCTGCGCCGATCTTGATGCGGGAGTGCCCGGAGTCCTTCCGGTCTCCCACCCGAGCGGCGTTGTGCGCCTGTCTCTACCCCGTCTCCGCCCTCGAACGCGCCGCCGTCGTGGAGGGATTGGCGGTCCCCGCCTCGGAGCTGGACGAACAGGTCGCAGCATTGACGAACGCCGGCGACGTCCGTCTCGAGCGGCGCGGACAACTCGGTTCGTCCCGTACCTGGCTGTCCCTGACACTCCAAGGACGCAAGGCCTACGCCGCCGCAGCCAACCAGTCCCCCGGCCGCTGACCCATCGGTCAGACGCGCCACGACCGGACGGCCGAACCCTTCCGGCCACACGTTGCCCTCATCCACGTCCCGATGGACACTGCTGTTTCCTATCGGGACGGCACATCTCCAACAATCACGTTCGTTTGACAGACGGTTCCCCAAGGCGACAGGACTCACCTCGGGCCGACGCCATTGATGCCAGCAGCAACGCCTCGGCGCAACGATCCCTGGTCTCCGTCTGCGAAGACCTTCACGAAGCGGGACACATCAGGCTGCTGGACACCTGGTCTTGCGCAGGTCGGGATCGGCGAGCACCTCCGCGATCAGGGTGGACAGGGCAGACTGGGGTTGATGGGTCAGCGTGGGCACCCTGGGGGTTTCTCGGTCGTTACTCCGAACCCGGGTCGCCCCTCCCTCCGCCCCAGCATCGAGACGCTCAACGGCCCCCGCTGAGTTCCACCACGCTAGAGGACTGACTGTGAGGATGGCGGTACAGCTCGTCTGGTGATGGGCTGTGGGGAAGCCACCTGGTGACGTGACCCTTGGCCTGACTGGCCTGTGTGCCTTTCAGTGGACTTGTCCGTCACGGGTGGCCGACCCCGGCCCGGTCGGAGCCTTGTTGGCCTGATCAGGAGCTTGACCCTCAGGTGTTCACAGCACCTGAGGTGTCCCGTCACAGTCCTGCCGTGACTCCTCCCGGACCGGAACCACGTCCATTCCGGAGCAAGGGAGAACGCATGACCAGTCTGGCCGAAGTCGTCGACTTCGTCATCGGGGTCGACACCCACGTCGAGACCCACACAGCCGCAGTGATCGATGCCCACACCGGTGCCGCGCTGGCCGACCTGAGCGTCCCGACCACCCCCGAGGGTTACCGCGCACTGATCGACTTCGCTGATGAGCACGGCGCGCTGCGCGCGTGGGCGATCGAGGGCACCGGCGGCCACGGCGCCGGACTGACCCGTTTGCTGGCGGCCGGCGAGGAGTACGTGGTGGAGCTGGACCGGCCCGAACGCACCCAGCGCCGCCACGGGGCGAAGTCCGACAAGATCGACGCGGTCCGCGCCGCCCGTGAAGCCCTGGCCCGGCCCGTGCTGGGCACACCCCGGGCGGCCGGGGACCGACAAGCCCTCTCCGTGCTGCTCGCCGCGCGTGGCTCCGCGGTCGATGCCTACACCGTGACCATGCGCCAACTGTTCAGCCTGACCATCGCCGCCCCTGAGGTCCTGCGCGCCAAGCTGCGCGGCCACCGGCCGGTCGAGCAGGTCCGTATCGCCGCCAAGCTACGCATCCAGCCCAGCTGGGACACCGAGACCAGCACCACGGCGCGCGTGCTGCGCCAGCTCGCGCGCCGCTGCCAGGGCCTGCAGACCGAGGCTGCCGGCCACGAAACAGCGATCCTGGCCATCGTGAAGCGCTGGCGACCCGACCTGCTCGACCAACTCGGCGTCGGCCCGATCGTCGCCGCCGTGGTGTTGTGCGCCTGGTCCCACCCTGGCCGGATCCACTCCGAAGCAGCGTTCGCGATGCTGGCCGGCGTCGCCCCGATCCCCGCCAACAGCGGCCAGACCACCACCCGCTACCGACTCAACCGCCATGGGGACCGACAACTCAACCGGGCACTGCACACCATCGTCCTGTCCCGTCAGCGCTACCACCAGCCGACCAAGGACTACACCGCCCGCCGCACCGCCCAGGGCAAGACCCCACGCGAGATCAAACGCTGCCTCAAGCGCTACATCGCCCGCGACCTCTACCGCCTCCTCGAACACCCACCAGTCCTTGACAGACCATAGGAGCGTCC
>NZ_FMYF01000010.1 GCF_900092135.1 Raineyella antarctica | reverse complement strand
TTCTCGGTGATCTCGCCCCTGCTGTCCCGTTCGCTGCTGCTGACCCTGCGCCCGCTCACCGAGGAGGGCGTCGGCCAGCTGCTCGACCGGGCACTTGACGACGAGAGGGGACTGCGGACCCCGGACGGCGGCCTGTTCGAGCTTGCCGATGATGCCCGCGAAGCATTGCTGCGGATGTCCGGCGGTGACGCGCGCCGGTCACTGACCTACCTGGAGGAGGCCGCGGCCGGAACGGCGGCCCGGGGCGGCACTCGGATCGACCTGGCTGCCCTCGAGCAGGCCGTCGACCGTGCCGCAGTCCGGTACGACAAGGGCGGCGACCAGCACTACGACGTGACCAGCGCCTTCATCAAGTCGATCCGCGGGTCCGACGTCCAGGCCTCCCTGCACTACCTGGCCCGGATGCTGGAGGCGGGGGAGGACCCCCGCTTCATCGCCCGCCGGCTGGTGATCTCCGCCAGCGAGGACATCGGGATGGCCCAGACCTCGGTGCTGCAGACCTGCGTCGCCGCCGCCCAGGCAGTCCAATTGATCGGCATGCCGGAGGCCCGCCTGACCCTGGCGCACGCCACTGTCGCGTGTGCGATGGCGCCGAAGTCCAACGCCGCCTATCTCGGCATCGCGGCCGCCATCGCGGACGTACGGGCCGGCAAGGGCGGGAGCGTCCCGGCGCACCTGCGCGACGCCCACTACGCGGGGGCACAGTCGTTGGGGCACGGCAGGGGATACGTCTACGCCCACGACGAGCCACATGCCGTGGCGCGCCAGCAGTACCTGCCCGACGACCTGCTCGGGGCCCGCTACTACGAACCGACCCGCAACGGCGCCGAGGCGGCGATGGCCGACCGGCTCGAGGTGTTGGAGGACCTGCTCGGCAAGCGGGACCGGCCCTCGGGCTAGGCCGTCGCCGGGGCCACGAACTCCACCGCCGCGTCGGTGGAGGACTGCAGCCAGGACCGGATCGCGTCGACGTCGGTGCCCGGGCGCAGCCCCGCGAGGTGGTCCAGCACCATCGAGGTGTCCCGCCACGGGGTGAAGTAGAGCTCACCCGCGGCGGTGATCCGCTCCTCACCCC
The DNA here is from genome assembly GCF_900092135.1 of Raineyella antarctica. Taxonomy (GTDB): domain Bacteria; phylum Actinomycetota; class Actinomycetes; order Propionibacteriales; family Propionibacteriaceae; genus Raineyella; species Raineyella antarctica. Next base: position 127,551 of record NZ_FMYF01000010.1, on the reverse strand, counting down.
CGAACGCACGGTGCCAGGGCCGCTGCTCCACCTCGGCGAACTCCATGAACCAGCACTGCGGGGTGTACTCGGCCACCGCGCTCTCCGGATCGACCCCGACCCGGACGACCAAGGGACCCAGCCGGCGCTCGGCCACATCCCGTCCGTCCACCGACTGACGCGACCAGCCGTTCGACAGGAAGGCGTGCAACCAGTCGGCCGGGGCGCGCTCCGGCGGTGTCGCCCCGCCCTCCAGCTGTCCGGTCCACTCGAACCCGGGCGCGTCCGCGGCCCACGCCAGCAGTCCGCTGCGCTTGTTCAGCTCGACCAGCAGGGTGGCCACCGAGACGTTCTCCAGCGCCAGCACCTCGTGCAGCTCCTCGGCATCCGGACCCACCACGTGGAAGCTCTCCGACGCGTGCAGCCGCCAGAACGACACCAGCCAGGAGCGGTCGGCGGGCCAGGCGCCGAGGCCCTCCGGGCAGGGCACCGGCGGTTCGTACTGCAGCACACGGATGCTCAGCCCGTCCGGGCGCCGGCGATAGGCGCCCTCGTGGTGGTGGTAGGAGCCCTGCTCCCACCCGGGGAAGGCCTCGGTCCAGCTGGAGCTCACCATGCGCCCACTCTATTGGCTGCGTGCAGGAGTTGTCGGACCCGGGCTGTAGGGTCGGCACTGTCGAAAATCCCAACCGTGCGCCCTTGCACGACATGGAGGTAAGCAGATGACCGTCGGTGCCATTGCCGGCCTGATCGCAGCCCTGGCGGCGCTGCTCCTGGTCGGATTCCTCGCCCGGCCCCTGCTCAAGCTCGCCCGGGTCCTGGAGGAGGTCCGCCTCGTGGTGCGTGACTTCGGGCATTCGCTGGTCCCGATCATGTCCGAGCTGCGCGGCACCGTGACCGCTGCGAACTCCGAGATCGAGAAGGTCGGCCTGATCACCGAGGACGCCTCCCGGGTGACCGCGAACGCCTCCACCGTCGCGCGCAGCGCGGCCGAGCTCGCCACCCTGTTCAGCGCCACCGTCGGCGGCCCGCTGGTCAAGACCGCTGCCTTCTCGTACGGCATCCGCTCGGCGATGGTCAAGCGCCGCAAGCACGGGGTGCGCTGATGCGGCAGACCGGGCGCAATGCGCTGTGGTTCCTGGTCGGGGCGACCGTCGCGGCGGTGGCCGTGGTTGCGGGCCGACGCATGATTGCTATCAGCAAGGACACGCCTGCCCTGGAGCGGGTGTCCGAGTTCATCGATGACGTACGGCGGGCAGCCGCCGAGCGTGAGGCGGAGATCCGCGACACGCTGAACATGCCTGAGGAGGGCGACGAATGAAGACTGCCGACATTCGGCGGACGTACCTCGAATTCTTCGAGAACCGGGGGCACACGCTGGTGCCCTCGGCGCCGCTGGTCTACAACGACCCGACGCTGCTCTTCGTGAACGCAGGCATGGTGCCGTTCAAGCCCTACTTCGTCGGTGACGAGGTGGCGCCGTTCAACCGTGCCGTGAGCTCGCAGAAGTGCGTCCGGACCCTCGACATCGAGGAGGTCGGCAAGACGACCCGCCACGGCACGTTCTTCCAGATGCTGGGCAACTTCTCCTTCGGCGACTACTTCAAGCAGGGCGCGATCGAGTACGCGTGGGAGCTGGTCACCACCCCGCAGGCCGAGGGCGGCTTCGGGTTCGATCCGGAGAAGATCTGGACCACGGTGCTGACCGATGACGACGAGGCCTTCGAGATGTGGCGTGCCTGCGGGGTGCCCGCCGAGCACATCCAGCGCCGTGGCCTGAAGGACAACTACTGGAACATGGGTGTGCCCGGGCCCGGCGGCCCGTGCTCGGAGATCTACATCGACCGTGGCCCGGAGTTCGGACCCGAGGGGGGCCCCGAGGCCGACGAGGACCGCTTCCTGGAGATCTGGAACCTGGTCTTCCAGACCCAGGACCTGTCCGCGGTCCGCTCCAAGACCGACTTCGACGTCGCGGGCGACCTGCCCAAGAAGAACATCGACACCGGTGCCGGGCTCGAACGCATCGCGCTGCTGTTGCAGGGCAAGAACAACATGTACGAGATCGACGAGGTCTGGCCGGTGATCGCCCGCGCCGCGGAGTTGGCCGGCAAGACCTACGGTGCCGACCACGAGGACGACGTGCGGCTGCGCGTCGTCGGGGACCACATCAGGTCCAGCCTGATGCTGATGTCCGACGGTGTGGCCCCCGGCAACGAGGCCCGCGGCTACGTCCTGCGCCGGCTGCTGCGCCGCGCCATCCGAGCGATGCGCCTGTTGGGCGTCCATGACGAGGTGCTGCCCGAGCTGCTGCCGATCAGCCGCAACCTGATGAGCGAGTCGTGGCCCGAGGTGGTCAGCAACTGGAAGCGGATCAGTGAGGTCGGCTACGCCGAGGAAGCGGCCTTCCGCCGCACCCTGACGTCGGGCACCCAGATCTTCGACGTCGCGGTGAAGAAGGCCAAGGAGGCCGGTGAGGACTCGCTGTCCGGGGCGGCTGCGTTCCAGTTGCACGACACGTACGGCTTCCCGATCGACCTGACCCTGGAGATGGCCGAGGAGCAGGGCCTGCAGGTCGACCGCAAGGCCTTCGGCACGCTGATGCAGGAGCAGCGCGAGCGGGCGAAGGCCGATGCTCGCGCGAAGAAGGGTGGCCTGGTGAACACCGAGGCCTACCGCGAGCTGCGGGCGGCGGGGGAGACCCCGTTCACCGGCTACAGCGAGCTGGCCGGCCAGACCAAGGTGCGCGGCATGCTGCTCGACGGCCGGCCGGTGACGACAGCGAAGGCCGGGGACGTCCTCGAGCTGGTGCTCGACGAGACCCCGTTCTACGCCGAGTCCGGCGGCCAGGATGCCGATCGCGGCATCATCAGCGGCAGCGGCCTGCACGCCGAGGTCCTCGACGTCCAGCGGCCGGTTGCCGGCCTGGTGGTGCACACCGTCCGGGTGGGCGAGGGTGAGCTGGCGCTGCGCCAGCGCGTCGACGCGTACGTGGACTCCGACTACCGCTTCGGCGCCCGGCAGGCCCACTCGGCCACCCACCTGGTGCACGCCGCGCTGCGCGAGCTGGTCGGTCCCACGGCCGTCCAGGCGGGCTCCTACAACAAGCCGGGCTACCTGCGCTTCGACTTCAACGCCAACCAGGCGCTGTCGAAGGACCTGCAGCAGGCCGTCGAGGGTCGCACCATGGAGGCGATCAACGACGACCTCGAGGTCAGCACCTCGATGATGAGCCTGACCGACGCCAAGGCCGCCGGTGCGATGGCGATGTTCGGCGAGAAGTACCCCGAGCGGGTCCGCGTGATCGAGATGGGCGGCCCATGGTCGCTCGAGCTGTGCGGCGGGACCCACGTCTCGCACACCTCGCAGGTCGGGCTGGTCTCGATGTCCGGGGAGTCCTCGATCGGTTCGGGCGTGCGCCGCGTGGAGTTCCTCGTCGGACCGCAGGCGTTCGACCACTTCGCGGCCGAGCGCCAGCTGGTGCTGGGACTCGCCGAGGCATTGAAGACCCAGCCCGACCAGCTGGCCGACCGCGTCGCCCGGATGTCCGAGCAGCTGAAGGCGGCCGAGAAGGAGCTGGCGGCCTACCGCACCAAGGAACTGCTCGGCAACGTCGGCGCCCTGGTCGACAAGGCCGCCCAGATCGGCGCCACCACTCTGGTCGCGGAGTCCGCGCCGGGTGTGGCGGCCGCCGACCTGCGGACCCTGGCGATGGAGATCAGGGCCCGCCTCGGCGAGCGCGCCGGCGTGGTGGCGCTGGTCGGTGGCAGCGACAAGCCCGCGGTCGTCGTGGCGACAACGGCGGCCGCCCGCGACCTCGGCCTGTCGGCCGGCGACCTGATCCGGGTGGCCTGCACCGAACTGGGTGGCAAGGGCGGCGGCAAGCCGGACCTGGCCCAGGGCGGCGGCACCGACGCCACCCGCGTGCCGGAGGCGCTCGCCGCGGTCCGGGAGGCAGTGACCAAGGTGGACGCCGGCCGATGAGTCTGCGCCCCGGGGTCCGCCTCGGTGTCGACTGGGGAGATGCCCGCATCGGCGTGGCGGCCTGTGACCGGGCCGCCATGCTGGCGTACCCGATCCGGACCGTGCAGGTGCGCGGCGACGAGGGTGCTGCCATCGCGGAGATCCTTGACATCGCCGAGGAGTACGGGCCGATCCTCGAGGTCGTCCTGGGACTGCCCCGGACACTGAAGGGCAAGGAGGGCCCGGCGGCGCAGAAGATGCGCCAGCGTGCCGCCACGCTGCGTCGCCGCCTCGACCCCGGCACCGACCTGCGACTCGTCGACGAGCGCATGACCACAGCAGCCGCCGCCCGTGGCCTACAGGCCGCGGGGCGCAACACCCGCAACCAGCGCGCCGTGATCGACCAGGCCGCCGCGGTGGCCATCCTCGAGCACGCGCTCTCCGTGGAACGCTCCACCGGCGCACCCGCCGGGGAGCTCGTGGAGCCGACCGACCAGGAAGACCCCAGATGAGCCACTTCTTCGAGGAAGAGCAGCCCCCGCGCAGGCGCCGCGGCAGCAGGACCAAGAGCATCGTCGCCGTCGTCGTCGCCGTCCTCGTGCTGGTCGGCGGCGGCTGGTTCGCGGTGGACCGGCTGGGCGGCGCCCTGCTGGCCAGCGACTACTCGGCCGGCACCGCGCAGGAGCCGGTCACCGTGACGATCCCCAGCGGGGCGACCCTGACCGACATGGCCGGCATCCTCGCCGACGCCAGGGTGGTCGAGTCGCAGAAGGCGTTCGTCCGGGTGGCGCGGTCCGACGAGCGGGCCACCGCCATCCAGGCCGGTGACTACCGGCTGGCGACCCACCTGTCAGCCAAGGAGGCGCTGGCGGCACTGCTCGACCCGGCCTCCAAGGTGGCTGAGCAGATCACCCTGCGCGAGGGCCTGACGCTGCAGAAGCAACTCGACGCCATCGCCGAGCAGAGCGGAATCCCGCGTGCGCAGTTCGCCGCCCTCGCCAAGGACCCGAGCACCCTGGGCCTCCCCTCGTACGCCAAGGGCCTGGAGGGATACCTGTTCCCGGACACCTACCAGTTCGGTGACAAGACCTCCGCCGAGCAGATCCTGCGCACCATGGTCGACCAGTACAAGACCGTCGCCGCCCAGGTCGGGCTGGAGCAGGCCGCTGCGAGTATGGGTCGCAACCCCGCCGACGTGGTCACCGTCGCCTCGATCGTGGAGGCCGAGGTCTTCAACGAGGGCGACCGGGCCAAGGTCGCCCGGGTGGTCTACAACCGGCTGGACAAGGGCATGCCGCTGCAGCTGGACACCACCGTGAAGTATGTCAACGGGCTGGACGGCAAGGTGACCACGACAGACCAGGAGCGGGTCAAGGACAGCCCCTACAACACCTACCTGCACGCCGGCCTGCCGCCGGGCCCGATCGGAGCGCCGGGCAAGGCCGCCCTGGACGCCGCGGCGCACCCGGCCGCGGGCAGCTGGCTCTACTTCGTGGCGGTCAACATGGAGACCGGCGAGACCAAGTTCGCCACCACGTTCGAGGAGCACAACAAGTACGTCGCCGAGTTCCAGTCCTGGTGCCAGGCCAACAAGGCCAAGGGCCTGTGCTGATGGCCGCTCGCCACTGCGCCGTGCTGGGCTCCCCGATCGAGCACTCGCTCTCCCCGGTGCTGCACCGGGCGGCGTACGAGGCTCTCGGGCTGGCTGACTGGACGTACGACGCGCACCGGGTCGAGGAGGGGCAGCTGGCCGGCTTCGTCGCCGGCTGTGGCCCGGAGTGGGTCGGGCTCAGCCTGACCATGCCGCTCAAGCGCGTGGTGCTCGACCTGGGTACGCCCAGCGTGACGGCCGCCCTGGTCGGCGCAGGGAACACCCTGCTGTTCGACCACGAGCAGGGGCGGCACCGGGTGGAGAACACCGATGTCACCGGGATGACCGCCGCCCTGGTCGGCGCCGGGGTCGCCGGGGCCCGGCGCGCGCTGCTGGTCGGCGCCGGGGCAACCGCCCGGTCCTCGCTGGCGGCCCTGGCACCGCTGGGGGTCGGGACCGTGACGGTGATGGCCCGGTCGGCGGAGCGCGCGCACGCCAGCCTGGACCCGGTGGCCACCCACTTCGGCATCCGGCTGCTGGTGATCGAGTGGGGCACTGTGCCCACCGCCCACCACGACGTGACGATCGCCACCGCCCCGACCGAGTTCGCGCCGGAGGACGCCGCCCGGATCGCGGCGGTGTCACCGGTCCTGTTCGACGTCATCTACGACCCGTGGCCGACCACGCTCGGTGCGGCGGCCCAGGCCGCGGGGGCCGTGGTCCTTGACGGCGTGGACCTGCTGGCCCACCAGGCCGTCGGCCAGGTGAAGCTGTTCACCGGATCGGACCTGGACGTGACAGTGCTGTTGTCTGCAGGGCGGGCGGCCCTCGCCGCCCGCCGGGACCAATGAGAGAGTGACCCCTATGCTGCGTTGGTTGACTGCCGGAGAATCCCACGGCCAGGCCCTGGTTGCCGTGCTCGAGGGACTGCCCTCCCACATCCGGGTGACCTCGGAGGAGATCGCCGAGTCCCTGGCCCGGCGCCGACTGGGCTACGGCCGCGGTGCCCGGATGAAGTTCGAGGCCGACCAGGTCACGATGATCGCCGGTGTCCGGCACGGGGAGACCCTCGGGTCCCCGGTCGCGATCCAGGTCGGCAACACGGAGTGGCCGAAGTGGGAGACCGTGATGTCGCCCGACCCGGTCGACCCGGAGGTCCTCGCCGACCAGGCCCGCGGCGCGAAGCTGACCCGGCCCCGCCCCGGCCACGTCGACCTGGCCGGCATGCAGAAGTACGACTGGGACGAGGCACGCCCGCTGCTGGAGCGTGCCTCCGCGCGCGAGACCGCGGCCCGGGTGGCCCTGGGACGGGTCGCCACGAACTTCCTCGAACAGGCCTACGGCATCCGGATCCTCTCGCACGTGGTCGGCCTGGGCGCCGTCACGACGCCGGTCGGGCTCTACCCGACGAGCGACGACCTGCCCCGGATCGACGCCGACCCGGTACGCTGCGCCGACCCCGACGCCAGTGCCGCGATGGTGGCCGAGATCGACGCCTGCCACGAGGCCGGTGACACCCTCGGGGGCGTTGTCGAGGTCCTCGCCTGGGGCGTGCCCGCCGGATTGGGCTCACACGTGCACTGGGACCGGCGGCTCGATGCCCGCCTGGCCGAGGCGCTGATGGGGATCCAGGCCATCAAGGGCGTCGAGGTCGGCGACGGCTTCGAGTTGGCGCGGGTGCGCGGCTCCCGGGCGCACGACGAGATCGTGCCGGGGGAGGACGGCATCCACCGGCTGACCCAGCACGCCGGCGGCACCGAGGGCGGTATCTCCACCGGCGAACTGCTCCGGGTCCGGGCGGCGATGAAGCCGATCGCCACCGTCCCACGGGCCCTGCGGACCATCGACACCTCCACCGGTGGGCCCGCGGTGGCCCACCACCAGCGTTCCGATGTCTGTGCGGTGCCCGCCGCCGGTGTGGTCGCCGAGGCGATGGTCGCCCTGGTGCTGGCCCAGGCCTGCCTGGAGAAGTTCGGTGGCGACTCCGTCGGCGAGACCCGCCGGAACTACGAGTCCTACCTGGCCGACGTGGCCGCTCGCGGGCTGGCGATCCAGGAATGACCGCCACGACACCCCTGTCCGGGACCCGGCACCTGACCGCCCCGCTGATCCTGATCGGTGCCCCCGGCGCCGGCAAGTCGACGGTCGGCCGGCTGCTCGCCGAACGCCTCGGCTGCGACTTCATCGACGCCGACGAGGTGATCGAGGCCCGCGAGGGCAGGACCGTCCGCGACATCTTCGCGTACGACGGCGAGCCCGCCTTCCGCGAGCTGGAGCGGGTGGTCACCCTCGACCTGCTCGACCGGGCCGCGGTGATCGGCCTGGGCGGCGGGGCCCCGATGACCCCGGCGATCCAGGAGGCACTGGCCGGCCACACCGTGGTCTGGCTGGAGGTGGCCGCCGGCCACGCCGCCGACCGGGTCGGCCTCAACGTCGCCCGCCCGCTGCTGCTGGGCAACGTCCGCGGCCAGATGCGCAAGCTGCTGGAGGCCCGGCTCCCCACGTACGCGGCGCTGGCCACCCACCGGGTCGCCACCGACGAGCTCACCCCCGACCAGGTCGCCGACGCCGTCATCGACCTGGTCCACCCGACGCTGCAGGAGCCCGCGATGCCCGAGGCGATCGACGTGCACGCCGAGCACCCCTACTCGGTCCTCGTCGGTCCTGGCACCCTCGCCGAGCTGCCCGCCCTGGTCGGTGACACCCGGCGGGTCGCCGTGCTGCACCCCGCCGCGCTGGCCGACGTCGCCCGCCGGATCAGCGCCGCGCTCTCCGCCGAGACCGCCCTGGTCGAGCTTCCCGACGGCGAGCAGGCCAAGACCGTCCAGGTCCTGGCCGCGTGCTGGGACCGGCTCGCCGAGGCCGGCTTCACCCGCTCGGACCTGGTGGTCGGGCTCGGCGGCGGAGCGACGACCGACCTGGCCGGCTTCGTCGCCGCCTCCTGGCTGCGCGGGATCCGGTTCGTCACCGTGCCCTCGACGGTGCTGGGCATGGTGGACGCGGCAGTCGGCGGCAAGACCGGGATCAACATCCCGGCCGGCAAGAACCTCGTCGGCGCCTTCCACGAGCCGATCGGCGTCCTGTGCGACACCGACCTGCTGCGCACCCTCGACCAGCGCGAGCTGCGCTCCGGGATGGCAGAGGTGGTCAAGTGCGGCTTCATCTCCGACCCGCGGATCCTGGACCTGGTCGAGGCCGACGTCGCGGATGCGCTGGTCCCGGCCGGGGAGCGCCAGACCGAGGTGATCCGGCGCGGCATCGCGGTCAAGGCGCGGGTGGTCTCCGACGACCTGCGCGAGCGGACCAGCACCGCCGGCGCGATCGGGCGCGAACAGCTCAACTACGGCCACACCCTGGCCCACGCGATCGAGAAGCGCGAGCACTTCCAGTGGCGCCACGGGGAGGCGATCAGCGTCGGGATGGTGTTCGTCGCCGAGGTCGCCCGCCGGCTCGGACTGGTCGACGACGCCCTGGCGGACCGGCACCGTACCCTCCTGGAGGCCGTCGGCCTGCCCACCCGCTACGACGCCGACGCCTGGCCCGAGCTGCGCGCCACCATGGCGCTGGACAAGAAGAACCGCGGCACCACCCTGCGACTGGTCGTGCTGCGCGGGCTGGCCGAACCGACCATCGCCGAGGCAGTCGACGAGGACCTGCTGGCCGAGGCGTACGCGGCTACCTGTCGCTGAGCCCGGCCAGCCGCTCCGCGGCCTCGGTGAGCACCTCCGGTCGCTTGCAGAACGCGAACCGGACCAGCGACCCGACCCCGGCCGGGTCGGCGTAGAACACCGAGCTGGGCACGGCCACCACCCCGCACAGGTCCGGCAGTCGCCAGCAGAAGTCGACCGCGTCGTGGTAGCCCAGCGGGGCGATGTCGGCGGTGACGAAGTAGGTGCCCTCGCTGGGGTGGACCGCCATCCCGGCGGAGACCAGGCCCGGCACCAGCAGGTCGCGCTGGGCCTGCATCCGGGCACCCAGTTGCGCGAACCGCTCGTCCGGCAGCGCCAGGCCCTCGGCGACGGCCCACTGGAACGGGCCACCGGACACGTACGTCAGGAACTGCTTGGTAGTGGTCACCGCGGTGACCAGCTCGGGGGTGGAGCAGACCCAGCCGATCTTCCAGCCGGTGGTGGAGAACGTCTTGCCGGCCGAGGAGACCTGCACGGTCCGCTCGAACATGCCCGGCCAGGTCGCCAGCGGCCGGTGCGTGCGCCCATCGAAGAGCAGGTGCTCGTACACCTCGTCGGTGAGCACCAGCAGGTCGTGCTCCACCGCGACTCGCGCGACGATGTCCAGCTCCGCATCGGTGAGGACGTGCCCGGTCGGATTGTGCGGAGTATTGACCACCACCAGCCGGGTGCGCTCGGTCAGCACCGCCCGCAGGTCGTCCTCGTCCAGGCGGTACGCCGACTCGGTGTCCGAGGGATGGCGCAGCCGGACCGGACGCGGCACCGCCCGGGCCATCACGATCGCCGCGGTGTAGGAGTCGTACGTCGGCTCGAGCACCACCACCTCGTCGCCGAGGTCGCACAGCGCCAGGATCGCAGCGGTGAGGGCCTCGGTCGCCCCTGCGGTGACCAGCACCTGCGTGTCCGGGTCGTACGCCAGGCCGTAGTGGTGCTGCTGGTGGGTCGCGATCGCCTGCCGCAGGGGGGCGATCCCGCGCCCCGGCGGGTACTGGTTGTGCCCGGACCGGATCGCCCGGACCGCGGCCTCCAGCACCTCGGGCGGGCCGTCGGTGTCGGGGAAGCCCTGGCCGAGGTTGATGGCGCCCCGCTCGGCCGCCAGTGCGCTCATCGAGGCGAAGATCGTGGTCCCGAAGGAACGCATCCGGGGGACGAGGTGGTCGGTCATGGTCCCACGCTACCGACGCCCACGGGAGTGGCATGCTGAGCGCATGTCCGAGGAGCGTTACGTGTCGTACGCCCCGCGGGTGGCGCTCCAGGCGCTGCCGGCGGTGGCCCTTTTCCTGCTCGCCCTGGCCTGGATCGCCCTCGGCGCCGGCGGGTGGCGCTGGGCGGGTGTCGGCCTGGCCCTGGCCGCCGTGCTGCTCGGGATGGAGCTGGTCCGGGCGAGCATGGTCGTCCTCGACGACGAGGGCTTCCGCCATCCGGGTGGCCGGACGGTGGAGTGGACGGCGGTCGAGGACGTGCAGGTCGTCCCGGGCAGGCAGGGCCGGACCCTCGTCGCCACCACCGGGGACGGAGAGCGGGAGTTGTTCGGGGAGCGCTGGCGGCACCGCCCCGAGGGCGGCTTCGAGGACCGGGTCGCCCGGTGCCGGACCTGGGCCCGCACGTCGGCCGGGCCCACCCCGCGGCGCGCGCTGCCGCCTGAACCAGGCCACCGACGCGGCCGCGGAACGCGGCAACGGGACGGATTGGGTGAACGCGGGCTGACAGACTAGACTCACTCGACGGCCCGCCCGGCCGGGTGGTCCGCGATCGGTGGCGAAAGGCGGAGAAGCGTGGCTTCCACGAATGACATCAAGAACGGCATGATCCTCGATCTGGACGGCCAGCTCTGGCAGGTCCTGTGGTTCCAGCACCACAAGCCGGGCAAGGGCAACACCGTCGTCCGCACCAAGATCAAGAACATCATGTCCGGCAAGATCGTCGACAAGACGTTCAACTCCGACACGAAGGTCGACACCGCCACCGTTGACCGTCGGGACATGCAGTACCTCTACAACGACGGCGAGAACTACGTCTTCATGGACGTGACCAGCTTCGAGCAGTTCGAGCTGCGCCCCGAGACCGTCGGCGACGCGAAGGACTTCCTCCTGGAGGAGAACACCGCCAACGTCGCGATCCACGAGGGCATCCCGCTGTACATCGAGCTGCCCGCCTCGGTGGAGATGGAGATCACCTACACCGAGCCCGGCCTGCAGGGTGACCGCTCCACCGGCGGCACCAAGCCCGCCACCCTCCAGACCGGCCGCCAGATCCAGGTGCCGCTGTTCCTGAACGTGGGCGACCGCGTCAAGGTCGACACGCGCACCGGTGACTACCTCGGCCGTCTGTGACCGCCGCGCCCCGTCACCCCTCGTCCACCCGGCACAAGGCACGCAAGCGCGCGCTCGACATCCTCTTCGAGGCCGAGCTGCGCGGGCGGTCGGTGCTGGTCACGCTCGCTGAGCGTACGGACGCCGCCGAGCCCCCCGTCCGCGAGTACACCGGCGAGATTGTCCGCGCCTTCGACGCCCACGCCGAGGACGTCGACGCCCGGATCAGCGCGGCCCTGGCGAAGGACTGGTCGCTGGACCGGATGCCCCGCGTGGACCGTACGGCCTGCCGGATCGCCGTGACCGAGATGGCCTACCTGGGCCTGCCCGTCGGGGTCGCCATCACCGAAGCCATTGCCCTGGTCGAGGAGCTCTCGACCGACGAATCCCCGACATTCGTCAGTGGTGTCCTGAACAACGTCGTCATCGACTGATAAACGGAAGGACCGTTCTCCCATGCCCGTTGCCCGTCATCGCGCACTGCTCGTACTGGAGGACGGTCGACACGTTGTCGGCCACTCCTTCGGGGCCGAAGGTGAGACCTTCGGTGAGGCGGTGTTCTCCACCGGCATGACCGGCTACCAGGAGACGCTGACCGACCCGTCGTACCGCAACCAGATCGTCGTCGCGACCACCCCCCACATCGGCAATACCGGCTGGAACGACGAGGACGACGAGTCCTCCCGGATCTGGGTGAACGGTTACGTCGTCCGCGAGCTGTCCCGGATCCCCTCCAACTGGCGCTCCCGCCGCAGTCTGGAGGATGCCATGCGCGAGCAGGGCATCATCGGCATCTCCGGTGTCGACACCCGTGCCCTGACCCGCCACCTGCGCGAGCTCGGCGCCATGCGGATCGGTATCTCCACCACAGAGACCGACCCGCAGGCGCTGCTCGAGCGCGTGCGCGCCCAGCCCTCGATGGCCGGGCAGAACCTGGTCGAGGACGTCACCACCGAGCGTACGTACGTCGTGCCAGCGATCGGGGAGAAGAAGTACACCGTCGCGGCCGTCGACCTTGGCATCAAGTCGATGACCCCGCACCGGCTCGCCGAGCGCGGCGTCGAGACCACCGTCTTCCCGGCCGACGCGAGCTACGAGGAGCTGATGGCGATCCGGCCCGACGGGGTGTTCTTCTCCAACGGGCCGGGCGACCCGGCCACCGCCGACGCGCAGGTGGCGCTGCTTCGGCAGGTGCTCGCGGGCGGCACGCCGTTCTTCGGCATCTGCTTCGGCAACCAACTGTTCGGCCGTGCGCTGGGCTTCGGCACCTACAAGCTGAAGTACGGCCACCGCGGCATCAACCAGCCGGTCAAGGACCTGTCCACCGACAAGGTCGAGGTGACCGCGCACAACCACGGCTTCGCCGTCGACGCGCCGCTGCAGGGGACCACGCAGACCCCGTACGGCCTGGCGCGGGTGAGCCACGTCAACCTGAACGACGACGTAGTCGAGGGACTGGCACTGGACGACTCGGAGGGCAACCTCAAGGCGTTCTCGGTGCAGTACCACCCGGAGGCGGCCGCCGGGCCGCATGACGCGCGTTATCTGTTCGACCGTTTCGTCCAGCTGATGGAGGCCTGAGATATGGGACGCCGCACCGACATCGAATCCATCCTCGTCATCGGCTCGGGCCCGATCGTCATCGGTCAGGCCTGCGAGTTCGACTACTCCGGCACGCAGGCCTGCCGGGTGCTGCGCGAGGAGGGCTACCGGGTCATCCTGGTCAACTCCAACCCGGCCACGATCATGACCGACCCGGAGTTCGCCGACGCGACCTACCTGGAGCCGATCACCCCCGAGTTCGTCGAGAAGGTGATCGCCAAGGAGCGCCCCGACGCGCTGCTGCCGACCCTGGGCGGGCAGACCGCCCTGAACACCGCCGTCGCGCTGTACAACAACGGCGTGCTGGAGAAGTACGGCGTCGAGCTGATCGGTGCCTCGGTCGAGGCGATCCAGCGCGGTGAGGACCGCGAGCAGTTCAAGCAGATCGTCGCTGCCCTGGACGTGCCCGGCCCGAAGGCCGAGTCCGCCCGCTCGTTCATCTGCCACACCATGGACGAGTGCCTGGCCGCCGCCGAGGAGCTCACCTACCCGGTCGTCGTCCGCCCCTCCTTCACGATGGGCGGCCTCGGCTCCGGCTTCGCGTACGACGAGGAGGACCTGCACCGGATCGCCGGCGCCGGCCTGGACGCCAGCCCCACCACCGAGGTGCTGATCGAGGAGTCGATCATGGGCTGGAAGGAGTACGAGCTCGAGGTCATGCGCGACCACGCCGACAACGTGGTCGTGGTCTGCTCGATCGAGAACTTCGACCCGGTCGGCGTACACACCGGCGACTCGATCACCGTCGCCCCGGCGATCACGCTGACCGACCGCGAGTACCAGCACATGCGCGACGTCGGTATCGCCATCATCCGCGCGGTCGGTGTCGACACTGGCGGCTGCAACATCCAGTTCGCGATCAACCCCGAGGACGGCCGGATGGTCGTGATCGAGATGAACCCGCGCGTGTCGCGCTCCTCGGCGCTGGCCTCGAAGGCCACCGGCTTCCCGATCGCCAAGATCGCCGCCAAGGTCGCCGTCGGCTACACCCTGGACGAGATCCCCAACGACATCACCGCCGAGACCCCGGCCTCCTTCGAGCCGACCCTGGACTACGTCGTGGTCAAGGTCCCGCGGTTCGCGTTCGAGAAGTTCCCCTCCGCCGACGACACGCTGACCACGCACATGAAGGCGGTCGGCGAGGTGATGGCGATCGGCCGCAACTTCACCGAGGCCCTGGGCAAGGCCCTGCGCTCGATGGAGGACCCGACCGCGCCGCTGGACGTGGCCGGCGAGATCACCCAGACCGTCGAGGAGCTGCTGACCTCCGCGGCCCGGCCCCACGACGGCCGGATCAACGACGTCTACCGGGCCCTGCGCGCGGGTGCCACTCCGCAGCAGGTCTTCGACGCGACGAAGATCGACCCGTGGTTCATCGACCAGCTGGTGCTCGTCACCGAGGTCGTCGAGGAGCTGCGCCAGGCCCCCGAGCTGACCCCCGAGCTGCTGCTGTACGCCAAGCACCACGGACTCTCCGACGCCCAGATCGGCGACATCCGCGGCCTGCGGACCGACGTCGTCGCCGGCGTGCGCTGGGCCCTGGGCATCCGCCCGTCCTACAAGACGGTCGACACCTGTGCCGCCGAGTTCGCCGCCCGCACCCCGTACCTGTACTCGTCCTACGAGCTGGACGGCGCCGAGAGCGAGGTGGCCCCGCGCGAGAAGGAGGCGGTGATCATCCTCGGCTCGGGCCCGAACCGGATCGGACAGGGCATCGAGTTCGACTACTCGTGCGTGCATGCCTCGATGACCCTGCACGAGGCCGGCTACGAGACCATCATGGTCAACTGCAACCCGGAGACCGTCTCCACCGACTACGACACCTCCGACCGGCTCTACTTCGAGCCGCTGACGCTCGAGGACGTGCTGGAGATCTACCACGCCGAGGCACTGGCCGGCCCGGTCGCCGGGGTGATCGTCCAGCTCGGCGGGCAGACCCCGCTGAAGATGGCCCAGGACCTCAAGGACGCCGGCGTGCCGATCGTGGGCACCAGCCCGGAGTCGATCGACCTGGCCGAGGAGCGCGGCGCCTTCGGCGCGGTGCTGGAGGAGGCCGGCCAGCGGGCCCCCAAGTACGGCACCGCGTACTCCTTCGAGGAGGCGCGCAAGGTCGCCGCGGGGATCGGCTACCCGGTGATGGTCCGTCCCTCGTACGTCCTCGGCGGCCGCGGGATGGAGATCGTGGACAGCGAGGAGGCACTCGGCGACTACATCATCCGCAACGCCTCGGTCTCCCCCCAGCACCCGGTCCTGATCGACCGCTTCCTCGACGATGCGACCGAGATCGACGTCGACGCGCTCTTCGACGGCACCGACATCTACCTCGGCGGCGTGATGGAGCACATCGAGGCGGCCGGCGTGCACTCCGGCGACTCGGCCTGCTCGCTGCCCCCGGCCACCCTCGGCCAGGAGGTCATCGACGAGATCCGCCGGTCCACCCGGGCGATCGCCGAGGGTGTCGGCGTCCGCGGCCTGATCAACATCCAGTACGCCCTGCAGGGCACCACCCTGTACGTGCTGGAGGCCAACCCGCGCGCCTCGCGTACGGTGCCCTTCGTCTCGAAGGCGACCGGCACCCAACTGGCCAAGGCGGCCGCCCGGATCATGCTCGGCGAGTCGATCGCCGACCTGCGGGCCTCCGGCATGCTGCGGGCCGAGACCGACGGCGCCGCGATCTGGCCTGGCCTGCCGATCGCGCTGAAGGAGGCGGTGCTGCCCTTCAACCGGTTCCGCACCAAGGAGGGCCAGTTCGTCGACACCCTGCTCGGTCCGGAGATGAAGTCGACCGGTGAGGTGATGGGCCTCGACGACGACTTCGGTACCTCGTTCGCCAAGGGCCAGATCGCCACGTACGGGTCGCTGCCGACCAGCGGCACGATCTTCGTGTCGGCGGCCAACCGGGACAAGCGCAACATGGTGTTCCCGATCAAGCACCTGGCCGACATGGGCTTCCGGATCATGGCGACCGGCGGCACCGCCTCGGTCCTGCGGCGCCACGGCGTCGAGGTGGTCGAGGTCCGCAAGGCCAGCGAGGGCCGCGGCCCGAACGGCGAGCCGACCATCGTCGACCAGATCAACGATGGCGAGGTCGACCTGATCTTCAACACCCCGCACGGCTCGGTCCAGGCCGGTTCGCAGCCGCGCAGGGACGGCTGGGAGATCCGGACGGCCGCGGTGCTGCACAACGTGCCCTCGGTGACCACCAGCCAGGGCCTGTCCGCCGCAGTCCTCGGCATCGAGGCGATGCGCAGCGGCGAGGTTTCCGTGCGCTCCCTGCAGGAGTGGGAGGCGATCACCAAGGGGATCGTCGCCGAGCACGCCGGGAACGCCTGAGATGGACCTGCACCTGCCGGGCCCTCTGGTCGACGCCGTCTATGACGGCGTCGGCCGGCCGACCCTGTTCCGCCTCGGCGGCGGGGACCCCGAGGTCGCGCACGAGACGACCCTGGACTGGCTCGCCTGGTGGGGCCGCACCCCCGCGCGTCGGGCCGTGCTGGACCTGGCGTTCGGCAGCACCGGGCAGCCGGTGGAGGTGGCCGGCATCCGCTTCGACGGCCCCGTCGGCCTGGCCGCGGGGATGGACAAGAACGCCCGGGCCCTGAAGGCCTGGGCCCACCTCGGCTTCTCGCACGTGGAGTTCGGCACCGTGACCGGCCACCCCCAGCCCGGCAACCCGCCGCCGCGGATGTTCCGGCTGAAGTCCTCGCACGGTGTGATCAACCGGATGGGCTTCAACAACGACGGCTCCGCCGCGATGGCCGCTCGGCTGGAGCAGCACGGCGTGCGCCGCGGCAACCTCGCCGCCGGCCTGCCGATCGGGGTGTCGATCGGCAAGACCAAGGCGGTGGCACTGGAGGACGCGGTCGACGACTACCTGGCCTCGCTGCGTCGCCTGGCGCACATGGCCGACTACCTGGCGATCAACGTCTCCAGCCCCAACACCCCGGGCCTGCGCTCCTTGCAGGGTGCCGGCGAGCTGTCGGTGCTGGTCCGGACGCTGGTGGGGGAAGCCGCTGCCCGGGCGGCCGCCTCGCCACAGTCCGTCCTCGGCCCGGTCCCGATCTTCGTGAAGATCGCCCCGGACCTGGAGTGGTCGGCGATCGACGAGGCGCTGGCGGTGTGCGAGTCGGCCGGCGCGGCCGGCGTGATCGCCACCAACACCACCCTCGGCCGTGACGGCCTGGCGTTCGAGGACCGGCCGCTGGCCACCGAGGCGGGCGGCCTGTCCGGCGCCCCGTTGACCGCCCGGGCCCGCGAGGTCGTCTCGTACGTCACCTCGCACACCCGCCTTCCGGTGGTCGGGGTCGGCGGGATCATGACCGCCGACGATGCCCGCGCGATGCTGGATGCCGGCGCCGCGCTGGTCCAGCTGTACACCGGCTTCATCTACCACGGGCCCGGCCTGGTCCGCGACATCAATCGGCTCTGACGCAGGAGGCACCATGCCGCACATCCCCTACGGCGCACGACTGGCCGAGGTGACGGCCGCCCGCGGTCGCCTCTGCGTCGGGATCGACCCGCACCCCTCGATGCTGGACGCCTGGGGGCTGGAGCGTACGGTCGCCGGGCTGGAGTCCTGCGCCCGCGGCATGGTCGAGGCCCTCGGCGCGACCGTGGCGGTGTTCAAGCCGCAGTCGGCGCTGTTCGAGGAGTACGGCTCGGCCGGCATCGCCGTGCTGGAGCGGACCCTCGCCGACATCCGGGCCGCCGGCGCGCTGTCGCTGCTGGACGTCAAGCGCGGCGACATCGGCTCGACGATGGCCGGCTACGCGCGCGCCTACCTGCTCGACGACGCCCCGCTGGCCGCGGACGCGATCACCCTGAGCCCCTACCTGGGCTACGGCTCGCTGCAGCCGGCGATCGACCTGGCCATCGCGAACGGCCGGGGCGTGTACGTGCTGGCTCGGACCTCCAACCCGGAGGGGGACCACGTCCAGCTCGCCGCCGGCGCGGACGGTCGACCGGTCGCCCAGCAGATCGTCGACGCCGCGACAGCGACCAACGTCGCCGCCGGCGCCTCCGGAGCGGGCGGGATTCCGGGGCCGGTCGGGCTGGTGGTGGGGGCCACCCGGGTCGATACTGGAATCGACCTGGACGCCTTCAACGGGTCGATCCTGGCTCCGGGAATCGGTGCCCAGGGCGGAAAGTTGGACGACCTCCCCACAATTTTCGGCACTTCACTAGGCAATGTGCTCCCGACGACGAGCCGTGGTGTGATGGGGCAGGGGCCTGACGCCGATGAGCTGCGCCAGGCAGCACGTCTGAATGTCATGACCATGGGCTGAGGATGCCCCCGTGAGGCACGGGACATCCGGCCCGGAAGGGGGCCCGCAGTGCCCATCCCACCCTTGAGCGAGGAGCAGCTGCATGCGGCCCGGGCCGCTGCCGCTGGCGCGCGCCGGGAGCGCGCAGCCGTCAAGGAGAAGGTCCGGACCCGGCAGTTCACGGTCGGGGACGTGCTCGACCTGGCGGCCGAGAACGATATCATCGCTCACATCCGCGTCGTGGACCTGCTGAAGTCTGTCCCGCGGATCGGCCCCAAGCGGGCCGAGGTACTCATGGAACGGTTCGCCATCTCTCCGGGAAGGAGGTTGCGCGGACTGGGTCGCCACCAGATCGATGCGCTGAAGAAGGAGTTCTCGTGACCGAATCCCCCGGTCGGGTCGTCGTCCTCTCGGGACCGACGGCGGTCGGCAAGGGAACGGTCATGGCGCACCTGCGTCGGCTGCACCCGGAGGCGTACGTCTCGGTCTCCGCGACCACGCGGCCGTCCCGCCCCGGTGAGGTCAACGGCGTGCACTACTGGTTCCTCAGCGATGAGGAGTTCGACGATCTGGTCGACAACGGCGGACTGCTCGAGTGGGCCACGGTACATGGCGCGGCCCGCTACGGCACGCCGCGGCGCCCCGTGGAGGAGGCCGTCGCGGCCGGCCACACGGTCATCCTGGAGATCGACCTGCAGGGTGCCCGGCAGATCAAGGCGTCCTGGCCCAGCGCGTACCTCATCTTCCTGGCGCCCCCGAGCCGCGAGGAGTTGGTTCGCCGGCTCCGCGGCCGCGGCACCGAGTCCCCCGAGGAGCAGGCCCGCCGGCTGCGGACCGCCGAAGAGGAGTTGGCGGCCCAGGACGAGTTCGACACCGTTGTCGTGAACGACGAGTTGGGGCAAACGGTGAACAAGCTGGTAGAGTTGTCTGGTCTGTGACACCGTCAGTGCCACGCCCCTAGGTTGCAGAAGGCTGATCTTGACTAACGAATCCACGCCCCCGGGGATCACGAACCCCCCGATCGACGACCTGCTGACGAAGGTGGACTCCAAGTACCGCTTGGTCCTGTTCGCCGCCAAGCGCGCCCGGCAGATCAACGCCTACTACGCACAGCTCGGCGGTGGCCTGCTGGAGAACGTCGGCCCGCTGGTCGAGACCGAGATCCAGGAGAAGCCTCTGTCGATCGCCATGCGCGAGATCAACGAAGGCCTGCTCGAGTACACCCAGATCGATCCCGAGGCCGAGGCCGCTGCCCAGCAGGCCGCCTTCGGCGAGGACTTCCTCGAGGGCGACTTCGGGTCGTACGACTTCGGCGACGGCCTCGACATGGGTGACGGTTTCGACCTGCCCGGCAGCGAGCCCCTCAACGAGCAGCCCGACGAGAAGCAGGACTGACCCGGACCATGGCCCGAGTGGTGCTCGGGGTCGCCGGAGGAATCGCGGCCTACAAGGCTTGCGAGGTGCTCCGACGGCTCCGGGACTCCGGACATGACGTCCGCGTCGTCCCCACCGCGAATGCGCTGAATTTCGTCGGCGCCGCCACCTGGGAGGCCCTGTCCGGCCATCCCGTCTCGACGCAGGTCTGGGACGACGTCCACGAGGTCCCGCACGTACGGATCGGGCAGCACGCCGACCTGGTCCTCGTCGCCCCCGCGACCGCCGACCTGATGGCGCGCGCCGCGACCGGGCGTGCCGACGACCTGCTCACGAACATCCTGCTCACCGCGCACTGCCCGGTGGTGATGTTCCCTGCGATGCACACCGAGATGTGGCTGCACGCGGCCACCCAGGCGAATGTGGCGACGCTGCGCAGCCGCGGCGTCGTCGTGGTGGACCCGGACTCCGGCCGGCTCACCGGTGCTGACACCGGCCCGGGGCGCTTGCCCGACCCGGTCGACATCCGCGCTGTCGCCGAGGCGGTGGTCGAGGAACCCGGGCTGGCCCCGGGCGCCGCGGCACAGGACATGGCCGGACTCCGCGTCGTCGTCTCCGCCGGCGGGACGCAGGAGCAGATCGACCCGGTCCGCTACCTGGGCAACCATTCCTCCGGCCTGATGGGCATCGGCATCGCCCGGGCCGCCCGCCTGCGCGGCGCAGAGGTCATCCTGGTCGGCGCACACATGGACCACGAGCCGCCCGCCGGGGTATCCGTACGCCGCGTCTCCTCGACCGGTGACCTGGCCGCCACTATGGCCGAACTGTCACCGCAGGCCGACGTGGTCGTGATGGCCGCCGCCCCCGCCGACTTCACCGTCGCCGCGGCTGCCGGGCACAAGATCAAGAAGGTCGGCGACGCCGGGCTCTCCCTCGACCTCGTCCAGACCACCGACGTCCTCGCGACCCTGGCGGCCTCGCGGCACGAGGGCCAGACCATCGTCGGGTTCGCGGCGGAGACCGCCGACAGCAGGGAGCACCTGCTGGAGCTGGGCACCGCCAAGCTGGCCCGCAAGGGCGCCGACCTGCTGGTCTGCAATGACGTCAGCGGTGGCAAGGTCTTCGGCCAGGCCCGGACCAGCGTCGTGGTCATCGACCGGGACCGCATCGTCGCCGAGGCCACCGGCTCCAAGCAGGTCGTCGCGCACCGGATCTGCGACGCCGTCCTGGCCCAGCGCGCGGACTGAACCGCCTGCCCCTCCTGGGCCTGTTCCGGTCCGAACCGTGGGTTCGGAAAAATGTCTGTGGGCACTCCTAGCGTTGTCGTCATGACAGGTACGACCGGGGACGGTGACCACAGCCGCTGGCAGGGACCCGTGGGGGACACCCTGGCCTGGGTCGACCCGTCCGCGCCTCCGCCGGGGTCCGATGCCGCGACCTGTGACCAGCTGTCGGCCCTTTGCTCGCTGCGGACCGCTGCCGAGGCCCGCGAACTGGTCCTGATCGCCCACCTGTGCGACACCGCGCCCGCTCCGACCGGGCCCCCGGTGCCCGGGCAGGCCCGACTCGTTCCCGGAGGCGCGGACGGGACCCCTCGGATCCCCGAGTTCCTCCATCTGGAGGTCGGGCCGCTGCTCGGGTTGACCCCCTATAGCGCCCGGCGGCTGGTGTCCGACACCCTGGACCTGCGGCACCGGCACCCGCGCACCTGGCAGGCCGTGCTGGCCGGACGGGTCAGGGTCGGTCTCGCGCGCCGGGCCGCCGCCCTGTGCGCGGCGGCGGGCCTGCGCAGGGACCAGGCCCGGGCGGTCGACGACGCCGTGGCCGAGCGACTGCCGGCACTGTCGTTCGGTCGCGGCGTGGCCCTGGTCGAGGCGGAGATCATCCGCGCCGACCCGCAGGCCCAGCGCCGGCGCGAGGAGGCCGCCCGGCGGCAACGCTTCGTGCGGCTCGGCCGGCAGGACACCTCGGGCACCCGAATGCTCTTCGCCCGGCTGCCCGCCGCCGACGCGATCCACGTCCGTGCGATGGTCGAGCGGCTCTCCGGCATCCTCGCCGATCTGGGTGACACCCGCTCCCAGGGCGAGCGGGATGCGCGGGCCCTCGGCGTGATGGCCACCCCCGCACGGGCCGTCGCGCTGCTGGCCGGGGCCGCCGCTGCGGCCGCGCCCGGACCGGCGGGGGAGGGCGACCCCGATGCCGGGATGCGGGCGCCCTGGTCGGCGCCCGAAGCGCTCCGGGAGGTCGCCGACCTGCTGCCGACCACGGACCTGGATCGGCTCGCGCCGCCCACCCCGCTGTACGTCCACGCGAACGCAGCCCACCTCGGCCCCGACGACCTGGCCCGGGTCGAGGGCGGCGGGGCGATCCTGCTCGACCGGCTCCGCGAGCTCCTGGCCGACAGCAAGGTCCGGCTCACGCAGGTGATCGACTGTCGCGACACCACCGCCGTCGATGCGTACGAGGTCCCCCCGGCCATGCGCGAGCAGCTGAACCTCACCGAGCCGGTGGAGGTGTTCCCGTGGTCGGTCCGCCGCTCCCGTGGCCTCGACGCCGACCACTGCCGCCCGTACGTTCGTGGCCGCCCCGGGCAGACCCGGATCACGAACCTCGGGCCTCTGACGCGCCCGGTTCACCGGGCCAAGACCCACGCCGGCTTCCGCCTCACCACCTTGGGCGGTGTCCGACTATGGCGTACGCCGATCGGCCGTCGCTACACGGTCTCGCGCGACGGCACCCGCCGCTGGTCGCAGTACACCAGTGACCTTGAGGCGCTGGTCGGCCACCGACTCTCGCGAAGGCCCTCAGCGGACCCGTAGCAGCGCCAGGAACATCGCATCGGTCCGGTGCCGGTGCGGCCACAACTGGACGAACCGCTCGCCGCCCCACGGGTCCCGGCGCCCGCAATCCGGCACCTCCGGCAGCAGCGCCGGCGCGTCCAGCAACTCGACGCCGGTCTCCTCGACGACCGCCTGCACGACGTCCTCGGTCTCGGCCTCGTGCGGCGAGCACGTCACGTACGCCACCACGCCCCCCGGGGCGGTCGACCGGATCGCGGAGACCAGCAGTTGTGCCTGCAGCGGTGCGAGCTCGTCCACGTCCTCGGGGCTGTGGCGCCAGCGCGACTCCGGGCGGCGACGCAGCGCGCCCAGTCCGGTACACGGCGCGTCGAGCATCACCCGGGTGAAGGCCTGCGCCGCCCAGGCCGGGCGGGTTCCGTCCGCACACAGCACGCCGATCGGCGGGTCGTACCCGCGCAGGCTCTGGGCAACCAGGGCCGCCCGATGCTCCTGCAGTTCCGATGCCAGCAGGTCCTCGCCCCGATCCCGGGCCAGTCCGGCCAGCAGCGCCGCCTTGCCGCCCGGGCCGGCACACATGTCCAGCCACCGGCCGGCCGGGGCCTCGACCCGGAACAGCGCGAGCGCGACCAGCTGCGAGCCCTCGTCCTGGACGCCGGCGCGTCCCTCGCGGACTGCTGCCACGTCCGCCGGGTTGCCCTCCAGCACCGCCCCGTAGGGGGAGTAGATCGTGGCGACGGCCCCGGCATCGACCAGCTCGTCGCGTTCGGCCAGGCCGGGACGCACCACCAGGGTCGGGCGCGCAGCGACGTTGTCGGCCTGCAGCGCCTCGACCGCCTCGTCCCCGAGCACGTCGACGTACGCCTGGGCGATCCACAGCGGATGGTGGGTCCGCACCGCGAGTTCGGCGGTGCCGGTGCGCCCGGCGGCCAGCTGGTCCAGCCAGCCGTCCAGGTCCTGGGCGGCCACCTTGCGCAGCACGGCGTTCACCAGGCCGGTGACCCGTTCCCCGATCGCCGAACGGGCCAGGTCCACCGCGCTGTCCACCGCGGCCCGGGTGGGGGTACGCATCGACAGCACCTGGTGGGCTCCCAGCCGCAGCACGTCGACGACCGCCGGCTGCAGCGACGACAGCGGGCGCCCGGCCGCGGCCTCCAGCACTGCGTCGTACGTGCCCTCGAGCCGGCAGGTACCCGCCACGAGTTCGGTGGCGAGGGCGGCGTCGCGGTCGTCGAGGTGCCGGCGGTCCAGGATCTCCCCGAGCGCCAGGTTGGCGTACGCCCCGGCGGCGTGCACCGAGCGCAGCGCGTCGTACGCCGCCCGCCGGGCCTGGTCGACCGGCCGTCGCGGACCGCGCGCACCCCGCCCACCACTCGTGCGCCCGGCGCTCATCGTCCGAACCGGATCGTGTCGGTGTGCAGGCCGTTGGCCCAGGCGGCAGCCTCCATCGCCTTCTTCCCGGCGGGCTGGACGCGCAGCAGCTCGAGCCGGCCGGTGCCGGTGTGCACGAAGAGGCGACGACCCTCCTGGTCGACCCGTCCCGGATCGGTGGAGGGGGTGTCCGTCGGCAGCACCTCGTGCAGGCGGAACTTCTGGCCGTCCAGCGTCGTCCACGCGCCGGGGGCCGGGGTGCAGGCACGGACCACGCGGTCGATCACGTCGACCGGGGCGCCCCAGTCGACGTGGGCGTCCTCGACCTCGATCTTGGCGGCGTACGTCCCGCCCTCGGCCGGCTGCTCGACGAACTCGGCGGTGCCGTCCTCGATCCGGTCCATCGTCTCCACCAACAGTTGTGCGCCGCTCGAGGCGAGCCGGGTGAGCAGGTCGCCGGCGGTCTCGCGCGCACCGATCGGGGTGCGGATCTCACCGCAGACCGGCCCGGCGTCGAGGGCCGGCACGATCAGGAAGGTGACCGCGCCGGTCTCGGACTCACCGTGCAGGATCGCCGACTGCACCGGCGCCGCCCCCCGATAGGCGGGCAGCAGGGAGAAGTGCAGGTTGATCCAGCCGTACGTCGGGATGTCCAGGACCGGCGTCGGCAGCAGCGCACCGTACGCCACCACCGGGCAGCAGTCGGGAGCCAGGGCGCGCAGGGCGTCCTGGAACTGCGGGTCGCGCGGGTGCTCGGGCTTGAGGACGGGAAGGCCCAGTTCGGCGGCGCGCGCGGCGACCGGACTGGGGCTCAGCGACTTGCCACGGCCACGCCGGGCATCGGGTCGGGTGACCACCCCCACCACCTCGTGCCGGGAGGCGACGAGCGCCTCCAGGCTGGGGACGGCGACATCGGGGGTACCGGCAAAGACAAGACGCACCTGCCGAGTCTAACGTCACCCGATCCGCTCCGGGTCGACCCTGATCCGCACCGACCCGGGGTCCTTGTGGGCGGTCCGCACCGCCTGGACGTCCCGCACGGCCTGCACCGCCGCGGCGCCGACCGGCAGCGGGGCCCGCAAGGTCAACCGCCAGGTCTCGCCCAGCGACCCGTCGGCCTCCAGCACCGGTGCCGGCCCCCAGGCCTCGACCCCCTCCGGCAGCGGCAGCTGGGCCGAGACGCCCTCGACCCCGACCTGGTCGCCCTCGACCACGACCAGGCGCATCGCCGGCGGGAAGCCGGCCTCGCGCCGGTCCTCCAGTTCCCGTGCGGCCAGGCCGGCCGGGTCCAGCCGCACCAAGGCCTGGACGGCGGGGTGGTCGGCCGGCGCCACCGCCAGCACCGACCCGCCCTCGACGGCGGGTCGTACGAGGGCGCACACGTGCAGCCAGCGCCGCAGCGCCTCCTCGGGGGCCCGCAGGTCCGCGCGCAGCAGCAGGCTGGCACCATCCAGCAGCACCGCGGCCGCGTAGCCCGTCTCGGCGTCCGGCTCGGCCCCCGGGGTCGCCAGCACCAGGGCGGACTTCTCGTCGACCGCCTCGAGGATGTGCCCGGCGTGGGACTGGCGCACCGGCACCTGAGGGAAGGCCCGGCCGAGCTCCTCGGCGGTGCGCTCCACCCCGACCACCGGCGTACGCCAGCGGGTGCCACCGCACTCGGTGCAGGCCCAGCCCTCGTTGCGCGACCCGCACAGGCCGCAGATCAGCCCGTCCTCGCGCCCGTGCAGCGGGCCGCCGCAGTCCCGGCAGGTGGCGGGCGTACGACAGTCCTGGCAGACCACCACGACCTGGTAGCCGCCCCGCGGGACCTGGACCAGCACCGGCCCGGTGACGAGCCCGGCGCGGATCGTGTCGAACGCGTCGTGCGGGATCCGGCCGGCCTGGTCCGGTCGGTCGCGTGGGGTCCGGACGACGGGGGAGACCTCCCGCTGGTCGCGGCCGGCCAGGGCGACCGGGTGCAGCCAGCCGCGCTCCAGCAGCGCCTCCGCCTCGGTACTGCGCCCGTACCCGGCGAGGACCAGGGCCGCACCGGCCAGCTGGGCCCGCAGCGCGGCCACCTCGCGGACGTGCGGGTAGGGCGCCCGCGGCTCGGCGAGCAGGTCGTTGCCCTCGTCCCAGACGCCCAGGAAGCCGAGGTCCTCCACCGGCG
This sequence comes from Raineyella antarctica, assembly GCF_900092135.1. Classification (GTDB taxonomy): domain Bacteria; phylum Actinomycetota; class Actinomycetes; order Propionibacteriales; family Propionibacteriaceae; genus Raineyella; species Raineyella antarctica. Next base: position 101,462 of record NZ_FMYF01000010.1, on the reverse strand, counting down.
CCCAGACCGCGCCCCGGGTGCCGATCACCACCCTGGCCTGGCCCCGGGAGACGGCGAGGAAGTTGCGGTAGCGCGCCGCCGGCCCGAGCTCGGAGGTGAGGGTGACGAAGCCGCTCTCGGCGAACGCCACTCGGCAGGCCGCGGCGAGCCGCTCCAGGTCCCGGGCGTCGGGCACCACCAGCACCGCGCCGCGCCCGGCGGCGACGGCGGCCGCCGCCCCGGCGACCAGGCCGGACGCCCAGTCACCCAGCGGATGGCGGGTCGGGGCCACCTGCCAGAACGCGCGCGGCGCCCCACCGTTGCGCACCGCGTCCAGGAACGCTTCGCCAGCCGGGTAGGAGCCGAACGGGTGCGGCACGCCGAGCGCCCGGCGCGCGTCGAGCGCAGGGCGGTGCACCGGCTCGGCCGCCTCCGCCGCGGCATGCCGCGGCGGCACGGCCAGCCGCACGACGTCGGCGAAGGAGCCGCCCCAGTGGTCGGCCACCGCCCGCACCAGCCCGGTCACCTCGGCGGTCAGCACCCGCTCGGGCGAGACCACCTTGTCCAGCTCGGACAGCTGGTGCAGGGCGGTGCCCGGACCGAGGTCGTCGCCGTCGACCCGCTGGATCACGAAGCCGTCCCGGTGCTGCCCCGCGAACGTCACCCGTACCCGCACGCCTGGGCGGGCCGACTCGGCCTGCGCCGGCGTGACGCGGTAGTCGAAGAGCCGGTCCAGGTGCAGCAACGGCATGTCGACGGCCACCCGGGCCACCGGCTGCTGCACGTTGTCGCTCATGCCCCGATCGTAGGATGAGCCGCTGACAGTAGACTCTGCCGCGTGGGAATCCAGATCACTCCGAGCATCCTGTCGGCCGACTTCACCAATCTCGACCGCGACATCGCGGCGGTGCCCAGTGCCGACGCCATCCATATCGACGTGATGGACAATCACTTCGTGCCCAACCTGACGATCGGGCTGCCGGTCGTGGAGGCGATCCGCAAGCGGACCACGCACGAGCTGGACATCCACCTGATGATCACCGACCCGGACCGCTGGGCGCCCGAGTACGCCGAGGCCGGCGCCGAGTCGGTCAGCTTCCACGTCGAGGCCGCGGCGGCCCCGGTGCGGCTGGCCCGCGAGTTGCGCAGCATGGGCTGCAAGGCGGCCCTCGGCATCAAGCCGGCCACCCCGATCGAGCCGTACGCCGACCTGCTGGGCGAGTTCGACAAGATCCTGATCATGACCGTCGAGCCCGGCTTCGGCGGCCAGTCGTTCTTGGACATCATGATGCCGAAGGTCCGGCGCACCCGTGAGCTGATCAGGGGCACCGGCCTGGAGATCGCGCTCCAGGTCGACGGCGGGATCTCCGAGCGCACCATCGACATCGCGATCGCGGCCGGTGCGGACGTCTTCGTCGCCGGTTCGGCCGTCTACGGCGCCGACGACCCGGACGCGATGATCCGCGCCCTGCGCGAGCACGGGGACGCCGAGCTCCACCAGAACCACGCCCACTGACCCTGTACCGGACGCCAGAGGACCACATGCGCTACATCTCCACCCGCGGCGGCGCCGAGCCGCGCAGCTTCTCCGACATCCTGCTCGAGGGCCTGGCCCCCGACGGCGGGCTCTACCTCCCCGAGGAGTACCCGCACCTCACCCCGGAGATGCTGGGGCAGTGGCGTACGGTCCTGGCCGAGCAGGGCTACCCGGGACTGGCGTACGAGGTGCTGCGCCTGTTCATCGACGACATCCCGGCCGAGGACCTGCGCGCCATCTGCGACCGTACGTACACCGCCGAGGTGTACGGCAAGGACGAGATCGTCTCGCTCACCCCGCTCGGTGACGAGATGCTGCTGGAGGGCCTCTCGCACGGCCCGACGCTGGCGTTCAAGGACATGGCGATGCAGCTGCTCGGTGCCCTGTTCGAGTACGAGCTGGGCCGGCGCGGCCAGGAGCTCAACGTGCTCGGCGCCACCAGTGGCGACACCGGCTCGGCGGCCGAGTACGCGATGCGTGGACGGGCCGGTATCCGGGTCTTCATGCTGTCCCCCAAGGGGCGGATGAGCGACTTCCAGCGCGCCCAGATGTACACCCTGGACGACGAGAACATCCACAACATCGTCGTGGAGGGCGTCTTCGACGACTGCCAGGACCTGGTCAAGGCCGTCTCGGCCGACGCCGACTTCAAGCGCGACGCGCACATCGGCTCGGTCAACTCGATCAACTGGGCGCGCCTGGTCGCCCAGGTGGTCTACTACGTGGCCGGTTACCTGCGGGCCACGACGTCGAACGACGAGCAGGTCTCCTTCGCCGTGCCGACCGGCAACTTCGGCAACATCTGCGCCGGCCACATCGCCCGCCAGATGGGCCTGCCGATCAAGCACCTGGTGCTGGCGACCAACGAGAACAACGTGCTGGAGGAGTTCTTCCGCACCGGCGTCTACCGGCCGCGCAGTTCCGAGGAGACGGTCAAGACCTCCAGCCCGTCGATGGACATCTCCAAGGCGTCCAACTTCGAGCGGTTCGTCTTCGACCTGGTCGGCCGCGACCCGGAGCGGGTGCTCGACCTGTTCGCCGCCAAGCTGGTACGGCTGGGCCAGTTCGACCTGTCCGACGACCCGGTCTTCGCGCAGTGCTCGGAATGGTACGGCTTCCAGACCGACCAGAGCTCCCACGTCGACCGGCTGCGGACCATCCGCGAGGTGTGGGAGGACCGCGGCATCGTGATCGACCCGCACACCGCCGACGCCGTCTGCGTGGGCCGCCGGCTCCAGGAGCCCGGCGTCCCGATGGTTGTGCTGGAGACCGCCCAGCCGGTGAAGTTCGCCGAGACCATCCGCGAGGCGCTGGGCCGCGATCCCGAGGTCCCGGAGGCGTACGCCCACCTCGCGGGTCTGGAGCAGCACACGGTGGAGCTGCCGGTCGACGTGGCGGCGCTGAAGGCGTACATCGCCGGCAACATCGGCTGACGCCCGGCTCGACCGCCCCTCAGCGAGGGGAGACGGCCTCGAGGAACTCCTCGTCGTCGGCCTCGGGGGAGTCGTCGTCGGCGTGCGTGAGGAAGGTGAACGCGACGCTCACCAGGACGCCGACGGCGGTCTCCACGCCGCGGTCCCACAGCACGGTCCCGATCGGCTGCGGGTGGACCAGTTGCCCCATCAGCAGGGCGAGCGGGGTGATGGACAGCAGGCCGAGGGTGTAGTTGCGGATGACGAACAGCTCCGCGCCGGCCTGGAAGATGATGATGGCGATGATGATCGGCAGTCCCTGGGGCAGGAACAGCAGGCAGAGGGCAGCGATCACCAGGCCGCCCAGGGTACCGATGATGCGGTGCAGGCCACGCTGTACCTGGCGTCCCGTCGTCGGGGCGGCCAAGGGCGCGGCGGCGGCGACCATGCCCCAGTACGGGTGCCCGATGCCCATCAGGGTGGTGAGGGCGCCGGTGACCAGGGTCGCGCCGCCCATCCGGACGATGTGGCGCATGGTCGCATCCGAACGGAAGTGGTCCCAGGCCTGCCGTGGCCCGGGTAGCCCGGGGGCGGGCCGGGGGTTGGTCTCCCGGCGGCCGATCAGGCTGAACAGGATGGCGAACAGCGCCGAGGCCGAGGACACCAGGAAGGCGATGCCGACGGTGTGCCAGGTGCTGCCGGCGGTGTTGGCGCAGACGGCGAGGCCGAAGAGCTGGAACAGCGGGCCCGGCGGTCGCCACGCCAGAAGGTGGGCGGCGACCGAGACGACCGCCGCGAACGTCGCCCCGGCGACCACCAGCAGCCAGTCGCGCTCGGGGTAGAGGGAGATGATCGTGCCGAGGACCACCGCGACCACCAGGGACACCGCGGCCTGGGACTGCATGGCTGCCCGGTGCCGCCGTGACACGTTGCGCCCGTAGATGCCCGTCATCGCGCCGAAGGCGACGAACGGGGCCAGCTCGGGGTGGCCGATGAACCAGACGAACAGGAGGGGGAGGGAGATCGAGCCGCCGGCCCGGATGGCGGGCACGTGGGCCCGGTCGTGCGGGCCGACGTCGAGCAGTCCCTTCACCGGTCCGCTGACGACCCGCCTGACCAACCCATCCCTCACGTGTCATCCCTTCGTCGTAGGAAACGTTCGAACTCGGCCGCGATCGCGTCGCCGCTGGCCTCGGGCTCCTCGGTGGCGTCCTTCTCGGATTCGAGCATCGCCACGTACTGGGCGATGTCCTCGTCGGCACTGACGAGCTCGTCGACCCCGCGCTCCCATGCGGTCGCGTCGGCCACGAAGGTGCTCCAGTCGGCACGGATGTCGAGCAGCGCCTCGAGTCGGCGGGCCAGTGCCAGTGACGCCTTCGGCTGCGGGGACTCGGAGACGTAGTGCGGCACGGCCACCCACAGCGCTGTGGTGCGGATCCCGGCACCCACCAGCGCGTGCGTGACCACCCCGGTGATCCCGGTCGGACCCTCGTAGTCGGAGACCTCGACCCCCAGCCGGCGGGCCTCCTCGGCCGAGAGCGGCGAGCCGGAGACCGGCAGGGGCCGCGAGTGCGGGGTGTTGGCCAGCATCGAGCCGAGGACGACGACCCGCTCCACGCCGGCCTCCTGCAGGGCCTCGACGACGAGGCGGCTGAGGGTCTGCCAGCGGAGGTTCGGCTCGGGGCCGGTGACCACGAGCACGTCCGCCTGCGGGAGGTGGGCGACGCCGATGCTGATCGCCGGCCATATGACCTCGCGGGTGCCGGTGTCATCGACGATCGCGCTCTGCGGACGGGTGGCCTGGTAGTCGAAGTAGTCCTCGGAGTCGAGGTCCTGCAGGTCCTCCGACGGATAGCTCTGCATCAGGTGGTCGGCGACCGCGCTCGCAGCGTCACCGGCATCGCCCCAGCCGCCGAACGCCACGACGGCGACGGGGGCGGTGCGGAGGGGTTCGGTGGGGACTGGCGTCATGAGAGGGAGGGTACCGCTCTGGGAGTAACACGTAGAGTGTTGGCTTGTGACCCCGTTTGCTTCTGATCTCCGTACCGCCCTGTCCAGCCGTGTCGTCGTCGCCGATGGGGCGATGGGAACCATGCTCCAGGAGTACGACCTGGGCATGGACGACTTCGAGGGCTTCGAGGGCTGCAACGAGATCCTGTCGGTGACCCGCCCCGACATCCTGCGCGAGATCCACTCGGCCTACTTCGAGGCCGGCTCTGACTGCGTGGAGACCAACACCTTCGGCACCAACCTGTCCGCGCTGGGGGAGTACGGCATCTCCGACCGGATCGCCGAACTCGCCCTCGCCGCCGCCCGGGTGGCCCGCGAGGCCGCCGACGCGTACGCCACCCCCGAGCGGCCGCGCTGGGTGCTCGGCAGCGTCGGCCCCGGCACCAAGCTGCCCACGCTCGGCCACGTCACCTTCCGCGAACTGCGCGACGCCTACCAGGTCCAGGTCGGCGCGATGGTCGAGGGCGGCATCGACGGCGTGCTGGTCGAGACCGCCCAGGACATCCTGCAGGCCAAGGCCGCCGTGATCGGCGCCAAGCGCGCCCTCGCCGCCGCCGGGCGTGACCTGCCGATCATCGTGTCGGTCACCGTGGAGACCACGGGCGCGATGCTGGTCGGCTCCGACATCGGGGCGGCGCTGGTCGCCCTGGAGCCGCTGGGCATCGACATGATCTCGATGAACTGCGCCACCGGCCCGGCCGAGATGCGCGAGCACCTGCACCACCTGGCCGACAACGCCACCATCATGGTCGGCTGCATGCCGAACGCCGGCCTGCCCGAGCTGACCTCCGACGGCGCGCACTACCCGCTGCAGCCGGTCCAGCTCGCCGACGCCCTCGACGAGTACACCCGGGACTACAACCTGGCCCTGGTCGGCGGCTGCTGCGGCACCACGCCCGAGCACATCCGCCAGGTCGTCGACCGGGTGCAGGGCCGCCCGCTCAACGTACGCAAGGTGACCCCGCCGCCGAGCGCCTCCTCGCTGTACACGGACGTGCCGTTCCGCCAGGACATCTCCTACCTGGCGATCGGCGAGCGGACCAACGCGAACGGCTCGAAGGCCTTCCGCGAGGCGATGCTGGCCGAGAACTGGGACGAGTGCGTCGACATCGCCAAGTCCCAGTCCCGCGGCGGCGCCCACCTGCTCGACCTGTGCATCGACTACGTCGGCCGCGACGGCCGCGCCGACATGGACACCCTCGCCTTCCGGCTCGCCACGGCCGTCACGCTGCCGATCGTGCTGGACTCCACCGAGCCGCCCGTGGTCGAGGCCGGCCTGGAGCGGCTCGGCGGGCGCTCGGTGATCAACTCGGTCAACTACGAGGACGGGGACGGCCCCGACTCGCGGATGGCCAAGGTGATGCCGATGGTCAAGGAGCACGGTGCGGCCGTGGTGGCCCTCACCATCGACGAGGAGGGGCAGGCCCGGACGGCCGAGTGGAAGGTCCGGGTCGCGACCCGGCTGATCGAGGACCTGACCGGCAACTGGGGCCTGCGGCTGGGGGACATCCTGGTCGACACGCTGACCTTCCCGATCGGCACCGGCCAGGAGGAGACGCGCCGTGACGCGCTCGAGACGATCGAGGCGATCAAGGAGATCAAGCGCCTCTACCCGGAGGTGAACACCACCCTGGGTGTCTCCAACGTGTCGTTCGGACTCGCCCCGGCCGCCCGCGTGGTGCTCAACTCGGTGTTCCTGCACGAGGCGGTCCAAGCGGGGCTGGACTCCGCGATCGTGCACGCCGCGAAGATCATGCCGATGAACCGGATCCCCGACGACCAGCGCCAGGTCGCCCTCGACATGATCTACGACCGGCGCCGAGAGGACTACGACCCGCTGGCGACGTTCCTGGAGATGTTCGAGGGGGTCACCACCGCCGACCAGAAGGCCGAGCGGGCCGCGGCGATCGCCGCGCTGCCGGTCGGGGAGCGGCTCACCCAGCGCATCGTCGACGGCGAGTCGAAGGGCATCGAGGCCGACCTGGACGAGGCGATGGCCGACACCGCCCCGCTGGACATCATCAACACCTTCCTGCTGGACGGCATGAAGGTCGTCGGCGACCTGTTCGGTTCGGGCCAGATGCAGCTGCCGTTCGTACTGCAGGCCGCCGAGACGATGAAGACCGCCGTCGCCTACCTCGAGCCGCACATGGAGTCCGACGCCGCGGGCGCCGGCAAGGGCAAGATCGTGCTGGCCACGGTGAAGGGCGACGTGCACGACATCGGCAAGAACCTGGTCGACATCATCCTGACCAACAACGGCTACGACGTGGTCAACCTGGGCATCAAGCAGCCGGTGCAGGCCATCATCGACGCGGCCGAGGAGAACGACGCCGACGTGATCGGCATGTCCGGCCTGCTGGTGAAGTCCACCGTCGTGATGAAGGACAACCTGCTGGAGCTCAACTCCCGCGGCCTGGCCGGCAAGTACCCGGTGATGCTCGGCGGCGCCGCGCTGACCCGCTCGTACGTGGAGCAGGACCTGCAGGGCCTCTTCGAGGGCGACGTCCGGTACGCCAAGGACGCCTTCGAGGGCCTGTCGCTGATGGAGAAGATGGTCGCGGTCCGGCGCGGCGTCCCCGGCGCGACCCTGCCCGCACCGCGCGAGCGCCGGGTGAAGGCCGTCGACCGCCCCGACGAGCCCGCGGTCGAGGTGCCGGCCCGCTCCGACGTGGCGTACGACGTCGACGTGCCGACCCCGCCGTTCTGGGGCACCCGGGTGGTCAAGGGCACCCCGATGCGCGAGATCACCGAATGGCTCGACGAGCGCGCCACCCTGATGGGCCGGTGGGGCCTGCGCGGCGTACGGGGCGGTGCCTCGTACGAGGAGCTGGCCGAGACCGAGGGCCGCCCGCGGATCCGCGAGCTGCTCGACCGGATCCGAACCGACGGACTGGCCGAGCCCGCCGCCGTGTACGGCTACTTCCCGGCCTACTCGGTCGGCGACGACGTGGTCATCCTCGACCCGGAGACGCCCGAGGACCTGGACCGCGAGATCGGCCGGTTCTGGTTCCCGCGCCAGCAGCGTCCGCGCTTCCTGTGCATCGCCGACTTCTTCCGCGACCGCAAGCTGGCCGAGGAGAAGGGGCCGGACGTGCTGCCCTTGCAGCTGGTCACGATGGGCTCGACCCTGTCGGAGGCGACCGGTGAGCTCTTCGCCGCGAACGCCTACCGTGACTACCTGGAGCTGCACGGCCTGGGTGTCCAGCTGGCCGAGGCGATGGCCGAGTGGCTGCACGCCCGGATCCGGACCGAGCTCGGTTTCGGCGACCAGGGTACCGACGTCGAGGCGATGCTCCGCGACCAGGCCTACCGCGGGTCGCGCTACTCGTTCGGGTACGGTGCCTGTCCGGACCTGGAGGAGCGCGCGGTGATCACCCGACTGCTGGCCGCCGACCGGATCGGCGTCGAGCTCTCCGAGGAGTTCCAGCTCGTCCCCGAGCAGTCCACCGATGCGTTCGTGGTGCACCACCCCGAGGCGAAGTACTTCAATGCCCGCTGACGACATGCTCGCTGACGACCTGCGCTCCGACCACCGCCCGGCGGCGTGCCTGTGGGACTTCGACGGGACCGTCGCCGACACCGAACCGATCTGGATCGGGTCGGAGTACGAGATGATGGAGCTGCTCGGCGGTGAGTGGAACGACGAGCACGCCGAGAAGCTGATCGGCTCCGACCTGCTGGACTCGGCCCGGTACATGCTGACCGTCTCCGGCCGCGACGACGTGACCGCCGAATGGGTGGTGCACTGGATGGTCGACCGGGTGACCGCCAGGATCCGGGCCCTGCCCGAGATCAACTGGCGCCCCGGGGCCCTGGACCTGCTGGCCGGCCTGCGCGCCGACGGCATGCCCTGCGCACTGGTGTCCGCCTCGTGGCGGCCGGTGCTGGAGGCGGTGCTGGAGCACCTGCCCGAGGACACCTTCCAGGTCATCGTGCCGGGCAACGAGGTGACCGCCGGCAAGCCGGCCCCCGACCCGTACCTGCAGGCGGCCGCGGCGCTCGGGGTGGACGCGAGGGACTGCATCGTGCTGGAGGACTCGCCGACCGGCACCCGCGCCGGCCAGGCCGCCGGTGCCTGGGTGGTCGGCATCCCGAACCTGGTGCCGCTGCCGGTGATGCCGCGACGCACCGTGATCCGTACCCTCGAGGGCATCACCCCGGCGTCGCTGTACGCGCTGCGGGGGGCCGCGACCACGGACGCACGGGTATGAAGGCTCGGGTCGGCGCGGCGGCGCTGGCGCTCGGCGCCCTGCTGGTGTCCGGGTGCACGCCCCAGCCGGCCCCGCCGGCCCCGGCCGTGCCCGGTGGCCAGCAGGCGGCCGGCAGCCCCTCGCCCACCCCGACCCCACGGCCGGACCGGGACTTCACCGTCGGCACCACCGACGCGATCACGACCGTCGATCCGGCGGCCATGACGACCGGGGCGTCGCAGGCGGTCGCGTTCTCGGTCTTCCAGCGGCTGATGACCACCCAGGCCGGCGACGACGTGCTGAAGCCCGATGCCGCCCGCGACTGCATCTTCGAGCAGGACACGATCTACACCTGCACCCTGCTGGACGGTCTTCGGTTCCACTCCGGGGCACCGGTCACCTCCACCGATGTGAAGTACTCGATCGAGCGGGCCCGCCGGCTGAACGTGCCCGGCTCGAGCGCCCCGCAACTGGCCGCGATCAGCTCGATCGAGACCCCCGACCCCCAGACGGTGCGGTTCCGGCTGCGCTACCCGGACACCGACATCGGCTACGGCCTGGCCTCGCCGGCCGCCTCGATCGTCGACCCGTCCGCCTACCCGGCCGACCGGGTCGCCGACGCGTCGACGACCCCCTCCGGCTCGGGGCCCTACCGCTACATGGCCTCGGGCAAGGGCGTCTGGACGTTCGCGCGCTACACCAGCTACCAGGGCCGTACCCCGGCGAGCATCGTCCGCGTCGTCCTTCGCGAGTACGCCTCCTCGGCCGACCTCGAGACCGCGATGACCGCCGGCGACGTCGATGCCGCCTGGCGCGGGCTGGACGCCGCGGCGACCACCCGGCAGCGCCACACCGCCACGGTCCAGGGCGACCAGTCGATGTACGTCTCGGTGGTCGCCAAGGACGCCCGGGTGATCCGGCTGGAGTGGGACCGTGGCTCCGCCCTCACCGGCAACGCGGCCCTCCGGTCCTTCGTCAATGCGGCCGTCGCGGATCGCCGTACGCTGACCAGCATCATGCCGACCGGCATCACCGGCTCCCGGGAGGGCCTCTACCCGGCCGGTGGCCGGCCGACGGCCAAGGCGCCGTCCACGCCGACCAAGCTGGTCCTCGGGTACGACCCGACCATGCCCGACGGCGCCGACCTCGCCGCCGCGCTGGCCCGGTCGATCGAGGCCACCAAGGGGGCGACGGTGACCGTGAAGGCGGGCGGTCCCGGCATCGACCTGTGGCTGGTCGACACCCGGGCCGCGACCTGGACCCCGCGGGCCTGGCTGCAGGACTACACCCAGGTCACCGGCGCCCCGCACGCGAAGGCGGTGGCCACCATGATGACCAGCGGCCTGACCTCCAGCGACCAGCCCACCCGCACCGCGGCGACCTCCACGATCCAGGAGTACGCGGCCGAGGACGCGTACGTCACCCCGCTGAGCCAGCAGGACGAGGTCGTGTTCGTCCGCCGCGGGTTCCAGGTCGACCTCGGTCGGCTCGGGCCCGGCTGGCAGCTGGACCTGGCCGCCTTCTCCCAGAACTCCTGAACAAAGGACTCGACCCATGACAGGCAACGACCCGCACCGGTCGGGCGTACGACTCGGCCCCCTGCAGGTAGGGGAACGGGTGAACCTCTTCGACGTGAAGGGGCGGCGGCACTCGATCATGCTGGCCCCGGGCGGCGCCTTCTTCACCTCCCGCGGCGAGATCCGCCACGACGACCTGATCGGCGGCCCCGACGGGGTGACGGTGGAGTCCAGCCTGGGCCAGACGTACGTGTGCTTCCGGCCGCTGCTGGAGGAGTTCACGGTGTCGATGAAGCGGGGCGCGGCGGTGATCTACCCCAAGGACGCCGCGATGATCACGATGTTCACCGACGTGTTCCCCGGGGCGCGGGTGCTGGAGGCCGGTGTGGGCTCGGGTGCCCTGACGCTCTCGCTGCTGCGGGCGGTCGGTCCCGACGGGGTGGTGCACTCCTACGAGCGGCGCCCCGAGTTCGCGGCGGTCGCCGAGCGCAACGTCACCGCGTTCTTCGACACCCCGCCGGAGAACTGGACACTGCACCACGGTGACCTGGCCGAGGTGATCACCGACGACGAGGTCGACCGGGTGGTGCTGGACATGCTGGCCCCCTGGGACTGCATCGACGCGGTGACCCAGCGGCTGGTCGGCGGCGGCATGCTGTGCTGCTATGTCGCCACCACCACCCAGATGGGTAGGGTGATGGACACCTTGCGTGCGACGCGCTGCTACACCGAGCCGCGGGCGACCGAGACCACGATCCGTAGCTGGCACGCCGAGGGCCTGGCGATCCGGCCCGGCCACCAGACCTCGGGCCACACCGGCTTCCTGGTCATCGCCCGGCGGATGGCCCACGGCGTCGTCGCGCCGATGCGCAAGCGGCGCCCCGCCCCCGGGGCGTACGGACCCGACTACACCGGCCCGCTGCCCCCCGGGCTCCCGGTCGAGGAGGACGATGATGAGTGAGCCGAACCCCGAGCAGCTGCGGGCCGAGGTCTACCGGCTCCGCGACGAGCTGCAGACCGCGACCGAGCAGAACCGCCGGCTCAACCAGGAACGGACCACCGCGGACCGCCGCGTCACCACGCTGCGCACCGAGGGCCGCGGACTGGTCGAGCAGAACAAGAAGCTGACCGACCTGCTCGGCCAGACCCGTGACCAACTGGTCTCGCTGAAGGAGAAGCTCGAGGAGCTGCGCCGCCCGCCGTCCACCTTCGGGCTGGTGGTCGGGCTGCCGGGCGGCCAGGTCGCCGACGTGGTGGTCGGCCAGCGCAGGCTGCGCGTCCAGGTCTCGCCCTCGGTCGAGGTGGACGGCATCGCCGTCGGCGCCCAGGTGCTGCTGAACGACGTCCCCCAGGTGATCGGCGTCGCCGAGATCGCCGTCACCGGCGAGATGGCGGTCGTCAAGGAGGTCCTCGACGACGGACGCGTGCTGGTCTCCACCGGCACCGACCGCGAGGAGGTGCTGCACCGGGCCGCCTCCCTCGACGCCGAGCACCTGCGGGTCGGGCAGGCCCTGCTGGTCGACACCAAGGCCGGCCTGGCGCTGGACCGGGTCCCGACCACCGACGTGGCCGACCTGATCCTGGAGGAGACCCCCGACGTCGCGTACGAGGACATCGGCGGGCTGGGTCCGCAGATCGAGCAGATCCGCGACGCGGTCGAGCTGCCGTTCAAGCACCGCGAGCTGTTCGGGACGTACGACCTCACTCCGCCCAAGGGCATCCTGCTGTACGGGCCGCCCGGCTGCGGAAAGACGATGATCGCCAAGGCCGTCGCGCACTCGCTGTCGGGGGAGGGCGGCGCCGAGGGCCGGTCGTACTTCTTCAACATCAAGGGTCCCCAGTTGTTGAACAAGTATGTCGGGGAGTCCGAGCGGCAGATCCGGGTGGTCTTCCAGCGCGCCCGGGACAAGGCCACCACCGGCGCGCCGGTGGTGATCTTCTTCGACGAGATGGAGTCGATCTTCCGGACCCGAGGCACCGGACTGTCCTCCGACGTGGAGACGACGATCGTGCCGCAGCTGCTGGCCGAGATCGACGGCGTCGAACAGCTCGCCAACGTGATCGTGATCGGCGCGTCCAACCGGGAGGACATGATCGACCCGGCGATCCTGCGGCCGGGGCGCTTCGACGTCAAGGTGCGGATCCGCCGGCCCGACCGGGCGGCCGCCCGGGACATCTTCACCCGCTACCTGTCGGATCGGGTGCCGATCCGGGCCGGCGAGAGCCGCGAGGTGATGGTCGCCGCCGCGCTGGACCGGCTGTACGCCACCGACGCGTCCGCCGAGGTCTTCGAGATCACGTACGCCTCCGGGGCGACCGCCACCATCCGCTACGGCGACCTGGCCTCCGGTGCGCTGATCGAGTCGATCGTGGCGCGGGCCAAGAAGCTGGCGATCAAAGAGGTGCTGGCCGGCGGCCCGACCGGGGTGTCCACGGAGCAGTTGCTGCGCGCCACCCAGATCCAGTTCGCCGACCACACCGACCTGCCGACCGCCGACCCGGCGGACTGGGCCCGGATCATCGGGCCGGACCAGGGCGAGCACGGCCGCGAGCCGATCGTGGCGGTGCGCCAGTTGCGCGGTGGTGGGGCGTCCTCGGGCGGCACCGGACAGTACCTGTGAGGCCGTGCCGGTCGGACTAGTCTGGGCCGGGTGAGGACTCCCTTCGTACTCCTGGTCGACCTGGTCTGCGTGGTCGCGTTCGCGACGCTGGGCCGTGGCGCCCATGGTGAGGCCGTCGGTGTGGCCCAGGTCGCGGACACCGCCTGGCCCTTCCTGGTCGGCTGCCTGGCCGGCTGGGGCGTGCTGCGCGCCTGGCGTACGCCGCTGCGGCTCGGCACCGCGGCCGGTCTGATGGCGATCACGGTGGTCGTCGGCCACTCCGTCCGTGTGCTGGCCGGTGGCTCGACTCACTGGACCTTCGTGGTGGTCAGCATCGTCGCCCTGACCGTGCTGCTGCTCGGCTGGCGGATCGTCGCCCGGACGATCCTGCGCCGGCAAGGGGTCCACGCGTCGTGACCGGCCCCCGGGTCCACGGCCTGGAGACCGAGTACGGCATCAGCCTGATCGGAGTGCCGGCCGCCGAGGCGCCGCACCCGATGTACCTGGCCAACCACGTCGTTCGTACGTACCTGGAGTCGATCGGCTTCGGCATCGGCCGGTGGGACTACACGGCCGAGTCCCCGCTGATCGACGCCCGCGGCTTCACCATGCCGCGCGAACGCGCCAGCCTGGACCAGCTGACCGACATCGACCAGGGCCTGGGCAACGCCATGCTCGACAACGGCGCCCGGCTCTACGTCGACCACGCCCACCCCGAGTACTCCGGCCCCGAGGTCCGTACGGCCCGCGACGCGCTGCTCTGGGACCGGGCCGGCGACGCGATCATGCTGGACGCCGCGCACGCGGCCTCGGCGGCGATCGGCCACGAGATCCGGCTCTACCGCAACAACACCGACTCCAAGGGAGCCTCGTACGGCACCCACGAGAACTACCTGGTCGCACGCGAGGTGCCCTTCGAGCGGATCGTGCGCGACCTGACCGGCTTCCTGGTCTCCCGGACCGTGGTGGTCGGCGCCGGCCGGGTCGGGCTGGGGCAGGAGAGCCAGGCCGCCGGGTTCCAGCTGGGGCAGCGGCCGGACTTCTTCGAGACCGAGGTCGCGCTGGAGACCACCATCCGCCGGCCGATCATCAACACCCGCGACGAGCCGCACGCGCTGCGCCGGCGCTGGCGCCGGCTGCACGTGATCACCGGTGACGCCAACCAGGCCCAGGTCGCGGGCTGGCTGAAGGTCGGCACCGCCGCCCTGGCGGTCCGTACGGTCGAGGCCGACCTGGCCCCCGACCTGCGCCCGGCGCGCCCGGTGGAGGCCTTCCGGGCGATCTCGCACGATCCTGACCTGGCCCGTACGGTCCGGCTGCAGGACGGCCGGCAGGTGACCGGGATCGACCTCCAGCAGGCGTGGCTGGACGCCGCCCGCGGTCTGGAGGACCTGGGCGAGGAGGACCACGAGCTGCTGGCGGCCTGGCAGCAGGTGCTCGACGACCTTCGCACCGACTGGCGGCGCACCGCCGACCGGCTGGACTGGGCCGCCAAGCGGCTGCTGCTGGAGTCCTACCGGGAGCGCGACGGGCTGGGCTGGGACTCGCCGAAGCTGGCCCTGGTCGACCTGCAGTACGCCGACATCGACCCGGCCCGCAGCCTGGCGCTGAAGCTGGAGCGGGCCGGGAGGCTGCGCACCCTGCTGGACCCGGCAGAGGTGACGGCCGCGCGTCGTACGCCCCCGGTCGACACCCGGGCCTGGGCCCGCGGCCGGATCGTCGGGCGCTTCATCGGCGAACTGCTGGGGGCCGGCTGGGACGGGCTGACCTTCGCGGGGGAGCGCGGCCTGGGGGTCGTCCGACTCGAACTGGCCGACCCGTTCGGCGGCACCGAGGAGGCCGTCGGGCAGCGGGTGGAGGCGGCACACCGACCGGCCGACCTGCTTGACCTCTTCCCGACCCGCCTGCACGGGTAGGCTCTACCTGCCCCTGGTTCTGGAAGGAGACCGATGTCCGAGCAGCAGCATGCACGCCGTCAGGCCGAGGAGACCACCGACGAGGTGGAGGCCTTCGCGCCCGCCCCGCAGCAGCAGGACCAGGGCTTCGACGCCCTGCTCGACGAGATCGACTCGGTGCTGGAGACCAACGCCGAGGAGTTCGTCCGTGGCTTCGTGCAGAAGGGCGGACAGTGACCGACGACCTGGCCAGCTCGTTCTTCGGGCTGCTGTCCCGCACCGCGCCGGAGCTGTTGCCCGCGCACCGGCTGTCGCAGGGCGTGCCGACCGGCCCGGCCGAGCAACTCTCCCCGCACGGCACCACCATCGTCGCCGCGACGTTCCCGCACGGCGTGGTGATGGCCGGTGACCGCCGCGCGACGATGGGCAACTACATCGCCCAGCGCGACATCCAGAAGGTGTACGCCTCCGACGAGTTCTCCCTGGTCGGCATCGCCGGCGCGGCCGGCCTGGCGGTGGAGATGGTCCGGCTGTTCCGGGTCGAGCTGGAGCACTACGAGAAGATCGAGGGCGCCCCGCTGTCGCTGGACGGCAAGGCCAACCGGCTGGCGGCCCTGATCCGCTCCAACCTCGCCATGGCGATGCAGGGGCTGGCAGTGCTGCCACTCTTCGCCGGCTGGGACCTGGCCGGGGGACTGGGCCGGATCTTCTCCTACGACGCGACCGGCGGCCGCTACGAGGAGACCGCCTTCCACTCGGTCGGCTCCGGGTCGATCTTCGCCCGCGGATCGCTCAAGAAGATCTACCGCCCCGACCTTGACCTGCACGGCTGCGCCACAGCGGTGGTCCAGGCGCTGGTCGACGCCGCCGACGACGACTCCGCCACCGGTGGCCCCGACCTGATGCGCAAGATCTACCCGATCATCATGGTGGCCGGGCCCGACGGGGTGCACCAGCTCTCGGACCAGGAGATGACCGCGATCACCGACGAGGTCATCGCCGGCCGCCGCGAGCGCCCCGACGGCCCCGCCGCCCCGCTGGTCTGAGCCGGTACGAGACAGGAGAAGAAGCACCATGAGCATGCCGTTCTACGTCGCGCCCGAACAGCAGATGAAGGACCGCTCCGACTTCGCCCGCAAGGGCATCTCCCGGGGCCGGGCCGTCGTCGTGCTGCGCTACCGGGACGGCATCTGCTTCGTCGCGGAGAACCGGTCGCTGGCCCTGCACAAGATCTCGGAGATCTACGACCGGATCGGCTTCGCCGCGGTCGGCCGCTACAACGAGTTCGAGCAGTTGCGCATCGCCGGCATCCAGCAGGCCGACATGCGCGGCTACGCGTACGACCGCTCCGACGTCACCGGGCGGATGCTCGCCAACGCGTACGCCCAGTTGCTCGGTAGCAGCTTCTCCAACGGCACCGAGAAGCCGTTCGAGGTCGAACTCGTCGTCGCCGAGCTCGGCGATGCCCCTGCCGGTGACCAGATCTACCGCCTGACGTACGACGGGTCGGTCGCCGACGAGGAGAACTTCGCCGCGATGGGCGGTGCCACCGAGCTGATCGCCGACGTCGTCCGCCGCGGGATCGATCCCACGGCGCCGCTGGCCGACGCGGTCCGGCTCGCCGTCCGTGCCCTCGGTGCCGACACCTCCCCGTCCGGTCCGCGCACCCTGGGCCCCGAAACCCTCGAGGTCGCGGTGCTCGACCGCGTCCGTCCCCGGCCGCGGAAGTTCCGCCGGCTGACCCGTGCCCAGCTGGCGGAGGTGCTCAATGCCTGAGACCGAGGAGCCCGACCTGGGCCTGATCAACAGCACGGTGGTGATCGGTGCCGGGCTGCTCGGTGCCTCGATCGGTGCCGCGCTGACCCGTGCCGGCGTCACCGTGCACCTGACCGACGCGGTCTTCTCGCACGCCCGCGTCGCCGCGTCGCTGGGGGCCGGCACGGTGGACAAGCCGGATCCGGCCGCCGTACGCCTCGTCGTGGTGGCGACCCCGCCCCGCTCCCTGGCCGCCGTCATCGGCGAGGCGCTCGACAAGTACCCGAACGCCGCCGTGACCGACGTCGGCTCGGTCAAGAGCCGCGTGCTGCACCAGCTGCAGTCCACCGGCCGCGACCTGTCCCGCTACCTCGGCTCCCACCCGATGGCCGGCAGCCAGCACTCCGGCCCGATGTCGGCCAGCCCGGACCTGTTCGTGGACCGTACGTGGGCGGTGACCCCGCACCGGCAGGTCTCCGAGCCCACCGCCGACCGGGTCCGATTGCTGATCCAGGTGTGCGGCGCCCGGTACACGGCGTTCACCCCGGAGGACCACGACCGGGCGGTCGCGCAGGTCTCGCACCTGCCGCAGCTGGTCTCGGTGCTGATGGCCGACCACCTGCTCGGCATCCCCTCGGGCCACCTCGAGCTGGCCGGCCAGGGGCTGCGCGACGTGACCCGGATCGCCGGGTCCGACCCGGACCTGTGGGAGCAGATCATCGCCGGCAACGTCGATGCCCTGCGCCCCGAACTGGAGGACGTCCGGACCCGGCTGGACGAGCTGATCGACGCGCTGGACGACCCGGCGCACAAGGTCCGGGCGTTCCTGCAGCGCGGGGTCAACGGCACCCGCCAGATCCCGGGCAAGCACGGCGCCCCGGCGATGGACTACGCGCAGATCGTGATCGAGCTGCCCGACACCCCCGGCGCGCTGGCGCAGCTGTTCCGCGACTTCGCCGATGCCGGGGTGAACGTCGAGGACATCCAGATCCAGCACGACCTGGTCCGCCAGGTCGGCTACCTGGCCGTGTCCGTGGAGCCGGGACACCTGCGGGACGTCCAGGAGGCGATGCGGGCCGCCGGGTGGCGGCTCGTCTGACGCCGAGATTTCGCCGGCCGTCCACCTGCAGGACATACGGACGTCAGGAATTGTCGACCAGGAAAGTTAGGGTGAGCAACGTGGTAGTCGTGGCCATTGACGGGCCGAGCGGGTCGGGGAAGTCCTCGACCTCCCGAGCCGTCGCCGAGCACTTCGGATGGGCCTACCTGGACACCGGCGCGATGTACCGCGCGATGGCCTGGGCCTGGCTGGAGTCCGGGCTGCCGATCGAGCAGGCCGACGCCGTGGCCGCCATGGTCCGCAACGTCCGGCTGGAGGTCGGCACCGACCCGGCCGCGCCGACGATCCATGTGGACGGCACCGACGTCACCGCGACGATCCGCGAGCCGCGGATCTCCACCGAGGTGTCCAAGGTGTCCTCGATCCAGCAGGTGCGCGACGACCTGATCGCCCGCCAGCGCGCCGCGATCGCCGCCGCACCCGACGGGATCGTGGTCGAGGGACGCGACATCACCACCGTCGTCGCGCCCGACGCCGACCTACGCATCCTGCTGGTCGCCGACCCGAGGGCGCGAGTGGCCCGTCGGGCCGCCGAGCTGGGGGAGGCCGCCACCGGCGCCGAGGTGACCGACCAGGTCATCCGCCGCGACCGGGACGACTCCAAGGTGACCACCTTCACCGAGGCGGCCGAGGGCGTCACCGTGATCGACTCCACCCATGACGACCTGCCCACCGTGGTGGCGCGGGTCGTCGACCTCGTCGAGCAGGTCCTTGTCGAGAAGCCCTGACCGAGAGGAACAGCCATGACAGTGGACAGCCGGATCGAGCCATGGAGCGACCCCACCTCCACCGTCCCCACTGTCAGGCTTCCCCGGACCGACCAGCTGGCCGCCCCCGACGACCGGCTACTCGGCGCCGTCCTCGGCCCGGCCCGCGCGGTGCTGCAGGCGCTCTGGCGGGTGAATGTCCACGGCGCCGGGCTCGTCCCGACCGAGGGGCCGGTGATCCTGGCCTCCAACCACATAGCCACGATGGACGGCCCGCTGGCCGTGCTGACGACGCCGCGGCGACGGACCTTCGCGCTGGCCAAGAGCGAACTGTTCCGCGGCGTCCTCGGCGAGGTGCTCCAGCGCTCCGGCCAGATCCCGATCCAGCGGGACGTGATCGTGGACCGCGCGGCGATCGACCGCTGCATCCGCGTGCTGCGCGACGGCAACGCCCTGGCGATCTTCCCCGAGGGGATGCGTGACACCGGCGAGTTCCGCTGGATCCGGTCCGGGGCGGCCTACCTCGCGATGGTCACCGGCGCCCCCGTCGTTCCGGTCGCGATGCTCGGCACCCGACGGTCCGGGGACAGCCCGCACAGCACCGCGCGGCCGGGCGCGCGGATGCACGTCGTCTTCGGTGCGCCGCTGCACCTGCCCTGGATCAAGTGGCCCCGCCGGCAGGCCGACGTTCGCGCAGCCTCGGAGCGGCTGAGGGTCGAGCTCGCCGCCCACGTACGCCATGCCGAGGCACTGACGGGCATGTCGCTCCCGGGCGTGCCGCAGGAGCGCATCGCCTCGAACGGCGACCCGCGTGGTGCCGTGCACTAGTCTTGTCCGGTGATCGAGAACCAGACCAGACCCGTCGTCGCCATCGTGGGACGCCCCAATGTCGGCAAGTCGACGTTGGTGAACCGCATCATCGGCAGGCGCGAGGCCGTGGTCCAGGACATCCCGGGCGTCACCCGTGACCGCATCTCGTACGACGCGTCCTGGAACGGCCGCGACTTCGTCGTGGTCGACACCGGCGGCTGGGCCTCCGATGCCAAGGGCATGGCGGCCCGGATCGCCGAGCAGGCCGAGCTGGCGATCAACGCCGCCGACGTCGTGGTGCTCGTGGTCGACGCGACCGTTGGCACCCTGGACGAGGACGAGGCCGTCGTCGAGGTGCTGCGCCGCTCCAAGAAGCCGACGGTGCTCGCCGCCAACAAGGTCGACGACCAGAAGACCGAGCTCGAGGCGGCCACCATGTGGAACCTCGGCCTGGGCCAGCCCTGGCCGGTCTCGGCGATCCACGGCCGGGGGTCGGGCGACCTGCTGGACGCGATCGTCGAGGCGCTGCCCGAGCGCTCCGCCGTCCCCGAGGAGGAGGCCGGCGGCCCCCGCCGGGTCGCCATCGTCGGCAAGCCGAACGTCGGCAAGTCCTCGCTGTTGAACCGGCTGGTCGGCGCGCAGCGCGCCGTGGTCTCCGACATCTCCGGCACCACCGTCGACCCGGTCGACGAGCTGGTCGAGGTGGCCGGTGAGGTGTTCCGCTTCGTCGACACCGCCGGCCTGCGCAAGCGGGTCAAGGAGGCCTCGGGCCACGAGTACTACGCCTCGCTGCGCACCGCCAGCGCGATCGAGCGCGCCGAGGTGTGCGTCGCGGTGATCGACGCCTCCGAGGAGATCAGCGAGCAGGACCTGCGGATCCTGTCGATGGTGGAGGAGGCAGGCCGCGCACTGGTCGTCGCCTTCAACAAGTGGGACCTGACCGACGAGGAGCGCCGCCGCTACCTGGACCGCGAGATCGAGCGCGACATGGTGCAGTTCGGCTGGGCCGACCACGTCAACATCTCGGCGCTGACCGGCCGCAACGTGGTCAAGCTGCGCACCGCGATCAACGAGGCCATCGCAGGCTGGGAGACCCGGGTCTCGACCGGCAAGCTGAACGCCTTCCTGGGCCGGCTGGTGGCCGCGCACCCGCACCCGCTGCGCGGTGGCAAGCAGCCGCGGATCCTGTTCGGCACCCAGGCCCAGTCCGGGCCGCCGACGTTCATCCTGTTCACCACCGGCGACCTGGACGCGGGCTACGTACGCTACGTCGAGCGCCGGCTGCGCGAGGACTTCGGCTTCCGCGGCACCCCGATCCACATCGAGGTCCGCCCGCGGGCGAAGCGCTCCTGAGTCAGTCGTCGTCGACGCCGCGCGCGACCAGGGCCTCGCCCATCGCGTCGGCGTCGCGCAGCGCCCGGACGATCAGCGGGACGGCGAAGGCCTTCCAGCTGGTCCCGGTCCCGCGGGCGATCTGGGCCTCGCGGACCTGGGCCGCCAGGTCCGCGACCAGCGGGACGCAGCGGATGCCGAGGGTGAGCAACAGGCCGATCCGGTCCGGGTCGACGCCCCAGCGGCGGAACGGGCCGAGGACCCGGACGACCGCGTCGACCAGTCTGGTCGTCGGCGTGGTGAGGGTGACCAGCGCCGCGGCCAGGACCAGCAGCACGATGGTCCCGGCGACGACCGTCGCACGCTGCCAGCCGGTCGCCCAGACGTGGTAGGCGGCGGTGAACGCCAGCAGCCACAGCAGTGGCCGGACCTGCCTGAGGATCGTCCGGGGTCCGATCCCGGCGACCGTGTAGGCGCCGAGCAGTACCGCGATCAGGCCGAGGACGAGCCACCAGTAGGTGAGGAACACCGAGGCGGCGCCGAGCACCACCAGGGCGAGGAGCTTGGCTCCGGCCGGGGCGCGGTGGAACACGCTGGTGCCCGGCTGGTAGAGGCCGAGGGTGGACTGCATCAGACCGCCATCAGCTCCCGGTAGTACGCCACGGCGGCAGCGGGGGAGTCGTCGGCCACCAGCCGGCCCTCGTCGAAGACCAGCACCCGGTCGAAGTCGTCGAGCAGGTTCAGGTGGTGCGTGACGAGCAGCACGGACTGGTCCAGCCCGGCCACGACCTCCCCGATGATCCGCGCGTTGCGCAGGTCGAGCAGGGTGGTGGGCTCGTCCATGACCAGGATGTCGGGCTCGGTGACCAGCACCGAGGCCAGCGCCAGCAGTTGCTTCTGCCCGCCGGACAGCAGGTGGGCGGGGTGGTCGGCGTGGCCGGCCAGCCCGAACCGCTCCAGCAGGGCGTCGACCCGGCGGGCGACCACCTCCTTGGGCAGCTTGCTCCTGCGCAGCCCGAAGGCGATGTCCTCGGCAACCGTGGGCATGATGATCTGGTTGTCGGGGTCGGTGAAGACGAACCCGACGTGCTTGCGGATCTCCTTGGCCTTGCTGGCCGTGCTCAGGCCGTCGACGGTGAGGGTGCCAGCGGTGGGCACGATCAGGCCGTTGATCATCCGGGCGAAGGTGGACTTGCCCGAGCCGTTGTGGCCGACGATGCCGACCCGCCGCTCCTCGATGCGCAGGTTCAGGTCCTGCAGCACCGTACGGGCGGTGGGACCCTGTCCGTACGTGTGGCTGACGTGGTCGGCCTCGATCAGCAACGCTCCACCACCATCGCGATGCCCTGGCCCGAGCCGGCCGAGACTGCCGCCAGTCCGAAGCGGCCACCGTCCTGGCGGACCAACTGGGTGAAGAGCCGGGCCATCACGACCGCACCGGAGGCACCCCAGGGGTGCCCGAGGGCGAGGGCCCCGCCCTGGCGGCAGACCCGCGAGTCGTCGATCCGCAGGGCCGAGCACGCAGCGAGCACGTTGGCCGCGTACGCCTCGTCGAACTCGATCACGTCGAACTGCTCCAGCTTCAACCGGGTGGAGTAGAGCACCTTCTCGATCGCCGGGATGATGCTCCAGCCGACCCGCGAGGGGTCGCAGCCGAAGGTGGCGCTGGCGGTGACCCGCAGGCCGGGTCGGCGGGCGCGGCGGTGCGTGGCACCGTCGACCAGCAGCACCGCGGCGGCGCCGTCGTCGACCACCGACAGGTCCGTGCCGGCCTCGACCGGGTCGTCGGCGCTGACCCCGGCCACCGGCACGATCTCCGCGTCGAACATTCCCTTCGCCCGGGCTGCGGCGAACCGCTCGTGCGAACGGGCCAGGTACGCCTGGCGCTGCTCGCGGCTGATGTGGTACTCCTCGGCGATCACGTTCGCGGCATCGGCCATCGACGGGTTGAGGGGAGCGTCGGCGAGCGATCCGGACTCGACCCCACCGGCGATGGCGTAGCCCGGGTTGTTGACCGCGACCAGCTTGTCGGCCGCGTAGTCGATAGCGGAGAGGCCGGAGGCCCGGCCGCGCTCAAGCGACATGGCAGGGACCTCGACCGGGATGCCGGCGGCGGTGAGGGCGTCCCGGCCCAGGCCCACGCGGCCGAAGGCGTGGCCCAGGACGACGTCCCGCAGGAGCTCGGGCTGCGGACAGGCGTCGTACAGGTGCCTGATCACCGGGGCCGCCAGGTCGGCGGGGTGGACCGCGGCGAGGGCGCCACCGTTGTGCGCGAGGGGCGAACGGACGGCATCGATGATGACCGCGTTGTTGATCACTGCATCCTCCAGGGCATGGTTCGGACGATTGATCCGGCCCTCGAAGCCTAGCGTCAGGCCTCGACCTTCTCACTGGGTGCATCCTCGACCTTCGTGCCGCGCCACGGCAGCAGTCCGGGGTAGGCGGCGTGGACGCCCCTGGCGATCAGCGTGGCGGCGACGACCTTGATGGTGTCACCGGGCAGGTAGGGCAGGTTGGCGAGGATCGCGGCGGGGAAGGACAGCTTCGCGACGGCCATCATGCCGATGATCCCGAACGCGTACATCAGCACCATGCCGCCCAGCACGTTGATCAGTAGGCCCCAGGCGATCGAGTAGGGGGCGCCCTTGCGGAAGGTGAACCAGCCGATCACGCCGGCACACACCACGTAGCCGACCAGGAAGCCGACGGTCGGGCTGGCGAAGACGCCGATGCCGCCGCGGCCACCGGCCAGCAGGGGCAGGCCGAGGGCGACCAGGGCGATGAACAGCAGCTGGGAGAGCAGCGCCCGGCGGCCGCCGATGACGGCGCCGGCCAGGATGATGCCGAACGACTGCGCGGTGATCGGCGCGGGGGAGAACGGTGTGTAGAACGCGGGGATGAGGCCCAGCGCCGCGGTGATGCCGGCGAAGACGGCGATCAGGGCGAGGTCACGGGCGGGAGTGCGGTGCTGGGCCACGACAGGTCCTTCGTTCGATCGAGCGGAGCGTACGCGAGGAGTGTAGGACAGATCCGCGCCCGAGCTGAACACCGTTCAAGTCGGACCTCAGCCCGGGATCCATGAGGTCGGAGCCGGCGTGGGGGAGGCCGCCGGGGAGGCGGCCGGGGAAAGCGCAGGGGAGGGCTGGTCGGTACTGACCTTCACGGGCCCGCCCGCCGATCCATCCTCCGCGGGGCCACCGAACATGCCGGCCCGGTCGAACGCCTCGGCCGCCAGCCGGCGTCCCAGGGCGATCTGGTCGGCGGCCCGGTGGAAGTCCATCGTGCCGATCGAGTCGTGCGGGACGATGACGAGCACGTCGGTGGGGAAGGAGGCGAGCTGGTAGCGCTGCACGATCGACTGCATCACCTCCAGGGACTGGGTCATCACGTCGGTCGTACGCAGCCCGGCGGGCAACTCCTCGAACAGTTCCTCCACCGAGGGGGCGGACAGCTCGGAGCGCTGCCGGCGCGGGCGGGCGGCCATCCGGGCGGCGATGCTGCGGATCGGCTCGGTCTCCATCAACAGGCCGACCGTACGACGCAACCGTCCGCTCCACTCCTCCTCGGGCTCCTCGTCGGAGGAGGTATGCACAGGTAGGCCCTCGCCACGCTCGGCCTGCTTGCGGTAGCCGTCCAGGGTCACGGCCACGGTGAGCTCAGCGCGGGCGGAGGCCAGCACGCTGACCGGGACCTGGTTGACGATGCCGCCGTCGACCAGCAGCCGGCCGTTGAGGACGATCGGGGGAAACACGCCGGGGATCGCGATCGTCGCCCGTAGGGCGGGATCGATCGGGCCCTCCTGGAACCAGACCTCCCGGCGCGCCCACAGGTCCGTGGCGATCGCGGTGAACGGGATCGGCAGGTCCTCGATCCGCTCCACGCCGATCATCTGGTTGACCCGCGCCAGGATCCGTTCGATCTTGATCGTGCTCGGGCCGCTGATGTTGGGATCCAGGAGCCTCAGGACGTCCCGCTGGTGGCGCAGCTCGAGCACCCAGTCGGTGAACTCCGAGACGTTGCCGGCCGAGTAGAGCGCCCCGACGATCGCCCCCATGGACGTCCCGGCGATCCGGGTGACCCGGTAGCCGCGCGCGTCCAGCTCCTCCAGGACTCCGATGTGGGCGTACCCGCGGGCGCCACCGCCGCCCAGGGCGAGAGCAACCGTGTTCCGTGCCGTCATGCTTCGATGCTAGGCGCTGGTGTGTCCACGATTGGCGTTCCGCGGCTCGATGGTAGTAATGTAACTCCTCGTGACCGGGGGAATCCGGTCCACGGGCTGTAGCGCAGTTTGGTAGCGCACCTGACTGGGGGTCAGGGGGTCGCAGGTTCAAATCCTGTCAGCCCGACCGTGTGATGTCCCATGACATGGCAATAGCCCGAACCCTCATCGTGAGGGCTCGGGCTATTTGGCCGGTCAGATGGATTGCGTTGGTGGTCACGGCTGCCCGTCCGCTCGGGCCGCGATGGGGCCGGCAGCTCAAGCGCTACGCCGATCCGTGGGACGTGGCAGGTGATCGGCGCAGATCAGCCCCCTCTTTGACGGAGGCCTCGAACACCGTGTAGCGCTCGGCGCGGGTGGGTCCGGGGAGCAGGGTGGGGTCTTCGCCCGGCATGAGCTCGGAGGTCATCACCACCTCTGCTAACGCGTCGAGGGTGGCCTCGGATCCGGTGATGACGAGCACGGCCCGTCCACCGTCGCGTTGACGCAGATCGAAGCTCGCCAGGATGTCACCACGGATGTGCTGGTCGGCGTCGATCAGGGGCCTGATGCGCCGGGTGTCGGCGAAATCGGCGGCCGCGACCAACTCGGGCGATCGAGGTCCGTCGAAGATGATGAGATCGGCATACATGATGACTCCTTTGGTCCGGTCCCGTTCGGGGATGACTCCACGATGCGCCGATCGTCCTGCCGATGCTTCAGTGGAGCCACTGACGTCACCACTGAGAATCCGTGGAACGGTCGGGCGGGCGCGGGATACTGGGATCGTGCTGGCGATGGTCGGTCGCTCGGAGCAGGTCGCCCTCATCGACGACGCGGTCTCGGCCGCGTCGGGCGGTCGGGGCGGGCTGCTCCTGGTCACGGGTGAGGCGGGCATCGGCAAGACGCTGCTCGGGCAGACCGCCATCGAACGGGCCACGTCCCGCGGTATGCGGGCCGCCCACGGCCATGCCGTGGATGATCCGGGCGCCCCCGTGCTGTGGCCGTGGCGCCGGGCCGCGAGACAGCTCCCGGAGCTGGGCCAGGTGCTGGCCACGGTCACCGCGACGGACCTCGACGACGATGCGGCACGCTTCGCCGTGTGGGAGGCCGTGGCAGATGCCCTGGCGAGCGCGGCCGAGCCGTCCGGTCTCCTGGTCGTGCTCGAGGACCTGCACTGGGCCGATTCGCTGTCAGTCGCCCTCCTCCGCCACGTCGCGTTCGACCTTCCCGGTTCGCGGGTGCTGGTCCTGGTCACAGCCCGCGAGGATCCGTCGACTCCGTTCGTTCGCGCCCTGCCCGACCTGCTGCGCAGCAGCGCCTCGACGCCGGTCCCGTTGTCCGGCTTGACCACCGCCGACGTCCGTGAGTGGCTCTCGAGTGATCCGGTGACCGCCGGATGGGGCGTGCTGGCCGCCGACCTCGTACGCCTCACCGATGGAAACCCGTTCTACATCCGAGTCCTGACATCGCAGGGTCCCCCGCCTGCGGCCGGCATCCACGAGGCCCTCACCACACGGCACGGCATCCGGAGCATCCTGGTCGCACCGCTCCTGGGACTCCCCGAGGATGCGCGTGACACGATCACGACGGCAGCCCTCATTGCGGAACGCCTCTCGCCGACGTTGCTCGCCGCGGCGACCGGTCGCTCGGTGCCCCAGGTCAGCGGCCACCTGGCGCAGGGAATCCGCACAGGGTTGCTGCAGCACGGCGCGACGGGGCTCGCATTCGTCCACGCGTTGGTGCGCGACGCGGTGATCGCGCACCTCGATCCGCATGAGCGGGGCGCCGTCGAGGCGTCCATCGCCCAGGCGATGCAGGCGACCGACGATGAGCTGCTGATCGGTCCTGCCGCTGCGCACTGGGACCGCGCGGAGGGCTCCGTGGCATCTGCCCGCTGCCGGGACACGGCTCGCCTGGCCGCAGCCCGGGCCGCGGCCACCCACGCCCACGAGGAGGCCGTCGCCTTCGCCCGGATGAGCGTGCGCCACGCGCGCCGGCTGGGATCCGGCGGAGCTGACCTCGCCGAGCGGCTCGTCGAGCTGGCCGAGTACGAGTGGCTGGCCGGACTGATCCCGGCTGCCCTCGACACGTGTGTGGAGGCGGTGGATCTCGCCGAGGCAGCCGATCGTGCCGACCTGATGGCACAGGCTGCGCTGGTAGCCCAGGGAGTCGGCTCGCGCGAGGTCGCGCGAGTCGTCGGCGACCTCTGCGGACGGGCTCTGGAACGCGTACCCGACGATGATCTCGAAGCCCGCGCCGGGCTCACCGCTCTCCGGGCAGTTGCCGCGGCCGAGGAGGCTGTCGACACGAGCGCGGACGCCCTGTCCGCCACGGCCCTCGACCTCGCCCGCCGCTCCGGCTCGGCCAACGCCGAACTGGAGGCCGTGGCGGCCCGTCACTACGTGCTGTCCT
Organism: Raineyella antarctica; assembly: GCF_900092135.1. GTDB lineage: Bacteria > Actinomycetota > Actinomycetes > Propionibacteriales > Propionibacteriaceae > Raineyella > Raineyella antarctica. The sequence goes on along the minus strand of NZ_FMYF01000010.1, from coordinate 73,982 downwards.
ACCCGCAGGCGATCGACGAACGCCTGCTGCTCACCGAGCGCGCCGTGCAACTGGGCCGCTCGTCCGCGACGGCGATGGGGTTCCTGTGGGGGTACCTCTGGCAGGCAGACATCGCCCTGCAGAAGGGTGAGCTCGGTGCGCTGGATGCCGTGATCGAACAGCTGGGCCGTGTCGTGGCCCAAAGGTCCTCGCCGGTCGGCCGCTGGCATGAGCACCGCCTCCGGGCGCTCCGGGCCGCCGTGCGCGGGGCCTTCGACGAGGCACGCAGCGAAGCGGACGCCGGGTTGCGGATCGCCCAACGTGCCGGGGACGCCTCAATGATCGGCAACTACTTCGGGCTACGCATCTCCTTGGCACTGCTGCGGGGCGACCCCGAGGAGATCCCGGCGGCAGCCCGACCGATGCTCGACCAGCCTCCGCCCGTTCCACTGATGCAGGCGTTCAGCGCGCAGACGCTGGCAGTCCTGGGGGAACGTGATCGGGCCGTTGCCCTCCTCGACCTGGTGCGTCACCTGCCTGGCCGCATGCCGCTGGGTCCCCGCTGGATGGGCACGATGGGACAGATCGGCCTGGCGGCCGCCGCCCTGCAGGATGCAGATCTCGCCGGCCGCTGCCACGACCTCCTCGCACCGACGGCCCACTGGTACTTCGCCGACGGAGGTGGGGCACCCTTCTACCACGGCTCGAACCAGTACACAGTCGGCGTCATCGCCCTCGGCGCTGGTGCCGTCGACGCGGCCACGAGTCATTTCGAACGGGCTGTTTCCGCCGACCTGCGTATCGGTGCCCGCCCCTACGTGGCCCTCGCACGACTGGGCCTGGCCCAGTGCCTGCAACTCGAACCGGACGGGACACCGAAGGGGACCCCCTCTCGTGGGCAACACGTGCGCCACCTGGCCACCGCGGCGGCCGACGAGTTCCGGCGACTCGACATGCCCGGCCCCCTGGCATGGGCCGAGCGGCTCCTGGCCCATGCCGACCCCAGGACCGATCTGGCGCAGACACTGACCCGCCGCGAATTCGAGGTGGCCGAGCTCGTCGCCCAGGCGAGGACCAACCAGCAGATCGCCGACCAGCTCTTCCTCTCGGTCCGCACCGTCGAATCGCACGTGCGCAGTGCCCTCGCCAAACTCGACTTCAGCACCAGAACGGAACTGGCCGTCTGGATGCAGGCCCACACCGACCCCCGAGAGGGGTAGCTGCACTGCTGACTGGGGCTGGGACGACCCCCTTCGCCTCAGGGGCGGGCGATCCGGCCCGCGCAACGCCCCACCTCCCACGACCGCAGTGCCCCCCTCGCAGGCATCCCGCTACGAGGACCCGCACCGGTTCATGGCGTCCCACGTGAACGTCGTCAGGCTCTTGTGGGCACCCCAGCCGGATGTCATGCTGCTCGCAGACGGCCGGCAGACAAGCCGACCCTCACGCCAGGGGTGGGACATGGGCAAGGAACTTCACTGTCGCGATCTCGGATTCGATTGCGACGCCGTCGTCAACGCAGAGAGCGACGACGACGTCCTCATGCAGGTGGCCGCCCACGCGAAAGATGTGCACGGGATGACCGATGAGCAGTTGGCTGATCCGGCCCTGCTGCAGAAGGTACGCGCGCAGACGCGCGGATAGCCGCGACTCGCTGCTCGTGCTCGGTGGCTCAGGGGTTCAGGGGTTCAGGACCAGGCTAGGGGGTTCAGGACCAGGCCAGGCGCAGGGCGGCCGCCACCCCCTCCGGAGGCATCCCGGCGAACAGAACCTGCTCGTGGCGACGTACGGCGAGTACCGCGGTCACGACCGGGTCCCCGAGGATCCGCCTCATCTCCTCCGACGACTCCAGTGCGTCGACCATGGCGGCCTGGTCCGAGGCAAGCCGGGTCACGCCTGCATGGACGCGGTCGGTGTCCGATAGATCGGCCGGGTCGGTGGTCACCTCCGCAGGCAGCGGCAGCCGGCGACGAATGCCGTCCAGCGCCAGCCCGAGCAGGGAGGCCGTCGCTAGGTACGGGTTGGCTGAGGCATCGATCATCTTGACCTCGACATTGGCACCGTGGGGATTGGACATCCCATCGGTGACGAACCGGACGGCAGCTTCCCGGTTCTCCCTGCCCCAGCAGGCGTACGCGCCCGACCAGCCGCCCGGCTGGAGCCGGGCGCCGGACAACGCCGACCCGGCCAGCACAGCCTGCGCCTGCGGCAGCCCCCTGACCAGTCCGGCGATGGCGTGCGCGCCCTCGCCGGTCAGGCCGTGCGGGCCGTCCCCGCCTGAAAAGAGGGGCTCGTTGCCGCGGCGCAGAGACAGGTGCTGGTGGGCACCGTTCCCTACCTTTCCCACCTCTGGCAGCGGTGAGAAGGACGCCATCAGCCCGTGCCGTCGGGCCGTCCGTACGATCAGCACGCGGGCCGTGATCAGGGCGTCGGCCGAGCGAATCGGATCGTCGGGACCCAGCGAGACCTCGAACTGGGCCTCGCCGTACTCGGCGTGCACCTGCTCGACGCCGATCCCGGCTCGTTCGAACCCGGCGAGCAGGTCGAGCACCAGCTCTTCCTGGCCCAAGAGGGCGTTGGCACCGTAGGGTCTCCAGTTCCCCGGATCCAGCAGCGACCCGTCCGGTCGCACCAGCACGAACTCCACCTCGTGGCCGACCATCGCGTGGAGCCCCTGCTCGGCAAGGTCGCGGACCGCCTTCGCGAGCACGACGCGCGGGCAGGCCGGGTCGGGTGTCCCGTCCTGGAAGAAGGTGTCGGTGGGGCCCATCGCGATGCCATCGCCGATCATCCGCACCCCGGAAGGATCGAGGCGTAGCCGGAGGTCGCCGACGTGCGGTACGGACGCGGCGTCCACGACACTGCCGTCCACGCCGTACGCGTTGTGTGCGGGCGACAGCCCGCACCCAGAGCGGACGAACGCCGTCAGCCGCGGGGCCGGGATGCTCTTGGCGAGAACCAGACCGGCCGCATTCGTGGCCGTCCCGATGATCCAGCGCACGCCGTCCGTGCGCAGCTGCTGCTCGAGCCTGTCCACGGCATCGCCCTCGGGCAGGGGGGAGAGGGTCGGGTCAGTCCTGGCCGCATCCATGGACCAAGCATGCACGTCGGCCTGCGCGTCGACGCGCTCTGCTGTCAACATGGAGCGGTTGGCGCCGATCAGGGGGTCTGATCCACCCGCTCATGGCACTCAGCCGCCGACGGCGACGGGCAGCGGCTTGGGGACGGTGAGCACGAACTCCCGCAGCGAGTAGCCCGCGGTGAGCTCGTCCCACTCCATGATCGGCGCGTGGGCGACGACCAGGTCGTGCCGGAGCAGCCGGGAGAGCAGGATGTCGGTCTCCTGGATCGCCAGGGAGTTGCCCGGGCACTTGTGCTGCCCGTCGCCGAAGCTCATCACCTCCGGGCCGATGCCTCGAGGCAAGGGACGTCCCGGACGCAGGTCAAGGGGGCAGTCGCCCACTGTGGACTCGTCGCTGTTGGCCTGCCGCACATAGAGGTCGATCAGTTCGCCCTTCCGGATGTGCAGCATCTCGCCGTCGACGGGGAGGTCGATGTCGCGGGCAGCCCGGCGGTAGAGGTGACCGATGATCGGCTCCAGCCGCAGGATCTCGTGAAGGATCTCGAAGCGTTCAGGCTCCTCGGCCGCGAGGTAGCGAGCCCGCAGGTCGGCGTCAGCGAGCAGGTGCAGAACCGCCATCGAGATGAACTCGCGGGTGGTGGCCATGCCCGCGGCACCGTAGGTGACACATTCGATCAGGATGGCCGGGGCCTTGTACTCCTCGGCCAGCAGGTGGCTGATGACGTCCTCGGCGGCGACCTTGCGGCGTGCAGCGATGGCGGGCCGGACATCGGCGAGGTAGAACGCGAGCATCGGCGTGTGGCCACGGATCATGCGCCACAGACCTCTGAGGCCGCCCTCCTTGACCCCTGAGTCGGGGCTCCAGTCCGGCTGCGCGAACAATCGCTCCAGGCGCCTGGCCATGCCCTCCATGTTGGAGTTGGTCAGGCCGATCACCTGCGCCGCGACCTCGGTGGAGTAGCGCAGGCTCAGCTGGTCGAGGCGAAAGGTGGTGGTCGCCAGGGCTTCGGCGACGAGGGCATCCGCGCGGACCTCCATCAGCTCGCGGTAGCGGTTCGCCACCGTCTTCGGCGCGAAGAAGCGCGCGACCTTCGTACGCTGCCGGCGGTGCTCCTCACCGTCCATGAACAGGATCGGCCGCTCGCCGACGCTGTCAGGCATCTGCTCGGCGCTGAAACCGGCCTGGGTCGTGGCGTCCCTCTCCCGCAGCACCTGGCGTACGGCCTCGGTCGAGCGAAGGTGCCAGACCTCACCGCGATGCTCGACGCGTGGTCGGGACGCCTCGCCCGGACGGTGGGACACACGGCGGTCAGGGGCATCGGCGCTCATGCAGCGAGGGTACTGGCAGCTCCCAGCCCCCCTTCTGTGCGCAAGCCCGCCCGTCGAGGAACCCTGGTGAGAGACTGGTCACTGAATACGTGATGTAGGTGACGTGGATCGGGTCCAGTGGAAAGGGAGGGCGCGATGCGCAAGCGAGTACTGCCTTCGACAGAGGATGCCCGGAAGGCCGACGTCGACTGGCTGGACCTGGAACCGCTGGTGGAGGTGGAGATCACCTCGGAGGACCCGGCCCACCCGATCGAAGCGGCACTCCTGCCAGGGGTCGGCGCCGGCTGGCGGGCGGCGGGACCGGGGCCGCAGACGATTCGGCTGATCTTCGACCCGCCGCAGCCGCTGCACAGGATCCTGCTCGAATTCCGGGAGACAACGGTTGAGCGCACCCAGGAGTACGTGCTTCGTTGGTCGGCGGACGGGGGGCAGCAGTTCCGGGAGGTGCTGCGGCAGCAGTGGAACTTCAGCCCCGGCGGCTCGACCCGGCAGGTGGAGGAGCACGGTGTCGACCTGGCCGGGGTCGCCGTCCTGGAGCTGGAGATCATCCCGGACATCGGTGGCGGGAGCGCCCGCGCCTCGCTGGAGGCATGGCGTCTCGCCTGATCTTGCTGGTCCTGGGGGCAGGAGCTGATCGTGTCGGTCGTGGGGACGACAGCGGCCGTACGGCACGATTCGTGGATTCAGATGGCCGACTGCTATGGTGATCTTGTTGTTGTTCGTCATTTTCGTTTGCTTGTTTGGTTGTAGCGCCGGTTCTCCGGCGTGTAGTCCTCTCGGGAAGCGTCTTTTGCAGCTGCATCATGTGAGCGCCGCGACCGCGGATGCTCCGCTTTCCTAGGTAGAGGAGATACATCATGGCTACAGGTACCGTGAAGTGGTTCAACGGCGACAAGGGCTTCGGCTTCATCGCTCCGGAAGACGGCTCGGCCGACGTGTTCGCGCACTTCTCGGCGATCAACTCGAGCGGCTTCCGTTCGCTCGACGAGGGCGCCCGCGTGTCCTTCGAGACCCAGCAGGGCCCCAAGGGCCTCCAGGCGACGAACATCACCGTCCTCTGAGCTGACCACAGCAAGGAAGGGCCCGGCTTCGGCCGGGCCCTTCTGCATGCCACCGGATCAGACGACCTGGATGCGGATCAGGCGGTGCGCTATCGGCTCGGACTCCCAGGGTCGGCGGAGGACGAAATCGAGTTCGATCACCCCTGTACCCGGTGACGTGGCCCGCAGGACGAAGCGCTGGTGTACCGGCGCACCGGGCTCCGTCGCACCGTGGTCGGCGGAGGATCCCCGTCCCGGGCCCGGACCAGTGTCCTGTTCGCGGTACTCGACGGTGGGAGGCGCGTCGGCCAGTTCCCACCGGTAGCCGGTGCCGCCGGAGACGGGAAGGTCGATGGGGAACGCCTCACCCGCCGCCACCGTACGATCCTCCGAGCCGGTGGGATCCTCTGCCTCAGTCATCGCTGTGCCGTCTCACGCGTACCACTTGTGGTACAGGGCCGAGTCCATGCCCTCGGCGAAGACGTCGAGACGCTGCGGTGCCCAGGAGCTGACACCCGTGCCGGAGGCGAGCTGGCCGCCGAGGTCCTCCTCGCCCCGCCAGCCGGACCCGTCCCACCAACGGTGGCGGAGGCTGAAGCCCTGCCCGGGATAGAAGACGTCGATCCGGCCGGCATCCCAGGAAACAGCGCTGGGGTCGCCTCCGAGGTAGCCGCCGAGGTTCTCCCAGCCTCGCCACGCGCCGCCGTCCCACCACTTGTGGTAGAGCTGGCTGTCTGTCCCCTTGACGAACGTGTCCAGACGGTTCTGCGCCCAGGAGGCCACCGCAGGGGCCGAGTCCAGGATGCCGCCCAGGCTCTCCCAGCCTCGCCACGCGCCGCCGTCCCACCATAGGTGCCACATCGCCGAGTCCATCCCGCGGGCGAAGACGTCGATCCGGTTCGGTCCCCACGAGACGGCGGCAGGCGCCGAGGAGAGCAGGCCGCCCAGGCTCTCCCAGTTGCTCCAGCCGCCCTGGAACCATCGGTGCCAGAGACGATGGTCGGTCCCGACGGTGAAGATGTCGAGCCGTCCCGGTGCCCAGGAGCAGATCGCCGGGGCACTCTGGCAGCTACCCCCGAGGCTCTCCCATCCTCGCCAGCCCGTCCCGTCCCACCAGCGGTGCCAGACCGCGGTGTCGGTGCCACGTGCCACGACGTCGATGCGGTTCTGGTCCCAGGACACTGCCGCCGGGCTGGAGGTCAGGACCCCGCCGAGGCTCTCCCAGCCGCGCCAGGAGAGCCCGGCGGGCAGCTTGACTCCCTTGGCCGTTGCGAACGCATAGACATCGAAGTTGCACTGGCCGTACCCGATCTTGAAGAATCCGCCATCACCCCAGGCGGTTCCCCAGGAGTTCTTGGCGATCCAGCACTGCTCGGCCTCCGAATAGCCGATTACCTCGACGCAGTGTCCACCCCGGAATACGCCCGAGACGTGCTCGTAAACTCCCCCGGAGTAGGCGTAGAAATCCTCGTACACGTCGAAGCAGGCTGCGGCGGGCCCGACCTTGCTGAGGTATTGCTTGCGAGCATTGATGTCGACGACCAGGTCATGGCTGTCGATCGAGACCTGGTTGGCCGCGCGGTCGGGGGTGGGACGTACGTACGGCTTCCACAGGCTGGTCGTCGGATCGATGACCGGTGGGTTGTCGAAGGCGCTCATGTAGGGCAGGGCGGCATCCTTGACCACGCCCCGCAGCCGGATCTCTTCCAGGCATGCCGGCGTGTTCCAGCCGCCGCAGGAAGGTCCGTGGGCCGAGTTGAAGTGCGAGTCGGCCTCCGAGAGGTCGAGCAGCGCGCCGAGTTCTATGGATGCCATCGACTCGACGAGCGCCGTGCATCCGAACGAGACGCAGCTGCCGCAGTACTTCTGGTCCTTGACCGACGTCACATGGTTACCGCCCTTGTTCCGCCAATCGACGGCCGGGTCGAAGGTCACTGCACCCGCCGGCGGGGCTGAGGCCGTCGGAGGGTTGGCCCTCAGCTCAATGTCGGTCTGGGTGAAGACCACACCGAGGAGCGCCTTCTGGCCTTCCTCGTCGAGCTCCGACTGGGGCGTCTTCCGTGCTGTCCAGCGCTTGCCGCGCTGTGAGAGGTCCTTGATGAGTTCGTCGACGTTCAACCTGGGTTCGGGTATGTCGCCTGCTTCCGCTGGGCGCCTGGCGGCGCGCAGTCCTCCTGGTGGGAAAGGGGTCGGGTTCCACCCTCCGGGAGCAAAGGGCTGGGTGGAAAAGCGGTTCCAAGGAAATGATAGAAGCGCCGCAATATCCGCGGCAAGATCTTGCCGACACGGGTTTCGCGAGTTATTTTCTGCCGTACCTCCGTCAGATTCGGAAGGTGGTGGAAGAAAGTCGGTGAATCTCGCGACTATTGTCGTGCGCCGGCTTTCGGTGTACTGGTGAATGGATTCTCTCAGGGTGTGCTTCGGGTCCGGAATGTAGAGGAAATCCTGCTGTCCACCGGATCGATTCTCCTGCGAGTGGACAGGTGAGCACGGTCACTGTCAGCACCCCTGTATCAGCACGTTCGCCGGGACACACTGGTGTCATCGGGCAGGGGATGGGGGAGCGATGGCAGCCAATCGCCACAGACGGTCCGGGCGAGGGGCCCATCGGGTCCGCCTCGCCGTCATCGCCGTCCGCATCGTGGCTCTCGTGGTGGCAGCAGTCGCCTTGTTCGCGACCCGTGGTGTTCCGGCACGGAAACCGGCGGCGTGGCTGACGGCCGCGCCGGTGGCCCACCGAGGCGACTGGACCACGGGACCGGAGCGTCCGGAGAACTCCTTGGCTGCCTTCGAGGCCGCGGCGGACCGCTCCCTGGCCATCGAGCTCGACGTCCAACTGACCTCTGACGGCGTCGTGGTGGTGCTCCACGACGAGGACCTGGCGCGCATGACGGGCCGACCCGGCCGGGTCGCCGACACCCCGTACGCCGAGGTCGCCGCCCGGCACCTGCAGGGCGGGGCGGAGACGGTCCCGGCGCTCTCCGAGGCGCTGACCGTCGTCAACGGCCGCGTCCCGGTGTTCGTGGAGGTCAAGAGCCCGCCGCAGGTGGGGCCCCTGGAGGAGGCAGTGGCTCGCGAACTGGCCGACTACCGCGGGCCGGCGGCGGTGATGTCCTTCAACCCCTACTCGCTCCGACACATGGCGTCCGTCGCACCCGACCTGCCGCGCGGCCAGCTCTCCGGGGACTTCGAGGGCGAGGACCTCGCCTGGTACGAGGTGTTCCTCCTGCGGCACCTGTTGATGAACTGGGCCAGCAAGCCGGATTTCGTCGCGATGGATCTGGACTTGGTGCCGTCGGTCACGACCACGGTGCAGCGCGGCTGGGGACGTCCACTGCTGTGCTGGACGGCGGAGAACCCCGCCGATGCCGCGCTTGCCGCTCGTCACTGCGATGGTGTGATCGGGGATCCGGGCTCGCGCTCGTGACCCGTGCGGCGTCCGCGATCGGCAGCGGTCCCGCTAGGTGCCGGTCCGACGGCGTTCCATCCGCTTCTGGGCCCTGGACAACAACACCACCGCTGTCATGCCGACCGTGGCGCCGATGAGTGTTTCGGTGATCCGGTCGTAGAGCAAGGCAGGCGTCAAGGGCTTCCCCAGGGCCGAGCCGAGCAGTGCCATCGGCGTGACGAAGGTCTGGGCGAAGAAGTAGTTGCGGTTGACCAGCAACTCGGTGCCGTACTGGGCAGCGCCCATGAGCAGCACCACCATCCAGGTCGGCGGCCCCCACCACATGATCACGGCCAGCACCGCCAGGCCCATGGTCGTGCCGAGGATACGGTGGATGCCGCGCGCGATGCGGTGCCGCGTGGTGTGCCCGACCAGCGGGACGACTGCCGCCACCAGGGCCCAGTACCGGTGCCCGGCGCCGATCTGCGGCGTGATCGCGATGGCGATCGCCCCGGCGGTCATCACCGCCACGACGTGCAGGGCCGTTGACAGCCACGCCTCGCGGCGCTCCACCGCTGACAGGGGTACCGGGGTGGTCACCGTCCAGGGCGTGCGGTGTCGGTTCCACAGTCGTCCGGCCTGCCCCAGGAGGAGCGCGAACCCGATGGTCGCCGACGCGACGAACATGCCGTCGCCCAACGGTGCGGTGACCGGGTGGGCCGCGATCGTGGCGAAGCAGAAGATGTGGAACAGCGAACCGGCGGGCCGGATCCGCAGGAAGGCCGCCCAGGCAGTCATTAGCCCGCTGACCACAGCAGTGAGCGACACGAGCAGCCACAGGCCCCGGTCGGAGGAGTAGTCGAGCAGGTACCTCGACGACAGCCAGGCGGCCAGCATCATCGCCCAGAAGGTGCCGCCCACCTTGAGCTGGGCGAGCAGTCTGTCGGTGTGGCCCGGGACGCGGCCGTACACGTTGGTGAACGCGGCGAAGATGGCGAAGACGGCCAGGTCGAGGCGATGCAACAGGATCAGGGCCAGCAGTGGCAGGAAGATCCCCAGCCCACAGCGCAGCGACACCCAGGGATCGGTCGCTGCGGGACCCAGGGTGAAGAGGTTGCGCAGGCGAAGCGGGTTGTCCGACACGATCGGAACGCTACTCGCTTCGCGGCCGGTGAATCTGAGAGATCCCGTGAGGGCGTCGAAGTCCACGAGAAGGAGGAGCAGTCCCTCGTGGTCGGCTGATTGCCTGTCGACGCGGCCGCCCAGCGGGGGAGTGGCGGATCTGCTAACTGACGGCCCGCCTGATGAGGTCGGCCACCCGCGCCTCGACCTCATCGTTCCACTCCATGATCGCGAACGCGGTCGGCCACATGGCCCCATCGTCGAGGTTCGCGACGTCCTGGAAGCCGATGTGGCCGTAGCGGGTCTTGAACTTGGCGGCGAACTGGTAGAAGAACACCACCTTGTCGTCCTTGCAGTAGGCCGGGAAGCCGTACCAGGTCCTGCACGTCAGTTCCGGAAGCTCACGGCGGACCAGGGCATGCAGACCCTCGGCGATCGGCCGGTCATGCTCGTCCATCGCCGCTATCGCAGCCAGGACGTCCGCCTCGCCGTTCTTGCCGGCCTCCGAGCGCTTGCGCTCCGCAGCGGCCTGCCGCACGGCGGCCTTCTCCTCGGCCGACAGGCCGTCCTTCTTGGTTGCCATGGGGACGATGATGCCATGGCTGCGGATCCGAGACGAGGAGCCGGGGATCCAGCACCATGCATGGTCCGCAGCCCCATGGCCGAGGGGATGACGCCATGCCATTCCGCGCATGCCGTCCCAAGGTGGACTAGGGTCTAAGGGTGAGTGACGAAGGGTTCGGTGCCGTGGAGCCCGAGACGACTGCCGATAACGAGACGATTCCCGGGGCCGAGGCGATTGTGGCCACCGAGACCGAGTCGATTCCGGACACCGACGTCCAGCCGGAGACCGGGAGCGGAACCGACGCGGATGCGGACACGGACGATGGGGTCTCCTTCCTCGGGTTCGGCCTGGACGAGCGGATCCTCAAGGCCTTGCGGGACCTGGGCTACGAGTCGCCCTCCCCGATCCAGGCGGCGACCATCCCCGCCCTCCTGGAGGGCCGCGACGTCGTGGGCCTGGCGCAGACCGGCACCGGCAAGACCGCCGCCTTCGCGCTCCCGATCCTGAACCGCCTCGACCGCAAGCAGAAGGCGCCCCAGGCGCTGGTGCTCGAGCCCACCCGCGAGCTCGCCCTGCAGGTGGCCGAGGCGTTCGAGAGCTACTCGACACACCTGCCCAACGTCCGGCTGCTGCCGGTCTACGGCGGCCAGGGGTACGGCGTCCAGCTCAGTGCGCTCGCCCGTGGCGTGCATGTCGTCGTCGGCACGCCGGGACGCATCATGGACCACCTCGAACGCGGCACCCTCGACCTGTCCGAACTGCGCTACCTGGTGCTCGACGAGGCCGACGAGATGCTCAACATGGGCTTCGCCGAGGACGTGGAGAAGATCCTCGCCGACACGCCTGCCGACAAGCAGGTCGCCCTGTTCTCCGCGACCATGCCCCGGCAGATCCGGTCGCTCTCGCAGAAGTACCTCACCGACCCGGTCGAGGCGAGCCTCAAGTCCAAGACCTCAACCGCAGCGAACGTCACGCACCGCTACCTGGTGGTCTCGTACCCCCAGAAGGTCGACGCACTCACCCGCATCCTCGAGGTGGAGAACTTCGAGGGGATGATCGTCTTCGTCCGCACCAAGAACGAGACCGAGACGCTGGCCGAGAAGCTGCGGGCCCGGGGACTCTCGGCGGCAGCCATCAACGGTGACATCGCCCAGGCGGCCCGTGAGCGGACGATCAACCAGCTCAAGTCCGGCAAGCTCGACATCCTCGTCGCCACCGACGTGGCCGCCCGCGGACTCGACGTGGACCGGATCAGCCACGTGGTCAACTTCGACATCCCGACCGACACAGCCTCGTACGTCCACCGCGTCGGCCGGACCGGGCGTGCCGGGCGCAGCGGCGACGCGATCTCGTTCGTCACCCCGCGCGAGCGACGGCTGCTCCGCGACATCGAGAAGGCGACCGGGCAGTCGCTGACGCAGATGAACCTGCCCACTGTCGAGGACATCAACGCCACCCGCCTGACCCGCTTCGACGACGCCATCACCGCAGCACTGGAGACCACCGAGCGGATCGACTTCTTCCGCGACGTGGTCGCCCACTACGTGCAGGAGTACGACATCCCCGAGATGGACGTCGCTGCCGCCCTGGCGGCCGTGATGCAGGGCGACGAGCCGATGCTGCTCGAACCCGAGCCCGAGCCGAAGCGACCCGCTTTCCGTGACGACAGGCCCGGCCAGCGCGAGCGCGGCGCCCGCGAGGAGGACCGTGGTCCCCGGGGTCGGGACCGGCGCGACGACCGGGAAGGGCGACCCGGCAAGGGCGCCCGCCGGTCCGGTGGCGACCTGGTCCCCTATCGCATCGCCGTCGGACGCCGGCAGAAGGTCTCGCCGCGACAGATCGTCGGTGCCCTCGCCAACGAGGGTGGGCTGCAGCGCGATGACTTCGGCCGGATCGACATCCGGCCCGACCACTCGCTGGTCGAGCTGCCGGCGACGTTGCCGCAGGAGGCCTGGGACGCCCTGCGCTCCACCCGCATCTCCGGCCAGCTCATCAAGCTCGAACTCGACCGTGGACGACCCTGGCGCGACGATCGGCCGCGCCAGCGCAGGGACTGAGCCTGCGACGGGTCCCGACCTCGAAGAGGTGATCCGGACGCCGTAACTACCCGGAATGCCCCCTTCTCCTGCTGTCGCGCTGTGGATATGGAGGAGCAACGAGGGGGTTTTCTACACCCTGCGGCCGGTGAGGCCGGACTGGCCGCTGGCGCACCACGCTGGCTCCATGTCGTCCTTCATTGAGTTGTTCAGTGGCCGTGAGGACCGTGAGCGCGTCCTCACCGAGATTGTCAGTTCGGGGCTGGCTCGTTGCGGGGTCACCCTCATCGCCCACGTCGAGCGGGCCACGCTCGAGGTGCTTGCCGTCCGCAGTATCCCGACACCGGAGCCGTTCGTGGACGGCGTGCCTGAGCCCATCGGCGCGATCTCCTCCCTGAGCCACCAGCTGTGTGCGATGGCCACGGACATCGTTCCCGCGCGGACGTGGACGGGTGATCGGTGGGGGCCGATCACAGGCGAGCTGGTGACAGTCGTCTGCCGCGAGGGCGAGGCGGCGATCAGTCCAGTCGAGGAGCAGTTCTTCTGGGGGTGGCGGTACAGCAACCACCTGACGGCCGGCTTTCACGGTGACGTCTACGTGGTGACTCCCGGCGGATGGGCGGGTTTGTTGGCCGAATGGTCGGGCTGCAGTCCTGTGCTACCGGTCCAGGCCGTCACTGGTGACCAGTCGGCCCCCGGAGTCGAATGGCGGCAGCCGGTCGCGCCCCTCCCGGCGAGCCCAGATGATGCCGGCACTGCCATACCCCATGCTGGGGACGTTGTGGCCGACAGCTCGGGAGCACCTCGACCGGGGGAGTGCCTCCTGTGCTACGTGAGTCGCATGGTGCTGCAGTTCGGGTGCGACAACCATCTGCGGTTCGCCCGGCAGTACCGCGACGCACGGGCGCCTCGAGCCACTGGTCTCGAGCGGCGCCTGGCGAATGCGGGCGGGTTCTGCGACTGCGAGGTCCTCCTCAACGCGTACGACCTGCGCCCGGAGCACTGGCTTCCCGCCCTGACCCACGAGGAGGACGGCCGCACGGTCATCGACGAGGGCGAACGATCGCCCGACTCCCTCCCGGCCTGCACGGGGGTGAGCACAGGCTCGACGCAGCCCTGCGGGTTGTGGCAATGAGCATGCTGGTGACGGGCCCTTCGATCAGCCGGGACGATCTGCTTGTTGGTCGATGGCTCCTCGTACTGGGCACGGGCACCCGCTTACTCCGTCTGGTCGGCCTCGTTGACAAGGTCGGACAGCAGATCCCCCAGGAGTTCCTCCTCGAAGGCGGTCATGCCCGGTGGCATCCGCCACGTGGTGGCCTGGGGGAACTCGGTGAGGAATGTCTCGACGATGCTCCACCCTGTGACGTCCCCGTCGGCTCGGAAATGGAGCCGGGCGGCGGGGACCAAGCCTCGAAGGAGGGCCCAGGCAGCCGCAGATGGTCGTCCGAAAGTGCACACCAGGGTACGGGATCGTGCTCCGGACATTGCAGCGGCGGCTTCGACGATCGTGGGATTCTCGCAGACGAAGACGTCCTGCGGGCTTGCGAGGCCAAAGCTGCCCTCCAGTGAGCGCAGGGTCAGCCACGTCGGCTCTCCCGGGCAGGCGCCACAGATCGCGACTGCCGGTGCATCGCCGACCAGGGACAGGTTGAGCACGAGGACCTGAGATGACACGGCGTCGCAGGTGACTCCGGCCGAGGCCCATGCTGCGCGCCAGCCAGCGGGAGTGGAAAGCGGATCGGTGAACTCGAAGGCTGGGGCCACTGTCGAGTCCCTGGCTGCGCCTCCTGAAATACTGTCCGCCACGGCGGCACGCAGGGCCAGGAAGCGGGCCATCGCCCGTCCGAGGGGACGGGACCGGTCCAGCGCGTGGGCATCCGCGAACACCGCGGCGGCCAGTGCAGCCAGGGGGAGGTTGCCCTCCCGGGGCAGTTCCTGGACGACCCGCGAAACCTCGCGTGCTCGCTGGGGCGGTTGGCCGTCGCGAAGTACCCAGCGCAGGATGGCTGCGGACACTCCATCCCCGGGGTCCACATGGACAGGAAGACCCATGAGCTGCCGGAGGTCGCCGAGGGCGCTCGCCCGCTCCAGGGCAGCGGTCTGGCGGGTTCTGCGGCGCTCGGCAGGCAGGTCTCGGAGGGGACCCCCGTCGCGACCAGCAGTTGCTCCAATGTCGCGCCATGCGCCCGGAGACCGGCACGCAACCCACGCGTGTGTACAGGCTCGCCCGACGCCGTCCAGGACGCTGGAAGCAACCGTCCGACGTCTTGCCGCTCGTCGCTGGACAGCGGAATGTCCATGACCGAGCGATCACCGAGCCGCCCGCGCTCGAGTCGGGTGCGGGCGATCTGCAGCACCTTGTCCGGGCCCGGTCGTCGTGCCCAGTCCAGCAGGAAATCCGGAACAACTGTCCCCGTCACAGCAGGGCCTCCTGCGGTCCGTCGCCGGTAGCGGGCGCGCCAACCGGCAGGGTGGCGGGCAGATTGACAACGGTCAGGTCGCCGCCGGCCCAGAGCTCGAGGGTGAGGTCGGCTCCGGGGAAGGGTGCGGGTGAGCGGACCACCTGGTAGATCGAGGCGGCGGGCACGGTGCGTACGTTGACGAGCCGCGTCGGTCCGGCCAGCAGGACATCCAGGTCGAAGCTGCGGAAAAGGTCCATGATCATCGCGCGATTGGCGCTGTCGAGCCCGTCGAAGGCCTCGTCGAGCCACAGCGGACGCGGCGCACCGTCCATGTCCTCGTACAGGGCGGCGAGGGTGGCCACCAGTGGAAGCATCAACATCACCGCCCGTGCGCCCCCGGACATCTCGGCGAAGCCCTGGCTCGTGAGGGGACGCCAGGTTCCGGACGAGCCCACCTTCCTCTGGAGCTGGACGTTGAACCACCGGCGGTAGTCGAGGGTCTCGACGAGCCGGTCGCGCCAGTCGGCCTCGCCTGCTGCCGCCGCCTGCCGCTTCGCGGCCTCGACCCGGGTGCGCAAATGGTTGCGGACGTGCACGGCAGCCTCCGGGTTGGCCAGGGAGGGCCCACGGACCGCGTCCAGCATCATGCGATCCTGGGTTGCCTCCGGTTCCAGCACGATGCGTAGCGAGGTCGAGGTCGTCACGACCTGGTGGTCGGCCAGCACGGTGTTGATCCGGTTGACGAGGGCGTCGGTTGCTCCGACCCGTCCGCGCAGGTGCTCCAGGAAGGTCGAGCCGAGCAGTTCGTCCAGGGTCTCCTGGACCCGCGCGGTATACGTGGCGCCGAGATCGGCATGAATCTGAGCCAGTTTGGTGGCCGCCTCGCGAGGACCGAGCGGTACCCCTGTCGCGTCCACCTGGACCTCGATCCGCGGCAGTCCTAGGTCATCGGGCACGAGTTGCAGCGATCGTCCGCGTGTCTCCAACAGGGCCCGGACCTCGTGCACAGCCTCGCTTAGCCGGCCGTACAGCCGCCGCTCCTCGGTGGTCTGGGCGGTGGCGTCGTCGGGCCAAGGGTCGAGGTCGAGTTGCCGGCGCGCGGCGGCCACCTGGTCGCGCACCTTGTCCACGGTGCTCGCGTGGACGTCGGGAAGGTCCAGTTCCGCCTCGTCGCCGAGGCCGCGGTCGACCAGGACCCGGAACCCAGCGAAGGCCTGGTCCCGAGCCATGGTGGCTGAACTCCGGCGCTCCTCGGCACCCGACAGCTTGGCCTGTGCCTCGCCGCGATTGGTCCCCACCACTCTCAGGATGCCCTGGAGGCGGTCGCGTTCGCCCGACGCGGCCTGCTCGGCAGCCCGCAGCCGGTCGAGCTCGGCCATGACGGCGTGGTCGTCCGCATCGAGCGTGCTCTCCAGTGCCGCGACGGTGGCCTCTACCGTGGCCAGCCGACCCTCGGCCTCGGAGAGCTGGCGTTGGGCGGTGACCACGTCCTGCTGGCGGCCGAGGAGCCGACCTCGTGCCTCGTCGAAGGTGTGTTCGGTGACAACCAGTGCCTCACGCCTGCTCCGGAACCGAGTGGCGACCCGCTCAGCCTCCGCCAGAGCCTCGACCGCGACCTCGAGTCCAGCTTCGTCGTTGGGCAGCTGGCGCTGGGCGCAGAAGTCGCGGACGGCTGCGAGCGCGCGATCTGCCGTAGTGCGCAGCTGGTCCGCTGCGGCCTGCTTCCGGGCAGCATCGGCGGCGGACTTCTCCGCCGCTGCGTCCCGCTCGGCGGCGAGCGTCAGGTCGTGGCGCAGTTCGGTGTCCGACGGGCAGCGCTCGAAGGTTCGCGCGAGGGTGAGCAGCTGCGCCGCCTCCCGTTGCTCGTCCGAGGCCGCCGTGCCGGCCTCGTCGCGTGCCTCTTCGCGAGCCAGCGACAGCTCCTCGATGGCCCGTCGCCGCTGGGCGGCTCGGGCCGAGTCGCCGATCCATTCCGGGTGGGCATGCTCGGGGGCGGCCCGTCCGGCAAGGACGCCGCTGCGCCACCGGCCGTCCCGGCCCACCGCGATACCGGTCTCCGGGATAGGCTCGTCGGCGGTGAGGAGCCGGACGCCGGCCAGCATCCGGGTGACGGACGGCGCCAAATCCTCCCGTCCCTCCGCGGGGACGAGCACGCTGCTCAGCATCTCCTGTGCACGATCGGGCGGGGTCGCCATGCCGTCCCCCACACCCGTCGCCACGACCAGGTCATTCCCGTCACGCTCGGGGCGGAACACCCCGTCGGGTGTGACCCAGGCATCCAGCAGCCCCTGTGCTGCCATTGCCGCCTCGATCCGCGACAGGTCGTCGGCGGGTACCTCCGGGCGCGGGTCGACCAGTGCCCACAGCGGCGCCCCGGTAGCGGAGGCGTCCGGACGTTGGCGTCGCAACCATCCGGCGGGCGGGGCGAACACAGGAGGCGGCGCCGATCGCAACTGCTCGATCCGCTCGCCCAGCGCCGCCACCCGAGCCTCGGCCTCGGCGCGGCGGGACGCGGCGGCCTGCTCGCGCCGGCGCACGGCGTCGCGAACGGGGAGATACCAATCGGCCTGGATGACCTCGCGCAGCGGCCGTCCCGCGACGCGGCCGTCGTCGGAGACGCCGCTGGGCAGAGCGGCGATCCAGGCATCAATGGCGGCCGCAGCCGGCTCCGGGGTGAGCGTGGTCGCCCACGCGGAGACCGCCTCCACCAGTGTTGCGCGACGGGTCTCGGCATCTTGCCACGCCTGCTCGGCGCTGGTCCGGTCCTCGGTGGCGCGGTCGCGGGTACTGGCCGCCACGTCCTCGGCGCGGGCAGCATCCTGATCGGCCCGTCTGTTCTCGACCAGGAGGGCGCGGGCCCTCGTGATCTCCTGCCGTCGCTCACGGACCCGTTGGTCCAACAGGTGCAGGTCGACGTCGCCGCTTGGCACCGGGACATGGGCGTCGACAGCCGCTCTGGCCAGTTCGTCGCGCGCGTCGGTGGTCTCCGCTCGGGACTTCTCGACCAGTTCGCGGTAGCGGTCGGCTTCCTGGGCGGCCGCTTGTTCCTCCGAGCGGGCTCGTCCCAGGAACTCGGTGCGGGCCAATTGCTGGTCCCGGAGTTGGTTGGCCTCCCGGCGTCGTTGCTCCAGGGTCTGGAGTCGCGCCTGGGCGTCCCGGAAGCGTGCAGAGTCCTGGAGCTCCTCGGTGGCCGTGCGGGCGGCGTTCGCATCCTGTGATGCGGTGCGCAGGTCGTCCGTCAACTGCCGCTCCTGCTCGGTGAGCGAGGTGAACCTGTCCCGCGCCGAGCGCTCCTCCCGGGTGACGCGGTCGAAATCGGTACGGGCACGGGAGGCGATGTCTGCCCGGCGCCGCAACTCGGCGCGGACCCAGGGCAGCCAGGCGGTCCTGCGGAACTTCTCCACAGTGGCTACCGCCTGGTCGGTGGCCTCGAGGTCGGCACGCAGGTGGTCGAGCTGGTCCCAGCCAGCGGCCAGGGCATCCACCTCAGTCCGGTCGAGCTCGGGCAGGGCTGTGCGAAGCTGCTCGGAGACGAACCCGATCTCCAGTTGGGCGCCGAGCTTGGGCGTGCGGGTGACGCGCAGCATCTTGCCGGCCGCCTCGAGCCGGTCCGGCGTGGAGCCGAGCAGGTGACGGGCGACGTACTGCTTGTAGGCCGTGGCCGAGGGGTGGGAGAGCACACCGCACGACGCCAGGTCCTTGGGGTGGGCCACCAGGCGGTGGGGCGCCAGGTCGACCGACTCCCGTACGCGCCCGCCCTCCGCGGTGCACCACCCGAGGGTCACACTCGACGAGGCCGCGCGGGCCTCCGCGAACAGCATGGTGGTGAAGAAACGAGGGGTTCCCTCGACCAGCCGGCCGTACTCCACCCAGAGCCAACCGCGATTGGTGGATGTGTCACTGGATCGTCTGTCGCCGTCCTGGCCGGTCGGCTCGACGTAGTAGCGGAACTTCTTGCCCGAGCGACCGAGGGTGTCGATATTCGTGCTGGAGGTGTCGGCGAGCCAGGGGATGAGCGTCGTGAGGGCCATCAAGGAGGACTTGCCCGTCTCGTTGCGTCCGGTGAGCTGAACCCAACCGTTCGCGTACCAGTACTCGGCAGCTTCGAACTCCCACAGGTTCACGACCCCGGCACGCATTGGCTGCCAGCGATCCTCGCGGCTCGGGGTGGGGAAACCGCCCGCCTGGGCAGCGGCCAGCCATACCGAGAGGGTGTCCGGAAGAGCGTCCAGGGGGACGACCCCACGGTCCGTGCCAGGTCCGTCCACAATCATTGCTCCTCCTCGAGCAGGCTGGGATCGGCGAGACGTGAGCTCTCCGAGCCGAGTTCGGCGTCCCGGTAGCGCGCAGCTGTTGGTCTTAGCACCCAGTCGCCGGTGGGGGAGACGGTCAGCAGGCCCGCTGCCTCCAGTTGCTGCTCGGCGGCGCTGCGGACGGCCGACGGGCCCTCGCGGAGGGCGAGGGTGAGCCGAGTGCCATGGCGGCCATGCAGCGCGGTGGCAAGCGAGTCGACCATGGCGGTCGGGCAACGGCGGCGTCCGGGGACCGCATCAGGCGCGGACGCGGTGATCGCCCCGTCGAGGAGGGAAAGGGCCACCCAGTCGGCGGCGGTGGCCTCCGGAAAGTCAACGAAGAGCGCCGGAGCCAGCCCCTTGTCCGAGGGCAGGACGAGCACCAGCGCGTCGGCCCGGACCTCGACGACACCCCCCGTCATCTCCTCTGCCTGCTGGATGAGTCGGCGGCGCTGCGACTGCAGGTAGGCGCGATCGGACTCGTCCAGCTCGAGTGGGTACAGGGCCTGGCTCTCGACGAGTGCGCGCAGCAGCCGGGCGCCGCGGGTGTCGGTGGTGGGAGGATCGGGCGCGAGGGTGCGTCCGACGTCACGTGTGTCGACCAGCAGGACCATGGCGTCACGGTGGATGGTGTAGCCGGCGCCAATTCCGGAGCCCTCGCGCTCCCAGCTGGTCAGCAGGTCGGTACGGTGGGTCCGCTGTTCCAGGACTCCGTAGCTGCCCAACAGCCGCACCGCCGCGACGAGGTCGACCCGGTGCCCGCGCTGGTTGGGATCGTACGGGGCGAGACCATGCAACGCCGAGAGCCGACGCACGGTGTCCGACAGCTCCTGGAGGGTGACCGAGTCCTCGCGCTGGTCCTCCAGCGCCGCAGACACGAGTAGGGCCAGCACCAGCGGGCGCCGGTGTGGAGGCCTGCCCGCCGGGACGGCAGGGAGGGCGCCGAGCGGCGGGCGGCGGAGCCGGATGCACCTGTCGATGCGGGAAAGGCGGTACCCGAGCCGGGCCGACCAGGTTTCCAGCTCGCGCTCGTGCCGGGTGACGAGGGCGTACAGGGTGGGATCCACCCATGGAGTGACCAGCGGGCAGGCGAGCAGGCCAGTGAACGCGGTCTGCTTGTCGGCGAGATCCACCGCGCGGAAGGACAACGAGGTCATGGACTGATCTCCACGTAGGCGTCGGGAAGGAGGAGACGACCGTCGGGGGTGTGCAGCACCGCGTACGCGGCAGGCTCGACGGGGTGGAGTACGAGTCGCCAGCGGCCGTCTGCACTGAGGCCGGTCTGGGTCCCGTCTGGAGTGCGGTTGTCCCGGGCATCCGAGACAAGGCGGAGGAAGAGGTCGGTCTGGGCCGCATCGAGGGGATCCCAGTCGGCGAGTCGGGTACCCGAGCGGGCGGCGAGCGCAGCCTCGGCGAGGGCGAGGTCGGCGCGGTCCCGGGCGGCCCGGCTGCGCGCTTCGGCGCGGGCGCCAGCCATGTCGGGGATGCGCGCGGTGCGGCCCGCCACAGACCGGTGGCCCTGGGTGCGGAGCCTGCGCGAGACCGGAGCCGGTGGCGCGTCCCAGGTGGAGGTGTGCTGGGCATTGTCGATCGCGGGAGCTTCCAGCCGCAGGTGGCGGGCCGAGAACAGCCCGGTGGCGGACACCCAGAGCTCCCAGGCGACGTCAGCGTCCGGGGCCGCCTCGAGTGCCCGGGCGAGCCTGAGCAACTCCACCCGGCGGGAAACGGTGCCGCCGACGGCGAGCAGGGTGCGGTGCGAGCGCAGCACGGGGGCGACGGCATCGCGCATCTGGCGTCGCAGGCGTTGAGCCTGCGGGGAAGGGCCGCTGAACCACAGCTCCAGCGTGGAGATGATCCCCCGCAGCTCATCGATGGTGCCGGCCAGGGTGTGTTCCGGGGCGCCCGTCTGGACACGGACGAGCGCGAGACCCCGCCAGATGTCGTCGTCCATGGCGCGCAGGGTGGGAAGGGCGTCGGCGATGCGCGCCGTGTAGGCGTCGATACCGGAACCCCATGCCTCGACGTAGGCGAGGATCGTCTCGAGCAACCGCGTCACCTTGGCCTCCTCGGGAGCGCCGCCCAGCGCGGCCGCGAGTTTCGACTGCCACGTGGACGCCGAGCTGGCCATGTTCTCGAGGGTGGTCTGCACCTGCGCGTAGCTACTGGACGCCGCTCCCAGATCGCCCGACCGCAGGGCACTGATCGTGGCCTCGAGACGTTCGGCCAGGGATGCCGGGGCCATCAAGGCGGCCGTGGAGCCTGCTCCGGCCTCGATCTCGATCCGCAGTGCCGTCCGGTGCAATTCGGCACCGGCCTCAGTCAGTTGGTACCGGAAGCGATTCCGCAGGAAGTCCGCCTCTGTGCTCGCGGTCTCCTGCCACGCCTCACACGTCCCCCACTGGACCAGTTGGGCCAGGCGCTCGTCAACGTTGAGGGTGGTGAGAAGCTCGTCGCTTGACTCAAGGGGCAGGCGCTCGCGCAGGAGGACTGTCAGCTCGTCGTGACCGACCCCGGTCAGTGACTGCGTCTGCCGCTCGGCAAGGATGTCGACGATGAGCCGGTACTGGTGGGCGCGCGTACTGGTCAGGAACGAGGCCGCGGAAAGGGTGCCGGGCAGCCCGAGCAGTGACCAGGACTCAAGGGGCTCCGGCTCACGGCTGGAGGCTGGCATCGCAGTGTCGGTCATCGGATTCCTTCCGCCGACCACCACGCTAGGGGATACCGCTGACACGACGAGCCCTGCTGGAGGTCGGTTGGCAGTCAGTCGGCGTACTGGGCGACCCCGCCGCCGAAGGACCAGTTCTCCTTGGGCACCTCGACCAGGTTGACCAGGACGTCCTCGGTACGCATCCCGATCGCCTCGTGCAGGCCGTCGGCGATGGCGCGGTACAGGTTCTTCTTCACCTCGACCGTACGTCCGGCGTTGAGGGTGATCTGGATGATGAGCGCCCGGTCGGTCCGCTCGACGAGGTAGGTCGGGTCCAGCACGAGGTGGCTGGGCTCGTGCTCGGAGATGACCATGAACCTGTCGTTCGCTGGGACGGCGGCGACGGTGACGAGGGCGTCGTAGATCACGGCGGCGATCGCCTCCCGATCGGAGGCGGGGGTGGCTGCGGGCAGGTCGATCCGTACGAGCGGCATGGTCTGGTCCTTCGGTGAGGTGGTGGGCAATGGATGGCAGGGTCCGCACGGGTCTGTCCGTGGCGGAGCCGGCCCCTGCACGATACGACGACCGGGGTCGCGACCGGACACTGCCGCGGCGCTGCACGTCCGGCTCCTGACGAGATCGTCGGCGGAGGGCAGAATTGGTCCATGGCTGCCACCGATCCGTACGACCTGGAGCGGTTCGTCCGCGCCCAGGCGAATGGCGTGTACGAACAGGCCCTCGCCGAGCTGCGCCAGGGGCGCAAGACGAGCCACTGGATGTGGTTCGTGTTCCCGCAGGTCGCCGGCCTGGGCCACAGCTCGACGGCGGTGCACTATGCGATCTCCGGGATGGAGGAGGCCCACGCCTACCTGCAGCACCCGCTCCTGGAGCAGCGGCTCGTCGAGGCCTCCCGAGCGGTGGCGGACGGGCCGGCGACCACCGCCGAGCACCTCCTCGGGCACATCGATGCCGTGAAGCTGCGCTCGTCGATGACCCTGTTCGAGGCGGCGAGCCCGGGCACCCCGGTGTTCCGGCTGGTCCTGGAACGCTACTTCCACGGGGATCCGGATCCGAGGACCCTGCGGATCCTCGGGCGGCGGCCGCACGACGACGCCTGAGTCCGGACGGCCGGCCGTACGCCTCCCTCCGCGGAGGTGACGGAGAGCGGATCCGGCAGCAGCCGGCGATTCGGGCCCCGCCCGTACGCTGATGGCATGACGATGACGCCAGCAGCCGCCCCGCCCGGCCCGAACCCGGTGCTCTCGCTGGCCGGCATCGCCCGCCACGGGTTCCTCGGCCAGACCGGCCGGATGTGGCGCGAGCACGGCGACACCTTCGAGCTCAGGCTCGGTATCGGCTCCTTGGTGATGGCCATCCACCCCGACGACGTACGGGAGGTCAGCCTGACCCAGCGTCGCAGCTTCGACAAGCGCAGGAGCTACGACGGCGCCCGCAAGTACCTGGTCGGGGACGGCCTCGTCGCGAGCACGGGGGAGCTGTGGCGGCGCCAGCGCAAGCTGATGGCGCCACTGTTCACCCCACGAGGGATCCAGCACTACGCGCAGACCTTCCTCGAGGACGCACACCGGCTCGAGGAACGCTGGGACGGGCTCGCAGCCTCGGGCGAGGTTGTCGAGATGGGCGCGGAGATGATGGAGCTCACCGCCTCCATCATCGTCCGGACCATGTTCGGGACCGCCGCGGCCGCCGATATCGGCCGGCTGAAGCAGCACGTCGAGACGATGATCCGCTACACCACCCGGCGGATGGGCCCGCACCTGCCCGACTGGGTGCCGACCCCGGCCGGCCGCGCCTATCGGGTCGCCCGCGACGAGGTGCACGGCTACCTCGAGGGGATCATCGCGCAGCGTCAGGCGGTGCCGACGCCGGACGTGACCGTACCGACGGGCTCGCCGCACGTGCCGGACCTCCTGGACCGGCTGATGGCCGCCCGCGACGACGAGGGCCGGCCGATGTCGGCCAAGCTGTTGCGCGACGAGTCGATCACGGTGTTCTTCGCCGGCCACGAGACCACTGCCCGTACGCTCGCGGCCACGTGGGCGGCCCTGGCGGCCAATCCCGAGGTGGCGGCCAGGCTGCACGCCGAATTGGACGACGTCCTGGGTGACCGGCCACCGACGGTCGAGGACCTGCGCCGGCTGCCCTACACCCTGCAGGTCATCAAGGAGGTGCTGCGGCTCTA
The DNA here is from genome assembly GCF_900092135.1 of Raineyella antarctica. GTDB lineage: Bacteria > Actinomycetota > Actinomycetes > Propionibacteriales > Propionibacteriaceae > Raineyella > Raineyella antarctica. The sequence goes on along the minus strand of NZ_FMYF01000010.1, from coordinate 49,894 downwards.
CCCGGCAGCGCCGTTCTACGTCCGTGACGCCGTCGGGCCGGCCCGGGTGGGTGGCTACGAGGTGGCCGAGGGTACCCCGGTCATGCTGTCGCCCTACTACACCCATCGCCACCCCGACTTCTGGGAGGACCCGGAGCGCTTCGACCCCGATCGGTTCACGCCCGCGGCGGAGGCGGCCCGCCACCCGCAGGCATACCACCCGTTCGCGACCGGGGAGCGGGTCTGCATCGGCAACCACTTCGCGCTACTGGAGTCCCACCTGCTCCTGGCGGTCCTGGCCCGGCGTTTCGCGCCTGCGCTGGTCGGCGGCCCGCCGCGGTGGGCCATGGAAGGGGTGCTGGTGCCGGTGGGTGGCCTGCCGATGCGCGTGCTCGCGCGCCACTGAGCAGCTCCGGACCGTACGTCGACCGGTCGGCGCGTGCCCGGTCAGCGGTCGGGATCCCAGCCGCGTTCGCGGCAGGCCTCCTGGTAGTCGCCGGCCAGCTGGATCGGGTCCGCGGCGAAGTCCGGCATCCGGCAGCCGCGCCCGTTCGGCTTGACCACGATGCCCTCGGCGGCCCAGTGCGTCCGGGCCTTCTCCAGCGGCACCAGGTCGCCCTCGCGGTCGGTGACACGCCACCAGCAGACGTCGGCGCCGTACAACCGCATGATGGTGCCGACCTGCCGGGGGCCGGCGCCCGCGATCCGGCCGATCGTCCCGTACGAGGCGACGCTGCCGGCCGGGATCTGCTCAACGGCCAGCAGGACGCGGTCGACGACTCCGGGCACGGTGCACCTCCTGGGGCCAGCGTCGCACATGCGGCCAGGTGCGGGCGTTTGATGCCGGTCGAGGGGCCCGATAACATCGATGCGTGACGATGACATCCGCGACGCTGCGCCGCGGGATGCCACCAGGTACGGTCGCCGGCCGAAGCCCGCGGCGATGAAGCCCCCGCCTGTCGGCCGGCGCGGGCTCCTCACGCCCCAGCCCCTGATCGTGACCGGGATCCTCCTGCTGCTCGGCCTGTCCGGGGCGCACGGGTGGGAAGCGGCCGCCTGCCCCTCCCTGCCGCCGGGCCTGTCGGTCCTCGGCATCGACGTCAGCATCATGGTCGAGTCACCCGTCTGCGGCCTCAACCTCCACGACCTGGGGGTCGCGGTGATCCAGGCGGGCCCGCTCGCCTGGAGCCTGTGCCTGGGCAGCCTGCTGCTGGGATCGGCCAGCCTGCTGGGCACCACGGGACTCGGGCTGGCCCTGCACCGGCTGCTGCGCCGGGTCCGGGACTGGTTCGTCGGGCGCCTTCCCCTGCCCAGGTTCGGACCAGGCCACGTGCCCCTCCGGCGTCCGGAGCGGCCGGCCAACTTCCGCCTCCCGGACCTGCGCTCGATCATCGTCCAGCGCGACGCGCAGCGGCGCGGACCGCCGCTCCTCCTCGTTCACGGGTAGCCCCCGCCAGCACGCACTACCAGTGCCGCGTGGCGTGGGTGAGCATCCCCCGGCGCCGGGCCATGCCCGCGCCGTGTCAACCAGCGGCCGGCTCCCGGCCGCCCACGACGTACGCCCAACGAGAGAGCCCACCACCATGGCCAAGAACACGCCATCCGACAAGTCGTCCTCCCACCCCCATCCCAGCGGCAGCCGCCGCCAGCAACTGGCGGCCCAGGCCGCCCAGGCCGAGCGCGACCGGAGGATCCGCCGTCGCGTCGGACTCACCCTGACCCTTGCCATCGTGGCCGCTGTGGTCTTCGCCGGCGCCTGGGTCGGCAAGTCCTACGTCGCCTCCCGTCCCTCGGCCGACGCGGCCTCCGGCGAGGACGCCTACACCATCGAGGTCGGCCAGGCCACGGCGCCGGTGAGCGTCGAGGTCTACCAGGACTTCATGTGCCCGTACTGCGGCCGCTTCGAGAACGCCAACGGGGGACAGCTCGCCCAGCTGGTCGAGGACGGCACCGTCCACCTGACCTTCCATCCGATGTCCTTCCTCGACTCGACCTCGCAGGGCTCGGAGTACTCCACCCGCTCCGCCAACGCCTTCGTCACCGCGGCCAAGGCCGACCCGGAGCACACCCTGGCCCTCAATGCCGCGCTCTACGCCAACCAGCCGGCCGAGGGTACCGCCGGCCTGACCGACGGGCAGATCGCCCAGATCGCCCTCGGTGTCGGCGTTGACCAGACCGTCGTCGACACCTTCGCCGACCGGACGTACGAGCAGTGGCTCAGGAACGGCACCAAGGCCGACTTCGCCGCCGGCATCACCGGCACCCCGACCGTGAAGATCAACGGGCAGACGTACGACGGCGACCTCTACACGCCGGGCCCGCTGAAGGCCGCGATCGATGCCGCCGCCGATGAGTGACCTCGCCACCGCCGAGCGGGAAACCGCGGATATCACTTCCGGGCAGGATCGCGCCGATCGGGTGCTGTTCGCGACGATGCTCGTCTCGGCAGCACTGAGCCTGCTGGCCTCGTTCGTGCTCTCCGTCGACGCGGTGAAGCTGGCCGCCGACCCGACGGCGGCGCTGTCCTGCAACATCAACGCGACCATCAGCTGCGGCACGGTGGGCACGTCCTGGCAGGCGAGCGTGTTCGGGTTCCCGAACGCCTTCCTGGGCCTGGTCGCCGAGCCGGTGGTGATCACCCTGGCCGTCGCAGGCCTGGCCGGCGTCCGGTTCCCGCGGGGGTTCATGCTCGCCGCGCAGGTCGTCTACCTGCTCGGCTTCCTGTTCGCCTACTGGCTGTTCTTCGAGGCGGTGTTCCGGATCGGGGCCCTGTGTCCCTGGTGCCTGCTCGTCACGCTGTCGACGACAGGGGTGTTCGCCTCGCTGACCAGGTTCAACATCGTGCACAACAACCTGTTCCTGCCGCCCCGGACACACGCGGTGCTGCTCACCGGGGTGCGCTGGGGCCTGGACCGAATCATCGTCGGCTTGTGGCTGCTCGGCCTGCTGGTCTTCATCGTCGTCCGCTACGGGGCGGCGCTGATCGCCTGACCGCAGCCTGCCGGGGTCGTACGGGTGAGCCGGGTCCCTGCGGGTGAGTCTGGTCGTTCGAGCCGCGGGCGGGGGACCGGAACCGGTGCCCCACCCGCGGATCAGCCCAGCAGCACCAGGGCGCCCATCACCACGCCAGGTAAGCCGCCCGGGTGACCGGCCCGGCACGGAGGTGGCCCCGTGTGCCGCTGAGGCGGGGCGTCGCAGACCCGCGACAGGCGCCCCGATGCGTGCCAAGCTTGTCGGCATGAAGGACCTACCGTGCCGTGCCGTCGACCGGGCCATCGCCTGGTACCAGCGACGCCTGTCGCCCCGGAAGGGCTGGAACTGCGCCCACCTCGTCGCGAACGGGGGCCAGAGCTGCTCGGCCGCCGTCCGGACGATCATCGCCGAGCGGGGATTGGTGCGCGGAAGCCTGCCGGTGATGCGTCGCTTCGCCGCCTGCGCCCTGGCCTCGATGTTGCTGCCCTCACACGTGCAGGGGGTCTGCTGCTGCGGTCCGATCCCGATCCATTTCCGGTTCTGAGGCCGTGATCGGCCTCGCGCCCGAGTAGCCCGCGGACCCGGCGATCGCCATCTACCATCAGGAGTAGGAAGCTTCTGCGACCCCCATCTCGGGGGAGGTGGCGACATGAGCACCTCTGATCCGGTGCGGGCCGAGTCCGGAACCCATCACGTCGTCGACGTGCTCACCGCGGTGCTGCTGTCATCGGCTTCCAGCAGTCCGACGCCATCATCGGACTCGGCATCGCCGGGATGATCGTTGCGATGGCCGTCCCTGCGCCGGAGCAGTGCACGGCGGCTCGCCGTGGAAGCCGTGAGATCCGTCACGGCTCCGGTCAGGACCGGTCCGGCGTGGTGACATGGAGACAGGGCATCCTGATCGGTGCCCGCGTGACGTCCGACTCGTCCAGGGGAAGGGCCGGCGATGGTGGGGTCCGGGTCCTTGTGTCCGGCCCATCCGAGGTGAGCTGCCGTCCACGTCCGGGTTCGCGTACGTGGCGTCGGGCTCATCGACCGGTCGTGCGCGTCGCGCACGCGAGGGACAGCGGCATGAAGGGGTAGTCATGGCCGACGTCGTCATTCTCGGGGGAGGGGTCGCCGGGCACACGGCGGCACTCCATTTGTCCCGGTGGCTCGGCAACGAGCACACCGTCACGGTGGTGACACCGAATGCACGCTGGAACTGGATCCCGTCCAACATCTGGGTCGGGGTCGGCAGGATGACCCCCAGGCAGGTCACCTTCCCGCTGGCCCCCGTCTACGCCAAGCGTGGGATCGCCTACAAGCAGGCGAAGGCCGTGGCCATCCGTCCGGACGGCGACGCCGAGGACGGACGTGGCGCGGTGGACATCGTCTACACCGGCCAGGGAAAGGACGGCCAGGAGGAGCGGATCCGGTTCGACTTCCTGGTCAATGCGACCGGCCCCCGGCTCAATTTCGGTGCGACGCCCGGGCTGGGACCCGATGAGGGCTACACCGTCTCGGTCTGTACGGCCGACCATGCGGTCCATGCCGCGAAGGTGCTGGCGGAGAAGATCGAGGCGCTGAAGGCCGACGTGCCCCAGACGCTGGTGATCGGGACCGGCCACGGCACGGCGACCTGTCAGGGTGCCGCGTTCGAGTACCTGTTCAACGTCGACCACGAACTGCGTGACGCCGGGGTCCGCGGCAGGTGCCGGCTGGTCTACCTGTCCAATGAGGCGGCCCTGGGCGACTTCGGCATGGGTGGGATGGTCTTCGAGCCGACGAAGGGGAAGCTGGTCACCAGCCAGGAGTGGGCCGAGTCGCTCTACCGCGAGCGTGGGATCGATGCCATCGTCGGGGCCCACGTGAACCGGATCGAGGAGGGGCTGATCCACTACGAGACCCTCGACGGGACCACCCACGCCCTGGGTTACGACTTCGCCATGCTCATCCCGCCGTTCGCGGGCCAGCCGATGAAGGCGTACGCCCGGGACGGCGCCGACATCACCGGCGAGATCTTCGCCCCCAACGGCCTGATGAAGGTCGACGGCGACTACACCCCCAAGCCGTACGAGGACTGGAAGCCGGCTGATTGGCCGCAGACGTACGCCGTTCCCGGCCACGACAACATCTTCGCCGCCGGCATCGCGTTCGCGCCGCCGCACCAGATCTCCCGGCCCAGGAAGTCCCCGAACGGGACGGTCATCACGCCGGCGCCCCCGCGCACCGGGATGCCCTCGGGCGTGATCGCCAAGACCGTCGCGATGTCGATCCGCGACCGGATCGAGAAGGGGCCGGCCGCACCGCTGAGCAGTGCGCCGATGTACAAGATGGGCGCTGCCTGCGTGGCCTCGGCCGGAGCTGATCTGCGGACCGGATCGGCGGCGTTGATCTCGGTGATGCCCGTGGTTCCGGACCCCCTGACCTACCCGACCGGCCGGGACACGGGGGACACCCGCGGTGAGATCGGGCTGTCCGGGCACTGGATGAAGCTGCTGCTCCACCACCTGTTCCTGCACAAGGCCAAGGGCCGGCCCGGCTGGCACCTGATTCCGGAGTGATGATCATGACGAACAAGGCCCTCTACACCACCAACGCGGACAAGGGCGATGCCCAGCAGCCGTGGCTCGACCTGTCGGCGGCGCGCATCCCGTCGTCGCGGGAACTCGCGGCCCGCGCCAATCCCGCCAGGCAACTCGTTCGACTGGTGGTCTTCGCGCTCCGGCTGACCCGGATGGTGCTGGCCGGCCACCACTGACCACCGGTGACCACCGGCCACCACTGACCATGCGGGCGGCGCCTCGGGCCGGGACGGGGAACAACGGGAGGAAAACAAGAAGGGCCGGGGACCTATGGTCTCCAGCCCGCAGTTGGTGTGGTCCCCGGACGACGGTGTCCGTGGGTGCCTGGCTCAGAAGCGCAGGCCGCATTCCTCGGCCTGCGCCTGCTGGGCGGCGGTCTGGCGGAAACCCTCGAGCCAGATCTGGGCGATGGTCCTGTTGTTCTCGTTGCGCTCCATCATGTGTTTCTCCTTCGTCCTGTCCGGGGCCGGTCCCCCTGACAACCCCAACTTTATGTCTTGCGTAAAACAAAATCAAGTGCGTGCCGAGGCGCGGTCCGTCCAGCGGTCCTGCGGCCACCGTCTCGGGCCACCCAGCGCGCTGCGGCGACCTCGGCGACGCCCTCGAGCAGCCGGTCGACCTCCTCGGCGGTCGTGTACGGCGCCATCCCCACCCGAACGCCTCCAGCGGCGCCCAGCCCCAGCCGGTGGGAGCATTCCCAGGCGTAGAAGTGCGAGGCCGGCGCATTGATGCCGCGGGTTGCGAGCAGTCGGTAGACCACCTGGGGGTCGACGCCGTCCAGGGTGAACAGCAGTGTCGGCGTACGACGGACGGCGCGGGAGTGGACGGTGATCCCATCGATCCCGCGCAGACCGGCCTCGGCCTGCGCGCGCAGCCGGTCCTCGTGCTCCTCGATCGCCGCGTACGAGGCGAGGAGTCGCCGGCGGCGGGGGAGTGGCCCCGTAGCCCTGTTCCCGGCAGCGTCGGCCGGCTCGGCCATTCCGGCGACACCGGCGAGACCGGCGAGGAAATCCACGGCCGCGGTCGTGCCGGCGAGCAGTTCGTACGGCAGCGTGCCGAGCTCGAAGCGCTCGGGCACCCGGTCGGTCGAGGGCAGCAGCTTGTCGGGCCGCAGCTGCTCGAGCAGCTCGGCCCGACCGGCGGTGACGCCCAGGTGGGGCCCGAAGAACTTGTACGGGGAGCACGAGACCAGGTCCGCCCCGAGCTGCTCGCGGTCGACGGAGGCATGCGCGGCGAGGTGGACCGCATCGACGTGGACCAGTGCCCCCGCCGCATGGGCGGCAGCGATGATCCCGTGCAGGTCGGGCCTGGTCCCGACCAGGTTGCTGGCAGCGGTCACGGCGACCAGCCGGGTCCGCTCCGAGAGCACCTCGGTCACGGCGTCGAGCGGCAATTCGGCGGTGTCGGGGTCGACGTGCGCCCAGCGCACGGTAGCGCCGACGGCCTCGGCGGCAAGGACCCACGGCCGGATGTTCGCGTCGTGGTCCAGGGAGCTGACCACGACCTCGTCAGCCGGGCCCCAGCCGTGGCAGCGCGCCAGCGTCCGGGCCAGCTCCATGGTGTTGGCGGTCATGCTGCGCCCGAAGATGACGGTGTCGGGGTCGGTCCCGAGCAGGTCGCCCATCGCCGCCCGGGCTGCCACCACCGTCTGCTCGGCGAGCCGCTCGGCGGCAGTGACGGTGCCGCGGTTGGCGATCGAGGAGGTCAACGTACGGGCCACCGCCTCGGCCACCACGGCCGGGGTCTGGGAGCCCCCGGGCCCATCGAAGTGCGCGGTCCCGCTGCGCAGGGCCGGGAAGTGCTGGCGGACGGCGTCGACGTCGTAACTCACCCGGCCAACCTAGGGCATCGCAGACCGAGCCGATCCCCAGGATCGCGTGCCACTCGAGGCGACCCAGCAGAGGCTGAACGCCTCGTGGCGGCCCTCGGCGAACTGCTGGACGAGCAGGCCGGACCGGTTCCGAGCGGCTCCGGCGGGCGAGCCGCGAGCTGCCCGACGCGGCCGGGCTCGAGCAGCACGAGAGCTCCTGATTCCCGCCCCTACGACTCGAGGCGTTCGCGCAGGAACGCGTACGTGTCGTCCATCGCGGCCTGCCAGCGCCGCGAGTAGATGTGCGGCTCGCCGCGGCGCAGCCGCAGGCGTACGTCCACGCCGGCCTGCTCCATGTGCGCGGCGGTGGCCCGGGACCAACCGACCGGGCAGATCGGGTCGGCGGTGCCGTGGTCGAGCAGTACCGGTTCGCTGATCCGGTCGAAGAAGGTGCGCGAGGACAGGTCGGGATAGAAGGTGCTGGCCTCGGTGGGCGGACCGTAGCGCCGGCGGATCGCCTCGACCCGGCCGGGGAGCCGGCGGGCGAGCAGGCTGCGGTAGTTGTCGACGAAGCTCGAGCTCACCGCCGCCCAGGTCACCCCCGCCCGGACGATACCTGGCCCGGCCACCAGCGCGTTGGTTGCCACTCCTCCCCCCAGCGACAGCCCGAACAGCGCCACCTTGCCGGGGTCCACCTCGGGCATCTGCTTGAGCGCCTGGGCCGCGTTCAGGGTGTCCTCGGCGAAGCCAAGGCGCAGTTCCAGCTGCAGCTCGTCGGTGCTGGAGGAGGCGCCGTGGCCGCGGTAGTCGGTCTGCAGCACGACGAAGCCCCGGTCGGCCAGGTAGCGCTGTTCGCGCTCCATGCCCAGGCCGCTGACGTACTGGGCCGGCACCGAGTAGCCGTGGGCGAGCACGACCGCGGGGAACGGGCCGGTGCCGCGGGGCACGTAGAGCACTCCGGAGATGTGCAGGTCGGCGCTCGGGTACATCACCAGGTACTTGCGCCACCGGTCGGTGGCCGCCAGTTGCTTGCGCCGGTCGGGGGCCGTGCTGGCGAACGTCCTGCGCATCAGCGCCGGCAGGGAGTCCGGATGCCGCAGCGGCGGCAGTCCGGGTGCCTGATCGGGGGCCCGGACCCGGCGGACGGGCACCGCTGCCATGGTGTCGGTGGTGCTGGAGACAGCCAGGGCGGCTGCCATGCCGGCCCCGGCACCGAGCACCTCACGGCGCGACAGTGGCATGCTCATTCCCCCTGACCGGGCCCGGGTGCGATGACCTCGCCGTCATCCCACACCTGCCTCGAACTGCTGCCTCGAAGGTACTGCCCGGACGGTCCGGGGGATCAGCCGGGGCGTCCTTCCGGACGGACATGAGCCCCACCGGCCGGGGGCCGGTGGGGCTCACGCGTGGTGCACCACGGTGGGGTCAGCTGATGCCGTGGCGGTCCTTGAACTCCCGACGTCGCGCGTGGAGGATCGGTTCGGTGTAGCCCGACGGTGACGTGGTGCCCTGGAGCACCAGGTCACGGGCGGCGCACCAGGCGATCGAGTCCTCGTACGATCCTTCGGGCGTGGTGGGTGTCATCGGCAGGTAGTCCGGATCGCCGGCGTTCTGCTGGTCGACGACCCCGGCCATCCGCTTCAGCGCCTCGACGACGAACCCGGCCGACACCACGTCGTGGTGGATCCAGTTGGCCAGCATCTGGGAGCTGATCCGGCAGGTGGCGCGGTCCTCCATCAGGGCGATGTCGTTGATGTCCGGCACCTTGGAGCACCCCACGCCCTGTTCGACCCAGCGGACCACGTAGCCCAGGATGGACTGGCAGGAGTTCTCGACCTCGTTGCGCCGTTCCTCCTCGGTCCAGTCCGGGTCGGTGGCCAGCGGGATCTCGAGCAGGCCGGCCAGGTGGGCCCGGCGTCCCTGCCACATGATCTGTGCCTGGCGCTCCCGCACGTCCACCTCGTGGTAGTGGGTGGCATGCAGGGTGGCGCCGGTCGGTGAGGGCACCCAGGAGGTGCTCGCCCCGGCCGTGGGGTGGGCGACCTTCGTCTCGAGCATGTCCGCCATCAGCTCGGTCATGGCCCACATGCCCTTGCCGATCTGTGCCCGACCGGGCAGCCCGCAGGCCATCCCGATGTCGACGTTCCAGTCCTCGTAGTTCTTCATCCAGGTGGCGGACTTCATCTCCGCCTTGCGGATCATCGGGCCCGCGGCCATCGACGTGTGGATCTCGTCCCCGGTGCGGTCCAGGAAGCCGGTGTTGATGAAGATGATCCGGTCGACGGCTTGTTCGATGCAGGCCATCAGGTTCACCGTGGTGCGGCGCTCCTCGTCCATGATGCCCATCTTGATGGTGTGCCGCTTCAGGCCCAGGACGTCCTCGACGGCGGCGAAGAGCTCCGAGGTGAACGCGACCTCCTCGGGGCCGTGCTGCTTGGGCTTGACGATGTAGATCGACTCGGTGCGCGAGTTGGCCCGCTCATTGGCCCAGGCCAGGCCCGGCAGCGCGCACAGGGCGGTGACCAGGGCGTCCAGGATGCCCTCGGGCAGCTCGTCGCCGTTCTCGTCGAGCACCGCCGGTGTGTCCATCAGGTGGCCGACGTTGCGGCACAGCATCAGCGAGCGTCCAGGCAGCCGGAGCGTGGAACCGTCCGGGGTGGTGAACTTGCGGTCCGTGGCGAGCGTACGGGTGAACGTCCGTCCCCCCTTCTCCATCTCCTCGGCGGCGCTACCGTCGTTGAGGGACAGCCAGTTGCGGTAGCCGATGACCTTGTCGGGTCCGTCGACCGCGGCCACGGAGTCCTCGAAGTCCATGATCGCGGTGACCGCGGACTCCAGGACGACGTCGCTCACCGATGCCTTGTCGGCGCGACCGACCGAGCTGTCGGGGTTGATCCGGATCTCGATGTGCAGCCCGTGGTTGCGCAGCAGGATCCCGGTCGGGGCCTCGGCGGTGCCGGTGAAGCCGACGTACGCGTCCTCCTGGGCCAGGCCGACGACGCGGCCGGACTCCAGCTTGGCCAGGAACAGCCGGCCGGCGCGGTACTCCACCACGTCGGCGTGCGAGCCCGAGGTGAGCGGCACGGCCCGGTCGAGGAACTCGCGTGCCCAGGCGACGACCCGCTCGCCCCGGACCAGGTTGTACCCACGGCCACGCTCGGCCCCGTCCGCCTCGCTGATCGCGTCCGTCCCGTACAGCGCGTCGTAGAGCGAGCCCCACCGGGCGTTGGCGGCGTTGATCGCGAACCGGCGGTTCGTGATCGGCACCACCAGCTGCGGCCCGGCCATCTGGGCGATCTCGGTGTCCACGTTCCGGGTCCGCGCCCGGACCCCCATCGGCTCATGGCGCAGGTAGCCGATGTCGCGGAGGAACTGCTGGTACGCCGTCGGCTCGGGGACGCCCGGGTGCTCCCGGTGGTACTCGTCGATGGCCTCCTGCAGGCGCTCGCGCTCCTGCAGGAGGGCGCGGTTGGGGCCGGTGAACTCGTTGAAGAGCCGGACGAAGCCGTCCCAGAACCGCTCCCGGTCGACAGTGGTGCGGGGGAGTGCCTCCAGGTCGAGGAACTCCACCAGGCGGCTGTCGACCAGCAGGTTGCCGATCGGCTCGTGGGTCTCGATCCGGAACATGGCCGGAAGTGCTGTCGATGTCGTCATGGTGGTCTCCTCGCCTGGGTTACGTCGTCGGATCAGAACTGGGCGTGCTCGGTGGAATCCTTGAGAGCGGTCGTCGAGCTCTCCGGGTTGACCACGGTGGCGATGTCGTCGAAGTAGCCGGTGCCGACCTCGCGCTGGTGACGGGTCGCGGTGTAGCCGCGCTCCTCGGCAGCGAACTCGCGCTCCTGCAGGTTCACGTAGGCGGTCATGCCCTCGCGGGCGTAGCCCTCGGCCAGGTCGAACATCGAGTAGTTGAGGGCGTGGAAGCCGGCCAGGGTGATGAACTGGAACTTGAAGCCCATCGCGCCCAGCTCGCGCTGGAACTTGGCGATCGTGGCGTCGTCCAGGTGCTTCTTCCAGTTGAACGACGGGGAGCAGTTGTAGGCCAGCAACTGGTCGGGGTGCTTGGCCTTGATCGCCTCGGCGAACTTCTTGGCGGCCTCCAGGTCGGGGGTGCCGGTCTCCATCCACAGCAGGTCCGCGTACTCGGCGTAGGCGTTGCCACGGGCGATGCAGGCATCGATGCCGTTGCGGACCTTGTAGAAGCCCTCGCTCGTACGCTCCCCGGTGAGGAACTCCTGGTCGCGCTCGTCGACGTCGGAGGTGATCAGGGTGGCGGCCTCGGCGTCGGTGCGGGCGATGATGACCGACGGGACGTCGGCGACGTCGGCGGCCAGGCGTGCGGCGTTGAGCGTGCGCTCGTGCTGCTTGGTCGGGATCAGCACCTTGCCACCGAGGTGGCCGCACTTCTTCTCGGAGGCCAGCTGGTCCTCCCAGTGGACGCCGGCGGCGCCCGCCACGATCATCGACTTCATCAGTTCGTAGGCGTTCAGCGGGCCGCCGAAGCCGGCCTCGGCGTCGGCCACGATCGGGACCAGCCAGTCCTCGACGGAGCGGATGCCCTCGGAGTGCTCGATCTGGTCGGCGCGCATCAGCGCGTTGTTGATCCGGCGCACGACCTGCGGGACCGAGTTGGCCGGGTACAGCGACTGGTCGGGGTAGGTGTGGCCCGACAGGTTGGCGTCGGCCGCGACCTGCCAGCCGGACAGGTAGATGGCCTTCAGGCCGGCCTTGACCTGCTGGACGGCCTGGTTGCCGGTCAGTGCGCCGAGGGAGTTGACGTAGTCCTCGGTGTGGATCTTGTCCCAGAGCCGCTCGGCGCCGCGACGGGCCAGCGTGTGCTCCTCCTGCACGGTGCCACGCAGCCGGAGCACGTCCTGGGCGGTGTAGTCACGCTTGACGTTCGCCCAGCGCGGGTTGGTCTTCCAGTCGTGCTGGATCAGTTCGGAGGAGGTGTAGGTCATGACCGTTCCTTCGGCTCTGGGGCCAGCTTCCTTGCTGTGCGCCTCGTAGGACCAACTCTCCGGTACGCGCCAGTCATTTTGGAGAAAATTCTTTGGAAAGAAATGCATATCTTCAGGTATTGTGAATATCGTGCTAGTCAACGATGATCGGCCCACCGGTCCCGACGCCGCAGCAGAGCCTTTCGACCCGTTTTCACTCGGACGCCGGTTGCGCCACCTGCGCAAGGAGCGCAACCTGACCCTGGCGCAGGTCGCCGAGCAGGCCGGCATCGCAGCATCGCAGCTGTCGCTGCTCGAGAACGGCAAGCGCGAGGCGAAGGTGTCCACCCTGCAGGTGCTCGCCCGGTTGTACGAGGCGACGCTCGACGACCTGACCGCGCCGGTGCCGAGCCGCCGTGCCCAGCTCGAGATCGAGCTCGACCGCCACATGAACTCCACCCTCGCCCGGGCCAAGGGCCTGCCGAGCGTGCGGATCTCCCCGCGGATGCCGATGGACGTGCTGGAGGCGCTCGTCGGGCTGCACCGCGAGATCGCCCACGACGCGGCGGAGCGGGTCGCGACACCCGAGGAGGCCAGGCGCGCCAACGCCCTGCTGCGCGACGAGATGCGCGCCCGGGACAACTACTTCGGTGAGCTGGAGGCGGAGGCGGCCAAGCTGCTGAAGCGCGTCGGCTACGTCTCGGGGCCGCTGTCACAACACGTCATCGGCGAGATCACTGCGCACCTCGGCTTCTCCCTGCAGTACGCGAGCGACCTGCCGCACTCGACCCGCTCGGTCACCGACCTGAAGAACATGCGGATCTACCTGCCCACGGCGGGCCTGGGTGACCAGGACCCGAAGTCGGTCCTGCTGCAGGCCCTCGGCCACTATATCCTCGGCCACACGCCACCGACGAACTACGGTGACTTCCTGCGCCAGCGGGTCGAGACCAACTACTTCGCCGCGGCGCTCCTCATGCCGGAGGAGCCCGCAGTCAAGTTCCTGGAAGAGGCCAAGTCCCGGCGGGAGCTGGCGCCGGAGGACCTGAGGGACACCTTCGCGGTCAGCTACGAGGCCGCCTGCCACCGGTTCACGAACTTCGCGACCAAGCGCCTCGGCATCCCGGTGCACTTCCAGCGGGTGCACGAGTCCGGCATCATCTACAAGGCGTACGAGAACGACGGGATCAGCTTCCCCCAGGACAGCCTGGGCGCGATCGAGGGGCAGCCGGTGTGTCGTAACTGGACCTCGCGGCAGGTGTTCGACGTGGCGGACAAGTTCAACTCGTTCGACCAGTTCACCGACACCCCGAGCGGCACCTACTGGTGCACGGCTCGAGTCGACCGGACCGGGGTGAGTGGGTCGTTCTCCACCAGCATCGGGGTGCCCTACCGGGACTCCAAGTGGTTCCGGGGGCGGGACACGAAGGAGCACTCGGTCTCCACGTGCCCCGATCCGAACTGCTGCCGCCTACCACCGGCGGCGCTCACCGAGCGCTGGTCGTCCATGTCCTGGCCGAGCGCGCGGACGCACGCGCACCTGCTGGCCGCGCTACCACCGGGCACCTTCCCGGGCGTCGACGACGTGGAGGTCTATCGGTTCCTCGACTCGCACTCGGGTCCGCCACAGGCCTGATCGACCGGTCCGGTCCATCCCGGGGGATCGTGGCGCAGCCGCAGGGGTTAAGGTCAGGCGTGATCGACGAGGGATTCGGTGCCGTGGAGTCCGAGACAGCACCTGGGACAACAGCACCGGAGCCTTCGTGCTAGGGCGAACCCATGCGACGTCGGGGGTAGCCCTGGCGCTCGCAGCCGTCCCTGCCCTGACCGGGCTCGGGGTCCTCGGCAACGCGTGGAGCATCCCGCTGGTCGCCGCGGCGGCGGCCGGCGGTGCGATGATGCCCGACTTCGACCATCCGAGCGCGACGATCGCGCGGTCCCTCGGGCCGATCTCGAAGGGGTTGGCCTCGCTGGTCGGGCACATCTCCGGCGGTCACCGCCAGGGCACCCATTCCATCCTCGGCGCGGTGGTGTTCACCGCGATCACGGGCCTGCTGATGTGGGTCGGTGGCCTGGTCGCCGGCCTCTGGTGCGGCTTCCTGTTCGCCGTCGGGTTCGCGGCGCTGCAGCTGCGTTTCTCGAAGACGTCGATGGTCCTGCACACCCTCGTGTCCCTGGCGGTCGGTGTCGTCCTCGTGGCGATCACCACGTCGGACCTGTACGTGCCGCTGGGGCTGGTCACCTGGAGCTTCGGAATCGGGTACGTCGCACACCTGCTCGGCGACACCCTGACCAGGGAAGGCGTGCCCTACCTGTTGCCGCTTTCCAGGATCCGCTTCCATGTTGCGGACCTCACGACCGGCAGGTTCTTCGAGAAGCACGTCCTTTCCCCGGTGCTCAGCCTGGTCGTCGTCGGGGAGATGTCCTGGCTCTTCACCCGGTCCGCCGACCCGACCGCCTTCCTCGACAGTGCGCTGTTCGCGGCACGGACCGCGTTCACCAACCTCCTCGCCTGACGCGGGCGCACCAGCAGCGGCGGCCCCCAGGCGTGCTACTGCCCCGTCGTCCTTCGGGAGCGAGCACACCCCGATCACGAGCGGTCGTGGGACGATGTCTCCATGGGCGAGGTTTCCGGGCTGGGACCTGCGGACGTGGTCGCCATGCTGGACGCACCCGTCGGTGCGTACGTGCATGTCCCCTTCTGCACGCGGATCTGCCCCTTCTGCCCGTACAACAAGGTCGTCCCCCGCACCGGGCAGCCCGGGCGATACTTCGCCGCGCTGCTCGGTGAGATCCGGCGCTACCTGGATGCCGGGATCGCCGGACCGGGAGGTTTCACGTCGTTGTACGTGGGCGGCGGGACTCCCACCCTCTTCCCCGAGGCGCTCGCCGAGCTCCTTGCGGACTTCCCGGTTGCCGGCGAGCGGGCGATCGAGGTGCTGCCGACCCATGGCACCCCGGAACGACTGGACACCCTGCGCGCCATGGGATTCAGCGCCGTGAGCATCGGCGCCCAGTCCTTCTCCGACGACGTGCTGCGCCACTTGCGTCGTCCGCATGACGCCGCGGAGACCCGAGCCGCAGTGGAGGCCGCCGTGGGGCGCTTCGATCTCGTTGACGTCGACCTGATCGTCGACGTCGAGTACGACGACGCCCATGCGGGGGCGTTCCTGCGCGACCTGCGGACCTGTCTCGAACTCGGGGCCGACCAGGTCTCGACCTATCCGCTGATGCGTTTCGGGTACACCCCGTTCGGCCGTGCCCGGCACGAGCGCAGGCGTGAGCACGAGGTCCTCGCCGCGGCGACCGACATCGCGGCGTCGTACGGCTACGAGCGTCGGTCTGTCTGGACGTTCAACCGGCGCTCGTCGGCGAGCTACACCTCGATCACCCGCCGTCGTTTCCTCGGTTTCGGCGCGGGGTCCTCGTCCTTCCTCGGCCGCAACTTCCTGGTCAACCACTTCGGGGTCGAGACCTACATCGCGGCGGTCGACCGAGGTGAGCTGCCGATCGCGCGTCGGCTACAGCTGGGTGGGGCCGGTGGGCTCGCGTACGACGCCTTCTGGCAGGCCTACGCCGGCGCCATCGACCTCCCGGCCCTGCAGGCCTCGTACGGACGCCTGGCTGACGTCTTGCGGGCCCCGCT
Source organism: Raineyella antarctica (assembly GCF_900092135.1). Classification (GTDB taxonomy): domain Bacteria; phylum Actinomycetota; class Actinomycetes; order Propionibacteriales; family Propionibacteriaceae; genus Raineyella; species Raineyella antarctica. Next base: position 33,982 of record NZ_FMYF01000010.1, on the reverse strand, counting down.
GGCGCTCGGTGCCCCGGCTGGCCTGTTCGCGCAGCCGTCCGGCGATGGTATCCACGCGCTGACGCCGCGCGGATTCGATCGGTACCACGACCTGGAGCGTTGGGTGACCTACCACCTGATCGAGCCGCTGTGGGCCGAGATGCTGGCCGAACACGACCGTGAGGGGGGACGGGCGGCCTGGGCCACCACCGTCTCCGCCCGGCGTGGTCCGCTCTGGCCGGTGGTCTCGCGCGTGTTGGAGCGTCCCCGTCCCGGGCAGCACAGGTAGGCCAGGGAGGCAGGGCGCACGGCACTGACGGGCTTCCCCGAACCGCCGGAACGACCCGCCGGCGAGGACCACGCCGCACCGCCCGAAGGGTGGACGCGCCTACCCGGGGGTCGGGGCCGGTCGTTGCAGCACAGCCGTCATCGCGCGGAACTGGTCCTGGTCGATCTCGCCCCTGGCGAAGCGCTCGCGGAGCAGCACCATCGCGGTGTCCGGCTGGGAGATCCTCCCCTTGGGGAACCGGGCGTCGACCTCGCGCCGGACGATCACCAGAGCCACCGCCCAGAACGCGAGGTAGGCCGCCATCGACAGCAGGCCTGAGGCCGACGTGCCGCGGCCGGCCAACTGGCGGGCATTCGGCTCGTAGAACGGATGCATCGCCTCCCCTTTCGCCGGAGTCCCTGTTCGTCATCGTAACCGGCACCTCTCGTCGTGGGGCCCTCTGGCGAACATGCAGCCCTGCTCAGACAGGCGGGGAATCTTGGTGTTCCGGCCGCGGGCCTGGTCGCGGTGGTCCTCGTCGGGTGGTGGTGGGTCTCGACCGGAGGATCCTGGAACCTGACCCTCATCAGCCCCGAACAGCGGCCAGGAACGCCCGGACCCGGTCGGGGTCCTTGTGCCCGACCGGCCCCTCCACCCCACTGATCACGTCCACCCCGTACGGCTGCACCGCCTCGATCGCCGCCTCAACGTTGTCCGCCCGCAGGCCGCCGGCCAGGACCACCGGCACCCCTGCTCCCTCCCGGACCGCCCTGGCCACCCGCAGGTCGACCGTGCGGCCGGTCCCGGCAGGGCGGTCCCTGCTGACCGAGTCGACCAGCAGGATGTCGACGCCCGCCTCGGCGTACCACCGCGCGGTGGCCAGCGGGGTCCCGGGCACCGGGTGGGCGGTGAGGAGGCGTCCGGAGTCCACGTCGAAGCGCAACGCCTTCACCACCCGGATGCCCAGACCGTGCAGCTCTCCGACGAGCCGGGCCGTGGTGCGCGGATCCTCGTCCGCGTGCAGCTGGACCAGGTCGGGCCGCAGCTCGCCGGCGATGGACAGGACCCGCCCGTGATCGTCGCCGACGACGGCTACCCGCTCGACCCCTGGTGGCACCAGGGCCATCAGCTCCCGGGCACGTGCCACGGTCAGGTTCCACGGCACGTCGGCGGGATACTCCACCACGAAGCCCAGCGCGTCCACCCCTGCCCCGACGCAGGTCGCCACGTCCTCGGGGTGGCAGATCCCGCAGATCTTGGCCCAGGTCATACCGGCCAGCCCACCCCGGCCAGCCCACGCAGGAAGGCCACCGTGTCGGGGGCACGCAGCGCGGCGGTGCCGACCAGCACCGCATCCGCCCCGGCGGCCGCAGCCCGGCGCACGTCCGCCGGGCCGGCGATCGCACTCTCGCTGACCACCGGTCGGCCGGCGGGGTAGAGGCCGGCCAGCTCGGCGGTCCGGGAGACGTCGCTGTCGTCGACCTCAAGGACGGTGATGTCCCGGTTGTTGATGCCCAGCAGGTCGCCGGGCAGGGCCCCGACGATGCGGGCCTCCTCAACGGTGTGCGCCTCCACCAGCGTCTCGATGCCGCGGGCCCGGGCGTGGTCGACCAGTGCCGCCAGGGTGTCGGCCTCCAGGTGCGAGGCGATCAGCAGCAGGGCGGCGGCGCCGGCCTGGACGAACGGGTCGATCTCGTCGGGGGAGGTCACGAAGTCCTTGGCCAGCACCGGCAGGTCGACCGCGGCGACGACGGCCCGAAGCACGTCCATCGAGCCGCCGAAATGCTCGGGCTCGGTGACCACGCTGATCCCGGCCACGCCCGCCGAGGCCATCGCCCGGGCGTACGTGACCGGATCGCGGCCGGCCAGCAGGTCGCCCTCCTTGGGGGAGCGGCTCTTCACCTCGCTGATCACCGGGAAGAGACCCGCGTGCTGGCGATCCCGGATGGAGGCGACGAGGGAGCGGGTCATGCCTGCGCCCGCGAGGCGGCGATCAGCTCGTCCAGCTTGGCGTTGGCGGCCCCGGAGTCGAGGACCTGGCGGGCCAGCGCCACGCCGTCGGCGATCGTGGCGGCCTTGTCGTTGACGTACAGCGTCGCGCCGCAGTTGAGCAGCAGCATGTCGCGGCGCGGGCCGGTCTCGGCACCGGTGAAGATGTCCCGGATGATGCGGGCGTTCTGCTCCGGGGTGCCGCCGGTGAGGTCCTCGATCGTGCATCGTCGGAGTCCCACGTCCTCCGGGGTCAGCTCGTAGTAGCGGATCCGGCCCCGGTGCACGTCGGCGATGGACGTACGTCCCAGCAGCGACAGCTCGTCCAGGCCGTCCAGGCCGTGCGCGATGAGAACGTGGTTGAAGTCCATCTCGGCGACCACCTGGGCCATCATCGAGACCAGCTCGGGCTTGTAGACGCCCATCGAGTGGTTCCGGGCGCCGGCCGGGTTGATCAGCGGGCCGATGATCGTGAAGAAGATCGACTTGATGCCCAGCTCGTTCTCCGGGCCGAAGACCCGGCCCATGATCGGGTGGAAGGTGGGAGCGTGCAGGAACGCCACGCCGACCGTCTCCAGCAGCCGGGCCGCCTGCTCAGGGGTGGAGTCGATGTCGATGCCGAGGGCCTCCAGTACGTCGGCGCTGCCCGAGGAGGAGGAGATCGACCGGCTACCGTGCTTGGCGACCTTCACCCCGGCGGCCGCCGACAGGATCGCGTTGGCCGAGCTGACGTTGAAGGTGGTCAGGCCACCCCCGGTCCCGCAGGTGTCGGACAGCTCGCCGGCGACCTCGACACTGAACGGCACGGCCACCCGCCGCATGGCCTCGGCGATTGCGGCGACCTCCTGGACCGTCGGGCCCTTGGTGGTCAGCCCGACCAGGAACCCGGCGATCTGCACGTCCGACAGTTCGCCGGCGTTGATCGCGGCGATGACGGCGGAGATCTCGGCCCGGTCCAGGTTGAAGTTGTCGGACAGCTTGGCCAGGATCGGGGCGATCGCCCGGCGGCCGCGGGCCAGCTGGGACTGGGCCGCCTCGCTCCCCGCATCCCCGGGGGCGCCGGGGGCGGTGTCCAGGGCGGGGGCCCCGCCGGCATCCAGCCGGCGGAACTTGTACTGCTTGAAGGCGGTCACCGTCCGGGTGTCCCGGATGCCGGGCAGGTTGGCGATCTTGTCGTTGACGACGTCGGAGAGGTTCTCGTACTCGTGGACCTGTACCTGGGCGAGCAGGTCGTACGTCCCGGTGGTCGAGTAGACCTCGGACACCTCCTCGATCGCGCTCAGTTCGGTGGCGACCCGGGAGAGGGCGCCCTTCTTGACCTTGAGGGAAACCATCGCGGTGATCACGAGGACATCTTTGCGGTTTCCCGTGCCGGCGTGTGCCGGTTCGGGTGCTGGCGGAACAGCTGTGCGGTTCAGGCGACTCGTTCGACGGCGAAGGTGAAGCCCTGGCTGCGCAGTCGGTCCACCAGGACAGCACCCAGGGCGGTCGCCGGGGTGAGGACACCGGTGCGGTCGGGGAGCCGTGGACCGTCGAGGGCCAGGCAGAGGGCGCTCTGGCCGAGCATGATCGCTGTCCCGTCGTAGCCGGGATCGTGGTCGGCGGCGACGGTGGTCCGGTAGCGGGCGCCGGTCGAGGTGGTGGCGGTGATCTCCATCCGGAACCGGCCGGCGGCGCGTCGGGCGGCGCTCGGCCCCTGGCCGGGGCTGGGCAGGAGGCGGTCCAGCAGCGTACGGGTCGGCCGCCAGGACAGTCCGGCGGCCACCGAGCCCAGGGCCAGGCCCATCAGCGTCGCCCGCACGGGGGCAGCGGGGCCGGTGCCCAGGTCGCTCACCTCGCGGTAGCGGAAGCCTCGCCCGTACGACCAGCCGGTCAGCGTATTGGACAGCCGCACCAGCCGGGTGTTGTAGCCGGCCATGAAGAACGGGCCGGTCCAGTGGCCGGTGGCCGGGTCGCGGCGGGCCAGGGAGAGCCGGCGCAGCCGCGCGAGCGGTCCGGTCGGAATGTGCCGGTGGGGGGTCGGCTCCTCGGACCGGCGCGGGCTGAACGCGTACCGGTCGGCCAGCACGTGGCGCAGGGCGGGATCCTCGTGGGTCATCATGATCTGCTGGCGCAGCGAGTCGATGGTGCCGCCCGAGATACCCCCGCGCAGTGACGTCACGGCCAGGGTGGTGTCGGCCAGGGTGCCCTGGCCGTCGGCGGCGACCTGCTGCGCGGTGACCAGGACGCCGAGGTCGGAGGGGACCGAGTCGAATCCGCAGGAGTGCACGATCTTGGCGCCGCTGGTCCGGGCAATGCCATCCAGTTCGTCCATGGTCCAGCGGACGAAGAGGACCTCACCGGTCAGGTCGGCGTAGTGGGTGCCCTGCTCGGCGGCGGCCCGGACGACGTCCTTGCCGTGCGGGGCGTACGGTCCGACGGTCGAGGCCAGCACGGTGGTGCGGGCGGCGAGGCGGCGCAGCCCCTCGAGGTCGGTGGCATCGACGGTGACCAGGTCCCAGTCCCGGGCATCGGCGGGCAGCTCCGCCCGGACCTGTTCGAGACGGGGGAGCGAGCGGCCGGCCAGCGCGATCCGGGTGCCGGCCGGGGCGGCGGAGGCCAGGTGGGCGGCCGTCAGGGCACCGACGAAGCCGGTGGCGCCGAACAGGACGATGTCGAACTCTCGGGTCGTCATGCCGCGAGTCTGGCAGGCGGCTGGGCACGGCTGTCGAGGCGCGCGGGGGCGGTCCGGTCCGCCGGCTCTGGAGAGTGGGCCGATCGGCGCGCAGAATTGGCTGTGTTCCGCACTGTCGAAATCGTGGGGGTTGCCATGTACGCGATGACGGTCACCCGACACGTGCAGGCTCCGCGCCCCGTGGTCTACCAGGCACTGGTGGATCCGCTGGCCATCGCCCGCTGGCGAGTCCCCGACGGGATGGTCGGGCTGGTCCACGAATTCGATGCCCGGCCGGGCGGTCGGTTGCGGATCTCGCTGACCTACGTGGTGGCGGACGGGGTCGGCAAGAGCGGGGAGCGTACGGACACCTACCAGGGCACGTTCGTGCGGCTCGTCCCCGACGTGCAGGTCATCGAGACCTCCGAGTTCGAGACCGAGGACACCGGGCTGCGCGGCACGATGACCATGACGACCACGTTGACCGACGCCGGTGAGGGGACCGACGTCACGATCAGCTACGAGGGGATCCCTGACGGCGTGCCCGCGCACGACAACGAGATCGGGACCCGGATGGCCCTGGACAAGCTGGCGCGCCTCGTCGAGACCTGAATCGGACCTCCTCTGCCCCGCCCCCAGCGTTCCGCACGGCACACATCGTGGGCACAGGACCGACAGGGGAGGGGCTCGGGATCGCTCCCTAGGTTGGAGGGACACGCTCGAGAGGACGGACCATGAAACGCACCACCTGGGTTGTCCTCTGCTGCGCGGCCGGGATCGCCGCGCTGTACCGCATCTTCGTGACGACTCTGCCGGGGCAGGAGGTGGACCAGGCCCTGATGACGCATCTGCCGGGCCTCAGCGCCGGCGCGCTGACGCCCGCGGCCGTCACCGCCGCGGCATGGATGGCCGGCGCTATCGCCCCGCTCGTGGGCCTGGTCGCTCTCGTCCTGGTAGGTATGGCGATCGGGAGGCGGCAGTTCCGCCGCTACGGTTCGGCGCTCCTGACCATTGTCGGTGCGATGGTGACCAGTGAATTGCTCAAGCTGGTGCTGTCCCGGCCCGCGATCGACGAGCTGCCGATGGGCAACTCCTTCCCCAGCGGTCACCTGACAGCGGTGGCGTCGGTCGTGGTCGCACTGGTGGTGCTCGCCCCGCTGCGGGCCCGGGCGCCCCTTGCCAAGGCGGGGGCGGTGCTGGTCCTGGCCGCCGGGTGGAGTGTCGTGGTGTTGCAGTGGCACCGTCCCAGTGACGTGGCCGCCGCGATCCTGGTCGCCGTCGGCTGGGGAGCGATCGGGTCGACGATCGCCAGCAGCCCAGGACGCCACGTACGTCACGTGGAAGCCTCGGTCCCCCTGCTGCCCTCCCGCCCCCGGATGGCGATGCGCTGACCGGGCGCTCGGCGCTCGGCGTCCCAGTGCTCCTGCCGCCTGCGGACACGAGCCCGGTCAGGCCTCGAGGTCGTGCCGGCGCCGGAGCAACTCGCCGGCCAGTGCCTGGCGAACGCCCGGGGGCCAGAGAACGGCGCCGGCCTGCAGGTCGTCGGGCACGCTCTCGGTGGCCTCCAGAACCTCGGCCAACGCCGATTCCACCGCCCGTGGGGGCAGCCCGAGGGCCGCTCCGAACCCCAGGAAGTGACATCGGGTCAGGCCCTCGATCGAGCCCTGCAGCGACAGGGCCATCGCAGGGTCGCCGTACGGCAGGGTCGAGGAGACGTCGTAGATCGGGGCTACCCGCCACTCACCGGAAGGCAGCTGCACCACGGAGACGTTCTTGGCGTGCAGGTCGCCGTTGCCGACCAACCAGGCCAGCGCGAACTGCTGGAACATCCCCCGGGCCGCGACCGGACGGGCGGCGCAGGCCTGTGCGACAGCGATGGCCGTCTCCTCGCCGGTGACGGCATACTTGTCGGCGGGGTAGCGGTCCAGCAGTTGGGTGGCGTCCTCCACGGCCAGCTTGGACACCGTGCCGCGGGGTCGGTCGAAGCGGCGGACCAGCAGGCCCGGGCGCCCGTCCCGGTCGCGGATCACCTCGGACTCGACGACCTGCTGGCGCAGTCGTCGCGCCACGTCGAGGAAGTAGGACTCGTTGGCCACTGCGAGTGGATGGTCCGGCGTGTCCAGCTTGATGATCGCGTCGATCCCCGCGAAACGCACGGGCAAGGTGATCCGGCTCGCCGACAGCTTGTCCTGGACCCCCGGTACGGCCCGTCGGTCCACGAAGCCGGCCTCGGCCACCAGGTCGGCGAACCGCAGTGAAGCCAGATCGGTGGACGCGACGGCGGGCGCCGCGGGGGAGGGGTCGGCTCCTTCCGGGAACACCGTCACGTCGCCGACGGTGTCGGAGCCGACCACCAGCAGCAGAGTCAGGTCATCGTCGGCGGAGGTCTTGGCGGCCCGGCGGACAGCGGTGAGGCGACGTCCCTCAGGCAACAGGCCCGCGAAGAACGGGGGCAGGGAACCTCCGTACGTCGTCACCGAGCGGCCCACCGGGAGCGTACGGGCGACCGGAGGACCCGCGTACTCGGGCAGGTAGGTGAAGGTCACCGTCCCGTCTCCGCGCGTCAGGGTGGCGGCCGGACGACCTGCCTTGTAGACCTCGGCGTGCCGGACGGTGCGCAGGTCGACACTCACGTCTGTCGCACCCCTGCGCGCAACTCCAGTCCGAGGGTCGCGAGCAGCATCTCGAGCTTGTCGAGCCGGACCGAGTCCTTGCCGCCCTCCACCAGTCGGACGAACCGCTCCGAGACGCCGGCAAGCTCCGCGGCGTCGACCTGGGTCAGGCCGAGTTCCCTGCGACGCCGTCGTACGTCCTGGGCCAACGTCATGTTCGCCACCTCCAACCGGCATGATCCTGCCGGTTGAATCGCCCGATCCTTGTCCAGCGGTCTGTGGCGAGACGAACCGGCATGATCGTGCCGGTTGGACCACCCGGTGCGTCCGGAATCGGATCTAGAGGTTGAGACCGGCACGATCGTGCCGGTACACGCCCTCCCCCCGGTCCCGATCGCTCCCTCTGGATCCGACGGTGCGGGGTGGGATCATTCGACGAAGGCGTCCGGGTACAGGTCCTCCTCCGCGACGCCCGGGGAGTAGCGGGCCAGGTCGGTGATGCCGGCCTCGGCCAGCACCTCCTCGACGATGAAGGTCTGGCCCGTCCTGCCCAGCGGATCCGTCAGCACGAGGTACGCGGCGTCGGCGTAGATGTCTGGGGTCCGGCTTCGTCGCATCACCTCATCGCCGCCCAGCAGGTTGGCGACGGCTGCCGTCCGGATGGTTGTCCGCGGCCACAGGCAGTTGGCCAGTACGCCGGCCCCGGCGAACTCGGCGGCGAGGCCGAGTGTCGTCAGGGTCATGCCGTACTTCGCGACCATGTAGCCCGGGAACGCCCCCAGCCACCGGGGGCTGAGGTCGAGGGGCGGGGAGAGGGTCAGGATTCGCGGGCTCTCCGCCTGGACCAGCACCGGCATCGCCGCCCGCGAGAGCATGAAGGTGCCGCGCACGTTGACGTCCTGCATCAGGTCATATCGCCTGGGCTCGAGGTCGAGTGTGCCTGACAGGTCGATGGCGCTCGCATTGTTCACCACGATGTCGATCCCGCCGAACGCCGCGACCGTCTCGCTCACCGCTGCGCTGATCGCCTCGTCGTCGCGTACGTCCCCGACGATCCCCAGGGCACTGCCGCCTGCCTCGCGAATCGCAGCGGCGGCTGTGCGGACGGTGCCCGCCAGGCGCGGATGCGGCCGGTCGGTCTTGGCCAGCAGGGCGATGTTCGCACCGTCGTGTGCGGCCCTGAGGGCGATGGCCAAACCGATCCCCCGACTGCCACCCGAGATCAGGAGCGTGCGACCCGCGAGTGTTTCCGTCATCGGACCCCGGACCTGGCCAGGACCGGCACCTGCTGGACCGCGTTGTTGCCCATCCCCTGGACGTTCCATACCTCCTCGGGCTGGGTGTTCCCGGCAGCGTCGGTGGCCCGGCACGCCAGCACGTGTGGCCCCGGAGCGAGGTCGACCTCGCCCGACCAGGCACGCCACGCGTACCGTCCGGGCGCGGCCTCGAGCCTGGCCTCACACCACTGCCCGTCGACACCCACCTCGACCCGTACGACGGGGGCCTGGCCGCTCCACGCCCGACCCCGGATCGTGACCGGGCCGGCGTCGACGTAGCGCTGTCGATCCGGGAAGTCGGGGAAGCCCGGCGGGACCATCAGCGCCCGCACCCGGATCCGGGTCACCGGCTCGCCGGGGTCCTCCGGGTCGCTCTGGTAGCGGTAGGCCTCCGCCTGCTGGTAGCCGCCGAAGGGCTCGGTCACCGCCTCGATCCGGGTGAGCCACTTGACGCTCGTCATCCCGTACCAACCGGGCACCAGCAGGCGCACCGGCGCCCCGTGCTGCGGCTCCAGTGGGCGCCCGTTCATCGCGTACGCCAGCAGGACGTCCTCGCCATCGGCCTCGGCCAGGGTGAGGGCGCGCTGGTAGTCCTGCTCGACGCCGCCCTGCATCCCGTGGTCGGCACCGGTGAACACCCACTCCACCGCCCCGTCCCGGAGGCCGGCCTCGGCCAGCACGCCGCGCAGTGGGGTTCCCGTCCAGTCAGCGGTGCCGATTGCCTCCAGCAGCCACGGCTGGGACTCGGCCCGCGGAGCCATCCGGCCCCGGCCGTTGCCGGCGCACTCCAGTGTCACCGGCACCGAACGTGACGGGCGCGCCAGTAGGTCGGCCAAGGAGAGGCTGAGGGGCGTGTCCACGTGGCCGTCGATCCTGAGCCGCCAGCTGTCGGCGTCGACCTCGGGGATGTCGAAGTGGACCAGCAGGTAGTGCAGTCCGGTCGGGGTGATGTCGGATCGCAGCGCCTCCAGGGGCATGCCGCGATTGCGGAACGCGTTCTGCAGCTCGACCAGCGAGAACCGGTCGGGGGACTGGGGCACGTCCATGACTTACCTTAGGCCTTCTCCCGAGGTGGCGGGAAGAGGTTGAAGGGCCGCTCGGAGGACAGCGGAGGCCCCGGACGTCCACGGCCCCCGACAGCGGACGGACGCGGCTCTTGTGCACTCCGCGCGGTATCGGCAAAACTGGCAGACGAGGCCGGGATCTGCCATGTCTGTCGTCCAGCACGGCGTGACCTGCGCCGTCAGTCGTGTCGCGAGCCCGAGGAGGCCCGATGGTGACCACGGTGGCGCGAGCGTGCCGGTGATGGACGACGCGGTCGCGTTCGAGGAGGTCGCGTTCACCGCTCGGGACCTGTCCTCCGATGGTGCCCGGCTGCGGGGACGCCTGTACGGGCGAGGCGATGCCGGTGGGGATCGTCCCGTGGTGGTGATGGCGAACGGCTTCACGGCCACGATCACCATGACCGCCGACAAGTACGCCGATGTATTCGCCGCCGCGGGTCTGGCGGTGCTGCTCTACGACCATGCCGGTTTCGGCGGCAGCGACGCGGACCAGCGCCTGGTGGTCAACCCGTGGCTGCAGGCCCGCGGGTACCAGGACGCCGTCACGTACGTGTCCGCCCTGGACGGGATCGATGCCAGCCGGATCGCGGTCTGGGGGGACAGTCTGAGCGCCGCCGTGGCATTGGTGGTGGCTGCCGTCGACGAGCGCGTCACGGCGGTGGTGGCGCAGGTGCCGGCCTGCGGTCGCAGGCATCCGCCGGCGGATCCGGACGGCACGCTGTTCTCTGCGCTTCGCGGGACCCTGCAGGACGGCGAGGTGACCGGGCCGGGCACCAGCGCGGGGCCGCTGCCGGTGGTATCGGCCGACCAGCTCGGGACCCCCTCGCTACTCACGCCGCTGACCGCCTTCCGCTGGTTCATCGACCACGGCGCCCGGCACGGCACCGGGTGGGAGAACGTCGCGACCCGGTTCACCCCCGACACCCCTGTGCCCTTCCATGCCGGGCTCGCAGTCCCGCACCTGGCCGTGCCCTCGCTGTGGCTGCTCTCGCCGACCGACGAGATGCCGGGAGCGGCCCCGGAGGTCGCCCGCGCTGCGTACGAGTCGGCCGGAGGTGCCAAGGAGGTCGTGCAGATCCGCAACGGACACTTCGGGCTGGTCTACTGGCCCGGCCAGGTGTTCGAGGAGGCGGCGGCTGTGCAGCGCGAGTTCCTGCTGCGCGTGCTCGGCGAGGCGGCTCGCTGAGGGGGCCGCATCCCTCGTGGCGACCAGGGAAACAGCGACGACCGGGAGGGGACGGGGCATGGACGTGCCGACGAGGATGCAGGCCGCGTTCGTACGGACCCTGGGCGGCCCGGAGCTGATCGAGGTCGGCCCGCTCGACGTCCCGCGGCCGGGGCCGACCGACGTGCTGGTGAGGCTGGAGGCTTCCGAGGTCAACCACGTCGATCTGTTGGTCCGTTCGGGCGCCTACCGGACACCGACGCCGTTCCCGTTCGTCATCGGGCGCGACCTGGTCGGCACGGTTGTCGCAACCGGACCCGGCGTGACGGCGTTCGGCATCGGTGACCGGGTCTGGAGCAACAGCATGGGCCACGGCGGCCGGCAGGGCACGTTCGCGGAGTACTCGGTGGTGGCCCAGGACCGCCTCTACCCGCTGCCGCCCGGGGTCGACCCGATGGTCGCCGCTGCAGTGCTCCACACGGCGGCGACCGCGTCGATCGGGCTGTTCCGTCGGGCACGGCTCGAGCCCGGGCAGACGCTGTTCGTGGGCCATGCCAGCGGGGGAGTCGGCACCGCCCTGGTCCAGCTCGCCGCGGCCGCGGGGGCGCGGGTGGTCGCCACCGCATCCCCGAGGGACGCCGCCTGGTGTCGTGACAACGGCGCCGACGTCGTCCTCGACCACGGGGCACCAGATCTGGTCACCCGCGTGGGGCATGCGGCACCCGAGGGGATCGACATCTGGTGGGACACCAGCGGACTGCCTGACGTGGAGACCGTCCTGCCGCTGGTACGGGTCGGTGGCTCGGTGGTCGTGACCGCCGCGATGGCGGCACGCCCCGCCCTTCCCGTCGGTGCCCTCTACACCCGCGACCTGACCCTGCACGGGTTCGCGATGAGCAACGCCACGGTCGAGGACCTGGCCGCCGCGGCGCAGGTAATCAACCACTTCCTCGCCACCGCGACGCTGCGAGGCCGGGTGGCGGCGGCCCTGCCGCTCGCACAGGCCGCTCGGGCGCACCGGATGCTGCAGGACGGAGGGGTGCACGGCCGGCTCCTGCTGACCCCCTGACCACGGCCGGGCCGCCCCGCGCCGCCCGCGCTCGCGCCGCTCGCGCCGCTCGCGCCGCTCGCGCCGGCCCCGGCCTGAGCGCACCGTCCCTCTCGATCAACCGGCGCCGCCGATCGAGCCCCCGCCTGCGTGCCACCCGGCGGTGGTTCTGGTAGCGCCGCACCTGCTGACGGCCGCCGAACGGCGCCTCAGTCCCCCGGCACGTCTTGCGGTCCACACCCTGAACCCGCCTGCACCCTCGCCTTGAACGCTGTTCAAATAGGGTTGGAGTTCCCTACTGTGCTCGGAGGACCGATGACACCAGCGCCGCCCGATACCTCCGCACCTGCTCGCCCCGCCCCGCTCCCGGTGCTCGAGGAGACCGATCCGGTCGCCGCGTTCTGGCAGGCGCACCGCGAGGGCCGGGAGGTGGCGCTGTCCACCTCCGGGACCAGTTCCGGCGCGCCCCGGGTGATCGTCCGCAGCACAGCCTCCTGGGTGGACAGCTTCGACGCGTGCGCGCAGCGGCTCCAGCTGGCGGAGTCGAGCAGGTTCTGGATCCCCGGACCCCTGGCTGCCACGATGAACCTCTTCGCCGCCTGCCTGGCCACGTACGTGGGGGCCCGGTGGAGCAGCGAGCCCGACGGCTGCACCCACGCCCAGCTGACCCCGGCCCAACTCCTGGCACTGGTCGAGGACGGCGCACCGGGCAGGCATGCCCTGGTCGCCGGCGACGGCCTGGAACCGGGGTTGCGCCGGCGGGCCGAAGCTGCGGGATGGCGGGTCGACCACTACTACGGCGCTGCCGAGCTGTCCCTGGTCGCGTGGGGCCATGACGCGACCGACCTGCGCCTGTTCGACCACGTAGATGCCGAAGTCCGCAACGGCGTGCTCTGGGTCCGCTCGCCCTGGCTGTCCCGGGTGCCCACGGACGAACGCGGCTACGCGAGCGTCCACGACGTGGCCCGGCTCGAGGGGGACCACGTCGAGGTCCTCGGCCGGCCCGGAAACGCCACCACGGCCGGGGCGACCGTCCAGCTGGCTCCGATCGAGGCCGAGCTGCAGGACCACGCCAGCGCCCGCGTGGTGGTGGTGGCCGTTCCGGAGGCACGCCTGGGCGAGGTGGTGTGCTGCGTGACCACCAGCCATGACCTCCGGGCGATCCGGGCCTGGGGGCGGACGCACCTGATCGGCGCCAGGCGCCCCCGCCGCTGGCTGGTCCGCGACGTCCTGCCACTGACCCCGACCGGGAAGATCGACCGGGCAGGACTGGTCGCCGACATCCTGGCGACCGACCGGCACCCCCACCGAGAATCGCGACGGACCGGGCAGGATCGCCGAGAGGACCAGGCATGAGGAATCCCGAGGACTGCCCGGTGATCGTCGACGCCCTACGGACGCCGATCGGCACCGTTGGCGGAGCGCTGCGCCAGGTGGACGCGCCGAGCCTGCTGGCGCCGGTGCTCGCCGAGCTGGCCCGCCGCTGCGAGGGACCGATCGACGAGGTGGTGGTCGGCAACATCCGCGGCCCGGGCGGCAATCCTGCCCGGATCGCCGCACTGCAGGCCGGCATCCACGAGTCGACCCCCGCCGTCACCCTGGACCGCCAGTGCGGCTCGGGGATGGCGGCCATCGAGTACAGCGTCGCCATGCTCTCCGGGTACCGTGAGGGCTTCCAGCTTGCCGGCGGCACCCAGTCCTCCAGCACCCAGCCGCTGACCTTCTGGCCACCCGCCGGTCCGGACGCCCCGCCGCAGCAGTACTTCCGCGCCCCGTTCACCGACTCGCGCCACGCCGACCCCGACATGGGCCTGGCCGCCGACCTGTTGTCCGCCGAGCGCGGTATCGGACGCCAGCGACAGGACGCGTACGCCGCCCGCTCCCACCAGCGCGCGGTTGCCAGCGCTGACGAGGGGCTGTTCAGGGCCGAGATCGTTCCGGTGGCAGGACTGGACCACGACGAACGCCCACGGCCGGGCTTCACGCCCGAGCGGCTGGCCCGCTTCCGGCCCGCCTTCAGCCCCGAGGGCACGGCGACGGCCGCCAACAGCTGCGGGGTCAACGACGGCGCCGCGGCCGTCCTGGTCTGTGACGGACGAACGGCCGCGAGCCGCGGGCTGCACGGCCTGCGGGTACTCGATGCGATCAGCGTCGGCTGCGACCCCGACCGGCCCGGCTGGGGTATCGTCCCGGCGGTCCGGCGCCTGGTCGGACGTACCGGGGTCGAGCTGGATCGGATCGACGTCGTCGACTTCAACGAGGCGTTCGCCGGGCAGGTGCTCTCCTGCCTGGACGGGCTGGGCATCGACGAGCGACGCAACTGCCCCCAGGGCGGTGCCATCGCGCTCGGCCACCCCTGGGCGGCGACGGGAGCGGTCCAGCTGACCCGGCTGTTCAGCCAGCTGGTCCGACACAACACGACCGGCGCCCGGCTGGGGCTGGCAGGCATCGCCATCGGCGGCGGACAGGGCACGGCCATCCTGGTCGAGGCCATCTGAGGCCTTCCCCTGGCGCGCGACCGCGTGTTGACTGGTGCCTTGGACACCCGGACATGGTTCACCACCGCGGCGAACGGATGCCTGCAGGTGGCGATCACGGGAAGCCGACCGCTGCCGGCCGAGTTCTCGGTGCTCTGAGCTCCCTCTCGTCCCCGGGGTGGCGCCCTCCTGTCGACCGTGGCGGATGCGGACGGTCCGCCGGAAGGGCGGCAAGCGTTCATCCAGCCGTCACCTCGCCAGGGCGCGGTGTTCATGGCCCGGGCGCTAGGAACGGAGTGCATCTTCCCTACGACAGGAGCACTCCATGTCCCGCATCCGTTCCCTGGCGGTGGCCGCTGCCACCTTGGCCGTGACCGCCCTCGTGGGCGTCCCGGCCGCGCAGGCCGCCCCCGGCCAGGCCCCCGGCCAGCAGCAGGCCGGCCACTACTCCTTCGCCGTGATCGGCGACGTGCCCTACGGCGCAGCCCAGGTCGCCAGGTTCCCGGGTTGGGTCGACGACATCAACGCCGCGGACCCATCCCTCGTGCTGCACGTCGGGGACATCAAGAGCGGCTCGGACCGTTGCGACACCAGCTACTACAAGATGATCCGCACCCAGTTCGATCGCTTCGAGGCCCCGCTGGTCTACACCCCCGGTGACAACGAGTGGACCGACTGCCACCGACCGAACAACGGCTCGTACAACCCGTACGAGCGCCTCGACACCATCCGCCGGATCTTCTTCGACAAGCCCGGCACCACGCTCGGCGAGCCGCCCACCAAGGTGAGCTCCCAGGCGGCCCTCGGCTTCCCGGAGAACGTCTCCCTGCGCCGCCAGGGCATCTCCATGGCCGCCATCCACGTGGTCGGGTCCAACAACGGTCTGGCCCCCTGGACCGGCGCGACCGCGCCGAACCAGGTGCAGGTCACCGAGGAGCGGGCCCGGATGGACGCCTCCATCGACCTGGTCCGCCAGACCTTCGCCAATGCCGGCCGGCGCCATGACCGCGCGGTGGCGATCTTCCTGCAGGCCGACATGTTCGACCCGGACAACCCGCGCGATGGCTTCTGGGACACCTCGGCGTTCAACGAACTGGTCCAGGTCCTCACCGACGAATCGTCCGCCTTCAACGGTGACGTGTACCTGTTCGACGGGGACAGCCACACGTACAATGTCGACAAGCCGCTGGCCGCCGGGTCGGCCTGGCTGGGCTACTACGGGGTGCGCGGCACGGCCGACAACCTGACCCGCATCACCGTGGACGGCTCGAGCAACAACAAGGACTGGCTCAGGGTTACGGTCAACCGTCCCGGCGCCGCCGAGGCACTGAGCTGGCAGCGGGTCGCCTACACGCACTGAGGCACACGCCGAGTGACTGTGTGCCGGCCTGCACGCCTCCCGGGGCGGGCGGGCCGGCATCCTCGTTCCCGCAGCGGGCCCGGCTGACGCGCCGGGCGTGGGCCGGCACCCAGCGCCCGTCCGCACGCCGCGCACTAGACGTTTGTCTAGTAATGAGTGGCTACTTTTGGCTAACGCGTGACAAGGATCACTGTCGACTTTTATCCTCGACAGAAGCAGCACTGTATCGTTCCCATTCCGCATCGATGCGGGACGCGCGTTCCTGGGGCTGCCGGGAGGGGGCCCGATAGCATGATCAGCGCATTCGCGTGGTTGAACCCGGATTCGGACGGGACCTGGAGTCACGAGCCGCTGTCTGCGGTCGATGCACTTCTCAGGGCTGTTCTCGACGAGCGTGCCGGTGTCGTTCTGGTGGGTACGCACGAGGATCGCCGCCGGGTGATCCAGACCGCTCTCGACCAGATGTCGGCCAGTCGTCCGGTGTACCAGCTCCACGGCAGCACGTTCGCCTCCGAGATGTCGTACGGTTCGTTGTCCGTCCTGCTCGCCCGGCTGGACATAAGTCCAGGTGCCAGCTGGCACCACACCACCAAGGTGCTGGGGGAGTTCCTGTCACCGGACGGGGTCGAGCCCGCCGTGGTGATCCTCTCCCAGACCCAGCTGATGGATCGTGACTCCGTCACCGTGCTGGCACAACTTGCCCAGCAACGGCGGGTGACCCTGGTGGTGCAGTGCGACCGGCAACTCGACCTGCCTTCTGACTTCGCCGCCCTGGCCCGGGCAGGGAGCCTGCAGCGCATTGCGGTCCAGCCCCTGACGCCGGCCGCCGCCCGTGAGCTGCTGTCCGGGGAACTCGGTGGTCCGATCTCCCGGATGGCGACCACGGTCCTCTGGCGCTACAGCGCCGGCCATCCGGGCCAGCTCTCGGAGGTTGCCGAGCTGTGCATCGAGTCCGGGAAGCTCCGGCGGGTGGACGGCACCTGGGTGATGGGCAGTGGACCCATGCCCCATGGCGAGGGGCCCGGGGGGCACGACATCGTGCTACGGCGCCTGCCGGCTCGCCGTCGGGCGCTGCTGGAGGTACTGGCCGCCAGGGGGCCCGTGCAGGTCAGTGAACTCATCCGTGCAGGGGACGGCGCCGAGCTGGACCAGCTGCAGAGCCAGGGCATCGTCCAGATCCGGTCCACGCCGGACGGACGAGTGGCCGTGGTCCAGCCGATGTGGCGGGACCGTGTCCTGGGGGCGCTCGAACCCGAACGGCAGCGCGAGCTCGATGCCCTGGTCCAGGATCGCGACACCGGGCTGGGTCACCGGCTCCGCCTGGCCGAGGAACATCTCGCCACAGCTGATGCCGCCGGTGCGCTTGCCCTGCTCGCCCCGGAGCTCTCCGGGAGCGGGGCCGCCGAGGCCACCTCGGACGTGGACATGCCGGCCTCGGTGCGCGCACGCCTGGCCTGGGCGAAGGTCCGGGCCCTGATGGCCTCCAGTGATCTCTCCACTGCCCTGGACACGGCCGAGTGGTCTCCGGACACCGACGAGCACTCGCTGACCGTCCTGCTGGCGGTTGCGGCCTCCGCTCGGGGGGACCTGCCGGCAGCACGCCGCTGGTTGGACGTGAACGAAGCGTTCCACCGCGCAGACCTGCTCGATCCGCAGCACCCGGGGCTGAACGGAGAGGCCGTCCGCTTGCGGGCGGAGGCCACGCGCGCGGAGGTCCTGGCCTTCTCCGACGACCAGGACGGTGCCCGCCGGGCAGCGACCTGGGTCGACCACGAATTGGCCATGTTCCACCGGCGGGGTGTCCTGGACGACATCATGAGCAGCTATGACCGCGCCGCCCTGGCGGTCTCGCTGCTGGAGACCCGCCTGAAGTGCGGTGACCTGGAGGCCTGCCGGCACCTGGCCGAGGCGATTCTCACCTGCCGTCACGGCAACCCCCAGGCGGTGCTGTTCGCCGAACTGGTCGTCGTCGCCCTCGAGCTCCTGTCCGGACAGTTCGAGCAGGCCGAGGACCGGGCCTCCCGGCTCGCCGTACAGGGCGAGGCAGTCGGTGACCGCCACGCGACGGCCGTGGCGCAGGCGCTGGCGGCCTACTGCCGATCGACGTACGACCGTGCGGACCCGCAGCCGGGCCCGGACGCTGCAGGAGCGGACGCTCGGGCCACGGACGTCGGGCCGGTCGTATGGGGTCGGCTCGGATGGTTCACCGAGGTGATCCGATCGCTGACCGTCGCCGCGGACGGGGCGGGTGACGCTGCCGTGGCCCGGCTGGCTGCCCTTGCCGATCGGGCCCGCGGCGAGGGTCTCTTCGTCGTCGAGCTGCACGCGCTCCTCGGGGCGGTATTGCTGGGATCGTCCGATCTGGCTCCTCGGCTGCAGGACGTTGCCGCTCGGACCCAAGCAGCGGTATCGCCTCCGAGTGCCGAGCTGGCAGCAGCGATCCTGGCCGACGACACCGCGATGTTCTGCACTGCCCTGACCCGCTTGGCATCCGGTGGCTACACCGGCTGGTGCCATGGCGGGATCACCCCGGTGGTGGCGCGGCTGCCACCGGCCGAGGCACGCCGACTCGCCGAGGCCATGGCCGTCCAGCAGGATGCGGGGATGGAGCGGGCGCCCGACGCGGCCCCCGTCTGGATGGAAGCCCTCACGCCGCGCGAGCGGGAGATCGCCCAGATGGTGGTCGAGGGGCTGTCCAACGCCACGGTGGCACGGCGCAACGGGATCTCCGTCCGTACGGTGGAGGGCCACCTCTACCAGATCTACGCCAAGCTGCAGGTCCGCGGACGCGACGGATTGACGCGTCTGGCCGCCCAGTCGGCACAACTCCAGGCGATTGAATGAGCCAGCACGCCGTCCAGTTCTGGGGCCCCGAGCTGGACGCCCTGCGGGCCGTCCTCGGCGATGCCGAGCGTGCCGGAGCGGTGGTCGTCGGGGGACCGGGGGCCGGAAAGACGACACTGGTCCGAACCGTGCTCCGGGGTAGCGGCCATGCCGCCTCGCTGAGCCTGCAGTGCAGTGCCTCACTGGCCGACGTCGCGTACGGGGCGCTCTCGCCCTTCCTGACCGACCTGGATGAGGTCCAAGGGCCGGTGGATGTCCTGCGTGCCGTCCAGCGACGCCTGGACGTCCTTGCCGACCCACCCTCTGACGAGGGGGCGTCGGCTGCTGTCCGGACCCACCAGCGCCCGGTGATCATCGTGGAGGACTGCCAGTTCCTGGATGCGGCGAGCGCCTTCGTCCTCGCCCAGCTGGGACAGAACCGTGAGGCCATCCTGCTCGCCACCAGTGTCGGCCTGCGAGGGGAGTCTGCGCTCACCGCCCTGGTGGACACCGGCTTGCTGGCCACCGTGACGATGCCCCCCCTCGGGATGGACCAGACGCGGGCGATGTGCGAATCGCTGGTCGGCGGTAGCCCGACCGAAGGGGCGGTACGTACCGTCCTCGGCATGACCGGGGGCTCCCCCCGGCTGATCGCAGCCTTCCTGGCCTCGGCACTGGACCAGGGGATCGTCGTGCGGGACCGCGGCCCCGGGCGAAGCGCGGCCCCGTCCGCGGCGTGGACGCTGCTGCGACCCGCCCCGTCGGTCGACGAGCGCCTGGTCGATGCCGTGGAGACCATGCACGCCGAGCTGACCGACGAGCAGCAGGTGGCGGCCACCATGCTCGCGCTGGCCGGACGCATGCCACGGACCCTGCTGCGCGTAGTCGCAGACGACCACGGCCAGGGGTTCGCCGACGTGCATGTCACCCGCTCCACCGATGACGGGATGATCGAACTCTCCTGCCCCCTGTACGCCGACGTCCTGCGCAGCACGGTGCCTCCCGGCCGAAGCTCGCTGCTCCTGGAGCAGTGGCAGGCAGCCGGTGGTTCGGCCCTGCGGCCCCTTCCCGGGCGGAGCGTGGTCTGGAGCCTCGACAACGGCTTGCCAGCCTCCGAATCGGACCGCTTGGCCGCCGGCTACGAGTGCCTGGCGGCCGGAGACCTGGCCGCGGCCTGGTCGCTGGCCGCCCGGACCGCACCGTCGGACGGCCCACGTCTGGCGCTCCTGCGCGGTGAGGTCATGCTCTCCTCGACACGGACCTGGTCCGGCCGCGCCGACCTGGTCGAACTGGCGGACACGCTGTGCGACGACCACTTGCTGAGCGAGGTGCTGTGCGTGCTGGCCATGGATCTGGTCAGGTGCGGCCCCCAAAGCTCCCCCTGGGAGGCACTGGGGCAGGTTTGGTCCGAGTACCGGGACCGAGCCTGCCAGCAAGGCCGCACGGCGCTGTTGGCCACCGGACCGGTCGCGACCCTGCTGACCGCCCTGCACCAGGACGAACCCGCCTCTGGGCGATCAGAACTGCTGGCCCTGGCCGCCGACCTGCTGGAAGCACCCCAGGTGCATCCGGCCGTGCGGACCATCGCGCACTGGTTGCGCATGGACGGGCTGTCCCGTACGGGCCGACTGGGCGAGGCTGTACGGGAGGCCGCCCTCGCGCACGAGGAGGTGGCCCGTACGCCGCGGATGACCGCCATGATGGGCGGGCACGCGATGGTCGAGCTGGCCATGGCCCTGGCCTTCTTCGGCGATCCCGACCCGGCCGACCAGGTACTGGACGACCAGCGGGGTCGGGCGGCCCACCGGTGGCACGCGTCCTCGGGAACCGTCCAGGCGCTCCAGGGATTCGTGGACCTCCTCCGCGGGCGGATGGCTTCGGGTATCCGCGGACTGCAGGATGCCGGCGTCGACCTGGCCCACGCCGACCCCGCGCACCTGATGCCCTTGGTGCAGGCACTGCACGCCCTGACCACCGTCCCGGTCGTCGCTCCGCCGGCCCCGGCCGACGAATCGGCCCTCGCACGCATCCGAGCCGATGGCCGCCGTGGTCCGCAGGACCGGTGGCTGTTGGCATCGGCCCTCGCCAGTCTGGCCGATGAGCTCGCCCAGGCCGGGACATCGGAGGAGATCTCCCTGTGGCGCCGGGTCCTCGATGATCCTGCCCTGGACCGCTACCCGGTGGTCCGGAGGGAGATCCTGTTCGCCGCAGCCTTCGGTCGGGGTCCCGCGGACGACCACGACGAACTGGTGGCGCGGCTGCACCAAGCGTGCTCACCACTCGACGGACCGCGTTCGTCGCTGATCCGAAAGGTCTGTGATCCCGCGGTTGCTTCGGATGCGGTCCTGCTCGCCCGGGTCGCCGACGACGTACGGAGGTCCGGGGACCTCGCCCTCGCGGCGGGCGTGTGGGCCCGTGTGGTGCTGCTGCACAACCAGTCGCACGACCTGCGCAGGCGCGGGGAGGCGCTGCGACACCTGCACGACGTTGTACAGGCACTCGGAGGAATACCCAGTCGCTACGTGGGCGAGGCCCTGCACCTCGCAGCACTCACCGACCGGGAGCACGAGATCGTCCGGCTGGCCCTCGATGGCCTCAGCAACGCTGACATCGCCCGGGTCCTGGTGGTCTCGCCACGGACGGTGGAGGGCCACCTGTACCGGGTGTTCACCAAGTTGGGCATCAGCGAGCGCAGTGAATTGTGGGACCTGGGACTCTGAGGCCGGCGGTCCAGCTGACCCTGAGCACCCACTGCCTGCCCGTCGACAGCGGGACCGAGTAGTCCCTGCGAGTGGGGGAGCGGAATAGGTGTCGGCCCGAGGGACGAACGAGTAGTCCGCACGGATGTTCGACGAAGGTCCCGTCTCTAGTGTCGAAGGAGTCCCGGCGGCACAGCCGCCTCCGAGGGGCCGACGACACACCACGTGATCACAGGCCCCCGCCCCACGGGAGTCTGACCATGCAGCAGCAGCCAACGGCGGTCCAGCAGAGGAGCCGGGCGCGTGCCCGGGCGTTCGTCGCCATCGATGACCGGCTCCGCGGTCTCGTCCAGGCGACGGCCGTCCGGTCGACTGCTCCCTTGCATGATCCGGTGCAGCCTGAGATCGCCAACGCTGCGGCTCTGGAACCGACGATGCCCCAGACGGGCGGCGCGGGCGTGCTGCACCTGGTCGACCGCGACGCCGTCGCCTCGCACGCCCCGGGCTCGGCGGCCTCGTGGGCCGCGCGCTACCGCCACAGGGTCCTCGTGACGGACCTGGCGGTCATCAGCCTCGCCGCCACCGCGGGATCCATGGTCGCCGCCGGCCGATCCATGCCGCTCCTCCAGGTCTGGCAGGTCACCGGGCTGGTCCTGCTGTGGATGGTCACCCTGCAGGTATTCCGTACCCGGTCACCGCGGCGGATGGCGGTGGGAGCCGACGAGTACAAGCGCACGGTCGGTGCCACCGCGGCCACGGCAGGCATCATGGCCGCAGCCTCGCTCCTGTTCCTCAGCACAGGGATGGGGCCGGCCGCCCGGTCACACCTACTGCTGACCTTCCCACTGGGTCTGGTCGGGCTGATGCTGGGGCGGTGGGCCTGGCGCACCTGGCTGCAGCACCTGCGTGCCCGTGGCGTCGCGCTGTCGGACGTCGTGGTGGTCGGCCAGCCGCTGGACGTCGCGTACGTGATCAGGCAGATCGCCCGCCGATCCGCCGTCGCCTACCGGGTGATCGGCGTCGTGCTCGACGGCACGGACGGCGCCGGCCGCGGAGACAGCTCGGTCGCCCCTGCCGGCTCGTCGGCCCGCCCGGACACCGGCATCGGATCCGCCGGGCTTCCCGAGTTCCACGGCACTGCACACGTGCCCGAGGTTGTCCAGCAGTTGGGCGCGGACGCCGTGATCGTGGCCGGTCCGCTGCGCGACGGGAACCGTGCCATCCGCGCGCTGGGCTGGGCGCTGGAACCGTCCCGGACCGAACTGATCCTGGTGTCCTCCTTGGTCAACGTCGCCGGGCCACGGATCACCATGCGTCCCATGGAGGGCCTCCCCCTCATGCACGTGGAGCAGCCCCGCTTCGAGGGTGGGCGCCACGTGCTGAAGCGCGGTCTCGACATCGTGGTGTCCGCGTTGGCCCTGCTGGTGATGCTGCCACTGTTCGCCGTGCTCGCCGTGCTCATCACCCGCGACTCCGACGGAGGCGTGTTCTTCTCCCAGATCCGTACGGGTCGCCGCGGACGTCCGTTCCGGATGTACAAGTTCCGCACCATGGTCGCCACCGCCGAACAGGACCGTGCAGCGCTGGTCGCGCAGAACGAAGCCGCCGGGCCGCTGTTCAAGCTCCGCCACGACCCCCGGATCACCCGGGTGGGCGCCGTCCTGCGCAAGCACTCCCTGGACGAGTTGCCCCAGTTCTGGAACGTGCTGCGGGGCGACATGTCACTGGTGGGACCGCGCCCACCGCTACCGGAGGAGGTGGCCACCTACGAGGGGGACACCGGCCGCCGGCTCTACATCAAGCCCGGACTGACCGGGCTCTGGCAGATCAACGGACGCTCGAACCTCGATTGGGAGGAAAGCGTCCGACTGGACCTCTACTACGTCGAGAACTGGTCCGTCACCGGCGATCTCATGATCATGTGGCGGACCTTCAAGGTCATGGTCAATCCCGAAGGAGCTTACTGATGAGCATCGCAGCAGACAGCACCGTGAACCCCGCACTCCGGGTCGCGGTGATCGGGGCCGGCTACTGGGGTCCGAACCTGGCGCGCAACTTCGCCATGAGCACGGACTGGGAACTCGTGGCGATCTGCGACACCGATGCCGAACGCGCGCAGGGCCTCGCCAGGCGAACCGGGAACCCGGACGTCGTCACGTCCGTCGACGACCTGCTCGCCGGCCAGCACGTTGATGCGGTCGCCATCGCCACGCCGGCCAGGACCCACCACCCGATCGCGATGCAGGCCATCGGGGCCGGCAAGCACGTGGTGGTGGAGAAGCCTCTGGCTGACACCGCAGCCCGCGGCCGCGAGCTGGTCGCTGCCGCGCAGGAGGCCGGCACGATCCTGATGGCCGACCACACCTACTGCTACACGCCGGCCGTGATCAAGATCCGCGACCTGATCGGGGCCGGGGAGCTGGGGGAGATCCTGTACGTGGACTCGGTACGCATCAACCTGGGACTGGTACAGCCGGACGTCGACGTCTTCTGGGACCTGGCGCCCCACGACCTGGCCATCCTTGACTTCGTCCTCCCCGACGGGCTGCAGTCGGTCAGCGTCGCCGCCGAGGGTGCCGACCCGCTGGACGCAGGCAAGGCGTGCATCGGATACCTGTCCCTGCCGCAGCGCAGCGGGGCACTGGTCCACGTCAACGTCAACTGGCTCTCGCCGACCAAGATCCGCCAGATGGTCATCTGCGGCAGCCGGCGGACGCTGGTCTGGGACGACCTGAATCCCCAGCAGCGGATCAGCGTCTTCGACCGCGGTGTCGACCTCGGACGACAGGAGCGCGTCCTGGACGATGTGGCCACGCGCAAGGGCGTGACCATCTCCTACCGGCTCGGCGACACCTGGTCACCCGCCCTGTCCGAGTTCGAGCCCCTGGGCCTGATGGTCTCGCAGTTCGCCTCGGCCATCCGGAGCGGGACACCGGCCCCCACCGATGGACACTCGGCCCTGCGCGTGCTCAACGTCCTGGAGGCCACCAGCAGGTCACTGGCCGACCACGGACGGCATGTCAGCCTGGAGGACCCGGTCCCGGCCGGCGCAGTCAGGGAGGAGCGGTGAATCCGCTCGGCGCCGGTGACGGCACGGAGGCACTGCGCGGTCGTCGCTTCCTGGTGACCGGAGGCGCCGGGACCATCGGATCGGGCATCGTCGACCAGTTGCTCGCCGCCGGAGCGGAGCGCGTCGACGTCCTGGACAACCTCGTCCGCGGGCGACGGGCCAACCTGGCAGGTGCCCTGGCCAGCGGTCGGGTGGAACTGGTCGAGGGGGACATCCGTGACCGGAGCCTCGTCGGCGGCCTGGTCCGGGGCCAGGACGTGGTGTTCCACCAGGCGGCCATCCGCATCACCCAGTGTGCCGAGGATCCCCGCCTGGCCGTCGACGTGATGGTGAACGGCACCTTCAACGTGGTCGAGGCAGCGGCGTCCGCAGGGGTGTCCAAGGTGGTGGCCGCCTCCAGCGCCTCGGTGTACGGGATGGCCGAGGAGTTCCCCACCACCGAGCGCCACCACCCGTACAACAACGACACCATCTACGGGGCTGCCAAGACGTTCAACGAGGGCCTGCTCGCCAGCTTCCGGGCGATGTACGGGCTGGACTACGTCATGCTGCGCTACTTCAACGTCTACGGGCCGCGGATGGACGTGCACGGGAAGTACACCGAGGTGCTGGTCCGCTGGATGGAGCGGATCGACGACGGACTTCCGCCTCTGATCTTCGGTGACGGGAGCCAGACGATGGACTTCGTCTTCTCCGAGGACATCGCCCGGGCCAACCTGCTCGCTGCCGCCGGACCGGTCACCGCCGGCGTGTACAACATCGCGAGCGGCGAGGAGACCAGTCTGCTCGAACTGGCGCAGACCCTGCTGCGGGTGATGGGCTCCGACCTCCCGGTGGTGCACGGACCGGAGCGGACGGTGAACTCGGTGGTCCGGCGCCTCGCCGACACGTCGGCGGCCGCACGGGACCTCGGCTTCCGGTCCACCGTGTCCCTCGACGAGGGGCTGCGCCGACTCGTCGAATGGTGGCGGCCGCTGCGCGACGAGGTTGCGGCAGGCCGGAACCTCATGACCACGCAGTCAACCGCCTGAGACATCGGAGGACGACGGCAATGGACAGGATCAGCGTGATGCGCCCGTGGCTGGGGGCCGAGGAGATCGAGGCCGTCACCGAGGTGATCGCCTCGGGGTGGATCGCCCAGGGTCCCCGTGTCGCCGAGTTCGAGCGGCAGTTCAGCCAGGCACAGGGGGCGTCCCACGGCGTGGCGACGTCCTCGTGCACCACTGCGCTGCACCTCGCGTTGGTGGTGGCCGGTGTCCGGCCAGGGGACGACGTCGTCCTGCCGTCCTTCTCGTTCATCGCCACGGCCAATGCCGCGACGTACGTGGGGGCGCGCCCGGTCTTCGCCGACGTCGACCCGACCACCGGAAACATCACGGCGGACACCGTGGAGGCCGTCCTCACCCCGGCGACCACCGCGGTGATCGCGGTCGACCAGGGCGGCGTCCCGGTGGACCTGCAGCCGCTGCGGGAGATGTGTGACCGCCGCTCACTGGTCCTGGTGGAGGACGCGGCCTGCGGCGCCGGATCCACGTACGCCGGGACGCCTGTGGGTGCAGGGGCGGATGTCACCGCCTGGTCCTTCCACCCGCGCAAGCTGCTGACGACGGGGGAGGGCGGCATGATCACCACCTGCAACCCGGAGTGGGCGTCGCGGGCCAGGAGGCTGCGGGAGCACTCCATGGACATCTCGGCGGCCGACCGCCACTCGGCGGTCCTGGCCGCCAAGGAGTCGTACACCGAGGTCGGGTTCAACTACCGGATGACGGACCTCCAGGCCGCCCTCGGGCTGGTCCAGCTGGGGCGCCTGCCGGAGATGGTGCGGCGTCGGCGCTCGCTGGCCGAGGACTACCGCACGGTGCTGGCCAGCATCCCCGACCTGCGGTGCGTGGTCGACCCGCCGTACGGGACCTCCAACTTCCAGTCCTTCTGGGTCGAGGTGCTGCCCGGGTTCCCCGTGGACCGGGACGAGTTGCTCGCCTGGTTGGCGGCCGACGGCATCTCCGCCAGGCGCGGCATCATGGCGGCCCACCTCGAGCCGGCCTACGAGCATCACTCGGGCGTGGTCGCCCCGCTGCCGGTGACGGAGCGGCTGACGGACTCGACCCTGATCCTGCCGATGTACCACACCATGACCGCCGAGGAACTCGATCGGGTGCTCGACAGCCTGGTGACGGCGGCCGGGGCGCCGGGCCGCCACGCGACCCGGCCCTCGACGGCGAACGGTGTCCGGCCATGACCCAGATCCTGTTGGTCGCTGCCAGCGGCCTCGCCCGGGAGACGATGGCCTCGATCCGTGCCGCCGGCCATGACCGGGTGACCGGCCTGCTGGACGACAACCCTGCCCTGCACGGCACCACGATCGGGGGGGTGCCCGTCCTCGGCGGTGCGGAACTGGCGGCGGACCGAACGGAGATGCTCCTGCTGTGCCCGGGATCGGGAGCCGGCCGCCTGGCGCTGGCCTCCCGCCTGGCCGCCCTCGGGGTCGGCGAGGATCGCTATGCGGTCCACGTCCATCCGTCGGTGGTGGTCGGGGCCGGCAGCCGGGTCGGCGCGGGATCGATCCTGCTGGCCGGCTGTGTGCTGACCTGTGACGTACGGCTGGGCAGGCACGTGGTGCTGATGCCCCGCACGGTCCTGACCCATGACGACGTGCTCGCCGACGGCGTCACCTGCGCCGCCGGTGCGACCGTCGCCGGACGTGTCCGGATCGGCGCCCGGACCTACCTGGGGATGCAGGCCAGTGTCCGCCAGGACCTCACCGTCGGCGAGGACGCCGTGATCGGGATGGGTGCGGTGGTGCTGCGCGACGTCCCTGCTGCCCAGACCTGGGCGGGGAACCCGGCGGCGCCTTTGGCCAAGGCCGTCCGACGCCCTGCCCCGATCCACGAGAATCCCGCAGCGTCGCAGACCGAAGGAGTCGCGTGACATGAGAATCCTTATCTGCCCCCACCAGATGGGAATGGGAGGAAGCCAGCTCAACGCCGTCGAACTGGCCTCCGCCATTCGCGAGTACGGCCACGAGCCGCTGGTCTACTCACCGCCGGGTGTGCTGACCGAGATCGTCCGGGACGCGGGCCTGACCTGGATCGAGGCGCCCCCGCCGGACAGTCCGGGCCTTGCCTGGTCGAGGCGGCTGGCGAACGTCGTCCGGCTGTGGGACGTCCAGCTGCTGCACGTCTACGAATGGCGCACCTGCCTGCAGGCCGCCTTCGGCAGCGGCCGCCGCGTCCCGATGCTGATGTCCGTGATGTCGATGGAAGTACCGAGCTTCCTGCCCACGCACCTGCCGATCGTGGTCGGCACCCCCCAGCTCCAGCAGCGCATGCTGGCCCAGGGCCGTACGGCCCACCTGCTCGAGCCGCCGGTGGACATGGACCGCTTCCACACCGTCGACGCCTCGTCGGCCCGGGCCGGATGGGGCATCTCCGAGGACGAACTGGTCATCGGCGTGGTCTCCATGCTCACCACCGACCTGGAGAAGCTCCAGGGCGTGCTGGAAGCCATCCGGGTGGTCGACCGGCTGTCCGCCGACCACCCCCTTCGGCTGCTGATCGCCGGCGACGGCGAGGGACGGGCGGCGGTCGAGGCGCGTGCCCAAGCGGTCAACGCCCGGCACGGGCGGACCGTCATCCAGCCGCTCGGCTTCCAGCTGGACAGTGCCCCGGTCTACTCGGCCGCCGACATCGTGCTCGGCATGGGGTCGTCCGCGATCAAGGGCATGGCCCATGCCAAACCCTTGGTCGTGCACGGCGAGGCGGGGTTCTGGAAGGTCCTCGACGAGACGACGGCGCACGACTTCCTCCACGCCGGGTGGTACGGCCACGGTGGGGACGGGGCGCGGGACCTGGTCACTGCCCTGACCCGGCTCGTGGAGTCGCCCGCGTTGCGGCACCGCCTCGGCGCGTACGGGCGCAACCTCGTCATCGATCGCTACGACGCCAGTCGGGCAGCCGCCCACTTGGCCACCATCTACTCCGATACCGTCCTCGATCGCTGCCCTCGAACCACCCAGATGCGCTCGCTGACCCGGTCCGCCATGACCGGGGCACGCTACTACGCCGCCATGCGCATGGGGTCGGTCGTGGCGCGCGAGGAATGGGCCCGCCAAGGAGCGTACGCATGACCACCATCACCCCACAGACCACCAGCGTCCCCTTCGTGGATCTGAGAGCCCAGCAACGCGAAATCGACGCGCAGGTGCAGGAGGACCTGCGTCAGGTCTTCGCCGATACGGCATTCATCGGGGGCCCGCACGTCGCCCGCTTCGAGCAGTCCTATGCGGCGTTCCTGGGCGCCCGGCACTGCGTGGGGGTCGCCAGCGGAACGGATGCCCTGGAGTTGGCGCTCCGGTCAGCCGGTGTCGAGGCCGGGGCAGAGGTCATCCTCCCGGCCAACACGTTCATCGCCACCGCCGAGGCGGTCAGTCGGATCGGGGCCCGGCCCGTCGTGGTGGACGTCGATCCCCGCTACCTGCTCATCGACCCCCGAGCCATCGAAGCTGCCATCACCCCGCGCACCCGGGCGATCATCCCGGTGCACCTGTTCGGGCAGGCTGCCTTCGTGGAGGAGCTGGAACCGATCGTGGAGCGTACGGGGGCGCTGATCATCGAGGACGCCGCCCAATCACAGGGGGCAAGGCGAAACGGACGGAGGGCCGGAACCCTGGGCGCCGCCGCCGGTACCAGCTTCTACCCGGGGAAGAACCTGGGCGCCGCGGGCGACGCAGGTGCTGTCATCACCGACGACGACGACCTGGCTGCCGGGGTACGCAGGCTGGGTGACCACGGGAGCTCGGCGAAGTACCGGCACGACGTCATCGGGATGAATTCCCGCCTCGATGCGGTCCAGGCAGTGGTGCTGCTGGCCAAGCTGGCCCGCCTGGAGGAATGGAACCGGATGCGCCGGGAGGCGGCCGCCCGCTATGCGGAACTCCTGGACGGCATCGAGGGAATCTGGCTGCCGTCCGAGGCAGAGGGCAACGAGCACGTCTGGCACCTGTTCACGGTGCAGGTCGAGGACCGGGACGGCGTACTGAGGCGACTCCAGGAGAGGGGAGTCTCGGCAGGCATCCATTATCCAGTGCCGGTGCACCTCACCGGTGCGTACGAACACCTGGGATATCCGCGGGGGGCGTTCCCGGTGGCTGAGGCGGCGGCTGACCGGCTGCTGTCGCTGCCGATGTTCCCGCACATCACGCGGGATCAGCAGGAGCACGTGGCGGAAACTCTGGCAGCTGCAGTGACCGCATCCGGGCAGTCGGAGGCCGTATCGTGAGGGTCATTGTCTGCCCGCACGACACTGGGATGGGGGGCAGCCAGATCAATGCCATCGACCTGGCTGCGGCGGTTCGCCAGCGCGGCCACGATGTCATGCTGTACGCACCTCCAGGCCCGCTCCTCGACCGCGTCCGGGCATTGGACCTTGACTGGACCGCATCCCCACCAGGGTTGCGGTTATCGGCGGCGTGGACCATCGGCCTCGTCAGGCTAGCCCGATCATGGCACGCGGACCTCGTCCACACCTACGAGTGGGCCCCGTCCGTCGGTGCGGCATTCGGTCCGCACGGGCTGCTGGGTACGGCGCAGGTCATGACGGTGCTGTCCATGGATGTGCCGGACTTTCTACCACGGCACCTGGACCTCGTGGTCGGGACACAGCAGCTGGGGGCGGACTCGGGTCGGTTCCAGCACCGGCACGTGATAGAGCCGCCGGTGGACACGCAGCAGGACGCCCCCCGCGATAGAGCGCAGCAAAGGCACCTTCTCGGACTGGATCCGGACGCCTTCGTGGTCTCGCTGGTCGGGCGCTTGACCACAGATTTGGACAAGGTCGCCGGTGTACTGGCCGCCATCGAGGCTGTCGATGAGATGGCTGCCGAACGGCACGTCGTCCTTGTGGTGGCTGGCGATGGGCCCGAGTTGGTACGGGTGGCTGATGCCGCGGGACGTGTGAATACGCGCCATGATCGAACCGTCGTCGAAATGACCGGCAGCCTGGTGGACCCGCGACCCGTGTACGCGGCCGCTGATGTGGTACTGGGCATGGGAAGCTCCATCTTGCGTGCCATGGCATTCGCCCGACCGTGCATCGTCTTGGGGGCCTCGGGCTTCTGTCTCCCGGTGACTAGACGGACCATCGAAGCCTTCACGTGGCAGGGCTTCTACGGCGTCGACGACGGTAGTGGATATCGAGGACTTCTTGGCTTCCTGGAGCGGTTGGCGGCTTCGCCGGAGGATCGGCAGATCATCGGCATCTGGTCTCGCGGCGTGGTGGTCGACCGGTACAGCCTCGGACATGCCGCGGAGGTGCTGACGGGGGTGTACAGCGAGGCGCTTGCTCGCCGAGGCTCCTCGTGGGGCGGCGCGGCCTCGTTGCTGGAGTCGGCGGCAGGAGTGGGCTCCTACATGGTCCATCGAGTGTTGCCTAGGAGGGCAGTCGCATGACACCGGATGACCATGGGCGATTCCCCCGGGCCGACTCGCGGCAGCCGACGCTCGGGCCACCGAACATCCCACCCATCACAGACCCAATCTCGGCACTACAG
This sequence comes from Raineyella antarctica, assembly GCF_900092135.1. Classification (GTDB taxonomy): domain Bacteria; phylum Actinomycetota; class Actinomycetes; order Propionibacteriales; family Propionibacteriaceae; genus Raineyella; species Raineyella antarctica. The sequence goes on along the minus strand of NZ_FMYF01000010.1, from coordinate 2,951 downwards.
GTCGATATACGCCACGGACTTGCATGGAGCAGCGTCAGTAGCCTCGTGATGCGGCTGGGAACCTTCGCAGTGGGGATCTTCCTGGCCCGGATGTTCAGTCACGAGGAGTTTGGCGTCTATGCAGTTGTCTTGACGGTTCAGGCAGTCCTCATGACGGTGGCCGACTTCGGGCTGAGTACTGATCTGATCCGTTCCGGGGATCACACGCGGAAGGCCCCCACAGTGGCCACGCTCTCCCTGGGTATCTCCGCAGTCCTGACGGCGATCACCATGGCTGTTGCCGCGGAGCTCGCTGCCTCTGTCGGTGCACCGGGCGGCGGCCCCGTACTGGCGGTCATGTCGTTGACATTGCTCATCGCAGGGGTCGGGGTGGTCCCGTATGCGACACTGCAGCGCGAGTTCAGGCAGAGGGAGCTATTCCTGATATCCGTAGTAGATTTCGCGGTGGGGACCGCGTTGACCCTAGTACTGATCCTGGCGGGACTAGGCGTGATGTCCCTAGCAGTTTCCCGCGTCGCAGCTCAGTCGATCGCCGTCATCCTGCAATACCGGTTCGTCGGTGAACGTCCCCGGTTGGGCTTCGACCGGAGCGTGGCTCGCGGTGTCGTGGCGTTTGGTCTACCGGTGGCCGGGGCCAATCTTCTGTCTTGGGCCCTCCTCGGTGCAGACAAGATGCTGCTCTCCGGGATGGCAGGGGCCGCAGCCTTGGGCGTCTATTTTCTGGCTTTCAATATCGCGAACTGGCCAATGAGCGCCCTCGGACAAGTGGTGCGTTCGGTGTCCCTTCCGACGTTCTCCCGAGTCTCCGATGCTACAGGGGATCGGGCCCTGGGCATCGCCTGGGGGCCTGTCTGGAGTATCAGCGTTCTGGCGGGCTTGCTGCTGACAGTGCTGGCTTCTCCTGCGGTCCAGCTGTTGTACGGCACCCGGTGGCTGGAGGCTGCACCGCTGCTGATGATCCTCGGCGCTTTCGGGGCGTTACGAACCGTCCTGGACCTGGCCACCACGTATCTCCTGGCGCGAGGGTACTCGACCCGCGTGCTCTGGCTTCAGCTGGGATGGATGGTGATCCTGGTTCCAGGGCTGGTCCTCGGGATCCGAACCGCAGGAGCTGTGGGCGCGGCTCTGGCCCAGGTCACTGCCGGCGCCCTCCTGCTCCTGCTGTACGGCATCTCCCTCGCTCGCGTCGGAACGGACATTCGGGCGGTTTGGGCGTCATTCTGGCCGCCGCTGGCCGCGGCCGTGGTTGCCGCCCCCGCAGCCTGGGCATGCACACTCATCGCTCACAGGCCCCTGGTGGACTTGCTCGTCGGCGGCGTGGTTGGCACGGCGGTCTATACCGCCCTGCTATGGCGTTGGTTCCGGGGACGCCTCAACGAGGCCCGCCGCCTCGGCTCGGCACACACCGCGACGCTGGGGACAGAACCGCCGGGGAGTCCCAGCGTGATCGGTCGGACAGTACAGGGAGGCCCGCACCATGAGGCATGACAGCTCCATCTCGCTCGCGGCGCCGATCACCGTATCGGTGGTCATCCCCTGCTACAACTACGCCAGATTCCTGCCGGAAGCGGTGGAGAGCGCCGTCTCACAACAGGGTGTCGATGTCGAGGTCATCATCGTTGATGACGCATCCACGGATGACAGCCTGCTCGTCGCACGTCGTTTGGCAGCGATCGATACCCGCGTCACGGTCGTCGGGCACGACCGGAACCGAGGTCCCGTGGTCGCTTTCAACGACGGGCTGGCGCGGGCCACTGGGGAGTTCCTCGTCCGGTTGGATGCTGATGACATGCTCACTCCGGGCTCCCTCTCCCGAGCCGTCGGCGCCGCCACTTCCCGGCCCCGCGTGGGCCTGGTCTACGGGCACCCCCTGCACTTCCACGCCGAGAACCTACCTGTCCCGCGTACGCGCATGAGAGGCGTGACCGTGTGGGATGGCAGACGGTGGCTAGTGGATCGTTGCCGCGACGGGGCCAACGTGATCACCTCACCCGAGGTCGTGATGAGGACCTCGGTCGTGCGCCGAGTAGGGGGACAGGCGCCGCTGGCACACAGCCACGACATGGAGCACTGGCTGCGCATCGCTTCCGTCTCGCAGGTTGCCTACCTACGCGGAGTCGATCAGGCCTGGCACCGCGAGCACAGCGCCAGCCTCTCCGCCCGGGAAGTGTCCGGGGTTCTGGACCTCGAACAGCGCCTCGAAGCTTTCGAGACCTTGTTGAAGCCTCGCCTTTCCCCGAGGCACGACGTGAGGTCGCCAGCGCCTCAGCCCATTGCCGGGGCAGACACCCTGCTGGCGAGGGCTCGAGACACGATCGCCGAACTGGCGCTGATGGCGGCCACCCATGCGCTCGATGCGAACCTTCCGATCGAGTCCGAGTACAGGCCCTTCCGTGACCTCGCGCTCCGGATCTCCCCCGATCTGGAGTCATCCCGGCGCCTCAGGTGGCTCGACGGACGCGCAGCGGGCACGCGTTCGTCGAACCCCATGAGCCGTCTCGTTCGCAGGTCACGTCTGGCGTTGCGACATCGTCTTCGTACCTGGCGCTGGGAACGTACCGGTGTGTACTGACGCCCCCCGCACCCCTCACACACGGTCGTCATCTGGCTCTTCACAGTTGGGGGTGTAGGGGCTCTGGGCGGGTGAGGGCTGGGACGGGGGCGTGAAGAAGGGCCCTGGGTTGGAAGATGGAGGTTCTCTACGCCGTCATCGCCAAGCCCAAGGCCCGTATGTCCCAGCTTACGTCACCCCTGTCCGCTCCGTCTCTGGACGAGTTCTGCCGCCTCGACCGGCTCGGCCTGACCGTGGTCGGCCAGCAGGTTGCTCCCGACCACACCGTTCTGGTCTGCCACGTCGTCGCGCCCGGTGACCTGTGTCCGGCCTGCGGCCGGCGCGGGGACCCGCGTGACTCGGTGACTCGGCGGTTGGCTCATGTTCCGTTCGGGTGGTG
>NZ_FMYF01000023.1 GCF_900092135.1 Raineyella antarctica | reverse complement strand
CGCGAGATCAAACGCTGCCTCAAGCGCTACATCGCCCGCGACCTCTACCGCCTCCTCGAACACCCACCAGTCCTTGACAGACCATAGGAGCGTCCCCACGGGTCCCACACCGCGCAGAAGGACGGTCATGACTGACATCGCAGAGCAGGGAAATGGACCGCGCTCTTCCGTGGCCACCCGCCTGATCTCGGTGCTGGCCGCGTTCCACCCGGGCGACGAGGCACTCACCCTGACGGAGATCGCCCGTCGTACGGACCTGGCCGCGGCCACCGCGCTGCGTATGATCCGCGAGCTGGTCCAGGAGGGCATGCTCGAGCGGACCGATGACGGCACCTATCGGATCGGGATGCGGTTGTTCCGCATCGGCATGCTCGCCCCGGCCCAGCGAGGCCTGCGGGAGGTGGCGCTGCCGTTCATGCAGGACCTGTTCCAGGTCACGAAGGAGAACATCCTGCTGTCGGTGCTGGATTCCGAGGGCTATGTGCTCTACCTGGAGAAGCTCAAGGGGCGGATGTCAGCCAGTGCCCTGACCCGGTCCGGCGGACGACTGCCGGCGTACGCCACCGCGACTGGAAAGGCCATCCTGGCCCACAGTGACCCAGCGGTCATCGACGTCGTCTGCGAGAACGGCTTCGAAGCCTTCACCCGCCAGACGATCAGCAGCCGCGACGAGCTCCTGAAGGATCTGGAGCTCGTTCGCCGACGTGGTTATGCGGTGGCACAGAGCGAGCTGCGGGAGGGTCGCGTCGCGGTCGGGGCCGTGGTGGTCAACCACGACCGCTCGACCATTGCGGCGCTGGCCGTGATGGGCGCAGCATCGAACATTGACATCCTCCGTGTCGCCCCGGCCGTACGCACCGCGGCACTCGCCCTGTCCCGACGGCTCGGGCGTCCCGCGGAGGGCCAGGCTCCGAGCAGCATGCAGAGCTGAGGCGCTCCCCGCCGGATTCCTGACGCTCCGTTCTGCCCCGAGCCCGGTCTACGTCGAAACCGTGAAGTGGTTCTCGGCGACCTCCCGGCCGATGTAGGAGACGGCCGGCATGGTCTTGTCCGAGGTCCAGGTCATCGTGGGCCAGTCGGGGTAGGTCTCGTAGCCTCCGGAGAAGACCTCGTTGCGGTTGCCCGACGGATCGAAGAAGTAGATCGTCTCCCCGCGGGAGAGACCGTGGATGTCGGGCCCGAAGCCGACCGGGATGTCCTCCATGGAGAACTTGATGCCCGCGTCGCGGATCGCCGACCAGTCGCGCAGCTTGTACGCCCAGTGGTGCAGGCGCCCGTTGGCGCCCTTGATGAAGGCGATGTCGTGGGTCTTGTGCTGGCAGAACATCCAGGTCCCGATCAGCTCGGGGTTGTCATCGGCCACGATGAGCCGCTCGGCGGGGCGGAAGTCGAGGGCCTCCACGAAGAGCCGCTCGTTCAGGGCAGGGTCCTCCGCCAGCAGCAACGCGTGGTCCATCACCGGCACCCCGATGCCCCGGATGGAGCGCGGCAGCACCGGCGGGTTCTTGATACCGACCTCGGTCCCGGTGTACTCGATGTCCTGGTAGAGCTCGATCACGTGCTCCGACGGGGTGGTGAAGCGGACGCCGTCACCGACGGCGAGGTTGTCGCCCTTGGACATCCGTTCGGTGGTCACCCCGAACTTGTGCAGGTTGTTCTCGAAGGTGGCCAGGTCGTCCTCCGTACGGACCTTGAAGCCGGCCTTGACCAGTCCGACGCCGGACTCCTCCAGGACGACCGAGTGGTGGTCCCACTCGTCCCAGGACTTCAGCCAGGTGGGGTTGCCCTGCTGGGCGACCACCTGCATGCCGAGCACGTCGCGGTAGTGCCACAGCGCCTCTTCCATGTTGGTCACGCGTGCGTGCACGTAACCCATGCGCATAACTCCCATGATGCTTCCTTGCTCTGAGGGTGATTCGGGTGTGGTGATGGTTCGGTCGTGCCGATGGTTCGATGGCCCGATGGTTCGAGTGACCACTGTCAGGAGACGTCGACCGGGGTGCCCAGCTCGGTTGTACCGATGATGGGGAGCAGCAGGCGCGACGGGAATCCCGGTCCGCTGTACACGGTCACGTCGCCGCCGACGAGGTCCCAGGGCCTCGAGTCGACGGGGTGGACGAACGGGCCGGTGCCCTTGCCCGGATAACGATGGACCAGAGCGAACTCCTCCTTGACCGGCCCCGGGTAGGCGTAGTCGGTGCCGCGCAGCGTCAGGCCCAGCCGGTAGCCCGCCGGGACGACGATGCTGGTCGGCCAGATCTCGATCTCCACCTCGTACGGTTGACCCGGGACCAGTGGGTCGACCCGGTCGTGCGGGTGGACAGGGCGGTACTCGGTCGTGAGTTCGGGGTCGAGCGCCCGGTGCGAGGCGCGTAGCCAGCCCTGCGCGACCGGTGTATGGGCGTCCATGGCCCCGCGGAAGACGACCTCGTCCCCCTGCGGATCGAACAGTCGGACGACCGCGAACAGGTCCGCGTCCTCGGTCGTGGAGCTGATCCAGACCCGCAGGGCCACGGGACCGGTGATCTCCGTGTCCTCCTTGATCGGCGCCGTCATGAAGGTCACTCCGTCACCGGCGGCCTCGTACGTACGCGACGACTCCTCGGTCCCGGGGCCGGGGGAAAGGTTGCCCGTCCCGGCATCGAGGAAGAGTTCCTGCCACGAGGTCTCGGGCAACGGCCAGGCCTCAGCCGGGCGCTCCTCGAAGCCGTCGATGTGGCGCACCTGCAGCAGCACCGGCGGGCGGCGGTCCCACCCGTTGTCGGCACCCTTGAGGAAGTGGTCGAGGAACTGGCGTTGCAGCCCGACCCCGTAGTCGGTGTAGAAGTGCGTCCAGTGCTCCAGCCCGTGCACCTCGAGCCACTTGTTCGGCGTGTTGCTGCGCACGAACCCCTCGACGTTGCCGCGCAGGTGCAGACCTGCGCCTCCCCAGTTGGCGGACGAGAGGACCGGCACGGTGACCCGGTCCCAGTCGACGGCGTCGGTTTCGTGGCGCGCGTCGAGCAGCGGGTGCGTGGTCACGTCGGCGACGGCATCGACCCGGTGGGCGGCCCGGTACTCGTCGGACAGCGTCGGTCCGGCGGTGGTCGCACCGGTATGGGCGTTGGGCAGGCCCCTCTCCCCGTACCCGTACTGGCTACGGTCCTGCTTGGCCGACCACGAGTCCAGGAACGTGCACCGGATCCCGCCGTGGTAGTAGAGCTCGCGGTAGAGGTCGGAGGTGCCCTCCCACGGAACGATCGCCTTCAGGTGTTCGGGCTGCTCGGCGGCGACCTGCCACTGCTGGGCCGCGTAGTAGGAGATGCCCAGCAGGCCGACGTTCCCGTCACTCCACGGCTGGGTCCCGGCCCACTCGACGACCTCGACGTAGTCATCGATCTCCTGGCGCGACCACAGGTGGCGTACGCCCTCGGAGTTGCCCGATCCCCGGGAGTCGACCCGCACCACGGCGTAGCCGTGCGGCACGAACCGCTCCGGGTCGGCGAGCTCCCAGGCCTGGAACTCACCGCTGCTGGCCTCGAGGATCTCCGGGAAATCGGACACCATCCGCTCCCACTGGTTGGCGTACCCCTCCTGGAAGAGAATGCCCTTGCCGTAGCAACCATGGCTGAGCAGCACCGGCACCGGCGCCTCGTCCTCAGGCAGGAAGACGTCGGCGCGCAGCACGTTCCCGTCGCCCATCGGAACCGGGACGTCCCACAGTATGCGCATCCCGCGGGTGAGCTCCGCCCGGACGTCCGGTGTCATGTCGGTCGTCATGCCGCGGTCCTTTCATCGGTACTGGCATTGATGGCTTCCAGGAGCCGGTGCGGGGTCAGTTCCTCACCCGTCAGGTCACCGACGGTCCGCCCGCGCTGGAACACGACGACCCGGTCGCTCAGGTCGGCAAGCTCCTCGATGTCCGTGGTGGCGAAGATGACGACCCGCCCCGATCCCGCAAGTGCCCGGATGATGGCGTGCGCCTCCGCCTTGGCGCCGATGTCCACGCCCCGGGTGGGATCGTCGAGCAGGAGCACATCGGGCTCGATCTCCATCCACTTCGCGAGCACGACCCTCTGCTGGTTGCCGCCGGAGAGCTGGCCGGCCGGCCGGTCCACCGCATCCAGGGGGCGGATCCCGAGCTGTTCGGCACGCTCAAGAGCGCGCTCGCGGAGCGTACGGGCATTCACCCAGCGCCACGCGCCGGTCATCGAGATGGCGCGCACCGTACCGATGTTCTCCGCAACCGACTTGTCCAGCAGCAGGCCGGACCTACGGCGATCACCGGTCACCAGGGCGACACCGGAGCGGATGGCGGTGCGTACGCCGGGGCGCAGGGTCTCCCCGGAGGGCAGGACGACCGCTCCCGTGGTCGGGGTGACGTGGCCGGACAGCACCTGGAGCACCGTTTCGTGGCCGCTGCCCGCGAGCCCGGCCAGGCCGAGTACCTGGCCCGGCCGTGCGGTGAGGGTGACATCGTCGAGGCGGTCGGGGACGCTGACCCCCTCGATCGCCACCCCCCGGCCGATCGGCCGCTCCACTTCCTCGATGTCGATCGAGTCGACGTCGGCCTGGGCCACCTCGCCCTGGATGGCGGCGCGATGCTCGCCGAGCATCGCGTCGACCAACTGCGGGATGTCGAGTCCTGCCATGTCTGCGCCGGCCAGTACGGTGCGACCGTCGCGCAGGATGGTCACCTCGTCGCTGATGGCCTTGACCTCCTCGAGCATGTGCGACACGAGCAACACCGAGGTGCCGTTCGAGCGCAGGCGATCGAGGACGTCGAGGAGCCGGGCAGCGGCTCCGGCGTCGAGGGCCGAGGTCGGCTCATCGAGGATGAGGACCTTCGGCTTCTGCAGCAGCGCCCGGGTGATCTCCACCAGCTGCTGCTCGGCGAGGCTCAGCTCGCCGACGATCGTGTCCGGGGTCGCTTCCAGGCCCAGCAGGTCCATCAGCGGCTGCGCCTCGGTCGCCATGGCGCGGCGATCGACGAGTCCGGCGCGCCGGGGCTGTCGGTAGGGGAACAGGTTGGCGAGCAGGTCGAGGTCAGGGAAGAGGCTGAGCTCCTGGGAGACGACCGAGACGCCGTGGGCGGCCGCGTCGCGGGTGCTGGAGAACGCGATGTCCCGGCCGTCCAGGGTGAGTGAGCCGCCGTCCGGCGCGACCACGCCCGTGATCACCTTGATCATGGTCGACTTGCCGGCGCCGTTCTCGCCCAGGAGTGCGTGCACGGTGCCCGGCCGCACGGCCAGGTTCCCGTCGGACAGGGCACGGACGCCGCCGTACGACTTGGTGAGGGCTGAGGCGATGAGCATGCGTCAGCCGATCTCGACGAGCGGGCCGAGGTGCTTGTCCTTGGCGGCCTTCTGCTCCGCGATCTTCTTGGCGAACCACACCTTGCGCGAGGCCTCGTCCTTCTGCCGAGCCACGATCTCCGTCACGTTCTTCTCGTCGACCAGCAGGTAGCCGGTGTCCCAGGTGCCCACGGGCGCAGCCGCGCCACCAGTGGCCTGGGTGGCCAGCATGTCGATCGCCAGATAGCCCTTGAGCCAGTGCTCGGGCGAGACGAGCGCGGTGATCTTCTTGGCCTGAAGTGCCTCGAGGGCCGCAGGGTCGAGGTCCGGGGCGCCCGCCAGGTAGTTCTTGCCCTTCGTGCCCTGGAGCTGCCCGAGGGACACGGCGTCCTGGGCGCCGGTGCCCAGGTAGGCGACCGCGTCCGGGTTGGCCTGCAGGATCGCGTCCCAGGCTGCATGGTTCGCCGTGGGTTCAGGGGCCGTGGCGAGCGGGCCGACGACCTTCAGGTCGGGACGCTGCTCGGCGATGACCTGCTTGATGCCCTGAGCCCGGGCCTCCAGGATGCCCAGTCCCGGCATGGCGTTGCCGATGACGACTGTTCCGCCCCGGCCTGCGGGGACGTCCTGGAGGATGCGCTGGGCGATCTCGCGTCCCATCGCCAGGTCGCTGGTCCCGACGAAGGTCTTGACCCCGACCCCGGCCGGCGGCGGGGTGTCGACGGCGATGACCGGGATCTTCTTGTCGGTGGCTTCCTTGACCGGGCGGGGGAAGAGCTCCGGGGTGAGGGTCTGGTAGGCGATACCGTCGGTGGCGGTCGTGGCCGCCTGCTGGAGCATCTGGACCTGGGCCGGCCCGTCGGTGCCACTCGGGGCGGACATGGCCAGGCTGACCTTGTGATCAGCGGCCGCGGCCTGGGCGCCGAGTGCCATCTCCTGCATCGGGTTCAGGGTGGTGGTGGCGTAGACGAAGGCCAGCTTCGGCTGGGCGGCGCCGCCTGCGGCTGATCCGTCCTGCGAGCAACCGGCCAGGCCGAGGGTGGCGACGACGGCAACGCCTGCACCGAGGCCGAGGAGTCCTCGGCGGCTGAAGGTACGGGTGACGAGGTTACGGGCATGGCTCATGGTGCGACTCCTTTGTCGTGAGGGGTTCAGTGCTGTTTCGGGCAGGTCAGGGGTTCGCAGTGCCTCAGCGACGGCCGCGCAGGCGCTTGCGCTGGCGGAGTACTCCGTCGACCGAGACGGCGGCCAGGATCACGGCACCGGTCGCGAAACCGTTCCAGTTGGCGGGGACCTGGAAGTACGCCAGGGCGGCCGTGACGGTCGCGAGCAGGAAGGCACCGATCGCGGCACCTGTCACGCAGGCGCGTCCACCGCGCATCGCGGTGCCGCCGATGATGGCCGCGGCGATCGCCTGCAGCTCGTAGCCGCCGCCGATGTTCGGGTCGCCGGAGGAGAAGAAGGCCAGACCGAGGACGCCGGCCAGGCCTGCCAGAGCGCCGACGAGGATGAGCACCTGCATGCGGGTGCGATCGATGGGGATGCCGGCGTAGTCGGAGGCTTCGGGGTTGGATCCGATGGAGCGGATGCGGTAGCCGAACGACGTCTTGTGCATCACCAGCACGAGCCCGACGATGTGGGCTGCTGCGGGGTTTTCGGACAGCGGATTCGGTTGGTTTTCTACGCTGCCGTGGCCGGCTGTTGGTAAGCGTAGTGCACTTCGTTGGGGCGGCGGTAATCGAGCGCTGAGTGCCGGCGGCGGCTGTTGTAGAAGCCCTCGATGTAGCGGATGACATCCCGCCGGGCCTGCGTCTTGGTGGCGTACACGGTACGGTAGACGCGTTCGTTCTTCAGTGCCGAGAAGAACGATTCGGCCATCGCATTATCCCAGCACACGCCCGTGCGACCCATCGAGGAACGCATTCCCAGACGGGCCACCAGGGCCCGGAAATCAGCAGAGGTGTAGACGCTGCCACG
>NZ_FMYF01000026.1 GCF_900092135.1 Raineyella antarctica | reverse complement strand
GCCTCATCGAACACCGCCGACACCCCAGACGACACACCCACCCCCGTCGCACCCGACACCGGACTCACCGACACCACCTTCGGCGCCGTCGTGTCGGTGGTGGTGGATCCCACGCTGACGGTCACGGAGGCAGCGGACCCGAGGTTCGCGCTGTCGTCGGCCGCCCGCGCGCGGATCGTCACCGATCCTGCCGAGCCGGCCGTCCACTGGTAGGTCCACGAGGCGCGCCCGGTGGCCGGGTGCCAGCTGGTGCCTCCGTCGGTGGATACCTCAACGCCTCCGACCCGGCCACCGACATCGCTCGCGGTGCCGGACACCGTCATCGTCGCCCCGGGCGCGATGACGGCTCCGGGGGCCGGGGAGGAGATCGCCGCGGTGGGCGGCGTCTGGTCGGTGGAGGCGGTCGCCGGGCTCAGGCCCGTCGCGATCGTGGCCGGCTGAGCACCCATGTCGGCAAGCAGGTTGACGGTCGCCTGTTGCATCGGCACGCTGACCGGGGTGCCGGACCGGTCGTGGGTCGCGTCCAGGCCCCAGGTCCACTGCACCGTCCCGGCGCCGAAGACGAGGCCTCCCCCCTGCTGCCGGTAGAGGGTGAGGTTGTGGCGCGCGGTTCCGGAGCCGTACGTGGAGCCGTAGTCCTGCAGGACGGGGGCGTTGGGGACCGTCGTAGAGGACAGGCGGACCGTGCCCACCGGGCGGGAGCCGTTGTCGAGGTCGGAGTCCCACTCGTAGCCGAGGGTGCCGTTCGGCAAGGTCGCCGAGCTGCCGGGCGACAGGGACGCGATGGAGGTACCGCGCCAGAAGCGCATCTTCCCGTCGGCCTCCGGCACCACGATGGACGTGGTGGCGCCGTCGTTCACCATGAAGATCGTGCCGGTCAGGGCGTTCTCCGGACGGCCGCCGTCCGAGGGCGGGCTGAACCGTGGGTCGCGCCAGGTGCCGGTCCAGGAGGGTGAGGGGTCGATCTTCGCGTTGGCGTGGGTCTCCTTGTAGCAGACCAGGGTGCGGTACGCCGTGCCGGACCCGTCGATGCTGGTCTCCCAGCGGGTCTTCCAGAAGACCTCGTTGCCCGAGAAGAAGGCGAGGTTCAGCCCCGTGCCGCGGGCCGACTCGACGTTGGCCCGCTGGCCTCCCGACCAGTACTCGTCGTGCCCGACGGACAGGAACGTCCGGTGACGGCCGAGCGGGGTGGCGCCCAACCTGTCGGTGTCGATGCCGGACTGGTAACTGACGTCGTAGCCATTGCGCTCGAGCCAGCGGATCATCGGGTACTCGGCGTTGAAGAGCCAGTCCTGTCCCCCGTCGACGCCACGGGTGACGAAGGGCCGGTTGTAGCTCACCTTGTAGGCCCGGCCGTCGGGCGACCCCGTGTACAGGCTGTTGCCGCCGTAGGTGTTGTACGCCTGCCAGGTGGTGTCGGAGGTCTGGACGAGCACGTCGGAGGTGCGCGCGTCATCTCGCACCACGAACGGGACGTGGCTCGCACCGCCGGTGTCGGAGCGTACGGGGCGCGCGATGTACAGGCCCGAGGTGGCCGCGGAGGGCACCGTCCAGGTCGCCGAGACCCTCCAGTTGCCGCAGTCGATGAGTCCGGTGGTGGCGTCGGTGAGGCAGTTCGACTGCTTGCGTACGTCCGTCGGGGTGATGCTCGCGACCTTGCGGGCCCCCTGCCCGCCGTAGTAGCCCAGCCGGTAGATGTCGATGCGGTACGCGGACGCGGTCGTGTCGATCTTGAACGACACCGTCGTGGTCTGGCCGGACTGCGGTCGCGTCACGCTGATGTCCGTGGCGAAGCCCTGGATGGAGGGATCACCCGCACCGGAGACGTCCCACTCCGAAGCCGGACTGCCCGGCAGGCAGTTCTCCGCGACCGTGGCATTGGCCGGGGTGTCGCACGGTCCCGACGAACCCGTGGTGAAACTCCACGTCCTGTCCTGGGCGAGCGGGTTGCCGGCCAGGTCCTTGACGCCGGAGGCACCGCCCTTGATCGTGGCGGTGTAGCCGGTCACGGGGGCGAGGCTCGCGGACGGCTGCAGGCTCAGCGATCGGGTCGCCGCGTCGTACGCCACCGTGGCGGCGACGGGGGTGGCCCCGCCCGTCGGGACCAGCGTCACCGTCGACGTCGAGATGGTCGCCGGGTCCATCGCCTCGCTGAACACCGCGGACACCGGAGCGGTCCGGGCGACCCCGGTCGCGCCGTCGGCCGGGACCACCGAGGTCACCGTGGGCGCGGTGGTGTCGGGGGCGACCGTCGAGGTGAACACGACGTCCACCCAGTAGTTGCTGGCCCGCCAGGACTGGGTCGGGAACGTGCTGGTGGCGCTGTAGGAGTACACCCCGTTCGAGCCGTCGACGCCGTCCCGCAGGGCGTGCAGCGGCGGGTTGTCCACGCCGGATGTGGCGAAGAAGTCGGCGTCGGCGGCGTAGTAGCCGGACGTGGTGTGGTACGACGCCACGTACGTGGTTCCGGCGGTGACGGGCACCGGCGCACCGAAGTCCACCTGCTGCCAGCCCGAACTGGTCTCCGTGGTGAACACCGCCGTGGCGAGCCGGGTGCCGGTCGAGGTCCAGAGGTTGCCGGTGTGGGTGCCGGTGTTCGGCGTGCCCTTCCAGAACCGTACGCCGGTGACGTACCCGTCGACGTCGGTGCGGAACTTCACTCCCAGTTCCACCGCGTTCGGATCGGAGTCCACGGTGGTGACCGGGGTCGCCGTGTCCGGCCAGATGGTCGAGGTCCCGGCGGCAAGGGCGGTCGTCGTACCGAGCCCGGCCCGTCCGGCCCCGGCCAGCCCGCCCATCGTCGTCAACCCGAGGGCCAGCACCAGGGCCAGCACCGCGGCCCGGAGGGGGCGCCCGTACCTGCCGGACTTGTTCGCGTTCATCGGACTGCTTCTTTCCTCGTATCAGGATCCGCGGGCCAGAAGGTTCACGGGGTGGTGGTGAAGACCACGTCGACCCAGTTGTTGCTGGACCGCCAGGACTTGGTCGGGAAGGTACCCGCCGTGCCGTACGCATACACCC
>NZ_FMYF01000024.1 GCF_900092135.1 Raineyella antarctica | reverse complement strand
CCGTTGCTTTTTTTAGGAACGCGGTCTCCGCCTTGAGTTCCTGATTCTCGCGTTCGAGTTCCTTCAAACGGGCCCGTTCTGAGACGGTCAGCTCGGTCTCAGTCCCGCCGTTGGCTTCCCTGTACTTGATCAGCCAATTGCGGAGCGTCTCCGGGCCGACACCGTAAGCGGCCGCGACGTCTTTGATCGGCTTGGACGTGGAGATCACCTCACGGCACAACTCGTCTTTGAATTCTTGAGTGAATCGCCTACGCGACACGGACATGTTGGTCTCACTTTCAGTAGCACCCTCATCTTAAGAGGGCCCACTGTCCGAGAACTCCGAGGCAGGTCACAGGACTCGACGTCCATGTCGGCCAGGTCGATCTTCACCTTTCCACCAACACTGAACGAGGGCAGCTCGAGGTCATCGTCGTCCGCATCCAGATCACCCAGAGCCGAACCGAGGTCGGCGACCGTGGCGGCATGCTTCTCGATCGACCCGATCGCCGACTCGACACTGTTCTCCAGCTTGGTCAGAGTCAATCGGAACGCCTCGACCGAACTCTCCAGACGCTTGAGCAGGTTGACCGTCATCAGCTTCTGGATGCCCTTTTCGCGGCTGGCCTGTCCCAGGTTCGACACGACCCCGCCCATGGCGTTGCGCCCGCGCTCGAGGTTGCCGTAGAGCACCTCGTACTTCTCGCGCCGACTCGCAAAGACGTAGTTCAGGGGCGCGTAGACAGCCAGGGTCAACGACGACAGCGAGGCGAACATGTCACTGAACGACGGCACACCGCCGAGGTCGGTCAGCGGGGAACGCACCGACTCTGGTGGTAGCCGCTGGGGGAACGCGCCGATATCGGTCGTGTCGTAGAACGCCTGGATGTGCTTGCGCGAGCGGGCGATCGTCACCGCGTCGAGCAGTTCGAAGAAGTCGAAGTCCAGCCCCGACAGGATCGCCTCGGGCGTGCGCTCCTCCGCCGGCAGCTTGGACCACTCGTTGAAGACCCGCTGGGCCTGGCGGAACACCTCCTCGACGCTGGTCGAGATGTTCAACTTGCCGGCGAGCTGGGCCGAGTCGCCCTCATAGGCCAGGGCCAGCTGGTTGCGCAGGTCGGTGAAGTGGTTGTTCACCGGCGTCGCCGAGAGCATCAGCACCTTCGTCTTCACCCCCGCCCGGATGACCTGGCGCATCAGCCGCTGGTAGCGGGTCTCCTTCTCAGTCGTGAAGTCGGCGTTGCGGAAGTTGTGCGACTCATCGATCACCACCAGGTCGTAGTTGCCCCAGTTCACCCGGTCCAGCGGGATCCCCATCGAGGTGCCCCGGGTCCGCAGGAGATCGGTGTGGGCAAGCACGTCGTAGTTGAACCGATCGGCGGCGAAGATGTTCGTCGTCAGATTCGCGTTGTAGTTCGTCCAGTTCTCGGCCAGCTTCTTCGGCGCCAAGACCAGCACCGACTTGTTGCGCAGCTCGTAGTACTTGATCACCGCCAGCGCGGTGAACGTCTTCCCCAACCCGACGCTGTCGGCCAGGATCGCCCCGTTGTAGGTCTCCAACTTGTTGATGATGCCGGTCGCCGCGTCGCGCTGGAAGTTGTACAGGGCCTTCCAGATACCAGTGTCCTGGTAGCCGGTCAGGTCGTTGGGGAGCACGTCCTCGCTGATGTCCTCGAGGAACTCAGCGAACAGGTTGTACAGGATCAGGAAGTAGATCCGCTGGGGCGAGTTCTCCGCATACACACTCGCCAAGTGGTCATAAACCGCCTGCGTAACGTCGTCGAGCTGGTCGGGGTTGTCCCAGATCTGGTCGAACAACGCGACGTACTGCCCCGTCATCGGCGCCTCACCGACCTCGAGCTTGGTAACCATGTTCGAGACAGCGTTACCACGCTCATAGCCCAGATCAGCCGACGTGAAACCCTGCAGCGGCTGGTACATCGCGCGGTCATCCACGATCGCGAACTGCTGCATCGGCGCGCCCGTCTTGTTCGACCGGAACTTGACCTTACGGCGGACCCAGTCAGCACACTCACGCGCGATCGCCCGCTGGGTCAGCTTGTTGCGTAGCCGGATCTCGAACTCCGAACCGTACAGCGACGACTCACCAATCCTCGCCGGCGGAATGAAGAACTCCCGCCACTCCTTCGCCAACCGATCGGTCGCACTCGACGGCACGAACGACGGGGCGGTGAAGATGAACTCCAGCTCCTCGACCCGCTCCAACTCCTTGCGCAGCGCCTCAAACGCGAAGATGGAAAACGTCGACGCGGCGATCCGCAGCTTCGAACCCGCCTTGACCTCACGCTTCAGGTCGTCGCCCAGCAGGTCGTTCACGTTGTCGATGATGCGCATCGGCCCTCACTCGGCCTTCCGGGGCTCGCTCGAGCGCGCCGCAACACCGACGCGTCTCCTATCCTCGCCTTCCCTGGGCCGGAAATGCCGGAGACGGGCGACCTGGTCAGCAGACGCCCCCTGTTCGGCTACCCAAGCCGATATGACCATTGTCGTCAAGCCGAGATGGGCCCCGATGTCATGGGCGGACGAGCAGGGCTCCTTCACTCCGAGGCCTCCAGTCACATCACCGACTCGCGCACAGCGCAGGCTCAGGTTAGCCCATCCTCACGGCTCTTGGGCTCATCTCAACCAACGGGCAGGTTCGTCGCAAGCTCGGGGAGCCAGTTGGCCTGTGAGCCACACTCACGGACGCCCTGCAGACGGAGCGTGGCGAGTCACCCAGCACCTTGGAGCTGCCACCATCCGATGACATCCGCAGCGACCGTAGCAAGTCCGACGATGACCCCACCCATCCGCTTCCCGATTGTCCAGAACGGCCCGTCACTGCTCTCGCCGCCGTCGACGAAGGCCCCGCTCCCCGTCGTCGGCGTGCGCGCCTGACACGGTCACAGCTCAGGCAGGGAAGCGGACGACCTTGCCGGTGGACGTGCCTCGCCGCGGCGGCGAAGGTGCCATCGCAGCGATGTAGGCGCGCGGGAGCGCCGTCGTAGCCTCGACCTCCCGAACATGGGCACCATCGGGGATCGCGATCTCCAGCAGGCGTCCCATCAGCACTGGGTACTCGGCGACCACTTCGACCGGCTCGTGCTGTCGCCACCCTCGTGCGCTTAGCTGCACGAACAGTGAGCGGTGCCGCTTCGCGTCGATAATGTCGAGCGCCGCAGCCCGCATAATCAGCGCTTGGATCGAAACGCCAAACCTAGCCTTGACGTGCGCAAGTTGGTTCAGCGTAATCTGCGAATGGAGCTCCTGCCGAGCGGCCCTCTCCGGCAGTAGGAGCGCGCCAGCAAAATGGTGCGCTTCCAATTCTGCGTCATCCGAGCTGCGTCGAGAGTGCAAGAGGACATGACCGAGTTCATGACTCAGCGTGAACCGGTCTCGATCCGGCGATGCGCCTGGGAAATAGCCCAAGAGCGGTACCCCATGCTCATCGCCATGCGAGATGCCGAAATGCCCTTGGTCGACGACATTGACGTCACCAGTGGGGTCGAGCAGCACCGGAACGACGACAATGCCCAACCGCTCTATGGCACGCATGACGTTCGGGATCGGCGATACGGCGTCGAGTCCCATGAGTGCGCGCGTTTTCAGCGCCACTCCCTCGATGGCCTCGCCATCGAGCACACCGCTAGTTGGCTCGTTGACGTACGGCAGGGACTTAGTCTGCAGCCCACCAAGCAAGGCCGCGCCTTGGACAATCCGCGACGCCTCACGAAAGTATTGCACCGCCTTCTTGGTGGTCTTTACCTTGGTGGACTTCAGCCTGCGGAACTGCAGTGTGGTGCCGACGCTAGGAGATTCGACTTCGAAGAACTCGACTGGGAGCCCCGTGGCACCAGCGATACGTTCAGCCTGTTCGCTTGTGAACGGACGAGCCCCGCTGGCAATCTCTGATAGGTAGCTCTGGCTGATACCAGCGGACGCAGCGATGTTCTGAAGGGTCTCTCCAAGTAGATCGCGCGCCGCAAGGATGCGCTCAGGACGTGGCGCCGAAACCATTGCGGGTACCTCGTTGAAAACGACCGCGAGGATCGATCAGGCCAAGACCCTCAAGGTCATCATCATCGGACGGAACGAACCGCAACGTCGAGAGGTCCCCCTCGCTTGGAAGCAGCGGCATCCGCAAGTCGATCTGCTCCGCGTGCCCATGCTTCCACGGAGACAGTGTGTGGACGAGTTCGAGCTCGATGTCGCCCGATGCGTCATCAAGGGTCCACGCAATGATGAAGCCATGCTGCTCGACCAGCGCCTGCTGCCCGGGGCGCGAGACGACCGAGGGATTGGAGTAGAAAGCGCGTCGCGCCTGGTTGGGACCAGCGGTCGGCACCATGCCTTCGTAGGTAGTGGACAACATTCGCACCGACCACGGGCCGCGAGAGAGGTGTAGCTGCTTCTTGCTTGCCTTGGGGTCTAGCACCCAGTCCCCTATGTCAGCGAGGCCTAGCAGGTTGTGTGTGCAGCCCACAACGTTGTGCACGTACAGCGTGCGGTAAGTGACGGGACTCAAGCCGCTGAGCCCCATCATGTCGTTCGCCAGACTGACACCGCGGGGCATCACCGAGTGAAGGGCAGCGCCGACGGGCGCGAAGACCCGGGCGATCTCCTCGGCGGTAGATGTATCCATGTCTGCGATAATATCGCATGAGATGTTATCTGTCGCCTCGGTGTGAGCCACCCCGCGCATCACCCCGCCGGAGCAGGCAGGCCGGCACCCAGCACGGCGGACATGTCCGCGACTCGGTGAGCTCACAGGAAGCTGGGCGAAGTGACCGACCCAATAGCTGAGGTGTTCGCGACGGTCCCACTGCGGGTTCTCCATGCCAGCCAAGTTGACCCCATACGTCGACGAGCAGGGCAACACGTACGGGCTGGCTACGGCCTGACGTGGAAGGGCGTGATCAGTTGATCGGGGTTGATCGATCAGGGCAATCGCGCCGAGGGGGCGATCCGATCGTTCGGGTCGCTCCCTTGGCGTTGTGTATCGGTCAGGGACCGAGCAGTGCCAGCCCCGTCCCCCAGAGTGATGACGCGAGCCCGGCGGCCCGCCTAGCTTCCGCCATCCGCAGGTCGCCCTCCGGACAGGATCCGCGGTGACCATCAACGCCCTCACCCCCGGCGCGTCCCCCTCAAGGCGAGCCAGGCAAGCGGGCTGTTCGTAGTTGAGTGTGGTGGGTCGTTGACGCAAGGGCTCGTGGCCTTGCGCTGGGATGGGTGTTGCGAGACATCCGCCCAGAGAACAAGGACCACGAGCTGTGATCGAGCCTACGTGCTCGCAGCATGATGCTGCGAGCGTGATCTTCAACCTGCCCGACTACCACGTCATCGACGCGATCGACCTGCCCCTGGGCGGGAGACGGGTCGTCGTTCGGGCTGACACCATCGCCGATGCCTGCCCCGACTGCGGGGTCGTGTCCCAGCGGGTCCACGCCTGGTCCCGCCAACGGGTCCGTGACGTCGGGCATGCCGGCGCTCTGGAGGTCGTGGTCCTCAAGCCCCGGCTGGTCTG
>NZ_FMYF01000025.1 GCF_900092135.1 Raineyella antarctica | reverse complement strand
GAGGTCGAGGCCACCTGGGGTGTCTACCAGCGGATCATCGACGCCTACCGGCAGCCGTCACGGGCCGAGGGCAAGAACATGTTGGATGCGCTGATCGCCTCGATCTCCAGCGGGGTCCCGAAGGTGCTGGGTGAGGTGATCACGCTGGGACGGACACTGAAACGCCGCCGCACCGACGTCCTGGCCTACTTCGACCACCCCGGAACCTCGAACGGTCCCACCGAGGCGATCAATGGCCGGCTGGAACACCTCCGCGGCACCGCCCTCGGCTTCCGGAACCTGGTCCACTACCGGCTACGAGCACTCCTGGACACCGGCGGATTCAGACCCCGACTCCACTCTCTTCTGTGAAGAGCCCGAAAACACGCCGAAGATGAGCCGCCCGATCCAATCAGAATCAATTAGCCTTTCCGACAGGGTTAGACGACAGAAGGGTCGGCCGCCCGGAGCCGAAAGGATCGTGGCGACGTGTCGGATCTGGTCTACACGCGGGTCTCCACCGACGAGCAGTCCACTGCCCGCCAGACCCACCTGCTCACCGCCGCCGGATTGGTCGCCGGCGCCCCGGGGGTGCGGAAGTTCAGCGACCCGGCGACCTCCTCGAAGACCCCCGCGCTCAAGCGGGCCGGGTTCGCCGACCTGGCCCGCTACGCCCGGCCCGGTGACACCCTGACCGTGGCCGAGCTGTACCGGCTGTGCCGCGATCTGGCCGACATCCTCACCGTCCGCGCCTGGTGCCAGGACCACCAGGTCAAACTCCGGGTCCTGTCCGGGGCCCTGTCGGGCATCACCGACCTCGCCAGCACCGACGCGACCACCACCATGCTGGTCAACGTGCTGGTCTCGGTCGGACAATTCCAGCGCGACCTACAAAACGAACTCACCCGCGACGGACTCGCCGCCGCCCGCGCCGCCGGCAAAACCCTCGGCCGGCCAGCCCGCCTGACCCAGGCCGGCACCATCGACGACGTACGGCGCGACTACCTGGCCGGGGCCAGCATCGCCGCCCTCGCCCGCCAGCACCAGGTCAGCCGCGCCGCGATCCGCACCACCCTGGCCGACCTCCTACCCGACCGCCCTGCCCGGCCCACGAAGACCGCACCACCGGTACGAGTGGAGATCCCCGGCCAGATCGCCGCCCTGCTCACCGACCACCCCGACCTGGACCCGTCCGAACGCAACGCCCTCACCGGCGGGCGCACCACCCGCCGCGGCCGCGGCTACACCCTGACCGTCACCGCCCCCGCCGACATCCACCAGACACTCCTGGGGGCTGCCGCAACGCTGATCACCACAGAATCCACGCCCGCTACCCGCAAGGCCTACCGCACCTACACCCAACGGGTAGCCGACCGGGCCCCCGCACCGACAGGTGCGTAAGCCCCGAGAAGCTCCTCGATGACGTTGGGTAGGAGCGAGCACAGATCACGCTATCTACGACACGCCCCCGGATATCTCACTCGATGCAGAGGACTCCAGACATTTGTGCACACGACTTTGAACATTGACAAGCGGAAATCGTTGAAACACGCCCCCCAGGGCGTCGTTTTGTGTCCATCAAACTATGTATGGTCAACGTATGAATAGATGGACACTCGGCCGCACCCTCCAGGCCGTCGGCCTGCCGGCTTTCCCCTCTCCCGGCGTGGATCGTTGACGTGGGCCGCAAGATCGGCTACGCCCGGGTCTCGACCGGCGGCCAGGAGATCGGACTGGACTGGCAGATCGACCAACTCACCCGTGCCGGGGTGAAAAAGACCGACATCTACTCCGAACACATCACCGGCACCAAAGCCAACAGGCCCGAACTCCGCAACGCCCTGCGCACCCTGCGCGAAGGCGACCAGCTCGTCGTCGCCAAGCTCGACCGCCTCGCCCGATCGTTGAAGGACCTGCTCGACCTGGACGCCGAGATCCGCACCAAGGGCGCCTCCCTCGTGCTACTGGACTCCAACATCGACACCGCCACCTCCTCGGGCCGACTGTTCATCTCGATCATGGGAGCCGCCGCCGAGTTCGAAGCCGCCCTGGTCTCCGAACGCACCCGCGCAGCACTGGCCACCACCCGGGCCCGCGGCCGCCAAGGCGGCCGCAAGCCCGCCCTCACCCCGGCCCAGAAACGCCAGGCCATCCAGATGTACCAAGAGAACGACCGCTGGACCGTCGCCCAGATCGCCGGCGCCCTCCACGTCTCCAGAGCAACCATCTACAAAACCCTCAACCAAGCAGGAGCCATCCAACAAAACCCGAGTCAAGCCGAAGGGGTCGGCACCCAGCTCATCCATGCACTCACAGCTGTGCATAAGCTGTGACTGTCGATGCTCTAGTTGACGACGTGCTTCTGATCAGGTTGAGCCAGCAACTACCCACGAGGAGAACGGTGAGTTACCGAAATAAAACCTATGTCGCATTCGCGAGCGAAGATATTCGCTGTTATCGCCTCATGGAAGCATGGCGAGAGAACGCGAAAATAGACTTTCAGTTCTATGACGCCCACGGTCTCTACATCTCGCGCGACACGAGCCGCCCAGAGACAATCAAGCGAAATCTTCGCGAACGAATGAAGAATGCCAAACAAATCGTTCTTCTCGGGAGCAGCAATGGCAAGCGGAAGGGTGGCGACGGAGCCTCATTCCTCGCCTATGAAGTTCAAGTCATGATGGAGTTCAGCTTGCCAATCGTTGTCGCCAACCTAGGCGGCAGTCGTAACGTGGAACGGACTTTGATTCCTGCGCCTTTACTGAACGCTAACTACTACACGGAGTCCGTTTCATTCCAGCCGAAGATCATCAAGTACGCCCTCGACTACTACGTTCCTCAGTACGCCACGGGAAAGAACTCGGGCCCCCACTACTACACGTCCGCTGTCTACACCTCTCTCGGGCTGTAGATGCGTGACCTCGGACACGATCTACGCACTTGGCGCTTCTGGCGTTGGTTCCTTGTCCAGACATTCTCGGCGGTTGGCGTTCTCGCTATCCTTTTGGAGGTAACCAACTTCGTCATCGGCAGTCTTCCGTTCGAGGGATGGCCGCTGGCTATCGGAATGGCTGCTATCTCAATCGGCTACGGACTGATGCGCGCCTGGCCCCGCCCAATCAGACAGGAATACGAGGCACCCAAAACCGCAATCGAGGTGGTAAAGGGCGACCTGTTCAGCCAAGACTGCAACATTGTTGTTGGAACGTGCGATACGTTCGACACCTCGACACCGAATGTCATAGCGCAGAATAGCGTCCAAGGGCAAGCGCTCGAGCGACTCTATGGGGGCGATGTAAACCGATTAGACACCGAAATCGCCAACGCTCTTCACGAAAAGCCTATTCAAGGATCTATCGCGAAGATGGGAAAGACCGACAAATATGGCGTTGGGACCGTCGCAACACTCCACAAAGCTTCCTACCGGCTCTACTTCCTAGCCTACAGCGAGATGAACCAAAATAACGAGGCTCAGAGCACCCCGGATGGAATCTGGCGGAGCCTGGCCTCGCTCTGGGACGAAGTTTCGCGGACAGCCAACGGGACTCCAGTCGCGATTCCCGTCATTGGGGGAGGTCAGTCGCGACTATCTCAGATAATTCCAGCGCAGGACTCGATCCGCTTCATCGTCATGTCGTTCATGTTCGCGTCTCGCACCAGGAAGGTGTGTGACGAGCTGCGAATAGTTGTCCGCGCGAGCGACTTCGATCGCCTCGATCGCCTCGAACTCCAAGCATTCCTATCATCACTGAGGCCCTCATGAGCACATCAGCAATCAAACTGCCCCATCCGCGGCCGTGCGCATTCTGCGCCTATCTCGATGGCTCCAGGCCATTCACCTTCGTCGCAAGAAGCGCGACGACGGCGACGCTCGTTACCCGAGAACAGCGGGGTAAGCCTCACCTCCTCGTGATTCCGACCACTCACCGCGAGACCATCCTTCACCTCACCGACAAGGAATCAGCTGCATTGATGATCGGTGTGAGGAATGCGGCGATAGCCATTGACTCGACCTACCATCGCCCCGGTATCTCTGTTTGGCAAAACAACGGAGAGCCCGCTAGCCAGACCATCAGGCATGTCCATTTTCATGTGGCTGGAACACTTGATTCCGGCGGCACAGATTGGGGTGAAGTCAAGGAGCTTCCGCTCGCTGATACCGAACGCATCGCTGAACGTATCCGAGCAAACTGGCCCCTACCGCTGTCGAGTGACGGCCTAGAAGTATGACGGAGCCCGTCGAGCTGCTTCCCTACCAGCGTGCCCAGCGAAGGCTGTCGTTCCACGAGATCTAGGATTGACAATGACCCGAACAGGATCCGGCCTGATCGGCACCTAGAATGGCGGCTCACCGGTGTTAACGTTTTGACGACGACGTGTCTGCTCAGGAAGGTCGGGAGGCCATTCCTTCGCGTTCCGGTCAAAAAGCTTCTGTAGCTCACGCTTCGCGGTCCAACCCTCTCGGACTTGGGAGTTCCGCCAGTAGATTCCGCGAAGGATTTCGATATCTGCATCTGAGAGCGGTCCCAGACTTGCCAGTCGTAGGCTTGCACTATTCGGGCTCTTCACAGAAGAGAGTGGAGTCGGGGTCTGAATCCGCCGGTGTCCAGGAGTGCTCGTAGCCGGTAGTGGACCAGGTTCCGGAAGCCGAGGGCGGTGCCGCGGAGGTGTTCCAGCCGGCCATTGATCGCCTCGGTGGGACCGTTCGAGGTTCCGGGGTGGTCGAAGTAGGCCAGGACGTCGGTGCGGCGGCGTTTCAGTGTCCGTCCCAGCGTGATCACCTCACCCAGCACCTTCGGGACCCCGCTGGAGATCGAGGCGATCAGCGCATCCAACATGTTCTTGCCCTCGGCCCGTGACGGCTGCCGGTAGGCGTCGATGATCCGCTGGTAGACACCCCAGGTGGCCTCGACCTC
>NZ_FMYF01000029.1 GCF_900092135.1 Raineyella antarctica | reverse complement strand
GGCTCTTCACAGTTGGGGGTGTAGGGGCTCTGGGCGGGTGAGGGCTGGGACGGGGGCGTGAAGAAGGGCCCTGGGTTGGAAGATGGAGGTTCTCTACGCCGTCATCGCCAAGCCCAAGGCCCGTATGTCCCAGCTTACGTCACCCCTGTCCGCTCCGTCTCTGGACGAGTTCTGCCGCCTCGACCGGCTCGGCCTGACCGTGGTCGGCCAGCAGGTTGCTCCCGACCACACCGTTCTGGTCTGCCACGTCGTCGCGCCCGGTGACCTGTGTCCGGCCTGCGGCCGGCGCGGGGACCCGCGTGACTCGGTGACTCGGCGGTTGGCTCATGTTCCGTTCGGGTGGTGGCCGACCATCCTGGAGGTTCGGGTGCGCCGCTACCGCTGCTCGGAGTGCGCGAAGGTGTGGCGCCAGGACATGCGGGGTGCGGCGGCGCCGCGTTCGAGGCTGAGTCGTGACGCGGTGACGTGGGCGTTGCGGGCCCTGGTGATCGACAGGATGTCGGTCGCTCGGATCGCCCAAGCACTGGGGGTGGCGTGGAACACGGCGAACAAGGCCGTCCTGGCTGCCGGCCGGGCGTTGCTGATCGCCGACCCGACGCGTCTGGACGGTGTCGAGGTCATTGGGGTCGATGAGCACGTGTGGCGCCACACCCGCCACGGTGACCGCTATGTCACTGTGATCATCGACCTGACCCCCATCCGGGACAAGAGCGGCCCGGCCAGGCTGCTCGACTTGGTCGAGGGCCGGTCGAAGAAGGTCTTCAAGTCCTGGCTCGCCGCCCAGACCAAGGCGTTCCGGGCCGGGGTTCAGGTGGTGGCGATGGACGGGTTTACCGGCTTCAAGAGCGCCGCGGTCGAGGAGCTGCCCGACGCGGTCGAGGTGATGGATCCGTTTCATGTTGTCGCTCTTGCCGCCGAGAAGCTCGACCTGACGAGACAGCGGATCCAGCAGGCCACCCGCGGCCACCGGGGCCGGACCGGTGACCCGCTCTACGGCATCCGCCGGGCGTTGCACACCAGCGCCGGTCTGCTCACCGACAAGCAACGAGCCCGGATCGGCGCGGTCTTCGCCGACGACGCCCACATCGAGGTCGAGGCCACCTGGGGTGTCTACCAGCGGATCATCGACGCCTACCGGCAGCCGTCACGGGCCGAGGGCAAGAACATGTTGGATGCGCTGATCGCCTCGATCTCCAGCGGGGTCCCGAAGGTGCTGGGTGAGGTGATCACGCTGGGACGGACACTGAAACGCCGCCGCACCGACGTCCTGGCCTACTTCGACCACCCCGGAACCTCGAACGGTCCCACCGAGGCGATCAATGGCCGGCTGGAACACCTCCGCGGCACCGCCCTCGGCTTCCGGAACCTGGTCCACTACCGGCTACGAGCACTCCTGGACACCGGCGGATTCAGACCCCGACTCCACTCTCTTCTGTGAAGAGCCCG
>NZ_FMYF01000035.1 GCF_900092135.1 Raineyella antarctica | reverse complement strand
AAGACGATGTATACGGACTGACTCCTGCCCGGTGCTGGAAGGTTAAGGGGACGTGTCAACTTCGGTGAAGCACTGAACTTAAGCCCCAGTAAACGGCGGTGGTAACTATAACCATCCTAAGGTAGCGAAATTCCTTGTCGGGTAAGTTCCGACCTGCACGAATGGAGTAACGACTCGGGCGCTGTCTCAACCACGAACTCGGTGAAATTGCAATACGAGTAAAGATGCTCGTTACGCGCAGCAGGACGGAAAGACCCCGGGACCTTTACTATAGTTTGGTATTGGTGATCGGTACAGCTTGTGTAGGATAGGTGGGAGACGTTGAAGCGGCCACGCCAGTGGTTGTGGAGTCATTGTTGAAATACCACTCTGGTTGTTCTGGTTATCTAACCTCGGACCATGATCTGGTTCAGGGACAGTGCCTGATGGGTAGTTTGACTGGGGCGGTCGCCTCCCAAAGAGTAACGGAGGCGCCCAAAGGTTCCCTCAGCCTGGTTGGCAATCAGGTGTCGAGTGTAAGTGCACAAGGGAGCTTGACTGTGAGACTGACAGGTCGAGCAGGGACGAAAGTCGGGACTAGTGATCTGACGGTGGCGTGTGGAAGCGCCGTCACTCAACGGATAAAAGGTACCCCGGGGATAACAGGCTGATCTTGCCCGAGCGTCCATAGCGACGGCATGGTTTGGCACCTCGATGTCGGCTCGTCGCATCCTGGGGCTGGAGTCGGTCCCAAGGGTTGGGCTGTTCGCCCATTAAAGCGGCACGCGAGCTGGGTTCAGAACGTCGTGAGACAGTTCGGTCCCTATCCGCTGTGCGCGTAGGAGTCTTGAGAAGGGCTGTCCTTAGTACGAGAGGACCGGGACGGACCAACCTCTGGTGTGCCAGTTGTTCTGCCAAGAGCATGGCTGGTTGGCTACGTTGGGAAGTGATAACCGCTGAAAGCATCTAAGCGGGAAGCACGCTTCAAGATGAGGACTCCCACATTGGTAAGGCCCCCAGTAGACGACTGGGTTGATAGGTCGGATGTGGAAGCACCGAAAGGTGTGGAGCTGACCGATACTAATAGGCCGAGGGCTTAACACAAAC
>NZ_FMYF01000030.1 GCF_900092135.1 Raineyella antarctica | reverse complement strand
GGCTGTTCGTAGTTGAGTGTGGTGGGTCGTTGACGCAAGGGCTCGTGGCCTTGCGCTGGGATGGGTGTTGCGAGACATCCGCCCAGAGAACAAGGACCACGAGCTGTGATCGAGCCTACGTGCTCGCAGCATGATGCTGCGAGCGTGATCTTCAACCTGCCCGACTACCACGTCATCGACGCGATCGACCTGCCCCTGGGCGGGAGACGGGTCGTCGTTCGGGCTGACACCATCGCCGATGCCTGCCCCGACTGCGGGGTCGTGTCCCAGCGGGTCCACGCCTGGTCCCGCCAACGGGTCCGTGACGTCGGGCATGCCGGCGCTCTGGAGGTCGTGGTCCTCAAGCCCCGGCTGGTCTGCGCCGAGGCGGCGTGCTCGCGGCGCACGTTCACCCAGACGACCAGCCAGTTGCCGCTGCGCTCGCGTTGCACGACCCGGCTGCGGACGGCGATGCTGGAAGCGGTGATCGACCACGGCCGACCCGTCGCCGGTGTGGCCGCCGGGTTCGGGGTGTCCTGGTGGACCACCCAGAAGGTGGTCGATGCCGCCGCGAAGCGGCTGCCCGACGTCGACGCCCTGCAGGTGAAGTATCTGGGGATCGATGAGCACCGCTACCGCACCGTGCGCTGGTTCAAGGACCCCGACACCGGTGCCTGGGCGCGGGTGGAGCCGTGGATGAGCACGTTCGTCAACGTCGCCTCCGGGCAGGTCCTGGGCATCGTCGACGGGCGCGACAGCGCCGCCGTCGAAGCCTGGCTCACCAGCAGGTCGAAGGAGTGGCGGGCCCGGATCCAGGTGGTGGCGATTGACCCGTCGGCGGCGTTCCGTAAGGCGATCACCACGTGCCTGCCGGCCGCCCGGATCGCGGTCGACCCGTTCCACCTGGTCCAGTTGGCGAACCTGTGCCTGACCCACGTGCGCCAACGCCTCGCCCAACAACGTCATGCCCGTCGGGGCCGCAAGGTCGATCCGGCCTGGGCGCACCGGATGTTGCTGCTGCGCGGCTACGACACCCTCAGCCCGCGAGGCCGGGCCCGGCTGGAGCAGGTGTTCGCGACCGACGACCCGACCGGTGAACTCGGCGCCGCCTGGGGCGTCAAAGAAGGCCTGCGGCTCCTGCTGCACACGACCACCCTTCAGGCCGCCCGACAGGCCTGGACGCGGCTCGAGGACTGGGTGGAGGCCGCTGACACCGACGAGACCCGCCGGCTCTGGAACACGCTGAACGTGTGGTGGTCGGCGATCGAGGTGTTCATTACCAGCCGGGTCACCAACGCCCGCACCGAGGCGGCGAACACCGCGATCAAACACATCAAGCGGACCGGGCGTGGCTACCGCAACAACGAGCACTACCAGGCACGTATCCTTCTGCGCAGCGCCCGCAGAACCTGCGGCGCCGCCCATTGACCAGCCAAGGCACCACGGTCAACTACGAATAGCC
>NZ_FMYF01000032.1 GCF_900092135.1 Raineyella antarctica | reverse complement strand
TGACCTGCCTCGGAGTTCTCGGACAGTGGGCCCTCTTAAGATGAGGGTGCTACTGAAAGTGAGACCAACATGTCCGTGTCGCGTAGGCGATTCACTCAAGAATTCAAAGACGAGTTGTGCCGTGAGGTGATCTCCACGTCCAAGCCGATCAAAGACGTCGCGGCCGCTTACGGTGTCGGCCCGGAGACGCTCCGCAATTGGCTGATCAAGTACAGGGAAGCCAACGGCGGGACTGAGACCGAGCTGACCGTCTCAGAACGGGCCCGTTTGAAGGAACTCGAACGCGAGAATCAGGAACTCAAGGCGGAGACCGCGTTCCTAAAAAAAGCAACGGCTTACTTCGCGCGGGAGCAGCGGTAGTGAGCAAGTACGAATACGTCGACTCCCAGAAAAGCGATCTGTCGAACACGAATGCGGTGTCGAAGATGTGCCGCTGGTTGGGGGTGTCGACCTCTGGTTTCTACCACTGGTTGACACGCCCACAGTCGGCGACCGCGGCCCGGCGTCAAGCGTTGACGTCGCGGGTTCGCCACTTCTTCGAGGAGTCCGATGGCACGTATGGGTACCGGCGTGTCCACGCAGACCTCGCCGCTGAGGGCACTGAGTGCTCCCCGGAGTTGGTGCGGCACATCATGCGTGATGAGGGCCTGATCGCCTGCCAGCCGCGCCCGTTCCGGGTCACGACCGAGGCAGACGCCGAGGCGGCTGCCTCCATGCCGGACCTCGTGAAACGCGACTTCACCGCCGACCGGCCCGGGGTGAAGTTCGTCGGTGACATCACCTACATTCACACTTGGCAGGGCTTCATCTATCTCGCGACCGTGATCGACTGTTACTCTAAAAGAGTCGTCGGCTGGTCCATCGCCGATCACATGCGCACCGAACTCGTCGAAGAGGCCCTGAAGAATGCAGCGGCGACGACCATTATCGAACCTCGCGCGATCTGGCACTCCGACCGTGGCAGCGTCTACACCTCTGCTGATTTCCGGGCCCTGGTGGCCCGTCTGGGAATGCGTTCCTCGATGGGTCGCACGGGCGTGTGCTGGGATAATGCGATGGCCGAATCGTTCTTCTCGGCACTGAAGAACGAACGCGTCTACCGTACCGTGTACGCCACCAAGACGCAGGCCCGGCGGGATGTCATCCGCTACATCGAGGGCTTCTACAACAGCCGCCGCCGGCACTCAGCGCTCGATTACCGCCGCCCCAACGAAGTGCACTACGCTTACCAACAGCCGGCCACGGCAGCGTAGAAAACCAACCGAATCCGCTGTCCGAAAACCCCGCAGCAGCCCA
>NZ_FMYF01000031.1 GCF_900092135.1 Raineyella antarctica | reverse complement strand
AGGATGGACTCGCGGCCTATCAGCTTGTTGGTGAGGTAGTGGCTCACCAAGGCTTCGACGGGTAGCCGGCCTGAGAGGGTGACCGGCCACATTGGGACTGAGATACGGCCCAGACTCCTACGGGAGGCAGCAGTGGGGAATATTGCGCAATGGGCGGAAGCCTGACGCAGCAACGCCGCGTGCGGGATGACGGCCTTCGGGTTGTAAACCGCTTTCAGCAGGGACGAAGCTTTTGTGACGGTACCTGCAGAAGAAGCACCGGCCAACTACGTGCCAGCAGCCGCGGTGATACGTAGGGTGCGAGCGTTGTCCGGAATTATTGGGCGTAAAGAGCTTGTAGGCGGTTTGTCACGTCGAAAGTGAAAACTCAGGCCTTAATCCTGAGCTTGCTTTCGATACGGGCTGACTAGAGGAAGGTAGGGGAGAGTGGAATTCCTGGTGGAGCGGTGGAATGCGCAGATATCAGGAGGAACACCAGTGGCGAAGGCGGCTCTCTGGACCTTTCCTGACGCTGAGAAGCGAAAGCGTGGGGAGCAAACAGGCTTAGATACCCTGGTAGTCCACGCCGTAAACGGTGGGCACTAGGTGTGGGTCACATTCCACGTGATCCGTGCCGCAGCTAACGCATTAAGTGCCCCGCCTGGGGAGTACGGCCGCAAGGCTAAAACTCAAAGGAATTGACGGGGGCCCGCACAAGCGGCGGAGCATGCGGATTAATTCGATGCAACGCGAAGAACCTTACCTGGGTTTGACATATGCCGGAAAGCTGCAGAGATGTGGCCTCCCTTTGGGCCGGTTTACAGGTGGTGCATGGCTGTCGTCAGCTCGTGTCGTGAGATGTTGGGTTAAGTCCCGCAACGAGCGCAACCCTTGTCCTATGTTGCCAGCAATTCGGTTGGGGACTCATAGGAGACTGCCGGGGTCAACTCGGAGGAAGGTGGGGACGACGTCAAGTCATCATGCCCCTTATGTCCAGGGCTTCACGCATGCTACAATGGCCGGTACAAAGAGCTGCGAGCCTGTGAGGGTGAGCGAATCTCAAAAAGCCGGTCTCAGTTCGGATTGGGGTCTGCAACTCGACCCCATGAAGTCGGAGTCGCTAGTAATCGCAGATCAGCAACGCTGCGGTGAATACGTTCCCGGGCCTTGTACACACCGCCCGTCAAGTCATGAAAGTCGGCAACACCCGAAGCCGGCGGCCCAACCCCTTGTGGGAGGGAGCTGTCGAAGGTGGGGCTGGTAATTAGGACTAAGTCGTAACAAGGTAGCCGTACCGGAAGGTGCGGCTGGATCACCTCCTTTCTAAGGAGCCC
>NZ_FMYF01000033.1 GCF_900092135.1 Raineyella antarctica | reverse complement strand
TTGTAGTACGTTTCGGCCATAGCATACAGCCGCATTTGTTTCATCTTTTCAATGGTACTTTGATTGTTCATTTCTGATTGTTTTAGTGATTAATTATAAGCTTTTGGCCCCCGTAAGTTCCTGTGTATGGGAATAAATATTTGTTGTACCGGAACTGCTACCGCTTTGTCCATATTGTTTTCCAGAATACGTTTGATGGTACGGTAACTGCATCTTTCATGGGTTAAAGCAATGGCACAGGCTTTCTCTATACGGTGTTTCTCGAAGGCTTTTTTCAGGCTGAGAATGCCCAGTGCCTGCTTGTACCCCGTTTCCGGATAATCTTGTTGCTCAATCAGCAGAGCGATGTATTCGCCTGTTTTTGGCCCAATATTATTTGCCAGCACGGCAAAGTATTCCGGGCTCCAGTCATTGTAAAACTGATGGGTACTGCTCATGTGCTCTTTAATGGTAACATACTGGCCTGGGCGGAAAACCCTTTTGTGGCTTGCAATACGGTCCGACTGACAGTATACCTCGATGGTCTCCTGATTGTACTGCAATTCGACCTGTTTGCCAACGTAACGGTAAGGTACGCTGTAATAGTTCTTGGTGTCTGACAGGTAGATATATCCCATCTTCTGTACTTTGGCCCGTTTGTAATGTTTGAGCTGGTATGTATCCGGTGGTAATGACTGAAGGTACTGCTCTTCCAGCTCTACAAACAGTTTCCGGCGGCTTGCCTGGTAAGTAACCATCAGGTAGTCATTGTACGTTACAAGTTCCTTTTGAAGCTGCCTGTTGAGTTCGTCCAGGCTAAAGAAGGTCATGTTCCGGATCGGGAAGAAAATGCGCTGATAAACCAGCCTTACAGCCCCTTCAACCATCGCTTTGTCCTGTGGGGAATACGAACGGGTCGGATTGATCACGCAGCCATAATGAAGGGCCAGATCCTTCAGCGTTTTATTCAGGATGGGTTCGTACTTGCTGGCTTTCGAAACTGCTGATTTCAGGTTGTCCGGAACAATGGCCTTGGTGCTGCCCCCTAAAAACTGGAAACAGTGGTTGATAGACCCGATAAAATCTTCCCGTTGCTGGCTGCGGGTGGCTTCTATAAAGGT
>NZ_FMYF01000034.1 GCF_900092135.1 Raineyella antarctica | reverse complement strand
CACAAATGCAACTTGGGTTAACTGATTATATGTTAAGAGGGGAGAGATAAACCCTAGCCTTTTTCTAGGCCGACTGTTAAGAATATCTTCGACCCACTGAACCTGCTCTTGTGTTATCGTTTTAAAGTCCGTTTTCTTCGGGAAATACTGCCTTACCAAGCGGTTTGCATTCTCGTTAGCGCCGCGCTCCCAGCTGTGGTATGGCCGTGCAAAGTAAAAATTTATTTGCAACTTTTCGGCAATAACCTGATGTGCTGCAAACTCCTTTCCATTATCAGCGGTAATAGTGTGCATTTGGTGTGCCAACGGGGATAGCGCCTCCACTGCAGCAGCGGTAACCACCCCCGCCTCCTTGGAGTCCACCAACCGCAGCCGAAGCAGCCCCGTTCTTCGGTCGTTCATGGTGACAATGGCCCCCTTGTGGTTCCTGCCGATGACCGTGTCGATCTCCCAATCGCCTACGCGCTCCTTTTGGTCGACAACCGCTGGGCGCAGGGAGATGTCCACCCTGCCAGGGATAATGCCCCGCTTATCCTTACTCGCTCCCCGTTTACGGTAACGACGCCCCTTGTTTCGCAGGTGCGTATGCAGGTCTCCGCCTTGCTTTTTATTCCGCCAAACGAGCTGGTAAATCGCTTCGTGCGATGCGCAGGGAATGCCCTGAAACCTTGCTTCTCCCGCAATTTGCTCCGGGCTGAGGTCATCCTTGAGCCGATCCTTTACGTTGGTTAGGATGGTGCCCGTAAGCTTGCAGAACTTAGGCTTGGTCTGCAACCGCCGCTCGTAGGCACGCTGCGCCACGTTGCTCTCGTAAATGCCCGTTTTGGCATCCCTGTTCCTGCGAATCTCCCGGGATATCACGGAAGGGCTTCGGTTGATAAACAGGGCTATTTCTTTTTGTAGCTTGCCTTGCTGTAGCATGAGGGTAATTACATACCTTTGCTCTTGGTTGATGTGCGCCATTACAACTTATTTTTAGAGGACTTAGGGGGTAAAGAACCACATTTTTTCCATCGGAGCAGCGAAGGTGAGTAATTCTCATCTTCCTGTTCTGAAAAAATGCAATTCCTTTCTCTCCAATCAATCCT
>NZ_FMYF01000036.1 GCF_900092135.1 Raineyella antarctica | reverse complement strand
TGTCGGCAGGATTTCCAGGGTGGCACGATCAAGTGGCGCTCGGGTATCGGGATCATCGACTGTTCCCGGCTGAAGTGCGTGGCCCTCACCTTCGATGACGGACCCGGTCCGTACACCAGTCGGTTGCTCGACACCCTGGATGCGCAGAACGTCCAGTCCACCTTTTTCGTCGTCGGACAGAACGTCGGCAACTACCCGTCGACCGAACAGCGCGCCTTCCGCAACGGCAACGAGGTGATGAACCACAGCTGGAGCCACCCGGACCTGACCACGCTCAGCTACTCCTCGATCGTTTCCCAGCTCAGTTCCACCTCCAACGTGATCCAGTCAACCGTCGGCAAGCGCCCGAGCCTGATGCGACCGCCCTACGGCGCCTACAACTCCACCGTCACCTCGATCTCCCGCGACCAGGGGATGGCGGTGATCACCTGGAGCGTCGACACGCTGGACTGGAAGTACCGTGACTCGGCCTACGTCCGCAATGCGGCGGTCGCGAACACGACCTCCGGGTCCATCGTCCTGATGCACGACATCCACCCGACCACCGTCGATGCGGTGCCCGGCATCATCTCCGACCTGAAGGCCAGGGGCTACGTCCTGGTCACCGTCACCGACCTGCTCGGCGCTCCCCAGCCCGGAGTGGTCTACTCCCGGCGCTGACCGGACAACCTCATGCTCAAGGGGCTCGCCTTCGGGCGGGCCCCTTGAGCATGCTTGACAAGGTTCTTGATCAAACCCGGTGCCGGACATGGTTCCCGGACTTATCGTTGGAAAATGCGGGAAGCCTGAGGGCCCATCGAAGTCCATGGGTCGGCTACCCGGAGGGGGAAGTATGTCCGATATCCGGCGCCGATTGAGTGCCATCCTCGCCGCACTCGTCCTCGGACTGACCATGGCCTTGCCGCACGCCGTTCCCGCGTCGGCCCTTACTATCGGCGAGTTGGCGATTCAGGTGAAGGCGGCGGCGTCGGTTTCGGTGGTCGGTACGCCTGTGACGGCGATTTATTGTGGGCTGGTCGATGGTGGGTG